>NZ_AP018290.1:0-729460 GCF_002368415.1 Calothrix sp. NIES-4105
TTAATTTAGGCGCCAGTGGTTATTTTACTAAACCTTATTTGGAAGAAGCTTTGTTGGAAGCTGCTTCAAGGATGCTGAAGGGTGAGAAATTGGTGGATTTTTCCCTTGAAGAAGGGGCATCGTGGCGGTAGTTCTTTCACTGCTTCTATTGACTGGCGGTTGGACGGTTGCTGTGTTGCTGGCATTCCGGTTTATCTTAGTGCCGAAGAGACAGCTGCCAATACTCCAGTAGCTTTGACACTCTTCATTGCTGGAACGCATTTTTCTAGTTCTTTGTGCTGTTGGCGCCTTGGTAAGGGAACTTAAAAGCTAAAAGTGCCATTATTGCCCTATGGCTAAATACCAATAATCACGAGCTTACTAGAGAAATTTGTATGGTATGATACAAAATTATATCATTAACGCTTCAGGTATGATGTATCGTGTTGGTATGTCACATTACTAGTCACGTTGCATGTCGCATTATTTGTCACGCGATATGTCACATAAGCAAGCAGTAAGTCATTAATTATTAGAGGCGTATATACTTTTTTCTTGGGCAACAAAATTATTGATGCGTAGCAGCAGTTTATAAATGTGGCAATTTTGAACAAACTGTTACACCCTAAGATAGATGTTTATACGCCACATCTGACCAAAGTTAAGGGTTTGTGTCAGAACGGTAAAATAATTTAATAAGTTCCAAGTGGTCAGTCGTAAAAAATAAATGCACTGACTACTTGGAGCTATTGACATTTAATTATACTTTCGAGTAGTTTTAAAGTAGCCACATTTATAAACTACTAGTATGAACTATTTCAGAGAGGGCAAGACCTTAAAAGGTGTTGCTACATACATTGTTGGATTTGTTTCCTGCTTCAGTATTTTCACAGCCACACATGGTGTGCGTGTTGAAGGTAAGCTGACTCGTACTAATGATGTCGCGATTGAAAAAACACACACTGCCGTACATCTTGATATGAGCTTCAACCAACCAAATGGCTTTATCAACACAACACGCACCGCACACATTGAAGGAAGCGTCACTCGGACAGGCGAAACTACTGAAGCGAGTATTTTACTTAGCATCAACCCTCAAAAGAAGTTTTTGATAGCCGCTAACACTTTGGAGGATAAGACATCAGAATAACCCTATAGGTTATCAAGAAAGCACTATAGTGGAGTATATTCTGACGTTGTATTCCTAGTTCTTAAATATAAAATTGGAAGCAAATATTATTTTTGCTGTCAAATTTTAATCGCTGTAGGAACAAAACTCTGATTACCACGTTGGAATAAACTTCACTCACCTTAAAACAAATCGTGTGTGAAGCTGCTCCCAAAATAACGCTTGTCTAGCAATGCTTTGACTTGAATGTATTATGTGCAGCTTCATATTCAACTTTTAATTTAAGGTGTAGGTATTAATCGTATTAGTTACGAAACTGTATACTTTTACACAATGAATTTCTAATAGGAGTATGTAGGAACATAGCTCTAATCATTTCGTTTTGAGCTTTATGCTTGATAGCAAAATAAATTACTCAGATTTTTAGCAATGCTACAAACAGATGAAAGAATCAATCGTGAGTTTGAAAAACTTATTGAATCTTCAGGATTAATAAAGTCTATACGAATACGCTTACAACAGTTTCATATGAACAATTCACTCACAGTTGAAGATGTTTTAAGCGAAGTTTTTTTGAGATTATATAGGACTCATAGGAGTGGAAAATCAATTTCTAATTTAGAAGCTTGGGTAAGAACAACTAGTTTTCATTATATTATGGAAGAATCCAGAATACAAAATAGAAATATAAGCTGTAGTATAGACTTAGTAAATTTATCATCTGATGAATTAATAAGAAATTTCTCATATTCGTCAGCAGATTTGGAAAAAAACGAAGAGATAGATAAGCTTAATAATAGTATGAATAAGTTAAAACCAGAAAATCAAAAAATTTTAATATGGCGTTTTATTGATGAACTTTCCTGGTATCAAATAGCGGAATTGCTATCTAAAGAAGAAGGCAAAATAATCAGTGAATCTGCCGCTCGTAAGCGTGGTGAAAGAGCAATGAATGAGTTGAGAAGTATATATAATAATTCATTACGGCTTCAAAGTACAAACGAAATTGAACCGAACAATAAAAATAGCAATGAAAAGAAAGAAAACAAAAAAAGCGATAAGTCGGAAGATATAGAAGAATTTTATCAGGAATTACAGTACTTAAATCCTGTCGAACAAAAAATTATTACTTGGCGTTTTGTAGAGAAATTAACATGGAGTGAGATAACAGAATTACTGTCTCAAGAAGAAGGTCAAGCATTAAATGTTTCTACTATCCGTAAACGCGGCGAAAGAATAATGCATAAACTAAAAGATTTGCATAATAAACAGTTATTACAGCAAGAAGTAGGTGTCTAACAAACAGCAAAATGATGTTGCTTGTAAATTTTCGTCGAGTTGGTAACGCAAGTATTATCCGTCCGGAACCCGAGCGCGATACTCCTCAACTGTCATTTTAACGGGTGGAAAGGTACATTTTGACCATCCTTATATATGTGAGAGTCGGCGCCTACCTAATGTCCCTATCATAAATAAATCATGTTCATTGGTACAAACTGCAATGGGGGCGCCGCTGTACATACGCTCCGCGCGCAACTCCAACTAACGTATGAGGCGCCTTGCCCATAAAAAGTATTGCTACAATTCAAGCTTTATTGTGATGTGTAAGCTCAAGGGAAATTCATATTATATAAACATGAAAGCGGAAAGCGAGTGCTGCAAGCTTTCAAATAAACACAATATATTTAACGGAGATAAGATAATGAATAATGAAATTAACGCGGTTGAACTATCTAGTGATGAACTTGACACCGTATCTGGTGGTTTGGCTATTAGTTTAGGTGATATTGGTGGCTTTGCTTCGGATGCTTCTAACAGCTTTAAACAGAAGAGCTTAACTGTGGGTCAACAAACCTTCGCGGGTCCTGGTGGTAGCTACACTGGTTCTTTAACTAGCTTACAAGAAATTTTCAGCACCGCTGGTCAAGCTATTGCTGCTAAATAATTATAGTCTCTTCAACCCCCAATCACTTCTGGAATAATTTTGCACGGCGCCATTAATTTAAATATTGGCGCCGTAAATACATTGAGCGTAACCGAATTATTAAGATGTTTTTTTCATGTTGATATCTATGTTAATGGGTTAATGGGTGAGCGAGCGTATGTTCATTAATTACTATTAATTTATATGTGGGAGTAGGCGCCGTTGCAAGTAGTCCCCTTGGTGTAAAACACTTCGGATATAGGCGCCTTTAAAAATCTTTGACGCGCGCATGTGGGAAAATATTGTTTGTAGTGTTTGTTGTTTTGGTATGGCACATAACTTACTTAAAACCCCACACGGCTGGATGTGTAGTACATGTGAATGGCAATGGAAAAGCAAGCCATCAACCGGATGTCCCTCAGTGCCGCGTTATGATTATTGGTGGAATCAAAACGAAACGCCACCAGTAGGATACCGTCCGGTTCCTGACAATCTTAAAACCAAAACTCAGTTAGCATCGCTCAAACTCGCACCGCGCGACGAAAATAAACCGAATGGGTGTATATATCGGCAAGCTAAGACTCAATGGTTATGGTTGTACGATGTAAATAATACGGCGCCACTTCAAAAACCCAAACGTCCGTATGTTAGTGCAGCTACTCGACGTATCAGAAAAGAAGCGGTTTTATTATGGGATAGTGGAGAAGTAGTTACCGAGGTATATAGAGATATTGAGATATCCGCATATGCTGAATATCGATATTATGGATTTAAAAGTGCTTCTAAAATTTCAAAGGAACGTCAGCCTTATTATTATGGCTTTTTAGCAGAAGTTACAGTAGTTGGACTCCCTACACTACCGCAAAATTATACAGAGTTGCGAGCTATTCTTAACCGTAGTGTAGATACTCATATTGAAGCGCTTGAACATGCAAAAATATTAGTTGACAAGTTACTTGATGTTGGTATTAATGAAGGAATGCGCGAACAGTTAAGTCAATCTGGTTCAGGGTTTATTATGACCGACCAAAGAGGATATGGTTTTTGTCTGAAACTACCAGAGGGTCTGACTATTGCTCATCGTCTCGCTGTTCATTTTGGTTGGGAAGTAATTGAAGCATAAACTGTAATTTATTTATGAATAATCCACACAAGAGCGCCGATGTACTAAAATATCTTGATTCTATTGTTCCTAATACACCAGAACTGCAATTGGTAGGTGAGCAGGAAGCAATGCGTATTATGTTTACCCAAGTGCTAATAGATGCACGGTTATCTAGTGGTATGACACATGAACAAATTGCAACAGCTATTAATAAAGATGTTGAGTGGGTCAAACGTGTGGAAGATTGTAATTATTCACATACCTGGGATGATTTTGTAACTTATATGCGCGCGTTAAATGCGAACTTTGAGATTACAGTTAATCTTCCAAATGGTTCAAATGTCAAGCTATCGAGCGATGAAATTAGAAGATTAGCATAGAGGGGTACAGCGTTTACTGCACCAAGTGCGCGCGCGTGTCATTGGTTTTTCAACTTTCTCACCGTAAGCTTTCATTATTAAGTTACCTGTCTTATCTCGTACTTGGAGATGTTTTCCTAGTTTGATGATTTGTACATTTGCTTTGTAGGAAATAAAATATGAACGCAAGTATGTTTTCTATCTTAGAAGACTCTTTTTTACCTCCTGTCCAGGTTTCAATCTTGCCCGGAGTCTGTCCTGAGCTTTTAAAACGACTCCGGCGCCAAGATATACCCTATGAGCGTGAGTTGGGAATAGATACAATCTTAATAGCTTGGTTCAAATTATTTTCTCTGATGGCAAAATAAAAACCTGCTGGGTTAGACTCTTTAGCCCATAAGCAATGCTCGAAATTTTATTTTATTTTTATTTTGTTTTTATCCAATTATTGCATAACTTAGTTTTAGTTTCACCTATAAATAAAAAATGCCATCAAAGAGCATTTTGACTTCGTTATAAAAATTAATACTAAGATTATATGATTTCTCAGGAACTGAGCTATAACACCGAATCCGATGTCAAAACTATTTTAATTTTGGCAGCCAATCCTACAGGTACATCTCGGTTACGACTTGATAAAGAAGTAAAGGAAATTGATGAAGGATTGCGAAGAGCATTGAAGCGAGAGCAGTTTAACTTAGTACAGAAGTGGGCAGTGAATCAGCGTGATTTTTACCGCGCTATCTTAGATTACAGACCCCAGATTGTTCACTTTTGTGGGCATGGTGCAGGTAGTGGCGGTATTATCTTAGAAGATGAAACTGAGCAGCTAGTCGAAGTTAACGCTGATGTATTAGCAAGTATGTTCAAGATATTTGCGAAAAAGGGAGTCGAGTGTGTACTTCTCAATGCTTGTTATAGTGAGATGCAAGCAAAACCGATTAGCCAATATGTTAACTATGTGATTGGCATGAACCAAGCGGTTGGAGATAAAGCAGCAATAGCATTTTCTGTGGCATTTTATGATGCAATAGCAGCAGGAGAACAAGTAGAGTTTGCTTATGAGTTAGGTTGCTCGATTTTAATGAAGTATTTAGAGCAGCAAACTCCGGTTCTATTTAAAAAAGAGCAAATTAGTATTAACAATAGCCAATTAGAAGTAGATATTATACCACCCAACCCCTATCAAGGATTAGCAGCATTTGGAGAAAAAGATGCAGCATTCTTTTTTGGAAGGGAAACATTTGTTAATGATTTGGTAGAAGCAGTTAACAAACAGTCTTTAGTAGGAGTAATAGGTCCAAGTGGCAGTGGCAAATCTTCTGTGGTGTATGCTGGACTAATTCCCCAACTGCGTATGACAGAAAACTGGGTGATTGAATCATTTCGTCCAGGTAATCAACCATTTTATCAGCTAGCATCAGCATTAGTTCGTCAATTAGTTCCGCAAGCTGACGAAGTTCAACAATTGCGGTCAGCAGCTGGACTAGATAAAAATATAAAGGAAGGTTTAGTTACCTTAGAGCAAATAACATCTCGTATTATAGAACATAATCCAGGTAAACGTATAATGTTGTTTGTAGATCAATTTGAAGAACTTTACACCCTTTGTCAGAAGGAAGAACAAGAACGCTTTGCTGATTTCATGCTGCAAGCTATCCATCAGAACAATTTAACATTAGTCTTCACTTTACGCGCGGACTTCTACGGCTTTGTGCTTGCCTATCGTCCTTTACGAGATGCGTTGCAGCAGTTTACACCGCAACTGTTAAGTGCAATGAATACTGAGGAACTACTACAAGCAATTGAACAACCAGCGCAGAAAATAGAAGTTCAATTAGAAGCACAATTATCGCAAAGAATTTTAGATGATGTTGGCAACGAACCAGGGAATCTGCCATTACTAGAATTTGCCCTAACTCGACTTTGGTCTTTACAGCAAAACCGCACGCTAACTCATCAAGCATACCAAGAAATAGGTGGCGTAAAAAAAGCACTAGCTCTTCATGCAGAACAAGTTTACCAAAAACTCAGTGAAACACAACAAAAAGCAGCACATCGCATCTTTGTGCAATTAGTGCGTCCAGGGGAAGGAACAGAAGATACTCGTCGCATCGCCACCCGTAAAGAAGTAGGAGATGACAATTGGGAACTGGTAAGTTATTTAGCAGGATACACAGCCCGTTTGGTTGTTACTGGACATGATGAAAAATCTGGGGAAGATACAGTAGAGGTTGTCCATGAAGCTTTAATCCGCGAATGGCTAACTCTGCGCGAGTGGATGAAAAAAGACCGTTTGTTTCGAGCTTGGCAAGAACGGTTAAGGGATACTATATATCAGTGGGAAGAAACAAAACGAGATGAAGGAGTATTGTTGCGTGGTGTGCGGCTCTTGGAGGCACAAGAAAAATTGAACACACGGAGCGAAGAGCTAAGTTCCGTCGAGCAAAACTTTATCCAACTAAGTATTGAACAACGCAACCGCCAGCTTCGAGAAGAGAAAGCCCGCAGGCTGCGTGGAATTGCTGGCGTTTCAGGGGCAGCATTGACAATTATAACTATATTGGGGGGGACAGCTTGGTATCAGTCGAGACAAGCAGAAATCAACTCTGCTATAGCTGAAGACTACTCACTAGCGTTTAGTGCTGCTATGAGCGGAGAAAAGAAAGGCGCATTAAAGAATTTTAACCAAGCGGTGGAACTAAATCCTAACTATGCTATTAACTACTTTGTCCGAGGGTTTGTCCGTGACGACTTAGGAGACAAAAAAGGCGCCTTAGACGATTACAACCAAGCGCTGCGCCTTAATCCTAACAATGCTATTGCCTACTACAACCGAGGGTTAGTCCGTAGTGACTTGGGAGACAAAAAAGGCACCTTAGAAGATTACAACCAAGCGCTGCGCCTTAATCCTAACTATGCTAATGCCTACTACGGCCGAGGGTTGGTTCGTAGTGAATTGGGAGACAAAAAAGGCGCCTTAGACGATTACAACCAAGCGCTGCGCCTTAATCCTAACTATGCTCTTGCCTACTTTGGCCGAGCGTTTGTTCGTGATGACTTGGGAGACAAAAAAGGCGCCTTAGACGATTACAACCAAGCGCTGCGCCTTAATCCTAAAGATGCTAGTACCTACTACAACCGAGGGAATGTCCGTAGAGACTTGGGAGACAAAAAAGGCGCCTTAGACGATTACAACCAAGCGCTGCGCCTTAATCCTAAAGATGCTAATGCCTACTACAACCGAGGGTTTGTTCGTAGTGACTTGGGAGACAAAAAAGGCGCCTTAGACGATTACAACCAAGCGCTGCGCCTTAATCCTAACGATGCTAATGCCTACTACAACCGAGGGATTGTCCGTAGTGACTTGGGAGACAAAAAAGGCGCCTTAGAAGATTACAACCAAGCGCTGCGCCTTAATCCTAAAGATGCTGATGCCTACAACAATCGGGAGAATCTCCGTAAGCAGTTGGGAGACAAAAAGGCGCCTTAGAAGATAATATTAGTCCGTGTCATTTATTTTGGGGCGTTGTAGCATAGGCCTTCTTCGCCTGTGCAGTGATATATATTTTTTTACCACAGAGACACAGAGTACACGGAGAGAGGAATGAACCACATAATCTGCAGGATTTCCCGCTCTTTAGACACAAAGGACACTTTGAAAGAGGTAAGAAGAGAGAACACATCAAAACTTTTGACATGAACCAATATGTTTATAAATTGAGAAAATAAGCAAGATATACATCTGCAAAAACAAGTGTTACCACCAAAAGTTGCCAGGGTCTAAAAACGGTGGAAATATTAAAGCTTATGCCGCTGCATGTGAAAAAGCACGACAAAAAGCATATGATAGAATGATACAACAAGCTCGAAGTTTAGGCGCCCTTCACAAAAAATGCTTGGAGTAGCGCCAATAAGCTTATGAAATAACAAAACCAACGCGCGTCAACATATCTCTTCAACTTCTTCATCTTCCACACCAATATTATTTGTTGGTAAGGAAATTGCAGCAGCCCAACCAGCTTCATTCAAAGATTCTTGAATTCGTTCTCTGATTAAATATTCATGTTCTCCCCCATCCCAAATAAGCAAATAATCCCCACTAGGGAGAGGGCAATAAGGTAAAGTGCCAACCATTGAATTATGTGCTTGTTTCTGCCATCTAGTTCGGTAACTAGGCTTTACAAATAAGCCCTCATGGTTACGGTAAAATGGTAGTTCCCATGCAAGAGCCGCATCTTCACAACTGCTACGGTTGGGACATACTTTTTGTGGACATTCCAAATTAATTGAGCAAACTGTCAAGTTTTTCATGGTATTAATTAAATTCAATTTTATCTTGATGTCAAGCTTAAATAATTTAGATTTCCCTGCTTATGTCGTATAAAGAATTAGTTTCGACGCACGCTTAGGGGTGGGTAGATAGCGACTGTACCCACCCGCGCGCGTTTAAGCTGCCTTATCTGCTGTGAAGCGGGTATATCTTGCCGTCCAGTCTTCTAGCTGCACGCGCGTCATTGGTTTTTCAACTTTGTCCCCGTAAGCTTTCATTATTAAGTTACCTTCCAAATCTCTCACTTGAAGATGTTTTCCTAACTTGATAATTTGAATGTTTGCTTTGTAGGAAATAAAAGATTTAGCTAGTGTGTTTTCTATCTTAGCTTCCTCTTTTTTACCTCCTATCCATGTTTCAATCTTGCCCTTACATTCAAATCCGTGAACCTCTACCATCTCATTTAGACTTGATAAACATTCAAAAGTTAATAACCTACATTCGATGTAATCAAAGTTAGCTAAGTCTTTTGTTATTAGCTTGTTAGAGATAATGTCTTGATATTTAGCTTTCAGAATACCATCAGGACGGTAACTTCTTTCTATCTTACCTGTTTCGTGACGTAGATAGCTTTGATTAAGCTTATCTATTGATAAATCTCCTGTTGCTTCATTGTAAGTAATTGTGTAACCTCCAGATGTTGATGTTTTAACACCTGGAATAACTTCTTTACCTTCAATAGAGATTACTTTTAAAGCAATCCTCAACGCAAACTGTGAAGCGCGCGTAACTGAAGCATCTCTCTCTACTATAAGGTTTTCTGGGACAGGCGCCTTACTAATAGCAAGTTCTCGTATTGCGTCCACCGAGGCAGAACCTTTATACTCACCCTGTCCATCCTCAAGTTTGGCTATTTGATACCACAACCAATTTTTAGAGTTTTCCTCGCGTTGAATTTGAATAAGTCGCTCTTTCTCTTCTAAGAACTGCTTTGTTACCGCGCGTATGTTTTCATCCTCTGGTAAGTCAGGTTTAATTTGACTAGTTACATCGTTAATATCTAACTCGAACGCTGATACTGTATCACTTGCTTGCAACATAGGTATAACCTTTCCTGAAATTAATCTGTTTACAACTACCTGTCCTTTTTCAAACACAAACACTTGTTGTTCATTATGTGTTAGTACAATTCTTTGTTTGATATTGGAGCTTGCTTCTGATTGAGTTATTACAGTTCGCAGTAAGGAGCGCGCGCACGGTTGTGAGCTTACTCATTTCTGGTTCAGTATTAATAATCCCCGTATAAATTAGATTTTTACCAATCTGGATATTTATCCTGTCCCCAGAAGTCGCATTCATAGAAAATGCTAACTCTTGGATAAACTCTTGAGTCTCTTCTTGATTTAATAAATTGCGACTGCTAATCATTGATATGTTTAGATAATTATTCAAAACAAACTTCTTTATCTTCCTTGAAAGGAAAATAAAGTATTTAAAAGCGTAGTGAAGAAATTAGAAGCGAACACCCTGATAAATAATTCGGCGCCATTCATACACGCTTCAATGCTTTAAAGGCAACAACAGTAATATTAAATTTGCACCCTGAGTTTTTAAAAACTAGTTCATGACTGAAGCTAGTTGTAACTATTGAAATTTGGTAGTTACTCAGTTCTATTCATACAACCGGAATTTTTCCAACATTTGTAACAAAACTTAACAATTCCAAGAAAAATGATTTTTATAATCGCATAAATAAAACTCTCAGAGTCATTTTATGCCATATATAATCAATCTCAATTAAGTATAATTACGGTGAAAAGGAGTGAATTATTATAGTTGGAGGCGCCTATATTATTCCTCTTCTGGTTTCTCAACTATTAACGGGTCTTCATTATCAAGTAAACAACTCCAGTCCACACCATCCAATTCTATAGACTCTTCGTAACCATCAGATTGTAAGACTTCTTTAATTAACTCTTCTACAGAAATTTTACGAACAGCAGCTTCTTGCCGCAAGTCTCTACAAACTTCGTTCCAGTTGTCTGAAGAAGAAACCTTCTCTATTAATATTGCTTCTGCCATGCGGGTTTTAGATACCCCCCTGGTATGTCCCCATAGGGATAAGCGTATCTCTTTAACAATAGGCAGATTAACAGGGAATCTCCTGTCTCGTTTCCTAACCATAAGTAATGTTGTATTTACGTTGACTTGAATAGTTTACTGCTATTCTTCACTATTTAGTTACCAAATTGTAACAATTTAGTATCCAATTAGTTACTAAATGGTAAGTTAGGTTAAGATATATGAAGTTAGTTGACGATACCAGCACAACGTAAATTTGTATAACCCAACGAAAAATCATGACACAATCAACAGAAGTTAAAGCTTTCATCGACACAGATAAAACTCTTGAGAAATTACCTTTACCTACAGGTAATACGGCGCCAGAGCGTGAACAAATTAGACACACTCTCACAGGTTCACAGCGCGCGGTTAAAGGCACAATTAAAGTGCTGCATCAGCTAGGATACGCCAATATAACTGATTGGAGTCCAATTGTACCTAGCTCCAATCCAGGTGAGGTAATCAGCGTACTTACACGGAGTATTAGCGTTAGTTAATATACTGCTTATCCTAAGCGAAAAAAAATGGCGCCAGTCTTTATGGGGTGGCGCCGTATATAGGGTTATGCGAATAAACTTAAGCTGGTTTCATTCGCGCTTAAAAGTAAATGCGGTACTGTTTGATTGTGTTGAAATCCCCCCTAACCCCCCTTCCACGCGGCAGGGCTGTTTCATTCCAAAAAGAAAAATAGCTATTAACCTTTGTGTTCTTTGTGTCTTTGTGGTTCGTTAAAGAAATAAACCACAAAGGGCACAAAGGGCACAAAGGAAAAGACGGGAGTTACGTGTAATTTCGTAGCAAATTCCAACTGAATTTAATTTCCTTTCGAGAATGAAACGACCCTGCCTTATTAAGGGGGGTTGGGGGGATTTAACATCCTCTTATAAATGAAGTAATACCAGGCAATATGATTATTTGAAATTCCAAATATTTGTAACAATTTTATATTTAGTGCTACTCAGAATAAGGGCAGCATTTAATTATTAATATATTATAATTTTTTATTCGAGGAAATAAAAAAAGTTTAATAATAAATTAAATCAACACAGGGTAGTAAATGAAAACAGATAAGCTTTTCTACGATTTAGTTAGAGAATTACCACAAATATTCTTTGAACTTATTGGTAAACCGGAAACAGACCCCAGCATTTATACATTTACAGCGCAGGCAGTTAAAGAGCAGTCTTTTAATTTGGACGGTTTACTATCTACTATTGCAGGGCATGATACAGAACCAATGTATTTTGTTGAAGCTCAGGCTTACAAAGATGATAAATTTTATGAACGCTTTTTTGGACAAATTTTCGTTTACTTCGGTCAATACAGCCCTCCAAACAGCGAATGGTACGCAGTTGTAATCTATGACCGAAAGCGTAATGAAACTCCACCCCATCCCCGATACAAAACTTTGGTAGATAACCATCTAATTCGTATATATCTCAAGGAACTTAATGATGATGGGTCATTAGCAACAGGAATAGCCAGACTCTTTGTTGAGACACGCAAGAAAACAGGTGCCCTGGCACAGCGGCTCATGACTCAAGCCATACAGGAAATAAGTGATGAAACCAATCAGAAGTTAGTGTTAGAATTTATCCAAAGTATTGTTGTCAATAAGTTTCCAAATCTTACCCCAGAAGGAATAAAAGCCATGCTTAACCTAACTAATGATATAGAAAACACAGAATATTATAAAAGTATCATGAAAAAGACCAAGTTAAAAGTTATACCTACTCTTCTGAGAAATGGGTGTAGCATTGAGCAGATTGCTAAAGATTTAGAGCTAGATGTGGAAGAAGTTAGAGAGGTTGCAAATCAGCAGCAATAATTTTTAACGTAATCGTGGGAGGTAACTATACCTCCTTTGATGTAGATGATGCAATATGATGCGCGAATTAACTTATAAAAACAAGTATCTATTTCATGAGCGTGTTTGTAGAGGTAATTCAAATATAGGATAGGCGCCGTCAAAACAGTACTCAAATACAATATCCATTGCCTCGGTTATATAATTCTCACGAACTGCTGAAAATCTTACAGGATGGTATTTATATAACGGGGGATTATTATTTTCTTTAACGCCCGCCATGTCAATGCTGCTGTTGGGGTAGATAATTGCTGATTGCATTATTCCCCAACAGCCAGTAATTTTAATATTCTACCTACAGAACTTTTCGTAACACGATAATTATTCTAATTCTAATTCCATTTGTATTGGTTCCTTAACAGGTTTGGTTTTCTTACTACGTTTGGGAGTGGCGCCAGCATTTTTCTCACGAAGAGCGCGGATGCGTTCGAGTAGTACTGATGCTGGTTCTGAGTTGGGGTCTTGGGGGACGCTTGGCGCCGCGAAATGCTTCGGCTAATATAGTTTGGTCGAGTTGGTCGATGGCGCCTTGGGTTTGTTGGTATTGTTGTTCGCTGGTCAAATTGATTTTTAGCTAACATTTTAATAGTTCTTGCACTAAAATCAAACTAACCCTATACATGTAAACAATAAAACAAATACCACTTCATGCCCGCCAAAGATATCTATCACGATGCTGTAAAAAATGCCCTGATACTAGACGGATGGTTAATAACCGCCGACCCTTATATAATTAAATATGAAGACGCCCTCACTATATGCCGACTTAGCCGCAGAAAAACCAATAGCCGCAGAACGCCAAGGTCAAAAAATTGTTGTAGAAATTAAAAGCTTCGTTGGTAAATCCCCGATGTACGACTTTCATAATGCTTTGGGACAATACATCGTCTATCGTAACCTTATCCAAGTCAGTGAACCTGAATATAATTTGTATTTAGCAATTGACGATATCGTTTACTTAAACTTTTTTCAACGTCCATCAATCCAACTTATTACCAGTCAAAATAACCTGCGACTAATTATAGTAGACACCCAACAGGAGCAAATCGTGCAATGGATATATTAACTAATTATCGCAATACTGTCCAAGAAACCATTAAAAAATACTATAATTTGACCAATTATCAAATTGCTAATACCGCAAATACTACGATTAGCGAGCGTCTAATTTTAGACTCTGAACGCGACCAATACCTGTGGTTACGTTGCGGTTGGGATGGTAAAAAACGAGTACAGCACATTATCTTATACCTTCAAATCCAAAATGGTAAAATTTGGGTAGAAGAAGACAGCACCGACTTGACGGTTGTTGATGACCTGTTGGCAGCAGGTATCCCTAAAACCGATATTATTTTAGGCTTCCATCACCCCAGTAAACGCGCATTGACTGAATTCGCCATCACCTAGAACCAACTAATTTGGCGCCATTGAAATTAAGCTAGAGTTGCTACTAGAAGCGATAATTATTCCAGTTCCAATTCCATTTGTACTGCTTCCTTGAATGGTGTACTTTTATTACTACGTTTAGAAGAGGCGCCAGTATTTTTATTATTCTGAGACGGGAAGGTGTCAGTATTTTTCTTACTACGCTTAGAAGTGGCGCCAGCATTTTTCTCTCGTTCCGCGCGGATGCGTTCGAGTAGTACTGATGCGGGTTCGTCGTTGGGGTCTTGGGGAACTAAGGCGCCGCGAAATGCTTGCGCTAGTATAGTTTGGTCGAGTTGGTCAATGGCGCCGAAGGTTTGTTGGTATTGTTGTTCGATAGTGTCAGCAATTTTGAAGAAATAGTGTATTTTACGGATAATTTCTTTTTGTTCTTCTACAGGAGGTAATGGAATCCAAATACTTCGTATATCATCTAAACCTAAACCAATTTTTGTCATACCTCTTTGAAGTTCCTTTAATTGCTTAAATCCACATTCAGAGGAAGCAATATACCATCCAAAATATTCGCTCAATAAGTATTCTTGTGGTCGTGCTAACGCTACATGTTGATTTATATAAGCTTCTGGAATATCTTCAGGTATTACTGCAACCATACCAATATCAGCTGTAATCGATATTAAAATATCTTTGGGTTTAACTCTTGTTCTTGTACCTTCTGTTCCTACAGATGGGTTCACTCTTTGTACAGAAGTAAAGTCTAACGAAATCGTGTTACGGTTAAGATTACCTACTCTAATAAAAATTGCTCCATCATCCGAATAGTATTGTGCCCAACCTCTAGAGCCACTTGTAACAAATAAAAATAAATCATGTGATATAACAATCTCCCAAGATTTAGGAAATTGCAAATTATCAGGTAATGGTATATTAGGTTTTACAGCAGGCTTTCTTTGTGCTTTAGCATCAGCTTCCTGTTTACCTTTTTGAATACTTTCTAGTAAAACGCTTGCTGGTTCCACATTGGGGTTAAGTCGGCGCCAGTCAGCAGTTAAGGCGCCGCGAAAAGCTGCTGCGAGTACTGATTGGCGAAATTGGTCTAACAGTGCAGGAATTGTTGATAATGACTCTTTGACGCGCGCGGTTCTTGCTTTTAGTGATTCTATTTTGGCAACTAGGCGCCGTTGCTCGTTAAGGGGGGGTAGGGGAATTGGCATTAAACCAATTTGTTCTTGGTTAATTGATGCCATACCTACAGTTTGTTGTGCATTTTGGTTAAAGTATTTTTGGCTATAAATACGGAACCAAAAGCCGATAAGCTTGCTTTCTATCAAATTATTAAAGAATCTTAAACGAATATTTTTACTTTCATATACGCAAATTTCAATATCAAATGGAATTGGTGCCGCTTTTCCAACCAATTCCCTGCTATTTACACGGTTAATTAAAATATCATTAGCTTCTAGTTTATATTGTCTAATTTCCTCTGGAGTTAAAATCATTCTTTTGATGTCTTTCCATACAATTTCTCCATTTTCAATATTGTACATTCTCAAACAAGCTATACCATCATCACTGTAAAATTGGCTAGGTTTATAAATACCGTTTTGCATTGATTGAGCTATCTCTCCTATTGTTGTCCATAGCCAGCCTTCAGGCATTTCCAAAAAATTGTTAAAAATCAACTTTATTACTCCCAATCCTCAATTTACAATCTATTTGCTTGACTAAATGCCTGCGAATCACATAGTCAAAATAGCTGCTCCAAGCGTTTCATATTCTCCCTGTTCTGGTCTTAATAGCGGTTCTCCTACCCAACCACCAATTACTTCTTCAAAGAAACCAGGCATCCACCCTCGTTGTTGCGGCGCCACTTTTTGAATTGTTAATGTAACTTCGATTTCTGTATCTGTCATTTCTACGGGGATATCTAAATGTAAAATACCATCTTGTCCAACATGAGAACGTAATTTAATACGAGACATAGTACTTAATCCTTATACTCTGTAATATTTCTCAGATAACTTTATCATTAATGCTTCAAGCGTCAATTATAATTGGGTCATCCGCACAGCTACATAAAGGAAAGCTCAAAAAAATCAGGTGGATATCCGTGCATCCTCAAGGGTATGTTTGGCTGTGTTGGTGGCTGTAGTGGTTGGTATATTACCATTATTTCTACATAATTATCTATTATTCCTACTGGAATATCTAAATGTAAGATACGGAGAGCGCATACTTTTTTGCGAGCGTTCAATACTTTTCATGCTCGAATCACGGCGCCGACTGTGCGGATAATGATGTCATAGGCATAAATAAAAACCCCGACTTGATTTTAATTAAAGTCGGGGTTTTTAGTATTTAAGTTAATATTTATTAAAACAGTATTTATACGTGTTTTAAAGCGAACATATGTTTGTTATGCGGTAATAATTATGCAGGCGCCTAAAGCTTCCCATGTTAGAGGGCCAACTATTCCATCTACGGGGAATGAGGGGTCTTCACTTCTGCTTTGAAAGTCTTTAACTGCATCCTCTGTTTTCTTACCGAAGAAACCATCAGCTTTTAATGAAGTAAAACCATAATGTTGTAAGCGTTTTTGTAAGACTTTTACAGCTTCCAAGGATGTTTTTTGGTGGTCATCACGACGTAAAACTGGCATTCTGTGGCAGGGGGTTAATTGTTCTTTATCTAGTGTCTGCATGTCTGTAACTCCTAAAGGTTTTGTGGTTGAATTTACTGATGGTTTTAGATTCATGTGTGTTTTGTATGATTCCAGATTTTTATGAATATTTGCTGTAAATGCTGACGGTGCAAGGGTTTTGTGATGGAGCGGCGCCGCAAAATGATGTTAAGAGTGTTGATCTTCAGTACCATTGTACGCGCATTGTAGAGACTATAAACAAAAAACCCAGCCTCTACTTGAGAGACTGGGCGCCATATCATGTCATGTTTTAACCAATTGCAATAAATAATTACGCAGAGACTTCGCCAAGGTTAACTTTGACTACCTTGTTTTTTTCAGCTTCGCTCTTAGGTAATGTCAAGTTTAAAATACCGTCTTTATATTCTGCAGTTACGGCAGTGTTTTGGACGCGCGCGCGTAGGGGAATTACACGTTGGAACTTGCCGTAATAAAATTCGCTTCTAGTTCTACCGTTTTCTTCGGTCTTAGTTTCTGTCTTACGTTCAGCTACGACCTTAACAGCGTTTTCGGTAACTTCAATATCTACATCTTTGGCATCAACACCAGGAAGTTCTAATTTGAGATGTACTGCTTCGTCAGTTTCATGTAGTTCAGCAGCGGGAGTTCTAAATGTTGGCGCCGAGACTTCTTGAAACAATGAATCTAACTGGCGAGTAATTGCGTTCATGTCATTCCAAGGGTTATAACGTACTAACATTTTGTTTCGCTCCTTTTCAAGTAGGTATCGATTAATTTGTTCTGTATATCGTACAGGATGTCCTTATAGTAATAAACCTTGAAATGCTTGCAAATACGGCTTATATCACTTTTAGAGCTATGAAAACCGAACGTTTTTAATGGGTTATTTAGAAGTAGTGTTAATACGAATTATTTTAGTACGGTAAACCTAACCCCCTAACCCCCTTCCCTTCAAGGGAAGGGGGAATAAAAATACTCCCCTCTCCTACAAGGAGAGGGGTTGGGGGAGAGGTTCTTAATAATATTGATATTTTTATAAACGCCTTCTTAAATTACGCCAATTTATCATAATCTTCTGGTTCAACATCAGGAACTTTGCTTAACACTTGTTTGAATTTATCCAAACTACCGCGCGCTTTCCTAGCTTCGATATAGTCTTTACTTGTCCACGCTGACACCTGTGCTGATAATGCGATAGCAACAAGTTGGTCGATAGGTACATTCTCTTTGATAGCTTTTGCTTCTATTTGTTTATATAGAGAATCTGGTATTTGTACGTTTAAATTAGTCACGGTATTTCTCCTACTTGTTGTAAAAATTCATTCGGGGTTACAACTTTGATGCCAAATAGAGAAGCTGCAGTTAAATCTTTTTGATTATAAGTGATAATAAAATCAGCTTGGCATTCAACCGCCAAATCTATCAGAAAATCATCATCTGGGTCGCGTTCTTGTTGGGCGCCATAGGTAAAAAATATCACATAAGTTAGCCAGAGAGCAGATTCCATCTATAAAATCATCAATTTCCTCAAAGGTTAAGGTTAATTGGTCTTTTTCTCGTTTAAGTATTTCTTCATACTCAAGAACCAGAGTGGTAGATACATTTACTTGCCAACGTTCGTCCTCAAGTACTGTTAATAGTTTATAAGAGGCGCCGCGTTTAGAGCGCAGACCAGAAAGTAACACGTTAGTATCTATTACAATTTGTATTGGTCTGTTCATTGTTACATCTTCATTCTAATAACGCTTCCGTTTCCGCTTCGGTTTCTGGATCTCCTTCCAATAGCAGCATTAAAGCTTCCATCTCATCCATCGCAGTTTGCAGCTTAGTCATAATTTCAGCAGCAATAATTTCCGGTTCCGGTAAGTTATCCCCTGACTGTAAACTTTCATCCCGTAACCAGGTAATATCTATATTTTCCCCACGTTTGGATATTTCCTCTCTGGTAAAACGGCGCCATCTTCCACTTTCACCTTCATCGACCCGCGCGCTGTTACCATTTGGATCATCACCATATGCTAATTCAAACGGTTTAAAATGCTCTTTATTTAAAGGTGTGCGTTTACCAAATGCTGGCATGTTGGTACGCATATCATAAAACCATACTGCCTTTGTATTACCCTTATCACTGGCGCCACGTTGGAAGAATAGCACATTTGTTTTCACACCTTGGGCGTAGAATATCCCTGTAGGTAATCTCAATATAGTGTGTAGGTTGCATTTATCCATTAAATCAGCGCGGATGTTACGACCTTGCCCATCTTCAAATAATACGTTATCAGGTAATACAACTGCCGCGCGTCCTCCAGGTTTCAACCCTCTATATATATGTTGTAGGAACGCTAACTGTTTGTTACTGGTAGGAAAAGTAAAGTCCTCGCGCGTTGGTAGTCCACCACCCTTTTTAGTACCAAATGGGGGGTTAGTTAGAATTACATCAGCTTTGGGTAAACCTTGCCCGTCACTAGATAATGTATCACCCAAAGAAACTTCGCTTTCAATGCCATGTAATAACATGTTCATCAGTAACAACCGATGAGCGTCCTGTACTAATTCAATACCGTAGAATGCTTGATAGCGTTGGAAGGATTGTTCCGCTTCCGTAAGGTCAAATAAGTCGTCAGTGTGTCTTTTTATATATCTATCACTCGCAATTAGGAACCCGCCTGTTCCTGCCGCCGGGTCCTGAGTCAGTTCTCCTGCCTGGGGTTTGATTAATTCCACCATGCAATCAATTAAAGGACGAGGTGTAAAATATTGACCGGCGCCGGACTTTTTCTCAGATGCGTTACGTTCTAATAAATCTTCGTATAAATCACCTAACCCTTCTTCTTTAGCTGAGTACCAGTCCAACTCGTCAATACTCGTTACCAACTTTTTGAGTATACGCGGTTGTTTAAGCGCAGTTTGGGAATTAACGAATATGTTTTGTACACGTTGTGAACCATTAGTCCCAAGTTCTAAAAGCAGCGCGCGGTAAAAGTTGAGTTGCTCAATACCATCCTTAGATACCAAGTCACTCCAGCGGTATCCTTGGGGAAGCTGTGTGTCGGTGTTTGTCTCCTGTGCCATTTTGAGAAACAGCAGGTAAGTTAACTCTGTAACGTACTGTAGGTAAGTAATACCGTCGTCGCGGAGGACGTGGCAAAGGTTCCAGAGCTTTTGTCCGATGTCGTTAGTCGCGTTCAAGGAGCTTTATATATATAGATATCAAAGTCACTATTGTTGCATATTGTGTCACTAATTGCACAAGCTTAAGATTGTTGACACAAGTTTAAGAATAATCGCGCGCATCAATACTGTGCAAGTTTCTTCAGCTTTGTATTCTTAAATACTACATTTATGTAGTATAATGGTTCTACAATAAATACTAGTTAAGTAGTGGAAACACTTTTAGTCGTTTAGCATTAGGAGATATAACGACATGATTGAACAATTATTACTGACCAAGCGGTTTTTTCAAGAAGGAGAAAAATTATCTTTGGAGAATAGCTCTTACTCTGCTGGTCTTGCAATATCTCTTTTTCAAGATTCTATTGAAAGTGTAATTTGGTTAGCTACTAAAGAATTAGGTCTTGATGTAAAAGAGAATGAATCTTTCACACAGCTTTTAAGTAAAGTTCATCAGGAGTTAGAGAACAAATCTATAAAAATTCCACTCAAGGCTAAAATTCAAGAGTTGAATAAAGCAAGAGTAAGCTTTAAACACTACGGTATTTTACCAGATATATCAGAAGCTAATAAATTTCGTGGTTATGCCGAAAGTTATTTAAGGACAATATTTGAATTGTACTTTCAGAAAGATTTTGATGATATATCAATGTCCGATTTAATTGAATCTGATGAAATTAGACTGTTAATTAAGCAAGCAGAGAAAGATTTAAGTAGTAAAGACTATAAATCTTGTGTTTCTGGAATTGCTAGAGCTAAGGCAATACTATTCTATAAAATTAAACTTTTGATTCCTGAAGTTGATAAAAATTTGGTCAATGTAGCTACTCTTTTTGATAGGCAGATTAGTTCTCAGGTTAGAGAAGTTTTTAGATATATATCTAAATATATGGAAATGCTAAGAGAAAACAGCATAATTAATCTTTGTGGTGTATCCGCCAAAGATTACAATTATTTTCAAAATATATTACCTTATGCAGTTGTTCTTGGTGATGGTAATTGCCAAGTTAATCATAAGTTCAACAACAATTACACAGAACAAGATGCTAAATTTTTGTTGAAATTCATTACTGAGCTAGCATTAAAAATTCAGAATATCACTTAATGAAGGCAAATTGATAAATTGTGGATTACCTGACATCTTTCCACAATTCCTCATTTATCTGTATCAATATATTCTCCAACTCTCCATTAAACGTTTTATTCAACCTTTGGAAACCACCACCTTGAGCTTTAAACTCTCCTTGGTCAAGTGCTTCCCTATCAACAATAGTTTCTAGCTTTAATTGTTTCCCTATCCGCTCCAACCATTTGCGTTGAGGTGGCGCCCAACTTTGCATTTCCATAATCTTTCTCATCGCTTTATCCACTCGTTCAATATGAGATACTAAAGTACTTCCCGTAACAGCCCACCGGATGAAATCAATAATTGACGCAGCAACATATTCGTTATTTGTCTCTTCCCATGCGGCTTGTAAACTTTTTTCTTGATACCCAACTGAATCTAGCATTGATTTTAGTTGGACAAGTTGTGATTTTGTTAATCTGCTTGGTTGCTGAATAACCAATTGTAACGCTTGGATATTATCGTTATTTTTCAGCAAGAAACTGCGGAATTTATCTAAGTATCCTTGAGATTCTTCTACATTGCTAACATCTAAATTTATAGATGGGTCTAAAGTTTTTATTGCATCGGTTCGACTACGTAACCATTCATCTGCTTGAAAATAATTGCTACTAGTTAAATTCGTGATTATTTCCTCAAAAGAAATTTGCATTATTCTCTCAATATCCTCTCTATTGCTATCATTTAAAACACGCTGTTTATTTTGTAATTTTGCAACAAGTTGGTTCAGTAGTTCTTTACTATTTTTTTCATCAGTCGTTGTCTCTAACTTTGCTAATATTTGAGCAAAAGAAATATTAGGATTTACTCCAACTGGTTTTATATCCCATAATTCAATAGAGTCGAAAAGATTTACACAGTCATAAACCCTCAAGACCTTTTTATTAATCTCGTCACAACGATGAGTAGCACGACCCAAAATTTGTTCCAAAGTAACTATTGAATTGAATTGACCTAAAAATACTAGGTTGCAAATAGCAGGAATATCAATACCATCTGCTAAAAATTCATTGGATATAGCTATCTTCATGTTGGCATCATCTTGAAATTGATTAACCAACTGTTGAATATTATCAGCAGAATTAGTAAAATTTATAATTGTTATATCGTGTATACTATACTGTTCTGTTAAAGAAACTTTAAGTTGTTGTGATACAATGTCAGCTTGTATTTCTGATTCACAAAAAATCAATGTTTTTTCTATAAGTTGTGGGTTGATATATTTAGATAACTCTTTACATATTAAGCGAATATATTCCTCATTGATAAAATTTTTATTTAATTCTTTTAGCTGTAATTTATCGGGTACTCCCTCCATAGGAACAGGTATAAATTCGCAATCAACCAACCATCCATTTATTACAGCTTGACGATAACTATAAGTGTAGATAGGTTGCCCAAATATTTCAATTAACTCTGATGTCCCTTTAGTTGTTGAGTATATTTTGATATTGTTACATTTACTTAGTAATTTAACCAAATTTTCATAATTAATATTATAGCAATCATCCATAAAAATACAATCATATTGAGCCAAAATTGATTGTTTTGTTTTATTATCCGTTGAATCATAGAAATTTTGAAAAGCTTGTGCAGTAATGATATTTATTTGAGCAGATGAATTATTCAAATTATTCGTAATTTCTTCAACCTCAAAAATTTCTGCAAAGCTTTTAAAATTTTCAATATCAGTATTGTTAAGTTTATGTAATACTTGATTAACGAACATTTGTCCACTTAATATATATATAATCTTACGAAATTTATAAATTTTTATCAGTCGATAAATTAAAATAATAAAAGTATTTGTTCTACCTGTACCTGGCGCCATAGAAATTAAAGTCTGTTTTCGCCCATTTAAATATGACTTCTCGAACTTCATAATTGCTTCAATTTGGTAAGATCGCAGTTTTAAATCATAATCAAATGGTTCTGGTTTTACTTTTTTACGGTAAGCAAATGCCCTTCCTTTTAAACCAGGTATTGGTTCAATAAGATTTCTATTAACTAATCTTTTAATAATTTGTTCGATTTCATTATCATAAGTTACATGACAAATTTCCCTTGCAGTAGATTTTTGAATTGATATATTGTTTTCTAGATGATTTAATATAATCTCTTCTGGAGAAGCTAAAGGCTCATGGTAAAGATACACTATGAATTTATTATCGAACTCTTTCATAATTGGGTCTTTAAGCCTTAACTTCCGCATGGCTTGAAATGCTGTCCTTAAACCTTCACCAATATCTTTATTAGGGGGATTAGGAAATTTATTAATCAATCTTACAAGATTACCATTTCTCGACCATGTTTCTTGTAAAATATTATTGATAGTAACGTGTCCTGGTAACTTACCTGGGCTTTCAACTTCAATACGATTATCAAAAATCCTAATATGCACATCATTAGGAATATTATAATCTCTATGAAGCACAGCATTAGTTATAATTTCATGCAAAGCATCAAATGGATAGGAAATTTTTTCTAAACCTGCATCACCCAATTTGGAGATACTTTCTACAATTTTTACTGTCTCTGTCACAGATGATTTTATCTGCTTGTATATCCAGCCGTCAATAGTCTTTATACTTTCATCTAAAGTTTCTCTACTACCTTCTTCATTGTTAGTTTTATATCTGTATATTTTTATGCCGCAACGCTTAATAATGCTTTGAGGTTCTTCGGCAAACAATAAAGCTCCACATACTGTTAGCTTATTATTACGTATTAAACGCTGTTTTCTTAAGTAATCTATAGGGTTAGTTTCTGGCGTAACTTCATTTATAAAATTGGTTAAAGGCGTTGAATTTACAATTTCATCTACATCAATTGGAGCAGTTTCATCTTCAAAAGACTCTAAACCCTTACTTCTTTTAATATTAGTTAATGCCTCTTCGGATTCCACAGGTAAATTTTGGGCGCCTCGTCTAATATAATATTTACCATCAGAAGCTTTTTTTATATGACGAGTTTTGCTAATTTCAACGTATAAAACCAATGAAGAGTTAAAACTACACGAATAAAACTTATAAGAGAATTCATCACCTAAAGGAAATAATTCTTCAAATGCTTGAAGATGTCCATTAGCAGCTTCCTGATTTTCAAATCCTTCCCAATAACGTGTTTTTGTTTTCTTGTCCTCACGAATTCCAATATACAATTCTCCTCCATCACTGTTTGCAAATGCCGATATACTTTTTGTTAATTTACCTGGCTTTATATCTTTTGATTTGATGTCAAGAAAGTGGGATTCGTCCGTGGAAGATATAATTTTTGAATATTGTTTAGCAGAAAATTTTTCAACTTTTATAGACATAAATTTATTAATACAAAGGTACGTAAAAATATGGATTAAATCATAACTTTTTGCAGTTAGCACGTATTAACCCACATCTTTCCATAACTCCTCATTTATCTGCACCAATATATTCTCCAACTCTCCACCAAACGTCTTATTCAACCTTTGGAAACCACCACCTTGATTTTTAAACTCCCCAGTGTCAAGTGCTTCCCTATCAACAATAGTTTCTTTCTTCAACTGTTGACCTATCCTCTCCAACCATTTACGTTGAGCAGGCGCCCAGTTCCGCGATGCCATAATCTTTCTCATAGCCTTATCCACCCTTTCAGAGTAGGGTACTAATGCATCACCCAGAGCAGCTTTACGAATAAAGCCAATAATACTTGCTGCTATATCCTCGTTGGTCTTTTCTCGCCAAGCTGTTTGTAAGTTACGCTCGGTGTAACCAGAGGCATCTAATAATATAAGTAGTTCTTTGAGTTGTGCCTTGGTAAGCTCGCGCGGACGCTGAGTAACTACCATCAAAGCAGGTATTTTATTAAGGTTATCCCGTAGGAATGCTGTAAAGCTGTCTAGATAATCTTCGGGTTTCTGGGCGCCACCATAACCTCTTTCTACTCTTCTTATCTCATCAGCATGTCGAGATATAAGTACAGGTTGTCTACCTCCATCCTTGGCATCTAATATTTGAGCTATATTCTTACGCTGCTCAAACCATTGTTTAAGTTCCTGCGGTGAAGATTGGCGCCAGTAATTTATCATTTCCTCTAATGGCATTCCAGAGAAAATCTCAATTCGTTGTTTAATGTCTGGATTTTTACTTTGGTATGATGTTGCACCTTTTTCAGCAGCGCGCGGAACATCAGTTGCCACTGTTGGTTTAGGAACTGTCAAACTAACTGTTGAGTTAGGTAATGATAATGATGTATTTTTAGAGGAATTTATACGGCGCCGTAATTTAGATATAAGCTGGTCAATAATTGTAGTTGTAGCTGTTGTATCTTCGACTGTGGTAATTTCTTCTACCAGTTGAGTAAAGGTAATATTTGGGTTTACCACTACAGGTTTCATTGTCGAAAAATCTTTTATAGCATCGTAGAGATTAACTGCATCATATATCCTAAATACTTCCTTACCTATTTCATCACATCTTCGTGTAGCTCTTCCTAACATCTGTTCGTACAATATCCGGGAATTAACACGACGAATAAACACTAAATTACAGATAGCTGGAACATCTATTCCAGTGGTGAGTAAATCTACAGTAACCGCAATTTTAGGATTTTGTTCGTTCTTGAAGCGTCGTATTAATTGTAGTGGATTATCTGAGGCGCCTGTTATTTTAACAACAGCATCATCTTCAACGCTGCCATACTTCTTTTGTAGTGCTAGTTTGAGTAAATTAACAACAGTATCCGCATGGTCATTCTTAACACAGAATATTAATGTTTTCTCTTCAGGGTCGATATAATCTGCTAACTGTTCGCAAACTACACGGTTAAATTCTTCTGTTAAAACTTGTCTATTAAATTGCTCAACATCAACTTTAATTTCATCTGGTGCATGAACAGTATCTATAGTACCTGTCAGGGGGTCAAAATATTCCACCTCTTCCCCAGGTTCCCAAACAATACCATCTTCAGACAGTGCAGTAATAATTCTGTATGGTGGTTCATAATCAATTAGCCACCCATCTAAAACAGCTTCTCTGTAGCTATATGTATATACAGGTTTACCAAATATCTCTGTTGTATGCAGTGCAGGTGTAGCAGTTAAACCAATCTTGACAGCATCAAAATGGTCTAACACTCTACGATACTTTGATACATAATCATTAAAGTCTCTAAACGTCAATTCGTTATCACTAAGCTCTTTATCGAGTAAGTAACCTCGGTGACACTCGTCAACTACTATACAATCATATTGGTCAGCCGTAGGTATGGAACTCTCATCACTAGGATAAAAAATCCGTTTAACAAATGCTTGAACTGTGGAGATGTGTACTTTTGTATCCCTATCCGGCGCCGTATCCTCTAGGTCTTTAATATCAAATATATTCGCAAACGTTTGTAAGTTCTCTATCCTAGTTTCTTTGAAAGCGTTTGATGCTTGTTCTCCCAAAGCTTCCCGGTCTACTAAGAATAAAACACGACGGAAACGTTTTGATTTGAGGAGTCTATAAACCAGGGCAATGGTAGTTTTAGTTTTACCCGTCCCGGTTGCCATTGCAATTAATATTTCGAGAGCGCCATCTGACAATGCAGCTTCTACTTTTTGTATTGCCTTAATTTGGTAGTCACGCAGCGTCAAATTATAATTAAAACCTTCAAGCTGTAACTTCTGGTGTGCAGCTTCCGTATCAACAGCCAACAAATCTTGTAAACCTTGTGGTGAATACCAAGTACTCAGGGAACGGCGAATATTTGATGGTGAGCGTAAATCACAAAACCATATCCCGCTTTTAGTTTCCAACTGCCTTAAAAACGGGCGCCCATTTGTTGCAAATACAAAAGGTACTTTATATTCCCCCCACGGGCCACCAGGTAAAGTCTCATTACCTCTAACTATGTAACCGCGACTGTAACGTTTCGCTTGGTCGATGGCGCCATACACATCAGTACTTTGTCGTTTAGCTTCAACGACTGCCACCACCTGTAAACCCACACATAATATATAGTCAGCCCGACCATCACCAGTAGGAACTTCAGCGATAGCCAGATTTTTACCCTTAGTCGGACGAATACCCTTACCGTAGGTAATATTTTCTGAGTCTGCTTCCCATCCAGCTTGTCGTAACTGCACATCGATGAGGCGCCGAGTTTCCCGCTCATCCAGGTCAATATTATCAGAAGCAACCTGCGCCCTTACTATAGTTTCCTGAATTGTTTGTGTAGACTCGTTTTGTGCCGCTGCTTGAATAAATTCTAGTTGTGTATTATTCGCAGACAGTCCGTGCGCTAACTCTTCTGCTGATATCCTTAACTGCTCTTCCTGCTGTAAACGTATCTGTGCTAACTCTGCCGCTGTACGTGTCGCCTCTAATTCACTACGTAGCGTTGCTAATTCTGATAGTAAAGCTTGATTTTCCTGCTTCGGGTCAGGTGGTGGAACAAAGGCGCCGGGATAAAACTCAGCATCTTTGCTAACAATGCGGTAATACCAAATACCCAACGACCGAGCATGTTTAAGATTACTTAATGCTACACGTTGATTACCACCAAACGCATGATTTGCATCGTTGCCCGCGCGTCGTAACTCATCAAACAAATCGTAAACTTTAGACTTTAAAACACCCCTATCCCGCAGGCGCCGCATCAGATCAATTTGACGCTCACCCTCAATATCATCCATGCGAACTCTTGCAGCCATTACCTGTAACAGATACTCGCCATACTGCCGCAGCTTCAATAAACAAGTATTCGGGTCGTCCGCGAAGTATCTCTCAGCCAAGGTGCCTAACTGCGCTAGCTGCTGGTCATGCTGCGCGAGGAATTCAAAATTAGGCGAATAGGGCTGGGGCATTCGGTAAAAATATGATACATATTAGCTGTATATTTTATAGCAGATTACTCAGATATTGACCATGATAATGATTATATACACGTAGTCAAAATGCTTATACAGACTATCCTTGATAGTTTGTAACATATGAATTTATTAGGCGCGGCTTGGTATCTAGTTTGACCGAACTACTCACAGTTTGTTTGTAAAATTGAAGCGTCATGTCGCGCTACCAAGAGCGCGATATCAGCTTTCCTTACATTTCAAGATTGATGTTTATAGGGTAGCCGCTTTTCTACGTGCATAACGGAATTATGTTCAGTAAATGCCATCGGCAATTCCCAAACATCCATCGTTACGGATACTACCATCCTGCATGACCGTTCTACAGAAGGTAGAGCGTCCCAATCTGAACTCAAAATCATAAGTACTAGCCCCCAAGAGATTGGCATCGCTAAAATCGGCAGCACCAACAGCTTCTTCCAAGTCAACAGAGCGCAGGTTAGCATTTCTAAAACTAGCCCCTCGCAAGTCGGTACACCCCAAAATAGCCCCTTCAAGATTTGCTTTATCGAATCTGGCACCGTTCAAACGTGCCCTGTACATCCCGGCGCCTCGCAAATCGGCTTGATCAAAAATAGCCCCTACAGCATCACATTCAAAGGAAACTCCTTGCAAATTACTTCTGTCCAATCTAGCTCCTGTAAGGTCAGCCCCTGTAAAATTGGCTCGGCTCAGATTAGCATCAGTCAAGTTGACAGCAATCAAATTAGCAAATCTTAGGTCAGCATTGAATAGATTAATCCCTCTCAAATTAGCATTAACCAGTACAATTTCCCTTAGACTAACTCCACTAAAATCTCTTTCCCCTTCCTCGTATCGCTGCAACAACTCCGACGCTGTTATACTCATTTATTTACCTCCATGTATGTAGAAAGGCAACTACCCTTATACGCTCTAATATATAGATATTGCACTTCACTCTGGAAAACGCCATGACTGAAACAAAACCAACCCGTACCGTCCCTCTAGGAAGAATATTCCCAGAAATACAGTGGACGGAGGAACAGAAAGAGCAACGTCAAGCTCTTCGAGAAGCTTTATATCAGCGCGCGCTACCTATCTTTGAAAGACTCAAGCCAGAATTAATAGAAACTCATTACAACTGGTATATAACCATTGAACCCGAAAGCGGCGAATATTTTCTTGATAAAGATGAAATTAAAGGCGCCTTAAGAGCGCATGAGAAATACCCTGACTGTAGGTATCATACTTTCCGTATCAATGAAACAGGTGTTTGCGGAACAATATGATAAACGGTACTTTTGGTGTTGAGGATGCTTTGCTCTTTGAAATAGAATTAATTGCATCGGATGGTTCGGGGGTAGAAATAGAATCTATGTTTGACACTGGGTTCTCCGGGTGGCTGGCTGTAAACGACCAAGACATAGATGGGTTTGGTTGGGTAAAATTTGACCGAAAAATCATGAGAACTGCACAGGGCAATTCATTCTTTGATATTTACCTGGGAAAAATAAAGCTTGATGGCCAAGAATACGATATCCCTGTGCATGTTGGCAAGAATTTATCTGAAGTTCTACTTGGGCGCCAATGGCTAGAAACCAAGCAATTACTAGTCAACAAATCACAGGGTATATTAACCCTAGGATAATTTCGAGGCGCCCCCGTCATTTAATATATAAAAATCTTCTTCTTCAACTTACATAAAACCCAAATGCAGGTAATTGTTCACTAGCCTCACATTTATAACTCTATAACGATTCGTGCATGAAATCAAATAGCTGCACAAACCACCTATTACATGGAATTACATGGAAAGGAAATATCACGTAATCGGCAACTGGCTATCTTTTTCCGGTTTAACCTGATAGTTACTTTGTGAGGCTGGGAGCAACACACGCGAATATTTTTCTTGCTTGAATGTTGTTTTAATCACTTATTTATAAGGTACAATTCCTTATGATACTGTTCCAGTTCTGTACCGCATTCGTTTCTGAGCGCTATAAACCGTGAACTCATCACAACATTCAAGGCAGGAGATATTGATACCGGAGCGCGCAGTTACAACACACAAATGTAACTACTCCAATTTGTAATGCTTAATGTTTCACTCTTTTACCAGACTGTTGATTTTTGTTAAGAAAAGGATGCAATAGACGGCGATGTTAAATACACGTGTTCGATGTAAAATTATTAACGACCGCACAATTGAGAAAGCGCTCTCGTGACCGCAAATTCTCACTGTGGGTCAAATCGTTACTCTTCACTATGGAAGCATAAATGCTTTATAGTTAAGACCAGGCTATTAAATTAAATAAATCCGAGGGAGAAAAAGCGGCTACTTTAAGAACGACGGATAGAATTGCAACCTCTTAACGTCAATGTTCTTAATTCCAAAAGCTGCTAATCCACGCCTGCTACAGTTATTTTACACTGAAAAGTGCATTTCTTATGTAGCTAATTTTATCTTGGTTATCTTCTGACAACTAGTACGAAGTAACGAACGTGTTGGCGCCACTGTTGTAGCAAGACGTGGAACCCCCCTCCAAAACTAACGAACAGCGAATGGAGTAGAACAGATAAAAAAGCAACTACAAGACAGAGTAAAAACGAGAAAGGAAAGCAATATTTGTTTGCAGAAAATGTTGTGTGCAATTAAGGCGTAAAATAGTTTGATGCCGAGCGCGCGCTCTGAGTGCGCGTTACTTTAATTAACGTTCATGCTGGACAATCGAATAAATTTCAGTTAAAAAAGGGGGGGACAATACATCTGCAGAGTTCCTAGACGAACGAAGTTTGGCGACAAAGTTAAGTCAAAGGAGCTTTCCCAAATGCTGTATTTGATGTCTTGTCCTAGTTTTATTGTACCTTGTTGGGCGCCCGAAGCGAAACGCTCCAATAAGACATATTTGTACATTTATTGAGACAGGAATCCCCCCAAAAATCAAGCAGTTTTAGATTTTTGGAGTTTTAAGGTGAAAACGAGAGAAACCATAGCGACTCAAGAAACTTTGGCAACCCGCCCTAAGCATATAGACCCTAACCATTGGGAAGAATTCTTGGGCAGTGCTATTAAGCCGTCAATAATAGAGAAAAACTTTCGTACCATTCATGATTCACACGAGGTTGATCGAGTATTAAACCGGAACAACAAGCGCAGGTGGAAACATAGTGATGACCTTGTACCATGCTGGGAGGTGACAGGATTAGACCCGTTGGGGTGGGAGCGAACGGAGAATGGTGTACAAGTTAAGCCTGATAATCCCCCAGTTGGGGAAGATGGTAAAGTTCAGAAATATGTCGGCGCCACCGGGTACGATACGGCGCCGCTGTTTTTGGAAACTGATGACCCTGAATATTGGGCGAAAGTGTTAAAAGATGTTGCAATTCCGCTTTTTATTACTGAGGGCGCCAAAAAAGCAGCAGCGGCATTATCAATATTGTTGGCTTGTCTTAGTATCCCTGGCGTGAGTACCTGTCGGAAGCTGGGACGGTTACATCGGAATTTAGAGGTTTTCTGTAAGTTCGGACGAACTGTTTATTTGTGCTTTGACAACGATGTAATGACAAAGTACCAGGTACAGCAAGCTTTACTCAAGATGAGTATAGACATCTCCAACAAAGGGGCTAAGGTAATGGTAGTAGTATTGCCATCCGGAGGCGCCAAAGGTATGGATGACTTTATATTCCAGCATGGAGAAAAAGAATTTAATAAACTGGTACTAGACGCTTTAACTATTGATGAATGGAGGAAGAAGCTTTCTAAAGATTGGGAACGGGACAAGATACAGGAGAAATTAGAAAAAAACCCAGAACGAGATGATTTACTAGCTGTGGATAAGAAAAAGACGTTAATCCACAACGCGCGCAAGGAAGCTATTAGAAATGTTTATGGTAATGGACTGCGGTGGAATGAACTTTCTTTGAATGTTCAAATTAACGGTCAACCAGTTATCATAGACACTTTAGTTGATAAGATTGCTACAGATTGTGGAATAAAATTTTCAGAGAAAGACACCAAATTAATAGTTTACTCCCTTGCTAGAGAGAATACCTACCATCCAGTCAGGGATTATTTAAATGAAGTTGCCAGTACTAATTCTGACACTCAAATAATAGAAAAACTATCAACGAATATTTTCAATACAACAGAGCCTCTTTATGATGTGATGGTCAAAAAATGGCTAATTGGGGCTGTTGCACGAGTCATGAAGCCAGGTTGTAAAATGGACGATGTGTTAATTTTACACGGCAAACAATCAGCTTTAAAATCCACTTTCTTTGCAACACTTGGGGGGGAATGGTTCTCAGATAGTTGTGAAGGAACAGGTAATGATAAAGACTCAATCATGCAATTACATAATGCTTGGATTAATGAACTTGCAGAGGTTGATAGGTTTTTAAGCAAGCGTGATGCTTCAGATTTAAAAAAATCTCTATCTGTCAAGGTGGACAAGTTCCGTGTTCCATATGGTAAGGGAGTAGAAGATTTCCCCCGTCAATTTGTTACTTGTGGTTCCACTAACAAAGACGAATTTCTAACTGACCCAACTGGCAACCGTCGCTATTGGTGTATTTCCCTTGGAACTGAAAGAATAGATATTGATTGGGTTAGGGAACACCGGGATAAAATTTGGGCAGCAGCGGTTCATCTTTACCATCAAGGTCATAAATGGTATCTGGATGACGACGAGAAAATTAGACACGCTGAATTGATGAAACCCTTTGAGGTTAGCGATTCTTGGGAAGATTACATTGAACCATATGTAGCACAAAGGTCAGAAGTAACAGTCTCTGACATTCTGCTGAACTGTTTACATATTGATATTGGGCAGCAGAAGAAAGCTGAACAGATGCGAGTAGCTGACATCCTTAAGCGTATGGGTTGGAAACGCATAGAGAAACGCAACGCCCAAAGTAAAAAATGTTGGGTAAAACCAGATGTGGGTGACGCAGCTGTCTTGGAGGCGCCTTCTGAAGTGTAAAAATTAAGGTGGGGACACAGGGGAAGGCGCCTGTGTCTGCTACTAACCTCCGCGCAATTGACGCAATTATTTCATAATGTTTAATAACAACATAGCGTAGTTTTTCTTGGTAAAAATTAATAATTATGTATGTAATAGTTGGTGATTACATAAGCGCTATTATTTGATGTATCTAACTCCAGTTATAAGTTTAGAAGCACAATGGTTTTCTGTTTAAAACGAAAAAAATTGTAGTTGCATGTTGACTTTTAGATAATAAATCTGTGAAAATAATAATAGAACAAACAAATTTAGGTGGTGATTAACCAATGTTAAAAAAGAAAAAGGGGTTCAGTCTAGTACAAAAATCTTTACGTTGTAAATTATTACGAGACGGATTTGATTTACTTGAGACTAAGCGACTTTACAATGAAGTTGTCTCATTTTATTTTGCATTGATTAACACCTATCCTGAACATGTTCTATCGGATGATTCGGAACAAAGTGGGTGGAGAGCTTATGAAATTTTAACCGAACCTAAAAGCAATTACAAATTACCATTTAATTTGCCCTCTTTCTTAAAGCGTTCTGCAATCCGTAAAGCTATTGGTGCGTGGGAGTCTTGGCATACAGCTTATCAAAAATGGCTTGTAAGATCAAACAAGATGAAACATCATAAGCCACCTGTTCAGCCAAGAAAATTTAATTTCTCACCCACCTATGATGCTGGAGTGTGGAAAGAAGATGTCGGTAATTCTATAATGCTTAAAATACTGGTTAAAAGTCAATGGAAGTGGATTAAATTTTATTACCAAGCTCCCGAATTTGAGCATGATATTGAAGGAATAAATGGATGGCATAAAGCCTCTCCTACCATTGTAATAAAGAATGCTTCGGCGTTTGTAACTTTTTCGTTGCAAAAATACATTCCAGCAACAGGAGGATGTAAAAAACTTCTCACAACGGACTCAGTAAGAGTCTTAGGAGTAGACACAGACTTAGACCGTAATATAGCTATTCTATCTGTCCTAGAAATCGCAGCTAATGATGAAGTAATTGAAGTCGCACGTCACTTTATAAAACAAACTGCTCACACCAAGCTTAGGAAGAGAAATTTAGGACAAATAGCAATCCGAATGAAAAAAACAGGAATTATCACGTCAGGGTTTTGTAAAGCAAGATGGAATAAGTTACATAATCGTGAGCAAGAAGCAGGTCGTACTTATGCAAGAATCATTGCTAACTTCGCTCATTCGTGGCAATGCTCTGTGATTGCTTTTGAACACTTATCTAACTTAAAACCTTGTCGTGCTAAATATTCCCGTCGTTCAAACCAAAAGCGAGCTTATTGGTTAAAATCGCGCGTGTTTAAAGAAGTTAACCGGATAGCATTCCAAGACTTCGGAATATTAACCACCCGTGTTAATCCCAGAAACACTTCTCGATTAGACCCTTGGGGTAATGAACTGTTTCGTGTGAACTTACACAGTGGCGAGACAGCAATACGCATGATACATGACGGAAAGCTAGAACCAATATATCAACCAGGCGCCGATTTTGTAATCAATCCCCGTAACTGTTACTCAGCACATTCCGGTTTAAATGCTGCAAGGAACATCGGATTAAAAGCTATATTACGGCACAGAACTAACGCAGTATTTGCGCTCCGCGCATAAACGTACTGCGGAAAGCCTAGCTTGGTAACAAGTTGGGTATGTAATGAATCTAGTCATGAGTTAATAGCTCATATTCATTGTATTAGGTTAGGGTAGACTACCTGCTTTATTCCTACTGCACTACGTTTCATGTGGTTGGTTCTACGAACCGCTTGCTACGGAAACGACTATAGAGGAGTACTGCGAAGTGAACGGTGAAATATTAGTATGAATAACGCGAATTACTACGTTTTATCGGCTACTCCCCACCTCCCCACCTCTATTCCCAAAAGCGTATTGAGGCAAGGGAGTAAAGCACAAAAACATAGAAGCTGTTGAATTATTGACGGTTGTGTAGGGGTTTGTAACTGGTGCGCTTGAGAGGAGGCAATGTTTTTTACTCTTGTGGGGACGCAGGTGGGGACACCCAAAACTGTTGCTACACAAAGAATCTTGGCATCTGTCCCCACCATGAATGAAAAAAAGAGTAAAAAAATAACGTCGGCGCCAAAATTAGAAATCAAAACCTACATCTCAAAAAAAAATCACAAAATTCCGTGTTTAGGTGGGGAGGTTGGGACAAATCGTCTTAAATCTGTTCATAGCAAGGGTTAAAGCCTGTCCCCACCTCTGTCCCCACCTCTGTCCCCACCTCTGTTTTTACCAGTTCATGAAGCACAAAAATATTAGAGATGCTGTGAATATTGACGGTTGTATAGGGTTTATAGGTTCGGGTTGCAATATTTTTACTCTTGTGGGGACGCAGGTGGGGACGCAGGTGGGGACGCAGGTGGGGACGCAGGTGGGGACACCCAAAACTATTACTACACAAGCACCGGACAGCAATCTGTTTTCACCGTCCCCACCATGAATGCAAAAAAAAGTGAACTTAGGACGCAATCGCCAAAATTAGAAATCAAAACCTACATCTCAAAAAAAAATCATAAAATTCCGTGTTTAGGTGGGGAGGTTGGGACAAATCGTCTTAAATCTATTCATAGCAAGGGTTAAACCCTGTCCCCACCTCTGTCCCCACCTCTGTTTTTACCAGTTCATAAAACACAACAATATTAGAGATGCCCGCTTGTTGATAGGGTCAATTTCTAGTTACTACCTCAAAAAATCAAATTTTTGAGATAGTAAATAGGCGCCAACCCGGAACTATCCCAACGAGGCGAAAAAAACAGCATCAACACCTATAATAGTATTTATATACTATAATTACCTCTGTGAGAGAGCTGTATTTAATGAGGGTGCTAATAACCCTTAAAATCAGCAATGTAGATATCAAAACCGATATCAGATGACTGAACAAAAAACACCGTCAAGTGAGATGATTCGAGTCCCTACTGTACTAATTCCTATAGTAAGGGAACTATCAAGGCTACATCGAGAAGGACATACAATAGCGCTGTTACAAGTGTTAGAGGATGTAATTACCGAATTTGATAGCAATTCAGATATCGACTTGGCGCCCAGTAGTAAATCTGTAGAGAAGTTAGAGGAGCATCTAAATAAAATCGAATCGCAATTTACAACGAAGCTGGACGCAATAGCTAAGTCACTCGAACAACTTACCCGTGCGGGCATCTCAAACAAAGGTAACTCGCAGCAGCGTCGTTCAAGTGCGTACAATCTCCATCACCAACCAACCCTTGAACTGGAACCATTTACACATGAAAACCTAGCAAAGCGCCTGGGGTTAAATGCAAAAACTCTGTTGAAGGAACGGGAAAACCTAACCACCAAGGAATTTATCAGTTATACCCGTAGCCGTGACCCGCGTCCAGTTGGGTGGGAATGGAAAGAAACTGAGCAGTTGTATCATCCCGTACCACAATAAAATCGTGCAGTTTGTCTATGCAACCATTTCAAGGCAAACAAAACCTTGGAGCATAAGTAAGGACAACATAAAATTGTGTGTCCCAAGTGCATCAGTGAAACCGGCGCCGCTGGGTTTTTCAGGAAGGTGTGGAGTGAGATGTTACGTATAGAGGTAGTTTCAGGGGATAATAGGTTACTAAAAGATTTATTATCGTCACCTAAGTTTTATGGAAAGTCGCATAATCAAGGTTACTAACGAAATTCTACCCCCGGTATTTTACGATTTTCCGGCGCCGGATGTATTAACGCTCTTATTAGAGGACAAGCGCAGCGAAGCTACCCGCAAAGCTTACGACCAGGACATTAGACACTTCTTTGAAATAATGTTCAAGGTGGAGTCAAATGCTGACTATATTATTAGGTTTTTGGGATTGCCACAGCCGCGCGCGTTGGAACTTGTGGTACGGTACAAAGCTGCATTGATTAAGAAAAAACTTTCCGAGGCAACTATAAATAGGCGCCTTAGTGCATTGCGCGCGTTAACCCATAAAGGTAGATTAATGGGAGTTTGTAACTACACACTCGAAGATATTAAAGGCGAGACGGTAATTCAATACAGAGATACCAGTGGAGTTACACCCGAAGAATTCAAACAAATACTATATACATGTGACTCAACCACCGCGAAGGGAGTTAGAGATTATGCAATACTACGGTTACTTTGGGACAATGCCTTACGACGTGGTGAAATTGCAGCGTTAAAGATGGGTGATTTTGACCGTCGCAATAATAGATTATCAATACTTGGTAAAGGCAGAGGCAGTCAAAAAGAGAAGATTGATCTGACACCCAAAACTAAGGAAGCAATTTGTTTATGGTTAGCCTTTAGAGGATTAGCATCTACTAGTGACGCTCTATTTGTAGCACTGGATTTAAACACCCCAGGTCATCCCCTCACCGATGCGGGGATTGCCAAAATGGTACGAACGCGCGCGAAAAAAGCAAATATTGGTAAGCCCCTATCCCCCCATAGAATTAGACACAGTGCAATAACAGCAGCACTCGACGCAGGGCAAAGCGTCCGCGAAGTACAGAAATTGAGCCGCCACAGCAATCTAGAAACTTTGATGATCTACGACGATAACCGCCAACAACATCAGCTACAGGTGAGTAATGTCCTAGCTGATTTAGTTTAAAATGGGCGCCTACATTTTTACCGTGTGGGAACGCTTTTATTACTTATTAAAACTTATAAATTTTCTGTTACCTGTTGAGTATAGTACTGATGCACAAAATTTTTGGTACTGACATAAGTTTATTTGTCAATAAGAGATTAATAATATTACTTACCTAAAATATTGAACTAATTAAAACTCATAGCTGTACCAAAAAAAAGGGGCTTCGTACCCAAAAAAAGGGGCTTCGTACCTAAAAAAATGCTCAATTTTGTACCGAAAACAACGCGAAAAATGTTAAAGAGGGACATTAATTTTAGTTTCAGGTTGTTGACCTACACAAATTTTTAGCGTGGTACTGGTACGTCCAATCGAAAAAAATTTTTTTTTCTATAGAGACATAATATGTGCCTTTAAAAAAAAATTTTTTGAATTTTTTCTTTGTATCACGCCGTCCCCGGTACGATTTTTCTCTGCCACTTGGCACTTCTTCCAAGGCTCATACCTTAAACATTAGGTACAAAATAGTATCAAAAATGGGTACGATCTGCTTTTTTATGCCGTTTTTATACCTGACAAGTAGCGTCAACGTACCAGTGTGAGAATGGGTGCGTACCAGTTATTTTTTTATGAAAAAATCTGACTTTTATTTAATACTAACTTTGCTTAAATATTGACTGTATTTTTTATATTTATAATTTAAAAATACAAATAAAAATACTAATTGTACCATCATAAAAATTGATATAAAATATTAATTAAATATCAGAACGAGTATTGTACGAATGTAAACAATGACAAAAAATATTAATATCTTGGTACATGATTGGAAAGTATAATCTTTTCTTGAGGGTATGGCGCCTGGGATTTTGCTGTCCCAAGGAAGGGGATTTTTTAGGATAGTAAAATACAATCTTGTTATAACACGCTCCTGTGTGTAGAAAAAATATTGCGGTTTTCAGGAATGAGATTTAATAGTAATGTAGTTGTTACATAATTTCCACAACAATCAGTAATATCACTATGACTGGACTGGAACCACTTGCCCTCAAAGTAGCTGAAGAAGGCGCGCTTCTGTTTGGCTGGTATCGTCGTCAAGTTTGCTTGGGATGGTGGAAGTAATTTAAACCTGGGCAAGAATATTCAGCAGATGATTTTTAGTGCTTCTAAAAAATATGTGGAGAACTACGCGGAACGCCACGGTAAACTCAAAGTTTTGGGGATGCGCGAACCTGTCAAGCTTGAGGATGTGTATACAGCAGTTCAGTTTCTAGGGGAAGAAGGAATTAAAGCGTTTGCTTCGATAGATAATTTAGAAGAAGCTTTTCGTAAGTCACAGACGCGCGGGTTTCAATCAAAGTGTGAGAAACAAGACGGGCTTAAGGTAGCCAACTCTAAGCAATACTTGATGGTACTGGGACAACCTGGTGCTGGTAAATCTACATTTTTACGGCGCCTGGGTTTGGAAGCATTGAAGGGTAAGGAGGGTGGATACAAGCATGAATGTGTCCCGGTGTTTCTGGAACTAAAGCGATTTACCAAAAGTGAAATAAATCTAGAAAAGGCAATAATTCAGGAATTAGAAAACTGTGGTTTTCCCAAACCAGATGATTCAGCTAAAAAACTTTTAGAGAAAGGAAAGTTATTAATATTACTTGATGGTTTGGATGAAATACCAACTCAACAACTAGATAAAGCGATTACAACAATTCAAGATTTTGTTGATAAGCACTCACAAAACCGTTTTATTGCTTCGTGCCGTACAGCGGCTTATCGTAGTGGCTTTCAACGGTTTAACGACGTAGTAATGGCAGATTTTGATGACGAGCAAATCGAGCAATTTATTAATAATTGGTTTCAATCAGAGCAAGATAAGCATGTAGATACTGCCAAAAGATGCTGGGAACTGTTACAGCAACAAGAATATGATGCGACTAAAGAACTAGCACAAACACCGCTATTGCTGACGTTACTATGTTTGGTATTTGATGACTCCCAAACCTTTCCTAAAAATCGAGCAGTGCTATATGGTGAAGCACTAGATGTTTTATTGAAAAAGTGGGCATCGGAGAAGAGAGTACAACGCGACCCCATCTATAAAGATTTAAGTTTGAAACTCGAAGAAATGATGCTGGCAGAAATTGCTAGCCATAATTTTGTTGAGAATAAGCTATTTTTCAGTCAGCGCGAAGTAGAAGCACAAATTAGCAAGTTTCTAGTAGATAACTTGAATGCACCAAAACATCTAGATGCAAGCGTAATTTTAGAAGCGATTCAAATTCAACAGGGTATTTTAGTAGAACGTGCCAAAGATGTGCTTTCATTTTCTCACCTAACGCTGCAAGAGTATTTAACTGCCCAATACATAGTGGACAATAATGGAATTGAAGAGTTGGTAAAACACGAACTTGCAAATACACGTTGGCGAGAAGTTTTTCTCTTGGTCGCAGGGTTAATGCGGGGTGGAACTGACCAATTATTACTTTTAATGGAAAAAGAGGCGCTTTCTTATATTAATACCCCTAAGTTACAAGCGTTGTTACGTTGGGCACACGAACAAACTGCCGATTCTGTGGGTGATATTAAACCTGTGGATAAACGTGCATTTGCAATTGCCCACGCCCACGCCAACGTCATCACTAACGTCCACGTCAACGTCCGCGCCAATCCCATCATCAACGCCTTCATCAACACCATCACTGACACCCAAGTAAACACCATCACTAACGCCCAAGTAAACACCAACGTCCGCGCCATCGCCAACGCCCGCGCTTATGGCAAACCCATTCCCATCACCACCATTACCTACACTGAAACTAAAGCCCAAGTCATCACAATTACCTACTCTAAAGCTGAAGTCATCAGCATCGAAATCCGCTGTCTTGATGCCGATGCCATCATTAAACTTATCAACTACGTTCACAACCTAGAGAATCTCAAAATATTCAATCAGATAGACTTTACTGCGTTAATTGCCCAAATAAAAGAACTCCGAGCTAAAATTCCTGCTGAATTTGAATTACTGGAAGTGCATAAGTCCGAAGCTAAACACCTTATGGAAATATGGTTTCACGCTTTCAACCTTACCCCAGAAATGGTTAATTTATCTGGAAAAGAAATGGAAGCATTAGACAATTACCTCTATGCCAACCACTTAATTATTGAGTGTAAAGATGCAGCAGTACGACTGGCGCCCAAAACTTGGGAAGGAATTGAACAGAGGATGTTTAAGATTAATTAGTAAGGGTGGGAAACCCTACCCATACTAATAATTAAGGTTTTTGTCGGCGCCGCTTTAATCACAGTTATTATTGAGCGGTTGCTGGTTCTAGCAGTGCTTCTAGTTCTGCGAGTAAAGATTCGAGTTTCTTCTGTTTATCTGGGTTCTCCCAGACTTTGAATTTTCTAGCTTGTTTGTATGCTTCGTCTAAGCGGGTTTGTAGTTGAGGTTGTTTTGATTTGGGCTTTTTGGATAGTACCAGTTTACGCACGAATTGAAGTGACAATGACATGTCAATTGTGTTTTCTAGGAGTTCCTTTCTGTCTTCAAGTGATTCTAATTTATTGATTTCCTTAGCTTTGGTATATTCTATTGTTCCGGTTCGCAGTGCTTCTAAAATTTCAGGATGTAGGTTTAATAGTGGTAGTCGATGTACTCGGAATGCTTCTGGGGTTATTTTGGTTGTGGTCGCAAAGACTTCGTTAATAGTTTGCTTATCTTCCTCACGTACACTGCTGTCCGCAGCTTTACCACGTTGTATGGTTGATAGTTTGTTGAGTATTGTTATTACTCCTTCTCGATTGGTTTTAAGTTTTAATGCTAGTAGGTCTAAGGTTCCCTCTGTTTCTTCGAGTAGATTTAAGTCTTCGCGCTGCAGGTTTTCGGTGAGGGTAAATTCTAATGCTTCCGAGTCGTTCATTTCTCGGATTATTGCGGGGACTTCTTTTAGACCTGCGTCAATTGCCGCGCGGTAACGTCTCTCTCCTGCTACTAGCTCATAGTTATCCCCTACTGGGCGTAATACTATATTTTGTAGTACTCCGTTTTTATTTACTGAGTTAACTAGAGACTGCATTGCTTCGGGTTTAAAGTAGCGTCTGGGTTGGGGGGTTTTGGGTAGGACTATTTTATCCAGTGGCGCCACAAATATTGGTGCGGTGTTTGTAACTTCGGATGGTACTGGGGTTTTGGTGGCTGCGGTTGGTTTAGATGATGTTTTCTTCTTAGAAGCTGGCGCCTTTACTGCGGGTTTTGCTGTTCTTGCTGTTCCTGGTTTTGGTTCACCACCAATTTTTGCTGGACTCATAATTGTGTCTCCGGGTCGGGTTAGGGATGTGTTGTTAAAAAGTATTTATACCTGCTTTTTCTTAACATACTTTTAATTAAATCATCCTCCGTACTCATGGATGATAGTAAATGGTTTAACTGTGAAGGCGCCTGTCAAGTTCTCGGACGATGATTTTTTCTATAATTGGTAAATGTACTGAGGTTGATTATGTCCAAGCGTATAGGAAAGCGATAATATGAAACGTGAAAAATAGCACAGTAAAAGACACTCTTGTGTAAGAGTTTTAAACTACAAGCCTTATTTGAAGACAGCCTGAGTATTAGTAGAGGTTGAGCCGAGATAACTGCGTTTGGGAAATTAAGGCTTGAAACGCATTTTTCTGGTTTAACTTCCATAGAAATAGCGTTACGGGTTGTTTGAATAGCTGTGTCAACGGGGTTGATATTATTTATAGTAATTGTATTTGTTTACAACTCTTGAGTAATAACAGTTAAGAGGGGATTTTCAGGGTTGGACTCTTTAGCACTACAAACTAATTCTTTAAGCCATCCTTCAGCTGATGCTGTTTCTATTAAATTAAAGACAATTTCTTGTAAATTATCGCCTCCTGCAATTGAATCTAGATTTTTATCAAGTTCAAATGATAGTAATTGTTTTAATAAAAATTTAGTAGGGTAAGCATCCATTAAAGCTTGCAAGAGTTTCTTACGCTGTTGTCCAGATAATTTATGAATAATTGTTGGATTTACATTTAATGATTTTTGTTTCTCTCTTTCTAATTCTTGTTGTAATGGTGTGTTTTGAGCTTGAGATTCTCGATATTCTAAGTCGCGCGATAAATTAACGTCGTCAATTAATCTGCGGACATCTACGTCTTCATAGCTTTTTTCACACTCAACTGTATATCTACCATCTTTTAAACGTTTACGTAATTTTTCTAAGGGGTAAGTATTGGGGTTTTCAGTTCCTAGACATTGTATACAGTTACAAGGAACTAAAGTTTGATATTGCAAACGCTCAAAGGTTTGATTAATTTTATCTAATTCATGGGTGACAACCGCAAGTAGTTCTTTTTTACGGTTTCCAGAGACGCTAACCTTAATTTCTCGCTGATTGTAATTTTCAATGACAAGAGCGCGCGTTTCATCTTTGTTAAGGACAACACCATTTTTCCAGACGAGTTTTTGGTTTTCAATCCAAGGGTGTGTTTCTACAATTAAGCGGGTGAGAATACCTTTGGGCATAAATTCGTATTTATACCGTAAAATCAAATTATAGGATTTATCCCAAGAATATTCGGGTTGCTCAATATCGAGTAGTTGGGGTGCAATGTAATTACCAGGACGGTTAGGAATTTGGTAGCAGAGTTTAAACCGCATCATTAATTGCAGCAGTTCATCCCGCATATTAGCATATTTGTTGTCTTGCCAAATATCAGCAAGATTTTCTTGAGTAAAACATCCTAGGTTTTGTTTAACAGTTTTGTTATCTAAAACTTTGTAAACCGCATTTGTACCCCATTCTGGTCTGAGAATAACGTAATGTTTCAGTGTGGAATCATCTTGAAAGTGTAAACAAACACCAAGGTCATGTAAATAGCGACTTAACCGCAGCATGTCTTGACGGTCAGTTAATTGATTAATTTCGCAAAGTCTATAATATTCACTAAGCTCTAAATAATCGCGCGTTTGAGAATAGTTTTCTAAAGCTGAACGAACTCGCACCCAGAGTTTTGGTAAAGGTGATTTATCACCAACATGGGGAAGATTGCTGATATATTGTTTTATAGCTTGTTTGATTTCGGCTAAACCGCGATTTGTTTCTAAATTAGTTGCTAAAACTTCTTTTAAATTCGTAAATTCTCCACGTAATTGACGTTCATTTACCTCAGTATTACGGTCTTGTTTTTCATTTTTAATAATCAAAACTGGACTACTATCGCTGAGAAGTTCGGCAACTTTCAACCACCAGTAAAAATCTGTATTTTCTTTGCGGGTATCAGCAACTAAAGCATAAAGAGAACGTTTAGTGAGGAAAAATTGGTGAGTTTGGTGATAAATTTCCTGACCCCCAAAATCCCAGATATTAACACGAAATTCATGACCATTGTCAAGTGTAAATTTCCATTGAATGACATCAATACCTTCGGTTGACTTTTCATTTTGTTCAAGTGCATAGTTTTCATCTTCAATTTTCTTCGCTAAAGAGGTTTTTCCGGCGCCTCCTTCCCCTATAATTAATAATTTAGCTTCATAAAGAGGTTCTGTTTCTTTATGGTCTTGCACTCGGAAATAAAAATCAAGTATTTCCTTAACATCTCCCGGTTCTCCTGAAAATTTCTTTGCTCCTAAAATTTCTGGTGGAATGGGAACTGGGTTTCCACGTAAGTCAAGTTTTTTAAGTTTGCTAAGTTTGGCTATTTCTGCTGGTATATTACTCAATTGATTATGGCTAAGGTCAATGGATTGCAAGTTAACCAACTGCCCGATTTCTGCTAGTATATTACTTAGTTTATTGAAGCTGAGGTCGAGGAATTGTAAGTTAACTAACTGCACGATTTCTGCTGGTATATTACTCAATTTATTACCGTTGAGTTCGAGGGATTGTAAGTTAACCAACTGCACGATTTCTGCTGGTATATTACTCAGTTGATTATCACGGAGGTCGAGGGATTGTAAGTTAGCCAACTCCCCGATTTCTGCTGGTATATTACTCAGTTGATTAACGCGGAGGTAGAGGGATTGTAAGTTAACCAAATGCCCGATTTCTGCTGGTATATTACTTAGTTCATTAAAGCCGAGGTCGAAGGATTGCAAGTTAACCAACTCCCCGATTTCTGCTGGTATATTACTCAGTTGATTATTGCTAAGTCTGAGGGATTGTAAGTTAACCAAATGCCCGATTTTTGCTGATATATTACTTAGTTTATTAAAGCTGAGGTCGAGGAATTGTAAGTTAACCAACTGCACGATTTCTGCTGGTATATTGCTCAGTTGATTACCGCTGAGGTCGAGGGATTGCAAGTTAACCAACTGCACGATTTCTGCTGGTATATTGCTCAGTTGATTACCGCTGAGGTCGAGGAATTGTAAGTTAACCAACTGCCCGATTTCTGCTGGTATATTGCTCAGTTGATTACCGCTGAGGTCGAGGAATTGTAAGTTAACCAACTGCCCGATTTCTGCTGGCATATTACTCAGTTGATTAAAGCGGAGGTCGAGGGATTTTAAGTTAACCAACTGCCCGATTTCTGCGGGTATATTACTCAGTTGATTACTGTGAATTTTGAGGGATTGTAAGTTAACCAACTGCCCAATTTTTGCTGGTATATTACTTAGTTTATTAAAGCTGAGGTCGAGGGATTGTAAGTTAACCAACTGCCCAATTTTTGCTGGTATATTACTTAGTTTATTAAAGCTGAGGTCGAGGGATTGTAAGTTAACCAACTGCCCGATTTCTGCTGGTATATTACTCAGTTGATTATTGCTGAGGTCGAGGGATTGTAAGTTAACCAACTGCCCGATTTCTGCTGGTATATTACTCAGTTGATTACCGATTATTTGAAGTTCTTCAAGTTGACTGAGCAACCAAATCTCTTTCGGTAAATCAGTTAAATTGTTACCGATAGTATCAATAAAATGTCCATTTTTGTCATACTTATACTTACTAAGAATCAGCTTTTTAAGTTGAGTAAGCTGACCAATCTCAGGTGGTAAAGCTGTCAAATTGTTACCAGAGAGGTCTAACTCCGGCGCCTTCTCTACCGCAGCTTTTTCAATTACCTGTAGCAATTCTTCCTCAGTCATCAGTAAGTATTGAACTATGACAATGATATTGATTATAGCTATTAAAGGAACGAGAGTTAAATTTTTAACCTACATTTTCTATTGGTTTACGCCACGCCAAAATCTGTATATTGACGAACTTGAGGTGGATGAAAGCCTAGGATAATATCTTCTCTCTTTACTCCTGCTTCTAATAACTATAAAGCTACAGGACGATTAGTACCATCATGTTGAATCCAAATTTTCACGCATGATTATATCAATATGAACTACTGAGCCATGTACCCGACGTTGCCCATCCCAACCTACATGCATTACTTCATAATGGTCATGAAGGGTATCGATAATTGCTTCGGTTTCAATTTGACCATGAGAAGGTTTGTATTTCGCGTACTCATTAATTAACTGAGAAACATAGGAGCGATAACGTTCTAAGGTATCCATTGCACAATCCTCACTTGTTCTTCATCAAAGACGCTTGAGTTTAATTTGTAAGCTTTTTATGATTAATTGTCCTATTTTTTCTGTTATTTCCGTTTACACTTTTACATTGTAGCGTTCGGTAAAGCAATATTGTAAAATTAGGAATTGCATTTCCAGGCGCCTCGTTATAAATATAATCAAACGTATTGTGTAAAATCGCTCCCTTCGCTACAATAACCCGGTACAAAGATAAATATGCTCATGTAGAATATAAAAGTTGTGGCAACTACTCGCATTATTGCGTTATTTAATCAAAGTGGTGGCGTGGCGAAAACGACGCTGACTCAAAATATTGGCTATCATCTCGCACAAAAAAAGAAAACTCGTGTTCTGGTTGTAGATATGGACCCGCAGGGGTCGCTGACTACGTTTATGGGTTTAGAACCTGATGAACTTGATATAAGTGTTTACGATGCGATAGTTAATAGTAAGCCGTTGCCTGTTTATCCTGAAGCTATTAATGGGGTGTGGCTTGTGCCTGCTGATATTAATTTGGCTGCTGCGGAACTCCAACTTAGCGGCGCCATTTCTCGCGAGTATCGGTTGAGGAATGCGTTGGCGCCTGTACTTGATGACTACGATTTTATCTTGATTGATTGTCCGCCATCACTGGGGTTGTTAAGTATTATTAGCTTGACTGCGGCAACTCATTTACTTGTCCCTATCCAGTGTCAATTTAAATCGTTCAAAGGTACGGAACTGTTATTAAGTACAGTTGCACAGGTACGACAGCATACTAACCCTAATTTACAGTTTGCTGGTTTTGTGCCTACTATGTACGATGGTCGTACTGCACAGGAGTCACGCACTGTTAAAGCTGTACAGTCACAGTTATCTTCTATTGCTACTGTATTTCCACCTGTGACTAAGAGTATTGCTTTTGCTGATGCTTCCGAGCGTCGAGTTCCGCTTTCATTGTTTGACAAGAACCATCCTGCTATTACTATCCTTAAACAAATTGCACGTGACTTAGAGAAACTATGAATAAACCTATTACTCGTAAAAGCAGTAAGAAAGAAGAACCATATACCCAAATTAAAACACCTGCTGTACTGTTTGGCGCCCAACCTACAAATACAGAAGCATTAAATAAGGCGCCTACTAACACGGTACCTTTGAATCTTATCAAGCTGCCATCATCTCAACCGCGACGCTATTTTGACCCAGCAAAGCTTGAAGAGTTATCGCGTTCAATTAAACAGTTTGGTGTTCTCGAACCGTTACTCGTTCGTCCTTTAACTGATGGGGAGTATGAACTTATTGCTGGGGAACGGCGCCTAAAAGCTTCTATAATGGCTGGGTTGACGGAGGCGCCTGTAGTTGTGCATGATATGGACTCGGCTACTACCCATACTGTACGGCTGATTGAAAACCTCCAACGTGAAGACCTTAACCCAATAGAAGAGACTGAGGGTATTCTTGAATTGCTTGCATTAACCTTGCAACGAGAGCGTTCTCTTGTGGTTTCCCTGCTTTATAGAATGCAAAATGAGGCGAAAGGTATAGTTAACCAAAACGTCTTGGTTAGCGACGAAAGCCTTGCTACACAAGACGTGTTTAAGAATTTGGGGAAAATAACATGGGAATCGTTTGTTACTACTCGTCTCCCGTTGCTTAAATTGCCAGAAGATGTATTATTAGCATTGCGTGAAGGGAAATTAGAATATACTAAAGCGTGTGCTATAGCTAAAGTAAAAGATGAAGACGCGCGCGGGCAAGTACTTGAGAAAGCAATTAATGAGGATTTATCACTTGCTAAAATCAAGGAATTAATCCAACAGTTCGGTAAGCAAAAGCCAAATATTGATGTGGCGCCTCATAAAGTTATAAGTCAACGGTATACAGATATTGGTAAACGGTTAAAGCAAGCTAAAGTACTAGAGGACGCAAAAAAACGTAAAAAGGTTGAAAAACTGTTGAATGATTTAGAAAAGTTGATTGAAGACTCACAAATAGGCGCCGTTCAAGATAATCTTTGAGAAAGAGGAAAAAATGACAACCAATTGAATTATATAAAAAAGGATTTAAGGCATTGGTAGATGGTTTGGGATATGCCGACGCATAAAGGGTTTCTTCGTTTTCTTTTCAATGGCTCGACTCATTAACAATGGATGAAAGGAAGGCAGATATTGAACAACGGCAGAGTAATGACAATTTTGGGAAGTAATAGCGATGAAAAAGAAACCCGCAGGTAAAAAGAAAGAAGGAAGAAACCCTCTTTCTTTTTACCTAGAAGTGAGTATTAATACTCTGCTATCATACTTATCGATTTCTCAGTCTCCAATATGCTTCAAGAGGGCTTATTGAGTTATTGCGGCTATATGTATGTCCTTTATGTACTTCTAAATGTAAATGCTGATCCATCCGGTAACTTCCGAGGTATGCACCATCAAAGACCTTACCAATTATGGTTCCAGCTTCAATACGAGAATTAATCCCCACTGAGTAGTTTTCTAAATGACCGTAAATCCAAAGATTACCATCATCACCTTTTACACCAATAAAATAATTACCAACTGTGTTTTGAACTAAGGTAGTTGTACCACCTACTACAGTTTTCACCGTATTACCAGCAAATCCAGCCATATCAATGCCATAGTGAGTTCCAGGGTAATCAGTAGTATCAAAGTAGCCAGCAGTCATTGCCTTGTAAGAACCGAAAATGCCGTTTGAAAGATCAGAGTAAACCTGCTTGACAGATGCAAGACTTTCCCCATTTTGAGTGTTGTTATCAAAGAATTGATTGTCACGGCTTTGATAGTTCCAATCAGCACTACTTAATGAAGAAAGATCGCGATAGTAGCCAGATGGTTGGGTAACTGTAGTTACTTGAGGACGTGCGGTATTATTTGTAAATAAGTTAGTAAAGTCCCCATGCATTGCGTGCTGGTCAACCTGCCAACGCTTGGTAAATGAACCATTTGAGTTAGAAGTGTAAGTCTCTAACATTCCGTAGATATCACTCGCAAAGCTTCCCCTTTCTTGACGTAAGAAATCAGACCTTCCATTACCATCAAAGTCGCCGACAAATAACTTGGTTAAATCACCATTCATTGGTATTTCATGCATTGCAAATTGGCTGGTAAAGGTACCATTACCATTGGAGATGAAAGTTTCAAACATCCACCATTGGTCTGAAGCCAAGGCGCCTTTTTCTTGTCGCAAAAAATCTGTTCTGCCATCACCGTTGAAATCTCCCATAAATAGATTTGTCATGTCCCCATGAAAACCTCTGCTAGGGTCGGAAACTTCCCAAGCTTTTCTGAAAGAACCATCACCATTTGAAAGGTATGTTTCAAGCATTCGGTGGGTATCGTTAGCAAAATGACCTTTCTCTTGACGAACAAAATCCGACCTACCATCACCGTTAAAATCGCCAATAAATATATTAGTTAAATCACCATTCATCGCTGCATCATGCATCACAAAGCGACTATTGAAAGAGCCATCACCGTTACTTATGTAAGTCTCAAACATCCAATCAGAGTTTGAAGCCAAAGAACCTTTTTCTTGCCGCAGAAAATCTGTTCTACCATCACCATTGAAATCTCCCATAAATAGGTTTGTTAAGTCTCCATTTAGACCTCGACTGGGGTCGAATATCTCCCAAGCTTTTCTGAATGAGCCATCACCATTTGAAAGGTAGGTTTCAAGCATTCTAGCAGCATCATTAGCAAAATGACCCTTCTCTTGACGGATAAAATCTGACCTACCATCACCGTTAAAATCGCCAACAAATATATTAGTTAAATCACCGTTCATTGCTGTATCATGCATCACGGAACGGGTGGTAAAGCTACCATCTCCATTGGAGATGAATGTTTCAAACATCCACCATTGGTCTGAAGCTAGGGCGCCTTTTTCTTGCCGTAGGAAATCTGTTCTACCATCACCGTTAAAATCTCCCATGATCAGATTTGTCCAGTCACCGTGAAAACCTCTGCTGGCATCTTCACTTACCCAAGCTTTTCTAAAAGAGCCATCACCATTTGATAGATGGGTTTCAAGCATCCCGAATCTATCGTCAGCAAAGTAACCTTTTTCTTGACGTAGGAAATCTGTTCTGCCATCTCCGTTGAAGTCAACCCGATTTCCTAAAAGCATTTCTGTTCTGTTTCTAAGTGGTAACGATAATTCAAGTTGAGTTAACTTACCATCAATGAAAATAGATGTGCTATCATCCTCAGCTTTTAATGTAATTAATTCGCCATCACTAAGGGTTTTTTTCAAAACAACGGAACTAAAAATATCACCTTCATCACCAGCAGCATCAACAAAATTGATTCGGGCATCAACTGCGTGTCCAATTTCTTCTAGTAAAACACTTTTAATTGCACCAATATTTTGGGCATTTCGCTCTACAAAATTTTGAGATAAATAAATAGTATCGGTTTTACTTGCATAGGCGCCGTTTGCACCAATTACATCTAAAGAAGACGAAATCTTAATTTGGGGCAAGTCACCAAAATTACCTTTTAACCAGCTTTGTTGTAGTTTTGATACAGTGGAAGCATCCCAGCTAGTACCAAAAGCTGTATTCATTGAACCTGTAAACGAGTCGCTTGCAGCAAACCTTTGTAATGATGTTTGAGCTTCTTGTATTGCGTTATTAATAATACCGCTATAGCTGCTACTACTATCAATATTTAATGGCTCTAACGGATTTTTCTGATTACTCAAGCCGATGTTCAAGCTCTTAAAAGTATCTAATCTATTATTTGCAATGTTAGATGCCATGTATCCCTCACTTATTTTATTTTATCTGAAATAGTTGATGTGTAAACTTCCAGGGTAGAAATGTTTATCATTATCCTTTTTCAATTATGGTTTTTAGTTGCTCACTGCATCCACAGTACTGTTGCGTAATTTTTTTTGAAGAAAGGATGAAACTGCAAGTGTTCTTTGTAAAGAATTCAAACTCGTGTAGTGATTACTTAAATTAATTTGTTAATTATTTAGAAATACTTTTTTGGTTATATAAGTCACCAGCTTTATAAATGTTTGGGAAGCTAGCACAAGAGCGCCTATATTCACTATTCTGAATTAAACTGGCCCCACTTGAAAATGCACCATTAGAAAGTAAACAATGGTTCATAGCTCTCACTGTTGGTGTAGTTAGTGCCATTGTAGTTGCTGCCGTCAGCTTTGGCGCCGCTAATTTATCCGAAAAAACTGACCGCAGTGCTATTAATAGAACTGGTTGGGCTATGGCTTTAGCTGCAGGGGTTGTGTCTTTTGCTACAACTGGTATTATGGGCAGTCTCACCTTTAAACAAATTCGTCGCACCACAAAAGACTTACAAAATCAGTTCGATAGTGTCCGGCAAGGTAATTTGAGTGTCCAAGCTACTGTATATTCGGAAGATGAATTTGGACAGTTGGCTGCGGGATTTAATGAGATGACTCGTGTAATTTTTACCACGACCAACGAAGCTACACGCAAAGCGCAAGAACAAGAAGAAGCGAAAGAAAACTTGCAGCGGCAGGTTATACGGTTACTCGATGATGTGGAAGGCGCCGCGCGGGGTGACTTAACGGTGCAAGCTGAAGTGACAGCGGACGTACTTGGCGCCGTTGCCGATGCTTTTAATTTAACAATACAAAACTTACGCGATATTGTCCAACAAGTTAAAGTTGCCGCCAAAGAAGTTACCAAAGGCGCCACAAATTCTGAAACTTTCGCACGCGCGCTTTCAACAGACGCATTACGACAAGCTGAAGAACTCGCAGTTACCCTCAACTCAGTCCAGGTAATGACAGATTCGATACAACGTGTAGCAGAAGCAGCACGAGAAGCGGAAACAGTCGCGCGCGATGCAAGTTCTATTGCCTTGAAGGGTGGAGAAGCTGTAGAAAACACCGTTGCGGGTATTTTAGAAATTCGGGAAACAGTGGCAGAAACAACGCGCAAAGTTAAAAGGTTAGCAGAGTCTTCGCAAGAAATCTCTAAAATTGTCGCTTTAATTTCTCAAATTGCGAGCAGGACTAATTTACTTGCCTTAAACGCGAGTATAGAGGCCGCGCGTGCGGGAGAAGCAGGACGAGGATTTGCAATTGTAGCAGATGAAGTTAGGCAATTAGCAGATAAGTCCGCGAAGTCTCTCAAAGAAATTGAGCAAATAGTTATGCAAATTCAAAGCGAGACAAGTTCTGTAATGACAGCGATGGAAGAAGGAACACAGCAGGTAATTACAGGAACCAAACTTGCCGAAGAAGCAAAACGTTCCCTCGATAATATTATTCAGGTTGCCAACCGTATCGATATATTAGTCCGTTCCATTACCGCTGACACTGTAGACCAAACCGAAACATCGCGCGCGGTTGCAACAGTTATGCAGTCAGTCGAGTTAACTGCTCAAGAAACATCGCAAGAAGCACAGCGAGTAAGTGGAGCTTTACAACATTTAGTTGGTGTATCGCGCGACCTTATTGCGTCGGTCGAAAGGTTTCGCGTTGAAACCGTAGAATCTCGTTAATAGTGCTGAGTGCGCTCTAAGAGTGGAAAGTGCTGAGTGCTGAGTGCTGAGTGGGGGAAAGAGAAAGAAGTTAAAAGTTAAAAAGTTAGAATTTTTAATTTATCACAAGCTCACTCCTCACTCCTCACTCCTCACTCCTCACTCCTTACTCCTCACTCCTCACTCCTCACTCCTCACTCCTCACTCCTTACCTACTCAGCACTCAGCACTCAGCACTCAGTACTTACTCAGCACTCAGCACTCAGCACTTTTAACTATTTTTAAGATTATGTTACCTGAACAACAACAACGTATATTAGGCTATTTTATAGAGGAAGCTAGGGACCATTTAAATACGATTGAGCAAGGTTTGCTGAATTTACAACAAACTTTGGATGACCCGGAAATGATTAATGAGGTTTTTCGGGCAGCGCATTCAATCAAAGGTGGCGCCGCGATGTTATCTTTGAATAGTATACAGCGAACTGCTCATCGTTTAGAAGATTGTTTTAAGGTTTTAAAGGAAAATCCAATTTCTATTGACCAAAAGTTGGAGTCGCTGTTTCTCGGTGTTTCGGATACTTTAAAAGCTTTGTTGGAACATCTTAGTGGCCCTTTTGGGTTGTCGGATGAGCAAGCTAATACTTTAATGAGTGAAGCTGAACCTGTTTTTGCTTGGTTGAATGAACATTTGGAGTTTCTGCTGGGTCAAAATGGGACGGCGATTAAGGTTAGTACTCTCGTTGAGCCTGTACAATATAATCATAATAATCCTGATTTACAACAGCATACGTCGAGCGAATCTGATTGGCAACAGTTTCAAAATGCTGTGATGCAAAAGTTGCGCGATATGTTGCAGTTGTTTAAACAAGATGCAACTGAGTCGTCACGTAAAGGTTTATCTGCTTGCTGTCAATATTTGGCGATTATTGGTGAAGATTTAAAGCTTACCAATTGGTGTCATTTGTGTAAAGGCGCCGCAACTGCTGTAACAAATCTTGATAATAGTTATTTGACGCTTGCGAAAGTTGTTATTACTGAAATAAAACGCGCGCAAGAACTAGCTCTCGCTGGTCGTGATAACGAAATTGTAATTAGTCCACAGTTGGAAGCTCTTATTTCTACTCCTGATATTGAATTATTGGAACTTAGTAGTGATTTCTTTGATGCTGATGACTCTCAGGATGATATTATTAGGGTTACTGAGAGTACTGATGGTGTAGAAATTAATGATTTAAATCAAATGTCAAATGAAGAACTTCATGTTGAGTTTAATCAATTTGACTTTGATTTTGATGTTGATGTTGATGTTGATGTTGATGTTGATGACGAAATTTGTTCGCTGTTCGATTTATCTGATTCTATTTTAGATGATTCTGGTAGTGACGTGATAGATACTGTCATTACTTCTTCTGAGTATGGCGCCCATATAGCTTCGACTAATATTATAATTGATGCGAATGGTCCACTAGTTGGCATTGCTGAACTTACCGAGTTGGATGAATTATTTGGCTTGGACGCTAGCGAATTAGATGATACTTGGAATGGAGAACAAAAGTTAGAATTAGATGTTGAAAATCATCAAGAGGTAACTACAGATGTTGAGGTGTCATCGTCGGAACTTGATGACTTACTTGTGTTTGAAAGTACCAATTTCTATATTAATGACAAAAGTAATGGTGAGTTAACCGTTGTTCAGTTATTTGGTAGTTATCTTGATGATGATACTGAGTTAGAGTCTGAGGTTTCTGAACCATCTAACCCAGAAACGACTGTAGAAGAAAGTTTAGATAACTTGTTTACCCCAGATACTGCTGATGAGACAGATGTATTAGATAATATTTTTGGGGATGTAAGTTTTGCCGATTATGGCGCCGACTCCCGTGATAGTGTAGATGTTGAGGATATATTTTTAGCTCCAACTCCTACAAACCCTGAGTTTTTAGATGCTTTTGATGATTTTAATGAGTTTTGGAATACTGCGAATGATATAGTTGATATCAGTAGTGTTGGTAATTCAAATCAAGAAAGTTTATTCGCAGAGACTTCTAATAGTGATATCTTTGATAGTTATGTAGCTCCGAGTAGTGAAGGGGTGGATGAAGTTGAGCAATATTCAATTAGTGATGAAACTGATTTATTTGAAGAATTAACACCCGAACAGATTTTTGCAGTTCGAGACGATATTAATAATGATATCTCAGTCACGGCTAATCTAAATATAGAGACGAGCCTAGACGAGGATATTAATGTTGAACCAAGTAATTTAGACTTTATTGAAGACGAGTCCTTTGCTGCTCTCGAAGCTATATTAGGTATTTCTACTGACTCAACACAACCCGAAGCTGCGATTGATGATAATAATAGTAGTAGTAATAATATAGATACGCCAATTATAGATGAGTTTGGCGATTTGGAAAAATTGCTCGCGCAGTCGAATGATATTTCCTCTACTGCAAATAATGCTCCTACACCTTTACAGCGTCAAAATACTAGACGTACAACAACCGCGCGGTTTGAGCAGTTGATGAAAGTCTCTGTAAAACACCTTGATGATATGAGTAACTTGGTTGGGGAGTTGGTTGTTAACCGCAACACTCTCGAACAAGACCAGGAACGTTTACGGCAATCATTAGATAATTTACTTATTCAGATACACCACTTGTCTGATGTTGGCGCCAGAATGCAAGAATTGTACGAACGTTCGTTACTCGAAGCATCATTATTAGCGACTCGAAAACATGGTTTTGGTGGTGGTACGAGTGGTAGTCATAATAATAAGGATAGTGAACGAGGTTTTTCGGAGTTGGAGATGGATCGGTTTACGCCGTTCCATACTTTATCGCAGGAAATGATAGAGTTGATAGTTAGGGTAAGAGAGTCGGCAAGTGATATTGATTTTGTTACCGAGGAAACTGAAAGGGTTGCCAGACAGTTTCGACAAGTGACGACGCAGTTACAAGAAGGTTTAACGAAAGCGCGGATGGTTCCGTTTTCTACTGTTACAGATAGAGTCAAGCGGGGTGTGCGGGATAATGCGATAAAATGCGGCAAGCAAGTTGAGTTAGTAATTGAAGGTCAAGATACGCTGATTGATAAAATGATTTTGGAGCATTTGACTGACCCGTTAATTCATATGCTCAATAATGCTATAGCTCACGGTATTGAAACCCCGGATGAAAGAATAAGTCACGGTAAACAAGCTGTGGGGATAATAACAGTGCGCGCGTTTCATCAAGGAAACCAAACTGTGATATCTGTTTCTGATGATGGTGCGGGTATTAATACAGATTATGTAAAGCAGAAAGCAATAAAAGTCGGGTTAATAACGGAATCTCAAGCGCGGTTAATATCGCGTATGGAAGTGTATGAGTTATTGTTCCAACCTAATTTTAGCACAAAAGACCAAGCGGATGATTTAGCTGGTCGCGGTGTGGGGATGGATGTTGTACGTACTAGTATTAGTGAAATTAGAGGGACGATAACTACAGATTCTTCTTTAGGACGCGGAACAAGTTTCACGATACGATTACCGTTAACGCTCAGTATATGTAAAGCTTTGTGTTGTGTTTGGGATAAAGCGCGGATAGCATTTCCTATGGATGGTGTGGAAGATACGCTTGATATACCGACTAAAAGTATTCTCAAAAATGAGAAGGGAGAGTCATATATATTGTGGCGTGATAGTAAACTACCATTTAAACCCTTGAAAGAATTATTAACATTGAACCGTCAATTAAGTCGGGGTAGTGTATATGGGGGGCGCGATGATGATATGGTATCTGTAGTAGTGATACGTTCGGCATCAACATTAATCGGGTTGCAAGTAGACACTGTATTAAGCGAACAGGAAATAGTAATTAAACAGTTTGAAGGTCCGGCGCCGAAACCAATCGGAGTAGCAGGCGCCACAGTGTTAGGGGATGGTAGAATTATGCCAATAGCGGATGTATTGGAAATAATCGATATATTCCAAGGACGTACCGCTAAACAAAGTCCCGTACCATTCTTTGAAGCTAGTAATAATACAGAGTCAACAAGTGCTAAAATTGACCCAACAGTGTTAATAGTAGATGACTCAATCACAGTAAGGGAACTATTATCACTATCATTTAATAAAGCCGGGTATAGAGTCGAGCAAGCGCGCGATGGTCAAGAAGCGTGGGAAAAACTGCGTTCAGGTTTACCGTGCGATATAGTGTTCTGCGATATAGAAATGCCACGTTGCGATGGACTGGAACTATTATCTCGTATATCCAAAGAACCGAGTTTGAGTCAGTTACCTATAGCTATGCTGACATCGCGCGGCGCCGATAAACATAAACAAATGGCGATAAATTTGGGCGCTTCTGGTTATTTTACTAAACCTTATTTGGAAGAAGCTTTGTTGGAAGCTGCCGCGCGGATGCTGAAAGGGGAGAAATTGGTGGGTAATAGTAATGGTTGATAAATTGATTGTAAATTGTAGAGACTGTTAAACAACTATTGCTCTTGTTAAGGATGTTTTTATGAATTTAAAACCTGACGGGAGCGCGTTGGCGACTCTAGAGACCATTTACGCTCGTCAAAACAGGTGGAAAGTTTTGAAGGTGAGTTACATTTGAGGTTTTTTATTCCCTATAAAACGCGAAGATGAGAATGTAAATATGAAAAATTTCATACTTTGTAGAAATTGTCGTAAACTATCATTTGAGGAAAAATTACAAGCATAACTTTTAAAAGATTTATGCATTGGTAGCCGTGTTACTAGTAATAAAGTAAAAAATTCTAAAACTTGCCCTACTCCTAATCGGACTACCAATGTTTTGGTTATATGCGGAATGATGTTTACTATTTCTTTCGTTTCATAAATTTATAATTCGTTACCTCATTGAAGGTGAATTTAGTATTGCTTCTCTTACAAGTTCCATTGCACGTACATCTGATTCATGTGAATCTATCACTGTTTGTATTTCTACGGGTGTCAGTGGTCGATTTTCGTTCGCATTATTATTAGAAGGGCAGTACTTAAAATAAATTTCGCTAGCTATTGAATTTGGGGGGATTATTTGTGTAGGAGAAGTAATCGTACCATTTGCATCAATTCCACTGACTGTGCCATTAGTACAACTTGTTACTGTATAAAAATAGTTCTTCTGAATACTGTCATAGAAATGTACACGAAATATATCCTTATATTTATTGTGTCGTTGGACATTATTTTGGTCATAGAAAAAACGTCTATTAGTGGTGCTGGGTATCCACTTAGTTGAGTTACCAGCACGAGCAAAGCTACTGAAAGCAAGGGTTATTGTCAATAGAGTAGTAAGAGCTACTACAGGATTCAGTTTCATAGGTCGTTTCTTATAGTGTTGAATACACATAGAATACCACTCAGTAGCAACAAACCATATACAGCACTCACGAATACGGCACGCTGAAAACAGACACACACCAAATAAGGTTTTGTCGCGCTCGTTCGCTATAACTACAATGGTAATTAAGTCAACTAAATATGTGACAGTAAAAGAATTGGAACATTCTGAACTGTCAAGCTGTTATCAAAAATGAAACGAAAGCAGAGTAAGCTGACAGTAACCGTAAAATGATAGTGAAATTTATGTAAATTCTCTGATAAAGGCTAAATAATTTACCGAAAGCAATATTTTTGACTTCGGGATTCTCAAATAACAGTTTCCGCCCCTAAACGTAAGCGATAGCGTTCTTAAACGATATACGTAAGTTCTGGGAGCCTTTCCAGGTTGACCCGAAGGTTCACATAAGTCATGTGTGGCAATTTTAACATGATAAAAATGATACATCGTAAACAATTGGCTGCGCGCTTATGTAATTGCATAAGCCAATAAATACGAGAAATAGACTTTAATAGTAGATTTAATTAACTGGCGCCGCTCGTGTAATCAATTCTAAGTAAAGTGATGAAAAAACGACATCATAAGCTCAAAGTTTTTACGTGTCTCGCTTTTACTGTATTCATCAGTGTGCTTTTGCTTTCTCAAGTGGGAATAGTACAAGCTCGAAGTATGAATGTGACCGCGCAGCAGGGGGAAACTTCAAACCCAGCAGCGCGATCGGTTGCCGAAAGTGTATTTAATGAGGGGAAGAAACTGTATGAGCAAGGAACAGCTAAATCTTTGCAACAAGCAATTGAGAAATATTTTGAAGCGCTACTATTATTTCGGCAAGTAGGTGATAAAGTTTCTGAAGCCACCACCCTCAATGATATTGGCATGGCCTACAACAATTTAGGTGATTACGAACAAGCCCTGAATTATTACGAGCAGGCATTAACCTTAAGGCGATTGTACGATAAAAAAAACGAAGCTGTTACCCTCGATGAGATTGGCACAGTCCATAACTCTTTAGGTAAAAAGCAAGAAGCCCTTAACTACTTCAATCAGTCACTAGAGTTATCGCAAAAATGGCGCGACGAAAAACTGCAAGCTATCACCGTCAACAATATTGGTGTAATCTATGACGATTTAGGTGACTACGAACAAGCCCTCAAATACTATGAACAGTCACTAGACTTAAACCGGAAACTGGACAATAAAGCTACGGAATCGACTAATCTCAGTAATATTGGCTTAGTTTACCACAATTTAGGTTACTACGAGCAATCAGACAACAAGCAACAAGCTACTGACTATTATAATCAAGCTATCAACCACTACGAGCAGTCACTGAAGTTAACGCCAGTGAATGATAAGGCGGGGCGAGCTATCACTTATAGCAATATTGGCGCAGTCTATTCAGATTTAGATAAATCAGATTTAGATAAGAAGCAACAAGACCACAAGCAACAAGCCCTTGACTATCACAAGCAGGCACTACCATTATCGCAAGAAGCGGGCAACAAAGCAGTGATAGCTACCATTTTCAACAATCTTGGCAAAGCCCACAACGATTTAGGTAACTACCAACAAGCCCTCGAATCCTACAATCAGTCATTGAAGTTATCACAAGATATTGGCAATAAAAAGGGGGAAACTAGGACTTTGTTCAATTTGGCTTTGCTCGAACGCAGCAAAAACAACTTAACTACAGCACTTACCTATATTGAAGGTGCTATTAAAATCATTGAAGATTTACGTAAAAACATCAGTAGTCAAGATTTACGTACTTCTTATTTTGCAATGGTGCAGGAATATTACAAGTTAAAAACTGACGTGTTGATGCAACTGCACAAAAAAGACCCATCTCTTGGATACAATGCAAAGGCTCTTAATAACAACGAACGCTCGCGCGCTAGGGTACTAATCGAATTGTTAGCCGAAGCAAATGTTAAAATCCGCAAAGGTATAAATCCTCAACTATTAGAACAGGAAAGTAGTTTACTACAACGTATTACAGCCAAAGAGACACAATTAATAAATTTTCAGTCACAACCCAAACAAGACTCTATTAAAACCCAAAAAGAACTCGAAAATCTCCTTGACCAATACCGCGAACTACAAACTAAAATCCGTACAAAAACCCCAGAATATGCCAATATTCTGTATCCAAAACCTTTAGAGTTAAAGCAAATTCAGCAACAACTTGATAACGATACCGTGCTGCTGCAATATTCTTTGGATAAAGACCGCAGTTATCTTTGGGCTGTTACACCTGACTCTCTTCACACTTATGAACTCCCTGGACAGAAACAAATCGAAGACGCTGCCGAAAAGTTTCTAAAAGTCGTAAAATCTGGTTACACTCCTCACAGCAAAGCTAATCCTGATGTAATAAATCAACCTGCTTACCAACTCAGTCAAATGATTCTGGTGCCTGTGGCAAACAAGTTAGGGAAAAAGCGGTTAGTAATTGTCGCCGACGGAGTTTTGCAAAGTACACCTTTTGCGGCATTAGCAGACCCAACATTAAAATCAACTTCGACCTATCAACCACTGATGGTCAACCACGAAATTGTCAATTTACCTTCCATCACTGCGATAGCAACCCACCGACAACAGATGAAGTCACGCCAACTTGCACCCCATACCCTTGCAGTTCTTGCTGACCCTGTATTTGAAGCTGACGACAAACGACTTACAGGCGTTGAACCTCCCCTCAGTCCCGAAATGAAACTAAACCGTTATAGCCTGCAACGAGCCTTAAAAAATCTCAAACGTAACGGGATGACACGTTTAAAAGCTACAGGTGATGAAGCCGAAGCAATTCTTAATTTTGTATCACCCAAAGAAACTATACGAGCATTTGGTTTTGATGCAAATTACAACTTTGTAAGTAGTCCAGAACTCAAAAAGTATCGGTTCTTACTATTTGCTACTCACGGCATTGTTGACACCAAAAATCCTGAGTTATCAGGAATTGTCCTGTCACAATTCGATAGTAAAGGTAAGCTAGTTGAAAGGGGCTATCTGCACTTAAGTGACATATTTAACTTAGATTTAGGCGCCGAGTTAGTCGTTTTAAGTGCCTGTGAAACTGGTCTAGGTAAGAATGTCAAAGGTGAAGGATTGATTGGGTTGACAAGAGGATTGATGTATGCAGGAGCAAAACGGGCTGTGGTGTCTTTGTGGCAAGTTGATGATAAAGGTACATCGATATTAATGCCTAAATTTTACGAAGCAGTATTAAGAGGTAAATCTCCTACAGTTGCTTTGCGAGAAGTCCAAAAGCAGCTATGGCAGGGTGAAGAGAAAGAGTGGCAAAATCCTTACTACTGGGCGGCTTTTACTCTACAAGGCGATTGGAGATAAAGAACATCGCCTTGAACCGTTGTTACGAGCGTTTTTCCAAGTCCAACTATCTCATGAATGGAGTCTTTTTAACCGTGAATAAGCAATTTTTGTTACTCACCGGAATTCTTAGTGTAGTTACTTTGGGAATATCAGCCCAAGCACAAACCAAACAAAGCATTACACCTAAGTTCATCAGTTCTGAACAGGCTGGTCAATTTAAGCTTGAAAGTGACGGTAAACCCTTTATCCCGCAAGGTTTAGAGCGTTCTCCAAAACCAAATGAAGGTAAAAGAGGTATTCCTAAAGGTATAGATAACCGTATCCCGATGACTAGCCGCAAATACCCGTGGTCAGCAATAGGTAGGGTGCGAGGAACTACATCTGATGAGGGAGATTATCATTGCACAGGTACTTTAATTGCTGAGAATATAGTTTTAACTAACGCTCACTGTGTTATCAACCCTGAAACCGGAGAATTCAGCAAAAAAATTGAATTTATGCCCAATACTATCGATGGAAAATACCAGGATATTGCTGAAGTTGAAGAGGTTTTTTACGGTACAGATTTTAAGCAACAGAACGGTATTCCTCCTACAGACTGGGCACTTATGAAAATTAATCAGCCTCTTGGTCGTAAATATGGTTATTTGGGGTGGAAGTCTATACCAACTGCAACACTTGTTAAAAATCCGAATGTTTTCTTTTTCGTTGGCTATTCGAGTGATTTTCCGACCCAGAAATATCAACAGTATTTCAGCGCAGGTACTGGATGGACTGCCAGCTATGAGGCTGGATGTAGCATAGTTGGTGAACAACAAGGTCTACTTTTACATGATTGTGCGACTGCTACGGGTTCATCAGGTGGTGCAATTATTGGGGTAATTGGTGGTGAGCCTTACATTGTCGCATTAAACAATGCGGAGAGAACAAATCCTCGTACTGGGCAGGGTATTATTAATTATGCGGTGAAAATTTCAACTATTGAGCAAGGTTTGAGTTTGAGTCGGAAATAGGTAGATTATGTAGATAGAATAAAACTGTATTGAGCCTCCGGTAATAGCCAAAAACCTGCATTCGGGGGTTCAAAAATGTTTGTCTCGTTACCGTAAAAAGCTTTTATGAGTAGTCGCGTAGCATGTTAAGTGCCTGCTACAAAACTTTAAAGATGCTGCATCAACTAGCACTGACTTTTTAAAAGCTTATCTCCAGTGGTGCATTTTATCTATCGGGTATTACATAGAAAAAGAGTTGTATTTATTGCTCTTCTGTGGTGCGATGCCCCCTAAATCATCGAATTGGTACAAAGTGCATTCTTTGCAGGCGCCTTTAAAAATCTTTGACGCGCCTGTGTGAGAAAATATTGTTTGTAGCGAAAGTTATTTTGGTATGGGCGCCCATAATTTACTTAAAACCCCACACGGTTGGACGTGTAGTACATGTGGATGGCAGTGGAAAAGCAAACCATCAACCGAATGTCCGGATGTACCGCGTTATGATTGGTGGTGGAATAAACCCGAAGCACCACCTGCGGGATATCGTCCAGTTCCTGATAATCTTAAAACCAAAACTCAACTAGCATCGCTCAAACTTGAACCGCGTGATAAAGATAAACCAAATGGATGTATCTACTTGCAAGGTCAAACTCGATGGTTGTGGTTGTACGATGTAAATAATACGGCGCCACTTCCAAAGAAAAAACGTCATTACAAAAGTGCATCCGAACGACGTATAACACTCATAAGCGCTTTTATTATGGGATAGTGGGGAGATACACACCGAAGTATATAAAGATGTTGAAATATCCGCATATGCTAGTTATAGAGATTGTGGATTTAAAAAGTCTAGTCAACTATCAGAGGAACGTAAACCTCATTTCTATGGTTTTTTATCAGAAGTTACATTAACTGGACTGACAATGATACCGTTTGACTCAGAAATTAAAGCTGTTCTCAATAGAAGTGTAGGCAATCATCTTATAGCAATTGCTCATGGTAAAATATTAATTGATAAGTTATTTGATATTGGTATCAATAATGGAAATTATGAGAGCTTAGAACAATTTGGTTCAGGGTTTATTATGACAGACCAAGCGGGTTATGGTTTCTGTTTGAAAAGACCGGATAGAGCAAGTATGACTATGGCTCAACGTCTAGCTTCTATGTAAGGGAGGGGAAGTTATTGAGGAATAAATACTATGAATAATCCACATATAGGCGCCGATGTTTTAAAATTTCTTGACTCTATTATTCCTGATACACCGGAAATGCAAATTTTAGGTGAGCAGGAGAAAATGCGTATCATGCTTACCCAAGTGTTAAGAGACGCACGTTCAAGAAGCGGTATGACACATGAACAAATTGCGACAGTAATTAATAAAGATGTTGAGTGGGTCAAACGTGTGGAAGATTGTAATCACACAATGAGTGTAGATGATTTTGTGGCTTATATGCGTGCGTTAAATGCTAACTTTGAAATTACGGTTAGTCTACCAAATGGTTCTTCCATTAAGCTTGATAGTAGTGAAATTAAATGATTTATATAGTAATTGAGTAGCATTCGTCAGTCGGCGCCGCATAGCAACGTTAATTAAAGCCTCGGCGCCGCTTCAAAATTTGAGACGCGCATTACTAGAAAGAAGCATCGTTATTAAGCACGGCGAAAAACTACTTTGTTGAATGCAATGTAACATCCATCCACAGCCGCTTAGTATATTGAAAATTAATATGACTAATAAACCCATTCACCATTTCATCATCTTCCCAGTGTTGAATAATACGTGGGATAAAAGATTCTACATCACTCTTAAGAGCCGAGGCTTGGTCTTTATGAAGAAGCTTGGCGTTTTCCTCCAATACGTAGCGGAGTATTGCTATTGTCTCGGCTTGGTCTTGTAATGTTTGTGCATCCATTTTGAGCGTACCTCCAAGAAAGTAGATGAACCGATTATATTCGCTATATTCTCTTAATTATCACCGATTCAGTTTAATTTTAACGCACAACCTGTTTTGCGGCGCCGTTACATCGGAAGTCCCGCGCTCTGAAATAAATCCCAAACGTGGGTACAAAGTGCAATGGTAGGGAGGCGCCTTTAAATATTTTAGGCTGCGTTTTAAATCGCTACCTTATCTGCTGCATGTGCGTGTGTATCGTGCTGTCCACTCGGACAACTGCGCTCTGCTCAGGATTTAAGCGTGCAACTGCTACCTGTACCTGTAAAAATCAAAGTTATTTGATAGCCAAAGCCTTTCTTAATTTACCGTGAAATCACTTAAATAAATATCATTATTAAAAGAATATATAAAGTTATGTTTGAATTCGGAAAAATCTGATATTTAAATTAGTATAAATACGTAAGAATTCCGAGCGTATCTTTTTTTGATTATTGCTGCTTTACATAATAGATATACCTAATGAAGTTTTGATTAATTCCGTTAAAATATCTACCCGTTGCTACAAAAGTAGAATAAGTTAGTATTCACACGGAAAACAAATAATAAGAAATACACATTAATATGAAAGCTACTGCAATTGCTTGTCTCATTATCACTGGAATTGGAGCTACTGTTCTTGCAAATTCTGCACCCGCTCATGCTGCTGGCTTTCGCTCATGTACCACTAGCCAATTTAATATTGCAGATAATCTAACAGGTACATCTAGTTGCCAAGTTAGTAATGATTTTAACCAAGACTTTCTAAATAATAATAGTACAAGTACAGTCAACCAAGCTGGATTTTTTGATTTAACCAACTGGGTATTCGGTGGCAAAATTGGTGAAAATTCTGGTTATGGTGGCACAGGTTCAGGACAGTTAGGAACTTGGGATATATCCAATGTGGTTCAAAACTCTTGGAACAATGTCATGTTGGTCTTCAAGTCTGGACAAGGAACAAATCTTGTTGGTTATAAGGTTACTGATGGCATAACTTCTGGAAGCTGGAGTTCGCCCTTTGAAAAAGCTGCATTCAATTTTAATGGCAACGGTAGTAGAGATGTATCGCACGTTAGTGTTTACTATACCCAAGGCGCCAAACCACCAGTTACTTCGGTTCCAGAGCCAGGTACTATAGTTGCTTTAAGTTTAGTAGGTGGTTCAATATTAGTATCGCGTCGTAAAAACCAATTGATGAACCGCTAATTAAATTGTCGGATAACAATTTATCAAATTAATGTCGTTAAATTTTAACGAATTATATATGGGAGGGCGGCGCCGTTCCTACGAGAGTCCCTTATGATAAATTTTTCATCTCAGGGGTACAAAGTGCAATATACGGCGCCTTCAAATATTTTGGACTGCGTTTTAAATCGCTGCCTTATCACTCGCGCGCGCGGGTATATCTCCAGTAAGCGTATAAGAGCTGCACGCGCAAATAAATCTATTTTATCCCCAAAATTCTCGTGATGGCTTTGTTGCTTCTATGTAGGCATTACAATAAATGAATATGTTTAATTAGCAGTTACTAGTATAAACACACAGACCTAAAGCTTTCCAAGTTTGGGGTCCGACAATTCCATCTACAATAACTGTTGAATCGTGGTCGTTGCCTCTTTTTTGGAATTCAATAACTGCATCCTCAGTTTTCTTACTAAAGAAACCATATTTTTGAAAGGTTTTTTGTAAAAGCTTGACTGAATCATCAGCGGTTTGATGATTGTCGTGGCGACGTAAAACGGGCATTGTGTCGCAATTTCTAAGTTGTTGTTGTTGGTTTAATGTTTGCATTTTGTATGTACCTGTGTTGTAGTTTGATTTACTTCTGACGTAGCATTTTTAGAAATTAGATGACTTGGAGGAGTAGTTGCGCGGTTCTTGACGCGCGGAGGTGGCAAGCGAAGGGGATAATAACTGTGGCAACTGCCTTTTAAAGTGCTTTTAACATAATTAATATATCGAGCGCGTGTTGTTATTTAATATTTGACTTGGACACTCTGAAACTTATTACCTGATGGGGCACCATCCGGATACATATCGAAAGCGAAAACGGGAGGTACAATGCTTAAAGGCGCGCTCAAATACGCACTCACAACTCCTTTTTTGTTTGTGTAAACATAGCCAATTTGTTGCTTACACTTTAAGAAGACGTTGTACTTAGTGTTTGGAGTCCCATTAGTAAGTGATACTTTCATTTGGAGTTCACCATCATGAGGGTTTTTATTAAGATGAATAAATCCGCCTACATTATGATGTGAGCCAGATTTTTTAGTTACATCCGAGTTAACACAGTCTGAAGAATCTTGACGAATTAGTGAGACTTTGATAGATGTGGAACCTCTTCCAGTTGCGGTTCGAGATTGACTTTCAGTTTCCGAGGGCGAACTATTATTCTGTGTAGTAGCTAAAATTTGGTTTGGGGTAGCTTCCATCAATTGAGCGTTAACAACACTCGCTTGTGTGAAACCATAGCTTATAACTGGACAAAGCGCACAAACAAGGAGAGCAGCCTTTAACAATAAGCGATTAAACATAATGTAATAGAGTTGGGTGAGTCACAAAGCCTTAATTTGAGAGGCTTTTGTGTTTGACACTCTTAATGTACTCCCTCTCGTAAAGCGGATCGATAACGATAAGTTTAGGAAAGTTATGGACTTGCCTTAAGGCATATTTTTAATAAAAGTTAAGGTCAACGATTTTCAACAACGCCTTTAGAACTGGGGGGCGCCTTTCTCAAGAGCGCACGTTACAAAGCGGACAAAAGCGCTTTGTACTCCTGAACCATTTTTTTCCGAAGCGAACATCATCGAGTCACAGGAGATGGCGAGATGCCGTTCTTGTTATGCCGTTAGGCACGCTCTAGAACAGCTTCTAAACATACCTGTATTACTCGTATTACTCATGTAATATCTATTAACCCGATTTTCTGCGCTCCGGCTACTCATAGCCCTATATTAGGACAACTATTATTAACATTATGACGCAATATAATCATGCCCGAAAATAGGTATAAATAAAAACCCCGACTTGCTCTTAATTGAAGTCAGGGTTTTTAGTATTTAAGTTAATATTTGTTAAAACAGAATTTATGCGTACTTTGAAGCTGGTAAATATTAGTTATGCGGTAATAATTATGCATGTGCCTAATGCTTGCCATGTCAGAGGACCAACTATTCCATCTACTGGAAATGAGGGGTCATGGCTTCTGCTTTGAAAGTCTTTGACTGCATCTTCTGTTTTCTTACCAAAGAAACCATCAGCTTTTAATGAAGTGAAACCATAATGTTGTAAGCGTGTTTGTAAGACTTTTACAGCTTGCGAGGATGTTTTTTGGTGGTCATCACGACGTAAAACTGGCATTCTGTGGCATTCTGTTAATTGTTCTTTATTTAGTGTCTGCATATCTGTAACTCCTAAAAGTTTTGTGGTTGAATTTACTTATGTTTTTAGATTCATGTGTGTTTTGTATGATTCCAGATTTTTCTTAAATTTTTTGATAAATGCTTACTGCGTAAGGGTTTTATGATGGAGCGGCGCCACGTGAATGCTCCTATAACTGCAAAGTTTTTTATTATGAATGCGAGCGAAGTATGGTCAATTAAATCAAATAAAACCTTTATGTGGGGGACAAGGTGGGGGACAAGGTGGGGGACAAGCAAAACCTTACGAGCGCAGGACTTACAAGAGATGTCCCCCACCTTTTCTCAAAAAAATGATTCAACTCCAGAAAATAACAATCATATGCAAAATCAAACAATTTTCAAGAAATGATTAGGCTACTGGAAAAGCATGGAGGTAAAGAATAGGTTGAGCTGAGATACCAACGAAAACGGTTCCGAGGCAATATTACAAGGATAGAATAAAATCCCCCAACAGAGCGAATTTCGGGGATTAAGGGTTAGGTTGACGATGTTTTAATGTTAAAAATAATACTTGTCCTACACTAGAAAATACCACTGTGCTAACCCAACCTTAATCCTTGCTCCCGCAAAACTTTATCAACCCAAGCAGCATCCTGAACTGATAAGTTGGGCACCAGTTGGCGACTATAATCAAGTCTGAGGTCATATCCTCCTTGGTCATAGATTTCATGCACTAAATGAATGTAAATCAACCACGGGTTCTGTATCTTCTGAGCGCAAGGGTAAAGGAAACTGGGGAATTCTATCTGGGAGATTAAACGCATAAAATTCCGATGAAAGGACGAGTATCACTGCGGCTGACTAAAACGCGATAATTACTCTCAACTTTTGGACTCAAAATTGGCATTGGTTTTCCTTGACGAAGTAAATCAATTTCTACCAAATGAGTGGAACTACTAAACACACTTTGCCGAAACGTTTCGTATTGTAGGCGCCCAACGGCTGATAGCTTATTCTTAGGCGAGAGAATCTCAATGGTTGTAACAACTTCCCCAGTTTCTACTGAGCGAATTTCGTGCATAGCCCTCGGTTAAAATTTCTGGTAGGGGAATTGTTGCTTCTATTGGCTGTGCAGTCGCAGCAACAACAGCAACACTGGAATCAATAGTATTAGTCGCCTTTTGTACACGTTGTACCGAGACATCAGGAACACCAATTAGAAGAAATTCCTCTGGGCTGACTTGATAAACTCGCTCCTCAACGGCAACGATATACTTAGGTCGAATGTGGGGAGCGCTCGTCATTGGCAATCGCGGTAATCAATCTATGGTGAATACCCGACCATAAAGATGGATGCTCCAAATAGGGATTCATTCGGTGGAAAGGGAGAAGGCATAGTTGATTCCCTTATATATATTGCCTATAAGCAGGCTAGCAAACATTATTTTATTCTACAATAGCTGAAGAGTTACACTTTAAACAAAAAACCCAGCCTCTACTTGAGAGACGTTTGCGCCATATCATGTCATGTTTTAACCAATAGCAATAAATAATTACGCAGATACTTCCCCAAGGTTAACTTTGACTACCTTGTTTTTTTCAGCTTGCGACTTAGGTAATGTCAAGTTTAAAATACCGTCTTTATATTCTGCGGTTACGGCAGTGTTTTGGACGCGCGCACGTAGGGCAAAGAGAAATTTTTATTTAACACCAATGTCTACGCTTGCGTTATCTTGACCTATTCTGTTTGCTAACTGCTACTTCGTCTCAACTACACAAATGTAACAAAATTGCTATAATTTTAGTCCCTTAGTTTGTTTTTATAATTTCTGCCATAATAATGAATAGATTACTGAAGCTACTGCACAAATTTATAACTCCTTTATTAGCAACAATAATTTTATGTAAATATTTACTTGCACCAGCTACTGGACTTGTTCATCCTACAAGTGCTACACATAATACAAATTTTGTTGATGTAGGTACTGAGTCTTTATTTGAACACAAGCCAATCCAAAACCTACTACCTCAGCAGCACTCAGCACTATCTAATATTCAATATCCAACATCGGAGTTAGATCAGTACTATGTAAAAGTACCATTTAGGCGCCGACCTATGTCTAACACAGAAAATTTGACTTATCCAGTTAGTCGTAAAGTAGACCAAGTAGATAATTATCATGGTATTACTGTTGCTGACCCGTATCGCTGGTTGGAAGACCCTGACTCAAAGGAAACGGTTGCTTGGGTTGAAGCTCAGAATAAGTTGACTTTTAGCTATTTGAATCAAATACCATATAGAGAAAAACTTAAGCAACGTTTGACTAAGCTGTGGGATTACGAAAAATATGGCATTCCTTTTAAAGAAGGAAATAGATATTTTTACTTTAAAAACGATGGATTGCAAAATCAGAGTGTTCTTTATACTCAAACAAGTCTAGATAGCGAAGCAAAAGTGTTACTTGACCCTAATAAGCTTTCTGCTGATGGAACTGTGGCACTTTCGGGATTATCGATTAGTGATAATGGTAATCTTTTAGCTTATGGTCTTTCGACTTCGGGTTCTGACTGGCAGGAGTGGAAAGTTCGTGATATTGAAACAGGCAAAGATTTAGACGATAATCTCAAATGGATTAAATTTTCCGGCGCCTCATGGACAAACGATAGTAAAGGTTTTTTCTACAGCCGTTACGATGAGCCGAATCAAAAAAGTAAACTTGAGGATGTTAATTATTATCAAAAGTTATATTATCACAGATTAGGTACGCCACAATCTGAGGATACTTTAATTTATAGTCGTTCTGACCAGAAAGAATGGGGTTTTAGTGGTAACGTTACGGAAGATGGGCGTTATTTAGTTATCTCTGTATGGTTAGGAACTGATTCTCGCAATTTGGTATTTTACAAGGATTTAACGCAAGCAGATGCTAATGTAATTGAGCTAATTAGTAAATTTGAGTCAAATTATAGCTTGGTTGATAGTGATGGCAGTGTTTTATATTTTCGCACTGATTTAGAGGCGCCGCGTGGACGGGTAATTGCAATTGATACTAAAAATCCTGCAAGACCCAATTGGCGCGAAGTTATTCCTCAAACAGCGGAAACGCTCGAAAGTGTTAATATCGTAAATAATCTATTCGTTGCCGACTATCTCAAAGACGCGCGCAGTCAGATCAAAATTTTTGACATTAATGGTAAATTTGTTCGCGATGTTCAATTACCTGGAATAGGGTCAGTTGGAGGTTTCGCTGGTAAGCGTACTGATACCGAAACTTTTTATAGCTTTACTAGCTTTACGGCACCTGGTATTATCTACCGTTACGACATGATAACAGGTAAAAGTACCGTATTTAGACAGCCTAAAGTTGATTTTAATCCTGATGATTACGAAGTTAAACAGGTTTTCTTTCCAAGTAAAGATAGTACTAAAGTTCCAATGTTTATTACCCATAAAAAGGGTATTAAACTGGATGGGAATAATCCGACATATTTATATGGGTATGGTGGATTTAACGTATCGCTAACACCGACTTTTTCTGTGGGTGGGTTAGTTTGGATGGAAATGGGTGGTGTATATGCAATGCCGAACTTGCGTGGAGGTGGTGAGTATGGCGAAGAATGGCATCAAGCTGGAATGAAGCAGAATAAGCAAAATGTATTCGATGATTTTATTGCAGCAGCAGAATGGTTGATAGCTAATAAGTATACTCAGCCTGCTAAACTAGCAATTGGTGGTGGTAGTAATGGTGGACTTTTGGTAGGCGCCTGTATGACACAGCGTCCAGATTTATTTGGTGCAGCGTTACCTGCTGTTGGTGTAATGGATATGTTGCGCTTCCATAAGTTTACAATTGGTTGGGCATGGACTGCGGAATATGGTTCGCCAGATAATCCAGAAGATTTCAAGACATTATATACTTATTCGCCATTGCATAACCTTAAACCAGGTACGGCGTATCCCGCGACTATGATTACTACCGCAGACCATGATGATAGAGTCGTACCAGCACATAGCTTTAAATTTGCCGCAGCATTACAAGCAGCACATAAAGGCTCGGCGCCTGTTTTAATTAGAATAGAAACTAAAGCAGGACATGGTGCGGGTAAGCCAACTGCGAAGATTATTGAGGAAGCAGCGGATAAATGGGCATTTTTAACGCGCGTTTTGGAAATGACAAATCCAAATTTGTGAACCACGGTTCACAAATAAATATATTGGAGTCGCGTAGGGTGCGTGAAAGCATTTTTATTTTTCGATAAGGTGAAGATTATAATAGCTTTCACGTACCCTACTTCTCTTTTTACGCCGCCGTTCGATTATCATGTGCATAAACTAGCTTGACCTGACATATCTAAGTTTAGAGGGTGATGTGAGGTTAAAAAACTTACAACTCTGTAAACTTAGATTAAGTAATAATTACTATGAAGAAGCTAGCTATTCTCGGTTCTGCGATTGCATTAACATTATTGGGTAACGCTGTCACCTTTGCTAAAGTCGCGTCAACTAATGCTCCGCAGCATTCCTTATATAACGTTTCCACAAAAGTTGTTAACCCCGAAATCATTATTGCACAGGCTGATAATATGACCGGCGCCTGGAATTGTAACGATGGGGGAGTATACTTTATTCGTCAAGTAGGAAATCAAATATGGTGGTACGGTCAAAGTAGTGATGGTGGACAAACTTGGTCGAATGTATTTCAAGGTACGATAACAGGAAGTAGAATAATTGGCAGTTGGGCAGATGTTCCCAAAGGTAGTATAAGAGGCTACGGCGAGATGACCCTTAGAATTTCAGGCGGTCGCATTCAAAAAATCTCCGGTGGAGAGAATTTTGGTGGTAGTGTCTGGAGTCGTTAATTCGATACTCGCTCAGAAAATGTGAACCGTGGTTCACATTTTCACATTGTGGGGCACACTGTAGGGTGCGTGAAAGCCATTACAATCAATCAGTGTAACGAAAAGTTAAAGTGCGCGGACCGCACCATCTTTCGATAGCTAGTATTTTATAATTTAATTTTTAAGCGTTGCCTCAAATTCTTCTAGTGCTTGAAGATTTCCAACCTGCCAACTTCTTTCTACAAGCTGAGGTATAAGTTCGGTTATCGGTATTCCTGGAAAAATTTGACTATTTTCAGACTTAATATATTTTTTACCTTGCAACAAATAAATAGTTAGTTTTCTATTATCATATATCCATACTTTTGGTACTCCTACTGATTCATATGCTTCTATCGTTGTTTTGGAATTTACATCGCTTTCAATAGCTAAATCTGGTGGAGGGTCATTTGGTTGCAGGCGCCTGCGACCAATCATGATTTGATAGTTTTTGATGTAAAAACATGCGTCTGGTTCAACACCTGCAGCACCTTGATTTTTAAAAGTTGTTGAACCAAAGGGTTGATATCGAATACCTTTTGCTCTCATCAAAGTTTTGACGACATCAGAAATAAAATCTCTTGGTATTTCATGTTCTGGTAAAGGAACCATTATCTCTAAAGTACCCTGGTAGTAAGCTAATCTTGAAGCGCGCTTATGTCCTAATTCCTGCAATATAGTTTCAAATTCCTGCCAAGTCACGTCGTGGATAGTTACAACACTACCAGGCGCAAAATGCATCTGACTAATAGGCTTAACAATGCTAGTAGTTGTAGTCATAACCGCAATTATTGTTTTATCAATAGTTTAACAGCAAATTCTATAAATTAACCGCTTAGGTTAAACTACTTTGTTCATTTTAATTCTCTTATCTCTACAAGTGATAGTTAGGAGTCCTATAATGCTTTTATCACTTAAAATCTGTGATGCTTCTCCAAACTTTAATTGAATGTTAGGCAGCCTTGCTAGATGCTCCAAACATTTGTCCAATAAAAGGTTTGTTTTATTCATGAGACATACATTATGTAATGAAAGCTACTGCTTACACAGAAACTATTATAAATTTTAATTATAAACCATAAACTATCTTGAACAAAAACTAGTTATTAGTGATAAGTTCAGTGTTAAAATTTGCCATGAGTTGGTCAAAATAAGATAGTTTTATGCTTGTTCCATCCACGCTCTTAACAAACAGATTAATTCTTCGCCCATTAACTCATGCAGATGCACCATCGATTCAAGAAGCGGCAAGTGTTCGTGAGATTGCCGATACAATGATTTCCATTCCTCATCCCTATCCTAATGGTGAGGCAGAGCAATATATACAAAGACAAATTGCAGAGTTTGAGGCAGAACGTTCTGTTTCATTTGTAATTGAGTGCAAATCGGAAAAAGAATTTTGTGGAATTATGGAAGTTCGAGATATAGAACGAGAACATTCTCAGGCAGAGTTAAGTTTTTGGTTGGCAGTTGGAGTTTGGGGACAAGGATATATGAGTGAAGCATTAAAAGCTGTGGTTCGCTTTGGGTTTAAAGACTTAGCTCTTAATAGGCTTTACGCTTACCATATGGTCAAAAATCTAGCTTCAGGTAAGGTCTTACAGAAAAACGGGTTTGTTCAAGAAGGTGTACTACGTCAACGGGTACTAAAGTGGGGAGTGTTTGAAGATGTGAAGTTATGGGCAATTCTTCGGGGAGACTGGCAAGACCAAGCTGAGTAATATAGTGAAGACAGCGCCTCGAAAGTTATTAAAATTATCCCAGTTATCAAAGACGAAGGTAAAGATCGTGATAGAGATAGAATCCAGTATTAAACCATATCATGGATGAATTTACTTAATATTTATATAGATTATGTCAAAAACTATAATAAAAAGCCCACTGCGTTACCCAGGAGGTAAATCAAAAGCGATTGACCAGATAGCTGAATATATACCAGATAGTTTATCAGAATGGTAAATCTGGAGATTTGCACATCTCATTCGAGCATCAAAGGTTCGCAACACTCGTACAAAACTGTCCGCAACGCTGGTTAATAACCTACGATAACTCACCTTTTATTAGAGAAAACTTTAAATCCTGTTACCAGAACGAATGGGAATTACAGTATGGAATGAATAATTATAAACAAAACGGCGCCGCCTGCATGTAAAGAGTTATTCATCACCAACTACGCAACGCGCGCACCATCCCAATAGTCATGACCAACAAGCACCAGTGCAGTTAGGTTTATTTTGAAACCTAACCCCCTTCCCTACGAGGCAAGGAGGAACAAAGATACTCCCCTCTCCTCGTAGGAGCTGTCGTGTACACATAACTTTTTGGCATCGGGGGCTTCTTGAGCTCTTGAGCAGGGGGAGGTTGGAAACGGGAGAAGTGGGGGAAATTGAGGAACTATTCTGAAGCATATTTGCGTCAATAAAGAATCAATTAAGCCCCATATTTCTCCTTATTCCTCCTCCCCTCCATACCTTTTCGTTGCACCCAAAGCATCCCCTGCCATCTTTTTTAGACTTGTGTGTACACCGTAGCCTCGTAGGAGAGGGGTTGGGGGAGAGGTTTCCAACCAAAAAATACTACCCTGTTGTGTACCAAGAAAAAGTCGTAATTCCTGTTCGGCGCCGTGATGAATTTAAGTATACAAACAATTCACACATAGGATAAACGATTATGACCGACACATTTAACACAACCGCTCAACTTCGCTCATCCCGTACTCAAAGAAGGTTCTAAGGGTGATGCAGTTAAAGAGTTACAAAAACTACTCCTAAAATATGGTGCATACGTAACAATTGGCAGTAAGGAGCGCCTGCGTATTTCCAGGAGAAGAAGTAATTGATGGTAACTTTGGCGCCAAAACCACAAACGCAGTCAAACTGTTCCAAGCACGGATGTTCTTATTACAAGACGGTATCGTTGCCGATAAAACTTGGCGTTCCTTGTTCAAAGGCGCCCCTGTTGATATGCCTAGCTTAAAGAAAGGCAGCAAAGGAGACTTGGTTAAGCGCATTCAAGAAAGATTAGCAGTTGGTGGCTATGAAGTTGGCGCCATTGATGGTGACGAAAGGCAACCGTCTGGAAAAAGCTGTAAGACAGTTACAAAAGAATACTGGCTTAAGAGTTGATGGTGTAGTTGGCGAGCGTACTTGGTTCGAGTTAAGCAAGATTAATACAGTCTTCTGCTAAGATTTTCATTAATTTTGGGGAGTTGTAAGCGAGGCATAGCCGCACCTACTATCGGTGCCAACTAGCCAAAACTTTTTAAATTGACTACTACTGGTCTGTATCATAAGTTTTGGGTGGTAGATAAATTAGCAACGGATGTTGGAACGGATGTAACGGATAGGTAATTTTAAATAACCAGACCTTGTTTTTAACAAATAATTCATCCGTTACATCCGTTGTATCCGTTGCCAGCCAACCAGCCAAAACTTATGACACAAACTACTACCTTATACATACGCAGGTGAATTTGTGTTCGGTTCCGCGCTTGCGCTCCACCAACCTACGGTACATTTAAGGCGCCAAAATTTAATATTAAAGTGGTGAGGATTGTTGTAAGAAATAAAATAACCTCGGTTTGCTTCCGAGGGCAGGAATTTACAGAGTTGCTGGTTCTCTTAAAATTTCAAATGTTTCTCCATTGATGGTCATGGAGTCTCTTCCGTTCGACGTGGCAACTGCTTCGGTTAATATTTTAGTTGCCCATTCAGTTAGCTCAAGTCCTGATGATTTAGCGATGTCTTGCATTTCTCGCTGCAAGTACGCTGGTATTTGTAAGGTTAATGCAACTGTTTCAAGCGAGGGTATTCGGGAGAGTCTTATTTCTGGTGTATTTTGACGGTGAGTCCAGTATTCACACTCGTGCGCGCGCGTTTCACCATCTTTTTCTAGAAAGTTTAGTTTGCCTAGCTGGTAGCAGTAAAACTTTTCTTTTTCTTCTAGTAATTCTGGACTACAATTCAAACAGTTCCAACAGCTTCGTATTGGTGTACATGATGACTCTGAGTCTATATACTCTATATGTGATGTTGATACATCTGCTGTTTGAATTTTTGAGTGATGCTTTGTTCGCTGTTTTAGCGTCTTATTGCCTCTACTTCTATTAAATTTTTCGTTATCATTCTGTTTTTGGTACTCTTTTACTACCTTAGTAATGTGAGTTGCTGTAATTTTACCGTTCGGCGCCGTAGAAACTGCTTTAAGCCAAACTTCTTGCTGTTCAGATGGAGTTAATGCAGTTAGTGGACGTGCTTGACGTTCGTTTGCGGGAAGAATTTGTGAACCGTGGTTCACATTTTCATAAACCGCAGCAGCATCTATCAAGTAGTACGCGGAACGTCGGGACATTTCCCAACGGTTGATGCAATACTCCTCGAAAGTCTCGTAACTCTGCCGATACAGTCGCTTGTCCCGTAAAACACGCAATGCTTGCCCTATTTCCCAAAATGCCCGCAAACCTCTTTGAACTGTCGCTTCCAGGCTATCTAACTCTATTATTTCAGCTTCTGAAAGTGCCTCTTCTGGGTTGTCGGTATTAATTTGGTTCACATTACTATTTGAAGTTGAAGCAAGTGAATCGGAATGCTCCGAGCCACTAGATAGTTGAAAAGTTGCACAGGAAGCAGTAAAGTCTAAATGTTCCATCGATATCCTTTATCTCTGGGTTAACGACTGCGTTATTGTTTATTTATCCATGAACTATCCACGGCGCCAGCACCTGCCCGACACCGTTTTGTCAATGCTCTATACATGTTCTGATTATATTGCATATGCAATAAACAATATTGCACAAGTTCTGTCCTTTATGCAAACTTTTTACGTTTTGTATTGATTTACCGTTCATTGAATAAAGGCGCCAGAGCGTTTTTGTTTGTAGTTTCGTTTAAATTTTGCTCAAACCCTTGTAAATACAGGAGTTATACTTTTAAATAGGGTATACCTACCATTAGAATCCAAGAACGTGAGCGCTTTACCTCAACTGCTACTCAAGCGGGGGTATGGTCGGCTTTACATTAAATTTGCCTGTTATTGAAGTTACCAAGGTAAAAATTGTGACTGCCACATCTGTACCATCACTCATACAAGCGCGCCAAAATCGACTAGTTCAGTTGATGGAACAGCTGTTGCAAGATGGCTGGACTCAAACTGGGATAGCCGAATTTATTGGCGTAGAGTTTACAACGGTGTATCGCTGGGTAAAGGGGAAGACTGTTCCCGAACCTGAGTCTAGGAACTTTGAGAAGTTAGCCCGCTTAAGTGGTGGAACTTCCCAAACGCTGCAAAAGTACCTAGATGGTGAAATAACTTTATCGGTATATCGTCAAGGTGTTGCTGGTAGGGTGATGACACAGGTAAAAAGGCGCTCCAAACCCTCTAACGAGAAGATAAAGCAAGAGGTTTTAGCTAAAATTCGCTTGTTAGAACCAGCAGAAATTGCTGAAATTATTTCTGTAACTGCTGCTTTTCTCGCGCAGCAAAGTTAGTCATTGGCAACGGATGAACACGGATGTAACGGATCAGTTGTTAATTAAGACCGTAGGGTGCGTGAAAGCGATTACAATCTTCAGTGTAACGAAAAGTTAAAGTGCTTTCACGCACAACCAACTTTATGAAACGAGGTAGCATTCTACAAAAAGTTTTAATAGGGAAATTTAGTTGGGCAAGACTTATTCGGTCTACAGTCCTAGTATATTTACTTTTTGGCGCCTTCGTTTACTTTCGTGCTGATAATCTGATTTTTTTACCCCAGCCATCCAGTTATCAGGATACTAAAGAGATTCTTAAGCTTATAAGTCCAGACGGTATCACACTTTCTGCTTTGCATCTACCCAATCCTACTGCTAAATATACTATTCTCTATGCTCATGGTAATGCCGAAGACTTGGGAGATATTAGGCAAACGTTGGAGGAATTGAATAAGTTAGGTTTTAGCGTGTTTGCTTACGATTATCGTGGTTATGGTACAAGTCAGGGTACTCCAACAGAGCAAAATGCTTATAAAGATATAGATACTGCCTATAATTATTTAACTCAAGTTTTAAAAGTGGCGCCACAAAATATCATTGTATACGGACGTTCGGTAGGTGGTGGTTCTGCTGTAGACTTGGCAGCAAGAAAGCCAGTCGCTGGTTTAGTCTTAGAAAGTACTTTTACTTCAACCTTCCGCGTCAAGATTCCTTTTCCGATTTTACCGTTTGATCGGTTTCCAAATATTGACAAAATTGATGATATTAAATCACCCGTGTTAATTATGCATGGTACAGATGATAATGTTATTCCTTTTTGGCACAGTCAAAAGCTGTTTGAGAAGGCGCCATCGCCAAAGCTGAATTTGTGGATAGAAGGCGCAGGTCATAATGATTTTACACATGTGGCTGGAAACCTTCATGGTAAAGCTTTGCAAGAATTTGTTGGGTTGATTAAAGGTTATAAGAGAAATACGAAAACGAACTAATACTCCATGTCATTAATTTTGGTAGGTTTAAGATTCCCGACTTCTTTAAGAAGTCGAGAATCTTAAACAACCTGACACATTAGGAGATTAGAGCTTGCGAGTGCGATGGCGCCTGTCTACCAATTAATAGAAGTTGAACCTTTGTGAAATGTAACTTGAAGCTGAGTACTATCTCTGACCGATGGCTGATTATGTCGCAATCAAAACTTTGTAACCTTTATTTATGGATTGCAACAAATATCAATCGTTGAGGAATTTGAACGTGAAACGCTCTAATGTATCTAAATTTTTGGGAACCAGTTTGTTAGTTGCTAGTTTGGTTACTTTACCTGCTACTATGCGCGCTTCGGCTCAAACTGGTACAACTAACACAACTACTACAACTGAACGCACTGTTGTGAATGATGCAGACCGTGCTACTGATAATAATTTTGATGATGGTGACTGGGGATTGATGGGTTTACTTGGTTTATTTGGTTTACTTGGTCGTAGAAGTCGGAAACATGTTGAAACTACAGCGTATGACCGGGATGCTGTTGGTACTGGTGGTACTCGTGTTCGCTAATTGCAAAATATATTTGGAGAGACGTTATATGTAACGTCTCTACATTTGTTTTTACCTATTTACGGCGCCACGAACTAGAATAACTGTGCTTTCTACTCCGGATGCTATTGCTTCGGGGATATTCCCATTTATTGCTTGCTGTAATAATCCTTCGCGCGAGGCACCTATTATTACTACGTCATAGTGTTCTTTGTTTGCTAGCTTAATAACCCCTTCACTAACGGAGTCTGATTTTATCGGTTCTGCAACGACCGTACTATGAAGTTTTCGGTTACGGATAAGTTGACGAATTGCTTCTTCTAATACCTTCATGTCTGGCTTATCTTCGCTTGTTTTGAAAACTCTGGTTAAACGGATTTTTGAGCTTTCACCTAATGTTACCAACGCAGGTAATAATTTTATTGCTAGCCAAGCGTTTGGCCCTCCTGCCATTGGTACTAACCAATTGTTAAATTTAAGTTCGGGTGTATGAGGCGTTGGTAATATTGATGAATTTGAACTAAATACTGGCGGTTTTCCTGTTTTTACATACTCTCGTATCGATGCTGAGATGAGTTTTGATTTTAAACTCTTCGGTTGATATTCTTTGCTTACCCCAAGTTTTACAACTACTACCTCACAACTTGCTTGTCTGATTACTGTATCTACTACGTTACCAAATATACGTCCTGGTGTGGATGTACTGCCTTTCCATCCCATTAAAACAATGTCAATATGACGTTCATTTACTGTTTCTAAAATAGATTGAGAAACATCGTGGGCTACGCGAATTTGTGTGTGAATCGGAATTTTTGATTTTTTGCCTAATGCTTCAACTTGACGCAGTAAACGTCTATTTTTTGTTGTACGAACTTCGCTTTCTGAAGGTGAACTATAACGAGGAACGATTATAGTTTGTACACATTCTATTTCATAGTGTCGGTCGCGCGCTATAGCTAGTGCCATTTTAATTAATGTTGCGGCAGTTTCTGGATTTGCAATTGGTAGCAATAATCTTCCTCTCCCTACACTAGCGGAACGTGTTTGATACACTACGTAAGATGGTTCGGGTGTAGGGCCTGTTTGGGGGTTTTTACAGTTGAGGTGGTCTGCTTCTGCCCGAATTATATCCGCGCGCGTGATTATTCCAATTAGTCGGCGCCCTTCTACAACTGGCAGTCTACTAATTTGATAGCGGTCGAGTAAATACAGTACATCGCCTAAACTGTGCTTAGGTGTCACTGATACTGGTTGCGGTGTCATTATTTCACGTAATGCTTGCTCTTGCGATAAATTAAACTCACGCACTTTTAGTAAATCTGTTTGCGTTACAATTCCTACTAGCTTTGATTCTTCAACTACTGGAAATCCTCGATGATGCGACCGCGAAAATGCTTGCGTTGCTTCTTCTATCGTTATACTTGCATCTAGCGATTCAACCCGACTTTGCATTACTTCTCTTGCTGTTAATCTTGTTAGTACTCCTTCTGGCGCCTTGGTTTTTTCTATATTTATACCGTTTAATTTCAAAAGCTTGTCGTAAAGTGACCCAGGCACTAATTTATCGGCCACAAGATATGATGTGACTGAACAAATCATCAACGGTAGTACTAAAGTAAAATTGGTTGTCATTTCAAAAACGATTACGATGGCTGTTATTGGAACCTTAGAAACACCGCTAAAAAATGCCCCCATCCCAGCCAAGGCAAACGTTGTAATTGAACTTGCCCCCAGTAAATAATATTGACATGCCCCAATTAAATGTCCTAAACATGACCCTAATATCAAACTTGGTGCAAATAACCCACCTGGGGCGCCTGAACCAAATGCCACCAAGGTAAGAATAAACTGCGCTACAAATACAAGCAAAGCTAATGGTGCATTTGGTAAAGTTGGTTCATTTATTTCATTGGCTCTGATTATAAATTCGCGTAAACCTGTATTATCACGAAATGATTCTGGTAGTATTGCTATTACAATTCCCGAAAATAATCCTGCTAACGCTACACGCAAAGGTAAACTCAAATGAAATCTACGGTATAGTTTAATACTATGAACTAAGCCTCGATTAAAAAATCCCGCGAAAACACCTGCGAAAATACCTAAAATTAGGTAAAAAGGAATATCTATAAGAGCAAAACTACTTAAATGATTTGCATTACTTGCAGCTTGGAGGTCAAGTTGTAAAGTGCCACCACCTAATAACCTCGAAACAACTCCACCGATAAATGAGGCGATGATAGCGGTTCCGAGTGTGATCCCAGATAAATCTTGGAGTAATTCTTCTACTATAAATAATACTCCAGCAATTGGGGCGTTGAATGCTGCTGCTAGTCCTGCTCCTGCACCTGCTGCGATCATTTGGCGCCGATGGTCGGGTGAAGTAGGAACTAAGCGACTTAGTGCTGCGGCAAGTCCGGCGCCAACTTGAACTGTTGGACCTTGGCGTCCTAGTGTTAAGCCTGAACCAATAGCGAGTAGGGCGCTAACTAGCTTTACACATGCTACCCGCAATGACAGTTTAACTGGTACATTGGCAAGTGATGCTTTAACTTGCGGAATTCCACTTCCCGATGCTTCAGGCGCCAATCTTTCGACAAGCAAACCTGCTATAAATCCAAATCCGGCGCCGACTAATGGAAGTGCTATCCAAGCTGGTAACAAGTGCGATGTGTGAACTCGCCATGTTCCTAAAGCACCCGAACCTAATTTCAACAGTACCGCAGATAGAGCAGCAACCAATCCAATCAGCGAAGCTTCGGCTATCGCTAAACCTCTTCTAGGCTGCAATAAATTGCGAAACCGTTGAGGAAGAACCGGGGAAGCCATAAAGTTTTTTGGTTAAAGGAAAAAGGAAAAGATAATTAAGTAATGTGTAAATGATAGTTTTTTTTTAGCTAATTATGCTACCTAAGCGCCGCCGACATAAGATTAAAAAATAGCTAATCATTGTTAACTTTAGTCGTAACTGACAATCCTTCCACAATCAAAGAAGGTGTATAACATGAACCGTTCCAATCCGCATCATTACCTAAAGCAACAAGTTGTTTTAGGGCTGTGTAAACATTACCTGCTACCATCGTATCTTTAATTCGACCTATAACTTCACCATTTTGAACGTGGTAGCCTAAATCAATGTTGACAGAAAAATCACCGGATAAACCGCTGCTGCCTCCGAGCATTTGGTCTACAATTAAACCAGAGTCTAACTGAGTAATCAATTTTTGTAAGGATATCGTTCCTGGGCCAATTAAGAAGTTAAATAAACCCGGAGTCGGGTAACTGCTCAAAGTTGGACGAAAGCCATTACCTGTAGTGTTTATACCTAAATGGCGCCCAGTCGCACGGTCACTATAAAAATTTTGTAAAATACCATTTTCAATAAATACTCTTCGCTGTGTTGGTGTACCTTCATCATCGAATGGACAACTATATGGGCCAGCTAATGGGTCTTGATATATAGTTAAATGAGCATCCATTACTGGTTGACCAATTCGAGAAGCCCACGGTGAAGCTTTCTCTAAAACACGTTTACCATTGAGTGCAGCTTGTACGGTACCCCATAGCATATCTGCTGCTTTCGATGTAAACAAAATAGGTACTCGTCCACTTGGTAACGTTACATTTTCTTTTGCCCAATCTAATCTTTGTATAATTTGCTGCGCTACTTTCTCTGGGTGTAAGCTATCACGATTGGTTTGACCATCAGAAACGCTTAAAAAGTCTTCGCCTCGTACCCACTCACCCGAAAGATAACATGAGAGTGTAGTATCGGTATAGCAACAATCTAAACCTTCAGTATTTACAATACGAGTTGTTTCAGCGTCGCATTCCCAATCACCATTACACAAAACTTCAGGATAAGCATCACGAATAATCGCAATAGCTTCTTTCCCCCAATCTACTAGTACAGATAAAGGTACTGATGAACCGACATCTCCGAAAACAGGTTCTTCTACTTGTGCTAACTCTACAAGTTCGGATGAATTAAGTAGCGATGAAGCAAGCGCGCGTTCTACCATTGCTTTTGGGTCAACCGAACCGTATGCGACAGTTAGTCCTGGACAACCATTGCGCCATAACCGTAAAACAGTAGCTTCTGCTTGACTTGTTTCTATTTGCTTGAGTCGGTTTGCTTCAAAAAATACTGGTCGAGATAAAGACTGTGACTGATATACCTCAGCATCCGATGCTCCTGACTTGATGGCAAGTTCCAAAAGTTCTTCAGGAAGAGGTAATAGTGGAAATTTATAAGGCATAATCAGTGCTGAGTATTGAGTGCTGAGTAATGAGTGCTGAGTGCTAAGTAGGGAAAGTCACTTCTAACTCCGCGCCTTTGCGCCTCTTCACTTTACTCAACACTCAGCACTCAGCACTTTCTACTCTTAAATCACTTTACGGCAGAACGACCTCTTGCAAAAGCCAAAATCCTGCAAAAGATTCTGATTCAGGACTTGACTGGACACCAATAAAATGCACACCCGAAGCTTTTTGTTTTGCTTGTTCAAATAAAGAAGCTTCGGTTCGCATTTGTGGAGTGCGAGTGCTTGCTAATACCCAACTTTCAGTGGCGCCTGTTTCTAGTACTAGTCTTCCGTTCAAACTGGGGTCAAATCTTAGGTTTGCTAATTCTAAACCTGACATCCAAGCTGATAAAGGTAGTGCCCGTCCTGAAAATAGTAAGATACCTGGAATTTTTGCAGAATCTTCAATCCCCATCATAGATAAAGGAAATGCTTCTCCAAAACCAATATCCCATTCGGACATTTCAGTAAAATCACTTGCATTTAATGTTACAAATCCCCATTTTTCACTTTCTAATGCATCGGGTAAACGCTGCGGTAAAGGAGCATCTAGACGTACTGATGGATTAGTGCCTCCTTGATATCCGGGTTCATTTGGATACACTTCTTCCATTCGTTGCTCAAGCCATTTATGTAATATTAATATACGCCGACTTGGTTGTACCGGAATTCCTGCATCAGTACAGGCTTTGGTTATCATATTATTCATTTGGCGCCGGAAGAAGCGAATGCGAACTGGTGGTGATGGTGCTTTTTCGACTGCTTCATTAATTGCTGTCCGTAACCACCCCGAATTAACCTGGGTACTGGGGCAATATTTCGTGAAACGGAACAAAGAGTCAGGGTTTACGCTCTTCACCGTAGGACTCTCACAAATCAACACTTCCCATACTTTTTTCTGGTTCTCATCCAAAATCGGACGCGAGTAAAAATCTAGTTCCCAGATACTGCCCATGCTATCCCATCATTCCTAAGCTATATTTCTTATATTTCCTATGATACGAAATAACCTGGCAACGGATGATCAACGAATGCAATGGATAATTAGTTGGTAAGGTGCGTGAAAGCTTGAAAAATATAAAACCAAAATGAACAATCATCTAGCTAAAACCTACCATCACCCGTGCGCTGTGGCGCCTATCATAAAGGGATGTAACGGATATTTGCCAAATATCTATTCACAGTAATTATATTTGGGGAATCCTAAGCACAGAGTGTAGATGGAGAAGGGTGATGAAAGTTACTTCTGTGTGCTTGGGTTGGGTTGGTGGTATTTTGGTTAGTGGGATGGTGTTACCTGTAATGGCTCAGGTGACTTCTGATGGTACTACTAATACTGTTGTAAATCAAAGTGGTAATGATTTTACTGTTCTTAATGGTGTTGATAAGGGTAATAATTTATTTCACAGTTTCAGTAATTTCTCTATACCAACTAATGGGTCGGCTACGTTTGATTTAGTTAGTACGCCCAATATTACTACTATATTTAGTCGGGTTACTGGTGGAAATGTTTCTAGTATTGATGGGTTGATTCGCACGGTTAATAATAGTAGCCCGGTAAGTTTGTTTTTGATGAATCCTAGCGGTATTATATTTGGGCAAAATGCTAGTCTTAATATTGGTGGGTCGTTTGTTGGCACAACGGCAAATAGTATTAAGTTTGCGGATGGCACCGAGTTTAGTGCTACGAATATAACTGCTCAACCTTTATTAACTGTGAGTGTTCCGATTGGGTTGCAGATGGGTCAAAATCCTGGAACGATTACACATCAAGCTACTAACTTTGCAGTTCAGCCAAGATTGAGGTTAAGTTTAATAGGTGGAGATGTTTCTGTTGAAGGTGGCAGACTGATTGCTCCTTCTGGACGGATTGAAGTGGGTAGTGTTGGCGCCAATGGAACGGTCAATTTGGGTGCAGGTGGAGTGGTGAGCTATCCTGCTAGTCAACCGATGCAGAATATTCAATTCAGTAAAGCTGCTGTAATTACTACGAGTGGGGCGCCTGGTGGCAGTATTCAAGTTCAAGGCAGACAGGTTTTAATGCGTGAAGCATCAAGCATTGTCTCTAATAATAATAGTGGAGAAAATAACGGTGGTGGTATTTACATTAATGCTACTGAGCTATTAGAGTTAACAGGGACGACATCAACAGAAGATGCTGCAACTAATATTACTGCTAGAGTTAGAGCGGGAACTGGGCAGGGTAGTCAGATTGATATTGTCACTCCCCAACTTAAAATCAGTGATGGCGCCCAAATTGTCAGTCGTACCGAAGCAGCAGGTAATGCAGGCAACATTACTATTCAGTCCAATGATATTGAAGCGATTGGAGAATCATCTCCGGAAGGTAATTTTCCTAGTGGTATTATTTCCCGTACTGAAGCAACTGCAACGGGACGCGGTGGTGATGTGACTATTACTGCTCAAAAGGTGCAACTTCTAAACGGCGCCGAATTTAGGGCATCTAGTCGAGGCAATGGAAACGCTGGAAATTTTACGGTCAAGGCACGTGAATTGACTACTAATAGTGTGGGTATCACTCTGAACTATACAGGAATTTCTACTAGTAGCCGTGGAGGAAGTGGGCAAGGGGGAGATATTTTACTAGAAGTTGATACCCTGAAGATATTGGGTGGTTCTGCGATTAGGACGGGGACTGGCGGTTCTGGGCGTGCTGGGAACATGACGATTCGCGCCAAAGCTGTCACATTACAAGGAGAAGATGCTGATGAATATACTGCTCAACTTTTTACGCAGGCTGAATCTGCTACTACTACAGGCAATGCTGGCAATATCCAAATTGATACAGAGAAATTAAGTGTTTTAGACGGTGCCAAAATCTATACCAATACTTCTGGTTCTGGTAATGCGGGTAATTTGCTGATTAATGCCCGCGAAGTAGAAATTTTGGGTACAAATAAAGCTTTGCGCCTACCATCGACAATACAGACGGCTGCTTTAGACACTAGTACTGGACAAGGGGGGCAGCTAACGATCAATGCTGAACGTTTAAGAGTGGCTCAGGGGGGACAAGTGACAAGCACAACCATCGGATCGGGAAATGCCGGAAACATTGCTCTAAACGGTCAATCAATCGATGTTACGGGAATATCTCTTGGGGGATATTTGGTATCGGGAATATATGCAACAAACACTGGTAGCTCCGCCCAAAATAAACTTGGACAGGAATTCAAATCGAATGGCAATGGTGGTGTGATTACTATCCGCACGGATAAATTGCGAGTGTCTGACGGAGCTAGTGTGAGGAGTTCTACTAGCAGTGCAGGAAGTGCTGGGAATATCAATGTTATAGCAAAAACAGTAGAAGTTACTGGCAGTGGTCTTTTCACTCCCAACAATGTTGAACTTCCTAGCGCATTGAGTGCGAATGTTGAGCTTGATGCATCAGGGCAAGGTGGGCAAGTTCACCTAATAACGGATCAGTTACGTCTTGCCGCAGGTGGTCAGATTAGTTCTTCTACCAACGGTTCGGGGAATGCTGGAAATGTCAATATTCGGGCAAGTCAGATTGAGCTTGTTGGTAAATCAACTAGTGGGAGGTTAGTTAGTGGGTTATTTGCTAATGCTACTCAAGGTACTGGCAATGGTGGAGATATACGATTGATAACAAATGATTTGGCGATTGTAGACCAAGCAACAATTAATGTCAGCAATTTCGATACGCGCTTCCCGAATATGGCGCCAGGTAAAGGAGCAGCAGGTGAGGTTAATATTACTGCAAAAACAGTTCGACTTAATAATGCTAGTTCAATAATTGTGGACAGCTTAGATAGTAATCGCGGTAATATAATGCTTGAGTCTGATTTATTGCTGATGCGTTGGGATAGCTTGATTAGTGCAACAGCTAGAGGTCGCAGTAATGGAGGCAATATTAAGCTAGATGTTCCTTTGATTGCAGGATTTGAGAATAGTGACATTATTGCCAATGCAGTGCAAGGTCGTGGTGGCAATATTGCAATTACAACGCAAGGTATATTCGGGTTGAAATATCAAGAGCGCCTGACTCCAAAACCGGATATTACTGCGAGTTCTGAATTTGGCATCAACGGTACAGTAAATATCAATAATTTTGGAGTTAACCCTGCTTCTGGTTTAGTTGAATTACCTGTAGAATTAACAGACCCTTCTCGGCAAATAGCTACAGGTTGTTTGAATAATACTAGAAATAGTTTTGTTGCTACGGGAAGGGGAGGAATACCACAAAATCCGAATCAGGAAATCAGGAGTGATAGCACTTGGGCTGACATCCGCGATATCTCCACATCGGGCAAAACAGAATTTGTTGCAGCGCAAATTTTAGAGCCTGTAGAAATTGTTCAAGCGACTTCTTGGCGCCGTAATGCTCAGAGAATAATTGAGTTAGTTGCCGATACATCTCCTGTAAATATGCAAAAAGCATGGTTCTTGCGCTGCCGAACGGCCAAGAAAATAATCGTAGGTTGGTTATAAAATAATAATTTCATGAGTAAAATTTTGGGATTCTCTAATCTCATTAAGCCCAAAAAGAGGCGTCGTGTAACATCACCTTCGTCACCTTGCCTTAAAGCGATAAAATATATTCACGACTTATTTAAAAACGATTCAAACCCTTGCTGCTATGAGTATTCAGACATTAGACCAGCCATTAGAAGAAAAAGTAGTAACTTTGCTAGATGTTAGTTGGGAGCAATTTAAAGCAATCGAGGCGCCGCTCTTAAACAATCAGGGAGTTAAGTTAAGCTATTTAAAAGGGGTGCTAGAAATTATGTTGCCAATTGGACGCGAGCATGAGTATGTTAAAAGCAGCTTGTCTCTGCTGCTAGAAGCTTACATGAGAGAAAAGGGAGTAAAGTTTTATAGGCAGGCGTGGTGGTTTTACTTAGAAGAGCCTGGTTCTGCTTCGGGCACACAGTAGCGAATCTTACTGTATCGGTACAGATAAAGAGATACCCGACATTGTTATCGAGGTTATCGTGACCAGTGGCACTATCAACAGGAAGCAGTTATGCAAACCCCTAAGAGTACCCGAAGTTTGGTTTTGGAAGTCAAAGGAGTTACGGATATTTAAATTTAACAATAAAGAGTATGAAGAAAAGAGTATGAAGAAGTTGACCGTAGTAGCTTTTTCCCAGACTTAGAGCGCGCTGTTACTTAAATACCTTGGTTATACTGACCAGTACGATGCTGTAAAAGACTTTACAAAGGAATTGCGCGGTAACTCACATCTTGCACCTTCTTTTGGCTTGGGTAAGGTGGGCATTGCCCACCCGGAGCAAGAATAAGCATTACAAGCGCTTTTATTCTCAACAAGCTCGTGGTGCAAGATGTCAGGTAAGAGCGTACCCTTTGAGAGCGAAGGCTTACAACAGCCAGTCAATGCTTTACGCAATCGCTGGCATAAAACTGATAAATCCCTATCAGGTATCCCCGAACGGTAGTTTTATATATAAAATTACAAACCGATTTATGTCATAATGTCAACAGCGTGGTCAATTAAAGTAATTAGGCCAGCATCAAGGAGGACTTCATAAAATGTGTACTATATCTATAGAGGAATTATTAGAAGAAAGCAAAGAAATTGTAAATTCAAACATTCTCAATGAAAAACTTGAGAATCTTTTCAGTCGTGCATGTCCTGCACCCGTAGTATTTAAAGAAAAGTTTCATGAAATACTAGTTTTATTAGAAAGTCTTAGAAAAGCTAAAAGTTTAAAAACAATTATATCAAAACTCTATGAACTGTCAGAATCAATCAAAGCATTGGCTGACAAAGATTTTGATTTAATTACAGAAGAGGATTACGAGTCACTTCTTTCAATTTCAGACGAACTAGAACTCTGGGGAGATGTTTATACCTCAAGAGCTAAAATTGATAAAGCCTTAACAGAAAAAAGTAGTTTAGCAACTTTGAGACAATGGTCAGAATGGATTGAGCTATTCGTAGAAGCAATCAATCGTGATGAAAATAAATTACCATTGGGAAATTGGCCTAATTTAGAAAAGTTAGCGCAGGCAATTGTTGAAATCACTTTTATAACTAATCGTAAAGAAACCAAAAAAAATCATTATAAAAGAATTTTAAACACTTCCGCAAAATTAATACTTAGCAAAATAGAAAGCAGCAAGCAAATCGAATCTTGGCCACTAGAAGTGGGTAAAAAGTCATACCAAGAGTTGCTGAGAGAAAGTCAAAAAAGAATACACATGCTTGATGACTTAGACCCAAAAACTAATGAAGAAGCAAAAGAACAGTCTGATACGTTAGAGTACCTTAAAAAACATCTAGAATGTAGGTAGTGTTTAGCCGCATGGAGTATAATGTACCCAAATGCCTATTCTATTACTCGATTCTTATCCGTTATCACTCATAACAAATCCGTCAAACCAAGCAGAGCCTATACGGTGCAGAAGTAGAATTAAACAATTACTAACTCATGAAATTCTAGTTGCAGTACCAGCGATAATACACTATGAGCTTCGTAGAGCTTTGATTTGTGGAAACAAAACGAAGGGAGTCGAAAATCTAGATAGAATAAAGCAAATGGGGATAGTTCATGTCCCAATAACGACCGAGGCTTTGAATAAAGCTGCTGAATTATGGGCATGGGCAAGAAAAACAGGGCAGCAAACTGCTCATAGTGACAAAATAGATATCGATGTAATACTCGCTGCACAATCAATTATCTTAGCGCAGGACATGGGTGAACACACCGTTATAGCTACATCTAATGTAAGTGACTTACAAAGATATACCTTTGCTGAAAAGTGGGAAGACGTAACACTAGAATATTTTTCAAAATTACACAGCGAAAAAAATCTAGATTTGAGCAAATCTAGATTATAGATATTTTAAATATCAACCTATATCAAGCTTTTAATTGATAATGCTTTCAAATTAAAACATCAACTCTCTTTCAAGAGCAGCCTTGTGTCACTAAGGTAGGAACTCTAATCACGACGCAAACAGTGGTTAGATATGGAAGTTGGGTCAGTATCAATCGAATTAGATTTAGACCGCACGGGTTTTGATACAGACATTAATCAAATCTCGAATCTCAAGCTGGCACCTCTTAATGTTGTGCGTAGGATGTACTCGAAATCAATGCCCAAAACCCCAAGCAGCTTAAAATTAATTGAATTCGTAGTATCTTTTTTCTTAACGGCTAATGATAGTCTTAGTATTCCCAATTGGTATAAATACTCTCTTAACAGTTGATAGATCGAATAATTAGTTGGGCAATATAAGTTAACAGATAACATGCACAAAAGCTGTTATTAACGTCAGTAATTATACTTATGCTCCGAATTAAACGAACTCGTTGGCTGTATTTGAGCCTTTGTTTTTTAAGTTTGTGTTTAGTATTTGCCATTACGCCTGTAAAAGCATCACTAAGAGCAATAACCCCAGTTGTTTCTTCCTATACCAACTTGTTAGAACAGGGACGAAATCTCTATAGTGTGGGACGTTTTGTAGAAGCTGTGACGGCTTGGGAAATGGCAGCACAAAGATACCGCACTCAAGGTGATCGATTAAATGAAGCTTTAAGTCTAAGTTATCTTTCGCTGGCGCTACAGGAACTTAATCAATGGGAAACAGCGGAAAAATTTATTAAGCAAAGTCTAAAAATTTTGCAAACCGTTAAACCCTCTGCTGATGCTCTTGTTTGGGCAAAAATACTGAATACTCAGGGAAGTTTACAACTGCGTACTGGTAAAGCTGAAATTGCGATTACTACTTGGGAGAAAGCTCAAAAATATTATGAGCAGGCTGGTGATATGATTGGTAGCTGGGGCAGTCAAATTAATCAGGCACAAGCTTTACAAAGTTTGGGATTTTACCGTCGCTCGAAACAACAATTGGAGACGCTAACACAAAAATTGGCGATAATGCCAGATTCAGAGGTAAAGGTTAGTGGATTACGGGCGCTAGGGAATGCTTTGCAAACGGTTGGTGATAGTAAAAGTCAGCAAGTATTAGAACTTTCTTTTGCAATAGCGAATAAAATTCAAGCCAAAAATCAGCTAAGTTCTATTCTTTTAAGTTTAGGGAAAAATGCTTCTGATTTAAAAGACCCAGAAGCGGCATTTAATTACTTTGAAGATGCTTCATCAGCAGCTACTAACCCAAATGAAGCGTTACAATCACGTTTAGCTAGTTTCAAATTATTGGTGGATTACAATAAACCAGAACATGCGATTCAAGAGGCGCCGAAAGTTAGAAAAATGTTGCAAGAATTACCACCAAGTCATATTTCGCTTTATGCAGCAATTAATTTTGTAGCAACCTTAAATCGCTTAGAAAATCCCGACCAAGCTTTACCTGGTAGAGAAGTAGCACAATTAATGGCAGCTACTATTAAATCTGCACAGCAACTTCAGGATTCTCGCGCGGAAGCTTATGCATTATATCAATTGGCAGAACTTTATCGTCGCACACAGCAGTGGTCTGAAGCAAAAGAGTTAGCTATGAGGTCTTTAGATATTGCCCGTAAACTCCAAGCTGACGATATTATTGCTCAGTCAGCGTGGCAAGTTGGACAGTTGTATAAACAACAAAATAATCAACCGGAAGCAGTATTAGCTTACACGGAAGCTGTTCAGTCATTAAAAGCACTGCGTTCTGATTTAGTTGCGGTAAATCCTGATATCCAATTTTCTTTCCGTAAAAATGTGGAACCCGTTTATCGTGAACTTGTAGCTTTACTTCTAAGGGAACAACCAACCCAAGCGGAATTAGGGCAAGCTCGTGAATTGATTGAATCTTTACAAATTGCCGAACTTGATAACTTTTTCCGCGAAGCTTGTTTAGATAAAGCACAGCAAATTGATCAAGTTGACCCTGCTGCTGCCGTGGTTTATCCAATTATCTTACCTGATCGCCTTGGTGTAATTATTTCCCAATCCGGAAAACCATTACGCTATTATGTAACCTACGAACCAAGTGCGGCAATTGAAAAAACTCTCAAGAATTTGCTAGTTTCACTTAATCCTGTTTCTGATTCTAAGAATAGAAAGCAATTTAGTCAGGAAATTTATAATTGGTTGATTCGTCCTGCAGAACAGGATGGAGCTTTTAAAGATATTAAAACGTTAGTATTTGTTTTGGATGAAAAGTTGCGGAATATACCGATAGCGGCTTTGTATGATGGTAAACAATTTTTGATTGAGAAATATGCTGTTGCCCTTTCTCCTGGATTGCGATTGATGCCTGCTGGCTCTCTACAGGAAGATGAAATTAATGCAATTGTCGCTGGTATAAGTGAATCTCGCGCGGGTTTTGCGGCTTTACCTGCTGTGGAATCAGAAGTTAAGCAAATTTCTAAAAAAGTCCCATCTGAACTTTTATTAAATCAAAAATTTACGAGTGAAGCTCTAGCACAACGCCTAAAATCAAGTCGTGCTGATGTTGTTCATCTTGCAACCCACGGACAATTTAGTTCCCGTCTTGAAGATACTTTTTTGCTTACGTGGGATGGACAACTTGATGTGAAGGAACTGTCTGAACTTCTCAAATATCGTGGTGGTAATGTATCAAAACCAATTGAATTATTGGTATTAAGTGCTTGTGATACTGCGACTGGAGATGAGCGCGCGGCTTTAGGACTCGCAGGTTTAGCCGTTAAATCTGGCGCCCGCTCTACTATTGCCACTCTCTGGCCTATCAAAGATAAAGCGGCAGAAATGCTGATGACTCAATTATACGAGCAACTGCAACAACCCAAAATTACTAAAGCCGAGGCACTACGTCAGGCACAAATTAACTTGATTCGCAAAACTGATTTCGCCGACCCATTCTTCTGGTCTGCTTTTGTTTTAGTCGGTAATTGGCTTTATTTCAGTGTAAATACTGAGAATAATTGTAATTAATTAATGTATTTTCCTTGTAGCTTTTGTGTCTGAAGTCGCTTATAAAGGCTAATATATCCCTCTATTTCACTTGTGGTTTAACAAAATTCTTTGACAGGTCAACACAAAACGGGTACACATTATGAAACGTCGATACTTAGTTAGTTTTTTAAGCGTAATTGCTTTTCTCACAAGTACTCTATGCAGCAGTGCCTATGCTGTTATGTTTACTCCACCTTCAGGTAATGGCGCCCCCAAACAAGGAACGTCCGGTGCTTCTAGAGGCAATTTGTTTACTCCTGATAAAAGTAATAGCATTCCCAGACAAGATACAGTCGGTGCTTCTAGAGGCAATTTGTTTACTCCTGATAAAGGTAACGGCGCCCCATCTCAAGCATCAGGAGGAGCTTCTCGTATTGGTACCAATCCTTCGACAGTGGCAGCAAGAGGACCTGCTGCATTAGTAGCTCTTTTGCCCCAAAGTTTTTATGGAACTACAGTGTCATCTCGTCCAACGGTGATGGTGTATATTCCTGCTTCTAGTGCAGAAAAAGCTGTTTTCAGTATTAAGGACGAAGTTGGAAATGTACACTATCAGATGACTGTTCCGGTTGCTGGTTTAACTGGGTCGCTCGCTATCAAATTACCTCCGGAGGCGCCTGCTTTGGCAATAGATAAAAACTATCAATGGTTTCTAGCGCTTAAAGTGGATGGAGAACTTAGCCCAAGTACACCTTACGTTGATGGTTGGATTAAACGTATCCAACCGAGTAGGGAGTTAATGATAGCAATGCAACAGCAAGATGCGTTGAAGATCGCTGCGGCTTTTGGTGAACACGGCGTTTGGTACGATTGCATTGCTACACTTGCTGGTTTGTATGCTCAACAATCTAATAATCCTAATGTAGTTAAACAATGGCAAGAACTTCTCTCTTCGGTGGACTTGAAAGAGATTGCTACGGCGCCGCTAGTTTCTCTTAACTAGAACAAATATTGTGGAGACGAGCGAACATTGTGGAAACGAAAACAAATATTGTGGAGACGAAAACAAATATTGTGGAGACGTGACATGTCACGTCTCTACATTTGGTAAATTAATTTAATTATTTGTATTGCAATATGTGGAGTCGATACCAAGCTTTTATCCGAAATACTCGTAGCGTTTTGATTATCACTCCCGCTATTGCTCTGACAGTTATTGTCAGTCAATCTTTGGGACTGTTCAATTTGTCGGAGTGGAAACTTCGTGATCAATGGGTGCGACTACAGTCACAGCAAAAAACAAGACAAAAACCTGCTTCAGAAATTGTAATTGTTACTATTGATGAGCGTGATATCCAATCGGTGGGGAAATGGCCTATTCCTGACTGGTCGTTGGCACAATTACTTGAAAAAATCCGAGCGCAACAACCGCGCGCTATTGGTTTAGATTTATATCGAGATTTAAAAGAGGGAACTGGTTATGAGCAGCTTGCAGAAATCTTCCGTACTACTCCTAATTTAATTGGAGTTGAGAAAATTACGGGTGAGCGGGTTAATCCTCCACCAGAACTTAAAAAAAATGACCAGGTGGGGTTAGCTGATTTGGTTTTAGATGGTGACCGTCATGTGCGTCGTGCTTTGCTCACAGCTACCGATGCTAAGGAAGAGGGGAAAATAAAAGCGGGATTGGCAACTCGTGTTGCGCTTAAATATCTTGAAGCTGAAAGGATTACGTTAGAGTCTGTTGACGAAAAACAATTAAAGTTTAAATTGGGCAAGACAATTTATCAACCTCTTAAAAATTACGAAGCTGGTTATAGTAACGCTGATGTGGGTGGTTATCAAATTTTAATCAACTGGTATGGTTCGGAAACTGCATTTCGTACAGTTTCTATGCGCGACGTTTTGGCAGGAAATATTCCAGCAGATTTAATGCGTGAGCGCATGGTATTTATTGGTTCGACTGCTGCTAGTACTAATGATTTTTTTAGTACGCCTTTTAGCTCTTCTTTGATTTATGCCCAAAAACCTACTCCCGGTGTAGCTATTCATGCTAATATTGCAAGTCAACTGGTGCAAGGGGCAAAAGTTCAGAGTACTATTGTCCACGGTGTTTCTGCAAATTTTTTGTATTTCTGGATTGTTTTATGGTCTGCTATTGGTTCGTCTAGTTGTTGGTATTTAGCTAGCGTGCCAACTAAACGACGTATTCCAGGTGGTATAGTTCTTTGGTCAACTATAAGTATTAGTACTGTGTTTGTTGTTGGCGCCTACAAGATTTTTTTAGCTGGTTTACTAATTCCGGTAACACCTGCTTTGGTAGCATTTGTTAGCAGTGTAATTGCTACAGTAAATGCTTATAAACAGCAAAAATTAGAAGAAATTAATCAGCAGTTGGAAACAAAAGTCGAAGAACGAACGCACGAGCTACTTGAGGCAAAAGAGACTTTAGAACAACAGGTAAAAGAGCGTACTGCCGAACTGACAAAATCATTGCAGCAGTTACAAGATACTCAATTACAAATGATTCAAAGCGAGAAAATGTCAGCACTGGGTAATTTGGTAGCAGGAATAGCTCATGAAATGAATAATCCCCTTAGTTTTATATCTGCTAGTCTCGAACAAGCAAAGCCAACTATTAGTGATATCATCGAACATTTACAACTTTATCAAAAAACATCATACAACGAAGAAATTCTTAACCATGCTTCAGAGATTGATTTAGATTATTACATCGAAGATTTACCTGTAATGATTGATTCAATGGTAATGGCTTGTGAGCGTATTCAAAATATTAGCAATAGTTTAAGAACTTTTTCTAGAGCAGATCGAGATTGCAAACAGCCATTTAATTTACAAGAAGGCATTGATAGCACTATTTTAATTCTCAAACATCGTTTAAAGGCAAACGAACAGCGTCCAGCAATTGAAGTATCTATAAATTATTGTGATTCACCTCTGGTTGAGTGTTTCCCAGGTCAATTAAATCAAGTGTTTATGAATATTATTGCAAATGCAATTGATGCTTTGGATGAGTCTAGCATAGGTCGCAGTTTCAAGGAAATCTCAAACAATCCTAATCAGATTACAATTACTACCTGTCTTATAAATGAATATGTAAAAATAATAATTGCTGATAATGGTATTGGCATGAGTGAAGAAGTTAAGCAACATATATTTGAGCATTTATTTACAACTAAACAAGTCAACAAAGGTACCGGATTGGGACTTGCAATTGCAAAACAAATTATAGTAGAAAAACATAGCGGTAGTATTGAAGTAAACTCTACTGTTGGAAGTGGAACTGAGTTCATAATTTTATTACCTTTATGATTTGGACAAAGAAGTCGGGAATCTTAACTTAAGGGCATGGCGATAAAGCTCCAGCGGGAGTTTCGCCATTAGGAGCAATTAGACTCAATATTTGTAGATTTGTAAAAGCAGCTTTCAATGTTGGTGTACCATTTTGTGTAGAAAAAATCTGAATCATGTATATATTAAAATTATTGCTCCCACCAGTCACTATGGTATTATTGCTGTTGTAAACGGCGCCAAAATTCAGGTCTGAAAATCTTGCTAAATTCATTTGACTACAACTATCCGACTTTGAAAAAATTCTCCAATATTGAGATGATTTATTCACATTAACTGGTGTTGCTGGATTTTGCTCTACTCTAAATCTTGGAGTGCCGGTAGGAAGTGGAAAAATTCTGATTTCATAGTTATTCGATGGTGCTAAATTTTTTATGTAAAAAGTTTTATCACTAGTTATACCCACTGTAACCCCATTATTGGGTGTGGGAGAAAACGTATATTCATTTGCGGCTAGAACCGCTGTTGGAAAGAATGCTAATGAGATAGCAAACAAATTACTAAAAATTTTCATGATTATCAAAGGATGATTTATTTTTCTTTTATAACCTTAGATTCCCAAAATTATTATAAATTTAAGCTAAGTTCATATGAATTTTATATTGGTACAAAAAATAATTTATTGATTGATGTAGAATATGAAACAATTTATATTTAGTATTCCCATATATGCAGGTAAAATCACAGCAATAACATCTGAAGCATATTTATATTTATGTTGTTTGTTTCTATATTTCAAGGCGCCTTCTGATAGTATTAATAGCCTGGAGGCACAGTATTGTAGATTTCTACAACTTCATTATTAAACGAATCGATACGTTTCTATTTAAAATTAGTATATCTATATAGCAATCCTATATGAGTTGTAAAAAATTATATCCACTTTAGACGCTTCGGTTCCGAAGCGTCTCTACAATCTCGATTTAGCGCAAGCGCTGACTGCGTGAACACGAATGATTTAGGATTGCTATATAAGGTAATATAATGCGACCACTTTATGTGAGGTTACGCTGTCGCGATAGCCAACCTACTAGTGGTTGATGTCATTAATTTTGGCTAGTTGGCGCCTGTCGTTATGGTATGGTAGGGTGTGTGACGCTACGAAAAAACTCCACTCAAGACTATTAGACTATTAGCCTTCACGCACCGGCATTTTCGATGGTGCTCCGGGCGCATTTAAATTTTTCGTTTCAAATGAAGATTGTAACGGCGCCCTCCACACCCTACGAACCGACCAAAATTAATGACACAGATTACTACGTATTTTTGCAGGTTTGTTTGGGGAGATGAAGTTTTAGATATATTTCTTTTTGGTAGATGACTAAATAAGTGTGGAGAGGCTAGGATGAAATTTAGGTCTTCTATGTCTGAAAAGAGAAAGCTCTTCTTTTTTATCATGTCAAATCGTCGTCTTTCTTCTCCGTATTTTCGCTACTTTAAAGCTAGGTTATGGAATTTAGCCCGTCCTGGCTTTTGGGGAACTGCAATTTTTCTATCTGTTGTTGGATTGACTATTAGAGAATTCTGGATGCGTCCAGATATGTTAACTAGTAGACAGTCGAAACCTGCTGCTACCCAACCGCAAAAGAATTCGACGCTATCGGCTGAAGACCGTGCTATTGTCGCTGATATTGATAATCTATCTATTTTAGAACATGATTCTAAGCAGGCACAACCAGCTTTAGATACTGCTGAACCAATTTCTCAGCCTAAACCAGGTAATCAAAATCCTTTGGAGCAAGCGGTCAAAAATCAAAATACTTCTAATGATACTAAGTTAAATTCTAACGTAAATGTTCAGAGTGCGCCGACACCTTCACTTAAGAATGATAATCCTTTTTTGACTCAGGCAGAGAATTTATTACAGTTTGGCAATCCTTTGCGTAATGGCAATAATGGATTTGTAGGATTAAACACTGTTAATTCATTGAATCAATCAAATCAATCTAACCAATCAGCTTTCGGTTTGAATCAAAGTTCCAATGATAAGTCAACACAAAAATTAGTGACTGCAAACTCTTTGGAGACTGCGCTAAACTCATCATCTCTGAACCCTTCAAAAAGTCAAACACCTTTTGGTCAGATAGTCAACCGTAATCAATCCGCCGTCCAACCTAACAATTTTTTACCAAGCAGTAATAATATAAATACTGTACCTCAAGGTATAAATAATTTTGCCTTACCAACACAATTTGCACAACCTACTACCATTACTCAACCGCAAACTGTATATAGTAATTTGAACGGCGCCAACTTGACTCAACCTGGTAATTTATATAGTAATTTCAATAGCACCAATTCTACTCAACCATCCAACTATAGTAATTTGAACGGCGCCAACTTGACTCAACCTGGTAATTTATATAGTAATTTCAATAGCACTAATTCTACTCAACCATCTAACTATAGTAATTTGAACGGCGCCAACTTGACTCAACCAGTTAACTATAGTAACTTGAACGGCGCCAACTCTACTCAACTACGAACAAACAGTAATTTTAATAACAATAATAACAATTTCAATAATATCCTAAGTCTGCCGAATAGTAACTTTATACCCCAATCGACAATAAATACTACTCCGACAACAGTCACACCAAATACGTTAAATAGTGTAACCTATCCATCAGCTACAACTATTACTCCTAGTAATACTGCTGGAAACGGGACTTTGATAACTCCGACACAACCAAATCAATCACAGCAATACCCATCACAGACTCAAGTACCCAGTCAATATCCTAATTCTGGTTTACCTGTTCGCTATTAATTCAGAAAAATTTATCATTGTCGAAATAACCTGCTATACTGTAAGCAACATTAGTACTACTGTGCCCGTAACAGGGCACATTTTTATTTTTTGATAATATCACCGATTTTGCGGGAATTCTAAACACAGGTTCAAATTTTTGATGAATTCTGTGTATATGGTGTGTTTACAAGCTAAATTTAAGTTATTTGCTGTCACGTTCTACTGGTTGTCACTTGCACATACTGCACGCGCGCAGATTGTTCCTGATACGACGTTGCCTATAAATTCTAGTGTTACTCCTGGATGTAGCGTTTGTACTATTGAGGCAGGTACCTTGAGGGGTAATAATTTATTTCATAGTTTTACTCAGTTTTCTGTGCCTACTGGCGGCGCCGCTTTGTTTAATAATGGTGTTAATGTACAGAATATTCTGACTCGCGTTACTGGTACTAATGTTTCTAATATTGATGGTGTTATTAAAGCGATTGGTGGTGCCAATTTATTTATAATTAATCCGAATGGGATTATTTTTGGCGCCAATGCTCAGTTAGATATTGGTGGTTCGTTTGTTGGGACTACTGCAACTGGTGTTAAATTCGCTGATGGTACAGAATTTAGTGCAGTACCACCCTTGGCGCCATTATTAACGATAAGTACGCCAATAGGATTAAGCTTAACTAATAATTCAGGCGCCATTACAGTTCAGGGTAGAGGACATAGGTTAGTTTCATCAGGAATTTTATTTCCAATTATACAAACTCAAAACGCTTCGGGGTTAAAAGTTAAGCCAGGACAAACTTTGGCATTAGTTGGTGGAAATATTTTACTTGATGGGGGAGTTCTGGGTGCTTCGGATGGAAGGGTTGAGTTGGGTAGCGTATATAGTGGAGAAGTAGAACTTAACTGGGCGCCTAAATTACAATTAGCTTATACTGGAATCTCTAATTTCGCAGATATTGAACTGAAACAACGCGGACTTGTTGATGTTAGCGGTTTTAATTCTGGTTCTATCCAACTTCAGGGACGTTCTGTTAATATTAGTGGTGGCTCACTGTTATTTGTGGAAAACTTGGGATTTTTTCCGTCTGGCAGTATTGATATTAATGCTACTGAGTCTTTAAAATTGAGTGATGCTACTCCTGATACTTCAATTCGTAGTGGTATAAATAGTCAAAACTTTGGTTCCGCTCAAAGTGGTGATGTAAATATTACTACTAAACAACTCACTCTCGAAAATGGCGCCTCTATTGCGACTCGAACTTTTAGTGCAGCGAAAAGTGGTAATATTAATGTGAACGCTGCGACTATTAACGTTAGCGGATTTTTAGCTACTACTCCAAGTGTTAGCAGTACTATTAGTACTACTTCCAACAGCATTGGCAACGCAGGAAATATAGATATTTCTGCTCAAAACTTATCAGTATATAATTCTGGAACTATATCAAGCACTAACTTTAATGCAGGTAGTGGTGGTAATATTACGGTGAATGCAGATACTATAGATATTAGAGATAGTGACCCTATTACTGTTCCCTCTGCTATAACTGCTCCTAATTTTGGTACTGGTCAAGCTGGAAAATTAATTCTCAATACTCGCACTTTATCGATACTTTCTGGAGGGCAAGTTTCTACAAGTAGCTTTAATTCCGGAAATGCGGGCAATATTATTATCAATGCATCTGAGTTTGTGAATGTAAGCGGAAGGATATCACTTTACAGTAGTAGTATAAGTTCAGCAGTTGATAAACCAATTGCATTAGCTGGTCAGTTGCTAGGATTATTTGATGTACCCACTGGCACTTCTGGAGATATTACTATTAATACAGGTTCTCTCAAAATTACTAACGATGCAAGTACTATTGTTAGAAACCAAGGTTTTGGCAAAGGTGGTAATTTACAAATTAATGCTGACTCGATGTTTATATCAAACAGTGGTGGGTTGAGTGCTAGTACTGCTTCGGGTCAAGGTGGTAATATTAATTTAAAGCTTAATGATTTACAAATGCGGCGTAATAGTTATATTACGACAAGTGCTGGTAACGGGAATGGTGGTAATATTAATATTAATACCGATACACTTGTTGCTTTTGAAAATAGTGATATTACTGCAAATTCCCAAGATAGTAGAGGGGGAAGAGTTACTATTAATGCTCAGGCTGTTTTAGGTACTGAGTTTCGCTCTTTACAGACTCCTCAAAGTGATATTACTGCTAGTTCTGGTTTGGGCGCCTCTTTTAATGGTATTGTTGATGTTAATACTATTGCCACAGGTTCTATTGGACTAGTTGAGTTGCCTGAAAGTGTTGCTGATACTAATAACCAAATATCTAATAGTTGTACAATGTTTGCTGGTGATAAGTTTGTGATTATTCGAAATGGTGGTTTACCATCGAGTCCTGATGATTTACTTATACAGCAGACGGGTGTTAATGAAGTTGTTGATTTGGTATCTCAGACATCGAACAAATCTAATTTTAGTATAAGAGTAAGAGAGGAAGTTGTTGAGGCGCAAAGATTAATCGTTGATGATGGAGAGGTTTATTTGGTGGCTGGAGCGTCTCCTATTTTACCACGACCCACTTGCAACGGTGGCGCCTAAGAAAAGATCACGGATTTAACGGATTACACGGATGGCACGGATAGTTAGGATGGTTAGGATGATGCTGATTAATAATTGATTTTGTCTGTGTTGTGGCTATGAATAAGTTAAAATATGCTGATATTACTGAGAAGATTATTGGGGCTTCTTTTGAGGTTCATAAGTTTCTGGGTAATGGTTTTCAAGAGGTTATTTATCAACGCGCGCTTGCTTATGAACTGACTCAAGTAGATTTGCAGTTTGTTCGCGAGATGAGACGAGATATTTATTATAAAGACCTTCCTGTACCTATTGGTTCTCGGAGGGCAGATTTTGTAGTTGAAGATAAAATCCTTGTTGAGTTGAAAGCTGTTATCCAACTTGAAGATGTTCATCTTGCCCAAGCTCTTAATTATTTAAAGGTCTATAAGTTGGAAGTGGGGTTGTTGATAAATTTTGGTAGCAAAAGTCTTACTTTCAAACGTCTTGTTATGTAATACCAATTTCATGTGAAGCTGCACAGAAAGAACCCCTCCCCGTTGCGGGGCTACCGTGTACACACAAGTTTCTCTTTCTTCTCTTTCTTTGTGTCCTTCGTGTCCTTTGTGGTTTATCTCTTTAAGGAACCACGTAATCCGGAGGATTTCCCGCAGGGTAGGCACGCTCGTACACAAAGGAGGGAAAGAAAGGGCTTATTAAAGATGTGTGTACACCGTAGGTTGCGGGGAGGGGTCGAATAAGTCAGCAGCTTCATAAAGAATTGGTATAAGGGACTTCAAATTAAATAAATGCCCAAAATTATATGAGTGGGGTGGGCATCAACGCAAACGCCCTGGATATGGGACGGGGCAAGAGAAAGCTTATCCCACAATATGGAGAATTTAATTTTTGGAAGTCTCTAAGATACTGATTAAATGTTCTGAAGAGTCAAAATTTAATTGATTAATGCCAGAGCGCTTGTACTAAAGCATTTAAACCGGCTTCGCTAGTAAAGTAGGTCAAATGGTCGCAAGCAGCGTTTGGTAATATTATAGGTTTCGGAGAGCGGTCTTGGCTGATACTGTGAATGCTTTCTAATGTCACAGCTATATCGTTTGCTTGTTGCCAAAATACCTTATCTACAACACCATCCACAGCAGAAGTAAATAGTTTTTGTATCAACCGTTGTATCTGACTGGATTTTTTCCCTGAGTCAACTTCCAGTGCAGATTTTAGAATGGAGCGGTCACCTGCGATAATAGTGTACTGCACCCCAGGATCAATATTGTTTGCGATGCCTGTGATAAAAGTGCTTTGGGTTCTCATTTGATCTAAAGTGTTATCGTTTGCTTCCAATATAATGAGTAGTGCAGCAATAATACTCACAGGCCATGCAGCAACGTTAAAAAGCTGGTTTAATCCGATACCGAGAGTCAGAAAAGCCCAATCTTGAACTTTAGACCAGGGAGAACCAGCATTAGGTGTACCTAACATCACTAAATGCTGGACAACGCTGGCGCCACCTTTTTTCTCAATAAAGATACGAGACACTAAACCACCCATAGAATGAGCAACAATATGTAATTGCTTACCGTGGTTTGCAGTTAAACCAACTTCTTCTAATTTTTGTCCAAGTTGTGTAGCATTTTCCTCAATTGTTGTATTGAGGTTTTCGTAATCAAAAGCAAGAACTAGGTCGTATTTATCTTTTAAAGACTTCTCCAATCCATTTTCGGTGAACTTTGCATTAGTCACGCTTGGGAGCAAGCTTTTTGTATCGCCAATAATACCATGAATGTAAAGTAAAATTTTATTAGCTCGACTAACTGCTTCTCTGATTCGTTCCTGGTTGTTATTATAAGACACAAAGCCATCTGAATTTACTGACGCAATTCTCAACAGCGGATAGTTAAAATTTGTACCCAATAATTGAGAGGACAGTTTGTAGAAGAGTATCTTAATTGAACCTTGCAAACTGCGACTGTTGATTGTTGGTTCGGGTAAACGCTCAATCGTAATTTCTGTCTTCCCGTTTACTGTCTTAGCTTTACCTAAAGGTAAGATAAATTCTCCATCATCAGCAATAGGTAAAATATGCTCGTTTGCTGCTAATGTAGCATTAACTATTAATTTTAGAGGATTATCTGGCGCCACGCTTTCATAATTTTGTACATCAGCAATTTCTAAAACACTTAGCACACCCATCGGGCTACGAGTTAGATTAAATTGATATGGTTGAGCTATTTTGGGGTCTTGCAGAAGAATTGCTGGTATTGAATTACTATTTACATTTCGACTGCTTGGAGGTAAAGGGCTAAAACTAAATTTTCCCTCAAAAGTGGAATGCTCTTGCAGGTTGACACCAGTAAGCAATGTCGTAGACCCAGATTTTTTTATTTCCACTCCATTTGGTGGTTTAACCAAGGAAATTTTGACTTCTTGAGTCATCCAGTTATCAATATATTTATCTGTTTTTACTCTTGTTTCGCGAGTATAAACTTTGTCCATCAAACGATTGAGAGTACCAGATAACCCAGTGTCGCGTCTGATTGGAGGTGGCTCATCTAATCCTGGTTGTTCGAGTAAACTTGCATTAAATTCTCTAGTACTGACAATTAATTTAAAAATTGTATCGTATTCAATCACTCCTTGATTTAAGTAGTTTGATGGTATTTCTAAATATAATTCTTCACTCTCTTTAATATTTTCGCTGTCACCAGATTTTTTCGGTAAATATATACTACTTCTTTCTACAAAAAAATCAGGAACATCTATTTTATAACTTCCCGCTAGTTCTATGACTTGAAAATACACATCTTTATCGGTGTTATTGGTGAGTTTAATTTTCACCGCTGGTGGTTCCGATTCGTTATTTTGAAAAGTGTATACTCCACGCAAAGCAGAAGTTTCTGTTTTTGAAGAAGATTGTTTATTCCCAGAAGTGACAATAACTTCCATCTCTACATCACCAGCTTGAATTTGACTGGTAGGTGGAGTTTTTAATTCCAGAATATTTTTCCAACGCGCGATATGCTCTAAACGTCTTACAATTTTTTGAGCGTTTTTCTGAGTGTAGTCTTGTGTATCAGGTACTTCTGGAACAGGAGCTACTAATGGCTGTTTATCAGCAGGTTGCACAATCCAATATTGACCTTTAACAGCTTCTAAATAATAGTCAGATTCGTTAGACGAGTCTGTTATTTGGACAAATAAAGAAGTTGAAAGTTCTGTACGTACTCGTTCCACACCTTGACTATCACCCTGAAAATATACCTTCAGTTTAGGTACAGGTACATCAGTCACAATTGCCCAATAAGCTTCTTTTTGAGATAATTGAATGCTATCGTCGGTAATTTTAACTATGCTTTTTTCTGTGCCCACTTTCAACAGTTCAGCTTTGCAAATAGCATTGTCAATTTCGCTTAATTCCTCCGGTGTACTTCCTTGAGGAAAAATTGCTAAGGAAGTTTCTCCTTCCGATATTGGGCGAATACCATGTAAGATACCACCATTAATTATCCAATTACTATCTTTACTGTCATAACTGAGAGTAAAATATTTTATACGTTCCCCTATTGCACCTCCCAAAAAACTTTGGTTTAAATCTTCTGATGGTGCTTCTATTTGCGGTGATTGTTCTTGAACTTTACTAGTGATTAATGCATTAACGTCTTGAATTAAATAAGCATAAGATAAACTACCGTTAGTGCGTTGCAGAGCTTGAGTTAGAAAGTAAGAGAAAGCACCGCATGGTTTTCCATCTGCTGGGTCTGTGTACTCTTTTGCTTTTTGAATGTCCCTACAAGCAGCGAGCGCTATATGTGGAGGTAATATATTATTTTATAAGCGTTCTCTAAGCCATTTTTCGCCACAAATAAAACTTTCTAAATTCCTTGCTTTTCGAGTCGAATCAATTTCACGTATACTAACTTCTGATGGAACTCGTGTAGCTGTACCAGAGTGACAGCAATCCAAAATAATTAGAATATGAGGCTGGTTTTTTGCTACTTGTTCAATTAAATAGCTTAATTCTTTATCAGCTAGGTCTTGACCATTTGGTACACGGCTATCATAGCAAACAACTGTTTCAAACCTACGGTCTTTAGTCCAAAAATCTGGCGCAAATTCTTGGGAACCATGACCTGAAAAATGGAATAATACTACATCTTGACTGTCAGCTTGACATAGGTATTGTAAAAAGCCATCGATAATTGCTTGACGTGTTGCTTGTTCGTTAATCAGCTTCCTTGGTTGAACTAATTCCCATTGTTGATTGCTAGCTGCTTTTTGAGATAAATATGTTTCTATTAAGTTAACGTCTTTAATACAACCGTATAGCTGACCTGCTGATTCAGAAGCATAGTTATTAATACCAACAAGTAAGGAGTAAATTTTGTTAGCCATTTTTCTTTTCCTGGTTTAATTATGAAATTTTCAGATTTGGAGAAACACTATAATTCGCTGTGGGCTTAATAATGCAAATGCACTATAATCTCAAAATACTGTCATAAGCTAACCCTAGCTATTGATTCAATCATTAATATATAGGCGCCAACGTTATCAATTTATGCAGCGCCTTTAATTTTTTGCTCTGGTGTAGTGTAGGTGCGTGGCGCCACGGGTTTTTTCAATGTGGTGAAGTTTTTTATGGCGCCACGCACCCTACATTGAAATTTTATGGTGGCATCATATTATACTTTACGTCATATCGTTCCACGTTGGTGGTGTTTGGGATGGGTTTTGGATGATAACGGGCAACCATGTGGAAGTAGGATATTCGTTTTCTAGTCCTTGTAGTTTTTCTCTTGCTTCTCTAACTGATATATATAGAGGTTTACCTCTGGAGAATGCTGTAAGGAAGTTTTTTAAGAATTCTTGCGCTACCTTGTCTGGAACCCCTTCACGCATTACTATCATTTGAGGTATATGTAATTCTGCTAGGTTTAATGCTAGTCCTAGTCCATCGCAGGAGTTGAAGATTGCTAGTTTTAATCCTTGTTGAATTGCTTTTTGTAGCGCATTTTTTAATTGGGGTATGCTTAAGGTTTCGTTTTTGTTGATGCTAATTTGACCTATTTCTTGTATTGTACTACTGTGTCCCGCAAAAAATAGGATATCCCACGGTTGTTGCCATAGTTCATCGTTGATTTGTTTGCGCTGCGGTTCTACTAAAAATGTTACTTCGCTATTCGGTAGTTGTTCTAGGATTTTTCTGTCTTGGTTTATGTCTATCCCTGTGCTGTCTCCTAGTATTGCTAAAATTTTAACGCAATTATTCCTTTTTTGCGGCGCCTCGATTCGGTTATATGTTGCGGTATATATTGCTAATTCTGCATTTTTGTATGTGTCAAAGAAGTTCCACTGCTGAAAGGGTAGTTTGAGTAAGGTGCGATTTTCGGTTTGTAATATAATACGTATCGTTTCTGTTGGGTTTAGTTGTTCAAGGAGTTTTTCTTTGATAAATCGGAATGATTCTGAGTTATTTAACCAGTGATTTAAATATTGTTTGAAACGTTTTGCAGATGCTTCACATTCTTCAAAATAGTCGTAACGACTGATGTTTGTAATTTGTGTGTCGGGAATTTCTAACCGCGCGCTTACTTGTAGAGTACGATAGTAAGTTGACTGCCACTGACTATATAATATCTCTAGTTGCGGCGCCGCTGGTAGTTTTGCTGTACACTCTACAAATGGTGTTGTACCTTCAAGAGCTATTTGTAGTGTGACAGGAAACCCTGTAGCTATTAAATCTCCGTCTCCAATTTTAAGTACTACTAGTTTACCTTGTAATTCTGGTTTAGATGCAGGCGCCACAATCATTTGCATCAAGTTCTTTAAATCGGCTTGATGTTGACGATATAATTCTATTTGCTCATCTTTGCTTTGTAATTGCGCTTGATATTTGGCTTCGATTGCTTGGAGTGCTATCTGGTAACTTTGTGTAAAATCAGCATGTATCTTTGTTTTATTCGCTTCTTCGGTTACTTCGACTTTGACTACTACTACTCCATCTCCTTTATTTTCGATACTTCTTATTGCTAATTGCGTATCCTCATTTGCTACCTTGACATCCACAAGGGCACTATATAATGCTTGTAAATCTAATCCGTTTTGAAATATTAAATCAACTGTATTAATAAATACCTGAAATAATTTAGTAAATTCTCCGGGTGCAAAGACTCCACTACTTGGACGACGTTCACCTTGGTTGTTTAATAAATATATGTAATCACATCTTACTTCTTCTAACTGGGTAGTGTTATCTATATTCCAAGCTTCTAAACATGCTGCTGTTAGTCTTGCGTGTTGAAAGTTGGTGTTTATAGCTTGTGCTTTGGTAAAGTTCGCACGTTCTAAAATTGCATCTACAAATGTTGCAGAACTGATATCAGCTTCGGTAAAGTTCGCTTCACTCAAATCGGCGCCTGCTAAATTGCCACCTTTAATGTTGCATCCAATGTATAATTGTTTAACACCTCGTTTTTTGACTAGTAGTTCTCGCACTTTCGGATTTACTAAAATTGTATTGCCGACTCTAGAACAATCTAGTTTTTGGACAAGGTGAAAGTTTGTATGTATCAGAGTTGCATTGCTAAAATTGCAGTGTTTGAGAATGCTTTGCTGAAAGTTGGTTTGGGTAAGATTGGCATTTGTAAAACTTGTACCACGTATTGAAGCTAAATTTACTGCTATGGTACGAAAGAACAAAAACTTCTCTTCGTTTTTAAAGACTTGTCTTGATAGATAGCTACCTAATAATGTCCCTGTAAGTGCTGTACATATTCCTACACTTATTGCGCTGACAAATGCATTATTATTGTTGGTAATGAAAGCACCTAAAGCGACTCCCCCTATTCCACCCGCGATGACTGCAAATACTGCTATAATTACACCTGTAGCGCGCGTCAGTATTATTGTCATTGTAAACGAAACGGCCATTACCAAACCAAAAGCAACGTTTACAGCAACTAAAACCCCTGCTACCGAACCTGCTATTACCCCATCAATAGCAGTAACTGCAGCTATTGCTATTGCTACAGCACCAACAACAGCAGCAGCACCAAGCGCAACTTCGATTGTTTGATAATTTATTAGTATACAGAAAACCGTTAGTGTAACTAATGCAATACCACCAGCAACAAAAGTATAGTTTAATCCATTTTGAACAGCAAAAAATATAAAATCGGTTGCTATAACTCCTGAAAACGCAGCTGCAAATCCGCAAATTCCCGATAAAATCAAAGCAACTCCTATCAAAAGCAGATTTTGAGAATTTCCTAAACCTGCTTTGGCATGACTAAAGTTGGCGCCTACAAGTGTGGTATCACTAAAATCGGCACCGCGTATGTCACAATAGCTAAAGTTGGCGCCTCTAAGATTGGCGCCACGAAATGAACGACCACGAAGGTCTTGATATGCAAAGTTTATTGGATACTCCATTCGCTCGCTTCATCAAAGCTTCACAATTGTAGCTTAACGAGTTTGCTGGGTTATAACAATACTCCCTGTGGGTAACTTGGCAACGGATACAACGCATGTAACGGATGATTTATTGGTTTCAAACAAAAATTCGTTAATTTGTTTTCTAAAATAACAAGTACCGTTACATCCTAGAGTCATCCGTTGCCAAGATTAATTTGCTCTAACTGTTACTTCCTTCTCTATCATGGGCAACCTGAAGTTGCGGTAAAAAACTCAGGGTATAATTGTGAGGGCAAAATGTTAAAGGTTGTTATTGGTCATAGTCAAGCCCAGACTCAATTAGTGCTGTTGAAGAAGTTTTACAGCAGTGTTCTCAAGATTTGATGGACGTGGCGCCTTCTGCGGGTATATTATTCGCAGCCATCGATTTTGACCATGCTATTATTCTTGAACTTATATCACGGGAATTTCCAAGACTTGAGTTAATTGGTTGCACTACAGATGGTGAAATGTCATCTAAAATCTGGTTTCAGCAAGATTCATTAGTACTAATACTTTTTTGTTCTGACACTGTGGAAAAGAATTTGTCATCACTATACCAATAAAACAAGCCTAAATAACAAAATGTTCGATAATCTCAGCTTCTCCTAAAATAATTTTAACACTAAAAGGTTCGCCGAGTTCTCCGCTAAATTTAAGCTGTATGAATACGTCTGCTAGCTGCGCTGTTACTTTTCTTAGTACTTTACCTGTTGTGTCGAGTAATGCTAACTTTAATTGCGGTGGTAAATAAATTTCTCTCCCAGTGGGGTAGACTTGTAGTAATACCCCAAATCTATTATTGATTTTAGGAATTAATGCTACTGCTAAAGCAACTCCTTCACCTGCTAACTGTATTCCTAAATCGATTAATTTGACCCTTCGCACTCCTACTGCTGCGTTTCCTGGGTCTATTTGCCATAAGCTTTCCACTGCTGTCCACAATGTTTCGTCGTCTTGAGTCGTTTGTATTAAGTCACTAAGTGCTTGTATTGCGCTTTGATTATTTTTCCCAATTTCACCTAGTCTTTTTGCTATACTCTGTTTTTGAGATTCGTCGCGAAGAAGCGATAATTGTTTTATAAGTGTGGAAACCTCATCGAGAGTGGATATTGTGTACTCACGCTTAATGCTGCGAGTCGCAACTGCGCTCTTTGGTAATGAAGATGTAATTTGCCACTCTGGTTGATGTATACTTTTTAACCATTGAGTTATAGTAATCGGTGTTTTCAAGGTATTTTGAGTTAATTCAATAATGTTATTAGGTGTAGTATTGGTTAAGTCTTGCTCGGTTTGCACTGCTTGATTTAATGCTTGTTCCGCCATTGGAATTATACTGTATTGATTGTTACTTTTAGCTATTGGCGCCTTCAATATATTGCTTTTGTTTTGTTCAGAGGAGTGAAAACCTTTGAGGATGTCGTTATTTAAAAGCGTTTGACTACCTCGTTTAAGTCCCAAGCTTTGAAGCAAGAGATTTGTTGGTGATTTTTCTAGTAAACCATGAAAACAATCTCCAATATCTAATAGTGTTTCATATATTTGATATGATAAGCGGGCGCCTGTAGGGTTACGTAAATCGCATACGAACATGGGAAATACTAACCAAGTCTCAGCAAGTAAATCTTTTTTTAACCCAGAAATGCTGCTTGGAATTAATATATCTATTTCACTCAGAAAATTTGTTTCTTCTGATAATAGCATTACAGAAACAATTGGTAATACTGCTTCTTCTGGTTCTGTAATAATCATGACACGTAACCGTTCAGGGGGCGCCTGATGGCACGAGATTGGAATTGATAGTTGATTAAGTTCCCAAATTTCACCAGGTAATGGTTGTCGCATAATAAATTAAAGCTTGCGTTATCAATATAACGTTCAATTACGTTTTTATATACTTCAAATTGTACAAGTTAATCTAAAATTTAATCACCAACTAGTTTTAGTGCGGCGCCGGAGTTGTTTTTGATTTTGGTTTTTAGTAGAATCAGGTGGCGTGAGTCCTAACTCAATTACGACACGCAACGCTAACTCCTTGCGTCGTCGAGAAACTTCAGGTTGACTAACTCCAAGTTCGAGTGCAAGTTCTGTTTGCGTCCGTGTTTTCACAAGTCCTTGCCAAAGTTTTAAATATCGACGTTCAGGATAACGCTGGTCGAGTTTTTTTACTGCTTTGATTACTTGTACCGTAAAATCCGCGCGTTCGACCGCATCGAAGCTCAACTCATCAGAAATATTATCTAATATAGATATATCGGTACCAGGAACAACTTGATCTAGACTTTGGCACTGTTTACGCAACTCTTTACGTACAAAGTCTATTATCTCGTAACGCGCGACAACTGTTGCCCAGTGAGAAAACTCTTCAGCACCCCCATGACGAAACCTACCTGCTGAGTAAGCTTCTAAAACTTTCATATAAGCAGTTTGCACCGCATCCTCCCAACTTAACGAAGTACCTTGTACAAACTTCTTGGCAATCTTCTCGATAATGCGACGGTGCTTTAAATCGAGCAACAGATAATCGTGCGAATATGATAACGGGTTGACTAACATACAGATGCGTCCTTTTTCCAAAGTTCTGTTTTCTAAAATCCGGTCTTAGTAATGCGGACGCAAGATTGTATAGCACCCGCAATCTTCATAGTCGTTTAATAAACAGCTTAATCGCTTTCTACTATGTTGGATTTGCTACTCGTGCCAAAAAATAAATTGGCACTATGTATAGGGTAAGTTTTTTGGGGTAAGGGGTTTGTTAAACATGCCAGATTTTTAAGTGGCACTTTGGATGTAGACTAAATTTAAACAACCAGGTTTCCGAAAAACCAGGTTTTTTGTACTTGTTTATTCATAATTTATAAAGGTATATTTTATAACTATATTGATATATAAGTATTAAAATGTATCTGGATTAAATTCAATTATCCGACTTCTCTTCGATCAGGAATTCCAGTTCCTGGTGGCGCCGTTCGGCTAGAGTATAAATCTGTACTGTTCGAGTGAGATATATAATAGTTATTTTGGTTGTTGCTGAATATAAACGTTCCTGTAAGAATTAAGAAGACTATTATAGTCCTTTTCATAAGTTAGTGCTTGAACTCGTCGCACTAATCTATATGGTGACTTCTTCTAAAATATGCAGTATGATAGACTTTCAATGTAGTGTATGTATAAAATTTGTCTAGTATAATCCCAATCAAAAAACGATAATAATAATCAATGAATGCAAAAATCATTTACATAAAGTTGTAAAAACCAAAATAATTCGCAACATAAACAAACCGTAGGTTGGCTACCCCTTACGCGCAACCCAACATCAGGCTTACCAACATTGAGTTATAGTTCGATTTTGCATAGTCAAATATAGTCAGACATGGTTTTCTATAATAGATAACTGCCATTTCTTCACAAAACCTTATAGAAGGATTGAAACTTAATTCTTACTTAGAAGGGAGTCACCATTTTGAGTGCATGACCTTCTAAATTTACCTTCCTGGGGGTAACTAACACCTCACTATTCCTTATCCCGAAGGCTTCAGGAAATGCTTTTTTTAGGATGTTGTAACTGCCGTTGACATCGGCATTTATAGCAATACCATTCTGCGAAATATACAAACCTCTTTTTACTCGTTTACCGGATGCTACCCAGTCTACAGGTTTAGAATTATATGTTGGAATAAAATCATTATCTAAAAAGCTTGCCTTGCTGGTGTAGGATTCTTCTTGAATAATTACTTGAATCCCTTTCATAGCAGCTTTATAGGTGAGCAGTTCAATTAATTGTGCATGAGGAATCTGCACAAAATTCTGATTGTTAACTGCTCCTATATTAATACCATTCTTCCAACCCTTGTTTTTTCCCAGCACTAGTTTACTAACTCCTAATTCTGCTAAAAGATTAATTACGTAAGTCGATGCTCTATGCAAATAATCTCTAACTTTGTGGTTTCTATAAGTAGTAAACCTCTTTAAACGTTTTGAACTGTTGTTGCCATTCTCTGAAGTAATTGCCGCGCGCTTTGAATTATAGAACTGGTTTATTGACTTTAACGGTCTACCATTAATGAGAACTGGACTAAAACCAGGCACATTTGAAGTTATAGCCATCAAGTTATTAACACCAAAATCTATTGCTGCAATTGAATTGTTATCGGATTCGGTCACATCAGGGATTTCGTAAACTATTTCTAAAACGTAATGGTCAAGTTTTGGTACAATGCGGGATTGACAGTACTTATTTATTGACCCAAGTTTTACACAAGTTTCAAAGCAGTAATCAATCTCAGATAGCTTGATTAATTCCTGACCTAATTGCTTTTTGGAAGTAGCCTGAGAAGTGAAAATTACACAATATCTACCATATGAATCTAAATATCCAGGTATGTTTGGTCTACCTGTAAATTTCGAGTCATCTAAACTATATTCCAAACTGGCAGCTTTAAATGATGTCCAGTTCTGTGCGACTAGTTTTAGAACTTGCTGAGATACCTTTGCAGGAAGTGCTTTGTATTCCGAAGAATCTTTCATGATCTGGTACAACCTATTGTATTGAGGAACAGAACTTTGTCCCCAAGAAAAGAAAGCTTGTCTCATGATATAGGTTGCAGCATTGTACAAATTCTTGGATGCAAAACACATCTCATCAATTTGTTTATAGACTTGATGGTTTGATTTTATTACTCTCCTTTCTACTAACTGCATATTCTTTAAATCACCTGTTTAAAGTATCGACCTATTATTAATCTACCAACAAATCAAAATCTTTTTATATTTGTGATTATATTGTTACATATCTTAACTATGAACTTAATAGCTTTCGCTCACAATAAGGGGACGCATTCAATCGGTAAAAATTGGACAACCTTCAAGCCCAACCCCTCGTGATTCCCAATATCTCTATAATAAGGTTGTCCAATTTTTCCAGTATTTATTCCACGGGAGTGGTTGCTTCCGTTGAGTCTTGTAAGCGTAAACTTTTGGCATTATAGTTTGTTTCAATAAAGCTTTCATCCACAATTACTGCACCGACACGCGCGGGAAGTTGCAATTGGTTGGAGGGAAATTAGGCTGTTTACTCCTTAATGCGGGCAAAGTTACGGAAGCTATGTGCTATGCTTACACAGAAAAACGGAGCGTACTTTGTGCAGATAGTTTTATAGTTTGTAATATTATACTATACCAGACTATTTTAGCCTATATAATGAGTAAAGTTTTATCATACATTCACATAAAGTCATAAAAACCAAAATCATTTGTAACAGTAACAATGTTCTACAAAAATCAAAATACTTGTATATTGGGCATTACAGCGTCTATCAATCACGCAAATGACAGATAAAAATCCACCAACAGCATACGATTCTCCTTGGAAAGATATTTTACAAACATACTTCGAGGACTTCATGCTATTTTTCTTTCCCAACGCACATAGGGAAATAGACTGGACAAAACAAGTTGAATTTTTAGATAAAGAACTAGAGGAAATTACCAAGGATGCGGAAATTGGGCGCCGTTTTGCAGATAAGCTTGTACAAGTACATCTGAAAAATGGAGAGGAAGGTTTGTTACTGATACATGTAGAAGTTCAAGCTCAAGAAGAATCAGAGTTTGAAGTTCGCATGTTTATTTATAACTTCCGTATCTATAATAAATACAAAAAGAAAGTCATTTCCGTGGCAGTGCTTGGAGACGATAATCCAAATTGGAGACCCTCAGTATTCAATTATAGCTTATTTGGCTGTACATTATTCTTTGAGTATCCAATTATCAAGCTACTAGACTACCAACAACAGCAATCTGAACTATCTACTAACCCCAATCCCTTTGCTACAGTAATCATGGCACACTTGGCTGCCATGAATACCCGTAGCGATCGAACCGCACGTAAGCAACAAAAGCTAGCATTAGTGCAGCAACTGTACTCAACAGGTTATACAGAGCAACAAGTCATAGATTTATTTGCTTTCTTAGATTGGATGTTAACATTGCCACCAAACTTGGAAGCAGAGTTTAAACTTGAGGTAGAACAACTGGAGGATAGACAGAGTATGAAGTATGTAACTAGTATTGAGCGTAGTGGTATTGAGAAAGGTAAAAAGGAACTGGTAACACGCCTTCTCAATCGTCGCTTAGGTAATATTGATGACCAAAAGCTCTCTGTTATATCCTCTTTATCAGTTGAACAATTGGATGAATTGGGAGAAGCACTACTTGATTTTACATCAGTAGCTGATTTAACAGCTTGGTTAGAGCAACGATAAACGTAGGGTGTGTGGCGCCATTACAAACCTTCAACGAAGCGCATAATTTTTTAGCGCCACGCACCATCTAATATAAGTTAATGGTCTATGCGTAAACGTTTAATATCCCCAATCGGTGATGCACCAAACATACGAGAATATTCACGACTGAACTGTGATGGGCTTTCATAACCCACGCGATAGGCAGCATTTACAGCATTGGAGTTTTTGGCAAGCATCAGGCGACGCGCTTCTAATAATCTTAACCGCTTTTGATATTGCAAAGGACTCATCGATGTTACTGACTTGAAATGGTGATGGAAAGAAGAAGCAGACATATTGGCTTGCCTAGCCAAGTCATTAACTCGCATTGGCTGTATAAAATCAGCCGTCATTAGTTTTATTACCTCAGCGATGCGCTGCATGTTGCTGCCTGATGTGGCTATTTGGCGAACAGAAGAGCCTTGCTCCCCCATTAAAAGACGATAATAGATTTCGCGGATAATCATTGGCGCCAAAATTGGAATATCCTGCGGTGTATCTAAAAGCTTTGTCAGCCTAATAGCACAATCAATTAACGGTGCATCGACGTTACAGACAAACAAACCTCTGGAAGAGTTTTCTTTCTTATTCGTGCTTGACTGATTAGTTTGAGCAGTAATAATGTCACAGAGTTGACGTGGGTCTAAACTCAGCTTGAATCCTAAATACGGCAAGTCTTTTGTGGCCTCTACCACAAATCCGCTTAGAGGCAAATCAACCGAGATAACAATATATTGAGCCACGCCATAATGATAGATTTCCTCACCCAGTAACACTTCTTTTTTGCCCTGAACGATGATGCCGAGAATAGGTTGACATAGAGTTGGTAATGCGGCAGAAACAGAAGATTCGCGTGCAAATTCCAGCTCCATAATATCTGTTTTATGAAAACCGTCTCCCTTACCATCGGTGTGTCGGGTTAGCAATGCCGTGAGTTCTTGACACCGAGTTGCAATTGCATCATGGTTGAGCATTTCAATCGCCATGCTGTTTTTGGCTTAATTTAATCATTTTCTTTTAAACATTATAAAATATATTTTGGAGGATTAGGCAATAAAATGCGAGGACTGTGCATTGGAAACTCTTGCTTTTACTCATACGATGAACGCATCCGAATTAAATAATATAAGAGTAAGGCAATGACAAATGACTTGGCAAAAATCGCATCTGCAACAAACGAGCAGCATACAGTTACTCAAATTTTCAGCGACCATCTCAAACTAATTACCAAAGACATCTTAGCTTGGCTAGAACTATTCGCTGAAGATGCAATTATTGAATTTCCCTATGCTTCTACTATTGGTTTAACAAATCGGTTAGAAGGCAAGTTGGCAATTTATGACCACATGAAGGATGTGCCAGCAAACATGCAAAATTTGATATTTACGAATATTCGTTCGCACCAAACATTGAACCCTAATGTTTTATTTGCTGAGGTTCATGGAGAAGCCACAATTACTGCCACAGGGCGCCGCTATCAGCAAGATTATGTGATGCAACTGGAAACCAAGGATGGAAAAATCATCCATTACCGCGAATACTGGAACCCTATCCCTGCTCTTGAAGCGTGGGGTAGCATAGAAAATTTGAATCAATCTTTTAATGCGGAATAATATGTAGAAGAGAATTACCATGAAAATTGTAATTGCAGCCGCATCGGGCAATATTGGACGACGCACTGCTGAAAAAGTTATACAGGCTGGCGCCGAAACCATTCTTCTGGCACGGCATCCAGAAAAGTTAGACGCAAAAGTTGTTCAGGGAGCTACTGTAAAGCCCATCAGTAGCGATGATACTTTAGGGTTAATTGAGGCAACGCAAAATGCTGATGCTTTGTTTTGGTTGACTCCACCGAAACTTGATGTACCAAGTTTATATGATTGGTACATTCAGACAGCAATGGCTGGAGCTTCTTCTGTGCGTGAAAACCGCATCAATCGAGTTGTCAATATTTCCAGCATTGGTGCAGGTGCAGGACGAGATTTAGGGACAGTCTCGTTTGTTGGAACCGTTGAATCAATCTTCAACGAAACTGGAGCAAATGTGCTGCATCTTCGTCCAGGCTATTTCATGGAGAATTTTTTAGAACAAGTCGAGTTCATTCGGCAAGACCACACCGTATACTTCCCTTATGGCAGCGACCACGATATTCCCTGGATAAGTACCGATGATATTGGTGATGAGGCAGCAAAATATTTACTTGATGATAGTTGGGCAGGACATTGGACTCGTAATCTTATGGGGCCTGAAAATTTAACGCTCGTTGAAACAACTGCTATCCTTTCACAAGTGTTGAATCGTCCCATCGAATATGTCCAGGTGACATTTCTCTAAAAGCTGGTGGTGTGGGTATTACGTTGACTAAAGCTAATCATGTGTTCCATTTTGACCGTTGGTGGAACCCTGCTGTTGAAGACCAAGCTACTGACCGCGCGTTTCGTATTGGTCAAAAGAAGAATGTTTTTGTGCATAAGTTTGTTGCTATTGGTACTTTGGAGGAGAAGATCGACCAGATGATTGAAGATAAGAAGAAGTTGTCTGCTTCTGTTGTGGGTAGTGATGAGTCTTGGTTGACTGAACTTGATAATAATGCTTTTAAGGAGTTGATTGCTTTGAATAAAAGTGCGATGTTGGAATGATTGAACCACAAAGGACACAAAGGACACGAAGGAAGAGAAGAAAGGAAGAGAATAAATATGGGTAAGTTTAGTAGAAGTTGGTGGGGTACACGTTTTATTCAAGCTTTGGAGTCTTTTACTGATTCTGGTAGGTTGCAGCGTGGACGTTCTTATGCTAATGGTGGTAAGGTCAAGAGTTTTGATATTGATGGTAATGTTATTACTGCTAGGGTAAGGGGTTCGGTTAATCCTTATTTTGGTGTTTATAAGGAACCTACGTATAATATTTCTATAGAGTTGGCGCCTATAGCTAAGTCTCAATGGAAGCTTGTTGTCGAAAAGCTATCATCGAAAGCTAGTACTATTTCTCGACTCATGCTTAATGAGGTGCCAGAAAATATTGAGGATAGCTTTTCTGATTTAGGATTGAATTTATTACCTTGCAGCAGCAAAGATTTTAAAACTAAATGTTCCTGTCCAGATTATAGTAATCCCTGTAAGCATATCGCTGGTGTTTACTATCTGGTTGCTTCGCAGTTAGACGAAAACCCTTTTCTACTATTTGAATTGCGAGGTCTTCCTAAAAACGAACTCCAACAAAAGCTTTCGCAAACATCTTTAGGAAGAGTACTTTCTGAAGAACTTAATGCAAAAGAAGTTGCTATAGAAGCTTCTGACTCTTTTTATACTAAACCATTAAAGCAATCTGTCACCGATATACCTAGCGCGCGGGAGTTTTGGTTGGGAACAAAGCGATTACCGCAAACTATTGATGTATCAACTCAAAGCGGTGTATCAGCGATTGTAATCAAGAAACAGGGTGATTTTCCACGTTTTTGGGACAAAGATAATTCGTTTATCGAAAGTATGGAAGAATTATATCGACGTGTAAAGACGAAAAATCAAAATTTACTGTAAATCAGTATCTATTATTGTTTTGACACGTATTGTTTAATTTAAAATACTCATTTATGTTCTGAGTGGGTGTTATAAATAATACTTTGTTGTTTACATTAATTTTGGTGGGTTGGTTTGCAACGGATACAACAGATGTAACGGATGATTTATTCGTTACAAACAAAGTTTAGTTGTTTAAAATTACAAGCACTGTTACATTCTAGAGTCATCTCTTGCACTACAGACTCATTTATGCCCTGAGTGGGTGTGTAATAATTTGTTTACTAACTACATGGGTTACATTTGAAGTATGCCAGTCGGTGTTAACAAAAAGAAACATGATCAACAATTATATACCCCAAAGCTTTGGCTATTTTTGGTCGGTGTCAATCAATATAATGACGAATTTCCAAGCTTGCGTTATCCAGCATTAGATTGTCAAGGATTAACTGAAGCGCTAACTGTTGCGACACAATATCCACAAAAAGAAGTTATAAACTACCATGATTTTGGTAATTTACCACTTATAGGCGCCGTTTGTACTAGTTTAAAGTATATCACTGAGCAAGCACGTTCCGAAGACACAATATTATTTTATTTTTCTGGGCACGGTATATTAGACCCTACTACACAGCAATGTTTTTTGTGTTTGCGCGATACTCAAAAAGATGACCTTGTAAATACATCACTGCCATTACAAGAATTATTACTCCGGTTAGCGCAATCTGCCGCGCGTCAACAGTTAATATGGTTAGATGCTTGTCACAGTGGAGGAATGACACTACGAGGTACTGAGAAATTAGTACAAGTGTTGCAAGGCGCCGCAGCTGCAAGTAAGGGTTTTTATGCTTTGTTGTCGTGCGATATAAATCAGCAGTCTTGGGAGTTTCCCGAATTAGGACATGGTGTATTTACATATTACCTAATGCGGGGGTTACGTGGTGAAGCGGCAAATCCACAAGGTGTTATTACAGCAGATGAACTTTATAGATATGTTTACCACCAAACGCTGCAATATATAGATAAGACAAATCAACAATTACGGTTAATTAATCAGCAGCGACGGTTTAAGGGAGATTGTAACTTACAGCATGAATATCCTTTACAAACACCGAAGCGTATTGTTGAAGGTGTCGGGGATGTTATTTTGGCGAATGCGGGTACTAATGAGTTGGTGTTTCCAAGGGTTGCACTAGTTATTGAGGGGATGACAAATAGCAATACGCTATCTTTGAGTAAAACGTTGCGTGGTATATGTGGGTTTGAGTTGGAGTATTTACCACGTTCTGGAAAAATCACTACTAAAAGTATTCGTGATGGTATTCAAAGTTGTTTACGGTTGCCTACACAAACTCAAGAAGCTACAACTGCACTATTATATTTACGCGGACGTTTACAGGAAACTCCAGCAGGAGATTTAGCTTTATCACTCTCTGATGATGTTTGGTTAAGTCGTGATTGGTTAAGATTACAGTTACGACGTTCATCTGTATCGCAACTAATTCTTATCTTAGATTGTCTTGTTGTTGAACCAAAAAATATAGAACTCCAAGAATGGATTGAAGATTTACAAGTTAGTACGGATAAAGGTTTATGTATTATTGCAGGAGTAACCTCCGAATCCTTACCTGAAGCTTTTGTAACTGCCCTTATCAATACTTTACAATCTACTCCCCAATCTCTTGGTTTATCTGTAGCAGGTTGGATATCACAATTACAACTTTACCTTGCAGGCGCCTTACCGTTACATATTTGGCTTTCAGGAACGCGCGGTATTATCGAAATCATACCATCTACGACAGGCGCCTCTAGTAAACCAACAAATATAGATTTGAATATTTGTCCATATTTAGGGTTAAGAGCATTTAGTGAAGAAGACGCTCAGTATTTTTACGGTCGAGAATCTTTAATCCAAAACTTAATTAGTCACATTACAACACAATCATTCCTTGCGGTTGTTGGTGCTTCCGGTAGCGGAAAATCTTCTGTTGTCCAAGCTGGTTTAATTGCACAACTACGACTTGGTAAACAATTACCTGGTAGCGAAAAGTGGCTCATCAAAAGTATACGTCCCGGCGCCCGCCCTTTACAACTACTCGCACGTCTAAGTGATAATAATGCAAATGTTCTGGAAGGATTACTTTATCAAGGTGTAGAAGGGTTTGTTTATTGGTTACGAAGTTGTCCAGCAACAGTAGTATTAATAATAGACCAATTTGAGGAATTGTTCACACTGGCGCCCGACTCAGATAGAGAGGAATTTTTAAAACTTGTATTAGGCGCCTTACAATATGCCAGCGATAAGTTTAAACTAGTCATTACGCTGCGTGCAGACTTTATGGCGCCTTGCTTAGAAATTCCTACACTCGCACAGCTACTACAATCTTCAAGTGTCTTAGTATCACCAAGTTTAAGCGATGATGATTATCGTAATGTAATTATTAAACCTGCTGAACAAGTTGGTTTAAAAGTGCAAACTGGGTTAGTTGAAGTATTACTCCAAGAACTAAGTCATTCAGCAAGTGATTTACCTTTATTAGAATTCGTACTCGAACAGTTATGGGAAAAACGTATTGATGGAGAATTAACGTTAGCTGTATATCAACAGCACCTAGGAGGAATTGCAGGCGCCTTGGAAAGAAGAGCGCAAGCAGTTTATGATAACTTAGACTCGGCAGCACAAAAATGCGCGCGTTGGATTTTTCTCTCACTTACCCAATTAGGAGAAGGAACCGAAGATACTCGGCGCCGTGTGTTAAAGTCAGATTTAGCAGTAAAAAAGTATCCACCCGAACAAGTCGAAAGAACCTTGCAAGCATTAACAGCAGCAAAGTTAATTGTAATAAACACCGAACAAGAATTAGTGGGCATTAGCAAAAATGATAATGTGGAGACGCGATATCAGGAGACGCGATATATCGCGTCTCTACAACCTATAACCATCGAGGTTGCCCATGAAATATTAATTCGTCACTGGTCTACATTACGGTGGTGGTTAGAAGAAAACCGTAACAGGCTAAGATTACAGCGACAAATAGAACAAGCTGCACAGTTATGGAAACACAACCACGAACAAACAGAGTTTTTATTACAAGGTGTACGATTAGCTGAGGCAGAAGAGATTTATATTAAATATACCGACGAATTATCATCTGACGTACAAACCTTTATCGCTGCTTGTTTAGATGAACATCGGCGCCTACAATTAGAACAAAAGAAGCGTTTACGACAAACTCAAGCAGCATTAGCTGTCATTAGTATATTAGGAGTTGCGGCAACTTTTTTTGGTGGGTTTGCTTATTTTCAGCGTACTACAGCACAAACGCGCGAAGTAACTGCATTAAATGCATCATCCGAAGCATTATTAAATTCTCATTCTCAACTAGAAGCAATAATCGCTAGTCTCAAAGCTAGTAAACAACTTAAGCAAATATTGGTACCAGGTCAAGATATTCGACTTGCTACAGCAGCAACTCTTCAACAAGCGTTATCACTCACACAGGAAATTAACCGTTTACAAGCACACACAGATAAAGTAAACGCGGTTAGCTTTAGCCCTGATAATAAACTAATTGCCACAGCTAGTGATGATAATACAGTAAAAATATGGCGCCGAGATGGTCGGCTAGTAAACACCTTTAAAAATCATCAAGATAGAGTTACGTCTGTGATATTTAGCCACGATAGTAAATATATCGCTTCCGGTGGTGCCGATAAAACTATCCAACTTAATTCCATAGACGGTAAAGTCCAGAAAACCTTTATCGGTCATAATGATTTTGTCACAAGTCTAGCTTTTAGTCCAGATAGTAAAACATTAGTATCAGGTAGTCGTGATAAAACGATTAGAATTTGGAGTCTAGATAGTAACTCTAGAATAATAAATGCTCATAACGGCTGGGTAAATACTGTTGCCGTCGATTCTAGATATATTGTATCGGGTGGTGAAGATAATTTAATTAAGCTTTGGCAAGTTACAGATAGAAAGTTAGTTAAAACCTTTACTGGACACAAAGATAGAGTCAACCGTGTGATATTTAGTTATGATGGTCAAAATATCGCTTCAGCTAGCGATGACTCGACGATTAAAATATGGAATCTCAACGGCAAAGAATTACAAAGCTTTACAACTCAAGCTAACAGTATTTTTCTTACTACTGATAGTAGTACTTTAGTCTCAGGCAGTACTGATGGTTCGATAAAACTGTGGCAATTAGACGGTAAATTAATTACAACGTATCAAGGACACGACGCGCGGGTTACAGATATTAGTATCAGTCGAGATGGGATTATTGTCTCTAGTAGTGACGATAAAACAGTTCGACTATGGAATTTAGCCAAACCTAACACAAAGAATCATACTATATATAGTGTCGCTTTTAATCCTGATGCAAAAACCTTCGCTACTGCTGGTTGGGATGGCGCCGTTAATATCTTAGATAATAATCAAAAACTAGATTCTACTTTCAAAGCACATCAAAATATCATTTCTGCAATAGCATATAATCCTAATACAAAGATATTAGCAACAGCAAGTGCAGATAAAAGCGTTAAATTATGGAATATTAAAACTAAGCAATTAATCCAAACTCTATCTGGACACAGTGATAGAGTTACATCGGTAGCGTTTACCCCTGATAATAATATCATCGCCACAGCAGGCGCCGATAAAACGGTAAAACTATGGCGTGTCAAAGACGGAAAATTACTCAATACGCTTACAGGACACTCTGACGAAGTAACTAGCGTTGCAATCAGTACCAATGGACTAATAGCATCAGGTAGTAATGATAATAAAATAAAAATATGGCGCCAAGATGGTAATTTAATAAAAACACTACCAGGACATGGAAGTGCAGTATCATCATTAGCGTTCACACCTGACGGTCAAATTCTTGCTTCTGCCAGTTGGGATAATACGATTAAACTTTGGCATAGCAACGGTGAATTTATCACTACTTTAACTGGACATAATGATGGGGTAACAAGTTTAAGCTTTACCCGTGATAATCAAATTCTCGCATCTGGTAGTGCAGATAATACCATCAAACTCTGGAATCTTGGTGATAATACCTTAATCAAAACACTTTCAGGATATCTAAGTCAAATTAACAGCATCAGCTTTAGCCCAAATAATAAAGCATTAATAACAGGGGGTGATACTGGAGTCACGCTGTGGAACTTAGATATAGATAACTTAATAGAACAAAGCTGCGCGCGTGTACATGATTATCTACGTAATAACCGCGATATAAGCTCCACAGACAAAAAAATATGTCAACAATAACCTATCATGCAAGTTAACAAATGTCACCCATTTTCCAACTGGATAGTTATTTTAGCCACATTACCTAGAAGCAATTAAGCAGTATGCATAATTTCTCCGAAAATCTGCGTGGAGATGCGATGTGTTAATGATTAACCAAATTTCATAGAAAATTTCATAGAAACTTTAAACTTTTATATCGCCTTCATAAAAAATCATTGTTACAATTGAACCCAGGTAATGCGTAATTATTCTGACCGAAATATTACTTACGCATTGATTATCATTTTAATTAGGGCAAGCTTCATATTACCTATATACAATCTGAGGTCGCATCGCCGCAAGATCCCTAACTTATTACTAAAGTTGGGCATTTAATGCTGCATTTCTGACACAACAAATTTACTGAGAGATAATTTATGGCTAATATTACTGGTACTGCTGGAAATGACAACCTTTATGGAACGACTCTATCAGACACCATTCGAGGGCTAGATGGAAACGACAACATTTATGCTGGCGCCGGAAATGATACAGTTGACGGTGGTAATGGTAATGATTATATTCGTGGCGACCAGGGTAACGATACTCTAAATGGTGGCGCAGGAAATGACGTTATTTATGGTGAAGAGGGCAATGATACCATCAATGCTGGGGATGGTAACGACAATATTTACGACAATAGTGGTGTAAATATTATTGATGGTGGTGTTGGTGAAGACTACCTTAGTTTAGATATTAGTGCTAGTGGAGCCAACATAAATCTCAGCTACAACACTTCAACTGCCACATATCAAGGTAGTGATGGTACCAGGTTTAGAAATATTGAAAAGTTAAACTTCACTACTGGCAGTGGCAATGACAATATTAATCTTACTGGCGCCAATTTGACCGATATTCAAGTTTCAACTGGTTTTGGTAATGATACTGTTACTACGGGTGCTGCGAATGATGACATCTATACTGGTGCAGGAAACGACACTATTAATAGTGGCGCCGGTAATGACGACATTTATGCTGGTACTGGCGATGATATCGTTAATGCTGGTGATGGTAATGATTATATTCGTGGCGACCAGGGTAACGATAACATCAATGCTGGTGCAGGAAATGACGTTATTTATGGTGAAGAGGGTAATGATACCATCAATGCTGGGGATGGTAATGATAGTATTTACGACAATAACGGCATAAATGTGATTGATGGTGGTGTTGGTGAAGATTACCTGAGTTTAAATATTAGTGATAGTGGAGTAGGAGTCAATCTTAGCTACAACGCTTCGACTGGTACATACGAAGGTAGTGATGGTACCAAGTTTAGAAATATTGAAAGGCTAAACTTTATTACTGGCAGTGGCGATGACAATATTAACTTGACTGGCGCCAATTTGACTGATATTCAAGTTTCAACTGGCTTGGGCAATGATACCGTTACCACGGGTGCTGCGAATGATGACATCTATACTGGTGCAGGAAACGACACTATTAATAGTGGTGCCGGTAATAATGACATTTATGCTGGAACTGGCGATGATATCGTTAACGCTGGCGATGGCAATGATTATATTCGTGGCGACCAGGGTAACGATAACATCAATGCTGGTGCAGGAAATGACGTTATTTATGGTGAAGAGGGTAATGATACCATCAATGCTGGGGATGGTAATGACAATATTTACGACAATAACGGCATAAATGTGATTGATGGTGGTGTTGGTGAAGACTACCTGAGTTTAAATATTAGTGATAGTGGAGTAGGAGTTAATCTCAGCTACAACACTTCAACTGGTACATACCAAGGTAGTGATGGTACCAGGTTTAGAAATATTGAAAGGCTAAACTTTATTACTGGCAGTGGCGATGACAATATTAACTTGACTGGCACCAATTTTATCGATATTCAGGTTTCAACTGGTTTTGGCAATGATACCGTTACCACGGGTGCTGCGAATGATGACATTTACACTGGTGCAGGAAACGACACCATTAATAGTGGCGCTGGTAATGATGACATTTATGCTGGAACTGGTAACGATACAGTTAATGCTGGTGATGGTAATGATTATGTTCGTGGCGACCAGGGTAACGATACCATCAATGGTGGCGCCGGGAATGACGTTATTTATGGTGAGGAAGGTAATGACACCATTAATGCTGGGGATGGTAATGATAGTATTTACGACAATAACGGCATAAATGTGATTGATGGTGGTGTTGGCGAAGACTACCTCAGTTTAAATATTAGTGGCAGTGGAGTAGGAATCAATCTCAGCTACAACGCTTCGACTGGCACATACCAAGGTAGTGATGGAACCAGGTTTAGGAATATTGAAAATTTAAACTTCACTACTGGCAGTGGCAATGACAATATCAACCTAACTGGGGGTAATTTAACTCAAATTCAAGTTTCAACTGGTTTTGGTAATGACACCGTTACTACGGGTGCTGCGAATGATGACATCTACACTGGTGCAGGAAGCGACACGATTAATAGTGGCGCTGGTAATGATGACATTTATGCTGGCACTGGCAACGATACAGTTAATGCTGGCGATGGCAATGACTATATTATTGGCGACCAAGGTAACGATACTCTGAATGGTGGTGCTGGCAATGACACTATGTATGGTGGTGCTGATAATGATATTTATTTTGTTGACACCAGCAATGATTTCATTAGAGAAAACGCAAACGAGGGTACCGACACTGTAAATTCGAGCATTAGCTGGGTTTTGGGTAATAATTTTGAAAATCTTACTCTGACTGGTACAGGTGCAATTAACGGTACTGGTAACGACTTGAATAACATCATTACTGGCAACGCTGCTAATAATACCTTGTCTGGTGGAGCTGGTAATGACAGATTGATTGGTTTAGCTGGTAATGATACTCTCGTCGGTGGAGATGGCAACGATATCCTAATTGGTGGAGTGGGTAACGACACTCTTAACGGTGGTAACGGTTCAGACCGATTTGTATTTAATGCCATGAACGAAGGAGTTGATACAATTATTGGCTTCACCGTTGGTCAAGATAAGATTGTGTTGACCAGTTTGCTTGATAGCATTAGCTATGCAGGCAGTAATCCCATTGCAGATGGCTATCTGAAGGTAGTGCAATTAGGTAGCAATACTGCAATGCAGATTGATATTGATGGTTTGGGTAATTCTGCTGGGTTTAAAACTTTGGCAACTTTAAGTAATATCAATGCTAACACCATTACTATCAACGATTTTATTGTCTAGTGGTCTGTGTCAATAGTTTTGGGGAGTTCGTAGTTGGGCTTTAGCCCTCTAAATTAAGATTTTTGACGCTCCGGAATCGCTACTACGTACCTACCAAATTTTCTGACACGGACTACTAGCATATTGAAGTAGGTGGGCTTATAGCCTGCCTCAAAATTAATAAGCCAAAACATCTTCATCAAGGGTAGTTGTGACTTTCTTAGCCAAAGCTATTTCTATTTATTCTTACTTTTTTGCCTTAATTTTTTATTGTATGATAAACAATTAAGGCAACTACCTCTTGTACAAATTGCCTTTTAGACTACACAAAGGCGCCTGTTTATGTGATTAATATGATTAGTGAGTGATATTACGCCTTAAAATAAAGGCACGTTTAAGCCAAGGTTTATACCTACAGAGAGGTTATTTAAGTCTATTGAACTGGCTGAGGACGAACCGAATAGATAGGATGCTGAACTGCCGATGAATAAGTCTTGGTTAATGTTATATATTAAGTCTAACCCTATTTGGTGTTGGGTATCGAATCTATCTTGCTGAGTGTAGTTTTTGAATGTTAATCGATAATCAATTGCTCCTTGTAATTGGGGAGTGATATCATAACGTAAACGGGCGCCTAATGAGTTTGCTATACGATTTTGGTCTTTTGGTTCGGCGAAGCTGGCGCGTAAGTCGTAAAATGAATCAAGTCTTAGTTGTGAAGCTAGTTGGTCTTGTCTTCCAATTGTGAGACGAACTGAGTCATCAAGCAAAATTCGTGAACCATCATTATTATATAGTCGGTCTTGTACCCAACCTATTTGACCATACATTCCCGGCGCCAATCTTTGTTGTACTCCAGCGTTAAAACTAAGATACTTATAATTAAATTCGTCTTTTGTAGCAAAATTTGTCAATCCTCCTGTTACTGATGTAACTAAGCGAGTATTTTCGCCAAGTTTAGGTGTGGCAAGCAATGTTGCACTGTTTGTAAATACTGTGTCGCTACGTTGGAGAAAGTCAACGGCGGTAATATTAGAACTAGTAAATGCTCCAGAGCGTAATAATAATTGTACATCGGGCTGGCGCCTTTGCGGTGGTTGGTTAATTGACCTGGGTTTGATAATACGAATTTCACCCACTTCATCTTCTACTTCTTTTGGGTCTAAAGATTGATTAGAAGGGTCAGTTAATTCTCCTGATGATGCTTGAGCTAGTTCGACTTGATTATTGATCGACGAAAACTCTACATAATTAGTTGAACTAAATATAGCTTCTTTTTTCTCCATTATCTCTGGAGTTGCAATTATTGTTATTGACTCTGGAACTGTAAAATTCTCGCTTGTGTTTAGTGCAGGAGTAACTGCAATAGCTTGATGTGCATCCCACACAGTTAAGGCAGCTAAGGAACAAAGAGTAACCGAATAAATTCGCATAGTCCACACCTAAATGCTAATAAATATATAAGTATTCCAAAATAGTTCTTGCGGTTATTGAGGTTGTGGTTCTGGTTGCCGTTGCTGAGGTTGTTCTAAAGGTTCCGGTTGCCGTTGTGGTACTTCTATTTGCCTTTCTGGAACCACTACATCACGTCTATCTTCAAAGGTGCTAATTGCATCATCATTTGTATTTATGCAGTTAGTTGATAAAGTGCTGGCGCCACTTCGTCCATTCAAACTACATAATCCTTCAACCCAACGTTGCTGTGTTTGCAATGCAGCTAGTGTATCTTTTCTAACTAATCTAAAAATTTCTTGAACTTGGGAAGATTCTTGTAATAGTAATTTTTCTTGTCCTGGTCCTAAACCTGCTGCTAGCTTGCTGGTTGCATAGAAACGATTTAAATCAAATGTTTTGACTTCACCTAATACACCATTTCTGATATCAACTGTTTCTCCACCCTTTAAGATTCGGGATTGAGTACCTGTTATGTCGTAAACTTGAATCGGAGCGGCGCCTAAATTGGAAACAATAGCAATTTTTTTAACACTGTCATAAGTCGCTGCAAATGCACCACTTTCTTTTTTTGAGTATAAAGTAGGTGTACCTTCCGGTGTTGGTAATGACGCAATCGCACTTTCTACCTTTCCACTACCTGGCAATTCAACTGTTGTCCCTGCACTACCTGGTGGAGTGACTGCAACAACTGTACCATTCTGCAATTCAAAAACTGTTTCTGCAACAACTTGACCGTTTTTGAGTTGAATACGTCGTAAACCTGGTTTAAATCTAAATGTCGCGCTCGAACCAACACGCAAAAAAGAACCTTCATTAAATAATAGTTCCGCGCGTGAACGTGCTAGAGTTTGCAGAGCATCTAAAGGTTGCATTACGTCAGCTTGCCTTGCTGGACGCGGATTTTGATTTGCTAGCAGTAACTGCACAGCATTTAATAGTTTGTATACAGATGCGCGCGTTAACTCTGGGTTTTGCTGTGCTTGCGCTGGTATTAACCAGGATACAACTAGAGCAATCGTAAAAAGCCACTTTTGGGTTATTAACCAAATTTCTTTTTTCATCACTCCACACCTCGCTCCTATTAGATTTATTATTTCTTTTTATATAAGGGAAAACCCGGAAATAAATAGTTACCTGTTACAAAGGTGGTATTTACTGTATTCAAATGAAACCCGCTTTTCTAGCCAAAGAGGATTTGGCTAGAAAGTTGGGCTTTGGTAGGAACCCGTACTACCAAACTTAGAACGAGAACGTCTCCTATATATACGATTCATACCATGACCTTATGCAAAAATTTTTATCTATCTTTAGACAGATGTTGGTAAAATTAGCTTGATTAACTAATTTATCCGGATATGTCATCAGTGACTAAGGATACTTAGATGGTAGATGCACCCTGATTCAACTGACCTCAATCGTTTTAACGGTTGGGGTTTTTTTGTATCTCTAAATTTGTCCTGATACAGTTAATTGCTTGACGAATACAAGATACATAAACGCACCCTAATTAACCTCCAGCCCCAGTTACTTGTTAGCTGGGGTTTTATTTTTTGTACGTGGCGCCGTGAATATGAGCATAAATTGACCCGGATTGTGAATATTAGCTTGAGCCAAATTAAAACCATTGAATTTGAAATATTTTTTGTCTCTTATATGATGCGCTATTCAAAATAATAAGATTTCCAACTTTCCAAGTAGTCGAAAGTCTAAATTTTTATAATAATGCTATATACAACCAAATGATTTGTAAAAATTATATCCATATCAGAGGCGCGATTTAACCGTTGTCTCTACTGGAGCGCAATTTTATTATATATTAGTTTGGAGAAATATATCGTAATGAATGATATTGGACTAACTCACATCGCACTACCCGTGTCAAATATCGAGCAAAGTATTAACTTTTACTCTACTTATGCTCGCATGAAAGTTATTCATCGGCGTATTGATGTAGACGCAGGTGTTTCTGTAGCGTGGATTTGTGACAACACTCGTCCTTTTGTAATTGTTTTAATTCAAACAGAATCAGTACATCCCGTTCTTTCTCCGCTTGCTCATCTGGGGGTTGGATGCGAAAGTCGTGAATATATGGATTTTCTTTGTGATCAGGCACGACAAGAAGGTTTACTACAGCAAGAACCAAAAGATTCTGGGTATCCAATTGGTTATTGGGCTTTCTTGAAAGACCCAGATGGTCACACGCTTGAACTCTCTTATGGGCAAGAAATTGGACTGACTGTGGAAAATAATCCCTGACATGATATATAGCGTTTCCTAATCAATTAGCGTACATATTAAATTGTCAAAATGCTTGTGCAATGGGCATCTCTGCCCGTTCTTGTGTACTTCATTTGAATGGAAACCGCTATATTACCTATCGAATTATTGGCATGTACAGCGTGATTGTAAATAAATTAGTTCCAGCATACGAGAGCTTTAGTTATATTAAGTTAAAAAGTCTGTATTTTTAAATATAAATCGGCATAAACTCAGCAGACAAAAAATATGTCAGAATTTTGAGTAATAATTGAAAACCTGATAAGAACAGGTAATGCTCTTATCAGGTTTAAACTAAAACTTGTGAAAATCTATAAAATTCCCCAGAAGTGTAAAAAGCCTTTACCAGAGAACAATTCAATTAAGACAGCAGCTAGAAAACCAATCTGAGCAAAGCGACCGTTCCAAATTTCAGCTTGTGGAGTAAAACCCCAAACCCAAGCATTACGGTCTTGAACTACTGGTGTATTTACGTTTGTGGTTGTAGTGTTTGGCATAACTAAGTATAATGTGTACAACTAATGTAAAGGTTTGTAATCTTCTATTAAGAACTGTAACAGATTTTTCCAAATAATGTGCGTATTTACAAATTTGGCATATTTGATATACTTATGTCGGCTATAGCTTTTTTGAGTATATACTGATAACTATTTTCAATAATTTGTGTTATTGACTTCTGTAACATCAGTTTTAAATTCTCAGAACCGCAAATACTACCTGAGTCCTTTACCTTCTACAAAGCCAATATAGGTTATTTGTACTCGCTTAATTAATGTTGTGAATTATGAACATCATCGCATAGATGGCGGCTTGCCTGAATAGTTGTGATGGTTCATGTAACAACTCTTCAGCATCAAGAAATATTTTCATTTTATTAAGGAATGGGCATCAAAGCCCGTTCTTTAAAATGTTAAAAGTTTGATGCGTAAGGCAAACCCAAAGGACGTATATTAATTATCCGTCAGCGGACAAGGAATAGATTTTTCACCAGACCAATCAGTGAAGTGATTCTCATTTTGATAATGTCTGGGAGTACGCATGAGCAATGACCACGCTTCTTTCGCATCAATTAAATTATACTTTTCGGGAAAGTATTTAATGAGTAATTTTTGTACTAAAGGGTAGTAATTAGAATTCATACCTGGAAATATGTGATGTTCCGTATGATATGAAAAATTTAGATGTAGCAAATCAAATATTTTTGGAACTTTTAAGGAAACACTATTTACTAAAGGGTCATTGATATCCGTCATTTCACAAATCATATGATTTGTATAAATGTAAAAAATTGCCACTCCATAACCAATACCAATCGGTATTACATACCCTAGTAATATTTTTAACAGGTCAAATTGCAAATAAGCTAAGATATTTGCGTGAATTATTATAATCGCTAGCCATTCAATCGCTATTATGCGGCGTTCTTTGGCGCCAACTGTAAAGGCAGCAGGAACATAATTAACAGATTTGTTATTGAATAACAATACAGAAGTCAAATTCCGAAAATTATGTACAGCCCAAGCAGTTGTCATTCCTAACATCAGTCCAAAAGGATTAACTTCCGCAGAAGGAACAAATTTATCTTGAATCCATTTTCCCCAACTATTGGGTTGAGTTGATAAATAATTCCGGTCGGGGTCATCTAAAGAATTAGTTTTATTATGATGTTCCCGGTTGTGGACTGCTTTCCAAAAAGTTGGTGGCATCCCCAGCATTATCATTCCTAAAAAGCCAAACGCATAAATTAACCGAGAATTTTTTATGACACTATTGTGCATTAGTTCATGAGAACTAAATAGCAGCACTGTAACACTATTGCCCATTATTAGCGATAAAGGTAAATATAGCCATAATAAATATACAGACCAATTATCTAAATAAGATGCTATGCCCCAACCAAGAATCAAGATTGCGACATTGATGAGCAAAATAATTAACTTATTTGAATCTTTGACAAAAGCTTCATCTGGTAATAGAGGACGTATTTGTTTAACGTATAAACTGTGTGGCATCAAATTTTGTTCGTTTACTACTGTCATAAGGTATTTTCGGATTATTCTCCATAATTTGAGCCATGAAAAGCAAAAATAAAGCGCCCAAATTCTGTCTAATATCCGTGATATCTAGAGCAAAATACCTAAGTTGAATAGGAAGTGCGTGTTTAATTTTATATCTCAAGCTATAACTCCATTCAGTAGTATATACCCTTAGAGGGATATGTAAAGATAATTTCCTGAAATAGCAGATTTTTTCTGTTTTTACAGCATACGTAGTGTTTTGCTCATTTAAAGAAAAACTAAGAAAACTAAGTTAACTCCTGTAAAGATGAATAAACTCTGAATATGTAGCTGTGTTGATATTGCAGGGGTTATCTGTAAATGGCAAGCAAGAAGAAGTCTTTACAAAAGCATACTGGCTTTGGCGCCTTACCTTTGGCGCCACAATTACGTGAAGCTGAAGCGCTGATAGTAAAGCGGCAATGGTTGGAAGCACGATATATTTTAAATGCACTTTCGCATGATTATCCTCAAAATCTTGATGTTTTATTGAACTTGATAAATGCTTGCTACGAAGTTAAGGATATTCCTGGTTATACGCGCGCGTGTGAGATGTTGTTAGCTGTGCAACCTAATAATGCTGATATTGCTTATGGGTTAGCAGGTGGATATTTATTAACGCAGCATTTTTTATTGGCATTGCAAGCTTTTCGTGATGCTTTGAGTAAATTTCCAAACCATGAACGTGCGGATTATGCCACTCTTAAAATATCAGAGTTAGAAGCTAAAACTGAAAAAATAGTTGCTGATTTTAATTTATTAGAAAATCAAGGATTGCAAATAGCTATATTACATGAACGTGGACAGTTATATTTAGAACAGTGTGAGTACGTGAAAGCACGTCAAGCTGAAGAAGCTGTTTTACAAGCTTGCCCTGATTATATTTTGGCTTATAATAATCTCAGTTTGATTAGTTTTGTTGAAGGTAATTTACACGAAGCTATTAGTATTTGTCAGAAAGTTCTTGATATTAAGTCTGATAATATACATGCGCTTGCGAATTTAACGCGGTTTCTTTGTCTTAATGGTCAGTTTGAAGAAGCTAAACTTATTGCTGAACGTCTCAAAGCTTCTTATGCAACTTCTTGGGACTCTTGGACAAAAAAAGTTGAGGCACTTGCTTATCTAGGTGATGATGAAGGAATTTTACAAATTTACGAAGAGGTGAAGTTACACGATCAAACCAACAGCGGTAGTGGTTTATTTTACCACTTAATTGCTGTGACTATGGCAAGACTTTCTAGGTTTGATGAAGCGCAGGACTTGTGGAAGAAAGCACAAAGTTATTTGACAGGCGCCCACTTGGCACAAGAAAATTTAGATGACCTCAAAAAACCAGTTGCACAGCATCATGCTCCTTGGGCTTTTCGTTTGGAACAATGGGTGACACAAAAGACTATTGACCAACTTAAACTAGTTATAGGCGCCAATCCTAAATTCAAAGATGATGAGCAAAAGTCAAAAGCTATACAAAAATTCTTTGCCGAACATCCTAATTTTGCCTCATTAATACCTGTACTTCTTGACCGAGGTGATATTCAAGGACGTGAACTTGCTTATAGTTTAGCTTTCCTAGCTAAAACTCCCGAAATGCAAAACGCAATGCGTGACTTTGCACTCAGTCAGCGTGGACCAGATGAAATGCGTTACCATGCTGCAACTAGACTATCCGCATGGGGTTTATTACCAGAAACTATCCGCATGTGGTTACAAGGCAAGTGGCAACATATTAGTCTTCTTAGCTATGAATTCCATAATGAACCTATATTTCGGCATTCATCAGAAGTTCAAGCAATGCTGACACAAGCGTACTGGTTAATGAAAACACCATCACCTGAAACATTAGAACAAGCCGAAATAATTCTTAAACAAGCTTTGGATATCACACCATCTCCCACCATACTTAATAATCTCGCACTTTGCTATGAGTATCAAGGACGTACAGAAGAAGGACAAGCGCTTTTACGTCAAGTTATAGAACAATTCCCAGACTATATATTATCCAAAGTCGGTATTGCGCGCGGACACATCGTCAAAGGCGAACTCGACGCAGCGCTAGATATACTCAAACCCATTATGCAGCGCAAACGCTTCCACTACGATGAATTCTCCGCTTTTAGCAATGCTTACCTAGAACTATTAGTTGCAAAAAAACAACGCTCAGGCGCCCGCGCGTGGCTAAAAATGTGGGAACGTATCGACCCCGAACGCACAGATGTACTGAAATGGAAGGATAAATTAGAAAGCGGTTTAATGCAGCGGTTGGCACGTACTAATGATTTGTAAGTAGAGACGCGATATATCGCTTCGGCGCCCGTGCGTGGCTTAAAATGTAGGTTTAATGCAGTTTTAGATTATCGCACAAATGGCGGTCGCTTTTTTCTACGTTAATATTTGTCCGTAAGTAATCTTGCACCCAGTTGCACGCATACTCTAGTTCGTTAAGGGTGCGAACTTGCTTTAAGTCCCACAAAATTATCGTACTTTCATCACCACCAGATACTAGAAAGTTACCATTGGTCGTAAACGCAAGGCTAACTACCATGCCTAAATGTCCCGGTAACGTCTTCAGTAACTCACCCCTTAAATTCCACAACTTGATGGTATTGTCTACACCTGCTGTGGCAATTGTGCTACCATCTGGACTAAACGCTACCCGTGTTAATCCCCGACTCTGCCCCGGAATTTTTTTGATTAAGCTGCCCGAAAGGCGCCAAAGATTGAGGGTATCGTCTCGACTAGCGGAGGCAATAATATTCCCTTGTGGGTTAATTGCGACTCCCCACACCCCACCTTGTACTGGAAGCGTTGTTATTAACCTGCCATCAGTTGCCCACAGTTTTACGGTACCATCTACACTCGCCGAGGCAAGCATATCTCCTTGTGGGGTGAAGGCTAATTTCCAAATTCTTCCCTCGTGGGCAACAATGGTTTGTAAAAGTTTTCCCTCAATCGTCCATAGTTTGATGGTTCTGTCATCTCCTGCTGAGGCGATAGTTTTCCCATCCGGACTAATTGCCACGGTATAAACGCCCGCTTTATGTCCCATTAATGTCCGCTGTAACCGAATCTCAGATTTATTTTCTCCTAATTTCCATAGCTGCACCGTCGAGTCTTGGTCACCTATGACCATAATTTGACTGTTTGGACTGAAGCTTACACTACGAAATGCAGACCTTCTATCTTGAATCGTTTTCCACAGCCTTCCATCAGCCCGCCATACTTTAAGCATATCACCACCGACCGAAGCAATCCACTGACCCGAAGGACTGGTGGCAACTTCCCAAACCGTGTCTTGATGACCGTAGAGCGCTCTTAAAAGCAATTTGTTACGCTTCCAAAGTTTGACTGTACCATCTTCACTGGCGGAAGCAGCAATGAAACCGTCAGCACTCAATACCACGTCTCGAATCACTGCGTTATGCTGCTTCAAGGTGATCAGAAAGGTTCCGTCTGGCTTCCACAAGCTGACAAATTTATCCTGACCAGCAGTAGCTATATATTTACCGTTAGCGCTACAGCTTACTGCTTGAATTGGACTGTCTCTCTGAAGCGTTCTAATGTTGGCGCCGTCTGAATTCCAAAGTTTAGCTGTGCGGTCGCTACTTCCAGACACTAGTATATTTGTTTTTGAACAAAATGCAACACTCCAAACAGGTGCAGTATGCCCAGTAAGGGTTTTTAGTAATCTGCTATTAATATTCCATAAATTAATCGTATTATCAGCTCCGGAGGAAGCAACGGTCTGATTATCAGGGCTAAAAGCAACACCCCAAACTGCTTGCTTATGTCCTGTAAACGTAGTTTGTAATGTACCGTCAAGGCGCCACAATTTCACTGTGCTGTCCGCACTAGCAGAGGCAATCATTTTGCCGTTAGGGCTGAAAGCTACTTTCCAGATAGGTGCTTGGTGTCCCTGAATTGTCCGCAGCTGCGTTGCTACTTTACCATTCTCTTCGAGGCGCCACAAGTGGATTGTGCCATCCAAATTGCCACTAACAAACGTGCGACTGTCAGAACTAAAAGCCACGCCATAAGGGGTTGCTTTTTGTTCCAAGGTTTGAAGTAACGTGCCGTCTCGTTTCCATATTCTGACGGTTTTGTCGTTACTGCCCGTTGCAAAAAAATTTCCATCATGACTCATACTGATGCTTAATACACCACCTTGATGCCCGATTAAACTGTTAAATTCGTTGGTTCCATAAACCGCTTGTCGCAAGTTGGTTTCCACAAGAGCATTCGTTTTAGCATCAACAAGCACATTTTGCAGTCCGCGTTTGGCTTTAATAGCTGCGACCATCGCATCTAACTTCTGATTCGAGGCAAATAATCCCTGCGACGACGAAACGAGCGCTTTGATTTCACTGGTTCTGGCTTGACGCGCGCTTTTAATAGCGTTGCGGAACTGAAAGAAAGTAGCAATTGCTAAAACAACCGACATAATTAATCCGGTTGTAACTGCACCAAGAAAAAAACGCTGAAATTTAGCTGCTTTTTGTGCTGAAATTAGTCTTGCTTCAATTGCTTCGGCACGAGATGCTAAGAGTGCTACTTTCATTTCTTCGCGGTCATGTTCTTCGCTATTAGCTAAAAACTGATAATCTAAATTGCTTAAACTTTTCCCTTGCGCCCATTTTTGAGCATCAATTAATGCTTGTCCGCGCAGCAGTCGGGACAAATCTGTTTGTTTAGAAGCAATCCAAGCATCAAAGGTTTGAGAATAGGGACGTAGACAACTTAATTGTTTCTCTACCCATTCAAGGTTGAATACTTCTTGATAAATTCGGTTTTTTACTCTTAGATATCCCTGGTGTTTTTCAACTAATCCGATAAGAATTAATTCGGTTTGCTCTTGACTGTTATCGCTTTCTATCCCCCCTACCTCCCTTAATAACAGCGGTTCAAATTGTAAAACTTGCTGATAAATTCCTAGTAATCTGCCGCATGTATCGTTGTTGCTAAGGATGCGGCTGCTGATCGTGCGTAAATGTTCTGGTTCATCCTGAGATTGCCAATTTTGAATAACATGCTTTCGTACTAACTGCGTTAATTGTGTCTCCCCTTCTTGAAATTGGCAATATTGGGTTATATTAAGATTCACTACTAAGTTACACAACTTTTGCGTCAGAAATGGTTGTCCGGATGTCCAAGCTAAGATTTCTGCCATCACTGCTTGGGGGTCACTTACCCTACCTGCTAATCCTTTCACTAATGGTTGTACTTCTTTTAATTTAAATCCATGTAACTCTATGGCTGTACCAATATTAAAGGGAGTACGATTTCTATCAACTATTAAATCGTTTGGTGTCGCAACCCCAAAAATGGCAAAGTTCAGACGATTATATTCGGGATTTATAGCTCTTTGATTATAGCAATAGCGAATTATAGCAAAAAAATCATCTACAGAAAAATTTAAACTCAGAATACTATCTATTTCATCAAAAAATATAACTATCTTATCTTGAGGAAATTTTACTAATAATACATCTTCAATAAAACAATTTAACTGTTGTAACAGTGATAGATGTTCCACAGAACTCCACCAAGCTTTTAAATCTAATTGGCTTAGATGATTGAATCCTCGCCATAGTTGAGCCATAATGCCTTTGTACCATTGTATAGGAGTCACATTCTCGCTACCCACACTGGTCATATCTACAACTATACATATATATCCATCTTGCCGCAGTCTGTATGTAGTGCGTACTAACAGTGAGGATTTGCCCATTTGTCGCGAGTTCAGAACATAGCAAAACTCTCCCGCACGTAGGGCTGTATAAAGTTTTTCATCTGCTTGCCTAAATACGTAATTTGGTGCGTCGTTCGTAAGACTACCCCCGACTTGATAGTTGTAATTGCTCATACAACAACTCCTCCTTAACATTAAAACTCAAACCCATTATGCAGCGCAAACGCTTCCACTGCATGGAATTCTCCGCCTTTAGCCATGCTCTCTCTAGTGATGACAGGTACCCTCATGGGTAATTTCCTTCAAATACCACTTGACACACTTAAAATCTTTGGCTAAAACTATTTATAGAGGCAAGCGAGCGGAAGTGATTTCTTAGAAAGCATTCTAAGAGCAGGCGAAGCTCATTGTAGAGAAAGAGCAAGAAATGAGATATTTCAAAAAACTTTCTCACTCATCCGAAATAACTCGGTTCAACCGTGTATCTCAAATTGTTCCAAACGATAAAAACACTATATTTAACAACAGTTATATTACTGCGATGGTGTTAACTCTCTAAGGAATAAAAATTAACTCGGAACCTAAAGGGCTTTTTGTCGTCTCTAACACTTAAGATTCTTAGGTAAAGAGTTTTAAAGTTAAAATTACTGAACAACACACACAACTAATCAGGTATACAAAAATGTTGAAGAAATCTTTAGTTCTTGGCTTACTCGCAGCTTTTACTATGGCGCCAGCAGCATTTGCAGGAAGTCAAACACAAGGAAACAGCACCGTCACTACCATCGATGCAGGTAGCGTAGGTCACGGCAACCGAACCAATATCAACAACCGAACCAACGTTGACCAATCTCAAAGCAAGTACGAGTCTGGTCGTGGTAGACGTCACTCTCGCAAGTGCAATACTGGCAGCCAAGTTCAAGGAAACGTTACTGACACAGCAATTTCAGTTGGAAATGTTGGAAATCGTAACAACGCGCGGATTAATAACACAACCAACGTGAACCAGGGTCAATCTGCTGTTTGCCGTTAATAGTTATCTCTGAAATATATGTAGAGACGTTAACAGGTAACGTCTCTACCGCAAAAATTAAAACAACAAACACACAACTAATATCAGGTATACAAAAATGTTGAAGAAATCTTTAGTTCTTGGCTTACTCGCAGCTTTTACTATGGCGCCAGCAGCATTTGCAGGAAGTCAAACACAAGGAAACAGCACCGTCACCACCATCGATGCAGGTAGCGTAGGTTACGGCAACCGAACCAATATCAACAACCGAACCAACGTTGACCAATCTCAAAGCAGTTATGAGTCTGGTCGTGGTAGACGTCACTCTCGTAAGTGCAATACTGGCAGTCAAGTTCAAGGAAACGTTACTGACACAGCAATTTCAGTTGGAAATGTTGGAAATCGTAACAACGCGCGGATTAATAACACGACCAACGTTAACCAAGGTCAATCTGCTGTTTGCCGTTAATAGTTATCTCTGAAATATACGTAGAGATGTGATTAATCACGTCTCTACCGTAAAAATTAAAACAACAAGCACACAACTAATATCAGGTATACAAAAATGTTGAAGAAATCTTTAGTTCTTGGCTTACTCGCAGCTTTTACTATGGCGCCAGCAGCATTTGCAGGAAGTCAAACACAAGGAAACAGCACCGTCACCACCATCGATGCAGGTAGTGTAGGTCACGGCAACCGAACCAATATCAACAACCGAACCAACGTTGACCAATCTCAAAGCAAGTATGAGTCTGGTCGTGGTAGACGTCACTCTCGTAAGTGCCGCACTGGCAGCCAAGTTCAAGGAAACGTTACCGACACAGCAATTTCAGTTGGAAATGTTGGAAATCGTAACAACGCGCGGATTAATAACACAACCAACGTGAACCAAGGTCAATCTGCTGTTTGCCGTTAATAGTTATCTCTGAAATATACGTAGAGATGTGATTAATCACGTCTCTACCGCAAAAATTAAAACAACACACAACTAACATTAGGTATACAAAAATGTTGAAGAAATCTTTAGTTCTTGGCTTACTCGCAGCTTTTACTATGGCGCCAGCAGCATTTGCAGGAAGTCAAACACAAGGAAACAGCACCGTCACTACCATCGATGCAGGTAGCGTAGGTAATGGCAACAGAACCACTATCAACAACGGAACTTACGTCAACCAATCTCAAAGCAGTTATGAGTCTGGTCGTGGTCGTCGCTATCGCAAGTGCAATACTGGCAGCCAAGTTCAAGGAAACGTTACTGACACAGCAATTTCAGTGGGACATGTTGGAAATCGTAACCGCGCGCGGATTAATAACATAACCAACGTGAACCAGGGTCAATCTGCTGTTTGCCGTTAATAGTTATCTCTGAAATATATGTAGAGACTAAACATGTTTAGTCTCTACAAACAACACACATACAACTAACATCAGGTATACAAAAATGTTAAAGAAATCTTTAGTTATTGGCTTACTCGCAGTAATGGCAATGGCGCCCGCAGCATTTGCAGATGACCAAATACAAGGTAACACCACTGTTACCACCATCGAAGCAGGTAGTGTAGGTAACGGCAACCGAAGCATTATTGACAACGTAACCAACGTTGGACAATATCAAAGCAAGTATGAGTATCGTCGCGGCAGGCGCCATAGAAGTCAGTGTTCTGGTGGCAACCAAGTTCAAGGAAACACCACCGATACAGTAATTTCTGCTGGTAACGTCGGAAATTACAACCGCACCCGCGTATCGAATCAAACTAACGTTAACCAAAGTCAATTTACTGCTTGTTACTAATTACTAAATATATAGGAATAAATAAAGCAGTTATGTTAAAGAAATCTTTGGTTATTGGTATACTCGCTGCCTTTGCAATGGCGCCTGTCGCATTTGCGGGTGAACAAGTGCAGGGTGATACTGGAAATACAAATATTAATGCTAATAATGTTGGTAGAAACAACAAAATCCGCGTTATTAACAAAACCTACGTTATTAGATCGCAAAGAAGAGCTAAAAAGCTTTTGTGTCAAGCTCCTAGCAATCAAACTCAAGCGAACGTGGGCGACACAAACATCAATGCGATAAATCAAGGAAATCGCAACCGTATCAAGATTACTAACATCAACAACGTTGTCCAAGGTCAATCTGTAGATTGTTCAACAAGGTAACTTGAAAAGCACCAACTCAACGAAACATTACATACATTAATGAAGGTTAAAAACATGAGAAATTCTATCTTCGCTCTTGGTTTATTAGCAGCAGTACTTATAGTTCCCAACGCTGCATTTGCTGGTTCACGTCAAGAAGCAACTCAAGAACTTAATCAATCTGTATACGTAAATGGTTCCGGTAACTCTGCCAACGTTAACGGTACCCAAATCACCAACCAAAACCAAACCCGAAATAGACAAAGATATTGCGGCCGTAGTTCTGGTTCTCAACGTCAATATTCCGACCAACTTTTGAATCAAAATGTAGGCATTAGTGGGCGCCATAATCAAGTCAACGTTAACGGAACACAGAGAACCACCCAAAATCAAGTTAAATCTGGCTGTTAAGAACGGGCGCCACAGAAACTCGGTTTCTTATCTTATTACTATCCATCAATCATCATATCTAGGTACAAAATTATGAAACTAAAATTAATCGCGCTTGCGACTGTAATCAGCGCAATGCCAACACTGGTTCCTGCACTCACACATAAAGCTAGTGCAACCTGCATTAACGTAGCAGTTGATAACCAAATTGCAATTCGCGACCGCAATCAACCAGCGACCCAAAGAAGAAACACCAATCAAAGCATCAGCAGTGATTGTTTCGGCAACACCTCTACCGCAACCGGAACTCAAGTCTATACCGGAGGAGGTAAAGTTAATCAAACCATTAATAGAACCCAGCATCTTTCTGGTGGTAAAAACCCAACAGGAGTACGGATGCCACATATTAACATCAATGTTGGCACCAAAGTAAACGTACCTGGACCCAAACGTTAATTAATGGTTTACTAAAATTCAAGCTGTTGAATTGTAACAAATTGTTGCCCCCTTCAGGGGGCTTTCAGCTTTGTTGAGTAGATTAATAACAGGGGCATCTTAAATATGAATGTATTAAATTTTATTAAATTTTTCTCGTAAATCCAAACCTTACAAGGGTGGTTTACGAGGTATTAAATATAACATTAAGAACATTGTCAACTCACCTAAACTTATGAAAAAACTACTTTTGTACGCTTTACCCCTTGGCTTAATTATTAGTGTAATCACTTTATTAAGCAATAATTCTTATAGCCAACAAACTTCGAGCGTAAAAACAACAATTAGCTCAAATAGCTCAAAACAAACATCTCAACACTCAGTAAAAAATATTGAGAAAGACATTGACGAAGACTCAGATAACCACGAAGATCACGAAGAAGATGATGTGAATTTTACATCTTCCCATAGTCAAATATCAAGCAATTCTGATATCCAAAGAAATAGCTTGAATATAAACGCAGCTGATCTTAAGCAACCTCATATACTCAAAATCAACTCTTCCAACGCCAAATTACAGGGACAAATTAAAATAAACGGAAAAGTCGTTAGGCGCCTAAAAAACAACCAATCAGAAATTAACTTATCGCCATATTTATCTAGAGGGCAACAAAAAGTAGAAATTTCAGGTAGTTATACACCAGTAACAGCATCCGTAACCGTAGAAATGAAAAGTGCAGACAATAATATTTCCCAGCAAACAAGCGGTAACGGAATCCTAAATTACACCCTAGATTTAAATGTACAGTAGGGTGCGTGAAAGCCATTACAATCAATCAACGTAGCGCAAAATTAAACTGCTTTCACGCACCATATCTTAATATTTAAATTCCAATTAACTTGGACGTACAATACGCACTAATTTATTTGATAAAGGTTCTGAAGCCATTATCGCTTCGTTGATACGAGCAGCCATCCTAGACCTATCCATATCATTCGTGATCACGATAATACCCGCATGAAGAGGATTAGCTCTGTGCAGTCGAACAAAGTCATCTCGGTTGAGAGTCATAACCGCGCGATTATCGCTAACTGCAAAAGCTAATACTTCATCATCTGGAATACCTAAATTCGCATTTCCGGCTTCTTGCACTGTTAAAACATCATGTCCCATCGCTTGTAACAGTTCGCTAACTATTCTGGGAAACTGTTCGTCTGCGTACAAACGCGCCATTCTTAAGCTACCTCATTGGCATGGATCGCCGCTTCAATTTCTTCTGGGTGCGCTTCTGTATATACCCAAGCATTAACTAAATCAGCAGCACTGATATGAGGATAATCCTGTAAAAGTTGAGCTTCACTAATTCCAATCCGACGTGCTTCTACCAGTAGCCACACAGCAATGCGTGTTCCTGCAATACATGCTTCTCCACCACACACACCTGGTGTTTTTGTAATACCTCTGGCGCCGATGTTAATAGTTTTAGTTAAACTTTGGATTATAGCTGCTTTTTCAGTTGATGGTAATGCAAGAATCTGAATTTCTAGTTCTTTAAGAGTCATATATTTTTATCTGTGTCTATAGGTTCTAAAGCCGTTGTGCATCGAATTTACTTAGTGCGTGATGTTACAATCTGCTTTCATATTCAACTAACGCGCGGTAGTCTTCGAGAGAAAAGTCTGATGAACCTCGCAATAATATTTTGTCATTTATTCGGTATATTACGTTGTATCTAAATGGTTCATCTACTATAAAGACGCGCGATACTGATAACGATATATTTCTATTTATATTAAATCCTGCTTCTGCTGCTAACCCTAATACAGATGAACCTCTATTTGAACTGCTGCTATTGATGACTGTAGGATACAGACGTAGTTCGCTTAAACCTAGCGTTTGACCAAGTGAGCTTATTATTCCTTGCAAGGGTGTTAATAATGTATTTCCTGCTAAGGATATTATTCCTAGTCCTGCATCTTGTTGGTTAAGTGCGTTAACGAAAGTCCCTCCTATTAAAGATACTATTTCGGCTCTGTTGCGTCTTGGGTCACTTGTTAATTCTAAGTTGTTTTCTAGTTTACTTGCTGGCCCATTTGCACGCGCGAATACACGAACACTCCGTAATGTTCCCAAGCTGGTTGCAGGAACATCGCTTATTTCACTCGATATCGGTGATGTGGGTATTCTCACTGCTGTTGCTTCTGGCACTATTGCTAATAATCTTACGTTCAGTATCGGGTCTAAACCTTGACTCGGTGTAAATGTTGCAGTTTGTTCATATCCTTGTTCTAAAACAAATTGTGTGGTAAATAAGTTAATTTGTCCCCCTGTTAAATTAATTACTCCTTGAGGAAGTGGTTTTTCTAAGGTACCATTTATTGTTAAGGCGCCTTCTGCATTAAAACTTAGTAACTTTTGACCACTGAACCCTGTGAAAACTTCGTTACTCAAATTTAGTAATGGTTGACTCGTTACACGCACGTCTTTTTCTAATATTAATCTTAAATCTGAAAATCCAATTGGTGGACGTGGTGTAGTATTTGTTTGAGTCGTTTCATTTAATCTATTTTGCTGACTTTGAGCTACTATATTATTTGTAACGTTTAAAGATGTTTGCTGTTGTGGTTGTTGCGTTTGTCGAGATGAAGAAGGAAGTATTACTTCACCGTTTGCTAATCTTATTGTTCCACCTATTACTGGTTTAACCGCGCTACCTGTAATTATCGCATCACCGCTAACTCTTCCTCGATATAATTCTTGTAATCTCACGTTCAAGTCATTCAATGATACGGTCAAAGGATTATTTACTGTTTGCGCTTCAAATATTGGTAGACTTCCTACTGCTGTCACTGCTCCTTTATTATATGTACCTTCTAAATTAACGTTTACAACCCTACGGTCAAATTGTGCGGCACCTGTTACATTAGTTAAAGGTTCGGTTAATGCTTGTGCTGTTAAAGTCGCATTATCAACGTTTGCTGTTCCGGTAATAGTCGGTTGACTTAAGGTTCCCCCTATTGCTACATTTACTTGTCCCGTTCCATTAACCCAGGAAACCTGGTCGGTAAATATATTTAAAAGTGATAAACCATCGTCTTTTACATTTGCGGTGATATTAATTTGATTACTATCTGGAGCGGCGCCGAATGGTAATGCAGCTGGTATACTACCTATAATATTAAGTGGCTGTGCCGAAGTTGCCGCAACAGTACTACTAAAATTTAAACGCGCGTTATTTAAACCAAAACTCAATTCTGCGCTTTTTATCGGTTTTTCATTCAACGTCGCATTAGCTAGAGAAACATCCCCTTTTGCACTCGGATTTGTTAAACTACCACTCAGCGCTGTTAAAGCATTTATTTCTCCTGTCGCATTCACCGGAAATTTGACAAACCGTTGTAATGATGAAATAGGTAAGCTACTTACCCGTATCTGTCCCGATAAGTCTTTTTGACTCAACTGTCCTGTAAATGCTAACGTTCCACCATCAAAACCTACTCGCAAAGGTTGCAACGTTAATATTCCATCTGCAAAACCACCATTCCCTATTACTTCCCCAATGTTATAACTTCCCCATACCACATTTGAACCGTTTACATTAAAATTCGTATTTAAGCCTGAATTTAATGAACCTGTCACATCCAGCTTTGCACTAATTAAACCTTGTAGTTCGCTTAGTGCTGGTATTCCTGTTGCATCTTGTCGCTGTTGTTGCGCTTGTTGAACAGCTATATTTTCTGTAATCTTACTAAATACATCTAACTGCGTTAACAAACTTTCATCCTGCGGTAATAATAACGCATCTGTTGGTTTTAATGCCGAAGCACCTGCTAACTTAGGAGAGTTTACACCTGTTGATAAATCTTGAAGGTCGAAAATACTAAATGCTGGTAAAAGCTTTTCAATTCTAGCTTGATTTATATTCGCGCTTAAATTAACTTCACGATTTCCCCGTGTGCCTACACTACCACTCAGTGCTAAAGTGCTATCAGCAACTTTAAATTCTCCATTACTCAAACTCGCAGTTCCATTAATAAAGCTAACCTGTCCTGTGAATGAGTCTCCTGCAATTCTACCAATTCTAGGTTGAACGATAGCAACATCACCTGAAGCATCTCTCGTTTTGATATTTGCCTGTATTGTACCTGATATATTCCCTGCTAACGGTTGGATATTTGGATTATTGGCTGGAACCAGACTTCTCAAAACAGCTACAGGAAAATTATTTGCTGACGCTATTAGATTATCTCCTTGTAAACTACCAGTTGCAGAACTTTCCCCACGCTTTATGTTAAATGATGTTGGAAGATTATTGGCGCCCAGGTTGACTGCTATTATATCTTGTCTGTTACCTGTCAGGTTTAAAGAGGCGCCTTTTGAACCTTGATAACTAACACTTCCTGCTAAAACTGGGTCAAACGCTAAGTTGTTGATAGCAAAGTTTCGTAACTCTAAATTTCCCACCGCAACAGGAGTGTCTAAATTCCCTGTTACATTACCTGTAAAATCAAGTCTACCCGCAACTGCAAGATTTGGTATTGTTATAGGCGCCTGTTGTAAGTTAAAGTTACGTGCAGCGATATTGAAATTCAAATCTGTAATTTGTGGTGTCGCTGTTTGAGTGTTGACTGCTATCACACCATTCGCATTTAACCCTGTAGTGGTCGCACTCAGTGTCACGAGTTGACCGTCCCACTGTAAGTTCCCCCTTAACGGTTGAGACAGTAGTGGTGACACCCCTTGAGATAAATTAAAATTTCCACCCGCGCGAATATTTGATAAAGCAAACGATTTTGTCGTTCCCGCTATATTAAAGTTACTATTCAACCGACCACGCAAATTAGACGAAAACTGATTTAATGCAACTTCTGAAACACCACCATTAACAAACCAACGACCGTTATTCAAATTGATATTGCTTAAATTAACTCTTCCTCCTGCTATATTATTTATTGTCGCTAGTCCCAATACTCGCAAATTCTCTAATTCTAAAGCATCAGTACTACCCGATATATTTAACGCTGTATTCAAATTTCCTGATGAAAGTTGTTTTGGTAATCGTATATTAAAACGGTTTAACTGGATATCTGACGCACCAACCGCTACATTAAAGCGTTTATTTTCAAGTTTACCGCGCGCTGTCACCCTTCCACTCGGCGCCGTTAACTGTGCTATTGTGCTTAAATTCCCCAGTGTACCTGAAATATTCGCGTTTGCCGAAACATTACCTATTGTTATTGGTGTATTTACTTTATAAGCGCGCGCTATTGCATCTCCCGGTATTTGCAAAGCGTTTAAATTCAAGTTTACTCGACCTTGTTGCGCTAACTGTATATTACCTCTACCCGTTACTACTCCTCCAATAGTTGGCGCCACTTTTAAGTTTTGTAAAGCGAGTTGTAATGAAGGAGTACCCAAACGACCAGAAACATTACCAGTCGCAGCAACATTACCAACATTTACCGGGAGAGCAAAATTATATGCTTGTGCAACAGCATTTCCAGGAATTCCAGAAGCTTGTATATTTAGATTGACATTTCCTTGCTGCGCTAACTGTATATTACCAGTTCCTGTAATTTGTCCACCAATGGTGGGCGCCACTTTTAAGTTTTGTAAAGCGAGTTGTAATGAAGGAGTACCCAAACGACCAGAAACATTACCAGTCGCAGCAACGTTACCTATATTTACCGGGAGAGCAAAATTATATGCTTGTGCAACAGCGTTACCTGGAATTCCAGAAGCTTGTATATTTAGATTGACATTTCCTTGCTGCGCTAACTGTATATTACCAGTTCCTGTAATTTGTCCACCAATGGTGGGCGCCACTTTTAAGTTTTGTAAAGCGAGTTGTAATGAAGGAGTACCCAAACGACCAGAAACATTACCAGTCGCAGCAACATTGCCTATATTTATAGGAAGGGCAAAATTATATGCTCTTGCAACTGCATTTCCTGGAATTCCCGAAGCTTGTATATTAAGGTTGATGCTGGGTTGCTGTGCAAGTTGTATATTACCGTTTGCAGTAACTTGTCCTCCTATTTGTGGTTTGACGTTAAAGTTAGAAACAGCAAGTTGAAGTGCTTGACCGAGTTGTCCAGAAATATTCGCGTTTGTTGTAACGTTACCAATATTGAGGGGAAGTGCAACATTATATATACCCGCAACAGTATTTCCTGGAATTTCTGAAGCTTGTATATTCAGGTTTACTTGGCCTTTCTGTGCAAGCTGTATTTTTCCTGAACCTGTAACTCGTCCTCCTAAAGTTGGGGTGACTTGTAAGTCGGAGATGGTGAGGACTGGGGTATTGCCTAATGTATCTACACGAAAGTTTGAGTTGATGTTATTTAACTGAAAACGGTCAATAGTGGCAAGTTTTACAGTACTTATTGTTCCTGTTGCAGTTGGTTGCTTGATGCTTCCTTGAATTTTGACGTTTGCTTGTACTTGTCCAATTGCTGTAACTGGTAATTTGGCGTTAACTGTGCTGAGAATACTTTGAAAGCTGACAGGTTTGACTATTGCATTTAAATTGTAACCTGTTTGGGTATTTAAGGTGCCTATAAGCTGTAATGGAATTTTGCCAATATTCGTAGTTACGTTATTTAGACCAATTTCCTTACCTTGAAACTGTAGTCTTCCCTGTGTATTCGTGATTGGTATGGGGATATTATCTACTTTAGCGGCAATTTGATTTAAATCAGCCGTTCCGGTTAGAGAAATTGGTGCCTGTGGTGTAATATCAACAGTTAAGTTAGCATTGACGCTACCGTTATAGACATTAATTGGTGTCTGTACTAACTTACTTATATCAGCAACGAGTAAATCGTGCGCTTGAACATTTAAGTTAGTAGAACCAACTTGTCCTGAAACTAACTGTGTTTTCCCGTCGATATCCACTTTACCTTGACTATTGCTTGCCCTTGCGCCGACTTCATAACTAAAGCCTTGTTCTGGTAAAATGCGAAGAACACCATTTGCTCCATTAAAACCAACAGAACTTTTCGGTGTACCAGGTTTTGGGTATGGTACTAACGCTAAACTAGCATTGCGGATAACCAGACTTTCTAAATTAGTTCTAATAAAACCTTTTTCTTCTCGAGCAGTCTTTATTTGTGTAGATAACCATTGACCATTTTTATCTTGTTCCAAATAAACGTTCGGTTCGACTAAAGTTACATTTAAATTCAAAGTTCGAGTCAAAAGAACTTGTAAAGGGTTAAACTGGACATCAATAGCTTTTGCAACAACTCTATCTGAGTCAGTCGGAGTTGCTGGAATATTAAGCGAGCTAAATCTGATACTATTTAAAGTAACACTTGATACTTTTCCTACTTCTATTGGTCGTCCAAGTAACTGAGCCAGATTTGTTTGAACTAAAGGTACTAAATCATTCAGTATAAAATTTCTTAACCACCAGGCGCCACCAGTAAGGGAAGCGAGTAAAACCACAACTAAAACGATACTACCACGTCTTAAGAGTAATAACCGTAAGCGACGATTCGATGGTTCAGACTCACGTCCTGGTGGTAACTGTGTCATGATGCTATCAAAATAATAATTTACACTATTAATTCAAACTTCTAATCGATTTCAAGTGCTTTTGATACATAAAAATTTCCTAATGCATTAAAATTTGAATCATAATCCTTATAAACTCGCTCATTATTAAAGTATCAGACTTATATACCAAAACGTAAAGAATTTTAATGTTACCTAAGTCAGAATAACATAGCCTTGTATATTAGAATTTGGCATCTATCATAAGGTAAGAGAAAAATTCTATCTTTGGTAGGTTGTGGAATGCTACCTTGAGCATACTCCTGATAAACTAAACCTTTTCGATCTTAAGTTGTAAAGGCGCCTATATAATCGAGTGTAGCGTCATGAGAAATAAAGATAATTAGTCAAAACGCGAACTATCATCGCACGTATCAGCAATTAAGCATATTTTTGATTGCAAAACCTAGCATTATCATCAAATCAGAGTAAAATAGATAATCTAAATTTTGGTTCTCTATGAATCGAATAATGTGTTCTCTATGGTATTGAGTATAAATTTTATCTTGCTGCTTGTTTACTACTGAGTTGACGAGAAAAAGTTGCATACTTATAAATCATAAATAAACTGGATATACAAAAATTTAAAATCAGCCTGAAATGAAGCACCTACTGGTCAAATTGCTCGTCCTAATCACAGCACTACTGTCACTTGCTTTTTATAATCCTGCCCAGATTATACATCCACAACAGGAGCAACAGACTTCTGCTGTAAAAAAGCAAGATTTGAATGACTTACAGGGTTTAAAGACATTTGTTGACAAGTACGTTGCTAAGAATATGGATGATGAGCAAGTTCCTGGTGTGGCAATAGTCGTAGTTCGAGATGGAAAGATATATTTTCAAAAAGGGTATGGTTATGCAGATATAGAGAACAAAAAACCTGTTGTGGCAAGTAAAACTTTATTTAGAGTCGCGTCAATATCAAAGCTATTTACCGCAACCGCTGTTATGCAGCTTGTTGAACAAGGTAAAATTAATCTAAATGAGGATGTTCATAAATATATTAAAGACTTTGAGCTTGATACTAAATACTCACAACCAATTACAGTAGCAAATTTATTGACTCATACATCAGGGTTGGATGTTAATGATGTTGGCATGTCAGCTCGTACTCAGAACTTACTACAACCACTTGGTAAACATTTAGCAAACCATAAACCACAGCAAATACTTCCTCCAGGTACAATAACTACTTATTCTAATTATGGAGTTGCTTTAGCAGGTTATATAGTTGAGAAAGTTTCAGGAATACCATTTGCTCAATATATAGACAAAAATATTTTACAACCGTTACAAATGCAGCACAGTAGTTTTTTACAGGCGCCACCATCTGCTTTAAAATCAGACTTAGCTATCGGTTACGAATATAAAAATAGCAAATATCAACTACAGCCTTATACATATGAACATCAAGTTCCAGCAATAGCTTTGAGTACAACTGCAACTGACATCGCTAACTTTATGATAGCCCATTTAAATCAAGGTCGTTACGGTAATAATCAAATTTTACAATTTGATACAATTAAGCAAATGCAGCGTCAGCATTTTACCAATGACCCACGTATTCCTGGTATAGCGTATGTTTTTCAAGAGCAATTTCGTAATGATTTCAGAATAATTAGACACGGTGGTTTAATTGAAGGGTTCGTCAGTCAATTAGCTTTAATTCCACAAGATAATGTAGGAATATTTATTGTTTGTAATTCTACATCTAGCTTTGACACTCAATTTATTAAAGAATTTTTAAATCGTTATTATCCTATTCAAAATAAACCTGATATTTCTCGCTCTGTACCTTTGAAATTATCTAATGATTTCAAGGGTAGTTATTTAGATACAATTACATCTCAAACAACTATAGAAAAAGTGCTTGAACCTTATTATTTTAGTGTTGAAGTTAAGTCAAATAACATACTTGTCTATGACCAAAAGCAGTATATCCAGATTGAACCAATGTTATTTTTATCTTTAGAAGGTGATAAATATATTAGTTTTAGAAAAGATAGTTCCAACACTATTTATTTATTTGATGGTATATTTACACTTCGCAAGATAAGTTGGTATGAGAATCTTTCATTTCAAATCTTTTTATATAAAGCATTTTTATCAATATTTATATTAGTCTGTATTTTTCAACCTGCTACTCTAACGCTTGGATACTTCTATAATCAACTTAAATTATCACATCGATATATTCCTCGGCGCCTATTTTACAATTTTACAAAAAAAAGTAAAAAAACACCAACTTTAAAAATTATTAATTTCTTAACAATCATTATAGGTTATTTGAATTTATTATTTATTATAGTTGGTAAATTGATTTTATCTTATAAAATGGATAATTATTTTAAAGTAATTTATGGCATTAATACAATTTATATTACCTTGCTTTGCTTGCCGATTATATCATGTGTAATAACATTTATCTTGCTTTTTTACATTTGGCTAATTTGGAGAGGTAAAGAAGGAACATACATTCAAAGAGTATACTATACATTTATAACAGGCGCCGCTTTGCTGTTTATGTGTTTTCTCAATTACTGGAACTTATTAGGTTTCAAATTCTAAAATCTAATTGATAAATACTATTTACGAAACTATGCCATTAGATAGATATTCATAAAAACTAAATTACTGTAGTATCTCCAGTGAAATCTAAACGATTGTATTAATGCGTAAAATAAAACAAATTACAATAAAACACAACTCAAATGACCAAAATAAAAAATTCACAGCTTGGCGCCTATTTTTATCTATAAAGATTTTAATTGTATTAGCAGTGAGCATAGGTATTGGCGCCTTACTATATTATCAATTTCATCTCAAAAAACATATAGTAAGTAGAAATGAGCAGTCATTATTTAGAAAAAAAGTAAAACTAATGTATTTGTCACCAAGACAAGTGATAAGCACAACAAAGGTGTCTGCTATCACAACCAACTCGTTAGTCAAAAGTAATCAATTTGAGATTACTTATAATGTTCTAAAAAATCCGATTTTGAGTAAAAGTCAAAAATTAGATAATATAATTAATGAACTGGTTGATTTAGTCAAAAAACAAGAATTACCAACTCAACCTTTATCAATTACCTTAATTCATGTAAAGAGCAAGACAATATCTGGATATCAACAACATATTTCTAGATACCCTGCGAGCGTTGCAAAGTTATTTTGGATGGTTATATTAGAAGAGTATAGCAATGAAAGAAAAATTGCAAGTAGTAATAAAATAGAAACTGATTTGAAAGATATGATTCTTAAATCAGACAACGATGCATCGAGTCGAATTATAGATGTTATTACTAACACTCAATCTTCACAAAATCAATTAAGTGATAATCAGTTCAAGACTTGGTACAAAAAAAGGAATCAATTAAATCGTTTTTTTGAGAAAGCTGGTTACAAAAATATTGATATTAGTCATAAACCATTTCCACTTGTTGATCTAACAATGACTGAACCTCAAGGTACAGAATTGCAATTACAAAATAATAGTAATTTCAATCAAGTATCAACATATCATGCCGCGCGATTAATGTATGAGATTTTTACAAACCGTGCGGTATCATTAGAGTCGAGTCAAAAAATGGCAACATTGCTGAAACGCGACTTGCATTTATCAGCATGGAAAAATAACCCTCCTCCTACAGAAGCATTTAACCCGATAGAAAACTTCATGGGTGAGTCGTTATCAGATAAAGATATTATATTTGCTTCTAAAGCAGGTCAAACATCAACTGGGCGCCATGAAGTTGCCTATGTGGCAGCTACAGATGGTAGAATGCAGTATATAATAGCAGTTTTTGGTAAAGATACTCAATACAGCGAGAGTAACACAATTTTTCCAGATATATCACAATTAGTATTTGAACGAATGAGCAACCATATTAAATAATTGTTAGCACAAGCCTTTTCTTACCTGAGCAAGCAGAAACTAAGTAGTAAGGTGGGCCGAAGCCCACCGTACAAGTGTACATATAGGCGAGACACCTGTGCTACAAGCTACTCGTATTTTCTGGTTTTATCGTGCCAGTCGCGCGCTAATTTACGAATAGCTTTTAATTCTTCTTCTGACATTCCTTCTAAGTTTTTCATTATAAAAGTCATTCGTCCCTGCGATGTCAGTTTATCACGGTTACGGTCGAGAAAGTCCCAATAAAAGAAGTTGAATGGGCAAGCTTTTTCTCCTGTACGTGCTTTTGGGTCATATGCACATCCTTTACAGTAGTTGCTCATCTTGTTGATATAATTAGCTGATGATGCATATGGCTTTGACCCGACAATTCCACCATCGGCGAATAATCCCATACCAATAACGTTAGTTTGCATTACCCAGTCATACGCATCAATAAATGCTGTGTGAAACCAGCTTTCGACTTGTTGCGGTGAAAACCCTGCTATTAATGAGAAATTACTCAATATCATCAAACGCTGAATATGATGCACATACCCAATGCGAAGTAACTGAGATATAACTTGATGTAAGCAGTTCATCTTAGTATCACCCGTCCAGAAAAATTCAGGTAATGCTTCGGTATGGTTAAAATAATTCTTCTCTGGATAATCGGCGCCTACATAATGATACAGTCCATACATATATTCGCGCCATCCCATAACTTGACGAATAAATCCTTCTACGCTATTAAGCGGAAGTTTCTGTTCTTGGTATGCTTTTTCAGCAGCTTGCACTACTTCTAAAGGATGCAGTAACCCTATATTAATATACGGGGATATCATCGCGTGCCACATTGTTTCTTCCCCCACCACCATTGCATCTTGATAGGGGCCAAAGTTAGCAAGACGGACATTTACAAACCAGTCTAATACTTCCAAAGCTTCTGTGCGCGTTACTCCCCAATGAAATTCTTTTAACTCTCCATATATAGGAATAGTTAGAGAGTTAACAAAATTAATTACTTCCTGGGTTATTTTATCTGGTTCAAACCATCTTGCAGGTGGAGTGTTTAATTTCCCTTTGGGAGGTTGACGGTTGTCTTTATCGTAGTTCCAAGTTCCACCGACAGGTTTATCACCATCCATTAGTATATCAAAACGCTGGCGCCCTTCTCGGTAAAAGTATTCCATTAATAAATTTTTACGACATGAAGCCCATTGTGCAAATTGTTCGTGTGTCCACAAATAATGGTTGTTGGGTATTAATGTGATGGGACATTGTAAAGACGCCATTAATCGCGTCTCTACATTTTTGATAACATCAAGGAAGGGTTTATCGGCAGGCGCCATTACCCGTACTTCAGTAATTTTATTCTCTTCTACCCATTTTGTCAGGGGTGTAGCAAAATCATCAGCTATTTTATAAGTAACATAATACCCTTGTTGACGCAGTTCTTCGGCAAAATGTCGCATTGCTGACCATACGAGTACAATTTTCTGTTTATGATACTCGCGCGCTTTGACGTGTTGTAGTGATTCAATAAAAATTATAGGCGCCTTTTGACTATCGCATGAAGCAAGTGCAGCTTGTCCGTGATTAAGTTGGTCACCTAATATCCAAACACCTATAGTCATTTTTACTTAAAGTTACAATATAAGATAATGATAAAATAAGTTTGGCTACTAAATCCTCCGCCAAAGTAGGTAACGAATGTCAAGTGCTACGATTAGCTTACTTTTATAACCTGGTCAGAAAGTAACGCTTCAACCTGTTTCATGGCAAAGGTTTGAAGCTATTTTAGATGAACTTGGAGAAAAGCGTTCCTCACGAGTAGCTTACGCAAATGGTATTTTAGAAATTATGGCGCCGCTACCTAAACACGAACGCAGTAAAGTAATATTAGCAGATTTAGTCAAAATTTTACTTAAATTTAAAAAGCTCGCATGGGAACCTTTGGGTTCAACTACCTTTAAAAGACAAAACATGGCAGCTGGTGTTGAACCGGATGATTGCTTCTATATCCAAAATTATAAAGCAGTAATTGGTAAAGAACGAATAGACTTATCCGTTGACCCACCACCCAACCTGTCACTCGAAACTAATGTTACCTCTAAAACTACAACTGATGCTTATGAAGCTTTAGGTGTACCAGAATTATGGATTTATGAGGCGCCTCAACTCAAGATTAAAATTTTAGTTAACGGTGAATATATCGATTCAAACACCTCGCTAATTTTCTCTGATATTAACGTTATACAAATTATCCCATACTATATGCAACGCGCGAAAGTTGTCGGAGTCAGTCAAGCACTCAATGAGTTTGAACAATTTATCAACACACCGTGATACAAATTAAGGAAACCAAATATACACTCATCGCGTCTTGTCGTCAAACATCTTACTAGCTGTTTATTTTCGCCAAATCACCCTATCATTTACCAGTAGAAGTCGTTTCTACGTTTTATGCGTTTTAAATTTAGTCGCAAATTTTACCTATCTCTCGGCTTGTGTTTACTCTCAGTACTATCTACCGTCGCTTTAAATAGCTGTTCACAGAACTTAGTTAAAGCGGATTCTACTGAGCCTACTGTATCGATTGTAGCTCCGAGTTTCCAAATTGCACAAGCTTCTGATGCTTACAAAGTTATTGATGAAGCAAGACAATATAGATATACCGTCCAAGGTAACGAAATTCTTGATGCGGCAAATCTACCGAAAGCGAGAGTTAATTTCAATCAAGCTGATTTATTAACTACCCTTGTTAATACTCGCAAATACTACCAAGAACATTCAGACGCTGACCCTGACGTAAAACGTCCTGGTTTACTTGCTACACAAGGCGTAACAGTCGATGACACACTTAAAACCCTAGACTTCATGATAGCGGTTTTACAAGAAGATATCTCAAACGGGCGCCAGACCCGCTTACAAAACCCAGACTTTATCAACCAAAACTTCCGTGTCATTAAATGGACGGCACATAACCCCAAAAAACCCGCCCAAAAACAAGTACGTTTAACTAAGTACGCTGTCTTTACACACCCAGGTTCACGTACCAAAACTTCTGCCTTCAATATCCCTATCTATAGCCTCAAAGATGAATTTGCTAGTGATAAGTTTTTTACAAAGTATACTAAACAAGATGTATTAAATGGTATATATGAACCTGGTGGTAAAGAACACGGTAAAGTTGAACCGCTTGCTTATCTAACTCGACAAGGTTTAGAAGAAGCATTGATGGAAGGAACTGTATTAATAAATTTTCCCGATGGTACAAGTGGATATTTCAATGTAGACAGAAGTAATGAAATTCCTTTTATTAAGGGTGTAAACCCACGAAACCAAAAGCGTTACTGGTATTTTAGAAAGGTTGACGCTATCAAAGGTTATGGTTACAAAATTGACGCCAAAATCTCAATCAAACCTGGTGTGACGTTTGCTGGAGATGTTTTAAATATTGGTTTGGGTCGAATGATTGTGCTAGACTCAGGAAAAGGTAATAACAGGCGCCTGCGAATGGCTGTTATTGCTGATACTGGTGGCGCCTTCCTACCAAGTCTTTATCAACTTGATTATCTTTCGGGTGTTTTTAAGACTAAACAAGATTTTCAAGACTATATACGTACACTTCCTGAATTCGCAAATGCCTACATCTTAGTTAAAAAATAAAATTGCCCATAATGTAGAGACGTTACATGTAACGTCTCTACTGTTTTGATGAATATCTATTCTAGGACTTACGCATTGACAAAAATAGTAATCAATGCATCTAAGCATCGCAAGTACTAGTTAAATTATTTACAATATACTCACGTACAACATTTGTAAATAAGTTTCTTTGTACCTCGTACCAATTAGAGATTTTTTCCTCCGAGCGCATTTTTTCCAAGCGAATAAATGCTTGAAGTGAGCAGAATATATGTGTTTTAATTGCATAACTATCTCTAACCATGAATCTACAAATACCACATACTTGCTTTACCGCTCTGTGAAAAGTTTCAATTTTCCAATGAGTATCATGTATTGTGATAAATTCGCTTCTCGTTATCTTTTTTAGATATTCTTCGTCGCTGAGGTTTTCTTGATTTGGTAAATAAATATTGTAGAGTTATTTGCTGAACGTGCAACAACAGCTATTGATAACTATCATCTCTATCAGCAGCAAAGACAATTTAATCAAATGTTAGAATCGGAGGTTGTTCGCAGAACAGAGGAATAGAAAAAATATACATGAAGATATTACATCACCTCTTCAAAGTTCAAAAGGTTGTAATTAGCTCTTCAGATTGTTCTTGCATACAGGAAAGCGTATCCTTCATATTGAATTCCAGACACTACCTGAGTCTGAGCCTCCAATACCTTTCAGAGAACTAGATTATTCCGTTAGGCTGAAGCGACAATATAGCGTTCCTGTGACGCAAGTAGTAATTTTCCTGAAGTTCACAGATGATAAAATTGTCAAAACAGAGGAATATAGGGATGAAAGCACGCTCCACAAATATAAAGTCATTCGCATGTGGGAGCAAGAGCCAGATAGATTCTTGAAGAGTCAAGCATTGCTACCACTGGCGCCTTTAACAGCAACAACTTCACCAGAAGCATTACTGTCGCAAGTTGTTCAGAAGATTGCTACAATTCCAAGTAGAGGTGATAGACAAAACACCGCCGCATATACACAAATATTAGCTGGTTTAAAGTTTGACAAAAACTTGATTCGTAATTTATTGAGCGAGGACATTATGAAAGAATCTGTCATTTATCAAGATATATTTCAGAAAGGAAAACAAGAAGAGGTTTTTGAGTTAGTTAGCCGCTTGCTAGATCGAAAATTCGGCGCCATCGACTCATCGATTCTTGAACGTCTCCGAGTTTTGACAAGAGAGCGACTTGAAGAATTGATAATAAATTCTGAGGATTTATCAAAAATTTCTGATTTACAAGCTTGGTTAAATAGATAATCAATAATCTATCTTTAAACAAGATATATTAGGTCAAAGATAATAACTTTGACCCTTTTTATGCATGTACAGATATAATTAAAAATAAAACACCGCTAAATATACACAAATATCAGCTGGTCTAAGATTTGGCGATTTGGCAAAAAACTGATTTGTAATTCCCAACCGCGAGAACATTATGAAAGAATCTGTCATTTATCAGGATATATTCCAGAAAGGAAGACAGCAGGAAGCTTTTGAGTTAATGAGCCGTTTCTTAAAACGAAAGTTCGGCACCATAGACTTATCAATCCTCGAACGTCTCCAAGCTATGACTACAGAACAACTTGAACAGTTAGCAGAAGATTCTCTTGATTTCTCTAATATTTCTGATTTAGAGACTTGGTTAAATAAACAATCAACAGTTTAATTTTGTTCTGTTTTAAATGTACTAATGATACTGATTATATACAAAAACTTGATTCGTAATTCCCTAGCGTGAGAACATCATGAAAGAATCAGGTTAATTAAGCCTACCTGGTAAAGGATTTTTACCTTGCACAAGGCGCCAGCATAATTCATACTAATTGGTATTCAATAGGAGACAATATCATGACCCATTTTGGCATTATTAGTCCTAGTGGAGCAACTGGGCCGCTCAACACAATGCTTCCTTTGGCACAAGAGCTTCAACGTCGTGGTCACCGCGTCACACTCTTCGGAACACCTGAAAGTAGATCTAAAGTGCTGGCAGCAGGAGTAGAATTTCAAGTATTTGGTGAAAAAGATTGGACACCTGAGTCAGGGGTACAAGCCTTAACCAAGTTAGGGCAATTGCGTGGATTAGCTGCATTAAAATATACTATTCAACTGCTGAGGAATAAATCAGCTATTACTCTTCAAGAAGCTCCAGCATTGCTTAAAGCAGCAGGTGTAGAAGCAATGCTAGTAAACCAAAGTTCAGCAGAAGGAGGAACTATTGCTGATTTTCTCAAAATTCCTTTCATTACTGTGTGCAGTGCCGTTGTGCAAAATTTTGACCCCAACGTTCCCCCTTTTTACACCACCTGGAAATATAGCCCAACTTGGTGGGGGCGTTTACGCAACGTTGCAGGTTATGCGTTACTTTATCCCGTTGGCAAACCAATTAAAGACTTAATAGATGATTATCGCCGAGAGTGGAAGCTACCTTTATACTCTAAACCTAATGATGCTTACTCTCAACTGGCTCAAATTAGTCAAGCTCCCGCTGAGTTTGAATATCCCAGGCTGGAATTACCTCCTTGGTTTCATTTTACTGGAACTTTCCATACTTCAGCCAGTCGAGCATCTGTTCCTTTCCCATATGAAAAGTTGACTGGGAAACCTTTGATTTATGCTTCGATGGGAACGTTACAAAATCGTTTGAAGTGGGTTTTTGAGACTATTGCCGACTCTTGTAAGGGATTGGACGTCCAGTTAGTTATCTCTCTGGGAGGCTCCGCCAAACCCGAATCACTACCAGCTTTACCAGGAAATCCTTTAGTTGTTGAGTATGCGCCTCAATTAGAGTTATTGGAAAAAGCAACTCTCATGATTACCCATGCAGGTATGAATACGGCGATGGAATGTGTAAAGAATGCAGTGCCAATGGTGGCAATTCCCGTTGCCAATGATCAACCAGGTGTAGCAACACGTATTGCTTGGACTCGAGCAGGTGAGTTTATCCCCCTTAACAAATTGAATGTTCCTTCTTTGCGGGCTGCTGTAACACAGGTGTTGACAAAAGAATCTTATAAGCAGAATGTACTTAAATTACAAAAAGCTAACCGAAGCGCTGGGGGGGTCAGTCGTGCTGCTGATATTATCGAACAGGCAGTATCTACGGGTAAACCAGTTTTGGCTCAAATAAACCAATAAAGGATTTTTTCTACTTAGTAATCATTATTAACCTGCTGCTTTAAAACTAAAATTATCTATAGCCTGATAGTCTTGTAATAAAATCATTTAGAGAAAACGGGCGCCGAATCTGCAATTAACTGTTTATTTAATCAGTACTTTTGTTCGTATCTGAAGATACTTGTTGTTCGCATGAAAAGGGTTGTAGTTGAAGAGTGGATGTTATAACTTGTGGTTAGTGAAGTAAGTCGGCGCCAAATGTAAAAACAAAGTACGTGCGGGAACTGTTTTTATTTGTTACAGTCGGTATTAGTTAATATAATCAAGCAACTAGGCTCTTGTATATATACGTATGTATTAGGGAGGTGATATTACATTGTCTACTGAATTTTGGCAAAATCATAACTTCCGGTTAGAACCTTGGGGAAGTGACTATCAACCACCTATTGAGATTGATGAGCTTTCTGAGTCAACTAGTGAGGTTGATGCAACTGTTGAAACATCGGATTGGAGTTTGTTTACCAGGCGCCCTTCTGAAGTTGATTTACCCAGGCGAGTTATATTTATTGATGGTCGGCGCCGTATTGATGCAGCATTAGTTGGTGGTAGCGGCAATGTAGTTAATTATGGTGCTTTTGGTACTGTTGCTGCTGGCGCCGTTATTGTTGATAGAAGTGAATGTTCTTCTGTATGTGTATTCGCACCAATTCGTCGCATTCTTGGATTTGGTGGCAACCAAGAAGCTCCACATACGACTATTTCTTGTCCGTTAGGTAGTAATGAAGAGCTTTTGTACCATGCTGTGGCGCCGCATGAAAGCAATAATCCAGATGTTCGCAGAAATCTTGTAATGAAGGAGATGTTCCAAGCGGAGGCTAATATCGCGTCGAAATTGCCGAACGCGGTCGTTCTCTAGGTATTATTTTGATAGGCGCCCAGCAAACCGCTTCCGAAGTCGAACGTCGAGTAGTCGGACAAGCTGCTATTCGCGTTGTTGGCAGACTCGACTCAGCCGAAGCTGAACGCCCAGAATACAATTTTCTTACAGGCGCCTGTCGTAAACGCGCTCTACTTTTAAAGTCAGGCAGTATGTTTGTTCATCAACCTGAAGTTCCGGCGCCTATTCTCGTAAACTTTCCTTTCCCTCCTTATGCAACTCGTGAAAGCGAAGTAGCTGTAGATGTGGATGAGGAAGACATTGAATTTTAAAAACCCTCCTCCTTTGTGCCCTTTGTGCCTTTGTGGTTCAAATTAATAAACCACAAAGGACACAAAGAACACAAAGAAAGAAAAGAAAGAAAGAAGAGTTCCAAAATCTAATCAAAACAACCTTGCTCAATTAACACAACAAATCAGTACAATCGTACAATCAGAATCTTGGCAAGTAGAAGCTTTGGAAAAAGAGCTTAGTACAATCAAAGAAAATGACACTAAATATAATGCAGCATTAGCAGCACAAAAAGAAGCGTCAGTATTAGTACGTGAATCTCAGCAAGCATTAGATACAGCAGATGCAAATCACACCACAGCCCAGAAAGAATATGAGTCAGCAACCGAAGAAGTTGAACGCAAGCAACAACAGTTAAAAAATATCGAGAGTTTAATTTATGATATCACCAAAGGTAAATCATCCTCCACTTTAGAACAACAACTCCAAGCAGACCAAAAAGCCTTAAATCAAAAGGTAAAAACTGCCAACGAAGCATATACTGCATCTGAAAAGATTTTAATTCAGCGTCAAACCGAGGATGAAGAAGCCATAAAAGCAACTTCAGCAGCACAAACTCAACATACAACCCAAGAAGCTCAATGGCAAGTAGCATTAGTTAGTGCAGGTTTTACAGAACCAGAATATCTTGCTGCCGTCACCGAAGCCAAACAACAAACTCTCTGGCAAACACAAATCACTGAATATACTACTCAAAAAGCCAAATTACAAACAGTTATCGAAGAAGTAAAATCGCAAATAGGCACCTCTACCATTGATGAGTCAACTATTACCACATTAAAAACTAATCAACAACTAGCGGAACAACAATATCAGCAAGCAAACAAAGAATTAACAAATCTCAAAGTATGGATGCAGAACCTCGAAACAACCCGTCAACAAGCAGCAAAATTACAGCAACAGATACCCGAGGTAAAAAAACAAGCAGAAACTTACACAACACTTGCAACAAAACTTAAAAGCGATGAATTCCAGTCATATATATTAGAGCATATAGAAACAGAACTAGTAACTCGTGCCACAAGTGTACTACAAGACCTTAGACAATCACGTTACAGTCTAACCATCAAAGACGGAGATTACTTAGTTAAAGATGACTGGAACGGAGGAGAGTTTAGAAGGGTGCAAACGCTATCAGGTGGAGAAACCTTTGCAACATCCTTATCAATGGCATTAGCACTATCAGAAAAACTTTCAATGGGCGCCGAACTTGGTAGTTTATTCTTAGACGAAGGTTTTGGTACATTAGACTCCGAAACCCTTGACACAGTATATAACATCCTTCAATCCTTACAACAGCGAGACAAGCTAATTGGAGTTATCACCCACGTCAAAGCACTAGGAGAACTTCTAACCCAAGTCAAAGTCTATAAGGCGCCATCCGGCTCACAAATCGACATAGAATTTTAGATAACAAACCTCTGCTGTAAATTGAACTCTTAAAATGTGCGCCATTGGCGCACAAAAAAGTCATCTTCCTCAACTAACAACTTATCCGTTACATCCGCTCATCATCCGTTGCCAACCTACATGAAAAAATATTCATCTAATCTTAATAAAATTTTTATATTAAGACACCAAACTAGTAAAGGTGAGCGTTTAATTTATTTTATCTGAGGGTTGGTATGAATTTAGACTCAAAGCAGCACAGTAATAATCAAAATAATAATTTTGCGTCACCTGTTTTAAAAAAAGAAAGCCGTTCAGTTGCTCAACCAGTTAAACCCACTACAAACTGGGAAGAACCTGATTTTGACGAGTTTGATTTATGTATGGAAGTAACTGCCTATATCAACCATTGGCAGTAGTCACTAGTAAGGTGGGCAAGTAGTAAGGTGGGCATTGCCCACCATACGTTTAATTACTGTAAAAATAATTATGAAAGCAAAAATTAATACTTTACGAATGTCTTTATCTATTGCTTTAGGTATGGCAATGATAATGACATCCGGGTGTTCTCTTACACAAGCTTCACCTGATAAATCGCAAGTAGCCCAAAATACAGGCGCTCCCACTACACCAGCAGCAAAGCAAAATATAAAGCAGTCAGTAGTAGTTGAAGGGTTAGAGCGTCCTTGGAGCATTGCGTGGTTGCCCGATGGCGCCATGTTAATTACAGAACGTCCAGGGCGCCTGCGAGTTGTGCGTAATGGCGTACTCGAACCAACACCCGTTACTGGGTTACCCGAAGTATTTGCAGTTAACCAAGGGGGGTTGATGGATGTTTCGGTTCATCCTCGCTTTGCCGAAAACGGTTTCATTTATCTTACTTACTCCCACGGTACCAACGATGCTAACCGAACTCGGATGGCACGCGCGGTTTTTGATGGCAAGTCATTAAAAGATGTAAAAGTTGTTTTTGAAGTTAATAAGGCAAAGTCTGGAGGACAGCATTTTGGTTCGCGCATAACTTGGTTGCCTGATAATACTATGTTATTAGCTATAGGCGATGGAGGTAATCCACCTCTACAGCTTGAAGGTGAATTAATACGTAAACAAGCGCAAAACCGGAATAGTCATTTAGGTAAGATATTACGGCTTAATGACGATGGCTCAATTCCTAAAGATAATCCTTTTGTAAATACTGGCAATGCCAACCCAGCAGTATGGAGTTACGGTCATCGCAATATCCAAGGACTCACATTTGATGCAGGTAATAAGCGTGTATGGTCAACCGAACATGGCGCCAGGGGAGGAGATGAGCTTAATTTAGTTGAAGCTGGTAAAAATTACGGTTGGCCTATTGTTACTTACAGTCGAGAGTATTCTGGAGGAGAAATAACGAAAGAGCGTTCTCGTCCTGGTATGGTTGACCCTAAAACTTATTGGACTCCATCTCCGGCGCCATCAGGGTTAGCATTTTATAGTAATAATCGTGTTCCAGATTGGCAAGGAGATTTATTTTCGGGAGAATTAATAGGACAAGGTGTTCGCCACATCGAATTGGATGCCAAAGGAAATGTAACAAATCAAAACGTAATTGACATTGGTCAGCGAGTCCGAGATGTACGCACTGGCCCCGATGGATTATTATATGTTTTGACCGATGAGCAAGATGGGCGATTAATACGTCTTGAACCTGCGAGTTAAGTATATATATGTTAATTAGAATTTTGGGCGCAGCAGCAGGGGGTGGTTATCCACAGTGGAACTGTCATTGTAATGGATGTGAGACGGTACGTGATGGCAAAGCAACACCATTAACTCAATCTTCCATTGCCGTTCAATCTGAAGAAGATGGTTCTTGGTTTTTGATTAATGCTTCTCCTGATGTGCGTCAACAAATTGAGGCAATGCGGGCTTCGGGGAGTTTTCCATCGCGCTCTGGAAATCGTTCGCTGCCTTTTTCGGGTATTTTATTAACAGATGCAGAAATTGACCATACAACAGGTTTAATTTTATTACGCGAGTCAACGGCGCCGCTTAATATTTACTCCACCCCTACAGTAAAACAAGCGCTCTCCAGTGGATACGCTTTATTATCTACTTTACAAAATTACTGTGGTGTAAACTGGGCGCCTTTAATTCCCGGAGAAATAATTCAACTCACTACTGATTTAGAAGTTGAAGTTTTTGCATTATCTACTAAGGCGCCGAAGTATATACAATCAACAGAAGTAGAAGTTTGGGGAATAGGCTTAACAATTCGAGATACAATTACAAATACAACAGTGACATATGCTCCTGGAATGGCAAGCATTGACACAGACTTGCGTTCAAGATTTGAAAACAGTGATTGTATATTAATCGACGGTACTTTTTGGACTAATGATGAATTACCTAGCTTAGGTATAGGCGCCCGTACAGCGATGCAAATGGGACATTTACCTTTATCAGGAGAAAATGGTAGTTTATCCCAATTATCTACTATTACCAATCCCCGCAAAATTTTCGTTCATATAAATAACACCAATCCAATCCTCATACCAAACTCACCCGAACGCCAAACAGTAGAAAATAGTAGCATTGAAATTGGCTATGACGGATTAACCATCAAATTATAAATACTTCTCTCTTCTCTCTTCTCTCTTCCTTTGTGTCCTTTGTGCCTTTGTGGTTAATTCCACAAATATAAACTTTTACAAATAATTTAGGAATACCATGCTCACCATAACCAACAAAACCCCCTGGACAGCAGAACAATTTGAAGCAGAACTGCGTAAACAACACCATCGTTACCACCATCTACACCCCTTCCACCAAAGAATGAACGCAGGAGAACTTACCAAACCAGAAGTACAACGCTGGGTAATAAACCGTTTCTACTATCAACGTAATATCCCACTCAAAGACGCAGCTATCTTATCCAACTGCCCTGACCATGAAGTTCGGCGCCACTGGATTAGTCGTATCATAGACCACGATGGTACTACAGATGGTACAGGAGGAATTGAAGCTTGGCTAAAACTAGGTGAAGCAGTTGGTTTATCTCGCGAACAACTTTTAAACGACCAAAATACATTACCAGGAGTTCGCTACGCCGTCGATGCCTACGTAAACTTTTGTAAAACCAAACCTTGGATAGAGTCAGTAGCATCATCCCTAACCGAATTATTTGGCCCCGATGCTATTCGTACACGTTTGGCAGCATTAGAAAAACACTACTTATGGATAGACCCCTCTGGCTTTGACTATTTTCGCACACGGTTACATCAGGCGCCGCAAGATGCAAGTTACGCTCTAAACTTAGTAATATCCAACTGTCATACACGTGACATGCAGCAGCGCGCAGTTCAAGCACTAATATTCAAATGTGATTTATTATGGAGTCAATTAGAAGCTATAGATAGAGGAGAAACACGACCTTTAAATTAGTTTGGTATTACAATAGATAAATTGTCAGTTTAGTTTATCTTTAAAGTTTTATTAAGTATGAAAGCTATAGAAGTTGAGGCAACAGTCGATGAACAAGGTCACTTATCTTTGGATAAGCCGTTGACCTTGTTAAAACAGTTACAAACATTTTTTTGGTAACAATATATTCAAAATCTCAACAGGAAGATATTGCAGCGAAAGAAATTCAAGAATAATAATTTAACGGGCAAGGATGCCCATTCCACAAGACAATTCTGGATATTTTTTATTTGAATAATGAATAATATTAATCTAAATAATTGCCCAATTTTAGTAAAAGGCGCCCGTTTATTCTGGGACGATGTAAGACAGCAGAAATTCTTATTATTTCCAGAAGGGGCTTTAGTATTAAATAAGACTGCATGGAATATATTACAATTGTGTGATGGGCGCCGTACTGTTACTAATATTGTTAATACACTAAGCGCTGAATACTCCCATCCCAATATTGAACCCGATGTATTAAAATTACTCAATAAACTCATAGAAAGAGGATTTTTATATTTATTGACTCCGTGACCTCCGTGTCTCTGTGGTAAAGAATTTTATTACCACAGAGACATTGAGAACGCAGAGAGATTGGTGTCAACACTTTAGAATTAGTAATATATTATGATTCCTCGTGATAACATAGCTCCTCCCTTTAGTTTAGTTGCTGAACTAACTTATCGTTGTCCCTTACAGTGTCCTTACTGTTCTAACCCACTAAACTGGAGTAGTGATAAATATCGCACCGAACTAGCAACAGAAGATTGGTTACGCATAATTCAACAAGCACGACAAATAGGTGTATTGCAGCTTGGTTTTACAGGGGGAGAACCATTACTGCGAAAAGATTTAGAAATATTAGTAGAAGCAGCGGCAAACCAGGGTCTTTACACAACGCTTGTTACCGCAGGTACTTTATTAACAAAAGAACGTGCTAGTACTTTACATTCAAATAGACTCGACCATATTCAAATTAGTTTACAAGATAGTCGGGCGCCTGAATCAGACTATATTGCCGGCACACCTTCATTTAATCAAAAAATAGCAGCGGCACGTCTAGTTAAAGAGCTTGGTTTTCCTTTAACATTAAATGTAGTATTACATCGTCAAAACTTAGATAGAATCGAAGAAATTATTGAATTAGCCGAAACGCTACAAGCAGACCGTATAGAATTGGCTAACACCCAATATTATGGTTGGGGATTAAAAAATCGTGCTGCATTATTACCAACGCGCGAGCAATTGGAACATGCCGAGCGAATAGTAAAAGCTGCTCAACAACGGCGTAAAATTCCAATGGGAATACTTTATGTTATCCCAGATTATTATGATAAATATCCCAAACCATGTATGGGAGGTTGGGGAAAACGCACTTTAATTATTGCTCCTAATGGTGACGGTCTACCTTGCCAAGCTGCAATGTCAATACCACATCTCACATTTGCAAACGCGCACGAACACTCATTAGAATATATTTGGTATGACTCAGAGGCAATGAATGCATATCGTGGCGCCGCATGGATGCCTGAATTGTGTCAAAATTGTGAACGTAAAGAAATTGATTGGGGTGGATGTCGTTGTCAAGCATACCTATTAACTCAAGACTCCACTGCTACCGACCCAGTGTGTCATTTATCACCCCAACACTCACAAATACTTGCAATACGCGAAGAAGTTTCATCTAATTCACAATTAGACTTTGCTTATCGTGGCGCCAAATAAGAAGTACGATACGTGATGGAGAATAGAGAAAGCGAATAATCCATAAGTAGTAAATTGGCTGGTGCTTATAATATAGATAACAGCGATAATGATTTCAACAATACCGCGAACTACCGAAGACGCTTTTGGCATTCACGAATATTTAAATTATGCAGGTAACACACCACATGGTGTTAAACCAATGACAAAGTTTGCTAGAGCAAAGTAATAGTTATATAGCGCACCTCAACCTTATTCATTTTATACAGTGTTTGGGCATCGAATTGGAATTTCAATCCCAAATTCTGTATTGCCTGGTTCAGAGAAACACTCGATTTTTCCTCCGTGTTTTTCTACTATGATTTGATAGCTTATTGATAACCCTAAACCTGTACCTTTACCTGGTTCTTTGGTGGTAAAGAATGGGTCGAAGACGCGCGAACGAATCTTTTCAGGAATTCCACAACCGTTGTCATGTATACGAATTAATATTTTTTCATTCTGTACAGTTTGAGATTGAATAATAATTTGAGGTGCAAATAATTCTTTATTACTATGATTTTTTCGGTGTTGTTTATATTGAATTTCTAGTGCGTCTATAGCGTTGCCCAAAATATTTAGAAAGACTTGATTCATTTGTGCTGCGTAACATTCAACCTGCGGTAAGTCGCCATATTTCTTGATGACTTTGATTGCTGGACAGTTATTAGACGCACGCAGACGATGTTGCAATATTAATAATGTGCTGTCGATACCTTCGTGGATATCTACATGTTTCGTTTCCGCATGGTCAAGACGCGAAAATGTACGTAATGACTCTACTAGCTGTGAAATCCTTTCGGCGCCACTATGTATTGATTTAAGTGTTTTGGGCAAGTCTGTAATAATATAATCTAAATCTATTTTATCTGCTTGTTCTTCAATTTCTGACACAGGTTCTGGATACTGCTTTTGATAAATATTTAATAAATCAAGTAAATTTAAAGTATATTCACTAACATGAGTTATATTACCGTAGATAAAATTTATCGGATTATTAATTTCATGCGCGATACCAGCAACTAATTGCCCTAACCCAGCCATTTTTTCACCCTGAATTAATTGGGTTTGTGTCTGCTGTAACTCAGATAGCGCTTCGTTTAGTTTTTCCTTCTGTAACCGAGTTTGTTCGAGTAATTCGGCTTGTTGAAGCGCTACTCCTAATTGCACTGCTACCTGCGCTAATAAGTTTACTTCTTCTTCCTCCCAATAACGCGGATGCGAATTCTGATAAGCTACCAACAGCCCCCAAAGCTTTTCACCTTGTGATATTGGTACAAAAGTTTCATTACGAGGGTATTGTCCAGCTTTGGCTGCTTCTAAAAGTGTTTTTTCAATCGTTGGTTGAGTTTTTACTACTGGTGTCCAACCATCAACAATTGAATCTGCAACAAATTCGCCGCTCCAATCTGAATAAAACCGATAAATTGCTACACGCTCAACGTTTAATAATCCTCGAACTTCTTGTGTGGTGGCTTGGAAAATGCTTTTTATATCGAGTGATTGTCGAATTTTATCAACTGTTGTTGCTAACGCGCGTTGACGTGAGGCAGCTTTTTCTAATTGTGCTGTTTGTGCTTGTACTTGTTGAATGTACTCTGCTTGCTGCAACGCGACTCCCAGTTGAGTGCTTATTTGTGTAAGCAAGTAAACTTCCTCGTCTTGCCACTGTCTCGGCGCCGAATTACAATAAACTGCTAATAATCCCCAAAGTTTCTGTCCGTGATAAATTGCAATAGTTATATACGCGCGTGCTTGGTAAATCTCTAGTAAACGAATGTAACAGTCATTAAAGCCAGCTTCATATATATCATTACAAGCCATAAAAACTTCACCGCGCGCAAACCTTCCACCTTCGGTTTGTTGCAAATAAGTATCAGTAACTGGAGGGTTGGCTAAGTTCTGGATACTGCAATCACTAGCATTCGCACGTACTTCGGGTTGCTGCCATTGTAGCTCTAGTAAAGAATCCCAACCGGGTGTTGTTGATTCAACGACAAATTCACCGCTCCAATCAGGATTAAACTTATAAATTACTGCCCTATCAGTAGAAAGCATCTTTCTAACTTCATCTGTCGCAGTATGAAAGATTGTTTTTAGGTCGAATGTTTGACGAATTTTCTCGATTGTTTTAGCTAAAGTTTTCTGACGTTCTGCTGCACGCTCCCGTTCTGCTGCTTGTGCAAGTTGTGCTGTTTGTACCTGCGTTTGCTTCAAATATTCGGCTTGTTGAATTGCTACGCTTAACTGTGCAGCTATTTGCTGTACAAAGTCTATTTCTGATGGTTCCCAATAACGTGGGGCATCGCATTGGTGTATACATAATAATCCCCATAGCTGTTTACCTTTGAGCAAAGGCGCCACTAAATTGGCACGAACTTGAAATTTTGCCATAATTTCAATGTGACATGGACTACAATCACCTTGGTAAATATCCGGTATAACATTAATTTTACCTAACTCGTATTGAGGCGCAAATTGTTCGCTAAAACAATGGTCGTAGACTTTTGCTGCCATTGCTGAGTTCCACCCGTTTGCCACCGACTCAGATACAAACTCTCCTTCCCCATTTAAAGAAGGGTCAAAACGAAACACTCCAACACGGTCAGCTTGCAGCAGTTGCCGCACTTCGGTAGCTGTATTTTTAAAAATAGTTTGTAAATCTAATGATTCGCGTATTCGAGCGATAACACTTGTTAAAGCTTTTTGCTTTTCGACCTGTAGACGTGCTTGTACTAGCAATTCTGTATGTTGCAGCACTATTCCTAGGTGTTGAGCTATTTGCTTGACAAATTCAATTTCTGAGGTTTGCCAAACGCGCGGTGTACTACATTGGTGTATACACAACAAACCCCAAAGTTGTTTGCCCTTAAGCAAAGGCGCAACAATACAAGCACGAACCTGAAAGTTTTTTAGTAAATCAATATAACAGCTATGAGAACAGTCTTGATATATATCCGATGAAACCTTAATTCTACCTTGTTGGTATGCAGCAAACTGAGTGCTAAAACAAGGGTCATATATTTTAACATCTATTGCTTTAAGCGAAACGTCACTTACATCCTCATAAACAAACTCTCCTTGCCAGTCCAATTCATTTATAAAACGAAACACCCCAACTCTATCGGTACAAAGTAGTTGACGTAATTCGGCGACAGTTGTATTAAAAGTAGTTTCTATATCTAAAGATTCACGTATGCGGGCGATTAATCGCGTTAAAGCTTTAAATTGCTCTTCATACGTGCTGCTTAATATTTGAGCGTTTACTTCTGCTTCGTTTTCCATTACAGCTTCGACTTATTTTGATGATGTTCTCTAGTGTTAATTATTCCCACTATAGTAACTTAATTAACAACGCTTAGAGAAGGCGCCGTGCGTATCATCAAAATATGGGTTTTTAATTATTTTTCTTTTTCCGTAACCTGCGAATTTGGCTTACTGCGTTTTTGTGGCATAGAAAATTTGCTACTATCAGAGGTGGTTTTTGGAATTGCTTCTTGTTCTTTTGCTGCTTCGTTTTGAGGTGCTGGTTCTTTTTTGCGTAATGAAAGTGCTTCTGCTTTCATTTTTTTACTAGCTTTAAAGAATTTCGGTGGTTCTTCTAATGGCATTTGAGTTAGCGATTCAAAGCCAAATGCATTTTTTTGGGGAAGGAATTTAGCGATGATAGAAACAAAGTATGCTCGTCCCTGTTGTTCTTTTGCCACTCTTGGATTAAATCTAAATGGTGGTACGGGCGCATCTCTCCAAAATAATGGAATGTGACTCGCTTTCATGTATTTAACCCGTTTACTAATATCTGATTTTTTAACGTATTCTAATCTATCCTCTGTAAAGTTTTTGAAAATGGAAATACAAGGTACTTGACAAACTGGGATAAATTGCCATATCCCACTTAGTTTAAATTCCAAGTCTTTCAATTCGTCACACATCCCCTTGTTGTCCCCTGGATCAAATCCCACAAGCTGAAATGAGATTTGATGAGGTTTATCACGTCCTGGAAAATGAGTCACTCTTGGGTAAACTATTAGTCGTTGATGATTCCCATTGTTGGCTACATGCTTTTTGAGTGCATCTAAAGCTCTTAACCCTTTGTTGCTAGCAATGTAGTACAGTGGGTATTTATTACCACTAATTGTTAAAGTAGTGTTTTTGTTCTCTTCGTCTATATCTACTACACCAGAAATAATACCTATTGCTTGGAAAAATAATGGAGAGCCTTCTTTATCAGAATCATCAATAGATTCTGTAGTCGGGGTAATGTCTGTGCTACGCTTGGGCTTTGTAATTGGAAGCACCCGTTTAATTTCTTGATTTTCCTCTGACATAAGTTTTTTTACACTCATTATAACCCGACATTTAAGAAGGTACTGTTTTAAATTTTAATGCGCTGATGGTACAACGCTGGGTCGTTTTTTCCCCAACAGTAAAAGTAACGGTAAACTGACTAAAAAAGCAACTCCCACCAGCCAAAAAATATCTTCAAACGACAAAATAGCAGATTGAGTGTTAATTGTTTGGTTCATAATGGCTAATGCCTGACTTTGTGCTTGAATAGCGTCAATACCGCGACTTTGTAAACCCGCAGCAATTTCAGACATACGCTGACTCGTCGCTGGGTCATAAATGCTGAGTTTTTCTACTAATACAGCCCGATGGAAAGCTTCCCTTTGAGCTAGTACAGTTGTTAATACAGCAATTCCTATACTACCTCCTAATTGTCGAGTCAGGTTATAAAATCCTGAACCTGCTGGAATATCTTGCTTTGGTAGTGATCCAAGTGTAGCTAAACTCAAAGGCAAAAACATCATCACCGTTCCTACGCCACGCCACAGCAAAGGGTAAAATAGTGTTTCACTATTACTATCAGGATTTATATGTTGCAAATTAAACATTACTAAGCTAGTAATAACACCTCCACCAGCTATAATTATGCGGGGATCAATCTTACTCGTTAGTTTTCCTAGCATTATCATTGCTACTGCTGAAGCTAAGGCGCCGGGAAATAATAACATTCCGGTTTGTGTCGCTGTATAGTGTAAAATAGTTTGAGCAAAAATGGGCACAGCAAATAAGGCGCCATATAATCCCATCCCTAAAACGGCAGAATAAATAGAACCAGCAGCCAAAGAGCGGTGTCGTAATACTCGTAAATCAACAGCAGGGTTTTTAGTGTTTAACTCTCTCCAGATGAAAAGCGCTAAGCCAATAACACTCGTTATCGCTAAAGTCACAATAAAATCAGAAGCAAACCAGTCTTCCTTCTCACCTTCCTCCAAAAAGGTTTGTATACTTCCAACCGCAAGTGTAAGCAAAATAATTCCTAACCAGTCAACACTACGGTTAATTGGCTTGTCTTGGTGATATGAAGGTAAGAATAATATAGCCATTACTACCGCCAAAATACCAAAAGGCAAATTGATAAAGAATATCCACTCCCATCCTAAATTATCAGTAAGGAAGCCCCCTAAAGTTGGGCCGATTGCAGGGCCAGAAATTACACCTACCCCAAATACAGCTTGTGCAAGTCCCTGTTGTTCAGGAGGAAAAGTTTCAAATAAAATTGCCTGCGCTTTTGCAAGTAGTCCTCCTCCGCAAAGTCCTTGTAATATCCGCGCGATAACCAACATCTGTAAGTTAACTGCAAACCCGCACAGCATCGAAGCGATAGTAAAACCAATCAAAGAAAATATAAAATAAGCTTTACGTCCAAAATAATCTCCCAACCATGCAGTCAAAGGAATTACTATGACGTTGGCAATTGCGTATCCGGTTACTACCCAGCCAATCTCCGTAATTGTTGCACCCAAACTACTTTGCATATCAGTAAGCGCAACATTCACAATACTTGTATCAATTACTTCTAAAATGGCGCCTAAAGATGCTGTAACCGCAATTGCCCACTTCAACCACCCCGGATTCCCACCAGTTTTTGCTTTCTTATCCTGTATCATAAAATAGTTAGCATAGCTAACAGTTAGTATAACATCTGTCAGAAATATGTACTAAACCCCCGTAGGATATATACCATGACCATTACAAAGACATCACCACAACAAGGCGCCGCCAAAATCATAGAAGCAGTTCCAGTAATTACGCAATTTTTCCGAGTCACAATGCGGCGCCATGCTTCTTCATTACCAGAATCATTATCTGTAAGCCAATTTCGGACACTTGGTTTTCTCGAACGTTACCCAGGCGCCTCGCTATCACAACTTGCGGAGCATTTAGAAGTAACAAAAGCCACCGCATCAAATCTTACCGAACGTCTTGTACAAAAAAAACTCGTGACTAGAAACGAAAACCCCCAAGAACGGCGCCAGATCAATTTAAAATTAACTGAGGCAGGCGAGTATCATTTAGAACAAATCAAAATGCTAATTAGTACAAACATTTCCACCATTCTGAATGAGCTACCGCAAGAACAACTTGAAACCGTAGTATCCGGGTTAACTATACTTAGCACAGCTTTTGCACAGGCAATTGATTAACCTTTCAATATTTCACAAAAAAGACTTTGGTATTATAGAATACCAAAATCTCAGTGGATCATCTACCAAAAAAACTGAGCGAAAGCGTCAGTATTTTTTTGCTACATTTATTTTATATCATCGAGTACATATTTCCTAGTTAAGAAATATAGTTTACGTGCGTAAAATAATTAAGTTTTGTAAAAATGTTGTATTAATGAACTAGTAGTCTGTGTCATTAATTTTGGTAGGTTCGTAGTAGCGCCTGACTCGCACGAAAATCTAGAGGGCTAGAGCAACAACTACGTACCTAACTTCCCAAAACTTATGACATAAACTACTAGCAGTCTGTGTTATTAATTTTGGGGTGTTGGAAAAAAGAACCACAAAGGCACAAAGGACACAAAGGAAGAATTATTAAGAAGTGAACATACCAAAACTTATGACACGAACCACTAGTTAAATTTAACAAGCTATAAACAAGTGCGTCCTCAGTGAAATCACTGCTATTAAGTAAAATTACTGCCAATACTGGAGTAATATATATTAATTGAGTTGGCACAGGGTAACAAAATTGTTGAAATACATAATGGCGCCTTTATCCGTGTGTATCCTTGTCGCTAATCAAACTTTTGCTCAAACACCTCCCCAAACACCTATAATTCCTGGGAATAAAAAACCAAACCCAAATATCGACCGTTTTCCTCAACCTCAACCAATACCTGACCCATTAGCTCCTAGCGACCAAACACCTATTATTCCAACCCCACAACAAAATATTCCCGAAGTTCCGACTGTTAAGATTCCTGTTCGTAAAATTGAAGTCATTGGTAGTACGGTATTGAGTCAGGAGGAAATAAGCACTATTACTAAACCTTTTATCGAGCGTACTGTTACTCTGAAAGAACTTATCGGTTTAGCGAATACTATTACTCAAACTTATTTAAATCGAGGTTACATTACTTCTAGAGCAGTTCTTGCAGACCAAACAATTACAAACGGTACTGTCAAAATTATAATTATCGAAGGCTCTTTAGAAAAAATCGAAGTAGTCGGCGCCACTCGATTAAACCCTAATTACATTCGCAGTCGAATTCAGCTTGGTACAGGTATACCCTTACGCTCAGATAAACTTGAATCACAACTTCGACTACTGAAAGCTGACCCATTGTTTACAAATATTGCTGCAAGTCTTAAAGCCGGTACCGGACTTGGTAAAAGTATTTTAACTGTAAAAGTTACCGAGGCAAGTCCAATTAGTGGCTTTGCTAGTATTGATAATTACTCGCCGCCTGCTGTTGGTTCAGAACGAGTAGGGGGTATTATAAGCTACCGTAATTTAACTGGAATTGGTGATGAACTAAGTGCTTATTACTATCGTACTACTCCAGGTGGAGCAAATTCATTTGATTTTGCATACCGAGTTCCATTAAATGCGATGAATGGAACGCTTCAGCTACGTTATGCTCCGAGCGATAGTAAAATTATTGAAGGTGATATAGCAAAGTTGAATATTTCTGCAAATAGTCAGCTATATGAAGTTAGCTATCGTCAACCTTTGGTTAGAACTCCTGCAACCGAGTTTGCTTTATCTTTAGGGTTTACTGTCCAAGATGGACAAACTTTTCTTGATGGTGTTGGTGTAGGATTTGGAAACGGCGCCTCTGACCAAGGCAATAGTAAAACAAGAGTACTAAAAATTGGACAAGACTACATAAGACGCGATTTACAAGGAGCGTGGGCAGTACAATCGCAGTTTAGTATCGGATTAGGAATTCTCGATGCTACAATTAACTCTGATTCTATACCCGATGGACGTTTTTTTAGTTGGTTAGGACAAATTCAGCGGGTGCAACGGTTGAATCGAGATAATGTACTTATTGCTCAAGTTTCTTTACAGCTTACTCCTGATACGCTTTTATCTTCGCAACAGTTTGTAATTGGTGGTGGGTTGTCATTACGAGGTTATCGGCAAAACGCGCGCTTAGGTGACAATGGTTTGCGTATATCGTTAGAAAACCGTATTGCTATCGAGCGTAATAATAACGGACAACCGAACTTACAACTGGCGCCATTTATTGATGTTGGTGCAGTTTGGAATAACAATAATAACATTGAGCAAAAAATTCTTGCATCAACAGGTTTAGGATTGTTATGGGAACCTTTACCCAACTTACTGGTCAAGCTTGATTATGCTGTTCCATTGGTCAATTTAAGAGATAAAGGCAACAATGCTCAAGATGAAGGATTAAATTTTAGCATTGGCTATAATTTTTAAATATTTTATTACATATCTTAACATTATATACTTGTCAAAATTTAGTAGTAACTTTATCAAGACTTTATGTAATTCATAAAACAGACGAAGCTAGAATAATTCACATATTACTGATGCTCGGAAAAATTATTAGTAATATATATAATAAATAAGATTATAATTTAAATTATGTGTAAATCAAAACAATGGTATTTAAGCATTATAAGTATATTAATTATTACATTAACACTTGTAAAAAGTCAAAATGCAGCTAAAGCGGAAATTATACCAGCAAAGAATGATACAAATACAATAGTTAACCCTGATAGTAAAGATAACTCAGAGATAAATATAACAGGTGGCGCCTCTGCGGGGGGTAATTTATTCCATAGCTTTGAAAAGTTTGGGATAGACGAAGGTCAAACCGCAAATTTTATATCAAACCCATTGATTCAAAATATATTAATGCGGGTTAAAGGTGGTGAAGCATCGGTTATCAACGGTACACTTCAAGTCACGGGTGGTAATTCTAATTTATACTTCATGAACCCAGCAGGTATTGTATTTGGTTCTGGCGCCAGTTTAAATGTGCCTGGAGCATTTATTGCGACAACTGCAAATGGAATTGGATTTGGAAATCAATGGTTTAATGCTACTGGTGTAAATGATTACACTTATTTAGTAGGAGAACCGAGTCAGTTTGGATTTACAATGAGCCAACCAGGGGCAATAGCAAATAACGCTGTTTTATCAAGTAGTGGTAATATTGTATTGATAGGTGGTACAGTTCTTAACACTGGAGCAATTTCTTCTTGGGGTGGTCAAGTTGTAGTTGCAACTGTTCCAGGTGAGCGAGTTGTACGAATTAGCCAACCTGGACAAATTCTCAGTCTTGAAGTTGAACCACTGTCAACTCAGCCAAATTTACCAAATAATTGGTCTATACCTATTGTTTCTCTACCACAGTTGCTAACGGGTGGGAACGTCACCGATGCTTCAGGTGTTACCATCACTAAAGATAAAGTAGTGCTAACAGGTTCAGGAATAGAAGTAAAAGAAGGAGACATTGCAACTACTAGTATTTACGGTCAAAACGTAACGCTTGCTGCTGGTAATCAAATTACAATAGAAGAAGCTATCTTTACGGCAAATCTTTCTGGTGTGATAGAATCTTTACCAGATATCATTCTTGTCCCCGAAATAATAGGACAAGACCCAGGCATCTCATCCCCACCACCCCCAGGAGTTAAAAATACTGTAAATACTGTAACTCCTCCTGTCTTAGGAGTTATAAATATAAATACAAATATAGATACTGTAACTCCTCCAGTCTTAGAAGCTACAAATTCTATAACTCCTCCAGTAGTATCAGGAACTGCAAATCTTACGAATCCTTCAGTAGTAGCAAGCCAAAATTCTTCCAGGTCACCAGCACAAACTCAAAATGTTTCTAATAATACAACAGTAAAACCAAACGAGTTTAAAGTGAGCTCCTTACCTTCTATATCACTATTACAGCTAATTAAACAACCATCAACAGAATTGCCAACCGACTCAAACGTTAAAATTGTACAGGAAGACAATTATCGAAAAATAGCTACTAACCGGCTATTCGACCAAGGTATTCAATATTATCGCAACAATCAATTTACTAACGCGCGCTCAAATTGGGAAAAAGCGCTTTCTATTTATCGAGAAAACCGAGATACATCGGGAGAAGGAGCTACTTTAGGCGCCCTTGGTGGTGTACATTTGTATTTGAATGATTATAAAAAAGCTGCTGAATACTCTTCTAAGTTTTTATCACTCGCGCGTAAAGAAGGTAACTTAAAGTCACAAGCGCAAGCATTGGTAAATTTGGGAATAGCACATAAGGTATTGGGACAATACAGCGAAGCACTTGGTGATTATAAAGAAGCTTTATCAATAGCTACTAAAATAAGCGCTGTTGAAATACAGGTGCAAGTTTTAGGTAATTTAGGTAATGCTTATGAAATATTGGGTGACTATGATAGTGCAGTTGATACTTACCAGCAAAGTCTCAAACTAGCACGTCAACTAAAAATGTCTACAGCTGAAGCTATCATACTTGGTAATTTAGGCGCCGTTTATGCAAATTTAGCAAACTATAATAAAGCAATTACCAGCTATGAGCAAAGTTTGCAAATCAGTAAGAACTTGAATGAACGTTCGATTCAAGCAAGTACTCTAATTAATTTGGGTTCAATATACCATACAATGAACTCAGTGAGCAATCATATAGACAAAGCTCGCATTCACTATGAGCAAGCATTACAAATTGCAATTACAACAGGTGATAAAAGACGAGAAGCTGAAGCATTGGCAAGTTTGGGATTAGTGTATAAAGATTTCAGTGATTATCCTAAAGCTATTAAATATCAAGAACAAAGCGTTGCTATAGCAAAAGAATTGAAAGACCCTGTTATTAAAGGATTAACACTTAATAATTTAGGTCATACTTTATATAGTGCAGGTAAATTCAGCGATGCAGAACAAAAACTTCGTAATGCTATCCAAATCTATGATAGTTTACGTCCAGGACTTAATGATAGCTATAAAGTTTCCATCTTTGATACGCAAGCTTTCACTTATAGTTTATTACAACAAATTTTAATAGCTGCAAAAAAACCTACTTCAGCTTTAGAAGCTTCTGAACAATCGCGCGCACGTGCTTTTAAAGAATTACTAGCAAATCGAGTTAATGAGAATAATAAGTCTTTAGCATCAACTAACACAGCAGTTGAATCAGCGAATAGTTCAATAAATATTGATAGAATCCGTAAAATAGCTCGTGAGCAGAACGCCACATTAGTAGAATATAGTATTGTCCGCGATAACGACTTTAAAGCGCGCGGAAAACAGCAAGGTCGGGAACAAGATTTATTTATATGGGTAGTCAAACCAACAGGTGAGGTATCATTCCGTCAAGTAGACTTAAAACCATTTTGGAATAAAGAAGCGACTTTGACTTCGGCAATTGAAATTTCTCGCTGTTTAATTGTAGACCCTTTTGCAGATTGTGGAAAACAAATGCAGGCAATCCGCAGCTTAAAACATCATATATCAACATCAACATCAGCTAAAAGTACAAAGAGTCAAGATTATAGACAAATATTACATCAATATTTAATTGAACCAATTGCCGACCTTCTACCAAATAACCCTGTAGAAAATGTAATATTTATACCTCAAGGTTCATTATTTTTGGTTCCCTTTGCTGCACTGCAAGACAAAGACGGTAACTACTTAATCGAGAAACATACAATACGTACTGCTCCCTCAATTCAAGTATTAGATTTAACCAGCACGTTGAGAATTAAAAGACAATCAGAAAATAGCCTGTCTAAAAACAGTTCAAAATCATCATTAATAGTAGGCAATCCAATTATGCCTAAGATATCCTTAGAACCTGGGCAACCTTTACAGAAGTTACCACAATTACCCTATTCACAGCAGGAAAGTTTGGATATTGCCAAGATTTTGAATACAACAGCAATAACAGGCGCCGAAGCAACTAAAAGTAATATTATCAGTAAAATGGCTTCTTCAAGATTTGTACATTTAGCAACGCACGGTCTGTTAGAATATGGTACATCAAATGGTAGAGTTTCCTTACAAGGGTTAGGAATACCTGGTGCAATAGCCCTTGCTCCATCAAACACAGACGATGGTTTATTAACAGCAAACGAAATAATCAATCTTCGTCTTAATGCAGAACTAGTAGTGTTAAGTGCTTGTAGAACAGGGGAAGGAAGAATATCTGGAGATGGAGTTATTGGACTATCTCGCTCATTTATCTCCGCAGGAGTTGAAAGCGTCATAGTGTCATTATGGAACGTGCGAGATGTCCAAACAGCCAAGTTAATGAAATCTTTTTACCAAGCACTTGACAAAAATCCAAATAAAGCATCTGCCTTACGTCAAGCAATGCTAACAACAATGAAACAAGACACAGAACCATTATACTGGGCTGGATTTACCCTGATTGGAGAGTAAGAACCGATTTATTTACAAATATATATTTAAGCCTGTTCTGACTGTTAGCTTGGAATTGCATTTTTATGCGATACATGTAGAGACGTTACATGTAACGTCTTTACATTGTTTTGAGCATCATGCATGTACCTACTTGCTTGAGATATTCAATTGCAATAACACCAGCGCTTAGTTGCTATTTAGTAGCCGCGATTAGTAAATTTATCGTTTGGCGCAGTTGGATGTTCTCGGATTGCTTGTCTGATATGCCTAAAAGTTATAGCTCCTAGAATTATAAGGTATTTGACTCTCAATTTATAATTTTTAGATAATGGATTATATTTTTCGTTACGTGTGTAACAATCAGCATATAAAGCATAAATTAAGGTAGCAGTGAGTGTATAAAATAACTTTTTAATAACTAGGTTCTACCCTCCGCATGGGAACGCCAACACTATGTTACCATCGGCAAGCATTATTGCAACAATTTGCTGTATTTAGAGTTGCATTGAATAGCTTCTTCATAATCTAAAATAGCTTCTTCATAGCGTTGCAAATTCCATAAGGCGCCAGCGCGACAATGCCAAGCTTCATAAAAATCAGGTTTAAGAGCAATTGCTTGGTCATATGAAATAATCGCAGCTTCATTTTTTCCCAAACATTCAAGTGAGATACCGCGAATCCACCAGGTATAATAATCATCTCGGTAGCGTAAAAGCGCTTGGTCATAAGACGAAATTGCACTACTGTAAAGTTTTAAAGCTGCTAATGCTACACCACGATACCTCCAAGGTGCAGCACTGTGCGGTTGAATTTTAATTGCTTGATTGTAAGCTAAAACCGCTTCTTGGTGGCGCCCTAAATATCTCAAAGCTTGACCCCGACCAAACCAACCCATAAAATGAGCGTAATTTATACCAATTACTCGGTCAAAACACACTAAAGCATCATCAAAGCGTTGAAAATGACCCCAGGTAAAACCAAGATTAATCAAAGCATCAAGATAATCAGGTTGAATTTGTAGCGCTCTTTGATAAAACTCTATCGCCTCTTCATATTTTTTGTGATCATAAAATTCCTTACCAACCCGAAACCAATCCTCAGCAGTCACCAAAGCCCCTTTATAAATATTTTCAACTGTTGACATTTGTAAGTAATTCATATATTTAAGTATAAAGTGCGACATTTAATAAGTAAACAAGTGAAAGCAAATTGCCTACCTATTACTTATTAGGTTTGAGTACGCCCAACTTATGCATTTTGATTAAGTGTTATTGTGAAATAGGCATCCTTGCCCGTCCATTTATATTTCACCGCTCTGGAATATGCTATATAGCATTTCGCGCTTGAGTTGTAAAAACCTCTGTTCCCTCTTACTTAGTGTACTGTGTGTCTAATAAGGTAAATTTGTCCAGCCTATTTTTTCACAAATGATGAGCGGACTGCTATATAAGGTATTTTTAAGGATTATATTTAATGTTTCTCAATATCCAAGAGCCAAAAATTTCTTCTGGAATCAGCGTTGCTTCCCAATTTGTACTATAATCAATCTTCCAAGGCTTTGCAATTGGATTCATTCGATCAAGACCGAAAAAATCTTCAAGAGAATTGTGTTGCTTGTCGCTAGCTTTTTTAAGCATTGCAGTAAACAGTTCTTCAACGGCGCCGTGTCCTTTGTTTACTCCCGGAACATCTGGGAACTGCGTTGGAAAGGGAAATTGAATTAAAAAAGATTCGTCTGCTGTTCTCGCGCGGTCTTGATCACCGAACCCGCTACTGTAGAACGACCAAGACCAGTGTGAATTATCACTAAACTTTGTTTGTTTATACTTATCGCCTCCTATCTCTAAATTACCAGGGTCTAGAGCAATAATGTTATTAATACCTCCTTGAACATCAGCAGCTATAGTTGATGCTACGTAGCTACCAAAGCTGTGACCAATTAAATTAATATTTGGTGTAGTTATTCCAAATTGTTTTAAAATATCGGCAGTCCAGGCAGCAGCAGAGTCAACCCATGAAAGAGCAATTACGGGGTTTGGAATATTGAAATTTCCACGGTAATTGAATCCTGGTGAATAAGCAGCACTTCTCCAGTCCAAAACAAGTACTTGGTCATCAGGAGAAAACCCATCAACTGCATTAGCTAAGTTTTTTATATCTTTCAACTGGTCAAGAATATCTCCTTTGGGTGAATCCATTTGCAAACCATGAATAACTATCCACGTACTTTTGTTTGGGTCAAAAGTCTTTGCAATACCATCAGCCCATTCAAGGCTAATATTATGTGATTCTGTTCCATATAAACTGTTACCTGTGATAATTCCTTGCAACTTTAGCCAAGGTGATTTGATATTAGGTAATAGATTACTTGTATCCAAACTAGACCCACCAAGCCGCAATGAATAGTTTTCTAGATGAAACGAGCTTGTATAATCAGTTAAAGTATTTACAGCAAGAGTAGTATTTAAAACATTACTCTTGATGAAATTATTATTTTGGTTGCGTAACATCGCTGCACCCACTTATTTAAGGGAGTAGTATGTAAATAAATTTTAAGATATTAGACTTTCAACAAAGTACATTACTCACAAAATCACAAGAAATTCTTGTCTGTTAAATAAGGCATATTTACATCATTGTAAAAATTATACCCGCGTAGAGACGCGAAATTTACCTGCGGTACACTTCGTGAACGCGTCTCTACAATGCACCCAATGCTAAAATAAAGAGGTATTACAAGTAACATATTCAAATCGCTATGACCTCTGATTTATTTGAAGAATATTTGCAGTGGCAGGCAAAAACAAAAATTGAATTAGTTGAGCAAAAGCTAATTATTGGAAAAAGCCTGTCCGGAAGTCGTTTATTGTTCAATCAGATTTTACGCGGGTGGAAAGCTATCTCTGCGGTTGCTTTGGCGCCAGAATATCTTTGGTGGCAAGCACTAAATATAGCATTTGGGGCGCCTGCTATACCAGATTTAAATGCAATAGATGCTGCATATCTACGTAGTTGGGCATCTGAGGTAATTTTTACACCTCAAGTTACTAAACTTACAGAACGCACAGGCAGAAAGTCTAGTAACATCCGAGAAACACTATATATGGCATTTTTCGGGTTGAGATGGGTAGGGATAGGGCAATCTTTGGGTCGTGTTTTTGTTAACCGTTTAGGCGGCAATGCCTTTATGCCAGATATTTTATTTTACAAAGGGCAAGGTTTAAATCGTTTATACGACTATTATTTAGAAGGACGACCACCTGAATTAGTAATTGAGTTCATCACCCCGGAGTACACAAGCTATGACACAGAAACTAAGCGTGCGTACTATGAGGCAGCAGGTGTCCCTGAATATTGGATTTTTGACACAGAGCAAGAAAATATAAAGTTTTTGCGCTTAGAAAATGGAGTGTACCAACGTCAACACCTTTCGGACGACGGACGTTACGAAGTTTCTAGCATTCCCGGTTTAACTTTTTTGCCAGCTAAACTATGGGAAGCAGCAGACGATTTTACATATCTAAAGGAAAGCGATTTATTTGAGATAGATAGTGATGCTCCCAAGGTCGAACGCATTAAACCTATCGGTGAAGGAATTGACTGGAGTCGAGGTCAATTAGGATTTGCTACAATGTTAGAACCTGTACCAATTAGCTTTGAAGATTATATATACTGGTGTCCAGAGCCAAAGTTTGAGTTTGTAGATGGCAAACCATATATTGGTAGTAGAGATGGAATTAAAGGACTGACCGGAATGTTTTTAATGACGTTTGGTTTGGTTGAGTCTGTTAAATTACTACATCCTATAGAATGGGTAGAAGCATTACTTGCCGTCAGATTTGCCGTACAGAATACCCAAGAATATAAAGCGCAGGTGTGGCAATTATTACATAAAACTGCTATATTACTACGTGAAAAATATGGCGCCAGTCGATTAGGTGTAATAGGAAAATTAGTTAAACCAGAACCACTGAATTTCTGGGATGAAATTACAATAGTTGCCTGGAATTTACCATCAGGACAAATGGGAAAAGCATATCTGGCAGTGTCCGAGTTTAGCGAATCATTTTACCTTCATTTGATTGATGCAGAAGATGCTACAGATATACAACTAGATGAAATGGCTTCTGGATTGGTTGAAATTTAATACTTAATAGTTCATTTTTGAAGTTAACAACGTTAGTTCAAAAATACAGTGTGAGGTTGATATTCTTTCGATAAATATTTGTAAACAATTTTATAAAAACAATGAACAAACAACAAGAATACGAGAATACGCAATTTTTCGTTCAACAGCTACAAGCAAATCAAGATGAAGCTGTTATTAAAATAGCTGTCAAAAAGTTGGGAGAAATGAGTTGCGATAATTTAGAGGCTATTGAGGCTTTAATAAACTTAATACAAACTACACAAGATGAACCAACGCGATGGATAGGTATTGAAAGTTTAAGTAAAATAGGTGCTAAAAATAACGATGTTATTCATGTTTTAATTGGACAAATATGTAATGGTCGTATCCCAACTCGTAGAATAGCGTCTCAAAATTTGGCAAAAATTATAATTGACAATTTAGAAGCAAGAAAATTTTTAGTCGCTAAAGTAAAAATAGCTGAAGATAGATTTACTTGTCAATATCTTGCTTATACTTTAGCGCGAGTTGAAGAAGTTAATGAGGATGTTGTAAATGCTTTGATTGAATTAATATATAAAAGTTCAGATAATTATACTCTTAAAAATTGTGTAGATGGTTTAATCAAGAGTAAATATTATTATCAAGATAAGATTTTAAATGCCATAATTAAAGTAGTAATGGTTGCTCAAGATTACAACACTTACTATTATACTCGTTGCTCATTACGCCAATACCTTGAAAAAATAGGAATTTCCGTTGCGGTGAATTTTTCTTCAGTTCGTATTTGCGAACTAATGTTACAAAATAAATCATTTTAAGATTAATCATCAAGCTCAATATATATATTTAGAAAATAGATTCAGGGTCATTGAGTATATTTTCCATCATTTCTTGAAATGAGCGATATCTAGAGATACCCCATGCTGTTGAAAAACTACAAAACCAAGCCTCCCACTCATTATCTAATACACTTACTTGTGGGTTAAGTAAAAAGATGTAACCATTATCTCGGCTACTAATCTCTATAGCTGTTTGTAGATATTCTGGGCGCCAAACTAAATCCCATTGTTCAGCACCATAAACAAAATATTCTTCGTCAGTAACAGGTTCCCAAGTTTCTATACATTTATCTATAAATGCTTCATTATCCCAAGCATACCATTCAATTTCCTCAGTTGAAGAAAATTTAAGTCCTTGTCCTGATGTAAGTAAACCATTACTTACTTTCAAAAATTCTCGATAAGAGTAAGGAAAGGTAAGACCTAATCTAGCTTCAGCAGTCGCAATTTCTTGCTCTGTTGCGCCCGGATAACCTAAATAACCAGATTCAAGCATAGATGCTGGTAATTCTTCTTTTTCGTAATCTTCTAGTATCTCTAATCGTTTTAAACTCCATTCTTGTAAATGCTTTTCCCAATCAAAATTTTTTATCATGTTTTTATTCTGCATATAAAGGTATTTATTAAGTATTATACAAATTTTTATTAATAATCTGGAAGCCTTGGCAAGGATAGATTTTTTTGATTTGGAAAATTTGGCGGGGTTGAAAGTTTTCTAGGGTGCAAGTCCAGGTGATGGATAAATCTAGGCGATGATGAAATAATAATTCTACGCACGCTTGTTTGGAAGATAGAAGTAGTCCATGATAGCGAACTAGATGAAAGTCAAAATTATCGTCTTGGAGGAATAGGTCTAAGTTCTTTGCTTTGATAACGGTATGGCGCATTATTGATTCTAGGATAAATATCATTCCATAGCGTCGAATATATTTGACCTTTTCTCGGTTTTTCCCTACTTCTTTACAAATTCCATAGCCTTCTAATAATACCCCTTCGTTGTTTACTAAAGCTAAATTATTTAAGATTATCTGTTTATTAATTTCTTGTTCAATATATAAAATATCTTTTTGATGTAGATAAGATTTCTCTTCATCTAAATAAGCTCGATGTAAAACATCAAGTAATGTAGCGTCTTTTTCTTTAATATATTCCTCCCAACCTTCATAGTCTTTCGCCCAATATGGTTTCTCACTATATCTATATACCCTTCCATCTCTTTTATATTTATATTTCCATATTTTAAATGGTTTGTGGAGAGGACGGTCGAGAGGATATTTATGGCGCCCTGTGTATTGATTATGTTTTGGATTAACTTTTGAAAGTTGAAAAAATGCAGCACGTACTGTTTGAGGGGTTAAAATAACTAAACGTCCATCACCAAGTAGTGATAATTGAATTGGCGCCATAATATTCTTGATTTTGAGGGCTTGTAGCATAGGCTTATAGCCTGTGCAGTCAGAAGGGGGACGCCTAACCTACGGGATTTTGAGGTGAAGGTAGTTTAGCTAAGATTACTTGACTAATGCGGTTAATAACATCATCAATAACAGGGTCGTTTTCTCTACCTTTGGTGTTTGCTTCATCAATAGCAATTTGAATAGCTGTACCCAAGTCATCTATCATTTCACCTATTTCATTGAGAAGCTTTATCTCTAAACCGTAATCAATTTCTACTTTTTGAGTGTAGTGAGTAATTACTTTATAATGTTCTTCATATGTTCGCACTCTGGTACTAGAGTCTTCTTCATAGGGAACATATCGAGTTTGCTTTTCTTCATGTTTTTGTTTCACGTGAGCAAAAGCTGGGCGATTATCAATTGTAGTATTGTAAATAAGTTTGGGGTTACGTCGGGGAAGTTTACGAGCTAACTCTGATAAAACAGCGTGGGCACTTTGCAACGCACGCAATTGTGGTACAGTTAGTTCTACAGAGATTCCGTACCATTCAAAGTTTCCTGTATTGTTGGAGTTGGACTTTTGTCTGGCGCCGTGTTGACTAACTACATCCTTAACAATTTCTAAAACTTTTTGGCTAATTTCTTCAGGAGAATAATCTACATAAGATTCTCGCAATTCATCCTGAATTTCATCCTGAGCATTATAATTACGATGTCGAACTTCCTGCGCTCTGATTTTCTCAATCCATGAAATAGCCTTTTCGAGTTCACGTTTTTGTTTAGTAAATGTTGTTTGAACCATATTTAATTCAATAGTCGCGATTATTAATTAAAGGAAAGGCATTGTTTTATACCTGAATACGAGATATATCTATAGTATTGCTACTACAGAAATGAAAGGCTTAACTGTAAAAACCGAGGAGACTTTGCCACTAAGATATTCGCCAGTTATTCGTACTTAAATCATTACATCTGAAAATCCAGAGGAATTACCTTTATTCAAGTACCTACTTTCTTTTTTCCAAATTGTGCGACCAGTAAAAATAACTAATATCCAACGAGTATCCTTCCTTAAGTGACTCTCTGAGTTGCTAAAACCTCCCTGAAATCTTTAATAAAGACCTCAGCTAAACTAACCCATCATTTTTATGTCACCATAAAAACAACTGACAGATTGATTCTCCGCACTTACGACTTTTAAGGTAGTCGCTCCCCTCTGATATAAGGAGTGATGGCGCCGCCACGCCGAGACAATGTGAATTGATAGACATATTTAGTGGGGAAATCCAAGCGGATTTAAGAGTTCTGCAATGAAAGTGTCCGTGCCTGTATCGGATAATGCTTATACATTATATATGATTGGGCAACGGATGAAAGCCTTCGTCCCTCTCTGTATATCTTTCCGAAAATACGAGAAGTTTACGACCCCTACGAACATCTCAGGTTGTACCCCTCCCCAAACAACTTAGACTACTTCAGCATTAGTTTTTCAAGGACCTTTTACCATCCTCTACTTGTTTGGCGGAACGTTTCACTCTAACTTATATTGCATTTGTTCTTGGTTATTGAATAACTTAGATATTTTTTCTAAAATATACATCCTATAGTCTTGAACGAGGTTTTTGTTCGCAAAGACATAACATCTTTACTTTTTCATAAAACTTAACCTTTCCTGCAATAGCTCAAAACTGGTTTGGACTGTTGCAATCATTAATATACTACATTGTGTATTATGAATGTCAATCTTATTTAAAAATCTTAATACTTTTGTGGCTGGTCATGATTGCTATTTACGTTCAACCATAATCGCACGGTGCGTGGCGCCTGATTATTTTTCGTTTACATTGGAAGATTGCCGTGGCGCCACACACCCTACTTGTGAACCATTGGTTCACATTTTCATAAACTTAAATTTGAAATTAAATGTCATCACCGCAAACACCTTTTATTACACCTATTGTTGTGTGTATGTTTGACACAATAATATTTTATGCCATTTTTTAAGCAGGCATATTTAAAACAGATGTATAAATAGTTGCCATCCCTTGAGGTTCATTAGTGTACTTACCACTCTTTGAAGGTTGATAAGTTTCATTATATAAACACAAACTTTTGGGATGTTTGGCAGTGAACTGCATCATTTTACGATGAGACTCACCCCTAAAGAACTCTTTCAAATCAAGAGAAGAATTCCAATAGCTAACCATCACAACTTCATTATATCCACAGATGCCTGCTTTAACTTGCACACAACCAGGCGCCGTCTCAGTAGAATTTTTAATCCAAAACAGGTTTTTCCACATCCACAAAAACCCAGAAAAGTCACGAGCTACAAAGCCATTCACGAAAATAACCGCTTCTGGCACTTCTGGAATATTAAGCTGGTAAACAGAATAAGCCATATACCTGTACTGCCTTTTTTTATTCAACTAATATAGTATACAACTATTTTAGTATAGCAAGCAAATTTATTCCATGCATGTAGAGACGTGACATGTCACGTCTTTGTCATTCCGGGGTAATCAACCATCCATGTGAACCAATGGTTCACATTTTTGAAATCACCACAGAGAACTTACGGCGCCAGTCACTCGTAAATAAATTAGATTTAGGGGTGATTTTATTTACAGGTAGTACTTACTCTAAACAGGTTCATATGTATTACTAGAAACCACGGCACGAAGACTTTCAAGATTTTCGACACCTACATCATTAACGTGAGGTGGAACCGACTGAAATGGTGCGTCACAGTATATAAATATTGGTTTTGAGTGGAGATTGCTCTTACCGTGACGCACCCTACATCAATCTTCTCGTGTTTCTTCCCAAGCTTGTTCAAGTGCTATTGCTTTTTGTTTATCTATACTGGCAGCTTTTGTGTTTCCTAACATAGTATATGCTTGGCTTCGTAGTATATAGCTATCATGTAGTTGAGGTTCGAGTTGTATTGCTTTGTTGGCATCAGCTAATGCACTTTTGTAATCTTTTAATTGAATATGTATATAACCACGGTTAATATAATTCAAAGAGCTTTTAGGGTTAAGTTTTATGACTTGATTATAGTCAGCAATGGCGCCTTTATAATCGCGTAATTTGGTTTTAGCTTCTGCCCGTTGAGAGTAAACGAGATGAGGTTTATGGTTTAGCTTTAATAAATAATCGTAGTCTTGTATTTCGGCTTGAATATTCCCAAGTCGAGAGTTTAGGTTAGCACGATTAAAGCGGTGTTGAGTTTGATTCGGTTCTAATCGGATAATTTGATTGTAGTCAGAAACGGCGCCTTTTTTGTTTTGCATTGTTTGTAATACTCTCGCGCGTTTAATATATGCATCTATATCATTGGGATTTTTTTGTAGTGCTGCTGTTGCTTTTTCAACTTCACGCTTTTGGATACTGAGAAAGCGTTCACGTCGCTGTTTTGGGTTCTCGAACATATGCGGAATTTCACTTAATAATGTGATTGCCCTTGGTGAGATTGCATACAAAGTACCTGTGAATCCTCCCAGTAGACTACCACAGTAAAGGATAATTAGAGAAATTCGTGTTATCCATTTGCCTTGTGCTTCTCTGTAACGTCGAATTACATCCTTAACTATAAAATTTTTATTAGCAACAGGTAGATTATTATATTTAAACTGCTTTAAATATATAAAAATATCATTAATCAAATTATCTTGGTTGCTGTAATTATTTTGTTTAAGAAGTGGCTGTAATTTAAAATTGGCTTTAGCTGCGCGGAAGCTTTGTGGTATACTAAAGCCTGTTAATATTACAAATATCATCAACACAGGTTGGGAGATAGAAAGGCAACCCAGCACAAATAAACCAAATAATTTAAATAAAACATCAATATAGGCAAAACGTGAAAATACAAGTAAATTTGCTATTTTACCTCCATCAAGTGGATAAATAGGCAATAAATTGATTAAATTTAAGCCAATTAACATCCAAGCTGTGTCTTTTATCCAAATCCTTTCATCTTTAGCTCCAGCAATAATAGCTAAAAGTATTCCCAGAATTAAACCGGGTAAAGGCCCAGCAAGTAACACCCAGACATTTTGAGCAAGTGTTGTGTCATCTTTCTCTCTTGCTGTTGCAACGGCGCCTAAAAAGGGTAAAAATAACATAGAAGTATCGCGATAACCGCATAGCTTCATTGCAATTAAGTGTCCAGCTTCATGTAGCATTATCACTAGCACGAAAATTGCCAAGCGATGCAGCTCAAACATGTGTAGATAAGATGCTACGAACAAACCAAAACTTATAAACAGCATCCAAGCACGAAATTTACCATCGACCATTCTTTTATTCTGACTTTCTGCACGCTTAAACCCTTCCACTTCCAACTCAACAGGAATATCAACCTGCATTGTTGGATTCGTTTTAGCTGCATTAGAGCGCTGGTTGAGAATTTGCGAAACTTTATGTTTTCCATTAACTAATTTCTTTGTAACTCTCCATGCTACCTGTAATGTCGGACTATATTGCTTTTCTCCAACTAATCGGAGTTTACCTGCTTTATATAGATAATTTAAGTAATTCTTACTCTGTTTTTCCAACACTACGGCGAATTTATCAGGTGACAAACCTATTATAGGTTCTGTTATATTTAACTTTTCGATAGTGTCTTGATGTAACTGCCACTGTACCAAAGTTTCTGCTGTATAAGCATCCAAAATAGTAAACTTCGGCATTTCATCAATGACCCCATCAGCTTTACCATTCATCGTCAATACTAAACTACCGTCTCGAAAAAATGTATAAAATTCAATATCAAATAAATTAACAGCTTCTAATGGATAACGAATACCGACCTTTGCATAAGACTTTAGCGATTGATTATACAACAGTATTTCTACCTGTGTTAGTGGATAAATTTGGAGTATTTGTACTACTTGTACGTAACAGCAAGCTTTAAAACCAAATTTCTCAAGTTCAGAAATCTCAACTTGATATAGTTGCTTGAGATAGTCTGGTACTTGCTTACTATTAATGATTTCATATTTAGGGCGCCGAAAAATAGACTTGGAAATAGATAAAAATGTAATCAAATAGGTGATAACAGCTAAAAGCACCAAGACAGCGATAGGATAATGAAGGTATTGCATAGCCACGTGTAGAACAAACTATGCTTAGTATTCCCAGTTTATTACGCTGAAACGTGATTCTTAAGTTCTGAAGCAAACACACGAACCTTAAAATATCCTTTGCTGCAATAATTGCCTGTTGCATTTCCTCAACAAGTGGTTCAAGTCGTTGAAAATACGTAATACCTGCTTCTGTTGGCGCCAGTTTTCGTGTATTTCTCTGAAATAACCCTTCTAAGAAACACATCCCATCGCAATAGATTTGGTAGGAACGTAAGGTGGGCAGTGCCCACCCGAAAGCAGCAATAAGGGTTACAAGCTATTTGATTCTCAATAAGTTCAAGGTGCATTCCGGTCAGCCTCTGACTGGCGCCGCAAACGCGATACTTAAATATAGAACTAGCACATTTTTTGAAACCCTTGCTGTATATAGGATTTTAGAATGTGCAAGTTAGGAGTTTATCTTAAATCTGATGTATTAATCAGAAAGCAAGCTTGGCGAAGTTAATACAAAAACATCTCTGGTTCCTTTGGCTTCAACTATGGGTTGTATAGGAGTGGTAAAGTGTAAAAACTCATGGTCATTAACCAATAATAGCTCTCCAGGATTCAGAACTTTGTTAAAAACGGGATTCTCTTTTCGATTTATATATAAATGAGTTTCTCCACCTTGGACATTTTCTCTGTCAACAGAGAAGATGCCGATAAAATTAGTCCCATCTCGATGAATTCCTTCTGGTGCTGGATTACCCAAATTATCATGAGAACAAGTAATTCTAATCTGATGGACTCCTATTTCTGCTTCAGGATGAAGTTTACAAGAATCACTAAATGCTAAGACCAAATTTTTAAATATATCAAGTTCTATGAGTGCATCATCTAATTCTGCAAACTCCCTTCTAATGTCACCTAACAATGGGTTATATTCCTTCGGTTGAGAAAAATAACCATGAGGCAGCTTTATTAAGTTATCTCTAGAAGCTATAAATCTAGATAACCTTCTCGAACGATAATTACCTTTGATATAAGGGTCTACAGGTAGGTTGTTAAAAAATGATTTAAATCCTTCTAGTTGAATCGAATTTACTTTTCTTAATGTAAACAGAAAAGCATATTCCAATTCTGTTAATTTCCTTACTTTTTGCATGGGTATCCTCCTTTAATATTCAGATTCCCCGATAAAATTTTCTTTTTGGGAAGCTATAAAATGATTATAATCTATTTTTTGATAAAAAGTTTTGGATGACACTACATAAATTACCATTTTATGATATATAGATTTGTTTAAGCTTCGCTCTGGAGAGGCGCCTTTCCTGACAGCGCTCTTCGTTGGGAATGCGAGGATAGTCATCAGTTCTTGACAGCTTTCACCAAAGCTTCACAGGCTCGAAAAAAGATGCTAACATCGACACCCAAGCCTATGTACTGAATGCCCGCATCCATCCACCGCTTGGCAACTTCCGGGTTGTCAGCAAAGGTGCCTACAGCCTTGCCAGCACTGCGAATAGTGGTGATACATTGCTGCATAAGGTCGATTACCCTCTGGTCTCCTACCTGACCGGGAATTCCCAATGATTGTGATAAATCGTAGGGACCCAGAAAAATCACATCAATGTGGGGGACACTAACAATTTCTTCTATATTCTCTACACCGCGCTTACCTTCAACGTGGACAACAACTAAGGACTCTTGGTTAAGTTGGTCTGTAATTCCTGTTCCACATGCGGTGTACATACCCGCGCGTGTAGCAAATGAAAGACCCCTGGCGCCTATGGGACTGTACTTAGCTGCCCTGACACAGGCACTCGCGTCTGCCAGAGTTTCAATTTGGGGCACCTGCACACCAGCACTGCCAATATCCAGCGCGCGTTGAATTTGCGGTGCATCATTTTTGCGAACGCGGATTACTGGTGAAATTCCTCCACAATCTGCAGCACGACAGAGGTCTTCCGCAGCCAAAGTGTGCAGGGCGCCATGTTCCATATCAATCACAGCAAAGTCAAATCCTGCGTGTCCGCAAATTTCAATAAATGCTGGATAGGCACAGTTGATAAATGGGCCAATAACGACCTCTCCCTGTTGGAGTTTTTGTTTAAGTTGATTTTTACGCGGTTCAATCATATATGAATATATCTTTGTTATGCAAAGTTGAAAATGGTGATAGGCGCCTCCATTGTATATGCTTTATTGATTTTTCTGCTTGAGCAGTCAAGGGCAACACGAGTGCGGTTCGTTAAACAAATTGAAATTTTTCCATATAAATATGGGACGGGCAAGGATGCCCATCCCACAAGATTAATTGTTTAATTTATAGAAATTGGGTTATTCGCTGTATGCTTCCATTAGCAGGCAGGAACAGATGAAGTTTCTGTCACCGAATGCTGAGTCGATGCGACTGACGCTGACCCAGAATTTATTATCGCGCGTCCACGGAAGAGGATATGCGGCTTGTTCTCTGGTATATGGATGTGTCCAGTCACCCGATATTAAACTTTCTGCGGTGTGGGGAGCATTTTTCAAGAGGTTGTCTTGAATATCCATTTTGCTTTCTTCAATTTCGGCAATTTCTTGGCGGATGGAAATTAATGCGTCACAGAAGCGGTCGAGTTCTTCTTTTGATTCGCTTTCGGTTGGTTCCACCATAATAGTACCAGCGACAGGCCATGATACTGTGGGTGCATGGAACCCGTAGTCCATTAAGCGTTTTGCAACGTCATCAATGTCGATGTTGGCAGATTTTTTCAACGTGCGTAAATCTAAGATACATTCGTGGGCAACATACCCGTTACTACCTTTATAAAGTACTGGGTAGTAGTTTTCTAAGCGTCTGGCAATGTAGTTGGCGTTGAGAATTGCAACTTTGGTAGCTTCAGTTAAACCAGAGGCGCCCATCATTACAATATACATCCAAGAAATTACTAGGATACTAGCACTACCCCAAGGTGCAGCAGAAACGGCGCCTATTTTTGAGTGCTGAGTGGGGGAAATATCTACAACAGGGTGTCCAGGGAGGAAGGGGACTAGGTGTGATGCAACGCCGATGGGACCCATGCCGGGACCACCACCACCGTGAGGTATGCAAAAGGTTTTGTGTAGGTTTAAGTGGCAAACGTCGGCACCAATATCTCCGGGACGGCAAAGTCCAACTTGTGCGTTCATGTTGGCGCCATCCATATATACCTGTCCACCGTGAGAATGGACGATGGCACAAATATCTTTGATCGCTTCCTCAAATACACCGTGGGTAGATGGGTATGTAACCATCAAAGCAGAAAGATTATTGCTATGCTTTTCAGCTTTTGCTTTGAGGTCGGCAACATCAATATTACCGTCTTTATCGCAGGCAACACCCACCACCTTCATTCCACACATTACCGCACTCGCTGGGTTGGTTCCATGTGCAGATTCGGGAATTAAACAAATATTGCGATGTCCTTCCCCACGTGATTCGTGATACTGACGAATTACTAAAAGTCCTGTGTATTCACCTTGTGAACCTGCGTTTGGTTGAAGCGATATTCCAGTAAAACCAGTAATTTCTGCTAACCACTCTTCAAGCTGTTCAAATAAAACTTGATACCCGCGCGTTTGTGATTTGGGTGCAAATGGATGGATATTACCAAACTCTGCCCAGGTAACGGGAATCATTTCTGATGTTGCGTTTAGCTTCATCGTACATGACCCTAGAGGAATCATCGATGTTGTTAATGATAAATCCTTAGTTTCAAGTTTATGGATGTAACGCAGTAACTCAGTTTCTGAGTGATAGCGGTTGAAGACTGGGTGAGTTAGGTAGGGGGTGCGGGAGTGTGGGAGTGTAGGAGTGTGGGAAGGTAGGAGGGTGGGAGAACTTGCGAAGATTTCTAGTAAGTCAATTAAATCAGCTTCGGTGGTTGTTTCGTCGAGGGAAATACCAACTGCTGTATCGTCATAAATTCTCAGATTGATTTTTTTAGCTTCGCTTCTATTTAAAATCTCTTCTAGCTTTTGGTTTCCTAGTTCAACCTTTAATGTGTCAAAGACATTCTCTGAAGCTATTTTATAGCCTAATTGCTTGAGTCCTTGAGCTAATGTTAAGGTTTTCTGATGAATATCTTGGGCTATTTGTCTTAAACCATCAGCACCATGATACACAGCGTACATCCCAGCGATAACAGCGAGTAAAACTTGTGCTGTACAAATATTGCTAGTTGCTTTATCGCGACGGATATGTTGCTCGCGCGTTTGTAGTGCTAAACGTAATGCAGCATTGCCACGAGCATCTTTTGACACTCCAACAATTCTTCCTGGTACTTGCCGTTTATATTCTCCTTTAGTAGCAAAATATGCTGCATGTGGTCCACCATAGCCAAGGGGAACTCCAAAACGTTGGGTGCTACCAACAACGATATCGGCACCAAATTCTCCTGGAGGTGTCAGTAAACACAAGCTCATAATATCAGCGGCAACTGTAACGAGGGCGCCTGTTTTATGTGCTTGTTGAATAAAATCGCTGTAATCGTATATCGTGCCGTCGCTAGCAGGGTATTGTAAAACGGCGCCGAAAATAGGTTGTGAAAAATCAAAAGTGCGGTGGTCGGCAATAACGATATCGATACCCAAGGGTCTGGCACGTGTCTGTAACACGTCGATTGTTTGGGGATGGCAATCTTGCGACACAAAGAAGGTATTTGCCTTGTTTTTACAAATACCGTAACTCATACTCATTGCTTCGGCAGCAGCAGTACCCTCATCAAGTAGCGAAGCATTGGCAATTTCCAAACCAGTAAGGTCGATAATCATTGTTTGGAAATTTAACAGCGCTTCGAGGCGCCCTTGAGCAATTTCAGGTTGGTAAGGAGTGTAAGCAGTATACCAACCGGGATTTTCGAGAATATTACGTAAAATTACAGGAGGAGTAATGCAATTATAATACCCCATACCGATATACGAACGGTAAACCTGATTTTGCGAAGCTATTTCTTTCAACTGCGCGAGAGCAGCATACTCGCTTTTCGCTTCAGGAAGGTTAAGTTCCCTTTTTAGTTGAATTGCTTGCGGTACCGTTTGGTCAATCAGTTCATTTAAACTAGAAAGTCCCATAACTTCCAGCATATGACGAACTTGACCATCCGACGGTCCGATGTGTCGAACTTGAAAATTACTCGATTTACCCTTTTCGCCTAGCGGTAGATTACTTGACTTAGGCTGTGGAGCGGAAATTACCACAATATCGTCTCCAGACGTGACTATTTAATATTTTGCAACATCTAGATTTGTAACGTCATATAAAAGTATAGATTTCTTAAAATTACCTAGTGCTGAGTGCTGAATAAAGAGTTAAAAGTGCTGAGTGCTGAGTGCTGAGTGCTGAGTAGTTATTCCTTACTCAGCACTTTCCACTCAGCACTGATTTACTCTCCTTCGACTTGCGCGCGGTACTCGTCTGCTGTCATTGCGTCTTCGACTTCGGTTTCGTCGTCAACGCGAATTTTTAACAGCCAACTTTCTCCATAGGGGTCGTCGCCAATTTGCTCCGGCGCCTCAATTAAAGCATCATTACGTTCGAGGACAGTACCTGTAATGGGTGCATTGAGGTCTTCAACGGCTTTTACCGACTCAACAGTGCCAAAGCTGTCACCCTTAGTAACAGTTTCTCCCACGTCTGGCAGTTCCAAAAATACAATGTCCCCTAACTGGTCAACAGCAAATGCCGTAATACCAATAGTGGCAATATCTCCATCAAGCCTCACATACTCGTGAGTGTCCAGGTATCTTAAATTATCAGGGTATTCAAAGCCCATATCAAATCCTCAAGAAAGTGCGCTCGTAGAAAGTGCTGAGTGCTGAGTAGAGTTATGAGTTATGAGTTAGGAGTTATGAGTTATGAGTTATGAGAGTTAAAACTCATTACTCAGCACTCAAAACTCAGCACTCAGCACTCAGCACTTTTTACTAATTCGTCAATCGTGATTTTGAACGATAAAAGGGACGCTTGACAACAACTGCCGGATAAGTTTTACCACGAATATCTACATCTAGGGTTTGACCGACTGAAGATAACTCGGTAGGAACATAAGCTAGAGCGATGGGATAACCAAGTGTGGGTGATAAAGTACCACTAGTAATTTCCCCAACAATTTTACCTTCGGATAACACTTGGTAAGCATGACGCGCGATATTACGTCCTTGCATTTGTAACCCAACAAGGCGCCGTTTTACACCTTGTGCTTTTTGTTGTTCTAATACTGAGCGTCCAATAAAGTCACCTTTTGTATCTAAATGAACTAGCCAGCCTAACCCAGCTTCTAAAGGTGTAGTTGTATCATCTATATCTTGTCCATAAAGTGCCATCGCGGCTTCCAGACGTAGAGTATCACGGGCGCCAAGTCCACAAGGAAGGGCGCCTGCTTGAATTAAATTTTGCCATAATAGGGCGCCGACACCAGGGTCAATCATAATTTCAAACCCATCTTCACCTGTGTAACCAGTTCGGGCAATAAAAGCAGGTTGGTCTAGAATCAACGCTTCAATATGTCCAAAAGCTTTTATTGGAGATAAGTCTTGATTTACAAACGGTTGTAGTAAAGCAACACTTTGTGGGCCTTGAAGCGCAATTAGTACTTTATCAGACGAAACGTCTTGAAACTTAATTTGACTAGTATCAAGATTACTTAACAACCATTCCTTATCTTTAGCGCAGGTAGCAGCATTAACAATTAATACACCTCGCTGTTCTCCTGTACTATCACCTTGGTAGTAGAAGATAATGTCATCAATGATACCAGCTTCAGGATTGAGTAAAACACTATACTGTGCTTGACCTTCTTTTAGACGGCTAAAATCGGAAGGCGCCAGTTTTTGTAACTGCGAGACTAAATCTTTACCTTGGAGAGTAAACTTGCCCATATGGGATATATCAAAAATCCCCGCCTTGTTTCTAACCGCTTCATGTTCAGCAGTAATACCGCTAAACTGTACAGGCATATCCCAACCCCCAAAACCAGTAAACCTGGCTTTGAGTTCCTGGGCAAAAGCGTACAAAGGAGTACGTGCGAGAATTTCGAGGTTTTCTTTTGGATTAGCCACAAGTAATTTTACTTATAGTAGGTCAATATCTTCTATATATCCTACGGGATGAAAATGACGTTTAATTTCCTCGACAACCAAAAGTGAACAATTGAGTAAATCGCAAACTTTTCAAAAACCCGAAAAATTGTAGCGTAGATGCGAAAATATCTTGGCACCCGCACTATTACGGAGAATATACAGATAATGTGCAGTAATAAAAATTACGATTTGCTTTTTAGTCCTCTGAGCGAGGACTTTTGCTATTAGCATACAATATTTCATACCTATGCGGTTAGGTTAAACGTCATTCTACGAACGCATAGATTATGTCAAAACCCATGATAAAAAGTCCACTACGTTACCCAGACTTTTTCTGGAAAGCCTATTTGTTGGTACAAATTTTTTATCTCAATCTTCCGAACTTCAACTTCATGTATTTACACGATTGCCAAAATACCGTCTATATAACTCACAGCTAGATATCACTTGATTGAGTTGAAGTTTTACTAAACCCATACTATGTAGCTTAAATGCACTAAGCTGTTCTAATTCGACAGGTGTTGATGAGGTAATCACCTGCTCATATGCTGCTGCCAATTGGGGATGTTCCTTTAGACTTCGTAAATGCCGATGTAGGTGATTGCAATAAATACCCGCATCTGTTGCAGCCGTTCGTAATAACTGCTTCAATGTCAAGTCTCGCTGTGCTAAATAATACAGTGCTTGTTGTATTAAATATGGATGTCCTGACACAAGCTGCATAAGTTCTGATAATTCGTCTTCAGATAAGCTAATGCCGTAGCGTTGAGCTAAATTGAGTACTTGGGAAGGTGTAAACGCTTGTAACTCAATTGCCAAACCCACATTAAAAGGAGACTTATTAATATCCAAAGGGATATAGACTTCTGTGGAATGCACAAGAACTAAGCGTAAGTTTTGCCACAGAGGATTACCACTATCTCCATAAGCTGCTTCTTCATACCAAGAACGCAATAATGTAAAGAAATCATCAGCAATTTCTGGGTGTAAAAACACTTCATCAAGGTCATCTAGAGCTAATACTAAAATACCATTAGTTTCTGGTAATAAACAATCTTCAAAATAAGCTGTGCAGTTACTTTTACTGCCAAAGGTATCACTCCAGTAATCCTCTACCCGATGTGGTAATTGTAACTTTCGAGTAATAGAAGCACAAAACCAACGTAAAAATCTATCTAAGTCATTAAAAATACAACGTTCTGCTCGCTGTATGCTCAGTGCTACGGTCTGTATAGGGGTCGCTTGATTATTCTGTTTTGCATGAGCAAGAATTCTTACCATTAAAGAAGTTTTACCCATTTGGCTGGGTGCTTTAATCCGAATTAACGCTCCCGGTTTTGTAATTTCCTCATAACAGCGAGATTCTATAAAAGGACGCTCTACATAAAAAGCTGAATCCAGTGGTAATAATCCTACTGGCGCCTCTAATTCTAATGGTTGCGGCGACAAAATAGGTTCTTGAATTTTTAATTTTTCAAATGCTCGCTGTGCTAGAACAGCCATTAAATTAGTTTTACTGACTTTTTCTCCTAAGCTCGATGAAAGTATCTGCCACAATTTTGGGCCTACATCATGTTTAATATATTCAGGCGCATAACCACACTCATCTGCAATTTGGTCATATTTTTGACCTTGTAAAGCTCCCTTTAGAACAGTTACTTCAATATTTTTTAGATGTCTTTTATTCTTAGCAAATACAACCTCATCTACTAGTTTTAGCGCTAGTTCAAAATTTATTGTTTCGTCTTTAATACCGTGTGTCATTTGTTTATTATGCTTATATGTATTATTTTTAAAATTAATTTATAATTGCTTGATGTACAACTTTCTTAATTGCTTGAGTAAAAGGATGGTTGGAATATTGCAAGCAAAATAGTCCGCTGCTGCCTAATTGTGCGATATCTTCTGAAAGTCTGAACATACCTGCAACGGGTACTTGATAAATATGCTCAACCTTTTCCTGTAGTGCTAACAAATCAATTCGACTTGGTATTTTATTAATTAGCATCATCATCTTTTGAACTTTAAGCTGACGTGCTATATTAACAGTAACGGCTGTTCCTTGAAAGTCCTGACTGTCTGGACGTAAGAGAATGATTAAAAGGTCAGAAATAGCTATAGATAGTAAACTTTCTCGACTTAAGCCAGGATGAGTATCAATAAACAAGTAGTCTAATCGCAGTTCTTTAATTAGGCGCCGAAAGCCACTATTAAGTAAACTAACGTTGTATCCTTCGCTAATAATTTTAGCAATTTCATCAGCATTAAGACTTGAGGGGATTAGAAAAACCTTGCCTTTTCCCTCAATCTTAAGATGAGAGCTAACATCATACGCAGTGTCCGCGATAGAACTGCGATTCCATAAATAGTCATTTAAGGCTTTTTTTGTTATTGTCTCATCAATATTAAATAGGACATGAATACCGGGTGATTGAAGGTCAGTATCTACAATTGCAACTCGCAAACCTTGGAGTGCAGTTGCTACTGCCAAATTCGCTGTTAAGTTAGATTTACCCGTGCCGCCCCGAAATGAGTGAACTGCGATAATCTTAGCCATATAGTTATATTCATATTTATGGTTTAAGCTATTAGCAATCTGTATTCTGAAGATATTCAACTTCTGCCCGCAATTGTTGAAAATACTTCGTTTGAGTAATTTCTGCTACCTGGTGTACAAGTTTATTTAAATCAATCTCGAACTGTATCTCCTCAACTGGAAGTGTTGTAGACTCTTCTTGCGTTTTGAGTAAATTTTCTAATTTCGCTTTTTCCCGCTTTAAAACTATCAACTCCTGTTTTAAGGCGCCTATGGAAGCTTTTAAACTTTCTTTCCTACCCCACGACGAAGACCTAAGCTTATTTCGCGTTACTGAGTAAGGAAAAGAAATATTATTCACTGCATTCCTCAAAACAGTAAAATGACTAATATTGGCGCCTGTCTTAAGTTTAGAGAGTACTGCTTCAATACCGATATCAAGGGAATATTGGGGCATAAGTAACTCCATTGTCATCAACACCTATGTTAGGAGCCTACTGATTGTAGGAGATGTTCTCCTAACTACCTGATCATTTCTATAATTGCTCAATCGCATAACACAATAAAAGATCAGTTTTACCGTGCAGTAACTGAGAAAACTGACCTTGACAAATATAGGATTTTATGTGTTTTGAAACAGATCACTCTGTAGTACGCAAGTATTAAGCGTGTAGTATGTGTTTTTTACCACAGAGACACAGAGTCCACAGAGGTGTATAGAAATAAACCATAAAGGAAGAAAGATGAGAAGGATATTTATTCTCTGAATCGCCAACGCAAATAGCAAGCATTCCGAATTTCTAATACTAATGAAAAGTCATCTTTTTATCTACTTCTCTCTTTTTCCTTCTTTGTGTTCTTTGTGCCTTTGTGGTTTATTCTTTCCTCTGTGCCCTAGAAGTCTCTGTGGTAAAATCTTTACTCTTATTCACTTATCTATATATTTTATAACTTAGCTTAAACAAACCAAGATCACTTTGATATTCGCAAGGCTAAATAAAACTGATCTTGGCAATACTATGTACGTGTGGTATTGCGCGCGACATACAAAATTTGATATTTATTAAGTAAAAAGCATCTATAAGAATCATGGCGACCCTCAAAGCTTCTCAAGAAGGACTAGTAAAAATAAAGCAAGCGAGAAGTCAAAAAGGTTGGTCTGTCGATGATTTCAGATGGATGGAAGCAGCGAGCTTAGTTTTGGGAACAAACTGGAAAGACCTAGAAGTGCTTGCTGTAGGTATTTCTGAAGGAACTTGGAAAAGATTTTTAGCAGGAAAACACCCAATTAATGCCGATGCGTTTAAAGCTTATTGCCAAGTTCTTGGGTTGAGTTGGGAAGAAGTTGCTGAAAAGAAACCAATTGCTCCCATTTGTATACCTTCCTCTATCTATACAGACTGGGGTGAAGCGCCAGATGTATCGATTTTTTATGGGCGCCAAGAAGAAATAAATACAGTTAAGCAATGGGTTATACAAGAAAACTGCCGCTTAATAACATTGCTAGGTATGGGTGGCATCGGTAAAACATCACTTTCTGTCAAGCTAGCACAACAAATTGTAGAGACCGTAAATGTATGGTCTCCGGTATCTGTAATTTGGCGAAGTCTTCGCAACGCACCACCTGTAGAAGATATATTAGCTGAATTAATTCAATTTTTATCTGAACAGCACGAAACAAATCTACCAAATAGTACTAATGGTAAAATCTTGCTAATACTAAAATACCTACGTTCCGCGCGCTGTTTACTAATTCTAGACAATGCTGAGTCTATCTTAAAAGCAGGTGACCGCACAGGTCGTTATCGAGATGGATATGAGGGATACGGTGAACTATTGCGATGTGTGGCAGAAACTTCACATCAAAGCTGTTTGATTTTAACTTCGCGAGAAAAACCCCAAGGGTTAGCAAAGTTTGAAGGGGAAAGTTTACCCGTGCGTTCTCTACAACTTATGGGTCTACCAAAAGCAGAAGGGCAAGAATTATTTCATGTTAAAGGTAAATTTACAGCTTCAGAAGCTCAATGGCAAGCTTTAATTGAGCGTTATGGTGGAAATCCTCTAGCTTTAAAGATTGTTGCGTCTTCTATCCGCGATTTTTTTGATGGCAGTATTTCCCAATTTCTGGAAATCTCTCAGCAAAGCACTTTGATTTTTGATGATATCCGTGATTTATTAGATCAGCAATTCCATCGTCTCACAAACCTGGAACGGGAAATAATGTTTTGGGTTGCCATCAATCGCGAACCCGTTTCTTTACCAGAGTTACAGGCAGATTTTGTTACCTATATTCCTCCTCGTGATTTACTGGAGTCCCTCTCATCTTTGCTCTTACGTTCTTTTATTGAAAAAACATCTGGTGGTTTTACGCAGCAACCAGTAGTAATGGAATATGTAATTAATCGAATCATTGAAAAAATATCTGAGGAAATAGTTAGTCAGGAAATTTCTCTATTTGTGACTCATGCTTTGATCAAAGCGCAAGCTAAAGACTATGTGCGAGAAACCCAAATTAATTTGATTTTACAACCTATTATCAATGAATTGAGTACTCAACTTGGAGGGTTAGAAAATATTTCTGATTATCTCCAGCAAATTCTCTCAAATTTACGTGGAAAAGCACCTAAACAAACGGGGTACGCTGCTGGGAACACTCTTAATTTGTTACATCAAGCACAAATTGAGATTAGTGGCTTTGATTTTTCAGGTTTAACACTGTGGCAAGCATACCTGCAAGGGGTTAATTTACATGATGTTAATTTTTCAAATTCAGATTTATCTCGCTGTGTTTTTACGGTAACTTTAGGTAATATTTTATCTGCTGCTTTTAGTCTAGATGGACTACTGCTAGCAACTTGTGATACTGATTGCAATGTGCGTATTTGGGAAGTTAAAACGGGTAAATTGCTACTAATTTGTCGAGGTCATACTAACTGGGTACGCTTCGTAGCTTTTAGTCCAGATGGAGAAATTCTAGCAAGTTGCGGCGCCGACCATACGATTAAATTATGGAATGTCAGTGATGGTGTTTGTATAAAAACTCTTATTGGGCATAGACACGAAACATTTTCTGTTGCTTTTAGTTTAATCCCCCCAACCCCCCTTAATAAGGGGGACAAAGGGGGGATTTTAGCTAGTGCAAGTGGGGACTGCACAATAAAACTTTGGGATATTGGGACTGGGAAGTGTATCAAAACCCTTGTTGGACATACAGACTGGGTGCGTTGTGTCGCTTTTAGTCCAGAGGGAATTTTGGCAAGTGGTGGCGCCGACCATAAAATTAAATTGTGGAATGTAGATGGAGAATGTCTGGCAACGTTGACTGAACATCAAAGTTGGGTGCGTTCTATTGCCTTTAGTCCTTCGGGGCAAACATTAGCAAGTGCAAGTGGTGATTGTACGATTAAAATCTGGAATTATTATACAGGTGAATGCATCAAAACCTATACGGGACACACAAATTGTGTTTATTCAGTTGCATTTAGTCCCCAAGGTGAAATACTAGTTAGTGGTAGCGGTGACCGTACTGTAAAACTTTGGGATTGCAAAACTCATACTTGTATTAAAACGTTACATAAACAAACCAATGAAGTTTGTTGTGTTGCCATCAGTCCGGATAATCAAACTATTGCTTGCGTCAGCTTAGACCAAACGATGCGGTTATGGAATTATCATAGCGGGCAATGTTTAAGAACTTGGCAAGGAAACACTGATTGGGCACTTCCTGTTACATTTACTCCTTCGGGTCAAATTTTAGCCAGTGGTAGTAACGACAAAACTATAAAATTATGGGATTGGCAGACAGGAAATTGTCTTTTTAGTTTACAAGGACACACAGACTTTATATATGGACTTGCATTTAGTCCTTCGGGTCAAATTTTAGCTAGTGCGAGTACAGATTCTACAGTTAGATTATGGAATGTAAATACAGGAAAATGCTTCCAAATTTTACAAGGGCATACAGATTGGGCATATACTGTAGCTTTTCATCCCGAAGGTGAAATTATTGGCAGTGGTAGTGCAGATTGTACTATTAAAATATGGGATTGGCACACAGGGCAATGTTTGAGAACTTTAACTGGTCATACAGATAAAATTCTTGGATTAGCTTTTAGCCCAGGTGGGGAAATATTAGTTAGTGCAAGCGCTGACCAAAGTGTAAGATATTGGGATTGTGAAACGGGTAATTGTATCCAAATTTTGCGCGCGCATGAAGACAGAATTTATGCAGCGATATTTAGCCCAGATGGTAAGATTTTAGCAACTTGCAGTACTGACAAAACGATTAAGCTATGGGATTTTAATACAGGTGAACTTATCAGAACTTTAATAGGACATAATAATTGGGTTTTTTCGATTGCTTTTAGTCCAGATGGAGCAACCCTTGCTAGTGCTTCCCATGACCAAACTGTGAGAATATGGGATGTGGAAACAGGAAAATGTAACCACGTTTGCGTTGGGCATACCCATCTAGTTTCTTCCATTGCTTTTAGTCCTATCTCCTCACTTGGAGGGGTGATAGCCAGTGGTTCTCAAGACCAAACGGTAAGAATTTGGGATGTAACGACGGGTGAATGTATAAGCATTTTAATTGCGAAAAGGCTTTATGAAGGCATGAGAGTTACTGGGGTAAAGGGATTAACGGATGCGACAATTTCAACATTACAAGCTTTAGGCGCCGTGGTGTAAAAATTCAAGGTGCTTTTGATTTTAAAGATAAATGCCATACTTTTTCCAGCTTTGCAACACGTCGGCTAAACATATAAGCTTGATATTTATGAACGCTGGTAATTATCAGTAAAAGAAGTAGCGGTAAGGAAATGATAGAATATCCAATCAAGGGGTTGATAACTACATCATTTTGCTTACTAAGATTAGCTGGGCGCAGTATGGCTATTTGTAAGTACATGATTATTCTCAATAACAAAGTACTAATGACAATAAAAATCGATAATGAATAATTATTAAGTGGTTAACAAAAATTCATTACCAATGATTAATATTCTTGAATATAGGACTACTATTTGATTTTTGAAATACACGCTTATGTGGGCAGTGCCCACCTTACAAAGACAATTATCAAATCGGACTCCTATATTCTTGAGTGATGTGGTGCAAAAAGCATGAAGCTAATTAATTACGAACATTATTAACTGGAGAAGTAACAGATATCTCAGCAACAGATGATGCAGGGTTTGAAGGATTGACGTTATTGACTAAACGTCGTGGCGCACAAGCTTGTGCTAAATACAAAATACTGATTGGTAAAGCAACTGTGAAAATTCTATTCCAGTGGATATTTTTCATAGAAGTTATTACACTCTTCATAAATTCAACTCCTTGATTTCAGGTGTGATACTATCTTTATAGAATTGACTAAGGGAAAAGTCGATACAGAAAAGTTAAGGAATTTATGGCAGGAACTAACTTAACTTTTACTACATCATTAGTGAAATATTAAATTCTTGATGTAATGAGAACTTTCTTTTGTGCAATTGTAAAGCAATTCTTTTACCTGTACACCAGCCATAATATCCATAAGTTACTGCTTTAGCAACGTTTTTCTCAAATCCTACAAAATAAAGTGTTGAGTCAACAACAGATTGACACTTACCATCTGTTTTCGGTAGTAAACTATCGTTCACATGAAGATATAATTCCGGCTGGCCTAATATTTTATTGATACCAGGTCGAAAACCTGTGCCTAAAATAATTGCATCGTAATCTTGTACTTTTCCATCGGCAAAAATGGCGCCAGTTTGAGTGAGTTGTTGAATACTACTAGAGATAACTTGAATATTACCTTTTTTGATTTGTTTGACAGTACCTCTATCTACCCATGCCACACGACCATAATTAACCTCTATATCTATTGCTCCTTTGTCTTCTTGATAAATAGAATATGTACTTAAATCTAAAGCGAAACGTCGAACAAATTTATCCGTTTCCTTGATTCTTTCTTTTAATTCTTCTGGAGAAAAATCAATGGCTTTCTCCATCGCTTCAATTCTACTATCTGTTGTATACTTATGAAACAATTGTTTAAAATATGATCTAGTTCGCCATAACCAGTATTCTAGCGCTCTCAGTCTGGGGTAGAGAGGGAATACCCAACGCTTACCACGAATTAGCATATCTACAGTAGCGGCGCCATTTTCATATAAATCTAGTGCAATTTCTGCTGCTGAATTTCCCGAACCAATAACTAAAACTTTCTGATTTTGATAAGCAACACCATTTTTATAAGCGCTGGAATGAAGGATTTCACCAGAAAAATTTACTTGCCCCAAAAAACTTGGTATCACAGGCTCGTTAGTTAACCCAGTACAGATAACCAGAATTTTACATTTAAGGGTATCTTTATTTGTCTGTATGTGCCACTGGCTATTGATTTTGGTAATGTTTTGTACTTCCTCAGTAAAACGAATATGCGAATAAACTTGAAAATGATGTGCATATTCTGTTAAATACTCCACCATTTCATCTTTGGTTTTAAACGTAGAGTATTTTCGCTTACCCTCAAAAAAAGGCAAAGTGAAATAAGGATTTTGATTTACCAACCTGTCGTAAGCAGTTTTCCAAATCGTTGCAACAGTCTCGCCCTTCTCTATAATGACAAAATTATCAATACCAAATTTTTTTAGACTTGCAGCTACGGTAATACCGCAAAAGCCAGCACCAATAATGATAACGTCTTTTTCAGTGTTCATAAAATTTGTTCTGATTCCAAATCTTAAATATTTATTCTAAAATTTGGGATTGAAGCTTTCAATATAGATTAGTTAAGGAATTAGTATAGTGGCGCCGCCCACGATAGTGGCTCCTCTGTGGTAAAATCCTTAACTTTTCTGTATGGACAAGGAAATTCTTAACCTCTATATATAAACAGCAAGACCATGCATTCGTAATAAAATTTATATGAACTTGATTAGATTATTACTACGCTCCTCTTGGAAAATCCTTGCTCTTGCTACTTTCATCGGTTTTTTGAGCGGAATTAGTACTGCAGGACTACTTGTTGTAGTAAATGCTCAAATCAATCAATATTCACTTAATAATACACTAATGTGGAGTTTTATCATACTTTGTTTTATTAGATTTATTACTAATATAATCTCTAAATTTTTGTTAATCAATTTGGCAGAGAAAACAATTTTAGGACTACGCCTTATTTTGAGTGAGAGAATTTTGGCGGCGCCACTATCTCATTTAGAGAACATAGGTAAGCATCAGATATTAGCGACACTAACAGATGATGTTTTATCAATATCTAATACAGTTTACGCTATCCCTACACTGTGTATTGATATTGCCATTGTAGTTAGTTGCCTTGTTTATTTGTTTTACTTATCTTCAACAATATTTTTTCTAGTAATAATTTCTTTGCTGTTAGGTATATTTAGCTATCAAAGCATCGGATATAAAGCCACATCATTTTTTACATTAGCTCGCCAGCACAATGATAAATTATTTAACCATTTTCAGAGTATAGCAGAGGGAACAAAAGAACTGAAGCTTCACTATCAGCGGCGCCAGACACTGCTCAAGAAAGAACTTAAAGACACTGCACAGTTATATCGGCGTACAAATGTATGTGGAACTACTGTATTTGCAGTCGCAGCTGGTTGGGGTAATATCTTATTCTTTGTAGTTATTGGACTAGTAATTTTTGCTTTCCCTATTCTCCAAGCTACTCCTAGCCATATTTTATCTGGATATGCGCTGACTATTCTCTACCTACTTTCACCTTTAGACTATATAATGAGCGCTATTCCGACTTTCAGTAAAGCAACAGTCGCTTTAAATAAAATTGACTCTCTCAAACTATCACTATCCAATCACTTTTATGAAAGTAATTTAATGGATGGGGTTGAAACAGATAATTTTTGCCAACGTCTAGAACTATTCGGCGTGACTCATACTTATTATCAAGACCAAGAAAATACGGCTTTTACTCTTGGCCCAATTAATTTTACTATTGCCGCTGGTGAAATTGTTTTTATCATTGGTGGTAATGGTAGTGGTAAGTCTACTCTCGTTAAACTAATAACTGGTTTATACATTTCTGAAAGTGGAAAATTCTATTTTAATGGTAAATTAGTTAATGCCGAAAATAGAGAGTGGTTTCGCCAGCATTTTTCAGTAGTATTTTCTGATTTTTATTTGTTTGATAATTTTTTGAATTTGGGTAAAACAATTAGTGATAAACAGATTCATGACTATTTAGTTAAATTACAACTAGATAAAAAAGTTAAAATAACCAATGGTATGCTTTCTAGCACCTCATTATCTCAAGGGCAGCGAAAGCGTCTAGCTTTGTTAACGGCTTATTTAGAAGACAGACCTATTTATGTATTTGATGAATGGGCTTCTGACCAAGACCCTATATTTAAGAAAATTTTCTACACACAACTATTACCTGAATTGAAAAATAAAGGTAAAGCTGTAATTGTCGTTACTCATGATGACCACTATTTTGATTTAGCAGACAGGATATTTAAGCTAGATTATGGCAAGCTGGGAAATGAACTATATACAAAAGTTTTTTAAAGTTTATTTTCTACGAGATATCTTTAACTTATTGCTCTTTCTTTGCGGTTAATTTTTTAACGAACCGCAAAGGCGCAAAGAACGCGAAGTAGAAATTTATTATATAAATATTAAGCTTTCTTTTCTCTTAAATTACTTAACTTTCCTTTATGGACGCTTGATTTCTTTATATCTATAACATAAGTATAAGATACAAATAACTTATGATATTAAATATTTTTTTACTCAACAGTTATTTGGCTTTATTACGTAAATCTTAAACTATCGAAAAAACAAAGGAAAAACAAACAATGATACTTCAACAAATTGCCGACACTCTCCAACAAAATGTGCAATCAGGACAACTCGTCCTAAATGCTACAACGATTGACGCTATTAGAATTGGCGAGTTTTTACAAGTTCTCAACGCTCCAAATTTTACCTTTTTAAATGCTGAAATTACAACTTCTGAAAATCGCGTTGCACTTACAGGAAAATCTTCTCTACTCGGCGCCCAAAATATCGGACTAGCGATTGTATTTTCAGAAGATAACGGCGCCATATCAGTAAATCTTAGCGCAGCATTACCCAACGCCACTATTCCCGGCGCCTCTTGGTTATCTCTAGAAGATGTGCGTATTTCCCTCAGCTTGGCAACTTCTACAACTCAAATTACAGGAACTATTATTGGGGTTCTTAGTACAGGAAGCGAACGTGTAGAAATTACTCTCACCCTAGAAGCAGGGATGGAAGTAGTTTGGCGCACGGAAGTTTCCCGAATTAGCTTATCTGGAATTACCCAAGCTTTCCTTAACAACGCTTCAAGTCCATCAGAATTTCCAAACGTTGAGTTCAGTAATATTGCAATTAGCATTACCCCAGCAACCCGCGCGTTTTCTCTAAATGCCACATCCACAACTCAATGGAACTTTGCTAATAGTCGTAATGCGTTAGATGTGCAAGTTGGTGTAACAGTCAATCGTACTGTTATGGAAGATAGCAGCAGTCAAATTGATGCTAACATTCAGGTTGCAGGTATTAGTGCTTTGACTATTGTTGAAGAGGTTGTTCTATCCAACTTCAATTTAAACTTCCTTTGGTCAGGTAGCGACTGGTCGTTATCAGGGGATGTATCTGCTCAATTATACGAACAGATGTTTGCGCTATCAGCATCCTATGCTCAAAAGGGTGATATTAGAACCTTGATGTTGACAGCAGCAACTTCTACCAGAGAATTGGTTAATTTGAGGAATGTAGGTAGTTTAAACCTTTCCCATCTGGAAATTTTCATTGAACGTCAAGCTGGTGAAACCTCTAGTTGGCAAGTATCTGGTAGTGGTAGCATTCGCGTTAACAATGTATTTGACCTAGCTGGAAACCTGACATTAGCTCAACGCGATGATGGTAATACTAGCTTAATGTTTATGCCTGAAAATAGCAGCGTTGCCGTTTCTTTACCACCTGATAGACAAATGTCGGTGATGCTCGACTTTGATGGTTTTACAATTGTCAGACGCAATGCTGACTGGATGTTTACAGCAATGGCAGGTTTAGCTTTTCAAGGTTGGCGCCCATCAGTACAACAAATATTACCGAGCCGGATTGAAGTACAATTTGAGGCAGATAGCAACTCAGTAAGAGTAAGTGCAGGTAGAGCAATTGCACCCTTTGATTTTGATATTCCTGATATTGTTATTGACGATAACATTCGCGTGCAAGTTGGTGCAGCCAGAATTGAAGTTACAGACTTATTTATTCAGTTAGGTTCAGAAGTTGAGTTAGGCGCCAAAATTGGTCTTGGTTTACCTTCACAACTTAACAACATCTTTGGTGTTCGCAGTGATGGACATCCAAATATAGAATTTTTCAACACTTTCAACCCAGCAGACCCAGAAAATACTGTAGTAGAATTACAACTCAGTATTGGCACTAGCGGTATTATTATCACACCAACTACATCTTTAATTCGTGGTATTCGTATAGTTGAAGAAAACGGCGCCAGCTATTGGTATGTAGATATGGAAGAATTTGGAGAAGTCAAATTCCAGATACCAGAATTTAGTTACGACACCACCAATTCTAGCTTTACCGCTAGTGGTGATTTTGAAACCGTGCGCCCCTTAAGTATACCCCTAACGCTGTTCAAGAATTTAATTGCAACGGGTTTAGAAGCGCTCTCCAATAGATTCCCCGATGCTTTACCGTTACAAGAATTAAGTATTTTAGATGACCGTAACAATTTCCGGGTTACGGAGTTAACAGCACTATTGCAGCAATTTCTCAATACTCAGTTACCAGAACAAGCAGTAGAAGCTCTACAATTAATTAGCGAGCGCTTCGACCGTCTACCCGAACAATTCCGTCAGTACCTTAATATCCAAATTCCTCAAAGCTTTTCCTACAACATTGCAGTAACTCCCGAAGGCAGTGTTCGTTTAGACGCGCACGTGCAAGAGGGTGACGAACCAATTCGATTACTCTATCCTACCCTAGCAATTTTACCAGGTTTACCTGTGCCCATATTAATTATGTATGGCATAGAACTGCGAGGAATTTCATATGGCGTATTCTCTGGTGGTAGCCTGTTTTTACTGCAAATTGATGCCAATATCGACCAGTTCGATATCATCACCCTGGCAGCATCCCTTGCTTTACCTAATGATGCCAGTCTTCCCTTCCCCTCAACGCGAGATTTACAGGGGCGTTTGGTGTTGAAAAATTTGTTTTTGGTCATCATCTATGAAACGGTGATTCCCATACCTATTCCACTATTTTACGAAAACTTAGGTATCGAGTATTTAGGATTGGAAGGGTTAGGATTAAAAGCCCACGCTCAATTCCCAATGCCTAGCTTAAATTTGAGCGAAGTTAGTCAAATTATCTCTCAATTTCGCCGCTTCTTCACCGACCGCAACTTTTTACTTGACACCAGCAACCCACCGCAAAACTTTAATTTACGCTTCTCCTTAGACGGTAACTATATTCGACTGCCGCAATACCTAGGTGGCGCCATGCTTGGGCCTGGAGAAAATGGCCCTGAAATTAATGCTTATTCAAGTGTTGCATCATTATTAAATGGAGTAAAAACTTTCTCCCTGAACGAGCTAATTCAAGCAGTACCCTTACAATATCGGGTGGGAAATACCAATACAACATTTGCCAGTTTATCAAGTAATATGCGTTGGTTAATCTCGACACCGAACGAGTTTAGACAGCCATCAGTTTATCGAACATTCGGTTTTATTGGCGCCGACCAAGCAGAGAGGATGTTAACTTTGCTACCTCCGACCAGTCAACCAAGTAGCCGAGATGAGCAAGGGTTGGTAGCATTACTCAACGGTAAATGGTCAGTCGGTCAATTAGCTACCTTAGATGCAGCCTTTGCTCTTGGCGCCTCTGGGTCATCTGGATTTAACACAAGCTTCCGGATTGCTGGTAATATTCAAAACTTTATTGACTTGGAAATGTTCGGGCGTGTAGCAATTAATGCATCTACTACTAATCCTGTGTTCTATAGTTTGTCTTTCGACGGACAGAATGATTATGTTCGTCTAGAAAATCCAGCCAGCTTAAATATTAGTGGACAAATTTGTATTGAAGCTTGGATTCGACCGGAAGTAACCAACGGTTTACGTAACATAATTGCTCATGGTAACAGCTTTGCACCTAACGCCGAAGTTTTCTTGCGAATTAACGATGGTAATTACCAAGTAGGTTCTTGGGATGGTCAAAATTACTTGGCTACCGCTCCTATACCACAGGGAGATATTGGTAGATGGGTACATTTGGCAGGGGTTTATGATGGCGCCACCTGGAGATTGTACCGTAATGGTGTAGAAGTCAGCATGACTAGAACTGCAAGGGGTGCAATTCCGGTTAACGAAAGCTGGGCAATTGGCGCCAGAGGTACAGGTACAGAACGCTTCTTCCAAGGACAAATTGACGAAGTGAGAATTTGGAACCGCACACGTTCTAACTCAGAAATTCAAACAGATATGTCTCGTAGACTCAGAGGTAATGAGATAGGTTTAGTTGGTTATTGGTCTTTGAATGAAGGTAGAGGTGACCGTGCTAATGACCAAACCACCAATAGAAACACTGGTCTAATTATAGGCTCACAATGGCAACAACCAGGGGCGCCGATAGTATCTCCTTTAACAGACCCTAGCCGCGATGCCTTACAAATAGTTGGACAAAGCCGCTTGAGCATTCTTAACCGTCGCATCTTTGATGGAAATATCGAGCTTCGTAACAACAACTTCTGGCTATCAGGGAATTTAGACCTGTTCCCCGCTAATTCATTATTGCAGGTTCAAGGTACTTTGAATGGTGCTTTGAGTAATAGCGAACTGCAATTAATGGGCAGCGTTAATACAAACTTGGCAGGACTAAGGCTTTTAAATGCCAAAGCAATGATTTCTAACAATCAAGTTCTCCTAGAAGGAAACTGGCTAGGAATCACAACAACACTCAATGTACAACAAGTCAATCAAGCGTTAGCAGTTCGAGGAGGAGTAAACGTTGATGTGCGTTTGTCGAACATTAGCATTGGTCCGATTAACCTACCGACACGCCAAATTACACTTGCGACGAGAATCAACCTGAATACGCAAGTAAACGCACGGGTTAATGTAAACATAACAAATTCTGGTTTTTCTGCTACCGTTTCCGGTCGCTTTAGCTGGAATGGAACCACTTGGCAATTACCTGCATTTACAGTCAATTTAGCATTCCAAAGTGTAGAAGAATTGGCAAATTTGATTACAGACCGAATTAGGGCAACTGCTTACAACATCTTCAACCAATTGTTTAGAGATGCTGCTAGTTGGGTAAATGCCATCAAAAATAGAGTTATACAGTTTACAGGTAATGTCGCTGAGGTATTGAGGAACGGTTTCAACCAAGTAGCGGAAGATACAGCAAGATTCATGAATACTCTTAATTTTACTACAGAGCAGGTTGGTCAAGCACTGAAAGACGTTTACCAACAGACTGCGAGCCAAGTTGTGGATACCATAAATAGTGTTTATGGTCGTTTCTCAGCTGAACAAGTAGCTAACCTGTTAAGAAATATTGGCTATACAGCAATAGAGACGGGTCAAGTTCTTAGAAACTTTTACAAGTTAGGCGCCGAAGAGGTATTCGATATCATCAACAGGCTATACTTTAACAGTCGCGCGACGGCTGATCAAGCAGCAAGTGTTTTGAGAGATATTGGCTTTAGCGTTCGAGATGTTGCTTTCCTAATCAACGATGTCTTCAAATTAAGCGTTGATAATTTACGTAGTCTTCTCACAAACGTTTTCCGGGGGGTAAGTCCTAGTGTGATAGCATCGATATTGGCAGAAATATTTAGGAATTCAATTCCAATACCTCCACTACCACCATTACCCCCACTACCTCGATTACCTTTTTAATAATTAAACTCATTATAAGAGTGGAATCGAGAGAACTTGCCGGGAGATTTATTCTTCCGGCAAAGTTCGGAGCATCCTTGCCCAGAACAGGTGAATAGAGTATATTGCCCAACATCACCCTTCATATCGGCGCCTTTCAGTGCATCAGCGCTATTAGCAATGAGTAGTTTGGCTTCAGCTGTGGCAGTTAAACTTAATGCTCCTATTTATGATCGTGATACATACAACTACTTGCAAGAGTAGCCATTAAAACGAAGTAATTCGACTTTAAACGTAGTAATACGATGTCACAGAAGGTAGGAATTAACTGATGTTAGTTAGAAATAACGCACGTTATATACTGGCTCTTGCATAACGAGATTGCCTCCTTTATATACTTGCAAATATTTTTTATTTAGGTCAAGTTTAAACTGATAGCGATTCGTTTCAGCGATATATACTCCTTTTTTTGGAGTTGAAAGTGGAACAAAGGTATCTGTTCCTTCACCGCTTTTTAGTCTTGAATCATAATAGTAGGCGCCGGAACTACCATTAGCTTTACATATATTGATGTAAAAAGTTTTGGTTTCAGCAAATGCTTTTATTGTCGTACCAATACTTTCCTCTCCGCTTGGACAAAAAGTTTTAGATAAAGCAACACCTTTTGTGGGTGTTTGAGCATTGGTAGCATTAATAAAGGAAAATGTTCCAATTGTCAATGTGCTTAAAGCTAGTGCAGTTCCGATAACTTTGTTCATCATCATATTAGTTCTCACTTTTAGTTAATAAGTTTAATTGGCTTATATTTTTATTGACGTGAGACTTTTTAACTTTATGCAAACCCCAATTTTTTTATCTCAACTTTTTATTAGTTTTAATGTACTACTCAATTGCGAGCATCAAGTCTGTGAGGACGAAAAGCCTAGAATGAGCGGTTCTTAGGGACTACTATTATGACGACACAATTTTTTCGCTTTTAGATGCTTTGGCACCAAATGCTAGTATGTTAAGAATTATTTCTCGCCACAGTCTCGCTTAACTATCACACAAGCGCTTCTCATCCTCTTTGGCATTTGTACTATTCCGCAAATAATCCCTGACCCAGTTGCAACTCTGTACCAATAATTTATCTGGGTTAGAATTTAAATCTAAATGCCAGAAAATCACATTTCCTAACGAATCAGAAGATGCCAAAACCCTACCATCTGGACTAAAACTCACGCTTTTAACCCCAGCATTATGACCTCCAAAAGTTTGTAAAATGTCCCCATCGCGCGTCCACAGTTTAATTACTTTATCTTCACTAGCTGTGGCAAAGCTTTTACCGTCAGGATGGAAAGCTAGATTATTTATTTCGCCTTCATGGCAGTACAAAGTTGATAATAATTGACCTTGGAAGTTCCAAAATTTCACGGTTCTATCTTTACTGACTGTGGCGATGGTTTTATTATCAGGACTTATAGCCACTGCTAAAATTCCTGCTTTATGTCCTCGTAGAGTCATTAGTTCTTTACCTTGTCGGTTCCAAATTTTAGCGGTTCCATCTTCGCTACCTGTGACGATGATTTGACCGTCAGGGCTAAAATTCACGCTCCTTACACCTGCTTGATGTCCTCGCAGCGTTAATAATTCTTTTCCATCTAAATTCCACAGTTTGGCGGTATTATCCCAACTAGCGCTAGCAATTGTTTGACCATCAGGACTAAATACAGCGCTTCTCACATCTGCTTGATGCCCTCGCAATGTTAATATTTCTTTACCATCTAGGTTCCACAATTTAGCTGTTTTATCTCTACTTGTGGTAATAACCATTTTACCATCGGGGCTAAATTGTAAATTTCTTAATGCATCGGTATGACCTTGTAGAGACGCGGAATTTGGCGCCTCATCTTGGAGATTCCAAAGTGTGGCGGTATTTAACCTTCCTGTTGTACCTAAGATTTTACCTTTAGGACTAAAACTAATACTTGCAGAGGCGCCTTCTCCTAAATTTTCACGCCAAGCAGTTGTAGTTTTAATTTTAGATTTTAGATTTGTCTTCGACAATGAATGAATTTCAGATTTTGGATTTATTTTGGCGATATTGGCGCCTTCGAGGTTCCAAAGCCTAACGCTTCCATCTTCACCGCTACTTGCTAGGGTTTTACCATCTTTCCTAAAGTTTACACCCCAAACAGCATCTTGATGTCCGTGTAATATTTGTAACTGTTCCCCCTTGCGGTTCCAAATTCTCACAGTTCTATCCCAACCTGCAGTAGCAATTGTTTCACCGTCACGACTGAAAACTGCGCTACCTACTGTATCCTCGTGACCTTGTAGAGACGCCATATATCGCGTCTCTACACCGTTGATATATCGCGTCTCTACACCGTCGAAATTCCATAGCTTCGCGGTTTTGTCTCGACTAGCGGTAATCAAATTTTTACCATCTCGACTGAAATTAACATACATCACCCAATCATGATGTCCTCGCAGTGTGGCAATTTCTTTACCATCCAAACTCCAAATTTTTGCTGTACCGTCTCGACTAGCAGTAGCAATCATTTCCCCTTTGGGATGAAAATGGATGGCAACAACTGGGGAATTGTGAGTTTTGAAAGATTTTAATTGTTGTCCTTGCAAGTTCCATAACCGCATTGTGCCATTCCATTCCATTGCGGCAATTGTTTTACCATCAGGGCTAAACCCAACACATGCTACCCAATCTTTGTGAGGTAGAGCTAATAATTCTTTACCGTCTTCAACACGCCAAATTCTAACTGTTTTATCCCGACTGGAACTTGCTAATAGTTTACCATCAAGGCTGTAATTTATGCTCCAAACTGCATCAGTATGACCCCTGAGAGTATAGAGTAATTTGCCGTCACGTTGCCATATTTTTACTGTTTTATCCCAACTAGCGCTTGCCAAGGTATTACCGTCGGGATGAAATTTGACGCGCGTGACAACATCCCCGTGACCAATCAAGCGGTTATATTCATGCACCCAATAAAGAGATTGACGAATAGTTCTTTCTACCTGTACCTGAAGGTCTGCGTTTTTATCTTGCCAACCTATCTGCTTCAACTTTACACCAGCTTTTAAGCCAGATAGCAAAGCATCAAAAGTTTGCTGTGAATTAAAGGAAGCTTGTGAGGAAATGCTTAAAGCTTTAATTTCGCTTAGAGCAACCTGTTTTTTTTGTTGATTGGTTTGCCAAGCAAATAACCCTGACAACCCCAAAAGACTCACAGCTACCAAAGAAACTAATGATAGTCCAAGTAAACCACGGCGAATTGTATTTTTAGCTTGCTTTTCAGCATTGAGGAGGATTTTATTTGCTTGTTCGGAGGCAATTAGCGCACTCTGTACCTCCCGTTTCTCCAGTTCCTCACTTGCAGCTAAAAACCGATAATCCAGGTTGCTCAAACTTTTACCCTTTGCCCAAAGTTGAGCATCTAAAAGCGCTTGCCCTCGCAAGAGGTTGCTTTCATCTTGATAATCTGATATCACCCACCTATTTAATAAATCTGCATAGGGTCGCAATTTTTTTAATTGCTTTTCTACCCACTCTTGATTAAAAACTTCTTGATATATACAATTATAAACTTGTAAATGACCTTGTTTTTTAACAACTAACCCCGACAGCAACAACTCAATTTGTTCCGGCGAATCGTCTACGCTAACACCACCATTTTGTAATATATGTAGATATAGTCCCAGTAACCTACTCGCGCGTTGTTCGTTAGAAAGTAATCTATCGCGTATCGTCCGCAAATGGGGTGGTTCATCCTGCGCTGCCCAATTATCGATAATATGCGTTCGTACAATTTCACAAACTTGGTCGGCAACCTCTTCTGGTTCTGCCAATATCTCCCGCATCAGTTTTGCCAAAAAAGGTGATTCTGTAGAGACGCGACATGTCGCGTCTTTACATGTCGCGTCTTTACATGTCACATCTCCAAATTCTGACGCAACAAGCTGGCATAATTTCTGCGTGAGGAACGGTTGACCCCCTGTCCAAGCAAGTATTTCTCTCAGCACTGCTTGCGAATTATTAATTTTATCAGCTAAACCAAATTCTAACGCTTGAACTTCATGCAAATTAAACCCATTTAACTCAATTGCGCGTCCAATATTAAAAGGTGTGCGGGTTTTATCTGCTATCAAATCTAAAGGTGTTGCCACTCCTAACAGCGCAAAAGTCAGACGTTTATGTTCATGGCAAGAGCGGATGAGGGCAAAAAAATCATCAGTATTAAATGGTAAGCTTAAGGTGCTATCTATTTCATCGAAAAAAATTACTATTGGTTGCTCGATTAACTGTGTTAGTACCAATTGTAACAACTCACCCAGGCGCCCTACTGGAGAAAAATCTTGTCTTTCTGCTAACCAACTACGTATATTAATCTCACTAGAAAGCCGCAGACTCCGCACCAACCGCATAATAATATCAGCATACCATTGGTCGGCTGTAATGTTACGATTACCAATCCCTGACAAATCGACCGTTACGCAAACAATACCATCCTCTTGTAGGCGCCTAGCTACCTGTACCCGCAAACTAGATTTTCCCATTTGACGGGAATTGAGAACATAGCAAAACTGACCTGCCCTTAAAGCATTATAGAGTTCTTCATCACACGCGCGTACTACATAACTAGGCGCATCAACAGGGAGACGACCGCCAACTTGATACTCGTAGAATGAAGTCAGTTTTTGCACGGTTTTTGCCTCGCTTTCATCAAATTAACAAGAATCGGTAGTTTTGGTAATTTAACTTATATCGGCTGATGCTTTGGTTGTCGATACAGAAAAGTTAAGGATTATTCTCGCCAAGTTAAGGCACAACTACCGAATAGCCAGCTTTTACCCATGAACCGCAGTTACCTTGCAAATTTAATGGAACATGTGCGGAAGTTAAATGCATTTGTTATGAGCTTAGGTTTTTTGATTGATACACCGCAAAAATATCCACCAAACGCTGACAAATTGCAACCAGTCAAAAAAAACACCCTGTGGTTCGCGGTATTATTGAAATATCTAATTCATACATCCGCTCAATATTATCTTTATCATCTCGATACCAACCCCAAACACGAGCATAGGGGTCATCAGTTACTTTACGTTCTTTGAGGATAACTGGTTTAGCATTAGAGTTGCGCTCAGTAAAAACATCACTCCAAAGCTTGTACTCATATTTTTTCCATTTACTATTGCGCTGTTTTAATAAATCGTTCACAAACTCAACTTCTACCGCTTTCACATTTAATATAACTTTAAAATAAACTAAGCTAATAATTCATCTACTGCAATACTAAACCCTTTCAATATCTTCTGTGTACAGGCAGTTTGACCAGGCGTAAACATCAAACCTTGATTTTCGGTGATTACCATTACCCATTTACTTTCAGGGTAAACTAACCAAACTTCTTCTCCACCAGATTCTAAGTACTCCTGCGCTTTTAATAATACTTCTTCTGCTATATCTGTAGGTGAAACAATTTCTGCACATAAAGGAAAACTTTGAGGCAAAGTCGGGACGTTTCCATATTTAGCTACAAGGTCAGGTGTCAAATAAGCTACATCAGGAGAGCGTCCTTGCTTTTTGGTACGGCAAGGTACATCAGTGTAAACTTCTCCTCCTTGTCCGCTAGAATCTTTATAATCTTGCCAGCAGCTACCAAGACGCAGTTGAATTTTCCCATGTCTAAGCGTCATACCTTCTTTTTCTATAAGTTGACCATCCACCCATTCTGTTTTATCACGAGGATTGGTCATAAAATCCTCTAAGGAAAAATAATCAGGCTTAATAACGGTTATCATGGTATAAGCTTCCTCAAGTAGTCACATGACTTAATTATTAACTATATTTTTAGCATCAACCAATAAAGCGTTATTTTGTCACAATACATCAAGTCACGGCGCCAAATATACATGTAATATTAAATGAATTATTTTTCATCTAAATACAACTTTTAAGGATACCCCCACATTGTTAGCAGTGATATACTACTTATGTTGTCGAGCATAATGTCCTTTATGTGGTATAACTACCCACGTCTCAACATTCTATCACTATGACCTTGGAGCAACGCTTTTTTACTTTTTCTCCGGATTTATGTTGTATTATAGGCATGGATGGCTTTATACGTAAGGTAAATCCCGCTTTTGAGAAAATATTGGGGTTTGCTGAAAGAGAAGTGATGGCACAACCATACGTTGTGTTTGTGCATGTGGATGAGGTGCCTGCTACCATTGAAGCATTTTCAAACCTTAAACGTGGTATTACAACTCGTTACAATAGTCGCTACAAATGTAAAGACGGTTCCTATAAATGGATAGAATGGGTCGTGGAGCCGATTCTGGAAGAAGAGGTAATGTATGCGGTGGGGCGGGACGTGGGGCAGCACAAGCAGATGCTTGAACAGCGAGAGCGCTTTTTTGCCGTAGGAGCTGACCTTCTCTCCATAGGAAATTTTGATGGCGCCTTGACTTGGGTGAGTCCGTCATGGGAAAAAACACTTGGCTGGACATTTGAGGAGTTGACGGCATTTCCTTGGCTTCACTTTGTTCATCCTGAAGACCACGAAAGAACTATAAGCGCAGGTACTCAACTTCTTGCGGGAGTCGAATTAGTATCGTTTGAGAATCGTTATCGTTGTAAGGACGGCAGCTACCGCTGGATCAGTTGGAGATCTCGCCCATTTCCAACAGAAAAGTTAATTTATGGCGCCGCAATAGATATTACCGAGCGTAAACGTGCTTTATTTACAGCTGAAGAATTCCGTACACTCGTAGAGCAGGTGCGCGACCACGCAATTTTCCGCACCGATACCGAGGGGCGCCCAATGACGTGGAATGAAGGTGTGCGGCAGGTACTCGGCTTTGAGGAACACGAGTTTATTGGTCAAGATATTATACCAATTATCTTTACCCCTGAAGATTTAGAGAAAGATGTGCCGAGCCAAGAACTAGAAGAAGCTGGGACGACAGGAAAGGCAAGCAATGACCGCTGGATGCGCCGTAAAGAAGGTACGCGAATTTGGATTTCGGGCATGACTTATGGGGTCTACAACACTGCTGGAGAATTAGAAGGCTTCGGCAAGGTTATGCGGGATATGACCGATGCCAAACAAGCTGAGGACGCTATAAAGCTTAGTGAGGAACGCTACCGTACATTTGTCAATACCATTTCATCTGTCGTCTGGACAACCGACCACCAAGGGGCTATGGTGGTGGAAAACCCATTGTGGCAAGCATTTACAGGACAAACATGGGAAGAATACAAAGGGTGGGGATGGCTTAATGCTATACATCCCGATGACCAAGTGAGAGCCACTGAAATTTGGACAAAATCACTTAGAGAACGATCTCTCTATGAAACAAAGTACCGTTTGCAGCGGCACGACGGTGAATATCGCTATGTTGCAGCGCGCGGGGCTGCGGTTATTGCGGCAGATGGAAGCACACGGGAATGGGTAGGGACTTGTACTGATATTCACGATGCCCTTCTAACCGCTGATGCTTTGCGGCATAGCCAAGAGCGTCTTGAACTTTCGCTTCGTAACTTCCCTTTAATAGTTTATACTTGTGATACAGAACTTCGTTACACTTGGGTAGGAAAGGCTCACCCAAACTTTAATCCTCAAAATTTGGTCGGGAAACGGGATGATGAACTTTTACCGCCCGAAAGTATACAAGAACTAATGACGTTTAAGCGTCGCGCAATTGAGTTAGGTAAGGCAGAGCGAACAACTTTACGGATTGAAGTTGAAGGAAAGCTAACTATATATGATATAACTGCCGAGCCACTTTATAACGACAATGTACTAATCGGGCTTACCGTTGCCGCCTTCGATATCACCGAGCGTCAACTTTATGAAGAGCGTTTTCGCCTCATGGCAAACTCTATCCCGCAGCTTGCATGGATGGCAAACCCGGACGGCTGGATATTTTGGTACAACCAACGATGGTATGACTATACAGGCACGACGTTCGAGGACATGCAAGGGTGGGGCTGGCAGAGTGTTCACGACCCCGAAGAGCTTCCGAAAATATTAACACATTGGAGGAATTCAATCGATGCAGGCGAAATGTTTGATATGGAATTTCCTCTTAAGGGAGCAGACGGAATATTTAGATGGTTTCTTACGCGCGCGTATCCTCAAAAAGATGCCCAAGGACGTGTACTACTTTGGTTTGGTACAAATACGGATATAAGTGAACAGAAACAAGCGCGCGAAGAACGCGAACAACTGCTCAAAGCACTAGAGCAGGAGCAAATACAACTTCGAGTTTTACTCGATAATATCCCCGTCGCCGTTGTACTTGCAGAAGCTCCTTCCGGGAAAATTGTCATGGCAAACAAGCGGACAGAAGAAATTTTCCGCCACCCAATAATATTCTCCTCTGATTTGAACTCCTATTATGAATGGGAAAGCTACGATGCTAACGGTCGAAGAACAGAAAGTCACGAATACCCCCTTGCTAAAGTCATCGCTACTGGCGAACCATATGAAAACGAATATCATTATCAAAGGGGTGATGGAACAAGAGCATGGGTTCGTATAATGGGGGCGCCGATAAAAGACCGTAACGGCAATTTAATAGCAGCAGTAGTAGGTATTACCGATATCGACGCAGAGAGACAAGAACAAGAGCGACGCTCACAACTTCTTGAAACTGAACGGGCAGCTCGCACCGAAGCCGAGCGCGTCGGGCGAATGAAAGACGAATTTCTCGCAACACTCTCGCACGAACTACGCACACCGCTTAATGCCATACTCGGTTGGTCACAAATCCTTCGTAAAGGTAAAGTAGACTCAAACAGGATGTTTCAAGGATTAGACACTATCCAGCGTAATGTTCGCACGCAGGCACAACTAATTGAAGACCTTCTCGACATGAACCGTATTATTTCCGGTAAAATACGGTTAAATGTGCAGCGGGTTGACATGAAAAGCGTTATTGAAGCTGCCCTTGAGACTGTTTCTTTATCAGCAGAAGCGAAGGGAGTGCAATTACAAGTAGTTTTTGACCCTTTAGTTGGTGTAGTTTCAGGTGACCCCGCGCGCTTACAGCAAATTATTTGGAATCTGCTTTCAAACGCGATTAAATTTACTCCTAGAAACGGGAGAGTGCAAATTGTTTTAGAGCGAGTTTCATCACGTGTGGAAGTAAGCGTTATTGATACAGGGCAAGGTATTAAGCCTGAATTTTTGCCCCATGTTTTCGAGCGTTTTAGCCAAGCTGACGGCTCAATAACGCGAAAATATGGAGGTTTAGGACTTGGACTGTCAATTGTTCGAGGACTTACTGAACTTCACGGTGGTACTGTACGGGTAACAAGTGCTGGTGAGAACATGGGCGCCACTTTTACAGTTTCCTTGCCGATTGCTGCCATTGAACTAGATACAGTAAAGCAAAACACTGATTTGAATACAGCTACGAGTGACAACGACTTTGATGACTCCGAGCAAATAGTACTTACTAAAATAAAAATTCTCGTTGTCGATGACGAACCTGACGCGCGCGACCTTATACAATGTGTGCTTGAAGACGCACAAGCTACTGTAATTACAGCTAGCTCTGCACAAGAAGCACTTGAATTAGTTACCCTTGAGGCGCCTGATATACTTATTAGTGACATTGGGATGCCAGACGAAGATGGCTATGAATTAATCCGAAAAATCAGGTCACTTCCAGAAGAAACAGCCCGAAAAATTCCAGCAGTTGCCCTGACTGCATATGCAAGGGCAGAAGACCGTAAACGCACGATGCTCGCAGGTTATCAAATGCATATTACAAAACCTGTTGAATCATCAGAACTTATTGCCATTGTCTCAAGCCTTATAACCGTTATACGTTGAATTGTAAATATATGTAAATTTTTATTTATATTATATATGTATTAAAATTATACAAAAATAATTTAGTGAATATATAGCAGTCCTAGATGAATTGTAAAAAAACTAAATGTAGAGACGCGTTCACGCAGTGTACCGCAGGTAAATTTCGCGTCTCTACAATATACGAATTTTACGAATGATTTAGGACTACTATATATAAGATAATGTTGATGTAATTAATGCTCTAAAATTACTTTTTGTTAATTAAGTTTAGAAAATTAATTGATAAGCATATAAGTTCGCGTGGATTGGATTTGGCGTAATTGTTGGAATTGGGTATTTTACGGTTAAAATGGTTGATATCGTAGTGAGAAATATAATCCATTATCTTGCAGCGAGTCTCCCCGATTGCTGACTCCAATTAATGGAATACCGTAATCTAGGCGTACATTCAAACCATTGCTAACTTGCCACTCTGCTCCCAAACCTAGACCTGCTATTAAATTCGGGTCTGAATTGGAATCACGATTATTCCACCCACCACCAATTTCAAAAAATGGCGTTATTTGTAGGGTTCTGGGATTAGCAGTAACGGGTATGCGAAGCTCGACAGAAGCAAGGACACCGTTGTCTGATACTAGTTGGTTTTGGCGATAACCTCTAACTGTGTCTACACCACCAATACTGAATCTTTCTATTGATAGAAGAGAGTCTGGGGTTAACTGGGTGTTGATACGAGTTAGCAATAAGGTTCTATCCGATAGCTGCTGCACCCACTGAAACTGCCCTAACCAGGAAAAGAAGCGTCCGTCTGTTCCTATGTCATTAATGGTTGCATCAAAGGCGCCGATGCCAAAGTTAAATTGGGAGCGTGCGGCTAGTACTTGTGTTGCACTGCGGTTTACCCAGTCTTGGTAAAACCGAATCACAGTAACTCTAGATTTTCCGTCTTCTGGCCCTTCTGAAAAGGAGAAAGGAATGTCATTGAGAATAAAGGTTTGGCTACGGCGTATATCTAATGCGACACCAACAGTAAATTCAGTTTGAGGAGATAGCACTAATGGTTGACGCAAACCTACGGAAAATGTCTCTGTCTCGCTGCGAATACCTAAGTCTTGAAAAGAGTTTTCGATAATATTGCTGTCGTTGTTATTGTAGCTTAAGTTGAGGGTGCCGTTGCGAGGAAGAAAGGGTAAGCTGTAGCTGAAATTATAAAGGTCTAGCCCTTCGGTACGTCCGTACTCTAAAGCGAGCCGATCCCCGAAGCCTAATAAGTTATCGTGAGTAACAAAGATACTACCTTGAATTGAGCCAACGCTAGGAGATTGGTTATTAGCGATGATAATGCCTGCATGAAATGCTGGTGCTTCTTGCAAGTCTACTCTTAAGATGTTGCGACCAGAAGTACTACCTGCCGTTAATTCAGCGTTGACTCGTTCTAGAAGTGGGTCGAGTTGTAATAGCTGTAGTCCGGATTCTAGACGTTGACGGTTTAAGGGTGGTTTTGTGGCATTGCCTAGGCGCCGTAGCACGTATGCTTTTTGTAAGCGAGTTAACCCATTTATTTCGATTCGCTCTAGTTCTCCTTCTACGACTTGAATTTGTACAATACCGCTGTCAAGAGCTTGGTTGTTGGGCACAAAGGCGCCGCTCGTGACGTAACCGTTTTTGAAGTAAAGTTCTGTTATGGCAGAGCGTAAGCTAATTAGTTCTTCAAAGGTAACTTGGCGATTTTCATATTGTTTGACTAACTTATTAATTTCGTCTTTGAGAACAGTATTGCCCCGGACTTCAATTTTTTTGACGTAAAAGCGAAGGTTTGGGGTCGCGTTTGGGATGGGTTGAGGAGTGGAAGGTGTTTGGAGTAATGGTGTTGGTGATGGACTTGGAGTAGGGGTGGGTATTATAGGTTGTGTGGGTTTGGGAATAGTTTCTTCAACACGTTCTCGTATGGTTGGGGGAATGTTGATGCCTGGTGGTATGTTAGTGTTTTGACCAAAGGTGGGGTTTTCTAAAGTAGTGGCGCCTGCTCCTATGCATCCTAATAATATTACACTCAATTTTTTAATGCATATTGCGAAGCGATCTGGTAGATATTTACTCCATTGCACAATCTTAACCCCATTTTTTATAGTATATTTCAAGGCTTTCATTTAATTAAGCATTTAACAATAAATATAAATGAACTTTCGATACTACGTAGTTTTTGAATTAAAATTCCCCCAACCCCGCGCGTGGAAGGGGGATGACCAGAGGTTTAGGTTTGAATGCATGTCAAAACCTACGTAGTATTCCAGAAAGATTATATTTCTACTTGCCACTAAAAACGCAACCTATCACAGGGTGTCTCTGTTAACATCTAGTATTCCATGTCATTAATTCTGGGGTGTAGGCGCCAATAGTAAGGTGGGCACTGCCCACCATACAACGCCCCAAAACTTTTGACACGGAATACTAGTTTTTTGGGGTTCAGCAGAAACAATCATAAGTAAGTATACCAAAAGGCATATTCCCAAAAGTATAAAGCTGGTATAAATTTGAATTTGTGCCTAAAAACCTTAATAAGAATTTCTCACTGTGGCAATCCGCGCATCATTTATAAAATTAAAAGCGGCAAAACCTCCGGTTTACGTGCGTTGTAGAGACAGAATTAAATACAGTCTCTACGCTGATATAATTTGTTACAAGTTATGTAGGACTTCTATTTATCTACTGAATCTTCAAAAATATTTAAATTTTATTATATAGAACGATAAATTCTGGTTTTAAGAAATTACCTATATGTTCACTCAAATTAGGTTTGGTCAGTTTTGGCAATTAGGGATGACGGTGTTTTTGACTTTGGTTGGAGTCGTTGTAAACGAACGTACTTTTGCTCAAAGCCAGATTGTTCCAGATAATTCTCTGGGCAATGAGCATTCTTTCGTTACACCAAATGTACTAATTCGCGGTTTGCCAAGTGAGCGCGTAGATGGAGGAGCTACTCGCGGCGCCAATCTCTTTCATAGTTTTCAGGAATTTAATGTAGGAGAAGGAAGTTCTGTATATTTTAGCAACCCCCAAGGGATTGAAAATATTCTTAGCCGAGTAACAGGGGCTAACCGTTCCGAGATTCTAGGTAGGCTTGGTGTATTGGGTAATGCCAACTTATTTTTGATAAACCCCAATGGTATTGTCTTTGGTCAAAATGCCAGTTTGGATGTTGGAGGTTCATTTTTTGCGACGACTGCTGAAGCGATTGTTTTGGGTGAGCAAGGTTATTTTAGTGCAAAACCGCAACAAAGCAGTTTACTGTCTGTTAGTCCTACTGCACTGTTTTTCAATCAAGTTGCCTCACAACCAGGTAATATCATCAATCCTATTGAGGTAAAAGCAGCGAATTTACAAGTTAATTCTGGTCAGACTTTAGCTTTGATTGGCGGCGATGTCAGCATGTCTGGTGGACAGTTGTTTGCTAGTGGTGGTCGAGTTGAGTTAGGAGGATTAGCTGCACCAGGAATGGTAGAGATGAAAACTGATAGTCTTGGGAAGATACAATTAAGTTTTCCTAGGGAAGTGCAGCGAGGTGATGTGACACTTAGCAATCAAGCGCAAGTGATAGTAACAGCAGCAGGAGGGGGAAGTATTGGTGTTAATACTCGGAATCTAAATATAGTTGGTAGAAGCAATTTAAATGCAGGCATCGCGAACAACGCAGGAACAGTAGACACAGTTGCAGGCGATATTAATGTAGATGCGACTGGGGCAATTACCCTCAGACAGTCTAGTTTTATTCAAAATATTCTCAATTTGGGAGCAACTGGTAATGCAGGCAAAATTAATTTGGTTGCTGACTCACTGAACTTACTGACTGGCTCGCAATTATTTAGCGCTTCCTCTGGAAAAGGCAATGGTGGTGATGTTAATGTTCGTGCTAACAGCACAGTTACTTTGGATTCAGCAGGTAATAATGACAGCGCAAGCGGGATTATCAGTTCAATTACAGAGAAAGGGGAAGGCAATGCAGGCAATGTCAATATTACTACAGGCTCATTTGTAGTCAGTAATGGCGCCCAATTAAATACAATCACCTTTGGCAAAGGAAATGCTGGTACGGTGAATATTAACGCTACTGGTACGGTTACTTTTGATGGAGCAAATGCTGGTGCTAGTGGCATACTCAGTGCCGTAGGAACAACAGGAAAAGGCAAAGGAGGTGATATTAATATCACAGGTGGGTCAGTGGCAGTCACTAACGGCGCACAACTAAATGCTCTCACTAGAAACGAGGGAGATGCAGGCAACGTTAATATTGTTGCCCAAGATAGGGTTTTGATTGATGGGGAAAATGCGAATTCCGTGAACGATCCTTATGCAGGTGTGAGTTCGATATTCACTTCAGTTGGAATTGATGATCAGGGAAAGCAAGCAAGGGGCAACGGGGGCAACCTTAACATTACAACAGGGTCACTGTTAATGACCAATGGCGGGCAACTCAATGCCATCACTAGAGGAGTAGGAAATGCAGGCAACGTCAATATTAATGCTCGCGACACGGTTACTCTCGATGGAGAGAGAAGGATTAGTTCGACCAAAGCAGCCAGTTCAATATTCACCTCTGTTGATGGTAATGAATATAGTGGTTTTCCCCTTTTAGGAACAGCAATTGGGAACGGGGGCGACATTACGATTACTACTGGGTCACTTTCAATTACTAGGGGTGCTGCTTTGAATGCGTTGACCAAAGGGCAGGGAAATGCAGGTAATGTAAATATCACGGCTCGCGATACGATTACTCTAGATGGAGAGAATAGCAACTTTGGCGCCAGTGGGGTGTTTAGCTCGGTCGATGCTAATTTGTATACCGAGCAACCACGAGCAGTTGGGAACGGTGGTGATGTAAAAATTACAACTGGGTCGCTGGCAATTTCGAGAGGTGCTGGGGTATTTGCTGCCACTGCTGGCCAAGGAAATGCAGGAAATGTGACTGTCGATGCGCGCGATCAAATTACCATCGATGGGGAGAATAGTAAACAAGGCGCCAGTGGAATATTTAGCTCGGTTGATGCTAATTTATATACCAAGAAGCCATCAGCAACAGGAAATGGTGGCAAAATCAAAATTGAGACTGGGACACTTTCGCTGACCAATGGAGGTGGTGTGTTTGCCGCTACTGCTGGGCAAGGAAATGCTGGTGATGTGACTATCAATGCCCGCAATACTGTCAGCATTGATGGGGAAAATAGCAAAAAAGGCGCCAGTGGGGTATACAGTTTAGTGGATGCTAATTTGTATAGCGATCGCCAAGCAGCAATAGGCAATGGTGGCAATATTGACATGACTACAGGTTCGCTATCTGTGACGGGAGGCGGTGGATTATTTGCTACCACTGCTGGGCAGGGGGATGCAGGTAACGTAAATATCAATGCCCAGCAAGTCTTATTCGATGGGTTGTCAAGTAATGGCGGCTCCAGCGGCATATTTAGCGATGTGAAAGCAACTGCCGTGGGCAATGGTAGGAATATTAATATTCGAGCGAACAAATTTACTATTAACAATGGTGCGAGGCTCTCTGCAAGTACTGAGGGAAATGGAGCCGCAGGTAACATTGAGATTAATGCTCGCGTTGTCGATATTTTAGGAAGCAATCCCATTAGTGGTTTATTTGCAAGTACTTTAAGCCAAGGAAAAGGCGGTGATATCTCAATCAATAGTAACTTGCTGACCCTGAAGAAAGGTGAAGTAAATGTCCGTTCTCAAGGAACGGGGAATGCTGGTCTTATAAATATTAAAGTTGATGACCTGATAAACCTTCGTGATAGTAATATCACTACTGCTGCTCAACAATCTGCTGGTGGTGCTATTAACATCACAGCAGGAGATATGCGCTTTTTTGACAGCAATATCACAACCGATGTTATCAGTGGTGCAGGCGGTGGTGGTAACATTACCCTCAATGCTAACTCTATCATCGCGTTCGGTGACAGCAATATCCTAGCGTTTGCTCAAGATGGTAAAGGTGGTGATATCACCCTTAATACTCCTGCCTTTTTTGGTCAAAATTATAGACCTGCTCCAGTCGGTATTGATCCCCGCACTTTAATTGGGGACAACCGCGTTGATATTAATGCCAGTGGTGCGGTGTCTGGTGTGATTACTTTACCAGATACTACCTTTATTCAAAATAGTCTTTCGGAGTTGCCAGAAAATGTTATTGATACTGGTAGCTTGATTGCAAATAGTTGTATCGCGCGCAATACTCGTCAACAACAAGGGACTTTTGTGATTACAGGTTCTGGTGGTTTACCTTCTCGTCCGGGAGATGCTTTGATGTCGCAGTATACTTTTGGTACTGTGCGTACAAATAATGCTTCTGCTAATTCTAGCAGGCGCCCTTGGCAAAAAGGCGACCCGATTATAGAACCACAAGCTGCATATCGTTTACCTTCTGGTAAAATTGTTTTGAGTCGGGAGTGTGGTTGATAATGTTTAATTCCCGTTATAAAAGTCGGTTTTTAGGAATTCTATTTCTTTGTAGCATAACTTTTTGTTTATGGTTAAGCCATTTGCCATTATTGATATGGCAGGAGAAAGGGGAAGTGGCGTATGCACAAATCTCCGATGCGAGTAAATTGATGCAGCAAGGTGTTGAAAGTTACCAGATTGGAAAGTTGCAAGATGCAATTAAGTATTGGCAAGAAGCTTTAAAAATCTATCAAAACAATGACCGCGCATCGGAAGCAGTGGTTCTGGAGAATTTAGCAAGGGTATATCAACAAACAGGTCAATTAGATAAGTCTATTACTCATTGGGATCATGTTATTACCTATTATCGCCAAGTTGGGGATGTGCGACAAGTAGGGCGAATGCTTACAGAACAAGCTCAAGTGTACAATAGCTTGGGGCAACCTAGAAAGGTGATTGCTGTTTTATGTGGTGTACTTCAAGAAGACAAGGAGGAACTACCACAGAAAAAATGTTTACAAGAAAGTGCATTGGAGATTGCGTTAGCTCAAAAAGACCGAATAGGGGAAGCAGCAGCGCTGGGAAGTCTTGGAGAAGCTTATCGTTTGGTGGGTTATTATAATCGAGCTATTAAATATCTTAATGATGCTGAAAAAATCGCTCCTAAAGGTTATGACTTTTTAGTACTTAATAGTTTGGGTAATGTTTATGTTAGTCGCGCGCAACTCTGGGAACTACGCGCGGAATCTGCTAAACAAATTGGTGTTCCAAAGGGTAAACAATTTGAACAGCAATCTAAAAGTGATTATGATGCCGCTTTTAACAAATTTCAGGCTAGTTTTGAAAAAGCTGACCAACAAGGCAACCAATATGCTCAAGTACAAGTGCTTGTAAATTTAATTAAGTTTTACTACCGCACTAAAGCTGACCAAACCAAAATCTCGGCAGCGCTGGAAAAAGCTTTAGCTCTACGCGAGAAGTTATCAGATTCTACAAGTAAAGTTTATATAACAGTAGATTTAGCTAATCTCCCTGTTGTTACAGAAGCAGTAACTTCACCTATAACTCAGTGTCTAAAGCGACAATTACCAGATGCACAAGCACTTGCATTACTTGAAGATGCAGTACAAATTGCTGATAAAATTCAAGACTCTCGCTCAGAGTCTTTTGCAAATGGAGCATTGGGTCATTTTTACGAATGTCGTCACTCATACGAGCAAGCTTTACAATTAACTCAGGATGCACTTTTGCAAGCTGACCAAAAGTTACTGGCAAAAGATAGTGTTTATTTATGGCAGTGGCAGACTGGAAGAATTTTCCGAGCGCAGGAGAAAAAGTTAGAGGCTGTTACAGCTTATCAAGAAGCTTATTCTACTTTAGAGGAGATTCGCAGTGATATTCTAGAAGCTGATAAAGATTTACAGTTTGATTTTCGAGATGTTGTTGAGCCTCTTTATCGTGAATTAGCTCAGTTAAAATTAGAGTTAGCTTCTCTAACATCATCTGCTGAACCTAAAAAAAGGCAGCTAACTAATAGTGCTTTAGAAACTATAGATTCTTTGAAATTGGCAGAATTACAAAATTATTTTGGGAATGATTGTGTTATAACAGCTATTAATCAATCTAAAAATGTTGACGAATTATTAAAATCAGACACTGCTGTTTTTAGTTCTATTATTTTTAATAATCGTACTGCTATACTTCTTAGTCTACCAAATGGTAATAAGCAGCTTGAATGGATAGATGAAAAACGTGACGTTCTAGAAGCGGAAATTAAAAAGTTTTATGAATTACTTATAGATGGAGCCAAAGCGATTGTTGATGATGAGATTAAGGAAAAGGGACAGTATTTATATAATAAAATTTTTAGTAAGTTTGAAAATGCTAATTTAAATCCTGATAAAATTAAGAATATTGTTTTCATTCAAGACAGCTTTTTACGTAGTATCCCAATGGCTGCGCTTTATGATGGGAAGCAATATTTGATTGAAAAGTATGCTGTTGCAACCACTCCTAGTCTACGTTTGACGGCGCCTAAAAATTTGAATCGGCAGTCAGCCAAAGCTCTAATTTTGGGTGTGACTACAGAAGCTAAAGTTGATGAAAAAAAATATCAAGCTTTGCAAAACGTAGATTCAGAAATTAATAAGGTTAAAGTGTTATTCCCAGGCAGCAAACTACTTGTGGATAATTATTTTAATTTTAATAATTTAGAAAAAGAACTCGATAAAACTGTTTATCCGATTATTCACATTTCTACCCATGCTCAGTTTGGCACTATTGCAGAGGATACTTTTTTAGTTGCAGGAAATAACGAAAAGCTTACTATTAAGCAGTTAGAAACTGCGCTCCGACAAGTTAATGGTGGTTCTAATTCGGTAGAATTACTAACATTAACAGCTTGTCAAACTGCTGTAGGAGATGACCGTGCGACTCTTGGTTTAGCTGGTGTTGCTTTACAGGTTGGAGTGAAAAGCGCGCTTGCTTCTCTTTGGGCTGTTGATGATAAGTCTACGTTTAATTTAATAACTGAATTTTATACTAACTACCGCAAGTTAGGAGTAAGTAAGGCAGAAGCTTTACGTCAGGCTCAAATTAAAATGATTAAAGATAATAACGAATATAGCAATCCTTACTATTGGGCGCCGTTTATTATAAGCGGGAACTGGCTGTAAAAAAAAACTATATATATATATATGTAAGTTGGATTTTATTTCAAGTAACCCAACCTACTTTAATTATTAATGATTTATTTTTCCTGGTTTGCAATCATCTTTAAATTTTCAATCCTTTGCTGAAGCTCTTGTTGATTAGATGTTGCTGCTTTTTCTTCCGACTGTGCTAAAGACAGTACTAAAGTTGAGCCAACTTCTCCGAGTTTGCCTTCTTTCGACAATTTGAGAGCTTCTGATAGTGCGTCATACCATAAACCTTGCTGGGCGTAAAAATTTGCTTTTTGAGAAGAATTCTGTGTTATCGGTTGTTTATTTTTGAAAGATGGCATTTCTACAACCGTAAATTCAGCCCTTTGAATTAAAGATGCACCTGGCATATCCGGACAAGAGATTGATATTTGCCAAAGATATTTTTTCCCTATAGCTAATTCTGGATAGTTTTCTAGAAGTGAATACTTGTTAATTCCCTTTGATGCTTGTAAATTAATTGGCTTGCCTAGTTGTTTAGGTCTACCATTTTGCTCAAACTCAAATAGCCTAAACTCTGTGTTGTGAGCGCTGTATAAATACCAGGCAAAGGTGGGGCGCCGAGAAGCTGTTTGTCCAATATGAGTTGTAGGAGAAAGGATTGTAAGGGGTATTCGTTCTTCTGGGCATCCTCTAACACCTCCAGACTTAGTATAATCACTAGGAGGTTTCTGAGTTGTAGGAGGTTTATATTCAGACATTGCTGGGAACACAAAAAGTAATGAGTTCAGTAGCAAACTTAACTTCAGTACACATAAGATTTGAGTCCTCATATCTAGCCTGTATATATTGTTCACGGTTAAATAAATGATACCGTAAATTAACTACAAGCTGAGTAAATACTTGATCAAATTGCGTTTTTTCAAGGGCCAGGTTAATTCGCACAAAGTCTCACGAGGAGAAATACGTTCTCTTTTAAAATTACCTCCTAATTTTCTAGCTAAATTTTGAGCTTGCTTCGTTCCTTTATTTTCTGAGTTTGATTTTATACCACACCCGTTATCTTTGATGCTAAGGGTGTACCAACCTTGGTTTTCTTTACCGATGGCTTGAACACGTTTAGCCCCTATTGCATGTTTTCCAACGTTGCATAAAGCTTCTTCTAAAAATTGGCAAAGTTCTCGTTTTTGTTCAGTATTTAAGTGTTGATCTTCGATAGGTTCAAAGGAGCGAGCTTTCAATTTAAGATTTTCAAAATAAGGTAGGTCACGTTTTAGTGTACTAGTGTAGACTTCATATAAAAGCTCGTGAATTGGAAGTTTTAAATTTAGTTTTAAGCCACTGATTAAAAAAAGGCTTTCTTCTTGATTTAAAGTTTCAGATTTTAAGTGTTCGCCAATGTCTCGAATTTCTTGATTAAGTCTTTTTAGTTGGCTATGTAATGTATCATGGGGAAAATCTTCTTCTTGAACGCATCTTAAGGTGTTAGCTAGTGTTTGTAATGGTCCATTATGAATATAGGTAAATGTATTTTCAATAGTACGTTGACGTTCTTCAATTTGAGACTGCAAAGCTCTGTCACGTTGATAAAATGCAAAAGCACTTAAACCTACACCGTTGATACTTAAGATTAATAAGTTGGGTGCTACTGGTATCCACCAACCCCACATGAAAAGCAAAAAGCTACCTCCAACTAAAATAATACTAGCTACACCAACTGCAAGCAAATTTTTAAATGCTGATTGAGTCAGGCGCCCGATTATAATGGAGATAAAGCCCCAAATTATAATCCATAGATATTCCCACTCCTTATACCAAACTTTTATTAATCGTCTTTGATCAAGAACTGCGCTAATAATTTGAGAAGTTGCATGAGCATGAAATTTTACTCCATAAATATGATTATGAGGTTTTAAACCACTAACTGCATTAGTATTTATGTAGTCTGGAACGCTCGGTGCAGTCATACCTATTAAGACAATACGGCTACGAAATAATTCTGGTTTAAAGTCATTAGTTTTTATATGATTAAGAGATGTAAATTGGAATGGTTCTTCTCCACTCCGCCAATTGATTAATGTCTGAACTCCTCCTGCATCTACCCCCACGTATCCCCCACTATTTGGCAAAATGCGACTTATTTCAACTGAGCCAAATCGCATAGCCTCACGGTCATGAATACCATTTTCTAAAGAAATGCCTTTGTTTAATAAGTAAGTTTCTGCTAGGCGCAAAGATAGGGAAAATTTATAGCTTTGGTCTTTTGGTGATGGTGTACTAAGAAGAAGGCGCCTGGTATTACCGTCTCTATCTAATAAAACATCTGAGAAACCAACTCGGTTCGGAGGTACATTTGGTGGTGGAGTATATTCAGGAGGTAAGACTTTTTCAATAGCAATTAAATTTTTATTATTTTTTAATACATCAACTAGTTGTCTACGACCTGGTTCAACAGGTATATTTCTCACTAGGTCTAAGCCAATAACTGTAGGTTGGTAATTCTGCACTTTTGTAATAAGTGCTGCTATTTCTCTATCTGGTATAGGATACGTTCCTAAACTTTTAATATCATCTTCATTAATTCCAATAATGGTAATTCTATTATCTATTGATTCACTAGGACGTAGACGAAAGAAGTTATCAAGAGCCATCCACTCTAAAGGCTGAAGTAACCCATTTAAACGCGCGATGGCAACGACGGTTGTTACAGCTAGTCCTGGTAAGGCGCCTGTACGCCAAATACTAATTTCTTTTTTTATTTTTGTCCAAATTGTGCCCGAATTTTTGACCATAAATTATTTACTCCTATTGTATGGGGGCGGTTTGGGGCGGGTTGGGGCGGGTTTGGGGCGGGTTTACTGTATTTGTGTGGATGCTGAAGGTTTTGGGTTAACCCGCCTCTACTAGTCGATCAACCCTTCTTCTCTGGCGCGGATTGTTGTTTGAATTCGCATGTTTTTACCTTCAAGTTTGCAGTCGTCGGGGTAAACGCCTAGTACGTCTTGGATTTTTGTCCAGTATGAGCGCACTGTTCGTTCGTGTATATGCATTCGATCGGCAATTGTTTTGTCTTGCAATCCTTCTTCAAATGCTAGTTTTAAAACTTCTAGCCACTCTGGTTTAAATTCTAATGCTGTTTTAATGTCTTTTGTATGGGTTATTCCTTGTAGTGCTAAGTCTACTCGATTTAATATTTCTTTTTCGGAAAGTCCTTTGTTGGCGATGACGAAGCCTCCTTGATGTTCGTCAATTTCATGTTTAATACGTACTAGTGCCTTAATATGACTGCTTTGCACTACTATATTTAGTGCAGGATTATTTTTCATTAAGGTTTTTAGTAGTTGGATACCTGTATCAACTTGAGCTGTTGTTTCTGGCTTTTCTGGTATGGACAAGTCTATAACAGCAAGGTCTAACCCAGAGGTAGCTACTATATTAAGAGCTTCTTGTGCAGTTTCAGCTTTTAAAATGTTTGCACTTGGGTACTTTTGTTCTAGTATTCTGAGGCTTCCACTCAGGATTAGTTGGTGGTCGTCTACTACAAGAATCTGTTGTTTCCCTTGCTTTGGTAAGTCTTGACTCATGATTGATTCTTAAAAGGTTATTTTTATTATTGTCTTTTATTCGGCTTCTCGAAATAGTACGCGCGTGCGAGTGTTTTAGAGCTATTGCGCTCATATACAGCAATTATTAGTATATTTTCATACATACATTATTAGCTTACCTTTTATATGTATCTACCTATTGTATGAGAGGCTGATTTAGAAACCTATACAGAAAAGTGTATTTTTTGGAGCCAAGTTTGATATTTAAGGCAGCACAAAATGGCGTTGCTGACCTTTAGTAATCTGCTTTACCTTATCTTTAAGTTCAAAAGTTGAACTTCTAATTAATTCTAGGACTTGAGGTATTCAAATGGAAGTTTTTTAGTAGTTAGACCACTCGCTTGGATAGTATTTTAGTACTAGTAAAGCAATAAGTTTATATCTGCCCCAAATAATGCATAAATACAATTGAGCTTGCTCCCTAACTGCTGGCTGATTGTAAAGGCTTAAGAAATTTCGATCCAATTTTTTTACTCCTCAACCCAAGATATATAGCAAGTACATTGTTTAGACAATTTCAAGGGATATGAGGGAATGAAAGAATTTTTGTTTCTATATTTAGAGATGGAATGTAAATATGAGTCACATCGATCCATTGTATAGATTCTATACACGTCCTCAAGTAATGGTTCAAGGAACTCGCTGGAATATTAAGTGGCGCCCAGATTCTAAGTTGTGCCAGAATATTAACAACCTCAAACAGCAAAATCCTGATCTTACTAAAGAAGATTTAGCGTGGCATTTTTTTAACACATATTTATACGACTCAGAAAATGCAGAGGCTGAAGAGCATGTAAAACATTTTTTAGCAAGCTTTAGTGCTGATATTGTTAGACGCTTTCAGCAGAAACTAAACCGTGATAGCAGAAGTAATCATGATACAAGTATTATTGAAGATATTTTACAAATAACTTGTGAATACGCCTCAAATCCTAGAAGTTTTTTCCAAGGCTTTAAAATTAGGGAAAGAGATCAATATTTTTATGCCTCAGTCAAGGTATACATCACAAAACGAATGTATGGCTTAGTTAGAGATGAGTTAATAAGAAACAAACAAGTGAATCAAACGATAACTTGCACAAATTTGGGTTTAGCTGCTAAATCATCTCGAAAACGAGTGAAAGATGCTTTAGAAGTTCAAGGTGTAACAAATGAGGAAGTCGTAACATATATTGGAATATGGAACACTTATCAAGAAGTAAGAAAAACGAATAAAAAAGATATAAATTTGTCTACAGAGGAACAATTTGAAGAAATTGCACGGCGCTATAGTCAGTTAAATTTTGTACAAGTTAATGGTTTATGGATTAAAAGAAAGCTGGAAGATATTGGCAGAGCAATTCGCGATTATCAAAACCCTATAACTTATTCTTTAGATAATCGCTACGATCCACATGATACTACGAGTGTGCTTCGTATCGAAAACATTCCAGATACATCTTCAGTTGAAATAGATAAATTACCAAGGGAAGATATAGAAAATCTGAGAAATTTTATAGCAAAGCAAATACAAGAACTAGATACAAAAGCTCAGAGTCTTCTGTTACTTAGACATGGGTTGAAACTCACGCTGCAAAAGATTGCTGGTGAAATTAACAGGGATACTGCTACTGCTAACCGTCGTTACAACACTCTTCTGACCTTATTTATACAGAAAATAAGGGAGTGGAGAAAGAAACACTGGAATATGAATGGAGAAGAGTCTAAGCAAGACTTTACTTCAGAGGAGTTGAAAGAAATAAAATCCAGCCTAGTAGCTTTTCTTGATGACTATTATTATGATATAATTTCTGACATGTTTCAGAAAACTTTCTACAGCCTGCCAGTAGATAGTAAAAACATTTTTAAATCCTATTACTACAGCTATTTTAATAAAAATTACTGTAAGTACAGTAAGAGTGGTTGTAGTTATAATGGAGCCGATTTAAATGACGTTTTTGTTTCTGAAGCTTGCGAATTGTTGCAAGCAGGAATAGCACAACGAATCCATGACCATTATTCATTAAATTTTAAATTAGATGGAGCAGCTTGGTTACGGCTTAAAAACTTAGAATTTATTAAACAATTTCTGACATATTAGAGAATAAGTGTGTTTTTAATAATATTTCAATAAATGAGAAACAATTATGAAACTAACTTTGCAAGAGCTAAAAAGACTTTATCCCGAACAAATTTGGCAGGAGTTTTCAGAAAACGACTTAAAACAAAGAGAATCAATTATCCGACATTATTCTAATCAAACTGCTCAAAATAATGCAGATTTAAACTGCTGGTGTCTTGATGCTTTTAGAGCTTGGGTGAAGGAAAATTTAGGCGATTCGATAACAGTGTTACCTAGCGAAGCTGAGGTACCAACTATTTGGGATGTTGTCAATGGTACAGCCATTACGATTGGTAAAACTCGGCTTATCTTAATTCCTGATGAAGCAACCAATACAGATATATTAACAGTACCACAAGAATGGGTCGATCTTCATGATTGGGTAGCAAACTATTACTTAGCGATACAAGTTAACATTGATGCAAGTTGGATATGTGTTTGGGGATTTACTAGTCATCGTACCCTAAAAGATAAAGGCAACTACGACCCAATTTATCGTACATATTCTCTGGATAGGGACTATGTGATAACAGATTTAGACGTGCTGTGGTTGGCACAAGGAATAGGGTTGGAGGAAAAAGCGAATGTAGAGCAATTGAAATTATTAGCTCCATCTACCGCAGAAGATTTGTTAGTGAGATTGAGTAAACTATCTGTTTACTCTCCTCGTCTTGATGTCAGCTTTAAAGAGTGGGGAGCTTTGCTAATTAATGATAACTGGCGGAATCGTTTGCATAAGATGCGACAAGAAAAAGCATCCAGAGCGCCAGAGAGTTTAGAAGGTGTTGACAAATCAAGCACGCCATGTATTAATAAAGCGGATACCTGAGATAATACAAAACTATTGATTTGATAGCTCAAAAAAAGCGAGTATTTCATTTGTTGGGCGCCGCAACCAATAAATATCAATACATCTACACACGCGCGTATTTGCTTAAAAGCACCCAACCAACATAAATAACAAACGCTCATAGTTAACAAAATTCTAAAATTAAATATATACAGCGAATGCCGAGACTTCCATGCCCGAAATATTCTCGTTCGGCTATCTTTCTTACGTCGAACTCAGGTTATTTTAAGTAAATCGTAGGTTGGGTTACGGAACGGAACCCAACAACTTTTTTACATCCCCTTGTAAGTTAAAATATTGTAAGGGTTACGGAGGATAAGATATAAATGTATCACAATTGGCGTTTCTCCTAGTTAATATTACTAAGAACTGGTGACAATAATGACTGTAATAAACGACGCTACCGTAGTAGCTGAAGTAACAGCTTTGTATCTTCAGTACGAGGAATCACTTTGTAGTAATAATATAGAAGTGATGGATAACCTATTTTGGGATGCACCCGAAGTTGTACGGTTTGGTCTTGCAGAGAATCTTTATGGAAGTGATGAAATTCGTGATTTTCGCGCGTCCCGACCGAACCCGAAAATAGAACGAGAAATATTAAATCTTAAAGTTGTCACTTTTGGTAACGATACAGCAACCGTAACATTAGAATTTCGACGTATTATGAATAATATTGAACGTTTCGGGCGCCAAAGTCAAACATGGTATAGATTTCCTACTGGATGGAAGGTAGTATCTGCTCACGTTTCTTTATTACCAGTCTAATAGATATAGGCGCCGTTTAAAACTTATAAAATTATATATACGTAGAGACGCAATTGAACCTTTGTCTCTACAAAGGGTTTTAAAATAAAAATATTTTATATCGTTATATGTTTATGTTTTTTTACCACAGAGACGCAGAGGGCGCATAGAAGACAGTTATTAAAATGTTGCAGGCTATTTTTAATTACCGCGCGTCAAGAATGAAAATTTTAAGGTTTTAGTTCTACATTTTTTTGTTTAAAATCTGTTTTAAACAATAATTAAAAGGTATTTTGGAGAAATATAAAGTGCATTTTTATACATATTTTGAAATAGATATTATCGCCTTCACGCACCACCATGACGAATGTCGGTGCGTCAAAGCTGATTAATTTTTCTATCAATTGGAGATAGTAATAGCTTTGACGCACCCTACCTCTCCCTCAATACTGCTTGGTTAAGGAAATTGCGAAACGTGAAACCCTTGTACAGACGTTAAATGTAACGTCTCTACATGCGTTAACCGAGCAGTATTGACCTCTCCCTTAACTCTTGTCTCTGTGGTAAAAAATATATTACACCAAAACTTTTGACATGAACTACTAGTAGTCCGTGTCATTAATTTTGGCTGGTTAATCTCTTAAAAATTCTTCCTTTGTGCCCTTTGTGTCTTTGTGGTTCATTCCTCCTACCTTCCAAAACTTTTGACACAGACTATTAGTGCTTCATGTCATTAAATTTGGCTGGTTGGCACCATTCGTATGGTGGGCAGTGCCCACCTTACAACCTACCAAAACTTTTGACATAGACCACTAGTATTCCGTGTCATAAGTTTTGGGGTGTTGGTTTGCAACGGATTTTAACGGTGTCACTCCTGAATTATTTGTTAAAAACAAGGTCTGGTTATTTAAAATTACCTATCCGTTACATCCGTTCCAACATCCGTTGCTAATTTATCTACCACCCAAAACTTATGACACAAACCACTAGTACTCTGTGTCATAAGTTTTGGGGTGTTGGAAAAAAGAACCACAAAGGCACAAAGGACACAAAGGAAGAATTATTAAGAAGTACACCTACCAAAACTTATGACATGAACTACTAGTAAGTATTTCCAAAAAGCAGTATACCTTCCGTTTTTAACTAAATTAAAACACCAAACAAGGCGCCATATTAAAGAAATATTATTGATGCACCTAGGCTACTGCTGCCATATCTTTAGAATTTTTAGAATTTGTGTATAGTTAATGCGATAAAATACCATAGCTAAAAATCATCCCATCAATTCGCTGCTACAGTTGCTCAAGGCTCATTAACTCTGCTTCGTCTCTTTCTCTACAAACGCGCAAGCCTACCTACATTATATAAGTATATTTATTTCTATGGTATCAATTAGTTTTATTTGAGTATTTTTTCGACGTTGGTATCAAGTATAAGTGTAGCACTAATAAACGATACACTCTAAGTGTAGATATTTTGACCCAAATATTTTAAGTAAATATACACCATTCTTAACTTTTTCTTAATTTAAGAATATCTAAGCTTTTAACCTTAGTATGTAAATTTTGATATGTATACAACTTTTGTAATAAATCGTTACAAGGTTTGATAATCATACTCAACGTTCGTGGTTACAGCGGATTTCGTGTACATGCGGTACATGTAGAGACGCGACATGTCGCGTCTTTACAAGGGTTTGGGCATTATTTATTTACTTGCGAGTAGAAAATATATGGCAAATAATCACGTAATTTTTATCCATCCTGATGGTACTAGTCCAGCGCATTATGCTTTGGCGCGGTTTGTTGATAAAGGACCTGATGGCAGGTTGAACTGGGATAAGTTAGATGAAGCGCGCGTCTACTTAGGTCACATGCAAGACCAGTTAACGGGTACATCAAACGGTGGCGCCGTTACTCATGCAACAGGTACTAAAGTTCATGCTGAGTCTTTTGGGTTAGAAGAAGATAACACGACTCCCACTACTGCACTTTCTGGTAAACAGCAAACCATTATGCAAGAAGCAGTTGCCGCCTCGAAGGTAACTGCTTTAATTAACTCTGGCTTTATTGCTGAACCTGGTACTGGCGCCTTCGTTGCAAAAGTGGCGCCACCAGATACTTCCGCTCGTTCTGCACCACGTCAAAACCTTGCTGAAATCACTCGTCAAATTATTGAGTCGGGTGTGAATTTCATTATGGGTGGTGGTGAATTACATATGCTACCCGTTGGTACTACTGGGCGCCATGTTACTGCTGCTATCGATGCTCAGTTCAGTACTGGTGATGCTGCTATTCAAAATCGTCCAGCTACTAACTTGATAGACTTGGCAAAAAGTCTAGGTTATACGGTTGTATACACCGAGGATGAGTTAAATGCAGTAGTGAATAGTCCAAACCCACCTCAAAAAGTATTAGGTGTGTTTGCTGCTATTCACACATTTAATGACCGTTCCGAAGAAACTTTGGCAGCGTCGAATACTCCTTTCTATGTAGAAACGGCGCCTACTGTTGGTGAAATGTTGGCAGCGTCCCAGAAGTTGATGGAGGTTCATCCAAACTTCGGCAATGGTTCATTTACAGTACTTGAAGAAGAAGGTACTGATAACTTTGGTAACATTAATAATGCGGCTGGAACTCTAGAAGCTTTACGCCGTGCCGATGGTGCAATTGGTGTAGCGTTAGATTTTTCAGAGAAGTATAATAATACTCTGATTGTCACTGCCGCAGATAGTGATGGTGGTGGTTTACAAACTCGTGACCCGTTACCAGCAGATAGAAATGTTGGAACGGTAAGCGCTAACCCAACTAATGTCAGTGGACTACCTGCCGCATTTGCAAATCCTTTAGATGGAACTACCGGACGTGGAACTTTACCTTTCACTTCGGCGCCAGATGCAAGCGGTAATCAATTTAATTTTGGTGTAGGTTGGGTTGGAACTCCAGATTTTCCAGGTTCAATTGTTGCCAAAGCACACGGGTTGAATGCTGAAACATGGAATGCCACAGTAGATAATACTGATGTATACCGTCTCATGTACGAGACACTGTTCAATACAGATTTACCTGACCGTCCTGTACCGCAACCAGAACCTGCACCTGCTGCTACAAAGAAAACTGGTAACGTTATATTTATCCACCCTGATGGTCACAGTCCTTCGATGTTCGGCGCCGCACGATTTGAAAGTGTAGGGCCAGATGGGCGCCTAAACTGGGACATGATGAGCAATACGGGTGTATATTTAGGACACCTAACCGACCAATTAACAGGTAGTTCTGATGGAAGTGGTGTAGTTCACGCCAACGGTGTTAAGGTATTCCAAGATTCCTACGGTTTGAATGCAGATGGTAGTAGAGTCACACCATTCTCTGGAAAAGTTGGTTCGACAATTCTCGAAGAAGCGCGCGATTCAGGCAAAGCTGTTGCGATAATTAATTCGGGGACAATGAACGAACCTGGTTCAGGAGCGTTTGCTGCCGAAGTAGCTGCCCGCAGCGATAATACTGAAATTGTCCGCCAAATCATTCTCGAATCTGGCGCCCAATTTATAGCAGCAGGTGGAGAACGCTGGATGTTACCTACAGGTGTTGCGGGTCAATTTGGCGGCGCCTTAAACCAAACTGGGGCGCGTACTGACGGTTTAAACTTAATTGAAGAAGCGCAAAAACGCGGTTATCGAGTTCTTTATAGCAAAGACCAACTTGATACAGTTCAACCTGGTGAGAAAATCTTAGGTGTATTTGCTTGGGAAGATACCTATAACGCACGTACCGAAGAATTCAACGCAGCAGCAGGACTTGCAACTTACGGACAACCAGGAAATTTAAATCCTCCTACCGTTGCAGATATGCTCTCCGGCGCCTTAAGGTCAATATCGAGTGACCCCGATGGCTTCTTTGTAGTGTTGGAAGAAGAAGGAACCGATAACTTTGCAAACTCCAATAACGCACGTGGAACAATAGACGCAACCCTACGCGCGGATGCAGCAATTGGTGTAGCAATGGATTTTATTCGGAACCAAGACCCCAACACATTACTAATAACTGCTGCTGATAGTGAAGCGGGTGGTTTACAAGTATATCAACCCACACCATTCTCTCCTGGCTATCCAAATACACCGTTAACCACAGTACCAACAATACCTGTTAACCCAACAACAGGTTCCCCATTACAAAACCCACTCGACGGACAAAACGGCAGAACGGCGCCTTGGACAGCATTTAATGCTCAACCTTCTTTAGATGGGTCAATGGGTAACTTTGGAGTTGGTTGGGTTGGTACTCCTGACTTCCCAGGTAGCATTGTTAGTAAAACCTACGGGATGAATGCTGATAATTTACCAAGCACCCTTGATAACACAGAAATTTACAAGCAAATGTACCAAACATTATTTGGGCAATTAGGCGACCCAAGTGCAATTAATGGTACTACAGGCTCGGATCAACTTTACGGCGATAATTCTGGAGATGTATTCATAGGTAAAGGTGGTAATGATACCTTCTTTGCAGGTGAAGGAAATAATCGTGTATATGTTGGAGTTGGCGATAGCATCGTATACACTGGAGCTGGTGACGATGTGATTAGTACCGACGATGGCAATCAACAAATATACGCAGGCGAAGGCTTTAACCGCATTGCTACTGGACGTGGCAACAGTGTTATCTACAGCGGCGCGGGTAGTGATATTATCAGCGCTTTGGGTGGTAATAACACTGTGTATGCTGCTGAAGGTAACAACTTGGTGCGTACAGGCAATGGTGACGATTTAATATATGCAGGCACCGGCAATGATTATATCGCAGCCGGAAATGGTAAAAATACCATCTACGCAGCTGAAGGAAACAACAACATCATTACAGGTTCCGGCAACGACTTAATATACGCAGGTGCAGGGAATGATTACATTAGCACAGGCGCCGGAAACGATATTATCTACGCAGCCGAAGGAAACAACACAATATTAGCAGGCACAGGTAACGATACAGCTTATGTAGGTAGTGGACTTAACAACTTTTTCCTCGAAACCGGAGAAGGTTCATTGACAATATACGGCTACGGTGTTGATGATACTATTAGTCGAGGCAGTACATTAGGCGCCAACACCATACTATCAACCAGCATCAGCGGAGACGACACCTTAATTACCGCAGGTGATGATCTACTAGCCACCCTAAAATGGGCAAAACTAGATAGCGTCAAAATAGTATAGAACAGTAGGTTGGGTGAAGGCTTTGCATAACCCAACCTATTATGTACAATATAGATAATTTTAGATAATTTTATTTTTCTAATTGTTGGCGAAAATAAGATTTATATAAGTCACAACTAATATAAGCTTGATTTCCATCTAGTTGCACTAGTCCGATACTTTCTAGTTTGTAAGCAATAATTGCGTCTAACTCTATTTTTTCTGGCGCCATTACAATTTTTTGCATAGCTTGTTGTAGTTCTGGTTCAGCTATAAGTATATTGAAAAGTTCTCGTAGATGTTGACTATAAATGCCTGTTGGAGTCGCAGCAGTTTTTAGTAATGCCTCTATTGTCATCTTATCTTGACACAAATAATAAAACGCTAAGGCAGTAAGATAAGGATGTCCACCCAGCATTGCTTGTAAAGGTTCAAGAAAATTAATTATTTCTTTTCCTAGCCCGTAACGCTCGGCTAAATCTTGTACTTGTTCTATGGTAAACTTTGGCAATTCAATTGTAACTCCTACATTGAAAGGTGATTGATTTACTCTAAACTGGATATAATTTTCTGTTGAGTGAGCTACCACTAACCGTAGTTTTTGCCAAATTTCAACCTGCTGCGCCATTTCATGCCAAAATCGCAGCATTGGAAAAAACTCTTTAACAATACTGGGATACTCATAAATTCGATTGACTTCATTAAATATCAGAATTAGTGGAGCATCTATTTGTTCTAGCACATACTCCTCAAAGTAGATTTTACAACTCACCTTGCTGCCAATATCATCATCCCAATACTCATCAAGTTTAGGTACGATATGTAACTGTCTACTAACGTTAGAGGCAAACCAACGTAAAAATTTATCAAGCAAGGTAAAAATACTATCATCAGCTTCTTGAAAATCTATATAGACGGTTTTATATCCAAAAGTTTTTGCATTTTGAACAACTTGGTTGAGTAGCGAACTTTTTCCCATTTGCTTCGGAGCTTTTATACGCAGTATACATCCTGGTTGATATATTTCTGCAAGAGCAAGTTCTTCACATGGGGGACGCTTGATATAAAAAGAAGAGTTATAAGTTAAAGGACTGCCTGGGTATTTAATTGCTGTTTCTGGTGATGAAGTAGAAATATTTTCATCTACTATTACTCTACTATTTATAAATGCAAGTTGCATATTATTTTTTCTATCTTCATCTATATTATACTCGCTTATTATCAATTGAAGATTCTTTTTTGTTACTCTTTTACCTACTTCTTGTGAAAGACAATGCCATAATTGAGAACCGACTTCTTTAAAGTAATTGCTACGGTAACCAGAATTTTGTGCCATATCATGATAGCCGAACCCATGCCATGATTGAGTAAATATTAATTGCTCAAGAGTAGTTAGCTGTCGCTTCAGCAAAATTTTTTCTACAACGTCCAAAGCCTGTTCCGCGTTCATAGCAATAATGCACTATATTAGAATTTGCACTTTAAAGATATTTATTGATACTGAAGGGTTGATCACTAACGTACTTTTGACGTGTCAGGCAATATACCATGATCAAATACGCGCGATTCTGTTATATTCAGCTTAAGTAGCCAATCTTTAACTGTTTGTGCATAATTTTTATCTTAAATTTTAATAGTATACATGTGCTAATAATGTGACTGTAACTACACTGTTTTATTATGTGCAGCATAAATCACTGTATCAATTTTTATTGAAACATGTTTTGTGTAAGTTGATATAAAAATCTAGTAATGCTTACTTTGAATACAAGCTTACCGAAGTTATGCACCTAATATTGATGGATAAAGTCAATCCTTCGCTTTTTTAGCTATATTTACGTATTTTTTTAATATTATATGTATTATTAATTGCTATTGCATACATAGACATTACAAAATTTTTTACTGTTACGCTTTCAACTTAAATACTTAGACTGGCTATAAGTGAATTTATTTTAACTAATTAAAACTGAATTTATTTTAACTAATTAAAACTGAATTTATTTTAACTAATTAAAACTGAATTTAGCTCTGCAAATTTTATTTCAATGGCTGAACAGTTACTTTACAAAAAATGTAATTTTGGCAAAGCGTAAATTATTTCACTTTGTGTTTTAAAATTTTATTCTTGTTTTTATCCTTTTTTATCAGACTTGCTTACTTCATTCTTTTTATATAATTGATATATGTTAAGTCAATAATTTTATCAAAAAAACACAAAAGCTTCATAAAAACTTTAAATTATACTATCTGACTTACGTATTTCAAGCTATGACTATGTTTGGCGCCTTTGTAGGACTTATATAAGTAAAAGTAGGAAAAGTAGGAAAAGTAGGAAAAGTATGGAACAGCATAAGCTATTGAAATGATAGAAACCTTGGAAATACAACGATTATGTTAAATATTTATTAAAAACTATAACGATAAAAAAATATGTATCTTCTCTAGTGTCAAAATATTTCACACAGTTAAGAATAGTGTTATTATCCTATTGTAGATATTTTTACTGAGGAGTGTTGAACGCAAGCTAAGACACATTTAACTTGTGTGTTTCAAAATTGCTTCAATTTGTAGGATGAAAATCTTTACACCTTAGTATAATTTCATAACTAAATAGCAATTAAGGACTCGGGCTTCGATGGTCTTTTTGATCTCAGTCACTCCAACGTATTTATTATTTGCGTCTATCTACGAAGGAGGTCGAGTTGCATAGGAGATGTAACCGCAACAGGAAACGTTCAAAACGGCGAGCTATTTATTGCCCAATTCATGAATGCTATCTTCATAGCGTTACCAGAAGGCAATTATTACTTGCCCCAGAATCAAAACTACAGCAACAATACGGATATTTGGAAAATGTTCTAACGTTGGTGGCAAACGAGGCTACAGCGTTTCTAAAAGATGAGTGGCTAGAAGCATTTTGGTGTGATGAATGCCAACAAACGAATTGGTATCATATTAAAAAGGTCGATGTTAATGATGCTCAAACTCAAAGTGAAAGCATTACTTATCAAGTTTTAACAGCATTGCCCGCGCATTGGCAACAAACAATAAGCGCAATTTTCCCACCAGAACTCTTATTACAGCAAGATTATCAGCAGAACTCTTGAGGTAATAATATTTCTGGTTGTTGCGAATACATAGACTTTTTACTATGATGTTCAAACCTTTACAAAGTAGGCGCCATTTTTTGCACGCTGGTTTATTTCTGGCGGGTATGAGTGCTGTCGCAGTGGGAAAAACGCTTTCTGACTACAGAAGTCAAGCTGTTGAAGATTTACAAAAAAGAAGCTTTGAGGTATCTGGACAAGGTTCTTTAAAGAAACGTGCGGCTGCTATTGGTTTAATTTACGGAGCAGCTACGATGCGTCCATATCTTGCAGACCTTGATTTTAGCTCCTCTTTTATTAGAGAGTGCGGTATTTTGGCGCCGGAGAATGAGCTGAAGTGGGATGCTCTACGCCCTAGCCCAAGCCAGTTTGACTTTAGAAATGCAGATTGGTTATTAGGTTTTGCACGTCGTAACAGTATGCTGTTTCGGGGGCATACTTTAGTTTGGCATATGCAACTACCGCAGTGGTTTAAGGAAGTAGTTAACCACCAAAATGCAGAAAAGTTCTTGCAAGAGCATATCGCGACTGTCACTAAGCGTTACGCTGGACAAATGCATTCAATAGATGTAGTAAATGAAGCTATTGAACCAGCAGATGGGCGCCGTGACCAATTGCGAAAAACTCCTTGGCTTGAGTTTTTAGGACCGGATTACATCGAGTTTGCCTTTAGAACTGCTGCTGCTTATGACTCTAAAGCAATATTGGTTTATAACGAATTAGGGCTAGAGTATGATACTGCTGACGGAGATGCAAGAAGAAATGCTGTTTTAAAATTACTGGAACGCTTAAAATCTAAAGGAACTCCAATTCATGCTCTGGGTATTCAGTCTCACTTAGTTGGTCATTCTATACCTTTTAATTCCGACAAGCTGAGAAAGTTTCTTGCCTCGGTTGCTTCTTTAGGTTTGAAAATTCTAATTACTGAATTAGATGTAGTAGACCAGAAACTAGCGTTAGATTTTGCAATTCGTGACCGTATTGTTGCCGCGCGCTATCAAGACTATTTAAAAGTTGTACTAAGAGAACGCGCAGTTATTGCTGTCTTAACTTGGGGATTGAGTGATAGATACACCTGGCACTCAAGCTATAACCCCCGAAAAGATTTGGCGCCAGTTCGTCCTTTACCCCTATCAAATTCTTTAAAACGTAAGTTGGCATGGAATGCGATGGCAATAGCTTTCGACCAAGCTCCAAAACGTTGAAATTTTTAAAACTAATATCTTTAAGTATTTTTAATTTTTGTAGTACAAAAATACAGAGGAATTTAGCCGATGACAATTTTTGATGAGATTTCAGTTGATACTGTTTCAAAAACAGCTTCAAAATCAGCGTTCGATGAGGTAGTCTTACTTGGAACCAGATTTCATAAGTTAGAAGTTTACGAATTAATTGAATATATCGTCAAATCTGCAAAGCTATCGAAAAAAACGTTTATAAGTCATGTTAATGTTCGAGCTATGAACTTTGCTTATGAACTACCTTGGTATAAAGATTTTCTCAATAAATCTGATTTAGTTTTTTGTGATGGATTTGGTGTTTTATTAGGAGCTAAACTTTGTGGCTGCTGTGTTAACTCTTCTCATCGTATGACATGTCCAGATTACATTGAGAAATTAGCAAAAAGTTGTGAACGAGAAAATGTTTCTTTATTTTTACTTGCTGGTAAGTCAGGTACGGTAGATAAGGCAATTGATAAACTAAAAGCAATTGCACCGAATTTAAAAGTTCAAGGACACCACGGTTATTTCGATAAACATGGCGCCGAGAATGATTATGTTATCGAACAAATCAACAAGTTTAAGCCTGATGTCTTGTATATCGGTTTTGGTATGCCCTTACAAGAACGATGGATTCGCGACAACTCCGACCGTATCAATACAAAAGTTTTTCTACCGCTAGGCGCCTGTCTTGATTTTTATACAGATGTAGTGTATAGAGGGCCTCGTTGGATGACTAATATCGGGTTGGAATGGCTATCACGATTGATTACAGAACCACAACGTTTATGGCACCGTTATGTAGTAGGTAATCCGCTATTTTTATATCGTGTATTTTATGAATCGTTGAGAAGCTCGAAACGTTAAATTTAGTAAAGGGGGTAACAGCAATTGTGGCTTATAGAAGTATACCATTTGCAAATTTACAGCTAGACTTAAGGTCTGCTAAAGGAACTAGAATTCAGAGAGGAATCACAGTAAGAATCATGCGTGTAGTTACGCTTATCTTATTGGATATCTCAGCTTTGGTCTTAGCATGGGAATTATCAATTTCTTATGGCTCGCTCTTATCCTCTTGGACAAGAGAACAATCTCTTTTATTGCTAATTTTAAGCGTTGGAGTCGGTATAATTGCTGTTAAAGGTTTGTACAATCCTGGTAGAAATCGTCGGGACTATTTTGGTATAATTCAAGCAATTTCGCTAACAGAATTGTTACTGCTGCTAATTGCTTTTTTATACGAATCAGAAGTTTACATTTCACGGTCAGCTTTTCTAATTTTTTGGCTATTATCTATAGTTTTTGCTTGCATTGGGCGCCTTACATTTGATATAGGCACTAGACTAGCTCGTAATCAAGGTGCAATTCTGCATCCTGTTTTTTTAATTACTGACTTAGAAGATAAAGAAAACCATACTGGGTTGATAGAAAAGGAAAATTGCTATATAGTCCAGGGAAGTGCTAACCCTAGTTGTTTAGATTTCAAAAACCGAGAAGCAACTTTTAGATATCTACGTGAAAACGGTGTAGTAGAAGCATTTGTATCTTGGAGTGCTATCAAAAATCGTTTGTATATTTGCTGGAATTTTCATACTGCTGGTATTGTTCTACGAATACTACCAAGTCAAGTTGAAATTTGGCATCCTAAATCAGAACTTTGGATGATAGGTGAAGTTCCTTGTTTGACAATTCCGGCGCCAATTATTGCAGGCAGTGATTTTTGGGTCAAACGATGTTTTGATATTTGTTGTGCGACTGTATTACTAGTTTTACTTTCTCCGGTATACTTAGTAATAACGATATTAATTAAACTAGATTCTCCTGGACCTGTGTTCTTCAAACAAAATCGAGTTGGTCTGCACGGTAAGACTTTTAAGATTTGGAAGTTCCGAACAATGGTAGCTAATGCGGAAAAGTTACAAGCTGCATTAGAAGCTAAAAATGAAATCAAAGATGGTGTTCTTTTCAAAATGAAGAATGACCCTCGCATTACGCCATTGGGTAAATTCTTACGTCGCTACAGTTTAGATGAACTACCTCAAATTTTTAATGTCTTACTTGGACAGATGAGCTTGGTTGGTCCGCGTCCCCTTCCGCTTCGGGATGTCGAGAAATTTAAAACCAAGCATTTTATTCGGCAAGAAGTTCTACCCGGTATTACTGGACTATGGCAAGTTTCTGGTCGTTCGGATATTGAAAATTTTGAAGAGGGAGTCAAGCTTGATATTAGCTACATTGAAAATTGGTCACTCTGGCTAGACTTGAAAATTTTGCTTTCAACTGTCAAGGTCGTTTTCCAAAAAACCGGCGCCTACTAACTTATGGAGCATCCATCCTCAAATTGACTTAAACAAAATGACCATGAACCAAGTACTAGAGAAAATTTACGATACCAAATCTGTTGAAGATGCAGAAGGAAATATAATTAATCCGTTCCCAACAGCTACTTCTTACGAAATAGGTACACTGTTTCAAAATTTGATCAAAGAGCATAAACTCGACAGAACGCTAGAAATAGGTATGGCTTATGGCTTATCAACAATGTTCATTTGCCAAGCTCACCGTGATAAAGGTTCAGGTAGCCATATTGCTATTGACCCATTTCAAAGTACCTATTGGAAATCGATAGGGTTACTAAATATTGAGAAATCAGGTTTATCAGATATCTTAAAGTTTTATCAGGGACTGTCTTATGAAGTTCTACCTCAACTTCTCGCACAAGACAAAATAGATTTTGCTTTTATAGATGGTTCACATCATTTTGACTACACCTTGGTAGACTTCTTTTACATCGACAAATTACTAGAAGTTGGAGGGTATGTAGTTTTAGATGATATCTGGATGCCTGGAGTAAGAAAAGTTCTTTATTATATTTTACAAAATAGAGCTTATGAAGTTGTCAAAACTCAAAATAATGAAAATGTAGGAGTACGTATCAAAAGATTGACAAAGCGTTTTCTTCAAAATCCTTTAGAGCGTAATTACAGAGGAGTTAAATTCACTCCCGGCAATATATGCGTACTAAGAAAAATATCTGAAGATGAACGCGAATGGGATTTTTACCGTTCATTCTAGCGAAGAAAAAATATACCGTAGGATAGACGTTTTGCCTATCCTACATATGCATTTTGGGAAATTTTTTATTGAATGATTCCAGAACATACTTTTCCTACTTTTTGAAGTAAATTCAAATTAAAATTTTTATTTATAAACTTGAAATTAATCTTAATTAAAGTTATATTTATGGTTAATAAAATTTACACACAGCAATTTGACATTAATTGTATGGTGGGCATTGCCCACCTTACGTAAGTTACATAAGTATTTCTTGAATTAAACAACAATAGTGGGCTTTTTTACATTCAGATTAAAGGTAGTTGTATGGAAAATGAGGGTTATCCGCTGCAAGAAGCAGAGATTCAAAAATACTGGCTGGTTTTGAAACGTCGCTGGTTATTTGTAGCGGTAACTGTTGCCGCAAGTGTAGGAGTTGCGGGAATATTCATTGTTAGACAGCATCCTGAGTACCGTGCGAACGGAATGCTGTTATTCAAGTCAGACCGAATATCATCGTTAACAAAAGCAGGAGAAAAGATTGGCGACCTTGAATCATTAATGCGTCAAGGTAATCCATTAGAAACGCAAGCTGTGATTGTAGATTCTGAACCAGTTTTAGAAGAGGTTATCAGAACTTTAGATTTAAAAGATAAAAAAGGTCATCCACTTGATCCAGACCAACTTAAAATCAAGATTGAAGCGATTCCAGGTACTGACGTACTTAAAGTATCTTATGTATCAATTAATCCTGAGTTGGCGAAAAAAGTAGTTAACCAGGTTATGCAAACCTATGTAGACAAAAATATTGAGTCAAATCGTACTCAAGTGTATGCGGCAGGTGAATTTATCAAAAAACAACTACCATTTTCCCGCGCGGAGTTAGAGTCAGCGTCAGAAGCATTACGTCGATTTAAAACTGAAAATAAAATTATTCAGCTTTCCCAAGAATCAACCGCTGGCATTAATAATATTGCTCAATTAGATGAACAGATAAATCAATCAAAAGCTTCACTAGCAGACATCAGCGCACAAGAAGCGCTCATTGCCAGTCAACTCAATATGCAAAGTAAAGAAGCCGTAGAAGTTGCTTCTGTCAGTCAAATGTCTGGTGTACAGGATGTTTTGAGTGAGCTACAAAAAGTCGAAACTAAACTAGCAGCCGAAAGAGGACGTTACACAAACCAACATCCATCGATTGTTTACCTTAAAAATCAACAGGCAGCTTTAAAATCTATATTAAACGAACGAGCCGGAAAAGCTTTAGGCACAACAGACAATATTTCTACCAACAAATTACAAGTTGGGAAGATTAAACAAGATTTAGCAGTTCAGTATCTGCAATTTCAGGGACAGCGCCAAGGATTGGAGAAAAAGATACGCGCGATGGAAGCGGTTCAAGCTAATTACCAGCAAAGACTTAACGTTATTCCAAATCTAGAAAAAAATCTTGGAGATTTAGAGCGGAGACAAACATTAGCACAAACTAACTTCCAAAACCTTCAAGACAGACTCCAAGAAATTGAAATCGCCGAAAAGCAAACTATCGGAAACGCTAGGATAATTCAACCCGCGCGGTTACCAAATAAACCAGTTTTGTCTAGACTTACACTTCTTTTAGCAGCAGGTAGTGCATTTGCTGGGTTATTATTTGGTGTATCTATAGCATTCTTTGTAGACTTAATCGATAATTCCTTGAAAACGATTAAAGAAACCGAAGCCTTTTTTGAATATCCCTTATTAGGCTTAATTCCTAAGTTTGAATCAAATAATCAGGACTCATCCAAAGAAACCAGGCTTTTAGGTAGAATCAATGGTTTGCTGGCAAAATATCAACAAAAAAATCAGATTGTTAGCCTTCCAAGCACAAATTTTGATAGTAAACTATTACCAATTCGTTTGGTTGGACTAGAAGTTTCTAATCGAATTATTGTAGCTTCTGCTCCTCATACAGTAATTCACGATGCTTACCAAATGCTTCAGGCAAATCTCAAATTTATTAGCCATAAAAAAGTTTGCACATTGGCAATTACAAGTTCCGTAGCTGGTGAGGGAAAATCAGAAGTAGCTGCTAATTTAGCAGCTGCACTAGCTCAGTCTGGGCGCCAAGTTTTATTAGTTGATGCCGATATGCGTCAACCTGCACAACATCGTTTGTGGGGTTTGATTAACTCAGTAGGTTTGAGTAACGTAATTGTTGGTCAAAGTGATTTTTTACTTAGTAAGAAAGTAGTTAACGAGCATTTGTCTATTCTTACAGCTGGAGTTAGACCTCCTAATCCCTTGGCTTTAATCGAGTCAGACCGTATGGCTTCTTTAATTAGTACTTTTGCTCAAGATTATGACTACGTAATTTTTGATACTCCTCCCCTAGCAGGAACAGCGGATGCAGCTATTCTTGGCAAAATGGTGGATGGAGTTTTATTAGTAGCTCGACCTGGTGTAGTTAATTCGGCGAGTGCTAAAGCCGCTAAATCTCTATTAGAGCGTTCGTCATCGAATGTTTTAGGAATTGTCGCTAATGCTGTAAATCTTAAGCATGAGCCTGACAGCTACTTTTACTATTCAGATCGGAATGTGCAAGTTGCAGAAACAGAAATGGAGGTTGAAGAATGGGTATACAAATAAATTTAGTTACGACTATACAGAAAGAATCTGCTTTAAGTTTTTGGGAACTTATTAAAGAAGACTGGATAGCTCACGGACGTGATTGGACGAAACCTGGATTTCAAGCAGTTGCGACTCACCGTTTTGGAGTTTGGCGCCATTCAATTAAATCTAAAGTTTTGCAATTGCCATTTCGGTTTATATATGGAACATTATATAGAAGAGTTCGGAATATATATGGAATTGAGTTACCACCGAATGTAAAACTTGGTCGTCGTGTTGTTATTGAACATCAAGGAGCAATAGTTATTCATGAGTACAGTTCGATTGGTGACGACTGTATCATACGTCAAGGAGTTACTTTAGGTATGCGTCGTAATGACTGTCCAACAGAGGCGCCGTCTTTGGGTAGAAATGTTGATGTTGGTGCAGGTGCAAAGATTTTAGGCAACGTCACAATTGGGGATAATGCCAAAATTGGCGCCAATGCTGTAGTTCTGTGTAATGTTCCAGCAGGACGAACTGCCGTTGGGATACCAGCAAAAATTATTTCTTCCAAGATTTGTTCAAACCAAAAATAGGTAATTGCGTTATGTTTATAAACCAATTTGCGGTTTTGTTTAGTAATTTTATTTTATTAGCTAGTGTCAGTACATTATTTCTTATCTGTTTATTCTTTTTGATTGAATGTATTGCCGCTTTATTTTCTAACCCAGACTTTGATCAACAAGTCAAAGCTAACTGGCAAGATATAAAAGTGACTGTTTTAGTTCCAGCGCATAATGAAGAACTTGTTATTGGTTCAACACTAGAGCGACTGGCGCCAATGCTCAAAAAACAAGATAGTTTAATAGTCATTGCCGATAATTGTACTGATGCAACAGCTAAGGAAGCGCGTGTAAAGGGTGCAACAGTTATCGAGCGTCAAGACTTAGTGCATAAAGGCAAAGGGTATGCATTAGATTATGGTTTACAGTTTATTGCCGCCTCACCTCCTGATGTAGTTATAGTTATTGATGCAGATTGTACTGTCCATAATGGCGCCATCCAAAAATTATCTCAACGTGCAGTATCAACAGGATGTCCGGTACAAGCGACATACTTAATGGCAAGACCAAAAAACTCTAACTCATCAAAAGATTTTATTTCACAGTTTTCCAATATAGTCAGAAATTTAGTTCGCCCGCTTGGACTTACCTATTTACAAATTCCAAGTTCACTGCACGGAACAGGTATGGCTTTTCCTTGGTCAACAACTCAAAAAGTCAGCCTCGCTAATGGTCACTTGCTCGAAGACTTAAAACTCGGTTTAGATTTAACTTTAGCTGGACATAAACCAATATTTTGCCAAGAAGCAAAAGTAACCGGATATTTCCCGTCTTCAACTCAAGCAGCTAAAACCCAAAAAACCCGTTGGGAACACGGACATTTACAACTTATACAAACTTATGTACCAATTTTAATTAAAGAAGCGGGGTGCCAAAAAAGACTTGATATGTTAGGAAGCGTGCTTGATTTGTGTGTACCTCCATTATCTTTGCTTGTCGTGATTTGGCTATCAGTAACTATAGCATCTTTGGTATTTGGAGTCTTAACAACATTATGGGTGCCAGTAATTATTGCAACTTCAGCGGGAATTTGTTTTTTAACAGCTATTTTCATAGCTTGGGCAAAATTCGCTTCTACTGAATTACCATTATCTCAACTTTTAAGCATTCCGCTCTATATTTTATGGAAAATTCCAGTTTATCTAAAATTTGTCATCAAACCTCAAAGTACATGGGTTCGCACTGAGCGCGATTAATATTTTGTATGGAGTAAAATTTGTGAATCAAATACTAAGATTTGCGGAAAAAGCTTTTATAGTTCTTGGTCTATGCTTTTTTAGCGGTGTATTTGGTGTAAATTCTCTGGGTTTAATACTTCCGCAAGCTGTAATTACACTAATTCGGTTTTTTCTTTGGGGTATATCAACTCTTTTAGTTTGTATATTTTGGAAACAAACATTAGTAGCAGCAATCCAAAATAAATGGCTATCTATATTAACCGGATTAACTTTATTATCATATACCTGGTCAATTTTTCCGGATGTTACATTGTTTCATATTAGAGATATTTTAATGATGACCTCGTTCGGCTTATATTTTGCTGCACGATTTAAATTGAAAGACCAAATACAACTTATTGCTTTTACTTTACTGCTAGGAGGTATTTTAAGTACAATTATTTCTCTTGGTATTCCTTCAATTGGTGTACATGGAATGGGAGGTGTTGATGTAGAGCTAGGAGAAGGGCATATAGGAGCATGGAAAGGAGTTTTTGGACATAAAAATATCCTTGGTAGCATGATGGTATTAAGTTCATTAGCATTTTTTACGCTACCTAAAGGAACTTCATCTTTATATAAATGGGGTGGCTTTAGTTTTTCAATAGTATTAATGCTGCTTTCAACTTCAAGAACTTCACTTGTTCTTTCTGCTCTTCTAATATTAATTATGCTATTTTATAGACAATTTCGGTGGCAAGGAAAACTAAGTGTAATTTTTCTACACATCGGAACTTTAATTTTAGGATGTTTGACATTATTTCTGCTTACATATTGGGTAGACCTATTAACTAGTTTAGGAAGAGACGCGACTTTGACGGGACGGACTTATATATGGGGTACTGCTTTAACTAGATTAATGGAAAGACCATTTTTAGGTTTTGGATATAGTGCATTTTGGGCGCCTGGAAGTAGGTATGCGCTCCAAGCAAGTCGCGCGTTAGGAAGTGACTGGATCCCTCCCCACGGTCATAATGGTTTTGTTGATTTAGCTGTTGATGTTGGTTTAATTGGCTTATCGCTATTTTTTATTACTTATTTCACAGCTTTTGCTCAATCATTAAAGCAAGCTTACGCAACAAAAAAACCAGAACAACTTTGGCCTTTAGCGTTTCTCACCTTCCTTGCAATGAACAATGTTACAGAGAGTTGTTTATTGTACTTAGGTAATATGTATTGGGTATTATTTATCACAATTGTTTTAACAGTAAATCAACAACAAGAAATTAAAAATAATCTAAACAAATTACATAACAGGAGGTCTAAAATTGAACCCTATTGGAATTATAGTAATCGGACGTAACGAAGGCAACCGTTTGAAAGAGTGCTTGTTATCAGTAATTGGAGAACTTAGAACAGTCATTTACGTTGATTCGGGTTCAACAGATAATAGTGTCTCTGAAGCAAAGTCTCTTGGAATTCATGTTGTAGAACTTGATTTATCTGTTAAATTTACTGCTGCTAGAGCCAGAAATGCAGGCTTTGAATATTTATTACTTATTAAACCAGAAATTGAATTTGTCCAGTTTGTCGATGGAGACTGCCGGGTTGTCTCTGGTTGGTTAGAACGCGCGGCAAGCGAATTAATGCAAAACACTGAGCTTGTTGTTGTATGCGGTCGGCGCCGAGAGGAATTTCCTAACAACTCTATTTTCAACCGCTTATTAGATATTGAGTGGAATACACCCGTTGGAGAAGCACTTGCCTGCGGAGGTGATGCGATGATGCGGGTAAGTGCATTAAAAAAAGTGGGAGGTTTTAATTCAAAACTAATTGCTGGAGAAGAACCTGAATTGTGTCTTCGTTTACGTACAGCAGGAGGGAAAATTTTACGTATTGATGCCGATATGACATTGCACGATGCTCAAATGACTCGTTTAAGCCAATGGTGGAAACGTTCAGTTCGCAGTGGTTATGGTTTTCTCGAAGGCGCCTTGTTATATGGTCTTTGGGTGAGACAATGTTTTAGGATTTGGTTTTGGAGTTTGTTTTTACCTTTATTAGCAATAGCTGGTTTATTCCTAATTGGGGGACTCAGTGTGCTTTTATTATTGGTTGCTTACACTTTTTTAAGTTACCGAGTTTATCAAATTGCAAGAGGTAAAGGGTTTAATAGCATGGATTCTTTTTTTTATGGTGTATTTTGCTTGTTAGAGAAATACCCGCAACTATTGGGTCAGTCCCAATATTTTATATTTAGATTTTTAAACAAACAGACCAATATCGTGGAATATAAACACGTAGGTTAACCTCTCCCCCAACCCCTCTCCTATAAGGAGAGGGGAGCAATTATACTCCCTCTTCCCTGTAGGGAAGGGGGTCGGGGGGTTAGGTTTTATTACAATCTATTAAGGAAAACAGTAATGGTAACGCAATTAAAATCAGCAGTAATAGGATGTGGCGCCATCTCGAAAGAGCATTTAAGTTTTCTTTCAAAATCGGAACGCGCGCATCTAAGTAGTGTTTGTGACCTCTCAAAAGCTTCAGCAAAATATGCAGCAAAGCGGTTTGGCGCTGACTATAGTTATACAGACTATCGTCAAATGCTTTCTGACTCAAAACCTGATGTCGTTCATATTCTCACTCCTCCTCACACTCATAAAAAAATAGCGTCAGACTGTTTAGAAGCGGGTGTGCATGTATTTTGCGAAAAGCCAATTACACCAACTTATGAAGAATTCCAAGAACTTTCAGCTTTTGCCCGCTCTCAAAATCGTTGGCTGATCGAAAATCAAAATTACTGTTTCAACGAGCAAATATTAGCTATTCAACAATTAATTGCCGATGGTTCGCTTGGAGAAGTGCAGGAAGTTGATGTTCGCATCGCGCTACCAATTCGTGATGGTGGAGTATTCGCAGATGAGAACTTGCCAAGTCCAATCCACTTAATGCCTGCAGGTGTAATTCATGATTTTATCACACACTTGTGTTCAATAGTTGTACGTTTTATTCCAAATTTTGACCGTGTGAGCGCAACATGGAATAATCACGGTGGTGGAGATTTATTTAAATATGACGACCTTGATGCAATAGTAATATCAGGTTCGGCACATGCTCGAATTCGATTTTCTTGCCATACGGCGCCAAAAACATTTGCAGTAACGGTACGAGGTTCAAAAGGTTACGTCGAAACCGATTTATTTCAACCATATTTACGTTGTGTTTTACCTCGTGCTGGTGAATTATTATCACCAATAATTAATCATTTCATCAACGGGTGTAATTTAGTAGGAGCATCTGTAACAAACTTTCGTAATAAAATTATGCAAAAAACCGTTTACGAAGGTATACATCGACTTTTAGATAATACCTACTCAGCACTAATTAATGACTTGGCGCCACCAATATGTTTTGAAGAAATAGAACGTACAAATCGACTAGTCAACGCTCTGCTTTCACCAACAAACAGATTTTAGTGAGGATTGAAAATGAAACTACTAATAACAGGTGCTTCTGGGTTTTTAGGACAATATGTAGTTGCCGAAGCACTCTTGAAGGGACATAAAGTACGCGCGGTTGTGCGACCATCAAGTAATGAAAAGCTATTAACTTGGCATAATCACCCAAATTTAGAGCTAGTACGTATCGATTTACGACGTAAAAATGGTATTGTCGATGCTTTATTAGGTGTAGATGCAGTCATCCATCTAGCTGCTGCAAAACTTGGTGACTTTTATACAAGGTTTGCCGGTACAGTTATTGCTACCGAAAATTTGCTCGATGCAATGATTGAAGCAAATGTGATGCGGCTAATTGATATTAGTACCTTTTCTGTATACGATTATTTACGGACTCCAAGTAATACAACTATTACAGAAAACACACTTGTTGAGTTCGACCCACTCGAACGCGATGAATACGCTCAAACTAAGCTGCTTCAAGAAGAACTCGTTCGCGAGTTCGAGCAAAATCACAGCACACAAGTCACAATTATTCGTCCAGGATTAATATATGGACGAGGTGAGCTTTGGAGTACTTTGCTTGGAGGTCAATTAACAAAAAATCTCTGGTTACGAATCGGCGCCTATGCAACAATACCATTGACATATGTCGAAAATTGTGCCGATGCAATAGTTTGTGCAGCGGAACGTTCCGAAGCAATTGGTCAAACTATAAATATAGTAGATGACAATTTACCTACCCAAAGAGCTTACGTTAAGAAACTCCAATTACGTAATTATCCATTACCTAAAATGATCCACGTCAACTGGACTCTAATGCGCGCTCTGGCTTGGACAATGTGGATGTATAATAAAAAATTTCTCAAAGGACAAGCAAAGTTACCTGGAATATTTAACCCAGTCATACTTGACGCAAGGTTTAAACACTTCCGCTTTAGCAATGCTCGTGCCAAACAAATATTAAATTGGAAACCAAAATATTCTCTAGATACAGCACTCGACCGCAGTTGTAACAATAATGAATTGCTACAGCTACCGAATTCTTTACCATCCTTACAACCTTTACGAGGTTAAAAAATGCGGATTGCCTACTTAACTGGTGAATATCCCAGAGCAACAGACACTTTTATTCAGCGAGAACTAACGACTCTACGCACGTTAGGTGCAGACGTACATACATTTTCAGTTCGTCGAACTGGGGATGAACATATGGTTGGAGTGGAACAGCAGCAAGAACGCGACCGCACTTTCTATATCCTTCCTCCCAACCCGATCAAGTTACTGTTAGCACACCTAAATATACTACTAGCCTCTCCAAAAAGATACTTACAAGCAATCAAGCTAGCATGGTCAACAAGCCAACCAGGGTTTCGCGGCGCCTTTTATCAATTATTCTACTTTTTGGAAGCAGGTATTCTTGCTCAACAAATCAAGATTAGGCAAATTGTCCACTTGCATAATCATATTGCCGAAGCTAGCGGTACCGTTGCTATGCTCGCTGCTTTAATGGGAGGATTTACTTATAGTTTTACATTGCATGGGCCATACATATTCTTTCGACCATATCAATGGCGCTTAGACGAAAAAATTAAACGCGCGCTTTTCGTTTGTTGTATTAGCCATTACGCGCGTAGTCAAGCAATGATATTTGCACCTACCCAAAAGTGGAATCAACTGCATATAATTCATTGCGGTGTTGACCCTGCTTCATTTCAAATTACCTCACATCAACAGTCAAGTAAAAATTTACTTTTTATTGGACGACTAGTAGCAGCAAAAGGTTTACCAATTCTTTTAGAAAGTCTTGGCATTTTAAAGCAAACACATCCTAATATTTTATTAACAGTTGTTGGTGATGGACCAGACCGCAAACAGTTAGAACAAACAACTAATCAGTTAGGATTAAATCAAAACGTTAATTTTGTTGGTTACAAATCTCAAGTTCAAGTGCGCGAATATTTTCAACAAACTGATGTATTTGTGATGTCTAGCTTTGCAGAAGGTATACCAGTAGTTTTAATGGAAGCAATGGCAGCAGGTTTACCTGTTGTCGCTACTCAAATTGCAGGCATCAGCGAATTAGTTGAAGATTGTGTAAACGGCTACCTTGTACCACCTGGTGATATTATTTCATTAGCAGCGCGCGTTGACAAACTCTTATTAAATCATCAACTAAGAGCAGCATTTGGTAAAGCAGGTCGAGCCAAAGTAGAAAAAGACTTTAATATACATTACGAAGTCGAGCGACTACATCGTTTAATGAGTAGTGCAATATTAGGTCACGTCGAATCTGTTCGTCCTAAGCTCCAAGATGAACTTCTTCAAGATAAACAAATTGTTTTTACTATTAAAGGGTAGCTATGACATCGCTCAAAAAACGTGCTATTCGTGGCGCCATTTGGACAATTATTGGATTTGGAGGAATACAAATCCTTAGATTTGGTAATAATTTAATATTAACTCGCCTACTCAAACCAGAGTATTTTGGCATAATGGCTTTAGTTGTGACTCTAAGAGTAGGTTTAGAACTATTCTCAGATATTGGTGTCGGTCAAAATATTGTTAATAATAAACGAGGTGATGACCCTAACTTTCTTAATACTATTTGGACAATGCAAGTTATACGTGGTTTAGTAATTTGGCTGGTTTGCTTAATCATTAGCTTTCCAATGTCCAAATTTTACAACGAACCACGCTTTATATGGCTAATTCCGATTACAGTATTTTTCTCAGTATTAGATGGATTTAGTTCAACTAGCGTACATACCCTGCATCGTCGCATGGAACTGCGTAAGCTTGCAATGTATGAACTCATATTACAAGCATGTTTCTTATCTACCTTATGTTTTTTAGTTTGGTTATATCCAAATATTTGGACTTTAGCTATTGCCTCAGCGATAGGAGGACTATTTAAATTAGTCAGTAGTTATTGGCTAATACCAAAATATTCCAATCATTTTGCATGGGATAGCAGTGCAGCAAAAGAAATATTATCCTTCGGTAAATGGATTTTTGTAGCATCTGCGTTGATGTTTGCTGCTGAACAAGCAGACCGTTTAGTATTAGGTAAGATTTTATCATTTGAAATGCTAGGGATTTATACAGTCGCATATACCTTAGCTAGCATTCCCAAAGAAGTGATTAGACAACTTAGTCAAAAAGTTATTTTTCCTGCCGTTTCCGAACAAGCTCATTTACCAAGACATAGTTTACGCGCTAAAATCATTCATCAACGGCGCCTAATATTAATTGGATGTGCTATCGCATTAGCTGCATTAGTAACTGTTGGTGACATGATTGTTGGGACATTATATGACCAAAGATACGCTGCTGCATGTTGGATGATGCCAATTTTATGTTGTGGTATTTGGTTCTCACTGCTATTTTATACCATCAGTCCCGCTTTATTAGGAATTGGTAAACCTTTATACTCTGCACAAAGTAATTTCGCACGATTTGGTGTTATTACTTTTGGAGTACCTTTAGCACATGCTAGTTTTGGCACATTAGGCGCCATTTTAGTAATTGCATTAAGCGACCTACCATTATATATAGTAAACCTTTATGGATTATGGCAAGAAAAATTGACGTGTTTTATCCAAGACATTCAAACTACTGTCTTATTTATAGGAATACTAGTTCTATTTTTATTTATTCGTATTAATTTAGGATATGGTCTACCAATTCAACAATTACTATAAAAAATGTAGAGACGCAATATATAGCGTCTTTTATTTTTTTAATAAATAAATAAAGTAAAAATAAAGTAAGTATGTTAATTTAATAAATAACAATCTTAAAAGATGTAAAATTATACCGATTGATTGCATAATTACAACTGAATTATACCCTCATCATTCAGAGAAGAAACCACAAACATCAAAGTTTGCTTGGACATCAATCTATGGAATCATCAACCGTATTCAGTTCTGATAATACATATCTCTCGGTATCTTCACCGAACACATTCATTGCACCAGAAATATACCCTAACACCATACAAGATTCGACAAATCTGATGAAAGGGTCTAGTAATTCATTACTATTTACAGTTAACAGTACTGCAGATGTAGTAAATTCATCCGACGGTGTAACCACCTTAAGAGAAGCTATCAATCAAGCCAATGCTCTTAGAGGTAACGATACGATTGTTTTTGACCAATCACTATTTCAAAACTGGCAAACAATTACATTGAGTTTAGGGCAGTTGGACATTACCGATAACTTAACCATAAAAGGTGGCACCGATGGGCAGACGGTAATAATTAACGGTAACAATGCCTCACGTATATTCCAAATTAATTCTGGAGCAACAGTAAACCTGTCAGGATTAATGATTACTAATGGTGTTACTAATAGTGACGGTGGTGCAATTTACAACGCAGGTAACTTAACAATCAGCGACACCACCATAATTAATAACTCAGCTCATAGAGGTGGAGGCATCTTCAACACAGCTACATTGAATATCACGTCGAGCGGTATCAGTGGTAATAAAGCCAATGATGGTGGCGGTATCTTTAATGATGGCTACTTTGGCGCCGCTAATTTAACAGCAAGTTATACCTATATTGGTGGCAACTCAGCCAACCAAAGTGGTGGAGGCGTTGGAAACTTTAACGGTGGTGTTTTCAATTACAGCTATGGCAGTATTAGCGATAACTCAGCTTTTGCTGGTGGTGGTATTTTCAACGCTCAAGGAACCGTACAAATTGATTACAGCACTCTCAAAGATAATACTGGAATTGGAGATAGTGGCGGTGTCATTAATAACGGTACATTCAACGTTAGTAACAGCACCTTAATCGGTGGTAATTCTAGTTTTACTCCAAACCCCAATCCAAATCCTAATCCAATATCAAACACTCCCATTAAAATTATGCCTTTAGGCGACTCAATTACTCAAGGATTTGTCGGTCAAGACAGCTATCGGCGCCCGTTGTGGTTTGATTTAAAGAATGCAGGATATAACGTTGATTTTATTGGGTCAGTCCGATGGACAACTGAGGGAATAACACCTCCCACACCAGACTTTGATTTAGATAACGAAGGACATGGAGGATGGACATCAGACCAACTTCTAGATAATGTAGACGAATTTGCGTCCTCTAACCGACCGGACGTTGTACTACTCCATATTGGTACTAACGATTTAAATATAGACAGATCTCCAGAAAGCATAATCAACAACATAGGCGGAATTATTCAAAAATTACGCAACGAGAACCAGAATGTAAAAGTTCTACTTGCTCAAATAATTCCCGACGGTAGCCCAGACAGGTCTGCCCCATTAAATGCTCTAATACCTGGACTAGCTGCTTCAATCAGCACCACACAATCACCTGTCATTGTTGTAGACCAATATACTGGTTTCAATTTAAGTGATACCCTAGACACTTTCCACCCTAACAGCACAGGTGAATGGAAAATGGCTACCCGCTGGTTTGATACTCTAAAAACAGTGCTTTAAAAATCTTAGAAACCGGGTTTCTTCACTTCACCGATAACCTGTGATAAAAACGACAAGGCGTAGAAACCCGGTTTCTTTGCGTGGGGGTTAATAAAAATTTCAATATCTAAAATTATGGATACTTCAACAAAACTAACTACGAATAATCTTCAATCTTCATCATTCTTGGCGCCGTTGTCTTCCTCTGCTGGGTTGCAAGACAGTATTAGCTCAAACTTGAGTGCGCGCGCTTCTTCTATTGGTAAAACTTTGATAGTTAACAGTACATCTGATACTGTAAATGACTCAGATGGTGTTACAACTTTACGCGAAGCAATTAATACTGCAAATACAGATGCAAGTGAAGATTCAATTATATTTGACTCATCAATATTTTCAACTGGACAAAAAATCACTTTAAATCTAGGAGAATTAGATATTACCCATAGTTTGAATATTTTTGCACCAGTAGACTTTAATACTGGTCAACAATTAGTGACAATTAGCGGTAATAATAATTCGCGCGTGTTTGAGATTACAGGGGGGGTAGATGTCAGCTTATCCGGGTTAATCATAACCGATGGTCGTGCGGCTAATGATAACGGTGGTGGAATTAAGAATAGTGGTAATCTTACCCTATCCAATAGCATTGTTCGTAATAACTCTGCTGGCAATGTCGGAGGTGGTGGCGGAGGTATATGGAGCAATGGCGCCACGACGGTAAGCAACAGCAGTATTAGCAACAACGAAAGCAATGGTAATGTTTTTAGCAATGGTGGCGGAATTTATATCAGTAACGGCGCCCTAACTTTAAGCAACAGCACTGTTAGTAGTAATTCTGCCTCCGATGGTAGCGATATCTTTAACGATAGTGGAATTATAACAGTCAGCAACAGTAGTCTAAGTTCTGTGTAATTAATAAGAGCAGGAAAATGATGCAATCTGCACATATAAAATTTATGATTTTACAACCAATTCCTCTAATTGCAGCAGATTTAAAAAACGAGCAACTACAATAATCAGAAATTACGTATAAAATGTTAGAAACGGAAAAGATAAAATAAATTTCTCTGCTCCGTGCATCAGGGTTCATAAAATTTTTTAGCTATGAATTATAAAATAGGTGCTACTCTCAGTAGCAATGCTTCAAGTTACATCGAGCGGCAAAGCGATGCTGAACTATATAATGCCTTGAAGCAAGGTCAATTTTGCTATGTTCTTAATTGCCGACAAATGGGTAAATCTTCGCTGATGGTGCGAACAAGACATCGTTTACAGCAAGAAGGGTTTAAATGTACCACCATCAATATGACAAATATTGGCAGCGAGAATTTATCTCCGCCTCAATGGTACAAAGGAATTCTTACAGACTTATGGTCAAGCTTCAACTTAAGAGGGAAAATTGACTTCAAAGCTTGGTGGGAAGACCAAGAAGGTATATCTTTACACCAAAAACTAAGTAATTTTATAGTTGATGTATTACTTGTACAATTTCCTCATAGAAAAATAATTATTTTTATTGATGAAATTGATAGCGTTCTCAATTTGGATTTTTCAGTTGATGATTTTTTTGTCTTTATTTGCTACTGTTATTATCAAAGAGCCATCAACCCTATATATAAACAAATTACCTTTGCCCTGTTCGGAACTACAGCACCATCTGAGTTAATTAAAGATAAAAATTGTCCTCTCTTTAATATAAGTCAATTCGTAGAATTAAATGATTTTAAGATACATGAAGCGCAGTCTTTAGCTCAAGGGTTAAATATTCAATGTGGCGATCAGGAAAAAATTTTACAAGAAATATTATATTGGACATCCGGACAACCTTTTTTAACACAAAAGCTTTGCCAGTTAGTAGCAATTTCAGAAAAAAAACTAGTTAACAGTACATTAACTATTTTTCCAGGTGCCGAAGCATCGGTAGTTGCTACAATAGTAAATTCACGCATCATTGAAAATTGGGAATTTCAAGATAAACCAGAGCATTTAATTACTATACGCACACGTATATTAAGCAACGAAGAAACTAGAAAGCGATGCTTAGAAATATATCAACAAATTTTGTATGTTGGAGAGGTAGCAATTGATGATAGTCAAGAGCAAATGCAATTATTACTATCAGGGTTAGTTATCAAGAAACAAGGAAAACTTCAGGTCAAAAATCCAATCTATAAAAAGGTATTTAATCAAAAATGGATTTTAAAACAATTGTATAGTTTACATTCTAAAGCCAGCAATTTCAACCATCAATATCTTCTTAAATGAAATAGGCAGAATATTTTAACTCAATGACTTTCGTGCCATACCAAAAAGCTTGGACAGCAAAAATCCTAAACCTAAGACCCCAAAAGCGATAGTACTACTAGCTTCTGGCACTTTAGTCACTGTATTTGCTTTTGTAAATTGAAAATTCCTAATTATATTAGAACCTATTTCTCCAGAAGTTAAAGTTCTAAAACCCAATATTGGCACCTCAGAATTAGATGCTAAGACTCCAAAAAAGCCTGAGTCACCAAAACTGCCTAAATTCACACTACCAAAACTTTCGCTATCTTCAACTGTAAACGTACCTTTTCTGACTTCAAAATCAAAGCCAAATCCTTTAACAGCATTGGGAAAAGCAAACTCTTCAGTGCTTCCGGGAAATGCTAAACCTACTTCCAAACTACCTTCAGATACTCTGGCGCCGCTCAAAAATCCAGCATCTACATATTTTAATCCACTTTCAAACACTGTATTCGGTGCCACAAATCCATTATTATTGAATTGCTCAGTTACCAATAATTGGTTTTGTGTTGCGTTATTCCAGCTACTGCGGTCTGTAAATAATTGATAAGCATTTGCGCGCGGTATCAAGGGAAAAGTTAAAAATACGGCATTAACGGCAATCGCTACAATCTTTCGTGTATTTTTAAGCATTTTTGTTAAATTATGTAAATATTTAGCTTCTGAATTTTTATTATAATATCTTATTAGTTTGCTATAAGAAATGACATATTTTTATTTAGATAAGACAAGTAGCAGTCAAAATCTTTCTTGGCAGCTTTTATTTTAATACAAAAATACTATTAAGTAATTTATACTTTGAGTAATATTGCAATTTAGCACAATCACTCTACCTTGACATTATACTGATTCAGTGTTGAAATTTTTTATACTTCTTTCTTCTCGCTCTCAGCATAAATACTTTCTCTTGTCAACGATAAAACCACAAATAAGCGATTAACGTTGTCAATTGACAGATACATGTGTTACTTTAGTACATGTCGTACAGATTATACAATATTTTCTAGTGTTTACTTCTATCTAACGGTAGATAATGAATTAACATGCAACATCGAAAAGGAGCATCTAAAGAATAATATGCTTGGTGGCGCCATCTCAAAAGCTAAAGCCAAGCTGCTGTTGACTCTTAAAATATTGGCAATCAACATGAATTCAAAAGTCAAACATGAAATCTCATTTTTAGCGAGTTCTATAACCTTTGAAGAAACTCAACAAAGGGTGTCAAGAGATGCAGATCTTCCAGAAGAGGCTCAAAAGATTTCTAAACCGGAAATTAGGTCAAGCCTTAGAGCATCAACGCTTGAAGGTGTTTTCGCTACCTTGTTTTACAGCATTATTGGCGGTGTATTACTCAGTAATTTCTTGCTAGACTTAGGCGCCAGTCCGGTGTTTATCGGATTGCTTGCTTCTATACCTCAACTTCTAAATCTGTTTCAACCATTGGGAGCTTATTTTGCAGATAGAAGTCAGAGCAGAAGAACGTGGTCGATAGGCATCTTCTTAACGTCGCGGTTGCTGTGGTTAGCTGTTGCGCTCGCTATTTTCTGGCAAGGCTCATTCCATATCGTTGAGAATCTTTTTCTGGTACAGTTGACATTGGCAATTATATTAATAACTAATATCATTGAAGCTTTTGGTCGTGCTTCCTGTGTTAGCTGGATGGCTGCATTAGTGCCAGAGCGGTTGCGAGGGCGATATTTTGGCTTTCGCAATAGTTGTATTAACTTAATGAATCTTTTGGCTATACCTTTGTTGGGATTCGCAGTATCAAAGTATCCTGGTGGGACAGTGCAAGGCTTTGGTGTAGTTTTGATTGTTGGAATTGTGTTTGGGTTAATCAGTTTGGGCTACCAATTTTTGATGACTGACATCAACCCTAAGGTAGAATGGCTATCAAATTCAAACACCGAACCAAAACAAGGGTGGCAGACAATTCTCACTTTCCTCAAAGACGCTAATTTTTTAAAATTTCTACTTTACTCTGGTTTATGGAGCTTTGCTGTTAATGTTAGCGCTCCCTTCTTCAACCTTTACCTGCTGGATAACCTGTCTATAGATGTTAGTGTAGTAACGATTTATAGCAGCTTACAAACTGGCGCCAATTTACTGATGTTGATTATCTGGGGTAAGCTAGCCGACCGAGTAGGGAATCGTCCGCTTTTAGTAGTAGTGGGAATGTTGGTAGCATTATCGCCTTTACTCTGGCAGTTTGGTGGGACTGATACAATTTCCCTTTGGATTTGGTTTCCTTTATTGCACTTGTTGAGTGGCGCAACTTGGGCAGCAATTGACTTGTGCAGTGCAAATCTCTTAATGACAGTAGCTCCGCGTGCGAATCGGTCTATCTACTTTGCGATTGCAGCAGCAGTCCCTGGTATCACTGGAGCAATGGGAATCATCTTAGGTGGCGAATTCACAACTCTAGCTGGTATAAATGGTTGGGATGCCCTATTTTCTCTCTCTGCTGGACTGCGCTTTTTAGCCCTGCTGCCATTAGTTCTTGTGTGGGAGCAGCGTTCTATACCTCTAAATCAACTTTGGAAAATGGTGTTTACACCAAGAACTGAATTAACACCCGTGACTCCTGAATGAAATATTGGCTCAAAACCATCAGGATAAATATTATTGAATTAACCCTTGCTACCAATGCACAATTGCAGAATTATTTATTGGACTGCGATTAAACCTGCTCTATTAATAATTTGTTGCCCTTGAGGAGATAAGGTGAAGTCTATAAATTGTTTATTGACAGCAGTCGTTTTTTGACGTGTAGCTAAATAGTTAACCTTAGTAATTGGGTAAGACGCATTTTTGACGGCGCTTTTATTAGTAGGAGAAATTCCATCAATTAGAACGATGCGAAAACTCTTATCGTTTTTAATTTGGGATACACTGGCATAGCTTATCCCATCTTCTCCTAACGCGCGTGATATAGATGTAGTTTCATCTTTTTGAAATGTTTTAAAATTTATCCCATCTGGAGCAAATGCCTCTCCTAAAAGAACTACATCTTGAAAAAAGGTGTAAGTGTCACTATTGAGAGAACGGTTAATTACCTTAATTGGTGCGTTAGCTCCACCAACTTGCAACCAATTAGTAATTTGTCCTTGAAATATGAGTTTCAATTGTTCCATCGTCAACCCCCCTTTGTAAAGATTGTTGCTACCCACGATCACAGCTAAAGCATCTTTAGCAATTGGAACACTTATAAGACCTGCTTGAACTTCCTCTGGTTTTAACTGCCGACAAGAAGCAGCCATTAAAACTTTACCATCAATTAAATTTTTAATTCCTGCATCAGTCCCATTCGGCTTACCATAGGGTACACCATAAGTTACAGGGAGAGATGGATTCAGCAACAAAAAAGCTACTTGTAACTGTTTAAGGACTGTAACCATTGTCATGCTACCGTCAATAGTCAATACACTAGGGTTGGGCAAACTAGTATCCAAACTCGAAGTTTCATTTTGGATTGTAGAATTTTGGAGTTGTTGGTTTTGACTATCATCAGTTTTTTGTATGCTCTGATTAAAGACAAAACTACCTCGTAAGTACCATAAGCTACCTGCCGCTAACCCAGTAGCAATAAGCATAGTTAACGCCAACGTCAAGGTTTCTTTTTTGTTTTCTTTTGACATATTTAGCTATTTTAAATAGAGCAACTAATTACCTTCGCCTACCTACCATGTGTAATATTCTGACTTGGTTGAGGGTTCGGTCATTTTTATAATACTAGTCTGGCAGCTAAAATCAATACCATCGCTCTACTATATCAGATAGGCGGCTTTATCCAGTGCAATGTTACAACAAACGTAGTTATATCCACGTAGAGACGCGATTATATCCACGTAGAGACGCGATTATATCCACGTAGAGACGCGATTATATCCACGTAGAGACGCGATTATATCCACGTAGAGACGCGATTAATCGCGTCTCTACCAGAGCGCAATCCTAACCCCCTTTAAATAATATTTCTGTTTGATATTCATCTTTTGACTGATTATGCATTTTTAGAAACACAGCGCCAATCTTGTCAGGGTCGAAAGGAGTATCTGGAGCAACTTGACCCATAATACTAACCATGCCTACGCGAACATTAGTATTAGATAACTCTTGCGAAAGTGTAAATGTTAAACTGCGTAGTCCTGCTTTGCCAATGCTAATAGATGAAGCTTCATCCCAAGGATAATGTGCCCATCCACCACCTGTAAATAGAATACTTCCATGTTCTTGTGTTTTCATACTTGGTACAACAGCTTTTGCTGCGACCAAGGCGCCTACAACATTAGCGCGAAAATCTTGCACAACTTGCTCGGCATCTAAACTTGTGGGTTTACCATATGTAGGAGACACCACATTGTAAATCAAAACTTCTGCCGTAGAAGATTGCTGAAGTCTAGAAATAGCATCTGTAAGCGATTTTTCATTACTCACATCAGCAGCTTCAAAAGTCGCGTCAATACCTGCTTCTAAAAGAGATTGTAAGGCGCCAGTATACTTAGAAGGATTCCGAGCAATCAAACCTAGTTGAAAACCCGCTTGACCAAACGCGCGTGCAATACCTAAACCAACACCCGTTCCAAATCCGACAATAATACAAAGAGGCTTCATTTTGTTATTTCCTATTTTTATTTAACGAAAGCAATCGAAGTTTGGTTGTAATGCTGCATTTCTTCAATCTGTGGAATATAAGGTTGAACAAGAGCAAAGAAACCTTTAAACTCCTCACTATTACGAAAAATAGTGAGATGTTCCTCTGTAGAAGTCCAAAGAATCCGCAAAATATACCGTTGAGGTTCTTCTTCGCAATGCGTCAAATCATAACCTAAACAAACAGGTGAAGCTTTCAAAAATTCGGCAGCTTTGACATACTCAGCCTCAAATTGAGCGTTTAATCCAGAGGCTAAATTGTAACGAATGTATTCAACAATCATAAATAACTTCTAATGTAAGACATTTATTTGAACGTAGGGTGCGTGAAAGCTATTACAATCCAAACAAAAACGAAGAATTAAACAGCTTTCACGCACCAGTTATTTGAACAGCAGGTGCGTAACGCTACAAGCATTATTGCTACGTTTAAGTTTTTTCAAGGCGCCACGCACCCTACAAGCATTATTGCTACGTTCAAGTTTTTTCATGGCGTCACGTACCACTATAAACTTGAGCAAAATATTGAGCAAACTCTTCATAAGAAATCGGTTTCTTATTCAAAATCTGAGCAACAGTATCAGTTACAGCACTACCAGCACCTTGTTTCCAACTGGCACATAATTCTAATTCAGCATCCAAATACCACTCTGGTTCACCATTAGCAAGTCGTGCTGCTTTCAAATCTGCGGGTGGAAGGTCAACGTAATTTACAGACCGACCTAACACTTGAGCCAAAATATCAGCTACTTCATCAAATGTAATTGCTTCATCTCCAGTCAAAACATAACTAATGTTTTCGTGTCCAGCTTCAGTAAAACAAACCGCAGCAACTGCTGCAACATCGCGCGCATCAATGTGAGAAATCTTAGCATAGCCAACACTATTATAGAAGGCGCCGTTTTGTTTAATAGTCTCTGAAAACCATCGGATATTTTGCATTAACATATTGGGTTGGAGATGTGTCCATGCAATACCTGACTGTTCCAAATGCACTTCAATTTCACGATGCCATTTTTGAAATGTACTGGGTAGCTCACCAGCACCCATAACAGAAAGCTTAACAATATGCTTCACTCCTCCACGTTTCGCAGCATCAATAAAATTACATTCCAATTCAACTTGGTTTGGCAAATTAGAACTAACAAGAAACGCTTTCTCAACACCTTGCAGTGCAATATCAAGACTTTCAAGTTGTGAAAAATCACCTTGAGCAAGTTCTACACCCTGTGCTTCAAGGAAAGCGCCTTTCTTCAAATCACGCACTAACCCACGAATAGAAAGATTTTTGCCACGCAAGTGTCGAATAACTTCACCACCAATACTCCCAGTGGCGCCAGTAATTAGAATCGTCATACTTTTCCTTTAAATTTTTGGATACAACCAACCTACAAATAACTTAGTCATACGTGGCATAACTACATAAGTCATCAAAGACAACAGCAAAACCGTTGTAATTAAGCCACCTACGGTTATGATTTCAAAGGTAAACCAACGGCGCCGACATCAAGACACACAACTTTTGCGGTTTCAATACCAGTTGCAGGTGGCAGCGACATTCCACCATTAGTGACAACATATACTTTTGTTTTCTCACCTTCAATGCGACTAAAAGCCAGAGCAGTACTACCCACCATTCCTTGTTCAGCTTCAGCAATAATAGTAATACTGCCACTTGACGTAATTTTCACAACGCTATTGTAAACATGGGTAGTACCGTAAAGATTACCATCAACATCAAAAGCAAAATCATCAAGATTGATATTTTGTAGAAATATCTCTGGCTCACCAGGTTGACCATTAGATTGCAACGGTATCTTTACCAATTGCATCTTTTCAGTAACCGAAGCGTATAAAACATTATCATATATCTTCAATCCATTTACCGCTGGAAACACGCTACCAGAAGAACTTCGCGCCAACATAGGATGCTCAAGCCAAATATCCACTGTTTTATTGGCTACATTCAGTTCCCAAATGGCGCCGCGATAAGAGTCAGCAATTAAATAAATATCGTCCTTTAAATAAGTAAGTCCATTCAAAAATATTGCATTAGGTAGTCTTACCAACACCTGTGCTTGTCCTTGAGGAGAAATAATAAACACAGTTGGAATATCTTGGTCATCCCAAGCACTAAGTAACAAGCTATTACCCCAGAAAGCCAATCCAGTCGCTTTTCCAGCAATAGCTACATGCAAAACAGGTACACCATCCGCACCAATACGAAACACTTTGCCATCATAATGACTGCTAACAAAAAGACTATTATCTTCACCAACAGCAATACTTTCCAAAAAAGTATTCACTGGAAACTTAGCAACTTCACGTGCTAGAACCTCTTTAACTGGGGTTTGCGAAAATATTGGTGGTAATCCTGTTGAGGTGGACATTGAGACTCCTTCTATTTGAGATTTACCTACGACCTAACTCCCCTTACGGCTAACCATCAACTTATCAAGATATTGTACATTAATCAAATTGATTGTAAAAATAGTTTACATCAATGAAATTAATTTCCAGGCACCTGCTAACTTGAATGTAACTTAGTAAAGCTTAGTAAAATACAAGGGAAAGTGAGTATTGTCTTCAAAAAGCAATGGCACTTACTTAATTTTTGTCGATTAACCAAATTGATTATACAAATGTAATATATCGATGAAATCAACTGACTTAGCGTCCATCGATTTGAACTTACTTGTTGCCTTTGAAGTATTGTTTGAAGAACGAAGCGTGACGGCAGCAGCCAAACGTCTTTACCTTGGACAACCAGCAATGAGCGCTGCATTAGGGCGCCTCAGAATTTTGTTTAACGACGAACTATTTATTCGCATCGGTCGAGAAATGCAGCCAACCAGCAAAGCATCTGCAATTGCACCAGGTATTAAAGCTGCACTTGGACAAATTCGCACTTCTATAGAGTCTAGCCAAACTTTTGACCCCAGTTCGACAAAACGAGATTTTGCAATTGGCAGTGCTGACTATACCAGCTTTGTAATTTTGCCGAAATTATTAGAATATTGTTGTGAGGCGCCTTTCCTAAACTTTCGGATGATTGGATTTGACAAAGACAGTGTAGGTGAGATGTTAGAACAAGGTACAATTCACGTAGCAATGGGTGTTTTTCCAAATCCACCTCGGCAAACAATTTGTGTACCACTATTTCAAGAACGCTTTATTGGAATCGCGCGTAAAAACCACCCAGCAATCACCAATAAAGCAATTTCTCTAGAAACATTCGCCAATTTATCACACGTACTAGTTACTCTTCGGCAAGATGCAACAGGTGAAATCGATAAAATTCTAGCAACTCACAACCTCCAACGCCGCATTCAGCTAACCACACCACATATATTAGTATTACCAGCAATTATTTCCTCAAGCGATATGGTTGCCGCAGTTCCTTATAGAATTGGCGCCTATTTTTCTAAGCTAGGTAGTATACAAATTTTTGAATTGCCGTTAGAAATACAACCTTGGACTGTCTCAATGATGTGGAGTCAATTAACAGAAAAGGATGATGCTAATTGCTGGCTACGAGAAACACTGAAAACTGTATGCAAACAAATATAACTACAATTCTTAACAAACCCACTTTGCGATGAAATATTATACTCTTTAACATGTAACAGCATTGATAAGGTATAAAAAAGTTGCAGCAAATAAAATTAGTATTGATTCTCACTACTTTAAATACCACGCTACTGAATTGGTCGAACCCACTCATTGCACAGGAAAATAGAAATGACACTCAACCAGCAAATGCCATCAAAGCAACTTTGCTACGAAATACTCCTGTAACAAATTATATTGCGCGCGCTGTAGCAATTACCCCTGATGGGCAAACAATTATAGTTGGCACAGACGAAGGTAAAATTCAATTGTGGGCATTAAAAACTGGAAAACTAATCCGCACGTTATCAGCACATACTAACTGGACTCAATCCATTGCCATCAGTCCTGACGGCAAGCTATTTGCAAGCGGTAGTCCTGATGGTACAATCAAACTCTGGAATTTAAACGCTGAACTTTTACAAACGCTGCAAAATCTAAAAGGAGTTTATTCTTTAGCTTGGAGTCTGCATGGTAGATTTATTCTCAGTATAATTACCTCTGTAACCATAACGTTTTGCTGTTTGCGTTAAATCAAATCTCCCAGCATTCCTTACATTGTGGCAGATATCCCAATACTTCCATACTAAGCGGCTGTTGTTTTCAGTGTGAATAAATGTGACAATTAATGATTTAGTTAAGTGTAATTTAAGTGAAACTACGGTAGTGTATTTCAATATTATTACTGAAGACAAAGCACCCTACTTTAAGTAGCGTGCTTGCTTGCTACCAATATAGGCAAGTGTAACATCAAGTAACCTTCTTCGTGGATGAGGTAAAGACTTAGATAACCTGAGAGTAAATTACGTATAATTACACAAGTGTTTCCGTAATTTTGGCGATATAAATAAATAGCTAGGATAGCCATAGCTTGGAATGTATGGTTTCGGTCAAAACACCAAGCTGCCTGTGTAGAAGCGATAAGCGCGTCAATATTGAATGCAACTACAAACTGTATGTAATAGGCAGTTATGTAGATAGATTCGTATGTCTTTTCTGTACGTTTGGCGCTTATATGTCAAGCGCACTTTTAATAAGGAAATCTACTTTATGAGTCTTATTGAGCAAGAGCAGAAATTGAAAATCGTTCTCCAACAATTAGATATAGTTATTGCAGCCATAAATCTCAAACCAGGTATTCTCACCACGGATTTTCTAGAATATGCTGCTGTGATTCCGGGTGCGTGGGAATTAGCTCGTCCTGCATTTAATTCCGAAAGCTTTTCAAGTATTGATTTTGCTAACGGACTTAGCATAAAAGCTGACCAAAATCGATTGTTGTTAACATAAATATCAAGCTGATTGTTTGTTACAAGTCAGGCTTAAATTCTAGGTTGAATGCCTAGTAATTCAAGTCTCATTTTTGTATAGAAATTTTTACAGAAAACAAAAGTTTAACTCACGCAACGGTTCTATAGGGGTTATCTATGTCCAGTCCTGAAGTTTTTGGCTTAAACGGTATTTAAAATGGGGGATTACAACCACCTTCTCTACTAAATAGTGCAGACAGTAGCAGCACACTTAGTGATGGGAATTTAGCAGTATTCACGTCACCAAAAACTTTTGGTTCTTCTAGTAGTTATGACCCTATCAATTCGGAACTAGATAAATTTACTAATACAAATAACTCAACTGACTCGAACTCGGAAAACCAACATTTCATACTTGATCAAGCTGTTAGCTATACGAGTAGCGATAGTGGCATTTTTAATAATCAACTATCGATAACCCAACCAGTAGCTTTTAATACTACTTCTTTAATTTCATACAGCAATAACGCTTGGAAACAATCCCAGACAACTCAAAACAGTGACCCGCTTACTGGCAACACAACTCTAACCCCAGTTGGTAGTTCGGTAGTTCAAGATTTTCTTTTGAATGTAGCAGGAAGTAGTCTCATCAAAGAAGATAGTGGTTTCAATAAGTCTTCTTTAAAAGCAGGAAATAGTCCATTCCCCACCCCAAGCACTCCAGAGACTCCCCCAATTGCAACAGCTGCAACTGCCGCAGCTCCAAGTTTAGATTTCGCGATCAAGAGCGAAGGTATCGTCACCGTCAACGGTAGCAGCGATTTTGATGGTATTCCCACTGACTACACTGACGATGCATTAATTTATGCTGGGAAAGGATTTAACTTTAATGGGAACCCAATCCTACCTGTACAGCGAGATGCTGCATTAAACCCGATTCGTGACGCATCTGGTAAACAAGTACTTATTGATAAAGCCGTCGTTGTAGCAGCAGGATATACAATCAGTAGCAGTCCAAGTAACCAGTATGCAGGGTTAAACCCACCGCAAGTTGTTCCCACCCAAACAATCAACGTACCCACATATGCCAGTATCCGCGACGCTGAACTTGCAAAGCGTATTCAATTAGGGGCGCCAACCGTTACATTCAATATCGCGCTTTCTTCTATCAAAAACGCCAACGACTGGAACAGTAAATTTCCCTCACCAGGAACTGCAACCAATCCTAAAGTTGTTCGAGTAGTTGGTGGCGCCCTGGAAATTCCCAACAACGTTGATATCAGCAATTATGTAATTACCGTCGAAACTGGAGATATTAGTTTCAAGGGTAATAATCAAAACGTCAATAACGTTGTGTTTGTTGCAAACAACGGTAGTATTGACCTTGGTAGGATGAACTCGCTTTCTCTGTCTGCCTTTGCTAGTGGTTCGATTACCATGAATAGTCAGGCACGGTTTAAGGGTGCAACAATACTAGCCAATGGTAGCAGTACTGGCAGTATCGCATTCAATGGTGCGAGTACAAGTATCAACGCAACCGATGCTGTGAAGGTAATTTCTCAAGGAAAAATTAGCTTTAGTGGCGCCAGTAATACTCGCGGTTACTTTACCAGTGCTGACGAATTTACCTTTAATAGTAGTTCGACTTTGTACGGAACAATCGCTGCTAAAGGTAACGTTACATTCAACGGTAGTTCAGTTGTTATTTACGCTGCTGAATTAAATACGGACACCACGGCGCCAACAATTACTGCGTCCCTGTTATTGGATACCGCACCTTCGCATACAACTAACAATGATAAAATTACATCAGACCCAACTATTATTGGTAGCGTCACCGATACTAGTTCGATAGCAGAATTTAAAGCAGGATTTAATAACACCCAAGAAGCCAACTTTACCAATATTCTCGCACAACGCAATCCCGATGGTAGTTTTAGATTTACACGCGGTCAATTAGAATCTATTTATGGTGGTACGCTTCCTGACGGGACTCATACTCTGAAACTACAGGCAAAAGATGCTTTTGGTAATACCACTAATATCTATGAATTTACGTTTACCCTTGATACAACCTCAGAGGCGCCTTCCTTACTCGATTTAATAGCAAGCAGCGATAGCGGGCAAAGTAACACTGATAATATTACCAAGAATACTACTCCCAGTATTACCGGAAAAGCGAATGCTGGGGCAGGAGTGCAACTATTCAAAGATCAACAAGTAATAGGACAAGCGACAGCAGATAGCGCAGGAAGTTGGCAAATTACCAGCAGTACCCTCACTAATGGTAGCTACACCCTGACTGCGATTGCTATCGATGTTGCGGGCAATGTCAGTGCTGGGTCGCAACCGTTGAATATTACTATCGATACCGTTGAACCCAATGCACCCAGTAACCTCAAACTCACCGCAGCAACAGATACTGGTATAAACAACAGCGATAACATTACCAAAAATCCAACTCCGGTAATACAAGGATTGGCAGAAGCAAATTCTACTGTTAAGTTGTATAAAAACGGACAGCTAATTGGGCAAACGAGTGCAGCAACGAATGGGGAATGGCAGTTACAAGTAGAACTGTTGGGTAACGGGCAGCACACCTTTACTGCTACTGCAGAAGATGCTGGAGGTAACGTTAGCAGCCCTTCGGCTCAATTCACTGTCACTATCGATACAGAAATTACCACACCGACTTTAAATTTAATAGCCACAAGCGATAGTGGGCAGAATGATACCGACGATATTACCAACGATTCCACACCCACCTTTACTGGGAATGCTGATGCTGGTTCTACTGTCCGATTATTCAATAATACAGAGTTATTGGGACAAACCACCGCTAACAATAATGGAACCTGGGAAATCACAACTAGTACTCTTACCAATGGCAACTACAACCTCACTGCCGTTGCAACTGATATTGCGGGTAACGCTAGCACAAAGGAACCACCACTCTCTATCACTGTTGATACCGTATCACCACAATTAGTCCTTGCTGCACCAATTGATACCGCGCCGCTACAAGCTTCTGCAAGGCTTTTGGGTAGCGTTGATGGTACTGGTAGCGCCATTACAGCCCTCAGCTATCGCTTCAATAATCTAGCAGAAATACCCGTATTTTTGAACGCTGATGGTACATTTAACCAACAGATTAACTTTGCCGGACTTGGTAATGGTGCTTATATTCTGACACTTACTGCTACCGACACAGCAGGCAATACCACCACGACACCATACAATATTACGGTCAACCTCGATACTGAAGCACCACTAATTTCCGCTAAGTTGCAGCGCGATACCGCTTCTGGTAATACCACCAATAGCGATAAAATTACATCAGACCCAAGTATTATTGGTAACGTTACCGATAGCAGTTCCATTGCTGAGTTCAAGGCAGGTTTTGACAATACTCCTGTTACCAACTTTGTTAATATCATTAACTCATTACAATCAAACGGTAGCTTTAGCCTCAACCGAAGTCAGTTAGAAGCAATTTACGGTGGTAGTATACCCGATGGCATCCACACTCTTCGTCTTGTTGCATTGGATATATTTGGCAACGAATCAAATGTCTTTGAATACACTTTTTCTCTTGATACAACAACAGCTGCACCCAGCAACTTAGATTTACCAGCTTTTAGCGATACAGGTTCAAGTAATAGTGATTCAATAACCAACAAGCCGAATGTAACTATCATTGGCAATGCTGAAGCTCTTTCTAACATTAAACTCTTTAATTCAGGGCAATTAGTTGGAGAAGCAACTACTGACAGCACTTCTTCATGGGAAATTATCACAAATAATCTGGTTGACGGCACCTATAACTTTAGTGCCATCGCAACCGATATCGCTGGTAACGTCAGTAGCTCTTCCACACCACTGGCTGTAACCATCGACAGCGCTTTACCGCTATTTACCTTCACCACACAACCCGATGTAGCACCGCTAGCAACGGGAGCCAAACTAACAGGTAGCGTCGATGGTACGGGCACACCAATTGTTGCATTATCCTACCGCTTCGATATTTTGCCCGAAATCTCTATACCCTTCAACGCGGCAGGTGCATTCGACTCAGAGATTGATTTTGCTGGAATTAGTAACGGAGCGCATACTTTAACAATCATTGCTACCGACACTGCTGGAAATGTCAGAGAAAATCAATATAACGTTACTGTAAATCGTGATATTTCTGCACCAGTCGTTTCTGTTGGTTTAGTAAAAGATACTGCAAGGAGCGGCAGTACCAACACTGATAGAATCACCTCAGACCCAACTATTACAGGTACTGTCATCGATGCATCGAACGTAGTTGATTTCCGAGCGGGTTTTGATACTACTTCCACCGATAACTTTGTTAATGTATTGCCCCAGCGTACTAGTGACGGTAAGTTCAAGTTTTCACGTACACAACTGGAAACCATCTACGGTGGTGCCTTAAGAGATGGTATCCATACCCTGCGTCTATTTGCCACGGATTCAGAGGGGAATAAATCTGCGGTTGTTGATTTCACCTTTACCCTCGATACTTCTGCACCCACAGAGCCAGTTTTCAGTATTGACCCTGCCCTAATTTCTAGTAACAACAAAAACCTACAAACCACTGCGAGTGCTGTTACGCTGACAGGGCAAACTGAAGCAGGGGCAACGGTCGTATTGAAACAGACAAATATTACCGCAATTGCCGATTCGACTGGGAAATTCCAATTTACTGGCTTAAATCTCTTAGTCGGCGCCAATGCCTTTTCATTCCGCATCACCGACGTTGCAGGTAACGCTACTGACCCAATTAGCATCACAATTACCCGTGCCAGCAATAATGATGTAGTTCTTGATTGGAACGCCACTTTACTCCAAGCAGTTCAAACCGACCGCAGCGCACCACCACTTGCCGCGCGCAACATGGCAATGGTTCATGCTGCCGTTTACGATGCTGTCAATTCGATTACACATAAATATAGTTCATATAAAGTTGATATCCCTGCACCAGTTGGGGCTTCTACCAGTGCGGCTGCGGCTGCTGCTGCCTATCGAGTACTAGTGAATTTATACCCGCAACAACAAATCACATTCGATAGTGCCTATTCTGCTTCGCTTGCTGCAATACCTGATGGGCAATCAGAAACAGATGGCGTTACCGTGGGACTTAAAGTGGCGGATGCCATCCTGGCATGGCGAAGTAATGATGGCGCCAATGCTGTTAAGGCATACTCTCCTGGAACCAATCCTGGTGAGTGGCAACCTACTCCACCTAGCTATGGTGGCGCCACTTTATCGCAGTGGGGTGATGTTAAAACCTTTGCGATGACCAGTAGTTCACAATTTCGTCCCAGTGATCCACCAGCGCTAAATAGCGATAAATACACAACTGATTTTAACCAAGTCAAAGAAATCGGTAAAATCGATAGCACCACCCGTACTGCTGAACAAACAGAGATTGCCCTTTTCTGGGCAGATAATCCTGGTACTTACACACCACCTGGACATTGGAACCAAATTGCTGAACAAGTGGCAGTTCAACAAGGTAGTAGCCTTGAAGACAATGCCCGGTTGTTTGCTTTACTTAACATTGGTCTTGCTGATGCAGGTATCTCCTGTTGGGATACCAAGTATACGTATAATTTCTGGCGCCCCATCACCGCGATTCGCAATGCCGATACTGACGGCAATCTGAACACGATTAGCGACCCAAATTGGACACCATTACTTGTTACCCCATCTTTCCCTGATTACACCTCCGGACACAGTACTTTTAGCGGTGTTGCTGATGCAGTTTTAACCAATATATATGGCAATAACTTCAATTTCTCAACCACAACCGTTGGCTTACCTGGCGTTACCCGTTCGTTCAATAGCTTTACAACTGCTGCAGAAGAAGCGGGCATAAGCCGTATTTACGGTGGGATTCATTTTAATAGTGCTAACACCTCGGGACTAGCTTCTGGACGCGCGTTGGGGAATTATATCACCCAGAATTTCCTCAAAACGAAAGTTCAGACAGGATTAATAATAGCTGCACTGGCAAATGATACTTCACCTAATGGTACGAACACTGACTCTATTACATCAGATGCCACGGTTGCGGGTAAAATTACCATACCGAACAATGGAAATATTCGCCTTAGAGCGGCATTTGGGAATACAGCAGTTACAAATTACCGAGATATCACTGCTCAAATAGGTATAGATGGTAGCTTTACGTTGAGTAATGCTCAAATAGCAACTATCTACGGTGCAGCAATCCCAGATGGAGTACATCAACTCAAACTGCGATTAGAAGACACCCTAGGCAATTTGTTGAGCAATACTGAAGTTGCATTTACCCTTGATACAGGTAAACCCACACTCTTCTTAGATGTACCAAGTTCTCTTGGTAGTATTACTAGCAAGGCGCGGTTGATTGGTAATGCTAGCGATACGGGTAGTGCAATTAGTAGCGCACGCTATCGCATTGATGGACAACAAGCGTATGCACCGCTAACTTCTAGCACTAATGGTGAATTTAGTCAGGTAATTGTACCAACTGGATTAACGGCAGGTCAGCATTCGGTCGAACTCGAAGTCTTTGATACGGCTGGCAATTCGACCAAAACCAATACCAACTTTACCGTCTCCAATGACTTTTTTGTTGGTGGTACCCAAACCGAAGGATGGGGTAGCAAAACCGATAATTCCGTAGTACTCGCCGAGCAAAACAGCTTCGTCACTCAAACCGCGATGACCGTCAAATTAGGTCAGCCAGCAGGTAAGCGTGTAATTGAATTCGACCTTGATGCTAAATTCGATACTACCGATACAACCGTTTCTGAAGATAGATTTGCCGTCTACCTTGTCGATACTAATAACCCCACGCAAACACTTCTAGACCGAGGCGAAAAAGGAACGGCATTATTCTCACTCACTGGTCAGAATGCTGAATATACAGCAGGACTTGTTACCTACGATGGGCGCCGTGTCCGCATTGACGTAACAACACTCGCAAATAAAACCAGTGGTTCGCTATTATTCCAGCTAATTAATAACGATGGTGATACAGGTAGTGTTGTTAGCGTCAAAAACCTGACAAATACGCTTGACATTAAAGGTAGTGCTAGCCCCGTATTTCCGACGCAAAACAATCGGGCTAGTGTTGGAGGCGCAATTGCCAACCTCAACACTTTCACCAATACGAGTAATGCCAAGCTACACGTAACCAATGTAAGGCTCGATACAACTACTGGTAAGTATACCGCCCTATTACAAGTTGAGAATATTGGTACAACAACGCTTTCACGGCAATTAGCGGTACTGCTAACAAGCCTTCCATCTGGGGTAAATGTTACCAACGCATCAGGAACGCATCCTGCGGGTTCTCCATACATCAATCTTAGTAATGCGATTCGTCCCGGTGGGTTAGAGAAAGGAACAATTTCCGATGCAGTACAAATTGAATTTAACGACCCTCAACTATTGCGGTTTGAGATACAACCAGTAGTCCTCGCAGGTACACCAGAACAGGGACCAATGCTACAAAATCCTGGTTCTTTGACTGTAAAACCAGGGGAAAGGTTGGCGATTCCTTTAGTGGCAAGCGACCCGAATGGCGACCCCATCACGTTCTCGATTCGTTCCGATAAACCGCTACCCAAGGGTAAGCTTTCGGGCGATGGCAAGCTCGTATTTAACCCCAGTCCGGATGAAGTTGGCACGTATAACTTGACGCTAGTTGCAATTTCGGGGGGTGTAGAAGCTACACAAAACGTAACACTTAATGTTGCACCTGACCCCATCACCACAACTCGGATTTCTGGTGTAATTCAAAATACTGACCAGGCACCGCTTGCAGGTATTGTGATTGAGTTGGCAGGTAGGCAGGTACTGACTGCTGCTGATGGTTCGTTCCAATTGGAATTTACAGGAGCGATAGCCAACGATACCCTTAAAGTGCGCGCCAATCAGTTAAATTCGGGTAATGTAGTCTATCCGTTTATCGCGGAGAAACTGCCGCTGGTGCTTGAACATGAAGTCTACACAGGTGTCAATAACGTCATTGAGCGCCCAATTTACTTACCACCACTCGATATTGCGAATGGTAAGAATATTAACCCAAATGCGGATACGACAATATCGAGTCCGTTACTGCCTGGTTCGGCGGTGTATGTAGCAGCTGGTAGCTTGAAAGACCAGAATGGCAATCCATTTACGGGTAAGTTGAGTATTACGGAAGTACCGCCTTCACTTACACCAGCAGCGTTACCAGAAAATTTGCGTCCTGATGTTGTAGTGACAATTCAGCCTGGGGAGATGGTGTTTAATACTCCCGCGCGCTTGTCGCTGCCGAACCGCGCAGGTTATGCAGCAGGGCTGGAAATGGATTTGTGGTCAATTAATCCCAACACTGGCTTGTTTGACAAGGTGGGAGTTGGGAAAGTTAGTGCTGATGGTAAGGTAATTGAGACGATTTCGGGTGGAATTAGAAATAGTAGTTGGCACTTCTTTGCTCCGCCACCATTAGAACCAAATCCGCCAGAAGAACTAAACAAAAATAATAAGTGTAAAGAAGTAAAATCTATTAATTCCGAGGTCGAACTTGATACTGGAAGTGTGACTGAAACCCATGACCTTGTAACTTACCAATCTTTGGGCGAGACTCGCGGGGTAAGCCTGACATACAATTCGCTGCGTGCTAACCCTACAGAAATCGTTCATTTTGGGTATGATAATGTCCCTCTGGTAAGAGAAGGTACTGCGGGATTAGACCCTAGAACACGATTGGTAGCCAAGCTGACACTCAAGCAAGGTGATTTTAAATATACTGTTCCAGGCGCATCTCCCGGACAATACGGGCTAACGGGCGGCGAGCATTTCTGGTCGATACCCAATTTTGGTGGAGCGAAAACCGATGCTGATGCTGCATTGCAAGTCGATATGCAATCGCTTGCTTCTGGTAGATATTCTTATGACCTAACAACAGGATTGCAAATCTTTACTGGTGAAACCTTTGCTGGCTCCTCGGCTACAACTACGGGTACGCTTATTAATATCAACACAATTAATAGTGCCTTCGGTAGCGGTTGGGGATTAGCTGGATTGCAAGAAATCGTCCGGAACACAGACGGTTCTCTACTGCTGATAGATGGTAATGGCAGTTATTTGCTGTTTGAAGCTCCCACAACTCCTTCTTCTGCTTATGTTTCGCCAGTAGATGATTTTTCTACCCTCGAACGACTTGCAGACGGTACTTTCCGTCGCACAATGAAAGACCGAACGGTGTACCAGTTCAATGCCCAAAATAAATTGGAATTGATGCGCGACCCCAATGGTAACGAAACGCGCTACGTATATAATGCTGCGGGTCAAATCACGCTCGTTGTAGACCCAGTAGGTCTGGCAACGACATTTACTTACACTAATAGTAAAGTTAGTTCCATTACCGATCCAGGTGGTCGCGTTACCAAGCTCGAATACGACACCGAAGGTAACTTAATTAAAATTACCGACCCCGATACTTATACACGGCAATGGGAGTATGATAATAAACATCATATGACTGCCGCTACTGATAAAAAGGGCAATCGTGGGCAAGACTTCTATGATTTTGCTGGTCGCGTATACAAAGCTATTACCAAAGATGGTTCAGTCATACAAGTTAATCCTGTAGAAGTTCAAGGGCTGTATCGAAACGAACAAACAATTAATCCTTCGACTGCTCCGATTGCTAAACCTTTGAATAACACCGCAGATGCAAGCTACGCTGATGGCAATGGTAATGTAGTACGCACATTGCTCGACCAACGGGGACAGATGGTTACTGCCACTGATGGGGCTGGATTCTTACCAACGGTAGAACGTAATGCCAATAATCTGGTGACTAAATCGACCAATGCTAAGGGGAATGTCACTACTTATACCTATGATGCACGGGGTAACGTCCTTACTGTCTTTGACGAGCTTTCACAATTCTTTACAGGGTCTGTTGACTTTAGCACCAAGAATTTATTCCCCAACCGCATTTATAAGACAGGAGACAACCCACAACAAATTATTGCAGCAGATTTGAATGGTGATGGTCATGTTGACGTAGCAAGCGCAAACGCCAATAGCAACAATATATCAGTACTGCTAGGTGATGGAAAAGGAACGTTTAGTACTCCCACTAACTATACTGTGGGCAGCAGTCCGAACTCCCTTATTACAACAGATATAGATGGAGATGGGAAACTCGACTTAATAGTCGCAAACCGTGACAGCAACAATATATCAGTATTATTTGGTGATGGTTTAGGAACGTTTGGTACTGCAATTAACTATGCTGTGGGTAGCGCTCCTAGTTCAATTGCGGTGGCAGATATCAACTCTGATGGTTTACTTGACTTGGTAGTCGCGAACCGTGACAGTAATAATTTATCGGTATTGCTTGGCAACTCAGAAGAAATATTTAGTCCTGCAACCAACTTAAATCTGGGAAGTCAACCGAATCGGGTTACTCTTGGCGATTTAGATGGGGATGGTAAAGCTGATATTGTTGTTACCACAGGAGTTGCTGGTACTAACAACAGTGTATCAGTGCTGTTAAATAACGGTAATGGTATTTTTACCCTCAAAACCGACTATGCAGTTGGCAATTTTCCTCTTTACGTTACTTTAGGAGACATAAATTCAGATGGTAAAGCTGATATTGTCACTGCAAACTATGAAAGTAATAGCGTATCGGTATTACTAAATTTAGGCAACGGCGCCTTTGGTACCAAGACTGACTATGCAGTTGGCTACTCTCCCACATCCGTCGTTTTAGGAGATGTAAATGGAGATAAATTAGTAGATATTCTTACAGCGAACGCCAGTGATAATACTGTATCGGTACTGTTAAACAATGGCAGTGGCGCCTTTACACCCAAAACTAACTACGCAGTTGGAGGCGCCCCTAGTTCTATCACTATCGCAGATGCAAACTCAGATGGGAAGGTAGACGTTATTACCGCCAATTCAATTGACAACAGTGTTTCAGTATTATTCGGTAATGGCAACGGTACAATGAACGCGACTATTGAGCCATCTACCAATAACTATAGTGTTATCTCTGCTCCTAAATCTGTAGTACTGTATGACGTCACCTCTGACGGTATCCTTGACATGGTGACTAACAATCCCGAAACCAATACTGTGTCAGTGAGCTTTGGTAATGGCGATGGTAGTTTTTCTCCTGCATTCAACTACGCTGTTGGGGATAATCCTCAATCAGTTTATGTGGCAGATGTTTCGGGGGATGGGAAAGTTGACTTGGTAGTTGCCAACACTGATAGTAACTTAGTATCTGTATTGTTTAATAATGGGCAAGGAATATTTAGCGCTGCTACTAATTCGATTGTCAAAGGGCGCCCGAATTCGATCGCAGTTGGAGATGTAAACTCCGATGCCAAAGCTGACTTAATAACTACCACACCCCGATTTGACTCGATATCTATATTATTGGGGAATGGACAAGGAAGATTTATCACCCCTACCGATATTAGTCTGGGATTTACCCCCAACAAAGTCAATGTCAGTGATTTAAATGGGGATGGAAAGCTGGATATCATCGTCAGTGGAACTAATGGCGATAATAACTATGTTTCTACCCTATTAAATAACGGCAATGGTACTTTTGCACCCAAAGTCAACTATCTTTTAGCCAGTGGTTCATTTGAATTTAGTCTCGGGAATATTAATTCTGATGGTAGCCCTGACATTATAATTGCTAACCCAAATAACAACAGCGTGTCTGTACTGTTAAACAAAGGTAATGGCACTTTTGGTGTTAAAACTGACGTTTCTGTTGGCATTTCTCCTGTTGGAGTCCAAATCGGAGATATAAATAAAGATGGATTTGTTGATATAATTAGCGCCAATTCGGTTGACTATAGCGTGTCGGTTCTACTCGGTAGCGAAAATGGTTCGTTTGACGATTTAAATCGTTTAGACTTTGCTATTGGCAATGAGCCAATATCGATTGCAGTCGGTGAACTCAATGGTGATGGCTTCCTCGATTTGGTTACTGGTAATTTAAACGACAATACGGTTTCTGTTAGACTTAACAAAATTACTACGAGTGGGGTTAGTACTGGTACAGGCGAACGCCGATATACTTATGACCCGATTTACAATCAGGTAACGAGTGAAACTGACGAGCTAGGTAGAAAAACACTGTATGAGATTGACCCACTGACAGGAAATATGCTTTCCATCACCAAAGTAGTAGGCGCCGTTGGTGGTGATGATGATGTAGTAACTCGCTATACTTACACAAGTAAAGGTCAAATTGATACAATGACCGATGCCTTGGGACGGGTGACGGATTACGACTACAACTTTACTGGACGGTTAATTAAAACCACCTTTGCTAAAGGTACCGTGGATGAGGTATCGCAGCAGTTTGAGTACGACAGTGCTGGAAACCAAACGGCGATTATTGATGAAAAGGGCAACCGCACCGAGTTTCAGTACAACTCGATGAACATGTTGGTCAAGACTATTGGTGCTGACCCCGATGGCGCCGGACCTCTGGCATCGCCTGTTACTAGTTATACCTATGATAAGGACGGCAATCAAACGTCAGTGACCGACGCGCGTAATCTAGTTGCGACGAGCGATTACGATGATATGGGCCGTTTGGTTAAGACAACCGATGAAAAAGGTGGTATAACTCGCTACGTCTACGATAAGGCTGGGAACCAAGTGTCTGTTATCGACCCATTGGGACGCGAAACTAATTCCATCTATGATGCACGAAATCGCTTGGTTGAAACTATTAATTCTGATGGTTCAAGTTACAAACCCAAGTATGATTTTGACAACAACTTAACCTCTAATATTGATGCCAATGGCAACCGTACTAATAAGGTTTATGACGCGCGCGGTCGGTTAATTCGAGAAATTAATGCGCTTGGAAATATAACTCGGTATGAGTACGATGCAGCAAATCAGCTAATTGCTCAAATTGATGGCAATGGTAATAAAACGCGGTACAAGTACGATGACCTGGGTAGACAAACTGAGGTAATTGATGCCTTGGGGCATATTACTAAAATTGAGTACGACAAGGTTGGTAATGTTGTTGTTGATACTGATACTCTGGGACGCAAGACGAGATATACCTACGACAATAGAAATCGTCAAAAAGTTCTTACTGATGCCCTGAGTTATACCACCACCACAAATTATGATGCAGTTGGGAATACAATTGCAATCGCAGACCAATTGGGACGAATCACTCAATTTACTTACGATGCTCAAAATCGCCAAACTAGCATCACCGACCCGTTAAACCATACTACAACTTATACGTATGATGCAGTAAATAATCTGGCTGACATCACGGATGCAAATGGACGCACAACCCAGTACGGTTACGATGCCCTTAACCGTCGCACCACCGTCACAAATGCTCTGGGAGATACTGCTACCACAATTTATGATGCGGTTGGAAATACCACTGCTATTACCGACGAACTGGGACGCACAACAAAATTTACTTACGATAAACGCGATCGCGTTACTGCTACCATTGACCCACTGGAGCATAAGATTACTAGGGTATATGATGCTAACGACAATCTTACTGCTGTTACGGATGCAAATGGACAAACTACCCGTTATGGTTACGATGCTTTAAATCGACGTTATTCGGTTACGGATGCCCGCAACAAAACTACTACCACTACTTATGATGCCGTTGGTAAGGTTAGTACCATTACTGACCCAGTAGGAAATACCACTGCATACAGTTACGATACCCTCAATCGTTTGGTCGCAGAGAAAAATCAACTGGGCAAAGTTCGTTCCTATGAATATGATGCTGTGGGCAATCAGGTTGCTGCTGATGACCGCAACGGCAGAAAGCGCGCCTTCACCTATGACGTGCTAAACCGTCAAACAGCAGAAAAATGGTTGGATGCAACAGGTAATGTAATCGCAACAATGAATTACACTTACGATGCTTTCGATCAACTTATTTCCGCTAGCGACTCAAACTCTAGCTATACCTACACCTATGATGGAAACGGACGACTTACAAGAGCGAATAATACAGGTACCCTAGGTGTGCCTAATGTTATTCTTGGCTATACCTACGATGCAGTAGGCAACCTTTTAAACGTTACTGACACAATAAATGGTACTCAGCGAGGTACGGAAAGCTTTACATACGATGCATTGAACCGCGTTACTCGCATTACCCAAGCTGGAAATGGCGTAACAACCAAGCGCGTAGATATGGCTTATGATAAGGCAAATCAGTTAAAGAGTATAACTCGCTACGCTTCAGCAGCTGGAACGCAATTGGTTGCTGATAGCATTTACAACTACGATTTAGCAGGACGCCTGACTAATTTAACTCACAAGCGCGGGACAACAAATTTAGCAGCTTACACTTTTGATTATGACGCTGCCAATCGAATTACGAAATCTACTTCACCCGATGGTAGCAGCGACTATAGCTATGATGCTACAAATCAGCTCGTAGGTACTGACCACAGTTTCCAAACTGACGAAAGTTATAGCTACGATGCTAACGGCAATAGAACAAATGCAGGCTACCAAAATGGTACTGATAACCGTTTGTTAAGCGATGGTAAATACAATTACGAGTACGACAGCGAAGGTAATAGGACTAAGCGCATAGAAATAGCTACAGGGAAAATAAGAGAGTACACATGGGATTATGGCAACCGACTGATAAAAGTTGTTGACAAAGATGTTTTAGGCAGCGTTACCAAGCAAGCTGATTACACTTACGACGTTTTCGGCAACCGAATTGCTAAATATGTAGATGCTGATGGTGCGGGTAACACAATAGCTACAGTTGAACGCTTTGTTTATGATGGCGACCATATTGCTTTAACCTTTGATGGAAATGGCACGCAAACTCACCGCTACATGCATGGGCTTGTTGTTGACCAAATTCTTGCTTCAGAAAATGCAACAGGGCAGGTTTCGTGGGCTTTGACGGATAATCAGGGTTCGGTGCGGGATGTGGTGGATTCTGCGGGTGCGGTTATAAACCACATTACTTACGATAGTTTTGGTCAAATTACCAATCAAAGTAATCCAACTGCGAGTATACGTTTTGGTTATACTGGGCGCGAATTTGATACTGAAACTGGCGATTATTACTATCGGGCTAGGTATTACGATCCTGCGGTGGGTGAATTTATCAGCGAAGACCCAATTGGGTTTGCTGGTGGGGATGCTAATTTGTATAGATACGTAGCAAATTCTCCAGTTAATGGTACAGACCCCACAGGAAATCAGCCAACGCTTGCACCACTTCCCCCCACGCCTACGCCTACACCTACAGGCTTTTCTATACCTGGTGTGGTGGGTGGTGTCTTCAGAAAACTGCTTGGACCAGTGGGTGCAATACTTCTTCAGCCTGGTGGGCTACTTAATCCTCTGCCTGTGGGCGACCTTACTGTTGAAGGAGTTCGTCGTAGACGTAACCCGACACCAACACCTACCCCAACTCCAACGTTTACACCTGACCCAAATCCAACCTCTACGCCTATTCCCGTACCTCAACCGGATGTAACTCCTGTACCAGACCCTAATTGTAAAAAACGTAAGAAAACTTGCGAAACTCCTCCACACAATCAATACGATCGTGCTGATGATAGATTCGTAAATTCTAATTTACCTTTTGGAGGCTACAGATTTAAAACACCTGAGCAAGCACAAGATGCGCTGAACAATGCCAGAGTAGGATTAGGTCTACCTCGGATTACTTTTTTCGAGCTACAGACAGGAAGGGAAGCTACAAAAGCTCAATGCAAAGCTGTAAATCCACAATGGGAAAGACTTCACTATAATGTATACGAGGTAACAAGGAAGGGAAAAAGAGCAGAACAAGTAGGCTCTATTGGTAAATGCACTTTTTGTTTTGATGAGCCTTCTCCTCATGAAGAACCTAGATATATGCTTATAAATGTTAAAGATCGACGGAATGATTCCGTTGATAGAATAACGGGAGTTTAGTGTTTAGCTGATAAAGCATTAAAAATAACCATGAATCAAGTAGAGTATCTGATTATAGAGTTTGCCGTAGAATTTTACCCATCTTTGATGCATGTGGCACATGAGTATAATATCTCTTATTCTGAGATAGTAAATGCTGCACATAGTTTATTTCAAAATGGCGACATTTTGGCATCTCTACACTATGGCGAAGACCTGGAAGAAAATGAGGAAATTTACAATACAGTTTTAACTCGCTCTGAAATTGAGGCTCACTTAAACGGAGAATTCCCAGTTAATTACTACTTAACTCCACAAGGAGGTGCTAAGTGGGAAGCACTTGCTAATCCTAATTGGAATCAGTTTTTTACTACCGCATTTTTTGATTGTCCTGCTAATAAGAGTGGAATCATAGGTGGGCAACGACAAATTTTAGAAAAGTTGCTTGCTATGGACTGTTTTATGCATGAAAAGCACATTCCAGGTACAGAAGTTTGGGATATACTGGAACCTTGGAAAGCAACCTATTGGAAGACTTTAACAAAAGGCTATTTAGTTTGTTATCAGAAAAAATCTAATTATTGGTATTTAGACGACGAGCATACTCCTATCACTTGGGCTGAATCTTATGAGCAGGCAGGTAGATGGTATGCAAAAATGACTAAATGGTATACTAGACCTCGATTTTACTAAAATTGAACGCAGATGCAAGAACTAATTTACCGATATGAATTTATTAGTATTTCTCCACAATCTGAAACTTTTAAACTAGACTTGGAGTATTGTGCTGGGCTGGACGATTATGAAAATATGGGCATAGCCGTTATTAGTACTTGGGCAAGCTGGAAATTACCAGGAAGAAGATTAGAAGCTTTTACCAACGAGCGATTAGAAGAATTTCAGAAACTAGTTGACAAAGCTGATAAAATAATTGGATTTAATAGCCTAATTTTTGACGACCTACTATGCCAAGCTAAGGGAATTAGCATTAATACAGACTATGATTTATTACGTGAGATTCTTGGAGAAGTTATTAATCTAGGATTGTATACAAAATATAAAGATTATTGGCGATATAAAGACATAGCAGATGAATATCCTATTGTGACCGATTATACTTTAGAAGCATTGGCTAAAGTTAATCTGAGTGAAAATTTTCAATCTGTCAGTTATGAGCCTGCTTCAAGACTTTACTTCATTGAAGAGTATCAAAAAGTAATTGATAATTGCCTGCATAAAGTTTTGCAAATAAAGAAACTTTACGATCTCCATTCTAAAGATAAAATTTTTGACCCAGTTTCTAGTAGGCCTGTGAGTCGTAAATTTCCTATTCCAGTTTCGACTAAAAGTCTTTATCAAAAACTGATTGCGTTAGGGTTAGGAGCCTTCTTTTGCAAAGATGGAAATTATGCTTTTTTAAGAAAATTTTCAGATTACGAACATTATGCCTTACTTTGTAACCATATTAATATTAGTTCAAGTAGAAAACAAATTTAATTTGATGCAGCAGGACAAATTACGTCGGCGAATAATATAGGTACACCTGGTGTGCCCAATGTGGTTCTTAGCTATACCTACGATGCAGTGGGTAATCGTTTGAGTGTCACCGATACTATTAACGGTACAGAACGTGGCACAGAAGCCTTTACTTATGATGCCCTCAACCGTGTTACCCGTATTACCCAAAGCGGAAACGGGGTAACTGCCAAACGTGTAGATATGGGCTATGACAAAGCTAGCGAGTTGAAGAACGTAACTCGCTACGCTGACTTGGGTGGTACACAACTAGTAGCAGATAGCAGTTATATATATGACAATGCAGGTCGATTGACCAATTTAACCCACAAGCGCGGGACAACAACGTTCTTCTCATATACCTTTGATTACGATGCTGCGAACCGCATCACTAAGTTCACTTCTCCTGATGGTACAAGCGACTACAGCTACGACGATACCAACCAGTTAACTCTAAGCGACCACAGTTTCCAAGCAGACGAAGCTTATAGCTACGATGCTAACGGCAACAGAACCAATAATGGCTATCAAACTGGTGTAGACAATAAGTTGCAAAGCGATGGCAAATACAACTACGAATATGACTCGGAAGGTAACAGAACCAAGCGCACTGAAATTGCAACAGGGGAAGTAACCGAGTATGTTTGGGATTACCGCAATCGCTTGACACAAGTTGTTACCAAAAACGCAGGTAATATAACTAAGGAAGCAAATTATACCTATTTTGAGCTTTTTAAAGTAATTTTTATTTCTACATACTTTGTTGCACGACGTTCATATATAGCTAACTGGAAATACTCAGATTACAAAGAATGGAAACCTTTAATTGGGAAAACCGTATTAGAGAATGGAGCCTTCTGAGGATAGAACTGCTTGAAGATTATGAGAAAGAAGAGTTGCCTCCAGAAGTTTTTGAATCTGGCTATTTAGGTTATCCAGGTGCAACCGAGGAGCAAATAACTGCTACTGAAGCTCGTTTGGGTGTAACTTTTCCACCTTCTTACCGAGAGTTTCTCAAAGTTTCTAATGGATTGCGTTCTACATCAGAGTATGGTCTTGAATTTTGTGGAACCGAAGATATTGTATGGTATGCTCCTGACCACCAAGATTGGGTAGATGAACTAATAGAAACTTGGAATCAACCAGTAACAGATGAAAAATATTTTGTTTATGGTGACGAGCAATCGTGTTACACTTTCCGTCCAGAATATCTACAAACAGCGTTAGAGATTAGTAGTGAAGACATGGGTTATATATTTTTACTTAATCCTCAAATAATTGTTATAGATAATGAATGGGAAGCTTGGTTTTGCAGCTTTTCAAGTTCATTCAGTATATATCGATATCGTTCTTTCGGCGAAATGATGGAGGAAATATTAAGTGACCCAGAATTTCTTGGATAAACCTTGTTTTAATATTTGTACAGTACCAAGGCGGTACTGTGAAAACCACGGGAGTAAACTACAAGAATGAATTTAAAGTTCCGAACGGCACTCTCAAGAAGCAAAAGTCAACCTATTTCATGATTAATTATTACTAATTTAGAAATTTTGACTCCACGGAAGAAATAACGTCCGTGTTTGTTTCATCCGTAACGGACGGGGGACATCGCCAATTGGTTGCTCCCAAAAAGCTAAGTGCCCACCAAGCGATATGCGTAAACTGCGCGCATTCAAACCAAGTAAAGGTATAAGCAAGATATGCAATTGCTACTGCTTCAATCCCTCGGTAAGGCGAATTAATTACCTGTACCAAACACAATCCTAACAGCGTGAGGTAGGGAATCAGTCCCAAGATACCTACAGATAATGTTGTATCTAAAATGAGATTGTGCGCCTTAACTGTGGGTAACTGTGCCCTCAGAATTCGCCCGTCCTTGTGCTTGTAAATAAAATCAAAATCGCCTAAACGAATAATTTTTGCAAGTTTTCTACGGTACTGTACAGATGGATAAGCGGTGCCAAACCCGTCCATACCCCATCCGAGCAAAGGGTGTTTTTGAATACCACGGTTTGCTACTTGCCATAAGTGTACTCGGTCGGATGTGATTTGTTTAATCAGGGGTAAATTATCAATTTGTCGGGTGGTAGTGCTAATACCAATTACTAGGAGACATGCCAGGACAGTCGGGATTATAAACTTATAATGCTTACGTCCAATTTTGTAAGCGATTGCTACCATTAAAGCTAATAATCCCGCCCTAGTTTGAGTAAGTAGCAATGCTGGAATAATGAGGATGCCTACAATTGCAGCCAAGCGTGTATTTATCCATTTCCACTGCCAACCTACCAGTGTAATAATTGCAACTGCTGCAAGTACAAACGATGCATGACCGCGATGCGAATACAACCCAATTGGTTGGTGTCCTTGGAAGATGGTAGAAGCGAGGATATTGCTTTGAATTAATTGCCCACTTGTTATAGTGTAGTCGAGGTGCCAGTTTATCACTTGGGGGAAGATGCTTAGAGCAAGGATGGCGCCACCAATAACTAAACCAGTAAGTTGAGCGCGCGCTAGTTCTGGATAAACCCTCAGCATTAGGGCATTGCTAAGGGTGAAAATTGCAATTAGCAACCAATAAAGTAAGCCATCTCCCATCTGTTCTTGACCAAGTAGCGAACGTATCGGGTAAGGACTAATAAGAGTTGAGACTAACCCAATTCCTAAAAATATTTCCCACAGCAACTTGGTGACTTTCCAACTTTGGGGGAGCTTGAGGTTTTTTCGCTCTTCCCACAAGTTAAGTCCGTTGAGTATGCAGATAAGGAGGATGGCAAATACTTTTGGCTGAGTCCAAATTTCCCCACGCATTGTACCAAATGGATTGATGATAATAATGCTGAGGCAAAATAATAGGGTATAAAGGCGGTTCACGGTTATTTGTTTTTACGGATTTTGAACGCTTTCACTATACCCCATGCGCCAAGTGCTAACAGTCCAAATACAGACGTGGATTCGGGAATGGATGTAGGAGAATTATTATTGTTGTCAGAAAATAATTCTTCGTCAACAAAATAGCTAGCAGCATTTATGGCACACCCACCACCACCGCTATCACCAGTACAAGCAGGAGGTGGAGGTGGGCATTGAGTTCCTGAACCAGAACAAGCAGGATTGGGTCTTGTTTGGTTTTTCCAACCCCAGGATATTCCATCATAAATTACAGCCGTTTTCGTCCCAATTTCACGAGCTAAGAAAAGTTCACTATTCCAATAATGGTTATCTTGAGGATTACCTCGATAAGGACGGTCGTAAAAATTGGTGGGTACACTAGAATTACTTCCTGTCAAAACTGCGAATGGATTGTTAGTTCGGCGATTATTATCTATCCTGTCTTCAAGAAGTCCGTATGAACCATTTGGACTCGGCAACTGAGAATGACTGCTCATAACTCGCCCAATCCATTTTAACTGGCTATTAGATTGAGGGTCGCCAAGTTGAGGGATAAAGTCTAAATCTAACAGCGCACCAACTCCATAATTAAGGCGAATAGTTGATGAATTGCCACAGTTGGTAAGATTACCACAAGCATAATATTGTTTAATCTTAAACTCACCTTTCAAACTACTGTTGCCTGACACTGGTGGTGCAATTATGAATGTCCAGTCGGGGAAGTAATTTTGTAATAGGCGCCTCAAGCCAGGTGTTCCACCTCGTTGCAGCAGTGTAGGTTGAACTACCCATGATTCGCCCACCCTATCACCATGTGTATATTGAATCTTGTTAAAATTGATATTACTATTTCCACTTGTGTCATAAGTAATAGAGGCTGCTAGGCTAGACTGAAAATTTAAGATAGCTAAAAGCATTGCTGCATTAGCTGCTAGGTAATAATTTTTTAACGGCATTTTTGTTGATTTACTTTGTACATTATGAAGCAGTAATTGTTTGATTTACACTCACTTACAATAAAAATAAAAACAAGTATATATGGGGATAATTTTATATTTATTATCCCGCTTAAAAAGTTTTTTATTATATATTCGACAGCTGATTATACAATTTAATACCCAAAAAGCATTCAAAACTTTTTGTGTATATATTTCCTTCAATCCACAGCCTAAATATATCTGTGAAAGGATTGTCTTTTTTATCTGCAATAACGGCTGTTAATCAATTAATCTCCAATTACAAGAAGCCTTAATTATTTTTTAGTCTTAATAAATTTATAAAGCTTGCGTAATTATGCCTAATTTTGTTGTCATTAAAAAACTATCTGTAAACTGCATTGATGACCGAGTTTCTTTAATTATTTTTCTTCAAGATGGGGATTCGGGATAACTCTGAAGCGTTAATAAACACTACACTACCATTCTCAGTATTCATACGTAACGCTAAAACCGCAGTTATATTTATCTTGCGTATAACTATTGATGTCTTATTTACATAAAACCAGTCAGTCATTTCCAACTTCATTTATGACATGTTCATGTCCCTACGGGAAAACGCAATTAATACCCCATGACGCGCTGGAACGGGGCTTGTTTTTATGGCACCTCATAAACCAGCTACTGCTTAATAACACGTAAACGGTGGCAATAGGAGGATTATCGAACAAAATAGAAATCTGGGACATCGATAGTAAAACAGAAACTTCGGCACCTCCAACATCTTCAGCATCTGATATACTTGAAATTAAGTATAAATTTATTAGCAGTAAACTAACAACAATTCCCTCCCTACATCACACTTACTCACTCACCTTCAGCCAATATGGAAAAAAATTAATTAGCAGTGGTTCCCGGTCGTTTACTGTATGGTCAGTTGAAGTACCGTAAGTGTTAAATTTCATGACAAAAATGAAGAATTTTCTAGTACAGTCCAGGCGTAAGCAGTGCTAAGGGCGTTGTAATAAAAAAATATTTACCTCTGGCGACTCCAATAAAACCGAGCAAAAATAGAATTTGGTTATAGTTGAGTGGTAGGGTGGTATGAAATTAGTCAAGCGGACGACGCTGCATTATCGCGAAGGCACATCAGACAAAGTTTATGAAGTAGATATTTGTCAAACTGGTAAAGCGCAGTATGTTGTAAACTTTCGTTACGGCAAACGCGGCGCCACTTTGAAAGAAGGTGTTAAAACTACCCAAGCTGTACCTCTACCAGAAGCAGAGCGAGTATTTGATAAGCTTGTTCAAGAAAAAACCAAAAAGGGATATCAAGATGTATCTTCTCCCCTACCTACCATTCCAGCACAAACAGCAAAAACTTCTCAAACCCGCGAAGAAGCTATATTAACTCGTCTTGCTAATACTCAACCGAGTAAATGGAAGTTAGAAAGAGTAATATGGCGCGCGGGTGAGCTTAAAATTAAAGAAGCGGCGCCTTTATTAATCAATCTTATTGGAACAGGTGAGCCTTTACGTGATTATTGTATTGCTTGGTCATTAGGATATTGTGGTAGTCAAGAAGCTATCCCTGTTCTTATTCAACTTTATCAAAATGCTTCTTCACCAGAGTTTGTAAGTCGAATTGCATTTGAAGCGCTATTGCAACTTAGTGACGTGCGTACCAAAGCGGAGTTACAAGCAGAAATGATAGAGTTTTTGCCCAAAAATTTACAAAAGTTAGCGCGCGATGGTTCAACAGAAAGATTTGCATCTGAACTCAGTCATTATTTAAAGCATGAAGATTACAAGAGCTTTACAGTTCTTGATAAAATTTATCAAATAGATAATAATCATGTTCGTCCAGTTTTACTAGAGATATTACGTACAGCCCCATATCAGCCTAATTATTTTAAGTATTTGCGTCACATCTTCAAAATGGCAGAGTATAGATATGATGCAGAAGTCTACGGTATTTTTGCTTACCGCTTTAAAAAGGAATCTGGAACATTTGATAACTACTGGCAGTGGAACTCTAAGAAACGGCGCCATGAAGACGAGTTAAAAAGTCTCACTTCAACAAAAGCTTATAGTAATCAAACTCAAGCGTACTTACAGCGGAGAATTTGGCGTACACTCAAACAGTTGGGTGAAGACGGCGCCGATAAATATGTAAATATGGCAGCTAGCGTCTTGCTTCAATATTCCGATGCAGATGCAGAACCAGTTAGAGAAACAACTTTTTACCGTTGGAATCGTTCAAATTGGCATCGAGTTGCATTTAACAATACTTGGGATGCTTACGCTAGTTGCATAACTTTTAATCATATCCTCTACTCTAACAGCGCGCGGTATGAATTAAAAACAAATTCCAAAGCATGGAAGTGTAAACCAGGATATAAACCAGGTACACCTGAAGCAAAACGTGAAGAAGCATTTCCGCAACTGTGGGAGCAACAACCGCAAGTGTTACTCAGACTATTACTCGCAAGTGAATGTCATCCAGTTCACGAGTTTGCCGTCAAAGCACTGCGAACATGTACCAGTTTCTATACATCTATAAATATAGATAAGATTATTCAACTACTCCAAAAACCCTATGAAGTCACAGCACAATTTGGGGGTGAATTAGCCCAGTCTAAATACAACCCGCACGAGCCTAATATAGAACTCGTCCTAGCAGTAATTAACAGTATTTCTCAAACTGCAAGAAATTTAGCATATCAGTGGATAGAAAGCAACCACGAGTTTTTCTTACAAAATACTAATTTTATTACCGCATTAATTCTTAACCCGGACAATAACACCCGTAACTTCGCCAAAAAACTCCTAAGCACAACAATACTTAACGACATAACTGCACGAGTTTTGCTCGGTAGAATCATTATAGAATTGTTAGCATTTACACCCAATGCACCCGCTGAAATTATTAAAGAAATTAGTGAAATTCTACTTATCAGCTTTGCTCCCCAGTTGCGAACACTAGGTATAAATGTAATTAACGACTTACTAACACATCCAATATTAGAAATACAAGAATTAGGCGCCCGTATTTTACTCAACCATCAAATTGGCGCCGAAAACTTACCTGCTGATATCATCGAATCATTACTTGCATCACCATACGAAACATTGCGAGTTATTGGAATTCGACTATTTGGACAATTATCAGATACCCAACTGCTAAAAGACAGCACCTTAATTATAGGGATGGCAATAAGTGCTAACTCCGAAATACGTAATGCCATCAAACCAATTATCCATCGACTAGGCGCCGCTCATCCAGACTTCAAACTAGAAATAGCGCATGAACTTATAGAAATACTGCTTATCCCCGAACAACACCAAGGAGTCCATAGTTTCCTATTACATCTTCTCCAAGAAATGCCACAATGGATGACAAGTATTTCAAAACACACAGCATTATCATTACTACAAACTAAATCAAGCGCAGCACAAGAACTAGGAGGATTAATACTCCAAGCCAATTTATCTACATGGGTATCGGAATTTACCAGTAGTGAAATAGTCAAACTAGCTAACCATGAAATAATAGCAGTCAGACAAGCAGCCCAACAAATGCTATTGCAAAGTATAGAAAAACTTCGTAACAACCCTCAAGAACTCATCACTGCAGTCAAAACACTAGAAGCCAAATGGCAAGATACACGCGACTTTGCATTTAATATATTTACTACACAGTTTGGCGCCAAAGACTTCACCCCCCAAGTATTAATCTCCATCTGCGACAGCGTTAGAGAAGAAACCAGAAAATTTGGCAGAGACTTACTAACACAAAACTTCCAAACCCAAGACGCAGAACAATACCTGCTCAAATTTAGTGAACATCCATCCTCCGACATGCAAACTCTAGTCACCAACTACCTAGAAAACTACGCCACCGACAACCCCCAACACCTACAGCAACTAGCACCATACTTCACCACAGTATTATCAAACATCAACCGTAGTAGAACAGCCAAACAACGTATATTTCAATTTCTCAAAACCGAATCACAAAAAAGCGAACAAGCAGCCCAAATAGTAGCAGACATCATGACTCGTCAATCCCTCACCATTGCAATACAAGACAAAGCCACCACTCTACAAATAATGCTAACAATCCATAAAAAATACCCTCACATCAACCTGCCCATCCATACCAAAACCTAACCCTCTCTTCCTTTGTGTCCTTCGTGCCTTTGTGGTTCAACCCTTTAACCCAACTTAAACCAATGCAATTTAACTACATCTACAAAAACAACACAACCGTCCAAGAAAATGGCGCCAACACCCAAATGTCATTTTCACCCGACACCACCCGACCCCCCACATACTTCATCGGAGAACTACGACAAAACATAGCATTTCGCGAAGCCATCAGCGCCCTACACGATGTCGTTATCTCCGACCTACGCTTCAAACCCAAAGACAAAACAGCATATAAAGAATGGCGCCAACAGCAAGAAGACCTCAACTGGGACTTAATAGCAGAAATGCGTCAAGACGTAACAGCAAAAATCCAGACCCTGCAACAAGAATACAATCAACTAACCAAACAAAGCCACGAAAAACTGGCGCCATTTTACGCAGCCAGACAAAAATACTTTAATTACATATACGAAAAAGACCGAGACGCATGGTTTGTACTCGACCCAGTAATAACAGTACATCCAGACGAAGTATTCTTTGAATGCTTTAGTATAGATGAATCAAGTTATGGGCGCCTGAGTGCCAGTTACGAAGTCTTCAAAAACATCAACGAATTTGCCTGCGGAACAACCAACGTAGACTACTCAGCAGCACTATACGAAGAATTTCAAAAAATCCGTACCTACAAAACCACCGAACTTAAAGTAGACCCATCCGGGTTTGAAGTCGAAACCACCAACGAAGAATCATATAAAGAAGTAAAAATAGACCTACCCGACACTTGGGTACGAGGGTTTCTACAAGTAAGTTCAGCAATGTGCTTACCTACAACCCAATTCGATCTACACCCCACTGACATCTACAATATATGCTTCATACTACGGCGCCATAAAGAAAAACAAGGCCCTCGCAGTATGCGCTACCATCTCGAACCAGGAAAACCCATCCGTATCGTATTTGAACCTTGGGACATAGAAATAACCTGTCCTCGTTCACCATACCTTGGTTCAGAACCACAAACAATAAGAGTATGGGGACGTAGGCGCCTCTTAATCCTTGAACGTCTCATCCCCATCGCCAAAAAATTTACTGTCCATTTACTAGGAACAGGAATGCCATCATTTTACATAGCAGACCTAGGCGACATGTCATTTACCCTAGGATTATCAGGATGGACAGCAAACGACTGGTCAACATCAGGAAACTTCGACTTAATGGCACCGCGCGCGGACGTTGACGAATGGACACAAAAGCAAATTTTTAACGCACTGCGTGAAAACTGGGTAGAAACAGCAGACGATTTAGCAAAACGATTAAAACTTAGTCGCGCAGCCATCACAGGGGCATTAAGTGTTTACACACAAGCAGGACGTGTAATATACGACTTAAATAAAAAAGTTTATCGCATTCGCGAACTTAGTCGCGACCCCTTACCAATGGATAGACTCAGATTTGCCAACGAACGCGAAGAAGGCGCCGTAAGGTTTTTAGCTAAGAACGCCGTCCAAATAACATCAGTAAACGACAGCAACAATAGATTAGCAGTAGAAGGTAGTGTCAAAGACAAACAAAAAACTTACACACCATCTTTGACGATTGATAATGACGAGCGTATAATTGGAGCAGAGTGTACTTGTAACTGGCACCAGCAAAACAAACTGTTCAAAGGGCCATGCGAGCATATTCTCGCCTTACGGATGCAACACAGTCGTGGGCGCCAATAATTAAATAATCGCGTCAGCACGCTGGTAAAAAATTCCTTGCAAATTGGGCGGTGTATCGCCGTCCGTGCATATAGTCTAAACGCGCATCACTAGTTTACTCTTAACTGTGCGGTCTTACCAGTACTACGCGCATTCCTGTTTGACTTTAATAAAGTGAATGGGCGCGTAGTACTGGTGACCGCTTGAGTTGAGCAACCTAGTCCCCAGAGATTTACGAAGGGAAAACCAGCACGCTTGCGCGATATTTTTTATTGCTCGTATTAAGTGCTTCTCTTAAAAAACCATACAATTAAAAAACATCATATAAAATAACACTCAAATATCCCATCCTAAACGGAGTAAACTCAGAGTGCTATTCAAGCCATCATTAGAAAACAAACTCCAACACTGGAACCAAACCATCCAAACCAACCCCAACCAACCAAAAGCCTACATCCAACGGGGAATGATAAACTTCCAACTAGCCAAAATAAATGAATCAATAGCAGACTTTGACCAAGCCGAAAAACTAGACCCCTCACTCAAACCTTACTTATGGCAACGTGGATTATCATACTACTACGCCGAACGCTACCAAGAAGGCGCCGAGCAATTTGAAATAGACCTTACCGTCAACTCTCAAGATGTCGAAGAAACTGTATGGCGATATCTTTGCATCGCACAACTACAAGGAATTCAAACAGCGCAAGACACCTTACTTTCCGTCAAAAACGACCCACGTCGCGTCATGCAAGCAGTATATAACTTATACGCAGGCGCCAGCACAATTGAAGAACTAATTACCATAGGAGAATCCGAAGGCAAACACGGTCAGTTTTACAGCCATTTATACATAGGCTTATACTACGAAGCCCAAAACGACATCGAAAACGCATCTAAATATATACTACCAGCCGCCGATAAATATCAAATCGATGATTACATGTGGCGCCTCTCACAAGTCCACAAAACTTTACGTGCGTATAACTAACCCCACCTCCTTTTCAAGCAAGTTTTTAAATGTTGTTTCCCCCTTCCACGCGGCGGCTAGGGGGATAAGAATCTTTGTAATAACTTTACAATACTTGTTTAACAACCACCATAGTAAGAACTAAAACAGCTATCAATATGAGAATCAAGCTTAATCAAAGCATCCCATGACTTCGCGCCCAAAACTCCATCAGCAACCAAACCGAAATGTGCTTGAAAATCCTTAACAGCTTGCAAAGTCGAAGTACCAAAAACGCCATCAATTGCACGATTATAAAAACCAGCAGCAGACAAAGCTTCTTGAACAGACTTCACAACACTGCCAGAGCTATTTAACTTTAAAACAGGTAAACTAGCGGCGCCATCACAAATAAAATTCCAAGTAGCCGCATCAGTAATACCACTTACATTGATAAAACCAAGGCATTGTAAGTACCTAACGGCAGTCTCAGTCTCAGCACCAAAATCACCATCAACCGCAATCTCCAAAGCAGGTGTATAAATGGCTGCCAAACGTTGATTAAGACGCTTTTGCATCTCCTTTACATCTTGACCATTGTTACCAAGTCTTAAAGTAGGCTTAAAAGTAGGGCATTGAATAGCAGTCATGTTTTTAATCTCTCAACGAGTTTTTTCTTTACATAAATAAGCTTCAGTAACCATCACGACAATTCCAGAAGATTAATGGTACCCTCAAAGGTACCTTTTATTATTTTTTCTCTACATCTAGGCAAAATAGAGAAAGTGCGAATACACTGGATGAAGCTAACGCGAATTATCAGCAAGTAACAACTTGCAACCCGGTCGGTGTATCGCCGTCCATGCATTAAGCCCTAACATACTTCACTAGTCTGTTCTTTACTGTACGGTAGTAAGGTTCCTATCAGGGATTTTCGGTGTGACTTCCATAAAGTAAATCCCTAATAGGAACCTTCTACCGCTTGAGTTGACCAGCCTAGTCCCCAGTAACTTACGAAGATAAACTTAGTGATAGTCGCGTTAGCTTTACTCTGTACTTACTCATTATCTTTTCTACTCAGCACTCAGCACTCATCACTCAGCACTACCATGTCTGATCAACCTCGCACCCGTCAGGAACTCTACGATCGCATCCGTGAAACTGGGAAAGACGAATTTATCCTAGAAGAAATGATACGTTTTGGCTTTTGGGCGCCGCAAGGCACAATACCCTCAGACCCAGCGGATGAAATTCGGCGCCAGGGAGAAATTCGACGCGAGTTAGAGACACTACGTCAAGAAAGTAGTCGGCTTCGTAATGAGAAAGAGTTGCGAAAGCAAATGTTAAAACAGCGTTTAGAAGAGTCCCGACGCAAGCAGAAAGAAACCAAAGAACGACGCGAAAAAGAACGACTTGAACGTGCGGCAGCATGGCAAGAGAAAAAACAAAACGATATTATCTACCTTGGGGAAGATGTATCAGGCGGTTTAAATAACACCGAAGCAAATATCGAAAGATTACAAAGTCATAATTTACCACTTTGCAATACAGCCTCACAAATAGCGCAAGCAATGGAAATTAGCATTGGCAAACTGCGTTTTTTAGCTTTCAACCGCAAAACATCTACAGTTTCCCACTATATTCGCTTCAAAGTTCCCAAAAGAACAGGTGGAGAAAGACTAATATCGGCGCCAATGCCCAACCTCAAGCAAGCACAATACTGGATACTAGAAAATATACTTAACAAACTCGAAGTCCACTCTTCTGCACATGGGTTTCGCGAAAATCATTCCATCATAACCAACGCAACACCTCACGTCGGCGCCGATGTGATCATAAACTTTGACCTTAAAGACTTTTTCCCATCAATATCTTACAAACGTGTCAAAGGACTATTTCAATCCTTTGGTTACTCAGAAGCAGCAGCAACAATCTTCGCATTAATTTGTACCGCCGCCGACATCGAACAAGTTGAACTCGATGGTAAAACATATTACGTAGCATTAGATGATAGACATCTTCCCCAAGGTTCACCCGCAAGCCCAGCAATTACTAACTTACTTTGTCGTCGTTTAGACAAACGCTTACAAGGAATGGCTGAAAATATTGGATTTACTTACACTCGTTATGCTGATGATTTAACCTTCTCAGCTAAGAGTGAAAATAAACGGCATATATGTAATATAATGAGACGTACCGAATCAATTGTTACCCATGAAGGCTTTAACATAAATCACGATAAAACGCGCGTCTTACGCAACACGAGCCAACAAGAAGTAACAGGCATTATAGTCAACAACAAACTAAACATATCCAAAAAAATCCTAAAGAAATTTCGCGCCACCTTACATCAAATCGAACAAGAAGGACTTCAAGGTAAACACTGGTGCAACTCTCATGATACACTTGCAGCAATCACCGGATTTGCCAACTTCGTCGCAATGGTCAACCCCCAAAAAGGCGCCGAATTTCAGCAGCAAGTACAAAACATCAAAAAGAAACACAAACGCAAGCATTAATCGGCTCGTAGGCTCGTAGGCTCGTAGTTGCGCTTTAGCGCTCTTAATCATCACAACAAAGCTCTTTTGCTAGCCAGTCAAACACCTAAAGACACTTCAGATAAAATAATTTACACGCTATAGCCAAAACTTATAAAAATCGAATTATAGTTCATGTTTACTCAAGGTTTCAGGTCTGGAGTTAAAGCTGATACAAATACATATTACTTAATCATGATATAATTCTATGCCAGTATTCGTAATATTTTCAAGCTGCTGATAGAAGCGAGATTGTTCGATATTACTAAGAATCAGGCGTATGATTTCGTCGGCATCAAACGGTTTAGAAAAATGAGTAGAGCAACCTAAATCTTGAATACTTTTCAAGTCTAAGTTTCTATCGCTATCTACCACACCTATTTTCGGTATTTTTTTTAGTATTTCTACATCAGTAATTTTTGTTTGTTTAGCAAACGTATATTCTTTGATAGTTTTAATGCTTACAAACATGATATCTATTGAATGAGATTTTAGTTGCTTTGCTAGCTCACTTATTGTAATAGCGGCAATTACAGAGGCGCCCTCAACTTGGAGAATGTAAGTAAGTAAAACTAAGTGGTCTAGTTCATCTTCAAGAATAAGAATTCGTAGTCCAGCTAGGAGTCTACATCCTGCAAGTCTATCTTTGCTAACGTACATAATACAAAGGTGTGAATGATTCTAATAAAGTTACTTAGGTTGTGATAATCAACCTCATGTTTAGTATTACTTTATCAATATATTAATTTGATAATAAATAATAAAATATAATCTTTATTTAATTTCTCCTCTTGCATTTTATTAGATTTGTAAAGTTTATACGAATAACAAAGCACCTTTACAAAATACACAAAACTTACTCACTGCTAGTAGAAACATTCATTTTATTTTTTCATCTATCTATGGTAGTATTTTTAACTTTGTGATTAAACAAAAATATTATCTTGTACATAGCAGTTCTATATGATTTGTAAAAAAATGCCTAGATGTAGAGACGCAAAATTTACCTGCGGTACACTCCGCTCTGCGCGTCTCTACAAGGATATAATTTTTTCAAATTTATATTGGAATGTTATATATCTACTTGTATACACCTTAATTATATGTCTTTAGCCACTCATATAACCTAACTTAAGAAAGAAGGGAATTACCCGTTACTATCTGAGACAATACAGAAGAATTTAATAATAAACTAAATCTTAGTCTCAACCCAAGTTGATTTCAATAACATATCTTTATAATTACACAAACTTTTTAATATAAAAGGGTTAATTAATCATGCTTAACATTTTTTCAACTCAAAATTTAGACAGAAACCGAGTTCTTGTAGTTGATGATAATATCGATAATACATTACTGCTAGCAACATTACTAGAGATGGAAGGGTATCTAGTTGATACTGCTTACTGTGGATATACAGCGATTTCCAAAATAGAAGCAAATCCACCAAACATTGTGCTAATTGATTTTATGATGCCAGGAATCGACGGTATTGGAGTAGCTCAGTGGGTTCGTAAAAATAGACCTTCTGTTGCTATTGTACTAGTCACAGCATACACCGATTTTGAAGATTTGCATCCTTCTATAGTTAAATTTGATGGCATAACTATTAAGCCTCTTGACTTAGAAAAAACAGTCTCGCTGATACAAGACATTTTAAATGCAAAACAAATGACAAACCATAAATATAACCAATACGTCAGTATTGGTTGTTATTACTAGCAATTTACTAAATCATTAACTAACTAAACTAGACAGATAGAGGCTAAACATGTTTAGCCTCTACATTTAAATTCTTACCTTACCTACAGACTCGAATCTGCGGAATTACAATGAACCAATCTTCTGTAATACCTGATACTTCATCTATTTTTAGATGACGGTATACATTTTTTACTCTTACCTCACCTGGGCAAAATTCAAATTCCCCTGGTATACAGCCGACTGATGTTAGCTTACTGTTTCCTTCTTTAGATGAGGCGCCCACTTTTTGCCCATCTACGGTTAAAATATCCCAACCGTTTGAATATGAGTTAACTTTCATTTCGAGTTCGGCGCCTTCCATTAAATTAACAATAACTTGCTGATTTTTCTTCGTGCTGTAATGCCCTGGAAAAATATCGTCAGGAGCCAAATCAAAACAGAGCATTTGTTCTGGTAAAAAGTCAATTTTAACATTTAAACGCTCTGGTTCGGCGCCTGTCTCATAAATAAACTGTGATCTTTTAGTAGAACACATTACTAATTCAGATTTTGCGCGCGTCATCGCGACATAAAATAATCTTCGCTCCGTCTCTATAGCAGCATCTGTACTAAAATCATCTCCTAATAATATGACTTTCTCAAACTCAAACTCTTTGGCACCGTGACAAGTTGTAACTAATACTGCGTTTTCATCTCGGAAAGCTTCAAGGCTTTGATTAAATTCAAAGACCGAAGTCAAAATCTCATCGGCACTAATAGGTAGTGCTAAATCTGCAATCCCGTAGCCTCGCTCAATATCAATATCACGAGCAATTCTGAGAAGAATTTGTACAGATGGTTCAGTAAATTGGCGCCCCCATACACGAAAACAAGTTTTAAACCAATCCAAAACTGATTTGTCGGGTGGAAGAAGTTGATGCCGTTTAGGTCTTAACTCATCGATTAGCTTACATGTTATATAATTTCTAACAAGCTCTATATTATCTTTTCTGAAAGTACAAGTTGGAATGCCTACCCTTTCTAAAAATAATCTAATCGCGTCTAAACTATCCCAATTTCGAGCAAAAACCGCTATATCTTTTAAGTCGGCGCCTTGTTCAATCCGAGAACAAATGCGTTGCTGTATCCATGTTGCTTGAACTTCAATACTATCAAATGTGTAAGCCTCAATTGGAAAGCCTTTATAACCCCGGTGCATTTGTTCTATCCGTACTTGTTCAAAAGTAGTAAATTTATAACGTTCTTTATTATGGCTAATTAGTTTATTAGCAGCAGAGACAATTGATGCACCACAACGATGATTTTCAGTGAGTAGTAATCGTTTGGCTTCATATTCTTCTTCAAATTGAAGAATATATTTTGCATCAGCACCTCTATCTTTATAAATACTTTGGTCATCATCAGCAACAACACAAATATTTGTTTGCAATAACTTACTGCTATCATCTAAACCTGAAATCAATTTAATTAAACGATACTCATTCTCATTAATGTCTTGATAATCATCAATAAATAGATGTTGTAGATTACCTAGTAATTGAGTTCGAGACAATTGTGAACTAGAGTCATCATCCTTTTCCAAAAGTGAACAGGTTTCGGTTATTAGCTGGTTGAAGTTGAATTGAGTTTTAGTATTTTCGTTTAACGCACGACCTAAAAGAATTAGAGATAACTTTTGAAAAGTTAAAACACGAACTTGCATACCAAGCTCTCCAATTAGTTGTTGTAACTTTACCCGTATCTCTGTAATTGTGTTGCGGTTAGAAGCTAAAACTAATATACTGTGCGGATCAATTAGCTTTACTTTTACTAAATAAGCAATACGGTAAACAATTATTGTTGTTTTACCGGAACCAGGACTACCTATTATAGATAATGCTGAGTCATCAGCTAAAACAATTTTCTTTTGCGAATCGCTTAGTGGTTCTAAAACATCATTGTAGTATTCTGGCACTACAGAACGAATTATTTGCTCACCAGAAGTTAATTTATAAGTCTGATTAAGTTTCTCACGAATACCACAATTTTCTCTATTCTCTTTATAATGTAAAGTTGAAGCAGGCAGCTTATAACACAAAGTCTTACCACTACTATTAGGCTTCATTATTAATATAGATTCCCGATTAATTATTGTTTGAACTTTTTCTTGTGTAGGATTAACGGGAATATTAAAAGATTTTTTTTCGATACTAAATTGAACTGCAATCTCATTATAAGATTGTCCGAACAAATTATTTAGCACTGAATTAAATGGTGGTAAGTTTGAAAGCCAATTAGAATAAGCTACTTTTGATTGCGTAATATTATTTTCATAATTCCAAACTAGTAGTGCCGCTACACATAGTCGAGTGTCAAAATCATAAGTCTGCGGGCTTAACAATAATTTTTGTAAATATGAATGATCTATCCCTACTAGCATCTCTTGTGGCAATTTTTCAATCCTCATTGGCACCACAGTCCAATCTAACAAGTCACAAAATAGTTGGCGATATGCCATACTGCAACAGTCTAAACCACTCGCAAGTAACCAAGTTATAAGCTGTTGATAAAATTTAGGTTCCGTTAACAGGGCATTAATTTGCTCGTGTAACAACAATCTTGTCGCACGCGCGCATTCTAAAGGACTGCTAAAAGCGTACTTATATTTGTTATGTGAGCCATTTAACTCATGTGAAGATCGTAGAGGAAATGTCAGTAAAGATAGTTCCAATGTATCAATTATCTGACATTCGGATAATTCAGGTGCAACGTTAATTAAACGTGGATAATCAAACCGTCGGAAATTATGACCGCAAACCTTCAACCCGCAATTTTTTAGATAAGTAAGTTTGTTATATGCTTCGGTTAAATTCTCACCATTGAATTCGTGTGCCATATCATCAGACACAAATCCTAGACAATATATATCTTCTTGGGCGCCCACCTCTAAATCTAGGTAGGTATATGCACTTGTAATCGCTGTTAATGCTTTCATGTTGTATTGCCTATTGTTTATCCCATAATCTTTTACTTGAATAGTGCTATAACCCTGAAGATATTATTGAATAAATCCGCCGTATTTAATTTATTAGAAACAAATATTACATATTTAATTGGTGGTGATGCACCACGTGAAGGTAAGGTACTGAAGCGCGTGGTGCCTTCACTACACAGTTCAGTTAACTAAAGTATTGTAGTTCTTAACTTAATGATTTCTCCCGCAGCCTTGCAATTCAACTATCAAGCAGATATGTGGTTGATAAGTTAAATTTTGACTACGTTTGCGCTTGCCCTAATGAATTGCCTTTAACCCTACCATAAATGATTGATAGTCTAACTGATATTCTCTTCAGTAAGACCTCCAACTTAAATGTTCAAGAGTTAATTGTGCTGTATTGTCAGCTTGAAGAACAACAGGAGTTTTTTCACCTGCAACAGGTTTTGATTGAGGATTCATGCTTTTAATCACCTTGTCAAATCAACATGTTTGTAGCAAATACTTACTACAACCCTTTGCTATAACCTCTAATCTCTAACCTCTAACCTTAAGGAACACAACACAATTAGTAATAGTGCGAACAATTGTATACACTTTATATCGTCACTTAAGCAACCGCGTATAAAATTAACCTACAACATTTCGCCTCAGCTTGCAATCAATTAACTACTTTTTTATTTGTAGTAACTTATCATACTTATTGCAGATAATTCAGCAAAATCTCTGAAAAAAATTGATTGAGCTATATTGTATCATTAAATACTTTTTTGGAAAGAATTTGCTTTCAAATCAATAATATTGGTTGTTGTTGTAGTAATAACCGTAATTAAAGGTTCGGTAAACCGAATAAAATTATGATTCGCAACGGGTATAAGGGATGCAACGAATGAATTATTTACAAACTAAGATTAATTGTTTGAGTTAACCTATTTGTTACATCCGTTTACGATTTATTATTAGAACTTACCCTCAGAGTTAAAAATTATCATTGCCTAACTATTAGCATTGTTATTAAGGTACTGAGTTTCAAAAACTACATAAATAGCATATAAAACATTACTTTTTGAAAAATATATAAATAAGGTGCCATCTTTCCTGCGTCCATTTTCATCGTCGTGATTACTTTGCAATTGCCTTGGCTTACATTTTGCACGCCTGCTTATAGCGGTTCGCTCGTCAAGTTAGGTACAGATTAAATTAGTAAATCTCTTGTGGAGTGGGCATCCTTGCCCTTGTGTACTTCATCAGAAGGGCAACCGCTATACAAATCGCGCTTCTAGAGAAATCTTTTGCTATAAACCCCTAATTTACCATAAATAAGCTTTCAAAAATTCAATTTTTACGTGCTTCGTTTGCCTTAAATATAGCTATTTGTAATTATGCTGTTTGATATTAGCGTGAATTAATTATCTTTCTAACACGCTAACGTAGCAAAGACGTTATAAACTAGTTACTCTCATTCGTCGTAGCTTCAACATTGTAATACATATCATTAACCACAAGAATCCAACCCCAAACCCTGCGATTATATCTGTAGGCCAGTGAACTCCTAAATATAATCGACTCAAACCAATGGCGCCAATTAAAATTACAGCTAAAGTATAGATAAGTGCAGAAAATTTAGGATAGTGAAAAGCTAATAGGTAGGCAATAAAACCATATAACACCATTGAACCAAGTGCATGACCACTAGGAAAGCTAAAAGATATCTCTGTAATTAGTTGTTTCCAAAGCTGCGGACGAGTTTTTGAGAAAAACAACTTTAAACCTGTATTTAAAATTAACCCACCTAAACAACTAAGTATAAATACAAGTGTTTCTAATCGGTAGCGGCACCACCACAAAATAGCTATAGTAATAATACCTACTATTACTACTGTAGTTGGGTTGCCTAGATTAGTGATGAACAACATTAAATTATCCAGGCTAGGATTACTAAACTGATGCAACCACAATAAAAAAGTTGTATCGAATTTGAAAGCTTCTTTCTCTAAAACTTCTTCTGCTAACTTGGCGACAATAAATAAAATGATTAAACAAACACCTAGTCCTACTGTACCAAGCGTCGCTATTAAAGTATTTAAACTAGGATTTATACGGCGCAACCAAAAATTATAAATATTTCTGAGCATAGTTAATATTCATGAAGCCAGATATAATTTACAACTTATATAAAATAATAGTCAAGAAGTCGAAAGGATATTTTAACTGCCGGAATACAGCTTGTTGAGAAGGCGCATTTCGGTAAATTACAACATATGTATGACGCACGTATGTCATATATATGAAGAATTTATGTCGAATACTTGCATCTCTAAAACATCAATTTGGATAATAATACTCTGGTTGTAACAAAAATTTATAGTTTTCAAAAGAATCTAAGATACACTAATATTAAACTTGATAATTCTGGTGCGAGCGAATGAAAATTAATAAGTCGTTTATCTTATGGCGATTACCGTTAATATTGATAACTGCTTCAATTAGTATTTTTGCCTATAGTTTACTTGTAAGCAAGTGGCATAGAGTAGAGGCTCTTGCACAAAATCAACCCATTAAGACAGCAAAATCACAGGTAGAACCTCAAAATCATATTTATTTTAATATACCAACAAAGTTTGCTTCTTCAACATTTTATCAAGCAGACCTCCAAAAAGGAGAAAAATATATTGCTTTGACTTTTGATGACGGCCCTGCGGCTCATTTTACAGACCAAATAATAAAAATACTTCATCAAAATAATATTAAAGCAACATTCTTTATGATTGGAGAGAATGTTAAAACATATCCACAGCAAGCCAAAAATGTCATAGCAAACGGTAATGTGATTGGCAATCATACTTGGCATCACTGGTATCGTAGTATGAGTCCACAACTTGCAGCTTCAGAAATTGAAAATACGGCAAATATAATTTATAAAACAACAGGCGCCAAAACTACTTTATTTCCTCCACCTGGAGGTATATTAGATAACGGTGTAGCTGCTTATGCAAAAAATCAAAAGGATGGTATTATAATCTGGTCTGATGATTCAGAAGATTGGCGCCGTCCTGCTGCATCAACATTAGTAAAACGAGTAGTGAAACAAGCAACACCAGGTGGGATTATATTAATGCATGACGGTGGAGGAAATCGTAGCAATACTGTAGCTGCTCTACCACAAATTATTAGTACCTTAAGACAGCAGGGTTATAAATTTGTCACAATTCCAGAGCTTTTGCAAATACAAAACAAAGAGCAAACGGTAGCAGTTAAGAAAGAAACAAAAATCCCCCCAACCCCCAGCGTGTCAGGGGGGCTAAAAACTCCCTTTTCCCCCTTAACAAGGCAGAGCTAAAAACTCTTTCTTATCCCCCTCGCAATTGCGGGGCTTAGGGGGATCAAAATTTATTAATTATTAAATAATAATTATAAATATGAGAAATTTACATTAATTAAGGTAAGTGATTTTTGTCAAGCGTCATAACATTTACACATACTTGACAAATATTTATCATACTAAGCTTTCAAAATTTTTCTTTTAACTTAAGAAAGTCAGACAGAAAGTAACCATTTAGATATAAATCTACATATAAATTATAATTATTTAACAAACTTAAAAATTTTAGTAGTAGATGATCAAGCAGAATGTAGAGACATGCGTAAACTAGAGGTTTAAGAGCAAGGATTTTTACAAATAATTTAAAATTGCTATTTGTTCTATCTATTAAGATTGCGTTTTTCAGTGAAATTCTTACTTTAGATAGATAAAAATTACTACTATAGACGTAAAATTAAGTAATTATATGTAATTATGATTAACAAGAAACTGTACAATGCTTGGAAAGGCGTGTTTTATTAAATTTCATAATAAAAATGTCTTTTAAAAAACTTAGATGTAAATTATAAACATATGTTGGATTCTAAAGAAGCGACATCAAACCCTGTCAATGAAACAGCGCTAACCCCAGAAGTATCGTATAACATAGTCCATGCAATTCCTGGACGTATACGCTTTTCAATTCCTAAACTTGCAACAGATTCTAGTTATGCCGATAAAGTTAAAGCGCTATTAGAATCTGATTCCAATGTTACAGATGTTCGCCTTAACGCAAAAGCTGCGTCGATTGCTATTAGTTATAAATCAGATCCCACATATGATGACCAAATACGCGCGCATCTAGTAAATATAATTCAGGATGCTCCAAAGCAGGCTCCTGTAAAGCAGGCGACAACAAAATCAGTTGTAGCGGCTATTTTGGATGCAATTGTCAATTTAATTGACAGCCTGCGTAATGTCAACAAAGCCCGTAAAGGCATTACCGAGGGAGAGTACAAAACTGACTTTTGGGAGCGTGCGCTGAAGGGAACGAAATCAATTACGAAAAAATTAGGTGAAACCATTTTGTTTATTTTACCTAAGCGGCAATTAACAACGCAAAACAAAGCTGACAAATGAGCAAAATATTATGTCTAAACATACACAAATAGTCAGCAGTATACCTGGACGGACGCGGTTTCGAGTTCCTATGAATCATCGTAATGAGCATGATATAAATCGTGTTGCCAGTAGTTTACAAAAATCGGCTGGTGTTCATAACGTTGAATACAACGTCAAAACAGGTAGTATTCTTGTTAATCACGAACATCACGCTCATCAACTTGAAGACATCAAGGATGTTATGCGAGATTTAGGCGTAGTTTTCGCCGATGTCACGGGAGCTAATGAGCTTATATCAATTGGTGGTGGTGAATCTGAAAAAAGTTTAGATTTGCCTGATGCTGTTGCTGATTTGAACTTGCGATTAAGAGAGGCAACCAACGGTATTATCGATTTACGGTTCGTACTACCCCTTGCTTTAGCTTGGTTAGGTGTTTTTCAGTACATGACTTATGGGCTGCAATTTGAGTTGATTCCTTGGTACGTTTTGTTTTACTTTGCCATTGATACTTTTATTCGGCTTAACTTTTCTCAGCAGGCGCCTGCAAACTAAATCAGGTAAACTTATTAATTAAGCTACACCCCCAATTTCAAATTGAGGGTGCTGTGCTTTAAATCAAGGTAAAACATCCCTATGACAAGTTAAGTTTTGAGATGATTCTACTGCACCATTATTTATTGCCTTTAACAATAAACGTCCATCTTTACTAACAATTAATTGCGATGCTTCTTGTATTAAGTCACCTAGTTTCCAAGAACCATTAGAATTGGAACTATTTTTGTACGCTGACTGTATATTGTTATTTAATCCAACCGCGCGCACTTGTGCAACTTCATACTGAATATCTGATCTGCTAGGTGTATCTGGTAAACCACCATTACCAGTCACTACAAATTTACTAGACGCAACATTACGGTTGACTTGACAACTCGTAGCTATTGCCATTTCAGTGTTACCAAAATTACTTGACTGTTCGATTAAATTATTTTGCTGATTAGTATCTGGTTTAGTGATATTGACGCTGCCATTAATCCCAACATCAGATGTGGCAGTAATATCACTCTCGGAGTCGCGAAAAATACCTTGAGTAGTAATATTGATATTACCACCTCTTCCTTTTTTCGCATTCGCTGTGATATCACTATTTTCTAAAGCAACTAAGGTGTCAGCGTTAATATTAATATTACCACCAGTAGCTGTATCACTAGCATTAGTAGTGATATTACTATTTTGGCGCAACGTAATATTACTCGCATCAAGGATAATATTACCACCCGAACCTTCTCTGTTTTCTGCTTTAAAACTACTAAAGTTATTTAGTAATATTGAATCTGCTCTCACTTTAAAGTTACCAGCGTTGCCAGTTCCTTCGCTACTCACATTTGCTATGGCGCCATCACTAAGAGTTAATTTGCCTGTAACAATCCTCAAGTCACCTCCCTGACCTTGAGAATTTCTTGATGTATTGGCAAATATTCCGCTTTCTGAACCAACTGTAAAAACTCTCTGTTGACCAAAATTAGCTAGTCGCTCAGGGTAAGTCACATCGTTGCCAGAAAGTATCATCTCCTTTTGAACACTCAAGGTAATATTACCTGCGTTGCCGCTGCCAATACTGTTAGTAACAATTTGTCCACCATTTGCGGCAGTAAGGGTGTTAGCGTTAACGGTAATGTTACCCCCATTTCCTTGCCCTCTTGAACTAGCTACTAACCCAGCACCATTGGTTAAAGAAAGTGACTTAGTGACAATTTCAATATCACCACCATTACCCACACCAAGTCGTTCAACTGTAGTCCCTATCCCACTTGGATATCCATTCGCACCAACACCATCAAATAAGATTGACTCACGGGCATTTATATTTACCTTGCCAGCATCTCCTAGCCCAAAAGTACTAGTAGCAATTACGGCACCATTTCTTAAAGTTAAAGAATTTGTGTCTATATTTATTCCACCACTGTTACCTACTACTTCTTGCTGCAGTTCAGGGACACCTACAAGACTAAATGCACCAGTGGTAGCGCCTGTACTGTTGCCGACTCCATCAAAGATTATATCGTTACGCGCATTGATATTTAAACTACCCGGATTTCCTTGCCCATAGCTCCCGGCACCAATTTGACCGCCATCTAAGATTGACAGCCAACCAGTTGTGATGTTGACATCGCCTGCTCTCCCTGCTCCTGTTGGCATCACCGCGCTTAATATAGTACTAATAGCACCATTTTTACTCACTCCATCTAACGCTACTGTAGAGTGAGCATTGATATTAATATTGCCAGCCGAACCTTGTCCTGATGTGACAGTATTTAGACGGGCGCCAGAAGTTAAGTTAACTGAGTCAGCAGTCACATTAATACCGCCAGAGTTGCCTAAAGATGTCTGTTCTACATTGCTAAATACGACAGTGGAAAATCCAGTGCTACCCGACCCCTCAAAAGCAACGGTACCGCGCGCATTAATATTTACACTCCCAGAATTTCCTTGTCCACTAGTACTAGCAATCAGTTTGCTGCTATTTGTTACAGCCAAAGACCCAGCAGTAATATTAATATCACCACTGTTACCAATTGACTGAGGAAAAAGCATATTTGAAATCGAACTCGACGCGATATTAATTGCCCCTGTTGCATTTAATGATATATCTCCACCTTGGGCACCAATAAATCCTACTGCAACACCACCATTCAGTAAGCTACCGTTAATATCTATATTGTTTCCGGTAATAGCAATACTACCGCCATTGCTATCCGTTACATTAATCATGGTAGGATTAATGCCTTCATTAGTCAGCGAAACATTTGCTCTTGGGACACCCTCTGGAAAACTCAATCTCATAACACCCGAAGAAGTAGAAAGTCCAACGGTACCTGAGCTAGCTATTCCACCCAGTTCCACATTACCTCCCTTTGCTTCGAGGCGCCCACCTGAAACTGTAACATCCCCACCCACTAATAATAAACTCTGATTGTTCTGTACCTGCAAACCCTGACCATTTGCCGTAGAACGATTATTAATCTTACCCCCATTACTACCAAAACCCAAACCAACAGGTACACTCACAGTAAGTAATGACGATTGCGTACTAGCAGCACTAAACTGCGTTCCATCTACAAAATTAATACTGCTTGCCGTTGTACCAACAAACGAACCTTTAACATCTAAAAAAGCAGTAGAACCGAAAGAAATGCCATTCGGATTCAGAAAAAATAAATTGGCATTGCCCAAAACACCCAACGTCCCATTAATGTTAGAAGGATTACTGCCAGTGACGCGCGTAAAAATATTAGTTACATCCGTCGGGTTACTAAAATAAACTCCCCGAAGAGCACCAACATTAAACTCTTGAAAACTATGGAAAAGATTGCTACCGCTCTTAGTACCACCATTAATAACATCGCTCGGTAGTCCCTGTATATCTATATTTGGCGCCAATAATGTCCCCACACTGTTATCTGGTACAATTTGCGCGCGTGCAGGGATATCTAATATCAAACTAATTATACTAAGGTAACAAACCCATTTAAAGCTTTGCATAAAGGTAGCTTTGATTGTGACTCAGGGTTATTGTTCCCATTAATCAACACAAATATGTTGTTATTCATATTTAATTTTTATTTCTAAATTATTGAATATCGCCACGTAGCCGTTAATTTTATTACGCAACGCATCGATTGATTTTATTGAAGCGATTTCGCTATCATCACTAGTCAGATATAGGAATCCGGTTTGATTTTTGAACAAATCTGAGTATCTGTAAGGTGGGCATTGCCCACCAAAACCTTGATATGGTAAGCAATTACGTATATTTCAAAACTCAAATAGCAGTCCTATATTAAAATTCGCTTCGTTATGTATCTAAACAAAGATAGAGCAAGCGTTTAATGATTCCAGGTTTTTTAGGCTTGCTATACTAAGAAGTAATAGGCATAATTTATCTAGACAATCAAGTTAATGATTCAATGGCTAGAGATGTTTTCCACTACGCAGTTAGGAATGGTTTAGAAAAGGAGGGTTGGCTGATTACCGATGACCCACTAAGGATTAAGGCGGGTGGGGCTGATATGGAAATTGACTTGGGAGCAGAAAAACTCATTGCCGCAGAACGAGGAGACGAAAAAATTGCGCTCTTGTTATCAAAAGTTTTATCGGTACGTCCAATATTTCAGAATTTCATACTGCGGTGGGACAATTTATTAATTATCGAGTTGCCTTAGAGGAAAAGCAGCCTGAACGCATTTTATATTTAGCTGTTCCCATTGGTGTATATCGCAAATTTTTTATGCTTCCATTTGCACAGACTGTAATTAGTCGTTTTGAAATTATATTAATCATTTATGATCCAATAGGCGAGGTAATTTTAGAATGGAAAAACTAGAACGGTATCGCACTTATATAAAACAATTGTTGAGTGAGTATGCAAGTCTAAGCCGCTCAGATGATGAAGCTGAAACTGAGCTAGTTTTTGATTCGGAGCGCGACCATTATCAAGTTGTTAATACGGGTTGGAAGAATCGACGACCAATGTATGGTTGTGTTTTACATCTGGATATTAAAGGTGATAAAATTTGGATACAGCATGATGGCACGGAAATTGGAATTGCTGATGAGTTGGTAAATTTAGGAGTTCCAAAGTCAGATATTGTTTTGGCTTTTCATGAACCTTTGGTAAGGCAATATACTGGGTTTGCAGTAAGTTAGCTGCTGTTTAATTAGCTAAATAAACCTGCTAATGTATATAAATATATGTTCAAACTTAACTAAAGAGACACTTTTTAAAAATTAATATTAATTAATGACATGGACTACTAGTAGTCCGTGTCATTAATTCTGGGGAGTTGGCGCCAAACTCTAACTCTCTTAACTCAAGTACTCTGTGGTCTCTGTGGTAAAAATCTTTACTGCCAAAATTAATGACACAGACTACTAGTGGTCTATGTCATAAGTTTTGGGATGTTCACTTCTTAAAAATTCTTTCTTTGTGTCCTTTGTGTCTTTGTGGTTCATTCCTCCAACACCCCAAAATTAATGACACGGAATACTAGCTGACGTTATCTGCTTTTTTCCAATCAGGAAACAAAACTTTGAACAACTGACCTATAGCAATAGAACGCTTTTCTTGAACATAAACTAAAGGTAAAAGCGCAACCAGTCGTAAAAGTCCAGAGAAAGCAAAAACCACTAACAAACCACCATCACCAAATCCTTTCGCAATAAAGCTACCGACAGTAATTCCTATTGCTCCAGTCACACCAGCAATAGCTCCCGCAAATCCAAAATAAGAAGATTGATGATGTAGCGGCGCTACTCCCATAATCATATTATTAGTACATAAATCGATAGCTGCCCACGTTGCACCTGTTAAAAGATGTAAAAAAGGAAGCCATACCCAAAAAGAGATTTCATTTCTTGCTGTTAATATCCATAATACAGGTGTTACTGCTACCAAAATTCCTATCAATAATAAGAGCGGACGATTGCCAATTTTATCAGCTAGCTTGCCCCAAACTCTTAGCATCAACAAATTGGCACCTGCACCTAAACCGTTATAAATAGTGACTACACTAATATTAATACCCAAGTCATCAAGCATATAAAGGTTAAAAAACGGCGCGCTGACATTAACAGCAAAGCACCATATACCCAGGTACAAGGCAAACTTTAAAAAATTGGCATCCTTCAAAACGTTAGTATCTATTCCCAGTAATTGTGATGAAGTCTCTTCTGTAGTTCCTGTAGCTTTTAATAACTGTGGGTTAACATCTGCCATCAAGAACTGACTAAATAGACTAGTCAAACCAAACACAATACCTAAAATTAAAACAGCACCAAAACCTTGAAGTGTTCCACCCGGCCAAGCTGAAACAGCAAAACCTAACAAAGGTACAACAATAAGACCAGTTAAACTTAAAAGACTATTGCGAAAACCAAAATACCGTCCCCGCAATTTTTGTGGTACTAATATAGCTGTCCATCCCGACCAAGGCGCCCTACCCAAAGCTTCGATAACATTAGTTACACAAATAACCACTAATGTCAACTGCACAACTTGGTATCCTGTAATACTTCCAGAGCTAAATAACCAAATTGCCGGCACAAGAATAAACCATAGCAACCGCGCGGAAGCAAAAATATTGAATGTAAACCAGCGGAAGCTATTATTTCGGTTAATTAAGTATGCTCCTGCTGGTTGAAGTAAATTTACTAATTGAGGAATAGAGCCAAGTAACCCTATTTCCACTGCACCCGCACCTAGTTCTAACAAAAAATTACTCAGCAAGGCGCCGCTGATAATACTGTAAAAAACTGTAGCAAAAATGCTTTCAACAGTTAAAGCTTTAAGACTTGTGCGAATATCCGGCTTAGAAATTTTCAAAGTACGGTGCGTGACACCACCAGCTTCGCCTGGTTTCAAAATTGTTGGTAGCGTCATACACCCTACTACATCTTCCGATATCTCATGAATGGGAAGAGAAGTTATTTCTGTTAAATAATCATCATTTTGGCTATCAAGCGTATCAAGTGACATAAAATTTATATCAAGGAATAGTTTGACCCTATACACAAAAAAACAAAGTTGATAATGAAAATCAACTTTTTGATGCGTTAAAATAGTTGTATTGCAATCCGTGCAATCTAACTTAACCTAAAAAATTACTGAATGAGCTAGTCTGATAAACATGTTTTTAGATTTTTGCATAATTCGATATTTATAATAATCAAAATATAAATCAAAATAATCTTACTTAAGAGCTATTATTTTTTTACTTAATTTAGTATAGTTTAATACTTAATAATATTTAAGGCATGTTCAATAATTTTTGTCAATTCTATCAAGGAGTGATTTTCAAATGTACGCCGTACAACCACAGCTAAAACGTTGGTATCATTATTAATGAGTGATTACGAACTTGGTTCTCATGTGTGCAAATGGTACCTCAACGGGTACTGTTAAAATCTATACATATTTTTTATGCTATATATGCTATCAATCTGTTGGCTAGCTGTTTTTTTACGTTAAACCACTATTTGAATTACTTACATTTATTACTTAGTTACTTATGTAACTTATGATTCAGTATTTTGAGTGGGAACTAGCAATTTGCTAGTTGTATCATTTATAATAACTAACAATTCAGGGAAGCAAAAAATCAATTTGAGCTTGAGCGTTATAAATGCTTCTAAATAAGCAATCGCTTAGAAACAAGTCTTTGAGTGTAAGAGGTGTTTTATATGTATTTATTAATACTTATTATTTTTGCAATATTTTATACTAACTCCTAATGTCTAGCACTTAAGTTTTAAAAATTTACTAGTGTTGTAAGTTGATATGGATTTTGTAGTTCTCGATACTGAAGGCAAACCAGAATTAAGCGAACTGGCTATTGTAGGTAGTCAAGGACGTGTAATTTATGAAGGGTTTTCTTGCGACCATTCTAATAACGGTTCTCATCTACCTAACCTCAAGAGTCTAAAAACCTTACTATCAGAGTTTTTGAATATCGTTGAGGATAAGAAAATAGTTTGCCACTATGCTGAACACGATATCAAAGTACTTGAATACAGTTTCTGTAAAGCGGGTTTAAAAGTTCCTAAAATGCTGTTTGATTGCACTTATATAAGATCAAAAAATCATTGGTTAGGGCTGGAAAGCTATTCTTTAGAGTATTTAAGTAAATATTTAAATTTGCAAGTTAATAACCGTTACTTTATCCCGGACATGGCTCATTCTGCCCGGTATGATGCTAAGTTTACCTACTACCTTTATCGCAAGTTAATGATTGACCAATTAAAAGAACAACCAAATCCATTTAGTGGTAGTCGAGTTGATACCCCTTTTCAGAATCATCCTGATTACCCCGATACCTATCGCAAAGAGTTTGTTACCCTTGAGTCAATTTTGAAGGACATCAAGTTAGACTCGAATCGTCAAAGTAAAGGAGCGGTGGTAATTGGCGAACCAGGTTCTGGTAAGACTCATTTAATGATGAGATTAGCTCAGGAACGATTGACTAGTAATCGACTGCTTTTTATTCGTCAACCCAACCATCCTAACTCAGTGCTGTACCATATTTACAGTCGGATTTTAGAGTCTTTAGTCGAGCGAGTTGGAACATCTACTCAATTAGATTATTTGATTGTTAATAGCTTTTATAAAATTGCTGCTACTTTCCCAAACCTTACTAACAAAGACCAGGAAATTCTCAACGCGCTCAAGGATAAAAACCTAGATGCTCTTGGGGGAGAAGGAACTAAGCGTAGGCGAGAATACTGGAATCACATTGAGAAACGATTTCATGAATGGTGGGTCAGTTATTACTCTGGTGGGGGTTTTGCACCTTCTATCCTTAAGGGAATTGTCAAATATTGTAGTTACATTGAACCAAAGTACAAAAATATTGTGACTCGTTGGTTAGCTGGTAATATTTTATCTACTGAGGAGGCAGAAACTGTTGATCTGCCAAACTGGGGAGAAGATCTTAGCCAGGAAGCATTTTCTCTAGAAGCTATTTCGGTTTTAGGTAAACTCTCTATCTTAGATGAACCTTTAATTATTATTTTCGATCAGCTTGAAGGGTTGGGACTTCCTCATAACCGAGAGATATTGCTTAATTTTGGCGAAACTATCAAGGAGATTTTCACTCACGTTCCCAACAGCTTAATTATCCTTAATATGTTTCCCGAACGCTGGGAACAGTTTAAAACCAGCTTTGATAACTCAATTATTGGTCGGGTATCTCAATACCAAATTTATCTACAAACACCTGACCAAACAGAACTTAGAGCAATTCTTAAAGTTAAACTTCAAAATCTAAATGTTCCTTTAGAGCAAATATTTCTCTCAGAAGACTTAGAGGATGTTCTCGAACAAAAATCTATCCGCGCGGTTTTGAACCGAGCAGGTGACTACTATAATTACAGAGTTCGTCAAATTCCTTTACCTGCGATAAGGGAAAATGTTCGTAAATTAGATGAAAATGAAAAATTAGTTGTTCAGTTGCGAGTATTGCAACAACAGCAGCAGGTATTGACAGAAGCATTTCTTAATTTAATGCAGGAAATGCAAAAACCTGGTACGGTTGACATGATAGACCTGCGTAAAAAACTTTTCCCCGAAGTTAAGAGTCAAGAGCAGCAAACAGAAGAATATGTAATTGAGTATTTAACTAAGCAAAAAGCTTCTCTCGAACAGCAGTACTTTAATACTCCCTTCATTTCTGACTCGGATGATATAGGTAAGCTAAAAAACATCGCCGAAGCTTTTAATCACCTAATACCTATTAAATTAACTTTATATAGGCTAGGAAAAAAAGTTTTACCAGAGCATATTGTAGTTGAGACTGACCACAAGAACTATGTAATGGCATTTCTTCAAATTCCTCCAAATGCTACGTCTTTTACAAGCCGAATTGGTAATTTTAATGAGCTAGTATGCTTGCACCCTCAAGACCGCTTTGGTTTATTTCGCGATGAGCGTTTAGCTGAAATTAATGGTAAGGTAGCTCAAGAAAGAGTAGAACAACTAAAAAAATCTCCTAATGGAAAATTCGTTTTATTTAGTAAGCAGGATAGAATTCACTTAGAATTGATTTATAAATTAATCATTGATGTTCAAAATAAAGATTTAGATGTAGAGTTGGCGCCAGCATTAAAGGTTTTTATAACTAAACCAGAATGGCATCATTGGCTGCTTACTATGTTTGGTTTTACTAAACCTAAGCCGACTGTACAAGAAAATTTATTTTAGTTTGTAAGTTGAGTTCCGCAAAGCCTCCACCCAACCTACAAATAAGTAGTATTGATTATATAGAAAGAGGACTAAAAAATGCAAGACATATCAAAAGTTGATGCAGCGTATATTTACTTAGACTTAGAAGTAAATACCGAAGAAAAGATATATCGCCTAGGACTAGTATCACCTGACGTAATATCCGATTTTTCTCAACAAAATTTAACCCAAGCTTACGAACAACTTTCTCGCCTCAACAATAGCGGCTTGGCTATCTGTGGTCACAATTTTCGACGCTTTGATTACCCCCATTTAATTCAACAACTAACTCAGCAACAACCTGATCTATCATCTTTACATATTATTGATACGTTAGAGCTATCAGTCTTAGCATTTCCTCTCCTGCCATCCCACAAGCTTAGTAAAGACTACAAGCAAAGCGATTATGCTTCTAATAATCCGTTAGAGGACGCGCGCGCGACGCGGTTGTTGCTACACCAACAGCTAGCAGTACTTTTGAAAAAGCCACAGTCTGTGCGACAAGTTTATACTTGGTTGCTTACTTGTGGTTCAACTGAAGCCGACCAAGCATATAGGCAACTTTTTTGCGATATTTTAGATTGGGATGTCAAGCCAATTGCGATAGAAAATTTTTGGCAAACAATGCTTCAGGGAATTAATCGTTCCTATTTAAAAGAGTTATGGTCAAATCTACAAATCTATGATTTTGATACTAGATTGTGTGTAGCGGCACTGCTAGCTTGGAATTATGAATCTAATATAACAGAATCTACATGTGATTTTTCTAAGTGGTTAAGACATTTAAGCGTGTTTCAAAACGTATTAGACAATCTTTGTCCACTATTAAGAAACAAGGAGCAATCAATTTCTTCTTACTTGAAGCAGTTTGGTCTTTCTGAGTTTTATCCCTTACAAGAAAAAGCGATAAAATCAATTATCAACGGCGAATGTCCACTCGTTCTGATGGCTACTGGCGGCGGTAAGTCTTTATGTTACCAGTTGCCAGCTTTAATGTTTCACAAAAAGCAAAGAGCGCTAACTGTTGTCATCTCACCGACACAAGCATTAATGGCAGACCAGGTAGCGGATTTAGAAAAAGCCGGGTTTGACTTCGCAACTTTTATCAACGGTAATCTTAACGCAGATGAGCGCCGTCAACGATTAGAACAATTACGTTTGGGAAGTAAAGGATTGCTTTATATTAGCCCTGAACAGTTGCGATCAATCAGTATCCGGACATTACTAAAACAGCGTCCTCCAGTTCTATGGGTAATTGATGAAGCGCATTGTATTAGCCAATGGGGACACCACTTTAGACCAGATTATCGCTATGTTCCTAAATTTATCCATGATTTATATCAAGAGTGCCAACTACCTACACCGCTTTTAGCTTTGATGACGGCAACGGCAACGCTTGTAGTGCAGGAGGATATTAAAAACTTATTTGCTCAGAATGAATTTAATATTAGTCAGACAATAGATGGAGTTGCAACGAGAAATAATTTAACATTTAAAGTTAAGCAAGCAGAAGAAGGAAATAAAGAACAAATCTTGCTTAAAGAAGTTCAAGATGCTCAAAAATTAGGTGGCGCCATCTTAATTTATACTAACTATCGGAAAATGGCTGAAAAACTAGCAGAGTTTTTAAATCAAAATAAAATTGACGCTAAATACTTTCACAGTCGGCTACCTAAAGAAGAAAAGCATGAAGTTTTGCAAGCTTTCAAATCCGGTGACTTGAACGTTGTAACTGCCACTTCTGCTTTTGGTATGGGTATCAACCGCAAAGACGTGCGCTTTGTCATCCATCACTGCATGAGTGACAGTTTGGAAAGTTACCTTCAACAAGCTGGACGAGCAGGACGCGATGGAGAACCATCAACTTGTACGCTATTATTTGATCCTGAAGATGCTGAATCGATATTTAGATTGCGTAAATACACTCAGGTGAGCGAACAAGATTTAAAGAACACTTTTATCTCAATTAGGCATATTCGCAATCGCATTTATGGCAGTGCGAAAGAAGATTGGTTTTGGGTGACAACGAAGGAAATTTTTACTGAGGTAGACTTTGAGGATCAGTCTATGAAAGAAGCAGAGTACCGGGACAGTAAAATTAAGGTAGCACTGTATTACTTAGAAAAGTTTAGTCTTGTAGAACGCGCGGAGAATTTTTCTAGCTCTGTTAATTTTGATCTAAAATACAACAACTTTCAAGAGTCGGTAGAACAGTTTGAGAAATACCGACGTAGGCGGAATTTACCTGATAATGAAGCAAAGAATTTCGAGAAGCTTATAGAGGCTATGCATGTAGCTAAAGCTTATCGTAGTAACAAAAATGAACCCTTTCTAGAACTTTTGAGTGATGACTTCGATATTAGTATAGGCGAATTAATCGCTCGAATTAAAGAGTTAAAAAAAGCTGAAGTATGTTCCGTTGAAATACCAATTACACTTACCATTACAAAGGGTGTTAAAGGGGATGCTCGTAAAAACTACGAACACATGCTTCAGCGGGAAGATGAATTGCTAAACATGCTTAGTAACATGTTAAAGGGTAAGAAAGAAATTCAAATAAATTTACGCGAACTTGCGTCTCGACTTGATCCAGACAACAGCAAAGAAATTAGAGCCTCTAGTATCATGGATATTCTAGAAAGTTGGTCTAATCAAAAATGGGTTAAATTGAGTCGCGTTACTGATGATATTGTAAAACTAAAAGATTTAGAAGTCGCTGAACATTTACCTCGTTATAAAACTTCTTCAGATAGCGTACTGTCTGTTCTCTATCAAGCTTTAGGAAATCAGACTGGGGCAAGGTTGCCTTTAAGTTATGAGTTAGGACAGCTAGCTTCGGAAGTAGCTCAGAAAACTCAACTTGCTTGGGATAATAAAGAGTTAGAAGCTACACTCTCATTGCTGCACCAAAGAAAAGTCATCCGTATTAGTGAAGGATTGAATTTATTCCAGCAGCAGTCACTCAAAATGCGTGTTATCAAAAATGCCAATGCCTTTACAGTGAAACGTCGTTACCCTGAAATCAAATCTTTTGATGAGGAACAAACCAAGCGCGTCCATACTATGCTTAAGTATGGAGAAATTAAGTCACCCGAAGAGCGTCAACAATTTATAGCTGATTACTTTGGTGAAGAACCTCCCAGCTTTCACGAGAAATACCAACTTCCTCCAGAAGAAGTTATAACCCGCCCGATAATTCCAGAGAACTACGACCGCATCATGGAAACGCTCAACCCTGATCAAGAAGAGATTGTTCTAGCTTCTGACCCAGCAATGGCAATTATAGCAGGCCCTGGTTCTGGAAAAACGAGAACTATTGTTCACCGTATAGCACACCTAGTAAAGGTACAGCAAGTTGAGGCACAGCGAATTATTGTTTTAGCTTACAACCGCAATGCAGTTAGAGAACTGCGATTACGATTGCAGAAACTTATTGGTGAGCAAGCATTTCAATTACGTGTTTATACCTTCCACAGTTTAGCATTAGTACTTTTGGGTCGCACGCTGACTGAGAATACCAAAACCAAAGAAATAGACTTTGACAAATTATTAATTGAAGCTTGTGAACTTATCGAGAACGGTGAAGAATTTGAAGATGCTTTGGATGATACTCAAGTACGGCGCCTGCAACTTTTAGGAAAGGCTGAATATATTTTTGTCGATGAATATCAAGATGTTAGTGAGAATGAGTACCGTTTTATTAAACTACTAGCAGGATTGAATGATTCTGAAGATAAATCTGCAAAAGTGCAAATTAATCTTTGTGTTATTGGTGATGATGATCAGAATATTTACGGTTTTAGAGGAAGCAATATAAAGTACATTTTACAGTTTCAGGAAGAATACAAAGCTAGGCGTTTGTTACTAACTCAAAACTACCGCTCCACTGAATTAATTATCCAAGCTGCTAATAATTTAATTAGTAATAACAAAGAGCGGTGTAAGCATATTGCCTCCGAGCAAGTGAAAATTGACGAGCATCGTACTGGTCATAAAGGTAAACCAGTTGAAGCTTACACTTTTGGTAATAACTCATCTAGTGCAGCATGGGTACAGCAGCGAATTGAATGGTGGATTTCGCAGGGTGTACAGCCTTGTGAGATTGCTGTTCTTGCTCGTCAGTGGGATAGTTTGAGTCCAGTTAGACTACTTTTAGAAAGAGCAAAAATACCTACCTACTCTCTCAAAACAGATAGTATTAAACTTGTCAGAAATTTAGTAAGTTGTAAATTAATTGATGAGTTAAAAGCTCAGGGCTATAAAGTTTTTTCACCAGAGGAGTCAGTTCAGGATTGGTTTGTTGACTGCTTTAACCAATGGGGACACAATCTAAAACAGCCTACAATCAAAATACTCCTTAAAATTGCTAGCGATATCGACCAAGAACGTGGATATGGTTTTGTTGAATCACCGTTGCCAATAAGTGCAGACGATATTCTCACTGCTTTATTTGAATTCAATCAAAGTTCAGAAGTTATGTTAGACGAGAAAGCAGTATTGGTAACTAGTTGTCATGGTGCAAAAGGGTTAGAGTTTCGTTATGTCATCCTCCTAACGGATGGTTTTGGAACTTCTGCTTATGAAATTGAATCAGAACGGCGCCTTTTTTATGTAGCTATGACTCGTGCTAAGGATGAGTTAGTATTATGTTCTACAAGGCAAAGTTTGTTTGTTAGTGAGACAGGCATAATCCCCAAAAGTGCTGATATCTTATCCTCAACACTGCCACAACAAATGTTTTACTTAGATTTAACTCCTAGAGATATTAATTTAGGACATCGGTACACTAAAAATAACCAGCAAGTAATTGTCAATCTTCAAGAATTTGCACAACTTCAACTTAGAGTTAACCAATACAAAGATGGTTGGGAAATTTTCACAGCACAAGGTCAACTAGTTGGAGCATTGTCGAGAAAAACAAATGAAGAGTTGTTAAAAAGAGGATTTCAACCTGAATTTCAGTTTCAACCTGGTGAAGTTACCGTCAGAAGCATATACCGTCACTTGAAACTTGATGATTTAACTGGTGATATTATTGAAGATTGGTTTGTGGTTATTCCGCAAATAAGGATATGTCGCTAGTTTTATATAAATTATTCTACTTATACTACAATGACCAATCACGCAATTGTAATCGGTATTAATAGCTACGATTATCTCAACCCATTGAAGTATGCCAAGCGGGATGCACAAGAAATACAGAAGTTCCTCTATAATGAAGTAAAATTCGAGGAAGTTTTGTTATTCTCGGATGATTCGCCTCAAATAAATGGCGAATCAACTCGCCCAAACCGTGCAAACTTGCGGCGAGTCTTACTTAAGAAGTTCAACAACCCTTTTATGCGACCGGGAGATAACTTCTGGTTTTTCTTTGCTGGTCATGGGATACGCCATAATGACCGTGATTATCTCATGCCCTCTGATGGCAATCCACTAGATATTGAAGAAACAGCAATTTCTGTTAATTTCGTTACTGAACGCTTGCGTCGCTGTGGCGCCGATAACGTCGTTCTAATTTTAGATGCCTGTCGCAACCAAGGTTCTCGTTTTGGACGAGGTATTGGTGAGCAAACGGTTGAGGTCGCACGTCAACTAGGGATAATCAGTATTTTTTCCTGTAGTCCAAATGAGTTCTGCTATGAATTCGATCAATTACAACAAGGTGCTTTTACTTATGCGCTATTAGAAGCGTTAGGAACTGAAGGTAAATGTGCTACAGTTGAGTGCTTAAACGAATATCTACGTCGTCGAGTTCCAGAAATTGTTCGTAAGTATGATAATAATGTGCAACAAACGCCTTATATTAGTGCTGAACCTGTAAATAAACTCCACCTAATTCTTATACCTAAATACGCGACTCATACGGATATTGCAACGCTTAAAACTGATGCTTATCGCGCAAAAGAAGAAGGTGATATTAATTTAGCAGACCAATTATGGCGCCGAGTAATAACTGTGGGTTCTAGTGAGGATAGAGAAGAAGCAATAAACATGCTTCAAAAAATTGCTGTGATTTGCTCTCAGGATACATCACCTCCTCTCGATGCTACTCAAAACAGTGGCACTCAAAATTACATCTCTAACATTATCACAATCGAGAGGGGGCTTGATTCAGAGGCGCCTACGTCAGAGCCATTGCTTGTATCAAAAGATAGTTTTAATTCTAAAAAGTTATCTGAACAACAGCTTCAAAAATTACAAGATACTTTAATTGATGCCTTTGATACAAAATCATCGCTTGCTCAATTACTATCATCACTATCATTAGAACTAAATAAAAACCTAGATAATATTGCCAATGATAATTTAGCAACCTTCGCTTTGAATTTAATAAAAACAGCAGATGCCCAAGGATGGATTGAAAACCTTATTTATGTCGCACGTGAACTAAATTTGGAAAACTCCAAATTGCGTAATATTGCTCAAGAATTGTTGACATATCAATCAAAACAAACTCAAGTTAGCGACATTATAGAGCAAAAAATACTAGAGCGGCAAAAAATTTTAATTTTGATAACAATTCCTCATCATTGGCTTCTAGATAAAGAAATTAAAAAAATTGAGGAGGTTATACAAAAAGCCACTAACCAAGATTTATTTGAAATTTGCATTAGAACTGCCGTATGTCCTCAAGATATTCATCAAGTAATAAAAGAAGAACAGCCTCAAATTGTACATTTATGTGGACATGGAATAAAAGATGGTAGATTGCTTTTAGAAGATGATGAGGGAAATAATAAACCAATCTCACCAGAAAATTTAGCATCATTTTTTGATTCGCATAACGATACAATTAAATGTGTCTTGCTCAACGCTTGTTATTCACAATTACTTGCTGAAGCAATTAGCCAACATATCCATTATGTAATTGGGATGAACCAGTCGATTAAAGATAAAGCGGCAATTTTATTTACTCAAAAATTTTATGAGACGCTCGGTTCTAAAACTCAAAAAAAACAAGATGTATTTCAAAAAGCTTTTGACGAAAGTTTAAACATGATTCAATTAGAAAATTGTTCGCAAGAGTCAATACCAGTCCTTAAAAAATTTAGAAACGGTTAACGCGAATACAAAATATTTTGCACATTTTGCACTCAAAGCTGCTTTAGACGTTAAACAGCTTTTTTGTTTTTTTCAAACAAAAATAATGATTATCAATCTGATTAAGTTATATTTTGTAAAACTTAAACATGTCAAACAGTTGAATAGTTATTCAATCATTGTATTATAATGTGAATTAACAGTATTTCCTAAGTACCATGAGTAAAACACCTTCCTTAAAATCCCAGCAATTTCGAGTCACTGGCATGGACTGCGGAAGCTGTGCTTCTACAATTGAAGTCGCTTTGCAGCGATTAAACGGAGTTATAAAAGCCTCGGTTAGCTTTGCTACTCAAAAAGTAAAGATAACTTACAACCCAGCAGAAATTGGAGAACAGGCAATTCACGACCGAATAAAAGCTTTGGGTTATACGCTTCTTGCAACTTGTGAAGTAGATAATGTGCATACTCATAGCTGCTGCGATCATAACCATGACCTGCACGAACATAAACATAGTCAATCAAATGTGGCACTAGGCGCCAAAACAATAGACGCAAAAATAATTGGTATGGACTGTGCAAACTGTGCCAAAACTGTAGAAGCAGGTTTGAGACAACTTATAGGTGTATCCAAGGTATCAGTTAGCTTCACAACTGAACGGTTGCAATTGTCCTATGACCCACAGCTACTACAGCAAGATACTATCTGCGACCGTATTAAACATTTAGGTTATACGGTTGAGGTTAATGAGACTAATTCTCATCATCATGACTGTCTATCAGAAAAGCCTAAGCTAACACAAAGTCAAACAACGACAAACTGGAAATTTTGGATTCATAACCGTCGTGGGCAAAGTGTAATTTTAGCGGGAGTAGGATTATTATTCGGTTTGATAGTGCAAAATTTACCACTACCAATTTGGATAGCACGCGCGTTTTATAGTGTTGGGATTGTTGTTGCTGGTTATCCTGTAGCACGCGCGGGTTTGTTTGAATTGCGTTTACGTCGTGCGGATATGAATTTGCTGATGAGTATTTCTGTTATCGGTGCCATTATTCTTGGGGACTGGTTTGAAGCAGCTTTAGTAGTATTTTTATTTTCTTTAGGTAGTACATTACAACTTTTTAGTATTGGTCGTACCCGCAACGCAATTCAAGCTCTAATGGATTTAACACCAACAACCGCAACTGTAAAACGTAACGGCAAAGAAGAGACAGTTAGTATTGAAAGCGTTCAAGTTGGAGAAATTATCACAATTCGTCCAGGACAGCGTGTCGCGTTAGATGGTTTAGTCGTTTCCGGTACTAGTGCTGTTGACCAATCCCCAATTACTGGAGAATCAATTCCTGAAGATAAAGATATTGGTGATATCGTCTATGCGGGGACAATAAATCAAACAGGGTTCTTAGAAATAAAAGTTACACATATAGCAAGCGATACTACGGTAGCAAAGATTATTCATTTGGTTGAAGAAGCCCAAGAAAGCCGCGCCCCTTCCCAACTATGGGTAGATAAGTTTGCAGCCATTTATACACCGATTGTAATTTTAATTGCCTTTGCCATTGCTTTGATTCCACCTTTAGCATTTGCCCAGCGTTTCGACATTTGGGTTTATCGCGCGTTAGTAATGTTAGTAATTGCTTGTCCGTGTTCGCTGGTAATTTCTACACCAGTTTCCATTATAAGCGCAATTGGCGCCGCAACGAGACAAGGAGTTTTATTTAAAGGTGGTCATGCATTAGAAACAGCTGGACGATTAAATACTCTTGCATTTGATAAAACTGGTACAATTACGCGCGGGTTGCCGCTTGTCCAAGGAATTTATAATACTGATAAAATTAGCGCAGAGACTTTGCTATTAATTGCAGCATCGTTAGAAGTGCAATCTGAACATCCTTTAGCAAAAGCAATAGTAACAGAAGCAAAAAATAGAGAGATGGATTTAGCGACACCCGATAACTTTAAATCATTGACTGGACAAGGAATTTGGGCAAATTTGGGAGAAAAAATTTATCTAGTTGGCAATCGTCGTCTCTTCAAAGAAGTTGGTATTCCACTTTCAACACAAGATCAATCTATATTAAATAAAATTGAAACCCTTGGACAAACTCCTGTGTTAGTCGGTAATGACAAGGAGTTTTTAGGCGCCATTGGTGCTTCCGATGGATTAAGATTAGAAGCTACCGAAGCATTACGACAACTCCAGCGAGTCGGGTTAAAACGATTAGTTATGCTGACAGGAGATAGAAATGCTGTTGCAAAACAAATTGCTCAATCCGTAGGAATTAACGAGTATCGCGCGGAATTATTACCACAAGATAAATTAAATCAAATCCAGCAATTACGACGTACTGGAATAGTTGGTATGGTTGGTGATGGAATAAATGATGCTCCTGCGTTAGCTGCTGCCGATATTAGTTTCGCGCTAGGTACAATTGATATCGCACTAGAAACAGCTGATGTAGTACTAGTAGGTAATGACTTAAGAAAGCTTGCCTACGCAATTAATTTAAGCCGTCGCACAGTAACTGTAATTCAACAAAATGTTGTGTTTTCATTACTAACCAAAGCCTTATTTCTATTACTAGGTACTTTTGGTATAGTTGGTCTAGCAGTAGCAGTTTTAGCAGATACCGGAAGCTCTCTCTTAGTTACAGCAAATGGAATGCGCTTATTCAAACAAACCCCAAAATAAAAAAATTTGATAAGTACGTAGTAGCGCTGTCTTCGCAAAAAGTACTAAGATTTGCGGAGGGCTAAAGCAACAACTATGTACCTAAGGAGGGCTAAAGCCCAACTACGTACCCAAACCTATCTTATTGCGACCTTTTTGCCAAGAGGTGAGTCATCATAATGCGCCAAAAGGTCAGCAGGGTCATTATAAATAGCGATGGCATTTTTAAGTTGACTATCATCAAACCCACCGCAACGAACAGCAATTAGACTAACTCCAGCTTTATTAGCAGATTCTATATCATAAGGAGTATCACCAAGCATTACTACATCTGATGGCTGCATCCCTAATTTCTCTAAAGCAGCTTCTACAATATCAGGTTCAGGTTTAGAAGCTTTAGCGTCGCTTGATGTTGCCGCTTCATCTTTATCAAGAATGTCATCAACCTGTGCAGCTTTCAGTAAAACCTCTAACTCTTCACTACTAGCTGAAGTAGCAATAATCATTCGTAAACCTTCATCCCGAATCTTTAATAATAATTCCCGCGCGCCAGGAGCAGGAGCAAGATTTTTGCCAAACTTGTTAAGAATCAATTCTTTGCGACGGTCGGCAATTTCCTTACCTTTACCTTCCTGACCAGAAAGTCCTGGCGCGAATTTCGGAACAATTTGATCGCCACCCATCCCTATTAATGGTCGAACTTGCTCGAACTTTACTTCATAACCAAACGCTGCAAATGCTTCTACCCAACCTTGAGCATGAGCATCATTGCTAATAACAAGCGTTCCGTCTATATCAAAAATTACACCTTGTACTGCCATTCAGAAATCTCCTTAAGGTCAAATACCAAGTGACCTTTAAGCCTCTACATTACTAACAGGTCAACGCTATTACCTCTTCCCAAGTCTTTATCTCCAATGGTAGAATTACAAGAACGTTTGTAGAGACGCGATTTTATCGCGTCTTTATATAGATATAATTTTTTCACAATCGCGCGGACTCGTACAAACACATCTAATATACGTTTTCAGCAATTAATACAGGAGTATTACCATATTCAGCTTCAAGTTGCTTTTTGATATTTGGATTCCAATTCATCTTATAATCTCGTTGAATGTCAGCAGCAACAAATGGGCGAACTTTTCCTGCAATTGCTACAGTTTGACCTTCATTAATTGCGACTCTTGGTTTTTGCCTGAATAAAACCAGTAAATCTTTTCTATTAATTAAACTACCTTCATTTAACTTTAGTAAAGTTGGACTTTGAATATCTTTTACTCTACCCGTCATAGTAACCTGTCTACCATAATACTGTTCGGGGGATGTAGCGACTTGACCAGGTTTAGGAGCTAATGTAATGTTGCGCGCGATAACTGCAGGTTGGTTTATGTAATCTTTGTAATATTCATCTTGTATATTCAATTTAAAATCGCGCTCTATTTTTGGGATGTTTAGTCTGCGAACCTGACCTGTTACCTGAACTTCTGTACTTCCATCTTTTGGCAAATCAAAGGGTACACCCGAAGCATTAATAACTACAAGAGGTTCACCACCAAGGAATCGTCTATCTTTGACGGTAAAAGAGCGTGAACCGACACGTTCAACAGCTTTGCTTCTAATTATTACACTTTTACCAATAAAATTATCGGTTTCGCGTACAATTTCACTTGTATTAGTAATTTGTGATGCTGCGTTGGAACCAAAAAATCCGCTATCTCTAGTCAACATAGCGATTACAACGAGTAAAGCCAAAACTCCTATATCTCTAATACCTTGAGAAGTACCATCGTCGGAAGCACTATTCGCTTTACTGCCTGTTTTCGGGATTTGACTCATAATTCTAACCGCCTTACACTAATCTACTTAAGCAATCTACTCAATTTTTATACTGAAAACCTTTGTTGGTCTTTCTATCTCAAGAGCGGTTTCATGCTAATCTAGGGTAGATATTAAGGTAATAGTGTCAGGCATTACATAATCTTAAAAATCTGGTAAGGGTTTGTTAACCCAAGTATCACTTATCTGATAATATCTACGCGCGAGAAGCTCGTTTGCCGTATCTAAAGACCTTGCCCTTTTTTCAATTTTACGAAAATATTGTGATTGGTAAAAGCTACAAGCGTTGGTGACTAACGCAACAATCAAGCCAATCAAACCATGATTAACGACGGCAACAATACTTAGAAATAATCCTATTACATTAAAAAATAAAATAAAATAAACCATATACATCTGGTGCCTTACCATAGTTTTAAATTCTTCTAATACATACTCGTCAGCAATAGTTTTGTGTCTTTTAAGAAAGACTTTAATTGGTTTTGCAGCTATCAATGAAGCAAAAAGACTGCAAACATTTACAGTAATTAATACTAGAATCCACATAATTATTTTTTAATTAATTTGTCTAATGAGTTTATACTTATCGAATAATAATTGTCATCAGAGAAAACATGTAAGTACTATAACTATTTACTCTATAAAGTTTTGATATTGATGAACACATTTATTCAAAATAAAAGCATTTAGAGGGCTGAAGCCCAACTACGTACCTAACCATTATAACTTTTGACAATATCTTAAGTAAATTTATGTAAATATATGTTATATTTTGATACATTTTGTTAAGTGTTCGTGTGTAACATGAAAAGAACTACACAGTCTTTGAGGCGTGCCTGTAAATTACAGAAATGCAAAGTTTGATATCAAAATGCAAATAAAATTGCAACGATACTTAATTTTTTGTAATAAACAGCGTTAGTCCAATCGGGATACCGGATTTTATGGCATGATGCTTTAAGTAGACATTATGGCTTCATAAGTACAGGGAATCTCTCATGACTCTCCGTTTAGGCGACACAGTACCAAACTTCACTCAAGCATCCACCCACGGTGAAATCAATTTTTACGACTGGGCAGGGGATAGCTGGATTATCCTATTCTCTCATCCAGCCGATTTTACGCCGGTTTGCACCACAGAACTGGGAACCGTTGCAAAGCTAAAACCCGAATTCGATAAGCGTAACGTAAAAGCAATTGCCCTTAGTGTTGACGACGTTGACTCACATAACGGTTGGGTAGGTGATATTGAAGAAACTCAAAGCACATCACTCAACTATCCTATTTTGGCAGACCCCGACCGTAAAGTCTCTGAACTTTACGATATGATTCACCCAAATGCTGCGGCAACTGTAACGGTACGTTCCGTATTTGTTATTGACCCAGAAAAAAAATTACGTCTCTCATTTACTTATCCTCCTAGCACCGGACGTAACTTCGATGAAATCTTGCGTGTAATAGACTCATTACAACTTACCGACAACTACAGTGTAGCAACACCTGCTGACTGGAAAGATGGTGAGGACTGTGTAATTGTCCCCTCCCTTAAAGACCCCGAAGTCCTTAAGGAAAAATTCCCCAAAGGTTATCAAGAAATTAAACCTTACTTACGCATGACTCCTCAACCCAACAAGTAATTACGTTTTTACGTATATTGGCGCCTGATATTGAATGCAGGCGCCTTTTATTGTTATTGGTAGGTAGGGACGTTACATGCCTAGTCTCTACAATAATTTTCATATTAAATCAGGGTCTTCTCCTAGTTCTCGCAATTTTGCAGCCAAACGTTCGGCTCTTTGTTCGGCTAAAGTGCGTTGTTGCTGTTCGAGTTGCGCGCGTCTTTCTGCTTCTAAGCGCTGCTGTTGTTCAAGTTGACGTTGTTGGTCTAACTCGACAGGGGTTAAAAACTTTCGACCATCTGGATAATATATTTCAAGTGTTACAGGTGTTAGTACAAACTTGATTTTTAAGCGTGGACTTATCCAATTATTTACCTTTTTGATTCGCTTTAATAAGTTGTTCGCACGCAGCCAACCTTGTAAATTATTGGTACTGGGGTCATAAAGATAATATTCTTCAACTCCGTGCGTTTGGTAAAAGTCAAGCTTTTTTACCATTTCTTCATCTGTATTGCCTGGTGAAAGAATTTCAAATACGACCTGCGGCGCCACATTATTTTCAAGATACTGTATATATGCACTTCGATCACCTTTGGGTCTACCAAACACTACCATTGCATCCGGCGCGCATTTTATGTTTCCCTTTTTTTCAACTGGATACCATGCTAAGTCTCCAGCCACAAATACATCTAAAACTTTTGCAAATAGTATTTCTAAATTTTCTTTGATTAAAACAATCCAACGAAATTGTATTGTATTATCTGACATTGGCTCACCATCACTTGAAGGATACATGTCCAAGTCGGCGGCATCATATTCTATTAGTTCTCGTACCATATTACAGCACCTCCAGGTATATTAAGGTTGACACCCTTACTTTAAATGGTAGATGTGGGATAGTTCCACCGCACTCCTTTGTATCAAAATAATATAATTGTATTGCTAATGGTGGCTGCTTGTGACAGATATTGTTCTGATACGTCTTACCTGCTTGAGGATGTTTATTAATGCTGTAGTTGAGTGTTATAAAAAGCACATGCTATTGAATCAAGGCGCCTCTCAATACTATTCGGTTAAGGGGGTTGATGCTAAAGCGCTCTTTGATACAAAATTTTAAGATTGCTTTAACTTCATTTGCAATTTGGCATATCCCTTTGCATAATTCAACTTGAGATAGCAGGAATGACACTCTAGCACGCGCTCGTCAATATATATATAAAGGAGCAGATAAATAAATGTTTAATCGAAAATGGTACTTAATGGCTGCTACATTAGTTGTAGTGCTTTCGCTTGTTAGTTGCAGCAGGCGCCTGCGAGGAGATAATACTAGTAGTAGGTTGAGTAGGTTAGATACAATTAAAAGTCGCGGTAGACTTGTTTGTGGTGTTAGTGGACAATTACCTGGGTTTAGTTTTGTAAAGGCGAATGGCGAATATGCAGGGTTGGATGTTGATGTGTGTCGTGCTATTGCTGCTGCGATATTCGATGACCCGAAAAAAGTTGAATACCGCAATTTAAACGCGAAGGAACGTTTTACTGCTGTGCAGACAGGTGAGGTTGATATACTGAGTCGTAATACTACCTGGACTTTTAGTAGAGATACTTCTACTGGTTTGGAGTTTGCACCTGTGGTGTTTTACGATGGTCAAGGTATCATGGTTAGGAAAAATAGTAATATTAAAAGTTTGGAAGACCTTAAAGGTAAATCTGTTTGTACGCAAACGGGAACTACCAACGAACAAAATTTAGCAGACCAAATGCGACAAAGAGGTATTAGTTATAAACCTATTGTTTTTGAAGACGTTAATACTGTTTTTACAACTTATGAGCAAGGTCGTTGTGAAGGTGTAACTTCTGACCGTTCGCAGTTGGTTTCCCGACGCACTACTTTATCTAAACCAGATGAACACACTGTTTTAGATTTATTGATATCGAAAGAACCTTTGGCGCCTGCCGTTAAAAATGGTGATGCTAAATGGTTCGATGTGGTAAAATGGACTATTAATAGTTTAATTAATGCCGAAGAATTGGGTGTTAATTCTCAAAATGTTAATCAGTTAGCAAATAGTAATAATGCTGAAATTAAGCGCTTATTAGGTACAGAAGGTGATTTAGGAAAAGGCGCCGGACTTTCTAATGATTTTGTAAAACGTATTATTACACATGTGGGTAATTATAGTGAAGTTTACGACCGCAATTTAGGTAAGAATTCGGAGTTGAAGTTGGAAAGGGGTAAGAATAAGCTTTGGAACCAAGGTGGTATTCTTTATGCTCCACCTTATCGGTAAGGTGCGTGAAAGCACTTTATTATTTCGTTATATTGATTGATTGTAATGGCGCAGATCGCACCCTACTCATAATTCTATGACTCCTTTTTGGCGAAATAAACGATTTTTAAGCAATGCTGCTCAATTAATCTCAGTTTTTATAATTGCCATCGTGGTATTTATATTGTGGGATAACCTAACGTATAATTTAGAGCAGTTGGGAATTGGCTTCGGTTTCGACTTTTTACAATCGCAAGCTTCTTTTGATATTGGTGAAACTCTTGTCGCTTACAAACCTACTGACTCTTATTACCGCGCGTTACTAGTTGGGTTATTAAATTCACTACGAGTTTCTATTTTAGGTATAATTTTAGCAACGATTGTAGGCGCCGTTGTTGGAATCGCGCGGTTATCGACTAATTGGTTGGTACGTAATTTAGCTTTGATTTATGTCGAACTATTACGGAATACACCATTACTTCTACAATTGTTCTTCTGGTATTTCGCCGTTTTTATCAGTTTACCGAAAATTGAAAATCAAGTTTCTCTATTTGGCTTAATCAATCTTAATAACAAAGGTACACAATTTCCTTTTGGTCTAGAAATATCTTCAGAGCTATCTGCATTAATTCTAGGATTAACGTTATATGCTGGTGCATTTATAGCGGAAATTATTCGAGGTGGTATTCAGTCAGTTCCTAAAGGACAATGGGAAGCTGCACGCGCGTTGGGTTTGAAAGGGAGGTTAATTATGCGGTTAGTAATTCTTCCCCAAGCTTTACGGGTTATTATTCCACCTTTAACTAGTCAATACCTGAATATAGCCAAAAACTCTAGTTTAGCTATCGCTGTTGGGTATCCTGATATTTACTTTGTTGCTTCCACCACTTTTAACCAAACTGGTAGAGCAGTGGAAGTCATGTTGTTAATTATGGTAACTTATTTAACTATAAGTTTAACTATCTCCTTAACCATGAATTCATTAAACCGTTACGTTCAACTTAAGGAAAGATAAGCGAGTGAGTAAAAATAAAATTCAAAAATGGTTGCGAAAAAATTTATTTGATACCTGGTTCAATAGCATTTTAACTATTGTTTGTTTCTTCTTGCTTGCCTGGGGCGCCAAGTCTATTCTCACTTGGATATTTTTTGTCGCACAATGGGAAGTTATAATTGTTAACTTGCAGCTATTTTTAGTCGGTGCTTATCCAAAACAAATGTATTGGCGATTGTGGGTGTCGATATTTATAATTTTGGGTTTAATAAGTTTAACTGTAGGGAGTTTGATTAAAAGATTACCAGAATCTGTAAATAAATGGCTACCATTAGGATGGACATTTTCCTTTTTAATTATTCTATGGTTAATTGGTGGTGGTTTAGGATTAGAAGGTGTAAATACTAATTTATGGAACGGTTTGCTGCTGACTTTGGTTATGGCTGTAGTTAGTATTGTTCTTTCTTTCCCTTTGGGTGTATTGTTGGCTTTAGGGCGCCAAAGTCAGTTGTTTGTAGTGAGAAATTTTTGTATCCTATATATTGAGATAGTAAGGGGATTACCTTTAATTGGGATTTTGTTTATTGCTCAGGTTATGTTACCTTTGGTTTTACCTGATGATATTAGTTTGGATAGGGTTTTGCGAGGTATTGCGGGTTTAACTTTGTTTAGTGCTGCTTATTTAGCGGAAAATGTGCGGGGTGGTCTTCAGTCTATACCGCGCGGACAGTTTGAAGCTGGTAAAGCGATGGGATTGAATTCTGTTTTAATTATGTTACTGATTATTTTACCTCAAGCTTTACGCGCGGTTATTCCTGCACTGGTAGGTCAGTTTATTGGTTTGTTTAAGGATACTTCGCTGTTATCTATTGTTGGGTTGTTGGAGTTGACTGGTATTTCTCGCTCTATTTTAGCTCAACCAGAGTTTTTAAGTCGCTATGCGGAGGTTTATTTGTTTGTTGGGTTGCTTTATTGGATGTTTTGTTATTCGATGTCGCTAGTTTCTCGACGTTTGGAGAAATTTTAATTTTTTTCCCACAGAGACGCAGAGTACACAGAGGAAGAGAGGAAAAGTTTGGAGTAGGGTGCGTGACGCTATGAAAAATATAATTGCCATGAAAAAACTCGTAGCCTGATCGCACCAAAGCATTAACAAACCACAAAGACACGAAGTACACAAAGGGAGAGAGGAAGATGAATACACAAGCTGTTATTATTGCTGAGAATGTTCAAAAGTGGTATGGTAAGTTTCAGGTTTTACGGGGTGTTAGTTTGACTGTGAACCGGGGTGAGGTTGTTGTTATTATGGGTCCTTCGGGTTCTGGGAAGTCTACTTTGATTCGTACTTTTAATGCTTTGGAGGAACATCAGCAGGGACGTATTGAAATTGACGGTATTGCTTTAACCGATGATTTACGGAATATTGATGCTATTCGTCGAGAAGTAGGGATGGTGTTTCAGCAGTTTAATTTGTTTCCTCATCTCACTGTACTTGATAATATAACTTTGGCACCGAAGTGGGTAAGGAAGTGGTCGAAAGCTAAAGCGAATGAAGTTGCTATGCAGTTGCTGGAAAGGGTGGGAATTTTAGAACAAGCTCAAAAGTATCCCGGACAGTTGTCGGGTGGACAACAACAGCGTGTAGCTATTGCGAGAGCTTTAGCTATGCAACCCAAAGTAATGTTGTTTGATGAACCAACTTCTGCTCTCGACCCAGAAATGGTACGCGAAGTTTTGGAGACTATGAAGAAACTTGCTGCGGATGGTATGACGATGGTGGTCGTTACTCATGAGGTTGGGTTTGCGCGCGAAGTTGCCGATCGAGTTATTTTTATGGATGGTGGTTTAATAGTTGAGGAAGCAACCCCTACTAATTTTTTCCAAAACCCCACTCAAGAACGCACTCGTAAATTTTTATCCCAAATTCTTTAATTTATATCAACTTCTTCTCGCCATTGAAGAATGGCTTGAACGCGAGATTACAATCTTTGAATTGCAATCATATACACGGCAATTAAATTTAATTGAAATTATTTAGCGATTTATCAAATATGAATGCATTCAAATAGCTGCTTATTCAAGTTGGGAAAGTTTTATTGCATCTGTTGAAAAAATCCTTAGAAAAATTGCTGAAAATTATGTTATTAATTTTGTCTAGTTACTTACTTTACGTTCCTCTATCGATTGGAAGAAGAATTTATTCTTAAAACGTGGTATATTTTGGGAAAGAATAAAAAGTTTGGGGGTAAAGCTGTGGTGATGTGGCGAGTTACGCTTATGAGCGTGATATGTATTACGCTTTCAACTGCCTGTGACAGTACAACTAACGCCCCTCAAACCACAACGGCGCCTCAAGTTCAACCTCTAACGCCAATCGCTCAAGATGGTGGCGTAACAGTAACGTCAACATCCAAGCAAACTCCTATTACTAGAGGACAAGTTATATATGTTCCTGTTTATTCTCATATCTATCAAGGGGATAAGCAAGAACAATTTGCTCTGGCTGTAACTGTGAGCATTCGCAATACCAGTCTAACTTACCCAATTGTAATTCGTTCTGCTAAATACCATAACTCAGGCGGGAAATTAGTTAAACAATATAATACAAATGGTAATATTCAACTCGCTCCACTAGCGACCACAGAATTTTTCATTCCACAACAAGATTCAAGTGGAGGTTCGGGAGCAAGTTTTATTGTTGAGTGGGTAACAGATAAACAAGGAGTTACAGAACCAATCGTTGAAGCAGTGATGATTAGCACAAGCTTCCAACAAGGAGTATCATTTACTTCCACTGGTCAAGTGATTCAAGAATTAAAACCGTAGAACAAGTTTGAAGGCCAGATTGTGGGGATTTTTCATTTGCTCTTTTGGTGTTGCCGCAGCTAATGCTGGTGAAGTTATTAACTCAGTTCAACAGCAAGGTGGTGTGAATCTTCCTATCTTCTCCATTAATTACGTGTTAACACATGTAGAGACGCGATATATCGCGTCTCTACAACGTTTTGGGTTATTACGTGTGTAATGTTGGTTTGCAACGGATTCAACGGATGTAACGGATAGTTTATTTTAAATAACTAAACTTTGCTGTAACAAATAGCTCATCCGTTACATCCGTTCATAATCCGTTGCCTAGCCTAACATTTGTTTTTTAGTTGAGCTTAATTGTGCGATTAATTCTTGGCGTGTTGAATCTTTGAGTAAATAACGGTATGTAAACCAAACGGTATAGCTTATACCAACCAATTCAAAAAATGGTCTTACTAAGGGAATATCGTTAACGGCGCCTATAATTGCAAATGTGATTTTCAGCGCAAGTACTGTTGCCACTAATAAAGCAAAACTAATAATTGGCAACTTATATTCTTGATAAAATCTGTTGATGTTACCGGGTAGCTGTGCTAAGAAATCAGAAACTTTATTTCCAACTTGTTGCGCTCGATTATCAAATTTGGTAGCTGCGCGTTCTGCTTGCGTAGCTAGTGCAGAAGTTTTTGAGTCTATCGCTGTTTCTATATCGTTGATATATTTTTGCTCTTTAACTTGAGTCTCCATAGTTTTGCTCCCTTCAAATAATCTTGTTAGTACTATTTCGACATTTTCACACCTTATTTCCATCATTCATTTGTATGAACTGGTGTCAGTCAAAAGTTATAGACTCATTTTGATTATATAATTATTATCATTAAATCCCCATATAAAGAATTTAAATAACTTACAAAATTTGCTAGAAACTAGTCACATTTTATTTCTAGAAACTAGTCACATATTGAAGTAAAAACAAGTTTAAATATTGCCACAAAAGCTTGATAATACAAGATTTCAATCTAACCTTACATATATTATCTAAGTATACAGCATCACTATAAATAAAATGAATTCATTCCAAAAATATCAGATTAACTCACCCTTTAGAAGGATGATTATAAACTGTTAATTTTTTAGCTTAGGAGCAGAAAAAACATATAAAAACAAAGGAGAAAATAATGGTACTTCATAAGATTAGCGACTTTGATACAGATTACCACAACACAATTCAAGGTAAAGATATCAAAGGAATGAGTGTTTATACTCAAGGTACTGATGAAAAAATAGGTAAAGTTAGTGACGCATTGGTCGATGACAATGGGCAGTTCCGTTATCTCATCGTTGATATCGGTTTCTGGATTTTTGGAAAGAAAGTATTATTGCCTATTGGTCGTGGCAAAATTGATTCATCAGCAGACCGCGTGTATGTAGGAATGACCAAAGAACAAGCTGAAAGTTTACCTGAGTACCACGAAGGTATGACTGTTGACTATGACTATGAAGAGCAGGTGCGTGGAGTATATCGCCCAGCACCAGTAGAAGCATCGGCGCCTCTAGATGCATCGGTGCCATTAGAAACTCCAGCTGTTGCTTCGGGTGCAGCAGTTGCGCGTACTGCTCCTACTTACGACCGTAGTACATATAACTACTCGCATGATAATGATTTGTATGATACAAGCGTGCATGATGACCAAACCATCAGACTTTACGAAGAACGCTTAGTTGCAAACAAACAGCGTCGTAAATCTGGGGAAGTTGCAATTGGTAAGCACGTTGAAACCGAGACTGCACGGGTTGCTGTACCAGTTGAAAAAGAGCGAGTTGTTATTGAGCGTGTAACTCCTACTGACGCAGGTAAGGTAGTTACTCCCGATGCCACAGCTTTCCACTCTGGTGAAGTTGCACATGTGGAAATTTATGAAGAAGTTCCAGATATCCATAAAGAAACTGTTGTCAAAGAAGAAGTTCGCGTCAAAAAAGTTGTAGACCAAGAAACAGTACAAGCAACTGAAAAAATTCGCCGTGAAGAATTGGATATTGACACAGACGGGCGCCCCACCATCAAAAAAAATTAAGCCGTAGGGTGGCTTAAGCCACTTACAATTTATACCAAGGATATACTATGTTTAAAATAGCTCTAACTGCTTTGCACTTAACACAAATTCCCGTAACAACCGGACTAACACCAGAAGAAGCATCACTAGTTTTTTCTGGTCCTAAATTTTTAGTAGCATTATTTGCAGGCATATTAATGGCATTTGCCTTTCAATTGCTACTAACAAATCTATCAGTAGCTATAGGTATTTCGGCTCTAGGAGGCTCAAGCTCTGATGATGATAATAATGAAAGCCTAGGCAGCACAGTTCGTAAAGTTGAATCTGCCGTAGGATTATGGGCGCTTGTCACCGCAAGCATCGCTTTATTTGCTGCAAGTTTCTTAGCCGTGAAACTCAGCTTAATTGAGAATGCAGTTTTAGGCGCCACTATTGGTGTGGTCATTTGGTCTGCATACTTTACGGTGATTATGTGGCTAGGCTCAAATGCTGTAGGTTCTTTAATTGGTTCACTTGTTAGTACTGCAACTAGTGGTATGCAAGGGATAATGGGTACAGCTACTGCAGCTTTAGGCGCCAACGCGGCAAAACAGCAGATGGTTTCGACAGCTGAGGAAATAACAGCAGCAGTTCGACGCGAGTTGACTTCAGGTTTTGACGCAGATAGTATCAAAAATACTCTTCAAAGTTCTTTAAGCTCTTTGCAGGTACCTTCGCTTGATGTCAAAGATATTCGCAATCAGTTTGACAAGCTGCTTAAAGATGTAGATTTGGAATCTATCGGTGATAGCGACTTGCTTAAAAATATCAATCGCCAAACCTTTGTTGATTTAATTAGCAGCCGTACAGATTTTTCCCAAGAAGACATTAATCGTGTTGCCGACCAACTCGAAGGCGCCTGGAAACAAGTTTCTTCTAATCAGCAAAACCCCACAGACCAAGTTGTTAAATTACTTTCTGCTGTTGCCCCCGAAGATTTAAAATCTGACCAATTAGGTCAACGTCTTCAAGAATTGTTAGGCGCCGGAATTGGTAATGGCAAACAAAGTAACGGTTTGCTGCAACAAGCGGTTGAAGTCGGTGTCGGTAGCGCTTTACCTGCAATTCTTAACAAATTAGACTTGTCTAATGTAGATGTAAATAAAGTTACAAGTCAGTTACAGAAGGTAGTAGGACTTTCTCAAGATATAGATTTTGACAAAATTACCTCACAACTGCAAAAGCTTAAAGACCAAGCAACTCAACAAGCAAGTAAGCTGGGTGAGACTGTGGCTCAAAAATTACCTGTATCACCTACCAATACTATTAAAGCTGACGTTGAAGAATACGTTCTCAATGGTTTGCCTTGGCATTTCAACCGGATTACTATTAAAGATGAATTCAAAGAAGTCATCTATGACCCAAATGCTAATGCTCAAAGCGTTCGGCGCCAGTTAGAAGACTTAAACGAAGATTATTTTACCAATTTACTAACGCAACGCGGCGACTTAAGCGAAGCCAGAGTCAAAGAAATTGCCCAAGAAATGGAAAATATTCGCGCAGAAGTTTATCAAACAGTCCAACAAGCAGCAGCACGAGAGCAATCTCAAAACCTGCGTAGTAAAGTTGAAGAGTATCTGCGTTCAACCGGAAAAGCTGAATTAAACCCCGAAGGTATCGAGCGTGATTTAACGAAGCTACTCGAAGACCCCGAAGTTGGAGTTGAAGAACTAAGTGCGCGTTTCAAAGAGTTTGACCGCGATACTTTGGTGAAATTACTTGCTGCACGTCAAGACGTTAGCGAAGAAGAAGTTAACAATATAGTTAGCCAACTCGAACGTACTCGCGATAACCTCCTAAACAAAGCCAACGAACTCCAAGAGCAAGCAAAACAAAGAGCTTCGCAATTACGTCAAAGCGTTGAAGATTATCTTCGTAACACCAACAAAGAAGAACTTAACCCAGAAGGTATCGAGCGCGATTTTAGAAAATTACTCGAAGACCCTCAAGCAGGTTTATCAGCTTTACGCGGAAGATTGTCGCAATTTGACCGTGAGACTTTAGTGATATTACTTGCTTCACGCCAAGATTTGAGCGAGGAACAAATTAATCAAACCATTGATAATTTGTTATCAGTGCGCGATAGAGTTTTACAAGCTCCAAGACAAGTAGCAGATAAAGCCAAAGAACAGTACGAAAAAACAACAAGTACAATTGCTGAGTATCTTCGCAACACCAACTTAGAAGAACTCAACCCAGAAGGTATCCAACAAGACTTGCAAAAACTACTTGCAGACCCTAAAGCTGGCGCCAATGCATTAGGCGAGCGACTATCTCAGGTTGATAGAGAAACTTTAGTTAAGTTACTATCTCAACAGGGATTAAGCGAGGAGCAAGTAAATCGAGCTATCGATAAAGCACAACAAGCTATAGATAATATCATTAAAGCACCACGACGCTTGGCAAACCGTGCGACTAGAGGCGCCTTAGACTTCGAGCAAAATCTAGAAAGCTACCTGCGTAACACTAACAAAGAAGAACTCAACCCCGAAGGTATTAAGCGAGATTTACAAGTGCTGCTATCTTCACCACGTGCGGGAGTTGCTTCTTTGGGTGAACGAGCTTCAAAAATTGACCGCTCGACAATTGTCGCTTTATTATCTCAACGGGAAGATATTTCTGAAGAAGAAGCAAATCGGATAGTAGAGCAAATCGAATCAGTTCGTAACTCGGCAGTTGAACAATTCCAACAAATCCAGCAAAAAGTGCAATCAGTAGTTGATGGAGCTTTTGGAAAAGTTCGTGAATATCTCAACTCACTCGAACGTCCCGAACTCAATTACGAAGGTCTGCAACAAGACTTTACTAAATTGTTCGACGACCCACAAGCTGGATTTGAAGCATTACGTGGGCGCCTGAGTCAATTCGACCGTGATACCTTAGTGGCTGTCCTTAGTTCGCGCTCTGATATTTCTGAAGCGCAAGCCAACAAAATTATTGACCAAGTTGAAGCGGCGCGCGATAGCGTTTTAAGCCAAGCTGAACGCATCCAGCAAGAAACACAAAAGCGTCTCAACATGGTTAAAGAACAAGCCAAAAAGCAAGCAGTAGAAACTAAAAAAGCTGTTGCAGGTGCTGCTTGGTGGGTATTTAACACAGCTTTTGTCTCTTTAATAGCTTCAGCAATCGCCGGAGCAATAGCAGTAAGAGCAGGTTACTTTTTTGTTTAAACGTTTTAGTAGTTCATAGTTAAGCCTCTCACACCGAGAGGCTTTTTTTATAAGAAAATTAATTTGATAATTCAATTTTGGTAGCAGCCATCAGTTCACCTGTTCTGCTAAATGGGGAGCGCAGCGAATGTTTTAATTATCCATAATTATCGTGTCGTTATTCTTTATATAATTCATACACCTACCATAGAGTAGATATAACTTAATAAATAATCTAATACTATTGATGGATATGAAGGATTTGAATATTTTTATAAAGTTGAGCGTGCAATGCTGTAAAGTAGTTAAGAGCCACGCTGTCATAATTTTACCTCTCAGTATAAGGATAAGCATTTTTTAGCACAGTGGTCGAATCAAGTGTGCTGCCCAAAAAGACTTAATTAAAGAGTTTTCTCAAATTTTTTAATTTTGTTAACTCAAAATATTTTAAATGATATTTTTGCAGTATTTCTTATGACTAACACAATTGCAACTAATTTAACTACCGCCGAAGCTCTAATCACTCGATACGCAAAAACACCGATTGCCCATTTAATCTTTAACCCAGTTGCAGGTCAGGGGGATGCTGAACAAGATTTATTGTTGATTCGGAAATTATTAGAGCCTTATCTGAATTTAACTATTCACCAAACAACACCAGAGGTTAATCCACAACAACTGGTAAAAGCCGCAATATCCGCTCATGCCGATTTAGTCATCGCGGCTGGTGGGGATGGAACTGTTTCTTGTGTTGCTGGTAGTTTAATTGGCACTGGAATACCTCTAGGCATTATTCCTAGAGGCACGGCGAATGCTTTTGCGGTTGCATTAGGCACTCCAAGATTGCTGTCGGTACGTAATGCCTGCGAAATTATTCTCGCCGGACAGGCTCAAATGGTAGATGCAGCCTACTGTAATGGCATACCGATGATTTTATTAGCTGGTATCGGCTACGAAGCAAATCTGGTCGAAAACGCGAGTCGCGAGTTAAAAGATCAATGGGGTACGCTTGCATATCTGATGACAGGTTGGCAAATACTGGACGAGCGGAAACATTTTGATATTGAAATCGAAGCTAACGGAAATATTTATCAGTTTACAGGTGGCGCCGTCACGATTGCGAATGCTGCACCTCCCACTTCTGTCTTAGCACAGGGAGGAGGACAGGTAATCTGGAATGATGGGCTTTTAGATGTGACAATCGCGACAGCAGAAAGCAAGCTCCACGCAATTACAACTATGCTCAAGCTGTTTGGAGCAGCAATCACAAAAACAGAAATTGACGAACGAAATGTCATTCATGGTCGGACGCACCAATTGAAGGTTATAACAAATCCACCTCAGAAAGTTGTCGTAGATGGTGAAATCATTGGCACAACCCCAGTCGAGGTAGAGTGTATTCCGAATGGTTTAACAGTGTTGGTTTCAAAATCTCTCTCGATTTCCTAGGCAAAACTTATTGGTAGTCCAGGGAGCAGATAGTTCAGATAGATATTATGCAAATAAAATAATTTGTAGTCAATCATCAATTGAGATTATTCTAAATTAGAAAGTTCCGAAACAAACCAAACAAACTACCATACCTGACATCTTGCACCTTGAACTTATTGAGAATTAAATAGCTTGTAACCCTTATCCCAAGCGTAGGGTGGGCAATGCTAAAAATATTGAGGGAAAAATTTGTTTGCGTCTCTGTGGTAAAAAAAATATATATTTCACCTTTATTAGACACAGAGAACGCAGAGAGAAGCTACAGTTTTATGGCCATAGTACTAGGATTTATGACTCACTCCTGAGCGGGCTAGGTGGCTTAAGCCACCTTACATTTATTGAGAAGGTGCAAGATATCAGATACCCAAACAAAGAAGAGGGCTTTAACCATCTTCACAAAATTAGACTTTGAGTTATAGTCTTAATGATTCTTTAATATTCCAAGGGCGCCAAGCTTCTTGTTTAATTTCAACATCACCTTCTACTACAGTGGCATCCCATTTTGTCAAGTCTCCACTGCGCCAAAACAGTAAATCAACCAAATTTTTGCCAATTTCCACATGTCGTAATGTTAACTCTGGCAACCATTTAGGTAAATACGGGTCTATATACAAACAATGATTTGGCGCGTCTGCTCGTAAACCCAGAATTGCCTGTAAAATTTGAAACACTGATGCTGCTGCCCATGCTTGAGGTACGTTTGCTTGTAAATAAGGTGCAGGAAAGCTTCCAGGTTCGCGTTTGATTCCAGCATAAAGTTCTGGTAGACGGTAATTGCTAAAATAACTACCAGCTTCAAAAATACCATTAGCAATATCAGCTACTTCTTTGGAAAATCCATAACGTTTTAATCCTAAAGCAATAATGCTGTTGTCATGAGGCCAAATTGAACCACGATGGTAAGAAAAAGGATTATATGCTGGATTTTGAGTCGATAAAGTCCGAATACCCCAACCTGACCACATATCTTGCTCAAATAAGCGCTTTACTACTTGTTGAGCGCGTTCGGGTCGAATAATACCGCTCCACAAACAATGACCAACATTAGAAGTTATAGTTTTAACTGGTTGTTTGTCTTTATCTAGGGTAAAAGCATAATAACCAACATCTTCACACCAAAAACGTTCTTCAAAATTTGTGCGTAGTTTTTCTGCTTTAATATGTAACTCGCGAGCTAATTCGCTGTCCCCTAATACCTCAAATACTTCTGCCATCCGCATCCAAGCATCAAACACGTATCCTTGTAATTCACATAATGCTTTCGGTGCTTGTACCTGAGCGCCATCGGGATAAACAATAGCATCACCAGAATCTTTCCAACCCTGGTTTTCGATTCCATAACGTGTTTTGTTACGAACTTGGTATTCTTGAAAACCATCACCATCTAAGTCACCATATTTATCAATCCACTCTAAGCAACGTAAAGCCACGTCACGCTGTTCAGTTAAAAGTGAAATGTCTCCTATCCATTTCCATGCTTCGTGCAGCAGTATTAAATATAAAGGTGTTGCATCAGCAGTACCATAATAAGGAGAATGAGGTATCTGCCCTAAGCGCGCTAATTCCCCATTACGAATTTCGTGTAAAATTTTTCCTGGTTGAGCATCATGCCAATCATTTAACTCAGTTGCTTGCAATTGACCAAGTTTCTTTAAAGTACCAACTGCAAAACCTGCATGAGTAATCATGTTCTGCAAGCTTACAATTAAACTATCTCGCCCAAAAAGCGTTACAAATTTAGGAACACCAGCAGCAGGTATCCAGACATCAGGCGCCAAATCATAATCATAAAGTCGCAAGGCGCCGATATCTTCGACAGATTGGCGATAAAGTAAGTTCAAATTTTCGTTAGCACAAGAAAGCTTTGTAACGTTATTAACCCATTGACTATGCAGTTTTTCTATTTCTGTATTGATAACACTCTTATCAACTGCTTGTTGGTAAGAAATATCGACAGTTGAGCGTGTGCGACCACTATCAACTATTATGTAATTACAATTAGCGTGCCAACTAGAGCCTGGTTGAAGTTGAACTACAAACGATAGGCGCCCGTTGGCTGAATACGGAGTAGATGCGCTATCCCGAACCTGATAAATTAAACAACGATAAAAATCACCGTTCTTATAACTAGTAGCTAGTTCTTTTTTTTCTGCATTCCAATTAGTTATGATGTGTCCTCGCCGCACAAATTGCCTTGTTTCCACTTCAAAAATATCAGCAAAGTCTGAACGCATAGCAATTTCTAGATTAAAACTAACTGGCTCAAGTCCATAGTTAGTTACATCTAGTTCCTCGTGAATACCTTCTTCAACCGTTCTACTAATAATAAGTGAGATAGAGCCTTCTGGAACCTTACCGTTATTACTAGTAAACTCCGGGTTGGTAAGATACACTCGCGCAGCATAGTAAGTTGTTGTGGTTGAACTCAAACGAATCCACCCATGCCCATCAATATAGCAAGCATAGTAACTTAAGTAACGAGTATCCTCAAAAAAAATTCCTTGATAACGATTGTAGTCAATTTGTCCATTTAAATCAGTCACCATAAAGGTGCTGCTGTGGTTAATAGTTAATAATGGAGAGCCAACACTGATTCGCATACTTTTCTCCTAACCAGATTTTAGACTTTAGACTTTGGATTGCAACAAATAGAGGTTACATAGTATTCCGCGCTTGAGTTGTAAAAACCTCTGTTTCCTCTTACTCTGTGTACTCTGTGTCTCTGTGGTAAATTTGTTCACCCTATTTTTTCACGAATGATGAGCGGACTGCTATATTTAATGTTAAACCTATTTATAAATTCTTTCTTCTATCAAAATCGTAGACATTATGCTTGAACAACCTGAGCATCATTATTGGAAAATTTTAAATATCATAAATATAAGTAGTGGAAAACTTGTGGATATATGACTATAAAATCAATATTATCTGTTTTCTCTAGCTAATGGCGTTATTTATATCCATTGGGTAAGTTGATGTCAAAAGATATTGTAAATTAATTAAAATTCAGCTATCTATAGTAGTTTTTATTTATTCTCCGACCAAATTGGTAGGTTGTTAACTTTTTGCAAAGTTAATTCTACATAAGTGGTTTTACTTTTTCCTACTTTTGCTGTACCAAAATAGCCTTCAGAACCATCATGAGCATGAGGGCCAGTACTAATAACTGTATAACGCCCTTGGCGCCTAGCTTGGTTAAAAGGAGAACCAACAGTCACAGGCCAGCGTGAAGCAAACAAAATACGGGTTATGTCGTCAATCCAATCTCGACGACCATGAAGATGATATACATGATTAACAGCTTCAAAGCCAGTATTTCCATCAAAACAACCACCAACAGATAAAACCGTTAATTGTGTATTTAGCCGTTTATCAAGATAGTTGCTAGCACCCAAAGCAACCTGTACTCCTCCACTAGTACCAATCAAAATTATTTTTACAGGTTGTTCAGTTGATTGGGGAATCGGATGTACTGCATTCATGCGTTCTATAATTACAGAGGCAATCCCCAGATTGTAGACCGGGCCGTAACGTTCATCAGCAGAAATAGCAAACCGCCATAAATTGCGAATTTTAATTAAAATATCTGCATTTTCCCACCAGCCATCACCATTTTCAACCGCGCGCCATAAGGGTGCAAACAAACCTTGTCCCCCCAAACTCTTTTTAGTAACAGAATAGGGGAATACATCTGATACTACTACACAATTTGGATGAATTTGTACTAATCTGTTTAGAAATACTTCCTCGCCTGGAGTCAATTCATTCGCAGAAAAGTCTCCTACTCCCGGTAAGAAGATAATGTAACAATTAATTCTAGAATTCGATTTTGATAAATTCTCACGTTTTAATCCATTGGTAGTTTTTAATAAATTTTTACTTTGGTGATTTTTTAAACCTAACTTCTCAGCACCTTCACTTACCCACCAGACTAAAGTATTTACAGGCGCCAGCGTTCCCCAAGCAAGAAGTATTACTGCTGCCAGAAGTAATAGTTTCAGGGTTTCACCTCGCAATTGTACTAATATCCGTTCAAAAAACCGTAACATTTTTAGATTTTTGGCACCTGTGAATTCTAAAATTATGCGAAAAGAGAGATTTTTTAGTTCGCCGTAATATATATTAAATAAAAGGGCTAACAAGTTTTTCATCCGTCTTTAGCTAGAGATAATGAGCCGAAATCAAACCAAATCAAAAGTTGGGTTGTGCAAAACATTAAAGCACGCCATTACATTAAATACTAGTTTTTACGAGCAGGTACGTAATATACCGCAAAATCGTAGATTGGCATTAACGATTGTAATATTAGCTGCTGTTTCTCATGCAATAGGTACTGTTGTAATTTTAGTAATAAATTTGGCTACAGTCCCGGTTTTATTTCTTGGATTTTTAATTGATGTAATCTTGATAATAGTAGGATATTATTTATGGACTTATTCGATTTGGAAAATTGGTCAATGGTTTAGACCAATTGACCCTACTTACGGCGATTTATTGAGTCCTATCGGTTTTGCTTATGCACCACAGGTATTCAACTTTTTAACTTTAGTTCCTTTATTCGGCAGACCGATTGAGTTAATATTGGGATTATGGAGTTTGCTAGCGGTAATTACCGCAGTCCGTCAAAGTTTACATATTAGGACTCGTCAAGCTGCTATTATTTGTTTAATCGGCTGGTCAATAATTCAAATTTTAATTGGTTTTTTACAATTTTTGCAGCAAGAATTAATACAGTAATATTAACTATGCAAAAAATTTAAATAGCGTCTCTATATTTATATAATCTAAGGATATACGCTATCGGCAACTAATACTGGTGTGTTTTTATATTCTGTCTCCAGTTTGTTTCTTAGGTTCCAACCCCAATTCAAATTCAAATTGTAATCTCGTTCAATCTCAGCAATTACAAAGGGATGAACTTCTCCTATAATTGCAACAGTCTGACCTTCGTTAATTGCAACTCTTGACGGGTGCTTTAATAGAACAACTAAATCTTGTCCACCAATTAACTTATCTTCATCTAGCTTTAGTAAACTTGGACTTTGAATATCTTTGACTTCACCCATAACAGCAACTCTTCTACCATAATACTGTTCGGGGTTGCTAGTGACTTGAGCGGGTTTGGGAGCAAGTGCAATATAACGTGCGATAATTGCAGGTTGACCGATATAATCTTGATAATATTTGTCCTGTACATTCAGTTTAAAATCGCGCTCGATTTGTGGAATATTTAAATTACGGACTTGACCTGTCACCTGAACTTCTACATTCCGATTTTCTGGTAAATTAAAGGGTACACCTGAAGCATTAATAACTACGATGGGTTTGCCACCAAACAATCGTCTATCATTAACAGCAAAAGAACGTAAACCAACACGTTTTACAGGTTTACTTCTAATTGTTACACTTCTACCAATAAAATCATTGGTTTCACGTGTAATTTCATTTGTATTAGTAATTTGTGAGGTTATATTTTCTTGCTCGTCACCAAAAAAATTGCAACCTCTGGTTAACATAGCTAATACAACAAGTAGGAGCAAAACTCCTATGTTTGTAAGGCATCCGGATGTATCGTATGTATTACCGTCTTTAGAATCATTGTTAACTTTACTGCCTGGAAGTTGATTCATGGCTTAAACAACCTTATATAAATTTATAATTCATGATGCAACCAAACAAATCAGAAGAGGCGCCTGTACCAACTTTACAGAGCTGCAATACCGCTCGCAAAGTAAATAAAATTACTTGCGATAACTCAATGCGGATTAGGATGGATTATTAGTTGGAGATGGAAGTGGTTCGGGTCGCACTGTTAGTTCTAAATTTTGTCCATTGCGTACTACTTGGATTCGCAAGTCATTATTTAAACCATTCTTTTCCACCACTTGCTGAAGTTGTTCTGCATCATTCACGGGTTGATTATTAATTTGTACAATCACATCTCCCGCGCGTATTCCAACTCTGGCAGCAGGAGAACCCGGAACAACGCGAACAACTAGAGTTCCTTGGTCTGCGGTAATGCGAGTATTACTATTTGGATAATTATTTATTCTTTGCTTGACTTCAGGGGTTAAGGTCAGCGTTTGAACACCTAAGTAAGGGTATACAACTTTACCTTCTGTAACTAATTGTTGAGCTATACGTTGTGCTGTATCTATAGGAATTGCGAAACCTAGACCTTGGGCGCCTTGAATAATGGCAGTGTTTACACCCACAACTTGACCACGAGCATTTAGTAGTGGTCCACCTGAATTTCCTGGATTAATTGCCGCATCAGTTTGAACATAGTTACTGGGTCGAGTCGAAAGATTTAAGGAGCGTTCAATTGCACTAATAACACCGACTGTTACTGTTTGTTGCAAACCCAAAGGATTTCCGATTGCAACTGCCCATTGCCCTGGTTTGATAGCATCGGAATTTGCGATTTCTACTGTTGGTAAGTTATTGCCTTGTATTTGTACAACTGCGACATCACTCACATTGTCTCTTCCCAAAACCTTTCCTTCAAAAGTACGACCATCAGAAAATGTTACCGTTACTTTATCAGCATCGCTAACTACGTGAGCGTTAGTCATTATTTGACCGTTAGGGTTGATGACAAAACCAGAACCAAGACCCCGCACAACTCGTTCTAGGGGTTGTGTTGGTACAGCTTCACCAAAAAACCGTCGCAATAATGGGTCGTCAAACGTACCCGGTAGCTGGGGTGCTTCAGTTTTAACTGTTCTTTGGGTATTAATTTGAACAACTGCTGATTGTACTTTCTCAACAACTCCGACTACAAAGTTATTGTCTTCGGGTATTGGCTCCATAGGGCGATTAGCTTGAGCAAGCGGGGAGGCAACTGTTGGTGATGTTGGAGAAACTGTAGATGAAGTTTCCCCAGATGACTCTCTTGAACAGCTACTCAAAACTCCTACACTTAGAGGGATTAGCATTAGGTAGGCTGCGAATTTTTTCATCATAAAACTATGTGTTGATTTACTTTTTTGAGTGAAAGTATCTAATTCCTGTGCAAAAATTTATGTTGATAAAGGCGCGTAATAAACGCTTATTCAATTTTCTGTACTTCCGCAACTATGTAGACGGAAGGCAAAGATTAACACAACGATACCTGCATTTCTACTGCGTAGGCGCCAATAATCCACAGAATTGCCAACGATACCACCAAAGCAGTGATGGCTGACCAGACGAAAGCAAGCACATCTAATATGATGCTAATTATTCCTTCGAGTAAAAACATCCATCCGTGGGCACTGTTAAAAAGGTCTCTTAATGCTCTCCAAAGCAATAAAATTCAATTACCCAATACAAAGAAAGCAAACAAAAATACTAATAAGACGTTGAATTATCAATCTTGTTAGTTTACTGATTACTTAATAAAATTTAAAAGTGAAATACAAAAGTAAGAGAGGCATAAATTATGTTCCTCTATCGATTGGAAGAAGGATTTATGCTCAAAGCATGGTAGTTTTGGTAAAGAATTAAAAATTTGGGGTAAAGCTGTTAAAACCGTAGAGTAAGTTTGGTGTTATTACAGCTATTCTTCATGGCAGGAATTTTTCTGCCCAAATTTTCCACTTTTGGAATTTAAGTTAGGATTATCAGCTAAATCTAGCAAAATTTTTGTCACTCTGTTTTGATTGCTCACTAGTGGTCTATGTCATAAGTTTTGGTGGGTGATTTTTTACCACAGAGACTTCTAGGGCACAGAGAAATTTTGAAATTCCCTCTTCCCTCTGCGCCCTTGAGTGTCTCTGTGGTGAAAATATATATGCTGCACATCTGAAATTTGATTCTACAACCAACCAAATTTAATGACATGAACCCTCGTTGTAGGAAATCAATCAGAAGAAAAAGAGACTAAATTTTAGGAGCTTTGTAAAATAACAGCACGATTTTTTTAGCTTCTAGTGGAGTTTAAATAATTATGGATATGAATCAACGTCCTAGTAATATTTTCAAAAAGATTGTTATTGCAATTTTATTACTAATAAGCTGTTATCTAATTGGAACAATCATACTTAATGCAGTCAGAACTAGAGAGAATTATAAAGAATCAAGCGACTTTTATTCCCATTGCACTAGTAATGATTATGATTTGATATGTGTTGCCACCCAAAATTATGTTTCTGATGAAAGTATCCTGCATTGGCAAAAACCCCGCAGGCTATATAGCATTTTTAATTGAGTTGTAAAAAATTAAACCTATGTAATGAACCACAAAGGCACAAAGGACACAAAGGAAGAAAAAAAAGATACAGGTTTAAAATTTTACGAATGATTTAGGACTGCTATATATTGTTAATATTAAATAAATCTTAGTTTATAGCTTTAACATATTTATTATTTACAATATTTAAAAAACTGTTTTACAATCTGAATTTGGATTGGGATTGGAATGTAAGAAAGAAACTTGAGAATAAAACTTAGTATTTCAGTATTATTTAGATAAATTGTATATGCTTAGATGCATTTATTTTGACTAAGAAGCGGCAAAAATATGCCAATCCTGAATATCCCAACGGCTCAAAATCTTTTCAGCATCACGAATTTCGGATTCTGTGGCTTCTATTGCCAACGACATCACAGCCACTATTCTGGCTGCGACACAGACAAATCCCGACGCAAATTATCCGCTAGATGGTGAGAATTTACTCCCAGTTATCAAAGGGGAAACGCCGATTCATCCGCGAGTGCTGTTCTGGCGTTATAAGGGAATTGACGTACCTGCTTTACCATCAAATTTTTTGCAAGGCGCTGTGCGGAATGGGGATTGGAAGTATGTGAAAATGGGTACTGAGGAATTCCTTTTCAATCTGGCGACGGATACCAAGGAAGAAATAGACCTGCGGGCTGACAATATTAATATGTTTGAGCAACTGCGTAGTGAGTACGAGAGATGGTCAGCCGAATTAGTGCCTTATCCAGTTTGAAATTTTTTCCCTGTTGCGGATTTAGTTTGATTGCTCAGATTTAGCTTGATGATTATTACTGTCATTAACATTATTACCATTATTGGTAGCTTGAATTATTTTCATTTGTGGTATAGGAGCTAGCTGAATTCCTGCTTGCTGCAATGATTCCTTAATTGCCTGTGCTGCCTCAGAAGTCATTTCTATAAATGGTAAGCGTTGGGAATTTACCCAAAATCGTACTTCAATATTAACTGTACTGATACCCAGTTCGCGTACTAGAATTATAGGTTTTGGTTCTGGTTCAACTCCTGAAACTTTTAAAACAGTATCATTCACGATTTTTTTGACAGTGTTAATGTCTGTTTTATAGGTAATGTTAATCGTAACGGAAGTGCGGCGTTTACCGGAGACAGTATTATTTGTAATGACAGCACTAAAAACTTCTTGATTGGGAATATAAACGGTACGTCCATCATAAGTGATAAGGGTTGTTGCTCGCAGTTCAATGTGTTTAACTGTTCCTTCAAACTCTTTAATAACAATTTGGTCGCCCAGCCGGAATGGACGAGAAGCAAGCAAAATAATCCCAGAAAAGTAATTACTCAAAATGTCCCGCAAGCTAAACCCGATTACCACACTTGTCAAACCTAGTGTTCCCAATAAGGTAGTAAACTCTAATCCTAAGACTCCTAAAGTAACAATGCTACCTATTACCCATACGGCGCCATATACAACGCGGCTTACCAAAATTTTGGAGTTATCATCTCCTTGCCATCGCCGTGTCCCTACCAAGGTGAGGCGCCGCAAACTCCTTGCTATTAACCAAGTTGCGAAGAGTGCTAACAGCGCTCCTATAAAGGAGGGTAAATTACTAATAGTGTCTCGTTGAAAGGAGCGCAATGTACTCCAAAGTCGTTGCCCGACATCAATTACAAACGGTGGCTGCTTAAACGCTTGGTTTAATTCCGAAGCCCACTGCCTAGCCAGAGGTTCTACCGGGGTGTTAAAGTCTTGGGCATCCTGTTGGGTAACAGTCATTAAAACCCGGTTATTGATTTTTAAAAGAGCTATCCCTCTTTTAGAATCAGGTTCTACAGTAACCGTTCCTCCAGATTTTGGCTGTGCTAGAACGCTAGTAATTCGTCGATTCACAATCTGCGCGCGCTGGGTTGCGCTCAAATCTGACAAGCTACCAACTTGAAACACGGGCTGTCCTCTAACAAGAATATCAGCAAAATATGTCCCATCAGATGGAATTGAGTCAGAGTTAGTTGTTGGAGTCAAAGCAGATGTAGGGACAACCTCTTGGGTTAGACCAATGCGAGGAACTACTACAATCATTAAACTCGCTATCAAGATTATGTATATTAATTGATGGGAGCGAAATCTCAACTGTTTTGTTACTATCCAATTAGGCATATTTTTGAGAATATCTTGCACCTTCGATTCCAAAGGTAAGGTGGCTTAAGCCACCCTACTACTACTGCTAAAGGAGGTGTTGGTGCATCTTGGTGTGTTAAAGTCAAAAATGATTGTGTTACCGCACGCGGACGATATATTGATTGGCTGGTGCATTGGCTGCAAGTGGTTCAAGGCGCCCTTGACTAACCAATGCTTGATGAACTAGAGCTGCAATTTCTGCGCGCGTAGCGGCTTTATTAGGCTCAAGAACTTTTGGATTTGGGTGGTTTACTACTATATTTTGTAGGGTTGCTGCGGCTACGTCATCAACAGCATTTTGGGGGATACGGTTAGCATCTACATAATAGTTACTGACAATTGGAGAAGCAGAAAGCTTTGGTTGTGCTGTTTGGTTTGTTGCTTTTGGCGCAACAGTAGAGGGCGCTGCTTCTGCTCTAGGTATTAACACAGATTGCATTAAACAAGTGATTGCAATTGGAGCAAAAACAGGTTTTCTTCTAGCTGTTCGTCTTGTTGATGTAGTGCCAGTTGAAGCAACAGCAGAGGATAAATCTAAACCTCTATTTAGAATAGTTATCGCTTGAGCTTTAGTAACAGGTTGATTCGGTCGAAAGTAACCCTTACCGTCACCCGACATAAAACCTTGTTCAATTGCTGATTCAATCGGAGGTTCTGCCCAGTAACCCTGCTCAACATCTTTGTATACTGAACCACTTTCTATTTGCCGTACTGGTGGTTCATTAAAAGCTTTACGAATTACCGCTGCCAATTCTTCACGCTGCATTGTTCGTTCTGGTCGATATGTACCATCAGGATATCCTGTTAAAATATTCCTTTGTGCCAAGCGCTGAATAAATGGTCGTGCCCAGTAGTTTGATGGAACATCTGGAAAGGTTGTTTGTGGCGCCTGAGTATTTGAAGTTTGGGCGCTAGTTGGTATTGGCGCTAATAAAGGAACTGCGAAAGATAACGCTGGCAATGTTGCAAACAATGATAAGAATTGTAAAAATCTAATCATGATACCTCCGAATTGTATTAATTATTTACTAATAGTAAATTCGTGATTAACATTAATAAATTAATACACAAACACTATTAAAATCTACCATTAAAGCGAATATTTTTTGCATTTTAAACAATAATGTCTTGTCCTATTTCTAGTTAATATGTGGCAATTTACCTCTGATGACAGAGGTTTTAATACATACATTGCACAAAAATAAAAACGTAACAACTTCGCTTTTGATTAGATAATCAATTAATTTTTTAAAAACCTAAAAATGAGTTAATAATTAACTCAGTACTAAAAAGGAGGGGGCATTTTGGGTATAGGACAGGGGATTGGCTTAGTTGTTTTTGTTGTTTGTCTCTACATTTCCTGGCAAATTCGGGAAGTTCTCTTACTGATATTTACGGCTGTGGTTTTAGCAACGGCACTAAATCGACTTGTGCGACTATTTCAGCGATTTCGGATTAAACGAGGTATTGCCATTTTCCTATCAGTGAGTCTTTTACTACTTCTTATAGCTGGTTTTTTTATTTTGGTAATGCCCCCTTTACTAGAACAACTGCAAGAGTTAGTTAAGATAGCCCCTGAAGGATTAGAAAGATTACGTAGTTGGACAAGTTGGTTTCAAAATATAATTCCAGAGCAACTTGTACAAGACCTTCGTAACTTGGAAGGATTGACCCAACAGATTCAATCATTAATATACCGTCTATTTGGTAATTTTTTAACTCTGTTTTCCAATTCACTAGGTATTATTCTAAATGTTTTGGTAGTGCTGATTTTGACCATCATGCTATTAGCAAGTCCTGCAGCTTATCGTCAGGGTTTTACCTTACTGTTTCCTTCTTCATATCGTCACCGAGTAGAGGAGATTTTACAACAGTGTGAAGTTGGCTTAGGTGGTTGGATGACAGGTACTCTTTTTAACATGATGATAATTGCCGTTTTGAATGGGATTGCTTTGTTAATTTTGCAAGTGCCGTTGGCATTAGTGAATGGCGTTTTATCAGGGATATTAACGTTTATTCCCAATATTGGACCGACTCTAAGTACTATTCCACCAATATTACTGGCTCTACTAGATTCTCCGGGAAAAGCAGTGGCAGTGCTAGTAGTTTACATTATTATTCAGCAAATTGAAAGCAACATCCTCACACCATTAATTATGAAAAGAGAGGTATCTCTCCTACCAGCAGTTACCTTGGCATCTCAGTTAATTTTTGCCACCTTCTTTGGATTTTTAGGTTTGTTTTTAGCTCTACCGCTGCTGGTTATAACTCAGGTTTGGATTAAGGAATTATTAGTAAAGGATGTACTCAACAAGCGGTAGATTTGATTTTTTAATGCTAGCTGCAACGCAGGCGCCGCTTGACTTACTTAAACTGCAACTAAGCCTATCTGACGTAGAATAAAAAATAGAATGGAGTTGATAATGCTGAGTGCGATTGCTCCTAAAATTGCACTGCTAATCCCCCATCTCAAGCGAAATCCCTCAACTAACCAGGCAGCTAGACCAAAAACAATCATACTACCTATTAAAGGAATTAAACCCGCGCTAATAATAAAATTTGCGATTCTGAACCAACCAGGGAATAAACTCCAGACGCCATTGAATGCACCAATAATTGCCCCAGCAATCAGAGCAATCCAAGGACTATCAACCTCAACACCTGTGGGCAGTTTTGAGATTATTAATAAGCTAATCGCTGCGGACGACGACAGAAATCAAAAAGCCAAGCATTCATGCACTCCTCAAATACAAAGAAAGAAGATTTTAGCGCGCGCGCTTAAAGCATTACCTACGGTTAGATTCTACTTAAGTCCTCGTATAATCCGGCAATGAAGGTAAGGTAATCATCCAAATACCATTAAGCAAAAGGCTAATTCCCACCCAAAGTCCGATTAACCAAGGCGCGTTGAATGGCCATTCAGACCAAATAAAAATACCTAAAATAATTCCTAAAATTCCACTGGCTAACACCCAACCCCAATTGCGAGCAGGGCGTATACCAAAGGCAAGAATCACTTGCATTACACCTTGGAAAAAGATAGTTACTCCAAGTACTAGCGTCAGTGCGAGTACTCCTGAAAAAACGTTGGATAAAACACCAATGCCAGCCAGAATAGAAAGGATACCCAATAGCAATTTCCAAATAATCTGACCCGCTCCCCGTGAACCAAAAGCATAAACAAGCTGAATAATTCCGGCAAAAATGAATATCCAGCCAAATACTAAAGTAGAAGCAATGGTAGCGTACAAGGGTCGAGCGATAGATACTAGTCCCAAAATAACTAATATAATACCGACCACAATACTCGTTCCTGAGCCACCATTTCGTTTTCTATCTCTAACTTCAGGATCTGTAGTTCTCATTAAAGTCTCCTCCTTATCGATTATTTCGAGTCGGCTTACGAAGCCTTCTGCATATCGTTATCTATCGGCAGCATCTGACCTGATATTGATTTGCCGTAGTCTGAAGCGAGAAAAACGGCAAGGGCGGCGATGTCACGAGGATCAACTAATCTTTTAATAGATTGGTTAGCCATTGAATCCTGCCTTACCTCTTCCACCGTCTGACCGCTTAACTGCGCGCGTCCTTCAAAAACTTTTTGAATGCGCGCTCCCTCGACCGCACCGGGCAGAATGGCGTTGGCACGGATGCCGTATTCGCCAAGCTCGATGGAAAGCGTTTTCGTAAAACCAATCAGACCCCATTTCGTTGTCGAATAAGGGCTGCGCGAAGCATATCCAAATCTTCCGGCGACGGACGACATATTAATAATCACGCCTGCATTCGACTTTTTAAGATGCGGGATGGCAAGCCTTGTAACATTGAAAGTGCCATTAAGGTTAATTTGCACAACCTTTTCCCAGTCGTTAGGGTCAATTTCCTCAATCGGCGCCGTCGGACCCGCGATGCCTGCATTGTTCACAAGAACGTCTAAACCGCCTAAAGCATCAACGCCGAAGGCAACCATTTGCTCAATGTCTTCCCGTTTAGAGATATCGCAGACCTTTGTCATCACATCGGGGAGATCTTTGACCAAGCTGTCAAGGGCAGGGGCATCAATGTCACAAACGAATACCTTGGCACCGTTGGCTGCGAATGCTTGCACAATCTCCCGCCCAATACCAGAAGCACCGGCTGTTACTAAAACGCGCTGACTCATATACGACTCCTCCTTGACTTCTTACTCAGTTTTTGCAACTCAACTTCTGGGTCTGCACTTTAATACCAGATTCGGGACGTAGCGTAATTGATGGTTGGGGAACGATTGGAAAACCAGGCAACAGGTTTAGTTGAAATTTTTGGGCAATGGTCGCTAGCAGTAAAACTGCCTCCATTAGTGCAAAACCTTTACCAATACAAATACGCGGACCATCACCAAAGGGAATGTAAACCCCTCTAGGTAGGCGTTTTTCTAGATCGTCTTCCCAACGTTCGGGTTGAAACTCCTCTTGATTTTCAAAGTAGCGCGGGTGTCGATGCATCACCCACTGGCTAATTTGAATCACACATCCACTAGGTACAGCATAGTCTCCAATCGTACAGTCTCGTGCGGCTTCACGTCCAAAAATCGATACAGGCGGATAAAGTCGCATCGATTCCTTAACTACCATGTCAGTGTAGCGCAGTTGGGGTATATCTTCTACAGAGGGCGATCGCCCTGCCAGTACCCGATCTAGTTCTGAGTGTAACTTAGAGCGTACATGCTCATGCTCCGACAATAGCATCCACGTCCAAGACAAAGCATTAGCAGTAGTTTCGTGTCCCGCTAGCATTAAAGTTGCTACTTCGTCCCGCAGTTGCTTATCGTTCATTTGTTGACCAGTTTCCTCGTCACGGGCGTGCATCAACATTGAAAGCAAATCCTCTGTTTGTTCGCTACTGTTGCGCTTTTCTTTAATTAACGAGTAAATTGCTTCATCCATCTCTGCAATGGCATGGCGATAACGAATATTTTCTGGTCTGGGAAACCATTCCCACACTAGGAAATTCTGCCGTCGCTTACTTTCAAACCATTGCATTGCCACATCTAGCGCATGAGCAACGGTTTTTGCCTCGCCTTCATCAATTTCAGCGTTAAAGATCGTTTTCATGACGATCCTAAGAGTCAAGCGCATCATTTCGGCGTGTATATCTCTGGTTTCGCCATCATGCCATGTTGCAAGCATTTGTTCGGCGTAGTCAACCATTGCCGTTGCATAGCCGTTAATTCTTTTTTGATGGAAAACAGGTTGAGCTAGACGGCGCCGCCATAGCCAGGAATCACCCTCAGCAGTTAATAGTCCTTCACCTAGCAAGGTTTTCAAGACCCGAAATCCCCGACTTTTAACGAACGTTTCCCGGTCTTTTAGCACCAACTCAATGTAGTCAGGGTTTGTAATTAGACAGGTAGGAGTCAAGCCCAGACGCATCGGCACAATGTCCCCATAATCGCGCGCGCACCGAGTCAAAAATCCAAGTGGGTCATTTCCCAAGTCAATTAAACTGCCAACGATAGAGTTACTTTCTGGTCCCGGTAATTCAAAAATATCCTGAGCCATAATTAATCCTGCGCCTCTGATATTTTACTGATACCTTAAGTGTTCAATTTGGCAGTTACGATTGCAAGTTCGGCGCCGAGTTGCATTATTGCTGTTTGTTGGGACTCATCTTTCAAATTGTCATTTTCATCGAACGCTTCATAAGCACTGCCAATTGCCCTTTGGTTTGGCAGCACCAACACGCCAATGCTACTGAGAATGGAACGGACATGGCTCAAACCCCGCAGACCTCCCAACCCTCCAGGAGAAGCACTCATCAACACAGCGGTCTTTTCTTTGAAACATACCAATGGCGGTTCATCTGCTGACCGACGCGATGCCCAATCAATGGCGTTTTTGAGCAACGGAGTGATGGAACTGTTGTACTCTGGACAAGCAATTATAAATCCGTGATGCGCTTTCATTAGTGCCTTAAGCTTGAGGGCATTATCCGGCAAACCCTCAACTGACTCCAAATCCTCATCATATAGCGGTAAGGGTAGGTCGCGAAAATCTATATAGGTGACTTCTACACCTGCTTTTTTAGCTCCAATGGCTGCAATTTTTACCAGTTTTTTATTGAATGATTCTTTGCGGGCACTTCCGGCAAAAGCAAGAATTTTGGCAGCAGGCATAAGTTCTTTTGTTCTTTTGAATGGGTCTGGATATAGGACGGGGCTTGCGATGCCCATCCCACAAGATAGAGATGTCCAGTTTGAAAATCAAGGATTCTGTGTATTAATGTCTAATTTTTCTCGACGAACTGTGTCTTGGGCTTCAACCGTATCCTGCTGTACTTCTTTCCTGATTCTTACTTCTTCACTCACAACCGTTTCTTTACGAATATCAGGAGTTTCTTCGTAGATTTGCATATGTGCGACTTGTCCTTCACAGAAGGCATCTTTTGTAGGACTTGGTCTGCCAGCGTCTGTTGGAGTTACTCGCTCAATCACAACTCGCTCTTTTTCGACTGGAACTGAAACCCGTGCTGTCTCGGTTTCAACGCGCTTGCCAATGTTTACGTCTGCTGCCTTGCGACGGTGTTTAGCTGCAACTAGTCGTTCTTCGTACAGTTTAAGCGTTTGTTGATCTTGATTGTTCATCTCGTACAGATTCGGCTCTTGCTCGTAGGTGTACGTATCGCGAGCATAATCTACATTATTTACATTATTTACATTGGTCGCGACAACTGGAGTAACTGCTGTGGTCGGAGTTTTATATGCTGTCACTGCATCTAAAGGCGCCGACGCTTCCAAAGGCGCCGATGCTTCTACTGGCCGATCTCGATAAACTCCTCGTACCCGCTCTTCATAATCGTAATCAACTTTCAAGTCGTCGCTAAACTCAGGTAAATTTTTAGCTTGCTCTTTAGTAAATCCTAAAGCATATACACGTTCACTATTGGGGAAAATACGAGTACGACCAACAGGTAGCAATACTTGCTTGCCAAAAATCCAAAAACCTGTGTCAACAACTAAATAACGAAAACGACCCGCTTCATCAACTAAAATATTCTTAACTGTGCCAACTTTTTCATCATCTTTATCTGCGTAAACATCAAGCCCTTTTATTTCATCACGACCAACAGCGTCTTGGTAGTCTTTGTCAAAATCTTCAAGTTTGTAAAGAACCATTTTTTCTCTCTTGAATACAAAACTTACCTTTTTTTAGATTAGAACTAAATATAAGTTATACATCTACCCAAAAGCTTAATCAACGCCAATAAATAATCTAATACTATTGATGGATACGAAGCATTTGAAAATTGTTCTAAGTTGAACTTGCAATACTATAAGGTAATTAAAAGCCACGCTGTAACAAGTTTTACTCTCAGTATCAGAATAAGCATTTTTAGCACAGTGGTTCAATATAGAAACGTACAAGAGTAAAAAATCATGCGCCATTACCAGTAGGGTGTGTCAAAGCCATTACAATCTTTAATAAAACGAAAAATCATGTGCTTTGACGCACCATCGAATGTCTGTAACTTATTTCAAAAATCATCTATTAAATAAGAAGAACAAATATGTCAAGTGACTTAAATTCCTACCTACCGACACCGACTAAAAAAAGATTTGCTGCCACCTTTGGCATAGTAAGACCGATTAGCTTTTGGTTACAGTTAGCACTAGGTGCAGTTTCGGGCTTGGCTTTGTTTTTGGCAATATTTAGCCGTAATTTGACTGCTCAACCAACAACAAATACAGTCATGGGGTTTGGAGTCTTTTTAGGTGTTATTGGAATTTTAGTGCTGTGTTTTAGACTCTATTGGGCGAACCGTTACAGGCGTTTAAGCAACCTTTTACAGGCGCCTAATCGTGAATTACATCCAAGGAAAGAGGAAGTAATTCAAGTATTACAGGTAGGAATAATCGTCAGTCTTGTAGGGTTATTCTTAGCTTTTTTAGCATCTGAAGTGACTGTAGTTGCTGTAGTATCGAAAGCTATAGCTCTACCTCAAGGAGTGGCAGTCTATAGACCGGAAAGTAGCATTCGTTCCCTAGACCTTTTTGTAGTTTTGGCAAATGTCAATCTAATTGGCGCCCATCTTGTCGGAAGCGCTACTTCACTTGGGCTGCTTAACTGGTTAGATTAAGAGGCATAAACTGCAAGGAAATAATGAATAATTTGCGACGGCGACTAAGTAACTCTTCGATAGTTTACTTGTTACTGTTATTTGCCCTTGGTTGGGCATTTTTACAGCTTTTTGTTTATTTTGAAACAGTAATAGTAATTTTCACATTCGCCGCAATTTTAGCTGCTTTATTAAATTACCCTGTCCGTCGGTTACGGCGTTTTTTACCCCGTACAGTCGCAGTTATTTTGGTTTTTTTAGTAAGCCTATTAATTATTACCGCCTCCGCAATAACTCTCGGTTTAGCAATACTATCTCAAGGACAACAACTCATTGATAGAGCTTTAGAAATTGGTAACTCTATTGGTTCTTTGCTAGGGCAACTACAGGCTTTTCTGCAAACTCGCAACTTGCAAGTGAATTTGAATGCTATTGCCGTGCCAATCAGAAACATTGTTTTATCAGGCATTAGTTATATTCTCAGCTTTTTAGGGTCTTCTCTGACCAATTTTATAAATTTAATTTTTATTGCGGTTGTCACTCTTTTTATGTTGCTAAACGGAAAAAACGTTTGGCGTTTTGTGTTGAAAATTGTACCTGAAAAGTCGCGTCAACGCTTTGCTCATACAGTTGAAGAGAAGCTTTTAGGGTTTTTTAGAGGGCAACTAATTTTAATGTTATTTTTGTCAATCTCTAATTTCTTAGTTTTTATATTACTAAAAGTTCCTTTTCCTTTAGTTTTATCTCTAATCATTGGAGTTATTGATGCGGTTCCAGGAATTGGCGCCACATTAGGAATTGGGACTGTTTTTTTAATTTTGTTAACTCAAGATGTTTTGCTTGCTTTTAAAGTTTTAGCAGCCTCGATTATACTTCAGCAAATCCAAGACAACTTAATTTCGCCGCGAGTCATGCAAAATTCAGTAAATGTTAACCCAGTAGTTACATTTTTTGCTTTATTAGTCGGGGCAAGAATTGCTGGATTGCTAGGGATTTTTCTTGCTGTTCCAATTGCTGGTTTACTTGTCAGTTTATTAGAACTTGATGAGTTGAAAGGTGAAGAATAGAGAACATAAGAACCCCACCCCCTAACACAGTCCCCGCAAGCCTACTGTGTACACACATCTTTTAATCCTGCTTATATTCCCCCTTTGTGTACGAGTGTGTCTTTGTGGTTTATCTCTTTAAGGAACCACAAAGGTCACTGCATGTCACAAAGGAAGAGGAGAAAGATAAGAAAAGTAACTTTGAGAGGCTTGTGTGTAGACATTAGCCCTTATTAACTTTGGCTAGGGGGGATCAGTTATGATATAAAGACCAAAACCTACGCAGTATTGAGAGTTATATATCTTTGAAAATATATTACTATTACCTAAGTTGGGTTTTGTTAATCCGCTGCATTCACTTCCAGAACATTAATTTGCTTTTTAAAGAAATTTTTTGAATTTTCATAGAATAATCAGAGCAATCTTTTGCTTGTTCACTCATAGCAATAGAGGGATGAATAGCACAGTATAAATACTGATTCCTTGAGTAATAATGACATGTCTGACAAGGTAATTCATGATTAGAATTTTTTGAATTTATAAAACAATTATCTGATAAAGCCTTCAAATGCCTACTATTTAAAAATGCTAAAAATCCACAAAAAAGCAAAAAACCAATAATTTCTACTTGAGCTACAAAATTATAAAAGGCTTTGACATCATTGGATTGTGTTTGTTCAGACTTAATTCTTATCTGATCTATCGAATTAGTTGTGTCTACTAATTGATATTTTTGCACTATTTCTTGAGAATGCATTTTATCAATCCTGAAATTTAAGTTGTTTACTTTTTAGCCCAGCGTTCGCGCAGGAAATGCGCGACCATCTTGGGTCGTCGCTCGCGGGTGAACACGCCTTTAAAGTTCATTGCTGCTGCACACATTGTGCCTTGACCAGTTTTGAAATCGGCGAATGCCCATACGTGCATTCCTGCCACAAATGGTCGCTGCGCCGCAACATCAAGGAAGCCACGTTTGAACCAACGCAACTTTGGTAAACCCTAATGCATATACACGTTTACTACCAGGGAAAATACGAGTACGACCAATTGGTAGCAATAGTTGCTTACCAAAAATCCAAAAACCTGTGTCAATAACGATGGGGACAAAAACGACCCACTTCATCAACTAAAATATTCTTGACGGTGCCAACCTTCTGATCATCTTTATCTGTGTAAACATCCAGCCCAATAATCTGATTACTACCAGCAGCGTCTAGGTAGTCTTTGTTAAAATCTTCAAGTTTGTAAAAAAGCATTTTTCTCTCTTAGATGCAAAACCTAGTTACTTTTTAGATTAAAACTAAATATAAGTCATACGTCTACCCTAGGGTAGATATAACGAAGTAAATAATCTAATACTATTAATGGATATGAAGGATTTCAATATTCTTCTAAAGTCGGAATATGCAATGCTGTAAGGTAGTTAAGAGCCACGCTGTAACAACTTTAGCTCTCAGTGTAATGATAAGCATTTTTTAGCACAGTGGTTCAATAGAAAAACGTACAAGAGTAAGAAAACAAGCACCATTGCCGCTAGTTTTACCGAAATTTTCCAATTTTTCAATTCAGATTTATTCTGCTATGTTTATGGTGCCCATGCCTTGCCCATAAACACTTAATTAAGACTTTTTCAAAAATCAAAAAATATTTTATCAGGGTTCTACAGTTTTGGAGGAATTGCAATGAAGGGATTAGCAGGAAAAAATGCGCTCATTACCGGAGCAAGTTCGGGTATTGGGCAAGCAATCGCAATTCGACTAGCTACTGAAGGTTGCAATATTGCCATCAACTACCGCAAAAGTACAGAAGATGCTGAAGAAACAGAAGAAATGGCAATGCAAAAAGCTTGTGGACAAGTCTCTGAATGCGGTGTACAATCGCTACTCCTTCAAGGTGATGTTTCTCAAGAAGAAGACATTATTGATATGGTGAATACGGTTGTCGATAAATTGTGGTTTCGCGCATAACGTGAAATTTGTCGCGCAATTCGTGAAATAATTTTTACCCAGTTTCAGGGGTTTGAGCTATTTGTTGCAGATAAAGTGAAATTATGTTGCGGATAAAATGAAATTTGGTTCCTCTCCTAACGGGGAAATAAGGGTTTTAGGCATCGTGAACTAGCCCAGGATAAGTACTCATTTAATAATTAGAGCCTGCTCGGCGAGTAATAATATCAAAAGCTATTGTGCTTAAACTTAAGCCCTCAAAGTTAAAGCTCAAAAAAATCGCGCGCAACCCTTATGTTATGGGTAACAGAGCAATTGAGCGGCACTGTTAGTTGTAAATTTTATCTTATCTGCAACATAATTTCACTTTATCCGCGACAAATAGCTGGAAGTCTTGAAATGCGGTTCTAATAATTTCACTTTATTCGCGACAAATTTCACGTTATGCGCGAACCCACACTTTTCGGACTGACTGGAAGTAAACTGTTGCGCGAGAACCAACTAACTTAACACCAATCTCATTCTTTAGTTAGATGTTAGGTTTAGTTGAAAGCTTTAGGGTTTAGGTGTTCATTTGTAGTAGTTAATTTTTTTAGTAGTCTAGAAGGCTGATACGAAGGGTAAATCTTTTTAAGAGACTTCTACATGCCTTTCGCTAATAAGCTATTATCCTACACTGTTCTCCGCTCCTGGTATTAGGGTTTGGACAAACAAATTTGTCCAAACTGCGATAAACAAAGCACCATACAGCAAGCACGGGAGACAATAGACATGAGCCAACCAATTAAAGTTGAAAAGACGGTAACGATTAACAAACCAGCAGAGGAACTCTACCGCTTTTGGCATAACTTTGGGAACTTGCCGCGCTTCATGAAGCATCTTAAAGACGTTCAGGTATATAACGATAAGCGTTCGCACTGGATTACCAGTGGACCGTTAGGCGGAAGCGTTGAATGGGATGCAGACATCGTTGAAGATCGGGAAAACGAATTGATTGCCTGGACTTCGATTGAAGGCGCAGACGTTGATAACTCTGGTATAGTCCGCTTCCAGCCAGCGCCTGGTAATCGCGGTACTGAAGTAAAAGTCGTCACTGAATATAATCCGCCTGGTGGAGTAATTGGAGATGCGATCGCCAAACTCTTTGGCGAAGAACCACAACAGCAAATCGGAGATGATCTGCGCCGCTTCAAGCAGTTGATGGAAGCAGGCGAAATTGCCACTACAGTTGGTCAACCAAAGGGAGGTTAAAGATTATGAAAGCAGTTTGCTGGCACGGCGCTAATGATGTACGGGTAGAAACAGTTCCAGATCCCAAAATCCTTAACCCGCGCGATGCCATCCTTAAAGTGACATCAACAACCATTTGTGGTTCTGACTTGCACCTCTACGATGGCTACATTCCGACGATGCAACCGGGTGACATTTTGGGTCACGAGTTTATGGGGGAAGTCGTTGAAATTGGCAGTGAAGTCAAGAAACTGAAAAAGGGCGATCGCGTAGCTGTCTCTTCGATGGTCGGCTGCGGTCAGTGCTTCTTCTGCACTCAACAGATGTGGTCGCTGTGCGATAACTCCAACCCCAACGCTTGGATGCAGGAGAAGTTGTTTGGCTTTGGTACGTCGGGGATTTTTGGCTACTCACACTTGTTTGGTGGCTATGCTGGCGGCGATGCGGAATACGTGCGCGTGCCGTTTGCTGATCATGGTGCACTCAAACTTCCCCAAGATATTCCCGATGAAAAACTGCTGCCGATCACCGATGCCTTTCCCACAGGCTACATGGGGGCAGATTTATGCAATATTCAGCCCGGAGATATCGTGGCAGTCTGGGGTTGTGGCCCGGTCGGACAATTCGCGATGCGTAGCGCCTATATGTTGGGTGCCGAGCGCGTGATTGGTATCGATCGAGTTCCCCACCGTCTGCAACTGGCGTCTGACTTTGCTAAAGCGGAAACGATCAACTATGAGGAAGTTGATGCGGGTGAAGCCCTCAAAGAAATGACAGGTGGTCGCGGTCCCGATGCTTGCATTGATGCAGTGGGAATGGAATCTCATGGTATGGGGTTGGAAGGATTCTACGATGAAGCGAAGCAAAAAGTCGGATTAGAAACCGATCGCCCTACCGTGCTGCGGCAAGTAATGCTTGCTTGTCGCAAAGGCGGCACCTTGTCAATTATGGGTGTTTACGCTGGCTTTGTGGACAAGATCCCAATGGGTGCTTTTATGAACAAAGGCTTGACGCTCAAAACCGGACAAATGCACGGGCAGAAGTATATGCCGATATTGTTGGATAGCGTTATAAAGGGCGAAGTCGATCCCTCTGTTGTGTTCACACATCGATTGCCTTTAGCAGAAGCTCCGCAGGGCTTTGAGCTTTTCAAGCACAAAAAAGACGGGTGCGTAAAAGTTCTATTGCAACCCTGAAATGGCTAATAGTGAGACTAGTCCCTACGGCGGTCACCTTAGGGAACTAGCGTTCCCGTTGGGCTCATAGCTAATGACTAATGTCAATAGCCATTAGCAATTAATAAGGAAGGAAAAACAATGAAAGCAGTCTGCTGGCACGGTGCCAACGAAGTGCGGGTAGAAACAGTACCCGAGCCAAAAATTATGAATCCGCGTGATGCTATTGTCAAAATTACGTCAACAGCGATATGCGGCTCTGATTTACATCTTTATGACGGCTACATCCCCACGATGCAAAAGGGCGATATCCTGGGTCATGAATTCATGGGGGAAGTTGTCGAGCTAGGTAGCGCCGTTAAGAATGTCAAGATAGGCGATCGCGTTGTCGTACCTTTTACCATTTCCTGCGGCTCGTGTTTCTTCTGCAAAAAGGATTTATGGTCGCTGTGCGATAACTCCAACCCGAACGCTTGGATACCGGAAAAACTCATGGGTCATTCCCCATCTGGTCTGTTCGGCTACTCCCATATGATGGGTGGCTACGCTGGAGGTCAAGCTGAATACGCCCGCGTTCCCTTCGCCGATGTCGGTTTATTAAAGATTCCCGATGGACTAGCAGACGAACAAGTCCTATTTCTCACAGATATCTTCCCCACTGGATACATGGCAGCGGAAAACTGCGATATCAAGCCAGGGGATATTGTCGCCATCTGGGGCTGTGGACCAGTCGGACAGTTTGCGATTAGAAGCGCCTATATGTTGGGTGCCGAGCGCGTCATCGCTATTGATCGAGTTCCCGAACGTTTACAAATGGCGAAAGAAGGCAAGGCAGAAGTCCTCAACTATGAAGAGGTAGATGTTGGTGAAGCCCTTAAAGAAATGACGGGTGGACGCGGTCCCGATGCTTGCATGGATGCTGTGGGAATGGAAGCTCACGGCACGGGTCCCGATTCATTCTACGACCAGGTCAAGCAAGCAGTAAGGATGGAAACAGACCGACCTACTGCCCTGCGGCAAGTGATTGTTGCCTGTCGCAAAGGCGGTACTGTATCAATTCCTGGCGTTTACGGCGGCTTTGTGGACAAGATCCCAATGGGTGCTGCTATGAACAAAGCTTTGACGTTTAAAACCGGACAAACGCACGTTCATCGTTACCTGCGCCCGCTACTTGAGCGTGTCCAAAATGGCGAGATCGACCCATCTTTTGTGATCACCCATCGTCTGCCGCTAGAGCAAGCACCGCACGGCTACGAAATTTTCAAGCACAAGAAGGACAACTGCATCAAAATTGTGCTCAAGCCAGGTCAGGCTGCCTAAAACCCCACAAAAACACGAAAAACCAAGTCTAGCCAACACTTTAGGAGGTAGAGATGACAGAAGAACTCACAAATAAGAAAGTTGCCATTCTGGTTACAGATGGGTTTGAGCAAGTTGAAATGACTCAACCCAAGCAAGCCTTGGAGTCAGCAGGTGCTCAAACCCACATCATTTCACCTAAGAGCGATCGCGTTCAGGGCTGGAACCATTTTGACAAAGGGGATTTTTTCTCGGTAGATGTCCCCCTCGATAAAGTAAATCCAGCCGACTATGATGCCCTCCTGCTTCCCGGTGGTGTTGCCAATCCAGATCAACTTCGGACTAAAGCTAAGGCGATCGAGTTTATAAAGTCCTTCTTCGATACTGACAAGCCGGTAGCGGTGATCTGCCACGGACCTTGGACTCTGATCGAGGCAGATGTGGTGCGCGGACGGCGGCTCGCCTCGTGGCCGTCGCTCAAGACCGATCTCCAGAACGCAGGTGCCCAGTGGGTAGATCAGGAAGTTGTAGTTGATAGCAACCTCGTGTCGAGCCGCAAGCCAGACGACATCCCAGCCTTCAACCGGGAAATGATCGAGCTGTTCAGCCATGCAGGGCAGGTACGGCAGATGGTGTGAGGACTCGGAACGTTAATCAGGAGGACAGGTATGGAACAGCATCGATTTGGTTCCACCCAGCGCGAGGTGGCAGTGATCGGTCAAGGAACTTGGTATATCGACAATGGCGATCGCGCTTCTGCGATCGCCGCTCTGCGCCAAGGACTCGATCTTGGCATGACCCATATCGACACCGCAGAGATGTACGGCACCGCCGAGGACGTGATCGCCGAGGCGCTCATCGGGCGACGCGATGAGGTTTTCCTGGTCTCCAAAGTTCTTCCCGGAAATGCCTCTCGGAGAGGGACGATGGCAGCATGCGAGAAGTCCCTCGCTCGCCTTAAAACGGATCGGCTGGACTCTTATCTGTTGCACTGGCGCGGTCAACACCCACTGGAGGAGACGATCGCTGCCTTCGAGCAGCTTCAGCACGAGGGGAAGATTCTCTGCTGGGGCGTGAGCAACTTCGATGTGCCTGACCTTGAAGCAGTCCAGAAGATCGCTGGCGAGGGTTCTCTCGTCTGCAATCAAGTCCTTTACCATTTGAGAGAGAGAGCGATCGAACACGCTGTGATCCCCTGGTGTGAGAAGCATGGGGTCGCCGTAGTCGCATACAGCCCGTTCGGTCATGGGGATTTTCCCAGCTCGCGCACAACCGCAGGTCGCGTACTACAGGAAATCGCCGCCGCCCATAACGCCACCCCTCGCCAAGTCGCGCTCCGATTTCTGGTGCGGCATTCCTCGCTCTTCGCAATCCCCAAAGCATCCAACCCCGAACACGCCGCTGAAAACGCGGGAGCCGGGGAACTCAATCTGACCCAAACCGAACTCGATCGAATCGACGCAGCCTTCCCGACCGGATCTCGTCCCCGCGTGCTTCCCATGCTGTAAGCCTGATTGGCTCGCCTGCAGGCTGCCTGCCCATGAATTGAAGGCACCGCGCTGATGGAGAAGACTTCCGAGCTTTTTGCCTAGCCGCCCACCATTGAGGAGGTTGACATCGTTAGCTAGTCAAGCTTCCTTGATGGGGGGAAAGTAGCTCGCCTGTCACCAGCCGCCATGCAATGGCTGAAACCGTTTCTGTCAGTGGAACCATGCGGATTGCCGTTCCGGCTGTAACTTAAATCCGAGCTTATACTTCCAGACCCTGGCAACTTTTGGGTCTGGTCATATTAGGACTTATGCATTGACAAGGAGTGCAAGCTATGCCTTAGAAGTAACAAAGAAAGACAGATGCGATCGCTAATCCTTAGGGGCTGCAAAAAAAACGGATAATACCTATGTTGCTCTATCTGGGGTTGGGATTATCAGAGCTACTACTAAGCCATCAACAGCAAAGTGTGACTTGAATACTTACACTCTATTTCTCCTGGCAGAATCAAAATACCCAGGATGTGTACGTTTGGCAAGAATTCTGGAAGATTTATCTCATGATAGTGTCAATAGATTTTTGTTACGGGAGCAGTATGAACCCAAGGATTTATTTATCGAGTTAAGACCACATATCAATTTGAGCGGTGGAACATTAAGTGGAGACGATACAGTAATTGACAAGCCTTATAGTGACCCAAATCTAACAGAATTAATCGGTTATTTTTGGTCAGGAAAACATCATCGTGTAGTCAAGGGTATTCAGTTAATAATATTGTACTACACCGACCCATCGGGTAAATCTGTACCTGTGAATTATCGCATCTACAACAAACTGGAAGGTAAAACTAAAAATGATTATTTAAGAGAAATGATTACAGAAGTTTTGGCTTGGGGAATGCAACCTTATACTGTGACTACAGACGCTTGGTATTCAAGCCGCGAAAACCTAAGATTTATTAGAGATAAGGGATTAGGGCTTTTTATGGGCATAGCTAAAAACCGCTCATGTTCTATCAATGGTCGAGATTATACCCAAGTCCAAAATCTAGAAATACCCGAAGAAGGCTTAATTGTGCATCTAAAAAGTTTTGGGAAAGTGAAAGTATTTCAAAAAGTCTTTAAAAACGGAGAGCCAAGATACTATATCATATTTTTACCAGAAGCAGAAGAAGATGCACTAATTGCAATTACTAGGCTTGAATTTAAGGCATTACATTCAATTCATTGGGGGATTGAATGTCACCACAGAGCCATTAAACAGGTATGTGGAATTGAACAGTTTATGGTCAGAACAACTGAGGCAATAAAAACTCATTTTTTTAGTGCTATCCGTGCGTTTACTCAATTAGAGTTAATGCGAGCGGAAGAGTTAATTGAAAATTGGTACGAACTCCAAAGAAATTTATCTCAACAGCAGTGCTCGTGACTTCATTCTGGAACACCTTAAACAACAGGTGGGCTTGAATGCACATAGTCCATTTCCTGTCAATGCGTAAGTCCTATCAATGTCTCTAGCGTTCACGAAATTATCCCTCGACCTTTTTATGCTAGCTATTCTATAAGTAAAGGTGGAGTGTCCAATCTAACGAAAACATTAGCACTAGAGTATGCAGGGCATGGAATTCGCGTTAATGCAATTGCACCTGGAGCAACGATTACGCCAATTAATGAAGCTTGGGTAGACGACCCACAAAAAAAAGCGATTGTGGAAAGTCATATTCCAATGGGTCGCGCTGGAACGGCAGAAGAAATGGCAGCAGCCGTCGCATTTCTCGCTTCATCAGAAGCCGCCTATATTACAGGACAAACCCTAGTTATTGATGGCGGACTGACGCTGTATGCCGATTTTCGTGAAGCTTGGTCAGCGTAGATATTGAGGATAACAACTAATGAAGTCGATAACCAAAAAAATTAAATATTTTTTACTAGGTTTATTGGGTTTGATTGGCGCCCTTTTAATTTACGGTTTGTGCGAACCGTACTTTATTGATGTAGAACCGCAAGTGGCTGCAATTCCAAATTTATCGAATGTTTGGGTGAAACAACGCATAGCAGTTATTGGTGATTGGCAAGTGGGAATGTGGTTAGCTAACACTCCAACCATAAGCCGAATTGTTTCTCAACTAGTGTCCCTTCGTCCTGCAGCGGTGCTAGTCATTGGCGATTTTATTTACGATGCTGGTGAAGACCCAAGCGAAGAAATTAATAAGGCAATTGAGCTTGTTCGACCATTGCATAAAGCTGGTATTCCTACTTACGCTGTGTTGGGCAATCATGACTATGCAATGTCCGACAAAAACGCTAAACCAAACGTGGCACAAGCTGATAAAGTAGCTGGCGCCCTCAAAGCAGTAGGTGTGCAAGTATTAGAAAATGAAGCTGTAACAATACCAAATAGAATTAGAGAGGGGGAACCTCTGTACTTAGTAGGTGTTGGGTCGCATTGGGCAAACAAGGACAAACCAGCAGCAGCGCTAGCACAAGTACCAGATGGCGCCTCCAGATTTGTGATGATGCACCATCCAGATTCTTTTGAAGCATTCCCCGCAAATTCCGCACCTGTGGCGGTAGCAGGACATACCCACGGTGGGCAAGTTCGTCTACCATTTACGCCTGAATGGTCGTGGTTAAGTTTTGTTAAAGGGCAGAAGGTTCAGGGCGATAGTTGGATAAATGGCTATGGGGCGCCGGGAAACCATCTTTATGTGAACCGAGGAATTGGTTTTAGCATTCTACCAATCAGAATAAATTGCCCGCCAGAAATAACGTTATTCACACTCCGTCGGGTTTAGCTTACTTGAATCGTCGTAAGCATATTTTGTAATGAAATTGATTGAGACTATGTTAAGAACAATGTTATACAATTCAAATAAAATTAAAGCAGAAGATAAAGTTTTAATCCTTTATCCACCTTATGTAGCTGGACTTGAAGGAATTATCTGTGGTCAAGAAAAGTCCTCTAAACGTGAGAATAGTAAGCGCTGGCTTATTCTTGTTAATCTTGAAAATTTCATGATTTCACTGACTTCACAAGATTTTATATTACTCAAAAATAATCAACTGCCATATCAAATAATTAATTTACAATAGCTTAATTGAGTTAGCCAAATTCATTGTCCCAACAAACTAAGTATTTTTTAAGTGACATATATCATGAACAATAAAATTCTTATAGTTGATGATTGCCCTGATACTTGCTTACTAATGCAAGTAATATTGGAACTTAACAACTTTAATGTAGATATTGCAGACAATGCAGTCTTAGGTTTAAGCAAAATTAGGAATAGCCCACCTAATGTAGTAATTACAGATAATATGATGCCAGATATGGACGGATGTGAATTTCTTCGTTGTATTCGTACATCAAATGAGTATGATTATCTTCCCGTCTTGATGGTCAGCGGTTTTGATGAAGCAGATATTATTGCAAATTCTCAGTATAAATTTGACGCTTTTATTCAAAAACCAATTGTGCCTAATCGCTTAGTCGAAATAGTCAATAAAGTTTTAAATTTAAATTACGAAGCTAACCCGCCTTAACTATAATTAATAAATTTTTTATTCCCATTTCTAACTCAACTAAACTTAAATATGATTGAAAATAAAGAAATTATGCCAGCGATGTTTATTGGTCACGGCTCGCCAATGAATGCAATTGAAAAAAATGAGTTTAGCTTGAATTGGGCTAAGGTAGCCAAAACTATACCAACGCCAAAAGCTATCTTATGTATTTCAGCGCATTTTGAAACTGGTGGAACTTATATTACTGCAAATGACGAGCCGAAAACTATTCATGACTTTGGCGGATTTCCGAAAGCCCTTTTTGATTTTCAATATCCTGCTAAAGGTAGCTCCGATCTTGTAACCAGGGTTAAAGCAGTTGTAACTTCAACTAAGGTAAATTCTTCAAAAGAATGGGGACTAGACCACGGTTCCTGGAGTGTTCTTGCTCACTTGTATCCAAAGGCTAATATCCCTGTTGTTCAATTAAGTATGGATTACACAAAAGATGCAGAATTCCATTTTAGAATAGGTCAGGAGTTAAAAGAGTTGAGAAAAGAGGGTGTTCTGATTATTGGCAGCGGTAATATAGTTCATAATTTTGAATATCTTGAATATGGGAAACCTTTTGAAGCCACTGCCATCCAACAATGGGCGACAGAGGCTGATGAAAAATTAAGAGATGAAATCCAAAGAAGGGACTTTGAAGAAATTATTAATTACAGAAACTTTCAATTATACAGGCTAGCGGCGCCAACTCCAGAACACTTTTTACCACTTTTATATATACTCGGCTGTTTAGACGAAGAGGAAAAGGTTGAATTCTTTAATACTAAAGTAGTTGGCGGAGCTTTTAGCATGACATCTTTTATTACTAGATTAATATGCTCAGGGGGTGACGAAAACCCCTGAACCTAAGATACAGCAATAGTTTTAAGCGCACGTGCCATAAAAAGACAAACCTGATGGGGTGACAATCTAGTAGTCTGTGTCATAAGTTTTGAGAGGTTCACTTCTTAAAAATTCTTTCTTTGTGTCCTTTGTGTCTACCCTGCGGGAAATCCTCCGGATTATGTGGTTCATTCCTCCAACGCCCCAAAATTAATGACACGGACTAGTAGCTTAAAAACCCTTTTATTGAGTGGTGTTGAAGGCTAATAAATCTAAAGTCAGAAAATGAATCAAAATTCAACTTTAGGCGCCTACTACAAATACCAAAGCGATATATCGTCTGTGTATTCCTTTAAAATTACCTCGGATTTCTTCTGATTTGGTCTATCTGCTGCTAGGAAAGTAACGTTTTTTGTTCTTCTATCTTGCTGGTAATTTGTAAGTGATTCTCAGCACGGGTGGTTTACCCCCCACTACTGGGTAATTACTTTATATTTACCCATCAATAGTTTGGAGGAATAACATGTTTGATTTATTTGATTGTTCAGCGCTAAAGCAGTATATATAAATAATCTAAAATATATTCAGTGCAATTACTAATTTTTTAGTATCATTTCTACCTATTTTAGGTAACAAATAGTTGATTAAGATTAAAACATTATGTAATCACCTAGACATAATTTGTTGTATACATAGTATTTAATTGATAAAATTTGAGATAGGATTATCATATTTTTATACTCAATTGCTTTCAGTAGGTTATCAGCAATATAATATATATCTTTAGGGTGATTTAATTACTTAAGACGCGCTTCACTATTCAAGGTTATTAGCTGATTGTGAATAACTATTAATTACAGTTAATATAAGCTGAAAAAATTATATTCTTAATACTTGCCGTGCTAAAATTCCAAGCAAGGCTGCTAACTTCTGCTTTTAGTCAATGGTGTTTGCTTTTTAGGTGCATTTGCAATGAATGAAACTGCCCTAGACCGATTTTGGGAACTATTAGGATGGGTTCTTGCCCTTAACTCAGAAGCGTTTGAGCAAATTAATACTTTGCCTTATGGCTCAACAGTGGCGCTGATTGTGGTTCTTTTTGCTAGCTTATCCCAAGTTATTGCTCAAAGTATTATTTTATTTGCCAACCGTGTCAAAACAGTACGCTTTGTTTTAAGTTTACTGGTTGGAGCAATTGTATTTGCGTTTGGATATATATTTTTAGTTCTAAGTACTTGGCTTTTGGGGTTTGTTCCATTTGCAGCTCAAGCTCCTTTTAAAGTCATAGCAAGGACTTTAGGATTTTGCTATGCACCACTAATTTTTAGTATTTTTGGGGCAATGCCTTACTTAGGAGAACCAATCCTAGCAGTTTTGTCGCTGTGGCAGTTGCTAGCAATGATTGTAGGTTTAGCGGTTGTAAGCAATACCAATGTATGGCAAGCATTTGAAACTGTAGTATTGGGATGGTTTACGCTTTGGGTGGCGCAACGAACTATTGGACAGCCAATCGCTAAATTCGGTCGCTGGGTTATTTCCAAAGTGGCGGGTGTAAACCTAATCACTAAGCGTGAACAGTTTTTAGCAATTTTGCAAAGAAGATTACGCCCCTTCGAGGCAACTAATCTAACGGCAGTTAGCGCACCGAGTTGGGGCGCCGAAACCCAAAGTAATGTGCAGACTACAGCAGCCAAAAATCGTCTTTCTAGCTTAAATGCGATAACTAGAGAATTAGGCGGCATAATGATTATGGCTAGCGTAACTTTTGCAGTATTCTTTCTGTTTTCACCAATTCGTCATTGGTGGTTCGCCCCTTATGCAAATCTGGGCGGTATTTTTCAACTGATTTTCAATTTGATATCGATTGGGATTATCATCTTTGTTGCTGCTGCACTTTTAGCTCCCCTAGAAGCCCTTGGCTGGTGGGCTGGTTGGTTTGGCGAACAAGTAGACACGACGCGCGATGTAGCACAGTCGGAATCTCCACAACACCCATCCATTAGTCGTTATGTAATTTATCTTGATGGCATTGGTCAATCTTCATTTGATTATTTGCCAGATATTCAAGAATTTCTACACCATGTCGCACTTGTGTTACCAGAAGACATGGTTCTAATTAAAGGAATCATGCCCTATTCAGTTCGCAATAAACCACTGACACAAAACCGTCCCTTGGCATTGTTATGGCGCCTAGCCGATCAATTTCGGTTCAAAAATCCTGCTAGCTTGTTGGGTTACTTAGTTAACATTCGCAACATTTTAGTTGTTGCGGTTTCTGCTGACAAACGCTATGGGCTAATTTACAACTTAGGAATCGCACAGGTAATGTACCAAGCCCTAATCCGACACGGCTACCAACTTGATAGCCGTGTACCAATTACCTTAATTGGTTATAGTGGCGGTGGACAAATGGCGGCAGCAGCGGCGCCGTTTTTGCGGCAAGCGTTAACTGCACCAATCGAGATAATTTCCCTTGGTGGGGTGATTAGTGCCAATATCGATGTCCTGAAACTTGAGCATCTCTACCATCTGGTAGGTGACAAAGATACAGTTGAACGTATCGGCCCGGTAATGTTTCCCGGACGTTGGCCTATCTTCTTTCTGTCTTACTGGAACCGCGCGAAACGAATGGGAAAAGTCAAGCAGATTTCTCTAGGTCCAGTCGGGCATCAACTACCAGGAGGATTAATGGATCCCGAACAGTTTTTACCTGATGGTCGTAGTTACTTACAACAAACTATTGATTGGGTAGTAGGAATTTTACTTAGCACTGTTAATCATTCAGATAATCATTCAGAGCGCGCAACTCGAAGCATCTTAAGTAATTACGAACGGTATAAACAAGCACCCTTCAATTGCCCAGAATTTTATCCAATACATCAATCAGTATCACAAGAATACTATCGACCGCAGGCAAGTTGGATGGGACGATTAATTCTGCCTGCACTCCCCGAACGACAAGCGATTAAAGGAGTAAAGTTTGAAGTATATCATGCACCAAGAGATTTTCAGCATTTAGTTGGACAAGTTATCATTTTGCGTTTAAGTGACGACCCACAGGTGCAGAGTTATGTTCAAGCAGTGACTAAAGACGTGCATTTTAGTCCCCAAGCAGAGTACAGTAGTCAACAGGGCAACGTTCATCCAACTCGAATTAATCACTGGTGCCAAGTTAATCCTTTAGAATCGTTAGCAGGTTCCCATCCCGATGATGATGTAATGGTAATGCTGCCTGAACCAGTTGTTGTGCAGCACAAAAGCAACGAGGGAGATGAAACTCCACCCATCCTATATATCTCTCATGAACCAATTCAAATTACAGGGCGTTACGTAGGTTTAGTAAAATTTATACAACCTATTGGCTCAGGAAGTGATAAGTTTCGTGTGGTTCACTTTAATCGAGTTTCAAGACAATTTGATGGCGCAGAAGAAATTGTCTCTCTGCCTCCAGTAATACCTAACCGCAATAATACTTATCCATCTACTAGTAAAGACATTGAAAAATCTACCCTAAACGAAAGCGGCTGGTACATTTATGGCGCCTGCGACTCATCAGGAGTATTCGTTGTGCAAGGTTTAGCCCCTCGTGCCTTGTTGCGCGTCGAACCAGAGCGCATGGTTGCAGGTTCTTCAGTCAAAAAATATCTCAAAAAAGAATGTTGGGACAATCTAACTGCTCAAAAAGGTAAAATAAGTTCTGTTGTGCTAGATTCCCAGACAGCAACAAGTTCAAAAACAAGTTCAAATACAAGTTCAAATACGTGGCGTGAAGGTGAACGCGCGTTACTAATTCACGTGTATGGGGGAATTGGTGGCAATAAAACCGAACCAAAGGCAAAAAGTCCGCTCTACTTTGGTCACTTTGCTTATGGAATTGCCACAGTAGTGCGGGAACCCTTAGCCGATGAATTACGATTTGAAATAGTTTATCACCAGATTTACACTCATAATAGTGATGGAGTAATTGCAGGTAGTCTGCATTGGTCGCGTTACATGGGCGATCGACAGTTTGGCTGGTTGGGCTTGCGTCCAGTTGCCGACACGCTGCTCAAACTCGATAGCTTTACAGGAGATTATGAAACTCAGCATGGGTGGAAGGGTTCGCCTATAAATAGATTAATCCAACAGTTAGAAATTATGGCTGCTCGCTATCGCATTGGTGATGGGACAGGAGGTACTTTCGTTGGACCTGCAAATAACTGTACCCAAGATGCAAATCAAGCTTTATATGCTGCGTTAAGGGAAATAACTTTATCAATTCGTTCTCACCCAAACCTTCAGGAGTGGAAAAAACAACACCCCGAACAGTTGCAATTATTAAAGCAGTTAGAAAAGTTAGCTCTGGATTTGAAACATATTTTACTACCTTGGGGAACGGCACGAGCCGACTGGAAAAATCACGCAGAAATATTAGGTAGCACCTTGGAAGATCACCCAATGCAAAACTTAATCCGCAGTATACTTACTTGGCGTACTATCTTACCTCGTTTAACCAGTGATGAAGTGAGTGAAGCATTTCTTAGACGGGGTGCTTCTGCATGGGTATTGCGAACTAACCAGATTGGTGGTTTCGATCCTGATATTGAACCAAAGGCGCCGATGACGCTTTAGTTAAAATTCAATTTAGCTAATGTATATAGACGAGGTTTTGAAAGACCCGGCGCCGTTCGTTGCTAGTGATGGAACTACTATTTTAACCTAACAGCTTGTCATATTCTGCATGTGACCCAATCCAAAACCAAGCAATGTCATCGTTGTCTTCCACAGCAAGCGCACGGTAGTGCAGACCAACCCGTACTGACCAAAACTGACCCGCTTTCTTAAAATGAAGTGATGGGTATTTGGGGTCAAGTTTAAGTAATTCGTAGCATCGATCTGCAAGTTCTTGTATTTCGCTTGGTAGTTGCCGATAAAAATACCAAAAATCTGGCGTTGCTCGGTGTTTCACAAGTCAGTACAACGTCCTTCTTTCAAATGTTGTAATGCTTTCTTCGCTAGTGTATCTAATTTACCTGTAGCTACATCTGCCTCAAATTGCTTATCCCACATAGCAGCATCAAAGGAAGCAAACCATGCGCGGAAGTTTGCGAGTTCTTCTTCTGAAAGCTGACTGATGGCAAGTTCTATTTCTTTAAGGGTTTTCATACTTGATACATTTAATAATAAAATTGCCTATTCAATTATACTATATTCCAGTTCTTAGGCGAACAACGCTTCCTGTGTAATTTTATGTTGGGTTATGCTGCGCTTTAACCCAACCTACGATGATTAATTCGCACGCTCCCAAGTTCTTTGAATTTCGGTGATTATTTGAGCATTGGGTGGTTGTAAGGTTTGGACTGATGGATTAATTTTGGCGCCTGGTATATTTTGATTCCAGGGACTATTTGCAATAGATTTTAAATCTACAGTGTTGTTGACTGGACGGAAACCATATTGGGCAAATATTGCTTGTTGTTGAGGTTGAGTCAGAAAATCTAGGAATTTTTTAGCTGCATTAGCTTTAAAGTCATCTACATCTCGACGTATAATAGCAGCAGTGGAAACTGTTTCTATTGTTGGGTCTAAGTAATATATTTGATACGGTTGACCTTGATTTGTAACTGCTTGGGAAGAACGATGTAATGCTATACTTTCATAGACTGTCGCAACATCTGCATCGTTGGCGCCTTTCGCTATAAACTCTTGGAGTAGAATATCTGTAGACCGAGCTGGTTGATAAACTGATTTTTTAATCAAACTAAATAATGACACTAATATGGGATTATTTAAATTTGTAACATTAGGAGTAGTACCCAGTTTTGATTGTGCCCACAAGTCTAATGTTAACTGACCACTGTTAGACCGAGTTGGGTCAGTCGTTACAAAATCAAAACTACCCCAATTTGTGGTGCCACTTCCTATTTTATCCCAAGTGCCGAATTGCATTGCTTTTTCTATAGCTTCCCAACGAAAGCGTCCATCAGGGAATAGCACTTTACCTCGTTCTTGCCAAGCAATACCCACAAGCATAGTCTTTGCAATAGGTCGAGGGGTTTCATAAAAAGGGTCACTACCCGAAAGTGCTTTCCAACGATTTGTTAATTCGTTTAAAATTACTCCATTCGCAGGAATTAACACAGTTGGAGCAAAATCATTTTTCTGGTCAATAAATTTATTAACCATGTCTTGCGAACCTTGAAATTTTAATTCTAATTTAATGTTGGGATTAGATTCTTCAAACTTTACCTCTAGTTGTTTTAATGATTCTTCAAGTTCCGTACCACTGACAACAACTAAAGTTTGTTGTAATCCTGGCACTGGTGCGTAAGTTAAAAACAATGTGATGACTAGAATTACAATTGAGATAATTGTACGTTGTAGTAATTGAGCTTTACGATTGTTTATCATAATGATGTGTGCTTGATAATTTTTTCGTAGTAGGGTGGGCAATGCCCACCTTACTTATGGATAAATTAATTTTTTTGTAGGGTGGGCAATGCCCACCTTACTTATGGATGAGTAAATCAATACTCTCTTGTGAAGTTATTAATTGATTGGCGAGAGTTTTTAGCTCATCAGATTGTTGAAAATTATGACTATTAAAATTAACTAATTTAGTTTGTACTTGTTGCAATATACCAGCGCAATTTTGAATCTGTGTCGAAATATTATAAACTTGAAGTAAACGAGTATCTCGACCTTCTTCTGCCAGTTTAATATTGCGTCTTAAGCTTGCTGCCAATTCAATAAGTTGGGTTTTAGTACCTTTAGCCAATGCTTTTCGTTCTACTTCTGCTAATTGTTGCTTTAAATCTTCAATTGAGAGTAGTGATTTTGCATTTCGTAGGTGCCGCAAAAAGTTATCGATTTTTATTGGCGCCTCAATTGCTTGGCTACAACCAATTTGTAATGTCGCTAACACGTCAACTTCAAAAACATCAGTCAAAATTTTTGTAGCTTCTAAATTTACTTGTTTTGCTTGAGAAGCTAAAGAATTAGCTGAATTATTAACTGTTTGAATTTCTCGTTCTAATTCTCTATTTTCTACATTTAGAGTATTTGCTTCTCTTTTTTGCAAATAAATGGCGCCTACTATTGTTATTACAATTGCGATAGGTAGAATTATTATGCTGGGTAATTGTAAGATGCGGGCGCCGATAAAAAGGCATATGCAACCAGCTAATATAGCTACGGGGTAATGTAAAGGATTTTTAATCATAATTTATAACTCCTGAATATAGACGCGATATTGGAGACGCGATATTGGAGACGCGATATATCGCGTCTCTACATTTTTAAAATTCAACTTGGAGGTCTGCCATGAGACGGGAAATCTTTTCTGGATCTCCTTTGGAATAATAACCTCCGTTTAATTCGGCGATTTTTTTGAGTGCTTCAGGATCAAATTCACCTTCACTTCCATAACCAACGGTGAAGAATGAAATTCTTTGGTCGGTGTTAAAACCAGTTTTTTTCAATTCTTGTCCTAATTGGTCAAGAGTAGTTTTAGATTCAGTGTCTTCACCATCGGTTAAAACCAGAACTGCATTGATTGCATCTTGACGATAATTTTTTTTCAACCAGTCGCGCGCGTATAATGATGCGTCGTATAGTGATGTACCCCCATTAGCTTGAAGTCCACTAATAAACTGCAAACCTGCTTCTTTACCTTTTTGTGTTCCATCTACGAGTACTGGTGGTTTGACGACCGAATTAAAATCAATCAAGGCAATTTGTTCTTTCGGTCCAAGATTGTTAACGTAGTTTTGCAAGGTAGCTTGTACAGCAGCTAACTTAGTACCTGACATTGACCCAGAAGTATCTACTACTACAACTACTTGCGATGCTTTTTTGGCGTTTTCTTGCCATGACTTCAACATCGCTTCTACCACTTCTGGTTTTGGAGGACGCAGTGAATTGTATTTTGCTTGGGGGTCAACGCCAAATTCTGGACTAAAGTTTGCTGATAGTGGGACACCAGGAGTTCCCGGACGCAAACCTAATTCTGTGGCAATTTTCTGAGTTTCTGGAGTCCGAAGATATGCGATGAATTTTTCTGCTGCTGCTTTTTTCTGTGGAGTTACCCAAGGTGCAGTCGGTAATATCGCGCGCATGTTCGATGTAAATGTATCTTTCGGATAAACAGCTTCGTAACGCTGTTGACCTTGTTGTAAATGCTGATTTGCTGTAATTACACTTGACTCATATACAGAACCAACAGATGCCCAGTAAAGACCATTCTTTACCATTGCTTTCGCTAAAGAATTTGTCGAAACTCCGTAACGAGTAATTTTGCTTTGAATTTGCTGAACTTGCGGTTGATATTTATTTACATCCGAAGTCGTCAAAAGTTCTGGACGCTTGTCTGAAACGCTAGCAAATTGAGCTACTAAAGTTTGTAGTCCAGAGTTAGAACGAGTTGGCGCCGTATGAACGTAGTGAACAACTAAAGGAGGTGCAGAGGGGTCAATATCACGATGAGTTTTGGCTGTAACTAATGCTTTATAAGGATTTGGAACTTTCCGCAATCCGGAAGCAATATCACTTTGTGCCATCAACACCATTGGAGAATAAGCGAGTAGGGGTGAATCTGTGATTTCCGGTATATATTTTTGTCCCGGAAATAATTGATTCATACGGTAAATAAGCTGACCTTGATAGATTTCACCATCTACTGAAACAATGGTAGGATAATCGTCAGTATTTGTGGCGCCTCCTGAAGCGTTATTCTTATATGTGTTTGCTAAACTAATTACCTTTTCAACAACGTCTCCACTACCTACTGCCTCACACTCCACGTGAAAAGCACTACCATCATCAAGCTTTGGTTGCGTAGCATTATACTTTTGCGCTGCTTGGTTACAAAAATCTCCCAAAGCACTACCCACTAGTAACTTCATTTTAAAGCCTGGAAGATTATTTACTGTTTCACTATTCTTATCACTAGCATCACTAGTACTACTACAAGCGTATAAAAAAACTAAACTTAATAACAGTATTGCACTGCGAATTGCACGACCACGACTGAATACCATATCCCTCTCCTAAAATAATTATTACTTAGCTATTCCTTAACGAGGCGCCGAAAATACCAATACAACAACACAATTCTCAGAATCTATAATCAGTATAACGAGTCAATTTTTTTACAAGTATAGGTAAATATAAAAGTCAACTAGGTTGCCTTCTAAAGTGTTATTCCTGCTGATGATGGCTGATTTATGCATTTACAATATGTCGAATTGTAAATAAAGTTAAAATGAAGCGATATTTTAAATTTTGTATTAAAGAGCATTAATCCAATCGGGATACCGGAATTTAGAAGATGATTTTTTAAGTAGGCATTCGCAGCGCTTGGGCGCCCTTATAAAGCATATCAACGTGAGTACTACAATATAAAAAATAGTCTTAAATAGTTTTTGCTATTAGAGCGTAAAGGAAACACCATAATGTCCTTCCCCGTTATATTACAGTTGCCATCTTCATATAAAATGACTCCTGACCAGTTTTTTGAGTTCTGTCAAGTTAACCGTGACTACCGTATCGAGCATAATAAATTTGGAGAAATATCTATAATGTCACCAACAGGAGGCAAAACTGGAAATCGGGGTGGTAATATATTTGGACAACTTTGGGTTTGGTCACAAAATGATGGCACTGGTTTAACTTTTGACTCTAGCACAGGGTTTATACTATCTACAGGCGCCGAACGTTCACCTGACGCTTCATGGATGACGTTAGAACGCTGGAATAGTTTTGATGATGAACAGCAAAAACCCTAATATGTCTTTTCCTCTAGTGTTACGGCTGCCATCTTCATATTCTAAAATTACTCCTGAGCATACCACAAAAAATTAAACCCCCTAACACGCGGTCGGGGAGCTTATCGAGCTAACTGGTTCAATTAGTCTGGATTAACATTAGTGTGTCGATTCGGATTCTAACCTTTTTCTAAATTCAGCCATCGCTTGTTCTTCTGTATTAACTACAATGCCCGGTTTAGCACGTATATTTGTTAAAAAATATTGAAAAGCTTCCTCATCTTCTGGATGCTGTTTAATATAATTTCTCAACTCTTTTTGAGTTAATTGTTGATAGTTACTCATCTAATTAATTCCTCGCCATTACTTAAAATTTATACTTCAATTGTTTCACCTATTAAAACTATAATTCGTTGTGAGCGAGTATCGTACCTTGTTAGTTCAATGGTTCTTAATAAGTTACTTGCCCGTACACATATACGAAAGAAGGTTTTTAATTGTTCTACTGTTGGCACTAGTTTAAGTTTTCTCCATGTGTTTTACAGAACAACTTAATTAGTATTGCGTAAACTTTTTTACTTTTGTCTGCGAACTTCATTGATTATACCTCTTTTAAATTGTTTATTTTTACTAGTGTATTCAGTTTATTTTCAAGTATTTTTAATTCGCTCATATAGGTATCACAATTTTCATCCATGTATATACCTAAGTAACATTTAAGAGCTTTATTAATTACATCTGACTCAGAGATTTTTAATTCATCAGCTTTTTGCTTTAAAGCTCTGACTATATCTTCAGATGCTCTAAAAGTTTTAGGTTGCAGTGCCATAACTCATATTTATTTATGTATAGGACAACTCCTACTGTAACACAATGCGCTTACAATCGTATTCGCTATTTTTCTATCTAAGTCATTTTACTATAAGATACTCTTATGCGAAATAAGCTTACAGATGCGATAGTAAAGAGGTGTGGGTTTGTCGGCAATATGAAATTTGTCGCGGGTAAAGGGTATTGGTAAATAATGTTGGGTTGCGCGCGGAGCTTCACCCAACCTACGATTTTATTATTATTTTATAATAATGAATTATATGCTTCGTTGATTTTATGCATTTTTTCTTGTGCTTGCTTTTGTTGCGCTTTGTCTGTAAATAAGTCTGGGTGCCATTGTTTTACTAGTTTTCGATATGCAAGTTTTATGTCTGCAACTGTGGCGCCTTCTTGTAACCCTAGCACGATATAGGCGTGTGCTTTATTAGTATTTTTGTTCGTTGGTGTAGGTTGTTTTTCATTACCTGGCATACCCATGTTAGCTTTCATTTGTGCGATTTCTTCGTCTAGTTCCCAATTGCGGAATTTTGCCTCGACTTCTGCTACACTTGGTTTTAGTTGTTGCTCAGTTGGCGCCTCGATAACAGGTATTTGATTTTGCTTGGGTGTTCCTATAGTCTCTTTAGTGCCTACTCCTTGTGAACGATATACTGTTTGAGCATTGGTTTGGGTGACTTCAGTTTGAAATTCGTTTGGTGTTGATATTCCGAGGTTGTTTAAGAGTGCTTGGTTGAGCTGATGTAAGCTGTTTTGCCACTGTTGTAATTGTTGCCGTTTATGGATAATATCTGGTGTATCGTTTGGTTCGATAAAACGAATTACGGATTGTGCTTTGCGCTCATACTCATTTAATATAGATAAGCTTTCACGACTAAAGGTATTTAGGTACTCATCGACTGCATTTAGACATAATGTTGCAACTTGTTGATGATATGATTGACTTGATGCTTTATTATCTTGTTCTTGAATGGTTTTATTGGTAAGATAAGCAATACTACCTAAAACTGCGGCGCCTAATGGACCACCAACCAACCATCCAATACCGCTACCTACTGCTAATGAACCTGTTTCATTAAAATTACCAGTGTTGTTTGTGCGGGGTGGTAAAGTAAGTTGCGGATGTTTGGGTAAAGGTAATATTAAATCTTCTCTTTGCTGAGATAGGAAAAACTCGTTAGCTTGGTCTAACCATTTTACTACTGCCAACTGTAAATTATTCAAATCTGTTCTAAATGTGTTTTCCCAAGTGCTGAAGTTTTCCTTTGCTAAAGCTACTGCTGCATCACTTTGATATTTTTGCCTAAGCTTATCTAACTCTAACCATGAGCGTAGTTTACCCATGCTTTGATAAAAACCTTGTTTTATTAAACCTTCCGCGCGCTTTTTAATCTCGTTTGCAGCATTATTTTTATCGGTGATTTTTTTTATCCCGTTTTCAAGACCCGTTATTTTTGCTTTTAAAAGAAGCTGTAACTCTTTTGTCACCACTTGGACGCGCGGCGCCACAACCGAATTTCGATTATGCTTGAGTATCGTAGCTATATTTTGCAGTGCGGTTTCAAATTCAACTAACCCGCTGCTGTTTGCTAAACTTGTATCACCTTTAATTCTCGCACGTAAAGCTGGTAATGCATCAACTCTATATAAATTGCTAAAACCTGCTGGAATATCCGCGCGAAAACTTTCTGCAACGAACCGCAAACGGTTTTGCACCTCCTTTTGTTCTTCAGGTTCGAGTAAGTTGATAAAGTTGACGACAAAAATAACTGTCTTAATACCCCTATCAAGTAACCAGTCACGTAAATTCTCACGCTCACCCAAAGTCATTAATTTGCGCGCGTCCAATAACTGTACAACTAAATCGGCGCCTAATAGTTGCTCTTTAACTAAATTATCCTGTGCTTCGCGGTCATTAGTGCCGGGTAAATCCAAAAATTCAATACCTGTTTCCAAAAATGGATGGGGATAAAACACCTCTACAGATGTGACATCACCTCGCATCCGTCTATCACCATCTAATAGAGCAAACTCTTTGAGGATATCTGTACCGCTGCGATATACCTCACAACCATTACTCAATAAAATACGAGTCCGCATATCTGTACCATATTTTACTGTAATAGCGGCGCCTGTCGTTGGAAGTAAATCGATGGGTAAGGTTTTGCTACCCAACATGGCATTTAATAAAGTAGACTTACCATGATTAAAGGGACCAAACACCGCAATGCGAAAGTTTGGATTGGTAAGATAATCACAAATAGCAGTTACATCCTGGTTCAGTAACTTCGCTACACTCTTAAGGATATTTATTAAATCTTGCATAATTCTTTCTTTTCTTCCTTCGTGCCCTTCGTGTCTTTGTGGTTTAATAAAAAAAGAACCACAAAGACACAAAGGACACAAAGAAAAGAGTTAGTTGTAATATGTAAGGAGGTTATTAAAAGCTGATTCGATGCTGTTTAGTTCGTTGAACACGTCTTCAGTGAGTTTGTTCAACCGTTTTAATTCAGCTTCATTATTAATCTCGCGCGTTTCTTTCTGTTTGAGCAAGTTATCAAGTTCAGACTTACGGGATGATATATCCTCATTTATCCGCTTACCAACTTCACGTTCATAAGCATCAAAACATTCTTTCACAGCATCGTATACTGTTTTAGATTGTTCCTGCGCGACTTGCGGTAGATACTTAACAAGTTCCTTTTTCGCAGTTTTAACTAATTCCTTACGTCCTTGGTCTGCTTGTAACATTCCTACACCTAAACCAAGTACTGCAAAACCTATTGGTCCAAGAAATATACCAGTGACAGTAGATAATATTCCACCCACACCTAAAACGGTAAAATAATTTAATAATATATTCTTCCAATCAAAACCGGCGCCTGCCATTGCAAAACCTGCTAAATTACCCCCAGATAACGATAATAGTCCCATTGCCCATTTTGCCCAACTTGGTGCATCTTCTTCACCCGATACATTTGTATGTAGCTCAACTTTCTCACCCGTGAGTTTTTCGGTGATTTGATTGGTAACTTGATTATATGAGTCACCATATTTAGCTGCACTTCTACCTAACTGTACAAACGCACTATTAATGTCACGTTCAGCAGTTAAAGTCCATGCGGCAAGTTTATCTGTAATATACTGTTCAAATGCTTTTTGGAGTGCAGCGTTAAATGCTTCTCGTTTACCACTGCTGAGAAAGTCGAGTATATTTAGTTCTGGTTGATAACGCAGAAAGTCTGTTTCAAACGTTTTGTCTAAGTTTAAAACATAGCTGCGGAACGACTCGGAGATATTACGTGCTTGGGTATCACGGGTTTTGAAAATTTCTGTTTGGAACTCGTTGCGAATATTGGTAAGTTTATTAAATTCGGGTTCTACTGAGTTTATTCTGCTGCGAAGTTCCTCAACACCCTTTTGGAGTAAAGGTATTCGTCGTTCGATACTTTCTTTAGTGTTGTTAGAAGCAGTTCGCGCGAGTGTACGAACTTGTCGCAACTCTGAAACCGCGCGTTCACGGGTGAGAAAAGTATTTAAGGCGCCCATAAATTGCGGAAATCCGGTACCATTTAAATCAGCCTGAGGATTTTTGATACGTTTGCGAAGCGCTTGGATAGAGGAAAGCTCAAATACTCGCTCATCATATATATCATGACCGTCAACGAAGCAATATTCTGATAAGTTTGCGTGAAACACTTTGCGTAACCGTTCTTCAGCTTCGTGTAACTCGTCTTCATCATCAGGGTCAATAAGTGCTTCTTTCACTTGATCCCACGCATTTATCAGGAAAAATACAGAAAGACCACGACCTTTAATATAATTCTCTAAATATCTTCGTTCACCTAATGTACAAGGTTGTGACGCGCGTAAAACAAATAGAATAGCATGACAGTTATTAATATAGCCCAGTGATAACTCGTTGCGTGCCTCAGTATCGTTCAAACCGGGACTATCAACAATTTCAATTCCGCGTTGAAGTAAAGGTAATGGATACTCTACTATCGCATGACTAACACCGGGAAAAGCTTGTTTATTATCCTGCTCCAACTGCTTCGCTTCCGCTGGGTCAATGGTATATTTGACCTTGAAGGTGTCAAAATCCATCATTTGAGGTGGTTTGCCATCGTCAAAATGCACTGTAACCTTTTTCTCGGCGCCGTAGCGAAGTACAGTTAATATAGCAGTACAAGGATTAACATCACTAGGTAAAATCCGCTCTCCAATCAAAGCATTGAGAAAAGTACTCTTACCCCGTTTCATATCACCCAGCACCATCAAGCGAAACACTCCCGTGCGAAGATTGTCACTTGCTACACGCATATCATTGATATCGCGCGTATTATCCCCCGATACCTCAGCCTGATTAATCGTATCAGCCATTTTATCAAGGGAAGCAGCAACTTGCGCACGTGTCTGAATCACACGCTCCAAGTCATTGAGAAAAGTATCAGCACCATTACCTGTCATCTTTAAATAATCCTATATATTATTTCTTCTTCTCGAAAAACAACTTATACCCTACAAATAATAGTGTTCCCACAATTAGTAAATTAGCAACAACCGCAGCAACTCTAACTAAAGCAATAGCAACCACCCCAACACCAAATAACTTTAATCCCAAAATTACCTTTGGTTTCAACAACCCTCCTTTACTTTGGTTATCGGGAACCTTGGTTGTTTGGTAAAATTGGATTTCTTGCTTATCTGACGTTGACCCTGACTCACGTTGACGAATTTCCCTGCGGGACACTCCGTGAACGCGTTCGATACGTTCGAGTTCCCTTGCGTGTTCCTCTGGCGTCATTTTAGATACCCCCATTAGATACTAAAAGCCTTAATTGTAAAATAGCGTACATCAAAACCAAAAAACATCAGTGCAACCACTACTTAATTTAGTAATATTTGGTGACTTTTGATATTTAAAGATTAAATACAATGTAACAATCAGCAGTTCCGGAAAATTGGCAACGCATACAACAGATGTAACAGATGAGTTACGTAGGGTGTGTAACGCTACGAAAAAATGAGTGCGTAGCGATAAAACTATGTAGCGTCACGCACCAAATCTGTAATGCCCACCCTGTGTAATATTGCAATAAGCTTATAAAATAAAAAAGGTTTATCCAAATCAAATAGCCTGTAATTCTGAACAAAACCAAAAAACAGGTGACTGGGCAATTTAATGTCCAGAATTACCAAGTTGTGTTTCAGGTGAAACAAAAGAAGCTTTAGAAAATATTCGCGAAGCCATCTAACTTTATTTAGAACCAAACTAAGTTGAATTACTACCAGATACAATTATGCACGAGGTTTTTGTGTAATGAGTGGTATTAAGCAGATAAGTTTACGTTAGTTTATTAAAAGGGTAGTCATCGGAAATGGCGGATCACAAAACATTAACTCAAAGTTATTATTCCATATCATAAAGCTTGAAATACTCCAGTTGGAACACTGCGTAATATTATAATTGGAGCGGGTATTCCTGAAATTGAATTGAAAAGTGATTAGCTTTACTTAAATAAATAGTGCGTTACAAGAGAGATATTCGCTTTATTTTTTTATCTTATTATATAAAGTTCCAATAGTAGTTGTTCATTATTAATTCAAAATCAGGGTAAATACTTAGGCACTTGATTCAACAAGTAATCTATCATCATAGATACGGGTTAGTGCGAGTAAAGGCGCTATGTGCCCGCAAGTTAAGGACGGTTATTTATTTCCTTTCTATGCTCCCTATGCTTCTACCCAAAACACCAAAAACCCAACGGAAGTTTTCGCTATATTTAATTTTAGTCGTACCCTTTGTGCTACAAACATGTGCTTTAGTTGGGCTAGTAGGGTATTTATCATTAAAAAATGGGGAAAAGGCAGTTAATGATTTAGCCGAACAATTAATGAAGAAGTCGGCACGTCAGGTAGATGAACATTTAAAAAACTACGTAGAATTACCTGTACAGATAGTAAATTTGAATGTGGAAGCAATTGGTAATGGTAATGTTGACTTGCAAGACTTGCGTGAAAGTGAGAAATATTTTTGGCGCCAGATTAAAGCTTTTCCCAAGTTAGTATACGTTGGCTACACATTAAATAGCGGTGTGGAAAGCGGAGCAGGAAGGTGGATTCAAGGATTAGATGCTGTTTTATATCAAAACTTAGGTGGTGAAAAAGGTTCATCAGATTATGCTGTAGATGCAAGAGGTGAGCGCAGTAAGTTAATTCAATCATATACAACAGATGCCCTTAATGAACCTTGGTATAAAGATGTAATAGCAGCGAATAAGCTTACCTGGACATGTATTTATACTACTCTAAGTACTGATGCTGAATTAACTGCAAAGGCAGAAATTCTAATTTCTAAAGATGGCAGTAAACTCAAAGCTGGCTTAAATTACTATACGGCTATTTCGATTGGGGCGCCAATTTACGACAAATCGGGTAAATTGATTGGTACAACGGTTGCTGATTTGTTGTTGACAGACTTAAGTAATTTTTTGCGTGAGTTACAGGTGAGTCACTCTGGACAGATATTTATCCTCGAACGTAATGGTGGGTTAGTGGGCAGTTCAGGAAAAGAGTCTGTTGTTTATGAAGAAAAGGGTGAGGGAAAACGCTACAACATTAATAATAGTCCCGACTCGGTTGTTCGCTCGGTGGGAAAAGCCTTAGTTGAGAAGTTTGGTAGTTTAGATGCAATTAAGGAAGATAAATTATTCACGATTGATTTGCAGGGAAAGCGCAAGTTTGTTCGTGTGGAAAATTGGCGCGATAATTATGGAATAGATTGGCTGGTGGTGGTTGCGGTTCCCAACTCTGACTTTATGGAGCAAATTTACATTAATAATCGCACGACTTTAATGCTAATTGGAGGCGCCTTACTGGTAATTTTAATATTTGGATTAGCTACAGCCAGGTTTTTTGCTCGACCCATTTATAGTTTAAATCAAGCGGCAGCTGAACTTAGTCAAGGTAATTTACATCAAGCTATTCCCCCCAGTACTGTTAGAGAGCTTGATACGGTAGGAGAATCGTTTAATTTAATGGCACAACAGCTACAAAAATCTTTCGCAGAGCTTCAACAAAGCAATGAAGAACTAGAAATAAAAGTTAGTGAGCGTACTGCCGAATTGCAATCAACTCTCGACGAACTCCAGCGCACACAACTCCAAATGATACAAAGCGAAAAGATGTCAGCTCTCGGACAAATGGTGGCAGGAGTCGCGCACGAAATAAATAATCCTGTCTGTTTTATTTATGGTAATCTCGTTCATCTCCAAGATTATACTCAAGATTTATTGGATTTAATTTCCGTCTATCAATTAGAGCATAATAACCCATCGGAGGCTTTACAAACCTTAATCAAAAAGGTGGAACTGGAATTTTTAACCAATGATGTTCAAAAGCTACTTTTATCTACGCTTTCAGGCGCCGAACGCATCATAGAAATTGTTTTATCTTTACGTAACTTTTCGCGACTAGATGAGTCTGAATTTAAGTCGGTGAATGTACATGATGGCATTGATAGTACCTTGCTGATTTTACAACACCGTCTAAAATCGAATGGCGGGCGCCCAGAAATTGGTGTCGAGCGGAACTACGGTAAATTACCCAATATTGAATGCTATCCAGGACAACTCAACCAAGTATTTATGAACCTATTAGCAAATGCTATTGACGCTTTAGAAGAATGTGATAAACAAACACAGTCACCTAGACAAATTTGGATTTCTACTCAAGTGGTAGCTAATAACCAGGTGCAGATTGTGATTGCAGATAATGGTTCAGGTATACCAGAAACTACGCTATCGCAAATTTTTAATCCCTTCTTTACAACTAAGTCAGTTGGTAAAGGCACTGGTTTAGGCTTATCTATCAGCTATCAAATTGTGACACAAAAGCATCGTGGCAAAGTATGGTGTGATTCTACGTTTGGAGAGGGTAGCAAATTTGTAATTCAAATTCCTATTTCTCAGTCAGTTCTAGATGCGACACCCTGAATAAAATATTTGGGAAGTAATTTTGACTTTTAGCGATTATTTTTTTACTGGACATGGGAATAATAAGTACAACAAACTCAGCTGAACACAGCGTTAGCGTAGTGAAGAATCTTGGAAATGTTTCACTACGTTTCGTTGCCTTAATTTAATATCAATTGTTACTACATGCTATAATAAATTTCAATGCCACGTAAGTAAGGTCTGCTATGCCAGAATCAGGTGATATTATTTTAACGGATAACCGTTCAGACAAAGCAATTTTAGCGGATATTATCAAGGAAGTTGAACAAACTCCCCAGGAACAATGGAAAGTATTATTAGATATGATTCGCTTATTTCGCCGAAGCTCGGAGACACAAAGTTCTTCTGCGGAAACATGGAACGCTGTTGTCAATCAAATTCGTAACGAAACTTCGCAACAAAAAGCAGCACGTCAGCAAGCCCTCAGCAAACTGTTACAATCATGGGAAGATGAAGGAGACGAGCAAGAACAAAAAGAAACTCTAGAATTTCTTCAACAAGCTTTAAATCAAAATAGAACTTCAAATCGTCCTCTGTTTCCATTTTGCAAGTAATTTTTTTAGATACAGGTATCCTTGGTTTAGTATCAAACCCCAAAGCAACTCCATAATCTCAGCAATGTAAACTTTGGCTCGACTCATTAGAAACAAATGATAATATAGCGGTAATCCCTGAAATTGCAGACTATGAAGTGCGCCGTGAATTAATTCGGGCTGGCAAAATCAAAGGTATCAGGCAGCTTGACCAAATTAAAAAAGTGATTTTATATTTACCTATTACCACAGAGGTGATGCTAAAAGCCGCAGAACTATGGGCAACTGCGCGAAAAGGGGGATACCCAACAGCGGCGCCAGATGCACTTGATGGGGATGTTATTTTAGCCGCTCAAGCTTTATTGCTAAAGAATGAAGGTAATGAAGTTATAATTGCAACTACTAATGTTGGGCATTTATCTCGTTTCATAGATGCTCATGAGTGGCAAAATATTTAATTTTTCACTGTTATAGGTGGTTGTTCTTTGTTTTGCATTTCTAAAAGTTCTGGAACTGTGACAAATTTATATCCTTGTTGTCTTAATTTACTTATAATTTGCGGTAAGGCTGTTACTGTGTGGCTACGATTTCCTCCTCCATCGTGCATTAGTACTATACCACCAGGCGCCACTTTGGTAGCTCGTTTGATTAATGTAGATACAGAAGGTATGCGATAGTCTTCTGAGTCAGCAGACCATAATATAGTTGAGTGGTTTTGATTTTTGGCATATTCTACTAAACCGTTATTTAAAATTCCTCCGGGTGGACGAAATAATGTTGTTTTGGCGCCTGTAGTTTGATAAATTATATCTGCTGTGCTTTCAATTTCTGATGCTGCTAACTGTGGATTCATATGCATGTACCAGTGGTGCCATGTATGGTTGCCGATAGCATGACCTTCTGCAAGGACGTTTTTTGCTTGCTGTGGATAAGCTTTGACGTTTTGTCCGATCATAAAGAAAGTCGCTTTGATATGGTTTTGACGCAGTATTTTTAAAACTTGCTCTGTGGAGTTATGCCAAGGACCATCATCAAACGTTAAAGCTACGTATTTCTCTGTTGTATTGAGTTTTACATCATGTACTACTGTTCCAGCAAAGTTTGATGGTGCATGAAAAGATATTTTACTTTCTGGCACCAATGCCTGAGAATGGTGTGTTTCATTAAATACTGTTGAGGATAAAGTATTTGCTGGCACCTGATTAGAAGAATCTCCTTTGCCAAAGGCTTCTTGCTGGTTTTGTCTAGTTAATAAAGTGTAAGTTAATACACTTGTGGAAATGATAATAGATATCAATAGTAAGCGTCTTAGAAAAAATGACTTTTTAGTTTTTACTTTCTTTATTCGAGTTTTCATATATTTGTACCCAAATAACCAGGCTCAATCCTACCACAACTTAAAATTATTTTTCGTTTAGGCACCATAGGTTTTTAGATGACGATAAAGTTATTAATAAAGCGTGTATTTAGATATTTGCTGTTTCAATTTTGGAATCGTTGTTTCGTCATTGCTTTCGAGGGTGCATAATATATCATGTATCAGGGGCACTTCTAGCTGTAAACTTTCGATTAGTTGACGTTCATTGAATACGTCTTTGGGTTCTCCTTCTAATATTAATTTTCCTGAGTCCATGACAAATATCCAGTCTGCCCAACGATATATTAAGTCGAGGTCATGTGATGCCATCAGTACTGAAGTACCATGATGATGAATCTTTTTAAGCGTTGCCATGAGGTTACGCGAATGTAGTTTATCTAGATATGCGGTTGGTTCGTCGAGTAAAAGTAGTTGAGGTTGCAACACCATTACATCAGCGATGGATACTCGCTTTTTTTGACCTAAGCTCATGTGATGAACTGGTGTTTGTGCGAGTTCTATTAAGTCAAATTCTTCTAAAGCTTGTTCAACGCGCGTTTTTATTTCTATTTCTGGTAAACCTAAATTACACAAACCATAAGAAATATCTTCTTCAACGGTTGAGGCAACTAGTTGTTGTTCGGGGTCTTGAAAGATTAAACCAACTTGTTGACGTAGTTGTATTAGTGATTTACGATTATACTCTATAGGTTGGCCCTTCCAAATAACAGAACCTTTGTTTGGTTTATATAATCCGTTTGCTAATAAAAATAAAGTTGTCTTGCCACAACCGTTTTGACCAACTAACGCGCACTTTTTACCTGTAGGTATTTTTAATGTTAGTCCATTCAATGCGGTTTTCTTGGCGCCTGTATATGTATAGTATACTTGTTGTAGTTCGAGTAGATATTCATGCATTGTGAAATATTTCTAGTAAAATTAATAAGGTACAGCCGAAAATCGCTTCTAATGAATACCGTTTCGACGGTTTATAGCGTTCTGGATACCAAACACGAAATTCTCCATTAAAACCGCGCGATTCTACACTTAATGATATTTGACGATAATTTTCAATAGTCCGCTGAAATAATTGTCCAATTAACAGCGCTAAACTTTTCATGCTAGAGTTAAAAGTGCGGTATCCAAACCTTGCTTGCTGTGCTGTCCATAGTTCGCTAGCTGTATTTAATAAAACAAAAATAAAACGATACATCAATAATAGCAATTCTGTTAAAAGCTGTGGAAAGCCTAATTTACGTAGAGTTTGCAGCAATTCTACGAACGGAACCGTCAACATGATAAAATATAAACACGAAAGAGCAGAAGCGGCGCGCGTTAATATAGTCACTACTTGAATTATTCCTTTGTGGCTAATATATATATAGTAAGAGCCTATTTTGAACCCTGTTAATAAATCAGCTTGTATAGAAGCTAAATTAGAAATATCTACCGCATTAAAAGCTAAAGCAGGTACACTCGTTAGCCAAAATAAAAAGGCAACGTATATTAAACGCGAATAAGTTTTAATGGGAATACGCGCGTAAACAACTATCCAAATACTCATCCAAAGTGCAATTAAGATTTGTACAGTGGGGTGAGAAAAATAAGTAATCACAAAAAGGGTAGTTGCCAACATTAATTTATGTCTAACTGGCAACCACCGCAAATTATTAGTGTATGCGAGTGTGTCTATCTGTATTTTCATCCCGTTTTTTACTTTCGCTGCGTCCTTTATATAAACCTATTACATAACCAACAACACCTGCTCCACCTGCTGCTTGCACCGAAAATAACAAACTTGCAACTTCTGAGCTAGGTAACTCGAATACAGGTTTAAACCAAGGTTTGTACTGTGGATGTAGTTCAGTTATTGCTTCTTTAGCTTTATCATCAGACCCTCCATATCCACCTTTCACAAATAATAATGGCGCCACTGCTAATCCTACTACTGTTATGAATAATAGCCAGTTGTTGCTTCTGTTTGACATGATTGTGATTTGCTCCTTTTTGATAATTTGAACCTCTCCCCCTAAAAGTAGGGGGGGTTAGGTTTTTATACTTCACCTTTAATTAAATTCAACATTTCCAACTCTTGGCGCCCATAGTTAGTCAACCAGTTCCATACCAAAACAGTTAGTAAACCTTCGCTAATAGCTAATGGAAGCTGTGTAATTGCAAAAATACCTGCAAATTTAAGCAATGAAGCCATAAAACCACCTGTTGCCGCAGGAAACGCTAAAGCTAATTGTATAGATGTAACTATATATGTAACTAAGTCAGCGACAGCAGAGGCTAAGAATATTGCTAATCTTTGCTTGCCAGTTGGCATGATTAAACGATATATCCAAAACGCCACAATTGGCCCAACTATTGCCATTGAAAACGCATTGGCGCCTAATGTCGTTAAACCACCGTGTGCTAATAATAATGCTTGAAATATTAATACTAGTGTTCCAAGTACTGACATTGTTAATGGACCAAATAATATGGCGCCTAAACCCGTACCTGTTGGGTGCGAACAGCTACCCGTAACTGAGGGTATTTTCAATGCTGACAATACAAACGTAAATGCACCCGATAAAGCTAAGAGTAACTTTAATTCCGGTTTTTCGTTGGTAATACGTGTGACGCTACGTAAACCTAATATAAAAAACGGTAAGGCAACTACAAACCAGAATATTGCCCACTCTTTAGGTAAAAAACCTTCCATAATATGCATTGCATGAGCTTTCGCCTCTGAACCAACAACTAAGTAAAAGCTCAAAAATGCCATTAAACTTAAATTAATTAGGCGCCATTTCCGGGATGATATTGAAATATTACTTAACATTCCTTATACCTTACTGATACTTTAGAAGTATTTACTATTGCGACTATAGCTAATATCCTTAAAAAGGATGCTCAAAGAATATATGATATACTCCCACTTCAATATGTGCCACATGAAATAAATTATCATTACCAATTTTTGCGTCCCATCAAGCAAATAATTGTTCTATCAAATCTAGATAATTATAACGATTCAAACAATTTGCTCAAAACTGCTACAGTCGCTTGCTTTCTACCACCAACGCAAGCGTTACTCAAAAATTTAAAGCACTGCATTTTCACCTATACCTCGTAGATGAGCATTGTAAATATATATTAAAGACACAAACGGCGGGCATTCTGACTTTCAAGCATAAAAGTAACTACTTGATTCACAGTTGCGGGACAGCGACGGATTTTCACCGAACTTTCCCCGTTACCTCTAATGGCTGATACCCACTAGAACCGACTCAATCACGGTAACATACATGAGTATATTTGACACGTGGGAATTATGAATATATATAACTTTTGTCGCTAAGTTGAGTATTTGGCAACATTACAATAATGTTACTTACAGGACTTATCGAGGAGCGAGAACGCAAATGAAACCCATGCAACTCATATCTGGTTCGCTCTTAGCAGTAAGTATACTGTTTGGAGTTCCTGTAGTTCGGGCAGTACCCCAACCATTAATTCAACCAAACATCGAACGAAGCAATTTACAGCAATATTACAACCAAGGTGTGAAAAAACTTGCGAGTGGTAATTTTAATGGAGCAGTACAAGATTTTGACAAGGTAGTACAATTAGACCCAAAGTATGCTGAAGCGTATTGTTTACGGGGACTAGCGAAAGCACAGTTAAAAAATTTTCAAGCTGCGTTAACAGATTATAACCAAGCGTTAAAGTTAGAATACTGAAATGTTTCAGCAAACACAAGCTTTACTCCAAAAAATAAAAATGTAGCAAATTCAGAAACTTTTAGGCGCCTATTTTAGTCGAAAGCGAGTGTTGTGTTAACTAATTGCTTGACCGTGAGGTATATTATCGAATACGCTAGGCGGTCAGGCTTGTTTTTTAAGGAAGACTATGAACAAGAAATTCATTCTCATTTTGCTTTCGAGTTCGACAGTATTTACCTCGTTAATGTCAACATTATCGGTAATTAATCCAGCACATGCGGCAGAAGCACGTTTAGAGCAGAAGTTAATTCATACGCGCGACAATAAAACATGTATCACCAATCCTCACGGTCATCATAATTTTATTTGTATTCGTGATTCTGAAAGAAATCCTGGCGCTAAACCTGTTGTATCGCAAACTGTTGTTAATGGTGCATCAAATACAAATGTTGCCATGTTAGATTTTACAGAAGCAGAAAGCGATGCAGCAATTAAGTTATTTGGTTGTGACTGCCCATATTGTCTAAATTCCTTACGTCAGTTAACGGGTACAGGTAACTTGGTTTATTAAAGCTGTAATGTACCATCTTTAATATTGGCGCCATTGAAAATATTGGTGTGTGAAGATTATTGGCGCCATCTCATGTTACTGCATGTTACTGGTAACCAGACAGTAAACGTTGCTGCTTACCTCTTACGCACAGGAATTTTTCATTATAAATTATAATCTACAGTTTGACAATTATAATTTTTTTGCCTCTATAACGCTATCAATTTTTCGACTCGTTCTTTTACCTGGTCGCGAACAGCACGAAATTTTTCTATATCATGTCCTTCTGGGTCTTCAAGCTGCCAATCTTCAAATATTTCTCGAACTACCCAAGCTTCGGGTAAGTTAACACCACATCCACATAAAGAAATTACTGCATCAAACTCTTGCGGATTAAATTGATTCAATGCTTTTGATGTTTGGTGACTAATATCAATTCCTATTTCTGCCATAACTTTAACAGTCATAGGGTCTACATGACTTGCCTCTAAACCCGAACTTGACACTTCTATTTTACCTGCACCTATGACCTTTGCGAATCCTTCTGCCATTTGGGAACGGCGAGAATTTTTCTTACATACAAACATGATTTTTTTCATAACTTTAAAGCTGATAATTATCAGGACGCTGCAAAATTATTTTATATACAATTACCGCTATTTGTGCCCCTAATATCGGCGCCGCCCAATATATCCACTGGTGCTGCCATATACCCGCGAATAATGCAGGTGCAAATGAACGTGCGGGGTTCATACTGGCGCCTGTTATCGGGCCCATACATGCTGCTTCTAAACCAACTGTTAACCCTATTGCTAGCCCTGCAAACCCAGAAGGCGCCCTTCTATCAAGTCCAGAACCGAAAATCACAAACATCAAAATAAACGTTAGAACTGTTTCTAATATAAATGACTGCGACCAATTTCCATTTAATGGTAATGTCGCTCCTAAATTCCCAACTTTTCCAAAACTTATCATTAATAACCCTGAAGCAATTACTGCCCCTGTTAACTGTGCGAATATATACGGCAATACCCGACGCTTTGGAAAAAACCCACTCGTCCATAACGCTAACGTTACCGCAGGATTAAAATGGGCGCCGCTTATATGTCCTACTGAATATATTAAAGCAGCAACAACTGCACCAAATACAAAACTTACCCCAATATGCGTTATCGCCCCTTGACTTATATTATTTACGATGACGGCGCCTGTTCCTACAAAAACTAAAACAAATGTTCCGATCGTTTCTGCAATCACAGCACTCCTGCACTTAACAACTTCTTGCAAAAATTTCACTCCCCATTGTCGAACAGGTATACTATTCCGTCCTAAATATGAACCCCGTAAGATGATTTTAGATTTAACCACGACCAAACTATTATAAACTTATACTTATATCATTTCAAAAAAAATTGATATGTCAAGTGCATTAATATTGCGATAAGCGATCGTATATATACAGGACTTACGATATTGTCACAATTAGAAGCTGGTGCGATCAGGCTACAAGTCTTATCACTACGTTCAAATTTTTCCGAAGCCTGATCGCACCCTACGGTTAAATATTGCTTACTTAAGGATTTGGAGGCGCCAACAAAAAATTGGGTAGGGTGTGTGAAAGCTATTACAGTCAAGCAGTGTAACGAACAATTAAAATGCTTTCACGCACCATCGACTATTAATAGTACAAGTGTAGAAAAATGAATAGCTGAAGGAAATTGGTTAAAATGGGAAATAGCTAAATTTATACAGAAGTATTAAGTATCAGTGCAAGAAGAAGCAGGTATATGGCGGATTGAGCTAAAATCGGCGAGATATAATTCTAAAAGAGCAAATTGAGGCGGATTTAGACTATAATATATCCAACGTCCTTGTTGACGTGAATTAACAAAACCAGCTTCTTTAAGTATTTTGAGATGAAATGATAGTTTTGACTGCGTGGCGCCGAGAACACTACATAAGTCGCATACGCACAGTTCTTTGTGTCTCAAAAGTTCTAAAACGCGAATCCGTAATGGGTCAGAAAGTGCATGAAAGCCAGCAGCAATATCGTCCGGAGTAGCGACAATCGAAGTTAACATTAGTTTTCATAGCTAGTACCTTTTCGATTATGTACTCAGCTTGTAAAAATTTCACGTTAATTTTGCGACGTATTTTCTTTATACTTTATATAAATATTGTTAAGGTTGGGTTCCATACAACGAAACCCAAACCATAATATCGTTACATAGTTAGGCGCCGATACCGACTAATTGGATGTCAAACACCAAATCTTCGCCTGCGAGAGGATGATTTGCATCTAGAGTTATGGTAGAGTCAGAGACATCAGTGATAACAACGGGTATAACTTCACCACTAGGTTGCTGAATTTGTAGCTGTTGGCCAACTTCAGGCTCTAACTCAGGTGGCATTTGTTCACGCTCTACCTCTATTACCATGTCAGGACGGTATGTACCATATGCTTGGTCAACGGGGATATGAGTAGTTTTTGAGTCTCCAGTATTCATTCCTACAACTGCTTCCTCAAATCCAGCTATCAGTTGTCCTGTACCAATTGTAAACTCTAGGGGGTCGCCTCCTGACGAAGAATCGAATATTGTGCCATCAGTCAATTTACCTGTATAGTGTACTGTTACTGTGTCACCTGCTTTTGCTTGTCCCATTGGTATTTCTCCAAAAGTTTTGTATTCGTGTAAATCTTAAGGTACAGACCTGCATACCATCTGAACAGTGAAAGGAAGCACTTGACATCCCTCCTTGGTCAGGTATTATATAGACTGCATCCGAGCGATTTAAAGGTGTAATTTAACACTTTTAATAGTAAATCAAATTAACTACCGAATCACATTATCCTAAAAATATAACAAGGTTTGCAGAATCAACAAAAATTTAATAGTGGTTGTGAATAGGGAACAATTACTCTAATTCCTGCTTGTGCAAAAACTTTTCTTTTCAACTCTAAATTCTTGCCTGAAGTTGAATCTGATACTTCGACTACTAAAAAAATATCTTCAGGATAAGGGTGACGCTTTTTTAGATTTTAGCGCCACATACCCAACGTCACAATATTTGTCGTATGCAGTTAATCTCCACCTAAAAAATTGACTTCTTCGAGTTCTGCTGCTCGTTGCGCGCGTGAACATACCCAGTCAGTTGAAACTACTGCAGGCCACCCTTTACGTACTGCTTCGGGACATATTGTGTAAATTGTCAGTTGACAGTCGATTAATTCTAATCCAGATTTTTCAACTTGTTTTGTTGCTTGTTTGAGAATTGAGCTATTTTCAAACTCGATTGTCATGTTACACTGTGTACACACCATGTGGTGATGATGATTTGGTGATGATGTATTAAGTTCGTAATGCTTGTGTACCTCTGCTAACTCTAGTTCCCGCAATATCCCCATCCGTGTCATTAGCTTTACGGTACGGTAAATAGTAGACAAGCTTATTCCTTCTTGACGCTTTTCTAATAGAACGAATAACTCCTCTGCACTTAGATGCTTACCTTGTGGCAGATTCTGAAACACTTCTAATATTACTTCCCGTTGTGGTGTTAATCGCCACCCTTTGGAATTTAATTCGGCTTTGAGAGAATTTGCTGTATACATAAATTACACCTCATGAGCTAGATACATCGCTTCATGATACGGTACATCGGCGCCGATTTGCAATAAACCTACACTATTGAGAAAAATCTTCATATATTGAGGTGCGAAATTTCCTTATCCAAATTTGTTAAACAGAATTCTTGACAATATAAATATTCTTAAATACGATGGTTTCTCGATTATGTTTTTTTGTAACGCGCGTACTAACTGCGTGTTACGTCTCTCTGTGTTCCTCACGTCATATCTACATGAAGTTAAATTTTTTATTACTTTCTTTTTTAAGTGTTATCTTGTTTTCGTCAACAGCAAAAGCGCAACAGAAAACAGCGGTTCAAGAGCAAGCTAGTTCAGTCAGCACAAACACTATACCATTACCAGGAATTCGATTCGTCCCTCCGGTACCGCGAAGTAATGCTGTTCCTATTCCTGTAATACCTAATACTAAATTTGCTGGTGTTATTAGCTTAGGTACCAGAATGTCAGCGTTAGAAACTCAAATAAATACATTGATGAATCGCTACAAATTGCTGTCACCGGGAATATTCTTTTTAGATTTACAAACAGGTGATTATTTAAATATTAATGCTGAAAAAATCTTTCCTGCTGCGAGTACGATTAAATATCCTGTTTTGGTTGCATTATTTGAAGAAGTTGATGCGGGTAGAGTTCAACTCAATGAAACTATGGTTATGCAGCGCAGACATTTAGCAGGTGGTTCGGGGAATATGCGCTTTCGTTCCACTGGAACTAAATTTAGTTTGTTGGAAACAGCTACTCGGATGATGACTATTAGCGATAATACTGCAACTAATATGGTCATCGAACGTTTGGGAGGTATTGCAAAATTGAATCAGCGTTTCCGTGCGTGGGGACTTGAGCAAACCGCAATGCGGAATATGTTGGGAGACTTTGGTGGAACGAATAAAACTAGTGCAAAAGACTTAGTACGTTTATCTGCTTTGGTCACAAACAGTCAATTACTCAGTGATGCAAGTCGTACTCAAGTATTAAATATCATGTATCGATGTCAAAACCGCAGATTATTACCATCTGGTTTGGGCAAAGGCGCCAATATTGCTCACAAAACTGGTACTTTAAGATTTGTGCTTGGAGATGCTGGTATTATCCAAACTGCTTCGGGTAGGCGGTATTTGGCTGGTATCCTAGTTAGAAGACCACATCACAGTCCCCAAGCTAGAGATTTTATTCGCCAAGTTTCTCAATTAGTTTATACCCATCTTGACCAAGCTACTTTGACACGTTTGCCGTAAACACTGTAGAGACGCGATATATCGCGTCTACACAAAAAAGACGCGATATATCGCGTCTCTACATTTATTCTATTCTTTGGTCGTAGTCTTCGCTCGATGTGGGGTCTAACTCCCAACGGTCATCATCACGTTTTTCTAAAATTTGATTTGTATGTAAAATTGCTCCGTCTGGCATTTCTAAACCAACTGCTGCTTCTATTTCTTCTGTAACGTTTTTTTCTGGGGTTGCTACTGTCCCACCCACTGCTTCATCTCCAACTGCATCTTCGTCTTTCAACTCAGGCGCCATTTCTACATTACCCATTTCGGTTCTTGATACTTGTTTTACTCCTGTACCGTAGGACTCTGTAATTTCTTGAGGTAAATCGCTACCTTCTGTATCACGATTTTGGTTTGCTGATTTTTTTTGCGCCATAATAATACTAATTTCGTCAACCGCTCCTCCACAATAACGTTTTTTTGTCAAGTCTCTATACTCCGATTGGAGTACTACTTTAGGTAGAGATGCATATAAACTGATATATTCCTATAGAGCGAAGATATACTAACTAATTATGCTTAATCTAGTAATTGTCAATTCACGCTATAGCCACTTCACGCATAGTTATGAGTTATGAATGCCATAACTCATAGCTGTTTTTTTTTGCGTGGCTTTTGGTTTTTTATTTTATTATATTAAATTTTTGCAAGAATTTGACTTTTTTTTAGATTTTATATTTTTACAAGGTCACAAAGTACTATATCTCTCTTTAGAGCGAAGCTTTGAAATTTTTAGATGTATAGCATTAGAAGTATCAAAAATCGTCAACTAGCTCCTTGATAATTATGAGCTACAAGCGAGGGTAATTAATATATTTTGTATTTCTTATCTATGCTTGTAGCTTGTATATTTCTTTCTCCAGGCTAGGAAAGCATATGTAAAGGAAGTCAGACAACAAAGGATATTTATCACCAAGTTAGAATTATGAAATACGACGAGTTTATTAAGCACGTTCAAAATGAGGCTGGGTTAAGTTCGCGCGACGAAGCTATAAATGCAACTCGTGCCACACTCGAAACTATTCGCGAACGTATTGTTGGTGATGAAGCAAAAGATTTGGCATCGCAACTACCTAAAGAGTTAGGTGAATATCTACATGGACGCGAAGGTGAAAATGGCGCTTACTTTAAATGTGACGAGTTCATCAAAAAAGTGAGCGAGAGAGAAGGTGTTTCGACAGAAGTTGCTACAAAGCACGCGCGCGCTATTTTCAGTGTTTTAGAAAGTGCGGTATCCGCAGGTGAGTTTGAAGATGTTCGTTTAAATTTCTCTGATGATTACAGTGAGATACTACCTGCCGTTAAGAACGAAGTGAACGCATAGTTTAAATTTACCAAAATATTGAAGTGGAGGCAATATGTCAAGTAATGGCCATCAAAAAAAGAAGGTAGCTATCCTTATTGAAGCTAATGTTGAGGATGCAGAATTTGAAGTACCATACAATGCTTTAAAGCAGGCAGGGATGGATGTTGTTGTTCTTGGTTCTCGGATGAACGAGACTTACAAGGGTAAACAAGGCAAAACATCTGTTAAACCTGATGCTACTACAGCCGAAGCTATCGCTGCTGAATTTGACGCTGTCGTTATACCTGGTGGTATGGCGCCTGATAAAATGCGTTGTAACCATAACACAGTAAGATTTGTGCAGGAAGCGATGGCACAAAATAAGGTTGTTGCTGCTGTCTGTCATGGTCCACAGGTATTAATAGAAGGTGACTTGCTTAAGGGTAAGCGGGCTACCGGATTTATGGCTATCCGTAAAGATATAATAAATGCAGGCGCCAATTTTGTTGATGAAGCGTTAGTAGTTGATGGTAATTTGATTACATCACGTCAACCTGGAGATTTGGCTATATTCACCACAGCTATTTTGAGTCGTTTAGGATATGGTGGCAAAGATGTAGCTTTACCAGACGAAAAGGATAAAGATGCAGATTGGTGGAAATTAGCTGATGCTTGGGGTGGTTCTACGAAGGGTGAAATAGTCAAAGCACTTAATACAGCTTTGGCTGGTGAAAAGTATTCACTCGAAGCATTACAACAATACGAGCAAAAAGAATCTGACAGCCAAATTAAATCACTCTTTGGAGAGATGATTAAAAATAAAGGGCGCCATATTCAATATTTAGAAGCGCGATTAAATCAACTTGGTGAAAAACCTTCACTAGCTGCGAATATCGCTAACCAGTATGCAAAAGTCAAAACTGCGCTAACTGGTAGTGATGATATATTCCAGTTACGTTCAGCATTAGGTGACGTTCAAACGGGTATTGGTGACCTAAGTAATTTATTGCCTTCTACAACTGACCCAATATCAACTGCTATTTTTGCAGAAATTGTCAAAGATTTAATCATGTCTGAACAGCGTTTAGTTGAGCTTTACCGTGCGCGACTTGGCACTTCGGTTAAACCAGCTAATCCTACCACAGGCGCCGCTGTGACTATGTAGTCCTTTCTTCTTTACTTTGTGCCCTTTGTGTTCTTTGTGGTTCATTACATAAACTTGCTGCACTTACTAATTAATTAGGACTGTTGTAAAAAACTATTATTTATGAATAAACCACAAAGGGCACAAAGAACACAAAGGAAGAGGGAGTAGAGATTTTTACAATTTATCTAGGACTGATATATTTCATGTTTGTATAGGAGTATAAAAGTGGCATCAACATCAGAAAATATTAGTAGTAATCAAAACGAAGCTGGCGATACCGAACGCTGGGCTTCGTTAATTGGCGGTGGTGCAATGGTATTACTAGGCTTACAGCAGCGTTCACTCCGAGGGGTGCTAACTGCTGTAGCTGGTGGTGGTTTACTTTACCAAGGTGTAAAGAAAAAAAGCACCATTCAACAGGCACAGGAAGCTATTGGGTTAGGACAGGTTATTAAAGTTGAAAAAACAGTAACTATTAATAAGCCTGCTGATGAGTTATATCGGTTTTGGCATAACTTTGAGAACTTGCCTAATTTTATGAAGCACCTTAAAGAAGTTAAAGTGCTTGATAACAAACGTTCACACTGGGTTGCAACGGCGCCATTGGGTACAAGTATTGAATGGGACGCTGAAACTCTCGAAGACCGTGAGAACGAGTTTATTTCTTGGGCTTCTACAGAAGATGCTGATGTTGAAAACTCTGGCTTTGTCAGGTTTTCAAAGGCACCTGGCGACCGAGGAACCGAAGTTAAGGTTGTAATGGAGTATACCCCACCAGGAGGCGCCTTAGCAGCAGTTTTCGCAAAACTCTTTGGAGAGGAGCCAGAACAGCAAATAGGTGATGACTTACGTCGCTTCAAGATGCTAATGGAAGCTGGGGAAATAGCCACAACCGAAGGACAACCCCGTGGACAGTAAGAAAGTGATGAGTGCTGAGTTCTGAGTGCTGAGTAGGAAGTTAAAAGTAAAGATTTATAAGTTACATAATTCTAACGCAATCTTTCTAATTCCTTAACTTACCACTCCGGACTCTTAAATCCTAACTCAGCACTCAGCACTCAGCACTCAGAACTATTAACTATAAAAATATGAAAGCTGTTTGTTGGCACGGAGCAAATGACGTGCGGGTTGAAACTGTACCTGACCCAAAGATTATTAACCCGCGCGATGTCATACTGAAAATTACATCTACTGCCATATGTGGTTCTGATCTACATATATATGGTGGTTATATTCCTACCGTTCAGCCTGGTGATATCATCGGTCATGAATTTATGGGGGAAGTGGTTGATGTTGGTAGTAATATCAGTAATCTTAAAGTTGGTGATAGAGTAGTAGTACCTTCCATGATTGGTTGCGGTCACTGTCATTACTGTTCACATGATATGTGGTCGCTGTGTGATAACTCTAACCATAAAGGTTGGATGGAAGAGAAACTATTTGGTAGTATCACTTCAGGTATTTATGGGTATTCTCATACTTTTGGCGGATATGCAGGCGCCCAAGCTGAGTATGTAAGGGTTCCATATGCGGATGTTGGCACTCTTAAAGTTCCCAAAGATATACCAGATACTCAATTACTATTTATCTCGGATGCTATCCCTACAGGATATATGGGCGCCGAGTTATGTGATATTCAACCTGGTGATACTGTAGCTGTATGGGGATGTGGTGCTGTCGGTCAATTTGCTATGATTAGCGCTTATATGATGGGCGCCGAGAAAGTTATTGGCATTGACCGCTTTCCAGAACGGTTAGAGTTAGCAAAGAAATATGCTAAAGCTGAAGTTATCAACTACGAAGAAATAGACGCAGGTGAAGCATTAAAGGAAATGACTGGTGGTCGTGGTCCTGATGCTTGTATTGATGCTGTAGGTTTAGAAGCGCATGGTGTAGGGTTTGAAGACTTTTACGACCAAACAAAGCAAAAACTGCGTTTAGAAAGCGACCGTCCCCACGTTCTACGACAAATGATGTTAGCTTGTCGTAAAGGTGGCACCCTCTCCATTATGGGTGTATATGGAGGCTTCATCGATAAAATGCCTCTCGGCGCCGCTTTTAATAAAGGTCTAACCTTCCGTATGGGACAAATGCATGGTCAAAAGTACATGCATAAGCTTCTCGATCTCATATTAGAAGGTAAATTAGACCCTTCTCAAGTAGTAACACATCAACTTCCACTCGACCAAGCAGCACACGGTTACGAAATATTTCAGCAAAAGAAAGATAACTGTATTAAAGTAGTCTTGAAGCCGTAAAAAACAATTTTTTTGACAAATTTTGCGGCAATTAAGTTCAAATTCTCAACATCTATCCAATGGAGGAACTTTTCAATGAATATATTACGTAGAGCATTGACTCTATTAATAGCAGCATTTACATTTTTCACAGTTCAATTTGGTTTCACCAACATTCAGCCAGCAATAGCTGACAATACAGTAGTATCACCCGAAGGCGTATACTACAAAGGTACGCCAGATGATGATATTCACAAAAACCTCAAACAAAATAACTACGGTAGCGATACCAATAAAAACAAGCAAAACAACGGTATCAAAGGCGATAACTACCAAAATAACGCTGACGAAACCGAGTTCTACAGAACCAAAGTTGACGACGGTACTGTTGGAGAAGTTAAAAACAGAACTCAAGCCAGCGGCGGAACAGTAACATCACCAGAAGGCGTATACTACAAAGGTGTACCAGATGATGATGTTCACAGAAGCCTCAGACAAAATAACTATCCTAGCGATACCGAAAACTACAAAACCAGCAGCGGCAACATCATAGAGGAAATTAAAGAAAAAATCGAACAAACCGCTGAAACAGTAACAGAAAAACTCAACCTGAACGAAGAAACACCCCGCGCGACTAAAGAGTTCTTACGTTCTAGTGAAAAGCAAGTAGAAAAAGCAGTTGAACCTGTAACCGGAACTCGTAGCGGTTACTATCAACTTCCTTAACTCTTACTTTGTAACCTACCCTTCGGGAAAACCTCCGGTTTACGTGTCCTTTGTGGTTATAAACTATAAACCACAAAGGCACAAAGAACACGAAGGAAAGAAAGAAATTATTTACATTATTAATTAGGTATATAATTATGAGAGCATTATGTTGGCATGGCGCCAATAAGGTTCAAGTAGATACAGTGCCAGACCCGAAAATATTAAATCCGCGCGATGCAATAATTAAAATCACTTCAACAGCTATTTGCGGTTCAGACTTACACTTATTCAATGGCTTTATTCCTACTGTCCAAAAAGGGGATATATTAGGTCATGAATTCATGGGAGAAGTCGTTGAACTGGGAAGCGCTGTCAAAAACATAAAAATTGGTGACAGAGTAGTTGTTCCATTTACTATTGCTTGCGGAAACTGTTATTTCTGTCAGAAAGACCTATGGTCATTATGCGATAACTCCAACCCGAACGGATGGTTAGCAGAGAAGGTGATGGGTCATTCACCTTCAGGTTTATTCGGATACTCCCATATTTTCGGAGGATACGCAGGTGGACAAGCAGAATACGCACGTGTACCTTTTGCTGACACAGGTTTACTCAAAATACCTGACGGTTTAACTGATGAGCAGGTTTTATTTTTAACAGATATTTTCCCAACAGGATACATGGCAGCAGAAAACTGTCATATCAAACCAGGTGATATTGTCGCTATATGGGGATGTGGACCCGTTGGACAGTTCGCAATAAAAAGCGCACAGATGTTAGGTGCCGAACGAGTCATTGCCATCGACCGTATTCCTGAACGCTTACAAATGGCTAAAGACATATGTAAAGCAGAAGTTCTCAACTACGAAGAACTAGACGTAGGTGAAGCGCTTAAAGAAATGACAGGAGGTCGTGGTCCAGATGCAGTTATTGATGCAGTAGGACTTGAGGCACATGGTACAGATTTTATGGCATTGCACGACCAAGTTTTACAAGCCGTAAAGTTAGAACCCGACCGTCCAACAGCATTACGTCAAGTTATTGTATCTTGCGGTAAAGGTGGTCACGTTTCTATCGCAGGCGCCTACGGTGGATTTGTTGATAAACTGCCAATGGGCGCCGCAATGAACAAAGCTCTAACCTTTAAAATGGGACAAACACACGTTCATAAATATTTAAAACCTTTACTCGAACGTATTCAAAACGGTGATATTGACCCAACCTTTGTAATCACACACACCTTACCACTAGAACAGGCGCCGCACGGTTACGACATATTCAAGCACAAAAAAGATAACTGCATCAAAATTGTACTAAAACCTTAACCCCACCCCCTAACCCCCTCCCCGCAACGGGGCTACCGTGTACACACAAGTCTCTTTTTTTTCTTTCTTCTCTTTCTTTGTGTCCTTTGTGACGAGCGTGGTTCTTTAAAGAGATAAACCACTTTGAACACAAAGGGCACAAAGGGGGGGAAAAAAGAGGGTTATTAAAGATGTGTGTACACCGTAGCCGCAACGGGGAGGGGTTGGGGGAGGGGTTCTTATCAACCCAACATCTTCCTATTTCTACTTATCCCATACCACCCCAAATGAATAGAGAACTATCGCGTCGCACACTTTTACATAAAGCTGGTTTGGGACTAATTGCAGTAGGCGCCACTTCCGTTGGTACAATAATTAAACCCGCTCGTACCTTCGCTCAATCCAAAGAACCTCCAATGCCACCAAGTAAAAGATTAGGTTGGGCAATTGTTGGTTTAGGGAAATTTGCAACTGAGCAAATAATTCCATCATTTGCAGAATGTAAAAACTCAAAGTTAGTAGCATTCGTTAGCGGAGATAAAGGTAAAGCTGAGAAATACGCTAGTCAATATGGTGTTAATCCTAAAAATATCTATAATTATCAAAACTATGATTCTATCCGTAATAATTCTGAGATAGATGTAATATATATAATATTGCCAAACGGATTACATGCTGAATATACAATTCGTGGTTTGCAAGCAGGCAAGCACTTAATGTGTGAAAAACCAATGGCGAATACTATCGAAGAATGTCAAGCAATGATTGAAGCTGCTAAAAAAGCGCAACGTAAATTAATGATAGCTTACCGCGCGCAGTATGAGCCATTCAACTTAGCAGCAATCAAATATGCTCGCAGTGGTCAACTAGGTAAATTAAAATTAGTCACTTCTGACCACGGACGTAACCTTGACCCTTCATACCCAGCAGACCGTTGGCGAATGAATAAAAAGTTAGCTGGAGGTGGTTCGCTGTATGATATTGGTATATATAGCTTACAAGCAGCTAGATATATTACAGGCTCTGAACCAATAGAAATTAATGCTATGGTTTATAGCACTCCAGGTGACGCACGGTTTCGTGAAGTCGAAGAAAGTGTCAACTTTGGACTGCGTTTTCCTAGTGGCGCCTTGGCTAATTGTAGTTGCAGTTATGGTCATTCGGAAGTCAAGCGTCTTCAAGTATTTGGTACAGATGCAACATTAGAACTTGACCCAGCTACTGACTATTACCGTCATCGTTTACTAATCAAACGAAAAAGTGGTACTGAAGAACCACAAATTCAAGAACAAAATCAATTTGCTTTAGAAATAGACCATTTATCACAGAGTATCATGGAGAATAAACAACCAAAAACTCCAGGTGAAGAAGGTTTACAAGACTTGCGGTTAATGAACTTAATTTATGAAGCTGCACGAACAGGTAGAACAATCAAAGTTTAATTACATCAGTAAAAGAGGATAATAACATGGCTGATACAAGCGTAAAAAAAGTAGATTCTGCTTACTCACCAACAGGTCAACTCGGTCAAAAATATTTAGCATCTGGAAAAACCGTTTCGATGCGACTTTGGGAAGACGAACAACCAAATGAACCCAAAGAACCAACAGCGCGCGAATATGAAACAGTTGGTTACGTCATCAAAGGTACTGCAGAACTACACATCGAAGGTCAAGTAATAAGACTTGAACCAGGTAATTCTTGGGTGGTACCAAAAGGAGCATCTCACAGTTACAAAATTTTAGAATCATTTACCGCAGTCGAGGCAACAAGTCCACCAGCACAAATACACGGACGCGACGAAAATTAATCACATCACATATCTAACCGGAATGCACCTTCTTTTGTAAGGTGGGCACTGCCCACCATACAATTGGAATAGCTTTTCATACAGCTTAACGCTGGTGTATTCCGATTTTTTAATTACCATCAGATTTACGTCAAATTATTTTTTATCTTCATCCTTCTCAGTATATTTACATAAAATATTCAATTTCTACTATATATTATAGGTAATTTACATACAATTTCAGTGATTATGGATACAGTGTGATTATTGTGCAGAGTAATCCGAAATTATTTATAAACAATATAAATGTAAAGACGCGATATATCGCGTCTCTACAATGCACGAATTTTACGAATAATTTAAAATGCTATATTTAATGCCAGATTTATGTTGGGTTCCGCTGTCGCTACACCCAACCTACAATGCTAGCCTTTTAGTAAGGATTCTCCGCCATCTATCCAAACTTCTGTACCTGTAATTAAGTTGGAAGCATCTGAAGCTAGAAATAAAACTAGTTGTGCTACTTGTTCGGCACTACCTGGTTCACCGTCTGTTAAAGGAACTTTCCCTTCTGGAAATATTACAGGTTCTTGAGCTTTATCTAAATTTCTTTCTTCAGTACTCTTAGATATATTAGTATCAATAGCCCCTGGACATATCACGTTGACGCGAATTTTATGCTTTGCAAGTTCTAATGCTGTCATTTTGGCAAATGCTACTTGTGCAGCTTTGGAACATCCATACGCTGTGGCGCCTGATTTACTGAAAGTGCGTGTACCATTGATAGATGAAGTGATAATAATCGAGCCACCTTGCTTTTTCAAGTAAGGTACAGCATATTTAACTGTCAGAAAAGTTCCTCTCAAATTAACTTCAAGAGTTTTATCCCATTCTTCTACTTCTAACTCATCAATTGGCGCCCAAACTCCATTAATACCAGCATTTGCAAACACTATATCCAAACGACCCCATTTATTAATTATTTCTTGAGTCGCTTGCTGCATATCCTCAACTTTAGAAATATCAGCAATAACTGGAATAGCTTCACCCGACGCTTCATTTATTTCAGCAACAGTTGCCTCCAGTTCTTCTTTAGTACGTCCTAGTGCTGCAACTTTTGCTCCTTGTTGTGCAAATAATATTGCTGTAGCTTTCGCTATTCCGGAACCTGCACCCGTTATTAATGCCACTTTATCAGCTAATTGCATAAATTTATAGTGATTTTTCGCACAAAGTACCAAATATAATAGTCATAAATCATACCGCTAACGGTATAAATCTAAATTGTCTGTATGCCTTTAGTTATAAATTGATAAATTTTCCATATATAAAATATTTATGTGTTATATCGTTAGCATGATGACTTAACACAGAAAATGTTGGATATTATAATCTAATGCGGCGCAGGTAAGATGCATGTTAGAAAATCAACTTTTGTTAGAGTGTATTGAACGCATCGCGATAGTACGCGCGCTGCCCGGTTTAGAAAATTTTTTGTGTATTGTCCCAGCTTTACGAGCATTACGTGCAGCGTTTCCTCTTGCTAATATTACTTTAATCGGACTGTTTTCACCAGACAATATAAAACACCTGAAACAGCGATGGCGCCACCTAATTGACGATTTTATCGAATTTCCAGGCTATCCAGGTATTCCACACTCACCATCAGTTGAAAAAATACCAGAATTTTTAACCCAAGTCCACGCTCTACACTTCGACTTGGCATTACAAATGCACGATAATGGCACTATCATAAATAGCTTTACTTCATTACTCGGCGCCCGTATTAATGCCGGATTTTATATCCCCGGTTATTATTGTCCAGACCCCACCTACTTTATTCCTTATCCCGATAACCAACCAGAAATATGGCGCCATTTACAATTAATGAAATATCTAGATATTGAAGTTCAAAACGATGAACTCGAATGGGCGCTTCTACAACAAGATTTTAGCGAATTGAGCGAAATTGAAGCTGTAAACAATTTACCTCCAAATAAATATGTTTGCATTGACTTAGCAAACTCTCAACAGTATTGGTCTGCCGAAAACCTAACTATTGTTGCTGATGCTATTACCGCACGTGGTTATCAAGTTGTATTCACAAACGCATTAGAAGACACTTCTGACCTTGTCACACTCGTTTCAAATTCTAATCCATCAATTAATTTGGTTGGAAAAATTAGTATTGGAGCAATGAGCGCGCTACTTGTTAACGCCGCTATTGTCATTTGTAGTAATACTCTAGTATCATATATAGCTGTAGCATTACGTGTGAAAAGCATTGTAATATTTGATGGTGAAGTCGAACGGTGGGCGCCACAAGACCGTCAACTTCATCGTATTTTAACTTCGGAGTACAAAATTACATCTGAATGGATAGGTTTTAACAGCGAAGGTAATATACGTCAAATGTCTGCCAAATTAGCAGTTACTCCTGCAATGATTATGAATCAAGTATCATCGCTTATTTTGTCATAAACATAAATATATTAGGTATTTTCCTTTAATATCCAATCTAAATAAGCCAAAATGTCACGGTCTTCATGTTTTTGAAGCATTTTCTGCACCCGGTCTTCTAACTGCGTATTTGTTTTTGAAGAATGGTTATCGTTCTGTGAGTTATCCTTAAGCAAGTTGTATAATCGCTCAAGATATGGTTTAGGGATAGTCACAGTAATTTCGTTGGCGTTGAAAAATTCTAGGTTTGTTGTGTTCATTATTTCCCTCATCTTTTTAGGTTTTGTTTATTATTTTACAAAGCTTACCAAGTAATAATTTTGGTCAACATTTAGCCAACATCTATAAATAATGCCTTGATTACAGTTTCTAATAAACCGAGAAAATGCGGAGTTTCCCATTACACAGCGATACTGCGGTATGTATTATGACACTTACACTCATAAAAAATGTTTTTGATTCACAATTAAAAAAATACAACTATATAGCTATATATTTAGTAAATTGTTCTTTCTTTTGGATGCGATGAGAAGTGTCTGTAGAAGGATGTTTGCCTAAGTGAGTATAAAGTATCTTTATTGGTCAGTGAAGTTGCTATAAGCAATAAAGGAGATTGATTTTGTGTTTAACAAGGTAGTAAGCCTTTTCAAAGAAACATTTGAGGAGTGGTCGAAAGATAAAGCTTCACGGTTGGCAGCGGCGTTATCGTACTATACAATATTTTCAATTGCTCCTTTGTTAATAATTATCATTGCCGTTGTCGGCGCCGTCTATCGTGAAGAAGCCGCAACAAATGCTATTAAGGCGCAACTTGAAGGTTTGATGGGTGAACAAAGCGCTGCTCTTATTCAAGGCGCCATTAACAGTGCAAGTCAACCCAAACAAGGAACAATTGCATCAATCATTAGTGTAATAGTACTTTTGTTTGGTGCGACTAGTCTTTTCACTGAATTGCAAGATTCACTCAATACAATTTGGGAAGTACAGCCAAAACCTGGACGCGCGGTAAAAAACATGTTACGGCAAAGGTTTTTATCGTTTGCGATGATTTTAGGAATTGGTTTTTTGCTGTTAGTCTCACTTGTAATGAGTACTGCTTTATCTGCTGCAATTGGTTATTTTCAAAATCTATTACCAGGTATTGATGGTATTTGGCAGGTAGTCAACTTTGTTGTATCTTTTGCTGTCACGACTATATTATTTGGATTAATATTTAAAGTTCTTCCTGATGTTAAAATTGCTTGGAGTGATGTTTTAATCGGCGCTTCGTTAACTTCTCTGTTATTTTCGCTTGGTAGATTTTTATTAGGTCAATATTTAGCTAGAGCTACTTTTAGCTCTACTTATGGTGCCGCTAGTTCGATAGTAGTAATTTTATTCTGGGTTAACTATGCTGCTCAGATTCTATTTTTCGGTGCCGAATTTACACAAGTATACGCGCGTAGATATGGAACCAAAATAGTTCCCGATAAACACGCAGAACCAATAACAGAAGAAGCGCGCTTACAACAAGGAATGAAGCCAAATAATCCTGAGCGTCCATCCCGTAAAAATAAAACAAACTGGCTAAACCGTTTGCTTCGTCAATTAAAACCGTCTAAAAATAATCGTCGTAGAAGAGATTATTAACTACGTATATTACTTATACTGCGTAAGGTGGGCAATGCCCACCATCAAGTTATTAATTAACACCTGTCTTCCATTCTGGACCAGCATTAATTACTGTATCTTGAGAAACTGTTGTACCATTCATAAACCATAGCGTATTGTCACCACTTGCGGTATCACGCCAGAAAATATCAGTTTTACCATCATCGTTAAAATCACCGATACTGTATTTCAACGACGGGTTAGTTTTGGCAAGGAAAGCAGAAGTCGCAACTGAGGAACCATCCATTAGCCAAGCTGTATTTTCTCCAGTTGTTTCGTTGCGCCAAAAGATATCGGTTTTACCATCACCATTAAAGTCACCAATATCAGCTTTCCAATCTGAACCCATTTTATCAAGGTCACTGCTGAAAAGCAAAGTTCCATTCATCAACCACATCGAAGTTTCACCTGTAGTTTTATTTTGCCACAGCACGTCATTTCTACTGTCTCCGTTGAAATCTCCTATTTTATAATCCCAATTTGCATCCATTTTTTGTAAGAATGAACCAGAGAAATCAGTACCATTCATTAACCAGACCGCTGTTTCACTAGTCCTTTTATTAGTCCAAAATAAATCGGTCTTACCATCACCATTGAAATCAACTATAGTTGGTTTCCAGCCTAAATCGTCTGTTTTAGTTAGATAAGCTGCAGTGGTAACATTATTGTTATCCATCAACCAAGTTGCGTTTTCACCAGTTGCGTCGTTATGCCAAAAAGCATCACTCTTACCATCCCCATTAAATTCAGCGATTTGTAATTTCCAGTTAGAGTCTATTGTTTGTAGTTGAGTTGAGCTTGAAACATTGGCGCCATCCATTAACCACAAGACATTCTCACCTGTATTTTTATTCCGCCAAAAAATATCACTCTTGCTATCGCGGTTAAAGTCACCTAGCTGGTAGTCCCATTGTGACCCCATACTTGGCACAAACTTGGCATCAGATATATTTTTGCCATCCATTACCCAAATCGCAGTTTGTCCTGTTTTATCATCACGCCACAATAAGTCTTTTCTTCCATCCCCATTAAAATCAGCGTATGTAGCGGGATTGCTAAAAATTGAATTGGGATTTGGATTTGACCTAGGGATGTTATATTCTTGATTTGATATCTGTCCTGAAGATGATTTACCAAAATCAAAAGTATAACCTGGATTGTCTGTGAGATTATTCTTTGGTAGAAAAGCGCTGACAGAATCTATATTGCCAAATGGTGTATTTACAGCTTGTTTAGAAAAGTCCATGATACCGTTTGTAAGTAATTTGAAATAATTTTTAACTATTTTGACTCAATAATCTGTCAAAGATTAACTTGGTTTATTATTGCAAAAGTAGCGTAATTATCAAAATAAAAACATACATAAAAAGACCGAATTGATTCGGTCGCTACAGCTTTTATTTAACTGCCCCTTTCCAATCAGCGGGGGTATTTGTTATTGTGCTACCTGTTGCGGTTGTACCATTCATAAACCATATTGAATTATCACCAGTAGTTGGATTACGCCAGAAAATATCTGTTTTTCCATCACCGCTAAAATCACCAATCATATATTCTAGTGACGGGTCTGTTTGCGGTAGGAATGCAGAAGTTCCAATTGATGAACCGTCCATTAACCAGGCTGTATTCTCTCCTGTTTTGTTATTATGCCAAAATACGTCTGTTTTACCATCACCATTAAAGTCACCAATACTATTTGTCCAGTCGGCGCCCATATTATTTAAGTTGCTGCTAAACAGAAAAGTTCCATTCATTACCCATACAGATGTATCACCTGTAACTTTGTTATGCCACAACAAGTCATTTCTACCATCACCATTAAAATCGCCTGCTGTATAATCCCAAGATGAATCCATTTGTTGTAAGAATGTACCATTAGAGTTGGTACCATCCATCATCCATACTGCTGTATCGGTTGTGGCACTATTACGCCAAAAAATATCACTCTTACCATCACCACTAAAATCAACTATAGTAGGAGTCCAAGACAAATCTGTTGTAGTTAGGTATGCTGCGGTTGTTACGCTAGTACTATCCATTAACCAAGTAGCATTTTCACCCGTTTTAGTATTGTGCCAAAAAATATCGCTCTTACCATCACCGTTAAAGTCAGCGATATCAAAATTCCAAGCAGGGTCAATAGTTTGTAATTGAGTAGTACTTACAACATTATCACCATCCATCATCCACAAAACATTCTCACCCGTTGTGGTATTACGCCAAAACATATCACTTTTGCCATCACGATTAAAATCACCCAATTTATACTGCCATTCAGCACCCATTTGGGGTAAAAACTTAGCATCCGTAACATTGCTACCATCCATTAACCAAATAGCCGTTTCACCTGTTTGGCTATTACGCCAAATTAAATCAGTTTTACCATTACCACTAAAATCAGCGCGCGTAGCTGCACTGCTAAAAATAGAGTTAGGATTTGGATTAGTTATCGGTACATTATATGCAAGATTTGAAACATCATCAGACGAACGTTTAAAATTACTCGAATAACTAGATTGATCAATACCAGTATAATTAGTATTTGATATAGAACTATTATTAGAGTTAATATTCTGAGAAGGTAGATTTACAGCAGATAAGTTTGCATTATTCATAATTTATGAAGATGGGTAATGGTTAGATAGTTTGTGGAGACGCTGCAATTAAACCGCGTCTCCTGCAAATGTGTTATTTAGCCAACGCTAGTGGTGTACCAACCAAGTGGAGTAGTATTAACAGCAGTTGTGGTACCATCTCCAGACCAAATCATGTTTTCGCCAGTTTTAGTGTTGTTCCAGAACAGTTCAGTTCTGCCATCACCATTAAAATCACCCAAGCTAGATTTCCAATCTGAACTCATTGTTGGTAAAGCAGTTGCGGTTGCAGTGGCGCCATCCATTGTCCAACCTAAATTTTCACCAGTAGCTTCGTTACGCCATAAAATATCAATTTTGCCATCGTTATTTACATCACCGAACTCATATTTCCAATCAGAACCGGCGCCTTGTGTTGGTAAATCCGCAGCAGTAGCATTAGTACCATTCATCAACCAAGTTGTATTTTGACCTGTTTTAGTATTGTGCCAGAAAAGATCAGTTCTCATATCACCGTTAAAGTCGGTAGCAGAAACCTGCCATTCAGAACCGGCGCCGAAATTTGCCAGCTCAGTACCGCTAGATAGCTCAGTACCATTCATACTCCACAAAGAATTTTGACCTGTTGCGGAATTGTGCCAAAGCAAATCAGTCTTACCTGTACCATCAACGCTGACAACAGTAGAAGTCCAATTAGCATCTGTGGTTGGTAACATCGCTGCAGAAGCAATATTAGTACCATCCATTACCCATACAGCATTTTCACCCGTACTCTTGTTATGCCAAATTAAATCGCTCTTACGGTCTGCGTTTGTGTCGCCAACTTTGAAATCCCAGTTGCTATCTGTGCTTGTCAGCATAGTATCAGCAACTATGTTTCCACCATCCATTACCCAAGCTTCGTTTGCTCCGGTATTTTTATTGCGCCAAATCAAATCAGTTTTACCGTCACCGTTCAAATCTGCAATTTTATAATCCCATTCAGCACCGCGCGAAGGTAAAGCTACACCATTAGGAGTGGCGCCATCCATTAACCAAACAGCAACTTCACCCGTTTGCGAGTTCCGCCAAATTTTATCGGTCTTACCATCACCATTGAAATCAGGATTAATAGCTGCACTGCTAAAAATCAAGTTTGGATTAGGGTTTAATCCTTGAGATTCAACTGACTGTGAAGAACCTTTTAAACTTGAAACATTATTCGAGTATAAACTTTGGTCAAAACTATTCGCACTTTGAGTATATATTGAAGCACCAGTACCAGTAGAAAGCTCTGTGGATTTTGCTGAATTTAACATGAGGATGAATGTCAACAGTGTTCATCACCCTTTTTATTATCTATTTACAATTAAAAGTGTTATGCCAGAACATCTAAACCTATTTTAAATAAATTATATTGTTTATCAATAACAATGTTTTTTTACCTAAATTCCAACCCTATTTTTCAATTTAGATGTCCAAACATCTGTACATATAGGCGCCAAATCTGGTATCATCTGCCGCAGAAATACTTAAAACGTATGATTGTTACTGTGGCGGCATTTAAAGGGGGAGTAGGAAAATCAACGACTGCACTCCACTTAGCTACGTATTTGCAAGCAAAAGCGGATACTTTGTTAATCGATGGTGATTTAAATCGTTGTTCGTTAGATTGGTCAAATCGCAGTAGTTTGCCTTTTAGAGTAGCAGACGAAGAGCAGGGAGTAAAATTAGCTTCGCTTTATGAGCATATTGTTATTGATACACCTGCACGCCCGTCACCTAACGATTTAAAAACATTAGCGCGCGGCTGTGATATGCTCGTTATTCCAACTGCACCTGATGCAATGGCAATGGCTGCCACCTTACAAATGGTGGGCGCCCTCAATGCACTTAGAGCAAAGTATCGTGTTTTACTAACTCTAATTCCACCACATCCAAACAAAGCAGGAGAAGAAGCACGTGTAACTTTAGAAAATATCGGAATACCATTATTCAAAACAGGTATTAGGCGCCTCTCGGTATTTCAAGATGCCGCATTAGAGGGAGTACCCGTAAACGCTGTCAAAGACTCAAAAGCAAAAATTGCGTGGAGAAGCTATGTAGAAGTAGGAAAAGAAATTTGCAATGCATTTTAACCTATGTAACCCATAAATTATTATATGAGTGATAAAAAAAAAGGAAGTCGTTTTGATAATTTAATTGATGCCGCGCGTAGTCGTCAACAGCGTGATGAGTTACCGTCTATCATAGATGATGATAAAAATAATGGCGTAAAAAGTAAGAGTACAGACCCCAACTATATTCGTACAACTGTATATTTACCTAAGCAGTTACATCGAAGAATGAAAGCTGCAGCTTTATCTCAAGACCGACAAATGAGCGAAATTATAGCAGAATTAGTTGAACAATGGCTTTCAAAAAGTTGAAAGTGCTGAGTGCTGAGTGCTGAGTTGTTATTTATAAATTGTAAAAATTGTGATTCCTTACTCCTAAATTTACTTAGTACTCAGCACTCAGCACGACTCACTCAGCACTCCTAAAACACTACTTCTTCTCCCTTTTCTGTGAAGCGAACGTCTTTAATATTCCATTGACTGTTACTAGTTAAAGTTTTGCGAATGCTACCAAACAAAGCAGAGTTTTCACAACTTGAAAGCGAACTTATTAACCGTTTAGAGTTGGGTGATACTCGTAAATCAACTGTAGCTATACCATTTTTAACACTGACGCGGTATCCAGATAAACTAAAGTCTCCGCTGTCATGTCCCTCTAATGCTCTACCAACGGCGCCTTCAACTGGTTCATTCGCAGGAACGCTGGCTTTTTGACCTACAAAATCTTGGCACTGAGAATCAATAGTATATACAGTCACATCTACAGTTTTACCTGCGGGTGTTTCTGTTGCTGAGGGAATGGCATTATAACTAAGTCTTGTTTTCTCTGTTGGTTCTTTGGTCTTCGTTTTTTCCCGTAGTTTAGCTACACTTGGCACAGGTGACGGAGATGTAGAAATATCTGGCGCCAAGCTATTGGGTGTTGGCGACGCAGTAGTTGTAGGCGTTTGTGTTGGAGTGGGAGTTTCTGCGATAATGTCAGGTGTTGGCGACGTTGCAACACTAGGTGTTGTTGTTACAGGCGCCTCACCAGTCTTGTCATTTGGGTTCGCACAGCTACTAAGACTAGCTGCTATCGCCGCAATAAATAAAGGAGCAATTAGCTTTTTTTGAACTTTCATAAAGGGGTACGTTCTCCTGCTGCCGTTGGAGTTAACATATTACTTCAGTGTGGAGGCTGAAGTTTCCGTATAATTTTGCCGTTAATAAGAAAAATTGGAAAGGGGTAAAAACCTAAAAACAATAAATTTCACTCGTAAACTTTCAGTCGGCGCCAATATTCTATCTAACTTTCCTTTTTTTAAGCCTTGCCCAAGCCTCTGTATAATCTTTTACCCTTTCCTCTTGCTTTCCCGATCTTATCTACTAGTTGATACCTCTGGTTGTTTGCCTTATATCATTTAATCAAATAATATAAACCCCATATTGAGTTTATTCCTTACACCCTATGTCTTCTAGTAGTACATACGAACCCCAAAACGCTGAGTGGGATAATGTACCGATAGATAAATACCCACCAGCCAAATGGAAACAATGGAAAGCCGGGACAGCCTCAGATGAGGTGAAACTAGAACGTGAGTATTTACGCATGAAGCACTCGGTTCAAGTCGCTAACTCAGCATTATTATTAGAAAAGATTAAGGTTAAGCTTAAATTAACAAGTGCTAAATCTATAGGGTTGCAGGGCACTTTCCCCTGTAAACCGGGAGATAGGAGTAAAAAGGGTTGTCCTAATAAACAGTATACTATTTCTCTTGGGTTTACGGCAAATGATATTGGTCTTAAGCTTGCTGTTGCGAAAGCGCGCGAGTTAGATTTATTGTTAGTTACAAAACAATTCAAATGGACTGGAGAGTTACTAGGCAAACAAGCGCAGAAAATACTTCCAGAAGAAAAACCACCAAAGTTAATTTCTGAATTAATAAAAGAATACGAACAAGCGTTTTGGAAAACTCATCAAAAAAATCGTCAGTCTTCACGTACCTGGGAAAGTCATTACCTCCGACACCTCAAGAAACTACCTCAAGATGAACCTTTAACTTTAGAAGCTATAGAAACAGCTTTAAAAAAGACGCAACCCAATAGTTCCTCACGCTTTTATTTATCCTGGCAATTAAAAAAGTTTTCTGAATTTTGCGGTATTGATGCAGCAAAAAATATTACCGCTTATGCTACTCCAAATCCAAATCCCACAATTAGAAATATCCCTACTGACGAAGAAATAATTGCAGGTTTTGACTTAATAGGGGCGCCACTTTCTCAGTATGCAAGTTCATATAATATTACATATCCTGACCAATGGCAATGGGCATATGGAATGTTAGCAACTTATGGACTAAGACCTCACGAACTATTTGCAGTAGACCTAGAAGCATTTACCAGTCCCAATAACTCCTTCCACCTAATTAAATTAAACCCCGCTTTAACACAAGGAACCAAAACCGGAGAACGTAACTGTGGAGTACCACCCTTATACCCACACTGGGTAGAATTATTCGACTTAAAAAATATCAAGGCACCTGCCCTTGGAGGTACGCTAGAAAATCAAACAGCTAAACTCCACACCCGTTTTAGAACGGTCAAACTAAACTTTCGTCCCTACGACCTGCGTCACGCATATGCTATTCGCGGACACCGTTTAAGAGTTCCCATCAAAACAATGTCCGACTACATGGGACACACAGTCAACGAACACACAAAAACCTATCAACGTTGGATGAGCGAAGATGCCAACTTAGAAATATACAAAGAAATAGTTATTCATCGCGCGGGAACAACTCAAGAAGCCATGAAAGAACGCATCAAAGAACTAGAATCTGAAAATTTATCTCTAAAAGCCGAAAACACCACCTTAAAAGCAATCTTAATCAAACACCAATTAGAAGAATTCTTAACATAAAAATCTTCGGAAATATATATATAAATCTTATGAAATATATATAAAAATCTTGTGGAATATATATAAAAATCTTGTGGAATATATATAAAAATCTTGTTGAACGGCTGTCCTCAGCCGTCCAAACATTAACATTACCTACGGACTAATTCCATTTTTTGAATAACTTGTTCTTGCCGAGTTTTACCACAAGGTTCGGCACTTTGGCAATCGTTAACATTTGCTAATCCATAAGTCAAGCGGACTTTCTTATTCAAGTAAGCTTTTACTTGCCCACAAATACCAAAGTCGGCGCCGAGTTCATGTTGCTTACCTTTGTCATCAACAATGGAAACATAACAAAGCAAATCACCGTTTGTAATTTTCTTAACTGTACCTATTGTTGGTAAGGTAGCAGTTCTAGAACCAATTACTTCCATTTTAGAAATAAGACTTATTCTTTTCGTTTTATTACAAGGTACTCTACCCTGACATTCCGGACTGTTTATATTTGCTACTTGGTAGCTTAAACGAACCTTTTTATTTAGATAAGCTTGTTCTTTGCCGCAAATACTAAAGTCAGCAGCAAGATTATGTGTTTTACCTTTGTCATCTACAAGGGTAACATAACACGCATTGTCACCATTTACTAGTTTTTTAACTGTACCAACTGTTGGTTGTGTCGGTTTGTTATTAACTGGCGCCGCTGTTGTAAAGTTCATTGAAGTTGTAACTGTTAAAGCACAAACAATAGGGGTTATCAAAGGAAGGAATTTTCTTATTTTTGTATGTTGTTTATTAGCAATAAAAACTTTACACTAAAAGAGTTGATTTAAAATTAAACTTTTTATTAAGATGTGTTTTTAATCACATCGAGTTAAATTGAGAACACACCTAAAAATTCTGTAACATCTATGTAACACTATTTAATCCATTTATTGTTACGATGCTACTGATGACTTCTTGCAAGAGTGCCTATTACTTAATTTGATTTTCCATCACTGCCTAGATATTCCCGATAACCGCATATCTTATCGTTACGCACATCAAAGGAAATGGCGATACGGTTTCTGTAAGGTTGTCCTAACATGCTTGCTTCATCACAAAATTCAAAAACCACTGTTGTTTCACTGCTGGTAACTCTTTCAAGAGAAGTTAATTTGAGAGTTTGACCAAATAGTTCTGTAACGTATTGAAAAAATTCCCTTGCTCTTTCTTTTCCAATATTTAAACCATGATACGTACCAATAGGAAACCAAAAAGTAAAGTCATCTGTAAGTAGATTTAAAAGTGGCTCCCAGTTACTCGTTGCAAAACCATGCATTAAATTGTCAAAGGCTTGTTGAGCTACTTTTAATGTATTATCTGAAATTTGTGTCATAATAACTTTATTTATAGATTTTCACTTATTTTAAGAATATTTCAAAATCAAGACAGCCCTACACCATCATTAACATAAATATGTGTCTTTATTTCTATTGCTTGTAAAACTTAAAGGTCAACAACAGCTTTTTTGAGTCAAAGATAAAATTTTTGGTAAAACAAATGTTTTATATAGTTTTTGTGTATAAGGTGCCAGATATGTATTTGACATCTTGCCTTTATTTTCAACGGCACTTCGATGCTTCGGAATGCAGGTGAAGTGTAGCAGAATCTTTAGCTTTTGTACGGCAACGCAAGACTTTAGACAGCAGACAAATTATATGTTGTTTAAAATTAAAAAAATAAATTTACTTCAGGTGATTTGAGTAAATCTTCCCAATCTTGTCTTAGCTGTAAATCTTGCGGTTGATTACGAATTTGGGTAATTAAAGCTGTCAGCATATCAAACCATAACCCGTTTTCACCGTATATTATTATTCGGTCACGCTCGGTTGTTGCTGTGTTTAATCTTTGTTGCATCTGGTCATCTACAGCAACTCGTTCTATATATCCATAAACTAAGGCACTTGCTTGTGTTGATGAGTTGCAAGTAAACGACAAAACCCACTGATACTTTTTACCTACTTCTAATGATAAATTCAGAGGTAGGTTTATGCTCGTAATGTCTGATGTGTTTATTGCTATGTTTGTTGTATAGACGACATTTTCTTCGTCGTCGAGCAATTGAAATTTTCCAAGCGCGCTTTTATCTGCTTTTGATGGTATATAAAACCAAAAAGTTGGACGCATCGCAGCAGTTAACCCAATGTTTGTAGGGGGAACTAAAGCTACTAAACGTCCGTCTAACGCTGAACATTCACTTCTTGAACCTGCATCCGTCCGCTGTCCTGGGGCGCCTTTGGGTGGTAATTTATATTTTAATGAAGGTGCCCTTCGTAAATTCCGAAGTATTGAATTGAATCTTGGAGGAGTAGATTGTGCTGTTACGTATGGTGTATTAATTAGCACTAGTAAGGAAGCGAAAAGAAGCTGAATGCACCAATTTTTTTGAGTCATAGCTAGGTTGCTCAGTTTTAAAGTCTTTGATAAGCAGAAACTACAACTGCTGCGAAGGCAATTGCTAAAACTGCGGGGATAAATGGTATCCAAACACTTTGCATTACAAATAAGCTGTAACAGACAAACCAAATAACGCAGATGACTCCGACAATCAAAAATACTATATGTGCTGGTTTTTTGTAATACAGAGCGATACAACTACCAATTACTGACCAACTCCATATCCAAATTGTTTCCAGCCAAGTATACCAAATTCTGACGAATGGTCGCTTCTCCTTAACACTACTTACTATTTGACTTATCATTTGTGCTTGAATTGACACGCCTTGCACTGTTTGGTCTAGTTGCTTACTCAAGCTATACGGTGTATAAAATTGGTCTTTGAATGTTGGCGTATTAGTACCAATAATGACTATTTTATCTTTAACTAAATTTGGGTCAAACTTGCCTTGCAAAACTTCCTTCAATGTTACTTTATTCGCAATTTGACGCGAACGGTAATTGAGCATGATTTGATATCCTTTGTCTTCTATTCCTTGGTATCCTCCCCAGTGACTGGTTATTATTGGTACGATTATATTATCGCCATTATTACTATTACTACCGAGTAATACTTGATTATCTTTCACGAACGGCGCCACATGATAACCGTTTTTGTGTAAAAAATGCAACGCTATCTGAAAAGCAAACGAAGTCTCTGTAGGGCAAGGAGAATCTAAGTTAGGAGTCATTTGGAATATGTTTCGACGCAGTACACCATCACTGTTGTCGATTACAACGTCGCTAAATCCTAAACGTTCGTCTGGTATAAATATAGGTCCGGCAACACCCGGATGGCCAATTTCTGGTTCGTTATGTTTACATATCGCAAAGAAATCTTGATTGTTTGCTAATTGAGCAAGTTTCTCTTGTGCAGCTTGAATGGGATAATCATGATAAATATCCAAACCAATTACACTCGGCTTCAGAGGTTCTAAGCGATTTAAAACTTCGGCTAGCGCTGCATCTGATAAAGAACCTTGTCGCGCGTAGCCTAATTGATTTTGATATTGCAAATCTTCTTCTGTTACCTCTAATATTAGTAAGCGTGAATCTATACCTGAGTCTGGTCGTAGTTGAACCATCTCGTCATACGCTTTCAACTCCCAAGCCTGAAATATACCTTGATGGCGCCCACCACATATTATCGCTGTAATTAAAATACTTATTAATAACGCGGCATACACTCGCTTTCTTCGACCCCGGTTTCGACGTACTCTACCAGGGTATTTAGTTTTTAAAGCTGGTATTGAAGTAGATAGATTTTTATCTCTAGAATAGTTCCTATGCATTTGCTCCCACGTTAATGGAGCATGTGCAGGGTTTTGACATATTACAGGCAACCAACTGGCGCCAGGAAAATCATTTTCTAAACCTTGTAATTGTTCACGCGCGTATCGTACCGCTAAATAAAACGATTGTCCAGTTGCAAACTCCGTTAAAAAACGTTTGAGAAATTCTTGCGCTACTGTATCCGGTACCGGTTCACGCATGACAATAGTTTGAGGAATATGTAAGTCATCTAGCTGTTTTGCTAGTCCCAACCCGTCACACGAGTTGAATATCGCTAGCTTCAAACCGCGTTCAATAGCTATTCTTAAAGAATTTTTTAATTGTGGTATTGTAATTTCAGTCGAATTTATATAAAGATAACCTGTATTACCATCTAATGCAGTTAAACTATGCCCAGCAAAAAATAAAATATCCCATCCTAGCTTATCCCAAAGATACTCATCAAGCTGTTGACGAGTTGGTTGCTCAAGAAATACTACTTCTGGATTATTTGGTAAATTTGATAAAAATCTTCTATCAGCATCAATATTAATTCCGTCACTGTCTCCTAAAATTGCTAGTATCCGTATTCTATCTGCTGACGAGTTAACTTTTATTTCGGGTTGAAACTCGATAGGACTTAAAGCTATTTCTGCTTTTTGGTAGTCATTAAAAAAGTGCCAAATATGCCAAGGCAGTTTTCGCAGGTAATAATCTTCTGTTTGAATAATAAAGCGTATTTCATCAGTTTTAGATAAATATGTTCGCAATTGCGATTCTATCGAACGAAATTGCTGACAATCTAACCAATTGTCAATATTTTTTTGCAATTCTTTACATACTGCATCAAAATCAGCATCCGAAATATGGGTAACATCCGACTCATCAACTTCAAGACCATCATCCGAATCATCCTCATCTTGTAGCTGACTCGGAGTAACGCGCATAACACGTAAACCAATATTAATCGAGCGGGCTTCATAAAGTAAATCGTAAAGCAGTTGCCAGCGCCGATACAAATTAGTAATATTTGGTGCAGGTGGTAAGCTGCCTTGAAATTGCTTCCATCCTGATTCATCTTCTTGCAACTGAACCGTTACGAAGGGAAAACCAGCTTCTAGTGTTCCTTTTCCTAGGTTCAAAACAATTAGCTTACTCATATATAGCAGGCGCCGACGCTTCAATTACAAAATCTTCAGTAATGCTAAAATTATTAATTGATACTTCAATTTTAAAACTTTTTCCCCTTATACAAGTAAATCGTTTTAATTGGAGACAGTTATCTTGAATTCGAGATTGAAGCTCTTGAACGGTTGTCCCTGACTGCGAAATTAATTTGAGCTTGATATCTTCTGGCAAGTAAGTTTCTCCCCCTGCTGGATGCAATTGGACTTTAATTCCTACTTTCCGCTCATCTTCAACCGTCAAACCAAGCAAAAGCGCTACAGATTGGTTTCCAAGCTGCATTCCTAAATCAATAACTTTTACTCCTTCTACAGATACTTCTCTTGTCACAAGTTCACGTTGCCTAAACGCAAAATTTAATTGTTTTGATGACATTAGTGTTTGAAGAGACTGCCAACCTGTGTCATATATTTTTTCAAACCAATTGTGTAGATTTGTTAAAGATATATTTGTATTAGTATCTGTACTAACTAAGCTATTCATACGTGACTGATGCAAAAACTGGCGCCACTCTTGATTATCTAAAAGTTTAGCCCATTGTTCAAACGTGACATCTCGATGTAAACGCGGTGAATATATAGATGTATTGCTCAAAAGTCCTAATAGTTTTTGAGCTTCACTAGCTTCTAAGCTAGAAAGTTCTGATACTTCCTCACGAACATTAAGTTCGAGCGTTAAAAGCATTACATTAATACTTGCCGTTAAATCTTTGACGGGTAAAATATAAGCGCGCTCAAATGAATCATACTTACCAAAGTTTTTAAGCTGACGATGCGTTGCGAAACCGCATACCCGCATCCATCGTTCCGAAGTATCAGCACCTAAATTAACTTGAATAGCTAAATAGTAATCACCAACAAAAGAAGGTATATCTACCCATTCTTGAGGTACTGATAACTCTTCTAAATCATTTGTTTCGGTTGGAATTAATATGATGCGTTTTTTCCCAACAGCTATTGCGGCGCCAGAAAGTACTTCCCATACACTTGGTGTATCTAAATTAGAATATATTGTGGGCGTAACATTTGACGACTCCGCAAACCAATCTGTTAGCCAATTAATAAAGCTATACAAACAAACTTGATTTAGATAAGAATTATAACAAGCAATCGTATTTGATTGATTTTGAGAATTATTCCAAGCTTTTAAGCGTTCCTCATCTAAAATATCCAGCCATAGACTTGTTCTACTGTTCATTTCTAGCTCGTTAATATAATCCATAAATTTAACCTCTATTATTATTCGATTGGAGATTTTCTAACGATTTATCCAATACAATATTTATCGTCTTTGATATTGTAATGTCATTCGTTAAAATACCTAGATTTTTACAAGTTTGTTTGACAGACATACGGCAAAATTTTGATAACCATAACCGTAAATATTTATTAATATATCCATCTATAGCTTGCATCAAAGCTAATTCTAATTTTGACTTAGCCGCACGAATGATTGCAGCTAGTTCATTTGGCTCAACTCCAAAATTTTGGGCAATAATTTCTGGGTTAACTTTTTCTCCATAAGTAAGTCGAAGTAGATTTTGCTCTTTTAGTTCTAATTTTTTTACAGCTTGAACTAAAGCGACGTGAACTAAATCTAAATTATCAGGGGATGCATAATTACTAATTAACCATCCAGAGACATATTTTGTTACCCATTGCGTTGGTTGACTTAATGTCAATATAGTTTTTAGCAATTTTATTTCAACCGTTTGTAGGCGCCGCGCAATTGCACCTTGAGTAACTTCGTAAATTTCTGCTATTTGTTTTTGCTGTAGTCCCAAGCCATAATAAAGCAGTAATAATTTTTGCTGCTCATGTTTTAGTAAAAGAAACTGTTTGTGTAACGCTGATTCGATAGCCTTTACCGAGTCGGCTTGTGGCGCCCATTCTTCGATATCATGAGTATATAGCGCTTCATACTCAATTCCATTACCTCTTTCCTGTAAAGCTTCTATCGAAAAAGAGGGTGTAATCGATTTAGGATAATTGTATAAAGCAGTAATACAATTTTTCATCCATCCTTTAAGCTCTTTACTCGTTACATCTCCATTCGCGCTAACTTCATGTGGTGTAGATAAAAGTGGCTTTTCTGTATTATAAAAATTAGCAGCTTCTATAAAATCGTTATCATCTGGTTCTTCCCATCTTTTCCCTGTTTCTTTGAGCGGATTTTGAATTTTATTCATTTGATATACTTGTTTAAAGTACTTACGTGCAAACACAATTCTTGATATTTCCGGCTCATATATTCCCGCTCTCAATAATGCTTCTTTTAACTTATTGTCACTCGCTTGCACTAACAGGCGCCAGTGAGAATACTTAGCAACTAAAGTTTGATTTTTGATTGTATTAATTAAGATTTTTGTAATATAAGTATCAATTGATGAACTATCAGGATTATACTTTGCTAATATTTGTTCAAATCGATTAAAATCATAAACTAAATATCTTGACAAAAATATATAATCTTCCCACGACTTTGATGTGTCATCCTTCCACACCTGAATCGCAGCTTTGTAACAACATTCTTCACAATAAAACCTAATATGCTCCCAAGCTTTTTGAACTCGGTTATCTGGTTCCCATTCTTCTTTAATTGGCTGATTATACAGTGCCATATCTATCCAAAAATGTATCACCTCCTTTGCGTCACTTTGATGAATCTGTGACGTGAACTTTATATGTTTGTTATTATACAAATCAAAATTATTTTTCAAGCTTAATTCTGATTTCCACTTTAAACACAAATCTCCTTGCTTATTCTCCACAGTTAAATACATATAAAAGTTTTCGCCATTTTGACGTGTTGGTAGTCTAGGTATTTTAATATACATGCTGACCTCTGACTTTAAAGATCTCTTAAAGTACTGACATTGATTTATATAGTATAAAAACTGCAATGTGTAATATTAGCATAAGACAAAAGTTACTGGTACTACATGGTAAATGCATCTGCTATAAAAGCCATCTGGGCGCCTAGCTACATATTTATTAGCGTTCTATAAACCGTTGTATGAGGTTTTTGCGCTACAATCCAAAAAAATTATTTGCGAAGCGGATCTTTTCCCAAGCTGTAGAATACTGATTGGGAATCAACCATAAAGGCACAACATGGAACAGCGTCAATTTGGCTCTACTCAGTGCAAAGTCGCCGTGATTGGGCAAGGAACCTGGAAAATCGACAACGACGACTATGACTCTGCAATTGCTGCTCTGCGGCAGGGTCTTGATCTTGGCATGACTCATATTGATACTGCAGAAATGTATGGTACCGCTGAGAACGTAGTCTCCGAAGCTATTATTGGGCGCCGTGATCAAGTTTTCTTGGTTTCCAAAGTTCTTCCTCATAATGCCTCTCGACGTGAGACGATAGCTGCCTGTGAAAGGTCGCTTGCTCGTTTAAAAACCGACCATCTAGATTGTTATCTGTTGCATTGGCGCGGGCAGCATCCGTTAGAAGATACAATTGCAGCTTTTGAACAACTTAAGGACGAAGGCATGAAAACGCGCGAGCTTTTGAATTTGATTTGACTCAAGCCGAGCTTGCGACTATCGACCAAGCCTTTCCACTTGGACATCGCCCGAAAGGACTTCCAATGCTTTAGTTTAACCAGAGGTGTAGAGACATAAATTTATACCTACTAGTTTGTGTCATTAAATTTGGGGGGTAGAAATATTAGCAACGGATGAAGAGCGGATGTAACGGATAAGTAATTTTAAATAACAAAATCTATATGTTTGACGAATAACTCATCCGTTAAATCCGTTGTATCCGTTGCCAGCCAACCAGCCAAAATTAATGACATAGACCACTAGTTTGTGTCAAAAGTTTTGGAGAGTTAAGAATTTTACCTGATTAGGCGCAGAGGGCACAGAGAGATTTTGGAGTTCTCTGTTCCCTCTGTGAACTCTGTGTCGGGCGTGGTGAAAAAATATATCACACCAAAACTATCGTTGGTGCGGAGGGCGCAAATGATTTTTCGTTTGATTGAAGATTGTAACGGCGCTTTCCACACCCTACTGCCCAAGCAAGATACCTGTGCTACATGCATAAGCTTTGTAGGTTGAGACGTAGTGAATAGTAGATAGAGCATTAATAAAAGAGATTTTTATGGATTACTCACACGTATCTACACTCAAAGATTTATACAAAGGTTCTATGGCGACTGCTGAAGATTGGTATCAGACGGCTAATCAGTTTTATGATAACCAGAAATATGAAGAAGCTATAGAGTGTTATGAGCAAGCGTTGCAAATTAAGCCTGATTTTATTGATGCTTCGATTAGCATTGGGTTTGTCTTGGGTTATTTGAAACGTTATAGTGACGCTTTGGCTTTATTTGACCAGATATTGGATGTACATAGTAATAATTATTTAGCGCATTTTGGGCGGGGTCAAACGTTAAGATATTTAAAGCGCCCAACTGAAGCGGTTTTAGCTTACAATCAAGCCATCAAAAATCAACCATCAAATCCGGCGCCTTGGATTCATCGTGGTTTAGCGTTGGAAACTTTAGGCTTGTATGCTGACGCTATTGCATCTTATGACCAAGCTTTGCAACTTAATAGAGATGATTATTATACTTGGTGGCTTCGGGGTATTTCACTCGAATATTTACGCCAAGGTGAAGCAGCGATTATTTCTTATGACCAATCAATTGCCCTGAAACCAGATTTTCACGAAGCTTGGCATTCTCGCGCGGGCGCCTTGTGGAATTTGCAGCGCTACGAAGAAGCTATATTAGATTATGACGAAGCAATTAAGTGTAACCCAAACTACTGGGAATCATGGTATTCGCGCGGAAGCTTGTTACTCAATTTAAAAGAATATCAAGGAGCAATTGAGTCATACAACCAAGCAATTCATATTCAGCCTAATTTCCCTGAAACTTGGAAAAATCGCGGAGATGCTCTCTTTGAACTGCAAAGACACCAAGATGCATTAACATCTTATCAGCGAGCAATTGAAATTAAACCAGATTACGCCGAAGCATGGCATAAATGCGGTTTAGTATTAATGGAGTTAAAATTATACCAAGAATCACTGACTGCATTTCAAAAATCAGTTGAAATAAATCCTAATTTACCTGGCTCTTGGTTCGGTTGCGCTTACATCTTGCAAGAACTTAGACGTGATGAAGAAACGCTGACTGCTTGCGATAATGTAATTGCCCTTCAACCCGACTTTGATAAAGTTTGGCATATTCGCGGTAGTGCGCTCGGCAACTTAAAACGGTACGAAGAAGCACTTGTATCTTACGAGCAAGCAATTCGTTTAGAACCAAATCAAGCTTCTTTATGGAATTTACACGGCTTAGTACTATATTATTTACAACGCGACCAAGAAGCGCTTATATCTTATGACCGTGCAATTGAACTATATGAAGATTATAGCGATGCTTGGAAAAATCGCGCGTTTTCACTATATTATTTGCAGAAATACGAAGATTCTATATCAAGCTGCGACCGTGCGATTTCCCTTGGACAAGGAGACAACTATTTAATGTGGTTTTATCGTGGTGCTGCTTTGTTTGAATTAAATAGAAACGAAGAAGCGCTAATATCTTTGAACCGCTCAATTCAACTTAAAGCAGATTATCCCAATACCTTATATTATCGCGGTCGAGTACTACATGCCTTAAAACGTTACACCGAAGCAGTTTCATCATTTGACCAAGCATTGCGACTTGATTCTGTTTTTGTTTTAGCTTGGTTGTGGTGCGGTAATAGTCTTAGCGAATTAAAACGCATTGATGATGCTATCTACGCTTACGACCGCGCGATTAAATTAGACCCCAACTGTCACGCAGCTTGGCTAGGCCGCAGTAATATAGCGCGCGGTTTAGAACAGCATAAACAGGCTGTTTTATGCCACTAAAATAAACTAATCATCTTGTGGAACGGGCTTTCCTGCCCGTTTTATACGAAGCTTTTATTTTCTTATGTACCTTGCCTACCATTTCCCCTTTGTTCTAAAAGATATTCCCATATTCTTTGTATCTCTGCTTGCCATGCTTGGCGGTCAATGGCTGCTTGTTGACGGTCAATGGCTGCTTGTTGACGGTCAATAGCTGCTTGTTGTCTATCTTCGGCTGCTTGAAGAGCTAAGTTATCAATATTGCGGCTAGTTTGTTCGGTTAGATTATTTAGGTTCTCAGTCAACTGGCTGATATTTGCTACCAGTACATCAATAGTATCGTTATGCGCTGCTAATGTTTCACCCATATTTGCAAATAAGGCTTCAAGACGAGTTAAGCGGGTTTGAATTGATCCAGGTTGGTTAACCATTTTTTTGCGTCCTCTTTAAAAGGGAGATGCTATAAGATCATGTATAGTATTAGTTTACTATTGAGAGCGAATTATAAGTATCTTCACGCCAAAACTTAATAGTATCTTCACGCCTATTTAACTACCCTATTTCGTAGCGTATGCTTGCTAAAAAGTGTGGTCTGTTACATAAACTCCACTGTTTACAAATCAATTTAATAATGCTATGGCTTCTAATTCTTCTTTAACTGATAGCGGCTTATAGCCCAACGCAAATGCTTTTGAACTATCGAACGAAACATCAGCAGGTCGAGGCGCCGACATTTGCACATCTTGCTGTTTACAATACTTCAAATTTGTATCAGGTAATTTAAATACTTCCACCATTAACTTTCCAAAGTCATAACGAGATATTCTTTCTTTCCCACCAAGATGAATAACGCCGTGATAATTTTTCTCTATCATCAATAATAAACCCTTCGCGGCTGTCGTACCACTTACAGGAGTTCTATATTCATCGGTAAATAACTTTAATTCTTTGCCTTCTTCTAGTGTTTGTATAAATCCTTGCATAAAACTTTTAGCTTTTTGAGTTGCGGCGCCGAACATTAATGGCATTCTACATACAGCAGTTTGCGGATATTGTTCTAACATTGCTTGTTCTGCCAAGACTTTTTGTTCCCCATACAGGTTTACAGGGTTTACAGCATCAGTTTCTTTGTATGGTGCATTTTTACCATCGAATACCAGGTCAGTTGATGTAAATGCACATGGTATAGAATATTGGGCACACAGTCCCGCTATATTTGCCGATGCTGTCACATTTATTGCGTGAGACTCTTCAGGGTGGTTTTGACAGTAATTTGGCTGAGAAAGGGCTGCTGTGTGAATTACTGCATCTGGTTTAATGTTTGTACAGATTTGTTTCAGTTCTTGAAAGTCGGCTAAATTAACCTTGAATAAGTTGGCGCCATCAATTCCTTCCAGTGCATGAGTATTATAAGTACCGTAAACTTCGTATGTTGATTGTGCAACCTGGATAATGTGCGATCCTAGAAAACCACTGGCGCCTGTAATTAATAATTTTTTCATAATCTTAACTTCAATTTACTACAGTTTATAGTCATGCTTCTGAGTTATCTTCACGTAAAAACTTAATAGTATCTTCACACCACTTTAACCACTCAGTTTCGTAGCGTATTCCCTGCTGAAGCGTTAAATAGCGATACTTTTCTGCTAAAGATAAACTTTGCGGGTCTACAAAATACTTACCTTCGATTGCAAGATATGTTTTTAAAATGTCTTTATGCTGCGCGCGGTGATTTTCGAGTTCTTTAATAATTTTATTCTTTGGTACAACTGAAGCTGCAAATAATTTTACCAGCAACTCATCTTTCATTGGGCTAACTTCTGATGGTTCTAATATCCATTTGCGAAGATAATCTTTCCCTGTCTCTGTAACCGAGAATACTTTCTTATCTGGGCGCCCTTCTTGCCTAACTATTTCTGCAATAATATATCCTTGCTCCTCTAATTTACTTAGCTCTCTGTAAATTTGCTGCTGCGTTGCGTGCCAGAAAAAACCCACACTACCCGCAAACTTCTTTGATAAGTCATACCCGCTACACGCTGAGTCCACTAATGCCGCTAAAATTGCATGAGCTATTGTCATAACTGAATTCTATTATCCCTTTATTTTTTATAACTAAACTTAATTAAAAATACTCAATAAAGTGAATATACAGTATAAAGCATCTATAATATTCAATTAGTTTAGTAATAGTTTTTTGAACATTTTTAGGTAGTGAGTTATACACTATTAATTTTTTAGCTCAACTAAAGCGGCGCTAAATTGGAGTCAATCGTGAGGTACAAAGTTACTGCCGCGATGTGCTTACACGTAGATAATTAACTTTAATTTTGTATAATAAATACACTTTTTTACAAATTAATTTTATAAAATAGCGCTTTTTTTGCGATAAATACTTAAAATATAATAAACAAAGTAGCAATAATAACTTAAAAAGGTTGCATTGCATATTATTTATTAAGATTCAATATCAAAAATACATGTATTTAGTAGCGTCACACACCCTACCATACCGTAACGACAGGCGCCAATATAAAATCTCTGTAGAGACGCGATTAATCGCGTCTCTACGTCTCTGTGGTAAAAATATGCAACTCTTAAAACTTATGACATGGAGTACTACTAGTAGTTTGTGTCATTAATTTTGGGGTGTTGGAGGAATGAACCACAAAGACACAAAGGACACAAAGAAAGAATTTTTAAGAAGTGAACATCCCAAAACTTATAACATGGAGTACTACTAGTCTGTGTCAAAAGTTTTGGTAGGTTCGTAGTAGCGCTTTAGCGCACGAAAATTTAGAGGGCTAGAGCAACAACTACGTACCAAAAGTTTTGGGGCGTTGTATGGTGGCTTTTGCCGCACCTAGTATTGGTGCCTACACCCCAGAATTAATAACATAAAGTACTACTAGTCTGTGTCATTAATTTTGGGGTGTTGGTTTGCAACGGATTTTAATGGATGTAACGGATGAATTATTTGTTAAAAACAAGGTCTGGTTATTTAAAATTACCTATCCGTTACATCCGTTCCAACAGGAGTTGCCAATCTTCCTACTTCCCAAAACTTATGACATGGACTACTACGGTTATATAGTTTAGTTTTTGCTAGGGTAGGTTAGTGTCCAGTTATCTTTGTTACTAATAGTGCTGTATAAACCTTTTAAAATTAATTTGAGCGCTAATCGAGTTCTGATATAATCTCTGATTAAGTGCGTACCTGGTTGAGCGGTTATGTTATCTACTTGCTGTTCGTTTCCAAATGGTTTTTCGCAGAAGCTCCCGGCGCCTTTGACTGTTAGTATAAAAAATGGTGTTTCTTTATATTCGTTAGGAACTGTAAATATACCATACACCATATGTTCTCCATACCAAGGTTGAGCTACTACTTTGGTTGCCATAACTTGAAACTTTTTGGCATTTGATGACATAAATGGTTCTGCTTCACAGTCAATGTCGTGCAATGGCATTAACAATAAATACATTATTGGTAATATGCCAACTATTAGTAGTGTTACTGTAAAACGTATCAAGAAGCGGCGCCTTACCATTATCTAAAAATTGTTATTTCATAAAAGTTAATTTATTTTAGCCTTACTACTACTCAAAAACTGTATAATAACAGTTGCGTCCGGCTGTTTTAGCTTTATACAGCGCTCCGTCTGCTTTGTCAATCAATATTTGAGGCGCCGTATTAATATAAGGTAAAGCATGTGCAATTCCTATACTTACAGTTACATTTACGCTTACGCTTGATTTAGAGTGAGGTATATTGAGTTTTTGAATATATTTGCGAATTCGTTGTGCAACTCGCTGTACTTGTACGCTGGTTTTATCTGGTAAAATTATCGCAAACTCCTCCCCCCCATAGCGTGCAACTAAACCATTATTATGTTTTGTGGCAGCTAAGAGCGCATTCGCAACTTGCACTAAACAAGCATCTCCTGATGGATGACCGTAAGTGTCGTTATAAAGTTTGAAATAATCTATATCAAGTAAAATCAATGCTATCGGGTTTTTATGATTTTTGATATACCATTGTTCGTTAAGGTAATTATCAAAACAATACCTGTTGGCAACCTGAGTTAATGCATCTAAGTTTGCAAGCTCTCTAAGTTTTTCTAGTATTTGTTCTAACTCTTGTACTTTCTGCCTTTCTTGTGCTTCGCTTATTTTTAAAGCTGTTTCTACAAGTTTAGGCGCATTTATATCTGTGATAGTACCTAAATAGCCTGTAATATTATTATTAATGTCTCTCATTGCTACTGCACTTGTTTTTAACCAAGTAACTTTGCCTTGTGGTGTAATAAAGCGACATTCCATTGCAAACTCACATCCTGATATTGCACAGTTGTACCACTGCTTAACTACCTGTTCCCGGTCTTCTGGATGTAATGCGTTTATCCATCCTTTTCCCAATGCTTCTGCTTCACGCATTCCAGCTATTTCTAACCAACGAGGGTTTACATAAGTACAGTCACCATTTACATCAGTTTCAAATATTCCCACCGGCACCGAATTTATTAATACCTCGAACTTTTCTTCGCGTTTCTCTACTTCTTGACTTCGTATATATTTGCTAATGTCGCGCGCAACCCACAAAACCGAGTCGTCGCATACCGGAATAATCGTAGCACAATATTCAAACGAGCGTCCATTGCAAGACAAACTATAATCAAAACTATGTGTCAGTCCAGTTTTTAACGCACGACATACTTGTTGTAAACAAATTTCAGATGTATCCTTACGAAAAAATAAGTCTATCGTTAAACGATTTGTATTGCAATTGTCATTATCTAAACTAGATTGTTCTAAAGCAGATTGTTCATTTGTTAACAATTCTATATTTTTAATTTTGTTTTCAGAAACACTTATAACCAGTATAATTTCGCTAATGGCTTCTATAACCGCGCACATTTGATCAAACCTATGTGACTTTGACTCCACTAATTTAAAATAGCTAATTTTTTCCTCCAACAAATTATTTAATTGTTTAAGTTTGTACAATTTTTTATCAACTAGATGCATATTATTCATGTAAGTCATTCACTCAGTTTACTGTTTATTTGTGAACTAAATGTTAAGGACATTCGTTGCGCGCGTTAGGGCTATATCAATAGATGATATCGCAAAGAACACTTGTACTTGACATTGACTTTTTATTAACTTTTAGCAATACTTTTGTAGTATAGTTTATTTTTGGAAATATAAAATAACCAAAGCAAACAAATTTGAACTATTTTGATGTTTATTTGTGATTATTTGAGTTTTTTGACAGTACACACGAGGATGTAACAGTCAGATTTTTACCTTCCCCTTCAGAGCGCATTATGCAAGTTCTGCAACACCTTGAATTTGAAGTAATACAGGATGAGAAAAAATTAAATCTTCATAGTTTGCGATAGTCTCGGTTATGTTGCCAATATTCTTCCATCGCAATTGATTTTCTACGCAGATACCTTTACTTGATAAAACTAATTGACAGAATTTTAATGCTTTGTTATTTGATTGTAATTCTTTAGAATACTGAAATTGATGATTAGAAGTTTGGCTAAATATTTCTACTTCTTCTTGTAATAAAGCGTCTAATGATTTTGCAAACTCTTGCATTTTGCCTTTATTTGCTAAATCTTTACGAATTGTCTGTAACTCTTGAATTGCTTTTGTTAATGTTTTTAAACTTTCATGTTGTTCTGGTGTTGTACCCAATTCTTTGCATAACTCTATATATTGTTGATGAAGACGGTTAAATTTTTCTTGCTCTTGAATTAACTCATTCAATTTATTATACGCAGCTTGATATTGTTCTTCTTTAAATAATTTTTGAAGTTGTTTATTTTCTATCGATGGATATTGAGATGATTTTAGTAGAAATTTATCTCGAAAAGAAAGCTCAAGCGCTATTTGACGCTCAAGTTTTTCTTGCTTTTGAATAAGTTCATTCAACCATTTCAATGCACTTTTATAAAACCCTTTTTCTACAAGCTGTTGAATATTATTATCTTGTGTTAATTCTGGATATTTTGCAGCTTTATCTAAATACTCATGTTGAAACGAAAACTCAATTGCTTTATCGCGCGCGAGTTTTTCTTTTTGTTGTATTAAACTCTGTGAAAAACTATATGCTGCTCGAAACCTTTCTTGCTTGACAAACTTCTTAATATTATCGTTATTCTCTAACTCTGGATGCTCTGCAACTCTATTTAGATACTTATCTTTAAATGAAAGCTCTAATTCTTTATCGCGCGCTATTTGTTTTGCTTTTGCCGTTAATTTTTCTTCGACATAATCATAAAACTGTTTGAGTAACGTTTTATCAGCATGTAAAATCTCTAATATCTTCAATAAACTAAGAACTGGATACCGTCCATATTTAGATTCACCCCAGTAAAGAATTGGTAAAGCATCATCTATCTCTTGCAATCTGCGACGATTTGCGGTAGATATACGAAACAACTTCTCAAAAGTCACTACCGATAATTCAAACTCTGGCATGACTTTCTTTGTTAATACCGCGCGTAACTCTGTAATTTTAACTTCTTTTAATACTTTTACTATATCTTCCTTTGCCGATGACTTCGCGACAGTCAAACCTAACTCTTTTAATATTAAATTCAACTTCTCTTTCGTTAATAACTCCAAACACGAGTAAGCAAACTCTTTGACTAAACTCGTCCCTTTATACCAGTAACACCACCCTGCTACATACGTCAACTCACTTTCTAACTTCTCCGGTACAACTTTTGTTCTGTTTTGAGCATCTAATATTAACAGTGCTGTTGCTTTCGCTGAATACATAGTTCTGCCTTAATTAAAACATTATATAAGTTCTATTTATTAAGAAATGTATAGCTCAAATCTATTTTTCTTTTATTGTCGCACATCCTACCCAAAACAACCAAAACCACCATGCCGCTATTGAAAAGTGATTATGTACTACATAAATAATCAATCCTCAGTATGATGCTTATTTACAGTATCAATTCAATACTGAACTTGTAAGTATTTATCGGATTATTTATGTCTTCTGAACAACAAAAACCCAAAATAGATTTTTCCAACGCTAACGAACCACCACACACTATCAGCCCTGACCAACCAGAGGCGCCGCTACATCCAGATGATAAAATTAATCATCTTGATGATGATCATGAAACTAACCCCCAAGATAACTTAAACCAAGTTGCCAAAGTTAATATACATAGTGATTAAGCTAAAAGCGTACACTGATTATTAAACTGTTAATACTCAGCACGAGCGCACTCAACACTCAACACTCAGCACTTAACACTCAACACTTTCCGCTTTACTTAATATTCCATTAATAAAAGAATGTAGCTTATCGTAGTGTGAACCCTTCCAATAAATTTGACTGCAAGAAAGACAACGGTGAAATTCATGATTTAGTTCTTTAACGCTTTCTGGTATCTCTGATATTACCGACTCTTTATTTACTTGGCTTAACATTCCGTTACAACGTATGCACCGACGAAACGGCGCCACGTGTTTAAATAAATTAAATCTTTGTATCAGTTCGACTATTTGCTTGTTTGGGTCAGTTTGTCGCACATAGTAACCGTAAACTACCATACTCCGCATCAGCAAACCTTTGTCGCGCGTTAGCAAAATTCGATTTTCACTGCTTGAGACGCGCGCAAGTTCCTTGTCTTCATAGTCATTACGGTATAACGTATCAAACCCCAGTAACCGTAAAGAATTTGCAAGTTTCCCTAAATGTATATCCAGTACAAAGCTTTTTATATCAGGTTGCGGTTGTACTGAAACACTTGGCTTGATTGCACTAGCTGAGATAGGATAGACATTTATATTGTCTTTATCCTGAACAATATAAGTAAAATCAACAAAATTTGAGTTGACTTCTATACTATATACTTCCGGATGTGGCACACCAAAAGACTCTATCATATCCTTGACAGACGCCCGCTCTGTAAATTCGTGGCAAATGCTCACTCCTCTTTTTTGCCGTGGTAAAAAATCATTTAGCTCTGCATAAAAGCAGAAAAAAGCAACTGCCATAATACGCTCATGTGCTTGCATCAATTCTACTATTCTAGCTTTTACAGCCCCTACACCGCCATAAACCTCAATTTATTGAGAAATTTTTTTGTTTTCTGAAATACATAGATAATTGTCTATACATCTGATAGTTTGTTCATAAATCACATTTAATCAACCTTTAATCTGTTCACAGGCGCCCACCTTTATTAAAATTAAAAGAGAATTAATTGCAAGTAGTTGCAAATTTTGTTGACTTGAGTTAAAGTCGATGCATAACTACGAGAACCGAACATATATATACTTTCAGGAGGTTGATTTTAAATTCCGCATAAAAATATAAATAAGTATGGGAGTTGGACATTTTTAAAATCTGATGCTATTACTGAACAAACATGTTTTTTTGTCAATCAATCTTAAGTCGTAAGAATAAATAAGAGCATAAATATTGCTCTATGTTTACCTTGCTGAAATTTTATTGATAACTTTTATCAATATGTTTCTTGAGAAAGATAGCCTGATATGAAAAAATGTTAGAGAATGAATAATAAACGACGTTAGATATCGCTCATATGCTAGATGATGGATGCAGGTTTATCGTTTGACGTGGGCGCCTTTTAAAAGTATCTCTGTGTAAAAACCCCTTTAAATTCTTTATTCGTATATAAAAGTACAGTGCAAGTAGATGAGTAATTTTTTTTGTTCAGATAATTCACGTTCTTTAGGAGAGGACATAATTGGCACTGCTGCCAATCATCAGACTTATATTTTAGTAGAGTGTCCGCCACCTTGGGCATCGGAAGCGTTTGATTCTAAGTGGGTTCCTAGTAATTTAAAGAACTTAGTAGAAGAAGTAAAACGCGCGCGGTTGCCAATAAAGTTTCTGTTGATAGCAAATAATCTGTCGCATAAATCAAATTGTACAACGCTTTTGATATACCAGCGTAAACAGGGTTTGGGAAGTGGATATCGTAAGCAAGAGTACAGTTTGTCTAATATTGAACTAGTTGCTCCTTTAGTTAAAAAGTGGTTGCTGGGAGATGTGGGTAACGTACAGATAGAGACAGATGTTACTAGGGACATTTTAGTTTGTGCCCACGGTAGTCATGACCGTTGTTGTGCTAGGTACGGCGCCCCTTTTCATTTTTACGCTTCTGAATTAATATCTGATTTATATCCCGATACTGTGCGTATTTGGAAAACTACGCATTTTGGGGGACATCGCTTTGCTCCAACTGCGATAGATTTGCCTGATGGTAGATATTATGGCGCCCTTGACCCAGATATATTCAAAGCAGTACTAACGCGCGAGGGTAATATTGAGTGTTTGAATAAGGTATATCGGGGGTGGGGTGTTTTACCCCCTGAAATTCAAGTATTAGAACGAGAACTTATTCTTCGCTATGGGTGGGACTGGTTCAGTTACAAAGTTGCTGGTAGAATCGTTGAGGCGAACGAAGACAACAGTAGTATTATTGGTGAATTAACTTTTGAAAAGCCTGACGGTTCTGTATACTGTCATCAGGCACAACTTTACAAAGATACTAAAAAGACTGTTGAACTTAAAGGTTCATGCGGCGCCACCAAAGAATCGGTGTTTACGAAGTATACTGTTACCAATGTTTGGTTAGCGTCACAGAAAATTGCAAGCTACACAGTTTGATTTGATTGTAGATTGGGAGTCTCGCTAATCCTTTCTAAATAAACTTTGAAATAACTCGTCGCAGCGAATTGTATCAAAATCAGGGTCAGTTTTTGCTCTTATTAGGTGTGTTTCATCCAAATTAATACTGACACGCAAGTGTTCTACTGTCAGTTCTAGATTATTTTGCCGCGCGTAACAACAAGCGAGATTATACCAAGCATAACTATGTGTATCTTCAATCTCGATAGTTTGCTTGTAAGCTGATATTGCATCTACATAGTTATGTAGACACTGATATGCTAAACCTTTGTCAAAGAAGGCGCCAGCATCTTTGGGATAACGTTTACTGATTTTTTCAGAAATTTTCAACGCTTGTGTAAACGAGGACTTCGCTTCATCTTGTTGTCCAAGTTCCTCCAAAATTAAACCACGACGGTTAAAAACTGTTGCATCTTCCGGTTGGAGTCGCAGCTTTTGATTATATATAGCCAAAATACTGTCATATTGCTTTGCTTTCTCCAACAACTTGACTAAATTTACCCAAACATCAGACCTTGGTTGTAGTCGCATAACTTGCTGGTATGCTGCAATAGCTTCTTCATCATGTCCCAGCTTACTCAATACATCACCTTTTTTGTACCAAGCTTGAGCATAGTCAGTATTTAGGGAACTTGCAGCGTTAAAGTCAGCTAACGCTAACTCATAATTTCCCTCTTTTAAATATATATCTCCTCGATTACACAGTGCTTCTACATATTCAGGCTGTAGTTCTAAAACTCTGTTGTAACAGCTAAGTTCCTCACCTTCCTTACCAATATCTCCAAAAACCACACCTTTATAAAACCAAACGTCGTCAGAGTCAGGTTTTATAGCCAAAGCTTTGTCATAATTTATCAATGCCTCATCATAGCGCTTCAAACAATATAACGAATAACCGCGCATCAACCACGCGCGATAATAACCTGGTTCTTTTTCTATTGCTTTGTCAAAAGTCGCTATCGCCCTTTCATATTTTCCTTCTGAAACTAACCTAGTTCCATTCCGATACAAATCTTTACGTTTATCACGAAACACCCAAAGAACAGCAACCAATCCTAAAACTATATACTGCGCGCGGCTTCTAAATAAAGTGGCGCCAGTATCCACAAGCGAACTTGGAATTTGCAGCAACTCAATAACACCATCACTCAAAGACCGCAAACCAAGACCAAACGGAGGGTAAAACCACAGTAACGCGATTAAAATCCAAAACCCGTATGAACTAAACTTAGTTAACCTTTGATTAATAGATTGAGGAATCCAAGGTTGAATAATGCCATATCCATCCAAACCTGGAAACGGTAGTAAATTTAAAAATATCACATATATATTCAGAAAAATTACGTAAGCTAAACTTGACATCAAATGTAAATAAAGCTGATTATCACTAGTCCCTTGATTCCAAGTAGCTTGAAAAACCCCAGTCAAAACAAGTATTAATATGAACTCAGCAATACAACCAGCAGCAGACACCGCACTATTCCAGAAACGACTCCTTAGCTTACTAGTATCAATATAAACGGCGCCGCCAGGTAATGCAAAACCTCCAAGCATCAGAAATAACAGCGGAGCAAGTAAACTGATACCAGGGTCAGTATACTTAAAAGGGTTGAGCGTCAAATAACCCTTATCCTTAACCGAAGTATCACCACCCCAGTAAGCAGTTATAGCATGACCAAACTCATGCAAACACAGCGACATCATCCAGCCAAAACAAACTAAAACCGCAACAAGCCACATAATATTTTACATATCCTCGCCTAAACTCAAGGTAACTTAATTTTCCTCAAAATTCCCAAACGCACCAATATGCACCCAAAATATAAAAAAGTCCTTGAGCAGATAACCCAAAGACATGAAAATGCGACATGAAACTTTAAATAAAACTAAAAAATTTGTTGGTATCCACAACTAGGTATTAGGTGTAAATCTTATAGACCCCTCCGAAAGCTGCTTGATTTGACTATATTTATAGTCTGACTGACGATGATGACAGAATAATGACAACCAAATTTATTTTTGCCTGGCGCCTGCATCCAGTAAATATTCCCCTCTTCCTGCTGATAACCCTTGAAGATGCAATTATTAAAGAATGTTTAAGTTAAAACCAAAATTTGAATCACAATTTATATTAAAATGAGTCATATTTGCTTGACAATTTTAAATATGGCTGCTTTTTAAAGCGTACACCTTCTTTTCAGGTTACGGACATTGAGCTAGAAACTATTTTTAATATGTCAAAATTTAGATATGACGAAGATGAAGATTTGTCTAGACATGCAGCAGTTAGCCCGGACGATTGCAGGGAGATGGCTAAAAAATATAGCTGGGAGTTGATCTCAATCGAGGAAATCCCACCTTCAATCAATCAAGTGTTTCAGGTTGATTGTGTGTTTCGTGGCAAAACTGAATTTCCCCAAACTTTCTATGAAAAGGATCAAAACTAATGCGAAAATATATAATTTTTCAGGCTGAGTCAAGCAAGGACGAGCATTGGAGAAATCGAAAGCTCCAACATACACAAGCATTAACAAATATCCTACAAGAGAATTGGGATTCTTCAAGTAAACCAATTCCAGAACCTGGGTATCGTCCTACAGAATTTGTTCGGGTTGACTCACTGCATTCAACTGCAAAACATGGACATAGTACTCATTATCGAAAAGGAGACTGGGAAGTTGTGCGAGTTGAAACTTATACACCAGACGTGCCGATGGGAGAATTTGACATGGTAGTAATTTGCTATTGTAAATACAACCCTGTAAATGCGCCTCTTAAACCAATGCCAGAACGTCAAGTTTCTGTCGATTCGTTCGGTGGTGATAAAGAAGCATACGAGCGTTGGTTAGAGTCTGTTCAACAACCTGCTGAAGTCTAAAAAACTTATTGACACCCGCTACATTTTTCATTCCAGTGCGGCGGGTAATTGAAATTTATTAAGTCAAGTTATTAACCTCACACAAAAAGGCGCCTGGTTATTTCACTTGAATTTTTTTAACAAAATTATACGTTTGTTTTAATACAAATTGACTTTACTATTTTTCGTGTTGAGTATTAGGATTACTCACAGCTATATTAGGATACATACTATATTGTGTACGAAGTCTAAAACAGAACAAGAATTCATCGACGAAATTTTAGCCTTAAACCAAGAACTAGAACAACTAAACGCCGAAGCACACAACCTAGAAACCATCATCTCTCACAACATCAAACAAATCGCAACAGATAATATTTAAATACGTAGGCCGGTGTAAGCTTTGCTAACCCAACGGTCTAATGAAAACTGGTATCTCGCAGCTAGCCACGTAAATACGTATAATATATTTTGTAAATACCCAAAACAACTGTATGCAAACAATCGCAACAAAAGTAAACATTAGCGAAGACCACAAATTAACAATTCAGCTACCCGCTAACATTCCTGCGGGTGAGTACGAGGTTGTCTTGGTTTTAAGCAATTCCTCGCCTCAACCTTCTGTACAAGCATCGATTGCCGAAGCGCAAGCTCTTGTACGTCAATTTGTCCCAGCCGAGCGTTCGCTCGTAGCAGAACTTATTGATGAGCGTAGAGAGGAAGGTCTGTGTGAGTGAGGTAGTTTTAGATGCTTCTGCTGTTTTAGCTCCTCTTAAGCAGGAAACAGGTAGCGAGCAAGTAGCTCACTATATACCACATACCACAAGCAGCAATTAGTTCTGTAAATTATTCAGAAGTTGTCGCTAAACTGGCAGACGCTGGTGTACCTGAATTAACAATTAAAAAAATTCTCGGTAATCTAAATCTTGAAGTTATTGCTTTTGATTCAGAGCAAGCAGTAAAAGCAGGAATGCTTAGACCTTTAACAAAGATTTTTGGGTTATCGTTTGGAGATAGGGCTTGTTTGGGGTTAGGGCTTTTTCTTAGTCAACCAGTTATACCAATATTTTGCTTCAGCTTCGCCATCAACTTGACGCATATCTGCATGAAAGCGACCACGTATTGAACTACCGGGTATCATCCCTGTTTGTGTAAACTGGTCACGAAACACCAAGTTTAAATTTCCTGCTTCTTCTCCTGCTGTGGCGCCGACATGGAGGGGTGATAAAGTTTCAATAGTACCGTAAGCTTGTTTATATATATTAGACAACATTAAGCAACTCCTTTAATTGTAATTGGTAATGACAAACCACATCCTACCCGTTGTAAGCTGTATCCTTCGCTAGGAAACCAATCAATATCCCAATTCCACCAAGATTTATTGAGTGGAGTGTCTAATACATAAACACTACCAGGTGGAACTGCGTATCTACCTCGTCCAAGTTGACCCTTTGCACGGTAGCGATAAGGAACAGGTTTATCAGTTAACATCTTGATATTATCTTTAGGAAAACTTTCTTGTTGTGGGTAGCGAAAAGAGAACCGTGTTGAACCCCAAATTCCTGGTGTAATTAATGCAAACGAACGCTCTATAGGTAGATTTAAGAGTTCGAGAACATCTGTTAATGTAATTTCTTCGCATTCAACTTCGACTAAATGATTTTCTCCTCCGAACCGATACCACCCATTTTCTATGGAATAATTAGAAAGATAAACAATACAAATATCTTCGGGTATTTGCACCGAGTTTTCAATAAATAAACCATCTTTTGGCTTGACGCATCTTTGGTTTGATTCTAAGCTAGGGTGAAGCATAGAAAAAAATTTCCAAGGATTAGTAGCAACCGACTCATTCGCTTTAAGAATATCTGCTGAGTCTTGCCAAGCGGTAATTCTTTGCCATTGATAGTCTGGTTCAATCTTTTGAGAAGAATCTTCGTCTCCGCTCTCTTGACTTTCCAGAACAAAATTATTATCTTTAAACACCCATTCATCTACACCTTTGTTACTAATAATCTTTGTCCAAGGAATAGGAACGTAAAAGTTTTCCTTATCATTATCGTTTGTAGTCCAAAAGGGGCCAGCAACACACAGATTGTTGCGTAACTCTTCTTGAGTAAACCTTTTCTGAATTTTATTAACACCTAATATCAAGCCAGATAATGTGGAAGCTTCAGGAGGAAACTTTGCACCCGAACGACCAACTAAGTTTTCTGGAAAAAGAAAAGCTCCTCTACTTCCATACATCATTCCCAAAGGATGAATATAGTATATATATTTGAAATTATTTACTGGTTGTTTGAGCATAAATACCATCCGACTTGAATTAAATTACATATCCATTCCATCGTTGCTTGCGCGCGTTCAAAAGCATCTGCATCATCGCTAAAACCAACTAGATGTTGAGTTGCCTCATAATTAAGTAATTCATTCTCAATTCCGGGAAAGTAAATATTCAGAAACTGGATAGCGAACTCGGTATCAAAAGTATCTTGGTCAAGTTTGAATGCATGACGTGCGGTTAATTGTGATAAATCAGTATATATATGGCTCCAATTTGGTTGCAATTCTTGATTAAAATTACTTGCTTGCCATTTTGCATATGTTTTATAATATCTATCACGATACTCTCGTAAAATACTTAATTTATCCCAAGGACAAGTCCACTCAACATACTGACCGCTGTTAAATAAAACTCTAATTGTAACTCGATGGCACCCTAAAGATTTAGCGACCTTTTCAGCTTCTCGACAGTGTTGTAATACATCTCGTTGAGGTACACTATGAGCAGCCCATATAAACCCAACACTAACACCTAAAATTTTCCCGTCTTCTTTTAACTGTCCATGTTCTTGCCATTGGTTAGGAAAATCTATCAACCAATCGAGTGCAGCTTGCGGATGAATTGGCACCTGATTTTTGTCACTATAAATAACTCCTAAAAAATCATCACCACCTGCATAAATTACTCTACCTAGCTTTTGGACATTGAAAAAATCATTACTAAAATTATCACCCCAATCACGCATTGCCTTACTAAAGTTTTTAATTGCCTCATCATTATTATCTAACCGCGATAAATACTTTAAATGTTCACCAACCTTATCACCATCCCCCATGAACCAACCAGTCCAACGTCCCTTATCTTGCTCAGTTATCGTTTCTGGGCGCCGATAAATATCCTTAAAACCCTCCTCAAGCGGAGTCATACCAAGACGTTCGGCAATATTATCTCTAGTAACAAGCCTTTTAACTAGCTCAGGAATGCTTAATTTCTCATTCTTCGCAACAAATGTACCTTCCGGTTCTTTGTCAAGAGACTTATATTCCAACACACAAGCAAGACTTTTATAAAACGCCTTAATATCTGTATCTTCATCACCCCATCTACATTTATTTGGATCCCTTGTTGTGGCACCAATACCCGGAAACGCAATACCATCAGTACCAGTTAAACTAGAACTTTCCCCTATCCAATTACCGCAGTCCAAGCACGAGAAAGCTTGCGAGTTTCCAAATCTTGAAGCGCTTTAGGTATAGTTTCCCCCTCTCCCCAAAACACCTCCCAAGCGTGGTTCCCCCAATTTGCCCATTCTCTATCCCAGCAATATTTTTGAGATAGTATATCTTCTCGTAAATTCCTTTCTATCCAAGTTTGGCACTCATTTAATACAAGTTTCCACGCTTGAGTCAAAGCATTACGAGCTTGTTTTTCACCAAACCGACCCTTAATTAAGATACGGTTTGGCATCCCCTTATCTACACTAATTGTTGCTGGTGAAATTACTTCTGCTGTTTTGTCCGCCTCTAATGCTACCTGCTGACTTAAGTATGAGAGAATTTGCGAGGCGCCGTATAAATCTCGTAATTTCCTAGATTTTTCAATAGTTGCTTGGACAGGCGCAAAAGTGAACGCAGTGTATATTGGTTCATCAGCCATACTCTTACTCAAATGGGTTTATAGTTTAAACTGATACTCAGCATGAAAAAATAGTATAACAAGCTACTAGATAGCCTGCTAAAGTACTGATTTTTTTAAGGTGTCTAAACAAAAGACAAAGTAATAAGAACAACGTTGTCGGTCATCCGCTTAATAAACATACTCGCAGATATTACTCCAACCGTGGCGCCGACTTATGCGAATGAGGGGATTGTAGGTAATTCTGGGGTGTTGTATATAGCGTACATTTGTATTGTGATTACGACAGGCGCCAACACACCAAAATTAATGACACGAACCAGTACTGGTCTGTGTCAATAGTTTTGGTAGGTTCACTTCTTAAAAATTCTTCCTTTGTGTCCTTTGTGCCTTTGTGGTTCAATTTTCCTACCTCCCAAAACTTTTGACATGGAGTAGTACTCTGTGTCATTAATTTTGATGGTTACAAGGTGTGATATTAAGATGTTGTCGGAGATCGAGAGAGGTTATATATCTGCTTCTGTCTCAACTTCCAAGCCATCAAACTGGGAACAAAAATAGCAATCAGGTGTTTCTAAATACTTTGTATCTGTTTGATGCCAAGTCGAATTAGGAAATTCATAAATCCAATCAATTCCAGTGTCTACATTCAGAAAACCGCTCACTATTCCATGAACTACCCCAACTCCTGTACTGGCACAGATACTATTTAACCAAAAAACTGCTGGGTCGTTCACTCCTTCTAAGTAACCCGCACGGTGTACCATTTGATTGATTTGTATTGGTGCAGATTCGACGGCAGCTTTTTGTAGACTAATGATATTGCCACACATTAAACACCAACCACCCCCCAAGGGAGGAACGGTTACACGACAAAACATTCGTGGTGTGTTGTTTGTTGGATTAATGTCTATATGCGTACCAAGACAAATTAAAGGACGCATGTATTCTAGTGCTAATTCTTGAGCTTGTTTGCGAGAAAGGTGATTATCTGTTGCCACCACAATTAAATCTGATGTTGCTATTTCAGCTTTGGCCATTTCATGATTGATTGGTGCTGGTATCGTATTGACACAGGAACCTGTTTGATAAATTTTTTTTATTAGAGATTTGACATAATCAACCTTATTCCAGTGCTGCTCAACCATTTTGTGTGTGGCGCCTGACATTCGGTTCAAATTTACTAGTTCCAATTGGTCAGGGTCAACCAATGTCCAATTTTTAACACCTAACCTACCCAATGATTCAGCAAAAACAGAGCCAATACCACCGCAACCAATGAGGCAAACTCTTAGTTGATTGAGTTGTTTTTGGCAGATTTCGCCAAATATTTTTTGTCTAGTAAACATGATTTCACTGTGCTGTTCAAGATTTTTATGTATATCTAAGAATGAGTGGGAAAAATTAACGCTATAACAATTTTTACCTTTTCTATCCCAGATACGGAATTGACCCTGTTGTAATGATTGATTAAATACTCCAGAGATTAAACGAGGTTTTTGTGAAAAGTGCTTGCTCAGAAAAAGAGCATATTCAGATTCATAATAATCATCCACCGAAGAAAATTCAGGTGCCATTTCGCCAACGTGAGTATGAATATGAACAACATGTAAACCAGCTTGAAGGTATTTTTCCAATAAATAAGAATGGAATTTTTGTGTTAATACAAGTCCACTTGTAGATTGCATTTCATAGCAATCTTGTAAAGGAACAATCCAAGCTTTGGGAATATAACGAATTTTTATTTTTGATATTTGATGGCGTTTGCAAAAGAAGAAACCAATAACTTCTTCGTTAAAATTTCGGCAATCTAACATGTTGTTACAGAACTCCTGCCACATTTTTGGTGGGATGTGTAGGAAATATTCAACTAAATTGTTTTGATGTGTCATAGGTGCTGTAAATTGAGAATAAAGATTGAGATATTGATAAGAAAACCTAACCCCCCAACCTCTTTACCTATAAGGAAATGGGGAGGTAAATCTTACTACCCTCTGCTTGTAGGAGAGGGGTCGGGGGAGAGGTTAATCATCGCTATTAATTGCGTAACGCGCGGTTACAAATAGCGTCGCCAAATTATGTCCTTTATCAACTTGATTACTTGGTTTCCATGAATTTAACCATACTTCTCTGCTAAATCCTCCTCCTAGTCCCACGCAATACCAATACCATCCTTCATCACTTAAAAAAGGGGCGCCGTAATAGCTCTGTCTGGTAAAATGATGATCTCCTTCCCCGGTTGTGTTCCAAGGGTAGTTGAGGTAACAACCAATAGGAGGTAGTTGAGGATATTTTGGTGGTAATAAAAACAAAATATCAGTGTTAGAAACCGTAAACTTTTGAGAAGATAACGGCATACCTTTAACTAAAATCGCGGTATATTTTACATTCTCAACTGTTTTATTCCCAACAACAACATTTTTGGCGGCTTTTTCCAAAAGTTTAAGCTCTTCTATTAATCTAGAAGTTGGTTGAAATTCAGATTTGTCTTGACTAATTGTAATTGCCATACTTTACCTACACAAAATTTTAAATTATCAAGGCGCCAAAAATCGTATCTCTACATTTTTTACCCTTTGACAATTTTAGGTACACTCCAGACCTTTGAACCTTCTTTCAGCGCTTCGTTATTTTTCAATGGTCGAGTTCCACCGAAACCTTCTTCCATCACATCATCATTACCAATTTCTGGTAACTTTTTTCTCAACTGTTCTACTGTTATACCTTGTGGTAAATCTACCAATTTGCCGTTAATAACTGCTCTCATTTCATCTCCTTTTGATCTAGGGCTTTTTTATTGCAGAGTTGGTTGAGTAATTACTGAATTGGCTGGTTGAGTTGGCGCCTGATTATTAGTATTAAACGAAAACCATAAATAAGCCAATCCAATCAGACCGCAAATATTAATCACGATAAATTGAATAAACTGTCTAGTAATAGATTCTTCTAGAAGAATACATCTTTTCTCCAGTTTAATAAGGTGATTGTTGATTGCATTAATTTCGTGCAAATACTTTATATTTTGTTGGCTAATATCTGCAAATTGTGCCTCCAAATCTTGATGATTTTGCATTATATTTGCAGCGTTATGTTTGAGAGTATCTAACTGTTGCTTGCCTTCAGTAATTAATTTGCCATTATTTGTTAAAACATCATTTTACATCGTTATAGTAATTTACTAGATTTTGACCGTTTGATGCATTTAATATCCTTAATTTTAGAAAAACCGGGTATTGGTAGCTTACAAGCAGACAAAAGTACGATGCAGGAAATTACTTCAACAATGGCAGCATCGCGCGGTTATATTTATGCCTCAGAATCAGCTATAGAACAAGATTTACAATGGCTTGAAGATAATGGTATAATTGCTTCTAATAATAAATTTAAACCAATACAAGAAGAAATCAGTTTTTACTAATTGCTCACTTCAACACATTCTTATTCAGATATTGAACCTTTTCAGCGATTAATAGGAATAATTCGCTTTATACTTCATAACCCCTTTTTACCTAGTAACGAAGGTGGACATCTTCCAACATTAATAAAAGCGCTTCAGCAAGAAGGGATAATTTATGGTGACTGTTTAGACTCTGTTCGTAAAGATTTTGAAAAAATTCTCAAACCATATCAAATCTTACCTAATTTTACTATGCGTCACGGTTATTTTGCAGGCACAGGGATTCTTTCTCAGCAAGAATTGATTAAAGTTTTTGAAATTCTTCAGTCACAAGCAAATAGTTTAGATGACCCAATAGCATTAGAGATTTACCAGACATTCAAACAGCGAATGGTACAAACCAAACTGATTGAAACTGATAAACATATATATCCAGTTCGTGCAATTGCCAACCATTCAATTGTTGATGAAAAATATATACATGACACAGCTTCATTAAAAAAACTACCATACTTAGAGCAAGCTATACTCAAAGGTGAGTTATTGGAATTAAACCGCTTCGCTAGCGGTGGAAAATATGATGGAGATGCAAAAAGTTATATTCTTGTCTATCCTCTACAAGTAGTATTTCATAACCTTGGTTGGTATTTAGGATTTGAATGTGTCGAAGGAGAAGAACCAGGATTGTTACGATTTGAACGTTTAGACAGATTATTTTTGGGGAACCGACAAAATAAATATCGTTCTCGTCAAGAACAAGAGAAATCATTACGCAAACTGCAAAAGCTAGTCAAAGGAAGCGCAGGAATATATTTAGGACAAAGCTATATAGACCAAAAGAAATTTTTAAGTCAAGATAAAAGAGAGCGTGCTAAAGTTTGTGAAACAGTTGAACTATGGTTCTGCGATAGTACATACCGTTTTATCGTCGAAGGAACAAAGCGTTTCACTCATATCAAAATGTCTCGTCCCACATTTCCAGGCAAAGTAAATCTTCCTGACTCTATATTTTGCTGGGATGAAACAACAGGAGATAAAAACTTTCCTAACCGTTTCCAAGTTCTGTTAACCAAATGGTCTATGCAAGATTTTGACTTATGGAGATGGATTGTTGGTTTTGGTGGTAACGTTAAAGTTATTACACCACCTGGATTAGTAGAGAAAATCAACAACATAGGTCAAGGTATTGTTGATGCATATCAACAACATTAGCATCGGCGCCAACAATTCAGCTAGTGAGTGAAGCACACATCGTTAAAGATAGATGACTATTTGAAATAGCAAGATTTTTACAGTCGGTGCGTAACGCTACAAGTCTTATCACTATGTTCAAATTTTTTCATGGCGTTACGCACCCTACGGTTGAATGGCACTTACTTAAGCGTTTGGAGGCGCCAACTATACTGTCTGGACGGTTTATATATTTACTGTACCAACCAGACGGTAAGATGTCAACAAAAAACCGTCCGTATGGTATAGTATGTATATACGAGCAATATATGCTAGTAAAAACAATAGTTTCGCGCTCTCGGTTTATGAAATCTGCTGAAGTCCCTACTAAGAAGTCATCACTCAAGCCCAGTCAGTCAAAATCTGGCGCCGCAACTCGTGATAAACTCCTTTCAGCAGCGATTCAAATTATTATTACTCAAGGTATAGAAAGGCTAACTTTAGATGCAGTCGCACGTGAAGCTGCTGTTAGTAAAGGTGGTTTGCTCTATCATTTTCCCAGTAAAGAAGCTTTAGTAGCTGGGGTAATAACTTATTTAATTGATGATTTCAATGCAGCAATTGAAAAAGAATTAGTACACTCAAATACAGATAATCCTTCAAAAGACTGGCTTAAAGCTTATGTCCGAGCAAGCTTTAATAGTAGTCAACCACCCCTTGCTCTTATTGCTGGGTTATTTATAGCTGTTACACACAATCCTGAATTAGTAGAACACGCACGCTCCGGGTGTGCCGAATGGCAACGTCACTTTGATGAAAGCGGTCTTGACCCAGTTCATGCTGGTATTATTCGTTTAGCAACAGAAGGTTTATATCCCACAGAAATGTTTGGAGTTGAACCAATTAAAGAGCCTTTACGCAGTCAGTTAAAAGATGCAATCTTAAAATTAATAGATTCTCCAAGTTAATTGGTGCCCAATTTTGTAGAACACATAGCTTTGCCGTATGTTTTGGTAAGATAATGAGGAATCTGAAAAATGCATTTTTCCAAGTCTGATGGACGATAACACAAAAAAAGAACAATTAACAAAAATAGATTATTATCTTTAAACGAGCCATTTGAATAAAGCATGAGGTAGCAAAAATGTCTATAAATGATTATAAATATTATAATATTGATGCTTTATCTCCATATAAAGTGGTTACATATTTAGAAAAGCACGGATGGAATAAAATTAGGGAAGCTGAAGATATATCTGTTTGGATATACGATAAGCATGATAGAAAATTTGGTATGTTTGTGCCTACTTCTGATGATTTTGTTGATTATAGACAGAGAACAATTGAAGTTTTAGAGACTATTCAACAAGTTGAAGACCGTTCGACCTTTGAAATTTGTAAGGATATTCAGGATATACATTTACCGTCTTGAAACGTTCATATCACGTTGGTAAAATTATATAATCAAGCTATAGCTTTATCATGTTTCTTTCATGGCGCCTGAAGTTCTAATCGCATCAGCTAAAATTTTAATAAAGCTGGCAATTGGCACTGCCAAGAATAATCCTAATGGTCCAGCAAATCTGGCGCCTAAGAAAAGTGATATTAAAAGCCAAAATGGATTTAAGCCAACTAAGTTACCTAAAATGCGAGGAGCTATCAATGTTTCGTTTATTTGACCCAGTATTACTGTCACAACCAAAACTTTGATTCCGACCCAAAAATCTTGAATAGTTAATATTAAGCCAATTAAAGCGATGCTTGTGGCGCCTCCTAGAGGTATTAAGCTCATAATCCCAATAATGCATCCAAACAACAAGCCAAAAGGTACATTTAATAATAAAAATGCACTAGTTTGTAAAACTGTTAAAATTGTCGCAATAATAAATTGACCTGAAATAAAATTTTCAAACGTTTGCCGCAGAGAGTTTTGTATTTGCTCTCTCCACCATAAAGGCAACCAACTTAATAAACCTTGCCAAACTCTGTCACCACTTAAAGTCAGCACTAGCGTGAAAACTAATATTAAAAACACGTTTGCGATACTACCAAGAGTCTCAAAAGCTACATCAAACGCTCGACTAGCGATTATTTGTACTTGGCGAAGCAATTGTTCACTAAACTGAATTGTAAGTCCATCTAAATTTATTGGTAACTGTCGAGCTTCTACCCAAGCATTGAGAACATCCACTTGCTTGTCAATTAATTCAATCCAATGGGGCAAATTAATTAGTAATTCGTTAGCTTGTAGAATAATTTCAGGCACCAACGTTAGCGCGAGAGCAATTAAACCAACTAGGGCACTTACAAATACTATGACTACAGCCAATACTCGCTTTAGACCTAGTTTTTCCAAAAACCCAATTGGGTAATCGAGCAAAAATGCAAATAAAATTGCTAGAACCAATATTGTAGCTAGAGGTTGTACTTGTTGTACAAGTAAAAACAAAAGCCAGACGTTAAGGAATAGCATCGGGAAAAATAGTCCCCAACGGAATTCAGACGGAATTAATGCGATAGCTTTCTGTATCATTTGCAATAACAACCGGATAATAGGGTGTAAAGTTTCATTAATTATAATTACTATACCATCTAGACGGTACAATAAGCACTTACCTTAATTCGGAATAACAAAATCTGGATTTGATAAAGCAGAAAAATCTAATAGTACAAAAACATTTGTGCATAAAAATAGAAACTAGACGTATAGGACGAATGAAGGGTTAAATCAAGCCCTCACAAACACTTTCACTTTTCTTACATCAACTACATATGATTAAACGTATTTACGCTACGGTAAGCATGACAATTTTAGCAACCGCACTAGTTTCCAACACCGCAATAGCTGCACAATCTCAAGCAAAAGTTATATCCCATAGTTGTAACGATGCTGTGTACTCTACAAAACAGACTTTTATTGTTAGTTCACGCCCAGTACAGCCCAATTCTAGCCTACCAATTGCGGCGCCTTCTGGTGGTGGAACTGAAAAGAAAGATTGTGTAACTACTAATGCGCCTGCCACTAATGGAAAAGGAGAAAATGGTACTAACCGTTGTACAACTTGTACCTACTCAACCAATGGGCATGTGACGGTCAATTGTCTTTTTATAAAAACTAAAAATTGAAGTATACTCCAAACGGGTAAAATGTGAACTTATGTCATGAGCCGTGAACGTTAACGCAGTTTTCCCGCTTTCTTAGCATCTATAAGATTTTGACGCTTATTTAAAAGTAAAGTTCTCACCCATTTTGAGTATACAAGAATCTCAAGTTTGAATAAATAACAAAAAAGCGCCCCAATTATTAGGAGCGCCTTTTTTGTACTAAATGTGAACCACGGTTCACATTTACCAACATTTATGGTAAAAGCGAGATAACCTTTATGTTGATCAATATTCTCAACGAGGGTTTTGGCCATACCAATAGGCTCATTTTCAAAAACACCACCATCCGTATAAATGTACTCACCAATTCGATTAAATTTAGCCCTTCGGGTGCCATACTAGCAAGCGCAAGCCACGACGAAACAATAAAACTGTGGGACATCAAAAATTACGAGTGCCGTAAAACACTTCAAGCCCCAAGACCCTACGAGAAAATGAATATTACCAACATAAAAGGACTAACCGAAGCATAAAAAGCATCACTCAATATTTTAGGCGCCGCTATAATAAATAGGCGCCGTTCTCAAGCTATCTATAGCAATCCTAAATCATTTATGAAATTTTAAACATTCATCTTCTTTTTCTTCCTTTGTGTCCTTTGTGACGAGCGTGGTTCATTACAGTAATTTAATTTTTCACAACTCATATAGGAATGCTATATATACAAATGCCTAACTGACATCTTGCACCACGAGCTTGTTGAGAATAAAAGCGCTTGTCATGCTTATTCTTGCGTAGGGTGGGCAATGCCCACCTTACCCTTGTTGAGAAGGTGCAAGATGTGAGCTAAACAGTAATCAAGAGAACAGCACCAAAATATGAGATTAGAAATAACGCACGTTATATACTTGCTCTTGCAAAACTAAATTAGTTCCTCCTTGGTATACTTTCAAAGATTTTTTATTGAGGTCAAGTATAAATTGATAGCGATTTGTTTCCGCAGTATATAGTCCTTTTTTTACAGTGGAAAGTCGAACAATGGTATCTGTTCCTTCACCATTTTTTAGTCTTGAATCATAATAGTAAGCACCTGAACTATCAGTAGCTTTACATATATTGATGTAGAAACTTTTTGTTTCAGCAAATACTTTTATTTTCGTAGCAATACTTTCCTCTCCGCTTGGACAAAATGTTTTAGATAAAGCAGTTGTTGTTCTGGGTGTTTGAGCATTGCTCGAATTAACAAAGGCGAATGTTCCAATTGTCAATGTACTTAAAGCTAGGGTAGTTGCAATGACTTTGTTATTCATGATATTAGTTCTCACTTGTAATTAATAAGTTTAATTGGCTGATGTATTCTTACACGTGAGACTTTTTAGGTTTATGCAAAGCCCAATTTTTTTATTCAAAATTCTTGTTTGTAGTTTTTATGTACTAGCAAAATATTGGGTACCGGGTGGCGCCACTTATTAAATTGCGACACGTGTAAAGTAAAATACCTGCCGCGTGTGTATATGTGATTATTATGTTTCCCCTTACTAAAGTTATAGGGAGGTGTCAAAATAAACACAAATACGGCGCCTACACAACCCAAGTATTGATTGTTCAACGACTATTTTTTCAAGCTTGTAGTCGGAGAATTGTGATACCACTAATGGCTGCATACACTGGTGAATAGGCAGCAAAAAAAACTGGAATACCAAACATTCCACCAGCACCCTGTACCCACAAAACTATAATTGCTGATGCAATCAAGAACACCACAATGTTCATGACTATCCATAATCCCGCATTCTGGAATGTAAATCTAAGCGCTAACGATTGAAGAATTCCCATTACCATAGCAGCAATTAGTACACCAGTTACAGAACTTGCTATTGCTTCTCTATTATCCCAAAGAGTTGTTTCTAGGAAAGTTCCATTCGGTTGACCAACTGGCCCAGCCACATGAGTATAGGCTAAAATAATTATGGCCACTATAATTCCAATCCAACCGCCAGCACTCGCAATTATCCACCAGCGTGCGCGCTCAAACCATTGCCGTAAAACGAACCATTGAAAGCTACCAATTACTGTACCAGCAACTGCTGCACCAACAATCCCACAGCCCAAAAGTATATAACCGATAGCTCCTTGTCCTCCGGCGCCTGGTATGAAAGCTATTAATATACCTACCAAAGGAACAGCTACAAATGCTGCCCCAGTACCAACAAATCCCCCAAGAATAAAGCCCATAACTGTTAAAAGCATCCACCTCCCCCAAGCTCCTAACCTAAAAAAACTTCTGCCAATCACTGCTTGACTCCTTCAGACTTTAAATTTTCATTCCATTAAAACAGCAGTTATACAACATCGAACTCATATTGTCCAAAATCAATCTTGTCAAATCTTGCTGCATAATTAGTACCATCACTGTTGGAAGTTTTTAATTGCAACTTTTGCATCGCAATGCAGCTTTAGCGTATGAATTACGATATATTCAAAAACTGTCTTACATTTTGAATTGTCTGCTTGTGAGTGGCGCCTGACAATAACAATAATATATACTCCCTTCCTGGTAGAAGATTACCTATAAATTCTTCTTACTTTGCGTATTTTGCGTCATGCAGCGGTTCGTTCATCTCGGTATTCTTTGAGCGTGAAGGGAAAACAATTGTTGGATAAATACCACTCGCTGGCGCCAATCCAGGGGAGAAGTGCTACAGGGTGATAGTCCACTATTTCTTTCTCACTCCAATCGCAATGCAGGAGAACGTATAACTTACGATACGGTGCGTAAATTAATAAAGAAGATTAGAAACAAAACAAGTGTTTATTTCCGCGCGCAGCAATTCCGGTATCGCTTCGGTCAAATTCAAGTAATATGAGCCTATACACTTAGTTAATTTTCGAGCAACAGATGAGCGAGATCAATCCACCTAGTGTAGCGTCCGATTATAGTAAATTCGTTCCTTTTACGGCGCGGATGATGGCAGCCATGAGAGCGCGTGAGTCTATCAAAGAAGATCGACTGTTTGATGATCCTTTTGCTGCAATCTTAGCAGGTGAGGAGGCATTCCAAAGAGTTGATCTACAACTCAAAAAGCAAGATCAAGCTTATATTGCTGTTCGGACTCGTTTTTTTGATGACTTGCTTTCTCTCACTCAAGCTCGCCAAGTTGTTCTTTTGGCATCAGGGTTAGATACTCGTGCCTATCGCTTTCCTTGGATTGGCGAAGTTGAAATATATGAACTCGACCATCCAGAAGTTCTGGCTTATAAGGCTGCTCTTCTCAAAAATATAAACGTTTGTTGCAAACATCACTTGCTTGGTTGCGACCTCACCCAATCCTGGGAAGAAAAGTTACTTAAGGCAGGTTATTGTCCTGAATCTCCATCAGTTTGGTTGATTGAGGGCTTGCTCATGTATTTATCAGAAGCGCAAGTTCATACCCTGCTTAAATCAGTCTCCGATTTATCAACTTATGACAGTGAGCTTGGAATTGATTTAATTAGCGTCAAAAGTTTAGAGTATGAACCTTACAAAGGTTATTTCCGCTTTGGGTGCGATACTCCAGAAGAGTTGCTATCCCACTATGGGTGGCAATCTCTTGTAATTCAACCAGGTGATGAAGGCGCCAACTTCGGGCGTTACATTGAACTGCCACCCCCACGTGAAGTTCCTAACGTAATGAGAGCTTTTTTGGTGAAGGCAAAGAAAAAAAGATAGACACTTTAATTGCAATGCAGCTTTAGCATATATATTACGATATATAGCATTCCGCGCTTGAGTTGTAAAAACCTCTGTTCCCTCTTACTCTGTGTACTCTGCGTCTAATAAAGTAAATTTATCCAGCCTATTTTTTTCACAAATGATGAGCGGACTGCTATATTCAATCAAATACTGTCTTATATTTTGAATTGTCTGCTTGCGAGCGGCGCATGACAATCACAATATATAAACTCCTGTCCTAGTCGTCAGATTGTAATCTCCTGCTAAGAGCTTTCACTACAAATTTCTCCCCGCCGAAGCGCATTATCCCTAATCTTCCGCTTTGTGGGCGCCCGTCACGTTTACTTTTTAACGTTGCCCTATCTATCTGAGATATAACGCGCGCTTCGTGTTCGTTCGGTGACCGAGTATCAGCAAGCAACTGTTTGATAACGTCCGTGTCAGGCGTCGAGAGGAAAATCAACAACGGGTGCCAGTTGTGCAGTTTGTATAACCGTAATGCTTGAATTAGACATAATTAAATTTTCTGCTTACCGAAATTATAAATCCCCCAAGTGGTTTTAAATCTAAAATTTCATACTCATACGAACAATTTTTGAGAGGTGCTAGGGGTATTCATAGTCGTTATTTATTTAGTATTTTGTACTGACGCTAACTATATATTCAAGGTTTCGGCGCCGTGAATTTTGGTATTCTGGTTAATAGGTGCCGTCTCTTAGACTTACAAGCTTTGAGTTTTAAATCAGTCGATTTTGTATGAAACGCTGAAAGCATTGCCATTCACCAAAGTATGGCGCAGGTTAGGTGAAGAAAAATATAACATGTTCGTGGAGAAGTTTGTAAACAAGGTTATAAGCTCGGAAAAACTGTCTCAAGCTTATTATCAAGCAAAAGCAAGCTGTAGATTAAAGCAAGCCAAGCTAGAAATAGCAGGAGAATTTAATTTTAGTAATTCTGAATTATTCGGCAGTAAATATTTAGAACTAGGTACAATGCTTGAAGCAGAGGAATACGATAAACAGGTATACCAAATTTAGATTTTTCCAACTGAGCGTGAAATTGTATTCAAATAGGAATTAGAAATTTTATAACTATACATATTGATAATTAACTGTTTTGATTTCAATCATTTTATTTGATATTGGCGCCAGACTTGGTAAGGGACGAATTCTTGATCTCGGTGCCTAATACTTGCAGTGATATAATTTTGTTGTTGATCGGTTAGTTCGTCTTGACGTTGTTTGTACCAATCCTCTGCTACTGAAAGCGGCGTACCATGTAATAATGAATCTGGGTTTTTCTGATTTTGTTCCCATACACGCGCGTCTTGCTTGAGTCTTTCTTGCCAAGTCCGAAATTCACGATTATTTTCGATCCATAGTCTTAATTAGTTTAAAAAAGCAAATTATTTTTAATACTTACGGATATTTTAGATGTGCTAATTAAAACCAGTTATTGTGTCAGGATAATGAAGAATCATTGCTGGGTGCCTTGCTGCAATCAGTTAGAATGAGTATAATAATTTATGTCTACTTGAGCTATACAGAATTGTAAGCGCGTGTTTTCTTGAGCTTACAAATGTTAAATACTTGATACCCAGAACTAATTAACCTACGAAAATGGCTGAAATTGAAGCACCAAACCTTCTGATTATTGAAAATTTTCTAGATACACATTGGGTTATTTTTAAAAAATTGTTGTCAACAGTTAAATGGGACGATAGCATGAGCGCACGTAAAACAGCGTCATTTGGCGTTCCGTACAATTATGTACAAATGAGTTATAAGAAGGCGCCGATGCATCCACTTCTTTTACCCATTCAGGACAAACTTTTAATTCAACTTGGGGTTAAGTTCAACAATTGTTTATTGAATTATTACGAAACTGGTAATAATAAGATGGGTTTTCACTCGGATGATACAAGCGCCTTGCAAGCAGGAACTGGTGTGGCAATTGTATCACTTGGTCACTGTCGTAAAATAACTTACCGTAATAAGAAAAATAAAAATATACGGCACATTTTTACGCTCTCTCCAGGTTCACTGTTATATATGGACAACTCGGTTCAGAATGAATGGGTACATGCTATAAATAAACAAAAAGGGGCTGATTCGCGGATTAGCCTTACATGGCGCGCTTTTAGTATAAACGAATTCGATTAAGATAAGAAAAAAATACGAGTGAGGCAATTTTAGTTTGCTAGTATCCAAGTATTGCTTCGCTATTACACAAGTTTAGAATCAATCCATCCTCACAACTTCCTCAAATTTTTTCTTAACTTAATAGTAGAGCCTAAATAAAGCTCTACTATCAAAAACTAGAAACGTATTTGAGGAATATAAATATGTCTTTAGTACATTGGGCCAAGATTTAGACTACATCATATTTATGTATCTATCGTAAAATCAGTCTGGCTGAATCACGTCTTGCATTCCAGACACAGGTAACAACATTACCTCTGTCTCTCCTGCCTCTTGTGTTTCTTCTGTCTCGGACATTATTATTCCGAACATTATAAATATAAGTATAATTAACAACTCGTCCATTACGGTAAACAGGTTCACCACCTCGCCTGTTAATTACTGAGTAACCATTGTTTCTGATTAATGAGTCACAAGTAATCTCACCATTTGCTGCCATTGCTGGAAATTGAGGTATTACGCCTAAGCTTAAGGCAACTGTAGCCAATAAAATCTTTGCAAGTTTCATAGCTTTATAAACCTATTTCATTTCAAACGTTAGATTCAAACTTTAAATCTAATGTTAATTTTAGATGCTACGTTTATACTGTGCATGAACCGAAAGTCTGATATAGTAAGCGTGACTATAGTCATGTTATTGTCGTATTCAAACATGCCAAAAGTAATGCCAACAGCAGCGCACGTTTCTGAGTGCCATCCGCATTCTAATTTCCTGCGGCGAATACAATTATGATATGCCTCATTGGAATACACGCCTGTCTATAAACCGGGCTTTTTGAGAAACCATTAATATCTCGTGATTGCTACAAGATGTGAGGGCGCTTTCTAAAAGTACTAAAAGTAAAATTTATAACGTATCGCCAGTAAAAGTAAAACCAGCCCAATCACGAGGGTTAGGGTATTTTTGCTTCGTTGTTAGCATTGCCTGCTGTAAAGCTTGAGGTTTATTGTGATTGGTAAAGAGATTTTTATAGAATTGTGTCATTAATAATATAGTTGCCTCATCGTTGATATCCCATAAGCTTCCAATTAGACTCGGTACTCCTGCTGTCATGAACGCGCGCTCGTAACCAATTACACCATCACTTGTAATTTTTCCTAATGCTGTATTGCAGGAACTTAAAACTACTAATTCTGCGTTTAGCTGCAATTTTGAAATTTCTTCAACTGTTAGCAAACCATTATCGTTACTCGATGGCGCCAAGGCAATAACGGATGATTCTTGAATATCAAAAGTATTAGTTGCTAAATGAATTATTTTAGCTTTTGGCATTCGTTCCAAAACGGTAGCTTTAGTAGCTTGTTTACCTATGAATGCTTTGGTGTTAAAAATAGTTGCAATAGCTTTTACTTGTTGCTCTGCACCTGGTAATGGTACTAATTTTTGAGGTGCTTCTCCTGGTTTAAATGAAATACTTGCAGTTTCTGGATTCCCGACAATTAATATATCTTGTGTTTTTGCCTGTTTCTGCCGCTTTGAATGCAATAAGTCTAACGCTTGAATTGAGGGAGAAATGGAAATTGCGTGCTGTTCAATTAAATATTTACCTTTTGCATCTTGTAATGCTGCGAAGGGAACAAGAAATAATGTACTTTGAGGAATAAAAATAACTTTTTCACTCTTGTTTTTAGGCAATGAACCTGCTATAGGTTCAATTAACAATGTATGTATTGTTTGTAGTTGCTTGTATTGACTATCTTCTGATTTTTTTATCCCTGTAATAATCATGCCTTTTAAATTGTCACGGGTACTAATTGCAGTTCTGCTACTCTTAATTAACTCTGTTAAAGATGTTTTTTGTTGCCATAAAGGTTTTAAATCAACTTGACTAAATTTAATTTCTCCTGTTGATTTAATTACCCATATGTATAATTCAGATTCTCTAGTTTCTTGTTTACCGTTGACTGTTGTGCTGTCGTGGAGTACTGAGTATTGTACTATTGTTGCGTTTTGCTGTTTGGCTATTTGCTTGATTTTAGCGATGTTTGGCGAAGGTGGTTTATTCTCGCTACTAATAGTACCACGATTGTTTGTTACTTCGATTAATGCACGTTCTCGACTACGTTCAGAAATTACAAGCGCTGAATCGTATTTAAACTGATATATCAAATTTTGTATTAAATTTTGATAAGTTTTAGCGCTTGGTGACTGCTGAAGCGCTTTTGAAGGTAATAAAGCATTACTTCCAATAATTAAAAATATACTAATAAAGGTGTGGAATATGTTTTTGCATTTTGAGTTTTGAGACATAAATACCATCGTTTATAGTTTGAGCAAGATTAAACTTCACAAAAGTTAATGATATAGATGCATAACCTGACTTGCTAAGTGTGCGCGCACAGGTTATGTATTTATGTAATCATGCATTATTTAACTGCTTGCATATCCACATCCGAACTATAGTATATGATAAAGGCGATTCAACTCTATTTCTAGCTTCTACTGGTTTTGGAGCGTAAAATCCGAGTCCAAGCAGTAAAATCCCTATATATGCAACTTTGATTCTATTCATAGCTTTGAATTTTCCAGTGGTTAAAGCTTTTTTACCTTTCACTTGTACATATTTCCCAGCATGAAGAACATATGCAAAAAAGATACGATACATAAGTGGTCAACACCCCGCACTTAAGTACGGGGCTTCGTGCCTCAATTGAAGTTAGTTGACCTGATTAAGTCATTGCCAGCAATTTTATTCTTGGATAAGGGTGCTTTTACCTGATTCTACATCAATACATATGAATCCAAGATGCTCAACTTCTTCTCTTATACGTTTATTGTAGAATAAGGTAAGATGCAAAAACTTTTGAATTAAATGTTTTTCATTCTCACAAACATTAAAAAAATTACTTCCATGCTTGATTCGGTTTTGAAGGAGTTGGTTAGAAGCAGTAAGCCAGATTGCTTTAACTCCTTTTTTGCTAACTAAATTTGTTAAAAACACTGGCCATAACGCAGATCCTTCAATTATAAGGCATTCTGTTGATTTTTCAGAGGCATGAGAATGAACAATGGCTTCAACTTGTGGTATCACATTTTGACTATAATGCGACAATACATCTAAAAAAAGAGCGAATACGGATAATTCTCTATAATGTCTTACTACATGTTCTGGAATTGCCTTTCCATATGCACTAACCCAAGGGCGCCCAGGATGCCGAGCAAGTTTGTCACAAGAACGATAATTGCAACCAAGCTGTGCTGCTAAAGCTTGGGCAAGGGTTGATTTTCCTGTATGAGAAGCGCCGCCAATTAAAATTACTCGTGTTTCATTGATTAATTTATTCATGAACTTGTAAACATTCAATTTTATTCTTGACTTAATATAAGCTGTTCCACCACCAATGACTAAGACATCTGTTTTTATTTATCTAGAACCCATGTATTGTCAACTTACTAATTGATTTTGGACTTTTGGTTTTTATAGTGGTATTTGCCCTGGAGCTAGAACGGTAAAATTATTTGAAGTATACCACGTTATATTTACCAATTTACCGTAGATAAGAAAAATTCTGGTAGAACTATTAAACGACAGTCGAAACCAATAAAAGCAAGACTGACAAGTATTTGTTGCGCTAAACGGTCGATACTTTTTTGCATCTGAAGCGCTTCAGTACGGTTAGCAGCCAAATTAACCGCATGACAAGTCATTGGCAGCGCTAGAAATCTGTAGGATTCCATGTTGTTAGCGAAAAAATATACCTTATTTAGGTTAATAGTGCTTGTAATTACATCAATGCGTTTAGGCGCCAAAGGCGGGTTCTTATGCTACCCACAGCATACATTAAGAAAATATAAAGGAAGATTTAAGATTTAAGATTATAAAGTTTATATAAATCTTTCCGTAGATAGTTGACTTATATAAATGTTTTGTTGTAAGTATACTGATTATCTGCTTGTATAATTAGTGAAAAATAATGTTCAATTATTATTACATAATCGTAAAAAATAATTTATTAAAGTATTCTTATTTTTGATGACGGTGCAAAAAAATTAAATCATAATGGGCTTAAAGATTTTCAAGCTAAAGAAAAACATAATTAAAAGATGTTTATATAATGGAACGTATCAAAAATGCTCCTTTAGCTTATAAAGTTTTCATTAAGTCAACTAATTAAATAAACAATTATCATCTCTGGTGCAAACTGTGATTTCTTTTCGTTTTTAAGTTATTTCAGCGTGTGATTTATCACTTCATCACTGAATAAAAAGTAAGAAAGGTAGGAAAGGTAAGAAAAGCAAGAAAGGTAGGATCAATTTTAGTTATTGGTATTATTTTTACAATAAAAACGGCGCCTAACTATATTGTTCGCATAATTACTATAACCAATGGTTTTTCTCACTGCCTATAAAATTAATAGATGAGGGACATAGTGCTAAAGACAAAATAGGCACTGTGCAGCAACTACATGTTATTTTCTACGTTCAGAAATATTTTTTTGTTATATTTGCTTAGAAAATTCTACGTAAAAATACTAAAACTTTGTTCGGATCATCTATTCATTTAGACATAGTTGTGTTTTAATGATTAAAGTAATAGGTCGTCAAATTCTATTGTTCCATCACTGCTGTGAAAGAATAATCTAGAGTTCTTGTTAAGGCAGCAATGATTTTTAACCTTTGTAAGAAAATCAAGCCTTAAAGCAACTCTTGATATAAGTCTAAAAATTACGTATTTTTAGCTAGCAAGAGTATGATGGAACGTTCAGAATGGAAACATTAAAGCATTTCTCGGAAATGCAATTGTAGGTCTACCTACTTTTTTGGCATTTAACTCTCTTGGATACTCTCCTTGTAAATGGTAAAAGTGCTTTAGAAAGTATAATATGCAGACATTATGACCCTAAACTCATATGGAATATATTTTCCTTATGCAAAATAGGGTAAAAAAAACGTGTCAAAGAATAAAAGTTGAACTTAACATTCATTTGTTAAGAGGTTTTATTGTCCATGTAATTAAGGAGATGAACACGAATGGCAACTTTTAACACAACTTTTAAGCAGCAAATTGGTACTACTAATGAATGGATTGATGTTCTTATAGAGTACGGGCAAGACTTCACTAACGATGGCTTGAATGATATCAAAGTCACGCTAACGTTAGACCCGGCATCAAATTCTGGTACAGAAGATATGATTGGTGTCGCATTCGACATCCAAAACGATGCCGTTCAGGGGTTGCAAATTGTAAATATCCAGAAGTTGTCACCAAATAATGGATTAAGTACCTATACACCAACTGCTGTTATCGGCGCCAATCAAGTAAGTGACGATCCTAAATTTCTCGACCCTGGTTTTAATACCACTGGTGGCGGAACACTATTATCCGAAGAACCATATGACATTGGTGTCAAGTTCAGCGACCAGGGTTCAGGAGAAGGTATTGTTCAGTCTGCGAGCTTTGTTATCAAGTCAAATCAATCTTTGGATGCAGCTACACTTCTAAGTAATACAAACTGGTGGGTACGCTTACAATCTACAGATGGTGGTGAAGGAAGTGCCAAGACTGGTGGATTTATTGGTAATTTAGATAGCCCCGGTACTCCACAAATTTCTATCAACAAGGTAACGGGTAATGGAACTATTAATGGTGATGGTTTAACTATCCTTGCGGGCAGTCCTGTCACTTGGACTTACAATGTCACGAATACCGGTACAAATGCGGCTCTCTCAGGCGTAACTGTGCGGGATGACAATGGCACTAGTGGCACTGGCGATGACTTTACAGCGACATATGTAAGTGGGGACAGCAACGGCGACGGTATGCTGCAAACTGGCGAAACCTGGGTTTATACAGCTACTGGAACTGCAGGCGCCAATGACTACAGCAATGTTGGTACAGCCACGGGCGTGTACAATAACACTACAGTGACTGCTACTGACTCTAGTTCTTATTTGAGCGCCAATCCTAGCCTGACAATTAACAAAGTTACCAACGGCAGCGATGGTTTAAACATTCTTGAAGGTTCAGCAATTACTTGGACTTACACCGTAACCAACACTGGTAACGTTGGTATTTCTAGCATTAGCTTGACAGATGATAAAGAAGGTGGAATCACTAACCTTGTTAGCGGTGACAGCAATGGTAACAGCATTTTTGATGCGGGTGAGATTTGGACTTACACTAAAGCTGGAATTGCTCAAGTCGGTGACTACAGCAACATTGGTACAGTTAAAGGTTCTTATACTGACAGTCTGGGCAATACTAAGAATCTTGAAGCTACCGACCCCAGTTCTTATTTTGGTGCCAAACCTAGTCTAAAGATTGATAAAGTAACAGGCAATGGTACGACTAATAGTGATGGTTTAAACATTCTTGCAGGTTCAGCAATTACTTGGACTTACACCGTCACTAACACTGGTAACGTTGGTGTTTCTAGCATTAGCTTGACAGACGACAAAGAAGGTGGGATTACCAACCTTGTTAGTGGTGACACCAACAATAACAGCACTCTCGATATTAATGAGATTTGGACTTACACTAAAGCTGGAATTGCTCAAGTCGGTGACTACAGCAACATTGGTACAGTTAAAGGTTCTTATACTGACAGTCTGGGCAATACTAAGAATCTTGAAGCCACCGACCCCAGTTCTTATTTTGGCGCCAATCCTAGTCTGACTCTTAATAAAGTTACCAATGGCAGCGATGGTTCAACCATCATTGCAGGTTCAGCCATCACTTGGACTTATACCGTCACCAACACTGGTAACGTTGGTATTTCTAGCATTAACTTGACAGACGACAAAGAAGGTGCAGTTACTAACTTCGTTGGCGGTGACAGCAGTAGTAACGGCATTTTTGATGCGGGTGAGGCTTGGACTTATACTAAAGCTGGAATTGCCCAAGTCGGTAACTACAGCAATATTGGTACAGTTAAGGCTTCCTATATTGATGGTCTAGGCAATACTAAGAGCCTTACAGCTACCGACCCCAGTTCTTACTTCGGCGCCGATCCCAAACTAAAAATTGACAAAGTAACAGTCTACGGCAATAACAAAGGTGACGGACTGAATGTTGTCGCAGGCAGTTCCATCGGTTGGGAATATACAGTCACTAACGCGGGTAACGTCGGTATTTCCAATGTCACGGTTCGCGATGATAGTGGTACAAGCAGTAATACAGGTGATGACTTCACCGCCACCTATAAAAATGGTGATGCCAATAGCAACAGTATCTTAGATATTGGTGAAACTTGGACTTACAGTGCCAGTGGAAAGGCTATCCAAGGAAGTTACACCAATATTGGTACAGCTAATGGTAGCTTCAATGGAACTTCTGTTAGCGCAAAAGACAGCAGTAACTACACAGGCTTCTCCGGACCAGGCGTCAGAACACCTGGTTTCTGGTCAAACTGGACTCAGATATGGGATGGTGATACAAGTAACGACTCTACGTTTGCTGGTAGAGAATTCTTCCCAGGTCGCGATATTCTTTATAACGTGACAGACCCAGTAAGCGGAAGTTCAAGCGTTAAAGGTATTCTGATCGGCGACTACAACAAGAACGGCATTACAGACGCTGGTGAAAATACTATTTTCTACAGTCTTCAAGAGGCTAGAAGCGTTGTCAATGCATCCCAAAAAACCCAGCAAGATGTTCGCTATACTCTCGACCGTTCTCTAGTTGCTTCATGGCTGAATTTTATCGCTGGAAACCCAGCCGACACAGTTAATATTGACAATGGTGTTAAATGGCTTCAAGTATTAACACCAGATGAGAATGGCGATAAAAAGGGTGATGGATATGTAAAAGGTTTGGGCAGTTCTACCTTGGATGCACGCAGTCCAGAAATTGTTGCTAGCTCAAGCTTCTGGAACTCAGGTATTCTTAGTATTAATAATACTTTGCCCAGTGCATACATAGGTAATACCAGCGTTTCCACACCTATCCCATCTGGCAGTTCTATTAACGGTCTTTTGGATCAATACAATAATACAGGTCGTGGTATTGCAGCGGCGCCAGCAGTATAATAAAACATTCTAAGAGAGTGTTTACAAGCAGATATCACAGCAGATTCCAAATTTAAGGAATTGCGTGTATTAATCACATAACAATTGTAGAGACGTTACATCTAACGTCTCTACATGTGCTGATTTGGGTCAAGTTTTGGGTAATCTTGCCTTACAGCCTAAAGCTTTGCTCAAAAAAGCAAATAGAAGAGGAACACCGCATTATATAAGTTAGGTAGGGTGCGTCAAAGCTATTACAGTCTTCAATCAAACGAAAAATTTATCTGCTTTGACGCACCACCGATAACTAATTTTTTGTTGGCGCCTCCAAATGCTTAAGTAAGCAACATTCCACCCTACCGCACCTAACGATTATCGCCAACTAGCCAAAATTTATGACATAGACCACTTGATTATTTAATAACCTATCTGTTTATCTACTACATTACGTAAGGGCTGACCAGTAGTATACCGATTTAAATTATCAAGAAACAGTGATACTATTCGGTCATAAAGCTGTGGTGTAAGAGCAGAATTATGCGGTGTGACAAATACATTCGGTAATGTCCATAAAGGACTTTCAGGTGGCAAAGGTTCTGTAACAAATGTGTCTAAACCAGCACCAGCAATCCAGCCTTCACGTAGTGCGGTAAGTAATGCTTCTTCGTCTATGATGGCGCCACGCGCAATATTAATCAAGTAGGCAGTTGGACGCATTGACCGCAGTACCGAAGCGTTAATTAAATTTTTGGTTTCGGGAGTTAGCGGTGTGGCAATCACTAAATAGTCAACTTCAGGGAGAAGAGATTGCCATGAGTCGGCACCTACTATTTTATCAAAATTGGGTAACGGTTCAGGATTGCAACGACTGCCCCAAACATTTAGACCAAAAGCTTTCGCACGCAGAGCAATTTCTTTACCAATAGTTCCCGTGCCAAGAATTAATACAGTTTTGTTGTATAACTCTTCTAAAGTAAACCATTTGTACCAGTAGTGTTCTGCTTGGAGACTTTGCAACTTCTGGACATTTTTGGCATGGTAAAGCATGAAGTTCAACACAAATTCAGCAATGGGTATAGCGTGAACTCCTGAACTGTTGGTAAGAGTGATATCTCGTTCTAAAAATGCTGGTGTAAGAATATGATTTACACCTGCACTTGGTGTATGTTGCCAGCGAATTTTTGGCACCGCTGCTAATACTTTATGAAGCGTCGTCTTTTTTAATTTAAATCCGTTGAAATAAACTTCAGCATCACTGATATCACCGTCAAATTCACCATCAGGATTTACACGAATATATGTAATATCTTGCGGTAGAAGTGGTTCAACTCTATCGGCTAGCTCTGTTGGCAAAATTACTTTTAACACAGTTTATACCTCAATATTATATTAAAAAATCTCAACCCAAGGACGTAATTCTATTTCCCATGTCCAAGCATTACGAGGTTGGTGCCATCAATAACAAAATGCACTACATGGATATTCTTTGGTGCCTTAAAACGCTTAATCCATGACCCCGTAAATAAGACGAACGATAATACTCTATACTACGGCAAATTGATTGATCATTAGTAGTTTTTTTATCATACTCTATTAATATGAGCATAATCAAGTAGAAAATTGTTAAGCATCTCTATCAAAAGATATATTCTAGAGAAGCATTGCAATTTTATGACCAGGAATTATGCCGAAAATTCATGTTAATGAGATAGATTTGTTCTATAACATTCAGGGAAAGGGTACACCTTTATTATTAATTGCCGGGTTTGATTGCGATAGTTCTTACTGGTCGCTAGTTGTACCAGCACTAGTAGATAATTATCAAGTGATTCGCTTGGATAATCGAGGGGTAGGTAAAAGTTCGGCGCCTAATACCCCATATAGTATTAAACAGATGGCTGATGATACTACAGCATTATTGGATTATCTGGGAATTACCGAAGTACATGTAGCGGGTCATTCGATGGGTGGACAAATTGCCCAAGAATTAGCTATATCCAACCCTGGAAAAGTTAAAAGTTTAATATTGCTTTCATCTTGGGCAAAAGGTAATGCTAAGTTCGATTCAATAATTGAGATGTTTGGTAACTTATCGAATCATCTCGAAGCAAAAATTTATCAAAAAACTTTACTACCTTGGATGTATACTGAAAATTTTTACTCAAATGGAAGTATTAAAGACATTATTAGTATTATTGAATATTACCCATTGCCAGCACCTCATACACTTTATCATCAAAGCCGAGCTATTTTAGATAATGACACTAGTGACCGTCTCACCAACATTCTGTGTCCAACATTAGTTGTAGTTGGTAAGGAAGATATTCTTACTCCTGTAGCATTTTCTCAAGAACTTGCTGATGGTATCGATGATGCTAAACTTGTTGTTATCGAACGCTCAGGTCATAGTTGTTTGGTTGAGTCACCCGATGTAGTCGCGGAAGTAATGCTTAAATTCCTAGCTTCATATTTATTAGATATTAATGTTTTGGGCTAGTTTTTTTACTAAACATAAATCTATTATCTTACGAATTGATGAAGGATTACACGGATTAATGCCATCTCAAACTCCCGCGAAATCTGCGGGTGTAACGTTATAACCACCGTATTCTTCCATATAACGGAGGATGGAAGTTCCAAATTGATCATAACTAACTTTGTTATTTAGCAGCAAGTCCGCTACTCCACCAGAACCACGCAAGTGGGCGCCGGCTAAAATACCAGAAAGGCTGATAGTAATTGTTTTAGATGTTCCTCTATCTGTAAATATTTTTTGCCTGCCAAGATAATTATTTATTAACTGTCCTTTTGCTGCCAGCTTTTTGTTGACACGTTGCCAGTTGAGGTTAAAAGCCTCACGAATAGCAATTTCTTGAACTTGAGGCGAATTTTGGAATTGCTCTTTACTGTAAATGCCGTTCTTCCCTGTCCAAATACCTCGCCAATAATTCTTGTTGGTGCCTCGACCATAGAAAGTAGTTGCTTTGTAATAGCCAAGGTCAATTAATAAAGATTCTCCAAATTGATATTTACCCATAAAACCTAGTGAGTTTTCTACCTTGTATTGATTTGGGTCGCCTGATGGTAAACCAGATTCCACTTTTCCCAAAGCTTCGAGCATTTGGTTAAAATCTCCCTTACCAATAATAGGCGCCTGATTTGGATTAAACTCTGTTCCAGATGTGTAACCAGGAATACAAATCTGCTGACCAGGTTCAAGGAAGGCAACTTCTGCATCTGTAAACGCACTACCATCTAGTTTTTTAATTTCACGCCAACGATTACCGTTACCTAAATTAGATTGAGCAATTCGGAAGAGCGTATCCCCAGATTTGAAAGTGTATAGATTACCGAATCGACAAAACGAACTATTTTGAGCAATAACAACTGCTCCTGCAGACTGTATAAAAGCGATAAGTGATGTTTTTGCTATTAAACAAGCTAAACTCAACGCTGTGAAAGATTTACGTACAAGCATAATTAATTTTCATGAGCGCGCATTTTGTTTTAGTTTACATCTATTAGCCACCTTTTACGTACTGGTAATGCAGGTTATTCAAAATGCGGAACCGACGATTGAAAGAAGTCTGGTAAGCAAGAAATAACAACCCACGATCTGTTTTTTCATTATCGCCCTCTACAAAGAGACAAAAAATGTCAGGTGTATCATCCCAAGTTTTACCAATTATATAGTAAGCAACACTATCACCAAGACTAGTTGCCTGTTTTCCCATCGGGTTACTAAAAAATCTGTCCGTAACACCTGTAACATCAACTCCTAAAACTTGAAGTTTGTTTTATTCTTACGACCGACCTAAATTATTACAACACACTTTTTATCTCCTGCTTAGACAAACAATAAGTGATGTAGCCAATGTAAACAGATAGTAGTGCTGCCCAGAAACACCATATTGAAACAAATGCATATTCAAAAACAATGTAACTGAAGGCAAATGAGCAAAATAACAACCCTCCTAAAACTTTAAGTTTTGCTTCAGAGGCAATTAACAAAGGAATCACGGTTATACATGCGTAGATAAGGCGAGACATATTTCTTGGCATGAAAGCATCGAAAATAAGTATAGTTTGATATTTGATTGAGCCATATTGCGTTGCAACAGAGAACCACTGCTCGTTAATCAAAAAGGGGATATATAGTAGTGTGCCAAAAATTACTCCTATAACAGCAGCAAACCGACAAATATTTTTGATGCTTGCATCTTCCTCTATCAGCGAAACTGACATAGGTGTCCAGAATAGCCAAAAACAGTGGGAGAAAAATAGAAAGCCTAGAGAACTTAGTTGAACTAAATTTTTACTATCTGAATTCGTTCCAATCCACACAAAACCTTCCAAAGCCTGCTGTATGCCAAATACTAACGGGATGGCAGCGAAAGGCAAATACATTCTTGTTTTTGCTTTGGCAGTTCTAAGGCAGTAAAGACCCGTGGAAATCAACAATGCGCTAGCTGTAAAGCTTGCTTCGGCAGAAAAGCACATATTTCTCCTATTTTAGGTAGCAGCTTAATGTTAAACTATTCAATGTATTTACACTGATTTTAAGTATTAATAATTAATTAAAGTTAAGTTATCAGCCGATAATTATTAAAAATTGTAATCTCAGAATAAACGGCGCCAAGCTGTCGCACGCACCTCTTTGAATGCAGCGTCTGTAGACCCTTAGAGGTTGTTTGAAAAGTCTAAAAAGATACATAAAACCCCTCTCCAAACCTCTCATGCCAGTCCGCTCAACGGGGGGAACCCCCGCACGCGGCTGGCTCCCCGATGCGGGGAGAGGCTTTAGAAAGCCAATATAATCGTTCCCCTTCCCTTGTAGGATGCTGCTGGCGAGGGGGTTGCGCCCATTATTTCATTAAAACAGGCGTGTAGAGACGCGCAGAGCGGAGTGTACCGCAGGTAAATTTTCCTGCGGAGAAGCTTCGCTTGCGCGTCTCTACATCTCTGCAAACAACGCAAAATCGTGGTTTTGAGGGGTAAGACCTCTGAATCTTACCCGCATAGTACTGTAAGTACTATGCTAATAGCAAAAGTCCTTTGAAGAGGACTAAGAAAGTCTGTTACAATCACTTATCCGGTGCGTGACGCTACAAGTCTTATCACTACGTTCAAATTTTTTCCGAAGCGTCACGCACCCTACGGTTTTTATGTGCCGATTGCGTAAGTCCTAACCAAGAAACTTAAACTTCATTTAACAAACACAGTGGCTTGGTTGGGTGAAAATTGGTACAAGCTACTATGTATCGTAAATTTAACAACTGTGTATCGTAAATTTAACAACTTAAATTAAATTGACCAAAAAGTGCATAACCTGATTCCGCTCATCCCTATATGTTATTGTGACTTTCCACATTAGTAATTTTGTGGAGATTATCCAAAGCGCATTGATAACACAGTGTTATTCAGGCGCCTGCCGATTAAGTATCCTCACATCTTGCATCTTCTCAACAAGGGTAAGGTGGGCAGTGCCCACCTACGTAAAAATAAGCATTACAAGCTCTTTCATTCTCAATAGCTCGTGGTGCAAGATGTCAGTATCATTTCAAGTCAGTAAATTTGTTCTCTATCGAAAGAAGGATTTTTTGTAATGATTACTTTGAAAGCTGTTCAAAATTTGCGGAGGTATTCAAAATGTTAGAAGTCGCTGGCTTACCGATTCAGATTACTAAATCTGATTTAGACGAGCTTTTTTTGCCCTATGGCAAAATTCAAATAACTAAAAATTCTATTGTTATAAAAATTGAAAATACTCAGAGTATTGCGTATGTCGAGCTAGACAAGAATGAAAACGCTGCTCGCGAGCAACTAGATAGAAAGTTGTGGCGCGGTCAGTCTCTTCGTGTCGATCAACATAGAGGAGATGGTTTACTGGTTGGTCAGCCTGAAAGTAGGGGTACTGGAAACAACAATAGCGGAAACAAAAGCAATTAAGAGGAAAGAGAATCCAGTACATAGCTGAAGTCTTTATGGCAAAACGTTGCTTTCTGCTAGTAGCAATGCACGCACATTTATGCAAACGCGGAATTAATCAATTTTCACATACACAGGAGTAAATTTAGTATATGAATGAACTTACACGAGACAAAAAAACAATTTTATTTATAGGAACATATACCCGAAATATAGGCGTAGCTGAAGAGTTGGACAATATTAAAATAATTATGAGAGAAAATAATAGTGGATTTGATGTTGAGAGTAAATATCTTAGGAAAGTTTCCGATCTATTTCAGAATACTACAAGTCCTAGCCCTCAAATTATTCATATTTCTGGGGAAGGTAAACCAGATGGCACACTCAAAATTCCTGACCTTGATAATGAAGATAAAGAAGACGAATTAAGACCAGATGTTTTAGTTGAATATTTTGCAAACAACAAGTATGTTAACTGTGTGGTTCTCAATTTTTGCTACTCAAAACCAGTTGCTGAATTAATTGCTCCCCACATTCAATGTGTGATTGGAATAGATGGTTTTATTCAGAGAAGAGCCGCAATTGAATTTTCTCAAAGCTTTTATGCATCTTTGAAAAGTAAACCTCCAGGCTTAAATAGTGTGGATGAAGCATTTTCAATAGGACAGGCTGCTGCTCTCGACAGAAGCAGAGAGAAGAAATATGTTATGCTTAAGAAGCAACCGGAAATGCAACTAATAGAACCCACTGAGAGAAGCAATATTCCGATGAATTGTAAATTTAGCGGTAATTTCAGTAACTTGCCTGAAGGTGCAAGTATGTGGGCTTATGTAAACGCTACATTAGAGCGCAAATTTTATTTGGTTCCAATAGAGGACTATTACAGTAATGGAACATGGCAAAAAGAGGTGATTATTGGTATGGAAACTGACACTAATACTTATAGAGTAGGCGTTTTGATTGCAGATACGGAAGTTACAAAAACCTTAAACGAGGATTTTTCTAAATTAGGTATTTTGCGCTTCGATAATTTGCCTAATGGAGCGATAAAGTTCGGCGACCGCGCAGTTAAAAGACAGTAGGATATCTTAATTTGGGGTTGCTGATTTATTTGTGGGATGAACATACAGTTAACTTGCAATACTTACATCAATTGCATAATTCTTTTAAACTATTTGCTTGAGTCTTTAAATAGTCGCTGACCTGCCTACATCCTTTTTCAAGCAACCCTTTCAAACTAATATCTGACACGTCCCATAGCAAAACAAGTTTATCTCCACCAGCAGAAACTAGCCATTTGCTATCGTGGCTAAAACTCACACTATGCACCATATCACTGTGTCCGCTCAGTGTTGTAATTAATGTTCCATCACTTCGCCAAAGTTTTATTGTTCTGTCACTACTAGCAGATGCAATCATTTTCCCATCTGGGCTAAAGGAGGCATCCAATACTGTAGCAGTTTGTCTGCTCAGTGTTGTAATTAATGTTCCATCACTTCGCCAAAGATTTATTGTTTTGTCACCACTAGCAGTGACGATTGTTTTTCCATCTGGACTGAAACCGACAGACCAAATTTCGCGTTTGTGCCCCTTCAGCGTTCGGAGTTGTTGACCCCTAAAACTCCACAATTTTACAGTTTTGTCATCACCAGCAGTAGCAATTGTTTGTTTATCGGGGCTTATTGCGATACTTAACACTCTATTTTTGTGTCCTTTCAGGGTTATAGGTTCTTTACCGTCTAAACTCCAAAGTTTCGCGGTTCCATCAGCACTAGCAGAGGCAATCGTCTGTCCGTCGTTACTAAAGCTAACGGAAACGACCCGATCTTTATGTTGTCCCAGTGTTCTTTGGGCTTGTCCATCTAGACTCCAAAGCTTTATTGTCGTGTCATCACCGCCACTAACAATAGTTTTGCCATCTGGACTAAAACTAACGGTATTTACTTTACCTTTATGCCCTGTCCGGATAGAGAGCAGCTTACCTTCTCGACTCCAAATTCTCACCGTTCCGTCAGAGCTTGCACTTGCAATCAGTTTACCATCCAGGCTAAACTTGCCACTAAGTGCATTGTCCTGATGCCCAACCAAAACAGTCAACCAGCTTCTATTTACTTGCCAAAGTTTAGCAATCCCATCGTTACCCACAGTTGCAAGTATCTTTCCATCTGGACTAAAAGTGACACTAGGAATTGCCCCTTCATGGCTTAACCAAGTATCCAGTAATCTGCCATCTCGTGCCCAGAGCCTTACGGTTCCATCATCACTACTAGAAACAATTATTTGTCCATCCCTACTGATACTAACGCTCCATACCTGTCCAGAATGCTCAAGGGTTTTTAGAAGCGTACCCTTTTGATCCCAGAGCTTCACTGTCCCATCTACACTACCAGTAGCTATCATACCGTCATCGCTCAAGTCTGTACTTATAACGGCGCCAGAGTGTTTGTCGAAAGTTTTTAATAGCTTCTTACCATCAAGGCTCCAGAACTTTACCGTTTTGTCATTGCTAACCGTGATAATTTGATCGCCTTTAGGACTAAAACTCACTTGCCTTACCAAGTCCTGATGACCCTTAAGAATAGAGAGTAACTGCCCGTCTAGTCGCCACAGTTTTACGGTGTTGTCAGCACTAGCAGTAGCAATCGTCTTTCCATCAGGGCTAAAACTGACACTCATAACCCAATCGTCATGAGCAGGAATAACTCGTATTATGTTGCCGTTGCTGTCCCAAAGCCTGACCGTTCTATCCACACTGCCAGAAGCAATCGTCTTGCCATCAGGGCTAAAACGCACGCTCATGATCTGTTGTGTATGTCCTTCTAAAGTTTTTAATAGGCTTCCATCTCGTCGCCACAACTTGACTGTGTTATCATGGCTAGCTGTAGCAAGCATCTGACCATTCGGGCTAAAGCTAACACTCTGAATAGCATCTTGATGCCCTTGCAAGCGGTTTTGCTCTCTCACCCACTTCACTGACTGTCCCAAATTTGTTAAAATATCAGCCTGAACTTGTTGGTCATTGATGCCAAGAGGAAATTGTTGCAAACGCTTCCCTGCTCTTAATGCATCAATTAGCGTATCAAAAGAATTTCGATTCGCCGTGAAATTAGCTTTTGCAGATTGGTTCAAAGCCTGAATTTGCCCGATTTCTGCTTGTCTCCATTGATATCCAGCAAAAACAGCGAATCCAGCAAAGAATACTGATGTAATCGAAGTTAGAACAATCCGACGTTTTCTACGTTCTTCCTCTTGCTTAAGTAGTCGATCGCGCAGTTTCACGCTGGCTTGGATAAACTCTTGTTCCGCTTCACTCATATCCAAGGGGCGTTGTTTCAGGTACTCTTCGGCTAACGCTAACGCTGTACCCCGCAACAACGCCCCTTCATCCCGTTGCGTTTGTTGCCATTCATACATTGCCCTCCGCAACCGCTCCTGCCAAGCGCGAAATTGGCGATTAGCATTCATCCACTTGTGCAAAGTTACCCATTCTCTAATTAGTGCTTCATGGACAACCTCTACCGTATCTTCTCCTGACTTATTATCGCGTCCCGTAACAACTAAACGCGCGGTATGTCCTGCTAAATAAGTTACTAATCCCCAATTTTCTTCCCCAACTTCTTTACGTGTAGCCTTGCGCCGAGTATCTTCTGTTCCTTCCCCTGGACGTACTAATTGTATAAAAACTTGTGGCGCCTTAAGTTGTTCTGTTTCGCTTAATTGACTATAAATCTGCTGGGCATGATTAGCTAATGCCTTTTTTACGCCACCAATTTCATCATATGCTTTGTGAGCTAACATTCGGTTTTGCTGCTTTGACCATAGTCGGGTTAGCGCAAATTCTAACAGTGGTAAATTACCTGCTTGAAGCCCCACATCATCCAAAATTCGCTCTTGTAATTGTGCCTCAAGTTGTACTTCTAGCTTTTGTGCGGGTTGCGTGATGGCTGCAATTAGTTCCTCTCTACTCATGGAACTTACTAGTTGGGGTGTAAACTTTTGCAGTGCATCTCGTAATGGACGGTAGGAGAGAACATAGCCGTAAAAGTCCGCGCGTAAAGTCAAGACCAGTGTTAAACTTTTTTGATGAATAGCCGTAAGTAATGTATTTGCAAAACTATCTTGCTCTTCTTTTTGGCAAAGAGTATAAAGTTCTTCAAATTGATCTATAAACAATAGAAGACGTTTATCTGAATTATGTTCTATAATACGAGACGCTACCTGCTGCAACGTGACTTTACCCTCTTGAATATCTGCTGCTAGTCCAGGCACCAATCTCAATTTTTCAGTCTCACTAATTTCTGGTTCTAGTTGACGCACTAATGCCGAAGCTAACTGATAAAATGGTTGATTACCAGGACGAAAAGATTCAATCAGCCAACTTCCTTCATCTCGCAACTGGGGAATTAGTCCAGCAAATACCACCGAAGATTTGCCGCTACCACTTGGGCCAATTACTGCTACGAGCGGCTCTTTATGAGTTGCTTGCACTAAACTATTTACTAGTATCTCTCGTCCAAAAAAGAATGCTGCATCCTCTTCTGCAAATGCAGATAATCCTTGGTAGGGGTTAGGAGGAATAATTTCTATTTGCGATGCTATAGGGATAATTGACCGTTTTTTTCTCAGTACCGGGATTTGTTGTGATAAAAAACTAATCATTTGAGAACAGCCAAGCTCATAAGCAAATTCTACCTCTTCCCCTACTAGCAGCGCATCATAAAACGCTACAGCAAAAGTAATGGCTGCTTTATCTCCTACTGCCGAATTCATGCCAATCACATAATTAACGTGTTGGCTAATTGCTTCTGCTTGCACTTCTGAGTAACAAGCGTTTAAAAGTACGCAATTAACTCCTTTAGTGGCAAATAGCTTAAACATGCTCGCTAATGCTTCGGCTGTTATTAATTCTAGCTGTCCTGTTTCGTCTTCTAAAACAATACCATCTTCTCCGGCGCCGTGTCCGCAAAAGTGAACAATAGTCGGCTGATAATCTAATATAGCTCGGTAAAAGTCGCGCGCTCTTACTGCCCACTTTTGCTCTAATTTAAACTCCTCTCGTTTGTTAGCACGTCGCAATCCTTCATCAATTTCCCGCACTTCTTTATCGAGTCGTAACCTTGAGCTACTTGTCGGATTTGCAGCCAAAATTAAAATGGTTTTAACTTGGGTGTTACTCATTTAATTAACGCTTCATCTGCTTGGTAAAAGGACTTTAACAGACATGACAGAGCCTCGCATTAAGGCGCCTTTGCCCTGTTTGGTACCTTTTTTAACAGCCCTGACTTTAAGTATAGTAAATTTTGCTTAAATATTTGAGATTTCAGTCAAAAACTAGACTAAAGTTAAGTTTATACCTAGAAATTATTAAGAATTGTAAATTTTGACCTCATATAGCAATCCTAAATGATTCATAAAAAATCAACGTTTAAAATTTACCACAGAGACACAGAGTACACAGAGTTAGAGGTTAAAGAGGTTTTTTACAAATGATTTAGGACTGCTATGTATAACCCATAAAGATAAACGTAGCTGCCATATATAAGGGTTGTATTTAAGCTGGAAAAAGTTTTTTGCGTTTGGTTTCTAATTAGTTACCAACAATATTAGGCGCCGGGTTTATATTAAAGAGAAAATACTGCACAATCATCGGGTAGTTTATGGGCGCCGAATTTTAGGCGTTGACAATAGGGCAATATCACTGCCTCTAATTTACATAAGTAGCTAGCTAAAGCGCGCCTAACTCTTGGAGATGTTGTCTAGCTTCTTGTTTTAGTTCCGCATTACCATTTAATTCTAAGACTTTTTTGAAGTCAAGGGCAGCCTTGTCTTTACTGCTTTTATTTTTGTAAACAAGTCCTCGGTTATAGTAAGCATTGGCATAGTTCGGGTCAAGTTTCAAGGCTTGGTTGTAGTCAGCAATCGCACGGTCGTAGTCTTTTTTGTCGTAGTAAGCAAGCCCTCGGTTATAGTAAGCATTGGCATAGTTCGGGTCAAGTTTCAGGGCTTGGTTGTAGTCAGCAATCGCGCGGTCGTAGTCTTTTTTGTCGTAGTAAGCAAGCCCTCGGTTATAGTAAGCATTGGCATAGTTCGGGTCAATTTTCAGGACTTGGTTGTAGTCAGCAATCCCACGGTCGTAATCTTTTTTGTTGTAGTAAGCAAGCCCTCGACCGATGTAAGCATTGGCATAGTTTGGGTCAAGTTTCAAGGCTTGGTTGTAGTCAGCAATCGCACGGTCGTAGTCTTTTTTGTCGTAGTAAGCAAGCCCTCGGTTGTAGTAAGCATTGGCGTTTTTAGGGTCAATTTTCAGGGCTTGGTTGTAGTCAGCAATCGCACGGTCGTAATCTTTTTTGTTGTAGTAAGCAAGCCCTCGACCGATGTAAGCATTGACATCGTTCGGGTCAAGTTTCAGGGCTTGGTTGTAGTCAACAATCGCGCGGTCGTAATCTTTTTTGTTGTCGTAAGCAAGCCCTCGGTTGTAGTAAGCATTGGCATAGTTCGGGTCAAGTTTCAGGGCTTGGTTGTAGTCAACAATCGCGCGGTCGTAGTCTTTTTTGTCGTAGTAAGCAAGCCCTCGGTTATAGTAAGCTAAGGCAAGGTTCGGGTCAAGTTTCAGGGCTTGGTTGTAGTCAGCAATCGCGCGGTCGTAGTCTTTTTTGTTGTAGTAAGCAAGCCCTCGACCGATGTAAGCATTGGCGTTTTTAGGGTCAAGTTTCAAGGCTTGGTTGTAGTCAGCAATCGCGCGGTCGTAATCTTTTTTGTAGTCGTAAGCAAGCCCTCGGTTGTAGTAAGCATTGGCATAGTTCGGGTCAAGTTTCAGGGCTTGGTTGTAGTCAGCAATCGCGCGGTCGTAGTCTTTTTTGTTGTAGTAAGCAAGCCCTCGGTTGTAGTAAGCATAGTCATAGTTCGGGTCAAGTTTCAGGGCTTGGTTGTAGTCAACAATCGCGCGGTTGTAGTCTTTTTTGTAAACGTAAGCAGTCCCTCGGAAAAAGTAGACTGCTGCTTTATCCAACGCCGAACTTGGATTTTCAACTTTTAGAGCATCACTAAAGCTGTCGATAGCTTTATTCCAATCACTAGCCGTGTAGCGAGTTAGCCCTACAGTAAAAAGGCTAAGATAGGTCATTTCCCCGGAGAGAGTGGTTTGCAGTTGGAAACTCTTTAGTTCGGATACAGCCGCCGTCTTTTCTAATGGTTCTATTTTAGGTAGGTATTCTGGGGTACGTAAAACCTCAAAGTGCGGACTTAGCTGTACGTGCGTATCTGTTACTCCATAGTCACCCCAAATGACTATGGCTGCTTTGTGTTTTTTTCCCTCATTAATAGCATCGTCTGATTCTTTAATAAATTTATTTAAGCGTTGTACTTTTACATCAGGGTATTTTTGGAGAGTCTCATGCAGTTTATCGAAGATATTTTGGGTAACGCGGTATTTTTCCGGTTCTTCACCCTTAAATTCTGCGGTTAGAACAATCATATCCTTGGGTGGGAGTTGCCATACATAAAACCCTGTGGTGCCTATAATAGGAATGATAATCATGCCAGCAAGAGCTAAACGGCGTAATCTTCTGTATTGCTTTGTTGGTAATCGAAAGTTACTAACGCCAAAACCAAAAATTTGACTTGATGGGTAGTAAACGTAGGCACAACACACCCACAAAGTGAAGATACCAAAAGTCAGTAAGACTTTCGTGATTAATCCATCATTACCAAGTACTAACAGGATAAGTCCTACTAAAACAGCACTCAAACCAATTACTGGAGTTCCAATAACTAGCTTATGTGTGTTTGTTATTACTGTAGGTGCATCTATTTTTGGATTTATTATAATAACTGGAATCTGAGATTGGGAAAGATTTTCTAGTTCAATCGCCGCTAATCCTTCATCAAAAGCTCTTTGAAATAGGTCTTGATTTTTCTCTAGCTTATAACCCAATCCATCGTAGAATCCTTGAGCGAATTTAATAGCAGATTCGTCTTGAATCTGCTGGTTCATGCCTATAGTATATCTAATATATTTACTTATTGCCTCGGCTGATTTAGCAGAGTGACAAGTGTTTAATAGTACGCATTTTACATATTCTTGGTGCAGCTTAAAAAGTGATGCCAAGCTCGATGGTTGAACAGCCTTATCCTGTCCCTCATCATCTTCTAACAACAAGCTACCATCTTCTAAACCATGTCCACAGAAATGTACAACTAGAGGTTTTTCTTCTGCTATTGCTCGACGAATATCTTGGGGTCTAACGGCAGTTCTGATCTCAACCTCAAATACATCTCGTCTGACAGCACCTCGGATACAATCTTGGATAGACCGAATTTCTGTGTCCAAGCGTAAGCCATGATGAGGAATTGCTGCCAGAATTAAGATTTTTTGCTTTTGAGTAGCTTGTTTCTTCAATATCCCCCACCTTCAATTAGTATATTAAACAATACTAAACAACTTGGCGCCATGTAATTTGATATCATTTATACAATCATAACTATCATAACTTCTTAATTTACGCAAATCCTCAAATACTTATTCCCAAAGGTAGAGAGTACAAATGTTCAATGTTAAGTTTTTATTTTGAGCGGTTTGTAAGTAAATTATCCCGGCACCGAATTCAAGGTGTTATAAACTTATACCAATTTTTTCTGAACGTGCATAGAAAGAACCCCTCCCCCAGCCCCTCCCAGTTACCTGTCGTATACACACATCTTTAATAACCCCTCCTTTTCCCCCCTTTGTGACCTTTGTGTTCAAAGTGGTTTATCTCTTTAAAGAACCACAAAGACACAAAGAACACAAAGAAAGAGAAGAAAGAGAAGAAAGAGAAGAAAGAGAAGAAAGAGAAGAAAGAGAAGAAAGAGAAGAAAAAGAAACTTATGTGTACACGGTAGCCCAGTTACGGGGAGGGGAGTAAGATTTTTATAAACTTTCCCCCTTTCCGTTGCGGGGGTGGGGTCAAAATAATATGCAGCTTCTGTACTGCATCGTGCATCAACTAGGCGCCCTGCTTGATAATCTATATCTGCTTGCATATTAATGTTACTATGACCGCAAAGATTAAATAGAATGGTTTTACTGATTTCTTTTTTGCTTGTGATTTTAAATAACTAAACAAAGTTTGCATCAAATCAATTATCCGTTACATCCGTTGCTAACAAACCCTCCAAAACTTATAAACCACTAGTTCTGTGCTGAATTTTTCAAAAAATGCATAAGTCGATTTTAGCTTTACCTATAAAGATACAGAACGCTCCTAATAAGTTTCGCCATTACAACCTTAATTACAATACATATTTACCACAAAAAGTTAAAATCATATTAAACAAAAAATATGTTCTCACCTGTTATATGCTTTTAGCGTTGATGATTGGATGTTCGATTAGTCTATTATCTGCTACATCTATAAATCATTCAGACAGAGCTACTAATGCCCAAGTTCAAGAATATCTAAAATCGTTAGCAGCAAAAGGATTTCCTAAACAATACCAAGGAGTATGGATTCAAGCTGACACTCAAGTTTTAGCTAATCATCAAGGTCAAATACCAATGCCTGCTGCTTCGTTATCTAAAATAGCAGTAACTCTAGTCACTTTAGAAACTTTAGGAGCAGAACATCAGTTTGTTACGCAGATTGGAACGAACGGGTCAATTCAAAACGGGGTATTAAAAGGTGACTTGATTGTTGAAGGTTCATATGATCCGTTTTTTGTATGGGAAGAAGCTTTTAAAATTGGTAATCTTTTAAATCAGTTAGGCATTAAACGAATAACTGGTAATCTGGTTATTGTGGGTGAATTTTCTATGAATTTTAAGGATGACCCACTGACAGCAGGAAACTTACTCAAAGTCGGCTTAAATTCTTCTATTTGGTCAGATGAAGCAAAAAAAGAGTATCAAAGTTTACCTCCGGGCACAGCAAAACCCCAAGTTGTAATTGATGGTGCAGTGCAAATGGCTACATCTAGACGTAGTAGCATCAATAAACCTTTGGTACGTCATTATTCTTATCCACTTGCTGAACTTCTCAAAAAAATGAATTTGTTCAGTAACAATTTCATGGCTGATAAGTTAGCTACTTCGGTTGGTGGAGCATCAAAAGTAGAATCAAAAGCTGCTGCAATTACAGGATTACCACAATCTGAAATTAAATTAATTAATGGTTCTGGTTTATCTACTGAAAACCGAATTTCTCCTCGTGCTGTCTGTGCAATGTTTCAAGCTATTGAGAAATATCTTCAACCTCATAACATGACAGTTGCCGATGTGTTTAATATTGCAGGAGTTGATAAAGGAATTTTAGATAAGCGCGCGATTCCTAAATTTGCAGTGGTCAAATCGGGAAGCTTTGATAATGTTAGCAATTTAGCAGGCGCCTTACCAACTCAGCAGCGAGGAATTGTTTGGTTTGTAATTATGAATTCGGAAGGAAAGTTGCCTAGTATTGACCCTCAAAAAGACGCTTCAGGAAAAAGTCTAGAGTATTTCCGTACTCAGCAAGATAATCTGTTGCAAAGTTTTGTACAAAAGTGGGGAACTGTATTAGACCAACCAACTCAGTTAAAACCTAACCCAGCAAGAAATAGCAAAACTTCTTATAGTGAGATAGTTAAGTAATATTTCTACCATATTAGGAGCAAATTTACTATGAAAACCCAACATTTATTAGACTTTGTTGGGTTCCGCAAAGCCACTCAGCCACAAAATGCAATTTAATATCTCAAATACCCATTATAGTTCTTAATGCCAGGAACGCGAATAGCTGTTTGATTGAAGCCGCCATTACGTGTTCGACAATTTGCTGCTAGCCTATCCATATAAATAGTAATGTTTCTACAGCTACTTGGATAACTACTAGTCCTATTACGACCTGTATAAATCAAGTTTCCATTATTATTTGCAATTCCACGGATGCGGATTGATGTATTATTATAACTGCCATTACGTGTTCGACAGGTTGCTGATAACGTATCCCCAGCAATCGAAAGATTACTACAGCTATTTTGGAAACTACTATATTGACCGTATTTAGCAAAGGTTTGTTGAGAGAACGCGAGTAAAGGTGTAATAACAGTGAGGGTGATTCCACTGACTTTGATAAGATTCTTGACTAAGTTTTTCATTGTCTTACTCCTAGATAAGTTAATTACAAGAATGGATTGTGTGTCCTTAAATATTTAATTGGTGTGAATCAATTCAATTTATGCAATTAAAATTCTTGACGAAGTTTTTCGTTTGGGGTCAACATACAATGCATAAACCTAGCGAATTCAATCCTATATATAAATATAGATACAAGGAGCAAAGACACACTAATACAAAATTTTTCTATGAAATACTCCACTTCAAATACTACAGCTAATAAAAGAAAGGAACAATCTCAACGTAACGCTGACTTAGTACGTAATTACCTGTCTGAAATTGGCAAAATACCTTTGCTTACACACGAGCAAGAAATAATAAACGCGCGTCAAGTTCAGGAAATGATGGTAATATTCGCAACTCAGAAAAATATGACTGTGCAATTAAAGCGTCCACCAACACATGAAGAACTAGCAAATGAGGTGCAATTAAGTACAGAAATATTACTAAAAAAGCTAAATCAGGGACAACAAGCTAAACAGACTTTGATTTTAGCTAATTTGCGGTTAGTAGTAAAAATTGCCAAACAATATCAAAAACATAACTTAGAATTTTTAGACTTAATACAAGAAGGTACTTTGGGTTTACAAAGAGGAGTTGAGAAATTTGACCCAACTCTTGGTTTTAAATTTTCAACTTATGCTTACTGGTGGATTCGTCAGGGAATTATACGCGCGCTTACACAAAAAGGATATATAATTCGCTTACCAGTTCATGTTACTGAAATAATCACCAAAGTCAAGCGCGCACAGCGAGAACTATCTCAAAAAAACGGTAGGACTCCCACTACTGATGAAATAGCTGATGTACTTTCTATACAACCTGATAAAATTCGAGACTGTTTACTTTTATCTCGTCAACCTGTTTCATTAGATATGAGAGTTGGAGTAGAGAAAGAAACATCATTAAAAGACACAATTGAAGATACTAAGACAACTTCTTCTGAAAATGTTCTAATACAAGAATCTACTTCACAAGAAATACAAGATTTGTTATCTAGCTTATCTCCTCAACAACAAGAAATCTTAACTTTACGTTTTGGATTAATAGATGAAAAAAAGTTAAGCTATGCCGAAATTGGCAGACGTTTAGGTCTTAGTCGAGAGCGAATTAGACAAATTGAAAAAAAATCTCTTGCTATTTTACGGCACCAATATAAACTCGACTAAATATAAAAAACAAAATATGTGGAGACTTGATAAAGATTTTATTAGCATAGCCAAGAATTATCCGATGTGTTTACGGCTGTAGCCGCAGTTAATATCACCTCACCTTTTTGATTTATCACTAAACTAATGTCACTAATACCACGCGATTGCAGGTAATCTTTATCACCACTACCTGAAAGCATCAGCAGCTTGGGCGAATTGAAGGCGCCACGGATTGATTATACAGCAGATTACGTTTTTATGCGATGTAGAGACGTTACATGTAACGTCTCTACATGGTTTTAGGCCTGTCTGCATGTACCTCATCAACCCAAAATATGCTGTAATTACTGTCTGCTAATGCATTAATGTCTCAAATTAACATAATATCAATTACCTGTATTTTTCCCAAAAAATTATTTCTTTACAATTTTTATTAATTTTTAGATAAAAACTTAACTTTAGTCAAGTTTTTTTACTCAAATATTCAGCCAAAATATAATGTAATTTACCCTAATAATGATTCGTGCCTGGAGGTTTATACCGAGCGTCTAAACTTTAATCTTCTCAGGATTTTGACACTGGCTCAGATATGCGACTGTTTTGTAAATGTGACTTTTGGAATATCGTAGAACTCTTTGTCTATTATACATTTGACTTTTACGTACCAAGTAACGTTTATTCAAAATAGGATATTATCTGAGCTTTATTTATTTTATAAAAATATTTATATCGTGACAATTACTTTAGCATCTAGATGTTTAGATGTTTGCTAATGGTGTTCCCGTTCTTAGATTGCTTTTATCATGCACCGTAAGTTATATTTCAGATGAGAATGTTACTTATAACTCGACTATGCCAATTCTTGACCCGAATCAAAGTTATACTTTTAGTCGATACTTTGAGCTTGGCTTTGAAGCTAGTGAGTTACTCCCTTCACGCTCAAAAAATACCGAATGAACTGCAAAGGACGCTGCATTACGCTAAGGAAGAAAAATTTATAGGTAATCTTCTAGCAGGAAGGGAGTAGCTCAAGCATTTGGTTATGCATTAATATCTAAGCGTTTATATTTTTAAATGCTATATGCCTACCGTGCATGGTTTATGGTTACACAGTCGAAACGCTTATACAACTTGTATGCTATATCAAAATGTGAACCACGGTTCACATTTTCATTCTTCTTAAAGGAAAACTTACGGTGCCTCGAAGCTGTGGTGTACCATCAATGTAAGAGCGCAATTGATTAGTTTTATTATGTACTGTTTACAATCTTTTAGAACCAATCAACTTTTTACTTACGGTAGTATACATTAATTCAGAAGAGAAAAATTCAGTAGAAGTTAGGTAAAGAAATATTAACTCATCTGCCCTAAATACAAAATTTAATAAAAATATATTTTTAATATACGTGCTTATATTTATTCACCTTGCTCTTGTTTATGGTGCGTTACGGTACTAAATTGTTGTTTTCAGTGTAATATTTTTCATGCCGCAACACACCCTACAAATTTCATATTACTTTCAAAATTATGCTTTCAACTCTAAAATCTATAACTACTTCTTGTATAACCTGTTTATATCAGGAAAACTATTTAATTAATAATACCCGTTTAAAATCAAGTTACTTGAATAGGTGCCAATTTAGTTTAAAATTGTATACGCTCACATGAAATTTCATTTAATCAGGCGCCTATTTCTATGTCACCCTTTACGACTTCCCCAATATTACCCTTATCACATTATAACTCTTACCTCTTTATCATTAAATACACCTGATGTCAAGAGCAAACGTGTAAAATAGACTGGAAAAGGTAGTAAAATAAGTAAGAAATAATTAAGAAAGTAAAATTATTAGAGAGGCTGAAAGCATTGGTATGAATGGAAAAGGAGAAGTAAGAACGCGCAGGGCACTTGCCCAGCATTGGCTCAAAAGTGAAAGCGCTTTGGACAGCATAGTGCGCGCGGCAAGGTGTACTAAGGATGACAGGGTTTTGGAGATAGGTCCCGGAACTGGGGTTTTGACACGCAGAATTTTACCTTTGGTAGAGGCTTTAATTTCTGTGGAAATTGACAGGGATTTATGTAAGATGTTGGTGAAGGAGTTCGGGAAGAGGGAGAATTTTTTACTGTTACAAGGTGATTTTTTGGAGTTGGATGTAGAATCTCAGCTTGGTAATTTTGAGAAATTTCAGAATCAAAATAAGGTAGTAGCGAATATTCCGTATAATATTACTGGACCGATTATTGAGAAGTTATTGGGTACGATTGCGAATCCGAGTCTTAGGCCGTATGAGTTGATAGTGTTATTGATACAGAAAGAGGTAGCTGAGAGGATTGTTGCAAAACCTGGTTCGAGGACTTTTGGCGCTTTAACTGTGAGGGTACAATATTTAGCAGAGTGTGAATATATTTGTACAGTTCCAGCTTCTTCTTTTCATCCGGCGCCGAAAGTAGATTCAGCAGTAGTAAAATTAGTACCACGTCAATTAGAGAGACAAGCTTCGGACCCAAAGTTTTTAGAGACGATAGTAAAATTGGGGTTTAGTGCAAAGCGGAAAATGTTACGGAATAATTTGCAAAGCATTATTGAAAGGGATGAATTAACTACGGTTTTAGAAGGATTACATATAAACCCTCAAGCGCGCGGTGAAGATGTTGGTGTTGAACAATGGGTACAGTTAAGCAATGAGTTAAAGGAAAAAGCAAAACAAGACAATGCTTCAGAGGATGACAGGTTGTTAGAAGCTAAAGGTCATGATAGATTTGATGACTCAGATATTGATGCTATTGACGAGGATGACGTTTAGTACATTCTATAGAATAAAAAATGAGTAGGGTGCGATAACTTTTAATGTATCTTGTTGAAATGCGGCGCCATTTAAGGTTAAAAATATAAAAGGTAAATATGGATGCCTGCGAATTACTCAAACGGTATGTTGATGGAGAGAGGAATTTTATTAGAGTAGATTTGAGTAATATTGATTTGAGCAATGCTAAATTAAGAGGTGTTAATCTCAGTGGAGTAAATTAGTTCCTATACAATCAGCGCCACTCAAGTCAGCCCCAAACAAATTAGCACCTTCGAGATTAGCAGCAGTTAAGTTGACACAGATCAATCTGGCGCCACTCAGGTTAGCATTAATAAGGTTGGTGCCACTCAAATCAACTCAAATCAAATCAGCACCACTTAAGTTTATGTCTCGCAAATCTTCTCCATCCAAATATCTTGCAGAGAACTTGATATCTGTAAAATCTCTTTCCCCAGCATTGTAACGCTGCAACAACTCTTCAGCATTTATCCTTATATATTTTCTCTCACACCAGCCAACATATATAAGGATAACTCACTCAACTTCTAATCTTCCCTCTTTAAAACCAAATCAACGGCGACTTACTTACCCTCCGATTGTCACAATAAAGGCTGAAAAGCTTATTATTGCGTTAACAACTCGTCATCAAAATTTGGCACCTCATTAAGTACAGTAAAGGTAAATAAAGTCATGCATAATACCCGAAACCAGGTAGAGACGTTACATGTAACGTGTTTACACATCCGCATAAACATGCAATCTGCTGTAATGTAAATGTGAACCGTGGTTCACATTTACATTTGTTTAACTTTATGTGATGGCAAAATACTCAGCCAGTTTTTGAAGAAAATCATAAGCAGCATTAGAAAAACTAGGGGGGTGAGAAAATTTTTCTTTCGGTAATGACATACCAGCTAGAGCAATAACAGAATGATAAAACTCTGCGCTTTTCATAGAGTTAATTATTTTTGCAAGTACTTCTGGTGACGGTAGTACTAAAGTATTTTCTTCATCAATCTCTTCGTAACTAAAACCAAGTGTCTCAGCAATAGAATCTAATTCTTCATAACAACAGTCTTCTTGAGGATTTTCAATCCAGTCAGTCAAAATCTCTAGTTTTCGCAAATTGGATAACCGATTAAAGTTATTTTTGACAGTTTCAATTAATGTTTTTACTTTTTCTGTTGGGTCTACATCTTCCGAGTCAGGGTCATCTAGTGTACTGGTTTGTGATTATATTTTTAGCATATCAAAAGAACAATTATTTATTTCGGCGCCTGTAATGTTTATTTTCGAGGCAAAAAAAGAAGACATTAATAGCGGTCTAGGTCAATGTGCAGCAGCAATGATTGCAGCACAGTTATTTAATCAAACTCAAGGTGCTGGCGGGTTAAAAATTATATCACAGTTTCGAGGAGGTAGGAATGTTGTTAAGGGTTTTTTGGAACCATTCTCGGTGGTGCGTCTATTAAATTTTGGCAAAAACATTTAAATGTTTAGATGTTTGAATTTTTAGATGTCTCGTTGCCTGACCGAACCGAATGCACAGGTGAAGATTGTATCGCTTCCATATGAAAGTTTACATAAATTTGTATCTTAAGGTAGATGCCAAATCTTGCTCTACATATCTAAGGGATGCTACACTACTTGAACAAATTATAGACACTTATGTACGAAATTAAAACAAGAATGCATTTATCTATATTAGAATTACCTAATGAACCAGTACCTTTAGGCTCAGTATTCTACGTAGAACGTCCCCCTGTTGAAAAACTGGTTTACGAAGAAATAACTAAGCCAGGATGTATTATCAGAATTAAAGCACCCAGAAAAATGGGTAAATCATCACTATTACTGCGAATAATTGATTTTGCTAAACACCAGAAATATCGTACCATATATTTAGATTTTCAACTAGCCGACAGAGAGACTTTTAAGTCTTTAGATAAATTTTTGCGCTGGTTTTGTGCTAATATTGCTCATCAATTAAAATTAAAAGAAAATTTAGAAGAATACTGGGATGAACAACTTGGTTCTAAGGTAAATTGTAGCATTTATTTTCAAGATTATTTGTTGTCATACATTGAAAGTCCTTTAGTGTTAGCTTTAAATGAAGTAAATCTGTTATTTGAATATCCTAAAATTGCCCAAGATTTTCTGGGATTGTTACGTTCTTGGCATGAATTAGGCAAACATGAAGAGATTTGGCGCCAACTAAGGCTAGTGATATGTCATTCAACAGAAGTTTATATTGATTTAAATATTAATCAATCTCCTTTTAATATTGGTTTAAATGTTGAGTTACCAGAGTTTACAACTGAGCAAATTCATCGTTTAGCAAGGGTTCATAAACTTAATTTTCAGCTAGATATAGCGCAAATACTATGTATACAACAAATGTTGGGAGGTCATCCTTATTTAGTGCGGCTAGCTTTATATGAATTAGCTAATAATCCCAAAATAACTGTAGAAGAGTTATTAGAATCATCTCCGAGAATTACAGGTATTTATAGCGCTCATTTACGAACTTTGTTGGTGACATTACAAAATAATCCGGCTTTGGGGATGGCACTAAAACAGGTAATCAATAATTTAGATGGTGTGGAAATTAACCATATTCTTGCTTACAAGTTAGAAAGCATGGGATTGGTAAAAATAACTGGTAGTTTATGCAAAGTTTCCTGTGAGTTGTATCGTCTGTATTTTGCATCACAAAATTTGGAGGAATTGAGTTTGCAAGAAAAGCTAGTACAGCTAAATAAAGAAAATATAGAGTTGAAACAATTAGCAATTACAGACGAAGTAACTCAAGTAGCTAACAGACGGTATTTTGACATACGTCTAGAAAAACTTTGGCAAGAGTTAGCTTCGCAAATGGCGCCTCTATCACTAATTTTATGTGAAATAGACTATTTGAAACTATATAGTGATACAAAAGGTAAACAGGCAGCAAATAGTTGTTTACAAGAAATTGCTAGAGTGTTAGAAACAAAGGTAGAGTCTTCCTCTGTTTCTTATTCTAGTTCAAGATTAGTAGCTCGTTACGATTATCACCAATTTGCCATACTGTTACCTCAAATGAATAGCTTAGTTAGTTTAAAATTAGCTGAAAATATTCGCAATGAAGTGATAAAGTTAGGAATATTACATGATTTTGACTATCATGGTTTTCCGGCTAGTGTTGTGACTGTTAGTTTAGGTGTAGCTTGTACAATTCCTAACGCTCAAGCATCCACAAGCATTTTAGTTGATGCTGCTGATGAAGCGTTGTATAAATCAAAAAGAAATGACAGAAATTGTACTTATGTTAGTTCCACATTAAATCATTAAGTATTCCGTGTTTTTTTACCATGACCAGTGACAAATACCAAGTCGGAGGTAGTCTCAGCAAAGATGCACCCACCTACGTCAAGCGACAAGCAGATGAAGAACTTTATACTGCTTTAAAAGCTGGAGAATTTTGTTATGTTCTCAACGCGCGTCAAATGGGAAAATCGTCTCTATTAGTCCATGCTAGAAATAGGTTGCAACAAGAAGGATATTGCTGCAGTACTCTAGATATGAGCAGTATAGGTAGCGAAAACATTACTCCTTTACAATGGTATAAAGGCATCATTACACAATTATGGCGCGGGTTTAATTTATCTGGAAAATTAAATTTAAAAACTTGGTGGAATTCGGAGGAACATCTCTCGTTTTTACAACGGTTAACTTATTTTATTGAAGATGTGCTGTTAGTAAAATTACCGCAAGAACAGTTAGTGATATTTATCGATGAAATTGATAGTATTTTAAGTTTAGATTTTTCTGTAGATGATTTATTTGCATTAATTCGTTTCTGCTATAATAATAGAGCTATAAATCCAGCATACAATCGCCTCACATTTAGTATTTTTGGTGTAGCGACACCGAGTGATTTAATAGTTGATAAACAACGCACTCCTTTTAATATTGGCAGGGCAATAGAACTGACAGGAATAAAGTTAGAGTCAGCACAACCATTAATTAAAGAATTAGAAGGTAAAATAAATAATCCACAAGCAGTAATGGCGGAAATATTAGCTTGGACAGGTGGACAACCATTTCTAACGCAGAAGTTGTGCAAGTTGGTAGTCAATAGTAACTTACAGGAAAGGTCGCAAGTAGAGTTATTAGTAAAAAAGCACGTAATTGATAATTGGGAATCTGTGGATAAACCGGAACATTTAAAAACAATACGAGATCGCATCTTGCATAATGAAGACAAAGCAGGCAGATTGCTAGGAATTTATCAGCAAATTTTATTGAACCTTGAAGTGTCAGGATGTCTACCCGTATTTGTTAATGATAGCCCTGAACAAACCCAATTAGTTCTCTCTGGTATAGTCGAAAAACAACAGGGGTTACTAAAAATCAGAAACCGAATTTATCAAGAAATATTTAATATTACATGGGTGGAGAAGCAACTTGGATTACTGCGTCCTTATTCCCAAAGCTTTGATGCTTGGGTAGCAAATAAACAACAAGATGATTCGCGTTTATTACGGGGACAAGCTCTAATTGATGCTCAAAATTGGGCACGGGAAAAAAGTTTAAGCAATTTAGATTATCAATTTTTAGCCAAGAGTGAAGAATTAGATAGGCAAGAAGCTCAACAAGCTTTAGAAGCTGCAAGACTAATGGAAGTTGAAGCACGACTAGCAGAACAGAAAAAACACTCTATACGACAAAAGAATTTTATTACTGCTCTGAGTTTAGCATTTGTATTAGCTGGTACATTAGGAATTAGCACTTACTCGCAGTATCAGAAAGCCAGTGCGAACGAACAGCAAGCTAGAATCAACGAAATTCGAGCGTTGACTTCTTCTTCAGAAGGCTTATTTGCCTCTAATAGCCGTTTAGATGCTTTAATAGAAGCACTGCGAGCCAGAAAAAAGCTAGTCTCATTAAATCAAGTAGACCAGAATACTAAAAGCAAAGTAGAGTTTGCGCTCCAGCAAGCAATTTTAGGCGCCGATGAATATAATCGCTTCTCAAAACCTGTTGCAGCAATGAGTCGGCTTTCCATTAGCTCTGATGGCGAGACAATTGCGGCAGCAGGCAAGGAAAATACCATTAACTTGTGGGCAAAAGATGGTAGGCTACTGAAAATCCTGAAAGGACATCAGGCTTCAGTGTCAACTATTACCATCAGCGAGGACATCCAAACTATTGTGTCTAGTGCTGGCGACCGCACCATAAGAATCTGGAAGAAAAACGGCGGCTTACTTCACACTTTAAAAGGTCATCAAGCTAACCTAGGAAGTGTTGCCATCAGCCCTAATAGTAAATTTATCGCTTCTACTAGTGAAGATAAAACGCTAAGAATATGGAGCTTAAACGGCGCCTTACTCAAAACATTAAATGCTGATACAGGTATAAGTTCGGGAGTTACGTTTACCCCAAATAGTAAAAACATAATTGTTGGTAGTACCAAAGGAATGTTGAATATTTGGCGAGTTGATGGTCAACAGCGCTCTAGTGTTAAAGCTAACGAAATAACAGTGATTGATGTTGCCATTAACCCTCAAGGAGATACCATTGCCACTGCTTGTTTGGATGGCACAATTAAGCTTTGGAAATTCTCTGAAAATGTTCCAGTGCTGCTAACAACTCTCAGGGAACATAATGGGATGGTCTTGTCTGTCGCTTTTAGTTCCGATGGTAAGCAATTCGCATCGGTATCCGAGGATAAAACACTCAAGCTTTGGCAGCGAAATGGTACGACTTGGGACAAGGTAAAACTGCTACGTACTTTTGCTGGACACAGGGGGATACTTATGAGTGTAAAATTTAGCCCTGATAGTAAAACTCTCGCTTCTCTAGGTTGGGATGGACAGGTAAAACTTTGGCGCCCAAATAATGAGTTACTCAAATCCCTCAATGGACATAAATCTCTCGTTTTTGGACTGGCGTTTAGTCCCCCAACCCACGTTAATAAGGGAAAAATTATCGCTTCCGGCAGTACAGATAGAACAGTTAAGCTATGGGAAACAGACGATGAGGGGAAAGTGTTATCCCTACGTACTCTCAAGCATGATGGGGTTGTCATGGGAGTTGCCATCAGCGCCAATGGTCAGCGTTTAGCTACAGCAAGTGGAGATGCAACCATCAAACTTTGGACATTACAGGGACAATTATTAGCAACCCTTAAAGGACATCAAGGTGCAGCAAGAAAAGTCAGTTTTAGTCCAGATAACAAGCTGTTAGTTTCTGGGAGTGCTGATGGTACCATAGGATTGTGGAACGTGGAGAAAAAAAACCCTGTTCTGCTCTCAAAGTTGCGGGGACATCAAGGGGGAGTCTGGGTTGTCAATTTCAGCCCCGACGGTCAAATTATTGCTTCCTCGAGTGGAGACACTACAGTCAAACTATGGAAAAAGAGCGGTGAATTAATCACAACGTTAAAAGGACATAAATCAATAGTTAGGTCAGTAGCTTTTAGTCCAGACAATAAAATACTAGCAACCGCCAGCGATGACAAAACCGTGAAACTTTGGCGCCTTGATGGAAGCTTATTAACAACGCTGACAGGTCATAACGATGCAGTTTTATCAACAGCTTTCAGTCCAGACGGGCAACTGCTTGCTTCAAGTAGTAGCGATGGGGTAATTAAACTCTGGAAACAAGAAACAGGCAAAAAACCTCTGTTGCTAAATACCCTAAAAGGCGATACTGGAAGCTTTTGGGAAATAGTTTTTAGTCCCGATAGTAAAATACTCGCCTCTGCCGGGGAAAATAGCAAGGTAATTTTGTGGAATGTCCAACAAGTAAAGTCCCTCGACCGCATTATCTCCTACGGTTGCAATTGGGTGCGCGATTATTTACGCACAAATGGAGATTTGCAAGAAACCGATAGACATTTATGCGACAATTTTTAGTAGTCCATATACACATAAATCTATATATGGCATTTTTAATTAAGTAAATCATCTACAGGTATGGAAAAACCAAGTAAAACCTTTTGTGTACTAATCGTTTCACCATTCGAGAAAATTAACCGAGAGTTTTGAGTAACAATAATAATCCAACGGTTTTCAGGATAGACTAGCCAAACCTCCTCACTACCAGACTGTAAATACTCAATACTTTTTGCTATAACTTCTTCAGCATAATCTGTTGGAGAGACAATTTCAGCGCTGAGAGGAAAACTTTGAGGAAGAACTTTTTGATTACCGTATTGAGAAACTAAAGCAGGAGTTAGGTAAGCAACATCAGGGCGCCGACCTTGTATATTAGTAAGACAAGGAACATCGGTATAAACATTTCCTCCAAGTCCACTAGAATCTTTATAGTTACCCCAGTAACGAGCTAGGTTAGATTGAACTTGACTATGTTTAAGCGTCATGCCATTTTTCTCTATTAATTCCCCGTTGACCCATTCTGTATCATTGATAGGATTTTGCATCCAGTCTTCTAAAGAGAAATTTTTTAAGTGTTCTGAGACGACAGTGAAGTTAACCATTGACTTACCTCGACAGTACGCTTTTAAAATATAACAAAACAGAAATCAGGCTGCTGAATTAAGAGGATGTTTGAAAAGTATGGTTTTATGCCATGCTGAGGCACGAAGCATCTCAGTATATACTCGAAATACCCAGATAGTCAGTTTTATATCCACCGATTAAATCCTCTGCAATTTGATGAGTCAGAATTTTACCACAGAGACTCGACGGGCACAGAGAGATTTTGAAATTTCCTCTTATACCCGTGTATACTGAAGATTTATAGTAATTAATTAAACTTTATTTACTTAAGTATAGTTACTATATTAGCTTAGTACCTTTCTATAAGATGTAAAAAATTATTACATGGCTTCAGATTTAATACGTACAGCAATTGAGCAGTATTTAGCTTACAAATAAATGCCTTAGCGTGGCGCTAGGAGTTTTTTCATGGTGATTGAAATTTGTAATTGGCGCCACACACCCTACGAGTTTTTTCGTTGTAAGCAAGAAACCGATAGACAATTTTGGAAAAATCTTCCATAAGACATAGATAAACAATCATCTTTTTGAGTAAATTAAATACACATAAAAAAGATTAAACTTAATTTTAGTAATATTTTAGTTAATCAATAAAAGCTTGTATAAATTGCGCGCTGTCATCCGTAGATGTTACAAGAAATTGCATTTTATGTCCGCGTTATTCATTGGCTAAAGATACACTTGGGCTACCATATTTCATCTTGTTTACGTGTTACATACTCGATTGCAAGATTGATGGTATTTTATTTAGGTACAAATTATTTTACCCCAATTGCCAAGCTATGAAACTCAATTTATATCTACTGCGACATGGAGAAACCACTTTTAGTCAAAGTGGTAATTTCTGTGGTGAAACTAATGGGGAGTTGACATCTGAAGGGATACAGATGGCAGAGAGTTTTGCCGAAGTTTATCAAAAATTGAAGTGGGAAGCTGTTTATGTTAGCCCGATGAAGCGTACAGTTGCAACTGCCAAGCCATTGTGTGATGCTATCGGCATGGATATGCAGTTGCGTGACGGGCTTAGAGAAGGAAGTTACGGCTCTTGGGAAACTAAGAGTAAATCCTTTGTCCAAGAAAATTACTCAGAAAATTATGTAAAATGGTTGACGGAACCCGCTTGGAATGCGCCCATAGGTGGAGAGACTGCGGTAGATATTGCTAACCGTTCTATGCCTGTCATTGCTGAAATTCAAGAAAAACATCCCCAAGGTAATGTTTTAGTAGTCTCCCATAAAGCCACAATTCGGATTATGCTTTGTAGTTTACTGGGAATTGATTTGGGACGCTATCGCTATCGGGTGAATATTTTGGTGGCATCGGTAAGTATGGTTAAATTTGACGTAAATGGTCCCTTGTTAGAAATATTAGGCGACCGCTACCATCTACCCGATCATCTTCGCTCTCGTGCGGGAACATAATGGCTGTTGGAAGCTCGGCAACGGATGTTGGAACGGATGTAACGGATAAATAATTTGTTACGATTAGAGATTAGTTATATAAAATAAACTATCCGTTATATCCGTTGTATCCGTTGCAAAGGTATATTAAAACTGATGAATTGCTGAATTATATGCAAGGTTTAAGTTTAATAGCTCCTGCCAAGATAAACTTATATTTGGAAATCATCGGCGCCCGTGATGATGGATACCATGAGTTAGCGATGGTGATGCAAAGTATTGACGTTTCTGACCAAATAGATATTGTTGGCAACGGCAGTCAAAATATTCGTGTACAGTGCGATAACTTAGAAGTGCCAGCAGATAACACAAATCTTGCTTACCGTGCAGCAGAGTTAATGGTAAAAGAATTTCCCGAACAGTTTGCGAAACTTGGGGGAGTTGATATAAAAATTCACAAGCGTATACCAATAGCAGCAGGTTTAGCAGGAGGTTCCACAAACGCAGCAGCAGTATTGGTAGGCATAGATTTACTATGGAAGTTAGGACTAACTAAAATAGAGATAGAAGAATTAGGCGCCACATTAGGGTCAGATATTCCCTTTTGTGTAGCAGGTGGAACAGCGATAGCAACAGGACGAGGAGAACAGCTTGCAGAAATTTTAGGTTTAGACAATATATATATAGTATTGGGTAAACATCGTAGTCTCAGTGTATCGACACCTTGGGCATATAAAACATATCGTGCCACATACGGTGATAAATATCCTCAAGATAAACATAGCTTAACAGCGCGCGCTTCCTCAGTACACTCGGCGCCGATGATAAAAGCGATATCTCACAGAAACGCTATTGAAATATCCCAACAATTACACAACGACCTAGAAAAAGTAGTCTTACCTGAATTTCCCAAAGTCTTAGAACTACGCGAAGCATTTGCATCTGCAGGAGCATTAGGAACAATGATGTCCGGTTCAGGGCCTAGCGTTTTTGGAATATGCGAATCCTTTGAACACGCAGAAAACGTAAAACAGCATGTTCGCTCGTTAATACCCGACGAAGATTTAGAATTGTTTACAACACAAACTATATCTCAAGGAATTCATCTAAAGTCATCAATATAAATACCATTAAATTACAACGTCGGGTGCGTGGCGCCATTACAATCTTCCAACGAAGCGAGTAAACAAAGAGCGCGTTACGTACCAACCAAAACCCCGAAAAGCTTAATATCCCCATAACAAGGCAACATATGAGCGAAGAAAAGATAGAAAAACCAGCAGAAACACCAGTTAAGGAAACTCTAACACCAGTAAAGTGTTTAATAGGCGCCGTATTAGCCGGAGCAATGGCATACGGTTCATATAACTTAACAAGTGCCATAGCAACAACCTTTGCCAACAAACCCATCCACACAACAAACCAAATAGTGGCAAATATCTCCTCTGTAGTACGTTCCCTAGTAGTAGGAGTAGTATCACTAGGAATATGGGTGTTTGGAATAGTCGCAATAGGACTATTAGCACTAGGAATACAATTACTAATACAGTCCAAAAAACAATCTCCTGAAACCTAGCCCGCTTAGGAGTAGATAAAATATTGAGGGAGAAATTTATTTGTGTTTCTGTGGACTCTGCGCCTCTGTGGTAAAAAAATATATATATTTCACCACAGAGACACAGAGAACGCAGAGAGAAGGTACAGTTTTAAAACTTGTAGCGTCACGCACCGTAAGATTTTTATGTGCCACCAAGCGTAAGTCCTATTTTAATTAAATCCAGATAATGCTCACCCTGCCTGGTTACACATACCACGAAACTGTTTACAATGGAGAGAAAACACTCGTTTACCGCGCGATTCGAGTCAGCGATAGACTACCTGTTGTTATTAAAACCCTCAAAACTAATTTTCCAACCGTAGAAGAAACTTCTCGATTCAAGCAAGAATACCGAATTTTGAGCGATTTATCGGTTGCTGGTGTGATTAAAGCTTATGCGATCGAGCGTTATCAGAACCGATTTATGCTGATTCTCGAAGATGTGGACGGTACATCGCTGAAAGCATTCGCGACCCCTGAACCTCTGGCATTGAGCGAATTTTTGACAATTGCAATTCAGTCTGCATCTATCTTAGGGGAGATTCATCAACATAATATTATTCATAAAGATATTAAGCCAAAGAATATTCTGATTTGCCCAAATCGAGAAATTAAAATTATTGACTTTAGTATTTCCTCGCGTCTTTCCAAAGAAAATCCTTCGCTGTGTTCTCCCGGAGAAATTGAAGGAAGTCTCTCGTACCTTTCTCCAGAGCAAACAGGTCGTATGAATCGCACCGTGGATTATCGTAGCGATTTATATGCGTTAGGGGTGACATTTTATGAATTATTGACTGGTATTTTGCCATTTCAATCCGACGACCCTTTAGAACTAATTCACGCTCACATCGCCAAACCACCACTTCCACCACATCAAAACCGTCCGGAGATTCCGGTTGTTATCTCAAATATCCTTCTCAAGTTACTTGCAAAAAATGCCGAAGATAGGTATCAAAGTGCATTTGGACTTAAAGCTGATTTGGAGATATGCCAGACTCAGTTAACTAATACTGGAACAGCAAGCGAGTTTACTTTGGGGCAACATGATACACCTGGGTTACTACTAATTCCCCAAAAGTTGTACGGTCGGGAAGCTGAAGTTGCAACACTAATACAGGCATTCGAGCGCATCGCTGTAGCTGAATCTCAATCAAATATTGAATTGGTTTTGGTCAGCGGTTATTCGGGCATTGGTAAATCGTCGCTGGTAAACGAAATTCACAAACCAATTGTGCAACGACGCGGCTACTTCCTAACTGGTAAATTTGACCAATTTCAGCGAGATATTCCCTATGCTTCGCTGATTCAAGCACTGAGAGCCTTAATTCAGCAAGTATTAGCCGAAAGTGACGACCGTTTAGCAGCTTGGAAAACGAAATTACAGGAAGCTTTGGGAAGAAATGGTCAAGTCATTGTCGATGTAATTCCGGAAGTCGAACTAATTATTGGAGCGCAACCAATTGTACCAACATTGGGAGGTACAGAAGCACAAATTCGATTCAATCGCGTCATGAGCGCGTTTATTCGCGTTTTTGCTCAAGCATCTCATCCTTTAGTGCTGTTTCTAGATGATTTACAGTGGGCAGATTTGGCATCTTTGAAGTTCATCCGCGCGTTGATGACCGATGCAAGTAGCGGCTATTTACTGATATTAGGCGCCTATCGAGATAATGAGGTTAGTGCTGCCCATCCTTTGATGCAGATGCTAGAGCAATTACCTTCGGAAGCAACGATTCATAATATTGTGCTGTCCCCATTAAACTTAGAAAATGTCCAGCAATTAATTGGAGAGACATTAGGAGAAGTAGATTCAATACCATTAGCTCGATTAATTTATGAAAAAACCGACGGTAATCCCTTTTTTGTAACTCAACTGTTGAAATCGCTCGCACAAGCAAATTTGATTGCGTTTGATTTTAGCACTGCTCGTTGGCAATGGGATTTAGGGCAAATTGAAACCGTTGGTGTGACTGATAATGTCGTCGAGTTAATGATTAACAAGATTCAAAAACTGCCAACATCAACACAAACATTGTTGAAATTAGCAGCTTGTATTGGCAACCGTTTCGATTTAGAAACGCTCGCGGTGATTTCGGCATCATCGCTACTCAAAACAGCTGAGGAAGTTTGGTTAGCAATGGAAGTTGGATTGATTTTACCATTAAGTCAAGCTTATAAAATTCCCTTAGTTGCGGGTGAAGAAACAGTTGCTCATGCTTTGGGCAACCGGGCAATTCGCTATCGGTTTCTTCACGACCGAGTTCAGCAAGCTGCTTATACACTAATCGAGTCAAACGAACGCAAAGCCACACATCTCAAAATTGGTCGGCGAATACGGCAAAGTCAATCTTTAGAACAACAAACAGAAAATATTTTTGAATTAGTAAATCAATTTAATTTAGGGATTAATTTGATTGTCGAGCAAGCTGAAAAAAATCAGTTAGCTCAATTCAATTTAATTGCAGGTAAAAAAGCCAAGGCAGCAATTGCTTACGAACCTGCTGCCCGTTATTTGAATTTGGGATTAGAGCTTTTAGCTCCTGACTGCTGGCAGAATGATTATAGTTTGACCCTGGATTTATATGAGGCAGCGATTGATATTGAGTGTATTAATGGCAATTATGCGCGCGCTCAATCATTAATAGATGTGGCATTACATCATACACGTATACTGCTCGAACGTATCCGAATTTATAAACAACAAATTCAGCTAGAAATAGCTCAAGGCGATTTACCTGCATCGATTGAGACAGCATTAAGGGTGTTAGAATTGCTAGAGGCGCCGATTCCTACTGATACTGTTGACATTGAGCGTTATTGTGCCCAACTTCGGGCCGAGTTGGTATTTGCACCCAAAGAAATAGCGACGTTAGCCAATTTGCCCGTGATGAGTGATCCCAACAAACGGGCAGCAATGGAAATTTTAAATACGATGCCAGGGCCAGTTTACATCGTTCAACCGCAATTATTTATGCCGATGATGTTAACAATGGTAAGGCTTTCGGTTGAGTATGGAAATTGGGCGCCTTCGTCGTTTAGTTACTGTATTTATGGGTTTCTTAGCTCTGAAGTGTTTGGGAATGCGGATATTGGATACGAATTTGGGCAATTGTCGCTTTTGGTGTTGGAACAATTCAACGATAAAACGCTTTATCCGCATGTGCTAAAAGTCTATGGTACTCACGTTCACTACATCAAGAATTCGCTACGTTCGTCACTGGAATTTATTAAATCTTCGATTGAGCGTTCAGTAGAAGTCGGCAACATTGAGTTTTTGGGATACGGTGCTGGGGAATATGCCATGTATAACTTCTTTTGTGGCGAAAATCTCGAAACCGTTAATCAAAAGGTACTGCCCTATATTGAACTCGTCGAGCGCTTCGGGCAACAGTTAGGAATTTACTACATTCGGATCGCGCGGCAAGTCGTATTGAATTTAATGGGTGAGGCAGATAATCCACTCATTCTAACGGGGGATAGCTTTAATGAAGGTACGATGCTACCCATCGTAGAAGCTGCCAATTGGAATATGCTGCTGTGCTGTTTCTATTTATTCAAATTGATATTAGCGTATTGGTTTGGAGATTACGAAGCTTCAATTGCCTATGCTGAATCTACCGCTGCTCAATTGGATAGCGTTTTGGGGATGATGATGCGTTATGAGTATATCTTCTACCACTCACTAACGCTACTGGCTCGATACAGTGGTCTGGATAAAAACGAGCAAAGTCGCACATTACAACAGGTACAAGCAAATCAAAAAATTCTCCAATTAAAAGCGCTCCACGCACCGATGAATTTTCAGCATAAATACGAGTTGGTGGAAGCTGAAATCAACAGGGTAACAGGTAATACCCTCGGTGCAATGAATGCTTACGATTGTAGTATTCAATCTGCCAGGAATCATGAATATACGCAAGATGAAGCCCTTGCAAACGAATTAGCAGCCAAGCTTTATTTAGAAATTAATAAACCAAAAATTGCTACAGCGTATTTGAATGATGCGTATTTAGGGTACGCAAGTTGGGGGGCAACGGCAAAAACACAAGATTTACTGACTCGTTACCCGGATTTGTTAGCGCAGCAAATTCAGGGACGAGTTGCTAGCATCACTTCAGTATCTGGGAAAACTGCTTGGTTAGATTTATCAACCGTTGTCAAAGCTTCCCAAGCGATTGCTAGCGAATTGATACTAGAAAATTTACTGAATCGATTAATTGCAATTGTTATTGAAAATGCCGCTGCTCAACGGGGATTTTTAATTGCAGAAACATCGGCTGAGTTTGTAATTGTTGCTGCTGGTGCAGTTGAGCAAAATCAAATTGTTTTCAACTCAACCAAACAAAGCCAACTTCCCATCGCAATTCTAAATTACGTCGTTCGCACAGGAGAAACAGTTGTATTAAATAATGCAACTCATGAAGGTATTTTTACAAGTGACCCATATATTGCAGCATATCAACCCAAATCTGTATTGTGTACGCCGATTATTTATCAAGGACAACTTAAGAATCTACTTTATTTAGAAAATCATCTAACTACAGGAGCATTTACAGTAGAACGATTGGAAATATTAAGGCTGCTGTCTGCTCAAATTGCGGTTTCATTAGAAAACGCACTTCTGTATCAAAATCTTGCCCAAACAAACGCGGAGTTAGCAACCGCGAATACCCAATTAGAGCAATACACCCAAACTTTAGAAGCTACGGTCGCCGAACGCACTTTAGAACTAAAAGAGAAAAATATGCGTTTAGAGCAAACAACCACGCAACTCAAGGTGATTAATAACGAGTTAGAAAGCTTTTCTAGCTCAGTATCCCACGACTTGCGGGCGCCGCTACGACGGATTGACTATTTTACACAATTCCTTATGGAATCGGCATCTGACCGCTTAAATCCGAAAAGTCAAGATTATTTGACTCGTATTCAAGCTTCATCACAACAAATGCGTCAGCTAATTGACGATTTATTACGTTTGTCGCAAATTAGTAGAGCCGAACTACGTCGCAGCCAAATTAACTTGAGTGAAATGGTAATGGCGATATATTCTACAAACTTTGCTAACCTCCAAAACGATCAACTACGACAAGTTGAATTAAAAATTACTCCAAATTTAAGCACAATTGCTGATGCTCAATTGCTCAAGGCAGCACTCGAAAACTTGCTAGGTAATGCTTGGAAATATACCAGCAAAGTAAGTCTTGCTGAAATTGAGTTTGGAACGAGCCATCCGGGAGTATTCTTCATTCGTGATAATGGAGCTGGCTTCGATATGAATGATGCAGATAAACTGTTTCAACCGTTTCAAAGGCTGCACTCAGCGATAGAATTTGAAGGTAACGGCATTGGGTTAGCCACCGTTCAACGTATTATTCACCGTCATGGGGGACGCATCTGGGCAGAAAGCAAAGTTGGTTCAGGAGCAATTTTTTATTTTACCTTGGAAGGTTCAAAAGGGCATGGGTAAACCGTTACAAGTTCTGATTGTCGAAGATTCTGAAGATGATATGCTGGTGCTGCTGCATACTTTAGAGCAGAATGACTATGATTTAACTTATACACGGGTCGTAACGGCGCCTGATATGAGTGCTGCCCTCAAACAGTCTTCTTGGGATATCATTCTCTGCGATTACACAATTCCTGGATTTGACGCTCCTAAAGCCTTGTCTCTGCTTAAAAATACTGGGTTAGACATTCCCTTCATTATTATCTCAGGTACGATTAACGAAGAAACAGTTGTGCCTGTTTTGAAAGCCGGGGCACACGATTTCATCCTTAAAGAACGAATGGCACGCTTGGTTCCTGCCATTGAGCGGGAAATGCGAGAAGCCAAGATTCGACAAAAACAGCGAGAAACGGAAGTAGAGCTTGAAAAAGTCTTGCAAAAGTTGAATTTCCATGTAGAAAATTCACCGTTAGGGGTAATTGAGTGGAATTCTGAGTTTCAAGTAATGCGGTGGTCATCATCAGCAGAAAAAATCTTCGGTTGGTTTGCAAAAGAAGCCATCGGTCGAAGACTTCAAGACTGGCAATTTGTCCATGAAGATGATGTAGACGCGGTAAATGCCACGATTGCCAGGATGGTTAGTTATCCACAAACATTTTCCCTAAATCGAAATTATACTAAAAATGGCTCGATAATTTACTGTGAATGGTATAATTCGGCGTTAATTGAAGATGGAAAGTTAGTTTCGGTGCTGTCCTTGGCATTGGATGTAAGTGATCGCGTCCGGCTAGAAAATGAACGAAACCGCAGCCTTGAACTTGAAATCGCCGCCCGTGCTGAGGCAGAAAAGGCAAACCGCCTTAAAGACCAATTTTTAGCAACGCTGTCCCATGAGTTGAGAACACCGCTGAATCCGATTTTAGGATGGATCAAATTACTCCAAAGTAGCAAATTAAACGAAACCAAAACGGTTGAGGCACTCGCCACGATTGAGCGCAACGCCAAACTGCAAGCTAAACTTGTAGAAGACCTACTCGATATTTCTCGGATTATTCAGGGTAAGCTGACTTTAAATGCAACTCCTGTAAGTATCGCTTTAATTATCGGTGCTGCTATTGAAACCGTTCGTCTTGCTGCCGAAGCGAAAAGCATTCAATTAATTACCAGGTTATCACCCAACGTCGGACAAGTCCTTGGTGATGCCACTCGGTTACAACAAGTCATTGGAAATTTGCTCTCAAACGCTGTCAAGTTTACAAGTGATGGGGGACAAATAGAAATTCGGCTCGAACAAGTGGATAAGTTAGCTAAAATTCAGGTGATAGATACAGGTATTGGTATTAATCCTGAGTTTCAGCCTTATGTGTTTGAACATTTTCGGCAATTCGATAGTTCTATTACTCGTAAATTTGGCGGCTTAGGATTAGGACTAGCGATTGCTCGTCAAATTGTTGAACTTCATGGTGGCACAATTAGAGTCGAAAGTCAAGGTGAAGGACAAGGCACAACCTTTACAGTCTGTCTATTACTGCACTGTTAAAGTACAACTGGACAAGCTACTAAAGAACATCTTTACATAAAATATCAAATATCAGGCGCCAATATAAAGACTTAAAATAGTATTTAATTACTACATTAAAAGTGCAATTAAGAATATTATGGTTAAAACAATTGCAATTTCCGAAAAAACAACACTCAAATACCTAAGAGAGAACTTTAACATACAGCGTAACGAAAAACGCGAGTTTTTCCCAGAGTGGTACGAAAACTTGCCATAACTAAGCTCAAGCGATAAAAGATTTTTAGATAGAGTCAGTTCTCGCTATTTTTACCAACTTGACGAGGGAACACTTTTAGAAGGTGGGGTAAAAATGATGATGGTCGCTCCCCTATTAGATATAGCAGGTTTTTATGATGCTCCTTTTAACACACGCTTTGAAAAATCAGTAACACTCGAAGTTGAAGCAGAAGAGGAAATATTACAAGGGAGAATAGACGCACTAGTTGTACAAAATCAATTTTGGACTTGGGTTATCGAAGTAAAACGTACAACATTTTCTCTTAGCTTAGGAATACCTCAAGCACTAGCATACATGCTGACAAATTCAAATTCAGGAAAACCAACATATGGACTTTTAACTGGAGGGGAAGACTTTATTTTTATCAAGTTGCAACAACAAGAAAACCCTGTATACGGATTATCTCGGAAATTCAGCATTCTCAATCAGGGAGATTTATATGAAGTGCTAAAAATCCTGCGTCACATAGGAAATTCTATAACATAAAAATCGTAGGGTGGAATGGCACTTACTTAACAATGGATGGTGCGTAAAAGCATTTTAATTTTTTGTTACACTGCTTGACTGTAATAGCTTTCACGCACCCTACCTCACATCTTGCACCTTCTCAACAAAGGTAAGGTGGGCAGTGCCCACCCGAAGCAAAAATAAGCATTACAAGCTCTTTCATTCGATTGGAAGCTCGTGGTGCAAGATGTCAGCTACCCAATTTTTTGTTGGCGCCTCCAAATGCTTAAGTAAGCAACATTCAATCGTAGGGTGGAATGGCACTTACTTAAGCGTCCGCTCGCGAGGTGAACGTATTGGTTTGGTAGGCTGCGCGCTCTGATGCGTGGCGATTCACACGGTCGGCGCCTACATCAATACCAATACATATCAACTACACATCAACGTGAATTAAATTAATTTATAGGTGGTGAACAACAATTTATCACTTTTTTAAATCTAACTAACAATTACAAAATCTCAATTAATACTTCAATACGATTTAATACTTCCTAACAAAACCGGAGGGCGCGCTCTGTAAATCGCGCATTTAGGGCGGCGCCTAGATCAATACTAATACGTATCAACTATACATCAACGTGAATTCGATTCATTTATAAGTGGTGAACAACAATTTATCACTTTCCTAAATCTAACTATCAATTAAAAAATCTCAATTAATATTTAAATACTATCTAATACTTACTAATAAAACCGGAGGGCGCGTTATTAAATCGCGCATTTAGGGCGGCGCCTGTAAAACTATATTTAAGAATACAAGTTTGTAGAGAAGTAGGTAAAATCAAACACTCAGGATGTAAAATTGTTGCTGTAAAAGCTTTAAAAATTAGCTTTTAAGCAATTTATATTTCTGAATCCTGTTATAGTTGATTACGTCTGCCTAGGAAATAAAAATGTCATACAATTATCACAAAAAGAAGTAAAAAGATGTTTGTATTAATGTACTTTATGCAGCAATTTGAGGTTTGGTCGCATTTCTTGGTTTGGTCATAAGAGGATATGATTTTTTTCTACGTTTTATAACTCTTGGCTCAGTACGGTCGCTACGTTCTGGAAGTAGCTTTTGTACAATTTTATCAAGCATAGTTTTATATAAAAATTGAGACTTTCTCTTTCCAGCATTTAGAAGTGCAGTAATAAAGCTCTTCAAATATTGACGAGAGGTTTGTAAAGAAATAAGGCGCTTTGAAACATCATTAGTATCGGCAGCCTCCCACATTATCGCACGTAATAAATTGTAAGCCATTAAGTGTACAACAATTTATTTACGAACCATATCGGGAGTTTTACCTCGAAGCATTTCCATTTTTAAAGTAGTTTTTACATGTCGAATATCAATTTCAACTTGCCATCTCCAACGATATAAATGTGCAATTTTTTGAAGAGTATAAATTTTGTTATCTAACAAAGTAGTTACTACTATAATTTCTTTAGTACGAAAACCTGATTGAGAGACCTGAAAGCGGACTTGACGAACTATCAAACTATCTGGTAAGCAATTAAATTCAACAACACTCATATGTCGAGGACGGGTTTTCGGCTTGTACCAAGTAACTAAATAATCATTTTCGCTTAAACGTTTTCCGCGTTTGAAGTCAGTTTTACGACTATGGTGACAACGAAACACAGCATCTGCAAGTCTTGCTTTAACAAGCGCTAAATCGACATAAGTACCAAAAGCTCTATCTGCAAGAGCAATATCTTGTGGTGATAATAAATAATACATTTGTCGAGCCATAACTATTTCACTTGTATTGAAAGCTTCTATCAAAACTCCCATCGCAGCTCCCGTTACCAAGCTAAACATAACCATTAGTTTAGCAATTGGAAAACCGCATCCGAGTGATTGATTTGAGTGTTGTGGATAACATGATTGATTCGCTGGTGTATCTGGCATTAAAACACTTGAACCGTCCATCATTTTTACATGACGACCACACCATAAATCTTGTAATTGTGCCTTTAATTCAAGATTATCTCCTGTTTTTTGAAATAAATTTTTTAAGAAGTTTTCTGATAATCTTTGTTTTGCTTTCGTATAACCCCCTGTATTTGATGAAGGTGTTTTCATATTACTTGCTGCTAACCATGCAACTATTTTACTAACTGCATTGCTACAACTTTTATCTTCGTCAAGTACTTGGTATAAAAAAGCCCAAAGCGTAACAATCGGATTGAAAAAACGGTTACGACGTTTTTTGGTCTGTGATGACAATTCGGCTTCTGAGATAGTTGATGACAACAGAACTTCTTCAATTGTTGATGCTGATAAGATTCCTTGCCAGGGTATTCCCAGAGAACGACTAAATTTTTCCTTGAGAATTTCTACACAATTAGGCATACTAGATATAATCGTTTTTTGATTATTTCTCCAAGTCACAGAATGAAGTGAAATTAAGCAGGTCTCTATTTAACCTTGCTTTTCAGTTCACTTTTTTACCTTGACTTGGAGATTTTTTACATGCTTATTTTCTCATATTGCACGCACCATTTCCGGAGCAAAAATTCTTATATAAAACAAAGTGAACTTATTTGTAGCACGCATGTAGTATGATGAAATATAGTGTTGTAGGCGCCGACGGTCGGCGCGGTTTAATAACGCGCCCTCCGGTTTTGTTAGGAAGTATTAAATAGTATTAAAGTATTAATTGAGATTTTGTAATTGATAGTTAGGTTTAAGAAAGTGATAAATTGTTGTTCACTACCTAGAAATTAATTTAATTGACGTTAATACGTAGTTGATATTGTATTGGTATTGATGTAGGCGCCCGCCCTAAATGCGCGATTTACAGAGCGCGCCCTCCGGTTTTATTAGGAAGTATTAAATAGTATTGAAGTATTAATTAAGATTGTGTATTTATTATAGTTAGATTTGAGAAAGTGATAAATTGTTGTTCACCAGTTATAAATTAATTTATGTTGATGTGTAGTTGATACGTATTGGTATTGATGTAGGCGCCGACCGTGTAAATCGCCATCACCAGAGCGTGCAAGCCTATCATACCAATACTTTTACCTTGGAGCGGATGCTTAAGTAAGTGCCATTCAATCGTAGGGTGCGTGAAGGCCACGAAAAAAATCAACGTATTAATAAGTCTTGTAGCCTTCACGCACCAGTTCTCAATTATGACTATCACACTCGGCGCCTGCTGATAACCCTACATTATAATTGTTTTTAATCTAAAATCAGATTAGTTATGTAAAAACTCTCGCTGACTAGATTAATATCACGCACACCAGAAATCAAGCTATAATTATTCTATCTTAACTTATCGTAAAGAATTGTTAATTATAAGCAATATAAACGGCACCGTCAAAACTTGATTATAGGTTTTAGGTATTGGCATTATCAATACCTAAATAATTGAGACATCAAGCCTAGATGTTTAGACATTTAAATGTTTAGATGCATTTTTAATTGAATAGCAAAAACAATAGTGCATTAATTAATCTTGAATATGGTAAAATGTAAAAATAAATCCGGCTCGCTGCGCTCGCAAAGAAGGGTAAAGAGAAAAGAGTAAAAGCGCAAAGGGCTAAAAAGTCCACGCCGCACCACCACACACCACCCGAAAACCGATGTCGTAGTTACCGAAGTCGTAGTTACCGAAGTCGTAGTTACCGAAGTCGTAGTTACCGAAGTCGTAGTTACCGAAGTCGGGAGGGTAACAGTTGCGACAAGCAGAACGGCAGTAGTGCGGACTGTAGTACCACGCACCACCGCGCAGCAGTTTTTCAACTTCATTATTATTTGTTATCCAGGCACTTTGATCATCAGGTGCCCCAGAATAATTTTCGTGCCAGTCATCAGCACACCATTCCCAAACATTACCGTGAGTATCGTGTAAACCAAAGGCATTAGGAGGAAAAATTCCTACAGAAGTAGTTTTTTGTCTATATTCACCTTTGCGAGCATCTGCATACTGATAATTACCGTCAAAATTAGCTATTTTGGTTGTAATAGTCTCACCAAAATGGAACGGTGTGGTAGTTCCAGCGCGGCAAGCATATTCCCATTCAGCTTCGCTTGGCAATCTGTAATTACGTCCGCTGAATTTAGAAAGTCGCTCACAAAACTCTACTGCATCATACCATGAAATCTTCTCTACAGGTAAATTATGTCCATCAAAACGTGATGGTTCAGGATTAAGGTCACGATTTATTTTTGGTAGTGCAGCAACCGTGCGCCATTGTGGCTGAGTGATAGGGTATTTACCCATGAAAAATGGTTGAACGGTAACTTCGTGTCGCGGACGTTGATAATCAGTGCTACTTTCTTCATCATCCGGCGCCCCCATCATAAAAGTGCCACCTGGAATTGATACCATATCTAAGGTGATGTTATTGCCAAGGTTTTCGGTAAAATATTCTGCGCTTCGTGTTTCACGTTTAATAATGGCGCCAGTACGGTTGACAGTAACAACTTCAAATCTAAAGGTTTTAGTTGATTTTTCGGGGTTTGTGAATATTTGTGGCTTTTCCCCAGTAATTCCCCAAATTAATTGTGTCATTGGTTTTGGTTGTGGTTGTCGAAAGTCAACCCACATGTGACCACTTAGAAATAGTGGAAGTTCTGGTTTTTCGGGTGCGGTGGGCAGTAAAACGGGAATTACAGGACATTTTCTGTTTACAAACTCACGTAGAAAAGCATTTATTTCAACTTCTTGCCAAGGTCCTATACCACTACTGCCAACAAACACCGCTGCTGCTTTAATGTTTTTTATCTGTGTTTCAAGTGTACTTTGCCAAGGAAAACCTGGACGAAACTCCCATTCATCCAGCCAAGGTTTAATTTTCAGGTTGATTAATTGTTCTCCTATCCGTTTTACCTCTGGTTTATCTTTGCTGTTGTGACAAAGAAAGACATCGAACTGGGGGAGTGAAGTCATTTAAGCGCGCATAAAATAAATGAATATCAAGGTTTTCAAGTAGGGTGCGTGAAGCCCACAATAAATACAAAATCAGATTACAAGCCAGTAGGGTTCATGCACCATCAACACCTTAATACACAAAAGTATATCAATAATAATCAAATTCTGGCGCCGCAACGAAAATCAAATCTAAGCATTCAAACATCTAAACGCTTAAAAATTTAGGTGAGTAATATATAGCAATCCTAAATGATTCATAAAAAATCAACGTTTAAAATTTACCACAGAGACACAGAGTACACAGAGTTAGAGGTTAGAGAGGTTTTTTACAAATGATTTAGGACTGCTATGGAATATAAAAGGTAAATTTTTCAATATTAAAGGGGTACGACAAATATCGTACCCCTGTAATTTATGATGATTTATGGTTTGACCGGTGCGTGGCGCCAAATGTTTTTCGCTGCGTTGGAGTTTTTTAAAGGCGCCACACACCCTACCTTTTATCGTAATGTGGAGTTTCGGCAAAGGCGCCAGATTCGGCTTCTTTCACAAATCCGTGGTAAGCTTCCATACCATGTTCACCGATATCTAAACCTTCGATTTCTTCAGCAGGAGTAACACGAATACCTAAAGTAGATTTGAGTGCAACCCAAAAGATTGTACTTAGAAGTACTGTTATTCCACCAACAGAGACAATTCCTACAATTTGGGGAATAAGTGTTGATAGTCCACCACCCATGAATAAACCATGAGGTCCAATTGGTTTACCAGCAAGGTCAACCATCCAAGGATAACCACCAGGTCCAACGGCGAATAATCCTACTGCTAAGGTTCCCCAAATACCGCAAACTAAGTGTACGGAAGTGGCGCCAACGGGGTCATCGATACCCAAACGGTCGAAGAAGGTGACGGAGAAAACTACAATTACACCAGCAACTAAACCAATGATAATTGAGCTTGGGATATTAACATAAGCACAAGCGGCTGTAACTCCTACTAAACCAGCCAAAACACCGTTGATAATCATCGATAAGTCGGGTTTTTTAAGGTATAACCATGCAGTCGCGGTTGCCGCAATACCACCAACTGCACCTGCCATGTTAGTTGTTAAAGCAATGTGGGTAATTGCTTTAGGGTCTGCTGCCATCACCGAACCTGGGTTAAAACCAAACCAACCTAACCACAAAATTAAACAACCAAGGGTGGCAATACTCATATTATGACCGGGCATTGCTATCGCTTGCTTCCCTTGATATTTACCAATACGGGGTCCCAAGAAAGCTGCACCCATCAACGCTGCCCAACCACCAACCGAGTGAACAACGGTGGAACCTGCAAAGTCAAAAAAGCCCATGTCAGCAAGCCAACCAGCACCCCAAATCCAGTGTCCGGTAATGGGGTATGCTATACCAACAAGTAAAAGACTAAAAATTAAGAAGTCAACAAATTTTATCCGTTCCGCAACGGCGCCAGAAACGATGGTGGCAGCAGTTCCAGCAAACACTAATTGGAATAAGAATTTTGCTTCAAGAGGTACACCAGTCCAATTTAGAGAACTAAAAGCTCCTTTGTAAGCGTCACCTATAGCAGGACTGTTATCAGCAGGTAAGAAGAACCCACTCAACCCGATAAAGTCGTTGCCATCACCAAACATTAACCCAAAACCAATTGACCAAAATGCAATTGTCGCTAGCGCGAATACAATTAAGTTTTTTGCAAGGACGTTAACAGCATTTTTCTGACGACAGAACCCGGTTTCTAACATACAAAATCCGGCATTCATAAAAAAGACTAGAAACGCTGCAATTGCAACCCACAATGTATCTAGTGCAACCTTTAAATCGCCAGTACTTGGCCCTGCTGGAGTTTGTGCGACTGCGGCATAACCCCATGCCAAGACTATCATCGCAGCAAGGGGAATAGTAGCCTGCCAGCTTGGCGATAAGCGTTTAATTGTGCTTACAAGGCGCCATGTAATGGAATTATATTTAGAATAATTCAGAGGCGAAGTTACATGCAACCGATTTTTTCTTGTCCTTTTTTTGGTTGGCTTGAGTTTTAACATTTTCTCCTCAACTACTATAATTAACTATTACAAAACCGTTGAATGTGAATCGATCTAGAAAGCCAAATGTAGCGAGTTTTCAAATACTAGGATTGCGATAACTCGTATCTCAATGCCAGCATTGAAAAGCGTTAAAATTGAAATTCGATAATGATTTTCACGCAAAGTGAAAATTATATGCATCGAAAATCAAAAACTAATTTCATCCTGTTAGCTTCACAAACTAAATTCAGGCAAGATTAAGTTTTTATTAAGACTTTATTATCAGGTTATTTTGGAAATAGTCAAGACTTCTTGATAAAGTCTTTAAAAAGTTAATAATTATTCAGGATATTTATTACATTTTTTTCATGATTAGATAATATGATTAGGGATTTTTAGATTTCCATAAAATCGACCAAATAGATACATATACATTATTGGGTTACAGTTTGTTAAGAATTTTATGGAAAATTAAACTAATTAATATAGATTGTGTATTTTTAGACCTGAATAATTCTGTAACAGTTAATACTGTTTTTGTGGCGCCGCTAAATATGAGAGAATTTTCAAGCTAGCGTTGGTGCTTGTATTGGTTGCTGTGTCAGGGTTTATTGACTTGGTAAGGAGTTGAAAAAAATTATGAATTTTTTTGTAGATGGTGCGTGACAGCAGTTAATTTATTCGTTAATGTTGTGGTTTGTAATAGCTGTCACGCACCCTACTTAAATCTCTGGCAAGTTGTTGGGGTCAATGCCTTGAGATAGCAAATAGGCTGCTAGTCGTTCTTTTTGTTGACGTTCTTGTTCAACTTTTTCGACTCCCCACGGTAACAAATTACCGGTTTCGTCCCACCAACGCAGCCAATAACCTGTTCGTCCTCCTTTGCTTCCTTGCCAAGTTCCTAGAAATAAATTCATTGAGGCTATCCAATGGCGCCCGTTTTCATTGGGCATTTCTAGCTGATAACGTCCGTTTTCCAGTTTATAGAATTCTAATAATCCTCCCTCTGGGTCAAAAACTACGTAAACAGGAATTTGTAAAATTTGCTCATAAAAAAACCATTTACCTGGTGGATACGTAGGTTTCGCTGAATATTCGTCATCTTGAACGTTTGTCGTAGCATCAGATAAAAATTCCATTACAACCGCAGGAATGTTACCTTCGCTCATTAGGTGTGTAACTTTTACGACTGCTTAAAACCTGATTTACTTTGTCTACATAAACCCAGTCAGGCGCCTTAGCAACAAATTGACCATTTAAGGTTGCACAAAGAGCAAAGTTTGAAGCTATAAGCATAGTTGGTAGAATATACCCAGCTATTTCTAAAATTTCACGTAAAGCACCAGCTAATAACGGATGTCCTGTATTCTCCACCGGGTCGTCCTTCAATCTAAAGTCATCGGGCAACGGTTCCCAAGTAATCACTGTTTGAAATGATTTGGGTGCAATAAGTTGAGTTACCATTCTTCACCCCATGTAAATTATTTTGTGTTTATTTTATCTAATTGAGCTACATGTTATTTTGCTGTCTTATTACAATGGTACTAAAGTACATTAATACTAAATTTTCCGTGTGACAGATTTATTGGTGTCACAAATATAAATTAGTATTTAGATGTTTGAATGTTTGAACATCTAGATGTTTTAAGATTTACAGGGTGCCACGTGGAAAAAAGAGTATAGGAAACCAACTATGACGTAGTAATTCAGCGGCAAAACTGGAAACTAACCATTCTTGGAGTTTACCTATGGTTCCTGAAGATACTGCAATGGCACTAATATCAGACATTCCAGCAACTTCTAAAATCTTGGAAACTGAATGTCCTTTTAGTACATCTGTTTCAATTTGTAAATTAACTGCTTCCAAATCAGTTTTAATTTGAGATAGAGTTTCGCTTGCTTGCTGTGGTTGAATTTTCCTGGGTATTTCTCGACGACTGCTATCTTGTAAAACCCAGCAAAGCTTACAGCGTTCTAAAAATTTGCCAGATTGTTGTTGAGCTAAGTTTTTCACCTGCTGCACCAGATGATTTGCAACTTCAGTACCGTTGTAGGGAATTAGCAGAGAGCGGAAAAGATGCTGACAACGAAGCGTTAATTCTTCCGAGGTATAAGTAAAGATTAACTGAGGACGCAGTACTAGTAAAGGAATCTTTGTACGTTTTGATAAGTCAGACATTGTACTACCCACTAATTTTTCAGTGAGTAAGTCACGACTTTGAGAACCTAATATAATTAATTGAGTATTATGGGTTTGGGCAACTTTAAGTATTGTTTCAACAGGCTTTCCCGATTGAACTTCTATTTTAACTTCTACCGAGTTAGAAATTTCACCAACAGCAGAAGTTAATCTAGTTTTAGCTTGTTCTACTTTCTCAGTATCGACTCTTGGAATGGCGCCTTCTGACAATCCAGCAACGTGCAAAAAAACTATTTGCTTTATTCCCGCAAGTGCAAGACTAGGAATAAAATGCGCTAGACGGTGTAAACCATCAGAAAAATCCGTGCAAATTAAAACTCGTTGAAACATAAATTACTAACTAAATACATTAAAAAACAGTATAAAATAATTAGTGTTAATATAAAATCTCTCTTACCCTCCTCTCTGTGTACAGACGCGATTAATCGAGTCTGTACTGTCTCTGTGGTAAAGAGAATTACCACAGAAGCATATTTACGGTAAATATCCTAATTTGCCGATAATGTCTTGGTTAGCTTTGAAATAACCATCATCAACATACGCAAAGTGAGTATTTAAATAATGATGTGATTTTGGTAATGCATGGAAAGGAATAGATGGATATAAATGATGTTCCGCATGGAATGACATATTCCACATGAAAAATTGTGTAGGTATAAGTGTAAGTGTAGTCCGGGTATTCGTCAAAAGATTACCGTCGCGCGTACAACCAGTGTGTTCTGCCAGTAGAATAAAACGTAAAATTGGTTGACCGACCATTAGCGGTAGTAGCCAGTATATTAGAAACCAAGGTTGACCACAAAAAAGTGAAATAGCAAAGCTTACTATATATATAGTTAATTGTAAGCGAGTAGAACGTATAACTTCAGCGCGCGCTGACTCAGGAATAAAAGGATAATCTTCAACTTGGCCGAGTGCAATACGAAAATGCCCCTGTATTTTACCTTTCCACCAAAGGAAACCGCTCATAATTAGTAAATATTCTCCAAAATTGCTTGGTGTCAGGTCAGTTAGTTCTGGGTCTTTACCAGGAACGCGCGTATATAAATGATGCCATTTGTGGTAATGGCGAAAAAAAGTACTGTTGTAGAATGAGAGCAGTCCAGCAAACCAAGCGACTATTTTATTGAGGTTCGGTGAAGCAAAAGCAGTGCGATGAACAGCTTCATGCATCGGCGCAAACATCGAAGCTATACTAAAACCATAGACAACAAGTGCTGGTACTGCTACTAATAAATTATGGTTTGTCGTCCATAAGTAGCCACTGCATCCCATAATCATAAGATGGAGAGCAAGTTGAATTAAACCTGAAACGTTAGAACGCACGTTGAGTTCATTCAATTGCTGCTTACTCAGAATACGATGTGGGTTTTGTGTTTGAGTTGCTGCTTGTGCTTTGTTCGGTAGAGCAATGAGATTATCAGACATAAATTTAGTTAGATATTGAATTATTGATTTAGCGTAAGCCCTATCATTGTTTGCCAACAATATTTTATCCACTCCTGAGCGGGCTAATGGTCTGTGTGATTAATTTTGGGGAGTTGGCGCCTATCGTTACCGTATGGTAGGGTGTGTGACGCTACGAAAAAACTCCGCCCTTCATGAAAAGACTTGTAGCGTCACGCACCGGCGCCCTCGTTGGTGCGGAGAGCGCACATGATTTTTCATTTTATTGAAGATTGTAACGGCGCCCTCCACACCCTACCCAACATATCAAGATTAATGGCATGGCCTATTGGTCTATGTCATTAATTTTGGGGAGTTGGCGCCTGTCGTTACCTAGGTTTGTTACTGACGACCTTACCCTTAGTGAGAAGGTGCATTCCGGTGAGTAAAGGCACATGATAAAGAAAAAATGTAATTAAAATAAGTAATCGTGATAGCAGAATTTGTGTTGTTGAATCTTTTTTTTGTTAAAGTAATCAATAGAAAAAGACTGCTGGAAAAATTATTAACTCAAAACTTTTACTAAAGTATCTGATAAGTTTGATTTATATATAAGTTGGAGTCGGTTTGATTAACTCAATTATTAACTTAAGAGCAAATTTTTTGGAGTAGCAAATTATGATTAAGAATGATATAGAACTAGCGGTTGCTAAAAAGGAAGTAGAACAAATTATTGCATCACACAGCAATAGCCTAATGCCAGATGCAGATATGATTTTGATGCAGAAGCTGCAAACCAAGATATCAGAATACGAAGCATTAGTATCTCATAACCCAGAGAATCCAATTCTTTTAGAAGTAGAAAGTGTTGAAAAAATCGTTGATTTACCAATAAAGGCTAGCATCGCTTTTAAGATTACTTCCCAAGAGCTAGCTAAGATTTGCGAATCGGAAACAATGGTTCAAACGCATCAGAATTGTGATGAGAGTAATTATGCATCAGACTTTTTAAGCATGATGAAAATTTTAGGTGTGCAATTAATTGATGATTTGTTTTTTGTAGCTCAGATGAGTAGTGAGTTAAAACAAAAATTACAATTTTTACGGATGGGAGAATGTTTACATAATAACATCCAAGAAGCTGCTTAAAAGTTAATACCCGAAACAAACATTTTAGAGCCCGAATATATTCGGGCTCTACGTGTATTGTATGAACAGACAATCTGCTGTAGTAGGCGCCTTGTGGTAGGCGAATTATCTATTTTTTACTAGTTCCACCTTCTGATGTATTTTGCTTAACATCACATCCTCTAAATAAAAATTTATTTACGACGGCGCCAATAAAAATTCATTGTAAAAATTACGATTACTGATAATGGTAAAGGAATGAGCGCTCAAATAAAAAGCAAAATATTTGACAATTTATTTACCACCAAATCAGTTGGAAAAGGTACAGGTTTGGGGTTGGCTATCGCCAAACAAATCATCGAAGAAAAACACAAAGGGATAATCGAAGTGAATTCTGTATCGGGAAATACAGAATTTGGAATTATTATACCCCTAGCTAGCTAATTTGAATATATAATAATCCTGTTTGATTTTTGAATCACACGTAAGGTGGGCACTGCCCACCTTACAGATTGACTATATGGGGTTTTTGTTGTTTTAACTGACAAAATATTTTATCTAATACTTCCAGCCAGTATCAGAGACGTGCCCTTACCAGGTTCTATACCAGGTTTACTAGCTGCCTTTGGGGCGGGTATCAATGAGGAAATTTGGTTCCGGTTGGGTGTATTAACTGCCTTGGTTGGTTTTGGGTTAATGGTGGTGATGGCGATGACAACATATATATATGATGATGAGGGTGCAGATACAATTGATGGTGGTGCTGGTAGTGACTACCTGGAATTAAATTTATCAGCTAGTACTAGTGATTTAAGCGTCAGCTATAACAACACCAACAACACATATCAAGTAACTGGTGGCACAAGCTTTAAAAATATTGAACGCTTAAACTTAACTACTGGTAGTGGTAACGATAATATTAACCTTGCCAATAGTACTAACCGTTTCCGCTGGCGCAGGCAACGACACGATAACTGGCGGAAATGCTAATGATGTGCTTTATGGTGATGGGGGCAACGACACCATCAATGGTGGTGCAGGCAACGATATCATAAACATTATTGGGGTACAAAATCGTCCGTTGCGGTTGCTATTTATGGCAACTTCCCTAGAACATCCAGGTATTGCACCCGACCCCAAAGGCGCCTGCAATTAAATGTTTATATATGGGAACACTAACTTCATAAAGCAAAAGTAACTTTGCAAAATGAGGTAAGTATAAATGACTATGAGAAGTAACACCCCAGTTATTCCCGGATACAAAGTTAGCGAACAGTTATATGCTGGTTCCAAAAGCGTAGTATATCGAGCGATTCGAGAACGAGACTCAATACAGGTAGTGATTAAGCTTTTAGCCTCAGAATATCCCAGTTTTAACGAATTATTGCAGTTTCGTAACCAGTACATCATTAGCAAAAATCTCAATCTAAACGGTATTATCCGTCCTTTATCATTAGAAGTCTATGAGAATGGTTATATTTTGGTAATGGAAGATACTGGGGGAGTTTCTTTACGAGAATACATCAAAACCAATACACTTTCACTTGTTGAATTTTTGACTCTGGCAATTCAATTAACCGACATTCTCCAGGGCTTACAGCACAACCGTGTTATTCACAAAGACATTAAACCCGCAAACATCCTAATTCATCCTGAAACAAAACAAGTTCAACTTATAGATTTTAGTATCGCTTCCCTACTACCCAGAGAAACCCAAGAAATTAAAAGTCCTAATGTTTTAGAAGGAACCCTCGCTTATATTTCCCCCGAACAAACAGGAAGAATGAACCGAGGAATTGACTATCGCAGCGATTTTTATTCTTTGGGTGTAACATTTTATGAATTATTGACAGGAGAATTACCATTTATATCTAATGACCCGATGGAGTTAGTGCATTGTCATATTGCTCAACTGCCTGCTTGCGTATCTGATGTGACAGAGATACCGCAAGTTATCAGTAAAATGATTATTAAACTCATGGCGAAAAACGCCGAAGATAGATATCAAAGCGCTTTGGGATTAAAGCACGATTTAGAAAATTGTTTGTGTCAACTAAAAAATACAGGTGAAATTACTTATTTTGAAATCGGTACGCAGGATTTATGCGAGCTATTTCTCATCCCTGAAAAACTCTATGGTCGCGAAGCTGAAGTCAAGGCATTATTGGAAGCATTCAATCGCGTTGCAGACAATCCAAAATCGGAGATGATGCTAGTGGCGGGATTTTCGGGGATTGGTAAAACTGCGGTTGTTTCGTCCGTCCACAAGCCAATTACCCGCTCGAATGGGTATTTTATCAAAGGTAAGTTTGACCAATTCAATCGCAATATTCCGTTATCAGCCTTTGTGCAAGCTCTACGCGATTTGATGGGGCAATTACTTTCAGAATCTGACGTACAACTTCAAGAGTGGCGAAGTTTGATTTTAGAAGCTGTAGGAGAGAATGGACAGGTTCTAATTGAGGTGATTCCAGAACTAGAGCGGGTGATTGGCAAGCAACAAAGCGTTTTAGAGCTATCGGGAACTGCGGCACAGAATCGCTTTAACTTGTTGTTGCGTAATTTTACTGAGGTGTTCACGACAAAAGAGCATCCACTGGTAATGTTTTTAGATGACTTACAGTGGGCAGATTCGGCATCACTCCAGTTGATTAAACTACTGATGAGGGATAACGGGTATTTATTTTTGTTGGGCGCCTATCGAGATAATGAAGTTTCGCCAGCGCATCCTTTTATGTTGATGGTGGAGGAGCTTATCAAGAGTGAGGTAACAGTTAATACAATTACCCTGGCGCCGCTCGCCTTTGATGATACTTTGCAGCTAGTTGCCGATACTCTACATTGTTCAACTTCATCAGCGCGTCCCCTCACAGAATTAATTGAACGCAAAACTCAAGGCAATCCCTTTTTTAGCACGCAGTTTCTCAAAGCATTATACGAAGATGGTCATATTAAGTTTAACGAAGGGATAAAAGGGGGATGGGAATGCGATATTGCCCAAATCAATACCCTATCTCTCACAGAGGATGTGGTGGAGTTTATGGCACAGCAATTACAGAAATTGCCCACTGAGACTCAAGAGATTTTGAAACTCGCAGCTTGTATTGGCAATAAGTTTGATTTAGATACGTTGGCAATTGTTTCAGAACAATCAGAAGCTTCAACGGCAGCAGTTTTATGGAAAGCCTTGCAGGAAGGAATGATTCTGCCACAAAGTCAGGTGTATAAATTTTATCTTAGCGATGAGGTAAATACGAATATTAACAACATCAAAAATGTAGGCTATCGGTTTCTACACGATAGGGTGCAACAAGCTGCCTATTCTCTGATTCCCGACGACCAAAAACAAACGACCCACTACCACATCGGACAATTACTGCGGCAAAAAATATCTCCTGAAGCTATAGAAGACTATATTTTTGATGTTATCAATCAATTAAATTATGGAACTTGTTTAATTACCGAACAAACCGAACGCGACGAGCTAGCGAGACTAAATCTCATCGCTTGTCACAAAGCCAAAACTGCTACAGCTTATCAAGCCGCGCGTGAATATGCCACCACAGGATTATCTCTGCTTGGAGAAAATGCTTGGCAGCGACAATATAAAATGTGTATATCGTTCCATAACGATTTAACAGAATTGGCAGCGCTCAGTGGTGACTTTGAGACAATGGAGCAGTTGATTGAAACGGTTACTAAACACGCACAATCTTTACTCGAAAAGGTTTGTGTTTACCGCATAAAGATTTTAGCCAATGTCTCCCAGAATAAACTGACTGAAGCCATCGCCATTGCCGAACAACTCTTACAACAGTTAGGTGTAACTTTTCCTGAAGCATGTACACCTGAAAATATTCAATACAGTATTGCAGAAACTGAAAAACTGATTGGAGACAGGGAAATTGGCGCCTTGGTTAACCTGCCTCGGATGACGGATGCTCTTAAAATCGCCATTGTGCAGATTGCTAATAGTATTATGCCAGCCGCTTCTATCTCTGGTTCTCCGTTATATCCGCTACTAGTTTGCTTATCAGTTAAGTTATCTATTCAATATGGGAATGCATTGGCTTCAGGCTATGCTTATGTCAATTATGGCATCATTGCTTGTAATATGAAGCAAGATGTGGATACAGGGGTAAAGTTTGGTGAATTGGCACTGCGAGTTGTCTCTGAACTAGATGCATATAGTAGCAAACCAGAGGTTTTAGTTGTATCAGGATTATTCATCTCGCACCGCAAATCTCACATTAAAGAAACACTACCACTTTTGCAAGAAGGATATGCGGTTGCGTTAGAAGTTGGAAATCACGAAGCTGCGGGATATAGTGGGCATACTTTCTGTCTCAATTCTTTTTGGTGCGGTCAGCCCCTCACTACTTTGGAGCAAGATACTGGCGCCTTCTGCAATGGGTTAGTGCAATTAAATCAATTGACAACAGCTAATTGGTGTCGAATCTATTGGCAATCTATCTTAAATTTGCTAGGTGGTGTGGAGCATCCTAGTATATTGTCTGGTGAGGTTTTGACAGAAACAGAATTTTTGCCGCTACTGATTTCTTGCCATGACTTTTCTGGGTTATGTCTCTTCTATTTATATAAGCTGATGCTTTGCTACCTGTTTGGGGAAATTGAATCAGCCCAAAACCATGCAGTTGAAATTAGGCGCTGTTTAATGGCAGCCGCTGGAAGTGTTAGTGAACCCGTGTTTTATTTTTACGATTCTTTAACCGCTTTAGCAACTAGTACATCAGAAGAGACATTAGAAGCATTATTAAGACGGGTGGAACAAAACCAAACGCAGTTATCTCACTGGGCACACTACGCTCCTATGAACCACCAGCATAAGGTTGATTTGGTGGAAGCAGAAAAATGCCGAGTTTTGGGACAGACAACAAAAGCTATTGAATTATATGACAAGGCTATTAGTGGCGCCAAAGTTAACGGGTACATTCAAGAAGAAGCTCTCGCTAACGAGCTTGGCGCTTTATTTTATCTCGACTGGGGTAAAGAAAAAGTTGCTGCTGGCTACATGCAGGAAGCATACTACTGCTATGCTCGGTGGTCCGGTAAAGCTAAAACGGATGATTTAGAAAAACGTTATCCCCAACTTCTCAAACCGATCCTACAACAGCAACGACTTAATCTGAATCCCTTAGAAACTATTGCGACTGTCGCCCGTAGCTCAATTTCTACATCAACTTGTACTACCACAGGTAGCACCAGTATCTCCGATGTTCTAGATTTTACCTCTGTTCTGAAAGCGGCTCAAGCGATTTCCAGCAGTATTGATGTAGATGAATTAATCACTACGGTAACGAAAATTATCTTAGAAAATTCTGGCGCCTTAAAAACTGTCTTAATTCTTCCTGAAGAAAATATATGGCAAGTGCGAGCAATTACTTTTATCAATCACGAAAACAAACAACCAGGTGAAATTAAAAGTATTCTAACTTCCGAATCAATTGATAAAAGTGAATATATACCTAGAAAAATAATTAATTACGTCAAAAATACCCAAAAAACAATAGTTATAGATAATTGTCAAACAGATATTTCTGGCGTGATTGGCGAATATATGCTTAAACATAAACCAAAAAGCGTATTATGCACACCAATTATTAACCAAGGAAATTTGATGGGTATTTTATATCTGGAAAATCAAATCACTTCCTCTGTATTTACAAAAAACAAACTGGAAGTCATTAACTTACTTTCCTCTCAAGCAGCAATATCACTATTAAATGCAAGACTTTATCAACAAGCTACTGAAGCACTACAAGATTTACAACAAGCGCAATTACAAATAGTGCAAAGCGAGAAAATGTCCGCACTAGGTAATTTAGTTGCCGGAGTTGCCCATGAAATGAACAATCCTTTAGGCTTTATTGCAGCGACTCTCAAACAAACTCAACCTGCGATTGCTGATATTAGCGAACACTTGAAATTATACCAAGAAATAACCAATGTTGATGATGACAAAATTATCGACCATGCAGAATCAATAGATTTAGATTATACGTTATCAGATTTACCCAAGATGGTTGATGCAATGGTAATGGCATGTGACAGGTTAAAAAATATCAGCACCAGCTTAAGAACTTTCTCGCGCGCGGATAAAGATTATAAAGTGCCATTTAACATCCATGAAGGCATCGATAGTACAATTCTAATATTGAAACATCGCCTTAAAGCCAACGAACAACGTCCAGCAATTGAAGTCATAACAGAGTACGGTAATTTACCACAAATCGAGTGCTTCCCCGGACAATTAAATCAGGCATTCATGAATATTCTGGCAAATGCCATTGACGCATTAGAAGAATCTAATACGGGACGGAGTTTCGAGTCAATTAAAACAAACCCTAACAAAATTACAATTAAAACCTCAGTCGAGAATAATAATCTAAAAATATCAATTGCTGATAATGGTAAGGGAATGAGCGAAGAAGTTCAACAAAAAATATTTGACCATTTATTTACTACCAAGGGAGTGGGAAAAGGTACAGGGTTGGGATTGGCTATAGCTAAACAAATTGTTGAAGAAAAACACGGAGGTAAGTTAAGTTGCAATTCTGTTTTCGGTGAGGGCACAGAATTTGTGATTATGCTTTCGCAATAATTTAGATTGATAGTGCGTGAAAGCAAATTAATTTTGCGTTACATTGCTGACTGTAATAGCGCAGATCGCACCCTAGCCATTTTTCTGGCGCCGAGAAATTACCTTAAGTAAGCAACAGACCAAATTTTTGCTAAAAATGTAAATTTTTACACGTATTTGGGAATACTAAGCGCAAAAGGCTTAAGGATGAGCGCAGTATGGTTCGTATTGAAACTAATCTACCCAGATATCGTGTACCCCTGCGCGCGGTTTTGATAGTGCCATTCGTGCTGCAAATTTTCGCGACGGTCGGGTTAGTAGGTTATCTCTCTTTCAAAAATGGGCAAGAAGCAATCGATAAGCTAGCACATCAGTTAATGGGTGAAATTGATGAGCTAGTTAATCAGCATTTAGACTCATATTTGGCAGTACCTCAACAACTAAACCAAATCAATACAGATGCGGCAAGCAGTAAAATCTTAGATATACAAAATCTTGAAACCACAGGACGCTACTTTTGGCAACAAATGCAGGTTCACCAAAACCTCAGCTATATTTTTAGTGCATTGCCAACTGGAGAGTATACAGGCGCCGGACGTTGGATGGAAGGAGGCAAAACCACAATAGATGAGATTTCCTTACGAACTAACTATAAAAACCATACTTACTTAACAGACGAACAAGGAAACCGAGATAAAGTAGTCTTTCAAGCAGAGTACAAACCCTTAGAAGAATACTGGTATAAAAAGGCAATAGAAACAGGTAAACCAATTTGGAGTAAAATCTATAACTGGCAAGATACACCAGAATTCATTTCCATCAGCGCATCACGGCCAGTATACGATGACCAGAAAAAATTAATTGGAGTAATGGCATCTGATTTACTGCTCTCTAATATCAGTAAATTTTTGCACGGGTTAAGAGCAAGTCAAACGGGAACGATATTTATTTTAGAAAGGGATGGCAATATTGTTGCAAGTTCCAGTTCAGAGAAACCTTTTAAACTAGTTAAGGGAAAAGCGGAGCGTTTGAGTGCTGTTCAAAGCAGCAATGCTTTAATTCGAGCAACCGCTATAGATTTACAAAAAAGATTTGGCAATTTAAAGTCAATAAAAACCAAACAGTTGTTAAATATCCAATTGGAAAGGGTGCATCACTACGCTTTAGTTAATTCTTGGCAAGACGAGTATGGACTAGATTGGTTAGTGGTAGTTGTGATTCCTGAATCATCCTTCATGTCACAAATTAATGCAAATACCCAAATAACAATACTATTATGTCTGGCTGCATTGGTAGTTGCAACCCTGATAGGATTTTACACTTCAAGGTGGATTACTCATCCCATTACAAAACTTAGCAAAGCTTCTGAGGCAATGGCGACTGGTAATTTAGAGCAAGCTGTACCAGTTTCTCAGGTTAAAGAACTTGGGGTTCTTTCACAAGCATTCAACCAAATGGCAAAGCAATTACGCGACTCGTTCACGGTTTTAGAGCAAACTAATCAAAATCTTGAGTTAAGAGTTGAAGAACGTACTACAGAGTTGAAAGAAGCAAAACTTGCCGCTGACACTGCAAACCAAGCTAAAAGTGAATTCTTAGCTAACATGAGTCACGAGTTACGAACCCCGCTTAATGGCATTTTAGGCTACGCGCAAATCTTACAACGCAATGAACCGCTGACTCCAAAAGGACGCAACGGTATTGATATTATCTATCAATGCGGCGCCCATTTACTAACTTTGATCAACGATGTCCTTGACCTTTCCAAAATTGAAGCTCGTAAATTAGAACTGTATCCCGTTCCATTTCATTTTCCTTCCTTCTTACAAAGCGTTGTAGAAATTAATCGTGTCCGCGCGGAACAAAAAGGTATTATATTTGATTACCATACAGACTCCCAACTTCCAGTAGGGATTTCCGCTGACGAAAAACGCTTGCGTCAAGTTCTAATTAATTTACTAAGTAATGCGATTAAATTTACTGATAAAGGTAGCGTAACCTTCAAAGTTAGATTAAACAATGAAAAAATTCGCTTTCAAATAGAAGATACTGGTGTTGGCATGACAAGAGAGCAAATTGAAAAAATCTTCTTACCATTTGAGCAAGTTGGTGATACTAAAAAGCAAGCAGAAGGCACAGGATTAGGATTGGCGATTACTCACAAAATTATCTCACTAATGCAGAGCGAAATCAATGTTGAAAGTACTCCTGGTATTGGTAGCATCTTTTGGTTTGAAATAGAACTGCAACAAGTTAAAGATTGGGCAACAGCTTCTAGAGTAGTACAACAAGGAGTAATTACTGGGTATCAAGGTCAGAAACAGAAAATTTTACTAGTTGACGACCGTTGGGAAAATCGGTCGGTATTGTTTAACTTGCTTGAACCTATTGGTTTTGTTTTAATTGAAGCAAGCAATGGGCAAGAAGGTATAGAGCTATCGTTAAAAGAATTTCCAGATTTAATTATTACTGACTTAGCTATGCCAGTAATGGATGGGTTTGAGTTCTTACATAAATTGCGATTACATCCTAAACTTAAAAATACAATTGTTCTTGTTTCTTCTGCCAGTGTATTTGAGATAGATCGCTATAAAAGCATTGATGCAGGAGGGGATGACTTTTTACCCAAACCAGTACAAGCTGAGACGCTATTAGAGTTAATTCAAAAATATTTAAATTTAGATTGGATATATGATACCGAAATAAAGCAGAGCGAAAATATAATTACGAAAGAAGGACAAATAGAGGCGCCTGACATCACAATTTTAAATGAACTAATAGAACTAGCTCAAATCAACGAGCTTGATAGTATAACAGATATTGCTCAACAAATTCACGAAACTCATTCTGCTTTTGCTTGTGAGCTGATTCGGCTTGTCGATGCTTGTGAGATTAAACAACTACGAGCATTTATTCAACAATATCTTTAAAATAGGAATATTATTATATGTCTATCTCAAATTCACCATTTATTCTCATTGTTGATGACAACCCAACAAATTTATCTGTTCTATCTCAAGCATTGAAGTCAGCGGGTTATAAAGTTCGTATGGCAGTAGATGGCGAAGATGCTTTAGCACAAGTAGAACGCGCGCATCCTGAACTTATCTTGCTCGATATTCAAATGCCGAATGTGGATGGCTTTGAAACTTGTCGGCGCCTGCAAGCAAATCCTGCTACTGAAAATATACCTGTAATTTTTATGACAGCTTTAGCCGATACTGAAAATAAAGTAAAAGGCTTATCGTTAGGCGCCGTTGATTATATCACTAAACCCTTTGAACAAGAAGAAGTGCTAGCGCGAGTGAAAATCCACTATAAGCTAAAACGACTGACAGACAATTTAGAACAGCAAGTGGTAGAACGTACCCAAGCACTACAAAAAGCTCAAGTTCAACTAGTGCAACAAGAAAAGCTCTCTGCGTTAGGGCAACTAGTTGCTGGGGTCGCTCACGAAATTAATAACCCTATTGGTTGTATTATTGGCAATGTTGATGCAGTACAAGATTATATTAACGACTTACTAGAATTAATTGATATATACCACGAAAAATTTCCTCAAAAAAACGCCGAAATCGAAGATAAACTAGAAAACATAGACTTAGAGTACCTACGGGAAGATTTGCCGAAACTAATACGAGCAATGAAAGATGGAGGCAATCGAATAAAATCTATAAGTAACAGTCTTCGTACTTTTTCGCGCGCGGACAGCGATATCAAACAAAAATTTAACATTCACGACGGTATCGATAGTACCCTGCTAATTTTACGTCATCGCCTTAAAGCCAGCGAAAAACGCCCCGAAATTAAAGTTATTACAGAATATAGTAATTTACCAGAAATTGAGTGCTTTCCTGGACAATTAAATCAGGTATTTATGAATATTTTAGCAAATGCGATTGATGCCTTAGAAGAATCTAATACCGGAAAGACTTTTAGTGAAATTGAGAAAAACTATAACAAAATTATAATTGAAACATTAAAAGAAAACAATAGCGTCAAAATATCAATTGCTGATAATGGTAAAGGGATGAGCGAAGAAGTAAAAAACAAGATATTTGACCACTTATTTACTACTAAAATCGTAGGTAAAGGTACGGGATTAGGACTAGCGATAGCAAAAGAAATTACCGAAGAAGTACACGGAGGAAAGTTGTATTGCAATTCGACTCTCGGTGAAGGTACACAATTTGTAATCACGCTTCCATTGTAGGTTGGGTAGAGGAACAAAACGCAACATGTTGTTGAGGATAAAATTGAAATAGCTAATCGCAACTCTAATGACTTGCTTACGGATGAAGTTGCCAAAGCTCTGCTTCCTAGTAGTTACAGTCGAGGGCGTGCTTATGCCAAATTGGGTGATAAGCAACGGGCGATTGTTGATTTACAAAAGGCGGCACAACTTGCCTTTGAGCAAAAACAGCTTGACCAATACAATATGGCAAATACCGAGATTCAAAAGCTACGTTAGTATTCTATGTCACCTTCCCTTACCCTTGCCTAATTAATCATCAAATAAAGTCATTAATGCGTTAAAGTTATGGTCTTGGTGTAATTCGTCTAGTTGTTGTTGTAAAGTTTCTGCAACAAAACGCATGTTGGAGTCGCGCGCTATTTGAAGCTGTGTTTTTTTAATTTCAATTTGGCGATGGAAAGTTTCGTTTGTGTGTGTTAAGTTGACGTTAATATAATCTTGGATAATCATAAAGCATCTTGCTTTTAGTAATTGATAGGTTTGGTTAATCTAACCGAGTCTATAATTTATTTGTTGGGTTGCGCGCTGACGCTACACCCAATCGGAGTATAGACGTGATTTAATTGAACATTCTCTCATATCATTTACAAATTTAGGCGCCTACGCTTTATCTGTTACATCCGTTATATGGGTTGCCAGTGCTTCAATCCTCAGTATCATTAGGTTTTATAGATTTTGGATGAATGTCATTGTTAATTTTTTTATTGTCGTAACTATTTACCCAACCTATAGATTCTTCATATATATCATCACTAGAGTAAATATCGTCTTTATTTTGCTGGCTTTTTTGTTGGTACTCCCACCCGCGTAACGGTTGCCCAGAGTTTCTACGGTTCTGTTTTGGACGTGTAAGCGTTTTCCAAGCTGTTTTCATACCAGCAAATAAACTGCGAGTCCCTATTTGTACACTTTGCGCTTGTTTACGGGCGCCTTCAAGACTTTGGTCAACTTGCTTAACTACTTGACTAGCGCTTTTAACCCCCTCGCTAACATCGTCAGTTAAGTCAGTAATTTCTAAACCAGTAGTACGAATAGCGTCGAGAGTAGGAGGTAGTTCTCGCGATAGCGTATCAAATAATTTTTCCGCACTGCGAGCCGCGCGCGCTAATTCCTGTAATGCTGGAATAGCAGCAACCAATACGGCAGCTAAACTAGCTGCAACTAAAAGAAGAGATAAACCCAGCCAAAACAAAGGTTCTGTCACAATAAAATTACTAATATAATTACCTAATTATCCAAATGCTGGTTATGAGTATCTAAGTCAAGATCTCCTAAGTCGTTTTGTCTGATGGCGTTGGCTTCTCTAAAACTCGCGTCTATCCCTGCTGCCAAGGCTTCTTTTAATCGTACTAATGTATCATCCCAGGAACGCAAAGCACTGGTAGATATACGGTCTGCTTGAATTTGAACGCTTGTAGATAAGTCGGATGCAAGTTCAGGCAAAGCATCAGCAGATTTTTTCAACAGTTGACGTGTTTGCTTTCCAGTACGTGGCGCCACAAGTAAACCAGTTAAGGCACCAATCGTAGCTCCTAGCATTAAACCACCAAAAAATTTTCCAGAATTATTATTAGACATTTTATGCTTCCTCTCCCCTTTCCACCATTCTATGCGTCTTTTAACCCCATAAGGCATTAGAAAAACAATTATTATTAAAAAATTTATGTTTTTGCTGTTGCTCCTTATGACTTTTTCTTGGTGGTAGATGCTAAATTACCTCGGTGCCATCGAAAGATAATCAGCAGTATACTCAAGACTTGAGCGGACTTTTTAAATTTTGATTCTAATCCTCGGTTACGAGAGCGTATATTTTCAATCGTAGCTTGACGAATGTAAATAAACTTAGGCGCCGACGCAAGAACTGTATGAGTACTAATGGTAGCTCTGTTTAAAGTGTTCTTGATAGCGGTAAACGACCGCTTGAGCATCCAAACCCTCCTAGCTACATATAGTAATATTACGGACAAGAGAATATTAAGAGTTACTACAATTGCAATCATCGTTAAATATCAAACTCCGTGCTAACACATTTTACAATCAGCTTAAAAGTAACTTTACAATTCCTTAAACATTTTTATACATAAATATGCGTAGATAAAATGTAAAGAAATTATGAATTACAGACTAGAGCTAACGTTTTACACGTAATTATTTGCGATTTTAGCTTAATTAATACTCAATAAACACAGTATATTTAGTATTTTTTGATACTTTTAGATTTGTTTAGTAGTAATTATAAAGATAATTAAATTATATTTTTTTGATGAAGGAGAAGTATAAAAGCTTGCATAGTAGAAAACGAGATGTAAGTATTAGGGCGTTTGATATATTGAAGGGCAAAATAATTATTGAGGTAGGCGCCCTACATAAATACCTCAATGATTTAGGTTCTAATAGAGAAAAATGATGCAGTTAAAAATGTTGTATAAATGCATGATTTTGTCAAGGCTAGATTCATAATATCAAACCTAAAATTACAGTTTTCCCTCAGCTAATAAGCGAGCTTCTCTGATATGGAAGTTCGCTTTTTCCTTTCAACCTTCTCCGTAACTGCCATATTTATAAAAATGTATAGTGCTGACAAGACTTTATTTCAGCAATGCCAGACAATTTCAAAGTATGTAATTATTATCGTGTTATGGCTGCACAAGACTTCTCCGGTCAAAATGTTCTCGGTCAACTATTTCGCGGTCAAAACCTTCGGAACGCTGACTTTAGCAACGCTGTGATTCGGATGGCAGACTTTCGCAGCGCTGTATTAAGAAATGCCAATTTTCAAGGAGCAACGTTAGAACAAGCTGACCTTAGCGAAGCTGACTTACAAATGGCAAATTTGGAACAAGCAAAGCTCCAGTTTGCCAATTTTCAGCAAGCTAATCTCCAAGAAGCAAAACTCAAAGGAGCTTTACTTCAAAGTGCAGACCTACAGAAAGCAGACCTACAGAAAGCAGACCTTTATAAAGCCAAGCTCTCGTTTTCTAATATAAGTTACGCGACACTTCAGGAAGCATCATTACAACGCGCGGACTTACGGCAAGTCAACCTTCAAGAGGCAACATTACAGCGCGCGGACTTAAGTCAAGCTAATCTTCAAAAAGCCAAGCTAATAGAAGCGAATTTACAACAGGCAAATTTACAGCAAGCGAGTCTTACTGAAGCGGTACTTTACAAAGCGAACTTACAACAAGCGAATTTACAGCAAGCGAATTTACAGCAAGCAGTCTTGGAGAAAGCGAACTTACAGCAAGTGAATTTTTTACAAGCAGACCTACAAAGCGCGCAATTAAAGGAAGCAAACCTGCAAATGGCTAATTTACAGCAAGCTTCATTAATGAGTGCTGACTTGAGGGGAGCGGATATGCAAAACGCTGACCTTTATCAAACCAAATTACAATTCGCGAATTTGAAAGGGGCAAACTTACAAAACGCGAATCTCCAACGGGCGAATTTTCAAAGCACCAATTTACAGGATGCTGACCTGCAAGGTGCTAATCTAATTGGAACCAAACTTCAATTTGCAAACTTAAGTGGCGCCAACTTGAGTGGTGCAGACCTTTCAGGTGCAGACCTTCAAGGTACAGATATGCGAGGCGCCAAATATATTACTCCAACTCAGGTGCAAGCCGCGAAGAATTGGGATAAAGCCATGTATAGTAAGGAGTTTCGCGCCGAATGTAAATAGCGCGCGGAAATAAAATATTACACGTTGATGTAGAGACGCGATATATCGCGTCTTTACAATATCAATTTAGTGGCGCCGTAAAAGTTTTACTATTACATCGGTTCATCGCTTTCTCAACACCTTGTTTTATAGATAGTTGGACAATTTCAACCACAAAATCAAGAACATCGTTCATTAACTGGTTTTCAGAAGCATTGAATTTACCTAAAACATGGGAGATAGTACCAGTATCCTCAACTTGCTCATTTTTGGGTCTACCAATACCAATACGCAACCGAGGAAAATTATCAGTACCCAAATGCGCGATAGCACTTTTCATTCCATTATGCCCACCAGCAGAACCCGATAAGCGTAATCGAGTTTTGCCCAAGGGTAAATCCATATCATCATAAATAATAAGTACAGATTCGGGATTCAGCTTATACCAGTTCAAAACAGCTTGGATAGACTGACCAGAACGATTCATGTATGTAAGCGGCTTTAGTAAACGTATCTTATCACCGCCAAGCGAGCCTTCCCCATATTCTCCCTGAAACTTTTTATTCTCAGATACAGATATTTTCAGAGTCCGGGTTAGCGCATCAATAGCAGCAAATCCTATATTATGCCGCGTCTGATCATATTTTGGTTCCGGATTGCCCAAACCCACAACTAGTTGAGGAATTACTATAGCTTTTTCCATATCAGTGTTGCTGTATTGCTTATGTAGCAAGGTTTTGAAGTCAATGTGAACCGTGGTTCACATTTGCATGAAATATATGAAATACACATAATTGTAAAGACGCGATATATCGCGTCTCTACGAAAATGGGCAAAGGCGCCAATAAATTTAAACTTCTTCCTTCTGTGCTGCTGGAATTTGCTTAGGTTCAATTTCCGCTTTCGTTTGTACAGCTTCCTGTAGCTGTGATGCTTCCTTTTGAAATTCCTCTTGAAAATCACGTGACGCATCTTGGAACCCACGAATAGCTTTGCCCATACTGCGCCCAATTTCAGGTAACTTCTTTGGACCAAACACTAAAAGCGCTACAACCATAATTACAGCCATTTCCGGCAAACCAATACCAAAAAAATTCATGCTCTGACTCTCCAATTACACATATGTAGTGTAACGTGACGACAAAAAAACCCGGCGATACCGGGCTAGAGATTTTGATTGAATGTAAAGTTACTTGCCGACAGTGCGCCAATCAACCATCACATCTTGAATTACGATGGACTTGTTATAGAGTTGCAGAATAATCAACAAGAACACAAAAAACAGTCCCATAAATACAGCCATAAGAGGAGTAGTTCCCCAACCAGGAGCAACTTTACCGTATTCAGAATTTAAAGGTCTGAGGATATCTCCCAATCTTGTCCGTTGTGCCATAATTCACCGTTATATTATTTGCCAGTTTCAAGCCTCGATGCTTTTCATAACCATTACCATAATTAATTTAACCAAAGAGTTTTGGTTATATAATGACGGTAGAAAAAGCATTTGAGCATCTTGTTATTAAGATAAGTCCAAAGCGTGTGTGTTTTTAACTTATCGTTTTGTAATATTTTATAATAATGGCACTCATAATTCACCTGAAATATATGGATTTTGCAACATCTCTTAGCAATTTGGAACCAGCAACGGTCATGATAGTAGCGGTCAGTGCTATTGTCGTAGCCATTACTGGAGCGTCAATTTACCTATCTTTCGGTCCACCATCGAAGCAACTAGCTGACCCGTTCGATGACCACGAAGATTAGTATAAAAGGTTTTGGAAGAGAAAAAGTTAAAGGAGGCTATTTGCCTTTTGCCTTTTTCTCCCCTTAAATAAGACGGCGCCTATTAAGCTGGCGGAAACTAAAGTGTAAGTAGGCGTATATTCTGGAACTTTCTGTACAGGTGTTTGTATCGCAAATTTGAGTATAGCGGCACCTGGAACAGGGCCAGGAGGAGCAGATGGGTCAAATGTATCTTGCTGAGTGAAAGTAACTTTACCAGTAGCGTTTTCAAATATACCAGTTCCATCGAAGATGGTAATAGTGCCACCACCTTGAATAGTGCCAGCGACTGGATTAATTTCAGCGCTATCGTTAGCTTTGCCGGATAATGTATTAGGGCCACCAAAGTAACTGTCAGAGAAAGATTCAAGACTACTTGGCAAACCGAGTGCAGTAGGTTCGGAGTTAAAACTAATCTTGATTAAGGGTGGGTTGCTTGTATCACGCCGACCATAAGTATTACTAATGAAAGAATCTAACCCAAAAGGGGCTGGGGAAGTACTTGTGCCAGTAATAACTGCTCTAACAATATCTGGTTGTTGAAACTCAAAAATTTGAGTTACAGTTTTATACTCAATCTCAAAATTGTTAGTAGTTTGTGCTTGCGCGCGGACATCGGCGCCAAGAACGGTTATTGCGAGGGGAATGAGCCATGCAATACTTTTTCTTACCATAACCTATCTTAGAAATCCTGTGTATGTATAAAAAACAGCATGTTTGCTTTACATATTAAGGAGAAAACAATATGCCTGATATAAATTTAATGTAAGAGAATGTGAAGAAACCTAGAAAGTTCAGTATTTTTGACCGATTTTTAGTTTTAAGTAATATTAGGTAAAAGTTTTAGGCGCCAGTATTTTTGACCAGTAAAGTTAATATAATACTGATATGAGCATCACCTTCTCTGGAACCAAATCAAATCAACGCCGTCGTCGGGAAACAGACTGGCGGTTATTTTTACGGTTGGCGCCTTACGCGCGTCGGCATTCCAAACTATTAACAGTATCGATGTTATTGCTCGTGCCAATAGCAATAGGCAATGCAGCACAACCACTGCTGATAGGTCAAGCAATTTCATTAATTCGTAACGAACCGAGTACGTATGAGTTTTTTAGACGGGGTACATTACTCGAAGGGTTACAAGTTATCGAAGCTGGATTATTAGTAACAGTACTGATACGGTTATTATTAACAGGGTTTCAGGGATATCTGGTTCAGAGAGTCGGGCAAAATATTACAGCAGAAATACGTCAAGACTTATTTCATCACGTCACATCTTTAGCTGTGAGATTTTTTGACCGTACACCTGTAGGGAAGTTGATTACTAGGTTAACAAGTGACGTTGAAGTACTAGGAGATGTATTTTCAACGGGCGCCATAGGTATAGTAGCAGACGTATTCTCAATGGCAGTGATAGCTGGATTTATGTTTACAATTCAGTGGCAGCTAGCATTGATGTTAATTTTGACACTAATACCAATTGGAGCAATAATCATTTACTTTCAGCAGCAATACCGCAAAGCCAATTATAAAGCAAGGGAAGAACTTTCCGTACTGAACTCGCAGCTACAAGAAAATATTACAGGCATAAACGTAGTCCAGTTATTCAGACGCGAGAAATTTAACGCAAAATTATATAGACAGTCGAATAATAGTTATGTAAAAGAAGTAGATAGGACAATATTTTTTGACTCATCAGTATCAGCAACACTCGAATGGATATCGTTAATAGCGGTTGCTTGTGTACTATGGGTAGGAGGATGGTTATTGCTCAAACAGCAATTAACGTTTGCGATTCTTTCGACATTTATTTTGTACGCACAAAGACTATTTGACCCATTGCAGCAATTTGCGGAGAAGTTTACAGTCATCCAAGCAGGGTTTACAGCAATAGAGCGAGTCAGCGATATATTAGACGAACCAATAGAAATAAGTGATAAAGCATCTCGGCATTTATCGGGGTTTGAATTTGGTTATATCGATGAAATAATCGATAATCTTGATGAGCATCAAGTAGAAGTCAAGCGTGGAGAAATACGGTTTGAGCATGTGTGGTTTGCTTATAAAGATAATGACTATGTAATCAAAGACCTTGACTTTGTAATTCAACCGGGTGAGAAAATAGCTTTAGTAGGTCCAACAGGCGCCGGTAAAAGTTCGATAATCAGATTACTGTGTCGTTTGTACGAACCAACACAAGGACGGATATTAGTAGATGGTATAGACATACGCGATGTACCGCAAGCCGAACTGCGGCGATACATGGCAGTAATATTGCAAGACGGATTTATATTTGCAGGAGACGTAAAAGGAAATATATCGCTAGGAGACGGATACACACTAGAAGAAGTACAGCGAGCAGCAGAAAAAACCAACGTTGCAGAATTTATTGAACAACTACCGCAAAACTACCATACACAACTAAGAGAAAGAGGAACAAACCTTTCAAGCGGGCAAAAACAACTATTAGCATTCGCGCGCGCGGCAATACGTAACCCTCAAGTACTAGTATTAGACGAAGCAACAGCAAGTTTAGACGTAGGTACTGAAGCACTAGTTCAAAAAGCACTAGACGAACTATTAATCGAACGAACCGCCATAATTATCGCGCATCGTCTATCAACAATACGTAACGTCGATAGAATATTCGTGCTAAAACGGGGAGAACTAATAGAACAAGGAAGTCACGAACAACTAATAGAGCAAGGAGGACTATATGCAACACTCCACAACCTGCAAATGTTAGGAAGTTAGGGCAACGGATACAACGGATGTAACGGATAGGTTATTAGTACCATGTCCGGTTGGTTGCCCGTCCCGGTAGAGACTAACATGTTAGTCTCTACAGCGGGAAGGACATGACATAACACACAAAAACTGTAGGGTGTGTGACGCTACGAAAAAACTTTAACCATTTAAGACTATTAGAGAAAGTACTACTATGCACGCGGTACGTTTTATCAATAGCTCAACAATTGTTTACACTGGCGCCAACGCAACAATTAAGATGAATTTGAAAGGCGAAAAGATACATAAGTTAATTTAAATTACATCTATTCTAAATATAGAAAGTGTGTTTGGTAAAATTAAATATATTTTGGATACTACCGAATAGTGCCGTTCAAATTTAAGTGCATTATCAGCAAAAGGAAACGTCAAATTGATGAACCACTCATTTTGCTTCTACTCATTTTTCTTTTTTGGAATTATTTTTGCTAGATACTTTCTAATTGCAGGGGGAGCATACTTACTTTTCTATTTAATTTTAGGAAAGTTTCTCGTCAAAAAAAGTTTGCGTTTAAAGCCTCCATTAAGACGGTTGATTTGGAAAGATGTTAAATTATCGGTTCTCTCAAGCATAGTTTTTGCTTTTTGTGCAGCGTTCATCATCTTAGAATACGATTTGGGAGTAACGCTTTTATACACTGACCTACATAAGTATGGACTCTGGTATTTAGGAGTTAGCTTTGTTTCAATTCTTATTCTTCAGGATACGTACTTTTACTTTAGTCATAGGATTTTTCACCACCGCTTACTTTTTAAATGGGTGCATTTTGGACACCATATTTCGGGAGAGCCAACACCGTGGAATTCTTTCGCATTCGATTTGCCAGAGGCAATTGTACAATCGTTCTTTGTGGTAAGTGTCATTTTTATAGTTCCGCTGCATTTCTTCACCTTAATCGCTGTGTTAATGACGATGACGATTTGGTCAGTGTTGAATCATCTTGGATTCGAGTTATTCCCCTCGTCATTTAGGAGTCACTGGTTTGGGAGGTGGTTCATTAGTTCAACGCATCACTCAATACATCATCGCAATTATACTGTACATTATGGATTGTATTTCACGCTTTGGGATAAACTACTCGGTACTCAAGATCGTAATTATGATAATGAGTTGCACTCATATTTTGCAGGTTATACTACTACTTTTATGCATAAGCCCTTTTCTAAATAAAAGAGGTGAGAGTTTAGTATAAATAAAATGATATTGTAAAGTAACTGAACCGTGACAAAACCCCGTTACAACGCTCTTTGTAAAGGTAACAATTATGCCAACATCAAAGCAATATCAAATTAAAAATATTTTAGAAGCGCGCGCTCGTTTGGGTGAGGGGCCTGTTTGGGATTCCACTCAAAAATTGCTTTACTGGGTGGACATTTATAATCATCGGGTACATCAATTTGATCCCGCAACGCTTAAAGATATTTTTTTTGACGTAGGGGATGTAGTAGGGTGTGTTGCAGTGAAGAGTGAAAATAAATTAATTATGGCGTTGCGTCACAGCTTGGCGTTTCTGGATATACAAACGGGTGTAGTGGCACCGATAATGGATGTAGAAAAAGATGTACAAGAGAACCGCTTTAATGATGGGAAATGCGATGAAGAAGGGCGTTTCTGGTTTGGTTCTATGTGTCCGGGTAAATTTCAGGGTAGTTTGTATCGCTATGACCCTGACGGTTCGTTGCATGTGATGGAAAGGGGGTTAGGAATTTCTAATGGTTTAGGTTGGAGTCCTGATAAAAAAAGCTTTTATTTAACAGATTCTGCTGTGCAGAAAATCTATGTTTATGATTTTGATTATGTTACGGGTGATATTCATAACCGTAGGGATTTTGTAGATTTGACTAGTGAGTCGTTTGTTCCTGATGGGTTGGCTGTAGATTGTGAGGGGTATATTTGGTCAGCAATGTGGGATGGGTGGTGTATTATTCGTTATAATCCTCTGGGTGAGGAGGTGTTGCGAGTAGAGTTGCCTGTGCAGCGTCCAACTAGTTGTTGTTTTGGTGGGGAGGATAGCTCCCGGCTTTATATTACTTCTGCTTCCACGGGGTTGAGTGAGGACGAGATTCAGAGGAGTTTTTATTCTGGGGATTTGTTTTGTTTAGAGATGGATATGTAAATTAGTAGCCGTTATTACATCCCAAATCTTAATTATTCCCTTGGCTCGGCACAGTATTGGTTTAGCAGATACGGAAGTCGGAACAATGGGCGCCCGAAGCTCTTAAAGTACCGCTTTCATAGCACGTATCCACTGCTGTGCTATAAACTTATTGCCTGAATCGTTAAAATGGACACCGTCGCCACTTAAAATATCGCCCTGTTTCAATCGAGCAAGTACTGCAGCGTGCATATCTAGGAAGAAGACTCGCTTGCCCTGTGCCTGGAGCTTCTGCACACGCTGCTTAAGAAACGCATTGGCTTTCGTTTTCGTTTGATTAGTATCAACACCCTTCTGAATATCCCATTTAAACGGGGGAATTGAGGCGACCACAACTCTGGTTTTGGGACTTCTTAACAAGATATCATCGATAATCCCTTCAAGGGATTTTGTCAGAACTTGCTCGGTGTTATCACCTCGTACATCACTACCAAAGAAATCATTAGTGCCAAGCATCATCAGCACCACATCAGGCTTGGTCGCTTGAACCCAGTCTCGAATGCTCCCTGGCTTTCGCTCCCATGAGGGGAGACGAACATTTGATTTTGGTTGTTGCAACACTTGCGCCGCCGACCAACCACCATGACACTCATTATCGGGGTCAGTATATGCGCCGTCTTTTTTAGTTCCCACCCAGTCTATAGTAGACCCAAATTTGGTTTCTTGCACTGCACTACGCAGAACGGCAATATTATTTGCACATAGAGAGTCTCCTAATGACATCACTTTGGTAGCAGAAGAAGCAGTTCCAACCGGAAAAAAACAAAGTAGTATGGCGGCTAGACTGACATTCCCACACCGAAAAGTAGGTGTTTTAGAGCAAAAGCAGGAGTTACTCTTCTGTATGCGCGAACTACGGTGGATTTGATTTTGAATACCCATATATGTTGCTCACTTGATTAATTATTAGTATTATTATACTGCTAGGTTCGTGTGTTATTTTTTGTTTCAATGCTTTAAATATACACATTTAATAATTGTTAGTGCGGCATTTTTATTCCTCACTGGGACATCTGATGTTAAATATGATACATTTACATAAAATTGTTATGGTAAATTAAGTAACATGAATAAGCGTTTTATAAAAGGGGTGAAAATTAAGTTAAGAATAATTCAAATTAGATATTTATTGTCTGTAGGTTTAAAAGAGACGCTCTCAAAAACGCCATTTAAGTCAGGCTAAATAATAATAACAAGCATCCAACATAAACTAAAAAAGTAATAATAGCAGCTATAATCACTCCTTTCATTACAGAAGTTTTCTTTTTCTTTTTTAACCAAAAACAAAGTGGAACAACATACACAAGCTGCCAAATTGGAAATAAGTATATTGGGTAAACTTGAATGCTTAAAGATAAATTATAATTACTTCCTGCCAAAGCCCCAATAATAAATATTAAAATAAGACCTGCTAAATCAAAAAATAATAGTATAAATAATCCATATATTATCTTTTTTATTTCGCTTATTTTAGACATATTTAAAGAACTAAAGTACAATCGCCAAGCACTCATGGCAGAAACTGTTGAACTTTTACTCGCTGGTACAGACACCACTGCTCATACTTTATCCTTTGCGGTAGGAGAGTTAGCCTTAAACCCAAGAGTTTTTGAGCAAGCACAGGCTACGGTTGATTCTGTTTGGCAAAATTTTGGCGCCGTTAATACAGAAGCCTTAAAACAATTGACTTACATTCGCGCTATTATCAAAGAGACTTTGCGCCTTTATTCAGTAGCCTCTGGCTCAACTGCATTGTCGGTTGAACGCGACACTATGATTGAAGGTAAGCTTATTCCTCGTGGTACTAAAGTATTTTGGTCAATGCTTGCTGCTGGACGAGACTCAGAAGTTTACCCTCAAGGTGAGAAATTTCTACCGGAGCGTTGGTTAGATAAAAATAAAGAAATTAGTTCACTTCCAATGATACACTTTGGTTCAGGTTCTCATCGTTGCTTAGGAGAGCATCTCTCAATTTTGGAAGCAACGATAATGCTGACATTGCTGCTACGGAACTTCGACTGGGAGTTAGTTAATGGTCGTTCATCTTTAGAACAGTTACAACAAAACCTCCTGATTTATCCGTCCGATGCAATGCCAGTACGCTTTCGTTTAAAAAAGTAGTGGTTTGTATCAAAAGTTCTGGGAGGTTGGTTATTACCACATTAAAATCCCCCCAACCCCCCAAAATTAATGACATAGACTACTAGTAGTCTTGTTTGTTAACTTTGTGCATGTCCGGCATCAACTACTATTGTTTGACGGGTTATTGCTCGTGAGGTATCTGAGGCAAGAAACAGATAAATTCCCACTAATTCATTTGTTGTAAGCTCAATGGGAATAGATAATTGTTGTAGATTCTTATGTTTGGCTTCTGGTGTTACCCATTGATTGAGTTGTCTTTCAGTCATTATCCATCCAGGCGCCACAGCATTAACCCGAATATAATGCTTTCCTACGGCTTCTGCAAGACTGCGAACCATCCCGATTATCGCTGCTTTAGTTGCGCTGTAGGCAATCAAATCTGGGTTGGCAAGCCATACCTGATGAGAGCTTGTCATAATAATGCTACCTCCTCCAGCATTGATCATGTCAGGTAATAGCTCACGGCAGGTAATAAAATAGTGGGTTACATTTAGTTGAAACAAATCATTCCATTGAGCATCTGACATTTCTAATAATGAATATCTCGGATCGTAACCAGCGTTATTGATAAGGACATTCACTACTGGTCTTTCTTTTTTGATAGTCGCTAAAGTTGAGGCCAGTGCATTGGTATCAGTTAAATCCACACAATATACATTGACTTTGCAGTTATATTTTTCACATTCTTTAGCTATAAGTAAGCCTTTATCGTAATCTTGATCAAGAATGGTTACTTCTTTTGCCTGCTCTGCAAACGTTCGAGTTAAAGCTTCTCCAATACCGTTACTACCACCTGTGATTAAAATATGCTTGTTTTTTAAATCTGGATAAATAGGATTCAATTATTTTCTCCTTAGTTATCGACCCTTTTTTATAGATATTACAGTATGAAAGAAGCCCACCAAGATGCATAACATGGTGGGCGCCACTCATGTTACACTGATTCCGGAAATTTAACAGCGGCAGCTAAAGCTTTTAACCCAACTGTGGTAGGTTCGCTCAAAAAGTAACTTAGATGGTCGCAAGCTACTTCTTGAATGTTGGGAGGATGCGCGCGTCCTGTGGGAATACTTGTAATACTATCCACTTTTACAGCAATATCATTTGGTATGCCAAAGAAAGGTATTTCTACAACTTTATTAAATAAACGTTGTTGTAATCGCTGTATTATCGATTGGTCATCTGCTTGTTTCTCTAATGCTGCGGGAATAATTGAGGTATTACCAGCAATAATTGAGTAAGGAATGCCTGGGTCGTGACTCGCTGCGAGAGATTTGATAAAATCTGAATTTGGGTTCATTTCGGTCATGGCTACTCGAATATTTTTTTCTAATGTACCCATTAATATAGCTATCACTTTTGCAGGATAAGCAATTGTAGAAAGACCGTTAAGTGCAATAGCTAGAGTCAATTTTACCCAATCTTCTACTACAGACCAAGGTGAACCTGCATTTGGTGTACCCAACATTATCAGGTGTTGGACAACTTTATTGCCTCCTTCGCGCTCGATAAACCAGCGAGATATCAAACCTCCCATTGAATGAGCAATAATGTGTAGTTGTTTCCCGTGGTTTTCTGATAAACCCACATCTATTAGTCGTTGTTTTAAATATTGGGCGTTCTGCTCAATGCTAGTATTCAAATTTTCGTAATCAAAGGTGAGAACTAAATCATAAAATTCGCTGATGGAATGTTTTCCATTGGGTTGCCCATCCAATGTTATAACGGGTTGTTTGATTGTAGACACTAAGCTTTCTGTATCACCGATAATTCCGTGAATATACAGGGCAATTCGTTTTGCTTGCTTTACCCGTTGCTGAATAGAATCCTTATCGAAATTATAAGTAACTTTCTCGTCTTCTCCAACTTCAGCCATTGCTAAAATTGGATAATTAAATTCTCGCCCTAAACCTTGGCTAATCACTTTTTGAAAGAAGATACGGATGGAACCTTGCAGACTACGTTCTCCTTCACTGACAGGCGCCGGTAATCTTTCTAACTCAATTTCTAGTTTACCATCTACAGTTTTTCCATGACCTAATGGTAAGAAAAATTCACCATCATAACCTACAGGAAGTATGTATTCATTGTCTGCTAATTGTGCATCAACTAATAATTTTAAAGGCGCCTCCTTTGTAACAGCTTCATAATTTGTAACATCGCTGAGTTCCAATACACTTAGTCCTGGGTCAGTACCGCGACTAGCTGTAAATTGGAAGGGACGAATAACTTCTGGATTTTCCCGCAAGATGGGGGGTACAATTTTATTACCTAAATCTCGGCTAACTTGGGGTGTGGTTGTAAGGCGAACATTTGCACTGAAGCTGGAATGGGGTTGTAATTTTACCCCTACTCCTAATTGTTGTGAGTATTCTTTAGAAACTGGGATAGAATCTAAGGGACGGACTGTAGTAATTGTAATTTCTTTTGCATACCAATCGTCTAACTTGTCGCTGCTAATTTTGGATCTAACTTCACGATTTTGAGTGCGATCCATCAAACGCTCAAGACTACTTTGATTTGGAGATTCTACTTTTCTTGATATCGGTCGAGGAGCATCAAGTGGGTCTTGATTTAGCAATCTAGCATCAAATTCATCATTGCTTACAATCAATTTCAGAATATCTTTGTACTCAGTAATTCCTTGTTGCCAATACTCATCAGGAACTTCAAGAATCAAACTTTGTCCATCTAAAGGATTAGCTTCTTCTCCTGGTTCTAGTCGAATGCTACCTGATTCAAAAAACGGGGTACTAATAGCAAAACTGTCAGAAAGATTTACTAAAGCACAATAAAGTGGTTTGTTACTTGTATTAGTGAACTTAATTTTAAATTCTGGTTCTTGCCACTTTCGGTCTTGGTATTTATATGACAAACGCATAGAGTTTGCTTGCAATATGTTCTTATCAGGAAAGATAAGTTCCATTTTGACATCATCAGCTTTAATCCAATTGGCAGCAGTATTTGCAAGTTGAGCAATTGTAGTCCAGCGGGCAATATGTTCTAAGCGTTTAATTGATGACGCTGCGTTATCTTCTGTGTAACCATCAATTTGAGCTACTAGGGGTCGGTCATCTATTGCTGTAGTTATTATATACTGATTATCGCGACACAATAAGCAAAAATCGGCTTTGCTAATTTCTTGTTCCGCGCGCACATAAGCTGACGGTTTTCCATCGAGTCCTGCTGTTTTTAGATTTTCGAGTGCCAAATCTATACCCGAAGAATCTCCTTTGAAGTACACTGCTAGAGGCGGGAGTGGTAAACTAGCGACGACAGCTTTAAAGGTACTGTCTTTTGTCAGTGGCACTCCTTTGATATCTATATCTATTTTGCTCTTAGTTGGCAATACCTGAGTTACTTTCGCAGTACCCACAGCCTTTGATGGGTCGCGCGTATCTTCGATTGTTGCATCAAAGGGAAACAGGACGAGTAAAGTAGTTTCACCTTGAATGGGTTGTTGTATTCCGTGAACAGCACCACCATCAATTACCCAGTCAGAATTGTCTTGCTGAACAATAAAGTATGGTTCAATATCGGCAATGGCGCCATCAAGGAAAAACTTGTTACTATCGTTCGTGTCATTTACTTCTAATTGTGGAGACTGCTGTAACATTGCGCTGCGAACAATGGCATTTACACGTCCAAATAAATCTCGATAAGTCAGCTTTCCGTTAGCTTTAGAAAGTGTATCCATCAAATAATAAGAGAAATAACCCCGATGTTTACCTGGATATTCCTTTGCTGTTTCATAGTCTTGACAAGCTGCTAAAAGTACATGACGACCGACAGGTATATTCCACCCACTTGGATGTTTTTCTATATCGCGATCTGATAGTTTGTTTAAATCGTCGAGGGTAAAAATAAAACTATCTAATGGACGTGGACGTTTATCTGTATCTAAGCGACGTTCTAAGGCTTTATCGTCTGGGTCTTTAGTACCGGAACCAGAGTGACAGCAATCCATAATAATGGTAATATGTGCGTCTTCTCTAATTTCCGAAATTAGTTTCGCTAACTCCTTATCTGCCAAATCCCAACCGTTTTCAGTACGACTGTCGTAGCATACTAAAGTCTCATCTAGATGGTCTGGTTCTAGCTGCCAAAATTCAGAAGGCGCCGCTTCTTGAGAACCGTGACCACTATAGTAAAATAAAACTACATCATCTTTTTGCGCTTGACAAAGATGGTTACGGAAACCATTAATAACACCTTCGCGAGTTGCTTGTCCATCTTTCAGCGTTAGTAAGTGCAATTGATATTCTTTTTGATCAAATCGCTCGTTTAGATACTCTTCAATTGCAATAATATCATTTACACAACCTTGGAGACGATGATTTGGGTCGGGATAATTATCGATACCAACAAGTAAAGCGTATAACTTACGACTTCCAATACCTCGTCCGACACTTAACACCGCAGTAACAACCTTGAGAACTCTATCAATTGCCTGTGTAATTTTAGCTATATTTTCAGATGTTTCAATTTCGCTGTTTAAATTAGCTATTCCTTTTTTAAGTGAAGCTTCGTTTGAATTTAAACGTGTTAATAATTGGGAAATATTTCTATTTTCAAGTTCTCTAATTTGAATAGCAATTTGCGCGCGTGCGTCGTTAAAAGCTTCTATTTGTGCGCTGCTTTGACTTTGCATTGCCGCTTGAATACTTGGCTGATTAAGTTTTAAGTCAGTTTCTCTTAATTGTTGCAAAATTGTTTGAGCATCAGCTACTGAATTAATAGACATGGTATAAGTACTCCTAATAAATTACTATTTCTTGTGTTGGTTAAGTTACTTTTTGATTGCTACGTCATTTATTCTTTGTTAAGAACAAGCTCTGAAAAAGAATTAGTTTCTTGAATAAATTTTTTCAGACGCTTACTAGTTACCTCTCCCTCTATAGAAGCGATAAACACTTCTTTGAATTCTCTTAAACTTACACTTGCTGTATTGATTGTTGATATTGTCCCAGAGTCCTGTGTCATCACTTTATTTCTTGTTTGTATCCATTCATCTTCTTTGATATCTCCGGGCTGAAGTAAAGGTTTAAGAACAATACGATATTCTTGTAATTGTCGTGTTAATTTAATATCATCCTCCATTGAATTACTAAGGTATTTTAGTAGTTCTTCTTGTATTGTTATTTCTCGATAAATTGATTCTTTACGCTTTTCTAGTTCATTTCTAATGGCGCCGCGAATTCGAGCATCAAGAACTATCTTTGTAATTGATGGCAGCTTACCTATTTTGTTAAAATTTATAAGCTTAATACCACTATTTTGTAACTGACCTGCTATACTATCAACTGACTTCTGAGTTCTATCGGGAGTGTCAGAACTAGCTAACTCTATAAGTTTATCAAAGTAGGCTTGTAAAAGTTGATTGTGATTACGAAGCTCATTGATAAGTTCTAAACGTTCTATATCTAGTTTCGATAGTTCAGTGTAACGAGTAGTAACCTTCGATGCGTTAATTTCTTGCCCAATTCTATAACTTAACAATCTTTCCGAAGTAGCATTAATTGCAACGTTTCCAGCGGTATCTAATAGAGCATCATTTGCTTTTGCGAAGTTCTCTCCAGCTTGAGCAAAGTTTTTATAGTCTTCTGTAGATTTACAGCCAGTTGCAACCGTTGCTAGAATCGAGATTAATAAAAATGTGGTTTTAAAGTTTTTGGTCATAAACAAAATGATAGTTCCTTTGTTCGGTAGGCTATATAGTTGCGAAAATGAAATTTAATACTTTTGTTCTATACGACGATGCCGAGTTGTTTTAGTACCTCCTTGAATATTCTTCGTTGTCAGTATATTAAACTTAACTTACATGTTTCAGTAAAAAGAACTAGACAAAAGTTAAGTTCTTACCAATTAGTTACTAAGAATTGTAAACAAGAAAATGCTAAATGAATTGCAATTTCTATTTTTATTAATTTATATTTTTACTTGTGAGCTAACTAACTGTTGGCATAGTTGCTCCAAATCCTTATTTTGTGTTTCAATAATTGTTTGAGCCAAACTTTTTAAGGATTGGATGTTGGTATAACTAGGATCATCTATAATACTACCAGGCTCTAAATTATCAGTTTGAAAACGATAGTAATGTTTCTGACAAAATGTTGAAGGTAGTAATTTTTGCAACTGGTAATCTACAGTGTCAGCGATACCATTAAAAATTACATCCAGCAGTGATTGCGACCATTGATTTGTTCCCCAATCTTTAATTTGTTCGTAGTACAATTTGTGTACTAATTCTCCTGTACCAATCGAGACAAGTAAAAAATCTGTAGCATCTGGATAAAGAGTTTTTGCTTCAACATAAGCACACATTGCAGGATTAGCAGCGAAAACACCTCCATCAATAAGTACGCGGTCTGGAAATGCTGGGTCGTTTACCACCAACTTCAATGGCTCAAAATAACCTGGAACAGCAGAAGTAGCTCTAGCAACTTTTGAAAAAGGAAAGTCGTGAAGGTTTGGTTTTGCCTGTGCTTTATGACGTTTAAAGAAATAAGGAGATGATTTCGCGACATCATAACTAGTGATTAAAACCTCTTGAAGTGCTTCGCTTAGACGTGTTTCCTCAAAATACCTTCCTAACACTTCTTCAATACCAGTATATGGATATTTTGGCTTTGATGACGAGGGTGTTTTTTCTGGGTTAAAGAAGATATTTTTTCCTTCTTGTTCGTATAGTTCAATGAATTTTTTGGCTGAATATTGAGGTGTACCGTCAGGTAATGGTTTTGTTAGACCTAAAGCCAACAATCCTCCGGTAGAAGTTCCTGCAATTACGTCAAATAATTCTGCAATTGGTTTCCCAGTTTTTTCTTCTATTGTTGACAAGATTATTGCTGGAATAATACCGCGAATACCACCGCCATCAATTGACAAAATTTTGATAGTAGACATTATGTTTACTCTCCTTCAAGGGTAAGGTGTTAAATATGTTTTTGAACTGGCGCCATCTGATAAAGCTTAAAAAAATATTTGGTTTTACCAAACGCTCGTTCTATATTTGTTATAGATGTAATTGAAACTAACTTATGCACTTCGTAAGCATGTATAATTTATAATCTTTTTATAATACATTTGCTCTATATCATGGCGCCTTAGATTTGAGTACCTAGTAGTTTATGTCATAAGTTTTGGGTGGTAGATAAATTAGCAACGGATGTTGGAACGGATGTAACGGATAGGTAATTTTAAATAACCAGACCTTGTTTTTAACAAATAATTCAGGAGTGACACCGTTAAAATCCGTTGCAAACCAACACCCCAGAATTAATGACACGGACTACTAGTAGTTTATGTCATAAGTTTTGGGAGGTTCACTTCTTAAAAATTCTTTCTTTGTGTCCTTTGTGCCTTTGTGGTTTATTCTTCCAACCGTCCAAATTTAATGACATGAAGCACTAGCCCGCTCAGGAGTGGATAAAATATTGAGCGAGAAATTTGTTTGCGTTTCTGTGTCCTCTGCGCCGGCGGCAGGTAAAAAAATATATATATTTCACCACAGAGACACTCAAGGGCGCAGAGAGAAAGTAGAGTTTTATTGTCATAATACTAGGATTTTTGACTCACCTTACCTTAACTGCATAAAGTAAAAAACTCTGACATGTAAGTATGCAAGTCCATTGGACTAGTTAACCAAACGAGGATTTATTTATGAAGAAAGCTGCTGCCGTTTTAGGTGGAATCGCCTTACTTTTAGGTGGAATTTCTGCCCAAGTTCAAGCTAAAACATTGTCACAGATGAAATTACAACCACAACAGTTGATTGCACAGTGCCCAGGAGGTGGATACCCTGTTTGGCAATGCGAAATTGTTAACGGAAAAAAGAAATGTTTTAGAAGATGTCCTGATGTGCTGAAAGGATAGGATTGTTTGATGAGGCACTAGGTATTTTTGCAAATTCCCAGTGCTTTATTGAATTAATCTAAGTTATCGGTATTATCAACATTTTTACTTGTCTGATTAATGTAAACTCTTTCAGCATCCGTTAAACCACCTGCAAATTGAGAGTGTTGTAAGTAATAATTAGAGACTTTCGTGGTGTTATCGTTAGCTTGATTTAATAATTGAAACAATTGATTAATCACTTTATCTTTGTCCTCAATCCTTGCTTATAATGCTTTGTAAGCTAATTCATAGCCTTGCATGAAGCTGCTATGAATTTTTTATTTATCAACGCTTGAAGAGGTACTAAGTTTAACTAAAAGAAGTCTATCTCCCTTTTTCTCTATACTTTGAACATCTAATTTAGCATCTTGGTTTTCTCCTTCTACTTTTTTAAATGAGTGAGCAAAAGCGTCCCAGTTTATACCATTACGAAATAATAAATCTATAGTTTGTAAAGATTTTTGAAATAACTCAGTAAACTCTCCTGACATGAATTCGCCGCTGTTCGGGCGCCGTTCTTGTTGCCCATTTTTTAAATATACATGCTGGCACTTAACGCCCAGAAGATTAGTGTTGCTGTTAATATTCCAGTTGTTAAGGTTCTGGCATTTCCGGCGCCTCTGATTTAGCTAGAAGCGACTGGAAGCCTTGATTTTAAAAGAAAGTTATTGACTGAATCAAAAATTAGCACTTTAAGAGCGATACATGCGTATTTCAGTAGTTATAAATAATACAAGTGTGGTTTTGTAAAGTTTGCAAATTTTTAAGTTGCAGAACAAAATTCAGTATAATCACAGAAAATCTGTTTTTTGAGTTAAATAAGTACACGTAGAAAATCGGCATAGAGATAACCAAATCTTTTGCATGAGTGATATTTACGTAAATATTATCAAAACTTAGAGCATGACTGACTTTGCTTGATTTACGAAAACTTTATATTAACGTCGAAACTTTTATATTTCGATGTAAACTTAATTTTTTGCTGCGTTGTACGCCAGTAAAATTTGTATAAATAGAAACTCGTTAATAATTGTATTCGTTGTCAAATAACCGTCAAAGGCTGTTCCAAGCATCGTATTTTCTGCTTAAATGCGGTATAACAAAATTAAGTTGGTGGCAGACAACTTACTTAATGTTGGTGAAGTTATATAATCGTTCAACGATATTCTTTGCATTTATGAAGTCCGCACGCAAATTTTAATTTTGCGTTCATACTCTTTTGAAAAAGGATAAAATAATGTCGGAACAGAAAAGTAAAAGTTTATCTCGCTTACAACTTATTTCATTATATGTGAATGCTTTAGAGCAAGAGGATGTCCAAACTGCAAACGAAATTTTTGATGTTATTCATCTAGATGAGCGATTAAAAAATATTATTTCAGAAATCAATATCGCCTATCAGGAAGAGGACTCAATGTCAGCTATTCCAAGAAGCGCTGGAATATTAACAGATAAAATTCGGTTAGCAATTATAGAAGGTAATTACATTACTCGTGTTGGTATTCGCACAACACTGTCTGATCACCCAGAGATAGAAGTTATTGGTGAAGCAACTTCTTATCTTGATGGTTTGATACTCATACAACAGCAACAACCAGATGTGGCAATTATAGATATTGACTTACCTGATAGAAATGGCATTGAATTAACACGACAGTTACAGCAAAGTAATTTTGCTGTTAAATCAATCATTTTGGCTAAATACGAAAACACTGAAACTGTTTTGTCTGCTTTTGCTGCTGGCGCCGATTCTTATTGTCTCAAAGAAGTTGAATACAATCATCTGCTTGAAGCTATCCGCGTCACCCATATCGGTAAAAAATGGATAGACCCTGTAGTTGCAGGAAGTGTATTGGAAACAGTACAAACTCGCTATCAATACTTAAATTAAGATAAATATTGCATTAATTATTGCCGTCAAAAAATATTCATGTAGCATATTTTGTTATCTATAGCACCAAAGCAAGCAGTGCTTGGACATACAATGTTGAATTGTGCGCCCTTGATTGAGACGTTTTGATTAATACATGTAAGAATAAGTCAATGTACTAGCATTTGAACTGATATTGTATGTCTTTACGTTCGTTCCTTGCTCGTCGTTCGTTTCATTATGCCTGGGTTGTTGCTTTTCTTACCTTCCTTACCTTGCTGATTGCTGCTGGAATCCGTGCGACCCCTGGTGTTTTCATGGTTCCCTTAGAGCAAGAGTTTCGTTGGTCGAGAGCAACAATTTCTTTGACAGTCTCGGTTAACTTAGTCCTCTACGGGTTAATTGGACCATTTGCAGCAACGCTGTATGAGCGATTTGGTATTCGGCGCACGATGGTATTTGCCTTGGCATTTCTTGGTGTTGGGCTTGGTTTAACTACATTGATATCACAACCTTGGCAATTATTATTGCTATGGGGTGTCGTTGTAGGTTCTGGAACGGGAGTAATTGCTTTGGTACTAGGCGCCATTGTTGCAAATAGGTGGTTTATAGAGCGGCGAGGTTTAGTGATTGGCATTCTTACAGCTAGTACAGCAACTGGACAACTAGTATTTTTACCATTACTTGCTTCGATTGTGGAACGATTTGGTTGGCGTAATGCGGCGTTAACAATTGCGGGCGCAACGTTTTTGATTATTCCTTTTATTGCCCTGTTAATGCGTGATAAACCCTCTCAAATTGGTTTACGACCTCTTGGTAATATCAGCGAAGACTCATTAGAACTACCGGAGTCCCAAGATAATCCCATTACTAATACTATAAATGCGCTGAAATTGGGAATGCGTAAACCAGACTTTTGGTTATTAGCAGGTAGCTTCTTTGTCTGTGGTGCAAGTACTAATGGATTAATTAGTACACATTTGATACCTGCTTGTATTGATCATGGTATTCCACAAGTTCAAGCAGCCAGTTTGCTTGCCGTTATGGGAATATTTGACTTTGTAGGCACAATAGCATCGGGGTGGTTAAGTGACCGTTGGAATAATCGTTACTTGCTGTGCGGATATTACGGACTACGGGGACTGTCTTTGATTTTCCTGCCCTTCAGTTTTGATTCGTTTCACGGACTTTCTATTTTTGCTATATTCTACGGTTTAGATTGGATTGCTACTGTACCCCCTACAGTGCGGTTAACAACTGAAGTGTTTGGCGCCCGAAAAGCAGGGGTGATGTTTGGGTGGATCGTAGCAGCTCATCAAATTGGTGCAGCAACAGCAACTCTAATCGCTGGTGCCTTACATACAGAATTAGGTACTTACTTACACGCATTTATCCTATCTGGAATATTATGCATCATCACTGCACTATTAGTACTCCGCATTGACCAAAATCCAAATTCAAGGAAAATCATAACCTTTTAATTTAAGTCGGTGGATAAAAAATGTGCGCCAATGGCGCACAAATTTTTAATACTCAGTTTCGTTTTATACTTTGTGTTGATTGCGTTTTTTGATTGCGATACCTGTAAGTAGTGCTAGTCCTAGAATAGAAGCTGGTTCTGGTACGGTTTTTGGGTCTGGGTTGGTTGCTATGTCGGGTAGGTCGCCGTCGAATAAGTAGTTGTGTGATTCTCCGGTACCTGATAATGATGCTACTATGAGGTTACCGTTAATTTGTCCATTGTTGAAGTTGAATTTAGCTAGCGGCGCCAGTATGCTTCCTTCTATGCCAATACCCTCAGCAGTAATGCTAGTTGCTTCAAAGAAGTTGTATAGTATTTTACCGCGAGTTGTACCTGCAATATTAAAACCAAAGTTTTTCAATGAAATGTCTTTTCCGCTGACGTTGACAACAGTAGAGTCTGGGTCTGCGGTGATATTAAAAGTGTTGGTTTTAGATAAGTCTGCACCCAATAAATTGAAGATGTTTAAAGTTGTACGGTTTCCTGCTGTTGAACTCCCAATACAAACACGTTGTAACCTGATGCTACTCCTAGTTCTGCCGATAAAGCTCTTTCTGCAAATCCGAGGAATAAAATTGCAGCAAGAGGAATAGTTACTATTCCCAAGCTAATACTGTTTTTTAAAGTCATAAGTTAATACTTTGAGGTTTATGCTGTTAAGCGCCCCGTTGATATTATGTTTTATTATTATTAGTTTAAATTTTAATTCGCAACCCTAATTTTAAGGGTTTTATTGAACATATATAATGTAAAAAAGATTAGTATTATTACTATATAAAGTTAATTATTGAAGTTTATTCAGTAAAGACGCACAGAAAGAATAGGAATAAAAAGGTTGTTGTATGCTGTGCTAATCGATTAATATAGATATGACAACAGTGTTTGCACTTAAATATAACTGACAAGGTTAAGGTATGATTGCTGTAAACGTGTCTCCTGATGATATAGTCTTAGTCGCTGGCGCCACTGGTGGTGTGGGACAATTAACTGTGGCGAAGTTACTTGAGAAAGGTCTTAAAGTTCGTGCATTAACGCGAAATCCTGGTAAAGTGGCGACAATGTTTGATAACCGCGTTGAGGTTGCAGAAGGTGATATTCTTAACCCTGATAGTTTACAAAACGCTGTAAGGAACGTTAAATATATACTTTGCTGTACCGGAACAACTGCTTTCCCTTCTGATAAATGGCAGTTTAATTCTAATTGGAATTGGTTTGAGGCTTTATTTGACTCGCAAAAACTCAAACAGAAAGCAGCAAATACTCCTGAAAAAGTTGATTTTATTGGTGTAACAAATTTAGTAAATGCGGCGCCACGTGATTTAAAGCGGTTCGTTTTCGTCTCCTCCTGTGGTATTCATCGCAAAAATAGCTTCCCATTTTCAATTCTTAATGCTTTCGGTGTTCTTGATGCTAAAGAAAAAGGAGAGCAAAGTATTATCAATTCTGGTTTACCTTACACTATCATTCGTCCAGTTAGACTAATTGATGGCCCCTATACCTCATATGACCTCAACACATTATTAAAAGCAACTACCCAAGGAAAATTAGGTGTAGTAATAGATACAGGCGATAAAGTTGTTGGTGAAACAAGTCGTATTGATGTTGCAGCAGCTTGCGTTGAATGTTTAACCTATACCGAAACCGAAAATAAAGTATTCGAGCTAGTAAACCAAGGCAGGCGCCCACAAACCATCGACTGGCAAACTTTATTTACAAAACTAACCAATTAATCCTTAATCCGTGTCATCCGTGTCATCCGTAAAATCCGTGACATGAAATCCGTGACATGAAATCCGTGACATGCAATCCGTCAAATCCGTGTTATGGATTGAGCAATAATGTCAAGACGAAAGTTATCAACTAAGTTCGTCAAAGTTTGTGCTAGGTGAGTTTGACTATCAGGAATATCTTTAATTAATTCAATAATTGATTGGTCATTTAAAGATATAGCAGCATAGTGTAATTTATCTATCCACTCTGAGGGCATACTCATTAGTAGTTCTGAAGAAAGTTCGAGTGAAGTTTCTGGAAATTTCTTTTCCTGCTTTTGTTCGTTAGAAGAGATAGATATGTATTTAACGTTTAAATATTTGGCAATTTGTTCGTATAGTAGTGCTTCACAAACTGGTTTACCAACGAAAGCATTACATCCGACTTGAAAAAACTGCTGTTGTTGTTCTTCAAATGTACTTGCAGTTAAAGCGATAATTATGGTGTGATAAGATTTATCTTCTATTTCTTCTATTTCCCTAATCCTTCGAGTTGCTTCATATCCATCCATTACTGGCATTCGCATATCCATAAAAATTAGATGCGGGCGCCAGCTTTCCCAAATTTGTACTGCTTCTTTACCGTTAATAGCTTGCTGTATATCAAACCCAACTCCTTCAAGTAATTTTACCAGTAAAAGACGACTTTCTTCTACATCTTCAGCTATTAAAATGCGATAACGCGGTTGATTTTTTACTAACCCCGTAACTTGTTGAGTCGGCACCTTCTCTAATGAAGCATCTGTAGTATAATCAAATTTAATATCGAAACGAAAAGTTGAACCCTTACCTTCAACACTACTTACTATAATATCACCACCCATCAACTTTACATATTCCTGACTAATTGCTAACCCTAAACCTGTCCCTTCCATATATTGACGACCAAGTTGAGTTTGAAAAAAAGGACTAAATAATTTTTCTAAATCTTGAGGTGAAATTCCATAACCTGTATCTATTACTTCAAATACAAGACGTTGATTATTGTTGAAATCAAAATTTAAATATGTGTCTTGATTCTCTTTATCATTATAGGAATATTCAGGCGCCGTTGAATTATATTTGTCTTTTCTTTTGAACAGCTTATGGTACCGAGGTATTGTAAATAACTTTTTTTGTAAACTTACAGACAAAATAGGATGCTTTTCTAAAAAATAACGCTTCACAGTCTCTTGAAGCAAAGAGAGCGAACTTGTTCGGCTATTATATTTCTCTTGTGGTGGCTTAAGTTTCTCTTTTATTAGACTGGGAATTTCTAGTGTTTGTAACTTGACTTGTAATGTTATACTTCCATAACTTGTAAATTTAATCGCATTACCTAATAAATTGAGCAAGATTTGACGTAATTTACTTTCATCAGTAATAATATACTGTGGAATATCGCCAATTAATTCAAACTTCAACTTCAATTGCTTATTATTGGCACGTAATTGAAGCATTTTATATATTGCATCCAGCAATGCATACAAATCAAACGCGCGTTTGATCAATGTAGAACTACCTGCTTCAATTTTAGACATTGATAGCACATCATTAATTAGTTCAAGTAAGTGTTTACCACTGCGGTTGATGATTTCGATGTGCTGTTTTTGGTCTAATGTTAATTGATCACGTGTTAAAATTTGACTAAAGCCTAGAATCGCATTGAGTGGAGTACGGAGTTCATGACTGATGTTAGCTAAAAATATACTTTTAGCTTTGTTGGCTAATTCTGCTTCTTGCTTTGCTGCTTCCAATGCTATATTCTTTTCTATCAGCTCTTGGGTTCGTTCTTTAACTGTAAGTTCGAGTGTTTGAGCATAATTTGCTAACGCTTTGTGTGATAAATGTAAAGAACGCAGCAGCAAATAAACTTTACTTCCAGATGTTGCACAAATAAGTCCTAATAAAGGTGAAATTACATTTACCCACCAACCATACATAAATAGCACATAGGTACTAGCAAAAAGACTTACAATGGCTAATGGCAATAATATACCAATTGCAACCAGCATTGAATTGCGCTCTTGTCGAACTTCATATAATTTAAACTTGCTAAACTTGAGCTTATTTAACTTGGAAAAGAATTTGAGCTTAACTTCCCATCCAATCGTAGCACCTACGCTTGACCAGAATAATATCCATAACCATCCTAACGACTCAGGTACTCCCCGCAACAGTTGTCTACCATCTAATGCTGCACTCAAAATTTGACTTGTTAAGTCTGCGTGTAATTCAACACCTGACCAAGAAGTATTTACACTCCTAGTATAAGGGGTATAAAAATTTTCGCTTAAGCTTTCAGCGACTGAACCGACAAAAACGACTTTACCCGTCATTAAGTCACTAGGTACACGATTTTCGAGTACATCTAGTAAAGGTACTTTTATGACTCTTTGACGTGCCGAACGAAAGTTAGCTAAAATCTGATACCCTCCAACGTCTGCACGTACAAAACCTCCTTCGCTATCTTGCAAAGGTACAAACTTAGCTTTGCCAAGTTTAAGAATTGAAGAGTGTCCATCGCTAATTAGTTTAATATTTTGCTTGTCCAAATAGTGTAGCGCTGACTTTGCTCCCAATGTTAAATACGTTTTATTTTTATCTTTAACTCTTACCGATAGCAGATAGCGTCTGACTTTACCGTCATTCTCTAATACTAAATCACAAGCTGCAACTTGCGAGCGCGCGCCAAGTACAGGTGGTGGTTCAACGACGGGTCCGTTAGCATTACTTAGAACTTTTTTTATTCCAATCAAATTTGGCGTTGATTGATATACGTTCAAGAGTTCTTTATGACCGGGTTCTACGGGTAAATTGCGATACAAGTCTAATCCAATTACTGCGGGTTGCTGTTGTTTAATTTTGTTAAGCAATTTAGCAAGTATCGTATCATAAATAGGCCAGCTTCTAAAGCGAGAAATATCATTCTCATCAATAGTCACAATCACAATGCGCGAGTCCATTGCTTCTTCCGGACGCACACGAAACCACTGGTCTAGCATCGCGCATTCTATAAACTGTAACGTGCCTGTCAATTGTAGTGTGATAACTCCAAGTGTCACAAATACTGCCGTCGTTTCAATCGCGAGACTCCGTAGAAACCGTATTTTTAACCTTTTCCACATAAACAATGCCTGACATTTCTACCGAAACTGAAAAGTTAATACGCTGTTGCAACAACATTTAAATTTAGACCTACTGAAGTTAGTAATTCTGTCCAACTTCTGGCAAGGTGTGAGTTTTGAGGTTCTTTTTGTTGAAGTTCAATCATTGTTGCAACCGCATCATACCAGTACCCATTTCTAGCATAGATTGATACACGTTCGATGCTGGTTGCTTTGGCTAACTGATTTTGTAAGTTCTGACTTAACTGTCTATACTCAATCCAACCTCCTACTACTAAATCTTCTGTTCGGTCAACAGGGTTACAAGCTAACGCAAATGACCAGTAATAAGGTTGATTTTTGACTAAAGATGGCGCCGACGGTAATTTAATTGCAATCAAACCTTTACTATTGGCTACTGATATGTTAGTTTGATAAATTCCATTCATGTTAGCATCAAATATACTTAACTCTGCCATTTGAGCATTCGTCTTCGGTAAGTATACAAACAAAACCGGATGCCCGTCATGAGATAACCCAATATGTTTCCCTGGACTTAAAGCTGTTAAATTTTTAGTCCTAGTTTGAGAACCACAAAATAATGAATCATTACGCGAACCTCCACCTGCCGTCCCACTACGAGGTGCATCTTTTCGTGGTGGTGGTTCAAAGCTCGTACTATTTAAACCACTAACACTACTAATATCATTCTGAGTTATAGCGGCAACAGGCGTTACCGATAATGGTAGAGTAATCATCCCTGTTAAGCAGGTCATTAGTAATTTGCGCTTTAGCATTGTTTGAGGAAAATTCATACACCATTAGTATCGTTTTATATCTATTCCCAATTATGTATTCTCTATAGCCAATTGCCAACTAGTATAAAACTTGCCCAGTGGTAAGGATGCTTATACTCTTTACTTCTCAGTAACTCAATCTGCGCTTTCTGCAACGCTTCTGCTTTTTTGGCGCCAGAATATAACTTTTTATAAAAAACATTCATAAACACTGGTGTAGACTCATCGTTAATTTGCCATAGCGAAGCTAAAACGCTACGGGCGCCAGAATGTGCGGCAACTCCCGCAATTCCTAGAGCCGCAGAATCATCACCCTTAGCTGTTTGACAAGCGCTTAAAATTAATAGTTCTATCGGCGATGCTCCCTGTATATTCCGGTCGGCAATTAAAGATGTTAACATGTTAATATCAAGCTGTTCATTCCATGTTTGAATATAAGTATCCGTAGAATTAGAACTAAATTGACCATGAGTAGCTAAGTGTATCACTGAATACGGTTCTGAAAGTTTATCTCGTATATTTTTGAGAGTAAAATTTTGATTAAGCAGTACCGTTGTTGGAACTAGCGCACGAATACTTTTAATTTCTTGCTCAACTCCAGGTAAAGGTGATGAGTCTTTGAGCGGTAGACTAATTCCTCCTGCCAAAACTTTGATTTTACCAGGTGATAAAACTCCTGCTTTAAATAATTGTAAATTTGGCGCCACTGCAATTTGAAACTTTTCAATCAAATAGTATGTACCATCGTGTAATGCAGCCATTGGCACGTTCCGCAATGAGCCATCAAGTACAAATACTAACGTTTTGATATGATGTTTTGTTAAAACTTCATCGGCAGGTTTTACTAACCAGTTATAGAGTTGTCCAGCAATTAATAACCGTTCGCGTTCAAACGAAGTTCTTCTTTGTGAGTGACGCATTCTTTTGATTGCATTTTCGATATTCGCGGCAGTTTCTAAAGTCGCATAGTGACGTAAAGGTTGGTTAGGAAGCGAAAGAACAACTTCAAGACGGTCTTTTAAAAGAATAGGGTAAATTACAGCCGCAGAAGCATCAATTTGTTCAATTGAAATTGATGTACCGTTAATACAAGCTTGGCGAAAATAATTAGCCAGTTCAGCCATTTGTAACGCTTCAATTATTTCGCGCGCGGATGTCAAATTTGCTTGCTGCTGTTCAATATCAATATCAGGCATATTTTGCAACAGTAAATCTACTAATTCTCGATAAACAGGTTCAACGCTTTCACGGAATGAGAACTGAATATCTTGGTTAATTGCAACTAAATCTTGACGAAGTGACTGTAAAATGTGGTAAGCTTCTGTATAATTTGTTATGGCTTTGTTAATATCACCCTGTAATTTAAAAAGTCGTCCTAGTTGCCATTCCCATTGGTAAGCAATATCAGCAGCCTTTAATGAAATTGCTTTATCTAAAGCTTGTTGTGTGAGTTTAATTGCATTTTGCCATTGTTTAGTTTGTTCATAAAGACTTGCCAAACGTCCCAAAGCTATTGACTCAGCACGAGGGTTTCCTAAAGTTTGGGCATCTTTATAAGCGTTTGTTAATAGCTGTGCTGCTAATTTAAAATAATCTTGATCTGATTGTGCTGATGATTCTTGTAAGCTTCTCATTTTAATTAAATCAGAAGCCAACTCAATTAAGGCATATACTTTAGTTTGGTTGAGTGTTTCTCCTGGCAATAAGGAATAGTAAATTTGTGTTAATAACTTTTGAGCATCATGATAGCGGTCTAGATGCACTAAAGTTTTGAGCATGTAAACACTGGCTTGTAGTTTAACTGAGTTATTTTGAGCCGCGCGTTGATAAAATTCTAAAGCGGTAATTAATTGACTTTGAGCTTCTGCAAGTCTGCCCAAGTTAAGTAATATCACTGATGCTTGTGAATGTAACTGCATCTTAGTTGCGATGTCATAGCTTTTCATACTGACTTCGCTTGCACGTTTGTACTCACCTGTGACTCGTAACAAATTACCCAAATTTATCAGCGCAGTTACTTTAACTTCAGAGTTTGGTTGTGTGGAGAGGGAATTTTGTATTTGTTCAAGAATACTTTTTGCGCGTAGAAAATATCCTAGCATTTGTAAAGCGCGCGCAGAATTGAGTTGTGTTCCGATAACACCCATTACATCATCCGAAGCTTGGTAATATTGTGTTGCTTGTTGGAAAGCATTAAGAGCAGCTTCGGTGTTACCTTGGTTAAATAATAACTCACCTTCATTATTAAAAACGCGGGCGCCGATTTTTTGATTAATAATACCATTGTGATTAATTAACCGCTTTGCTTCAGCCATAGAAAACTGAGCTTGCTGCAACTGTCCATTCTGCTGATAAGCTAAAGCTAAATAAGAAAGCATCAAACCTTGAGAATTTTTATCATTATTATTCTCATAACGACGAACAGCATTAATCCAAACACGAGCTGCTTCTTGATAAAGTCCCGTACTATAAAACACCTGTCCATTAGCTATTGACGTTGATACTGTAGAAGTAGCGGCGCCATAATTAGTCAATAAAATAATTAGAAAAATTGTAATAAATAAATATATAAATTTACGTAACTTCATAGGCATGAATCTCGGTAGGGTGCGATCAGGCTACAGACAAAGCATCAACGAAGCAAACAATATGATAGCGTCACGCACCATAATTAATGCATCAACGAAGCAAACAATATAATAGCGTCACGCACCATAATTAATTCATTATCAGTTACAATAACAACAGCAAGCTTACGTAATTATCCTATATTAAGAATTAATATTTACGTAATATCACTGAGTACTAGTTATGTTGAGTTCCGTTCCTCCAACGGCACTTTGCTCAAGCCGGGAAACCCGTCCATGCAAGTGCCTCCCCAACCTACAATTAGGTTTTTGAACGTTTGGAGAAGTGCTATGATTAGCAACAAGAGTTATTTGACCATTCTCAACTTTCCATTCATTTGCTTCTACAAGCTGATTTTGTTTAGATACATCAAGTGAATTATTATCCTCTTTATCAACACGGCGCCAATCTATCCAACCAGAATTCAAACTCAAAGCTTCTGTAGTATTTAAAGGTAAACCACCACGTCCAACTATAATAAATCGATTTGCGGTAGCTTGGTTAGAACAAGTTTGATTAATTTGCTTTGAAACATCTACTATAGATATAGGCAACTCAGTAACACCTCGATTTGGGTCAATATTTAAAGTTGTAATATCTATGTTGCTATAACCGTTATTCTGTGATGTTACAGAAATATCGTTGCTGCGTTCTGTGGGTACACGACGTATTTCTAAACCAAAGATAGCATTACTCAATATTCTAATTTTTCCTCCACTATTTTGTACTACATTCGTGGTAATATCATTATCACCGTTGGAGTTTACTAAAATGAACCCTGCTTGAACGTTAATATTGGCGCCATTACCTTTGCCGATAGAGACAGTGGAAATTGTGGCATTATCCCGTAGCGTCAGCAAACTATAAGCATATACATTCAAATTTCCGCCATCTGTTGCTGTTTTTGCGCTTAGTGTTCCTCCTTCAATGGTCAAATTATCAGAAACTAGTTTCAAGTTGCCACTTTTTCCGCTTCCCTGACTGCTCACGGTCACTCTTGCTTTATCAGTAATTTCCACAGTCGGCGCCTTTAGAAAAATATTACCTCCATTTGTTACCGAATTAGAAGTTGTGTCTGTAAATAAACCTGTTTTGGCGCCTATTATAGTTAATTTATTATTTGCTGAGACAGTGATATCACCGCCATTCGTATCTACAGTATTATTATTGATTAATTTAGAACCATTCGCAATAGATATAAAATCAGCTTGGAGGTTGATATTACCCATTTGTACCGACTTTATCACTGCCTGATTCAGATTAATAAATTTGGCGTCTAAATTTATATCACCTGTACTAGTTAAATTACTTGTAATTGTGATGTTATTTGCTGTCAGACTCAAATTTTTAGAGGATAAATCAGCATCAATTTGAATATTACCAATAGAACCCCACTGTATACCAATAGGTGCCGATACTTGTAGCAAAGGAGGAGTATGAGTGTTATGACTATCTGGAAATTTCCAAGACTCAGCAGTAGTTAAATATAACGAACCTTTAATATCTAGCACTGCATTTTGACCAAAGTGAATTCCATTCGGATTGAGTAAATATAAATTAACATTACCTGCTGCACGTATTAAGCCATCAATATTAGAAATATTACGTCCCGTTACCCGCATGATGATATTATCCACCCTATCGGGATTGTCAAAATAAACGTTTTCCCCTTTCCTGACTGAAAACTGTGAAAAACTATGAAATAAATTGGCGCCTGTCGAAGTTCCGCCTGTAATGATAGTATTTTCTTGTTCAGATTTAACTATTGAATTATTGGGAAGAGTTGTATCAGGAACAACTTGCGCTTGTGCTGCTTCCATAAACAAACTATAAATAACCACCTTTAGCGTGACTTGGAAGATATTGTTTACAACAGTTATGATACTCACAGCACACTCACCAAAATACTGCAAGTCAAAACTAACACATCTTGGTCTAACCCCCCACCTAGTTAAAAAGGCAAGTGATTTTTAGAAAAACACTTTAATATATAGAAGTGGTGAAAACCAGGTACATTCTTATATTTATCTGTAGTAATATATACTTAATATGAAAATTAGACAGCTAAAAATTCAGAATTTTCGTGGTTTGAGCGATTTAACGGTATCATTTCAGGATAATGAGCCAACTGTACTTGTTGGTGTTAACGGAGTAGGGAAATCAAGTATCCTAGATTGCTTGACAATTTTATTATCGCAGTTTACGGGACGGTTGCAAGATTCGTTGTCAATGCGCTTTTTTGACGAGAAGGATATAAAGAACGGGCGCCAGTCGTTAGAGTGTGAGATTACAATAGGTGTAGGTGAGCGTGAAATCACTTGGTCACTACAAAAAGAACATGTATCGTCAGTTCGCGATGTTAGAAGTACTGGGATGAGACGCTTGGAAGCGATCAAGTCTATATTATATGATGTCAATGAAGAGCCTCTGCAAGCGTTGAGTCAAAAACGTAGTGAGTTGAGCAAAGCACTGCAAGCTGTTACTGTAGCACTTGATTTAATTGAAGAAGATAATAATCAAACATTACCAAATCTACAAGCTTATACAGACGAGTTAATTAATCAGCTTAATACAAGTGAGGTTAATTTACCCGTTATTGTATCTTACCCTGTCAACCGCGCGGTTTTAGAAATGCCGCTCGACATGACTCAGGATAATATATTTAGCCAAGTAAACGCATACGACCAAGCATTAGCAGGTGGAAGAATAGACTTTAAAGGTTTTTTTGAATGGTTTAGAAACCGTGAAGACCTCGAAAACGAACTGCGACGTGATAACCCAGACTACCGGGACATACAATTAGAGGCAGCACGAAATGCAATATCATCGTTACAACCTGATTTTACCGACTTGCGTGTAATTCGGTCGTCACTGCAAATGGTGGTTAAAAAGCGAGGAAACGAACTTGTTGTTAACCAACTTTCTGATGGAGAGAAATGCTTACTCGCTTTAGTAGGGGACTTAGCAAGACGACTCGCAACAGCAAACCCTTATTTAGCTAACCCACTCACAGGTAGTGGAGTTGTACTTATCGATGAAATAGAACTACATTTACATCCCAAATGGCAACGCGAAATTATTCCTGCACTACTACGGACTTTTCCCAACTGTCAATTTATTGTTTCCACTCACTCCCCGCAAATAGTCAGTCACGTTAAACCTGATAACATTTACATTATTAGTGCAACACCAGACGGAGTGGAGCTACAGCAACCAGAAAACTCGTATGGTCGAGATAGCAATCAAATATTAGAAGATTTAATGGGTGTATCTGAACGTCCACAAACTATTAAAAATGGTTTGAGCGACTTATTTAAATTAATTGAGCAAGGAAACCTGGAAACAGCAAAACAAGTACGTCAAAATCTTGCAACTCAAATTGGTGAAGATGACCCAGAATTTGTGCGTGCTGATATATTAATTCGACGCAAGGAAATATTAAATCGATGAAACATATTCAAAAAAATCAAGAACCGCGAAGTTTAACCGAGTGGAATCAAAAGCTAGGTGGTAAAATACGTGATTGGAAGTCCTTTAATAAATCAGTCAAAAGTGACGTTTACGAATCTTTGCTGAAAGAACAGGGATTTATTTGTGCTTACTGTAGTCGTCCGATCACTCGTCAAATTTGCCACATCGAACACTTTCGTCCGAAAAGTGTTTACAAGGAGTTAACTTTTGAATATACGAACTTGATAGCATCGTGTCAAGGTGAAGACGAGAAAAAACCGCGTACACCTGTACATTGTGGACACAAAAAACACGCTTGGTTTGATGAAGAGTTAATGGTTTCTCCGTTAGACCCGAAATGTGAGACATACTTTAAATATTCTGGGTCAGGAGAGATAATAGCAGTGGATGGAGAAAAACAAGCAGCAGCAAAAACAACAATCAATAAACTTGCGCTTGATATAGATAAACTAAGAAGATTACGCAGAACAGCGATAGATACAACACTTCAAATCATCGAAGGAGTAGACGACGCTGAAATACAGCAACTTATCCAAGGATACCAAAAACCAGATAACACCGGGCGCCTAACTCCATTTTGCGACGTGATTGTGTATACACTACAACAATATGTGTAAGAGTGAAAAGTGTTGAGTGTTGAGTGCTGAGTGCTGAGTGTTGAGTGTTGAGTGCTGAGTGCTGAGTGTTGAGTGTTGAGTGCTGAGTGCTGAGTGCTGAGTGCTGAGTAGTAATATATAAGACTTACGCTGCGCGGCACATAAAAACCGTAGGGTGTGTGACGCCATTGAAAAAATTAGAACGTAGTGATAAGACTTGTAGCGTCACGCATCGGCTTCTGGTAAGTTCTGATGTATAAAGGTTATTAGTGGTGTATTTTAAAAGGAGATATAATAATGATTCTTGAAGCGGTAATGTTGAATGTAAAACCTGGAATGGAAAACAAATTTGAATCAGCATTCAAACAAGCATCAAAAATTATATCTCTGATAGACGGATATTTATCGCACGAACTGCACCGCTGTATTGAAGTCAAAGGCAAATATTTATTACTAGTACAATGGGATAATTTAGAAGCACACACAACAGGTTTTCGAGAATCTCCTAAATATCAACAATGGAAAAAACTATTACATCACTTCTACGACCCCTTCCCCACAGTTGAACACTTTCAAATAGTAGAAAGTAAAACCAAAAATCCCGAATACATGTAGGTTGGGTGGAGGCTTCGCGTAACCCAACACAAATTTTATTAAATCTCACATTTGCAAGGCGCCTAGTTCACAGGCGCCAATATTTTTGAATTTTCCTACTTAGATTATTTAGTACTAAACGGCATCTATCTAAAGAATTAAAATTCGCGAATAAAACATTAAATAAAAATTAGGTAAATTTTAATACTAATTATTGATTATTTTTTTGAACATTATATAAACTAAGCATCTTATAAGCTTACGTGAATATATTTTGCTTGTGTCAAATTAAGCTGATAGTGTATTGTATTTATGTACAGTTATTAAATTTTATACTGTAAAATTAATACTATTTACGGTAAAAAAGTACATTTAATACCCGTATATTTATTGATAAATAATATTACCTCAATATTTAATTGGAGAACAGATTCAATGATTTCAATGTTAAGAAAACCAGCTACTTGGTTTTTGATGGGGATAGTGTTGATTGTTTTAACAGTCGGTCTACCAAAGCAACTAGCAGCGGCGCCTGTACCAGTATATATAGCTCAAGGGACAGTACAATCTGAAATAGGTAAAGGATTAAGTGCAAATCCTGCACAACTACCTCCATTACCATATGCTTATGATGCGCTTGAGAAAGCCATAGATGCAGAAACGATGAAAATACATCACGATAGGCATCATAAAGCATATGTTGATAATTTAAATAATGCCTTGAAGAAGTACCCGCAATTACAAGGTAGAACTATAGAAGCAATGTTGCGCGACCTTAATAATGTGCCATCCGATATTCGTAACACTGTACGTAACAATGGTGGTGGACATCTTAACCACACAATGTTCTGGGAAATTATGAGTCCTACAGGTGGAGGTCAACCCACAGGAAATATTGCTCAAGAGATTAACAAAACCTTCGGTAGCTTTGATGACTTCAAAAAACAGTTTAATGCTGCAGGTGGACAACGTTTTGGCAGTGGGTGGGTTTGGTTAGTGCGTAACAAACAAGGTCAACTTCAAATTGCGACTACAGCAAATCAAGATAGTCCTATTATGGAGGGCTTGTATCCAATTTTGGGTAATGACGTATGGGAACACGCTTACTACTTAAGATACCAAAATCGTCGTGCCGACTATTTAAATAGCTGGTGGGATGTAGTTAATTGGAATGAAGTGAACCGACGCGCGCAAGTTAAAACGCAAGCATAATTGAGGGGTCATTAAAAAAGAGACGCACGCGCGTCTCTAAATCTTTATTTCTCTAATACTTGTTTAATGCGTCTTTCGAGTAGGTCTAGGTCTAAGTTACCTTCGTCACGACTAATTCTTCTAACTGTTGAGTTTACATTGTTTAAATCAACGAGTAAATCTTGAAGAATTTCTTGCTGTTGCCGTGCTTGAGTAACTTCGCGCGGTTCTTGCACTAAGTCTCGCACGATTGTATCTTCTGCTCTTGATGCAATTATAGGGTCATCGTCACCTTCTAGGTACACAAATGTCCGGCGCCCTGGTCCTCTGTCTTCTTCGATGGGTACAACTGCTGTTACTTGGTCGGAACGCACATATTTACCAAATCCTAGATGGACTAATACTGAAGATTGGATTTTCATATATACAAAGTTCTTTATGTCTTATAATTCTATTTTAATGTCTTATATAAAAGTCGTGGTGTATTATTGATGCGGGTTTTACCCATTTTTATGTGGTGCTTACCTATCGCAATTTTTGAGAATTTTTACTAGAAATCAATGTATAAGAAATTACTTCAATTTGGATTGTGAATGTTCAATGTAGGTTGTTATGGGTAGAAAATATATTTCACCACAGAGACACAGAGAACGCAGAGTTTTATCATCAAAATACTAAAATTTTTGACTTACTCCTGAGCGGGCTAGTGGTTCATGTCATAAGTTTTAGTAGGTGTACTTCTTAATAATTCTTCCTTTGTGTCCTTTGTGCCTTTGTGGTTCTTTTTTCCAACACCCCAAAATTAATGACATAGACCACTAGTAGTCCATGTCATTAATTTTGGTGGGTTGCGTCTTGCCGTAAGAATGATGTTTTTTTACCACAGAGACGCAGAGAACACAGAAATAAGAAAAATTAACCACAAAGACACAAAGGACACAAAGGAAGAAATAAGAGGAGAGAACACACCAAAACTTATGACATGAACCACTAGGTTGTTATGGGTTGTCGTCTAATGAGAGTAGGTATTCAATAAGGTTAGTTTGGTCTTGGATGGTATAACCTGCTTGTTTATCTACCCAGTAGTTGTGTCCGCTACCGTCTGCGTTTGATAAGGTTAAGGTAGGTGCTGAAGAGTTTGCTGCAACTACTCGTCTTCTCAGGTTACGGTCGATAAGTGCGCGTAAGCTGGCGCCTGCGTCTGGTACTATTTGTTTTAATACTGTTCCTGATAGTCCTAGTTGGTCAGGGTTAACTATTTGGTAATCGTTTTCGTTTATTTGTAGTGCGTCTTTACCTACTGCTACTCCTCCATCGTGTAAGTATGGCGCCGTTACGTGTAAACCAATTAAACTAGGTACTTTATAACCTCCAGCATTACCAATTGCATAGGCGAGTTTGTAGTCTTCGTCAGATATAGTATCTGTGGGGACATTAAGTACTACTAAATTTTGTGGCAATGGAGTTGTTGTATCAGGAGAATAAGTTTGAGGTTTGGTGAATACCTTTGGAAATTTGGCTAGTGCTAGCGCGCGTGATGGTTGTGATTTAATTTCTTGTTCTGGAATAATATGGTTGTTGGTAAAGTAGCGTCCACTATGACATGTCACACAACCTGCGTCTGAAAATATTTTAGCTCCTTGCTGTATTGATTCTATGTTATTTGATGTATAAGCTGGTGGCGCCAGTGAGTTTTGATATGCTGACATACCGTTAAGTTGCGCTGCTACTGGCATTCCAGGAGAGTTTGCTATTAACCCATCAAGCACAAATCTTGAACCTTTAGGAAAAGTCGGCATTTTGATAACTTCGTTTATTGCTGGTGTACCGGGTGTAGGGTCTATTTTATTTAGAAATTCCGAAGGTTTGGCACCGGGTGGTAATCTAAATTTGGTATTGGTTGAGTTTTGAAGCAGAATTCCTAAATATGTTTCTTTATCAATGCCTAATAAATCTTGACTTGAGTCTGCACCTGTTGTTAAGTCAGAATTTGTGGCATGAACGTTACTATTGAGTGTTGTTAGTCCTTTAAACCAACCAATTTGTGAAAAACCACTCCATCCATATGGATGGGCGCCTAATGTATACGATGATGGATTTTGCGAAGGGTTGTTTTTATTATCGCCTGTTGAATCAAAATTACCAGGCGCCCAACTTAGTAACTGTTCGTCAACTGCGCTTTCTAATGCTTCTATATCTGGTAAACGCGCGGTTTTTCCTGTAGCATCAATATAAGTAGTTTCACTTTCATCAATTTGTAGCGGATTTACACCTGTTTGTCTAAACCATGATGCTGAATTACTCGCTAGCGCTAATATTGTACCTGTGTCTAAATCATTATTTGGGGCGCCTTCGATAATTTTGCCTTCGTCATTAACTTTGGCATGACACGACGCACAAGTAATACCTACACGAACTTTACCATTGTTGATACTAGCAACGACTCCTAAAGGAAACAGTGAACCCGCAGGTACATCAAGTCCAGTATTAATAATATCTCCTTTTTTAAAATCGCGATTGCCAACCCGCATGTCTCTGTCCATTTCAACTTGCAAATTGGTTGTATGCTTTCCTTTTAATGATAATATCGCTTTCGTTAAGTTACCAATATTCAAAGGTCCATTCAATATTCCTGTTACATCAGTTAAAAAGACTTCATTTCCAAAAGTTTCTTTATAGAATGAATTACGTCCTAGTTCAATTAAACTTTTGTTAATTTCAACAGCACCGTTATTCGCGGATAAAAATTCTTTCCCTGCATTTGTTTTTAATAAATTAGTAGCTTCATCTTTAGTAACTACTTGTCCTAACACATCATATGAACCTATTTCCTGTGCTGTTGGTTGAATAGATGGTGTTAAAGTTTTCTGCAAACTTGGTGTATTTGGCAGTTTAATATCAATTTGATAACCCCAAAATACAATAAAAGAGATTAAAAATACCAAAATTGCAGTTCGACGAAATATAGCACTATTTAACCAGCTAGTGTTAGATATTACAGACTCGTTACTTTGTTGAGGTTTAGGAGAAGACAACATATTTATCCCGCTTATTTGGCTTTGGTAAGGTTTGTGAAAGCAGCTAAATTGTTCATTTTATTGAAGTTTGTAATGGCTTTCACGCACCCTACTTTAAGAAATATTGTATTTTTATTTCACTGCAACAAGGTAGAATCTAAAGTCATAGCATATAATAATATATACATATCTGTAGATAGATGCGTCTCTCTAAGATTATTTTAAGTTTTATTTGGATCAAATGGCAAAACTCTACTACCGAAGAAGTTAAGGTTTACTTACAGAATTCATCAGTATATTTTTTGAGTAACTCAGTATATTCTTTAGAAGGATTATTTATTTCATACAGTGATTGTAATACATCTGACCATAAATTAGTCGGCTCAGTATTTTGGTGTTTGATTTTATAGTTGGAGAAATAATTTGCTTTTTGAAGCGCGACTTCTTCAGAAGACGCTTTTGCAGCTTTTAACTGTTCTTCTAAAACTTGTAACTCAGATTGAATTTGATTACGCTCTGTAGATGGCATAATTTGAATGGTTTGCCAATCTGTTATTTTCTCTAGTTTATTTTCTGCGTTGACTAGGCGCCATTGATATAATTTACCAGCTTCGAGAGATGTGTTTGTGTTGTATGAGATTTTTTGGGCTGCAAGAGCAACAGGTTGTTCCCAAACTATATCTTGGTTGCCTTCGTATTCGCGTACAACTAATTTAGCTTGTTGATCTGCTCCTGAATATTTCCATAAAAATAGTGGACGGTCGTGCCAAACTATGTATGTGCTATACGGTGGTGATATCGAACAAATTGAACCGCGCGATGTTTGGGGTTTGCGGGGTGGACGACGAGGCCAAAGTGAAACTAATTTATTTGCTCTTGTTTGGGCAAAAGCTTGAGATGATATCAAAGGAGTAATTTCCATCGTAATATTGATGATTACAAGTGGCAATATAATTAAGTTTAGTAAGTTGCGATAATTTTTATTAAACATGAGATTTTCTACTCGCTGAAAATGTATAAGCCAAAAATATAGACGATGGCAACAACCAAGATACTAAGATACTAACTGATATATATAGCTGTAATACTATAATTCCGTATATTAGCACTAAAATAGTGCAATAAGGTAGTATTTTTGCTCACTGAGATTTAGATAGTTTAAATTCAATACTTAAAGCTGCAATTTTACTAACAATAATCGCGCTTCCAAGCATTAGAATATCAGGAATCGCAAAAACTATATGCTGTTTGATCAGATAATGAGTCGCGTATGATAAAGATTGACCTCCTGTTAATGATGACTCTTTCACCCAATAATTCATTGCGCTAGGTAAGGTTGCCACCCTACGAACTCAACATCAGCAATTTTTAACAGTGATTTTAAAGCATGACGTTCCTTTTTAAAATCAAGTCCAGTTTCATCGCCCAAAATTGCTAAAATACGAAGGCGCCTGTTAACTTGCTTTTCAACAACTCCATTACCAATATTGAGAGGCGCCCGAATTATATAAACTGTTTACTTATCAGCAATTTCAGTTCCTAATTCCCAAGCTTCCCAAGGAAAACGCTCTAATTCAGTACTACCACAAGTCAGAAATATTTGTACATTCTTTGCATCTTGACCCGAAGAAGTAATCGCCGCAATCGGTATAATTAAGCACTACGTAAAAAAAATTTAATGTTCGATGTTAAAACTCCTCCATCAACCTTACGTCCCCGCATTTGTGCCGACTGGTAAAAATTGAGATAAATGTGGCGCCTGTTAAATTTATTCTAATAGTGCAAGCGTTCTAAAACATTTGTGCGCCATTGGCGCACAAAATATTAATTTTGGAATATCTTTTTAATTTAAACACTCTAATTAATGGTGCGTGAAAGATGGGAAGAGTTATGTGTGACTTGGCTAGAGACTGCTAAATATAGACCGATGAGCAATATTCCAAAACTGACCCAGTTCAGAAAACTCAAACTTTCCCAAAATATTAGCCAAGCAAAAATGCTGCTAATAACTGGCTCTAGTAAATGAACTAGGGAAACGACGACAGAAGAAAACTTGTTAAGGCTATATGTCAAAAGTCCTTGACCAACGATTTGACAAACCAATGCTAGACTTATTACCCAAATCCATCCATCATATGTAGACGGGAAGAGCTGATCTCCACTCAGCAGAACAAAGAGTAACATCACTATAGTAGAAGCTCCACAAACCCATAATTGTATCGTCACTGCGCTAAATTTGGTTCGTAGTTGCTCTACAGCCAGTAAATAAACCGCTGCAAAAACCGCACTTAGAATTGCAACCCAACTACCAATTAAATTACTAGTAGCAGTTGCAAATTCCAGTAACTGAATACCAATTGCACCCGCGAGAGTAATAATCATTCCAGTTAGAAATTGGCGATTAAAACCCCTACCGAATAGTAACCAGGCGCCCAAACTGGTAAATATTGGCGCACTATTATGTAACGCAGAAGAAATTGCCACACTTGTTTGAGTCAGCGACCAAGCTATACAAACTAAGTTTAAGGCAAATGAAATTCCACAACCTATGAGTAATAACACATTTTTAGGTGTATAATACTCTAGTTCTACAGGGTCAGCGCCTTTGGGTTGTACAAACATCTTAAAAAATTGGCATAGTGCAAAGAATATAGTAGCTAGCCAAAAACGATTAAATACAGTGGCATTAGGGCTAAGACCGTTTTCGCTCCATTTAATGAAAATAGAACCAAACGACAGAGCAACTACGCCAATAAATAATAAAGCTGCGGAAGTAAAAGCAGGTATTTTGCTCAACAGTTGCCCTTGTAGATTTAGTTTATCTTCGATTTTCAAGTTTTCTCTCCAAGGGAAAACGATTATCGCCTTCATATGCAAGTTTGATAAATTTATTTTTTCTACTATAGCAGTGTTATCTAAAATGCCAACATTTTCAATAATTTTTACATACGCTAAAATTTTAATTTAAATCCGACATAACATAAAATTTTTGATATCCATATTCAATTACTAATGATATTTTCTGATTACTTTGATAATGCAAAAATAAATTAAATATTTTTTCACGGTGCAAATATTTAAGATTTAGAATGAATATAAATAATATTTATCCTACTCAAAGCAGTTTAAAACTACTTCAAATAGGATAAATACAATGTTTTTAATTATACTAGTTGTTCGGTTGACAATCTGCCACAGACAGAATACGAGAAAACCAATAAACAATTTCTGGGTCAGAAAAAGTTGTAAGCCGCGCGATTTCACAAGCAATTTGATAGATTTCGGCACCTTTAGGGTCATTTGTCAACCCTACATGATTGAGTAATGCTGTTTTTAAGTTACCGGGGTACGTAGGCAGTCTTTGCCCCTCTACCCAGCGGATACGACTAAGAACAGGCTTCCAGTCAATCTCACCAACATTTTTATGGGTGTTCATAAATGACACTGCTCACTTCGTTTATAGTTCTAATGTATATCCGATTATTAATAAAATCAAATACTCTTAGTTCTCGTTTTGATAAATACAAGTTATCGTTTCACCCATATACAAGGACAGAAACAGGGAATATGAGTCGGTGTCTTGTAATAAAAACAACAATTTAACAAGCGTCAGCCAGTAGGAACGTTACGTGTAAATCTTTACTTCAATGTTTGTAATGTAATTTAATTGACTTGTTAAAGTCATTTAGCTTTGTTAAAATAACTTTTATAAAAAATTCTAATCTGTTGTGTTTTTATTTTTTCCGTAATCATCAAATATTTCTTGTAGATAAAGATAAAATCATAGAAAAGTTATGCCAACTAATATAATTCTTTTAATTGCTGCATTAATTGTTGCTCTGATAATTTTTAGAGCTTTACTCAACTTTACAAAAACAGCGATAAGTACAGCTATCACTATTTTTGTAGTTATAGTGGTACTATCTGTTTTCGGTTTTACTCCCCAAGACTTAATCAAAGAATTTAGTAATTTACCCTTATTTATTGAGCATTTGATAACAGAAGTAAAAAAGTTGTTCGGTTTTAGCTCTTAAAGCGTCTGATTTACTATAGTTCGGATATCGAGCGCGCGGACTTATGAATTATTTTATAGTTTTGAACATGCTTCTTTTGTTAATTGTCTAGCTTTTAGCCCAGATGCAGAAACTCTCGTCAGTGGAGGTAGTGATAAAAAAGTTCAACCTGGGTGTTTATGGAAGTAACTTTACATAGAAATATGGTTAAATGATTGAGTAGTAATGTATAAGTGAGCATGAATCCGAATATTAATTTAAAATAAAAGCGTATGTGTACTGCTTGAATACAATGCCTTCTCCTTTTCCTGGCATGGATCCATATCTCGAAGCAATGTTGTGGCAAGATGTGCATAATGCATTATCTAGTAAACTTCGTGCGTTTCTTGTACCTCAGCTACGTCCTAAATATACTGCACGCTTAGAAGTGTATGTTGTCGAAAATACATCAACTGACGAGATAGGTATTCTCTACCCTGATGTAGAAATATTACAGCTTAAAAAGTATCGCTCGGAAGTAAAATCGTTACAATTATCAAACGTTGTAACCACTCCGGCGCCTTTAACATTGCCAGTTATTCAACCTGTTACAGTACGTATTCCCGTTATTGAAATTCGAGACGTAGCGAGTAATATACTTGTAAGCTGCATAAAAATTCTTTCTCCTGTAAATAAGCGTGAACCTAACCTAACAGAATACCGCAAAAAACGGCAACGTTTATATAATGCCAATGTTCATTTAATTGAAATAGACTTATTACGCAGAGGAACACGCACGTTTAACCATCCTCGTATTCCAGATGTACCTTATTTAATTACACTTACGCGCGCAGGTTCTGGAGTAATAGACTTATGGCCTTTAACATTGCAAGACAGATTACCTATAATACCCGTACCTTTAAAAGAACCAGACCCTGATGCAGTTTTAGATTTACAAAACGCGCTCAACGAAGTTTACTCAGAAGCAGGGTATGACTTATCAATCGATTATACTCAATCTCTAGCAGGTTTTAGCCAAGCAGATAAAGAATGGATACAACAAACTATTCAAAAGCAACAAAACTAATAAATAAAAAACTATGGTTAAAACAACTTAAGCGAGCGAATTATCTTTGTATGAAGTAGAAGAAAAATTGAACGTAGTTCAGATAACAACGCTATCTTTTTTCCCAGAATGGCAACTTTACTTACCGGAGTTGAGCGAATATGAGAAACAATGTTTAGATAGAAGTCGTGATGATTTTTTATCTTTGATGAAGTATCCTTTGCATGAAGAAGTAGTAAAACTTTCAATCTTGGCGCCATTATTATCGTTAGCAGGACTTTTACGGTTTCCGTTTTATCCGCAAGCAGAAGCGGATATAAAAATTGCTGTAAAGGTTATGGAAGCTAGACAAGTTGGCTCATTAGTAGGAGGATTTGCTGGTGGAGTATGGGCGGGTGAGGACACCCGCTCCACAAGAGAAGCAGAAAAATACTACTTATACGAATCTGTCAGTAAGGTCATCAGGTAATGGTGGATTTGCTTGCAGCCAGTTAACTAAATCGTCAATTGATGTAAAATGAAGTATTGCCTTACCTAATAACATTAATTGAGGACGAGAAAGAGCTTTAATATCTGATATTACGTTTTCTGGCAGCTCTCCGAATTGTTCTTGTAATAGACTAAAAACAATTTCGCGTTGTCCTTGCTTGTACTGATATCTGTCATATGAAGTAATATAAGGCATAGTTTCCTCCTGCTGAATTTTTTCTAAATCTTTGTCAAACTCTTCTTCCAATGTCTGTGGTAATATTATAATCCAATCTATGAAGCGATAAAGGTTACGGATATCTTGCTGAATAAGACCTTTTTCGTAAAGGCGCCGAACTAGCCAGAGTTTCCATATTTTACGTTCCTGTGGTAGCTTTTCTGTTTCCTGCATTTTCAGGTGTGCCATTACAACTATGGCAAAAATATTGTCGCTGCTTTCTAGCTCTTGCCAACGTACTAAGTATGTTAATAGCTTGACTATTCCAAATTTGAAGACGAAACTTGTGTCTGGGTGTTTAAATTTATATTGGGACGGGCGCCATTTTGGGTTATTGTCACACAATATCGCAAGACTCACTGGATGTTTACCAAAGCGCTGATAAATTCTGTGATTATAAGCATACATTCTTTCGGCAAAATCGTCGTCAACTACAGCTTGGATTTCTACATGAATTAAAAGCCAGGTTTCTTTGCCTTTAATATCCCAAACTTTAACTAGCTTATCTGCGTATAGTCTTCCTGTTTCCGCAACACGAACTATTTTTTGAAATTCTTTATCTAAAAATTCGTGGGGACGTGTCCAGTCGATGGTTTTAGCTGTGTTTGGGAAGAAAAATTGTATTGCTTGTGGAAAATATGCTTCCAGAATTTCTTTCCAGGGTGAGTCATTGTCGGCGCGTTCGCGCTTCTTACGTGGCATACTGGTGATGCAATAGATGGTATATTTTGATTATATGGTTATATAGTCAAATTTTATTTAATGGTGGACAGATTTTAATTTGTCTAGTATTTAATGACAGTGAGTTCAGATTGTGCTTTCTTTATGTCTCAAATTTATTAGACCCAATTACACTATAATTAAATGTATTAAGATGGTTTGTGGCTGCATTGACATTGTTTATTTGGTTGAATGAAATTTGCTGGGATGGTGCGTAACTGCATTGAGATTTTTCGTTTGATTTGTAGTTTGTTGATGCAGTTACGCACCCTACGAGATTTTTCGTTTGATTTGTGGTTTGTTAATGCAGTTACGCCCCATATATTGTAATAATTGTGACTGATAAGCCTACTGATTACGCTGCTATTCTCCGCGCGGCTAACCAAGAAATTCATGAACCTCCCCAATGGTTGGCGCCATCCAAATTTGTTTACTCTCCTGAATATGGGGTGGGTGAGGTGATGGCTGTTTTGGGTAAGCGTTTAATTGTTAAGTTTATTGAAGAGGTTAACCCGACTCAGTTTGATAATTGGGAAGATGTGGTTGAGAAGGGGTTGATTAAGGAAAGCGGCGCTTTCTTTAGTGTATCTAGTGATGATGATAATGGTGTTGCGGCGATTAGTGAGGAAATTGATAAAATTCCTAATATTGCGTTTCAATCTGTCGCACGTGATTTTGCTCCGACGATAACTAGGGTTAATATTCAACAAGGCATTGGTGGCAGTATTCACCCGATACCTGAAGATTTACCGTCTAATTTACACTTGGGTTTGCAGAATATATGTGTTAATACGGTTTATTCCCACCAGTTGGAAGCTTTGACTAAGTTGCGCGCGGGTTATGATTTGACTATAACAACTCCGACTGCTTCAGGGAAAACGCTTTGCTATAATTTACCGATTCTTGAATCTTGTATTAAACAGCCTGATACTAGGGCATTATATATCTTTCCACTCAAGGCTTTGGCGCTTGACCAAATGCGGAAGTTACAGCAGCTTGTTAGAGCTATTCCAAACCACCGCATTAAAATTGCTTTGATGACGGGGGATACTCCAAGAAATGAAAGACAGCAGTTGTTTATTCCTTATCCTCCCAGTATTTTGGCGGTGAGTCCTGATTTACTTCATCATTATCTATATAATATACGCCGCCCTATTGAAGGTGAAGGATGGCGCCTGTTTTTGAGACAGTTACGATATGTCGTTATTGATGAGTCTCATACTTATATTGGTGCTTTCGGCGCCCATTTTGCCAATTTGATGCGAAGATTACGGTTAGCTGTTGATTCTGTTGGTGGTAATTCACAAAGACTACAGTTTATTTGTTCTAGTGCCACAATTGGTAATCCTCAAGAGATGGCGTTACGATTTAGCGGTAGAACACAGCAACCTAATAGGTCACATTTAATAAGAGAAAGTGGTGCGGATAGTGCAGGAAGGACTTTATTATGTCTCGAACCAAGTAGTGCTGCGAATGTCGAAGCTAGTAAAATGGTTATTTCCTGGTTGCAGTATAACTTGAGCGGGATTGTTTTTTGTAACTCGCGCGCTGCTGTCAAAGGATTATTAGGATTAATTCAGCGGGAAACTCAACGTACTGGATGTGGACATTTAGCTAACCAGGTAGCTTTATTTTATAGCTCGCTCATTGGAGAACGGCGCCGGGAAATTATCTCTAAGTTACAGTCAGGACAAATAAAAGTAATTATTTCTACATCTAGTTTAGAAGCAGGAATTGATTTACCTGAACTTGATTGCTGTTTAATCCGTGGTTTTCCTGGTAGCTTGATGTCATTTTGGCAACGAGTGGGAAGGGCAGGACGTAAGCAGCATGGACTGGTAATATATTTACCTTTGGCACAAAATCCAATTGATGTATATTATGCGAAGAATCCTCAGCAGCTTTTATCGGGAGAAGTTGAGTGTAGTGCGTTTAATCCTGATTATCCAACTATATTGGGTAAGCATTTAGAATGTGGATGTATAGAAAGCGCTTTAGCTTTGAGAGAAATTAATAGTCGTTTTGGTGCTGTTGCAGGTACGATAGCAGACTCATTGCTAGAACAAAACAAGCTTTATTTAAGTAATGGGGGTAAGTTGTGGGGTCGCGGCTACCCGCATAAAGAGGTAAATTTAAGAAGTGCAGCTAACACTTCGATAAATTTAATTGATAAACACTCAGGAGATATTCTTGAAAAAATGTCGCTGGAAGTAGCTTATCGCGAAGTATTTCCCCAAGCAATTTATTTTCTTCAGGATGAGAACGGTGATATTATTGCTTACCGCTGCGAAAGTTTGAATGTAGAGAAAGGAGAAGCGCAACTAACATATCTAGGTAAAGAAACAACTTTATATACTGAGTCGGAATCTGAATTAGATATAGTACCTTTATCCACGCTTGCACAGCCCAAAATAATCAATACCAATATTAAAGACGCTAGAATTAGATTAACACTTGCTTGGGGAGAAATCACCACCAGCGTTACAGGATACCGTTTAATGAAGCGTATATACGGTAAAACCTGTAAAAACCAGCAGTGTACAAACTTCAAAAAATCGCTAGAAGGAAATTCTTGTAGCAAATGTAGGCGCCAACTTTATGCTGCAGAGGTGATAACGCTGCAAGATGAAATCATGTTTGAATCACCATTAGTAACTAAATATCAGGCGCCATGTGTATTAATAGACTTGAACGACGCACTTAAAAAGGCACTTCGTGACCAAGTATCTATATTAAAACAAGAAATCATCCAAAAATACGGGGTTAGCATTCCTGAAATGTATCAACCTCTATGGACAGGCGCCTCTGATTTTATCGCACTTCACAGTTTACAACATCAAATCATCAAAGCAGTTCCATTAGTTGTATTATCATCGAGCTTAGATGTAGATGGAATAGTCATAGAGAAAGATGGTAGAGTATATAACTATTTTTATGATACTTGTGAAGGAGGAAACGGCGCCGCAGAAGCAATATTTCACGACCTAAGTAAATTTGCCGCCAAAGCACACGCATTAGCATCAGGATGTGACTGCGAAACCGGATGTCCCAGATGTTTACACGCATCAGGATGTCCCCAACACAACGAACCATTAAACAAAGACCTAGGCTTATTTTTATTAGAAGCAATATTTAACGTGACAACCAACTAGGTATTGGAGCAGAAAAGCGGCTAAAATAGATGTAACTAAATTTGGCAAAAAATATGACTGCAATAGCCAAACCCATCACTTTAGACGAATTCTTACAATTACCCGAAACCGAACCTGCATCTATTTACATCGACGGGCAAATTTACCAAAAACCAATGCCCCAAGGAGAACACAGCCTACTACAAGCCGAACTTTGTGAAACAATTAACCGTATCGCCAAGCCTCAAAAAATTGCCTTGGCTTTACCAGAACTGCGTTGCACATTTGGAGGTGCGACCATAGTTCCTGATGTTGCAGTGTTTCGTTGGGAACGCATACCCCGTACAGAGTCAGGGAGAATCGCCAACCGCTTTGAAAATCATCCTGATTGGGCAATAGAAATTCTCTCACCTGACCAAAATCAAACTAAAGTTACTCGCAACCTGTTGCACTGCTGTAAAAATGGTACAGAACTAGGGTGGTTGCTTCTTCCAGACGAAGCTAGCATTTTTGTTGTACACTCCAACCAACGCATTGAATTACTAGAAGCGACAGACTTACTTCCCGTTCTCAGTAATATTGACCTATCACTATCCGTCGAGCAAGTTTTTAGCTGGTTAAATATTTAAATATAGTGAGGCTTGCCAATAACAAGAGCAAATTAGTAACATCTACTCAACAGCATAGGGAGTAAACTGACGTTTGAAAGGTGAGTAAAAGCCAATAACAATATCAGAAGGAGGCACACCCAATTCAACTAGCCTTTGAGGAACCAATTCTTCTGTACCATTATATTGAATCCATATTTTTTCATTTTCGATATCAAAATGCATCACTGGACCAAAGACGCGCTTATCACCTTGCCAGCCTACATAATTTAATTGATAATGGTCTTTTTCATTATCAAAAATTAATTGTGACTTTACTGTACCACGACTCAAACTAATTTCAGCATGTTCGGTTAAAATTTGTTTTATTACTTGCCGATAGTGTTCTAACTTATCCATTGTTTAATTTCCTCTTGTTTAGCGTCATAAACTATTAATTTTACTTGATAATTTTGTACTGCAAGTTTAATAAAAGGCAACTGAAAAAAATCTCTATATGTTTCGTTTGGAACAGCTAAATAAACTACTCGGTCTGGTTCATTTATTTCTAATGCTTGGCGATAGTTAAGATATTGACCAAGTGCAGTATGAAACTCGTTAATATCCGAACCTGAAATAAAACTTTTTATTTCAACCGCTATTTTATCATTATCGCGTTCCGCAGCAATTGCATTATCTGCCGCTAAATCTATCTGTACTTTAACTGATTCGCTGATAGAAATCGTTAGTGGGTCGCGAGTAATTCTCCACCCATCTTTAATTAAAGCATTTTTGACTTGTTGATGAAAAGCGTCTCTAGCCATATATTTTGAAGTATCAGTGAACAGAATGCTAAGTATAATTTTTAACCACCTTTTTAGGTGAACTGTTCTATTATAATTCTTATACAAGAGCATGAGAACGAGTTAGCACGAGCCTATAAACAATTAGTACGTAGAGATAGAGCGTTAAGCTTTGCGCTTTGCATCTATTTTATTACAAATTGTAATGTATTTGCTAACCCAACGATAAACAAAGCAATCAATGACAAAATTAAGCTAATGCGACGTTTTGGACGTGAAGACATAGCTAAAATTGTACCAGTCGCTAACCCAACAAGCCCAAAACCTGCCATTATTATAATAAAAAGTAAAAAAGTTCCAATATTATCTGGTGGCTTTGGCAGATTGAATCTATTTTCTACAAGTTCCCATATTATTAATATCAACCACCATAAGGCTGCTCCAACAAAGTCTCCTAATAAGATAATAACAGGCGCCACCACTAATTTAGGTAAAGTGACAATACTACTCAAAAATCCAATTCCAATCAATCCCCCAGTGTAAAAACTCAAGAAGCTGTTAGCAAACCAAAATATCAGAACTGGCACCATAAAAAGTATTAATAATTAAATTATATATTGTAGAGACGTTACATGTAACGTCTCTACATGGATACGCTGATTTGTGTAGGTTTATAGTTTGCCCCTAATTTGTCAGCACAATAGCCTATTTCTACAGTCTTACCTGGTTGAATTACTTTTGCCCACTCAACTGGGGTTGCTTCGTATGTTGAATCTTTATTTGTATAAGTTGCATTCCAGGTTTGCAGGATTTTAGCTTGATTAATTATAAAGTTTAGCTGCCAATTTTTGGTTGCAATTGTGCCTTTGTTGGTGACGCGGAAGTTTATACAAAATCCTGCGTTCCAGTCTGCTTGTATTACTACTTCTACTGTTAATATAGGCGCCGGAGTTGGGGTTGGAGTTGGAGTTGGTATTGGAGTTGGTATTGGAGTTGGCGCCGGAGTTGGAGTTGGTATTGGAGTTGGCGCCGGAGTTGGAGTTGGAGTTGGTATTGGAGTTGAAGGTTGTATAGTTAGTAAAGTTGCAAGAAGTTCTTGTTTTTCTGTGTTTATATTTATCCAGTCGTCTAATAATATGCCACCTGTATCAGAACTATTTGGATTCCAACACCAATAAGTAAAGGATAGGTTTTTTTGTTTAATGAAATCAATAAGTTGACGTTGCCAAATTCCTTCTTTGGAAGTCGTATCTGTTTGCTTGCCTCCAAATTCACCAATTAATACTGGCGCAATTTCATTTTTCGCTATATAATAAAAACCTTTTTCCCAACGAGTGTAAAGGTTTTGAGGAAATGTTTCTTCACTAAACCAAGGTTGGTCTGCTACTCCTGGCCCATATTCATGGGGAGAATATACAACTTTATTGGAAATGTTTAATCGTACAGGGTTACTACCAACACCTTCTAAATTACCTCCCCACCAATGTCCTGCTAACTGTTGATTTGGTACATTCTTGGCAACTCCTTCGACTACAATTAACCAATTCGGGTTTATTTCTAAAATCGCATTGCCACAACGTTCTGCTGCTAATCTCCAGTCGGTTGTTGAATCTCCTGTACCCCAACTCGCTTGTCCATGTGGTTCGTTTTTTAAATCAGCAGCAACTATATTTCCTAAATTTTTATAGCGATTAGCTAAAAGTTTCCAAGTATCTATCCAGTCAGCTTCGGTGAATCCATCACCATACCATAATTCGGGTATTGTTGAATCATTGAGTCTATGGTTATCGAGCATTATTAATAGCTCGTTTCTAGCGGCTTCTTGGATAATGATATCCATTACCTGTAATGGTGTTTTGTCTTGGAAGTCTCGGTTGGCGCCTATACCAAAGTCTATCGAGCTAATATTATTTGAGCGTAGCGCTTGAACAGAATAAGGTAAACGAATGATGTTATAGCCTAAGCTTTTAATCTGACGTAGCATGTCTTTATAGTCTCGCTTCCATAAACCATGTGGCACATGCACTTCGGTTTCCATCCCAAACCAATTAACTCCTCGCAAGCTAACAGCATCACCATTGGCATCTACTATCTGCGACCCTTTTGTTGAAAGCGGAGTTTTGATAGCCATAATAGTTTCGCATTGCTCCCATAAATTGCTCGCGTCAGAAAAATCATATTATATATTTTGAGACACAGTACGTAATTGTGTATTATTTTTGGTTAAAGCCTGTGTTTTGGTAATCTAATCATGCAAAAGCTCCTCAACGTTGTGAAAAAGTTACGAAACCGAGTCCACGCAATTATTCTGCCGCTAATTATCTTATTTTTTGCGGTTTCCTTGCTTGCTACCCCTGCTTACGCTACAAGTGTGTTTGAACTGCCTAATTTGACACCTGACACTTGGGTTGTCGATGAAGGTGATGTTATCAGCCGCACTAGTGAAGGTAAAATCAGTACTGCGTTTGCTGACCTTGCAAAGCAAACTGGTAACGAAGTTAGATTTGTCACCGTTCACCGTTTAGATTATGGTGAAACCCCAGAAAGTTTCAGTAAAGCACTATTAGATAAATGGTTTCCTGACAACGAAGCGCAAGCAAATCAAACGTTAATGATGATAGACACCGTTAGCAACGGTATCGCGATTGTAACTGGCGATAAAGTCAAATCGCTAATGTCTGATGATACCGCTCATAGTGTTGCCTTCGAGACATTTTTGGCGCCATTACGCGATGGAAATAAATATAATCAAGCATTTCTTGATGCGAGTAACCGTTTAGTTGCCGTACTTTCTGGTCAACCTGACCCAGGACCACCAGCAGTTGTAGAGAATACCCCAGTAGAAGGTACATTCAAAGACGCTGAAGAAACCGAAAAAGAAAGAGGCAACTCAACTGCTTGGGTAGTTGGACTGTTAATAGCTGCCACCGTTATCCCAATGGCTACTTATTATATTTACCTAATCTACCAACCTTCATCAACAGACAGTTAAAAGTGCTGAGTTCTGAGTGCTGAGTAATGAGTAAAATTCCTAACTCAAAACTCAGCACGAGCGCACTTTCTACTTCTTTTAGTCTTGGATGTATTCGGCGCCTGTGAGTAAGGCTGTTTCCGCGCGGACAAATTCTCGACCTAGGTATGCTGCATGGTCAAACATTGTGACTGGACAGGGTTTTGTTTCTTCTAAAAGCTTGACACAAAGTTCTTTTGCGGTTCTGCCTGTGTAAAGAATTGTGTGGGTACGTTCGACTTTGCCGCGCGCGGGAATTACTTTTCCTGTTTCGGGGTCTACTGCTAAACCTTGTTCGTTGATGATGTTTGTGTAGTGTTTGGCGCAAATTAACCCAGTTTCACGGTCGAGGTAGATGATAAAGTAACCTGCTGGGTCTAGGTCGATGTACCGTTGTGAGAGTTTGTTGTCTATTGCTGCTAAGTTTTCTAATCTTAAATCCATAAACTCCCTTCAACAAAAAATCTTGAACAGTAGTATTTGTTTTAGTTGGATTCTAGATTTGCTTGACTTACCAAACCCAGAATCCTATACGTAAAACAATATTTTCTTTATTATTTCGATATTACACCTTTATAATTAATAAGTGTAATTACAAAACTAAAAATTATACTTCTTGCTCCAGTTCGGGTTGCGGATTTTTTTGGCTAAAAGGTAGTTCTGCGTTTATTGCGTCTATTTCGCGCTGTTCTAATTGATTCACCTCACTAATATAAGGACGTAGAATTTGCTGTAAGCGCGCGTTGTAAAAGCGATGCAGGCTATAATTAGGCATTGCCGGAAAACCACGACGCTTTTTATGGCGCCCACCAGCACCTGGGTCAAACAGTTGGATACCTTGAGAAATTCCCCATTCAATCGGTGAATAATAACAAGCGTCGAAGTGTAAGGAGTCTATTTCTTGGAAACTCCCCCAGTAACGACCGTACATTCTGTCACCTTTATGTAAGCAAAATGACATTCCTATCGGTTGACGGTCATCTTGTGTACTGTAAGCTGCCATAAATAAGACGCGATGACGATAGTGTGCATGTAACGACTCGAAGAAGCGCTTCGTTAAATATTTACTACCCCACCAGCCAAACTTATCGCAGGTGTCAGCATAAAACTCGTACATTAACGGAAATAATGATTTAGGAATATCATCCCCTGTTAAAGGTGTTAAGCGTAAACCAACTTTTTCTACCGCTTTACGTTCGCGTTTGATGTTGCGACGCTGGTTTGCGTTAAATACTCCTAGATAATCATCAAAAGTGTTGAAACCTAAGTTTTGCCAAATAAAACTATGGTGTAACCAGCGGGTAAAACCTTGACGCTCTAAAATTGGGCGCCATTCGGGGTCAACGTACAGAAAATTACAGGTTGCTATTCGGTGCTTTGTACAAAATTTATCGATTTCATGCAGCATTATACCTGTGATTTCTTCTTCATCTTCTCCTGGTGCAATTAAAAATCGATATCCCTCTGCTGGTGTAAATGGTGTCATCCCCAACATTTTAGGATAATATTCTACACCAATACGCTGCGCTAAATCAGCCCATTGATGGTCAAACACAAATTCACCTTGACTATGCCCTTTGAGGTATAATGCAGCGGCGCCGATTAAGGTTTTGTTTCGCCAAATAGTCAAGTGATTTGGCAACCAACCGTTACGTCCCGTTGCACTACCAGACACTTCTAAGTTGTTTAGCCATTCCCACTCCAAAAACGGTGTCTTTAATGGCATTGCTAAAGCATCCCAAGCAGCTTGCGGGACTTCGGCAATTTTGTTAGTCCAAGCGACTGAATAGCTAGGCTTTACTTGTTCAAACATTCCGAGATTCTCACTATTTCAGCAAATTAAACCTTTGATCGCATACGATGCTTTACTTAACTTAATCTAAATTTACTCAAATTTGTACTATTGTAGGCGTAAAAGTATCAAGTCAGTCAAGGAACAGGCGCCGTGGAGCGTTGTAAATGACTTAAAATAACCATAAGAGTAAACTTGTATGTGTTGTGCTAGAAACATCATCATTAGGTAATTTGAGTCAGCAGCTAGATACTTTAACTGCCTTAACAGTTGCTAGAAGTTAGGGTTCAAATTGACAAATTAATTGAGAAACAAATATATGATAAGAATGGTAATCAAGATATAATATCTCACCTTAGCAAGGAAATAAGTCCATTATTCGCTGCAGTATACATTCAACTAATGGAAAAAAAAGGTACTGGAAAAAACAGTAAAACTAGTTCTTTGGAGCGAATAAAAAATCTTGTTGAAGAATGGACTCAGGATGAATCTGGTTATGATGAAGAAACTTATTCTCTAATTAAAGAAGGTTTAAAAAATAATCGTTTTTCTATTTAAACAAGCTTAATGGCAAAAGTTATCCCAATACTACTCGGTTAAGAATGAAAATCCCCCCACCCCCCTTAATAAGCAGGGCGTGTACACACATCTGTAATAACCCCCTTGTTTTCCCCCCTTTGTGTTCTTTGTGTTCTAAAGAGCGGGAAATCCTCCGGATTATGTGGTTTATCTCTTTAAAGAACCACAAAGGGCACAAAGGGCACAAAGAAAGAGAAGAAAGAGAGACTTGTGTGTACACGGTAGCCCTTAATAAGGGGGGCTAGAAGCTTTATCGAAGAGACGCGGGGCGTAGAGACGCTCTTACGCGGAGAGTATCTACGTCCCGCGTCCGGGGCGGCAGCCCCTTCATGTCGCTCAACCCCAATTTCGCTCTTGTTGTCTAACGAGCGTTGGGGTTCAATCCCCATCTGAGATATCCCCGCGTAAGAGCGTCCCCCAGTCTCCGCGTCTCTTCCTTGAATTTCCCCCCTTCCACGCTGGGGGTCAGGGGGATCAATTCCGATAAAATATCTTAACCGAGCAGTATTGAAAGTTATTCTATAATCTAACGTCTTGCGCTTTCAAGGGCAAGGCAAGCAAAACTATTTCCCAACCTACATATTCATTAGTAAGGGGAAAAATTGTATAAAATCATCTTCTAGGTCGATGTAATTTTTTGTAAGTTCGTTTATAGCTGGTTCGAGGTTTATCTCGGTTTTGTTTTTAAAGCGTTGTGATAGTCGATTTGATAATCTAATTAGTAAATATTCGATACCTTCTATATTGCGATATCTTCCTAACCAATCTTCTCTTGCCATTTGTGTAATAACCTGATTGGCATAACTTGGTAATGGTTCAGGGTATGCTAAAAATGATTCGTATATCTCTGCTGTAAAACTATCTAAGGGCAGATTTGAATATGTATCCCAGTTTTTGGCTAAATAATGGTCATAAAATCCATCTATCAATATCCCAGCAAATCGTCTATATGTTGAACTAATTCTCTGCTTACTTCGATGAACTATGAAGTGCGAGTCAGTAAAAGCATCAATCGCTTGATGATATTTTATACCTTCTTTAATTCTATCGCTTAAATTTTCGCGCGCTGCTCCCTTAACCAAATCGGCTAATAAATTACCTAAGCGGCTTTCAATATCTGGTTTCGATAATAACAGATGCGCTAACCAGTTCATTATTTAACCAAAATCGTAGTAGTGGATACTATATTGTAGTATGCTTTTTGAAATGTAAAACGCGCGACATACTAAGGTGTTTAGATAGTTCATCAAGTATAATTTTTTACTTGCAATTGAGCAAGATTAAGTTATATCAACGCGGACTGTAAATATTGTAACTTTTTATTATAATTTTTTAGGATTAATTTCTACGGGGTGCTTAACATACGTCATTATGATTGACAAAAAAAACACGTTTACATCTAAGACATTCCCCTTTATTTACAAAAAATTTAAAATATGCAAGTTGATATCAAGCAAGAAACACTACAGTATCGAATTGCTCGTGTAATTGCGAAAATACAGGATTTAGAAGAGATTTTGAGCGCGATAGTAGCAGAAACTCGTTCTTTTTTGGGAACTGATAGAGTAAAAATTTACAAATTCCATTTAGATGGTAGCGGTCAAGTTATTGCAGAATCTGTAGATGATAGTAGGTTACCTTCGCTACTTGGACTTAATTTTCCCGCAGATGACATTCCACCTCAAGCTAGAGAGCTATTTATTAAATCACAGGTGTGTTCAATAGTAAATGTTGAAAATCAGGAAATTGGTCATAGTTCGCTGTTTGACCCCGAAAATAAAGAATTTTGGGCTGAAACTATTCGTTATCGTCCCGTAGACCCCTGTCATGTCGAATATTTAACTGCAATGGGGGTTACGTCTTCTATTGTTGTGCCAATTATGGATGGTAATGATTTTTGGGGGTTGTTAGTATCTCACCATGCAACTGCTCGTTCGGTTTCAGAGTCGGAAGTAGAAGTTCTACAAATGGTTGTTGCTAACTTGTCGGTTGCCATCGCGCGCGATTTGGTAGTTGTACAATTACGTGAAAAAGAGACAAGAGAAGTTATAATCAAAAAAATTTCTACGCTGTTAGAAGAGGATGTTATCAATAATTATTATCAAGCGTTAACAGAAGTGGTTGTTGCTTTCGGTGGTTCTGGGGGTAGACTTTGCAAGATTACCGGAACTATGGAATTTTCAGATGCTTCTATTAAAAGTTTCGCAGATTGTTTAGCAGCAGGAGATGAAAGAGTAAGGGTATATGCGTATGGTCAGCAACCTATAATACCAAACCAGGCTAAGTATAAGTTAATGGAGCAATATCATGTCTGGCAGGAGCATTATAAATCTGGTGAGTACGATATTTGGGCAATTGCAGATGTTTATAAAGTTCCTGAGTTGCGGACTCTACAAGTTGCGTTTCGACCGACTAAAATTCGCAGCATGTTGATGATACCGTTACACAAGAATCAAAAGTTACTAGGTTATTTAAGTATTTTTAGCGATGAATTGGAAACAGTAACGCATTGGGCAGGAGAATTTGACCCGGATGAGCGACAACTTTATCCTCGTCAATCGTTTCAAGTTTGGCAAGAGTCAAAAACAGCACAGCCAAGGTTATGGAAAGTTGAAGAAATTGAATTAGCAAAATATTTAGGTCAAAAATTTGCTTTGGCTATCTATGGAAATCAAGTATACCAGCTTGAGCAAATTAATCCTGACTTAAGCGCGCGCTTTCAAACAGAGCGACTAAAGTTAGAACAAAAACATCAACAACAAGCACTTCTAGAAGTGGTTGCCAAAATTCGCAACTCTCTCGACTTAGAGACAATCTTTCAAACGACTACTAAAGAGGTTTGTCAATTAACTTCTTCAGATCGTGTTAGCGTTTATCGTTTCGATGCAGATTGGGGTGGGGAGTTTGTCGGTGATTTTGAAGCCACTAGTCCAGAATGGTCAAATTTACCCAAATTTGGTGTTGGGACTATTTGGAATGATACTTATTTACAGCAAACCCAAGGTGGACGCTACCGCGAGAACGAAACATTTGCGGTAGATAACATTTATCAAATGGGGTTTGCCGACTGTCACATTCACATTTTAGAACAGTTTCAAATTAAAGCATTTGTGATAACACCCATTTTCGTCCAACAGAAACTTTGGGGTTTGCTAGCAGCTTACCAGCACTCACAACCTCGTCGTTGGGATGTATCAGATATTCAGTTCCTAACTCAAACAGCAGCACAACTAGGAGTAGCAATACAACAAGCAGAGTTACTTGCACAAACGCGACAACAAACGGTTGAGTTACAAAAAGAACGATTGCAACAGCAATTATTGTTTGATGTAGTAACTAAAATTCGTGAGTCGCTTGACCTTGATACAATTTTTCAGGCAACTACTAAAGGCGCCTGCGAATTATTACAAGCCGAACGTGTGAGCGTTTATCATTTTAACTCAGATTGGGGTGGTCGGTTTGTCGGTGGTTTTGAGGCAGTTAGTTCAGAATGGTCAAATTTGTCTAAACTTGGTGTTGGTACTGTTTGGGATGATACTTATTTGCAGCAAACCCAAGGTGGACGTTACCGCAATAACGAAACATTTGTAGTAGATGACATCTATCAAATGGGGTTTGCTGAATGTCATGTTGACATCTTAGAGCAGTATCAAATTAAAGCATTTGCAATAGCACCCATTTTCGTCCAACAGAAACTCTGGGGTTTGCTAGCAGCTTACCAACACTCACAACCTCGTCATTGGCATGTATCTGATATTAAATTTTTAATTCAGACAGCAGCGCAATTAGGTGTAGCACTTCAACAAGCAGAGTTACTTGCAAAAACAAGACAGCAAGCGATTAATTTGCAAAAAGCATTAGATGACCTAAGCATATCTGAGGAACAAAAGCAATTTTTATTTAGAATTGTTCACAAAATGCGTCAATCTTTAGAAATAGTAACGTGAGTAAAGACGTTACATGTAACGTCTCTACGGGACATAATCTAATTTAGTGCAAATTTTTTGCAATAATTCCATTTATGATGTAATCTCAATACTAGTTGACTATTACTTGCAATTGGGAGATACAATGTCTGCAAAAATTGGACTGTTTTACGGCAGTACAACGGGTAAAACTGATGCCATCGCTGAGTTGATTCGCAATGAATTTGGCAAAAGTTTAATCGATTTGCATTGCATGGCAGAAGCTAGCGAGCAAGATTTTGCAGACTACGATTATTTAATTATCGGTTCTCCAACTTGGGGTATTGGGAAATTGCAGCATGATTGGGAGGTATTTTTCCCAAGACTTGACTATATAAACTTCAAAGGTAAAAAGGTTGCTTATTTTGGTTTAGGGGATCAAGTCGAGTATCCGTACAACTTTGTCGATGCAATGGGAATATTAGCTGCCAAAATTACTTCGTTAGGAGGTATAAGAGTTGGCTCTTGGTCTACTGAAGGTTATTATTTTGAAGAATCAAAAGCTTTAATTAGTTTTAAACCTGTTGAATTAAGTAATGGTTTTATAGCTTTAGTAGAGTCTCAAGTTACTCACGTAAGTAATGGAGTGAGAGCTTCTATCCAAGGAGATTTTGTCGGACTTGCAATTGATGAAGATAATCAACCGGAGCTTTCTATTGAGCGTATCAGGATTTGGGTAGCTCAAGTCAAAGAAAGGTTTGAAATGTAGGGTGCGTCAAAGCTATTACAAACCACAATAAAACAAAAAGTTAAAATGCTTTCACGCACCAACCACCCAATTTATTGTTGCTAAGTTATCTAAAAACCAAATTATAATAATAATTGTGCTTATACCCTGTTCCGTTGGCGCCACCATTGGCTAAAATTTTCTAATCCTTCTTCAAGACTAACACGAGGTTGATAATTTAATTCTTCAATAGCTGGTGTGATATCCAACGTTTGACTGAAAGCGATAATAGAGAGTGCATATCGAGTTAATACTGGTTCTTTACCAAATAAAAGTTTCTTTGATGCAAATTCTAAAGCTTGCGCGAATTTATCAGCGACTAAGTAGGGTACAGGTCTTAATTTTAACTCATACCCTAGTTGAGTAGAAAGTAGTTTCAATAACTCAATTAAATATATCGGTTGATTATTGCTAATGTTAAAAATTCTACCAGATAAAGAAGATGGCGCCGTTAGGCAAAGTAATAAAGCATCGACGACATTATCAACATAAGTTAAATCAATCAAAGCTTTGCCATCGTTTATAAATAGTATACCCTTTCTACTTTGCTCTATCAACGAAGATAATATTGTATTATGATGACAACCAAAAATAGCACTCGGTCGAATTGTGATTACAGATAAACCTCTATGATAAACTTTATTAATAAGGGTTTCTGCCATATACTTAGTCATCGCGTATGCATTTACTGGTGATACAACAGAATCTTCTGTAACGTTAAGACGGTGAGAGTAGTTATAATATAAGCTAGATGTAGAAATATTTATAAGTCGTTGTATTTCATAAATCTCACAACCTCTGATCACATTTCGAGTTCCAACAACATTGATGTTATAAAAATCTTTATATTTACCCCAAACCGTAGATAAAGCTGCACAGTGAAATACATATTCTTGACGTTTACAAGCAGCTAAAACCGCATCCGCATCACAAATGTCACCAGCTAAAAACCTTATTCCCTGAGCTTCTAACTGTTTCCCAACTTCTATATTGCGCCCAAACACCGTCACCTGATCAGATAAATTTAATGAATTTAACCTTTCTGCCAGTCTTCTGCCTAGAAAACCTGTACCACCTGTAACTAAAATTTTCATTGTATAACGTTAAGTTAAGAGAACATTAGTAAATTTTTATTACACATACACAAATATTAATGATTTTCTGGCTGGATAGCTAGTAAAAATCAATGTTTCAACCCCAAGTCAGATGAAAAATTTAATAAGCGTGTGCTATGTTAGTACTACCTAGTTTCACTTAGTCATAAATGAGAGGTAATGGTTATCGTAGTTCAAAAGCAGCAAATTAATTCGCAGATTAGAGCGCCTAAAGTCATCTTAATCGACCATGAAAACCATAATCGTGGTTTAACAGATACTCGTGAAGCTCTAGCGTTAGCCGAAAGTGTTGAGCTGGACTTAGTTGTAGTTTCCGAAGGTGCAGAAGCGCCAATTGCAAAAATCGTCAATTACGGAAAGCTTCAGTATCAGAAGAAGAAACGTCAAGGACACAGTTCCAGACCAACGGTTAAAGAAGTCCGACTCCGCCCAAACGTCGGCGCCGCAGACTATGAGTTACGCATCAGACAAGCTAGCGAGTGGTTGAGTAAAGGTGACTCTGTAAAATTTGCTATTCGTTTACGTGGTCGGGAAAATCAGCACCGCGAACTAGCTGGAAAGATGCTTGACCGTATTGTAACTGACCTTGGTCAAGTCGGCAAAGTTCAAACACTTGATAAACGTTCCCTAATCGTTCAAGTCATTCCTGCCTAAATTAATATAAATCTAAAGTTATTGTTGTAGTCATAGTAAGGTGGGGATTTCCTGCCTTACTATTAATAATGATGATTTATTAATTATCGAAAATTGATAGAATATTTTGATTGAATACATACATCTTTCCAAGTGAGCAAGGAAAATATAGAGAACAGTTACGGATTAGCGCTGCATACTACTACACCCGAATTAGGTTTAGCGATAAGTAATTTTATTGATACACGTTCTGCAGTTTGGAATTTGGAGCGTGAGTTATCCAGCCATTTACATCAATATTTGATGGAGTTTATTAAACCACAGACTTGGAAGGATATGGCATTTATTGCTGTTGCCAAAGGACCAGGTGGTTTTACGGGGACGCGCATTGGTATGGTTGCCGCGCGTACTTTAGGTCAGCAGTTGAATATACCTGTGTATGCTGTTTCTACTTTAGCAGCGGTAGCATTAGAGAGGGGGAAACAAGAAGGGGGTATTATTGCAGTACAAATGCCCGCACAACGAGGACAGGTATTTGGGGCAGTATATAAGAGTGCATCTGATCAGGGGATAACTACATTGCTTCCTGATGCTGTGTTTACACCCAACGCTTGGCAGTCGAAGTTAGCTAGTTTAGAAAATAACTATGAGTTAGTAGAAGCTAAGTCTGGGTTAGCTGCAACGGTAACGAGTATTTTACAACTTGCTTATTTTGACTGGTTTTCATGTCGGCGCCCAACTTGGTCGGAAGCTTTACCTTTTTACGGACAGCATCCTGTTGATATTTAAAAGACGCGCGGTAATTAGGTTGGCGCCCATACACAGAATAAGGGTATAGTTCTATATACCCTTATATACAGATTAATTTTATGAAGGCTGCTTGACGTTTTTTTGAACAGTTTTTACATCCAGTTTTAAGCTTTCTGCTATTTGCTCGACAGTTAACCCTGCCTTTAACAAGATAGGGATTGTCTCTATTTTTTGTTCGAGTCGCCCTTCTTCTCGTCCTTCTAAATACACTTTGCTTTTTCTTAGCGATTCTAACTCAAGCATAGCTTCTAGTTCCTTTACTGTTAGGTTTGGAAGTTTGTCTACTACTACCGATTGAATAAATAATGCAACTCAATAAGAGCAAGAGTTTATCTCAAATCAAATTGAATTTATTTCTACTATCAAAACACATAAACGGCACCGTAAGATTAATAAATTATAAGAATTGTAAATAGTAAGGTGGCTTCAGCCACCTTACAAATGCGCTTTCAACACAGACGCACTGTAACAAAATGCTACTGTTTAACGTTCTCTTGAACAATTTTTATATCCAGTTTTAAACTTTCTGCAATTTGCTCGATAGTTAACCCTGCCTTTAGTAAGATAGGGATTGTCTCTATTTTTTGTTTGAGTACACCCTCCTCAACGCCTTCTAAATACACTTTGCTTTTTCTTAGCGATTCTAACTCAAGCATAGTTTCTAGTTCCTTTACTGATAAATTCGGAAGTTTATCCATTACCACGGTTTGAATAAATTGTAGAACTTTTTCTTTCAAAGCGGGGCTGGTAATTTCCGAATTTGTTCTAATTATTAACTGTCGAGCTAATTTCCCTATTTTCTCTCTGCCTTTCTTGTTGGCAATTAAAGACATAACACCTACGCTCAAGGATTGATTAGGGTCTTTACCAAGTTCGTCCAGATAAAATCGACGTAAGACAGGTGAGAATATCTCTAGATATGGTGGAAGTGTTCTTTCATTGCAGCGTCTATCGTAGATTACTATAGCGTACCACTTCTTGTTAGGTGGGTTTTTTTGAGTCAAATACATTATTATTTTGCCAAAAAAGCTATCGTAGAAGCTGCTGTCTTTATATCCTTGTGCTTCAACGAAATAAAGTGGCATAAAACTGTATCCTGAGCTTGTTTTGAATAAACCATCCAAGCGAAAACCTTGTTGCTTGACTTCTTCTGCAATAAATTCGTATCCGGTTTTATCACGCTGTCCTTCACCGATGAGTTCAAAGAATAGTTCCGGTATATCATTGAAGATTTTATAAAAAAGTGGGTCTGCTGTCATTCACTTTTCGCTCACACCTTGGAGACGTGGTAGATTTCAACAAGTACAATATCACTACATAGTTTAATTGTTGTACACCTATATATAAATGTTTACATGCTTATTTTTACGTAGGTGCGGCATAGCCACCTTACCCAAGCCAAAAGAAGGTGCATTCCGGTGAGACAGGCGCCTTTTTCATGTAAAATATGTGAACTAAATTTATGTTTAAAGTCTTTAGGATATTATTTTATGCCTTACGAGGGAGGACAATTTGATGTAGTTTAGTTATAATTAAAAACTACACTTTATGGCGCCTTTTGCAGTTCTTGAACGCGGTTTAGGGCATTTTGAGAGTCGGTTTGTTGTCCTTGCTGTTTATATAAATCGGCTGCTTTGCGATAATCTTGTATTGCTGTTTGCTTATTTCCTAGAACACTGCGAGCTAAACCCCGGTTGAAGTAGGCACTTGCATAATTAGGATCAATTTGAATAGCTTTGTTATAATCTTCAATGGCAGTTTGATTGTCTCCTAAAGTATAGCGAGCTAGACCCCGGTTGTAGTAAGCTTTTGAATTGTTAGGGTCTAGTTTAATGGCTCGGTTATAATCTTCAATCGCTGCTTGATTGTCTCCTAAGACGTAGCGAGCTAAACCTCGACCAGTGTAAGCATTTGAATTGTTAGGCTCAAATTTAATGGCTTGGCTATAATCTTCAACCGCTGCTTGATTGTCTCCTAAAGCGTAGCGAGCTAGACCTCGGTTATAATAAGCATCTGTATAGTTAGGATCAAATTTAATAGCTTGGCTGTAATCTTCTATCGCTGCTTGATTCTGTCCTGAATTATACCGAGCTAAACCTCGGTTAAAGTAAGCATTTGTATACCTAGGATTAAGTTTGATAGCTTGGCTGTAATCTTGAATCGCTATTTGATTCTCGCCTAAATAATAGCGAGCTAAACCTCGGTTGTAGTAAGCAATTGCATAGTTAGGATTGATTTTGATGGCTTGGCTATAATCTTCGATGGCGCCGCGATAGTCTTTTTTATTGTATTTTTCTAATCCTCTGTTGTTGTAAGTCGCAGGACTTAGCTGTTCTGTGGCTGTTTCGATGGTTTCAGGACTTGGCTGTTCTGTAGCTGTTTCGGTGGTTTCAGGACTTGGCTGTTCTATTCCTTGTGATTTGATAGTTTCTGCATTTCTTCCTCGCTCTTGTAAATAAAGAACTCCAACACCAATAAACATAATAACCGGAAGAATAATAAATAATTTAGGAATAGAAATAATTCTAAGCGCTAGTGATTGAGTCGGTTGTGTTATACCTACAGGTTTTACAGTAGGTACAGGTTCTTTTGGCTGTATATTTAAATCCTCTAAAACTTCCCGCGTAGACTGATAGCGCTGCTCTTTATCCTCTTTAAGCAACTTATCTATAATTCTTGCTAATTCTTCACTCACTGGTTGCTGTAAATGCTGTCTCCAATTCCTAACCCATCCATAACCTTGACTTTTCCATAATTCCCAAGGATGAATTCCACTTAATAAATGAAAACAAGTGGCGCCTAAACTAAATAAATCGCTTGCTGGATAAGCTTCTCCTCCATGCATCTGTTCCAATGATGCATAACCAAGCGAACCAATCATTGTTCCTTGTCCTGTGATCACCGTTTGTGTCACTTGCTTAGACGCACCAAAGTCAATTAAAACAAGTTTGCCATCACCACGCTTAATAATATTTTCTGGCTTAATATCCCGGTGAATAACTTTTGAGGAATGTACGACTAAGAGAATATTCAACAAATCTCGCAATAAAATCCGTATCTTTTCCTCGCTAAAAAGTCCTTGTTGTTGTAATTCCTGTAATAAATTCTGCCCATCTATAAACTGCTGCACCAAATACAAACGATTATCTTCTTTAAAATATGCTAACAGCGTTGGGATTTGGGGATGCTCTCCTAACTGTTGCAGTCTTCTAGCTTCCTGCTCAAATAGTTCTGTTGCTTTTTGTATTCCTGCTGTTCCTTGTACTTGTGGCGCGAATTGTTTAATTACGCATTTTTCGTTCAATTTGTCAATGTCTTCTGCCGAATAAGTTTTGCCAAATCCCCCACCACCCAAAGGTTCAATTGGGCAATAGCGGTTTCTGAGTACTACCAAAGGAACGCCGCAATTAGGACAATATTTTGTCCCATTTGGTACAGATGGACTTCGACAGGCTGTGTTGAGGCAACAGAGCATAACTGTTTCTCTATTTGATAGATGTATTATTATGCATTTATCGCTGTTTTGGGGTAAAATTACTGTTTATTTTTATTAAACCTGTGTAGTTGGGTTACGCAGCAGCATAACCCAACCTATGTTTTAGTTGCTAGCAAACGCGCGTTCAAGTGCATGAAGTGCTAAATTAATCTCTTCTTCGCTAACAATTAATGGTGGTACAAAACGAATTACTTTAGGTCCTGCGGGGACTAATAATAATCCTTCTTTGATAGCAGCATTAACTATATCACTAGAAGTTAACTCAATATTTTCGTGTAATTCCATACCATTAATTAATCCCCAGCCTCGGACATCACTGATAAGGTGTGGATATTTAGCGGCTAATTGCTTTAATCCCGCGCGTAATTGTTCTCCTCTAGCTTGAACGTTTGCAAGTATATTTTCTTTCTCTATGGTTTCGCATACGGCTAACGCAACTCCACAAGCAAAAGGATTACCCCCAAATGTCGAAGCGTGTTCTCCTGGTTGGAAGACATCACAGAATTTTTTGGCTAACATGGCGCCTATTGGTATTCCACCACCCAAACCTTTGGCACTAGTCAAAATATCTGGCTCAACACCAAGCTGTTCATATCCCCACAGTTTTCCACTGCGTCCCATTCCAACTTGCACTTCATCAAAAATCAATAGTACTCCTGTTTCATTACAAATTTGGCGGAGTTTACGGAAGTAGGAAATATCCCCAGGTCGAACTCCTCCTTCTCCTTGTAATGGTTCGATTAATATTGCCGCAACTCCATAGTCTCCTTCGTCGAGTTCACCAATTGCAGCTTCAACTGCGGCGAAGTCGTTGTATGGTACATAACTAAAGCCAGGTACTAGGGGATCAAAATTCTTTTGATATTTTGGTTGTGCTGTTGCTGTAATAGTGGCTAAAGTCCGACCGTGAAAACTCGAATGTGCTGTTAGAATAATTGGACGTTCTATTTTTAATACTGTATGCGCGTATTTACGTGTTAGTTTAATTGCGGCTTCGTTTGCTTCGGCGCCGGAATTACAAAAGAAAACTCGGTCGAGACAAGAGTGTTTAACTAGCCAGTTGGCTAATTCTCCTTGTTCAGGAATGTAGTACAAATTTGAAACATGGTGTAGTTTCTGAATTTGACGTGTAACAGCTTCAACCATTACTGGGTTAGCGTGTCCAAGTGTACAAGTAGCAATTCCTGCGACAAAATCAAGGTATTCGCGTCCTTGTGTGTCCCAAACACGACAAAGAGCTCCTCGTTCTAAAGCTATTGCGTATCGTCCGTAAGTGGACATTACAGCTTTATCAAAGCCATTGTTGTCAAAACTGTGTGATGTAGGTGATGTTGGTTGTAATGTTGCTAGCTCAATGCTCACAGGGAAGGCGCCTCCTAGAAGTGTCTCATGTAGCTACTTAATATACGCAGGCAAATTTGCTTTTTACTAAATAGCACGAGTGATTAACCAATACTAAATCTTAGTTTAAACGTTTAAATATCTCAAATGCGAGTAACGTGTGAGAAAAAGAACTTTATATTCAACGCTTGAACAAAAATATCAGCGTATCCAAAAAGAGTTGATGGCAGGAACGCTTACACTTGTAGGTGTTTTCCTCATCGGTACGAGTTGGTACTCGCTGGTTGAAGGTTGGTCTTGGCAAGATGCAGCATACATGACTGTTATTACCCTAGCTACTGTCGGTTATGGTGAAACACATCCTCTAAGAGCCAGAGGTAGATTATTCACAATTGCGCTAATCTTAATGGGTGTGATTACTATTGGTTATATAGTCAATCGATTTACAGAAGCTGTAATCGAAGGCTATTTCCAAGAAGGTATTCGACTTAGACAACGGCGGCGGCTAATGAATTCTTTATCAGGACATTATATCATTTGTGGGTTTAGTCGAACGGGTCGTCAAATTGCCAAGGAATTCCGCGCGGAAAGTGTCCCGTTTGTAGTTATTGATTCGGAACTTGAGTCAGTACAGATTGCCCAAAGAGAAGGGTATACAATTTACCAAGGAGACGCAACCCTTGATGAAACTCTACTGCAAGTTAGGATTGAAAAAGCAATTTGCATTGTTGCGGCTCTTCCATCGGACGCAGAAAATCTCTATACTGTACTTTCTGCTAAAACTTTAAATCCTAGTATTCGTGCCATCGCGCGCGCTAGTACCGAAGAAGCAGTGCAAAAATTGCAGCGTGGCGGCGCCGATGTTGTCGTTTCGCCTTATATTACAGGTGGAAAGCGAATGGCAGCAGCAGCACTGCGACCCCAAGTTATGGACTTTGTTGAAGGTGTCCTTACTGGTGCTGACCGTCAGGTTTATATGGAGCAACTTGTACTTGACCCAGCAGTTTGTCCTGTTGTTGGGTTAACATTGCAGAAAGCTGGCTTACGCGCTCAAAGTGGTGCATTAGTATTAGCTATTCAACGCGCGGACGGTTCTGTCATCGGTGGACCAACGGGAGATACGCTATTACTGCCAGGGGATTTACTCATCTGCATGGGAACCGCAGAACAACTGCGAAGTCTCAACGAAATTCTCGAACCCATCAACACCAAAACCAAGTCAAGGCGGCGTCTGAATCAATGATGGATATAATATACGGATGATTGCGTAAATGGTAGGTAAGTTTTTTGGCAAGATTCCCCTCGCTTGGCAGCAGTTAATGAAGGAGAAAACACGTTTGGCTGTAGCTGTTGCGGGTATAACATTTGCAAATATACTGATGTTTGCTCAAATGGGTTTTGAGTCAGCATTGTTTGAAAGTGCAATTGCGCCTCACAAAAGTTTCGATGCTGATTTAGTATTAGTAAGTCGTAATTTTGAGACTATATACTCAATCAAGGATTTTCCTATTGAACGGTTGTACCAAGCGCGCGGATTTGCTCTCGTTGAGAAAGTTAGTGCTGTGTATATAGCTTTGGGTAGATGGAGTAACCCTGAAACTGAGGGACTACAAACGATTTTGGTTATTGGGACTGACCCAGCAAATAAAATCTTTACATCTGGTCAACTTAATAGTGATTTGAATAAGTTGCAAATTCAGAACCAAGTATTATTTGATAAAAGCGCTTTACCTAAAAACAGTTATATTGCTTCGTTGTTTGAAAATCAATCTATACCAGAAACCGAGGTGAATCAAACTAAGGTACGTATAGGTGGTTATTTTTACCTAGGTAAATCATTTGCTACCTACGGTAATGTGATTGCGAGTGATTCTACTTTTTTACTGCTTTTCAAAAGTCATGAACCGAATCAAATTGGTACAGGTTTGATTAAACTGAAACGAGGCGCCAATATTAAACAGGTTAAAAATAACTTAAAATTAGGTTTGCCGAATGATGTTTTGGTATTAACGCGCGATGAATATATAGATATGGAGAGAAACTACTGGGGAAAAACAACTCCCATTGGTTTTATGTTTGGAGTGGGTGTAATAGTATCGTTTATAGTTGGCTGCGTTATAGTTTACCAAATTTTATACTCAGATATTTCAGCGCATTTAGCTGAGTATGCAATGCTTAAAGCTATAGGTTATACAGACAATTACTTACTCTCAGTTCTTGGGCAAGAAGCTTTCATATTGGCTGTTTTAGGATATATACCGGGTGTAATGACTGCGTTAGCTTTTTACAAACTTGCAGCATCTACAACGAGACTACCCGTATTTATGACATTGGAACGTGGCGCCTATGTTTTTGTGCTAACACTGTTAATGTGCTTTATATCGGGTATCATTGCCATGCAAAAGCTACGCACCGCAGACCCGGCAGATTTAATGTAACTTTATATAAAGCGGAGAATTAACTATTTACGATTGGTTGTTGAACGTCTACTTCTTGCCAACCATGCAATGAAGCAACACTCTTCAACATCCACTCAATTCCTACAGGAGGCGCCGAAGAAATTAGAATACCGGGATAAACAGCAGTACCCCAAGTCGGATGAAGTACAACGCGACACTTATTTTTAATAATGGGATAACCTAACAAAGCTTTAACAACAGCAGTATCATCATGAGGAAACTCACCAGGACGTGATAGAATAGGATAACCACTTCGTGGGTCAACTAAATCTGAAAAATACCCTGCATCCCGCAAATTAAAAGCAACATCAAACCCATAGCGAATAAATTGCTCACGCAAAATTTCCTTTTCTGCATCAATAAAAGCATTATCTTTTAATAACTCGCAACGTGCTTGTGCGAGTACAACAGCAACCCACATCGACTTATTCTTCCAGTCCGGAAATATCCGCTCGCGGTTGGTACAGATATATTGACTTGGAGAATGAATTGAAATTTGAATAGCTCGTCCCCCTTTGCCAACCAAATGGATAGGATAGCTTTCATCCGAAGTTTTAATTGTGAAATAATCCACCGATTTAATACTATTTTTTACAAGAGAGTACAAACTTGTCCTTTGTAACGATAATAACTCCTATCTTTTAAGAAAAAACACATTTTTTTTGCAATTTTATAATTTATATGCTAGATTTTAAAATTTTTATATTCTTTTTAATATGATTTTTATCTTTTCTTAACACTTGGGTAGTTGTTTATACTAAAATCTCGAATATCCGAACAAAACACATTATTTGTAGGTAGGGGAGCCACTGCGCCCTTACGGGTTCTCCGGTGAGTCCAGTTGGCGGTGTCGGCTTCCGTCCCGCCAAACTGGCGAACCCGAAGGGCATAAAGCAAGTGGCGTTAGAGGAACGACACCCAACACGCACATACACACAAAACTTTCACAAACCAGCTTGCTTTGTAACGTTTAAGCATATTTACCAGAAATTAGTACAAAGTTTATATCTCCCTTAAGTATGACTCTACACACTTACCTATTCCGTCAGTAATAATTGGACTATCAAAAAACAACTTTTAATCTTTCTAATCAAAGGTGCTTTTATACCTCGCACGAATCTTGACTTAGATTTCGGCTAATTGTGTAATGTTAGCAGCTAGCAGACTTTGCACTTAACAAACGTTTTTAATTAAATCATCAGGATAATTTGGTTTGAACATGCAATATCGTCAAAATAATAACACAAACAAAGTAATCGGCGCCTTTATTTTAACAAACTTAGTAGTGACAGGCTATTTTAGCGTCCAATTTTTTGGTTCTTGGATTAATTACTATAAACAAACTTATACTACTACAAATACTTACCCAACTTCGCTTCCTTGGATAAGTACAAAATCAGACTGCGAACATCGAGGTCGAGATTGGCGTAATGGAAAATGCTGGGACTCAGAACATGATATGTTGTTCTAGAAAAAAAATTAGACTCCCGACTTTTAAAAAAGTTGGGAATCTAAAAAGCACAAATATTAATTCAGCGTTAAAGCACTTACAGGTACTTCATCCCAAGACGTAACCTTGCGTAGTCTTGCTTCCCAACCCCACGCTTTTTGGACTTCGGTCAAATTTTCCCGAAAAGATTCGTGGCAATCTTTGGCATGAGACTCACTACAGGTAGCGATACATGCATGAATCATACCAGATGCATCGATTTGTTCGTTTACCCAAATAGTCACGATAATTCCCCCAAACACTTGAGTTATCTAAATATTACCCGATTTTCTACCTCAAGTGGGTGTTGGTAAAGCTATATCCTGAATATCTTTACAAATTTCAAACGTTTTGTAAAATGGTTGTCATTGCTATAATAATGACAACTTAATGACACATAGATTTAATACGATTGTAATTATAATACTAATGAATGTATTAAGAATGCAAAAATATATTTTAAATCTTATGTTGAAGCGTTTACCTAAATCGCTGTATGTTGTCGCTTTTTTCACTTTAAGTTTGATAACAGGCTGCGTGAATAAACAAAGTAATGATAGTGTATCTAGTCAGATTAAAGTTAATACACTTGCAACAAACGAAACTGGCGCCGATAAAGCAATTCCTAAATACAACCACATATTTATAATTATTGCAGAAAACAAAGCTTATAGTCAAATGATTGGTAGTGGTACAAATACTCCTAACTTATCTAGTTTAGCAAATACTTACGGATTAGCAACGAACTTTTACGGAGAAGTGCATCCGAGTGAAGCTACTCCCTTCCCACTCAAAGAATACTAATTTGGAATGAACCACAAAGGACACAAAGGGCACAAAGGAGGAGGGAAGATAGGTAATCTTATGCCGGGAAGGGAGTAATTATATTGCAATGCTTGGGGGTAGCACCTTCGGTATTTATGATGATGATGCTTATTACTGCACTGTCGGTAGTTCAGACCGTTTTTGTCACGGTTCCAAGAAAGCAGACTATGTTAATCATACAATTGATAGTCGTAGTTTGATGAACCAACTCGAAGAAAATAAATTCACTTGGAAAGGATATTTTGAAGATATTCCAACTTCAGGTTCTAAAGCTGTTGTTTATCCAGATGCAAAACGCGCGCTTTATGCATCAAAGCATAATGGGTTTATGAACTTCAAAAAAGTACAAAATGACCCTGACATAGCTTCTAAGATTGTTGGATTAAATCAGTTAGCATCTGACTTAGAATCAAATTCGGCGCCGAACTATAGCCATATTATACTAAATCAATGTGATGAAATGCACGGGCTTGCCCAATGTCCGAATATAAAAAACTTGATATCAGAGGGTGATAGGCAAATAGGTAAGATAGTTGCTCAGATTCAAAATTCTAAACTTTGGAAATCTTCTGAAAACAACGCAATAGTCATTACTTGGGATGAAGACGATAACCCAATAGTAAAAACTCAAACTCAGGGTTGTTGTGGTTTTGACCCGAAAAGTCAAGCTAATTTTGGCGGTGGACACATTGCTACAATTGTCATTACCAATCATGGACCACGCCATATAGTCGATGCAACACCTTATAACCATTATTCACTACTGCGAACCACTGAAGATGCTTTTGGAATTCACGAATATCTAAATTATGCGGGTAATACAGCGAATGGTGTTAAATCAATGACCAATTTGTTTGCAACAGCGAAGTAAAAACAGTAGAGATGCGATTTATTGCGTCTCTATTAGGTTTTTGAGTGACAGTATCGTGTAGCAATACTGCGTAGGTTTTGATTTTTATAACATGATTGATCCCCCCTAGCCCCCCTTAATAAGAGGGGGGAAAAACAGGGTTCTTAGCCCTGCCTTAATAAGCTACCGTGTACATATAAGTCTCTCTTTCTTCTCTTTCTTCTCTTTCTTCTCTTTCTTTGTGTTCTTTGTGACGAGCGTGGTTTTTTAAAGAGATAAACCACATAATCCGGAGGATTTCCCGCAGGGTAGAACACAAAGGGCACGAAGGGGGGAAAAGAAGGGGTTATTAAAGATGTGTGTACACGGCAGGTCTTAATAAAGGGGGAAAAACAGGGCTCTTAGCCCTGCTTAATAAGGGGGTTGGGGGGATTTTATTCAAAACCTACGTAGTATTGCATCGTATAGGAGAGTTAATAAATCTTCAAGTATGTCAATTTTTCTTAGCATAGTTTAAATTTTCTTTAAGTAAATATTACAACAGAATACTATTTGCAGCTAAATTAACAATTTGGTAGTAGAGTCAGATTAAAGACGGGATAAATTATCAATTAACCGTTTTTAATCTCTTCATAAATTTGACGCGGCAGTAATGCTGACCGCAAGGAGGTTGTATGACCGAAAAAGTCAAATCGGGTTCGCGGAATGTTGCAATCGTTGGTCCATATTTAAGTGGAAAAACTAGTCTACTAGAAAGTCTGTTGTTTGTCACGGGGGCAATAACGCGAAAGGGCTGTGTTAAAGACGGAAACACTGTTGGAGACTATGCTCCTGAAGCTAGAGAACGCAAAATGAGCGTTGAAGTCGGCGCCGCATGTACAGAATATAATGATTTGCGGTTTACTTTTATCGACTGTCCGGGTAGCATCGAATTTTGCCAAGAAACATACAACGCTTTAATGGGAGTAGATGCAGCGATTGTAGTTTGCGAGCCTATTAATGATAGAGTTCAAACGCTTGCACCTTTATTTAAGTTTCTTGACGACCAGGAAATACCCCACCTTGTGTTTGTAAACAAGATGGACAGGGCAAATATCCATGTATTGGATACTTTACATGCTCTCAAAGCCGTTTCAAGTCGTCCATTGGTAGCACACCAATACCCAATTTTACGAGGTGAAGAACTTACAGGATTTATTGATTTAGTTACTGAACAAGCTTATCAATATCATAGCGGCGCCCCTGCTGACCCAATTCCATTTCCCGAACACCTTAAAGAAGAAGAACGCATTGCACGAGCGGAAATGCTAGAAGCGCTAGCTAATTTTGATGACCACTTACTCGAAGAACTTTTAGAAGATATCGAACCGGAACAAGAGGAAATTCTCAAAGATTTAAAACTTGAATTAGGCGCCGATTTAGTAGTACCAGTGTTCTTTGGTGTAGCAGAACAAGACTACGGTGTAAGACCTTTACTCGAAGCATTATATAGAGAAGCACCGGAACCAGAAGTTACAGCAGAGAGACGCGGTATTAAAGCAGGTGATAATTCCTCTGTAGCGCAAGTATTAAAAACTTTCTACACTCCACAAGGCGGTAAATTATCTTTAGTGAGAGTCTGGCAAGGTAAAATCAAAGAAAATACGATTCTTAACGGTGTGCGCGCGGGTGGAATTTATCGTCTCTGCGGACAGCAACAAAATTCTATCAACGAAGCGACTGCTGGAGAAATTGTTGCTCTTAGTAGAATGGAAGGTATTAAGACAGGAGACGTTCTGACTACCGAAGCTAATGAGGAAATATTAGCTAAAGCTAAAATTGTTGAGCCAGTGTATGCATTAGCAATAATTCCTGAAAAGCGCAATGATGAAGTTAAATTAAGCGGCGCCATCAGCAAACTACTTGAAGAAGACCCATCATTAATGTGGGAACAGCACGGTGACACGCATGAAGTCATCTTGTGGGGACAAGGAGAAATTCACCTTCAAGTTGCATTAGATAGACTGCGCCGTAAATATAATTTGCCGATGACAACGCGCTTACCGCAAGTACCTTACAAAGAAACCATCAAGAAACAAACTTCATCGGTACATGGTCGCTATAAACATCAAAGTGGTGGACACGGACAATTTGGCGATGTTTTCTTAGATATCAAACCTCTATCGCGCGGAGAAGGTTTCGCATTTAAAGAAACTATTGTTGGTGGTGTTGTGCCGAAACAATATATTCCTGGTGTGGAAATGGGTGTACGTGAATTTCTTGCTCACGGACCTTTGGGTTTCCCCGTTGTAGATGTTGCGGTTACTTTAACTAATGGTTCATACCATAACGTCGATAGTTCCGAACAAGCGTTTAAACAAGCCGCGCGTTTGGCGATGCAAACCGGAATACAGCAGTGTGAACCTGCACTGTTAGAACCGATACTTCGCGTCCAAGTATCTACACCGAATCAATTTACATCAAGAGTGCTACAGATACTTAGTGGTAGACGAGGACAGATATTAGGATATGAAGGTGTCGAAGATTGGGCAGGTTGGGATTGTATCGTTGCATACTTACCCCAAGCGGAAATGCAAAACTTCATCATCGAATTACGTTCACAAACTTTAGGTGTAGGTTCATTCCATTGGGACTTTGACCACCTCCAAGAGGTACCTGAAAAGTTAACTGAGCGCATTCTTGCAAATGGTGGACATAAGTAATTAGTGTATATAAGAGGCGCCGATGTTTATATGGGCGCCTTTTATCTTTTGAATTTTCGGCATAATATTTATTTAAAAGCGCGACTCATGTGTAAATTATGATTGTGAATTTTAAGGTGATATTAGCAATGCTGAAGTTTACTTCAATTTTTTAAATCAAAAGCTAATATCATATGATTTCTAGAAAAATTCTCAAAATTAGAGTTTGGAAAAACTTCATAGCCCAATCCTAACTTTTTGCAGCCAAGAGATTCGTAAAAGCAAATGGCTGCATAATTAGCAGAGTTAGTGTAAATATAAAGAGATGAAAAGCCTTTATTAATAGCAAATTTACAAGTTGTATTGAATAAATATGAACCTAATTTTTGACGACGGTAGTTAGGCACAATACCAAACCAACCCAACCAGCATTGCGAGGATGGTTCTTCTAACTCACAATAAATTCCTGTTACTCCAATAGGTTTGTCTAAGTAAAACGCAACATAGACGTTCCACAAAGACAGTTCGCGTTTACGTGGGCGCCCATAACCGCACCATCTCAGCATTGAAAGCAGAAACTTTTCATCTAATTCAGACAATTCCTTAAACAAAGGCAAAAAATGCTGAATTTCTGCTGTTTGCAATACTTGGATATTAGATGCATTAAATTCTTCATTTTCTAAGAATGTTTGTCCAGTCATGTTGATATAGTCTTTATATAATTTTGCATTATTCAACGGTTATAATAACTGTATTTTCAGAAAATTCCAAGCTTACATCTACCCGATGCTCGTCAAGCAGATTTCCATTATTATCAATAATCTTATAATTGCCCTCCCACTCGCCTTTATGACGAAAAAGTAATGGTATTTATTTTTGGATAGTAGACATAGGTAATTTACAATGGTAAATTTATTTTTACCTATTGATTGTAAATTTAAAGGTCGGCAATAGCTTTTATTTTAATAAAAGATAAGATTTTAGTTAGAACAAATGTTTTGTATTTGGTTTATGTAAGAGATGGCGCCAATATTACGAGAACGGCGCCATATGTCTTTTGTTCGGTTTGTACTACTTTTTATTACGGTTAACCGAATAACATATTGAATTAGTCTACTGCTTCGGTTAATTTGTCTTCTTTCTTTTCTCTGGACTGGTAGCGGTAGATATTATTTTCAGCTTGTTTTGCTTTTCCTTCAATTTCAGATTCGGAACCTGGTTGAGTTAAACGAATTTCACCTTCAGCTTGCTTTGCTTTACCTTCAACTTGTGTATCCCTGTCCCCTGTCAAGTTTCCGTAAGTTTCCTGAACTTTCCCTTCAGTTTTCTTCAGATTTCCCTTGACTGTATTGCCTAAATTCACTGAGTTATCAGCTATATATACACCACGCGCTTCTGTTTGTAATGAACTAGCAAACGAGGCGCCAACACTACTAACAGCTATGATTACTGTCAAAAATGAAACTAATAAAATCTGACTAACTCGTTGAACCAATTTCATGCTGATGTCTCCAGTATTAGTTAAAGGTTGCGATTCAGCCTTAGAGTCTCAAGGAGTCTGGAAAGCTAAATATCTAAGTCAACCCAAACATAAACGTATTTGACATACACAAAAATAGCTTCTGCCTTTAGTTGTAGATGGTATGCGTCCGGAGTGTAGAATTATCCGAGGCACGTTATTATAAAACTAAATAGGTATATAGTATTGACAAAGTGTTTAAAAGCATATAATTACAGCTAATGTTTTTTTGCTAACTTTTACCGTAATACCGCGCGTAGATACTTATCAATTGTATAAGCATAAAAAAGGTCAAAGTTATTATCTTTGACCTAAGAATGTATAATTTAAAGTTAGATTCTTGATTATTTATTTAACCAAGCTTCCAAATCAGAAATATTCGAGAAATCTATAAAATCTTCTGCTAATTGTTCAAGTTGATCTGTTGTCAAGCTTTGGAGACGTTCGAGGATTGATGAGTCAATGGCGCCGAATTTTCGATTAAGCAAGCGACTTAAAAGGCGAAAAGCCTCATTTTTTTCACCTTCCTTCTTTCCTTTCTCTTCTCCTTTTTGTAATATATCCTGATAAATTACTGATTCTTTCATGATGTCCTCACTTAATAAATTGCGAATCACGTTTTTGTCAAACCTCAAACCAGCTAATATTTGTGTGTATCCAGCAGTGTTTTGCCTATCACCTCTATTTGAAATTGTAGCAATCTTCTCGACAACTTGCGACAGGAACCTATGCTTAAATATTGAGTCTATATAGCAGTCCTATATCATTTGTAAAATTTATGATTAAGGAACGAACCGCAAAGGAGGCAAAGTACGCAAAGAGAGAAAAAAAAGAAGAGAATAAGTTTTACAAATTAGATAGGATTACTATAGCAATCCTATATGAGTTGTAAAATATTATATCCACGTAGAGACGCTTCGGTTCCTCGCGTCTCTACAATCTCGATTTAGCGCAAGCGCTCACTGCGTGAACACGAATGATTTAGGATTGCTATATATGTCAAAAATTAATAGAAATACACAATGTAAGGAAAAAGCAACTCAAGCTTAAGGTGAAATTCACGTAACTCAAACTGACTAATTTAAAAAGAGCAGAATAATTTATGTAGGGAATAACGCTTAGTAGTACAAATTAAACAGATAATGTAAATAGCTATAATAGTATAGAAAAAATCACGCGCTACGATTGCTGGTACTTCCTTCGTAAATCACTCAGGTTTAATCATCTCAACTCATAAGCGGGGATAGTTACTAATATCGCTACGCGGAAGCCGCACAGGAATGGTAACTAGCCCAAAGCGTCGAGTAAAGAGGTGAATAAAGATGCATGTTTTGACTGAACGCACGGATGACGATAACACCATCCAAATTGCAAGGTTAATGTACCAATTCAATCGCAAAGTAGGTTAAAACCTAATTTAATGCGCGTGATTGTTGTTTTTTCGATTATATGTTTAGTTTTATGAAACGTCAAATTTTTTAGCCTAAAGGAGATAAAAGGAGAAGGGAATGTAAGCATTGGTTATACTATAAGGAATTTGTTTGACTTTTTTACTTACGTCGTTCTTCGACGACATTTTGAACTGTGATGGGTGAATTTAAGTGTGGATAAGTTTTTTTGATTTGGAGTAAAATTTGTATTGCTGTCGCTTTATCTCCAACTGCCATAGTTAAGACTTGACGTTGGATTACTTCTGTGATAATTCTTGCTGCTTCTTGACTTTTTTGGGCTTCTGTTTCTAGAAAGTTTAAAATACGTTTCTTGGCGCCACGGTTACGGTTCACGCTAGACAGCACTGTATTAAAATATGGAACCAGCGCGCGTAGGTATTGCGGGTTATTCGCAGCGTTGTCTAAATAATTCGTTACAAACATTTGCATATCGAGCGATGGATGTTCGCTAAACTTGAGTAAGTATTCTTGTAAATCGCTATCAGTATTGCTGCGAGTTAATAGTTCTCTCCCTAATTTCCTCGCTTCTTGATTAGTACTGTCACATATAGTAATCAATACATCAGGTGTAAATACACGCACGCTGAATTCTGTAGTAAATATTTTAAATCCAAAATCGCGCGTATCCTGCCATTTAGATTCAAGTATCTGTACTGCGTTTAATATTCCTTGAGTATTATTACGGAAATTAGCTAGATTTTGTGAAAATAGCTGGCGCCCGACTTCCCGCACTGATAAAATTTCGTGGTTGGCAATTTTGATGATTTCGCTAGTTGTAAGTTCTTGGCTAAAGTATTCTAGGTTGGAGTTTACTATAAAGATAGCGAACTCTTGAACCATAGATAATTTTGCTTGCAGAATTTGTAATAGCAATTCTTTATCTATGTGCGGTGCCCAATATTGAGGATTCTCTTGCAGTAAACTTAATATGTGACTATAAACGCTTGGATTTTTAGATAATGGTAGTAAAAGTTGAATAAACTCCGTTGCTGTATGCGGGGTAATATATGGATTACCTGGTTGCAAATAATGATTGAGTAAAGTTTCTCCTACTATTCTTGCTTCCTGTTTATCGCTGTCAGCAATTCTAATTATTAATTTTGGTGTCAACTCTTGTATATATAGTATAGAAGTAAATATTTCGGCGCCAAAACAGCGTGAGTCCTCCCAATCTGATTCTAACCATTTTACAGATGTTAACAATTCTTGCTCATTACTGCGTATATTATCAAAGATATTTAAGAATATTAGCTGTGCTACTTGGCGAACGGTAGTAAGATTATGATTGGCAAGTGTAGTAACTTCGTTTGTACTTAATAGATGAGAAAAGCGTTCATATTCGACATTAAGTAATAAAACACCTAAGTCTTGTATATTTGTTGCTCTAGCTGACAACATCTTAAATACAGTTTCTTTGTTTATATCTTCTTTCCACCTTGATAAGTTGTCTCGTAGTAATGTTATTAAATAAGCGCAATTTTCTGTGTTTATTTGGTCGATTAATAAAAATATGCTATTCAATATTTCTTTGAAGTGACTATTGTCAATCTGGTTAAAGTATTGAGTTAATAATTCTAAGCTAAAGTTTTTAACTTCTATTCGCTTAATTTGACAAATTTTTATTATAACTGCTGGTGTAAAATGATTGATGCTTAGTTGATTCTTAAATATATTTAGTACAAATTCTTGCGTATCTTCGTAGTGCGATTCTAGTAGTTTTACAGATTCTAGCATATCATCTTCATTCGATAAGCGAGCTAAAATTTTCAAAAATATTTCCTTAGCTTTTCCTCTAACCTCTTGCTCTGAATTTCTAAAAAGCTTAACAATATCTATTGTTGATAGATTTTCTGCTAACTTTTCTACATTAAATTTTGCTTCTAATGTCTTAAATACTGATTCACTAATCCAAGTTGATTGTAATAATTGTACTAATATATTTATTTGAATTGATTCTGATTTAAAACTATTTAAATTTTTAAAAAATAGATTTGATGCAATATTTTCAACAAACCAATGCTGATGATGAATAAGTACTGATACTTCATCTTTAGTTAGCTCATTAATCCAACTTATAAAATTATTCTTTAAAAGTGAAGTGGCAAACATGAATACAGTATTTGATGTTGACGAAAGCATTTCAAAGACTGTTTTTTTATTAATATACTGTTGATAATCACTTAAATTTTCTTCTAAAATACTTACTAAATATTTATGCAAGTTTTCATGATTTTCTTGAGTTAACAATACTTGACATAATTCTAAACTTAGCTGAACTCCATACTGAGGTTTGTTTGCAATTAAATCAGTAATCATTTGCTTGACTATATTACGAGTTTTTGGTGCCGATTTAATCGTTAAGTTTACAATTATTTGTAATTCTTCCTGAACAAATTCACTTGCATATCTCAGTTGCAATTGAATAACGCTAAGTTTTACTAACTCAAGACTAAACTTTAATGTTGAATTGCTGTTACTAATAAATTCATGTGTGTCTCTAATTTCATGGTTTAGCAGTACGAGCGAACCAAATTCTTTAATTTCAAGTATTGGATGAGTGAGCAAATTAATAACGACATCTAAATCTAGCTTGTGCAACTGAATTTGGAAGTGTTGTAGTAAAATGTCTATAACACCTTGTGCTGCTTCTTTTTGATGGTTTGTAAATTCTAGTAATTTTGATATAATACTCTCAAAAATTATTTTGTTTATCTCTTCGTGAAACACATATACATTTAAAAGAGTTTGAATGAATTTTCTAGACAGGGTATATTTGCTAGTTGTTAAAGCTACTATGATAGCGATTTTGTTTTTGAGAGAGTCATCGAGGATAAAAAATGTTGTATCAGTACTTGGTAATACTCGGTTAGTTAGAAACAAAATTAATTTTTGATTTGGCTTATCTTGATTTAAACGCTGTAAAGCTAACTCAAATCCGAATACTGCAATAACTTGATACGTAGAATACACCAGTTCCATTATAGTATTGATGTTGAGCGAAGCGCAAAAGTCTGTACAGTCACGTAAAATTTTAACTGCAAAGTGACGAACGAGATGAGATTTACTATTCATCAGTAACTTTAGCAATGCTTCTGGATGCTGTTGCCAAAGTTCGGGAAATGCTTCTTCTCGTATATCGGATTCTACAAAGCTTGCTTTTATACCTTTACGTCGGCGCCAAGCTTTATAATTAAACTCATATCGGTTACTGTTTGTGTAGAGAATATGATTAAAAGCTAAATAGTCAGCATAAGCATCCCAAGGATATTTAACTTTTCGCTGATAATAATCCCATTTATCAAAACTTGAACGTATAACTGGAGGTTCGTCGCTGTCTGAATACTCTAACAAAACTGCTGTAGCCATTTTAATATAGTCGGCACCTCCAGTTTCACCGAGTGTTTTCAAAGTTCTCCATACTCTTCTTCGTAAATATTGCTGAGTTTGGTAACTATATACTAATATTGGTTCGTCTTGCTGTTGTTCATCGTTATATACACGCTGTTGTGTGACGAAACGTTTCTCCTCTTCTTCATTCCAATAGTCCGCTACTAAAGTATTATCGAAGTTACCTGGTGTGCGTTCAAAACGATAAGCGAGGTTAGCAAAGACTTCTGCATCACAACGATATTCGGCAATTTTGAAGATGCGACGAATGGAATGAAAGTAGTTCGGTTGAAACGGCGCCGTGCGTAATATATTTAGTAGTGCTGGTCGTATATGCTCGTCCTGTAGCTGGTAAACTTGATCAAGAACAGCAAAAAAGTAATAAGGATGTTCTGTATAAAGTTGCGTGAAGATTTCTGGTGAAGTTGTGCGCGCGAGAATTTGGGTTTGTTGAGGTAAGTTATCTATAATATTAGCTTTGAGATTAGCTATTGTTTTTGCGTCTGCAATTTTTAGCAGTGCTTCAAATGTTATCCGCTCAACAAAGTCTGAGGAGTCTGAATGTAAACTAAGTAGTGTAGGGATAAATTCGGTTGAACCGCATAACCCTAGTGCCCATACTATACAATAATCTCTTAAAGACGTATCTGTACCAATTAGATTGATAAGTAACGGCGCCGCTTCTTTGATTCTAAGCTCTCCCGCGCGCCATATTGCTCTTTCTAATTTCCATTTACTCGGTTTATTATTGGCAAGACGGTTAAGAACTGCTTGTTTGCGTGCTTCTTGGGTTGAAGTACCACAGTCTGAAGTTAGAATGTATCCTTGTTGGGTTTTTTGTTGAATTACAGTGTTGAAGATTTGCTGTGCTTGTTCTAAGGGTAAGTCTTCTGTTGTTATTTCGCCGGAGTGTAGGTCTGTATCTTTGGCTATATAGTTAATTATATAAAGATTCTCATTTACCTGATACAAGTCAAGTTCGTAGATTTTGGTAGATGCTTTGTCATGGTAGTGCAGTGTTGCTTGCCTAATCAATGTCATATAAACTTAGATAAAGTCAGATATTAAACTATATATTGGCTCATTTTTTTCAAAGTTGGTATATATAATCGCTATCTTATGCTTTTTCGACGTTCCTCTATGACATCTTGAACGAGAATAGGTACTTGTAGGTGCGGGTAAGCTTTCTTGATTTTCAACATGATTTGTATAGCTATTGCTTTGTCTGCTGTCACCATTGTTGCTGATTGACGTTTCATTATTTCTATGATAATGATTGCTGCTTCTTCACTTTTTTGCGCTTGTTTTTCTAGAAAGTTGAAGATACGTTTTCTGGCGCCACTTCTACAATTAACGCTGGATAACACAGTGATAAAATATGGAACTAACGCGCGCAGGTGTTGTGGGTTAGTTATCCGGTCTAAATAATTCGTAACAAACATTTGCATATCGCTAGATGGATGTTCGCTAAACCTGAAGAGGTATTCTTCTAAGTTGGCGCCAGCTTTTTGAATTAAACTGGTATCGATAGCTGTTGGTGTAAAGGATGTGGTTAAAGGTTAAATAGTCAGCGTAAGCATCCCAGAAATGTTTGACTTCTCGCTGATAGTAATCCTCTTTATTGAAACTTGAGCGTCTAACTGGTGGTGTATCAGTGTCTGAATACTCTAATAAAACTGCTGTTGCCATTTTAATATAGTCGGCGCCTCCAATTTCACCAAGTACTTTCAAAGTTCGCCATACTCTTCTTCGTAAATATTGTTGTGTTTGATAACTATATACGAATGATGGTTCGTCTTGCTGTAGTTCGTCGTTATATACACGTCGTTTATCTGCTAAATGTTTGCCTTGTTCTTCATTCCATGAGTATGCTGGTAAGCTGTTGTCGAAGTTCCCTGGTGTACGTTCAAAACGATAAGCGAGGATAGCAAATACTTCTGCATCACAACGGTATTCGGCAATTTTGAAGATGCGACGGATAGGACGAAAGTAGTTTGGTTGAAACGGCGCCGTGCGTAATATATTTAGTAGTGCTGGTCGTATATATTCGTTATCAAGTTGGTAAAGCTGATCAAAAGCCGCAAATAGATAATAAGGATGTTCTATAGAAAACTGTGTGAAGATTTTTGATGAAGTTGTACGCGCGATTATTTGGGTTTGTTTAGGTAAATTATCTATAATTTCAAGTTTGAGATAGGTTATTGTTTGTGTGTCTGCAAGTTTTAGTAGTGCTTCAAATGTAATTCGTTTGACAAATTCTGGTGAGTCTGAGTTATATAAGTTAAGCAGTGTAGGGACAGTTTCTCTGGAACCGCATAAACCTAATGCCCATGCTATACAATAATCCCTTAAAGCCGTGTCTGTATTAATTAAGTTGATTAGTAATGGCGCCGCTTCTTTAATTCTAAGTTCTCCCGCGCGCCATATTGCTCTTTCAAGTTTCCATTTACTTGGTTTGTTGTTCGCAAGACGTTGTAGGATAGCTTGTTTTTGGGGTTGTAGCAAAGAAGTGTTCATAGCAAGTTATGTGAAAAGTCTATTTTGGCTTATGTTTAAGCAAAATAGATAAACTTATGGACAAACCCGACGCATAAAAACACGTTATTTGGAAATTGTAGGTGTTTCTAAAATTCCCAACAAATAAAACGAAGTCGGGAATGCGAATGTCTACACTAGAGTGCTGTTACGCACCCTACTTGTATTCTTCTAAGGCGCCTAAATTCCGTATTTGAGGCCAAATTGTTGCTACTGCAATTACTACTAATATTGTTCCCACTCCCCCAGCGACGACGGATACTACTGGACCTAGAAATGCAGCAGCTAAACCGGATTCAAAACCTCCTAATTCATTTGATGCGCTGATAAATACGCTGTTTATTGCGGCGACTCTGCCACGTAAATTGTCGGGTGTGCGAATTTGAACTAAGGTATGACGAATTACTACGCTGATGCTATCTAAGGCGCCAGCTAATAAAAGCATTAGTAATGACAACCAGTATGAACGCGATAAGCCAAATATAATTGTTACTACTCCAAATCCAACTACTGACCACAATAATGCTTGTCCTGCTTTGCGTAATGGTGGTAAATGTGCCAGTGTTACTGCCATAATTAAGGCGCCTATTGATGATGCAGCTTGTAAACATCCTAGTTCAAATGGTCCTACGCGCAATATATCTTTGGCAAAGATGGGTAGTAATGCTACTGCACCTCCTAGTAGTACAGCGAACATATCTAAAGATATTGCTGCTAATATTAGCTGATTTTCCCAAACAAATTTGGCGCCAGATATTAATGCTTTAATGGACATTCGTTCTGTAGAACGGGCAAATGCTGGCTCTTTTATGATTGCAGTTGAGAAAAAACATAGTAATCCTGCAATTGCTGCCATGATATACACACCTGTGGCACCTTTCATTACTGCAATTGCCATTCCTCCTAAAGCTGGCCCGACTACTGAAGCAAGCTGGAAGCTACTACTGTTCCAAGTTGCGGCATTGGTAAAAGCGGTTACTGGTATTAGTTGAAACAATAACGCATCACTTGCTGGTTTGAGAAATGCTCTGGCAATCCCAGTTAAAATTAGGATGCCGTAAATTAATATTATTGCGTTTTGTATATGGGTATAAGAAATTGCTGCTAAACCCAAGGAACATAAAGCTAGCACTCCTACTGAAATTAACCATATTGGTTTGCGACGAAAACTATCTGCTGTGTGACCAGCTATTAAAGTTAGTAAAATCATCGGTGTAACTTGCGCTAGTCCAATACCTCCTAGTACTAAAGCTGAACCAGTACGCTCGTACAATTCCCAACCTAGGGCAACGGTCTGCATTTGGGCGCCGATAAATAAAAGTGTTCGTCCAATCATAAACAATCTATAATCACGATACCTCAAAGCTGCGAAAGCATCGTGTTTAGCTTCAGGGCGCCTGTTTAACTTTTGATTGTGGGAAGGCATATTTAATTAGTCTAATATTTAGTAATTCTAAATATTAGTGTGCCATATATTGTAACTTCAGTGACAAGAATAATGGTTTTTAATCATTGTAGAGACGCGATTAATACCTGCGGTACACTGCGTGAACGCGTCTGTACGTGGGTATAATTTTTGACAAAATGCTATATTAAGGCGCCTTTTTAACTTCAGATTTCTCGAAGACACTTTTCAGTAAAGTTAAACCTTGTTCAATTTGTTTTATTTCTTCTTTAGTTAAATCTTGTAATAAGTCGGAAATATGCGCGCGCGTTTGTGACTGGGTTTGTTCAAAATGCTGTTTACCCTCGTTTGTTATATTTAACACTACTCGGCGCCGTTCTTGAGGATGGTCGGCACGAATCACAAATTCACGCTGCACTAGTCGCTCAATGGTAGTGGAGGCTGTAGCACAAGTTACACCGAGATGTTCTGCAAGTTGAGATAATGAGGCTCCTGGGTTACGTTTGAGGAATGCGAGTGTTCGCAGTTGCGGTATGGATAGCGACGCAGCACTATTTTCTCGCATATCAGCCCGGATAAACCGCATTAGTAATGGAACTGTGTCCATCACAGAAGCAGCACATTTTTGAGAAGGTTTATCCGAACTCATTTGTTCTCCTTTGTTACATGGCGACTCTTGGATAAAGGCGCCCACAAATATATGTTAAACCTATCAATGTTAACAGGAGAATCGAAAAGTCCCAAGCGTAACTGTAAAGGCTTGCACTATTGACAAGCATAGCACCACGCAAAGCATCAACCTGGTAAGTTAAAGGATTTAGGTGGGATATCCATTGTAACCACTGTGGCATTAGAGAGATAGGGTAAATTGCGTTACTGGCAAAAAATAATGGCATCGTGATTAACTGCCCAATACCCGTCATTCGTTCGCGCGTTCTAACTAAGCAACCAATAATTAACGAAAATGTACAAAAACAACCCGCTCCCAATAGTACTATTACTAGTACTTTGAGGAAAGCTATCGGGTTGAGATTAAGCTTTACACCAAGCAAAAATGCTAATCCATATATAATAAATACCTGAGATAAACATCGCACACCGCAAGCTACAGCTTTACCTAGCACCATTGCTACTCTGGGAGTGGGAGTAGCTAACAATTTATGTACAACTCCTAAATCTCGTTCCCAAATTAATGCCATCCCTCCTGTAAATATTGCTACAAACAATACGCTTTGAGCGAGAATACCAGGCGCCATAAAGTCTAGGTAAGATACGTTTCCTGTAGGGATAGCGCGCGTTCTAGTAAAAACTTGTCCAAAAATAAGTAGCCATAAAGCAGGTTGGACGCTTCTAACAACTACGTCAGTTGGGTCATGACGAAGTTTACGCACTTCTAACTCAGCAATAACCAGGGTTTTGTTAATTAAGTTGCTAATTGCAGAGATATTAACCCAACCTTTGAGCGGTACGTCTATTTCTTGCGGTTTCACGGTAGCTGACTCCTGATATTAATTGATCCCCGGTGTAATGAATAAACACATCATCCAAAGTAGCGTTGTCTTTATTTAAAGAAGCTTTCAAATCAATAGGCGCCCCAGTCACAATGACTTTACCTTGATTCATAATTGCAACTCGGTGACACACGTTATCAGCTTCTTCTAAAAAATGCGTAGTCAAAAATATAGTCGTACCAAACTCTTCACGTAACTGCTGTACAAGCTGCCAAACTGCTGTACGTGCGATAGGGTCAAGTCCTACTGTTGGTTCATCAAGAAACAAAATTTGTGGTTGATGCAATATAGATTGTGCTATTTCTAATTTGCGAATCATTCCACCCGAATAAGCACGTACCAAACGGTGTTGCACATCCTGCAAACCCATAAAAGCTAAAACATCTTGAATACATCGCTCTCGACGCTTAGAGGGTATGTTATACAGCTTGGCAAAAATTAACAGATTTTCATAACCTGTTAGACTTCCATCTGCCGACAGTGCTTGTGGTACATAACCAATGCACCTTCTGACGTTTTCAGGTTGATGCGTTACGTCATACCCCGCCAAAGTTGCTCTGCCATCACTTGGTGGTAGTAACGTTGTGAGCATTTTAATAACGGTACTCTTGCCTGCACCATTTGGTCCAAGTAAACCAAATACCTCACCCTGTTTTACTGATATATCCAAATGGTCTACAGCTATGAACTTGTCGAAGCGGCGCCTTAACCCGTGTGTTTCTAAGACAATGTTATCTGCAAACCCTGGTGGCGCCGAGTAATGCTCAATTTCTTTCCGTCTAGTCACTTTGTTTGCATCCCTAACAATTAGACTGCCTAAATATTAGTGTAATATAGATTACAAAGTCAAGAGCTTACGCTTGCTTTTTAGCTTGGTGATTTGGCTCACGCTGATTAAATCAGACTTTTGATTCATGTATGGCACAAGCGTAGCTTCTAAAATTAAATTAGATTTGAGTAGGTTGGTGTTAAAAAACACAACTATGTTTAGTTTTGTAACTAAGCTTAAATTTAAGTTAAATTAGGTTTTCACTTTGTTACATTATGAGTGTTTATTTCGATTCACCTACTTAAACTTTAATTAAAAACTTTGAAATACAAGTAGGTTTATAAAACTATGAAATTCGCAAAAATTTTATTGACTACTGCTGTCCTAAGTTTAAGCGTAATACCTCAATTTCCTGCAATGGCAGCGAATGGCGAGATTGCTTGTGATTCACTTGTTAGAGACAATGGTTATTCAGTAATTAACAGGCAGAGTGGTAGACCTGTTTATCGAGATGGACGAGTTGTTAATTATACTTACGTCTATCGTATTCGGAATAATAATAACAGAAATGACAGAGATTACAGAAATGATAGGGATTACAGAAATAACAGAAATGATAGGGATTACAGAAATGATAGGGATTACAGAAATGACAGAAATGACAGAGATTACAGAAATGACAGGAATTACAGAACAGGTACTCGGTACGGGCGTAATGTTGTGACTTGTGTTTGGAATGCAAGACGTGATTCAGCCAGACTGATTTTACGTTAAACCTACATGTACGCTCCCTTTGTATTTGGAATGGCGCCTGGAACATTGTTTAAGCTTGTCTAAAATTTTTGAATAAACATGTTTAACGAACAGGCGCCCATATAGATACGTCTCCTATTCTCCATTCTGTAATACATTAGTACGAAATATAGGCACCTGGTAATATATGTTGTTGAGTGGTAGGTATTGAGGCGCCCAATGAGCAAAAAACTTAACAAAATAGATATGCTTCTATTAAAATCTTTAGCAGAAAAACCGCTGTATGGGTTAAAGATTGAAGAGGAATTTAACAAACTTTATAATTCGGATTTAACCATTAGCAGTCTTTATCCTAACCTTGATTGGTTAGAGAAAAACGGGTTTATTTCCTCTTGGTGGGTGGAGGAACCCCCGTTAAGCGGAGGAAAAAGGCGCCGATGTTATGCATTGACTCAATCAGGCAAGCAAGCTTTGGGAGAGTAGTGGCGCCTTAATTACTCCAACAGTTCTAATTCAGAAATTCAATCCCATATTTTTGAGATAGACACCTAGTGGTTTATGTCATTAATTCTGGCTGGTTAGCACCGATAGTACGGTGGGCACTGCCCACCCTACAACCGTCCAAAACTTATGACATGGAACACTAGTACTCTGTGTCATTAAATTTGGGGGGTATAAATATTAGCAACGGATGAAGAGCGGTGAGGCACTTGCGGTGGACGGGTTTCCCGGCATAAGCAAAGTGCCGAACCCGAAGGGATGTAACGGATAAGTAATTTTAAATAACAAAATCTATATGTTTGACGAATAACTCATCCGTTAAATCCGTTGTATCCGTTGCCAGCCAACCGTCCAAAACTATTGACACAGACCACTAGTTATTTTGTTAGCACTGCTGGTAATATTCGTACTGAGACTGTAGGATATATCGCACAGAGTGCGTGAATAGTCAATGTCATGGAAAGGGTAGCTTTTTGCTTTGACAAAATCAAAAATTAACAATCAAATCTAAATATTGTTCATGGAAAACATAAGTATTATTTTCTAGACTGTTATTGAGCGTGTTTGTTGGTGGTTATTCGTTTGATTTAGAGTGAAAAATATTTATTATATCAAACTATTTATCAATTTATTTAACTGAATAATAAGCAAAATCTAATTAGCTGTCGTAATATTTATCTAGTTAGACAATAGTATTTATTTATTTTAAATGAAAGTCAATATTCACTTTCATTAATGTTTTTGATATTCCTCTTTTTGAGGTCAATTCAAGTTTAAGTCATAGGAGTTTAGTTCTAATGGCAACTTTTGGGAATAGCAATCAAACTGCTGGATTACAAAGTACCAGTAATAATTTAACCGGTAATGGCAATTTTTCTTTTACTAATGGCTTGTGGCAGTCCACTGATGGTAGCACTTTAGATAGTACGCTTATTAATCGCTTTGGCAGTAGCAGTGATGTTAGCAGTCCATCCAATGGCGCCGCTGATGATAGTAATACCTTTGCTTCCTTCATTGGTGGTGGCAATTCATCCACAACCAGTGCAGATGGGCAGTACGCCTACAATTACTCGCGACCACTTGACGAGCGGGCTTTAACTGATACTAATAACCCGTTTAATCAATTGATCGGAGTCATTGGCGGTGACACGAGCGCGTTGGGTGGTGGCAATCCCTTTGCTAGTGGTAGCTCAGATAGTGGTAATAGTGCCTTCAGTGCTAACAATGGCATCGCTCTTGACAACCTCCCTGGCAACTTGCCATTTGGCAGCACTCCCCCCTCAAACGAGAGTGGTAGCAACTTACCTGAAACTGGCAATGGTCTAGCTGTACCTTATAACAGTGACAATTGGATATCTGATGTTCAAAACTTGGATGGTGCAAATGCTACTAACAACAGTGGTCAAGGTAACGGTAACTGGAACTACGGTAGTAACAATACAATAGACGGTAATGGTAACTGGAATTTTGGTAGTGGCAACGCAACCAACGGTAACGGTAACTGGAACTACGGTAATCGCGCCACAACCGCAGGTAATGGCAACTGGGGCTTTGGCAACGATGATACAACCAACGGTAACGGTAATTGGAACTTAGGCAACAGCAACAACATCCTTGGTAATGCCAATACACAAACTGGTAGTAACAATAATATCCTTGGTAGCGGCAATAACAATAGTGTAAATACCAGCAATCTCCTTGGAAATAGGATTGAAGCCAGTGGTGATAACAATACACTTATTGGTAATGAAGGTTGGAATTTTTCTGTAAATGGCACACTGATGTCGCTAGGTAGTAATACACCTAGCCAAGCTATAGGTACTGATGTTAGTAGTTTACTCAGTAGTCCTAACCTTGTAACATCCGCTATGTCAAATCCAGGGTACAACAACCCAAATTATGATTTCTCTGCCATAGTGTAATCCTCAAGCTAGGATTCCCGACTTCTTTAAGAAGTCAGGAATCTTAAGGGAATCCTAAAAAACAGCTTGGAAGTTTTTACCATAAATTTTTAATATTTTTTAGCGCTTTGTTGCAGTTGCGTAGATAAAATAATTATCTGTTACCTTGACGTTAGGTTGAAAGCCAGCTTGTATAAGTTTATCCTGAAGTTGCTCAGGTTGATAAAAGACTTTGACAATTTGGTATTCTTGACCATCATTAAGTTTTCTAGTTATGTATATATTTCCATCAGCTTTGAGAGTATGGTTTTTAGCTGTAGATGTTGGTTCAAACTGAGAGTCAATAATGAATACTTGTCCACCAACGCGCGTGGATTTGTAAACTTTCTCTAAAAATATATCAATAGATTCTGGTGGTACGTGCGATAACCAAAATGAAAAAAATACTAAGTCATACTCAGCATCTGGTTCCCATGTAAATAAATCAATTTGACGGTATTCTACATTTCGTGTGTTTAACTTATGACGATTAATTTCAATGACTTCTTGAGAAGCATCTATTGCAGTAATTTTGTTGCCGATGGTTAAAAGTTCTTGTGTCCAGATTCCTGTTCCTGATGCTAGTTCTAATATTTCGTTAACTTTACCTTTATTGAGTAATGCACTTTTTACAATATCAACTTCATTAAACCAACGCGCGTTGAACTCCTCACCACGGTCATAACGTCCTTGTCTATAAAACCATTCGTCATATTCTGATGCGCGCGCACGGTAATATTCGATTTGTTGCTGGATAATATTATTTATCATAGGTGATAATCGCGCAAATTTATATGCTCTCAAACGCATCTTAAGAGGGAATGCGTGTTTACCAGGATAAATCTGCTGTTCAAGTAGATTTACTTCTAAATTGCTTAGTTCTGTTAAAGTATTAATACATTTGATCGCACGGCTTTAATCATAAAACTTTGCAGGCGCCTTTAAGATTCCCGACAAATAAAGTGAAGTCGGGAATCTGACGACCAAATACTTACACTAGGACGAATTCGTTAGCAGTAAATTGTGTTTGGTTGGCAACATCTGTTTGATTTATGAGATTGCCAAGGACACTGAATTGACCTCTGTCACTAAGGTCTGTAGAAAACACAACTCTAGAAAAGCCTAATGTGGTATTAAAGTAGACAAATAGACCAGCATCTGCTGTAATTGCGTTGTTGTCTGCAATGGCTTGTGCTGCGGCGCCAGCATTAGCAAAACCGTCCTGTAGTACTATTAGATTACTGTCACCGGATAGTTGACCGCTGATACCTGTTTGGAAACTCAGATTGTTAATGCCAAGCTTATCGCTACTGAAGAACAGCCGATCTTGTCCTATTTGGAAATCAGTAAGGATATCTGGTGGGTTTGCGACTCCTCCTACAAAAGGGTCGTCAGAGAACAAGAAGATATCATTACCCGTACCACCAGTAAGCCGATCTACACCGCTACCACCATCGAGGAAGTCGTCACCAGCTCCACCAAAGAGAAAGTCATTACCATTGTCACCAAATACACTGTCGTTGCCTGAAGCTCCGAACAGAAAGTCATTACCTCCGAAACCTGAAATAATGTCATCATCTACAGTCCCGATGATGATATTAGTATTTGCATTACCTGTTAGAATTGCCATATTCTTTCCTCAAAACTTATGTTTGATTGTTCTTGTACCGACTTTACCTACCAGTCTTTGGAATGGTGAGCGCTCAGGGTAGTTTAGTTTTTTTTGGCGACTGTAGGCAGCGTTACACTTATCAATAGATGTGGTTTGAAGTTTTTATGCATTTTATAACTTCACTTGTTTAAATCTTTACAAATTCTTTACAGCAACTTTATATTTTTTGGATAATTGTAAGTAAAATTTATAACGCTATCTAATTAGATTTACTGAACATATAGGGCGCGCGTGAATACTGCTTGCATGTATAGCAGTCCGCTCATCATTCGTGAAAAAGTAGGCTGAACAAATTTACCTTATTAGACACGGAGTAGACAGAGTAAGAGGGAACAGAGGTTTTTACAACTCAAGCGCGGAATACTATATTTCATTTACACGAAAGCATGTAGCTGAGAGAAACACTACACTTTGGCGCTTTTCCTGCGGAAATTTTTGTCGAATTTGAAAAGTTTACATTTAGAGTGTGCATAAAAAAAGATTCTTAACCATTTGAGTGAGTAGAGAGCTTAAACATTACGTGTAGTTCTAAATCTTCAAATTGATATTAAAGATGAAATTAATTATGAATATTGTAAAGATTGAAACCAAGAATAATCAATTGGTTGTCTCTCAATTTATTAAAATTTTTCGCCAATTACTTGCTACAGCGAAAAATGACTGCTTTGAAACAAAGGGGAAAAGTTTTCTCTCAGAGCAATTAATGTATTTTATTAATTCTGGTCAACCAATCGAAATGATTTTGCCTGGATTTCCTTGCAAGTCACCCAATACTAACTCTAAAGTATTTGGCTATTTACCTGACCGAGGAGAAGAAATTGCTTTAAGAAATTTAGATGATTTCTGTGAACAGGTTAGAAAATTTTATGCGCCAGGATGTAAGTTTGTAATTTTTAGTGATGGAACGACTTTTTCTGATTTGATTGGAGTTTCTGAAGAAACCCAAGATAAATACAATATTGCTCTCAAAAATCTTATTAAATCACGTCATATTTCCTGGGAGTCTTTGGATAGCTTTTTCTCCTCAGAAAATGGATATGATAATCTTCGAGAAGAACTTATGAGTCAATACTGTTCGCTTAATAAGCAGCAGGTAGAAGCGCAAATTCAAAATGATGAAGAAATACGTCAAACTTACCAGGGGCTGAAAAATTTTCTGTTTCAGGATAATCCTTGGACTGATAGTAATCATCCTGAAAGCAAAAAAACTAGGCTTAAGCAAAGTGGTGAATTTGCCAAAATTATGATTCAAAGAAATGATGCATTAACGAAGCTGCTATCAGAAAAGTTTCCCCACCATATTCGGCTTTCTGTTCATTGTCATAATAATGCAGGTCCAAAATTTGCTGTTCATGTGTTACCCAATGATTATCGTTGTATCACTCCTTGGCATAATGTAGTCGTCAAAACCAAAAACAATGAAGAAATTCTTATGAAAAGAGAAGAAGCTGAAAAATTACCATCAACTGCGAAAGTTTTGTGTCATCAACAACCTTGGTATTTTATTGAGTCATCTGAAGAGATTTGGAGTGACTGTGAATTAGAAATTATTAAACCGCCAAGAACTGGAATTCGCATTACTTACCAAGGTAATGATAATCAGAGAAAGCCTGACTGTTCTTGCCTCAATTCAATGACGTTACAAAATCTCTGTTTAGAATATGGGTTTGTAGTCTTACGAGGTTTTCATGTTGACAGTAAAGAGCATCTTGTCAAGTTTTCATCACAGTTTGGAAAACCAGTTATGTGGGACTTTGGGGCTGTACATACGGTTCGACCAAAGAAAGTACCTGATGGTTACATTGCTTCTCGTGAGGCTGTTCCCTTACATTGGGACGTAAGTATGCCACCCCCTTATTTAGAAGCAAGCGGTCGCTATGAAGATTTTACACCTCAGTTTTTTACTCTTTATTGTCATCAAGCTCCAGCAAGTGGAGAAGGACAGACCACAGTGGTTGACGGTCGAAGAGTGCTTGAAAATGTCGGCTCCGCAAAAATTGAAGCTTGGAAACAAGTGGTAATTGATTACTATACTAAACTTACTTATTACGGAGGCAAAGGACGTAGCTACCCATTAATTATGCAACATCCGATTACAGGTGAAGATATCCTTCGATATCAAGAAGCCTCTACTTCCAAGTTACAAACCTTTGATCTCTCATCAAAAAGTTTACCACAGCAAGATTTTCAAGAATTAATTGCTGAACTGCAAACTTTAGTATATGATGACAACTGTCTGATTTGCCACGATTGGCAGCAAGGCGACTTACTTTTAATCGAAAATCATTACATGTTGCACGGTAGAACTGCTGCAAGCGATTTAACCGACGATCGAGAACTTTGGCGCGTGCAATTATTATCAAAAGATAGCACACAAAAATCTGTATCGGATTTTCCTCTAACTCCAGATTTAAACAAAGTCGCCTAGTAGGGTGTGTGAAAGCCATTACAGTCAAGACTTTAAACGAAAAATTTAAATGCTTTCACGCACCACCAAAGGAATGCCGGTGCGATCAGGCTACAAGTCTTTTCGTCTTGAATGGAATTTTTCTGTGGCGTCACACACCCTACCCAATTTTTTGTTGGGCTTACCCTGCCCCTGATAAAATTAGCATAAATAAAAACCCTGACTTTATCTTGATTTATGTCAGGGTTTTTCGGATTTAAATTAATTTTGATTAAAATGCAAACTCCTAAAACATTTTTGGTGGAATTTACTGAGGGCTTTAAATTAATGTGTGCTTTGTGTAGTTCCAGATTAATAAAATATTTTTTTGTAAATCCTTTCACTGTAAGGGTTTCGTAATGATGCGGCGCCGTAAAATGATGTTTTGGTAATCGGTTCCAGTATAGAAACTGTCATAAGCTGGGTTGAATTTAAGAACAGAAGATATTTTCATTAGTAAGAATCAAACAAGAGATGCGCGGAGATATTTTGCTTTTTGGGCGAAATAAAATAACGTAGCAGTCTCAAAGTGCATTTAACCAGGGTGACGTTTAATTCTTGATAAAATTTTAGAGGTTGAACGCTCGTAATGGTATTAAATCAATCAACAACGAATTCTTTAGACATTCCTGCTTCATCTGGAATGACTTACCACGTTTCAACAAACGGTTTGGACACTAATTTAGGTACTGCGGCAAGTCCTTGGAGAAGTATCAATCATGCGACATCGAAAGACTCTCCTATCCAAGCAGGTGACACTATCGAAGTAGAATCAGGTGTTTACACAGAGACAATCACTCTTGAGAAATCAGGTAATTCTAGTCTTGGTAATATTACACTCAAAGCTGACGGCAACGTTACTTTGCGTGACCCCAATCCAAGTCAAGGTGGTTTTAGAGAAGGTGTAATTCAATCGGCAGGTCAAGGCTATTGGACTATTGATGGTTTTCGGATTGAAAATACTTCTTGGGCTGGTATTTCACTGCGTGATGCGAACAATATGATTGTGCAAAACAATCACACTTACCAGACTGGTGCATCGGGAATTATCGTTCTTCCTGATACTTACTACGATGGTGGTGAAGCTGAAGTCACCAGTTCTAACATTAAGATTCTGAACAACACTATTGAACGAGCTAACTGGAATTGGAAAACAAGCGCAGACTTGGGGACTCAGGAGTCTTTGAGTATATGGGGTGTGGATGGATTTGAAGTTGCCAACAATATTGTTAAACAAGGAAAAACAGAAGGTATTGATGCCAAAGTTGGTTCCCGCAATGGCTCAATTCACGATAACACTGTTACTGCTCAAGCCATAATATCTGGAACACCGCAAGGTTACAACGGAGGTCCAGCGATTTACCTTGATGGAAACCGCGCGACGATGTTCAATATTAGCGTCTACAACAATACTATTTACAACAACACCGCTGACGCTATCGCTATTGCGGATGAAGTTCCACAACAAGGAGATGTACATGATATCCGCGTCTTCAATAACGTTGTCTATGGCAATGGAATACAAGGTATCAATGGTGGTTCAGGTATTGCCATTCAGTCAAATGTTCATGACGTTGAAATAGAGCACAATACTTTCTTCGATAACGTTCAAGCGTTTAATATTGATGGTCTAAACTGGGGTGGTAAAAAAGCAAGTGATATCACAATCCGGAACAATATTTTTGCCAACAGCACATACCGGAATGGATTCATTGGTGACACAGACAACGTAACCATAAGTCAGAATTTGTTCACCAATGGCTTTTCCGAACTCTACCAAAAGCAGGGAGCATTAGGAAACTTACAAGACAGTGACAATATTATTGGAAATGTTGAATTCGTCAATGCTTCAGAAAATGATTTTCATCTGTTATCCTCTTCACCAGCTATTGATGCTGGTTTTAAAGGAATTGGCGCCTATGCAGACAAGGATAAGGATGGAATTATTCGTCCTCAAGGTCGAGGTAACGACATAGGTGCTTTCGAGTACCGTTAGTGGTTCATGTCATTAAATTTGGAGAGTTAGGTACTACTTAATGCTTTAGCCCTCTAAACACCTTTAATACTTTTTGCGAAGACTGCGCTCCTACGTACCCATCAAATTTAATATAGCGTACATAAGTAAGGTGGACAATGCCCACCTTACTTAATTTCTTGAGTTGTAAGAATATTTTTCAATACAAGAGCGGCGCCTTTCGAGTCTTCTACCAACAGAATTTTCATAAAATTAAGTAGTTTTTTCCATTATTTTTAGATAATTTACTGGTTTCTTCACAAAATATTCACTTAAATATTTTAATTTAAATGAGGATGAAACATTTTTTTGATACCCTTGTACTTTGTTTTAACGATGGTTGCATGGTATTACTTAGTACAACGTATTTTAATTTACTAGTAGTGAAAGTTTTTGTTGAGTTTTGTTTCTCCACCCAACTAACGATCGTTTTTACAGTTAAGTAATTAGATGAGGTTCAACAAAATGACTTACAAAATACGTCGTTTTAAAAGTAAGACTCAAGTACATAAACGTATTAAAACTGACAAAAATTTGCAATTAGAAAAGAAAATACAGGATTTGGAGTTAAAACTAGAAAAATTAAATTCTGAATTCCTCTGGAAAAGTTACGAACTAGAAAAAATTAAGTCTTTGAAAGATATAGAAAAGGAAATAAATTCAATAATAATATCAATTTTAGTAAATAATACTGACAATAAATTATATCATAATGTAGTATTGATAGATACGCTAATTAATCATCTTACAACAAAATTATTAGATGTTTATTATCTGTTTAATTCAGCAATACAATGGCAGTCAAATAAATAAACATTTATAAATAAGAAAGAATAAGTACAATTACTCACCTGTCCTTGCAAGAGAGGGGCTGGGGGAGAGGTATTAAATCAATTACAATTAATTCAAATAGCGCATATTAATTTAACACAATGTCACCTATAAGTGTTGGTGCCAGTTCCAAGCGAAAACAAGTTGCCCCCAAATTATGGATATTATTAGTAGGGGTCAACACATATCTTGATGATGAATTGCCAAGTTTACGTTACTCAGCACTCGACTGTCAAGGTTTAGCAGAAGCTTTACAAACCGCAACACGACATACTGATATTCATGTGGCAACTTATCATGATTTTACACAGCTACCTGAACTGAAACATGTACAACACGAATTAACGACTATAATTAAAGGCGCCTCTTCTACTGACACAATATTATTCTATTTCTCTGGACACGGTATTATAGACACAGTTACGCAGCAAACTTATTTGTGTTTACGCGATACTCAAAAGAATAACTTAGAAAACACTGCTTTTGCTGTTCATGAATTATTACAGCTTTTAACTCAGTCTGCTACACGTCATCAACTCGTTTGGTTAGATGCTTGTCATAGCGGAGGTATGACATTACACAATACAACACCTCAATTGTTACGTGTCCTTCAAACTGCCGCTTCAGCTAGTAAAGGTTTCTATGCAATGCTTTCGTGCGATACTGACCAACAATCATGGGAATTTCCTGAGTTAGGACATGGTGTATTTACATACTATCTAATGCGGGGATTACGTGGTGAAGCGGCAAATAATCACGGTGTAGTTACAGCAGATGGATTATATAGATATGTTTATTACCAAACTTTACAATATATTGATAAGACTAATCAACAGCTACGGTTAATTAATAAGCAGCAACGCAGTAAAGGAGACACACATCTATATAATGAATATCCTTTACAAACACCAAAACGTATTGTTGAGGGTGTTGGCGAAATTATTTTAGCAAAAGATACAATAGTTGAAACTACACGTCGGGTTGCTTTAGTCGTTGAAGGTTTGACTAACGGGACAACTTTATCTTTAAGTCAAGTGTTACGTAGTAAAGCTGGTTTTGAGATTGAATATCTCTCCACACACGATAGCACGCCTATTACTAATATTTTGGGCGCCATTCAAAATTGTCTACATCCCCATGACCTCAAAACCACCGCTTTACTATATTTACGCGGGACATTACAAAACTTCACAAACGAGTCTATTTTAACTTTTAGCCAAAATATCTATTTAAGTCGTGATTGGTTACGACAACAACTACGTTATTCAACTTGCCTATACCTTATCATCATCTTAGATTGCCCTGGTACTGAATCACATACCCTGAAAACTTGGGTAGATGATTTACAAGTCAACACAGAAAAAGGTTTATGTATTATAGCAGGTGCCTCTGCCGATTTAGAAGTTTTCGCAACCGCTTTAATTCAAACTCTCCAAAACACCGATGCTGAAACAGGGTTAACCGCAGCAGGATGGATAACTCAACTACAAGCTTTACTCACTCCTCTATATATTTGGTTATCTGGGAAGCAAGGTGTGATAGAAATTATCCCTGTTTTACAAAAACCTTTAATTCAAAATACCGACTTAGGAATTAACCCTTATTTAGGTTTACGTGCTTTCAGTGAAAACGATAGTCAATACTTTTATGGTCGTGAAGCTTTAACGCAGCAGCTTCTTAATCATATCGCATCACACTCATTCCTTGCTGTTGTCGGCGCCTCTGGTAGTGGTAAGTCTTCGGTTGTCCAAGCAGGTTTAATTGCACAACTACGACGAAACAATTGGTTAATTTATTGTATCCGTCCTGGCGCCAATCCAATCAACGTTTTAGTCACCAAATTACAAGATACTGTATTAGAAGGACTTATTTATCAAGGTGTTGAGGGTTTCGTTTACTGGTTGCGAACTCAACAGTCGATGGTTGTGCTTGTTCTCGACCAGTTTGAAGAACTATTTACTTTGGCGCCAACTAAAGAACGAGATAATTTCTTAGAATTAATACTTGGAGCTTTAGAATACGCCAGCGACAAGTTTAAACTAGTTATTACACTGCGTGCGGATTTTATTTCCCAGAGTTTGGAAAATCCTAATTTAGCTGTATTACTCCAAAACTTTAGTATATTAGTACCGCCACGTTTAAACGATGACGAATATCGCAGCGTGATTCAAAGTCCCGCATCTAAGGTAGGATTACAAGTAGAACCGAGTTTAGTCGAAGTTTTATTACAGGAACTTGAACATTCAGCAGGTGATTTACCACTTTTAGAGTTTGTTTTAGATGAGTTATGGCATCACCGTTCTGAAGGTAAACTGACTTTATCAGCATACCATCAACATTTGGGAGGAATTGCAGGCGCCTTAGAAAGGAAAGCTGATAAGGTGTATTCTAGTTTAGACAGCCAAAGTCAAGAATGTGCAAAATGGATTTTTCTGTCTTTAACTCAGTTAGGTGAAGGTACAGAGGATACGCGACGACGTGTATTAAAATCGGAATTAGTAGTAAAGAAGTTTTCACAAGCTTTGGTAGAGAAGACTTTACAGGTTTTGACGACAGCGAAGTTAGTTGTTGTCAACGTTGAGGAATTATTAGGCGCCTCTAAAGGAGATATTGTAGATAATATAGATATAAATAACATTGCCTTATTACAACCGAGTGTAGAAGTTATCCATGAAATCTTGATACGTCACTGGTCTACTTTACGATGGTGGTTAGAAGAAAACCGTAGCAGGATACGAACGTATCGTCAAATTGAACAAGCTGCAAAATTGTGGTTACAGAATGATGAGAATAGTGATTTTTTACTGCAAGGTGTACGTTTAGCAGAAGCTGAGGATATATATATAAAGTATACCGAAGAACTGTCTGCTGATATTCAAAGGTTTATCGAAGCGTGTTTGGCAGAAAGGAAAAGACTACAATATCAGGAAAAGCGGAGACTGCGACAAGCACAAAGAGCAGTTATTGGTTTGAGTATCTTGGGTATAGCAGCTTGTAGTTTTGGTGGTTTAGCTTATTGGCAGAGAAACTCAGCACAAATAAGTGAGATTAAAGCGTTAAATGAGTCATCGAAAGCAAATTTATTATCAAATCAACAATTAGAAGCTTTAGTTGCGAGTCTGAAAGCAGCAAAACAAGTTAAAAACACTTTTGTACCTTCTAATATAAGAGTAGCGACAACTGCCACACTCGAACAAGCAATTTCTTCTGTTCAAGAGCGTAACCGTTTTGAAGGACACTCTGACGGAGTTATTAGTGTTGCTTTTAGTCCAGATGGTCAAACTATAGCTAGTGGTAGTTTAGATAAAACTATCAAGCTTTGGAGTCGTGGTGGAATTTCTAAAACTTTAACAGGACACACAGAACCAGTTTATAGTATTGCGTTTTCACCAGATGGTCAAATTCTAGCTTCCGGTAGCGTTGATAAAACTGTAAAATTATGGAATGTTCAAGACGGTAGTTTACTCAAAACTCTGGAAGGACATACTCAGACTGTTAATAATGTAGCGTTTAGTCCTGACGGGAAAAGTATTGCGACTGCGAGTTCTGACCGAAGCATAAAAATATGGAGTCAAGAGGGGCGCCTAATTAAAACGATTACAGGATATAATTTTCCGGTATTGAGTGTCAGCTTTAGTCCAGATGGTAAGAATATAGCCGCTGGTGGAGAAGACAAAAGCATAAAAATTTGGGATATTAACGATGGGCGCCTATTAAAAACGTTGTCCTTCCATCAAAACTGGGTAAATAGTCTTAGCTACAGTCCAGATGGAAAAATGCTGGTTTCAGGTGGCGCCGATAAATATATAATGTTGTGGAACGGCAGCGAAGGGAAGTTAATCAAAAAGATACCAGGACATACCGCTTCTGTATGGGGTGTACGTTTTAGTCCAAATTGTAAAATGATAATTTCAGCAAGTCGAGATAGAACGATTAAACTGTGGAACCTTGATGGTAGTGAGTTAGAAGAATTTAAAGGACATAGTAAGGGAGTATATAATGCAGTATTTAGTCCTGACTCTAAAACCATAGCTTCAACGAGTTTAGATGGTACAGTTCGACTATGGCAGCGTCGAGATATTTCACAGTTAGATGTATTGAGTGCAGATAGTGATGGAGTTTATGCAGTTGCTTATAGTCCCGATGGCAGTAAAATAGTCTCAGCTAGTGGTAATGGTAAAGTTAAAATATGGCGCTCTGTTGGTACGCTATTAAAAACGTTTACTGCACAAAACTCATCTATATATAGTGTAGCTTTTGCACCCAACGGTGAATTTGCCACTGCTGGAAGTGATGGCGCCGTTAAAATATGGCAAAATGATAAATTAATCAAAACGATAAAAGCTACTAATACCGAAATCAATCATATCAGCTTTAGTCCAGACGGGAGGTTAATCGCTTCCGCAAGTAAAGACAATACGGTAAAAGTATATTCAGTTGACAGTGATCAATTACTATATATATTAAATCACACAGCAGAAGTGTATGGAATCAACTTTAGTCCAGACGGAGAAATCATAGCATCTGCCAGCGTCGATAAAACGATTAAACTATGGCGCCGTAGTGATGGAAAATTACTTCGCACACTAACTGGTCATCATGACTGGATATATAGTGCTACCTTTAGTCCAGATGGTAAAATTATAGCTTCGACGAGTGCCGATAAAACGATTAAACTATGGCGCCGTAGTGATGGAAAATTACTTCGCACTCTTTCTGGTCATAACGCAGAAGTATACAAAACAAGCTTTTCCCCAGATGGTCAAACAATAGCTTCAGGTTCTGAAGATAAAACCATCAGATTGTGGCACTTGGATGGACACTTAATTACAACCTTACCAGAAATAGGCGCCCCAGTTATGAGCGTAAACTTTAGTCCTGATGGTAAAACAATTGTATCAGGAAGTATGGATAATAAGGTTAGAGTTTGGCGGTTTGATAATCAACGAATGAAAACGCCAGAATTAAACACTTTGATAAAAAATAGCTGTGAGTGGCTTGAAGATTATTTGAAGAATAGTATAGATAAACAACTTTGTTCGAGTTGAAAATATTTTACCACAGAGACGCAGAGTTCGCAGAGAGTTTTCTCTGTGTCCGTCGAGTCTCTGTGGTAATTATCTTAATGCTGAACTTGATTTATAGAGCGAATTTGCTGTAAAGCTTCAGTACCACCAGGACCCTTTGGTTTTGGTCGTACTCGTGAGTCAATATTTGAATTGAAATTTACACCTGGGTGTAAAAGTATAGCATCAGTACCACCAGGACCAGGTGGTTTTGGTCTTGTTACTTGATCAATATTTGAATTTATCACACTGGTGCTAGTAGATAAAGTACTTGTATTGACTTTTTGAGCATTAACCTTCACAACCTCTTGGGCAAAACTTGAAGTTGCACCTCCTAACACGATCGTCAAAGCTATCGTTATTCCAAACCCTTTTCTCATACCTAAACTCCTTGTATTTTATAGATACTGGATATAACTGTTAAACTCTATTGACCTTATATGTAGCTCTAAGCATCTTTATGCACCTTGACAGCTTTCGTAAGTATGAACAGATGTTCTCTATCTTTTAGTACTACACTGCTAATGACTGTAACTTCGGATAAGTTGACTTAACTTCACAATTATGACCACAATAAGGCTAAATGCTCGCGTTCAATACTAATGCAAACAAATTCATAGATAGGCGCCGTTTTGATAAAGTTTTGTTGCGTCTATAAAGAAATACCCAGACAATTTAAATAAAACTATGTAATTAACCTAGATTAATTACTTAATATTTTTTATTCTAAAGTTCTTAATTTACGTAAATTAAATTTTTATGTATTTTACGTATAATTGCTAGCTTTCGTGTTAATAAAAATAAGCACTGTTTCTTGAAGATAGTTTAATATGGAATTCAAGAATAATAACCCAAAAAATCGCCTATCTGCGAGATTGTCTGCAAAAAGAGCCAGGATATTGTTGTTAATCTGCGTGTTTATCATGGCTTTCGCTGGTATATTGCTATCAAATAGTTTGATGGGAACGAGCGAAGGAGCAATGTTCCGTAGGAATGAATTTAAACTTTTACAATCTGCTCCAACTCAACCTGTAGGTTATTATGACTATTTTGGTGAACTGCTTAGTAACCCAACGGAAGACCAAAAAGCAGGAGCGGTTCAAATCACTCAAGAATTAATCAACAAAGGGGAAGATATATACTTTAATCGAAAGATTGGTGATACTTTTGGTCTGCAAGGGGTATTTGGTTTTACACAAGGTTTTGGTACTATTGTGCCAGAAATTAGAACAGCGATTGCACAGTTGGGTGGCCAACCAACAAAAAACTTAAAAATAACGCTTCAGAAGGATATTAGCTTAGGAAGTCGGACTTTTCCTGCTGGAACTGTTTTGAATACAGGTTTAAAAATGGAAAAGGGAGGAATTTTCCCTTTGGGATTTGTAGTTGACGAGAAAGCTAGCACAATAGGTATTACTTGTGCAGCTTGCCATGCGACTATTTCAAATGAAGGTAAACGTCTAGCAGGAGTCCCCAATGGTGAACTTGCCATTCCTTTGTTAATTGCATTGGCGCCAAATACAGCTGCTGCATTTCCACGGTTGAGCTTTAACCCACTAGACCCACAATACCAAGGTAATGGTAAGACTATTATTGATAGCAAAGGTCAAACTGTAAAATTGCCTGACCCCGAAAAGTTTGAAAAAGCCTTCGATGATGCAGTTTTGGATGTACCTTTCGGTCATTTCGAGAGTTCACCGGATGGCATTAACAATACCACCCAAATTCCCAGTGGTTTTACGTTTAAAAATCATCCTTATTTCTTTGACGGCCAATCTGCTGTTGGTCCATTTGCTGGACTCAGTGTATTCAACAATGCAGTTCACTCCTCAGAAATTAATTTGTTAGCAGCTGCCCAATTCAGTCAAGAAGTCCTGAATATTGACCCAGAAGTGTATATTGGTACATTTCTTCAGAATGCTGCCGATCCAATATTGCGTTTACCGGATGGAGTCAAACCTTCGGTATGGCTGCGACAGAGACAGCAAGAATTAGGTATTCCCTTTGCAGAATTGGAAGACCAAATCTCTGCTCCTGGTGCAGGTGACTACCCGAATCTGAAACCTAGTTTGGTGACATACAACGGTTTATTTTTCAGTCCCAACAGCGACAATCCAAATGACATAGCTAGTGGCAAATTCTTCTTTGCTAATAATGCCATGTCTGCTTTCCAAAATAGTTTAGTACCACCTGCAAACCGCACACAAGAAAACTTGAGAGCTTTAAGAAGTGGTTCAGTGCAGCGAGGAGCAAAAGTATTTGAGAAAGCTAATTGTGCAACTTGTCATATTCCCCCCTTCTTCACCGACAACACGATTCATCCGATTGAGGAAATTGGTACTAATTCAGCGCGCGCGAAATCTCGTTTAGGATTGAGTAACTTGTTAGTAGAACCAAAATTATACACTGACACTGCCGTTCCTGTATCTGCTAACGCAAAAGTCTTAGACGTGCCAACGGAGGGTATCTCTGTTAATTCTACGACATTACCCAAGGGCATATTACCGAATGGTGGTTATAAAACATTGACCTTACGCGGCTTGTATTTCAGCGCACCCTATTTACATGATGGTGGTGTAGCAGTGCGAGAAGGAAGCTTGAAGTTTTCTTGGAATGGGAGATTTGAGGTTGTTGACCCTAGTGGTTTAGGATTAACTGGTACTCTCAGTCGAGGTTTACCTGCTGACCCTGCTAGCAGTTTACGTGCGTTGTTAGATCAGAAACTTCGCTCAAGAGTTGTAACAGCCAACAAAATGAACCCAGCTTTAAGTCCGGAGCGGAGTAACTTGGATGGAACGGGTCATGAGTTCTATGTAGATAATCAAACTGGGTTTAACACACAACAGCAAACAGACCTGATTAATTTCTTGTTAGCACTTGACGACGACCCTGGCAAGTTTTAACAAATGTCCGGTTAATCACCAATAACGTAGAGACGTTACATGTAACGTCTCCACGGTAAATTATATTTTGTTATAATCTTGATTGCAAAAAAATTTAAATATTGTTAAGAAAAATAAATAAATTTAAAGATTTATATGTATGATGCTTCATTACTAATTAATTTTAGTCTTTTATAACAATATTTACTTCAGGATATTCAAATTAACTATGCGAATGCAAAAAAGAAAGGTTAAAAGCGTAAAGGGGTTATTAAGGTTTCGTCTGATAAAATTAATCAGCGTGATACTAGCCTTTTCAATTTTACTATCTGCATCAACACCCAGCGGCGCCTCAATACAGCCATTATCTTTGCACTCAAGTTTATATATTGCCCAAGGGTATGTATCTGGGACAGCCGCAGACTTTTTAAACCAAGGATTACAATTAATTCAAGCGGGTAGAGCGAATGAAGCAATAGCTTACTTCCAAAAAGCTACCTCACTCGAACCAAACCTTGCACCAGCACACTATAATTTAGGACTCGCACTACGTCAAGCTGGACAATTACAACCTGCGGCAGATGCATTTTATCGTGCCATCCAAGCAGACCCAAAATTTGCACTCGCATATGCTAACTTAGGAGGCGCCTTACTTGAAGGAGCGAACTGGCAACAAGCAGGAGATTATTTACAGCGCGCGATAGAAATAGACCCAAAACTAGGTATAGCACACTACAACCTTGGCTTACTTAGAAAACAGCAGCGCGACTGGGAAAACGCCATATCATCGTTCAAAAAAGCGATGGAATATAGTAAAAATGCACCAGAACCAGCATATCACTTAGGCGTATGCTATATGGAGCAAGGAAAAATTGACAAAGCCAGAGACGCATTTCGCAGAGCCACAAAAATCAACCCAAATTATACTGAAGCGCATTACAACATTGGTACAATATTATACAATCAAGGCAAATATAAAGAAGCCTTAGAGTCATTTAGAAAGTCAGCAGAAACAAATACCAATTATCCTAACGCATACTATGGCGCCGGTTTAGTATTCATGCAGCAGCGGCAATGTAACGAAGCTGCCCAAGTCTTTCAATACGCTTTTAACTTATTTAACGCTCAACAAAACCCTCAATGGGCAAACGCATCTCAACAAATGTTACAACAAGCACAAGCATGTAGATATTAATAGTGGTGAGTAGAAAGTACACTCATAACTCTTTAGACTTATTCTTATGGAAAGATGAATCACTAACAACACACAAGTAAAACTGAAATGTAGTGCAATTATTAAGGGAATCATGACACAAGCAGCAAACGCAAACCAAACGCGCGCACTTAACGACCTAGAATACGACTTCGTTACTGTACTTCAAAATAAAGCAGAAGCAGTAAAGGCATATGAAACATACATCAAAGATGCACAGCAAGCAAACTCACAACCCTGCGTAGAATTATTCCAAAAACTACGCCAAGCGGACATCGAACACGTACAAGAAATACGGCACCATCTGCAACAAGTAATGCAAAACGGTAAAATGTAGGCAACGGATATAACGGATAGTAGGGTGCGTGAAAGCTATTATAATCTTCAACGTTTAAAAAATTAATCTGCTTTCACGCACCTACAAGAGGCGCCGTTAAAAATATGGTTTACTTAAATCATCCGCGTTAATATCCGTTGCCAATGTACTTAGCAATTACAGCAGTAGATAACCTAGTAAGCTTACTCCAGCTACCATTTATGCAACGCGCGATATTAGGCGCCGTTTTGATGGGAATAGTGGGAGGATTACTAGGTTGTTTTGTGACTTTGCGTTCTTTATCGTTCTTTAGTCATGCAGTAGGACATGCAGCATTAGTGGGAGTTGCATTAGGTGTGCTTTTACAAATAAACCCAACTTGGATGTTACTACCATTCACTTTGGTATTCGGCGTAGTCGTTCTTTACTTTATAGATAAAACAGACATTGCCAGCGATAGTATTTTGAGTATAGTGCTGAGTGGCGCCCTAGCAATTGGATTAATTTTAACCAGCTTCATACAAGGATATCGTGGCAACTTAATGAGCGTATTATTCGGGGATATCCTTGCAATAGACAACACTGACTTGATACTAACCGTGATTTTACTCTTTGGAGGCGCCGTTTTTTTATTATCAACCCTAAGTCAGCAAATATTATTAACTTTAAACCCAGCAGTTGCCCAAGTTCAAGGAATACCCGTTCAACTATATCGTTATGCATTCGTAGTATTATTATCATTAGCTGTTGCTATAGCGATAAAAGCCGTAGGTGTTTTACTAGTCAACGCCTTTTTAGTTATCCCTGCCTCAACAGCAAAAGTCATGACCCATAACTTTAGTCGCTTCTTAATTATGTCGATAATTATCGGCTCAACAACTAGTATTGTTGGTATTCTTGCCTCAGCCTTATTTAAACTAGCGTCTGGACCAAGTATCGTTCTTGTCCAGTTTGTCGTATTTATCCTTATTTTTGGCGCCTTTAAGCTAAAAATAAGACCAACTTAATTTTAAATTAAAATATTTTTCAAAAAACTATTGCATAATCTAAAAATCTTTGCTACATTTATTAATCGTTGCCCCCACACAGCGCAACAAGCCGGGATAGCTCAGTTGGTAGAGCAGAGGACTGAAAATCCTCGTGTCACGAGTTCAAGTCTCGTTCCTGGCATCGCTTCTACAAAAGACTTTTGGTGTAAAGATGGTGTAACGCCCAAAAGCACCTGACTAAATGCTGACTAATAAGCGGCGCCGCAACACTTCGATTAATTAGGTTTGCTTATTGGTTAGGCAGCCGCGACAGCACCGTTTGCTTATCAATGAGATTTAAGAGATTTGCAGCACGTCCGCGATTTCAATAACTTAGCAGGCAGTAAGTCGCTAGTAGTGTTATAAATGCTGGTTGTAGTAGTTGTGCTGAACGTGTGGCAATCAAGTCAATTAACATTATCAAAAAAATTGCGAGGCGTATTACTGCCTCTGACGGGAATAACATTATTGTTTTGTTTGATAACGCTAATCCTGTTACTAGTATCCCTGCTAGCAACATTATTTCTGTTAATGGGTTTCTTAAAAACCTTAAAGGATACTCCAGAATTGTTAGTTTACAAGAGGTACCATTCCCAAATATTACCCTTGAAGACAGCGAGCCGGAACGAAGACTAAAAACTTTAAATATTGAATCGGCTTCTGAAAGAAAGCAATTAGATTTATTGGTATCCGCAAATGGAACTGACTGGATAGAAGTTGGCTCCGTTAGCTTGATTCGACAAGTTGGATATCCTTATAGGATGTACAGCTTGCTTGACTTCTTCACTGATGGATTAGCTGATGAATATGGTACTAACGGCAAAGCTGGCTGTCGTATTGTCAATGTCGGCTACGGGTTTTTATCCGGTAACGATGTTATGACGATTCATGGCAGTTTTTTACAAGAAATAGTATTTGATGAGCCTGCGAGTACAAATGGGGGAATTACTACTGGTGGTACAACCGGGGGAACTACTACTGGTGGTACAACCGGGGGAACTACTGGCGGAAATAATAATACAAATACATTGGATGACATTATGGTTTTATCAGCAACAGCACCAAGCAACCCAACGACAGGATTAATTTGGGGTGAATTAAGCGGAACTAAATTAGTTGAAGAATGGATATGGAATAATAGTAGATGGGAATCACGAATTAAATCTAGAGTAATAGGTAAGGATTCAGGCGCCAGTATAGTCTCCTTGCCAAAATTTTAAGCGAGTGACCCCCCTTGGGGGGTCAGAGCGCCATAAAAATTAAATAAAAAAGTATGGTCAAAACGTGAGGAGGATTTTGAAGTATTGACAAATGTAGCATCCGAGGTTGATTATCATACATATGGATAAACATCAGCCTCTTGAACTAAACCGTGAAAGCCTTCTTCAATTGTCACAAGGACAATTGGTAGACATGGTTATCGAGCAGGCAAAGTCTATAGAAAAGTTAAGTACAGTAATCACAGAGCTTGAGGTTGAAGTACAACGGCTAAAAGTTGGCAGAGACCTAGACAGCAAAACCTCATCCAAACCTCCATCTGGAGATATCCTTAAAAAATCAGAACAAAAACAAGACCCAGATAATCAAGAAGAGTCCGCTCCGAAACGTAAACCAGGTGGACAACCAGGGCATCCAGGTAAAACTCGCAAGGGTTTTGGTAGAGTAGATCGCTTTGAAATTTTGCGCCCCGAAGTTTGTAGTTGTTGTGGTCACGCAAGCTTTGCAGGAGAGCCGATAAAAATCGAAACGCAGCAAGTAGCTCAATTAGTACAACGCCCAATAGAAGTAGTTGAGTATCATCGCCATACTTGTGTATGTTCTAGTTGTGGAAATAAACAAACAGCTGATTGGGCGCCAGATATAGTACCAGGGCAAGATATAGGTGTAAAACTACAAGCTTTTTTGGGATGGGTAAATAATTATGGGCATCTACCTTATGAAAAGCAACAAGAACTTTTGTGGGAACTAGGGGAAATAGAAATTGGTGTTGGAACCCTAGTAAACACTAATGAACGAATAGACTCATCTGTTAGTACAAGCGTTAACGAGCTAAAAGATTGGATAAAAGAAACGCAACCTAATATACATTCCGACGAAACGCCTTGGGTTGTTAAAGGTGTAAAAGAATGGTTGTGGATTTTTGCAAATACTGATTTTGCTTTGTTCCATGCGGCAGATACTCGGAAAGCGCGCAGAGTTAGAAATGATTCTTGGCTCCAACTATAGTGGCGTACTTAGCTCTGATGATTATAGTGTTTATAACGGTTATAACGTAAAAGCTCAACAGAAATGTTTAGCACATTTACGGCGCCACTTCAAAAAATTAATGAAGCTTCCTGGTTTAAACAACCTAAAAATAGGCGAAACTTTTGTCAAGTTAATCGACGAAGCATTTAAACCCGCGCGCGAACTTCCAGCAAGAACAAAATTTTCTAGATTTCTTAAGCTGGGGTTCTAAGTTTAAAGTAAAAGTTGAATCCTCTATCAATGAATGGATTGATAAAGCGGGAGGTGAAGCAGGCAAGCTTTTGCGCTCTTTGCGGGACAAAGCACATCAATGGTGGTACTTTTTACTACATCCAGATATACCACCTGATAATAATTTAGCGGAACGAACGTTACGTTTAGCTGTCACTAAAAGAAAGGTTAGTGGAGGTTCCCGTTCTATGGAGCGGTTCCAAGATACTGCCAATTTATTAACGGTTGTACAAACTTGTCGGCGCCAAGGGCGTTCCGTAATTGAATTTTTTGAGCAAGCTATAAAAGCAATCGTTAACCCAAAAGTACAAGCACCATCTTTAATACTTTAGCTTGCGACCTTGATTGGTAGAAGTACTGTTCCTGTTTACGTTTAGTTATAACGTGAACGTTACAATAATTGTTATCTTTTCTCCTAAGTTTCTTTCATACTTTTTTATGTAATTTTTATGGCGCTCTGACCCCCCAAGGGGGGTCACTCGCTTAAAATTTTGGTAGGGAGACTATACTGGCGCCTGAATCCTTACCCAATAGCTAGCCCAAACTTCAGGAACTTTTGCTATGCTTATTTGCGGAGTTTTTAGGCGCCGAAATTAGAGAAAAGTAGCAGTATAATTCTAAAGGATAGTAATCTAACTTCCTTTTTGGAATTTTACCGTTGAATAGACTGACTTTTATGGTTCTGCTTGTTTAGGAAGAAACTTATAAAAAGCAGCACTCTTCTATTTCTGTATGGGTAACACTTACCCTAATTATGCAGCTATTCAAAAAAACTTTCGTCAAGTTACCAAAAAATTACCAGAGATTACAAAGGTATTTTTTATAACATCAGGAACTCGGTCATTATAATTTTGCATAATAATTTTTACTTTGTATCTACCTCTTTAGGTAAAGTTATTCATTTCCTATCATAAGTGATTCTTATAATAGCAATAGTTCAGGAGGCTTTGTCGGTTCGCGCTAAAGATACAAATTTCAGGAAGTAATTCAACGTAATTACGTCATTTATGTCGGTGAGAGTGAAAAATTTTGGAGTCTTCCGCATAACTAAATAGAGATTGAGAGGGTGTTTGAAAAGTCAGATGAAGTATAAATTGTCTCAAGCGAGTTCCGCTACTCAGAATGTAAACGGAGTTTTGCCTTTACTAGTAGAATCTAGGATTTATACGTATACTTAGATGCTTTAGGTTCAGTATAACATGAAAGGAAACTTTTCAAACAACCTCTGAGATTGCAATGAAGGCGCCTTCTCATCGAAGAATTTTATTGATAATATTTTATTGCTTTATACCAATGGAAAACATGTAGCTTTTTCATAGTATTTTTGCACGATAAGACAAATGAATTAACTTTGCTATTTATTCATAGGTAACGCAAGTGGGTACTTATGCAGTTGATGACATATGTTGGAATATCAATAAAACCTTTGGCGCCTTAACTAAAGCTTTTTTATTTACAATACTGTAAAGCTTGAAGAGAATGATTTAGGCTACTCTTTAAAAAGAGTTAAAAAAGCCAAGCCAATCAATAAAATTCCAGAAACAGAAGCAATTTTTCAACAACTTGGAAAAATTAATAATGAAGCAGATAATGACCCAACTACTTTACGCATCTCGATTGATGCGAAGGTGGCGTGATAAAAGGCATAAAAAGGCTCCGATGTTTCTTTATCCTTATCTACTAGATTCAACTAAAATGACCAATTCGCTTATCTATCTAAAGATAGATATTTTCTATTTTTAGCTATCTAGCGGTAGATTTTTGCAATAAATGATGTGATAATGATTTTTGTTAATATAATTAACTGCCAAAATTTTTGGAAATTAATTTTAAGCATATACAAAAAGTATTTTTCATTGTAGCCATCAGATTCATTGCCGAAAACAAACATTATAAGTTACATATGGGCGACCTAATTTATACAATAAACATGATTTTATGTAGATTCAAAGCAAATCGGAAAAATTGTGCAGATAGTATCAAGCGCAGTGTTGTCAAGTTATTAGTGTCAGTAATTCAATAATTCCTTTTTGTGAGAGAAGATAAGTATGTCTATTGAAAATGGAGTAATGATTCAGTTTTTTCAGTGGTACAGTCCCTCAGATGGTACACTCTGGAACGAACTTAAAAATGAGGCATCAAAGCTATCGAGTGCAGGGATAACAGCAGTTTGGATTCCTCCTGCATACAAAGGCTCTGGTGGTGTTAATGATGTTGGCTATGGAGTTTACGATTTATTTGACTTAGGTGAATTTGAGCAAAAAAATACGATCAGAACAAAATACGGAACAAAAAAAGAATTAATAGATGCAATTCAAGCTGTTCAAAACGAGAAAATGGAAGTCTATGGCGATGTAGTTCTCAATCATAAAGATGGTGGAGATGAAATAGAAACATTCTGGGCGCAGGAAGTGGACTGGAATGACCGAAATAAAATACTGAGCGATTGGTATCAAATAGCAGGATATACAAAATTTACTTTTCCAGGTCGTGGAGATAAATATTCGAGCATGAAGTGGCATTGGTGGTGCTTTGATTCTCTTTCTTACAATACTACTACGAGAAATACTAATAAACTATATCGTTTGAAAGACAAAGGTTTTGAAACAGAAGTCAGTTATGAGAGAAGCAATTATGATTATTTGCTAGGCAATGACCTCGACACGCGGGAACCTTTCGTCATTGACGAGTTACGCTATTGGGGTCGTTGGTTTGTTGATCAAACCAATATTAATGGTTTTCGTATTGATGCAGTTAAGCACGTTCGTTCAAGCTTTTTTAAAGACTGGATTAATCATTTGCGGGTTCATTTTAGCGGACGAAATCTTTTCAGTTTTGCTGAATATTGGTCTTGGCGTGATACAGAACCTCTACATAACTATATAGTCCAGACTGAAGGGGTTATGTCGCTCTTTGATGTTCCTCTACATATGAAATTTTATGATGCCAGCAGAAATGGTAGTAGTTTTGATATGCGTACAATACTCGATCGTACATTAGTCAAAGAGCAACCTACTCTGGCAGTGACATTTGTAGAAAACCACGACACACAACCCTGTCAATCGTTAGAATCTCCTGTTGAACCCTGGTTTAAACCTTTAGCATATGCTTTTATTCTTTTACGACGCTCAGGATATCCCTGTATCTTTTACGCTGATTATTACGGAGCTAAGTACTCAAATTGTCGAGGTGGCTATGACGTTATTCTCTATTCTCATCGCTTTCTCATCGATAAGTTTTTGTGGGCCCGTAGAGCATATGGATACGGAGATCAGCATGATTACTTCGATCATCCCAACACTATTGGTTGGACTCGATTAGGTAATAGAGAACATCCAGGAGCTATGGCTATAGTTATTACTAATGGAGCGGATGGTAATAAGTGGATGAATATGTTCCGACCCAACAAAGCTTTTTACGATATTACTGGGCATATTCCAGAAAAAATTTATACAAATGCTGATGGTTGGGGTAATTTCCGCTGTAAAGGCAGATCCGTCTCTGTTTGGTTGCAGGAGTAATGTTATTGCCAACAGACGTGTAGAGACGTGTTCACGTCTGTTTTTATGAAATGATAGGCGCCATTCCCGAATCGCTGGGTAATTTTTAACTGCTGCTACACGCAATCGTATTAACATTATCAATCTCAATACAGGCGTCATCGGCGCCTCGGATGCTCAATGTCACTAAAACCGCGCAATTGGTTTCCTTGAGGCGAACCTGTATAAACATCAGCCTTAACAACCTCCGAGGAGAACTTCAAACCTGTTCTGTTCTCCAAACTAGTAATTGACACTTGAAAATTATTAAACTCACCCACAGGTTTGCGCTCGAAGGGGATATTCTCTACAAATTGTTCCTGGCTGACAACATAGCCGCTAGAATAAAGTTTTCCTGCTGAGTCCGCAACTATAATTACTTTCCAAAAAAGTTGGGGAACTTGAATACCTCGGTGGAAGACATCGCTTTGTTGAAAGATTGGACCAGTAAAAACAGTTGCTAACAAATCTTCTTGGTCTGTGTTAGTTAAGATGAAATTTTCCAATCCCTGCCACAGATCTGACGATTGGTTAAAGCGAAAGTACTGAGGAGAGCAATTTGTAAAGTGGAATGTGTCGCTGTTAGCTAAACGGGCTGTGCTTTCTTCTCCCCAAATAGGGTCTTGCCTGCGAACTAAATGACCTCTGTCAAAAAAGTTACCCCCAGGTTCGTTACCGTAAAAATCGTCACCTAGTTGCAAATGTTCGGGAATGCGAGGGTCAAAAAACCATTTGTCTCTTAAGCGCTCCAGCCCAATCCACTGGCGCCCGTCAATATTAACAACGGTATAAAATGCCAAGCGGCGAGTCTCGCACATAACTACAGAGAAGTGCGTATAGCGCAGAATATTATCCTCTGTTCCCACTACTTTGGTTACTGGACCGAAACCAAGGGCAATAGATGTCAATTCAGGAAGAGGAATATTCGTCCCCAGGAAATCGGGGTTGTAACCTTCGCGACCTTCATAGTAACTCAGTGGGCGAACGTTCCCATTAGAACTCGGTCGAGGTTGCTTCGTCCTTTCACCCAAGTTGAAGCCATCTTCTGACAAGGTAACTATACTTTGGCGGGGAGTTGTACCGGAAAACACGCGAATACCCTTAGCATCTTCAAGGAAAGCTTGCACTAAACTAAAAGCGTTCGCACCTTGTTGAGTTTGAATTTTATTGACTTGCTCGATAATTTTGCTTATCCGCACACCCTGGTTAGCAATCCACTTAATTTTATCTTCGGTCAACTTTCCAGCTTCTGATAATGGAACCCAGGCGCCGTTGGTTAGTTCAATTTCTTCAATTCCGTTATTGATGCGTCTCTCTATAACGCCTTTATGGTGAATAGCAACTACTTGCCAGTTATCATTGAGAACGGGCGAACCAGAAGAACCAGGGGCTGTATCGCTAGCATACCAGAGAAAATTATCTTTAACAGCATCCTGTTCGTCACCAATTTGCAGCACCTTATTTTCGCGGATAGCAATTTGCTTGGGGTTACCGTCAGGGTGTTGAATAATTGTGACAAATTCTAAAGGTTCGATTTTGTGCAGGGTGGGGTCGAGACGTAAAAAACCGTAATTTGTTAAGCTCGTTTCTCCATCATCTGATGTTGGCGCCACTGCAACCAAGGTAAAATCAAGTTCCGGGTCTGTTATAAATGCTGACTCTGGAGTTAAAGTAAAGGTTTTTCCCTGTTGAATTCTCCCGCTCATATCCATCTCGTAGCCAAACTGTGCTGATGCTCGCGTTGCTGCGTCTTGCGAATCAATGACGTGATTATTCGTCAGCAGCAGGCGAGGAGATATAAGAAAGCCAGTCCCCCAGCTACCATTTGAGCCAAACATATCTCCAACCCAAATCCGGCAAACTGCACGAGCAGCTAAGGTTCCTCTTTGGAGGTAATTGACGGGTAGTAAATCATTACGACCCAGGATACGCTCCAGGTCGAAAGAGGAGACTCCAGAGCCACTAGCGGCGATATTTTCAATTCGCCGAGCTAAAGCCGTTACCGGGTCTGCTCTGCGATCGTGTTTCTCAATATTAGATAAAGGAGTTTCTTGGTTTGTCGGTATTTTGATATTTCGCAAGGATTTGAGCTTGTTAAGAAAGTCTTCATCGTAATTCATTATTTTTACAGGCATAAGTTTAAGCAACTCCTTGTTGTTAATAAAGCAACATTAACAAATCTACATTGTTTACAAACCATCGCGCTTGTGTGCTAGTACTTCTTATAAGCAAATACTACAACTAGATTGTTAGATGGTGCGTCTGCGGCGCACCATCTGAACGGTTACATTTATAAAGTTTTTGATTCTTTATGTTGGAAAAACTTACACAGAAAGAACTTTCAGCGAGGATGTTTTATCGTTGAAGTCATGACCCACGTAATCAGCGTTTGAAATAAACTCCTTGCTTTTACCTGTAAAGCCAGCATCTTCGTAAAGGATGACTCGCGTTTTTGGAGGTACGCGCAAAGAACTCAACCTATCGTTGCCAATTGTAAGTTCATCTACGTCGTAACTACCTGGTTCTAGCTCTTGGCTTTTGCCTCCATAATTAGCATCCGAGTAAATTACAACTTTTTGGGAAGGCTCATCAGGACAAAGCTCAAACCGCCACAATTGAATGTCACTCCCCTTCAGCGCGCGCTGTTGAATAAGAGTTCCATTTTGGCCTTCATTACCACTGACCGTTAAAGCCATGCCACTAACTTTGGAGATAAGAATATAATACCCATCTTCTGTTTCCTCTAGTTGCCATTGTTGAGCATCCGTGCCATTTTTTTCATATTGTTCTATCTGTGCGCCATCTTGCGTGCTTGCGTCTCTAACAGCTAATGCTTTGCCGCTATGCTTGACTGTCAGAGTATAGTAGCCATTTCCCATATCTTCCAACAGCCACTGTTGATTTTCATTATCAGAACCAGGCCACTGGATAACATCAGCACCGTTTTCCTGCCTGAAACTGAATACGTCTAAGACTTGTCTGCTCTGTTTGTTCCTAAGCATGTAGTATTTCCCAGCGATGGGCATTGGGCTGCCAATGTTATCCCATAACCAATCGCGCAGGTTTTGTGGAATGTTTCCCCAATCTGAATAGTTTAGGTTATAGAATACAGCATACAATTCCGCAAAGAATTCAAAAGGAGACATTGCAGCATAGGAGCTTGGCATTCGCTCAACCAAATCCAGCGTACTCTCGTTTACCACTGTGAATGTTTGGTAGTAGTAATTGAGGAAAAATGCTAGACCGTTAGCCCGGTACCATTTTTGATTCTTATCATACCAGTAAGCACCTGTTTGTTCACATGCTAATCTCGGACCAAAATTTGTAGCGTACCAGGGATGACCGCTGGGTACGTTTGGCGCCTGCTGGGGTGGTTCCCACTGTCCACCAAATCCAATAGAGTCGCGCAAATATTTACGGATTTCTTGTTTCTGCAAATCTGTGATGTTGCCGTATCCACCCATCAATTTCACCCAAGCATCAATTTCTGAATCGTCCAAACCAAATGTTTGCCAACCAAATTGCTCCTTTAACTGATTAGTAACTAGATCTTTCTTTGCTTGATCTAATTTTTCTTGAACGGCATGTCCTACTTCGTGCAGCATTACATCTTCAAACGAGGGGAAAAATCCTCTCCCAATTACAATCTGATCGTCACCAGGGCTATAAAAAGCACCGCCGCCATCTTCTAAATCAATTACATCAAACCGAGTGTTACCCTCGACATTAGTATCAGGTAAGTTTTGCAGAAGTTTCCACAGGGTATCAATATCATCAGGATCGTCATTCAAATACCAGTCATCATCAAGCTTTTTGTTGAAACGAACTTCAAACAGCTTGTCTTGTAGCTGTCCATTTCCCCCGTCTTTAGCCCAAACGAATAAATCGCGCAATGCTTGTTTTGCCCAACTAGGCATGTGATTTCCACTTGGTAGACCTTGCAACATTGTTTGAAAGTCAGTGCTGTTAGCATCAATGTCTTGGTTCTGACGCGCTTTTTGGGCAAAATCTGATAGCAAATTCAAAGCCGTCTCTGTCGGCGACCAACGGCGAAAATTTACCCAATGGTCATGGTTTTGTTCTAGCTCAAACAGGTTTTCTTTGTGGCTAGAAGCAACCCATTGTTTTAGTTCATCCGGTTGAGCGAGCAAATTGTCTGCAAGTATGCGGGGCATACGTAATTGGTATGCTGTTTTATCATGTTCGTAGGAGGCGATAAATGTCAGCCATTTAGAGTCAATTGTATGCAGGTTAATGTTCAGGCGCGGTTGCTGGAGGATAATTGGATGTTCGTATGCCAGTAAAACTTTGAACAATTCGAGCGCGCGATCATCAATACCTGCTTCCCGTGCCAGCAGTTTTTCCCTCAACTCTCCCAGTCCAAAAACAACTCGCATAAAGCGTGTTTCTGGTGGTGATACAGTATTTGGTAAGTGCTTGACAATTTGCTCCAACTCTGATGATGTTGCTCGCCAAGTGTATCGTTCTGAGAGAGGTTTCACCAAAATCACTTCGTTACGACTGAGATCGGTATATAGAAATGGTTTCTCAATTGTTATCTCTTTAGTACCATCTGGTACAGCAACTTTATGAAACCGTCCTTGGAGTATTTCTTCTCGCTTTTCCGGTGTTCGGAGAATACTTAGACTGTCATATAAATTTGCTTCAATCAATTCACCATTACGAGTTTTCACCTGATAGGGTTTCGTTACGCCCATGATTTATTTTCTCCTTTTTATGTATGTGGTTTTGTGTGGATTATTTGTATGTCAAAAAATTTGACACAGGTTTTATCTAACGTAGATTTGCTGCACCCAAAGTATTCGGCTTACTGGTGGTTAGTCAGTTTTTTGTGCCTACTCGATTGCATAACGGGAGTTTGACCAATTTAAAGAATTCTTCTCCAAACTGAGGTTTGTCAAGCAGAGAGATTTGCAGTACTTTTGTACGTCAGTCATCTTTTCCCTGGTTCTATAAAATATATGGTTGTGACTTGTATGAAGTTATGCAGTTGGAACTATAAGTTTTTTGGCACGAGCCAACTTAACCAAAGCCCTAGTTTTCGCGCTCATGCGTACCAAAACAATCTTTAAATATTTTTACGTAGTTTGCAAAAAAGAAGTATAAAGAATTATTTGGCTGACAACTGCTGAAAGCAATTCGGGCTGTATTTGCAATTACCTACCTGAAGAGGAAATTTTAATCCGGCACCAGGCATTTGGTTGTTATGCAACCGCAAAACCTTTCTTTGAATGCCTTGCGCTGGATTAATTTAGGGCATATTCGGAAATGCCAGGAAAAGTTTAAACACTGTATCTATTTGAGCGGTGCTTGCACGAGACCAGCGCCAACATCTAGGGAGTCAAAGTCACTGGCTAACCTATCTTGTTTAGCCTGACCAATTAATTGAGCAGTCAGTTGAATGGCATTGACCCTACCTGTTGAGGTTAACAGTTTTTCAGCCCAAAGAGCTGCAAGACCAGCAACATGGGGAGTTGCCATACTTGTACCGTCAAGATTTCTATACCCACCTCCCGGCCAAGCTGAGTAGATATCAACGCCAGGAGCGCTAACATTCGGTCCAGTATTAGAAAAATCAGCTACCGTCAGAGCCTTATGCGGCTCACCAGCAGTTTTGAGTGCGCCTACGGAAATTATACCGTCAGCTGCTGCCGGTGGAGCAACGTTTATTTCGTAATCCGGATTGATATCGCGCTTGCTCTCATTCCCCGCTGCCGCAATAATTACAGTACCTTGAAGTAGAGAATTTCGCGCGCTTGCCAATGCAGCTAGCTGATCAAACAGGCGAATGTTTGCTCGGTATTCTTGTAGGGCTACAGATGTAGCAAAATCAACTGGTAATCCTTCCGTATTCACATAAAAATCGACTAAGCCTGGAACATCGTAACCAAGAGACATGGAAATGACATGCGCTCCTTGGTCTAATGCCCATAAAATTGCTCGAGAAATTTGCTCAGTCGTTCCACCGCCTTCCTCACCCAGCACTTTACCAATCAATGCACGTTCAATACCCGGCGCCACACCGAAGCGAAAACCATTAATCACCTGACCAAAAATCGTACCTGCACAATGAGTACCATGACCGTTAACGTCCCCATCGCCCTCACCCGTAAAATCCTGTTGTATGAGTTTAACGCCTTGGAAAGCTTCATGGCTAGAATCTATGCCTGTATCCAGAACCGCCACGGTTACACCCTGCCCTGTATAAGGACTATTGACCGCACCTGTCACAGTAACTCCCCATGTCGCTCCAGTCTGATTAGACGCTTTTACTTGCTTACTTGCTGTTGGCTTGACTAGCTTCACTGGCATTGAAGGTGCAATATTCACGACTTGGGGGTCTCGCCGTAATTCAACTAAATCGCGTTTATTGAGGGATTCGATATCAATTCGAGGCACTGAACCTTCTAGCGCACGACGAGATTCAAGTGTTAGCGAGCGTCCTGAGAATGGCTCGCTTAAGTCTATGCGACTAGCGTCACGAAGGATTATATATTGACCTGTTTTCATGGCTATTACTCCTTGATTATTGGGATTATTTGTATGTCAAAAAATTTGACACAGGTTTTATCTAACGTAGATTTGCTGCACTCAAAGTATTCGACCTACTGGTAGTTAGTCTGTTTTTTGTGCCGACTCTATTGCATAACGGGAGTTTGACCAATTTAAAGAATTCTTCTCCAAACCTCTGTTTGTCAAGCAGAGAGATTTGCAGTACTAAAGTACGTCAGTCATCTTTTCCTTGGTTCTATAAAATATATGGTTGTGACTTTTTTGAAGTTATGCAGTAGGAACAATAAGTTTGTTGACACGAGTCTACTTAACCAGAGCCACTAGTTTTCGCTTAATGCCTTCCTTAATAAACTTCAAGTAATTTTACGGAGATTACGCGAAGAGTATATAAATAATTATTTTGCTGACAATAGATACGGGTCTATCTTTTATCCAGTTTTGTAGTGAATCTTACTAACTCCTATCATGCAGAATCAACGCAGACAATTTATTAGTGCAAGAATATTAACAAACTTGATTGACACGCATAGATGCATGGAAGTCAATATTGGTATATTGGCATATTTGCATATACTTTATTAAATAAATAATGACCAATGATAATCTGCGGGATATTAACCTTCAACTTGTGCATTGGCGCCAGTCTGTTCGATAGAGCGTATCGCATCCACAGGTGACACATCTTTTTCAATTACAATAATAATCCCAGGTAAATATTCGTCCATCATTGTCACGTTGGCGTAAACCAAGCGTTTAATTATATCTTGTGTAAGTTCATCGCCATCAATGTCAATACTCGTTTTGTACCGAATCTCCCCATCGTCAAAATCCATCTCAAAATTGCCAGTAATCATGCTATGATTTACCCTGGTAATAAATTATGCTACAGCACTTCGTTTATTTTCTGCATAAGTTGCTATGCCTAGCGACTAAAATATTTTAAGTTCTGCGTTTGATTATGAGGAAAATTTATGAGCTATCGGCACCAGGTCAGCAAAAAAAGTAACGCCAGTACTGATACTTTAATACATAAATCTTTACATGAATATCCTATTAGTACCCAAAGGATGAAAAACTCTAACGCACAGTTCCCACAACATAAAATCAAAAATCAACAATACGAACAAGATAAGTTTGAAGCTACGAAGGTAGAAATTCAGGCGAAGTATGGCACTATGACACCAGAGGGGCAAGAACAATTAACTCTCCTACAAGCGAAAAAAGCAGCTTTTTGGCAGCGGTATTTAGGAAATACTGGGTTTTACAATCAAGATTCTTCCCAGATGACTGCACGTGGTATTGATGTATCACCAAAACAAGCGATTCAAACGAAACTTACGATTGGCGCCCCTGGAGATAAGTACGAACAAGAGGCACATAGAGTAGCAGCCCAAGTGGTTACGCAAATTAATGCACCAGTTTCTGGGCAGTCAAATCAAAATATTCAGCGAGAGGGAATGCCTCTTGAAGACGAATTAATGATGGCGCCTCAGCTAAGTAGTATCCAGCGTGAAGCAATGCTGGAAGAGGAAGAAATTCAAACAAAACCGATGTTACAACTTCAAGCTGGTGATAGTAGTACGACCGCCACTACAGAATTGGAAAGTTCTATCCAACAGGCACGAGGAAGTGGACAACCACTTGCGGACAATATCCGAAAACCAATGGAGCAAGCTTTTGGGGCTGATTTTAGTGGGGTGAAGGTTCACACGGATTCTCAGGCTGACCAGTTGAATCAATCGATACAGGCAAAGGCGTTTACTACTGGGCAGGATGTGTTCTTTCGTTCGGGTGAATATAAGCCAGGGAGTCGAGGTGGACAGGAGTTGATTGCCCATGAGTTGACCCATGTAGTGCAGCAGAGTGGGGGGGTTCAAAAGCAGCCTACAAATGAGGCGGAGGTACCGTTTCCACGATATTTATATCACGGTACGAGTTACGAAACCGGGCGTGTGATCAAAAACAGCAGGGTTTTGCTCGCCTTATCAAGAGGCGGCGAGAATGGTAGGACGTACATCTGTTTCACTGACAATTACAATTTAACTAACCTGTCGTCAGGAAACAAGCCAAAGGACTATATCTTCCGTCTAAATACCAGAAATTTGAATCGGAATCAGTGGAGGCGGGTTGGACAAAATGGGATGAATGAGTGGAGGTGTTATGTAGACATCCCCTTGGAACAGGCACAGTTTCAGCTACGGAAGCATAAAAATGAAGCAGACAAATGGAAGTCGGAGCCGTAAAAAAGAAGGTCGGCAGACCAAAGGGCAGTAAAACGAAAGATAAAAAAGAAGTAATTTTTACTCTTGAACTTCTACGTATTCGTCATCTAATTCAAGAATTACTTAAAATGCTGAGTAAATTTTTACCACTAACTTACTCAGCACCCTTAACTTCAGAACGTTAGTAGTGAATTTAGTCACTGTCAATACTGAAACAATTGCTCGATTCCTGCATGGTATCTGTTTATGTTTACAACTCGCTACACTTACTCCTTATGAGTTAGATATCCACATAATTATACCAATGGGACAACGCTTCCGTTAGTTGTTCTTGACTACCTCCCTGTTGCATAATTAAAATGACTATTTTATGTCTTGTTCGCTCTTCTACATTAAGGGTAGCTTCCTTTTCGATTTCACTGAGTTCAAGACCGTTTTTTAGCTTTTGCACAGATGCATGTTCGAGCATTGGTTTTAACTCATGAGGGAAATTATGGTAATTTCCACCTTGTAAACTATGCTGTTGTGCTTGAGTTAATACATTAAATCTCTCAGGAATTACGGGTTGTTCTGGATTGTAGTTGACACCAAAATTTGCTGCCATATCTAGAACGAAATGTTGACGATGAATATCCGTGAGTTCCCTTCTATACTCGTTATACCAAAATGCAAAAAGTCCCCAAGCTATTGATTCTTTTGTTTTGACACTTGCGCCACTCGCTTGGGCTAGCATCATCATTCGACCAGTTGTGTTTGATGGTCCCATACAAACAGGAATCTTAAGTACCCTGGATGTTTCAATAGGAAAGCTAGTTTCTTTTGGTGTCGCTCCTTTACCGCGCCAATCTTTATCTTCAAACTGTTTACGGGTATACTCTAATTGACCTTGATTAACTTCTGCATTTAAGCCTTGTTTACAGTTATCTGGAATGGTTACTATGCTTTTAGTTGTTTCCTTTGACCACAGAATATCTGTAATATCATGAATTGCAGCAATAAGTAACCCAATGCTATACTTGTTAGGGTTATTCATAATATCTTTGATTGTACTCAGTCCATCCCCCATATGAGGAAGATATTTACCTTTATTTTGTTCAATCAAAGTCAATAGGTTACCATCAAGTTTCTCTGTTTTAGTTTCAGCTAGATAGTTAGACAGTTTTTCTCGGACAAACCCTACTAGTTCGTTTTTGAGAACTTCTGATTCCAGAACTTCTGTAGCCTGTGCTTCTTCTCCTATAATTCTAAGAGAAGCATCCGCATGACCTAAAACAGCTTGCGCTAATTCTTGGTAATTAGGATAATCTCTAGTCATTGCATGGGAACTTCCCCTAACTCGTTCTTTATTATTTGCATCGTTCCCAGGCGCATTAATCCATTCTACCAGAATTGATTGTAATTCCTCCCTTCGGTTTTTCCACTCATCCATAGCTCGAAGCGCTCTAAAAAAGTTGGGCGACTTATAAGGTACTGGTTTACTAAGTTCTTTCTGAATTTCCTCATATAAATAAGATGCTATGTTTAAAACATCCTCATTTTGAGCATCTTGACTAGGAGAAGATTCTTTATATATTGTCTTAACATCTTGACCATCTATTTTCAATACCCGTTGCACAACGATATTGGATTGTAGTTGAGGAGAAATAGATAAGCTGAATCTAGAAATTTGATTTTTGTTTGCAACGTAAGTTTGAGCTTTACTATCCATCACATTCGCCTTTTCCTCTAAGCCGATATCATGATTAATGACTGGGCGTTGCAGTAACATTTGCGATGATAAAGGCGAAAGCAAGACAGCCGTTCCATTTTGCTGCACAACATGGGTCAACTCATGCGCCAACAACTCCTGCCCTCCTAGACTACCAGGATTGTATTCACCCGAACGAAAGAACACATCCTGCCCCGTAGTAAACGCCTTTGCCTGTATCGATTGATTTAACTGGTCAGCCCGTGCATCCGTGTGAACCTTGACTCCACTAAAATCAGCCCCAAACGCTTGTTCCATCGGTTCTCGGATATTGTCCGCGAGGGGTTGTCCGCTACCCCTTGCCTGGTTTATGGAGGCTTCTAGGTCTGGCGCCGCAGTCATTTCTGTATCGGCTTGAAGTTGAACGACTGACTTCATCATTAGCTCATCTTCATCTGGCGCCTGACGCTGCACAGTCTGACTTTGAGCCGATTCTACGGATGCAGGTGCATTAATTTGTTGCACAACCTGCCGCGCGACTTTATCAGCTTCTCGTTCGTATTCACTCCCCGGTTCTCCAATTGTCAGCTTTGCCTGTACGTCGGGTTGCTGTCTTGAAGCAGATGGCACGAGTTCCCTACTATGCTGCATCTGTTGCATTACCCGTTGTACGTAGCTATTGCCGTACTGCCGTTGCAACTGTAACAGCAATTGCCGATTAGAGGATAGTTGATTAGCCTTTGTGCGATTTAAAATAGCAGCGTGGGCGCCTGGGTTAGGAATGTTAGCCATCCGGGATATTTGCTGCATCTGTGGTTGACGCTGCGGTATAAAGGCGCCTTGTTCAGCTAATACTTTTGTTTCCTCCAACCCAGCCTGCTGCACGTGATGTGTCTTACTATGCTTTGAATTTTCGTGCTTCTCTTTGTTCATAATGAACTTCCCTATTTAAAAGTAAAGTCTTCCTCGTGTAATAACCGTCCCATTTTCATAAACTCCCGCTTAGTTGCCTGAAGTAAATGTTTCATAGTTATACATTCACCATCTTCAATAGCCATAAAAGCTGCGGCAACGGCTATATTACGAATTTCACCCCCCGCAACTTGAAACTTTTGCGCCATTAATTTTAAATCTACGTCTTGAGATAGTGGCGCAAATTTCGGAAATATGTTCTCCCAAATTTGTAATCGATAATGTGTTTCTGGTTCGGGAAACTTAATTATAAAACGAATACGCCTGGTGAATGCTGCATCTAAATTTTGGCTTAAGTTAGTTGTCAGAATTGTAATACCTTCATACTCCTCCATTTTTTGCAATAGGTAAGCTACTTCTAAGTTGGCATAACGGTCATGAGCATCTTTTACTTCAGAGCGTTTGCCAAATATCGCGTCTGCTTCATCAAATAATAAAATCGCGTTGGCGTTTTCTGCTGCTGCAAAAACTCGCTCTAAATTTTTCTCAGTTTCACCAATATATTTACTAACAATTTGTGATAAATCTATTTTATATAGTTCTAATTCTAATTCATTGGCAATGATTTGTGCTGCCATTGTTTTACCGGTTCCAGGTGAACCAGAAAACAGTACATTAATACCTTTGCCTAAAGAAAGTTTGTTTTCAAACCCCCATTGTTGGTAAACGAGACGATGATGTTTTACTTGGTTGCAAATGTCTCGCAGTTGCGTTAATGCGTTAGTTGGTAATATAATATCATTCCAAGTATGCTGTAACGGTACTTTACGCGCTAATGAGGTTAAATCGCACCATGACTGCGCGCGCGCGATGCAGCAAACAAGTCTTGAATTTTGCGAATAACTTCATCTTGAAGAGAGGCATATATCTTTTCATATTTCAGGTCAATTTCCGATGCTAAAGCAATAACTATAATTGCAATATCAAATAGTGATTAATTAAATTTTGCAATTAATTGCAGGCTAATGTCTAAGTTACTAATAGACGCGACAAGTAACTCTAAACCACTGGTGTCAAAATCACTATAAAGTGACGTTTCTGGTTCGCTTTTTAGGGCAGATTCTACATCATCTTCACTAATATAAAGACCTTGATAAGGGTCTGACTTTTCACGTTATGTGGAAAACCTAACCCCCTAACCCCCTTCCCTACAAGGATACTGCTAGCGATTCGGGGGTGGCGCCCATTATTTCATAAAAACGGGCGTGTAGAGACGCGAAATTTCGCGTCTCTACAATATCGGAAATCACGCAAAATCGTGGAGATGAGGGGTTTTACCCACCATTCGCCAGCAGTATCCTACAAGGGAAGGGGGAAAAAGATATACTCCCCTCTCCTTCCTAGGAGAGGGGTTGGGGGAGAGGTTTGAAAAATGCCGTGAAAAGTCAGGATAAGGGTCGGCTACAGTAATTGAACCGTCAGCTTTTGCTGTTTTAGATACTGCAATATCAAGTACTTTATCAAAAGCTCCTAAAAGCTGAAATAATTCTTCAATATAGTTACTCATGAGCTTAGAAAAAATATTTATAAAGCTCTTGTAGAGCGGGCCGGACAGCCCACCCCTGTATACCACTCCAACCTTCACGTATGTTAACACAGGCGTTAACGACGCCTCGGATGCTCTATGTCGCTAAAACCGCGCAATTGGTTTCCTTGAGGCGAACCTGTATAAACATCAGCCTTAACAACCTCCGAGGAGAACTTCAAACCTGTTCTGTTCGACAAACTAGTAATAGACACTTGAAAATTATTAAACTCACCCACAGGTTTACGCTCGAAGGGGATATTCTCCACAAATTTTTCCTGGCTGACAACATAGGCGCTAGAATAAAGTTTTCCTGCTGAGTCCGCAACTACAATTACTTTCCAAAAAAGTTGGGGAATTTGAATACCTCGGTGGAAAACATCGCTTTGTTGAAAGATTGGACCAGTAAAAACAGTTGCCAATAAATCTTCTTGGTCTGTGTTTGTTAAGATGAAATTTTCCAATCCCTGCCACAGTTCCTCTGATTGGTTAAAGCGAAAGTACTGTGGAGAGCAATTTGTAAAGTGGGATGTGTCGCTGTTTGCTAACCGGGCTGTGTTTTGTTCTCCCCAAATCGGGTCTTGCCTGCGAACCAAATGACCTCAATGCGGCGCCAGATGAGTTAAGTGTAAACACTAGAAGCCTTACAGATAGCCCAATTTTAGCAATTGAGCCAGAACGATTCTTTTATCCTATTGTCAATTTACAAGATGCCCCTGAATCTCCAGCGCTTGATGAATCCGAGTATACTTGGGGTTTACAAGCGACAAGTGTAATTGATTCTCTTGCGACTGGTGCGGGAATTAAGGTTGCAATTTTAGATACAGGTTTAGACCTAAAACATCCTGATTTTGAAGGGCGGACGATTGTTACTAAATCCTTTGTTCCTGATGAGGATGTACAAGATGAGGCAGGACACGGTACCCACTGTGCAGGTACAGCTTGCGGTGCGTTCAAACCAAAGGCTGCACCTCGCTATGGAGTTGCCCATGAAGCAGAGATTTACGTAGGAAAAGTACTGGGAAATAACGGTTTTGGCAATGGCGAGTGGATACTCGCAGGAATGAATTGGGCGGTTGATAATGGTTGCCATATCATTTCTATGTCCCTTGGTTCTGCGGCTGAACCGGGCGAAAGCTACTCTGATTTTTATGAGACTGTAGCTAGCAGGATACTTGATAGAGGCACTCTAATAGTTGCAGCTGCCGGAAATGAGAGTACACGTAAAAGTGGGGTAATTAAACCTGTTGCAAGTCCAGCAAACTGTCCCTCAATTATGGCGGTTGCTGCTTTAGACCCTAGTTTGCAAGTAGCAGATTTCTCCTGTGGTGGAACAGAAAATGAGGGTGGAGAGGTTGATATTGCTGCTCCTGGTGTAAACGTTTATTCTAGTGTTCCTATGCCCACACAGTACGACCGTTATAATGGAACGAGTATGGCAACACCCCATGTAGCGGGTATTGCAGCATTGTACGCCCAAACAACCGGATTTAGAGGAAGAGAACTTTGGGCAGCGCTAATTCAAAACGCTCTAGGTTTAGACTTACCCTCAACAGATGTTGGTATTGGACTAGCTCAAGCTCCCATTGAGTAGTATTTTCCTTTCTTTAATTTGTGTGGTGTCGTACTAACTGAGTACGGCGCCATTTTAAGCTTGAATACTGCCTGGATTTATAATTTTAGTGGGCTAACAAAAGTATGTTTTTAATGGCAATATCATCGTTTGCGCGAACAAGCAAGTAAACTCAAGTATCAAACCCATAACCTAGTAACAACTGTTGTAAAAATCGTACAGCTTCACATTTTTAATTACGTTCCAGAGTCGGCAAAATCCAAAATCCAAAATTTAAAATCCAAAATTCTTTCCTTCTAACCACGCAGAAATTTTATTTAAATGTGGCTGAAGTAGAGCAACCACCTCTGCAAACCCCTCGGCTTTTTTAGCATAATCCAAAGCGCGCTTCAACGACATTCCCGCTTCCTCTTTATCTGGCTGTGTTTTACTTAGCTCTTCTTCCACATCTTCAAAAGCATTATTAATTTTACGACGGTCAGGTGTTTCTAACTGAGCTATTATATTATATACAGCGCTAATTTCTGCTTGTATATTCACGCTCTCAGGTGCAGGTAAACTACCTTGCTGAAAATTTATTTTAGCAGTGCTTTTATTCCCAGTTTGAATTGCACTACCAGTAACATTACCTCCAATAGAAATCGAGCGATTTTGTTCGCTGATATTATTCTTAACAGAATCCTTCTTGGCAGATTTTACAGGCTTTATTGACTGTACTTGCTGATTGCGCGGTCTAAATTTAATTTTAGGGGTTGAATACTCTGGAATTCCTTGTAAATCAATAGAAGCACAACCCATCTTATAACAAACATCATAATTACTCGGCGCCGCCAATGCAGTATAAAATCCCACACTAAACTTAATCGCCGCCTTATCCCCAATCGCCTTGTCCATCCCCACAACGCAATCAATATGCTGATGAATTGCTTCAGCTTGTTCTTCGCTATAACAAGCATTTAGCAAAACACACTCTACCTGTTGCTGAACCAAATCAAATAGCCTTGCTAAAGCTTGCGTACTTACCAATTGCGTGTGTCCATAATCAGACTCAAATACTAACCCATCAGCACCCGAACCATGTCCGCAAAAGTGAACAATTGTTGGTTGATGCTCAAACAGGGAACGAGTTAAATCATCCACCCGCACCGCCGATTCTGTTATGATTTGAAATAAATTTCTATTAGGAGATAATCGGAGCGTATTATTTATTTCCCGCACCTCTTCACCCAGGCGCAGGTTACTAGTATCTTTGGGATTGGCTGCTAAAATTAAGATTTTTTTCATCAATTCCTTTATATATACAGTAATCACTAACACAAGGTAACAGCACGAGTTATTAATTAATTCTTCTGTACTAAGCGCAGATATGGCTCGCAGGTTTTCTTTGCTTCTTTCTCGTCGTTACTTTCAGGATTCTTAAATACAGGATGATAGCGCAAGCGCTCGCAGGCTATTTTTAACCAACTATCCAATCTAATATCCCACATCATGATATTACTAAAATTACTTCTACTGGCAATTGTCTGACCATCCGTGCTTATTGCTACAGATACTACTACACCTATATCATCGCCTTTAAAAGGCTGACCAATCTGCCGACCTTCACGGTTCCACATCCTCATAGTCCCATCTCTTCCCCCACTGACAATTGTCTGACCATCAGTGCTTATTGCTACAGAGTATACTTCACGTTGATGACCTTTAAAAGGTGATGCCAAGGATTGACCATTGCGGTTCCACATCCTCACAGTCCAATCTTCACCACCACTGACAATTGTTTTACCATTAGTGCTTATTGCTACAGAGTATACTTTACCTTGATGACCTTTAAAAGGCTGACCAATCTGCCGACCTTTTTGATCCCACATTGTCACAGTCCCATCACTATGCCCACTGACAATTGTTTTACCGTCAGTGCTTATTGCTACAGAGTATACTTCACCTTGATGACCTTTAAAAGGCTGGCCAATCTGCCGACCTTCACGGTTCCACATTCTCACAGTCCCATCATCACCTACACTGACAATTGTCTGACCGTCAGCGCTTATTACTATAAACTGAACTCTACCTTGATGACCTTTAAAAGGCTGGCCAATCTGCCGACCTTCACGGTTCCACATTCTCACAGTCCCATCATCACCTACACTGACAATTGTCTGACCGTCAGCGCTTATTACTATAAACTGAACTCTACCTTGATGAGCTTTAAAAGGCTGGACAATCTGCCGACCTTCACGGTTCCACATCCTCACAGTCCCATCATTATCCCCACTGACAATTGTCTGACCATTCGTGCTTATTTCTACAGAACTTACTTGACCTTGATAAGCTTTAAAAGGCTGGCCAATCTGCCGACCTTCACGGTTCCACATCCTCACAATCCCATCATTATCCCCACTGACAATTGTTTTGGTATCGGTGCTTATTGCTACATAGCCTCTTTTGCCTCGACGACTTTTAAAATGCTGATTAATCTTCTGACCTTCAGGGTTCCATATCCTCACAGTACTATCACCCCCACTGAAAATTGTCTTACCATCCGTGCTTATTGCTACAGAGTATACTGCACCTTGATGACCTTTAAAAAGTTGATTAATCTGCTTACCTTTAAGGTTCCACATCCTTACAGTCCAATCTTCACCACCACTGACAATTGTTTTACCGTCGGTGCTTATTGCTACAGAGTTTACAGAACCTTGATGACCTTTAAAAGGTGATGCCAAGGATTGACCGTTGCGGTTCCACATCCTCACAGTCCAATCTTCACCACCACTGACAATTGTTTTACCGTCGGTGCTTATTGCTACAGACTTTACAGAACCTTGATGACCTTTAAAAGGCTGACCAATCTGCCGACCTTTTTGGTCCCACATTGTCACAGTCCCATCACTATGCCCACTGACAATTGTTTTGCCATCTGTGCTTATTGCTACAGATTGTACCCAACTTTGATGACCTTTAAAGGGCTGACCAATCTGCCGACCTTCACGGTTCCACATCCTCACAGTCCCATCCCACCCCCCACTGACAATTGTTTTGCCATCTGTGCTTATTGCCACAGAATCTATTCTATCTTGATCGCCTTTAAAAGGCTGAACAATCTGCCGACCTTCAAGGTTCCACATCCTTATAATCCCCTCTGTATCTCCACTGACAATAGTCTTACCATCCCTGCTTATTGCTACAGATATTACTCTACCTTGATGACCTTTAAAAGGCTGGCCAATCTGCTGACCTTCAAGGTTCCACATCCTTATAATCCCCTGTGTATCTCCACTGACAATAGTCTTACCATCCCTGCTTATTGCTATAGACAATACGTGGCCTTGATGACCTTCCAGGAGATTTTTTTCTCGGCTAATCTCAACTGCACTAAACAAAGCATCTTTTACTGATTGGAGAAGTGATTGATTGGGAAAATTGAGCAAAGGCTCACGGCTTTGTCCAACGAGACTAATCGCACTCACCATCCCTTGCACAGGATATTGTGATAACATATTTTTTGCTACAATGGTGCCTTGTTCTACTCGCCCTCGTTCTGCACTTTGCCACTGGCGAGCTGCAACAAGAGTTGTTATTGTTGTAATTGCAAAACCTGATACTAATCCAATAACTCCAAACCTCAGCAAGCGCTTTCTGTTATTCTCTGCTTGTTTAGAAGCATTAAAAAATTCCAAGAGCAACGGCGCCATATTATCACGAGCGCGCAACTCATATTTCCTCAACAAATCCAAATCAGGAGGGCGCCAAAGACTCCCCTCTGGGCGCCCATTCTTCTCCCAAATCCGCGCTGCTTCTTCCAAACGGCGCCCAAAGCGAATATCACTGCGGCTGCTATCTAGCCATTCTTTCATTTTCCCCCAATTAGCAAACAACGCTTCGTGGGTAACTTCTGCGGTTTCTATTCCTTGCTCAGATGAGACAGTAACCAATCGCACTCCAGGATTGGCAAATCTGTCAATCACTCTTTTGACAGATTCTGGCTGTTCTTTATAACTAACCAAACTACTAACATTCGCACGACGACGAGTGTCGCTCGCTCCTTCTCCTAACTGCACCAATCCCAAAAATACTCTTCGAGCTATTTTCTGCTCTTCATCATTGAGATTATCAAAAATACGCTGCGCTTCTTGAGCTAATGCTCCCCCCACACCGCCAATATTTTCCAGTGTCTTTACGGGTTCAACGCCTTTTTTTAATCCCTCCCAAATGCGGGTCAAAGCAAATTGCAGCAAGGGTAACGCTCCCTCTCTCCCTTCTGTATCTTTTAATAAGAGAGCAACCACAGCTTCATCTAAAGGATGTCCCGCATTTTCTGCTGGTTTAGTAATCGCCCGTCGCAGTTCATCTTCACTCATCGCTGGTACAATTACACCTCTAGCTGCAATTACCTGATTTAGGGCTGGGTGTCTTTGCGTTTCCCCTAGAAAATCGCTCCGCAGGGTAATAATTACAGATACATAACCAGCACTGTCGCTTGCTGCATGAATTAAATTATCAATAAATATTTGTCGCTCTTCTTTATCTTTGCATAGAGAATAAACTTCTTCAAATTGGTCTACTAATATCACCAGTGGCGACACAGAAATACCTGGGAGGACATTTGCAATCCGCCGCAATCCATCATAACTACCACCGCTAGCTTCTTTCAATAACCCCTCAAATTCCTTAGTTTTCGCCGCAGGAATTGGGTCAAGCGTCGCCATCCGTGCCAAAACTGTCGCTAACGCTTCCACAGGATGGCTTCCAGGAACAAGCACAGCCACCCGCGCTTGACTTTTACCAGGTATTGGACGTACTGCTAACTCTGGAATCAAACCCGCGCGCGCTAGGGAAGATTTACCAGAACCAGATGGTCCCAAAATTGGTAGTAAGCGTAATGGTGTTTCTGGTTGAATACTATTTTCATGGAGCCTGCGGAACAAATTCCATAACTTCTCAATTTGTTCTTCTCGTCCAAAATAGCGGTTAGAGTCTGATTCTTGAAACGCTAGTAACCCCTTGTAAGGATTGGCACCAATTTCCCCTGTGATTGTAGTTGTATCCTTTACAACAGTTTGCTCTACCTGGGAATGGTAGATGATAACCCTATTACCATTACCAGAGATAATAGCACTGCCGCTGACAGCACCTGGTTTAATGTCAATGCTGCGGTTATCACTTAACATCCCGCTATCGCTCATAAACTTTTTCTCACAAATAATTTTCGCGCAGTCAAATAATTTTAGTCAAGTGAAGCTGAAGGTTTGTAACTTCAGACACAAGAGTAATTATCTACATATAGGCGCCAGTCAAAACAACTTATGCAATTTGTTCTGTATATAGATTGTATAAATAATTTCAATATAAAAATTTACTATAATTAGCCATATCTCGCACCTTTACTAGTAAACACGGTAAATTAAACAGGACTTACGATATTGTCACAAAACCTCGGTGGTGCGTGACGCTACAAGTCTTATAATTATGCCCAAATTCCTCATAAGCGTCACGCACCCTACACTTGAATGTCGCTTACTTAAGCATTCAAAAAGTTGATTGTAGGTTGGGTGGAGGAACGGAACCCAACAAATTTTCTTGCTGGCACGTTGGGTTCCGCAAAGCCTCCACCCAACCTACGATTGTTAAGTAAGTGCCATTCCACCCTACACTTTTAATGTGCCGGTTGCGTAAGTCCTGTTAAAGAAAAATACTATGAAATATACCCAAAATTATTTCTGTGTTTGAATTATATTTTAGCAAATATGTCAATCAGTCTTTTGACATATTCTGGTTGTTTTTTTATAACTAACTAAACTACTAACATTCGCACGACGACCTAATAAGTCAAATATAATACTTTTACTGTCTTATAAATCTATATTTTTAAACTAACTTTTAAGGTGGTTCATTTGTACAAACCACACGATTTCTTGCGGGCGCCAGCATGACTTGGAGGGTGCAAAACACTCGGAGTTCAATGACTCACAACTTGGGTTATTATCTGGTAGCCCCTTGATATAACTGCACGTGCATTTAATGGCGCCACCATCTACCCAACTCCATAAGCTTTTTCAATCAACGATTCCATAATACAGTAGTATCAATACTCTTTTTATCTAAAGGCAACTAGTACTTAAATACTGAATGCAGATGCTATACACTGTTTAACGGCGCCACTTTAATTTACCCAACTCCATAAGCTTTCTCAATCAAAGTTAAAAGGGAAGCAGTGTATAATTAGGTCGTATCAAAACAGCCACAAACGACCTTTGTTTAGCAACTAATGTTCCTACGTAAATTACAATACTTAAAATGAATAAAAATTTAATTATCCATATTTGTAGATTGGCGCCCTTATAACTATTATTGAGCGGGTGTAGGACATAAAGCACGGTTCATAGCAAAATTTAAGTACTTAGATATTAAACATGTAAATATATCGGCTCCTCTAAAGTACTGGCACTGTTACCTTGAGTATCTAGATACTTAAATGTCTAAGTAGTTAGGCACTAGTCCTTAAAATTTCCATTCAGAAACCTATCCATACTACGCTCTGCCAAAGCCGCAATCGTTAAAGAAGGATTGGTACAAGCTGTAGAACCAGGGATGAAGGCGCCATCAACAACAAACAAGTTAGAATAGCCATGAACTCGCCCTTCCGGATTACACACGGCGCCGATTGTTGCGCCACCAAGGGGATGACCTGTTATACCCGTATCAGGAGGTTGGGCTAAAGTTGTACCATTAACTTGATTAAACCGTTGGTAAGTATCGAGAGCAGCATTTTGGATTTTCTGATTGTTAGCTGAATTTTTAGGCCAAACTAAATTAGTTATTTGTTTAGAAACATCATATGTAAAATACCCCTCTGGCTGACCAAGTGCAAGACTAAAAACATTATAGGCGCCTTCGGGGAGACCAGGGAGAGGAAATTGTTGGATTACAACAGGAGAAATTGGATTGTCAAAATCCTCAATTGCGATGGCAGCAGGTCCACCTTGCGTAGGGTTAGTTTGTCCAGATGTAACAACAAGTCCAAGAGCATCTCCATTGTTTCCCCATAACTTACCTACTTGGTCGTTTAAACGTCGCAATTTGCCATTATTTTTAGCGCGCAGTAATAGTTCAGTAGTTCCAATGGAACCAGCCGCTAAAAATAAATAGCGACAAACAATTGTTTTTTTATCAACAACAACTCCCTGTTCGTTGATTTGGTTGCAAATAATTCGGAAACGGTTATTATCAGATTCCTCTATTTCCGTGACTACATGTAGAGCTCGTATTTGCACATAACCAGTCGATAAAGCCATTTTAAGGTAGTTGCGGTCTAAACTTTGTTTTGCTCCACTGTTGATACCATAAAGTACCTCACCTACAATCGCGCTTGGGACTTTCTTTCCAGCGATTTCCTGACGAACACTTAAAAAGAATTCGCGCCGACAATTAAAAATAAATTATTGAGTACATAAAGTGTGAAAATTTTAACAGTTGTCGTAACTTGTGTTTTATCGTCATGTCTAATCTTAGAGATATTGAAATTCAAAGCATAGACCATTTGGGTATAGTCGCAGGAATTATAGATGCGCTCTTGCTTAGTAGATATTATTAATGAATTAGTAGGGCAAGACCCACAAGAAAAAGTTAGTGCTGGGCACTCATAGCAAATCATGCATAAGTCAATATAATCTATTTTTCGCTAAAATTTAAGATTAATTTTGAATTTATTGTATATCTCGCTACAGATTTTCGTGATTTGCTTTTATTGAAAGAAATTTTGTGATTTACTGAATATTTTCCGAACGCATTCAATCCCACTCGCACCGACATCCGCTTCACTCACCCCTTGGGGTCCAGTGTAGAGCATTTACCGTGAACTGGAACGAGCCGTCATCCAGCAAGTATATTGTGATGTCTAGCACCTCAATTGTGATCATACTTATGAACGTAGGCTTGTAGTCTCCATACTTCACCACCCAACCATCACCTTGTATTTGACCTCTCAACCCCACCAACCTCATCGGTCCCTTCTGCTTACGGGCTAGTTGTTTCTCGTTAAACGTCAAAATCTGATCGTTACTTCTCAATATATCGTCCGCAAGATGGAAAATTTCTGATGGCAAATACTGACGATCTAGAACAGTGTGTATTGGCTTATCCTCATTCCTGGCTGCTATGTTTTCTATCTCATCCTGACCCCCCACGTGATCTGCCTCCTCGTTCTCTATCGCACCATTAAGCGCTATGGATAGGTTGGCAGTCGTGACTCGGTTAGTATCCGCTGGCAGCCATTCGCCCTGATTCCAAAAATGTCCCTCTTGACCTTTTCCATTATCCTCCCATTGATGCCATTGATTCAATTCCCACCACCCTTGTATCCACGTAAAGCTATCATCGGTCACCTGTTCCTTCCCTTTGCCCAGAGTCAAGCCACTTGGAGCGCGTAAAACTCTCCCTCCCCCTCTCTGCTGCACTACATGGGTCAACTCATGCGCCAACAACTCCTGTCCGCCACGACTCCCTGGATTATATTCCCCCTGGCGAAAGAACACATCCTGCCCCGTTGTAAACGCCTTAGCTTGTATCGATTGATTCAACTGGTCAGCCCGAACATCCGTATGAACCTTCACCCCACTAAAATCAGCCCCAAACGCCTGTTCCATCGGTTTTCGGATATTGTCCGCGAGGGGTTGTCCGCTACCTCTTGCCTGGTTTATGGAGGCTTCTAAGTCCGGCGCCGCAGTCATCTGGGTATTAGCTTGAAGTTGAACAACTGGCTTCATCATTAGCTCTTCTTCATCTGGCGCCTGACGCTGCACAGTCTGACTTTGAGCCGATTCTACGGATGCAGGTGCATTAATTTGTTGCACAACCTGCCGCGCGACTTTATCAGCTTCTCGTTCGTATTCACTCCCCGGTTCTCCAATTGTCAGCTTTGCCTGTACGTCGGGTTGCTGTCTTGAAGCAGATGGCACGAGTTCCCTACTATGCTGCATCTGTTGCATTACCCGTTGTACGTAGCTATTGCCGTACTGCCGTTGCAACTGTAACAGCAATTGCCGATTAGAGGATAGTTGATTAGCCTTTGTGCGATTTAAAATAGCAGCGTGGGCGCCTGGGTTAGGAATGTTAGCCATCCGGGATATTTGCTGCATCTGTGGTTGACGCTGCGGTATAAAGGCGCCTTGTTCAGCTAATACTTTTGTTTCCTCCAACCCAGCCTGCTGCACGTGATGTGTCTTACTATGCTTTGAATTTTCGTGCTTCTCTTTGTTCATAATGAACTTCCCTATTTAAAAGTAAAGTCTTCCTCGTGTAATAACCGTCCCATTTTCATAAACTCCCGCTTAGTTGCCTGAAGTAAATGTTTCATAGTTATACATTCACCATCTTCAATAGCCATAAAAGCTGCGGCAACGGCTATATTACGAATTTCACCCCCCGCAACTTGAAACTTTTGCGCCATTAATTTTAAATCTACGTCTTGAGATAGTGGCGCAAATTTCGGAAATATGTTCTCCCAAATTTGTAATCGATAATGTGTTTCTGGTTCGGGAAACTTAATTATAAAACGAATACGCCTGGTGAATGCTGCATCTAAATTTTGGCTTAAGTTAGTTGTCAGAATTGTAATACCTTCATACTCCTCCATTTTTTGCAATAGGTAAGCTACTTCTAAGTTGGCATAACGGTCATGAGCATCTTTTACTTCAGAGCGTTTGCCAAATATCGCGTCTGCTTCATCAAATAATAAAATCGCGTTGGCGTTTTCTGCTGCTGCAAAAACTCGCTCTAAATTTTTCTCAGTTTCACCAATATATTTACTAACAATTTGTGATAAATCTATTTTATATAGTTCTAATTCTAATTCATTGGCAATGATTTGTGCTGCCATTGTTTTACCAGTTCCAGGTGAACCAGAAAACAGTACATTAATACCTTTGCCTAAAGAAAGTTTGTTTTCAAACCCCCATTGTTGGTAAACGAGACGATGATGTTTTACTTGGTTGCAAATGTCTCGCAGTTGTGTTAATGCGTTAGTTGGTAATATAATATCATTCCAAGTATGCTGTAACGGTACTTTACGCGCTAATGAGGTTAAATCGCACCATGACTGCGCGCGCGATGCGGCAAACAAATCTTGAATATTTGCTTGTGGGTTGGTTTGATGCTGATTTTTACGAACTTGATTAGTGGCAGTAGTTATTGCCATATCAATTTGTTCTGGTGTCAGTTGAAAACGTTCGCTTAAAATATCAATATTTTCTGCTTCTAATGTAATACCTATTTTTGCCAAGGAATCCGACCAATAAGCACGACGTTGAGCAAATTCTGGTATGGTAAATTCTATTGTGATAGTATTGTCTAAGTTCCATACTTGTTTACCTGCTAAAATAATTATTCCTTTATATGACTTCAAAGCAGCTAGCAATTGCAAATACACATAATATTGGTCGCGGTGAAGCAATGGGTCTAATCCAGTTAAATATAGAATTGCATTATGCCATTTTGCTTCACGAAAAAGTAATTTTAGCGTTGTCTCAAAATCTATTTTCTGTTGCAGTGCTAAAGATAAATCAAAAGTTATAAGAGATACACTCAAATAGCTTGCTATTGCTTCGGCTGTACGTTTTTTCCCGACTCCATGTAAACCATAAAAATAAAGCTGGAGCGGTGTTTGAGATTTTTTATATTCTTTGGTCAGTGTTTCTAGGGTCTGCTTGGTTGCTATATCTAAAGGTAGCTGTTCTAAAGAAGTTTCTGGTGATAAAAGTTGGCTAAACTGTTTTAATCGTGAATCAAGTTCTGTTGACCCCAAAAGTAGGCGAATAATGTGTTCGTCAAGTTTAAGATAATGAGCTAAAAGAGGTGGTTGAATTTGCTGAGGGTCGGGAATTAATTGAAGTATCCCTAGTCGAATTAATGGAGCATCGGGTGCAAAATGAACCCGTCGATTTAATTTTTCTTTGACTGAAGTACAAAGTATATTTAGAGTTAAATCTATACTAGGTCGCTTGCGGGTAACATCATCTTGAAGATAGGCGAATATTTTTTCATATTTTAGGTCAAGTTCTGATGCTAAAGCACTAATTATAATAGCAATATCAAATAGCGATAAATTAAATTTTGTAATTAATTGCAGGCTAATATCTAAGTTACTAATGGACGCAAAAAGTAACTCTAACCCACTGGTGTCAAAATCACTATAAAGTGACGTTTCTGGTTCGCTTTTTAGGGCAGATTCTACGTCATTCTCATTAATGTAAAGTCCTTGGTAAGGGTCAGTTACAGTAATTGAACCGTCAGCTTTTGCTAATGACGATACTGCAATATCAAGAAGTTTATCAAAAGCTCTTAATAGCTGTAATAGTTCTTCAATATAGTTACTCATGGGCGAACTGCCTCACAACTAAATATGAAAGTTTTCTGACCTGATATATTTTTATTAAAAAGTTCAAACTCTGTATTAATATAAGTTTTGGTAGGCTGTAGAATCAAATCCCCCCAACCCTCCCCTTAATAAGCTACTGTGTACACACAAATTCTTCAAAGTTGCTTAAGTACGGGATAACTCTTAACTTTCCCCTCTTACTTTGTGCCCTTTGTGACCTTTGTGGTTCATAAAAGGAAAAACCACAAAGACACAAAGAACACAAAGAGAGAATACGAGAAAAATAAAAAGATGTGTGTAGGGGGATCAAAAGTTTTGGTGGTAAAGATTATTACCACAGAGGCGCAGAGGGCACGGAGGTAGAGACATCTTGCCCACCCCTGTATACTAATTATTAGAGTATATTAAAAAATCCGTTATTGAGATAAAATCAACGCACTGTAAGGAGCAATCCCAACATTGCCTCGACAAGGCATATGATCAAGATCACCTGAATCGGTCTGACCTGCTGTTGTGGTATACCCGCCAAAATTACCGAAGTACGTATCATACCCTTTCCAATCACTATTAAATCGCACCCACCAAGTTCCCGGATGTGGAAAACCGATACTGTAGGAGCTATACGCGCGATTGCTAAAGTTAACGACCACGACCACATCATCTCCAGCACCACCGTTCTCCCAGCGATGGAAGGCAATCACCTTATCGTTGTTATTTACGTGGAACACATTAACGTGCTGACCTTGAAGACCACGGGTGTTATTATACCAATTACGCCGCAAGCGAATCAGGCTTTGATAGAGGTCGTGGATGCCGCCAAATTTACTCAAGTTGCTCCAATCCATTGGTACGTTATCATGCCAAGACCCCCAGGAAAGGAATTCCTGCCCCATAAAAATCATCGGAATTCCGGGAGATGTTAGGGTGAGAACGGCGCCTAAAGTTGAGCGCTTTTTAGCAAACCAACTATCAGCACGACCGGGATCAATTGCTTCTGGCAAACGCACCTTATGGTTAATTTCGGCAACTTCATCATGGTTTTCTGAGTAGATGATTCGCGTCAGCGCATTGGTTCCAAACCGTTGCTCGATTGCATCCTTCACGCTGTACATATCACGCCCAGAGTCGCTAGGATTAACTAAAGCGTTACGAATTGCCCAGTAGAAAAAGCTACCCCACTGAGAATCAAAGCTTGCACCACCTGCCCCAGTATCAAAGTTTAGCCATTCATTGCCTTGAAGGTCTTCTGCAATTGTAATTTTCCAAGGTTGACGGCTATTAATTTCATTATTGAGCCATTGCATCAGGCTCCAACCATCAGGTAGGTCATGAGCCGGATCGTTGTTGTTGCCGTAAACGTTGCGAATATTGACCGTTGAATCAAATCGCAAACCATCGACTTGGTACTCTTCTAGCCACATCAAAACATTATCCCGGATGTATTGGCGTACTTCAGGTCGTCCGAAGTCGGGGCGATCACCAAAGGCTGTGTTCCGGCGCCAGTCGTTGTAGAAGTAGATACCACCGCCACCAGAGTGCGACCATCCATCTATTCGCCATAATGCCGTGTCCAAGTCGTCAGGTCCCCAATGGTTGTAAACTACATCCAGCAGTAGAGCAATTCCTTTGGCATGAACGGCTTTAACAAAATTCTTAAAGTCGGTATTGGTACCGTAGCTACTTTCAATATCGAAGGGAAGTGCTGGATTGTATCCTAATGATGTTTTTCCGGGGAAGCCATAAATGGGGAGCAACTCGATGGCGTTAATTCCCAATTCTTGCAAATAGTCTATTTTCTTGAGAATGTCATCGAAATTTCCGGGTGTACCATCATTGTTGAGATCGTAGAATGAGCCAACGTGTAATTCGTAAATCACCAGTTCGTTCCACGACGGCATATGAAAGTAGTTTGTACCCCAATCAAACTCTTTTGAAGTAATATAGCCATTACCGCGATCATTCTCCACTCGCTTGGCATAGGGATCGGTTCGCCAAATAGGTTCAGATAAAAAAGGGCTATGAATCAAATACCGATACTGCTGGCCTTCAAGAGCGCCATTAACATCAACTGACCAGTATCCATTTCCCTCAGAAACGAGGGGATTAGCAGTTTTTGACCAATTGTTAAAGTCTCCGACAACATAAACCTGAGTTGCGAATTTCGCCCAAACCCGAAATGCGGCACCTCCTGGGATTTGGATTGCTCCCATACCAGGATGAGAGGAAATAACAGGGTTTGAAGTTTTTGGAGTAGTAAGAACCATGAATAAATTTCCTTACTTAGAAACAGGTTTTAGTAAAAAGCCTGGTGAATGCTGTATCTAAATTTTGGCTTAAGTTAGTAGTGGTCGGGTTTTTCTTGGATGAAGCAGCACACATTATCAAGTTGATAATGGCTTATACTGAAAAGCCTTGATGATAACCTCTACTTCTTGTAAGTTATCGGGTATTGGGCGGTCGTCATGTTTACATATCCAAAGATTGATATGCACTGGGAGAGCCTTTTGAGGTATACGGTCACGGCTTAGATTGAGCGTAAAAGCGGCGATTTGGTTGTCATCATCTTGGCGATGACCGTGAAGGCTTTGAAACGCTACTTCGTCGCTTTTCCAATTAAATCGATGGGTTGTGTAGGTGCCATCTAGAGAGAAACTATAGTTTCCCCCTGCACTTGTTCCTTTTAGAGCCGGATCGCTAGGATAAATCGTATAATGACCATTTGAACTCTCCTTCGCCGCATTGCCCCATTTTGTTAGTTCTATATCTATTTCATTTAGTCCGTCTTCTTTCGTTGTAGATGAATAATTGAATAACCCCAAAACGATATAAGGATGGAACCGATCAACTGGAGCATCTACGAAAAATTGGTATCGACCAAATCCCAAACTCGTTGTTGTGTAAATTTCTGAGCAGTACCATTTTCCGTCTTCTCGATCGTGAGTTATTTTGAGATGTAAACCAGCTTCGTCAAGCCAGACATTATCATCGCTCCAATTATTATCTCGTGGTCCACCTCTTCCTGAAGGTCGCACTTCCCATTTATAGCCTGAAAAATTAATTATCTTCGGATCGGCCATCTTTATTCCTCTCACGAATATATATAAAGTCTTCCTCATGTAATAACCGTCCCATTTTCATAAACTCCCGCTTAGTAGCTTGGAGTAAATGTTTCATGCTTATACATTCACCATCTTCAATCGCCATAAAAGCTGCGGCAACGGCAATATTACGAATTTCACCCCCGGCTAGTTGAAACTTTTGTGCCATCAATTTCAAATCTACGTCTTTAGATAGTTGTGTAAATTTTGTAAATATGCATGGCAAAATTTTTAATCGATAATGTGTTTCCGGTTCGGGATGCAAATAAGAGCAACTAACAAAAGTTTTTGGCTGACTAGTGTACTAGAGTACTTGCATAACCTGAGTTTGACGAATTTAAAGCATTACTCTCCAAACAGAGGTTTGTCAGTCATCTTTTCCCTAGTTCTATGCCATATATAGTTGTGACTTGTTTGAAGTTATGCACTTCTCTTCCCTCTGTGTTCTCTGCGTCTCTGTGGTAAATAAAACTACATTACATTTATTAATACGTCTCAACAAGCTTGGTCTTTTACCAAATCTGCAAACTTCTCATACCAAGGAGGTAAATAAATATGGGTTGGTTTTGCATCTTGATTCGATGAGTAGTACCAAAAGCCGCCATTTTTTTGAAAGATTGTCCTACGATTAAAAGCTTCTTCTGCTTCTAAGGCGCCTTTTGTCCTGGTGAACCCTGAACTGCGAGCCAACGCTAAGGCTTTATATCAGGGTAGGATGGAAGCTTCTGGTCGTATTGATTTTTCCATCTTTTTTGGTTTGAGAGTTATTTGCAGTAAACCCGCGCCGCGCGCCTGTGTAGGTTGGGTGGAGCGCCAGCAAAACCCAACCAACGGTTAAAAAGAAATGCTAAACACTTGCCTCTAAAGCGTTTAATCTTTCCTTCAAAGAGGATAGTTCCTCTTGCTGCTGTTGGACAACCTTTGTTAGCACGGCGATGATTTCTAAAGGGCAGACTCCTTTTTGATCACGAGTTGCTAATAAGTCAGGCACATCTTCTGCAATAAATCCGATAGTTAGTTCTTTTTCCTTATCATCACGGTAATTGAATTTAACAGGATTGAGACCTGCTAATGTCTCTATTGCTTCTTGAGTCTGGAAATCTGTAATATTTTCTTTTATTTCTCTAGATGAACCATTTACCTGTTGTCCCTGTACAAAAAGCGACCCAAATATATCAACCCTACCTCTGTTTGTAATGGTCAGTAAACCTCTTACTTGATTATCTAGTCCCTGCCATTGAAATCGTGTATCTCCATCTTCTTTGCCATAATTAGTAAACGCAAAGATACCATCATCCCCACCGTCGTAACTAAAGTCGATCCCTTTTCCTGATGTTGGGAATAATTTAACGTTTCCTCCAAAGGTAGGGTCTGGTGATTTCACATGTAAAAATGCTTCAGGGTTTGTTGTTCCAATGCCAACATCGCCTGAAGATTGAATTCTTAACCTTTCTTGTATTTGATTATTGCCTGCTCCGGGCTTTTTCGTATAGAAAGCTAGGTGACTGGAGAAATTTCCATCATCTATGGATTGTATGCGGGCAGTTGGGGAATTTTGACCTACCTCATACCCATTAAAATCAATAGCTGCTCCAGCACCAGAACCGCCCGAAGCGTTGTGTAGTGTTAGTACTGGTCCTAGCGCTCCTGATGCATCTTTGCGGATTACTAAAAGTGATTGTGGCGTTGTTGTCCCAATACCAACGTTGCCTGCTCTTGGCATTAAAGCAATATGGTCGTCTGCATCATTAGATACGCCAATCTCCAAAGTACAAGCTTCACCACTTTCACCTCGTCGGTAATACCGCATCCAAGCGGCATCCCCACTACCTCCAAACGCATCTTTTGGAAACATAATCCCCGCATTTTCTGTATTGCCAACACTTGGCATAATACTTCCATTGAGAATATGTAACTTTGCTTGTGGAGTATCGGTTCCAATGCCGACATTTCCGCCATTATAATAGATAGCATTGCCAGCGCTCGCGTTTACCCATTGACTACTACCGCCACCGCCGATGGGGATTGAGGGGTCTAATTTATATATAGTAATTGCCCCATCTTTAATTTTATCAGTTGTGACCGCATTCGCTGCTAATTTTTTCTCGGTAACATTTCCATCTTGAATTTTCTCAGTTGTAACTGCATTCTTTGCTAATTTTACATCGGTAACGTTTGCATCTGCAATTTTAGGTGTAGTTACATTTCCATTAGCAATTTTGGCATCTGTCACCGACCCATTGCCTAACTCTGCTACCCCCACACTACCATCTTCAATCTTTGCTGCATTAATAGCATTGTCGCTGATTTCTTCGCGCGTCACTTGCCAAGGTTGCCCATTTTTGTAAAATTGTGTGGCGTTAATAGTACCATTAATGTCGAGGTTGAAATTTGGGCTAGTTGTTCCTATCCCGACGTTGCCGCGACTGTAAGAAATACTATTGCCGTTACCATCCCATTGACTACCGCCAATTAAGAAATCTAATTTTGCTTGAGTAATCGCTCCATCTTTGATATTAGTGTTAGTGATGGTGTTCTCAGCAATATCATTACCTGTGATTTTCCAAGGCTGACCATTTTTATAGTATTGCTCGGTGGTGTTAATGGTGCCTTTTACATCAAGAGCGAAGTTTGGGGTTGTTATTCCAGCAACACCAACATAGCCATTTTCCTTAATATAAATTCCATAATTTCCGGCTGCTTGAAATTGTAAGGGAAGTTTGACGGGTGTGCCGACAGCCGCAACATTTGGCGACACACTCAATTTCAGGATATCAGCACCAGGTTTTTCTAAAAAGATTGTGGCTTCTGCACTATCGCTTCTGATAACGTGCAGTTGGGCATTTGATGAGCCACCTGTTCCAATATATGCTTGTTGAGTTACTCTGAGATTTTCGTATTCTTGGTCTGCCATTTTTTTAACTCTCTAGATTGATGTAAATAAATGAAAACTTTTACTCGGTAGGTAAATTTTTATTTCATTTCTACTACTGAAGATTGACAAATACCGCTATTTCACCAGTTCCTTCTCTCAATGGTTGTAATGCTTTGCCGATAATAGTACCAATTTTTGGCTCTATAGCTTTTTTCGCATGACCTGGATTTTGAGAAGTTGTTAATAAATCACCTACTTCAATCGAGGCTTCTTTTGCATCAACCTTACAGTGCGTAAAGACACCTAAAGTAACAATATATAGCTCTCCACCGTTTTCTATAAAGCTTGAATTTTCAGGTTCTACTCTGGTATCGGGTCGCCCCGGTTCTGGGATAGCTTCACAATCAACGATACCAATTACTGACGTATCATTTTCCTTATCTGCTAAGGTGACTTCAACAATGGGAATATTATTTTCAGCTCCTCGAAAACGAGAAATAGGGGAGCCTTTGAGTTTAACTACATCTCCTTTTCTCAGCCTTTGTCCGCTACCGTTAATAAATGTTTCTCCGATGTGAGCTGGCACTAAAGTGCCTGAAATTGTAGCTTTGCCTTCTACGAAAAGCGCGAAATTATCTGACAAGGCAGTAGTATAAATTCCATAAACATTCTGGCGTGCCGCAATTGCAACCATTGCTGCGGCGGGGATAGGCTTTTTGCCGCGAGGCGGTATATCACCTGTTTCTGCAACTGTGGATACTAAGCCATAACAATCGCCGAGAAATGTATTAATGATATACATTGAACCTTTGTCCCTAACACTTTCATTATTAGGCGGATTGTATACCCCTGGTGTATTTGCTTTAATTGTTACACGTCCATTAATGTCTCCTCCTGCCAACGGTAAAGCTTTAACATCTGCCGCTGTTGTACCGTGAGGATTGGTTTTGTCATCCAAAGTTAAATTACTATGTTTAATTTTGGCGCCATCATTATTACTATGGTCGTGCTTATCACCTCTAGTAACAAGTTTTTCTTGTACTGCCAAATCTAATTTATTTTCACCAACGGAGTTCTCGGAAATAGGTGCTTGACCTGCTTTTTCGCTAATGTCTTGCGGCGGTTCTAAAAGTTTTCCCTCTGGACTTACTTTTAAACGTGCTAAACGAATGTACTTAACTTTTGAGGGGTCTTCTTTTTCCAAAAAAGGTTGTGTGCTGGGTGATTCTTTAATTCTTGTGAAATTATTTGTTCCAGCTGGGTCTTTATCATCTCCCTGCTCGTAGTAGGAGATAACAACCAGTAAAATATTGGTGTTTTCTTTCAGTTTTTCTAGCAATTCTGGTGTATCTAGAGCAACTGAGCGTTCGTTGGCTAGGACAATTTGTTTACCATCACCATCAATAGCGGTTCCTTTTTCTACAGTGACTTTAGGGTCATTGATAATACCTTTTACTTCTAGTCCGTCAGCAACCCCTGGAGAATGGAGAAAGCGATGGTGGCGGTCAAGCCTGTCTAGAAAGTATTTTTGTTCGTCATTAAAGTCATTTTGTGTTAAAAATTGTCCAGTAAAGTAGTTCAGCCGTTTTTCAATATCATCTGCCATAATTAACCTCCTAGTAAATAAATATTAATTTCTTGGCGTTCCAAGTAAGGTATTTACGCCCACAGTTGAATGCACTTCAATTCGCATAGTCGGAGTTTCAACTAGCAGTTCATAATATGTGTGGGATGGCTTTTCTTGCTCAATAATGGCACGAGCAGTTTGTTTTTTACGTTCTCTAACTTGTGGGTCAAAAGCATTCACTTGTGGGTCAAAATCATTCACGAACATCTTGACTCGGAAGTAATGGGGTGGTCCACCACCTATTGCTGTATCCACCCCCACGGTGGAAGTTACACCTATTTGCAGTGGCTTAACAAGCTCGTAAACTTCTACACCCATACCAGTGTAGGTTTTGAGCATTTCTATCATTCCTTGCTTTGTCCCTCTGTATTGATAGAGAGAGACTATTCGGCTAATAAATCGTCGTTGAGCTTCTTCTTCCCAGTCGTCGCGTAAACTCAGAGCAACCCACCCAGCTAACCAATTAAGAAAATCTTTGGGAGTGGGTTGACGAGACTCATCTCCAATTGGGTCAAAGAGAGCCGATATTGTGGTAATTGTTTCTTCTAGCCCTTGAAATTTAACTTTATCCTTTGATTCTGGCCATGATACTTTATCATCAATTCCCAGTAGTATCTTTTCAAACCCCAGGATAAACTTTCCTATAAATTCATCTTCCTGGTAAATAGCTGGCAAATAATCAATTAAATGATTGGGTCTTGGCGAGCGCGCGTTCATGGTGATACTAATTTGAGATTTTGGACTTTTGGCTGAGTTTTATAACCTTTATTTATTCTGACCCTGGATAGATAATTTCTATATCATCTTCGTGAAATTGGAAATCCACTAATTCATCGTCGTTCAGTTTTATGAAACTTAATTGTCCGGTTTCGGGGCTGCGTCGTTTAGATTGACTTGGGTCCCCAGTAATGACCTCATCTCCATTTAATTGCTTTCTTTTAGTAACGTAATCAACGCCAGGTTGCTTATCAAGTAACTGGTATATCTCCGAAATATAAATATTGCGACCAAACTCCCATCCTTTTCCTTTTATTCCACCTGTAAGAGGATGGAAAAAACCCTCCAAGGCATCTTGAACAAGTTTTTGAACTAACTCTTTTTTAGCTCCCGGTTGAAGTATCAAGCTAATATTGACTTTAATCGTCACCCAGCGCGGTGCGACTATATGCAATCTAGTAGTCAGCAATCGTTTTGGCTCCAAGTAGTCTCCCACAGCTTTGAGTAAATCTTTACTCGGTTCAAATCTGAAATTACCAGGATTTTCTTGAAGTTGTGTGTTAGGAACAATAATAACACTTATATGTCCCGGTTTTTCTTTATTTTCATTCAAGAAAAGGGTTTCAAATTCCAAGTCACGTCGGGGTAGACAATGCGCGCGTTGAACTTGTTGAACTTTTTGCTGATCTGGTTGTTGATTAGCTTTTGGCTGTTTGTTAAATTCTAGAGCTAAGTACTCGAAGTCTTTACAAGAAACTCCTCTCTTGGGTTCGCGTAGTTTTATCACTGCATCCTGAATTTCTTCATTAAGTATTTTTGTATTAATTAATTCTGGTGGGCGCCATTCTGGGCCGTTAATTAATTTTAAAAAGGCAAGTTTATTCGCATCTGTCACCTTATTTAGCCGATAGTTCAGCATTTCGGTCAAATAGGCAAATAATTCAATTAGTGTTATTCCTGGGTCAGAAGGATTGTGATTTGTCCATTCTGGTGCATAAGTAGGAATTAATTTGAGACCTTCTTGAACTAAGTCATCATAAGTTCGGTCATCAAGATTGGGAAGTGGAATAGACATAAGCAATTAATAACTAAAGATTTTGAGTGTTAGGTTGTGCTTTTGTTCATCTGATATCTTATTTTTGCGTAGGGTGGGCAATGCCCACCTTACAAATTCATGTTTTAAGTTGAGTTACTTACTAAGTTAATTTTGTGTTTGCCTGAGAAAACAAGAAAACGTTTTGTATTTAGCTCTGGGGATGACTCATCTTCATCTGGTTCAACCAAGAGGTTTGCTATATAATCAACTCCTGGGACTGCCTCAAGTAGAGCGTAAAAATCTGATTTATGGGGATGGCGCCCAAATGCCCAACCGTTACCATCTAAACCGCCAGTTAGCGGATGCAAAAAGCGAGTTAAAGTTTGATAAATAGCTTGCTCTACTGTGCTAGCTTTTTCTATAGATGTAGGAACTATATCTACAGTAACTTTTACTTCCACATATAATGGTCCAACTACACAAATATTTGCAGTTGCAATAGCGTATTTTTCCAAATAATCTTGAACGCGGTTAATCAATTCTAAACTAGGTAAAGGTTGAATATCCCGCGAGCGTGGCACTATTATTATGCTAACCTCTCCCGGAGCTTTAGGATATTGAGGATTTTGAATATCCAAGGGGTTCGCTTGTAAGTTGAGCAAAGGTATACATTTTGCCCTTGCTACTTCTGGTGTTGCCAGCATTGCTAAGTCTTCAAAGTCCTCGTAAGTTACAGCGCGTCCACCGTGGCGAACTGTGCGCGGCGCCCTTTGTGTTACAGAGTCTATTGTTTCAGCATCCGCTCCGCCAGCAGCTGCTTCTGGATTAGTTACTCTATCAATATAAGGAATGGTCGTCTTCAGTTGAACAATTGTGTTACTTGCTCGGTTTCCAATTGTACCACCTCCTGTTCGGTATTTATTTATTCGCAAATTATTAATCCCAACTGGGGGAATCATTCCATTTAAACCGTCGCCAAAACGAATCTCCCCGCTTATGGGTTCCAAAACATAATGGCGGTCGCGCGGTTTTGAGCCATAAAAATCAGGTACTTGATGCCAGCGCACCCAAATTTCTTCTGGTCTTCCACTTGTATCATAAATTATGGAAATGGCATCTTTACCTTCTAGTTCTTCGATACTATCTTTTTCTTGGTCTGTCAGCATTTCTGATTCTCTTACTTCTAAGCTTTGACCTGACAAAACTGGGGTTTGCGTAGTGCGAAATGTCTGATTTTGAGTACCATTGCTGGAACCCAAAGTTTCATTAATGATAGTAAAAGCTTGGTCGGCGATGGTAGTATTGAGTAACAAACGCCATAGTATTGGCGCCACATCATATTTACCTTTTTCTTTACCTTTTTCTTTATCTTTTTCCCATCTTACTCTTAACCAGTAACGATTTGGTAAATTAAACAAAGCATCTTGTTCTTTCTTTTGAGAAAAATCAGCAGGAGGTATAAATTCAATTAAACCTGTAGTAGTCAAATTTTTGGTTTCATCGCGTACTGTTAAAGTTGCCCAATTATTCCCATCCCAATATTCCCAAGTAAGTTTTACTTTTTCGTTATCTTGATTTGCTGTATTAGTAGAAGAATTTGAATTATCTTGTGAGTTATGTGGATTATATTGCAAGTCCGCATGGCGGCAAAAAATACTCAATGTTTGGTTAGGGAAATTTGAACGTAACTCTGGTAGAGTAAAACCAAAATATATAGTTGGATTTTCTTCGCTAATAGCAACAAAGGGCTGAAAATTTTGAATAGAACCATTTACTATCTTTGCTTCAGTATAAGTTTGATTATTATATCCAAAACAATCTGAAGGTGTTTTTGTTAACTCCTGACTATAACCAATTTTAATTTGCGATATAATTGGTGGTCTAAAAGTATCTATAAATAAACTATAAAATGCACTAGGAAGTAAATTATTTAAAAATCTATAATTAGCTGCTTTACCATAATCACCAGCAATTAATCGCAGTCGCAACCAGTAATTTTCCTGTCCGCTTAATGTTATCTTTCCTACTTTATCAGGTAATTTTAAAGTGACAGTTCCACTTTGACAAAGCCCATAGGTTCCATCTGCAAAACCTTGGCTATCGGGTTGTGGTTCTGGTTCTCTATTAGCTTCTCGACAAATAGTAAAAGTTGTTGCTGAATTAGGAGGTGTATGGCTAGTTGTTGCTGAATTAAGTGTATTGCTAGCTCCTAAACCCTCAATCAGCAAATCATTACGACCTTCAGCTAATGGTACAATTATAGAAGCTCCTCTGTTTTCCGTAATCGATTGATGATTTACTAACCGACCATTTGTAATACGTATACTTTGTATTGCAGCCCTATCGCTATCATTTGTAGCATCAACTATTAAAGAAGTTTGAGGGCTACTAGTTATATTATCAAAAGATAGTTCAGGGGCAGAAACGACCAAAATTATTTGCTCTTCACGACCAGAAAAAATTACCGTCCATGTAGTGGTTGTTTCCCCTCGATAACCAGCAATATATTTAATAATATTTATACCTTGTTGTAAAGAAGATGCTTCCACAGAGAAACGCGACTGCTCATTAATAAATATTTGCTCATATACAACTTCTTGTTGGTTGTTATTCGGTTCTAGTTTTACCGTCAAACTTGCTCCCTGACGAATAGTTCCTTGTACTACTAGCGAATTTCCCTGAACTGGTGGGGGAGGGTCTACTTCTATTAAACTTAACCAAGAAGGAGCAGTGCTAATTCCCAAACGTTGCCAATTAGTTCCATTCCAGCATTCCCAAGCTAATTGCAGGTTATCAGAAGGACGTACACTGTTTGCTGCTTTGCCATGTGAGTTAGCAATCATAATGTCTAATTTAATAGAGGCGCCTGCTGTATCAGGTGCTGTATCAGGAATACCAAGGCTATCTTTAGAAAATGCTTCGCTGTTAGCTAAATAAAAAGCATCATTCAATTGCGGTTGTTCTCCAAAAGGAAAAAAATCTTGATTAAACTCAATAGCTGCTGAATTTACAAGTACGCTTTCTGGAGGTAAACCAGCACTAAGAAGACGTTCCAATGTAACCGTCATTTGAATTTGGTTGATTTGGGGAAGTTGATTAGACCTCACCATCTTATTTTGAGACTGTGAATTATTTTGAGGCTGTGAAGATTTTGTGATAGGAGTTTTTAAGCAGCAGCGCAACAAATAACGATTTTGGCTAGTAGGAATAAAAGAATTAATCCCACTCAAAGTAATTGACCCCGAAACTCTTAAACTTTGAGTTTGATCATTAATAGCAGCATCTTCATATTTTTGCCAGTTACTTCCATCCCAAAATTGCCATTCTAATTGACGAGAATCTTCAAGTATAGAAGATGATGCTAGATTAAATGTCAGTTTTAAGTTTTTTATCTGGGGTAAACTCAGTAGCAAATTATCACCTAAATAGAAAATATGTTCTATTGGGATGCCTTGAAAAATTCCCTTGTCTCCTACGATAGAATTTGGTACAGGCAAATCAGGTTCAGTTAATTTACTATAATCACCATAAGTGTCAGATTCCGGATTGCAAACAAAAACCGACTCCAATTTTGCAGATGTTACCACTAAATCCCTTTCTGTTTCAAAAATAACTGGCTCTGTTTCCCCATCCAATGGCAAAGCAGCTACTTGAGTACCAGCACTCACAATACTATCAACTGTACTACCAGAGGAAAGCCAAAATGTTAATGGTACTCTAGCGGATTGGGGTGGTAGTTGTGAAGCACCGAGAAGATTCAAAAAAGCCAGAAAATTTTTATAGGGAACTTCGTTCAACCGTTGAATAATAATTTCAGCATAACGAGCAAACACCCCTATCAACGCAGCACTGATACGTTGAGGATAAGTTTCCCCCCTTATGGGGTCAAGTTCAAATTCTTGCCAATCAGGTGCATATTCTTTTAAAAAGAATTGCAATTGTTTAACAATATCTCTTGCAGCGCGCGTATCAATTGGCGGTGGTTTGTTAGCCATTACACCACGCTCCTTTGTAAATAGAACGGATAAACTAAGTTAAAAACATTATTAGTCGCGCGCACTTGATAATCAATATTAATCAGCAGTTTATCGCCATCAATATCAGAAGCTGTTGCAACTTGAACATCCAACACATCAATGCGCGGTTCAAACTGTAATAAAGCGGATTGTATAGTTTGAGCAATTTTTCCAACCGTAGAAGGTGTATTAACTTCAAATACCAAATCGTGAATACCGCAACCAAAATCTGGACGCATTACCCGTTCGCCTTTTGCGGTTCCAATAATAATCCAAATCGACTGGCGAACGCTTTCTTCGTACTCAGCACGAGCGATATTACCTTCAGTTAAGGTTATTGGAAAACCGACACCAACCCCTAGAAAACTTTTAGTCATATATTTATCCAATATTTATCCAATAAATACTGTACAGGGCTGTAATACAAGCACCTTTCCTACAAGTAAATCTACAGGGTCATTACAAGTCATAGCCACATCTAACATACGTGCTGCCATCTTACCGTTTATTCTCACAGTACTGCTACCGACAAAGACTGAGCCTTTATTACTAGGTGGCTTTATAAAACTAATACCAGGTGGAGTAGGAATATGTGGAGGCATATTCAAAGCCGTACTACCTACCGTTGCAGCGGGCTTTCCCATGATTCTAACATTACGGCTAAGATTGCCGTTAATAGTACCCCTAAATATATGAGGAAGTGGGGTTGGTATTTGAAGTGGTGGAACAGTTACTAAGTGTGTATCCACGGCAAAGATTGTATCGCCTAATTTTGCTGCTGGTTGTCCCATAATTATTTTGCTCGGCACATGAATAGATTTTAAGGGAGGGTAAGGTGGCTTTTGCCGCACCTACGGAATCAAAAGTTTTTAGTTATGCTTAGAGGGCTAGTAAGGTGGGCAGTGCCCACCCTACTACGGAATCAAAAGTTTTTAGTTATGCTTAGAGGGCTAATTAATATTTACAAATTGACCTTTAATATTCATAGTTAATTTAGCGTTAATATCCATACCTGTTCCTGCTTTAATTGTAGTATCCTGACCTGATTTAATATCAATAGTTTTTGCGTCAAGCTCAATACTTCCTTTAGGAGCGGATAATTTAATATCCTTAGCTGCTGTGATAGTAATAGAATTTTTGGCGGTGTCAATTTTTAGGAAATTATTATTGCTTTTGTCAATGATTTCAATTGTCTCTTTACCATTTTCATCATTTAAACGAATAGTATGACCGCTGCGAGATTTGATTAAACGAATATTATTTTTACCGTCATTATTAGTTTCAGGAGGTGAATCTTTACCATTCCAAAGGGCGCCAATAATATAAGGAAAACGCACATCACCATGTTCAAACATAACTAAAACCTCATCATCTACTTCTGGTAGGAAATAAATACCTCTTTCTTTACCAGCCATTGGTGTAGCGATGCGCGCCCAATGACTCTCATCGCTATCACTGAGCCAAGGAAATTTTACTTTTACTCTTCCCATTTTCTCAGTATCTCGATTATTAGTAACAATTCCTATTACTACACCAAAAACACGATTATCAACTCCTGAGCTTAGTTGATTATCAATTATTAATTCTGCAAAATTCATCATTATTTAAACTCCTTATGAATTGTAATCTGTAAGGTGGCTTTTGCCGCACCTACGTGGTATTAGGCTAATCTGTAAGGTGGCTTTTGCCGCACCTACCTGGTATTGCTATAGTGCATTTCTATTAAAGGTAAAATGGGTAAAATAACCGCTAGGAGTTCCATAAGTACTTTTAGCATTAAGACGGTGACTAGTAGCGGTAACATAGTACTGCCCAGTAAATCGTTTACTCATATTTTCGCCTTCAATTTTGATAACTTTACCTGCTCGCAAGTCTGTACGTCCGTGACAAACTCCTTCACCAGTAATGTACATAAGTACTCCCTGATTTAAATTTGCTTTAGCTAATTGGTCAGCTTCTCCTTGGTTCATAACAGGGTGATAAGTCCAAACTCCACTAGCATTTCCAAAAGCAGTTTTACTTGCAGCAGTAGCGCTTTTCTTTCCCCCCATTTGCGAAACTTCATCACCAGTCTGGGATTTGGCGGTTATTTTAGCTTTTTGTTTAGGATTCCAACCTTGAACCGTTATGTTGCCGACCTGACCGGAAGCGCTAAGACGAGGATAGAATTCTAACAAATCGTCTTTAAAAGTTAAGGTTAAAATTTCGCTTTTAGCATTTTGCACAGGTCGGAAAAATAAAGTTTTATCTTCCACTCCCACTTCATACTGAATTTGGCGAGCGCGCGCTCTTAAAAATTCCATATCAGTTTGATTAGCTTGTAGTACGTAATCGTGAACTACTTTGCTATCTTCGGTTTTAGGAGTTAATTGAGCCTCAGAAGCAATACGCGCGACAATATTACTATCTTTTTGATTAATAAATGAACGAGTTTTACGTCCGCGTTGAAGACGATGACTACGGTCATAACCTCGTACCCTGAAACTAGGAGGTAAATTAAAATGAAACTCTGGTTCTAATGCTGTGATTTCTCCTTTAATCAGAGTTTCTAATTTGTAATTGCGATAACCTAATTTTACTTCAACAGCGTTACCAATAGCAAATAAACTATTATCGTCAATTAATTCAATATCAACTCGAGGCGGCTTGTCGTTCAATCCACCAAATTCTAATGTAAACATATTGGGTAGATTTACATCCTCATCTACCACAACGCTAATTAACTGTAGTTCAGCGCTCCGAGGTAGCGGCGAGCCATTAATTAAAATATCAAAACGCGGTAGTAATTGTTTGTTAGTAGGTATGGACATAATCTTTAATCAGCCTCCGGAACATTTAAACTTGTGCCAATTTCCAAGTAACGCGGGTTGTCAATATTATTAGCTTCTGCAATTAACCGCCAAAGTTTTGGATTTTTATAATATTTTTCAGCAATACTACTAATAGTGTCACCGCGTTTAACAATGTGAGTCGTTAGTTCTGGGTCAGTTTTGCGTTGGTCATCTAAAGGCTTTATATATTCCTTAAAGGTAACACTCAAAGTAGCTCTAACTGGAATACCATTTCTTTTAAACAGCGTAAAATTTTGTGTCAGGCTTGTAATTACTCCCTCAAAAGGGAAGTCAGAACCACTAGGAGCAGTACCCCAACTAACTCGACAAGCTGGAGGCTGTTCCAAACTTCGGTCAATACGGGTAAGTGCTACTATTTCATTAGTTTTTTCTCGGACATCATTAACTTTGGCGCCATCTATCGGTTCGGTTGCGTCAAATAAAAGTTCATTGATAGTAAGTATTCGGCTACAACCGCCTCCAAATCTTAATATCGGTGCATTTAGCAAGTCTTGTGATTTGGTGTTTTGTGCTATCGTGCTTGTTGGTGTATCCCATACCACTTCTTTTGTAACCGTATAGGAATTGGGATTAAAAGAGACTTTAATTGGTCCTCCAACTGGCGCCATAGTTTCGGGATTTAAGGGTTGAATCTCCAACTTGGCTACGCTTTTAGATGCACCTCCTAATACCATAAGTTTATCCCCCGACGTTCGCGTTCAATACTTAACTGACGATAAAGAATGCGGCTGACATGTTCGGCTAATTGCGTCACATTTACTTCCCTTACTGCTCCTAATGTTTGTGTTTGTTTTTGCTGAGTATTTTCAGCAGCTATAGTGTTTACTGTATCGAGAGTTCTATTAGAGTTAGAATTAGATTGAGTTTCCTTACGGACAATATACCCATCAGCACTGACAGGATTAATGGCTATTGGAAAATTAGAATTACTAGTGTTATTAGCTACATTATGGACAGTCGTAAAACTCTTTCGCCAAATTATATTTTGCTGGTGCAAAGAATTTGCTGCTACAGGAATTTCTTTTGCCATAACCGCGCGGTTGACATTTAAGTTAACATAACTAAAATTTTCTCCATTACTGGCTGAATTTTCCTCAACTTTCTTACTAACGGGTTTGGTCAAAATAAAATCTTGTTTAAGCTGTAGAAATTTCTTGGATGTATGAGGAACTTCAAAAGCTATAGGAGATTGTTCTTTTGTGATATTACTGGGTGCATTTGCGCTCTTTAGTTGAGTTATATTATTACTACTCGACTCGCTAATTTTTGGCAAAATAAGTAATTGTTCGCGCGAATTCGTGCTTTGAGATATGCTTTGAATCTCTGGAGCTACAACTGTATCGTTCTTATCATCAGATAAATTATTTGTTACAGGTGAGTTTTCTCTAGATGGATTTTCTGTTGATATTTGAGGTTGAGGTTGATTTGTATTGAATAAGTTTGTCTGATTCAGGGCTGAATTATATTTAATATCATTGCTAACACTTCTTGGTAGAATTAGCTTTGGTGATTGTTGCGATAATTGATTTGAACTAGAAGGCTGTTGAATCTGAGCAGGGGAACTACTAAGATTTATAGTACTTTTATTCTCTGGACTTAGCTTGGGTAAAATAAGTAATTGTTCGGGTGATAGCGAACCTTGAGATATGCTTTGAATCTCTGGAGCTACAACTTTATCGTTCTGATTATCAGATAAATTATTTGTTAAAGGTGAGTTTTCTCTAGATGGATTTTTTGTTGATATTTGAGGTTGAGGTTGATTTGTCTTGAATAAGTTTGTCTGATTGATAACCGAATTATGTTTAATATCATTACTAACACTTTTTGGTAGAATTAGCTTTGGTGATTGTTGCGATAATTGATTTGAACTAGAAGGCTGTTGAATCTGAGCAGGGTAACTACTAAGATTTATAGTACTTTTGTTTTGTTGAATTAGCTTGGGTAAAATAAGTAACTGTTCGCGCGAATTCGTGCTTTGAGATATGCTTTGAATCTCTGGAGCTACAACTGTATTGTTCTTATTATCATATAAATTATTTGTTACAGGTGAGTTTTCTATAGATGGATTTTCTATCGATATTTGAGGTTGGGGTTGATTTGTCTTGAATAAATTTATCTGATTGAGACCTGAATTATCTTGAATATCATTGCTAACACTTTTTGGTAGAATTAACTCTGGTGATTGTTGCGATAATTGATTTGAACTAGAAGGCTGTTCAATCTGAGCCTGACTTTTCACGTTATGTGGAAAAATGAACGTAGAACCTAACCCCCCAACAGAGTTCCCTACGAGGGAAGAGGGAGTATAATTGCCCCCCTCTCCTTGTAGGAGAGGGGTTGGGGGAGAGGTTTTTAAAATGCCGTGAAAAGTCAGAATCTGAGCAGGGGAACTACTAATATTTATGTTACTTTTATTCTCTGGACTGAGCTTGGGTAAAATAAGTAACTGTTCGGGTGAACCCGTACCTTGAGATATGCTTTGAATCTCTGAAGCTACAGCTGTATTGTTCTTATCATCAGATAAATTATTTGTTACAGGTGGGTTTTCTATAGATGGATTTTCTGTTGATATTTGAGGTTGAGGTTGATTTGTCTTGAATAAATTTGTCTGATTGAAACCTGAATTATGTTTAATATCATTGCTAACAATTAACTCCGGTGTCGGCGCCTGAGATTGATTTTGTGTAGATGTTATTTGCTGAAATGGAAGCTGCTTCGATGGCTTAGTTGATAAAGGAACTGTTTTAGTATGATTGGAGTTATCATTACTTTTTTTTTCAACAATGGGAACAGCCTTGCGTTGCACTAAAACAGAAGTATCCGAAGTAGTTGTTGGCACAACTGCCGAAGCAAACGCAGGTCTTTTTCCTGAGATAGAGAGGGACGAATTTTGCTTTGGTACTGGTTTTGCAGGCGCCGCTAATACTAATTCGCTTTCTTGTACGTTAGTATTTTCTTGACTGCTATAACGTTTTTGTAATTGTTCAAGCAATGCAGAACGCTGTACTATCCACGTAGGTACAGGCGCCAAGTGAGAGTCTAACGGACGCATATTAATTATTCCACATCGTCCGGTGCGACGACGCTCAAAACGCTGAAGTAACCCGCGCGTTACGGCATTTTTTGGCGATGATTCTTCCATATAATAAATTTATTCTTATTTATTCTTAACTAGCGCAGTGTGGCTAAAATAACTATTCAGTTGGAAAAAGGGCACAAAGCTCGTGAAATAAGATTTTCTTTCTTTTTCCTTTTAGCTTTTTACTTTTGCCTTGTTGCACTAGCTCAATCCTCGGTGAGTAAGTTCCACACTTTCAAAAGCAATATTGCTAGAATCTGCAAGAAGTTCTGGACCACTCCACTTGTAGGGATATGCTTCTTTGAAATTCCACCATTTCATGGGAATTTTTTGCTGGTTTAACAAGTAAATTGTACCATTTCGACGCTTAAAGCTACCTTTCTCAATTCCCTCAATTACCTCTTGATGCCAACTCCATAAACCATCAATAAAAGTTAGTCCATGTTTCAAAATAATTGGTTCGTATTTAGTTGGACCGATTAGACGATGTACATATTCATTTACACCTCCCTCCCGATAATCATAATATTCCGTTTCCACAGAAAGTCCACTGCATTCACTAAAACCTCCCACCATAATTCCTTCAATTTCAATTAAGAAATTAAAAGCTTGGAAAGGGTCTAGAGAGGCGCCAATAGCACCAGTACCAGCCGCAAAACCAGCATTAACGCCTATAGAAGGCATAAATATCTTACTCCTTTTAATTAAGAGAACTCCACGAAAAAAAGTGCCTAATGTCATTCTGAACGGAGTGAAGAATCTCGCCCAGATGCTTTTTTGTGGGAAAAATACGTTTACCTTGCGCTTTAAGATGCTTCGTTCCTCAGCATGACACAACAGGATCATTCATTTTTTGGCTTACTCTAAACTTGTTCGTTAAAGCGTTGATTTATCTCCGCAATTTCTGCAACCCAGCGCAAGCGTTCTGTATGCTCCAACGCTAAAATATGTTCGTGCGGCCAGTGAAAATGATAAGCAATGTAGGCTACCTCTTTATACAGCCGTTCCAAGGGGTAGCCAATTATTCCCCCACGCTACTAAGTTCTACATCAAACTCTTTTTCACAGTAGGGACACTGAGTACGCACTCGGTCATGTCCATGTTGATTAACACGACAATATAAGTCTTGCAAATAAGCTAAATCTCCTGCAAACAATTCCTCAATAACTTTAGGGGTAATATATTCCAAGCTGCCAAGCCTAGTAATAACACGCGAGAGCAAAATCATTAATAAATAAGCTTGGTTGCTACGCACGCGCGCGTCTTTAAGCGGAGCGATTTCATCCAAGGCTGTTGCTAAACGCATCACACCTTCTCGATGCAAATTGCCATCGGCATCAACATACCCCATTGGTAAAGTAAAAACAAATTCTGTTTGTAGCATGAGGGAATAAAAAATAGGGAATAGGTCAGTTTATTTTGGATTTTACCGATATAGGGACATGAATGGATTTACGATTTTGGATTCTTAATATTACAATCCAAAATCTATTCATTGTCGAAGACAAATCTAAAATTATTTCACCATTTCGTCGTAGACAATTTCTAATGTTTCAACAGCCACTTCATTACTAGTTGCATTAAAAGAAGGACCCGTCCATTTTGAAGGCCATGCTTCGCGTAGGTTCCAGCGCACTTTCTCTTCCTGTTTTTCATCCATTAAGATTATTGACACGTTTTTGCGCTCAGTTTTACCATCAATTACAGTCTGGCGCCATTTCCAAAGCTTGTCAGAGTCGGTAATACCTCGTTTTAAACTAATTGGGGAGTATTTATTTAATCCTGTTAAATGACGCACATGGTTTGGAAATGTACCTTCACGATATTCTACTGGGTCGGTAGTCGCATCCAATCCTGTACATTCTTGGAAACCTGCTTCAGATATACCATCAATTTCAACTCGAAAATTAAAGCCGCGAAATGGGTCACGATATTGTCCAGCCATAACAATTTTCCTTGGGTTTGAGTTTGATAAGTAAGATTATTGAATTTCAATTACACCCGCGCGGTGAATGATACGAACAATAATGAATTCTGCTGTGCTGTTTGGTGCTAGCCCTATTTCAGTGACTATTTCTCCTGTTTCCCGACTCTCTGACGGATTCGTTTCACCATCGCATTTGACGTAAAATGCTTCTGAAGCAGCTTGTCCTTGCAAGGCGCCAGCACGCCATAATTGTTCTAAGTATGTACTGAGTTCGCGTTGAATCCGCACCCATAGAAACTCTGAATTTGGCTCAAAAGTTGCCCAGTACATATTTTGTTCTATCCAACGTCCGAGAGTTAGAAACAACCGACGGACGTTAATATACCGCCAGTTAATATCATTAGAAAGTGTCCTTGCACCCCAGATACGAATACCTCTACCAGGAAATGCTCGCAGACAATTTATACCAAGAGGATTTAACTTACTTTGTACGGTATTATCAATTGGAATCTCTAAATCCAAGACATCAAATATTTCCTCGTTAGCTGGAGCTTTAAATACTCCCCTTGCTGTATCGCTACGGGCAAATATCCCTGCAACATGTCCGCATGGAGGTATAAGATTTTTTTCAGTATTTTTTAGCCAAGGAAAGTAGAGTGTCCCATTCAGAGAGTCCACTTGATTTGTAGTTAGTTCCTCTTGTTGCCCTTTCACCTTCTCTATATCGCTAAACCCATCCAAAATTGCAAGGCGCCCGCCTAAGTTTGAGCAGTGTTGCAATACTGCTTTTTGCACCCGAATAATCGCATCTTTGTCTTGCATCGCATTCTTGTCTTGCAAAGTCATAGCATCTGGAACTGCAACCAAGTCTAGGTCTTGGATAGGAGCTAGGGCATCGAGAGCAGCAATAAGTGCGGATGCCGCTTTTTCACTTAAGGCATCTGGAACTGCGCGGGCAACATAACAACGAGTGCCACCATTTTCAAAAAAACCGTTCACCGCTTCTTCTAAATAACTTTTAGACGAAGAAAAACTTTGCAACTGCCCAGCAAAGTCCTGCTTGCGGTCAAGTTGTACAACTGCTTGAGCGCTGTTAAAAAGAGCCTGTATAGCTTTTTTAAACATCGGTTCAGATGATAGAGCAAGCAACTGATCCCTAGTTTGTTGTGACATCACATCAGCAAAAACAAGGAGCTTTTTAGTTGGTTCGTACTGTAGGTAATGAGGTAATTGAATACCTTCAGGTAAAGTTGACAGCGCAGTAATGGCTTCTGCAAATCCAACAAATCCAGGAACGCCAGTAGGCAATTGGGTTTCTGGTTGCAGAAATATATCTTCCCTATATACTCCCGGAGTTTTATATACCTTTGGCATTGGTTGCTTCCATTTTTAGCAAGCGTTAGCAAGAGACTTCAAAATGCAACTATTGATTAGGTTGACTGGTAAACTGACTAATGCGGAAAATAACAAATTCCGCTGGACGGACAATTGCCACGCCAACTTCTGTTACCACCTGTCCAACTTCCCGCAGTTCTGGAGGATTAGTTTCAGAGTCGCATTTAACATAAAATGCTTCAGTAGGAGTGTTACCAAACAGCGCTCCGGAACGCCAAACGTTAGTAAGGAAATCTGAAACGTTGCGAGTAATTTTCTTCCATAAATTAGGAGTATTTGGCTCAAAAACAGCCCATTGAGTACCTTCGTCAATAGATTCGCGTAAATAAAGCAAGGTGCGACGGACGTTAATATACTTCAAATCTTGGTTGTCGTCTCCACCAATCGTGCGCGCTCCCCATATTAAAATATTTTTATTTAACACGCGGATGCAATTTACTCCGATTGGGTTTAACCCTTCTTGCTCTGCTTTACTAAGTGCTTGAGTAACATCTATCGCACCAACAATGGCTTCATTGGCTGGCGCTTTAAACACACCACGGTCGTTATCTACGCGAGCATAAACTCCCGCTATATGTCCGCTAGGAGGTACAGCCAACAAACCATCACCATCACGGTTTTGAAATTTGGTTACGGGGTCAAAAACCTTAATCCAGGGAAAATACCAGGCAGCAAGGTCAGTCCTTTGTGGCATTTTACCTTTTTTATCATCAACGCTGACATCTGATGTTGATGTCTCAGCAGCGATTTGGGTTAAAGTTATCAGATTTTTAGCTGTTTGAGGACCGTCGAAAATTGCGAAGCGGTCGCCCGTCTTGCGACAATGCGCCACCAATTTGTCACGAATTCCATCATCTATAGCTCCCGGCATTGCTACTATCGCAATTTCATCAACTCTTTCAAACTCCTCTAACGCCTTGTCCAGTTCATTGTCATCTTTTCCATTGTCATCTTTAATCAGTACTACAAAACAACGGCTACCACCATTACTAAAAAATCCATAAACTGCGTGAGCTAATGTACGTTGTCCTTCATTGTTAGAAAAGTCACCAAAATATTTTTTGAACTCAGTAAAATTAGTACATAGCTTAACCTCACCCACCACAGGTTCAAATTGGCGCTCGTAATCTGCCGTGATAATAGCTTTATCTGGAACGTCTTTAGCATCTTTAAATGTCACTTGATAGCTGCGTCTTTGACCATCAACTGGCACAGGAGGGTCAAATTTTTCTTTGGCAACTTCTTGACCATTTACGTGGATTTTCAAAGTATCAAATATAGGACGATCCCCCTCTCTGAACTGAAATTTAGTGTTCTTACCATCACCCTTACCAATAGGCAAATTGACTACTGTAGGATTGAGGGGCTGGTCAATTATACTGTCACTCTCAGTTGCTAGGTATTGGTAATCTCCTGTAATAGCTGCCGTTTGTGGTGGAGGCTGATCGAATGTGACTTTGAATACGCCATTTTCTTCTTTCAGGGTAGGTTTCGGTTTAGGTTCATTACCATCTACATAGAAATGATAAGTATCTGGCTTATCTATTACCGGGTAACGTGATTGTAATTGTGATTGTGGTATTGTGAATTCTTTTGTTATAGCATCACCTTTGCCAAGATCCACCTTGACCGGCGCATTAGCAGTAGTCCCTTTTATCTGTCCAATAAATCCTGGTGTACTGGTACTAACCCCAGCAATGGCTTTCACCAGCGAGGGTACTTCTTCAACGTAAACACCAGGAGCGCGATACTTGCTAAACATAATTCTCCACTTTAGATGTTTCTAGTGAATGATTTGACACAATTTGTTCGAGGCGTAACGGGAAACGCTTAATAGGCAGTAGTATCAGAACTTTTTTACTAGTTATTCTGATTTTTCGGATAAAAATTTTGAGTAATTTTTTCTCCAGCAGTGAGGGAAACCACTTGTCTATCGGTGAGTACCTCCTTTTTTTTATTAACATAAACAACGCGAATGGTTTGCTTACCAGATTCAATACCTGAGAAAGTATAGTAACCTTTCTCATCAGTTTCTGTTTGGAGTTGGCTACCGAACAAATAAACTAGGGCATTGACAGCAGGTTGGTTATTATCAAAGACGTTTCCAACCAGCTGAGTCGGATGTAATTGCACATTAGCTTTTAGGTCAATTTTTGGTATTTCATGACCGTCTAATATTTCTGTTGGTTCTGTTTGCACAGTTACTGGCGTTGGTTCGGGTTTTACATAAAGCCTTTCTAGATATTTGGGGATTGAAATCTCCAATGTATACTGGCTAGGAGGCAAGTCAATAAAACAAAAGAACCCATCTTCACGAGTTTTTAAAGTTTTTAAAGCTAGGTTGTTTTTGACAAGTTGAACTTCAATACTCGCAATACCTTGTTTGCTAATTGCATCGGTAACATAGCCTCCAATTGCCGCTCTATGATGAACTTCATCTATGCTTTTTTCAAAAAAACTCTCCATAATTCAGATAAATTTTTCAGGTGTATTTATTCTTACATATCTCTTCCCATGAAGCTTTACTTATTACAAATCGTTACATATTTTTTGGACACAAAAACTATATTTAATAATTCCTCCTTCTTGTTTAAAAAATAATTATTTTTTTTAATTGCATCATCAAACATATGTTACATAATCTTGAGAATAATAATCAAAATATCTCACTGCTGATATATAACGGCAGCAGCAATAAAAGAATGAATTATTAGATTGTATATAGCGGTTTCCATTCAAATGAAGTACACAATAACGCGATGGGATGCCCATTCCACAAGATTTTGATAATTTAATATGTATCCGACTTGATTAGGAAACGCTATAAGCATATTCAACTAATAAATTTTACGTTGTTAGTTTATTTAATCAAATCGCATTGCTCCCGTTTTCAAGTGCAATTTTATATGTTATCTCCTCGCACTGTAACAGTAGTCTCTGTAACCAGAGGTACTTCAGTTGGTGTAAAGGGTTGAACAGGAACCGTTACCACATAACTTAAACCAGCTTTCAGCCGAACATCCAAAGCGCTCCAAAATTCCCAACCATTAGGTATGCGTTCTGGCTGAGATACCCACGCGCGCAATGGTGGGGATAAATCACTCATTTCGCCTTTGAGTACCTCTGGCGGTATTAGGGGATAGCGCAGTAAAGTTTTCAATATATCTCCTAACAGACAATGTTCATCCCCTACTTCTTTTGTCCAGACGGTAATCATATAAGAAAAATCCATGCGGATAGGTTCTCTAGTTATTTTTCCCGTATTTCCATAGCGTTGAAGGAATGTTTCGTTACTCCGCAATTCCAAGTTCTCGCGGATATCATAGAGAAAAAAATTCACAGTTGGGTTTTGCACCGTAGCTTCCCAATTTCCATTAGGTAGTTCAAATTTAATATCATATTGGGTGCTGTTGGGTAGTTTTTGAATTAGTAATTCTTTGAGGGTGTCATCAAGATTTTGAATCATCAAATTAGCCTTCTTTAGAACATTACTGCTCGAAAAAAACTTAGGTGTAGAGGAACAATAAAGTTGGACAATAAATAAAAAAGTTCTACAATTTCTGCTACTCTTGAACGGCGCCAACAAGCCTCTGGAAATGGTTAATGTGTATTATTGTAACCTTGATGTCACGTTAGATTCTTAACGTCACGCCGTGGTTCTGGATATCACTGCTCTCCAACTGAGAACGCAATGCCTATGGGCATATGTATATTTTTAATTACAGTGTAAAAGAAAATTTTTGACTTCTCGCAAATACGTAAATAACGGTTTTTCATGGATTATTGGCTATTTAGGTAGTTTTAAAAAGAATTATTGCACAATACGTAAGAAAAATTCTTACCAAAAACCAAAATTGACGAAATATATGTCTTGAGATAGAGAACAAAAGATAAATGCATATAAATGAAATATTATAAATAGTTGTAAGCGAAAGTAACTTATGCAGTTTTAATGGAATTTATAAAAAAAGTTAATATTTAATTTTATACGGAGTGTGTGTTCAGTAATATATATATATACATACATATATATATATAGGCACCATATTAAACAGATATTATGTACTAGATGTGAAGTTAACCAGTAGTAGCAAATATGAAGATTTAAGAATTCTAAAACTGCTGTTCTCATATGCTTCCAAATAGGAAAACAGTATAATGCTGTATCAAAAATAGACTAATCACACAAATGCACTCGGTAAAATACCGCTTTTTTTGCGCTAAATACTTAGCAAGAAAGAAAATTAGTAATAATAACTACAGTTAATGGGACATATTAATATATTTAATTTACCGATGAAACCAATCAGAAGTTAGTGTTAGAATTTATCCAAAGTATTGTTGTCAATAAGTTTCCAAATCTTACCCCAGAAGGAATAAAGGTTATTCAATACAAATACAGTAGACCAAGCGTTGAAATTGCAACTTGCAGTTTTATCCCCCCAACAGGATAATAATTATGTACTGTTGCGTGATCAAGTGCGAGACTTGATGCAACGCTTGGAACAAAAGCGCACTGTTCCAATGGTACACGCACAGTTACCGTTAATTGAGGAATTACAAACAGAAGCTTGGTGGACAGATGTAACACTAGAAATGTTAGAAACTATTCGGCGCCAGCAGCACATGAATGGATTTTAGATTGCAATATTAAACTTCATTATGGAGATAGCTCTACGTTTATGGCAAGACGTGCAAATAACTCGTAAAATTAGCTTTATTAATTCATTGCATAAATATTGAAAGAGTTAGATATGGCAATAAAGTACATAAATAGAAAAAGTCAAAAATATTACCTGCATCAAGGCGCCACAAAAACTGGTAAGCCAAAGTATTTCTTCTCGATGAAGAGTGAGGGAAGTTTAGTTAAAGCCATACCAGATGGTTATGAGATATACGAGAACCCTAACGGACAGGTATTTTTGCAAAAAGTTCAACCTAAAATAATTACTGACGAAGAAGTTGCTACGGTTGAGAAAGGCATGAAAGAATTATGCAGCTTAAATTACTATAGAATAGATGTGAGAAAAGACACCATTTTTATATATACAGCCAACCAAGATGAAGAAAAGTTAGCAGAGGTATACAAGCCTTGTCATTTTAAAAATGAAACCATCATGCAGCAAGCAATCAATAATTGTCTAACTTATTCAACAATGTTAAAATTTACTCTACTCAATGAGGAGAAACGGATATTTACTACGCAAAGGTTTTGTTTTCTAGGCTCAATCGATGATTGGATATATATAGGACTTCCGAACACACTCGAAAACCTTGTAGGAAAATATGTGAAGCATTTAGGACATAACTCCTTCTATGAGCTACATTGACCAACAATTTACCGAGTAAAAATACAGTAGCGTACTTGTAATGCTTATTTAAGGATACAGGCACCTGCATTATCTCTTATAATAATTAAACTACTACTAGATAAAAGGGGGTAGTATGCATTATAAAGCCGAGGTAAAAAATGTTGCAGCACTTATGCAACGTATTGTAAGCGAATATCTTAGATACGGATATTTTTACATGAAAGCAGGTTGGGTTCCTGAACAAATCATCCCAAAAGAATTTGACAGGAAAACTGTCGAGAAGTTTAACATTACTTTCCGTAATCGTCATGGTTCAGAAGATGTACAGTATGTCAGATTTGGCACTTACTATCTCCTTGTTGCTAGAAGAAAGCACAGTCTTACAAATCAGGGTATAAAAGCCGTGATTGACATTCGAGAAAATTATGTTAGCTTGAATCACTGTCGGATGCGTATAAAGAAAAACGCTTTACTAGTAGAAGATGGAGACAATAAGCAATGGTATAGATTAAGACCGTCGCATGGGTTTAAAGATTACTACGATAAACCGAAGCGTTCATTAAACCCTGCGATGCAGGCGCCTGTAAAAGTATTTTAGGCTATGTTTTCACAACAAGGCACTGGTATTCCGTTGAGGTTGGACTGATTGGAGCAAGTATCATGCTGATTTATATACATTAGTTCACCGTGCCAAGCTTGATAAAAGTCTGAGTAAGTCATATTTTGTGTACATTCCCAGATAAGATTGTAGGCTATATCATACAACTCAAACTCTTTTTCCCAAACCTCTTCTCTTAGATATTGTTTGATTGCGACGACTAATTGCTTTAAGTCATGGCTTTGAAGTATTCTCTCCCACATACTAGGATTGGAATGCATATGTTTTTGCCAAAACAAGTAATGGTTGTGTTTTACTAAAAGCAAATCTTTGAACTTTTCGCTGTCATTTGATTCGCAATTTTGAGCTACTTGGATAACGCTTTGAATTACATCTTTGACCTTTTCTATCACAAGCTTATTTTCTGGTTCAAGTTCAGCAAGTTTTCTAAGTGCGTATTCTTGAGTATCTGACTTTGCCACGATGACCTTTTCCAGAGCTTGAATGGCTAGTCTCTTAGTGACATCAATTGTTTCTAAAATACTAATAGCTGGAAGATAATTGTACTCGTCGTATCCATAGCCTAGTAAATCAGCAATTTTGAATAGCAAAGCAATTCCTCGTTGACGATATTCTGATATTTGTACTAGTCTCTCTGCTTTTTGTAAACGACTCCAAGCTATTTGAGACTCCGCATAAATTGGGTCGAGGAAGGCAGGCGCCTGCATATTTTCTGGTTCACTTTGAATTAATGCCGTAGCTGCTTCATGTTTGAAACCTTCATTATCAGAGTTTACGAGTATATCTAACAAAGTATTTACAGCTTCGGTATTGTCTGGCTGAAATTTTATAATACTCACTGCAAATAAGTAGCGAAATTCCTCAGTTTGAGCAGTTCGCAGTTTATTTAGCAGCACAGGCAGAACCGCTTGATTCTCTAGGTCAATTTTGACTAAACATTCAGTGATATTCCACAGAGTACATCTATCGGATGCAACCGCAATTCTCTCTAACAAAATAGCAGAGGCTTCTTTATTACCGGGAGATATCTTCGCGATAAAATCAGATGCTTGCAAAATAGTATTGACAGTTCGGTGGCTATCAACAATGTTCAGTAAGGTTTTGATGATAGCAGGATTATCTGGGTCTATTGCAGCGAGAGATTCTACCGCATATATGCAAATATTATCACCTTGGTTACGAACTAAGAATTCCATCAAAGCAGCAATCGCTTTTAGATTACCATTTGCAATTTTCCCTAAAGCCTCAATTGTGCGGATACAGACATTTTTATTCAGGGTCGTTTGCATTAAATCAATCAGGCTAGTTATTACCGCTTTATTCCCAGAGCCAACTTCTTCCAAATCACGAATTAAGTAAAAGAGTGTATCTTGATTTGGAGAGTATTTTAGCAATAAGACCAAAGCTGCTATAGCCGTAGGATTCCCTGGATTTAATAAAGCCAAATGTTTTGCAGCAGCTCTTAAAACAGAGCGACTTTCGGTATTATGAACTAATTTAGTGTAGGCGCTGATAACTCGCTGCTTATCAGTTAAAGGAATAACTTGCCGTGCTGCCTCTACCAACGGTTGAGGAAATATTGTCCAGTCTTGCTTCAGGGTGCGAAAATAAGCATAGCTCCATTTCAATACTTGCTCAACAATTTCATCTCCCATACGGCATTCAGGGAAATACACCAAAGCTTCAGCAGCAAACAAATAAGCGCGATAGTAATAAAAATTTCCACATTTATCTCCAAAAGACGTTAGAGCTTGGATAAACTCTTCCTTCTCTTCTGGTGGTACATTTTTATTGCTGAACCAGTGTAATATTTCCGCGCGCGATTCAAGCTCAAATATGCGGTAAGCTTTCGTATCTAAATTCTCGAAATCAAGAGAGAGAGTAATAAAATCATGCATCGCCTCCTAACCACTTAAATATGTGGTGACGATAGGAGCTGTTTAGTATGGTACTGCACCTCAGAACGTTTTGGCAAGATAATTAAGTTGAAGTTGTTGAGCGCATTCCGAGGTGCCCACCGCAGTTATTCGGTTTACACTACTATTTATTCCGGAAAACCGAATAAAATATCGATTGTGAATCAACTTACAAAGTCTTTTCGGTATTAAAAAGCGCACAATGCGCGTTAATTACGGTTAAAAAATACATATCATCAAGGGCACGCTGAATCATCCTGATACAACGACCGCTACTGTGGATACGTATATGGTAGATGCACCCTAATAACGACGGCGCCTTTCATGTTTATTGATAGGCGCCTTTTTGTTACAAAAAATAGTATTTTTTAATTTTGCGTAGCGAATCTGGTAATTAATTCCTCGCGAGACAATTGCATTAACATAGGAGTAAATTCTGATGGAGATAGTGCCAAGACGGATGGAATAATTGCTTGAAGTTCTGAGTCTAGCGAACCAAAGCGACAGGCAAGCAAGTTTTCTACAACTTGACGCTGCCCCTGCTCCTTACCGCGCTCTACGGTTTCTTGTTCCCACTCTAAATAAGCTTGTGATAAGTTCATAAGTAATTCTTCTCTATCTTCATTATCATTTTCTGGGCTTATTCCCATGTTAAGCTTCCAGGTGTAAAGTAGCGATAAAATTTTAGAACGCTTGGCATTACCTTTCGGCAAAGCTACCACGTCGTCAACAGCTTGCTTCTGAGTCAAGCCTTTACCCAAAATTCAAGGGCCAAAGTGTTTCGGGAATACGCTGTAATTTGTCAATAGCAACAATTCGAGTTAAAAATACTTCCCCCACAAAATAAATACCCTCTGGCCAAGAAGAGTCTCTATGAGCAGGCAGTTTACTTAGCAGTTCATCGGAAAAAGTCGTTGAAATAATCCATAACCGTGGCAGTTCATCCTCAGATACCGTGTCCTCATCTCGTCTCGCTTCGCGTCGCAGTTCTGCTTCTAAGTGAACTAATTTTCCCAAGCAACTGCGAATTTCCCATTCTGTTGGTTGCTTACGAAACGGTTCCAATAAACAGGGGGTTTCAGCAATCCTTGTTAAAATACCCAAATCTGGTAAGTCCTCCACAGGTGGTTGAGTTGATGGGATAAACCAAATATCAACAAATCTTGGCTCACCAGGTATTTCCTCGCTGATTTTTACCTCACCTAATGGTGATAGACAATATGAGCAAGAATTGCTTTGAAAACTGGTCAAAAGGGTTTTTAGTCATTGAATTTAGACAGATACACAGCCTGGGTTTATATTATCGCCCAGCTTTTATTATGTGATAAAACTAATAGAAATAAAAGGCTTAATTAATAAATCTTGAAGATAAATAAGCCATATTTTTATTGTTACAGGTTATTAGGAAGAGGCGCCTTTTTTAAAGATGTGGTTAATGATTATACGTAAATTATGCTGTAGAAATGTTGAATTAGAAATGGCGCCTGTGTTTCATGCAATAGCTTCAAATAAGCATTTCCTTGCACCTAAGTATAGTTACGTTATTACCAGCAACAAAAAATACTAAATTCGATTGATTGCTATAAGCGTTCGTTTGAACAAGACCTGGTTGTTTCTTGGTGATGAGCAGAGGACTAATGGAGGTGAGCAGAGGAACAATACTACATATTGTATTATTTAAGTATAAATATTTTATTTTAGATAATTACGTTGTTAATATTACTAAGTTAATAACTCAGTTTTTATGAATTTAAGCTCTTATGCCAATACTTTTAAGCTATAAAGGTATAAATTGATCTTTAATACCAGTAACTAATGTTGCAGATATTTATGTAATACAAATTTTTCAAACTGAAAGGTGAGCAGAGGAGTAATTGGAGGACTAGTTGCAGAATTGATGGAATTGGGGTAATATTGGGGTAATTGGTTTACAAGAAGCCCAAAAGTACTGAGAAATCAATGTTACAGGAACACTGAAAATCCTCGTGTCACGAGTTCAAGTCTCGTTCCTGGCATAAAGTCCAAAAGCCCCGTGAAACAAGAGTTTCCGGGGTTTTTTAGTGTCCAAAAAAGTCCATTTCAGCCATTCCCAATGGTGTAAGTTTGGTGTAATTTTATCCCACGTTGGCCGTTTTTGGACGTAGTTAGACTAATTTTGGGGGTAAATTGGGGGTAAATCAAGGCGCCCTGATTTACCCATTTAATAGGAGTTCCGTAATGACTTCTCAAACCTCTGAGTCTAAATCGCCCAAAGGAACCGTCCAGGTTAAAAGCTCGAACGAACGGTTGCAACTTGTGTTTCGCGTCTGCGGCAAACGGTATTATCTGTCTACTGGATTTATAGATTCTGTTGCCAACCGCAAAGTCGCGATGGCAAAAGCTAAACTAATTGAGCTAGATATTTTATCTGGCAATTTTGACCCAACTTTAACGAAATATAAGCCAGAAGCTTTGGTGGCGTCTGTTACACCATCAATTACACCAGTTGTAGAAGAAGTGGCGCCATCGTTAGTTGATTTATGGGAAAGCTACACCGAGTTTAGGCGCCCAGGTTTATCCCCAAGTACTTTGGCTAAAGATTATAAAAAAGTCGCGCGCTGTATTAACATACATCTTCCGGTTAATACGTTAGATAAAGCAGTAGTAATCCGCAATTGGCTAAACGCAAATAGAAGCCCGGATGCATCGAAACGAATGTTAACACAATTATCTGCTTGCTGTGATTGGGCTGTCTCGTCTGAGTTAATCAAGGAAAATCCCTTTGAAAACATGGCTAGCGATATAAAGCTACCGAAGGGTAGTAGGGAAGATAACGATATCAACCCCTTTAGCATTGAAGAGCGCGACCGCATTATTACAGGATTTCAAAACAGTGTGCGCTACAAATACTATGCTCCCTTCATTGAGTTTTTATTTATTACAGGTTGCCGACCATCCGAAGCTGTTGCTTTGCAATGGAAGCATATAAGCAATGACTTTCGTTCTCTTCGGTTTGAGCAAGCAGTAGTAATTTCTGAGTCAGGATTGGTTTGTAAGAAAGGTTTGAAAACTCAGAAAAAACGGTCTTTCCCCGTCAATGAGCGATTAGCTGCATTGTTGAAATCGATTAAACCAAGTGGCGCCTGTAGTGATGCAAAAGTATTTCCTTCACGCGAGGGAACTTGGATAGATACACGTAACCTAAATACAAGGGGCTGGACAGCAGTTATTGAAGAGTTAGATGGTATTGAGTACAAGAAACTTTACCACACTAGGCACACGTTTATTACGATGGCGCTTAGAAATGGGATGGATGTTAAGGACGTAGCGAAATTGGTAGGTAATTCACCAGAAATTATCTATCGACACTATGCAGGGCAGAGTCGAGAGATTATTGTACCGAATTTCTAGTATTCCTTTACTACACAGATTAAAATTTGTGTAGTGAGGTAAGCTGAAATAAATATGCCACCTTGCCTCCATATATGGCTTAACTCTTGCATAGGGGTGTCGGCGCCATCAAAGCTATTACTGATAGTAGATTGTAGTTTTATTTACCTTATAATTAATTATTAAGTGTTTATTGAGAAAAATCGAATTTTTACTTTTATGATTGGTATATAAATTGACTTCATTCTAGATAGCATCTTGTTTTCATTCTCCGAACGGTAAAAATTTGCGTTCGGGATTTTACAAATAAATATTCAGATGGGATTAAGGATAGCTTTAATGCTAGTAACAACTATTTTAGTCTCTTGGCTATTAAAACGAGTGTGGCAAGAGTTTAAAAGTAATTTATCTCTAGATTTTAGTAATAATTTTAACATAATAAGCAAAACGTATATGACCATAATAGAACGGTAAAATACAGGTTTACGTCATTATAGGAGCGCGTTTGCATCGTTCACGTAGTGTCTCCGGAGGAGAAAAAACATTGTATTATTCGCTCGTCAGCAGATATGCTTAAACACTCAGTTAAATTATTACTAAATTACCTCAAGTATAGAGAAATACCTGTCTAAACGCTAATTCATCCAGCGTTTATGCTATGACAATTTTTTGTTAGTACACGAAGAGGGATTATGAGGGATTATAGTGTATATACCATCGTCTTTTATATGTTCCCCTGTATTGGGTAGAAATATACCATCCTCTATATGCTCAAAAGGTTTTTTTACATATATACCATCATCGATGGATGGAGAAGGATGAGTATTTGGAGTTAGTTTTTCACAGTCAATAATTTCTCGATTTACAGCAGGTTTGACTACTTTATTAACTTTAGGTCTGGTATAATTAGCTAAGTTTGTTTCTGTTACAATAGCTCCATTATTAGGGGAAATACTCTTACCTATTTTATTGTCACGGCAAGCTGCTAAAGGATTTAATGCTATTACAGGAATAAGAAGTGCGAAGAATTTTCTGGTTTTGTTTATATTGTTAAACATATTGGTGTTTGCGCTCTGAACTCGATAGTTTCATCAAACACCCTTGCTATAGGAGATAGACCCGAAGATATTTGAGTTATATTTTACTTCCCTACGAATTACTTCGAGTTCCTTCGAGAAATATATAAATTTGTCATAAGTTTTGGTAGGTTGAACATCACTATATCTATTAAAATCCCCCAACAGAGAGGTTTGGAGAGGGGTTTCATGTATATTTTTAGACTTTTTAACCAACCTCTAAGGAAACAAAGTCTAGGCGCCCGCAAGCAATCAAAATAGGGATGGCGCCAGCTAGACTTTCATATTTGAATTGCTTTACCTATATTAAACGGTGTTCGTCTTCTATCTGCTATTAAATCACTAGGGGTAGCTACTCCTACTAAAGCAAAAGTTAGGCGCCTATACTCTGGATTAAAGTTACGTTTTTCATAACAACTTCTAATTAAAGCAAAAAAATCATCTCTAGCAAAGTCTAAACTCAAAATACTATCAATTTCATCAATAAATACAACAATCTTACTTTGGATAGATGCTAACAATACAGTTTCTATAAATTCATCTAAACGCTGCACTGGAGGAATGTCATCTCTCTGGCGCCACCAATTAAGTAGAAATTCCGACGGATTACCAATGTTAAAATTAGTTACAAGCTTATAAACTATCCCCGCATACCACTTTTCTGACTTAATATCTCGACTACCTTGTGCAGAAAAATCAAGGGAAGTACAAGTATACCCAAGAGCTTGTAGTTTATTCATCGTCCGAACTATCAAACTAGTTTTACCCATCTGTCGAGAGTTAAAAATATAACAGAATTCTCCCGCTTTTAATGCGTAGTATAGGTCAGAATCTGCTTGTCTAACAACATAACTAGGAGCATTTTCCCCTAGACTACCTCCGACTTTATACTCATAATTTTCTGTCATAATTAATTCACCATATATATAAATTACGTAGGGTGTGTGAAAGCCATTACAATCAATCAAGGTAACGAAAAATTAAACTGCTTTCACGCACCATACACTTATATCTAAGCACGACCTGATTGGAGTTCGACGATGAGAAATTTGAGTTAGCTTCGACTTTTGGCTAATACTAATAATATATAAGCGGGGCTAAAAAATAAACTTTTATGTAGCGTCAATAATACAGCGGATTGCGAGTTCATAAGGTACAGTAACAACAATTAATAAACCAATTTTTTAAATGTTTTGGATTAATCAAGTCCAAAGCCGTGGCAATAAGAGTATCAACCCTGAATGCTGTGGTTGGAGAGAATTGACGTAAAAAAGATTTAAGTTGTGACCACCAAAGTTCAATTGGGTTAAAATCAGGAGAATATGGTGACATATAAAGAACACTGGCGCCTACAGATTGAATCAAAGGTTCAATCGTAGCTACTTTATGAAACGCTACATTATCCATTACAACTACGGCACCTGGCCACAATTTGGGGAGTAAACATTTTTCTATAAATACCTCAAATGCATTACCATCCATTGAGCCGTTCATAGTCATAACAGCTAACACTTTCTCTATACTTAATGCCCCAACAACAGTTACTTTGGCGCCTCGATAAAATGGTGTTAAATCATACACTCTTTGTCCATAAGGGCTTCGAGCATGAGTTCGTGTTAAGCCAAGTAAAACACCCATTTCATCAAGGAAAACTAGGTTTTCTGGGTCTATAGCCTTGACTTGTTCCCAAAATTCAAGTCTTAGCTTTTGAACTCTTTCCGTGGCGCCTTGGCTACTGCGTAGCGTCTTTTTTTTTGGGTTAAATTTTGTCTTTGTAACGCACGACACATTGCGCTGGTGCTGACCCACATATCATAACTTTGTCCCCAATATTCACAATACTCAGATAAAGTTGCATCTGGATATTTTTCTACCATTTCAACTAGCTCGATTTGATGAAAGTCTAACTCACTCTTCATTCCTCCACCTTGTTTTCGCGGCTCTACGTGACCCTCAGTTTTCTTCATCTCAAGCAATTTCTGCACAAAGCTTTTACTAACATCAAATCTATAAGCAACCTTCCTGACTGAAGTATTGCCTTGCTCATAAGCTTTGACTATTTTTTCTCGAAAGTCGGTTGAGTAAGCCTTCATTATCTTTGTTGATGCACATGACCCTATTGTACCTCATTTACCTGCAATCCGCTGTAAGTATAGTAGTTACACGTGAGCGCAACTACTGGTTCATGTCATTAATTCTGGGTGGTTGATTACTCCCTTCCCACTCAAAGAATACTAATTTGGAATGAACCACAAAGGACACAAAGGGCACAAAGGAGGAGGGAAGATAGGTAATCTTATGCCGGGAAGGGAGTAGCAACGGATTCAACGGATGTAACGGATAAGTTATTGGTTACAAACAAAATATAGTCAAAGTATAGTTATTTAAAATTAACCATCTGTTGCATCCGTTCATCATCCGTTGCCAATATTCCTACCTTCCATAACTTATGACACAGACTACTAGTATTAAAATTGATAATGTGGTGATAAAGGCAACCTATATTATTTAGATATCTTTATACCGTTTTTTAAAGTTACTGACCCAAACATATCTAATAATACTGATTAATTTAGTTCATTTTAATGAACTTAAGCTATTAGCCTACGGGTTTTAACACGCTTACGGGTATGGGCATAATTGTAGAATTGGTAAAAATTATATGTATAATTCCAGGTGCAGGATATAAGGTATAGAACGGGCAAGGATGCCCATTCCACAAGAGGGTTTTTTTAATTTTGCACAACTACTGTGATTGCCACTTCTTCAACACTTCCTTGGTAAACGGATTTTGACCCGCGCGCAGTGCTTTTACCCACTCTTGCAATTGTGCTTTAGCTTGTTTATTATTAGCCTGGGCAATGTATACCTCAAAGTCGGATATGGCGCCTTCGTAATCACCCGTTAGTGCCCTTGCTAACCCCCGACTAGAGCGAATATTACCATCCTTTGGAGCAAGGTTAACGGCTTTTTCACAGGCGAACATTACTTCTTTAGCTGATTCATTTAGGCTACCTTGATAACAAAGCTTACTCCAAGTGTAGGCATCAATTTGCACTTGCGGGTCGAGTTTTTGTGCGGAGTTATAAGCCGCTATCGCATCCTTTATTTTCTTTTCGCTAACAAGATTACTTGCGTTACTAACTAAAAGTTCTGCTTTACCTTTATTCTCAAACTCTTCCGCTTTTTTCTGGGGGTTAAACTTTAATTCCGAGTTCCACGTTAAAGCCGTCTTAAAAGTAGCGATTGCCTTTTCAACATTACCAGCTTTCGCTTCCTTTTCTCCGACTTGCACCAAAAACGGCGCCGCTGCTTTTAATTTTGATGGTGTTTGACATACTTCTAATTTTTGCAGTTCAGTAGGGTTAATAATCAAATAATTATTTAACCACTCACAACCACTATTTAACAGTTCTCCTAACCGTCTCCATTGCCAGACCTTGGCGGTATTGTCATCTGAGGCGGTGACGATGGTCTTGCCGTCTGGGCTAAAATTGGCGTTGTAGACAGTATCTGTATGCCCAGTCAGGGTGGTGAGCAACTTGCCATTCGTGTCCCATACCTTAGCGGTTTTGTCCCATGAAGCGGTGACGATGGTCTTGCCATCTGGGCTAAAATTGGCGTTGTTGACAGGAGATGTATGCCCAGTCAGGGT
>NZ_AP018290.1:731243-807948 GCF_002368415.1 Calothrix sp. NIES-4105
TTTGAGTTGATTGCGTTCCGAAATATGATTTAAAATGCGATTTAAAGCGACAATAGGGCTAGTAACTGGATAGTTTTCGATGGGGGTATTTTTCCCAACAAGCTTTTGTAAATCTTGTCCAGCGTTCATTGCTAAAAGTAACCCATCTATTTGGGAGGCATTATCAAACAGTTGTAAAGCGCTATTCCCTTGCCGTTCCAGAACAGTTGCTGTTTTTCCATCTGTTATTAGTTTTTGGGCATACCAACCTGCCCCTATTACCGCAGTCATTGCCACTGCTAAAAACCCAGTACCAAATCGAATCTGGCGCCTAGATTTATGTTGTGCTTTGCTTAATGTTTCATTGGCTTGGCTTAATATTCGACTTTCTTCTTCTTTAACTGCTAAAGCTTCTATTAATTCCCTTTTTTCTAACTCTCCAGAAGCTGCTAAATATCTGGAATCCTCATTACTTAAGCTTTTCTCGTTAGCCCATCGCAAAGCATCTTGCAAAGCTTGCCCGCGTAATAGTCGTGATTCATCCTGGTAGTTACTATCAACCCAAGCTTGAAAGCTTGCTGAATAAGGACGCAGTTTTCCTAATTCTCTTTCAACCCAATTTAAATTTAATACAGATTCATATATTTTGTTGTAAACTTTTAGGATGTTTTGCTGTTTAACAACCAAACCAGTTAAACGAAATCTCATCTGTTCTATACTATCATCTGTATGAATATACCCCGATAGTAATATTTGCTGATACCATCCTAAAAAACGCCCTGCTATCTGCTCTCCTAGTAGCATCCTGTCTCTGATTGTTTTTATATGTTCTGGTTCATCACGACTTTCCCAATTTTCTATAATGTTTTTTTGAATTAAATCGTGTAGAGACGCGAAATTTCGCGTCTCTACATTTGGGTTTGTGGTAACATTTGGGTTTGTGGTAACATTTGGGTCTGTGGCGATTAATCTGCATACTTTCTGGGTTAAAAAGGGTTGTCCCCCTGTCCATGTCAATATTTCTCGTATTAATGCGTTAGGATTTTCTACTTGACCCTCAAATCCTTTGGCTAAAGGTTCAATTTCACTGTCTTTAAACCCTTCTAATTGAATCGCTTTACCTATATTAAACGGTGTTCGTCTTTTATCGCCAATTAAATCACCTGGGGTAACAACTCCTACTAATGCAAAAGTCAGGCGCCTATACTCTGTGTTAAAATTACGCTTTTCATAACAGCTTCTGATTAACGCAAAAAAATCATCTGTGGAAAAGCCTAGACTCAAAATACTATCTATTTCATCTATAAAAATAACAATCTTACTTTGGATAGATGTTAATAATACGGTTTCTATGAATTCTTCTAAACGTTCTACAGGAGTAATGGCGCCTCTTTCAAGCCACCAATTACGGAGAATATCTGAGGGATTGCCTAAACTAAAATTAACTGTAAGCTTGTAAATAATACCAGCATACCACTGTTCTGATGTTATATCTCGATTACCTCGGACGGAAAAATCCAGAGAAGTACAAGCAAACCCTTCTGCTTGTAGTTTATTCATTGTCCGAACTATTAAACTGGTTTTACCCATTTGACGAGAGTTAAAAATATAACAGAATTCTCCTGCATTTAAGCTGTGGTAAAGGTCAGAATCTGCGTGTCTAACAACGTAAGAAGGAGCATTTTCCCCTAGACTACCCCCAACTTTATACTCATAATTTTCTGTCATAATTAATTCACCATATATATAAATCACGTAGGGTGTGTGAAAGCCATTACAATCAATCAAGGTAACAAAAAATTAAACTGCTTTCACGCACCATACAATCAATCAAGGTAACAAAAAATTAAACTGCTTTCACGCACCTTACACTTATATCTAAGCATGACCTGATTTGAGTTCGACGATGAGAAATTTGAGTTATCTTCGACTTTTGGCTAATACCAGCAATATAATAAAAGATGGTGCGTCACAGCATTTTGATTTTTCGCTTCGTTGAAGTTTTTCGTGGCTGTGACGCACCCTACCTTATATAATATTATTTCGAGAAATATTGCCGATATAATTCACAACTTGGCGAAACTCCCCTGTCTTGTACTTTTATTAACCCTAGAGCATTTAATTTTGAGCAGGTCTTTTTATTTAATTGCGTCTGTTGCGTATTTGTAATTACCTGTTGCATCCCAGCTTCTAGTTCAGGATGCTGTTCTAATATTGACTCAATTCGCCGTAAATATGTATTATATATTCCTGTTGTGGTCGGCGCCAGTCAAGATGTCAAGTCAGAACAGTGGTATGCAGGGATACTCTATAAGCTTGTAATAATTTTTAATATTGGTAATCCGTCAGAATATCTCCGTAATTGGTGGCTTGAAAGAGGCGCCATTACTCCTATGGAACGTTGGTCGGAGTTTATAGAAATAGTATTATTAGCATCTACCCAAAGTAAGATTATTATATTTTAGGATTGGTTAGAGGGCACCTATGCATTTTTCTCCAAGGTTGGGAAATGGTAGCATGGTATTTACGAAATCTACGAAAAAAATGCTCTGGATTTTTGTAACCGACTTTGTAAACAGTTTGTTTAATAGGCTTATTATTGTACTTATAACTCGATATCTTTAAATAACCCTCTTTATCTAAAAAATGTAGAGACATCATATTATGATGCCTCCACGTATATCTAATCAAAACGCTTCATAGCGTGCGATTAATTAGTTTTATTATTCCTCAGTCGGCTCAGATGGCGGAATTTCATTTAGTATAAGCTGAAATTCTTGTACAGAAGCTGTTGTAACTGCTTGTCTCAAAAGGCTCTCCAGTACATCTATATCCTCTACTGTCTCAAGACGCTCGCTAACTTGTGGTGATACAGTTCCAAACCGCGCTTCCAAGGCTGTGACAACTGACTTACGGCCATTTTTTACCATCCCATCTAGTTCGATATCTGTAATATAAGGCACTCGTCCTTCCTCCTGAATACGTTTAAATTCTTGTTTAAAGCTAATTGCCAATGGTTCTGGTAAAACCATCATCCATTGAATTAGACGGAATAATTCCAGTACTTCATTCTTAGTATAGCCACGTTCATAAAGTCCGCGCACTAAAGTTAGTTTCGACTCAAACCGTTGCTCGTCTTTTCCAACGGTGTCCAAAGTACTCAAATGTGCCATTATTACCACCGCAAATGGATTTAATGAACGTTCTAGTGTACTCCATTGGGATTGAAAATCTAATAACTTTACCATTGGATATTCTGTGTTGCTGGTGAATCTCCAGCGTGAATAACCGAATTTTGTCGGGCGCTGTTCTTTGGGTCATTATCTCCAAGTACCACCAAACTAATGACTTCATTATCATTCTTGTCAAACAACCTATGGTTATAAACATATATTCGTTTAGGAAAATCTTTTTGGTATTGACTTTGGATTTCAATATGGATTAATACAAAAACTTCTGCTCCATCATGTAACCAAACTTTTACCAACTTATCTGCAAGTCTATTTCCAATTTCAGCTTCTCTAACTACCTCTCTTAAGTCAGTATCCAATGATTCGTAACCCCTTGACCAATCTATATCAGCATGAATCCAAGGAAAACACAACTCTATAAAAGATTCAAAATATATATCTAAAGCTTCCTTCCAAGGGGAATCGTAGTCTGATAATACTCTTCTTGCCATTGCAGATTTTCACCCTCAACAATTATCACTATTTTATTTTATCAGATAAAAATATATTTATTAATTCTAATTTGCAAAATATGTTAATTATAATTAAGCAGAATCTGTATAATTTATATCATATAAATTACCTGATAATTTAACTACATTATTAAGCGAATATGCCTGTAAAATAAACGCTTGCGAGCAACGCATACAACACCATAGCCAATTTTTAGATTTCCGCATGTTGAATGCGCTTTCCAATACGTCATTAACAGTAAAAGCTGACATAGTAAAGAAAGAGTCTTAATAATAAATAATAAAGATATAGCAATCCTATATGAGTTGTAAAAAATTATATCCACTTTAGACGCGATTAATCGCGTCTCTACAATCTCGATTTTCACAAATGATTTAGGATTGCTATAGTAATAAACTTGTTAGATATTTAGTCCTCTTAAAGAGGACTTTCGCCCCACCGCATTCGGTTTTTAACCCTATGCAGGTAGGAACGAAGTGCAAGATGTAAGTTAAGGATAAGATTATCTGGTTTGAAAGTCTCAACAGGCGCCGTGTACTGAGCGCGCCATAGTCATTTGTTTTACGCTACAGAACTAGTTTTACAGAATAACTATATTATTGGTACAGTTAGCCAAAAGTCGAAGATAACTCAAATTTCTCATTGCTGAACTCAAATGGTGTCATGTTATATATAAATCGTAGGTTGGGTTCCGGCTTTGCGTTCACGCAGTGTCCCGCAGGGAAACCCAACAAGAGCGTAAAATATTTATGTTGGGTTCCGTTCCTCCAACGCCACTTGCTTTATGCCGGGGAACCCGTCCAACGCAGTGGCTCCCCAACCTACAAGTAAGTTTTTTTGGTTTAAGTAAATAACACTAGTTTTGATATACTGTGAATTAATCATGACAAACAATTACGAGTATGAAGTTGGAGGGAGTTTAAAAGAGAATGCTCCTAGTTACGTGGTTAGACAAGCAGACACTGACCTTTACAACAATTTAAAAGCGGGAGTATTTTGTTATATTTTTAACTCTCGGCAAATGGGTAAAACCAGTTTGATAGTTCGGACGATGAAAAAACTCCAAGCAGATGGGTATGCTTGTACATCGCTTGATTTTTCTGTGCGAGGTAGTCGAGATGTGAAGTTAGAACAGTGGTACGCAGGAATACTTTATAAGCTTGTAGTAAATTTTAACATAGGTAATCCATCAGAGTATCTCCGTAATTGGTGGCAAGAAAGAGGCGCCATTACTCCTGTGGAACGTCTGGAGGAGTTTATCGAAACAGTATTATTAGCATCTATCCAAAGTAAGATTATTATATTTATAGATGAAATAGATAGTATTTTGAGTTTAAGCTTTTCTACAGATGATTTTTTTGCTTTAATTAGAAGCTGTTATCAAAAGCGTACCTTAAACGCAGAATATGAGCGGTTAACTTTTGCTTTAGTTGGAGTAGCCACCCCAGGTGATTTAATTGGCGATAAAAGGCGAACACCATTTAATATTGGTAAAGCAATTGGGCTAGATGGGTTTAAAGAAAGCGAAATTGAGCCATTAGCAAAAGGATTTTCAGATCAAGTAGAAAACCCTTTAGCTTTAATGCTACTCATATTAGCTTGGACAGGTGGACAACCTTTTTTAACGCAGAAAGTTTGTAAGTTATTGAAGGATGAAGAAATAAGCAATGGAGAAATATTAGAGTCAGTAATTAGAAGTAAAATTATTGAAAATTGGGAAAGTCAAGATGAGCCAGAGCATTTAAAGACAATACGTGATAGGTTACTATTAGGAGAGCAAATAGCAGGGCGTTTTTTAGGATGGTATCAGCAAATACTGCTTTCGGGGCATATATCTGCTGATGGTAGTATAGAACAAATGAGATTTCGGTTAACGGGTTTGGTAGTTAAACAGCAGGATAAAGTAAAAGTTTATAACAAAATCTATAAATCTGTTTTTGATTTAAAATGGGTTGAGAAAGAATTATATAAACTGCGTCCTTATTCAGAAAACTTTCAAGCATGGATTGCTAGTAACTATCTAGATGAGTCACGGTTATTGCGAGGAAAAGCTTTGCAAGATGCTTTACACTGGGCACAGGAAAAAAACTTAAGTAATGAAGATGCTAAATACTTAGCTGCCTCTCAGGAATTAGAGAAAAGAGAACTTGAATTCGCTTTAGCGGTTCAAAAAGAAGAAAGTAGGATATTAGCACAGGCGAATGATACGTTAACTATAGCTTCCAAGAAAGCAAAACGTCGAATTCGTTTGGGGAGTATAATTTTAGGTGTATCTCTAGTAGCGGCACTAGTTGCAGGCACTTTCGCAGGTACTGCTGAACTACGGCGCCGAGAAGCAGCAATAGTCACAACATTGGAACAATCATCAGCCCAATTGTTGCGTTTACCAACATCTTCTTTAGCCTTGGAAAATTTAATTGAGGCAATGCGACCTGCAATAGGATTAAGAAAATTAGTTAAAGATGGTCATTCCTTTAAAAATTACCCTACTGTTAGTCCCGTATTAGCCTTGCAGACAACTCTAGAGAATATCCGAGAAAAAAATCGGCTAGAAGGAGGTTTTGTCATATTTAGCCCAGATGGTAAGACTGTCGCTACTACTGCTTTATTTGACGGTACTGTGAAGTTATGGAACTTAAAAGGTTCAGAAATTGCCACTCTCAAACATCAAGATAGGGTCACAAAAGTAGTATTTAGCCCAGATGGTAAGACTGTCGCTACTACTTCAATTGACGGTACTGCGAAGTTATGGAACTTCAAAGGTTTAGAAATTGCCACTCTCAAACATCAAAGTTCGGTAACAGACGTAGTATTTAGCCCAGATGGTAAGACTATCGCTACTGCTTCGGATGACAAAACTGCAAAGTTATGGAACTTACTTGGTTCAGAAATTGCCACTCTCAAACATCAAAATCCGGTAACAGACGTAGTATTTAGCCCAGATGGTAAGACTATCGCTACTGCTTCGGATGACAAAACTGCAAAGTTATGGAACTTACTTGGTTCAGAAATTGCCACTCTCAAACATCAAAATCCGGTCGCAAACGTAGTATTTAGCCCAGATGGTAAGACTGTCGCTACTACTTCATGGGACAAAACTGCGAAGTTATGGAACTTACTTGGTTCAGAAATTGCCACTCTCAAACATCAAGGTGGGGTCACAAACGTAGTATTTAGCCCAGATGGTAAGACTGTCGCTACTGCTTCATGGGACAAAACTGCGAAGTTATGGAACTTACTTGGTTCAGAAATTGCCACTCTCAAACATCAAAGTCGGGTCACAAACGTAGTATTTAGCCCAGATGGTAAGACTATCGCTACTGCTTTATTTGACAATACTGCGAAGTTATGGAACTTACTTGGTTCAGAAATTGCCACTCTCAAACATCAAGATTCAGTCAGCAACGTAGTATTTAGCCCAGATGGTAACACTGTCGCTACTGCATCATGGGACAAAACTGCGAAGTTATGGAACTTACTTGGTTCAGAAATTGCTACTCTCAAACATCAAGATAGAGTCACAAACGTAGTATTTAGCCCAGATGGTAAGACTGTCGCTACTGCTTCAAGTGACGGTACTACGAAGTTATGGAACTTAAAAGGTTCAGAAATTGCCGCTCTCAAAAATCAAGATGGGGTCACAAACGTAGTATTTAGCCCAGATGGTAAGACTGTCGCTACTGCTTCATGGGACAAAACTGCGAAGTTATGGAACTTACTTGGTTCAGAAATTGCCACTCTCAAACATCAAAGTTTGGTCTACAATGTAGTATTTAGCCCAGATGGTAAGACTGTCGCTACTACTTTAATTGACGGTACTGCGAAGTTATGGAACTTCAAAGGTTTAGAAATTGCTACTCTCAAACATCAAGATTATGTCACAAACGTAGTATTTAGCCCAGATGGTAAGACTGTCGCTACTACTTTAATTGACGGTACTGCGAAGTTATGGAACTTACTTGGTTCAGAAATTGCCACTCTCAAACATCAAGGTGGGGTCAGATACGTAGTATTTAGCCCAGATGGTAAGACTGTCGCTACTGCTTCAGATGACGGTACTGCGAAGTTATGGAACTTACTTGGTTCAGAAATTGCTACTCTCAAACATCAAAGTTCGATCATAAACGTAGTATTTAGCCCAGATGGTAACACTGTCGCTACTGCCTCATCTGACGGTACTACGAAGTTATGGAACTTAAAAGGTTCAGAAATTGCCACTCTCAAACATCAAGATTATGTCACAAACGTAGTATTTAGCCCAGATGGTAACACTGTCGCTACTGCATCAGTTGACAACGTTGCACGCTTATGGACTCAAACTAGGGATGGTTGGCAGCAGGTTGCTGAATATCAGGGTCGGCTTGACGGGTTTAGTCCGGATGGTAAATTAATTGCGCTTGTTGTAGATAATGCTGTACAGCTACGTCGCGTTGAGGGTTTGGATGATTTACTCGCGCGCGGTTGCAACTGGCTGCAAGATTACCTCAATAGCCATGATAAGGAAAAAAGGAAGGAGTTGTGTCCCAGTCAATAAGGAAGGCGCCGAAAATTAAAATAGACCGTACCCGGCAAGTACTATCATCACTATTTATTACATAACATGCCAGAGAATGCGCTACCATATCTGAAGCATGAATGACACAAGCAAGAGGTTCTGTGAGGGCAGCTTTGACATTTTCTAAGTCTGAATTGATACGGATAGCAGTCTTCATCAGGGGGCATCATCTATTCGGCAAATCCCCTAGTAAACCTGTAATACCGTGTTAGCGATAATACTGACATTGATGCGAATAACCACTAGCACAATATTCGCATAGTGGTTGGTATGAATTACTAATACAATTTAATCCTTGGTCGAGAACTACTCTATCACTGAAACGCAAATCTTCAACTTGGCGCCCAACTTCTTCAACCACACCAACGATTTCATTTGCTCTCGCTTAATTCTAATATTATGGCAATCCATCAAACAAATTATTACTTGTATACGAAACACGACGCACGATATAACCTTCATTACCTTTCCGCTCATATTGATGTGGGGTTAACGAGAACCAGCGGGTATCGGATTTGATGGTTTTCCACGGTCAGCTAGTTCGGTTCTTTGCGTAGCGTTAGATTGATTTTTAGGTTGTACCGCACGTTTAGAAGATTGGGTATTATTAGCATTTCCAGTATTTTTAGTTGGTTCAGCAGTGCGGGAACTAACTTGTTTGTTATTTTGTGGAACCGTGGCGCCTTTCCTGAGCTATATATATTAAAGTAGACGCTACAACAAGTACAGAAACGAGTGTTTTTTTGATTTTGATGTGGAGCATACTAGTGTTTGTTGAATTCGATGATTCCATCAAACACTCTTGGTATATGAGAAAGCCTATGCGTTATTTTAGTAAAATTTTATTTGTTTACGACTTCCGCGCGATTTAGTTCGAGCTTAGTCGTATGTTCATCCAGGTGTAACAAAAAATTATAAAAAATAAGGGTAAAAGTATTTCTACTTACCCTCAACATAAAAAATAGTGTTTTTTTAATTTGACGTGGTGAATCTGGTAATTAATTCCTCGCGCGACAATTGCATTAACACAGGGGTAAATTCTGATGGAGGCAATGCCAAGATGAATGGAATAATTGCTTCTAGCTCTGGGTCTAACGCACCAAAGCGAAATAAGAGCAAGTTTTCCACAACTTGGCGCTGTCCCTGCTCCTTACCAATCTCCTTGCCAATCTCCTTGCCAATCTCCTTACCGCGCTCTACGGTTTCTTGCTCCCATTCCAAATAAGCTTGTGATAAGTTCATAACTAGTTCTTCTCTATCTTCATTATCATTCTCTGGGCTTATTCCTATATTAAGCTTCCAGGTGTAAAGTAGTGATAAAATCTTGGAACGTTTGGGATTACCTTTCGGCAAAGCTACCACATCCTCAACAGCTTGCTTCTGAGTCAAGCCTTTACCCAAAATTCTTAACCAAACTGTTTCGGGGATACGCTTTAATTTGTCAATAGCAACAATTCGAGTTAAAAATACTTCTCCTACAAAATAAATACCATCTGGCCAAGAAGAGTCTCTATGAGCAGGCAGTTTACTTAACAGTTCATCGGAAAAAGTCGTTGAAATAATCCATAACCGTGGCAGTTCATCCTCAGATAGGGTGTCCTCATCTCGTTTCCCTTCACGTCGCAGTTCTGCTTCTAAGTGAACTAATTTTCCAACGCAACTGCGAATTTCCCATTTTGTTGGTTGCTTGCGAAACGGTTCCAATAAACAGGGAGTTTCAGCAATTCTTGCTAAAATACCCAAATCTGGTAAGTCCTCTACAGGTGGTTGAGTTGATGGGGTAAACCAGATATCAACAAATCTCGGTTCCCCAGGTATTTCCTCGCTGATTTTTACCTCACCTAATGGTGATAAACATTCTTTGAAGAATTGCTTTGAAAACTGGTCAAATGGGTTTTTTGTCATTGAATTTAGACAGATACACAGCCTGGGTTTCTTTTCTCACCCAGCTTTTATTATCTGATAAAACTAATAGAAATAAAATACTTAATTAATAAGTATTGAAGATAACATGAACTATGTTTCTATTATTAGAAGCTATCATGAGTCGGCGTCAAATGTTTTTTTGAACAGAAGTTATATTTAACATATGTTTGCATTGTTTTTTTGATTGATGCGAATCACTACTAGCACAATATTCGCATAATGGTTGGTATAAATTACTAATATAATTTAATCCTTGGTCGAGAACTATTCTATCACCTACGTGCAAATCTTCAACTTGGTGCCCAACTTCTTCAACCACACCAATGATTTCATCACCTAATATTTGCGGTTGTTTGATCAAGGGAATAGCTTTTCTGAGTTTGTCAGTATTATAGTTAGCTTGTCCGTAACTGGTGGCTTGAAAGAGGCGCCATTACTCCTGTGGAGCGTTTGGAGGAGTTCCAGTTTGTAAGTGCCCTGGAAAACGGTATGGCAAGAAGCGCCAAGAATGCCGCTGGAATAAAAGTACTAATAGGAGAAGTAAGAGGTTATACTCATGAATTAAAGATTATGGGAAGTGGTAGTAGATTATTAGGCAAAGAAGTAGATGGAAGAATTATATGAGCGTGAACTTTCCGACCATCTCTAAAATAAGTACTTTTCAAATGTAAATCAACTAAGAGGCAAATATGAATACAGTTACTTTAGTCGAATTAATTAATAATTTATTACCTGATGAAAAAATTTTAGAAGATGTTAGCAGTGCTTTAAATTCGGAGCTAGAGAAAGGAGGTTTTAGGAATTTAGCTTGTGAAGAAGTTCCTCCTAAAAACACGCCAAGTGAGGTACTTACAAAAAGATTCATTATGAATAATTATGAAACTGGTTTTGGCAATCATTATGTTAGTAAAGTAGCAATAGGAGGGGTTGAAAGACACCGAAATGGAGTTGTCATTCCTAAGTATTTTTTTGCAACTTTATACTATACAGAAGATTTACGCTTAATCACAGTAGACTTTGAGGATGAGGCAGAATAATTAACAAATTTTGCAAGTAGGTGGTCATACTCAAAAAGAAACAGAGGCGCCTGCTTGGTAGGTCTGACACCTTAGTTACACAATACTGCGTCCTGAACTGGGAATGTAGACTTATATCACGTCCGGTTGATTGCCATAATGTAGAGACGTTACATGTAACGTCTCTACGTTTGTTTTATTATGGTTATGCTGCCAGAAATGATATTACATCTTAACTATATTATTGGTAGGTACAGTTAGCCAAAAGTCGAAGATAACTCAAATTTCTCATTGCTGAACTCAGATGAGGTTATGTTTTGATATAAGCTCCGGGTGCGTGAAAGCCATTACAATCAATCAAGGTAACGAGAAATTAAACTGCTTTCACGCACCATATTTACGTAATTTATATATACTGTGAATTAATCATGACACAAAATTATGAGTATGAAGTTGGAGGGAGTTTAAAAGAAAATGCTCCTAGTTACGTTGTTAGGCAAGCAGACACTGACCTTTACAACAATTTAAAAGCGGGAGTATTTTGTTATATTTTTAACTCTCGGCAAATGGGTAAAACCAGTTTGATAGTTAGGACGATGAAAAAACTCCAAGCAGATGGGTATGCTTGTACATCGCTTGATTTTTCTGTACGAGGTAGTCGAGATGTCAAGTTAGAGCAATGGTATGCAGGAATACTTTATAAGCTCGTAGTAAATTTTAACATAGGTAATCCATCTGAGTATCTTCGTAATTGGTGGCAAGAAAGAGGCGCCATTACTCCTGTGGAACGCTTGGAGGAGTTTATAGAAACAGTATTATTAACATCTATCCAAAGTAAGATTATTATATTTATAGATGAAATAGATAGTATTTTGAGTTTAAGCTTTTCTACAGATGATTTTTTTGCTTTAATTAGAAGTTGTTATCAAAAGCGTACCTTAAACCCAGAATATGAGCGGTTAACTTTTGCTCTAGTTGGAGTAGCCACCCCAGGTGACTTAATTGGTGATAAAAGGCGAACACCATTTAATATAGGTAAAGCAATTGGGCTAGACGGGTTTAAAGAAAGCGAAATTGAGCCATTAGCAAAAGGATTTTCAGGTCAAGTAGAAAACCCATTAGCTTTAATGCGACTTATATTAGCTTGGACAGGTGGACAACCTTTTTTAACGCAGAAAGTTTGTAAGTTATTGAAGGATGAAAAAATAAGCAATGGAGAAGTATTAGAATCAGTAATTAAAAGTAAAATTATTGAAAATTGGGAAAGTCAAGATGAGCCGGAGCATTTAAAGACAATACGAGATAGGTTACTATTAGGAGAGCAGATAGCAGGGCGTTTTTTAGGATGGTATCAGCAAATACTGCTTTCGGGGCATATATCTGCTGATGGTAGTATAGAACAAATGAGATTTCGGTTAACGGGTTTGGTAGTTAAACAGCAGGATAAAGTAAAAGTTTATAATAAAATCTATAAATCTGTTTTTAACTTAAACTGGGTAGAAAAAGAGTTAGGAAAACTGCGTCCTTATTCAGAAAGTTTTAAAGCATGGGTTGCTAGTAACTATCTAGATGAGTCACGGTTCTTGCGAGGACAAGCTTTGCAAGATGCTTTACACTGGGCACAGGAAAAAAACTTAAGTAATGAAGATGCTAAATACTTAGCTGCCTCTCAGGAATTAGAGAAAAGAGAACTTGAATTCGCTTTAGCGGTTCAAAAAGAAGAAAGTAGGATATTAGCACAGGCTAATGATACATTAACTAGAGCTTCCAAGAAAGCAAAACGTCGAATCCGTTTGGGGAGTATAATTTTAGGCGTATCTCTAGTAGCGGCAATAATTGCAGGTACTTTTGCAGGTACCGCTGAACTACGGCGCCAAGAAGCTGCAATAGTCACAACATTGGAACAATCATCAGCCCAATTATTGCGCTTACCAACATCTTCTTTAGTCTTGGAAAATTTAATTGAGGCGATGCGACCTGCAAGACAATTAAAAAAATTAGTTAAGGATGGTTATTCCTTTAAAGATTACCCTACTGTTAGTCCCGTATTAGCCTTGCAGACAACACTAGATAATATCCGACAAAAAAATCAGCTAGAAGGAAGTTTTGTCGTATTTAGCCCAGATGGTAAGACTGTCGCTACTATTTCAAAAAACAACACTGCGAAGTTATGGAACTTAAAAGGTTTAGAAATTGCCACTCTCAAACATCAAAGTGAGGTCAACTACGTAGTATTTAGCCCAGATGGTAAGATTGTCGCTACTGCTTCAGATGACGGTACTGCGAAGTTATGGAACTTAAAAGGTTCAGAAATTGCCACTCTCAAACATCAAAGTGAGGTCAACTACGTAGTATTTAGCCTAGATGGTAAGATTGTCGCTACTGCTTCATATAACGACAATACTGGGAAGTTATGGAACTTAAAAGGTTCAGAAATTGCCACTCTCAAACATCAAAGTGAGGTCAACTACGTAGTATTTAGCCCAGATGGTAAGACTGTCGCTACTGCTTCAGATGACGGTACTGCGAAGTTATGGAACTTACTTGGTTCAGAAATTGCCACTCTCAAACATCAAGATAGGGTCACAAACGTAATATTTAGCCCAGATGGTAAGACTGTCGCTACTGCTTCAGATGACGGTACTGCGAAGTTATGGAACTTACTTGGTTCAGAAATTGCCACTCTCAAACATCAAAGTGAGGTCAACTACGTAGTATTTAGCCCAGATGGTAAGACTGTCGCTACTGCTTCATATAACGACAATACTGGGAAGTTATGGAACTTAAAAGGTTCAGAAATTGCCACTCTCAAACATCAAGATACAGTCACAAACATAGTATTTAGCCCAGATGGTAACACCGTCGTTACTGCTTCATATAACGACAACACTGCAAAGTTATGGAACTTAAAAGGTTCAGAAATTGCCACTCTCAAACATCAAGATACAGTCAGAAACGTAGTATTTAGCCCAGATGGTAAGACTGTCGCTACTATTTCAAAAAATAACACTGTGAAGTTATGGAACTTAAAAGGTTCAGAAATTGCCACTCTCAAACATCAAAGTGAGGTCAACTACGTAGTATTTAGCCCAGATGGTAAGACTGTCGCTACTTCTTCAGATGACAAAACTGCGAAGCTATGGAACTTAAAAGGTTCAGAAATTGCCACTCTCAAACATCAAGATGGGGTCAACGACGTAGTATTTAGCCCAGATGGTAAGACTGTCGCTACTTCTTCAGATGACAAAACTGCGAAGCTATGGAACTTAAAAGGTTCAGAAATTGCCACTCTCAAACATCAAGATGGGGTCAACGACGTAGTATTTAGCCTAGATGGTAAGACTGTCGCTACTGCTTCATGGGACAAAACTGCGAAGTTATGGAACTTAAAAGGTTCAGAAATTGCCACTCTCAAACATCAACATCCGGTCACAAACGTAGTATTTAGCCCAGATGGTAAGACTGTCACTACTGCTTCAAGTGACAAAATTGCGAAGTTATGGAACTTAAAAGGTTCAGAAATTGCCACTCTCAAACATCAAGATGGGGTAACAGACGTAGTATTTAGCCCAGATGGTAAGACTGTCGCTACTGCTTCAAGTGACAAAACTGCAAAGTTATGGAACTTAAAAGGTTCAGAAATTACCACTCTCAAACACCAAAGTCCGGTCAATTACGTAGAATTTAGCCCAGATGGTAAGACTGTCGCTACTGCTTCATTTGACAATACTGCGAAGTTATGGAACTTAAAAGGTTCAGAAATTGCCACTCTCAAACATCAAAATTTGGTCAATTACGTAGTATTTAGCCCAGATGGTAAGACTGTCGCTACTGCTTCAGGTGCCGGTACTGCGAAGTTATGGAACTTAAAAGGTTCAGAAATTGCCACTCTCAAACATCAAGGTTTGGTCAATTACGTAGTATTTAGCCCAGATGGTAAGACTGTCGCTACTGCTTCATTTGACAATACTGCGAAGTTATGGAACTTAAAAGGTTCAGAAATTGCCACTCTCAAATCTCAAGGTGGCGTCAGTTATGTAGTATTTAGCCCAGATGGTAACACTGTCGCTACTGCTTCAAATGACAATACTGCGCCCTTATGGACTCAAACCAAGGACGGTTGGCAGCAGGTTGCTGAATATCAGGGTCAGTTTAGAAGCTTTAGTCCGGATGGTAAGTTAATTGCGCTCGTTGTAGATAATACCACTGTACAGCTACGTCGTCGCGTTGAGGGTTTGGATGATTTACTCGCGCGCGGTTGCAACTGGCTGCAAGATTACCTCAATAGCCATGATAAGGAAAAAATGAAGGAGTTGTGTCCCGGTCAATAAGGAAGGCGCCGAAAATTAAAATAGACCGTACCCGGCGAGTACTATTATCACTATTTAGTACATAGAATATCCGAGAATGCCCTACCATATCTGAAGCATGAATGACACAACCAAGAGCTTATGTGAGGGCAGCTTTGACATTTTATAAGTCTCAATTGATACGGATAGCAGTCTTGATCAGGGGGCATCACATATTCGGCAAATCCTCCAGGTAAACCTGTAATACCGTGTTCGCGATAATACTGGCATTGATGCGAATAACCACTAGCACAATATTCGCATAGTGGTTGGTATGAATTACTAATACAATTTAATCCTTGGTCGAGAACTACTCTATCACTGAAACGCAAATCTTCAACTTGGCGCCCAACTTCTTCAACCACACTAACGATTTTATTTGCTCTCGCTTAATTCTAATATTATGGTAATCCATGAAACAAATTATTACTTGTATACGAAACACGACGCGCTCCCATTACCTTCATTACCTTTCCGCTCATATTGAGGTGCGGTTAACGAACACCAGCAGGTATCGGATTTGATGGTTTTCCACGGTTAGCTAGTTCGGTTATTTGCGTAGCGTTATATTGATTTTTAGAGGATGTTTTAAAAGTCGAGAGAAGTATAAATTGTCATTCTGAGGAACGAAGAATCTATAGTTTCGGGCATATACTTAGATACTTCACTGCGTTCAGTATGACATTCACAGACACTTTTAAAACATCCTCTTAGGTTGTACCGCGCGTTTAGAAGATTGGGTATTATTAGCATTTCCAGTATTTTTAGTTGGTTCAGCAGTGCGGGAACTAACTTGTTTGTTATTTTGTGGAACCGTGGCGCCTTTCTGAGCTATATATATTAAAGTAGACGCTACAACAAGTACAGAAACGAGTGTTTTTTTGATTTTGGTGTGGAGCATACTAGTGTTTGTTGAATTCGATGATTCCATCAAACACTCTTGCTATATGAGAAAGCCTATGCGTTATTTTAGTAAAATTTTGTTTGTTTACGACTTCCGCGCGATTTAGTTCAAGCTTAGTCGTATATTCATCCAGGTGTAACAAAAAATTATAAAAAATAAGGGTAAAAGTATTTCTACTTACCCTAAACACAAAAAATAGTGTTTTTTTAATTTGACGTGGTGAATCTGGTAATTAATTCCTCGCGCGACAATTGCATTAACACAGGGGTAAATTCTGATGGAGGCAATGCCAAGATAGATGGAATAATTGCTTCTAGCTCTGGGTCTAACGAACCAAAGCGAAATAAGAGCAAGTTTTCCACAACTTGGCGCTGTCCCTGCTCCTTACCAATCTCCTTGCCAATCTCCTTACCGCGCTCTACGGTTTCTTGCTCCCATTCCAAATAAGCTTGTGATAAGTTCATAACTAGTTCTTCTCTATCTTCAATATCAATCTCTAGGCTTATTTCCATATTAAGCTTCCAGGTGTAAAGTAGTGATAAAATCTTGGAACGCTTGGGATTACCTTTCGGCAAAGCTACCACATCCTCAACAGCTTGCTTCTGAGTCAAGCCTTTACCCAAAATTCAAGGGCCAAAGTGTTTCGGGGATACGTTGTAATTTGTCAATAGCAACAATCCTAGTCAAAAGCACTTCTCCCCAAAGATAAATACCATCTGGCCAAGAAGAGTCTCTATGAGCAGGCAGTTTACTTAACAGTTCATCGGAAAAAGTCGTTGAAATAATCCATAACCGTGGCAGTTCATCCTCAGATAGGGTGTCCTCATCTCGTTTACTTTCACGTCGCAGTTCTGCTTCCAAGTGAACTAATTTTCCAACGCAACTGCGAATTTCCCATTTTGTTGGTTGCTTACGAAACGGTTCCAATAAACAGGGAGTTTCAGCAATTCTTGTTAAAATACCCAAATCTGGTAAGTCCTCTACAGGTGGTTGAGTTGATGGGGTAAACCAGATATCAACAAATTTCGGTTCCCCAGGTATTTCCTCGCTGATTTTTACCTCACCTAATGGTGATAAACATTCTTTGAAGAATTGCTTTGAAAACTGGTCAAATGGGTTTTTCGTCATTTAATTTTGACAGATACACAACCTGGGTTTCTTTTATCACCCAGTTTTTATTATTTGATAAAACTAATAGAAATAAAATACTTAGTTAATAAATCTTGAAGAGAACATCAGCTATGTTTTTATTATTACAAGCTATCATGAGGTGCCAAACATTTTTTGAACAGAGATTATATTTAACTTGACTCTGGCAAAGTGTATATTAGGTAAACCAGATGCTAAAAGCGGGAGTATATCGTCAGGCGCCGTTGTCTGTTAATCTTGTAGCTTTGCTCCCATATTCAGGTCTATCCAAGAATTAAAAGCAATTACAGAGCTTGAAATACCCGCCGATGGTTGAAAACTATAGTCTAATAGCTCAATCCATTAAAATGGACTATTGAAAATAGTGATATTAGAAACTCCTACAGCAGATACGCGCACTTTTATATCGTGTGTCCCTACTATCGGTGGCGCCACCGAAGCGTAATTCTAGCTTGCCTTGTAGAGAAGCTACAGTGTACACATAAATCTCCCACACCTTTCGTTTGGTGAGGAGCTTTAATAAACGATAAAATCCGGGATTTTTTTTTAAAGGAGTTGTGTCTCAGTCAATAAGGAAGTTTGGACAAAGTTAGTTAAAATGAATTGATGTTAAACCTATCTACCAAGTAAATTTACCAAATGGAGAATCGCTACCAGCACAAATTCTAAAATCAGGCGCCTCTATTGGTGAAGGAAAAAATGTTTCGATAATCAAGGTTAATATCCGCAATGCACCTGTACTAAAATTAGCAGATTCTTCTAAAGTGCGTATTTTAGATAAAGTTACAGCAGTAGGATATCCGGGATTAGTCGAAATGTCAGAAATATTTGACAAAAAATCACTTGTAGAAGCAACTTTTACTAATAGCAGTACTTCAGGCGCCGTTGCAATAGTAGAGGAAATCGAAAAACGTGGTGTCAGTTAAGCTTTTCGTTACTTTCTTTCTTGCACCTGATCGAAAGTCAATTCGTAATCTCTAAATTCCGTGCCGCAGATTTTATCCCAAAATCTGAAATGCAGACCATAATTGCCCTTAAACTTGCTATGATGCATGTTATGGTGAGTGCTAGAAGTTAGAAATCGTAGCCAACCTTCATTGAAACTTGCAGGATAAAGTTCATAGCCGAGGTGTGCTTTGATGTTGTTAAGCAATCCCCAAATTTTAAAAACTCCCAAAGCGGGTGCATAAAGAGGCATCATAAAAGATACTGGAAAAATCCAACTTGACAGTAAAAATCCCTCCACGACGTGAAAAGACATTGATGAAAAAGGGGTAACATCAATACTTCGATGGTGAACAACATGAACATAGCCATAGATAGACTTATGGTGCAGTAAGCGATGCATCCAATAAAACCACGCATCATCAATAACCCAAATTATAAAGAAGTTGGCAATTGCCCAAAATACATTGTAATCAGCAAAGTTATTATAAATTTTGTTGTAACCTAATGAGTTTAGATACAAAACAAGGCTGCTCAAAAATGCTCCATTTTGAAATATGAATATAGCATTCTTAAATTCAGACTTAATTTGCTTAAAATCGGCTCGTTCATTAAGCTGGATGCGCTTATTTCGCAGTCGGGTTTTAAGTAGTTTCCATACAAAAAAATATGCCAACGTCATCATCAAGCCGTTGAGCATTATCGCAGAGACAAACCTCTTTGGCATGTTACTTAATATGGCTTTCATGGCTTCCATAATTACTTATGCTCCTTTTATGCGTGATTAGTGCAAATTTAGTTTCAGAAATTAAAATAAATCTGCCGGGTCAGCAGATTGTAATTTATGAGTTGCGATAACTCCAGAAATTAGGCAAATAAGCAAAGTCATAATAAATACAAAAATAGCTCGTATCATTGTCATATATATAGGTAAATTAGTGGCATTTGCAGCTAATTGATAAAGTCCTACAGGTATTATGAACCCTGGTATATAACCAACTATTGCAATAATAATAGCCTCTTCAAAAACTACTTTTAGTAAATAGATGTTAGAATAACCTATGGCTTTAAATGTAGCGTATTCATGCAAATGAGAGTTAACATCTGTAGAAAGGATTTGATAAACAAGAATTACACCAATAAAGAATCCCATTGCTACCCCAAAACCAAATATAAAAACAATTGGGCTTTCTCTTATCAAATAATCTTTTTCAAAATTCACGAATTCTTCACGAGTTAAAACTTTGACATCTTCAGGTAGATGTTCTTTTAATCTAGTAGCAATTTGATTTGATTTATATCCTGATTCAATATAAATTAGACCAAGATTAAGACTACTTGCTTTTTGATGAGGAAATAATCTTAAAAAATTATCTGTGCTGGAAATCAATAGTCCGTCAGTAGTAAATGAAGCACCAAAGTTAAATAGACCATTAATAGTAATAGTGCGTCTGTCTATTTCTGTAGTCACTTCCTTTTCTGCTTCAACTTGTGCAAAGACCTGTTGATATTCTCCCCGAGCTTTTTTATCAAATAAAAAGCTGTCTGGTAACATAATTTTCTCAACTTGGGCATTAGCTTCAGGTATATTTAAAGAGGGTTGTTCAAGATTAAAACCAACCGCTCTAACTTTAGCTTTTTTGCGCGTTTGAGGATTTCTCCATGTTACCATACTTATATACATTGGTTCTGTTGCCTTGACTCCGGGTACATCCGATGCATCAATTAATCTTCTTCGTGGAAATGTCGATATATTATCGGTATTTTTGGCTTGACTATTCATTAACACAATATCGGCAAGTATCGTTTGGTTAAGACGAGTATTGCTATCGAAAAGGGCGCTTTGAAAGCCAAGTTGCATAAACATGAGAATATCAGCAAAGGCAATTCCAGAAACAGCTATTAACAAACGACCTTTATGACGTTTTAGTTGTAGCCATCCTAAAGGTGTGCGTCTTTGTAATTCTTGAACGAATCTCACCATCATGATTTTGAATTCTAGATTTTGTATAAATATAAAATTGAATTTATAATTAAAATATAGTTTTGACTTGAAGATTTGTTAATTTAGCAGCTTTTTTACTTGATGCTTGGTTAAGATTGACTCGAACTTCAACAACTCTAGAATCAATATTTTCGCTAGGGTCAGAATTAATAATATTCTGACGTTGTATTTGCCAGCCAATGAAATTTACTTCTCCTTGTAATTTACCATTGAGAGCATTACTAGTAACATGCACTTTTTGCCCTAATCGAATTTTGCTGATATTACTTTGATACACTTCAGCAATTACCACCATTTGATTCACCTGTCCCAGTTCAACAATACCGTCGTTTGAAACTTTTTCTCCAGCACGAGTATTTATTTTGAAAATAACTCCATTTGAAGGCGCCTTTACAAAAGCTTGCTCTAAATTTGCTTTTGCTTCTTTAGATGCTACTGTAGCTTGTTTAAGTTCAGCCTCTGAGAAAGCAACATCTACCGGACGGACTTCTGCTATTTTATTCAACGTTGCTTCTGCTGATATCATTTGCTTACTGCTAGTAGCTTGGATACGACTCAGAACTACTTTGGCTTCTTGAATTTGTTTGTTACCAGTACGATTAGTACGTTCAAAATTGGCTTTGGCTTCGCTTAATTGCTGAGTGAGTGTATCTTTGCTCAAACGCTTACTATCAAAATTAGATTGGGAAATGGCGCCTTCAAAGTACAATTGTTCATAACGACGAAATTCAGATTTAGCATTATTCAACTCGGCTTCCAGTCTTCTAATTGTAGCTAGTTGTGCAGCTTTATCTCCAAACCACTGTGCCTCTAACCTAAAGACAGTTTCCCGTTGTGCCCTTTCTTCTCCCAATGACTGTGCTTGAATACGGGCAATTTCAGCTTTTTGTGCGTCTATTTCTCCAACTTTTGCACCTGCTTTTACCTTAGCTAAATTAGCCCGCGCAACTTCCACTGCCTCTAAAGCTTTATCATATGCTGCTTGAAGTTTATCTCGGTTATTTAAAATTGCAATTACTTGCCCCACTTTTACTGTGTCTCCCTCTTCTACCAATAACTTTTCTAACCGACTTTCTTGAGTTGGCGCTATAGATGTAGAAATCTTAATAACTTTGCCTTTCGGCTCAAGTCTACCTAATGCTGTCACTGTCTTGATTTTTGGTATGGGAATTTGCTGTGCCCGCTTTTCTGAAGCAGATTGTAAAACTTGGGTTTTAATAACTTCTGATACTACTAATACAGTGACAGTCAATAAACTTGTAGTTATGCTAAGTATTATAAGTTTTCGAGGTTTAACTTTGGACAATATTGAATTATTTGCCATAATTACCCTCTTGTCGGATATACTCAAAAAGTAAAATTAAACAGTAAATTTAATTTTGTAATTAATATAATCAATAGTTTGTTGTACAGTTAAAAGTGTTTGAGCTACTTGAACAGATATTTCAATTTTGAAGGTTTCTTCTAATGCTATGATTAATTCTAATATATCTAAAGAATCAGTTCCTAGATCATCAACAAAATTTGTTGCGGGAGTTACTTTTTCTAGCTCAATTTCTAGCTTCTCTACAACAATAGCACGTACTTTTTCATAAATCTCCATCTCTTTTAAATGGCAGCATTGAATCGTTGCCTTGATTTCTTCTGTCAGCTTTACTATTTCTTCTAAGATAACTACAATTCGTTGGTATTGCTGACTATCCTCATCTCTTAAAATGTTTCCTTCACGAGCTTTAAGCCAGTTTTTACAAATTTGATAACTAGCAACACTCAAATCGTCTGATAAAACATACTTTTCCATAGTGTTATTACTCACTTTTGATGGTATGTAGAGACCGAATTAAATACGGTCTTTACACTACATGGTGTACAACTAAGCCACACTCATTGGCTCGGCATCAACTTGTAAATTTAAGAACTTCGTTCTATCTTGAGGATTTTCGCACCAATAATGCACAACATCCAAACATTCATTTAAAAAACCACTACGACAAGCATGACGTTGAATTTTACCACTTGAAGTTTTATGAATACTCACAGGCTTAATCAAAACTACGGCATAAATATTAAGATTATGCTCTTTCGATACAGCCTGACGAATATTACCAAATATTTCGCTGGCATTAAGTTTCTTTACCTCACTTCGCTTCACCTCTTGAACTATTACCAGTCGCTCTTGATTATTTATATCTACAGCAAAGGCTGCTCCACAACCTGGTGCCAACGCAGGATGACTTTTCTCTACTGTAAGTTCAATATCCTGGGGATAATGGTTTTGTCCTCGGATAATAATTACGTCTTTGATACGTCCTGTAACAAAAAGTTCACCAGAACGCAGAAATCCTAAATCCCCTGTACGCATGAAAGGACCTTCTTTGGTATCAGCTAGGTAAGCATTAAATGTTTCTTCTGTTTGTTCAGGTTGTTTCCAATAACCTTGAGCTACACTCAGACCAGATACCCAAATTTCTCCTACTTGGTTTTGTTGACACTGTGTTTGCGTTTCTGGATTGGCAATAACAATTTTTATCCCTAGTTTAGAGCTACCACACCCTACCAAGTGTCTAACTCTCTCGTTGTCTTCAGATACCTCTTCGACCACATTTTGTGCAAGAGCATCAGCTTGAACAGTGCAGTAAATCGGTTCTTCTTCAAGTACTCCACCTGCAACCATTAATGTATTTTCAGCTAATCCATAACAGGGGTAAAAGAATTTAGCATGGAATCCACAGCGAGCAAATTTAGCTGCAAATTGTTCTATAGTTTCTCGTCTAATTGGTTCGGCGCCAGTGTAAGCGTTAGACCAACTGCTCAGGTCTAAATTCTCCATTTGATCTGGGGTAAGCTTTCTTGTACAAAGCTCGTAAGCAAAGTTAGGACTGCCACCATGAGTAGCTTTATAGTGTGAAATAGCTTCAAGCCATCGAATTGGTTGCTGAAGAAAAGAAACTGGCGCCATCAAAACGCCTAGAAAACCTGTATACAATGGTTGGATAATCCCGTCGATGAGTCCCATATCATGGAAGCTAGGTAACCATGTAACAGATACGCTATCTGGCGTAAGTTTAACTGATTGCTGAATATAAGCTGAATTGTGCAGCATATTGCTATGACTAATCATTACACCCTTTGGCATTCCTGTTGAGCCAGAAGTATACTGGAGAAACGTCAAGGTTTCTCTGCTTATTACTGGTGGCGCCCAGTTTAACCCAAGCTCAGTATCAATATTATCGGTTGCTATACAGTGTAAATTTGTTAAATCTTGTTCCGAAGCGAATAGTGTTTCTATGTTAGATAATAAAGATGCAGTAGTAAGAACTACTTTAATATCGGCATTTGACGCTATTGCCTGTAACCTTGATAACTTATGATTGCGTCGAGGTGGGTAAGCTGGTACAGCCACTACAGAAGCATATAAACACCCAAAGAAAGCGGTAATGAATTCTAAACCAGGAGAGTATAAAAGCAAAGCTCGTTGTCCCTTTGCTCCTAAGTTATGGAGATAAGCTGCTATTGCCCGTGCTTCCCGGTCTAATTCTTGATAAGTTAGCCTCGAAGTCTCTGTTTCCCCATTGTGGAGAAATATATAAGCGGTTTTATCGGGCTGATTTTTAGCTCTATAGTTCAGTAACTCTACAAGAGTTGAAAATTCCGGTTCTTTGTTGAGCAAATAATCACTATTTAAAGTCATTTTATCCTTACAATTATTTTCTAAAAATACTGACGGTAATCTTGAAATGTTTCGTTAACTTGGTCAGCATTGAGTCGAAATTGTTCGAGACTATAGCGATGAATACCATGTTTGTATTGCCGATTCTCTTTAATATATTGTTGAAGGTTTTTTTCCATCTGTTCCGAGTAATTGTAATCAAAGTAGTCGTAAATTTGTTTCACTATATCAATAGGGTCTTGAACTAAATCCTGATATTTAACATCAAAAAACTGTTTGGAGGAAGTATTTTGACGAACTTTAATGGCTCTGTTAATGGCAATAGCTATTTCATCTAAGCAGCCTTGACCAACAACTGCTGGTTCTACATCGTCTGAAGAAACCCCTCTAATTATAGAGATTAAGCTAGCTAAAGAAGGAATTGCTTCAATCGGATCGCGATGGTTTTGGACAATACAAGCATCTGGAAAAACAGTTAATAAACTATCTAAATGAAATAAATGTGCTGGTGTCTTCAAAAGCCAATGCTCTCCAGGCCATTTCCAAGATAATAACTGCAACTGCGCGCGGTAATATTGGTAAGCCGCATTCCAGTCTGCTTCCGTATGCAGCCATTTTTGATAAGTCGGTACGTTAGCGCGGGAGAAGAAAAGAAGACTAGTAGTAAAATTATTTTCAAACAATCCGTTGCATTCATCTGGTTCATTGACATCTATGTAATGTGCAGTATCTATATCGGGCGCCAAAGATTTATAAAATGCAAATTTTTGCTGTACTCTTTTAATACGTGGATCAGAAGCTGCTGTCTCTATCACTGGGGGTGGTGAAGGGTGTAATGATTCCCAAGGATGCAACCAACGGCATTGAGGATCTTGAGAGAGTAGATTGAACAGGAAAGTTGTTCCACTCCTGGGAAGTCCCAAAACAAATAGTGGTTTTTTGATCGGAACCTGTAAAATTTCTGGATAACTCTGAAAATCTCGTTGCAACTGTAATCTATTAATTAATAAGTTGAGCAAAATGTCTCGGAACAAATATTGACCTGCAGCATTCAAATGTGCTTCCTTTTTTAAGGAGTCGATGAGGATAGCCAGAGAAGTACGAAAACTTGGGTCTCCAAAATCATCTAAGCCAGTAATTTTTTGTGCTGCTTCTATCAGGGAATTTTGACTGAGATTGAACGCATTATCTGGTATAATCTTTCCCCAGAGGTTTATTCCGAGTTTTAAACAACGGTATTTAAAGGAACGCTTAGGTTTTTGAAAAGTTAGAGAAGATTTAGAAGTTATGGTCATTACTAAGTTACCTTGATATTTAGTGAACAACTTATCTCATATCTTGCACCTTCGATTGGGAGGGTAAGGTGGCTATGCCGCACCTACTATGCCGCACCTACGTAAAAATAAGCAGAACACGCGCTCTTTGATTCTCAATAAAGTCAAGGTGCAAGATGTAAGTTATGCTAATTTGATTTACCAGATATGCAGTAATTTGGTAAAAGCAAAATTCAAACGTTTAAAAGACTTAATCTTTATAGATAGGAAGAATAACAAAAATAATTATTACCAGTAAAATTTTGTATTGTTCCCTCATTAGTGTCTAATTTGACCACCCAGGAATCATAAGACCCAGCATTGGTATCTCCTAAACTTCCTTCAGTAATTCCCGAAACTAAAAAGTTACCATAAGTATCAGCACTAATTGTGGTCGCGGTATCATAATCGGACGTACCAAACTGTTTAATCCAATCCTGGTTGCCGTTACTGTCGAACTTAGCCACCCAGGAGTCGTAACCTCCGCTGTTTTCCCCCCCTAAGTTGCCATCTGTATATCCTGCCAAGAAGACATTATCATTTGAGTCCACGCTTAAGCCATTCATATAGACTGCATCATCACCACTAGTACCAAACTGATTAATCCACTGCTGGTTGCCATTAGTGTCATACTTAGCTAGCCAAACATCAAAAGAGCCAGCATTTTTCCCAGCTAAGTCTCCTAAAGTCCATCCGGTCGCATAGATATTGCCTATACTATCGGTTTTAACATCCCAAAGAAAGTCATAATTAGGTGAGCCAAACTGTTTAACCCACTGCTGATTACCATCTTTGTCCAACTTAAGTAGCCAAGCATCATACTCTGCAGCAGACCCAGCATTTTTTCCTCCGAAGTTACCTTTTGTATTTCCTCCAGCGAAAATATTACCATCTTTGTCGGTCGCTACACCCCAGTTGTCATCAAGTGCAGGCGTGCCAAACTGTTTAATCCACTGCTGATTACCATTACTGTCGAACTTGGCCACATAGGAATCAGTCGATGGATAGCCTAAGAAGATTGAATTTGCGACTAAGTTTTGTCCTACGTTTTGGTTAGGTCCTGCCAAGCTGCCAATAGTGTGTCCGCTAACGTAAATATTGCCATAGGTATCAGTACTGACCGAAGAAGCTTCTTCATATGTGGTAGTCCCAAACTGTTTAATCCACTTCTGGTTACCGTCACTATCGTACTTAGCTAGATAGAGGTCATTTCCTCCTTGGCTAGTATTATTGTCTAGCTCACCTGAAGTGTTTCCCACAACGTAAATATTGCTCCCATCACTAGCCATATCCCGTATGTTTTCAGTTCCGGTCGTACCAAACTGTCTACTCCACAGTTGGTTGCCATTGTTATCGTATTTGGTTAGCCAAGAGTCCCGAGTTCCTAAGTTGTTTCCTCCCAAAGAGCCATCGGTTCCTCCTCCCACATAGAGATTGCCCTCAGCATCTACGCTCGAAGCAAATAAGTAATCAATCGCAGGAGTCCCGATGTGTTGAGCATCATCTAATACTGTTTCTGGTACGGTGTTGCCTTTGAAATCAAAGTAGTCACTCTGTATACTTAAATCAAAAACTCCACCCGTTACGCCAATGAGGTCACCATGCCAAAATATTGCTGTTCCCAGGCTAGTGTTTACTAGTTGATAGTCTTGGGAAGTCCCGTGTAGCTGAATGACATCTTGATTGGGGTTGAAGTCTGTAATTAAAGCAAATTGGTTTAAACCTAATGTTTGTGGGTCGTTCTCAACATAGTAGGCTTGTTGCCAATCACCCAGAATAAATCTGTCTTTCCACTCCTGAAAAGAACCTTCTCGACCTGTACTCAATGCAAAAAGTTGTTCATCAGTCAAATCACCTGTAAATACATCAATTCTCCGTTTCCCAACATAATCTATACCAGGATCAAAACCAACCAGACTATCGCTGCCATGACGACCCCAAATGAGTTTAACATCTTCATCACCTTCGCCTCCAACGATGTTAATATCGCTCCCGGTTGAGAGAGTATCAGTAAATTTTCCATATTTGTTGGGAAAATTTTCATCGGGATTGTTATTAAAAAGTAATGGGGCTATTGAAGTTCCGGAACTTGTCAAGAGACTAGACCCGCTCGAACGATTAAATGATTGTATGACACTTTTGAGATATGTTGCGTATGCATCTGGGAAAGTTTCACTAAATGCAGAACGTAATACATCGGTTAAATTATTAGTAAGTACACTATTGGAAGGTAGTTGTGAGTTATTCATGTAAAATCAACTTTGTTTATTTTATTGCAATACGGTTACGTTAAGAATTTATCGATTAGCTATCTCCAGAAATTTCTTGGGAAAGAAACGAGATTTTGGGGATAAAACGAGGTCGATTGGCAAAAACTAAAGTGTAATTGCTATTTTTGGCTAAAGCTTGCTCTTCCGTTTGAATTCGTTGACTCATTAGCACAGCGTTGGCAAGAGAAAAAATAATCGCTGTTAAATAAGCTCCGTGAATCAATGGTAGTGCAGCAATTTCGAGGATGACTCCCAACCAATTAGGATGACGTAGATAAAAATAAACTCCTTTATCCACCACAGGTGTGTTTGGTAAGGTCATAATTGGCAGAGTCCAGTGTTGTTCTAAAGCTTGCATAGATAAGTAACGTAAAACTTGCCCTGCTAATGTTACCAATAAAGCTATAGTAGCCAAAGGGAAAATAAAAGGGCGATTAAAGTACCAAACCTCAGCAACAGCTGCTATCCACCAACTTATTTGCAACACTTTAACTGTAGTTAATAAATTATCGCTATGTTTTTTTCCTCCTTGATTTAATATATATGTTTCATTATTTTTGCTAATACGAAGCTCAAAAAGCCGTTGTAAGATGACTGCAAAAATAATTCCAACGAAGATGTATTTAGTCAGCATTTCTTTTTCTCTTACCATTTAAGTAGAATTGCTTCTTGAGAAAAACCAGGTCCCATTGCTACCATCAAGCCGTGCGAGTTTGCAGGTGGCGCCTGTCGCGATAGAGTTTTATCGAGCATATAAAGTATTGTTCCAGAAGAAATATTACCTATTTGTGCTAAAGTATCGCGACTCAATTGTAGAGCTAAACTATCTAATCCAAATTCTGCTTCAATTGTATCGATGATTTTAGGACCTCCCGGATGTACAATCCAACGAAATATGTTGTCAATCTCAAGATTATAATCGGCAAGCAAATAGTTAATTAACGGTCGCAATCCTTTTTTAACATAATCAGATACTTCTGGTCTGAGAATATTTCTAAAGCCACTATCAACTAGCTCCAATCCCATTACTTCTACTGTGTTAGGAAGTAAATACGAGCGATTATCAACGATTTGAGGTAGTCCTTGTTTGGCTAAATGATGATTTTTTCCTACCATTAACACGGCGCCGCAGCCATCTCCAAACAAAGCAGCAGTGATAATATTCATAATAATATCACTATATACAGAAGGATTTTCTGGCAAGCTCCGAATCAATGATGTTAAATCTGCTTGCAAAGAACCTTGCCATAATGCAGAAGAAATCTCAATTGCAAATAAAACTGCTGCTTCGTTTGGATGTCCTTGCAGGTAATCGGCAACGCGAGAGACAGCGAAAGCTCCACCCATACAACCGACTCCGTTAATCGGCATTCTCTTAATAGTCGGAGAAAATGGAATTCGGCTCATCAAGCGCGCGTCTAAGGAAGGAACTGCTGGAGTCAGAGAAACAGATGTAAGTAATGATATATCTTGGGGTTGGAGATTAGCTTTTTGAAGCAGATCGATAATAGCAGTTTCGGCTATGTCCAAAGAAATTTCTACAGTTTTGCTAGTAGTTACTTCCATCTTGGGCTGATCGAGCAACGAATCTATTGGTAGAGCAAAGTAACGACCTTCGATTTTGACGTTGCTGAAAAAGCGATCAATCTGTTCTAGCTCGAAATCCAATTCCATTGTATAAAAGAACTTACGCAAAGCAGCAGCTAAAACTTCTTGAGGGTAATATTGAGCAGGGAAACCTGTTGATGTAGATACTATAAAAGCCATAGCATTTTTTACTTGATTTTGTTGGTATTTGAATGCACAGAATGATTTTGAATGCACAGGCGGGATGCCTATGCTACGTTTAAGATGGTTTCTTTAATGGTGGTGATGACTTCGTTTTCTGCTCCACGTAAAAAGAAATGATCGCCAGTAAACATTTTCACTCTTAAGTTTTTAGTTTGTTTCTCCCAGGCAGCTAGTTGTTCCTGGCTCACTTTAGAATCTTCAAGTCCTCCAAAGGCATATATGTGAGATTTGAGGGGTTCTTCTCTTGTATAAAAGTACGTCTCTAAAATTTCAAAGTCGGCTCGAAGTGCTGGAATACACATTTGCATTAATTTGGGGTTTTGCAATATTTGCTCTGGAATTCCGTTGTAACTGGAGATTGCTTTGATAAATTTGGTTTCAGGAAGTTTATGGATTGGTAAGCCTAAGTCTGGGATATGGGGGGCACAACAGGCGCCGACAAATAAGCAAAAAGGAGCAGGCAAATTTTTGGAGCGAAGTTCACGGGCTAATTCAAAGCTTATTAGTCCGCCCATGCTATAACCGAAAAATGCAAAAGGAACATCTAGGTATGGCTCGATAAGCGGTGTCAGAGTTTGAATTAGGGGTTTTAACCGAGTAAAAGGAGATTCCTTAAGACGATTTTCCCGCGCGGGTAGTTGGATTGGACAAATTTCTATTTCTGATGGAAACTTGGATGACCAAGAATGAAAAATAGAGGCACCTGCACCGGCATAAGGGAAACAAAAGAGGCGAAAAATAGGTTTGGAATTTTTCTGTGGTATTTTAAACCATTTGTGGGTTTGCTTTACAGGTATTTCAACATCAATAGTCGAATTATTGTTTTGTTGGTTTTCTCTAGGAAACTTCTGCTCAATCAAGAGAAGTATCTGGATTAAGAACTGTTCAATATTTAGCTCTGCAAAATATTCTACAGGAACAATAACATTTAATTTGCTCTCAATAGATTTTCTTAACTCAGTAGCCATCAAAGAATCGAGTCCCAGTTCAGAAAGACGCTTTTGCCAGTCGAGAGCAGAAGCAGATATTCCCACTACCTTGAATAATAACTGACTAATATAAGACCTTAATAACTGCTTGCGCGTTTCTGAATCTGCTGTTAATATTTCATCGCTTTTACTATTATATTCTGCTTCTTGTAATAAAAAACTAAAATTTGAGAATTTTTCATCAATTTTAGAAACTCCATTTTCTGAAGCTGTAGTTTCCATCCAATATCGCTGGCGTTGAAATGGATAAGTGGGTAATACTACTTTGCGATGAACATAATTTCTTTCAAAACCCGACCAATCGATTTGAACTCCCTGCACATACAATTGCGCCAAACTATCTAACATTTGCTGCCAATCTTCTACTCCTGGACGCAGCGAAGGTAGCCATACCCCTACATCTGCTGCTAGGCATTGACGACCCATACCTAACAATATTGGTTTTGATCCAATTTCTAAAAACACCGAATATCCAAGCTTGTGCAAGGTCTCCATCCCTTGGGCAAACATGACTGGTTGTACTACATGACGTACCCAATATTGTGGAGTAGTTATGCTTTTGTCTGCCTTTTGTCCTGTAACGTTAGAGATAAGTGGAATTCGAGGGGAATGATAGGTTACTTGCTTTGCTATCGTTTCAAATTCTGCCAGCATCGGCTGCATTAAAGCAGAGTGGAAAGCGTGAGAAACATTCAATTCCTTGGTTTTGATTCGTTGTTGTTCTAACCTATCCTTAACTACATCTACTTGATCTTTTTGCCCAGAGATTACCAAACTCTCACAACCATTTATAGCCGCAATCGCAACTCGGACTCGATAAGACTCAATAACATCTTTTACGGTTGCTTCGTTTGCCTGCACAGACATCATCTTACCATTGCATGGTAATGCTTGCATTAACCTTCCCCTATGGGCAATTAGCTTTAGTCCATCTTCTAAGCTAAACACTCCCGCAACGCAAGCAGCAACATATTCTCCAATGCTATGACCCATGACCGCATCCGGTTGAATACCCCAAGATTGCCACAGTCGTCCGAGAGCATATTCAATCGCAAATAAGGCAGGTTGGGTGTAAGATGTTTGGTTCAGTAAACACGAACTTGACGCTGAAGCATCTTGATGATAGAGAATTTCTAACAGAGGTTGTTCGAGATAGTCACGCAGAAATTTATCGCATTCCTCCAAGGCTTGACGAAAGACTGGCTGGGTTTGATACAGTTGTCGTCCCATGCCAATATATTGAGAACCCTGACCTGTAAACAGGAAAGCTATTTTTGGTTTAAAATTACTATTCGCGCGTTGTCCTTGAAATAGTCCCGTTACTTCCTTTTCTGCTGTTAGTAGACTGAGCTTGTTATTTAATTCCTCTAGGTCAGAGGCTATAATGGTTAAGCGATGGTTAAAATGTTGCCTTCCTGTATTAGCAGTGTAACAAATATCTGCGAGCGCCAAAGCTGAATTATTCAGGTAATTCTGATAGCGACTAACTAAATCACAAAGAGCTTGTTTTGTTTTAGCCGAAAGAGTCAACAAATGTAAGGGAGGTTTTACTAATTCCCCTTTCCCTATTGGATTTTGACTTTTAATTTGTAATGGCGCCTCTTCTAATATTACATGAGCATTAGTACCACTAAAGCCAAAAGAACTAACGCCAGCGATACGACGCTCAATACCCTGCCAAGGAATAGCTTGGGTAGGTACAGACATTGGTAATTTTTCCCAATTGATATAAGAATTAGGTTTGTAAAAATGTAGATGGGGTGCTATTTCTTGATGTTGCAGTTGTAATACTACTTTAATTAAACCAGCAATCCCAGCAGCCCCTTCTAAATGACCAATGTTTGTTTTAACGGAACCAATAAATAAAGGTTGTTTATCTGAGTGAGTGAGGCCAAATACTTTCCCTAAAGCTTCTACTTCAATTGGGTCTCCCAAAGATGTGCCTGTACCATGTGCTTCAATATAGCTGACTTGAGCGGGGTCTACTCCAGAATTTTTTAAAGCTTGACGAATTACTGCTTGCTGAGAAAGTCCATTAGGAACTGTTAATCCACTAGTATGCCCATCTTGGTTAATTGCTGTCCCCCGAATTACTGCTAATATATTATCTCCATCGGTTATGGCATCTCCCAGACGCTTGAGAACTACTAATCCGCATCCCTCACTACGTACAAAGCCATCAGCGCTGGCATCAAAAGTCTTGCAGCGACCATCCGTAGACAGCATACGAGCTTTACAAAAGTTGATGCTAAACTCTGGGGAAATTAGTCGGTTCACTCCTCCTACAATGGCTAATTTGCATTCAGTGTTTCGGAGACTAGAGCAAGCCAAGTGGACACTTACCAAGGAAGATGAACAGGCTGTATCTACTGCTATACTTGGGCCTGTTAGTCCCAACATGTATGATAGGCGCCCTGAAGCAGTACTATGGGCATTACCACTAGCCAAATAAGCATCAATTTCTTCAACACCTCGACTAATTAGGCACCGGGAATAATCGCTGCTACAAATGCCAATAAACACACCAGTTTGAGTTTGAGCCAATGAGGCAGGATTAATTCCGGCAGATTCTAGAGCTTCCCAACTTACTTCCAAAAGGAGACGCTGTTGAGGGTCGAGGGAAATTGCTTCTTTAGGAGAAATACCAAAGAAATCAGCATCAAACTCCTGTAATTGCTCAATAAAACCACCATAACGGGTATAAATTTTACCAGGCTTTTCTGGATTAGCATCGTAGTAGTCATCAAGATTCCAACGATTTGATGGAATTTCAGTAATGGCATCAACTTTGCCTTTTAACAGATTCCAAAAGGATTCTGGATTATCTGCACCTCCAGGAAAGCGGCAACCCATACCGATAATGGCTATTGGTTCGCTCCGAGATTTTTCGAGTGCATCAAGTTTTGATTGTAACTGCTCAATTACTAGATACGAGCGTTGCAAAGGAGTTAATTGTTCAATCGTTGTTGGCGCCACTATTTCTACACCCTTATTCATGAATTAACAAATTAAACTTTTGGTTAATTAGTTCTTCCAACTGTTCTTCTGAAAGCTCTTTTGTTTTTACTAACAACTGCTTTTCAACATCTTGACTTTCTCTTGATTCTGTAACAGAAGTATCAGAAGCTTCTACTTGTATAACTTGTTGAGCTAAGTAATTTACAAGTTCTCCTACTGTAGGGTAGTCGAAAGCTACGGTTGGTGGAATTGAGCATTTTAAACTGGTTTGCAAACAATTTCTCAGTTCTATAGAGGTTAGAGAGTCCATTCCCAAATCAAAAAATCCTGCATCTAAACTAATTAATTGAGAGTCTGTTAATCCTAAAATCTGGGCTACCTGGCGCCGCACATAGTTAATTAACATCTCTTGTTGCTCACTTGGCATGGAGGAATGTAACTGCTGCAAAAACTCTGGTTGAGATGCCGAGTCGTGGTGAACTAATTCTTGCCAATCTTCCCAGAAAGGCCATTGTGAACCTTGGCGCCAAACAGACCACTCAATTGGCACTACTCCTACTTGTACAGCGGAACTTTTTATTAGTAGCTCTAGTGCTTCTAAAACCTGAGACGGTGTAATAGCTTCTATTCCCTTTTGTTGTATCTTTACATCTGCACCCCGCTCGGTTGCTTCTCCGACTTGAGAAACAGGTCCCAAATTAACGCTTAACCCTGGTAACCCCATAGCTTGGCGATAATGTGCCAAACCATCGAGAAAAGCATTAGCAGCAGAATGATTTCCCTGAGCCGGAGAACCGAACAAAGATGCTACAGAAGAAAAAAGTACAAAAAAGTCCAACGGTTGGTTTTTAGTTAATTGATGTAAATTCCAGGCGCCTTTTACTTTGGGATTCATTACCTTGGCAAAGCGACACCAGTTTTGAGAAAGTAGCACTCCATCTTCTAACACCCCAACCGAATGAATCACTCCTGCTAATGGTGGTAGAGACTGCTCAATATAAGTGAATACTTGAGCCATAGACTCATATTCACATACATCGACTTGTTTGACTATTACCGTCGCTCCTGCTTCTTCTAGCTCTTTGATTTGACGCTCTTGCAAATCATTAGGAGGGTTATGTCCTGCCAAAACTACATGCTTGGCGCCAAGCTCCACCATCCAACGAGCTACTACTAACCCTAAACCCCCAAAACCGCCAGTAATTAAATAAGTACTATCTCTGCGTAAACTTAGAGGTATTTGAGTTGTGGCATCTGTTCGCGATTCAGTTTGACTTACCACAATTTTACCGATGTGTTTGGCTTGTTGCATGTAACGGAATGCATTTACTACCTCCTCAGAAGGAAAAACTTTCAATGGTGGTGGTTGTAGTAAACCTCTGTTAAATTTTTCCGCCAGTTCCTGCAACATAGACTGAATTAATTTTGGTTGCTGCTCTTGCTCACGTACCAAGTCAACCACAAAGTAAGATATATCTGGTCTTACTGCTGCCACTTGAGTTGATTCCCAAACAAAGCGTTTGGCAATTTCTACAAAGCGACCTTTATTACTAACTACAGCAAGACTTTTGGAGATAAATTCTCCAGAAGTAAGAGAGTTAAGGACAATATCCACTCCCTGTCCTTGGGTTATTTCCATTACATCTTGGGAAAATTCAACAGTACGGGAGTTCATAATATGTTTGACTCCCATAGCTCGCAAAATTTCCCATTTTGCAGGACTAGCAGTGGCAAAAACTTCTGCACCCGCTTGTTGGGCAATTTGTACTGCCGCCATTCCCGTACCTCCTGCGGCTGCATGAATTAAAACTCGTTCTCCTTTTCGAATTTTAGCTACATGGTGCAGAGCATAATAGGCAGTTAAAAAATTAACAGGAATGGATGCTGCTTCCTCAAAACTAAGCTGTTTTGGTTTGGGAATTACAGAAGTAGCGCTGACAGTAACGTATTGGCTGAAGCTTCCAGGCGCCAGAGCTATGACTGGTTCTCCAATTTTAAAGCCTTTTACTCTTTCTCCGATAGCGACTATTTCACCAGCACACTCACCACCCAAACCATTGATGGACAGTAGATGCTTTTGGGATATTCCATCCACTTGAAGAGGAAGCAACCCTAGTGCAGCTACGACATCCAGAAAATTTAACCCTGTTGCTAGTACGCGGATTTCTACTTCGTCAGGTGCTGGGGAATGTCTTGTTGTTGGTTCTAAAGTTAAGTTTTCTAAAGTTCCTCCAGCTAATGTAGTTAGGCGCCAAGGTGAGGATGGTACTTTTAATTGTTGTTTTAACTTTTGAGCGTGGCTACTATGTACTAACCGAGCAACATAACGATTGTAGTCGCGCAAAGCAATTTGGTCTTCTTGATCACTATCGCAAATTTCTGACCATAGCGCTTTTCCTTGCTGTTTTGTGGTTTGATTGGGGTCTAAATCTATACGCACGCATTCAAGTTCTGGGTGTTCCAAGGCAATAACTTTTCCCATTCCCCATAAAGACGATTGTGCTACTCCTGGTATTATCGGACTATTTGCTGGTACTGGCTGCGCTCCAGTAGTAACTAACCATAGCCGTGCCTGTTGGGGTAATTCTGCTTTAACTAAAGATTGCACTAAAAATAGGGTGGCGCCACATCCAAGTTGAGATAAACTTTCTAACTCTTGTGCGCTTAGGTTTTGATTTAATCCTGCTTCCAAACTCCAACATTGAACCACTCCGTACAGTTGCGGTGACTGGGTTGCCATATAAGCCACCAATCGGTGAAAATCTTCTTGTTGGTATGGATTAATAGTAAACTCTTGTGAAGTTACTTGTTTATATTTCTCGCCAGCGTTGACTAAAGTGCAAACTTCTCCAATAGAGCGCAGTTGAGAGGCTAATTGGCGCCCTACTCCCTGTTGGTCTGATAAAATTAACCAACCTTTGGGTTCCTTTACAGTTAGAGATTGTTTCGTTGACTCAGTTTGAGCTATTATCAATGCTTGCTGAGATAGCGCTTCTGGTACTCCCTCAGTATTAGGAAGGGTTGATACTTGAGCAAAACCCTTTTCCTTGAGTAATTTTTGCCACGAATATGTACTTAGTAGGGCATAATCAGGTCGTAAATCCGAATCATTAAATTTCCACCACCCGTCTAATAATCCAAAGATTAAATCTAACCATCGCTGACGAGTGGTGCTTTCTAATAGTACTAGTATTCCTCCAGGCGCCAATAATTGCCTAACGTGGGATAAAGTCTGGCTGATCGAAGTAGTAGCGTGAAGCACATTGGCAGCGATAATTATATCGTACTGATGCGGCTGAAACCCTTGAGTTGTTGGGTCAACTTCAATATCGAGAATTTGGTAGCGTACAAAGGGGTAATCCTTGAATTTCTCCTTAGCTTTGCTATTGAAAAAAGCTCCAATATCGGTAAAGACATATTCGCTTTGGTAGGGGTTGAGGTGAGGCAGAATAAAACTGGTGCTTCCCCCTGTTCCAGCACCTATTTCTAATAACCGCACTCCTAAGACTGATGGTAATTTTTCTAAAGCAGTGGTAACAGCTTGCTGTAATAAAGTATTCATTACTTTAGCAGATGGAGATTCTTGATACAGTTGAGTGACTGTCGTTAAATCTCCTTGTGGAAATACTAGTTCTACTGCGTCTATTGCTCCTCGTAACACCTCACTTAGTCGAGAAGCACAACGGTGTAGAAGGGTTATTTCGGCTGGTATCTGGGAATATTGGCTGTAAGTTTGCTTTATTTTCTCCTCTAACTTAGATTGTAAGAGTGGTTTTCTGACTTGCCACTGCGGTTCGCTATAGTTCAAAATTCCTAATTCTGCCAGAATTTGGAGTAGACGGTTGAACAATCGACGATGACTTGGTACAACTCCCAACCTTTGAGCAGCCGCTTCTAAGGTAAAATTTTCTCCTGGTTGGTAAGCCCAACCCATTTCTTTAAATGCCCGCACTATATATTCCACACTCAACTTTTCCAAGTGAGTTAGCGTTTCCCCATAGTCGTGCAAATCATGAAGAGCGACTAATTGTGAAATAGAAGGACTTAGTTTTTGTTCCACCTCTTGTGGTTTGAGCAAGTAATCAGGGGGAAACAACTGACTGAAACGGGCTTTTTGGCGCCATTGAACTTCGTACAAATTTTCTTTAATCGGCTGTACAAAATCTCCCAAGAGTGTTTGAACCGTGGCTCTTTTGACTTGCAAGCCTTCTACAATCGCAATAGTTTCTCCGTCATCGTTTAATAAGGTGACTTTAGCGCTCAAATCTGCACTGGTGTCTTGAAGTTGACTAATTGAGCTAATAGCCCAGACTTGAGTATCGCTCCGGCGATATACTCTCAATTGCTCGATTCGCACTGGCAGATAAGTTTGGTCGTTGTTTGCGCTCTCTACGGCAGCTCCCATAACCTGCAAAGCGGCATCTAATAAAGCTGGATGCAAACAATAGTCTTCTGCTTGTTCTACCACTTCTGTTGACAAGTTAATTTTACCAACAGCTTGTTTTGAGCCTTTCCATAACTGTTGGATACCTTGGAAACTTACCCCATAGTTAATACCTTGAGTAAGGCATTTTTGGTAGTAGTCAGTAACATTGATAAATTGCTCGCACTCTGTTAGATGCTTTTCTAGGTTTACAGCAGGAGGAATAACCTCGGTTTCTAAGGTACGGATTTTTCCTTGAGCATGAAGTATCCAACTTAGCTCCGAATGTTTATCTTTTTGTTGTGTGAAAATCTGGAACTTATAGGCGCCGTTTGAGTTACTAATAATTGTTTGAACTGTAGTTATTTCCTCTTGGGGCAAAATTAATCCTTGCTGCAACACTACATCTTCTACTACAAAGTTGTGGGATTTGAATACATTGAAACCTGCGGCTAGAGCTATTTCTAAGTAAGCTGTAGCTGGGAAGAGGGCGCGATTGAATACTTGGTGATCGTTTAGATAAGCTGGGTCAGAGGCAGAAATTTGAGCTTCAAAACAATGTTGCTTTTCCAAGCCTGCTAGATGCAACTCTAAATTTAACTTTTGACCCAATAGGGGATGTAAAGTTTCGCTTTTTGATAGTTGTTTTTTATAAGTATGGTCTTCTGTTTTTATCCAATATCGTTGGCGTTGAAATGGATAAGTGGGTAATACTACTTTGCGATGAACATAATTTACCTCAAAACCCGACCAATCGATTTGAACTCCCTGCACATACAATTGCGCCAAACTATCTAACATTTGCTGCCAATCTTCCACTCCTGGACGCAGCGAAGGTAGCCATACCCCTACATCTGCTGGTAAGCATTGACGACCCATACCTAACAATATTGGTTTTGATCCAATTTCTAAAAACACCGAATTTCCAAGCTTGTGCAAAGTCTCCATCCCTTGGGCAAACCTGACTGGTTGTACTACATGACGTACCCAATATTGTGGAGTAGTTATGCTTTTGTCTGCCTTTTGTCCTGTAACGTTAGAGATAAGTGGAATTTGAGGAGAATGATACGTGACAAGCTTTGCTATGGTTTCAAATTCTAAGAGCATTGGCTGCATTAAATCAGAGTGGAAGGCATGAGAAACATTTAATTCCTTCGTTTTTATTCCTTGTGACTCTAAAACAGCCTTAACTATATCTACTTGGTCTTGTTGCCCAGAGATTACCAAACTTTCACTACCGTTTTTAGCTGCAATCTCAACTTGCGCTTGCTTAGACTTAATTGCTTGTGTTACGGTTGCTTCGTTTGCCAGCACAGATACCATTTTGCCATTGCATGGTAATGCTTGCATTAACCTTCCCCTGTGGGCAACTAGCTTTAGTCCATCTTCTAAACTAAACACTCCCGCAATACAGGCAGCAACATATTCTCCAACACTGTGACCAATGACTACATCGGGTTGAATTCCCCAAGATTGCCATAATCGTCCGAGAGCATATTCAATCGCAAATAAGGCAGGTTGGGTATAAGATGTTTGGTCGAGCAAACAGGAACTTGACACAGAAGCATCTTGATGATAAAGAATATCTAACAGAGGTTGTTCAAGATAGTTACGTAAAAATTTATCGCATTCCTCTAGAGCTTGCCGAAAAACTGGCTGGGTTTGATACAGTTGTTGTCCCATGCCAATATATTGAGAACCCTGACCCGTGAACAAAAAAGCTATTTGTGGGCGCCTTTTGCTGGTAACAATACCACTTACTAATCCGTTCGTATCCTTTCGAGTTGCAACCACACTAAGTTGTTCGCGCAACTGCATAGTAGAGTCAGCTACAATAGCTAGCCGATGCTTAAAATGCGCTCGCCCTGTATTGGCAGTAAAACACACATCTTCTAGTGATACCTCAAGATGGGACTTCAGATAAGCTTCATAACTTTGGGCTAGCTGTTGCAGTGCCTTCTCACTTTTTGCAGATAGGGTAAGTAAATGCTTAGAGCGCTCGTTTGTTGCTACTGTCAGTGGTGCAGGCGCCTCTTCCAAAATTACATGAGCATTTGTACCACCAAAGCCAAAGGCACTTATACCAGCTAAACGCGCTCCTTGCTCGACTGTCCATTTTTGTAATTTAGTTGGTATTGCAAAGGGAGTATTTTCGATTTTTATATACGAGTTTAACTTCTTAAAATGCAAGTGAGGAGGAATTTGTTTATTTTGAAGCGATAATGCCACTTTAATTAAACCAGCAATTCCAGCAGCAGGTTCAAGATGACCGATATTGGTTTTAACTGAGCCTATATAACAGGTTTGAGTTGGGTGGCGCCCCTTCATTAATACAGTTTTTAACGATTTAATTTCTATGGGGTCTCCTAACGAAGTACCAGTTCCGTGAGCCTCCACATAACTAATATTAGCTGGAGCAACTCCAGCATTTTCCAAAGCTTTGCGAATAACCGCTTGCTGAGAAGGCCCATTAGGGGCAGTAAGTCCGTTGCTTAGACCATCTTGGTTAACTGCTGAACCTTTGATAATAGCCGCAATATTATCGCCATCTCTAAGCGCTTCTGTTAAACGTTTAAGAACAATTACACCACATCCTTCTCCTCGAACATAACCGTTAGCACTGGCATCAAAAGTTTTACACCGATCGTCAGGCGCCATCATTTGAGCATGGGAGAAAATAATATTTGACTCTGGAGAAAGTATCAAACTGACACCAGAAACCAAGCACAAATTAGATTCTCTAGTATGCAAACTTTGGCAAGCCAAGTGAACTGCAACCAAAGATGAAGAGCAAGAAGTTTCAACAACTAAACTTGGACCGCGCAAATCCAGTGTATAGGATAGGCGATTAGCGGCAATTCCAAGGGTAGTGCCTGGCCCATCATAAGTGTTGAGGCGAGAGAAACTCTTGCTTTGCAACCTACCATAATCGTAGTTACCAATGCCAATAAAAACCCCTGTCTGGCTACCAGCTAATTTGTCTGGTGCTATACCAGCATTTTCTAAAGCTTCCCAGGTAACTTCCAAGACCAATCTTTGTTGGGGGTCTATACATTCCGCCTCACGTGGGGAAATGCCAAAAAAACTAGCATCAAAATGATCTACTTGCTCCAAGAAGCCACCACGACGAGTAATCATTTTCCCTGGTGTAGCTGGTTTTGGGTCATAAAATTCATCAATATTCCATCGCTCTGTGGGTATCTCAGTAATAGCATCTACACCTTCACGCAGGAGATGCCAAAAAGATTCTAGGTTTTTGGCGCCAGGGAAACGAACACCCATGCCAATAATAGCTATTGATTCCATATTTATCTTCTATATAATTTGTGTATTAAGTCGCGTCGGTAGCGTGGCTTCAGCCACGCTACTACCCTCTAATTCTCTAGAGATTTAGAAAACTGCTCAAAGGACTTAATATTTTTTTGAATGGCTTTTGTAATAGAGCCACCATGCGACATTAAGCGCATTTCACGGTTAACAGACCATATATAATCAATTTGGCTGAAAAAATGACGAAGTTCTGTTGAAAGACGTTGGTGGTACTTGAGATTTACATGGAAACCATCGTGTTCGTGACACAAACATTTTTTTAACCAGTGAAGAGCGTCTTGAGTTGACATGTCAAATAAAGGACTTCGTAGCAGTGTGTAGTATGCAAGTATGAAACAGGAATCATCTTGGAATATAGCGGGTAAGCCACCAGAAAGACCATTAAGAAGACCCTTTTGCGCCATGTATACTGACAGATTGCCCATAAATCTTTCATAATCTGTCGGTTGAGAAAAATCCTTGTACATATCTTGAGCAATTAGACGAGAAGTTGTTGTATGGAAAGATTCATCCAACAAGTGGTATCGAGAAACTTCTGTTGGAGTTGGGATAAACTCATCCTTTTTTTCTAACTCTCTGGAATACTTTGTATATTCATATTCCACCAACTTAAGCATCATGTTAGCTATATACCGAAAACAGTAGTACTGAGATGCTAAGAAAGATGAACTTCCCCAACTCAAGATAAACAGCCTCACCAGATATCGTGGAAAGACCCTTATTATCCCAGTTCTTGGAGCAGGGAGAAATAACTCTTTCTTCTCCAATTCATTCAAATAATCAGAATAGCAATGTGCTTTGGTTTTTAGTCTGATATTTTTAAGTAAGCGAAAAACAGAATCTTCTAGCGCTGAAGAAGATGAAATTAGCCAGTCAAAATTGAAGAATTTTTGCACATCTTGATTAGATGATTTTTTCATTAACTGATTTTTGACTGTTTTGCTTTGTGTCTCTAAAGGAGTGCTAAATGCTGCTTTTCCAAGTAAAGCTTTCTTCGTTTTGTAGCTGATTGTATGAAAAGCATGAATGTGGTGACGTTCTTGGCTACTTTCAAGCTCTAACTCTTTACAGAGAGTATCATAGCCACCAATATTCAAGAAAACTCCATTCGTTACGTCGTTGAACAGTATAGTATTTGCTTCACTAGCAGCAACTTGGCTATACTGGGTAGCCCAATAAATATGGTTGAGAGCAATCTTTTGTGAGTCTGAGGCTTCTGCATAAAGTGGAGTGCCATAAAGGATTGAAAGCTCTGGTTTACTCCAATAATGATTGCTATTATCGCTATAGTTAAAGCTCTTTTCCAGTTGCTCTATTTTTTCTGTGTAGTCAGATTCACTGTTATTCCGATAATTGATTTCAGTGACTATTAAATGCTTCTTCCCTTGTGTCTCAGGTTGGGTTGATGGTTGGTCATTTTTATTTTGAACTTCAACGTCATTTATCATCAGTTTCTCCTTCAGCCTTGTTTATATAGCTCAATCATATGGAATAGTCATTTTGACTATTGTTTGAATCTTCTACTTTCAACTGTTCAGCTAGATGCCGCGCTAAAGCTTCAACACATGGATAATCATAAATTAAAGTTGGTTCTAACTCTATTGTTAACCACCGTTCTAAATCTCCTGTTAAACCTATGACACTAGCGGAATCAAGACCATAGCGGTCGAAAGGAATTGTAATATCGATTTCGTCTGTCTTGATAAAAAGTAATTCGGCTAAATAGGAAACTAACCAATTTTGAATTTCTACTACTGTTCTGGATTGGGTTATATATCCTTTATGATTAGCATTGTAATTTTGTAAAACTTTACTTGTGTGCTTGGCTTTTTCATTGTGAATCTGCATTTTTGATAACCCTACATTTTATCTAATTTTTCAGTTTTTTTAACTAGAGGCTATTTAAAAGATGACGAGTAGGCGCCATACTTTCATCTAAGAAGTTTTTACGAGGAGAAGAAATAATTTTATTTTGTGAAACATTCGTAAATATCTCAACTCTTTTTGTTTGCTTGTACCGAATACTTTAAACCTATATAGTTCAACATTTCTAGTTTATTTAAAACTTTAGATGTACTTGCAGAAATAGTTTCTAAATGAGTCTTACACTCAACTTCTGCATACAAAGGTTCTTCGTAAGGGTCATCAATGCCCGTGAAGTTTTTCATTTCGCCTGCACGCGCTTTTTTATATAATCCTTTCACATCACGTTGTTCACAAACTGCTAATGGAGAATTGACGTAAACTTCGATAAAATTCCCAATATAATCTCGCATTTCATCGCGAACATCACGATAGGGAGAGATGGCAGAAACTAATACAATTACATTATTCCTAGTAAGTAAATTGGCTACAAACCCAATACGCCGAACATTTTCATCACGGTCTGCTTTGCTAAAACCTAGTCCTTTAGTTAAATACTGGCGCACGATATCGCCATCAAGTAATTCAACGCTGTATCCCATTCTGCGTAATTCACTTTCAACATTTTGACTAATGGTTGTTTTACCAGCACCACTCAGACCAGTGAACCATATTGTTACACCATGTTGCTGTAATTTCATCATATTTATCTCCTTTATCTGCAAAATTAAAGCGATTAGCAATTCTCTGCGTAATTAAATTTGCCTGTATACCTAAAAAAGCGTTTTATAAGCAATATAATTGATGCGAATCACCACTGGCATAATATTTGCACAGTGTTTTTTAATTTCCTCTTTATTGTTGATTATCTTGGCTAAGTAGCTTTTCTAAATCGGTAATTTGAACATCTCCCTTCAAAATTTGTCCATTCATTAGTAGTGTAGGAGTGCCACTAACACCAATCTCTTTTGCCAGCTGCATATCTGTTTCAACTGCCGCACTTGCAGCGCGACTATTACGTTCCTTATTAAAACGTTTTAAATCTAAATTTAGGGCTTTAGCAGTGGAAATATAAAAAGAGTCACTTAGTTTGTCTTGATTTTCAAATAGAATATCGTGGAACTGCCAAAATTTTCCCTGTTGACCTGCAGCCCAAGCGGCTTTTGCAGAAGGCATTGCTTCTGAATGAATATCTGTTATGGGCAAAAATTTATATACACGGGTTATTTTACCTTGATTAGTTGCTATAAATTGCTTGAGTGTTTGATGGGTTTTTGCACAAAATGGACATTGAAAATCAGAAAACTCTAACAGGATTATTTTTGATTCAGATGAGCCATCAGTTGGTGATTTCCCAATAATTGATTTTGGTTGAACTACCATTTTTTTAAAAAAAGCTTTTTGTGCTTGCTCTTGCTGGTGTTCTTTTTTCTGCACGTGCGCTTCAACTGACTTCATAATAGCCTCTGGATGCTTCTGGATAATCTGTAAAACTTTTGCCTCCAATTCTGCATCTTCTTGAACATTAGCAGCTTGTGTTGCCATTGAACAACTACTTAAGCTAATGCATAGTAGTAATATAATTGCTTTAAGTTTGGGTAGAGAAGTTATTTGTAAGATATGAGAGTATTGATTAAATAATGCTTTCATAGTAAGTGAAGTTAGGAGTATGCTTTCAAAAAAAATAAGGATTTAGAGGTGATTGTATAAGTACAATATATAAATATATTTTGATACAATAACCTCTAAAGTTAGCTCCGAAAATATTGACTCTGAAACTTGGCTACTTAAACCCTAATATGAAGTAGCTCATAATCACTAAGTCATTATTTTTTGGTAGCTGAATTAACGTCCAACACAATCACAAACGGAATTTCTGCCTGGGTCATTAGTATACCAGCCACCAGTCCATCGTAAACCAACGGAATTACAAACTTGAGGACATCTTTGTCTTGCATGGTTGTTATTCCAAATTGGGCCAGCGTTGACATTTCCAGCAAAAGCTTGACTAGCTCCGAAAATCATTGAGCCACCAACAATAAGGGTGCCGAGAGGTAACAAAAATTTCTTGGTGATGGATTGAACAGAATTGTTAGACATGGTTTTATCCTAAAAATTGTGAGTTGATATCTGGAAATAAATTGATGAATCGTTTCGAGTTGTCAAGTAATTTCAAATTATTAATTTATATTTGATAGCTCGAAAGCAACTGATTAATTCATTTCTTTACTTCCATGATTTCATCATATATTTATTAACTATAATTACCAATCCTGTATTTTTAGAAAAAGGTATATTATTTTTATCTTATTAATCCAATTTATAAATTACTTATAAAGATACAAAGGCACCTTGTATCGTGACTTACTCCAATAAAAAAATCCTCTCAAATAATAAAAATGAGAGTGGTATATGCGTTCGCAAAATAATTATTTAAATGTTTAATAAAATTTGTTTATATCACGTGAATAACATACGGTTTTAAACTTATTGAAACGCAAACAAAATACAACTTAATTATAAAAAAGTTTAAAGACATAAATAATTACACGTTTGTTTCTAGGCTGCACAGGGAATTCAAGCCCAATATGAGGTTTGTTGTTCAACTCTTTGCTTTCAACTTTCATATCTCTACAATATTGAATACAATTATAATTGTCAGTAGGGAAAAATAGGATGGTTGAAAAGTGCCACTGTTAACTAAAAGCTAACCACTAAGTCTTCCCCTACAAAAATCCAGAGGCGCAAATGGTAGGTTTGACCTAGGGTGTTAAGTTTGGGCACCTTGGGGTGATATTTCTTCATACAGATTATATACCTCAAGGTGCTGGATGGTGGGGAGTTGACTTTGGGTATTTAGAATTGTTTACCTGGTGCTTTCATTAATTGGCTTCGGAACGAAAATTGTTTGACGACCGAATTTAATTTTCATTTCTTGTTGACAATCTTGTTGTGATTGAGTTGGAGAACAGACGGTTGAATTCTCTAGAATCAGATTAGTTGTTTGGGCGCGAACTTTATTGGAAATCATTACAGTAGTACTAATGCTACTAACAAAAACGCAAAATATGGCTAACAGCATTTTTTTCTTCACAAGTATATCGGTAATCAGCATCATAAAGCCTTTATTTTTTGTGGTATATAGAGGCATTTTCTTGGTAATATAAGCAAAATTGTTAGACATGATTTGAACCTCAAGAGTGTGAATTAGTATTGAAGGCAGATTTATGAATGTTGAGAGGAAATTACTTGAGTGGCGCCGCGATCTACTAACAGCTACAAGTTTCCACCAATTCAATGATTTTATTAAACACCTTTGACATCAGAGATCGACGCTGAGATATTTGAGTTATATATTGACTTAATTTTTTTTTACCAGAACTGTGCTAATAATTCGATAACACCTCTAATTAAGGTTAGCAAAAAGTCGAAGCTAACTCGAGTTTCTCATGGTCTAACTCGAATCGCTCATGTTTTGATGTAAGAAGGTATGTTAACAGACATGCTGCATTAAATTATTTTTCTCTACGGAGGCTCAATGTATCTGCTCTGCGGAGTAGGGGTAGCGGCAATACTCGAATGTGTGGCGCCGACCAAAGTGTAAAGTAAAGGTATCGTCATTTTTAGGCAGTAATATTGCCCTATTGTCACCGCGTAAAATTCGGTACCGACTAATGTTTATAATAAAATCGTGCGTCTTGAAAAAAATATCATTTAATAATCAATTGTTTTTAAGTTTTCTATAGTTAAATATTTAAATGCTGATTTCTGGTTGTACTTGAAGAGGATTACCACAAACCATTGGCTGGAAAAATTCTTACTTCTGTTTTTTTTTGACGAAATTCGCCTTTTGGTGCTGAAGCATAAATGTAACTTCTATTAATTAATTAGAGGTGATTGTATAAATACAATATATAAATTTAATTTTTGATACAATCACCTCGAAATTTAATTAACTCCGAAAATCTTGACTCTCTAACTTAGCTACTAAAAGTCTAATATGAAGTAGATCATAATTACTAAGTCATTATTTTTTGGTAGCTGAATTAACGCCCAACACAATCGCAAACGGAATTTCTGCCTGGGTCATTAGTATACCAGCCTCCAGTCCATCGTAAACCAACAGAATTACAAACTTGAGGACATCTTTGTCTTGCATGGTTGTTATTCCAAATTGGGCCAGCGTTGACATCTCCAGCAAAAGCTTGACTAGCTCCAAGAATCATAGAGCCACCAACAATAAAGGTGCCCAGAGGTAACAAAAATTTCTTGGTGATGGATTGAACAGAATTGTTAGACATGGTTTTATCCTAAAAATTATGAGTTGATATCTGGAAATAAATTGATGAATCGTTTAAAGTCATCAAGTTAGTTCAAATTATTAATTTGTATTTCAAAACTCGAAAATCACTGATTAATTCATTTCTTTACTTCCATGATTACTATCATATATTTATTAACTACAATTACCAATCCTGTATTTTTAGAAAAAGGTATATTATTTTTATATTACTATCATAAAACTAAGCGACTGTACTATACGAGCATATCCGTAAATTAATACTGTAGAGTTGAAAAGCGAATCATACTGAAGATAGATGCAAAAATATAACTAACTCCCCAAACGTAAATTAAATATTCTACAAGCCGCTCCCGAAAGAAAATTTAGAGCGGTATATGCGTTTACGAAATAATTACTATAGCAATTCTAAATCATATCATGTCATGTCCGGTTGATTACCCATAATTACCAATAATGTAGAGACGTTACATGTAACGTCTCTACGAGGATTTTATTATGGTTATGTTACCGGACATGATATCATTCGTGTTTACGTAAACGTAAACGTAAACGTAGTTTTCCCGCAGGGTAGTTTTCCCTTTATGGTAGTGAGCGCTTGCGTTAAATCAACGCATTGTTGAGACCGTAAATTTATGGTCTCTACATTTAGGATAATAATTAGTTTTTTGTACTATCAAGACGGTTTATCGTAGGCGCCAGTATGGCTCTCCGGATGTAAAACACCTGGATCTAATAGCTGGCAACTTGTATTATTACAAATACTTTCTTTTAGCGAGTTTAAGCAAATAACTCAATTATCTACGTTTACTTAACACAATTAATGATTGTGATGTGTTTGCTTCCAGACTTTAGGTGAAACATTATGGTAATCACGAAACTGTTTAAAAAAATGATTCGGGGTTTGATATCCAACAGAAATAGCAATCTCATATACAGACAAATTTGTTTTTAACAATAAATCGCGCGCTTGTGCCAAACGGCGCTCAGTAATCCAATCATTTACTGTTTTTCCAGTCAAATTTCGCACTAAACAGCTTAAGTATGCACCTGAATAACCAACAAATTGTGCTACTTCTTTAAGACTAATCGGTTCTTGATAATTTAATTCAATATATTTAAACACTTCTTCGAGTTTAGGAATAGGTGGAAAAATAGATTTATCCATCATCAACTCGCCATTATTTATATTGTCGATATTATTTAACAAATTCTGAATTATTTCAACAGAGTAGTCACCTAAATCAACCACCTGAATACCTGCTGTCTGGAGACAATTAAAAAACACTTTTTGATTTACAGAATTTTCTTCTACCGCTAAAATTTTTGCCATTATGACCTCCTAAATATCGTCCTACTATATGATTAGTACCAGCTACTATTTAATGTATTTGACGTTGCATGTAACGTTTATACAGAGGTTTATTGTTCACCCTTTCCTTTCAACTTTCATGTCTCTACAATATTGAATCAAATGTTAATTGTCAGTAGGGAAAAATAGGATGGTTGAAAAGTGCCACTGTTAACTAAAAACTTAACCACTAAGTCTTTTTCCAAGTTAATATAAATAAACTATTAAATACATTTGTTCAGTCATGTTAACTTTAGGCATTGATTTAAACCTCAAGAGTGTATATTAGTTAGGACTTACGCAACCGGTACATTAAAAGCGTAGGGTGTGTGACGCCGTTTGATGAATTTGGACATAACTATAAGACTTGTAGCCTGATCGCACCAGCGAGGTTTTGTGACAATATCGTAAGTCCTGTTAGTATTGAAGACAGATTTATGAATGTTAAGAGTAAATTACTTGAGTGGCGCCCTGCTCCAAAAAACAGTATCAAATCCGATAGTATTCATAGTTTTGCTTTTCTTGTTAAGTTATGTGTACGTTTGACAGTTTTTTGTTGAGCCGATACAAATATAGATTAAGCAAGACGCTTGTACTCATATTGCATCCTGACAGCAAATTTGCTTAAGTTGCTTGCTCAATTCAGGAATGGTTACTGTATTAAATTTGTCTAGCTGTTCTTTCTTTGTTCCTAGTTCTTTGTGCATATTGACACCATTTTTCAAAGTGGCATAAATTTCAGTAAGTGCTTGATCATACAACTCAGAAATGCGTTGCTTTAGCTCTTCAGTCAAAGTTACAAACTGTGCTTCAACTTGTTTCTTGATTTGGCATTCTAGTTCGCGAGTCGTGCTAAGTGTTGAGGAAACAATAGACTGTTTTTCTGAGATTTGCATTTCCTTCTTATATGCCACGCGGACAATTTGTCCTGCACCAATAGTAAATACTCCTAGTGGAAGGGCTGGAATTAACAATAGAAAACCAGCAAATTGTATTCCTGTCGCTATTGTTCCCATCTGATTACTAGTTTTTTTCTGCATCAACACAGCTTTTCGATTAGCAGGAGTTGGATCAAAACTAGTTAGTAAGTCTTCAACTTTGACAATGTTGTCTCCAAATAAGTCCCTGAGTTCCTCTTCAACCAACTTGCTGATTTCCACCATTTCGCTAGACAATTTACTACTGATAAAAGATTGTTGAGAGTAGAAGAATTCAGCCCAGATTGTATCAAGATAACTAGGAAGATAGCGTCTAATTGTTGTAATGTCTTCAACAGACATAATTTCTTTAGGAAGTTGTTCTCGGAGTGCATTACTAAAGCCTTCAATTTCTCTAAAGAACTCCTCTTTAATCAAAGTACTCATAAAAAGCTCTACGCGGTTTTGAGATTTTTCAACGCGCGTCTGTAGCCATTGATTTCGTGAGTCAATTTGATTCATCAGGTCTTTGCATTGAGCCTCATTGAGAGCAAGTAGGGCATTTTGACGGATAATCCCCTCTGTTAGCTCTGTCAGGCAGATTTCCATAGCCTGACATAATGCTGCCGATTTAAGCGAATTGTGCTTCTCAAGTAAACTAACTTTAACTAAACTCATTAGAGCTTCATATCCATAGTCAGCAAGAACAGCGCTAGACTCAATTAAAACTGGTTGGCTCTCATATGACCCCAAAAAGGAACGCACCAGTTCAACAATAGATACATGCTCGTCTTCTGGAACTAAATCCATCTGATTAATAACAATTGCAACTCTCTCTAAACCAAAATTTGAAACTAAGATGTTCTTAATAAACTGCTTTTCCTGTTCAGACAATAGAGCGGTAGCCTTAAGAACTAAAATTATGTAATCGGTTTTGGCTAACAGTTCCTTCCACTCAGTAATTGAGCGTCTAGCTGCAATACTTTCAATCCTGATTTCACTGGTCTTTAAAAGTTCACAGTTTGTTTCTACTTTTATGCTTGAATATTTTGTAAAATCTGTATTAGAACGAGTTACAATCGACCAAAGTTCTTTCTGGGGAATAGGTTGATTCAAACCATTAGTAGTAGCTAGTTCAACAGCGTCGGTTCCTCCATACTGAATATTAATACTAATAGGCGCCTTGGGAATTGGTGAGACGGGTAATATTGGCTGCTCTAGAAGGACATTGCTCAAGGAGGAACGTCCAGAACCAGTAGAGCCTACAACGAGAATTCTGAGCTTGGAAGTATTGAGTTGTTCTCTTACCGCAGTAACCAATTTGGTAGTGGTTGGCTCCTGTAGTTCAACAGCAATATCATTAATTTTGTCTAAGAGCGAGTGAATGGTTTCTAGCATAGATGTTTAGTTAGGGGTTTGGTTAGGGGCTAAGGTTTGACAATTTGACTGACTCGTTGGTTTAATTCTTCAGTAGTTAGCAGTGACTTTGTAGAGGATGGCGTTTTGCCAGAGAGTGAATAATAAAGTTGCGAATCCGCAAACAGCCTGAGCAATCCCGGCTTTCAACTTTCATGTCTCTACGATATTGATTACAATTTAAATTGTCAGTAGGTAAAAATAGGATGCTTGAAAAGTGCGGCTGCTTAGTCCTATGTTCATCCAGGTATAACGAAAATTTATAAAAAATAAGGGTAAAAGTATTTCTACCTCCTAACTTGCACCTTGTCAACAAGAGTAAGGTGGGCAGTGCCCACCGTACAACCAGTACAACCAGCCAGAATTAACAACATAGATCACTACTTCTCCGCAACGATTTTTGTTTGGCATTCTTGAATAAGTTTATCTACTTGCGAATGTTGCGGAAATAATCGCTTGACGTTTTCAAATTTCTCAATTGCTTGGGTATATACACCTTGACTATAAAGTTCCAATCCTTCGTTGTAAAACTTGTCAACTGCTCCTTCCTCATTATCTACACCAGCTTGTCGTACAAATTCCATAATTGTATTACTAGTGAATGCAAAGGCAAAGCCAGATACTTCTTGCCCATTAACTGGCTCTCCACCAAAGGTAGTTATGCCAATTACTTCGCCTTTTTCGTTGAGAACGGGGCCACCTGAGTTACCATGTGTTACAGAGGCACTAATTTGGAAAACAGGTGAACCATCAGCTAACTGTTTTTTTGCAGAAATTTCGCCACTAGTAATGGTTGCTTCTGCAAAGGATTTTTCATCTAAAATGCTAGGGTTAATTCCTGGGTATCCCAGTGCAACGATTTTATCTTGAATTTGTACTTGCTCGGAATCAGCTAGCTTTAATACAGGCGCATTTTTTATTTCGACCTTAATTACAGCAACATCTTTACCTTGACCAGTAGGGGCGCCGGATACTTTAATTTCAAAAGGTAAAGTCTCACCGTTGGGTAAAATTACACTGTTAATTTGCTTAATTTCTTCAATAAATTCAGAGCTATTGTCAATTTCTTGAAGAGCTTTAGGATTGTTTAACAGTTCGTTAGGATTTACACCTAAATCTTGAGCAATTTGCTCAACATAGTTTTCAAACAATGCTTTTTGGCATTCTTGAGAATTTTTACTTGCTTCAACTACGTGAACATTTGTAACGATGTAACCATCAGAGTTGACAAAGAAGCCAGAACCCATTCCACCAGCAGAAACATCGTAAACTTTACTTTGATTGTTGTAGTTAGAACGAACTTTGGCTGTGCAACCGCTAGCAATTTGAACTACGGCAGGTTTGGTATAATCAGCTAAGGGTACTCGGTTTTGGATAGAAAGCGGACGATTTAATTGAGTGGGGTTACTATCGTTTTGACGAAGTTTACCAAGGTTTAGTTGTGTAACTACAACTTTATCGTTTGCGTTATCAAGAGCATCTGCTTTTTTGGAACCGCAACCAGTCAGAAGATTTACTGCGAATAAAGAAGAAGCAAAAATAGCAAAGAATTTTTTACTGGTTTTGTTAGTGTTGTGTAGCATATGAGTGTTTGTTGAATTCGATGATTCCATCAAATAACAACGCTTATCGACTTCAGGCTCGAGTTATTTTTGTACGGTTTTACTTGCCTACGACTTAATTTGAGAAATATTGCCGATATAACTCACAACTCTGAATGGGTGACAAAGGCGCCTCTCTAGCTTATTTTTTCTAGAGCAGCAAAACTAACTTGAAAGGTGAAGTGTGCATTGCTTACAGCAGTTTTCGGGAATTTGTACCACAATCATAAACCTAACCCCCTTTCCTACAAGGGAAGTGGGAATGTCAAAGCCTCTCTCCTTGTAGGATACTGCTGGCGATTCAAGGGTGGTGCCCATTACCACAACGATTTTACGCCATTCCAGACCTCGTAGAGACGCGATTAATCGCGTCTCTACCCGCCAATTTGTGTTAAATGGGGGGTCTGAACCTCTATTCGCCAGCAGTATCCTTGTAGGAGAGAGGTTTGGAGAGAGGTCAAAACGTGGTTTATTTACCTGAAAATACCTGTAATTACGTAGGCGCCGTTCCTCCACCCAACCTACGAGTTTTACGAAAGAAGCGCTACTACTTCGAGAAATATTGTCTATATAATTCGCAGCTTGGCAAAACTTCGTTATCTTGTATATTGATTAACCCCAGAGCATTTAGCTTTGAGCAAGTTTTTTTACTTAATTGCGTGTCTTGTGTAGTTGTAATTATCTGTTTTAACCCGGCTTCTAATTCGGGATGCTGTTCTAAAATTGACTCCAGGCGCCGTAAGTAAGTACTATATATTCCTGTTGTAGTAGGCGCCGTTTGTAAAAGTTGAGCTAGAGTCATATCTTGACGCGCGACATGGTATAGCGCCAAACGTACTAAAAATGGGTGTCCACCTACCATTTTCATTAATTGTAAAACTTCTCTATCGCTCCAATTCAGATGGTGGAGTTGTGCTAAATGGTGTACTTGCTCTGGTGTAAACTCTGGTAATTCTACTGGTAGACCAACGTTGAAAGGCGATTGATTTAAGTTTATTGGTACATAAACTTCTGTAGAGTGGACTATTACTAACCGCAGTTTCTTCCAAATCGTGCGTTGTTTACCTTCTTCGTGGAGTACACGCAGTAAACCAAAGAAGTCTGAGGAAATATCCGGGTACTCAAATACTTTATCAACTTCATCCAAACCCAAAGTCAGAGGTTGATTGATTTCTGGGAGCAGATACCGTTCAAAATACTCTTGACAGCACAGGTTTCCACCCATGATGTCAGCTAAATCCCAGTACTTATCTAGTTTCGGAGTTAAATCTAGAGCATTGGAAACACTAACACAGAACCATTTTAGGAATGTATCGATATCACTAAAACATTTTTGTACAGCTTTCTGCAGACTTAAATATACAGTTCTATCTCCCTGCTGCTTTGCCCGATGTTGAATCTTTGCCAGTAGGGAAGATTTACCCATTTGTCTGGGCGCCTTAATTCTAATCAAAGAACCAGGTTTACTAATTTCCTCGTAGCAGCGTTGCTCAATAGGTGGACGTTCAATGTAAAAAGGGGAATTTACAGACATTTGCCCCTCTGGATATTCGAGCGTTGTATTAGATGGAGGGTTTTGCGATGCTAATTGTTGTAGTTCTTCTGGTTCTAATTGGTTAGGCAAGACAGCATAATCTCGCCAATTCAGACCTAATCTCTCACAAATCTGAACAAAATACCTACGGTCAACAGATCTGGAGTTAACAAAATTACTAATCGTAGATGCAGCAATACCTAGGTCTTCTGCAAAATCCTGCTGACTAAAAAATTCCCCGGTGATACGCTGCAAGACATTTTGTTGTTGATCTCTCCGTAGGGTGACAGAACGTGCCATAGGTAATTTGCTTTGACGCTACTAAACCGAGTTTACAAGATAATTATATTATTGATAAAGTTAGCCATAAGTCGAATGTAACTCAAATTTCTTATGGTTTAACTCGAATTCCGTCATGTTTTGATATGTAAGGTGCGATCTGCGCTATTACAATCAATCAAAGTAACGAGAAATTAAACTGCTTCCACGCACCTACTTACGCCAATTAGCACATAAATCGCGTCGGTGCGATCTGCGCCATTACAATCAATCAAGGTAACGAGAAATTAAACTGCTTTCACGCACCCTACTTAAGTAATTTCTATATATGGTGACTCAATCATGACAACAGATTATGAGTATAAAGTAGGAGGTAGTTTAGGAGAAAACGCCCCTTCTTACGTTACTAGACAAGCAGATTTTGACCTTTACCACAGCTTAAAGGCGGGAGAGTTCTGTTATATTTTTAACTCTCGCCAAATGGGTAAAACGAGTTTAATAGTTCGGACAATGAACAAATTACAAGCAGAGGGGTTTGCTTGTACTTCTCTTGATTTTTCAGTACGAGGTAGTCGAGATATTAAGTCAGAACAGTGGTATGCTGGCATAGTTTACAAGTTGACAACTAATTTTAACCTAGGTAATCCATCAGACATTCTCCGTAATTGGTGGCAAGAAAGAGGCGCCATTCCTCCGATAGAACGTTTAGAAGAGTTTATAGAAACAGTATTATTAGCATCTATCCAAAGTAAGATAATTATATTTATTGATGAAATCGATAGTATTTTGAGTTTAGGCTTTGACACGGGTGATTTTTTTGCGTTAATTAGAAGCTGTTATGAAAAACGTAATTTTAACCCAGAGTATAGGCGCCTGACTTTTGCGTTAGTAGGAGTTGCGGCGCCAGGAGATTTAATTGCGGATAAAAGAAGAACACCCTTTAATATAGGTAAAGCGATACAACTAGAAGGATTTAAAGACAGTGAAATTGAACCTTTGGCAAAAGGATTTGAGGGTCAGATAGAAAATCCATTAGCATTAATACAAGAAATCTTGACTTGGACAGGAGGACAACCCTTTTTAACACAGAAAATATGCAGGTTAATTGCTACCGACCAAAATAATGTAGAGACCGTATTAATTCGGTCTCCACATATCGCGTCTCATTTACAGGATTTAATTCAAAAAAACATCATAGAAAATTGGGAAAGTCATGATGAACCAGAACATATAAAAACAATCAGAGACCGGATGCTATTAGGAGAGCAGATAGCAGGACGTTTTTTAGGATGGTATCAGCAAATATTGCTATCAGGGTACATTCAAGCGGATGAAAGTATTGAACAAATAAAATTTCGTCTGACAGGATTGGTCGTTAAACAGCAGGATATTATCAAAGTCTATAACCGAATATATTCGTCAGTTTTAAATTTAACTTGGGTAGAAAAAGAGTTAAGAAAAATACGCCCTTATTCGGAAAACTTTCAAGCATGGGTTGATAGTAACTATCAGGATGAGTCACGATTATTGCGAGGACAAGCTTTGCAGGATGCTTTGCAGTGGGCAACCGAGAAAAGCTTAAGTAGTGAAGATTCTAGGTATTTAACAGCTTCTCAGGAATTAGAAAAAAGGGAACTTTCTTCTTCTTTAACTGTTAAAGAAGAAGAAAGTCGAATATTATCAGCAGCGAATGAAACATTGACCAGAGCTTCTCAGAAAGCAAAAGGTCGAATTCGCTTAGGTAATATAATTTTCGCAGCATCTCTGGTAGCGGCAATATTTGCAGCTATTCTAGCAGGTATTGTTAATCATCAACGCCAAGAAGCTATCGTAATCAGAGGTTTGGAAACATCATCAGCCCAATTGTTGCGCTTACCAAAATCATCTTTTACTTTAGAAAACTTAACTGATGCAATGCAATCAGTAATAAAGTTAAAAAAATTAGTTAATAATAGGCGCCTTCTCAAAGATTACCCTGCCATTAGTCCAGTATTAGCCTTGCAGACAACTCTAGATAATATCTTAGAAAAAAATTGGCTATCCGGGAGTGATGATATAGTATTCAGCCCAGATGGTCAAACTTTAGCTACTACTTCAGCTGATAACACAGCCAAATTGTGGAACCTAAAAGGTGTGGAAATTGCCACTTTCAAACATCAAGGTTGGGTCAGAAACGTAATATTTAGCCCAGATGGTCAGACAGTTGCAACTGCTTCAGATGATAACACAGCTAAGTTGTGGAACCTAAAAGGTGGGGAAATTGCCACTTTCCAACATCAAGGTTGGGTCAGAAACGTAATATTTAGCCCAGACGGGAAGACTCTTGCTACTGCTTCAGATGACAACACAGCTAAGTTGTGGAACCTAAAAGGTAGGGAAATTGCTACTTTCCAACATCAAGGTGGGGTCAGAAACGTAGTATTTAGCCCAGATGGTCAGACTCTTGCTACTGCTTCAGGTGATAGCACAGCCAAGTTGTGGAACCTAAAAGGTGAGGAAATTGCCACTCTCAAACATCAAGATGGAGTCAATAAAGTAGTATTTAGCCCAGATGGTCAGACTCTTGCTACTGCTTCAGGTGATAGCACAGCCAAGTTGTGGAACCTAAAAGGTGAGGAGATTACCACTTTCAAACATCAAGCTAGGGTCAACGACGTAGTATTTAGCCCAGATGGTCAGACTTTGGCTACTGCTTCAGGTAGCACAGCCAAGTTATGGAGCCTAAAAGGTAGAGAAATTGCAACTCTCCCACATCAAGCTGGGGTCAATAAAGTAGTATTTAGCCTAGATGGTCAAACTTTGGCTACTGCTTCAGATATGAACAAAGTTAAGTTGTGGAACCTAAATAATTGGGAAGTTACAACTCTCGAAGATCAAGTCTTCAAAGTAGTATTCAGCCCAGATGGTCTGACTTTGGCTACTGCTTCAGTTAACAACACAGCCAAATTGTGGAACCTAATAGGTAGGGAAGTTATCACTCTCAAACATCAAGGTTGGGTCAGAAACGTAGTATTTAGCCCAGATGGTAAGACAGTTGCTACTGCTTTAGACGATAGCACAGCCAAGTTATGGAACCTAAATGGTGGGGAAATTATCACTCTCAAACATCAAGCTGGGGTTAATAAAGTAGTATTTAGCCCAAATGGTGAGACTTTGGCTACTGCTTCAGATGACAAAACAGCCAAGTTGTGGAACCTAAAAGGTGAGGAAATTGCCACTCTCAAACATCAAGGTGGGGTCAATAAAGTAGTATTTAGCCCAAATGGTGAGACTTTGGCTACTGCTTCAGATGACAAAACAGCCAAGTTGTGGAGCCGGTGGAACCTAAAAGGCGGGGAAATTGCCACTCTCAAACATCAAGGTGGGGTCATAAACGTGGTATTTAGCCCAGATGGTCAAACTTTGGCTACTGCTTCACTTGACAACACAGCCAAGTTGTGGGATTTAAAAGGTAAGGAAATTGCCACTCTCAAACATCAAAGTTGGGTCAATAACGCAGTATTTAGCCCAGATGGTCAGACTCTTGCTACTGCTTCACGGGACAGCACAGCCACGTTGTGGAACCTAAAAGGTAAGGAAATTACCACTCTCAAACATCGAAGTTGGGTCAATAACGTAGTATTTAGCCCAGATGGTCAGACTTTGGCTACTGTTTCATGGGACAACACAGGCAAGTTGTGGAACCTAAAAGGTGAGGAAATTATCACTCTTAAACATCAAAGTTGGGTCAATAACGTAGTATTTAGCCCAGATGGTCATACCGTGGCTACTGCTTCAAACGACAATGCTGTTCGCTTTTGGATTCAAACTAGAGACACTTGGCAGCAGCTTGCTGAATATCAGGGTAACGATGGATTTTTTAGTCCCGATGGTAAGTTAATTGCAATTACTGTAGATAATAGTGTACAGCTACGTCGAGTTGAGGGCTTAGATGATTTACTCGCGCGCGGTTGTAGCTGGCTGCAAGATTACCTCGCAAACTCCACCCGTAAAGATTTGCGAAAATCTTTGTGTCCCGGTAAATGAGAATGTAAATTAAACCCATAACCGTAGTCTACGTCATTAATTTTGAATAGTAAGTGCCGTATACGGCGATAATTATATTGTTAGTAAAGTTGCCATAAGTCGAAGATAACTCAAATTTCTGATGGCTTAACTCAAATTCAGTCATGTTTTGATAGAAGCAAGTGTGTCTAATCACATACTGCCCTAAATAATTTATATATACGGTGACTCAATCATGACAACAAACTATGAGTATAAAGTCTGAGGTAGTTTAGGAGAAAACGCCCCTTCTTACGTTGTTAGGCGAGCAGATTTTGACACAAAAATTGCTTTAAAACATATGAACTATTAAGGCTACCACCCCTGATTCGCTCTTCTGTATCTTTTTAGGGAACGGGGATAAGACAAAAACAACACCCTATTTTTCCCTACATACAATTCAAATCTAATCCAATATCGTAAAGACATGGAAGTTTGAGGTTCAGCAATTACTGCTTTCCTTCAATTCCCACATTACAAATTCAAATATCTCCTCAGAAGCAGGCGCCAACGTCATACTGTGACTTTCCAAACACCTTAAATTATAGCTTCCTTAACGATTGCTGTTGGTAGTTATTTTTAAATAATCTATCAACTCAGATAGATAGTACTCACACGAACAAATATGTAATTATTTTAGGAGAACGAATCATGTCTCATCGTAAATTTCACGCTGCAGTGGTTGGATTAGTATTATTTGCTGGTACAGTTGCATCTCCAGTATTAGCAGCTAAATCTGCATCTCTCAGTCAAAATGTCAACACAACTGTTGTTAACAAAAAGCAAAACACTGCTAGCTCTAGTCAAGCTCTCGACAATTACAGAACTTTTTGTCAAGCGTAACACGTAACCGTTCAGGAAGGCGCGCAATACTGCAATCGTTAAAGCTCCAATGAATTTTTAATCATTTGCGCTGGCTTGATTGTAACACCGTCTTATGTTTGTTCCTCATAAGCGGGCGCCTCTCTAGCTTATTTTTTCTAGGGGATTTGCAAAAATTTAATTCTCCATCTTGTTAAACTAAAAAGCATAAATAAAAATAATTCAGATGTTGCCTACAATATTAGTACAAAAGCAAACATTTTTGTCCAAAGTCTAAACACTTACTAATGCTGAAATTTATAACTATATATAGCTTATGATTGAAATCAAACCTTTATCAAAACAAACTTTGACAGCAGCTATCAAATTGGCAGATGAAGTTTTTCAATATCAGAGGTGGTGGACAAAGGCAAGCTGGGCTTTTCAATTGAGTTTGATGCATGGTTATTTTCCAAAGTTATTATTCAGATTAAAAGGTATCAGTTGGTGTCGTTATTGGGTAGCAGTTGATTCACAAGCAAATGTTCTAGGTATTACAGGACTATATACAAAAAGTGAAGATTCAAAAACTTACTGGCTAGGTTGGACTTGTGTAAAGCCTGAAGCTAGAGGAGAGAGGATTGGTAGCAAATTAGTTGATTTTGCTATTAGTCAAGCTCAGAATTCAGGGGCTAATTATCTCAAACTTTGGACTTCAGATCGTCGTGTTTATGCAATTGCGCGCCAGTTATACGAACGGCGAGGATTTTCCCTTTTTCAGCAAGTTCCAAAAAAGCGTAAAAAAATGAATTTTAATATTTTGTATTACCAACTCAAATTAAAATAGCTGTCTTCTGAAGCGTCTGAAAATAATCGCACAGTCCAACGGTTGGGATTATCAGATTTCTAAAAATAGAAGTAAAGATAAATTATATCGATACCGATATACCGCCCACAGGAACCAAAGCTCACGCAGGTGGGCTTCGTTCTATTAGCCACACCCACGCGCGGGTCTTGGCGGGTGACGGTAGATAAAAGGACAATGAGTTTAACCCCTCATTTGCCAAAGGTATCCTTGTAGGAGAGAGGTCAAAACGTGGTTTATTTACCTGAAAATAGCAGCAATTACGCAGGCGCCGTTTGTAAAAGTTGAGCTAGAGTCATATCTTGACGTGCGATATGATTATAAAATAACAGTATAATTTTTGTTATGTAAAATATCCTGTTAGTATATCACAACTCCTCCTCGATTTAATTCCACACAGCCGCTAGAAACGTGGGCTGCGTAATTACGTCTAGTTCTCTGGTTATATATCAATACTGTAACTCCTCTTTGACGGTTTGGAAACGTTACATATCTCACGAAAGGATAGAAATTATTAACTAGTAATGTTCCTCGGAGTGGACGTAGATTATTATCGTAAACCATGCAATTTGCGACAGCACGAACACGGTTATTAACAGCAAAAGCTGACATAGCAGAGAGACAAAGGCTTCCTGTAACAACAGTAGCAATAAACTTGTTAAACATATAGTGTGTTTGTTGAATTCGATGATTCTATAAAACACCCTTGGTATACGATATAGCCTCTGAGATATTTGAGTAAGCTTTTATTTGTCTACAACTTGCGCGCGACTACTTCGAGAAATATTGCCGATGGCAAAACTTTAGCTTCTGCAGCTGATGACAGAACCATCAAATTATGGAATATCAGCACTGGTAAACAAATTTCTACCTTGACTGGGCATACTGATTATGTAGTAAGCGTGGGATTTAGTCCTGATGGTAAAACTTTAGCTTCTGCTAGTGGTGACAGAACCATCAAATTGTGGAATATCAGCAGTGGTAAATTAATTTCTACCTTGACTGGGCATACTGGTGAGGTCAACAGCGTGGTTTTTAGTCCGGATGGCAAAACTTTAGCTTCTGGAAGTGATGACAAAAACATCAAATTGTGGAATGTTCGCACTCTTAAACTAATTTCCACCTTGACTGGGCATACTGATTTAGTCACAAGCGTGGCATTTAGTCCAGATGGCAAGACTTTAGCTTCTGCAAGTTTGGACAAAACCATCAAATTGTGGAATTTAGATTTAGATGATTTACTCGCGCGCGGTTGCGACTATTTAAAAGATTATTTGGTTACCCGTGATCTTGAAAGGAAGGAACTGTGTCCTGATCAATGAAGAATGTAAGTTAAAACCCATAATTGTAGTTTACGCCATTAATTCCCAATAGTAGGCGCCGATTTTAAAACTCTCTTCTCTATTGGTAGGGATGTCTTCTTCTGTATCGATGACTTTTACCAGGGTAAGCGCCGAGATACCTATAAAAAGAAACACTTTGTTTACAGATATTTCGGCGAACACCCTATTACTTTCCAAAATTATCATTACTCTGCCGTTGTTCAATATCTGCTCTTGTTTCATCCATTGGAGCGAGAATCGAGCCATTGATGGCACTCAGTAGTATAATCTCCACTGCCTGAGTCAAATTGACGAATAAACCGGATAGCATCAGCATATCCCAAAGCATCTACTAACCCCTTAAATCCTTTTTTGTATAATTGGCGCCTCAAGTAGTAGCTCAAAAACCCTATTAAATCGTTTATATGAGGGGTAAGACCTACCATTCACGCCTTTATATCCTTTGAGGGAAGGGGGAGTACATTAAATACGGCATCGTTGATATTATCCGACAGTGAAGAATATTTATTTTGAGTGTAATTCAACATAAGCACACTTGATTTTTTAAGGTAATATTAGTAATAATTGTTTTGATTATTTGCTTGTTTTAGACAAAACTACTGTTGGTTAAAAATGGCTAAAGATAAATTTCACGAGGCAATAAAAAATGCCTTAATTAAAGAAGGCTGGACAATAACAGACGACCCTTTATTTTTGCAATTTGGTGGAGTGGATTTATTCGTTGATTTAGGGGCAGAAAGAATGATTGCTGCTCAAAAAGAAAACCAGAAGATAGCGGTTGAAATAAAAAGTTTTCTTGGTTATTCGCTAATTTCTGATTTTCACCAAGCAGTTGGGCAGGTGATGAACTATCGGTTGATTCTACAACGTGATGAACCAGATAGGGTTTTATATCTCGCTGTCCCTCTAGATGTTTACGAGACTTTTTTTAGGTTAGAATTTACTCAACTGGCTATTGCCAGTTATCAATTTAAAATTATTGTATACAGTACTGAAGACGAGGTATTGCTTCAATGGATAAATTAGAACAATATCAACGCTATATTGAAGATTTACTCACTGAGTATAGCCAATTTAAGCCATCTTATGGAGATGTCGAAGTACAGTTAATCTTCGACCGAGAACATAAACACTATCAACTCATGACCTTCGGATGGAATGGACACAAGCGCATTCACGGGATGATGCTTCATGTTAACATTAAAGATGGAAAAATCTGGATACAGCATGATGGAACCGAGCAAGGCATTACTGGTGATTTATTAGAGTTAGGAGTTCCAAAGCATGATATTGTATTAGCTTTCCAGGCACCAGCAAGACGGAAGTACACGGACTTCGCTGTTCAATGACATTGGCAAAGGTTATTTTGAGGGGATAAAAGCAGATTATGGTTGGTTGAAAGTGTTTGACCGATGCAAAAATGCACCTTCCGGGTTCGCCAGTTTGACGGGACGGAAACCGACACCGCCAACTGGCTCACCACCTTTCATTGAACGCTTAAAAACTAAAACTGCAAGAACTAAAAACGGGCGCTCTGTCGTTATTATACGCGCGTAAGATACGGTCATAAGTACAATAGATATAGCATTCCTATATAGGTTGTAAAAAAAGATATCCGTAGAGATGCGTAATCCGAAGCATTTCCCGAAGGGATTTAATCGCGTCTCTACAATGCACAAATTTTATGAATGATTTAGGACTGCTATATATAAATATTTCAACTTCTCAAACATCCTATTTTACCCTACAGACGATATAAATTAAATCCAACTTGGTAGCTTTCACACAGCATTAAATAATCAATCATTAAAATTATTTTCCAAATTTATATTTGAAATATTCATTACTACTTGAGTTTCAGAAGGGTGTTTATAGTGAGGTTGTTCAATTGTAGGACACATGTAATCAAACGAACTATCAGTATGCTCTAATCTTAAATTATGAGGAGCGTTTAGTGCAATAACAGCATCTCCTATTTTTTCACAACGTTTACAGTCGCAGGCTTTTTCACCCATAGCTAAAATTTCCTTTAAATTGGAGGCAATATTTAAAAACCCTCTTGTATTTGTGTTTCTAGGAAGTTGTGACGCAACTTTAATTAATTGTTCTACCTCTTCACGATAGTGAATTAAAATAAACTGGTCAATTTGACATTGGCTTCGACAAGTTTTTGTATCCTGAAACTCTAGAAGAAACTTTTTCAAACCTGGCTCTGGATTATTATAATCAACATCCATCTGCACCAAGGCACGCGCGCAGGAAGTTAAATCATTTACATTTTTAAATTTTGTTTTAATTACTAAATTAAAACGTTTAATATAAAGTGCTAAAAGTGATGTAGCTTTCTCTTTATCTTTTGGGTTAGAGAAATTTAATTGACGGTCATTAAAAAGCTGCGGAATAACTTGTAGAATAGCTTTGAGTTCACTCCCCTTGAACTTGTTACTCCATAATGCAAAAGCATCTCCTATGGTATTAATGCCATCTAGATTCAACACAAAATAAAAGGATATAATATTCACGAGATAACTACGTTTAATTTCCATTTGAACGTAATTGGATATATAAAGCTCTTTCGTAGTAAGTTGAATATCTAAATACTGTTGATATACTTGTGTAGAAAGTAATAGCGACCGCATGACCGAGGTATCTAAAAAGTGTCCCTGAATTGGAGATTATGACATATTGTATTACAATTGTTCCGAATCTTCATAATTATCATCTTCAAGTATAGTACCGAAAGGTAATGTATTGAAACCTAAATTTTCTAGAGATATAATTGCGTTTTCAACATCTGAGTTAGTGATTGTATTTTGATTAACTAATGCCGAAAATAGGTTGTAAGCTCCTTCATACTGCTTACTAGTATAATTAATCCAACGATTTTGATGAGCAAGTGCATCATGTAATGCCATCACAACTTCTGTGTAGGGGTTATACATATATGCATCATGTAGAGAACGCATTTTCCGTAGTAAGCTATCAGCAAAAACAACAGCTACAGGTTCTTCTGCACACTTTGAAAGCTGTTCCAAATCTGGTAACATTGCCTTGGTTATTTCAGTGGCGCTTGCTTCTAAGGTTGTCTGTTCAATGCTCATATACTTATTTTAGATCAAGTGTGAGATATATAAAATCATGCTAGCAGATTCAGACACCTCTGTTGTAATGCCAGTCTACTATTAAGTCACTCTGCGCCAATGTAAACAATGAGTATTTATACATGGACATAAAGACAATATTACTAAGGGGAGCAAAAATCCTTGTGATATCCAAGTTAAGTTAAACGAGTTAGGAATCATTCACTCGTAACAACGTATGACATAATTACACAGCACGGCGCCTCTACTTAGTTGCCGTTAAAACCTACGCACGGGTGCTGGCGAGTGATGGGAGTAAGAGTTAGGTTGGGCGCCACCTCCGGGAGAGGCGCCTTCATATAAAGAAATTGTCATTCTTCTAGTAACGAAGAATCTTGGTAAAATTCGAGTTATTTAAGATGCTTCTACCTAGTGCATGACATGTTTTTTCCAAATTGGGCAGGCATGTAGAGTGAGTGTAGAGGCGCACAAGCGAAACTTCTGTGTTATTCTGAAATACCGCAGCGAACTATATACGTTAAACTGAAGACCATGTTGTCTTTCGAGGCTTTAAAGTCATGGCTCGTTGGTTTGAAGTCGCAGGTCCTTGTGAAAGAGACATTCACTATATGTTGCCTCCCACCGCAAGGTTGCCTTCTTTAGAGCGGTTTATTAGGCAACGAAACTATTTCGTTATCCACGCACCACGTCAAACGGGTAAAACTACAGCAATGCTAGCGTTAGCCAAAGAGCTAACCCAAAGCGAACAATATGCAGCAGTTGTGGTGTCTGTAGAAGTGGGAAGTGCTTTTAGCCATGACATCGCAGGCGCCGAAGCCGCAATTCTCGATACTTGGCGTGATACAATTGCAGTACGTTTACCTGCTGACTTACAACCACCTGATTGGGGTTATGGGGCGCCGGGACAACGCATTAGGTCTAGCTTACAAGCTTGGGCACAACATTGTCGCCTACCAATAGTACTATTTATTGATGAAATAGATTCTATAGAAAATGAAGTCCTAATTTCCGTTTTGCGACAATTACATGATGGTTATCCTAATCGTCCTCAAAATTTTCCTTCATCTCTCGGATTAATTGGAATGCGGGATGTGCGAGATTATAAAGTGGCTTCTGGTGGTAGTGGTAGATTAAATACTGCAAGTCCATTTAATATTAAAGTTCGCTCTTTAACGATGAGAGATTTTAATGCTGCTGAGGTTGCAGAATTATACCAGCAGCATACGGATGATACAGGACAAGTTTTTACAGAGGAAGCATCCCAACTAGTTTATGATTTAACGCTTGGACAACCTTGGTTAGTAAACGCCTTAGCTAAAGAAATTGTCGAAGAATTAGTAACTGATACAAAAGTAGCAATTACAGTAGAACATGTTAATAAAGCTAAAGAAGTACTAATTTTACGTAAAGATACCCCGGAATGATTCTCTTGCAGATAGACTTACAGAATCGAGAGTGAAAGCAATTATGGAACCAATGTTAGCTGGAACTGCGTTAGGTGATACACCAGATGACGACCGACAATATTTAGTAGACTTAGGATTATTGCGTCGGGAACCAAACGCAGGACTAGTAATTGCTAATCCCATTTATCGTGAGGTTATTCCTCGTGTTTTAACTCAAGGTGCTTCTGATAGTTTACCTGCGATTAATCCCACTTGGTTAACTTATAACGGCGAGTTAGATGTCGATGCTTTATTGGAAGCGCTTATAGATTTTTGGCGCCAGCATGGAGAACCTTTACTTGGCACAACATCATATCATGAAATTGCACCCCACATTGTCATAATGGCATTTTTGCATCGAGTAGTTTTACATTGCGTTATGGGGGGAGGTGGCACATTAGAGCGGGAATATGCAATTGGCTCTGGTCGCATGGATTTATGCTTAAAATATAAAAAAGTAACTTTAGGTATTGAGATTAAAGTTTGGAGAGATAAAATTAAAGACCCAGAAGCAAAAGGATTAGACCAATTAGAAGCTTATTTAGAAAGGATAAAAGCAGATTATGGTTGGCTTTTTGTTTTTGATAAACGCTCTTCTGCTCCTGCTTTTTTAGACCGTTTGCTTTTTCAAACTGCAACAACTAAAAAAGGACGCGCTGTAGTAGTTATACGCGCGTAAGATACAGTCATAAATACAATAAATATACCATTTCTACACATGTTGTAAAAAATGATATCCGTAGAGACGCGATTAATCGCGTCTCTACAATGCACAAATTTCATGAATTGCTATGAAAACTAAAAATAAACACCCTATTTTTCCCTACAGACAATACAAATTAAATTCAATATTGTAAAGACATGACAGGTTGAGTTTTACCAATTCATTTTATATGTCTCCTAGCTGTGATGAAAAGTATTGACGGTATAAATTACAACTCGGACTCCAATCATCGCTTTGTGTCTTTATTAACCCCATACTTTGTAATTTAAATGCCTCTTTAGATTTTAGCCTCACAGGCGCCAAAGTTGTAACTACCTGGCAAAAAGTTGCAGCGAGTTCTGGATGTTGCTGTAAATTCCACAAATGCTGTCGCAAATGCGCGCGGAATGGACTGACTTCTGTTGATGCTATTTGTAAAAGTTTTTCTAAAGAAACTTCCTGACGTTTAAGATAATAGAGAGCCAAACGTATCAGATGAGGATGTCCACCAATTAAATTCATTAATTGCTCAATCTCTGTATTTACTAAATTTAGCTCATAACGTCGCGCTAACTCAATAATTTGCTCTCTATTTAACTCTTCTAAAGCAATAATCTGTCCCACCCCCTGTAGTGGAGAATAATTAATATCCAGCGAGCTATACACCTCTGTGGAATGTACTATTATCAATCTCAGTTTTTTCCAAATATCACCGCGATTACCACTCCGCGTCGCTAAATCATGCCATGCTCGTATTAAGCGGCAGAAATCAGTCGCAATTTCAGCTTGCTCAAAAATGAAATCGACTTTATCTAATGCTAGTACTAATGGATTATTTAGCTCTGCGAGTAAATACTCTTCAAAATAATTTGTTGTATTATCATTACAACCTAAAATTTCATCCCAATAATCATCTAATTTATTGGGTATCCCTAAACGCTTACTAACAGAAGCACAAAAATACCGTAAAAATATTTGAATATCAGATAAAACTTTACTATCGGTTTCAAAACTCAAACTTACAATTTGGTAGTTCTGTTGTTCTGAAAAAGCCAAAATCCTCTCCAATAAGGAAGTTTTACCCATTTCTTGAGGCGCCTTAATGCGAATAAGCGCTCCGGGATACTTGATGGTTTCATAACACAAAGACTCAACATCTTTACGTTCAATATAAAATCGAGACTTAAGCGGTATTCTCCCTCCTGGTAATTCTAAATCAGAGTTTTTTAGAGAAATTGTATTACCAAAAGAACCTTGCTTGTCTCCATAACGCTTCAGAGCTTGTTTAAAATTCTTTTTAGATACCTCTTCTCTTAACCCATCTGAAAGCTTCTTCCACAATGGATTACCAACATCTTTATTTATATAAATACCTGTAAGATGGAGCTTCTCACCAATTTCATCATAAGTATTTCCCTCACTTGCTCCCCGTAATACTTCTGTTTCTATATCACTGAGGTGGTTTCCAGTAACATTAAATACTACTTTGTCTGTAATTTGTTGAATTTCTTCCCAAGACAGTTCTGATTTGGAGTTCATAGCTCGCTTATGGCAGATACTTTTTATGTATCATACCAAATTAGCTGCTATAGCAATTCGCCATCATTTGTAAAATCCGCACGTTGTAGAGACGCGATTAATCGCGTCTCTACAGGATATAATTTTTTACGATTCCTGCACGAACTGCTATAGAACAAATTTAAATAGTTTATTAAAAATTTTACCCTTCAGTTTATTTCTGAAATTAACATCCTATTTTTTCCTACTGATAGTTGAAATTATGTTTCGTATAATTACTTCATGAAAGAGTCGTTTTAACCACGCTCGTAGCCTTAAATATAAAAGGATAAATCATGGAAATTAAAATAAATAAAATTATTGCTGGTACTATGGTTGCCTTCAGTAGTACTAAATTATTGCTACCTGCTTTAGCAAACGATAGTTTCAGCTTACAACAATTATTGTCATCGACTCAAGAATCTTCTCAGTCTCAAAATTTGATTAATCAAATATCTAGTAATTTGCATGACAGTAAAATAAAGCTTGACCAAGTTCAATGCACTGGAACAAAATCGCACAAACCTGATGGCTCTATTTTAGGCGCCAGATCCGCTCCCTTTGATTGCCGTTTTCCTAATAAAATAACTCTGAGAATCAATGCAAATAACTTTGTAATACTACCAAGTGGCAGAGCAACACCTCTTGAGAATGCGCGCGAATTTTAATTTGATGCCAAAACCAATATCTTTGTCTTATAAAGTAACTACTTGGAGTTGGAATAAAACGCAGTAGGGTGGTTAAATAACCTAACCCCTAACCCCTTCTCTACAATGATACAGAGCGAATCAGGGGTGGCGCCCATCATTAGATTACACACCCACAAACGCCCACAAACGCCCACAAAAACGCCCACAAACGCCCACACAAACGCCCACACAAACGCCCACACAAACGCCCACAAACGCCCACAAAAACGCCCACAAACGCCCACAGGAACCAGAGCCTGGGGCTATCGATACAAAGCCCACCTGCGTGGGCTAAAAACATAAAAACACTAGCCCACGCAGGTGGGCTTCGTTTTAATTAGCCGCACCCTTCTAGGGTGACGGCGGGCGTGTGGGATAACGAGGAGTCCCACCCTTGAATGACGAGCAGTATCCTTATAGGGTGTAGGTACAATATATAAGATAGCATAGTCGTAGCAAAGAAAAATTAAGTCAGTATATAACTCAAATAACTCTGGGTCTATCTCCGATATCAAAGGTGTTCAATTAAATCATTGCTTCATTGGCTAGCAAAAAAAACTAAACCTTGTTTACCCAAAAAGGTATCCAAATTAATCAAACACTTCAACATAAAAACTCACAGAGGCGGAGGTTGAATCATTATGAGACATTATACTTATATTTCTGGATTAATCGGAGCTTTGTATATTTTATCTTCTGCTCCAGCATTTGCAAAAAGCAATCTCAAAACTAACACTTCGTTACAAACTGTAACTAATATCAGTGCTTTACCAAACACAGCAGAATCATACTTTCAAAAAGGATATCAACTTCTTCAAACAAAAGATTATCAAGGTGCAATAAACAATTTCAATCAAGCATTAGCAATATCTCCTAAGTTGACTAAAACCTATTACTTTCGAGGTTTTGCCCGCTATCAGTTAGGTGACATTAAAGGTGCTAAAAAGGATTTTGTCTTAAGTCCTGTTGATTACGTGCCAGATACTATTTCATTAGTATAAGGCGCCGACTAAAATTTTATAAAGGAAAAATTTTCTTGCGAGGTGGGCGCCGAACCCGCCAATACCCTAGAAGGGTATGGCTAATACAACAAAGCCCACCTACGTGGGCTAGTTTTTTTAGCCTACGTAGGTGGGCTTTGTATCGATAGCCCTAGGCTCTGGTTCCTGTGGGCGATATCGGCATTGATACATAAATACGTAATAATAGACCAGCAGGCGCCGTATACTGCGATAATTATATTGTTGGTAATGTTGCCATAAGTCGAATCTAACTCAAATTTCTCATGGCTTAACTCGAATGGGGTCATGTTTTGATAGAAGCAAGTGTGTCTAATCACATACTGCCCTAAGTAATTAATATATACGGTGGCTTAATCATGACAACAAATTATGAGTACAAAGTTGGAGGTAGTTTAGGAGAAAACGCGCCTAGTTACGTTGTTAGACAAGCAGATTTTGACCTTTATCACAGTCTAAAGGCGGGAGAGTTCTGTTATATTTTTAACTCTCGCCAAATGGGTAAAACGAGTTTAATAGTTCGGACGATGAACAAATTACAAGCAGAAGGGTTTGCTTGTACATAAGATTGATTTTTCGGTGCGAGGTAGTCGAGATATAAAATCAGAACAGTGGTATGCTGGAATAGTTTACAAGCTGACAAATAATTTTAACCTGGGTAATCCCTCAGACATTCTCCGTAATTGGTGGCAAGAAAGAGGCGCCATTCCGACTGTAGAACGTTTAGAAGAGTTTATCGAAACCATATTATTAGCATCTATCCAAAGTAAGATTGTTATATTTATAGATGAAATTGATAGTATTTTGAGTTTGGGCTTTCCTACAGATGATTTCTTTGCGTTAATCAGAAGCTGTTATGAAAAACGTAATTTTAACTCAGAATATAGGCGCCTGACTTTTGCTTTAGTAGGAGTTGTTACCCCTTCAGATTTAATTGCGGATAAAAGACGAACACCGTTTAATATAGGTAAAGCGATTCAACTAGAAGGATTTAAAGACAGCGAAATTGAACCTCTGGCAAAGGGATTCGAGGGTATGGTCGAAAATCCTAACGCTTTAATACGAGAAATATTGACATGGACAGGGGGACAGCCTTTTTTAACACAGAAAATATGCAGGTTAATTGCTATCGAGCAAAATAATGTAGAGACCATATTAATACGGTCTCTACAGGATTTAATTCAAAAAAATATAATTAACTCTTGGGAAAGTAATGATGAACCAGAACATATAAAAACAATCAGAGACCGGATGCTATTAGGAGAGCAGGTAGCAGGGCGTTTTTTAGGATGGTATCAGCAAATACTGCTATCTGGCTATATTCATGCTGACGAAAGTATCGAACAAATAAGATTTCGCCTCACAGGATTGGTGGTAAAACAGCAGAATATTCTCAAAGTCTATAACAAAATATATTCGTCAGTATTAAATTTAACTTGGGTAGAAAAAGAGTTAGGAAAAATACGCCCTTATTCGGAAAACTTTCAAGCATGGGTTGAAAGTAGCTATCAGGATGAGTCACGACTATTGCGAGGACAAGCTTTGCAGGATGCTTTGCAGTGGGCAACTGGGAAAAGCTTAAGTAGTGAAGATACTCGGTATTTAGCAGCTTCTCAGGAATTAGAAAAAAGGGAACTTGAAGCTTCTTTAGCTGTTAAAGAAGAAGAAAGTCGAATATTATCAGCAGCAAATCAAACATTAACCAGAGCTTCTAAAAAAGCAAAAGGTCGAATTCGCTTAGGCAATATATTTTTCGCAGCATCTCTGGTAGCGGCAATATTTGCAGCTACTCTAGCCGGTATTGCTAATAATCAACGCCAAGAAGCTATAGTAATCAAAGGTTGGGAACAATCATTAGCTCAATTGTTGCGCTTACCAAAATCATCTTTTACTTTAGAAAACTTAACTGATGCGATGCAATCAGCAGTAGAATTGAAAAAATTAGTTAATAATAGGCGCCTTCTCAAAGATTACCCAACCATTACTCCAGTATTAGCCTTGCAAACAACTCTGGATAATATCCGAGAAAAAAATCGGCTACTTGGGAGTGATGATATAATATTTAGCCCAGATGGTCAAACTTTAGCTACTACTTTAGATGACAACACAGCCAAGTTGTGGAACCTGAAGGGTGAAGAAATTGCCGTTCTCAAACATAAAGCTTGGGTTTTTAAGGTCATATTTAGCCGAGATAGTCAGACTGTGGCTACTGCTTCATATGACAACACAGCCAAGTTGTGGAACCTAAAAGGAGGGGAAATCACCACTCTCAAACATCAAGGTGGGGTCAGAAGCGTAGCATTTAGCCGAGATGGTCAGACTGTGGCTACTGCTTCAGATGATAACACTGCCAAGTTGTGGAACTTAAAAGGAGGAGAAATTGCCATTTTCAAACATCAAGGTAGGGTCAGAAACGTGGTAATTAGCCCAGATGGTCAGACTGTGGCTACTGCTTCAGATGATAACACTGCCAAGTTGTGGAACATAAAAGGTAGAGAAATTGCCACTCTCAAACATCAAGGTGGAGTTAACAACGTAGTATTTAGCCCAGATGGTCAGACAGTTGCTAGTGCTTCAGGTGATAGCACAGCAAAGTTGTGGAACCTAAAAGGTGGGGAAATTGCCACTCTCAAACATCGAGGTGGGGTTAATGACGTAGTATTTAGCCCAGATGGTCAGACAATTGCTACTGCTTCAGACGATAGTACAGCCAAGTTGTGGAATCTAAAAGGTGGGGAAATTAACACTCTTCAAAATCAAAGTGGGGTCAGAAACGTAGCATTTAGCCCAAATGGTCAAACAGTTGCTACTGCTTCATATGACAACACAGCCAAGTTGTGGAACCTAAAAAGTGGGGAAATTATTACTCTCAAAGATCAAGGTTTGATGTTCAAAGTCGTATTTAGCCCAGATGGTCAGACTTTGGCTACTGCTTCAGTTAACAACACAGCCAAGTTGTGGAACCTAAAAGGTGAGGAAATTGTCACTCTCAAAAATCAAGGCTGGGTCAATAATGCAGTATTTAGCAGAGATGGGCAGGTAGTTGCTACTGCTTCAGATAGCACAGCCAAGTTGTGGAATCTAAATGGTGGGGAAATTGCCACTTTCAAACATCAAGGTGGGGTCAGCAAAGTAGTACTCAGCTCAGATGGTCAGACTTTGGCTACTTCAAATGACAACACAGCCAAGTTGTGGAACCTAAAAGGTAAGGAAATTGCCACTCTCAAGCATCAAAATGGGGTCACAAACGTAGTATTTAGCCCAGACGGTCAGACTCTCGCTACTGCTTCACTAGACTTCACAGCCAAGTTGTGGAACCTAAAAGGTGAGGAAATTACCACTCTCAAACATCAAGAGAGGGTCAACGACGTAATATTTAGCCCAGATAGTCAAACAGTTGCTACTGCTTCAATTGATAGCACAGTCAAGTTGTGGAACCTAAAAGGTGGGGAAATTGCCACTCTTAAACATCAAAATGAGGTCTATAAAGTAGTATTTAGTCCAGATGGTCAAACAATTGCTACTGCTTCACGCGATAGCACAGCCAAGTTGTGGAACCTAAAAGGTAAGGAAATTACCACTCTCAAACATCAAAATTGGGTCAATAACGTAGTATTTAGTCCAGATGGTCAGACAATTGCTACTGCTTCATCTGACAGCACAGCTAAGTTGTGGAACCTAAAAGGTAGGAAAATTGCGACTCTTAAACATCAAAGTTGGGTCAATAACGTAGTATTTAGCCCAGATGGTCGTACTGTGGGTACTGCTGCAAACGATGGTGCTGTTCGCTTTTGGGTTCAAGCTAGGGACAATTGGCAGCAGCTTGCTGAATATGAAGGTGGCAATGGATTTTTTAGTCCCGATGGTAAGTTAATTGCAATTACTGTAGGTAATACTGTACAGTTGCGTCGAGTTGAGGGTTTAGATGATTTACTCGCGCGCGGTTGTAACTGGTTGCAAGATTACCTTACGAACCCCATCCGTAAAGAATTACGGAAATCTTTGTGTCCCAGTAAATGAGAATGTAAATTAAAACCCATAACCGTAGTCTACGTCATTAATTTTGAATAGCAGGCGCCGATTTTAAAACTATCTTCTCTATGGTAAAAAGAATTATCGATGTTAGGAGTATAGCAGTACTAAATCATTCGTAAAATTTTAAACATGTATCTTCTTTTTCTTCCTTTGTGTCCTTCGCGACGAGAGCGGTTCGTTATAAAGATTTCATTTTTCTCTACAAAGCCAATACTCAGTAGCAATTTTTCCAGTTCTGCAAACTTAATATCTTTAATAATCATGACGAATTACCCCTCGTATCTGCTTGAGAATATCATTCTTACATTTTTACATCTGATTATTTTTTTTGGTGGTGCTATTATTTGCATTATATTACGTGTTTATGCGTAACATGTAGAGACGTTACATGTAACGTCTCTACAATGTTTCGGGTATCATAATATGTGCCTTATTAAAAGGCAGGCGCCGTATACTGCGATAATTATATTGTTGGTATTGCCATAAGTCGAAGCTAACTCAAATTTCTCATGGCTTAACTCAAATGGGGTCATGTTTAGATGGTAGGGTGTGTGAAAGCTATTACAATTAATCAAGGTGACGAAAAACTAAACTGCTTTCACGCACCATATTTACGTAATATCTATATACTGTGACTCAATCATGACAAGAAATTATGAGTATAAAGTCGGAGGTAGTTTAGGAGAAAATGCCCCTTCTTACGTTACTAGACAAGCAGATTTTGACCTTTACCACAGTTTAAAGGCGGGAGAATTCTGTTATATTTTTAACTCCCGCCAAATGGGTAAAACGAGTTTAATAGTTCGGACAATGAACAAATTACAAGCAGAAGGGTTTGCTTGTACTTCTCTCGATTTTTCGGTGCGAGGTAGTCGAGATATCAAGTCAGAACAATGGTACGCTGGAATAGTTTACAAGCTGACAAATAATTTTAACCTTGCTAATCCATCAGACATTCTCCGTATTTGGTGGCAAGAAAGAGGCGCCATTACTCCTGTAGAACGTTTAGAAGAATTTATCGAAACTGTATTATTGGCATCTATCCAAAGTAAGATAGTTATATTTATTGATGAAATAGATAGTATTTTGAGTTTAGGCTTTCCTACGGATGATTTTTTTGCTTTAATTAGAAGCTGTTATGAAAAGCGTAATTTTAATCCAGAGTATAGGCGCCTGACTTTTGCTTTAGTAGGAGTTGTTACCCCTTCAGATTTAATTGCGGATAAAAGACGAACACCGTTTAATATAGGTAAAGCGATTCAACTAGAAGGATTTAAAGACAGTGAAATTGAACCTTTGGCACAGGGATTTTCAGGTTATGTAGAAAACCCTTTAGTTTTAATGCAAGAAGTATTAAGCTGGACAGGGGGACAGCCTTTTTTAACACAAAAAATTTGTCAACTAATTATTCAAAAACTACCGCAAATTCCGCCTCAAGTAGAAACATCGGACTACGCACGCTCTCTAGTTGAAGCGGTTATTAGAAGTAAAATGATTACAAATTGGGAAGCAAATGATGAACCAGAGCATATAAAAACAATCCGAGACCGGATGCTATTAGGAGAGCAGGTAGCGGGGCGTTTTTTAGGATGGTATCAGCAAATATTGCTATCAGGGTATATTCATGTAGATGAAAGTATTGAACAAATCAGATTTCGTCTGACTGGCTTGGTGGTTAAACAGCAGAATATTCTCAAAGTTTATAACAGAATATATGAATCAGTTTTAAATTTAACGTGGGTAGAAAGAGAGTTAAGAAAACTACGCCCATATTCGGAAAACTTTCAAGCATGGATTGATAGTCACTATCGGGATGAGTCACGACTATTGCGAGGACAAGCTTTGCAGTCAGCTTTGCAGTGGGCAACCCAGAAAAGCTTAAGTAATGAAGATTCTAGATATTTAGCAGCTTCTCAAGAATTAGAGAAAAGGGAACTGGAGGCTTCTTTAGCAGTTAAAGAAGAAGAAGGTAGGATATTATCAGCAGCGAACGAAACATTAAGCCATGCGAATAAAAAGTTAAGCCAAGCGCAAAATAAATCACGAAAAATGATTCGATTTGGCTCTACGTTTTTGGTCGTGTCTATTATAGTGATAATTATCGGCTCAATGGGCGCGCTCTGGTTTGGTCAAAAATTAATCGAAGACGCAAAAACAGCTACTGTTTTGGAAAGAGAAGCGGGTTATGCTTCAGAACAGTTTAATAACAACCAGAATATAGAAGCGTTGCTCACAGCTATAAATGCTGCACAAAATTTACAAAAGTTAGCAGGAAAAAATGCTCCCATCGCCAAATATCCAGTCACTAGTCCGATTATTGCTTTAAACGATATTTTATATCATATTCAGGAGCGCAATCAACTTAAAGGGCATACAGCTCATGTCTACAACGCCAATTTTAGCCCCGACGGCAAGACGATTGTCACCGCCTCACAAGACAGAACCGTGAAGGTGTGGTCGAGCAGTGGTCAGGAAATAGCCACCCTCAAAGGGCATACAGATACTGTCTTCAACGCCAATTTTAGTCCAGACGGCAAGACGATTGTTACCGCCTCCACAGACAAAA
>NZ_AP018290.1:809469-2741309 GCF_002368415.1 Calothrix sp. NIES-4105
CCGCGAAGGTGTGGCGATGGAAGGAGTTAGGGGAATTGTTAAAAACTGGTTGCGAGTGGTTGAATGATTATTTAATAATTAACCCTACTGAACTGCAAAAATTAGAAGTCTGTCAAACACCAGCAAAATTAAAAGACGCAGCACCGTTTTTGCTAAAAGCTGGGGAAGCAGAAGCAAAAGTTGGTAATATAGAAAAGGCTATTGCTACTTTTAAGACGGCTTTCAAGTGGAATCCCGAATTAACTAAATTTGACCCTCAGCAAAAAGCACAAGAGTTTAAGAATAAAGCCGAAGCAGAACGTTTGGTGATTGATGCAAACCGCTTTGTTGAAGAGAAAAAGATAAAAGAAGCTGTTGCTGCTTACAACCAAGCCCAAAAACTTGACCCTAAAGTGGAAATAGATGCTAATGCTTGGGCTTATCTTTGCAGGCAAGGTAGCATATATGAATCCGCCAAAGAGGTAATGTTTGCCTGTGAAAAAGCCGTTAAACTTGACCCAAATAATGTTATTATTCGTTCTGTTCGAGGATTTGCCAGAGCGCTAACGGGAGATTACTTTGGCGCCATAACTGACTTCGAGGTATATATAGCTCAAACTGATGATAAAAAATATAAAGCACTAATGCAAGAATACGTAAAAGTTTTACGAACTGGCAAAAATCCCTTTACTCAGTCTGAGTTAAAGAAATTGCGTGAGGAATAACGCAATTATGTAACGGATACAACTTTGCAACGGATACAACGGATGTAACGGATAAATGGTTAGTTACAAACAAAATCTATTGGTTTATAACTAACTATCCGTTACATCCGTTCATCATCCGTTGCCAATCTTCTTAACCGCCCAAATTTAATAACTAAAATATAACTCAATCAAAACTAAAACTTCTCCATACCGAATTCAAATAGCAGCACTGTTTAATGGAGTCATTGAGTTAAACGAGACAATATCATGCTGCATCAACTAAAAAAACTCCCAGCTTTACTTCTTTCCTCAGCTTTACTCACTACTTTAACCCCTATTGCCCCTGCAAATTCTCAAGTACCCACAAGCGCGCGACAGTTACACATAAACTCTACTCAATCACAGAAACTGTCAGCGAGCAACTTACTAGCTGAAAATACTAAATCATCAGTGGTTCGAGTTGTTATAGGGTGCAACGTTAAAGCGTACTTGCCTAAAAATGGTAAAATATATAACTTGAAAAAAATGATTGGTCATGGTTCAGGATTTTTTGTCAATTCCAATGGCTACATCGTTACTAATGCCCATGTTACAAATTTAACCACTGAAGAATGCCAAGAATACTTTCTACAAGAATTGGCTATTAAGTTAAAAGATGATGGTGAGGATTTAGATGCTGTACTGCAGCAGTTAAAATGGATTGAAGCTAAACCTATTTACCAAGTAAAATTACCAAATGGAGAATCGCTTCCCTTCCAAATTCTAAAATCAGGCGCCGTAATTGGTGAAGGTAAGGATGTTTCGATAATCAAGATTAATATGCGTAATGCACCCGTACTAAAATTAGCAGATTCATCAAAAGTGCAGGTTCTAGATAAAGTTATAGCAGTTGGATATCCGGGACTAATCGAAACGTCAAATATATTTGATAAAAAATCACTTTTAGAAGCAACTTTTACTAGTGGTGAAATATCTGCTCTCAAAACCCTTAAAGATAATATACCAGTTATCCAAGTAAGCGCGCCTGCTGCACCAGGTAACTCAGGTGGACCTGTACTTAACGAACAAGGTGAAGTTATTGGCATAGTTACTTTTGGTCCACACGAAAGCAACAGTTACGTTTTTGTGTTTACCAGTAATACAATACAAGAATTTCTGACATCTTTAGGTGTTACAAATGAACAAGGATTAATTAATCAGAAGTACAACGAAGGACTGCAATTATATAATCAAGGACAATACGCGCGCGCGTTGCAGATATTTCAATTAGTCAAACGTCTATTTCCTTACCATTCTGAAGTTGATAAATTTATTCAGCAAAGTATACAAATAATTTCTTCGCTTTAATAACACACTAGAATTCTAATACTTGTAGGTTGGGTTCAGAAACGTTAACGTAAACGAAATTTTTCTTTATGGTAGTTATCACTTATGAAAACCCAACAATAGTATTGTTTTAATTTTGGCATACCTCTAATTTTTCTAAGTCCTTCGGATGAGTTATCAGGTAATTATTTAACCATTTACAACCCCGTACCAGCAGTTGATTTAAGTCTTCAACCTGCCATATCCGTGCAGTGTGATCGTCGGATGCTGTGATTATACGTTGTCCATTATGACTAAAACTAGCACTATTAACTCTACTAATATGACCTTTAAGGAGAGCTAATTGCTTGCCAGAAATGTCCCACACCCGCGCGGTTTTATCATCAGATGCAGTGACTATAAGTTGTCCATTATGACTAAAACTAGCACTGTTAACTCTACTAATATGCCCTTTAAGGAGAGTTAATTGCTTGCCAGAAATATCCCATACCCGCGCGGTGTTGTCAAAGGATGCAGTTACTATACTTTTGCTATCGTGGCTAAAACTAGCACTCCTAACTATATAAGTATGCCCTTCAAGTACGGCTAATTGCTCGCCAGAAATGTTCCACACCCGTGCGGTATTGTCTCTGGAGGCAGTGACTATCAGGCGCCCTGAAGGACTAAAAATCGCACTTCTTACTCCATCAGTATGTCCTTTAAGTTCGGCTAATTTATTACCAAAGATATCCCACACTTGTGCAGTATCATCAAAGGATGCGGTAACTATACGTTTCCCATCTGGACTAAAATTAGCGCTCCAAACTATACCAGTATGCCCTTTGAGTTCGGCTAATTGGTTCCCAGAAATGTCCCACACCCGTGCGGTGTTGTCATCGGATGCGGTGGCTATACGTTTGCCATCGTGACTAAAATTAGCACTGTTAACTATATCAGTATGCCCTTCGAGTACGGCTAATGGCTTGCCTCTGATGTCCCACAAGCGCGCGGTGCTGTCATCGGATGCAGTGACTATCAGGCGCCCATTATGACTAAAATTAGCACTATTAACTTTTTTAGTATGCCCTTTGAGTACGGCTAATTTCTTGCCTTTTAGATTCCACACCTGTGCGGTTTTATCATCCGATGCAGTAACTATGTGTTGACCATCTGGACTAAAACTACTACTTCTAACTCTACCAGTATGCTCTTTGAGTTGGGCTAATTGCTTGTCTCTTATATCCCATAACCTTGCAGTGTTGTCATAGGATGCGGTGACTATATGTTGACCATCTGGACTAAAACTAGCATTCAAAATTGCATCGACATGCCCTTTGAGTTGGGCTATTTGCTTGCCAGAAATATCCCACACCAGCGCGGTTCCGTCATTGGATGCAGTGATTATGTGTTGACCATCTTGACTAAAATTAGCACTGTTAACTTGATCGATATGCCCTGTGAGTTGGGCTATTTGCTTACCAAAAATATCCCATAACCGCGCGGTTTTGTCAAAGGATGCTGTAACTATGTGTTGACCATCTGGACTAAAACTAGCACTGTTAACTTTATCAGTATGCCCTATGAGTACAGCTAATTGATTGCCAGAAATATCCCACACCCGCGCGGTTTTATCATCAGATGCAGTGACTATGTGTTGCCCATTATGACTAAAACTAGCACTTAAAACGGCGCCAGTATGCTCTTTGAGTTCGGCTAATAGCTTGCCAGAGATATCCCACACCCGCGCGGTGTTGTCAAAGGATGCGGTGACTATATGTTGCCCATTATGACTAAAACCAGCACTTAAAACGGGGTCAGTATGACCATTGAGTTCAGCTAATGGTTTGCCTTTGATGTCCCACACCCGTGCGGTTTTGTCAAGGGATGCGGTGACTATATGTTGCCCGTCTGGACTAAAATTAGCACTTAAAACGGCGCCAGTATGCCCATTGAGTTCGGCTAATAACTTGCCAGAAATATCCCAAACCCGTGCGGTTTTGTCATCGGATGTAGTAACTATGCGTTGCCCATTATGACTAAAACTTGCACTTAAAACGGCGCCAGTATGACCATTGAGTACGGCTAATGGCTTACCTTTGATGTCCCACACGCGCGCGGTTTTGTCCCAGGATGCGGTAACTATATGTTGCCCATTATGACTAAAATTAGCGCTCCTAATTGCACCAGTATGTTCTGTAAGTTGATTCTGCTCGTTAATATTATCCAGAATTATCTTTAAAGCTAATCGAGGACTATCAGCAGGATATTCTTTTAGTGTCCGACCACTATTAAGAACCTCTTGCAACTCTTGCCCAGCTTGCATAGCTAGTAATAATGGTTCTATTTCTTGAGATTCAAATAGTTGTGTAGCATTTAATCCTGCTTGTTCTAATCTTATAGCTTGTTGAGTTTCTGTAATGGTTTTAAAAGCCCATGTTCCCGCTAATATGACTACTATAAGTGAGAATGCCAATATTACAGAGCCAATACGAACCTGTCTCTTGGCTTTCTGATTTGCAGCCTTCAAAATTTTATTGGCTTTATCAGTCGCCTCTAACTTTTTTCTTTCTGCCTTTAAATTAATTTCCGATTCTAGGTTTTCTAGTTCCCTAACCCTTTGTATTTCTCGTTTGGACAATTCTTGACTTGACTGAAAAAATTGATAATCGCTTAAGCCCAAGCTTTTATTTTCTGCCCATATTAAAGCATCACTTAGCGCCTCTCCCCGCAACAACCGTGACTCATCGGTAAAACCTGAATCAATCCAAGCTTTCAATGCTTCAGCATAAGGTCGCAGCTTTGCTAATTCCCTCTCAACCCAATATAGGTTAAAAACACATTGATAAACACGGTTGTAAACTTCTAATTTTCCTTCCTGCCTGACGACTAATCCTGACAGAAGCATTGTCCCTTGTTCGGAACTATTATCTGCTGCTACAGAGCCTTTGAGTAAAATTTGTTGATACAGTTCCAGCAAACAACCCGCGCGCTGCTCATTACTGGTTAAGCGGTTGCTAATTGTTTTTAAATGCTCCGGTTCATCTTGAGATTGCCAATTTTCAATTATGTACTTTTGAACTATCTGCTCAATATTCGGCTGTTTGCTTTCTGCTTGCTCAATTACTAACTTGCACAACTTCTGGGTCAAAAACGGCTGTCCTTGAGTCCACTCCAATATCTCTTTTAAAACAGCTTCAGGATTATCTACCTTTGGTACTAATGGGTGAATTAACGATAAAGAAGCTTCTTCAAATCTAAAGCCAGTTAGCTCAATTGCTTGACCGATATTAAACGGCGTGCGGTTTTTGTCGGCTATTAAGTCTGATGGTGTAGCGACCCCTAACAGGCAAAATGTAAGTCGATTGTACTCTGGAATATCGACTCGCCGATTATAACACGCGCGGATAAAAGCAAAAAAATCATCGCTCTGAAAGTTTAAACTGAGAACACTATCAATCTCATCAATAAAAATGACAATATCTTCCGACAATTCTTTGAACAAGATTGATTCAATAAACTCTCTAAATTGCTCCAAAGGTGACAACCAATTTCGCTCTTTAATCCAGCTTCTTAGATTGATATCTAAATCGAAGTCTTTAGTAATATCGTTAAGTATTCCAGCATACCACTGCTGCAAAGTTGTTTGTTGAGTATTTTTGCTGGAAATATCGATGATACTACAAGCTACTCCTGCTGCTTTTAGCCGACTCATTACTTGAACCCGCAAGCTAGATTTTCCCGTCTTGCGCGCGTTAAACACATAACAAAAGTGACCTGCTTTCAGTGAGTCATACAGTTGATTATCAGCTTGGCGCCTGACATAAGTAGGCGATTTTTCACTTAGAGTTGCACTAACCTCATATTTATAATTCATAAAACTAATTCATAAAACCCTTTTCCAAAAACTACTTAGTAGCAGTTATTTTGAACTCCCTCCAATTTTATACCCGTAGCTGACTGTTATAATTGAGTCACTGTATGTATGAACTAACTAGTGCCATATATCTACCTACATCAAAATTCGAGTAAATTTGAGTTCAACTGTAGAAATTTGAGTTACTTTTGACTTATGTGCGACTTTAATCATATTATAGCTATCCTATAAACTTATTTTTGTTGCGTTTTGCAAAGCGCATTTCTTATTTTCAGGGTTAAAGTCGCCACCTGCCTGGAGCCTGAAGCCTTTTTGAGCTTCTGCAAAAATCGTAGAGAAATAAAATATTACTAAAATATCTCTAAGGCTATCTCCAATACCAAGGGTGTTTGATGGAATCATCAAGTCAGTGCAGACACCCATATGCTATACAGTACGAACATAACTAATAAAAAACCCTCTACTCTTTTTATTTTTTCTTCACTAGCAGTAATTCTTCTAAACACTGGTGACTATAGTAAAGCAAATGCAAACGATATTCCTAACCAAATAGCGCCAGTTGCGGAATCAACCCCTAAAAAACCTAGTAAAAACAACAGTAAAGCTCCTCGAAAAAGCCGTTCCGGCTCAATCCAAAACAAAGTACCCCTAGCCGACTATTGCAAAGAGCGTAGCTAAAATTTTTGGGAGCGATGCTGTTGATTATATATCTAAAAAATAACGCTCTTCATTGGCGCCAGTCTGCACATATGTCAGGATTAAGTTTTGGTTGTATCACCTAACTAAAATATAACTCAATCAAAACTAAAACTTCTCCATGCCGAACTCAAATAGCAGCAGTGTTTAATTGAATCATCGAGTTAAACGAAACGATACCATGCGGCGCCAAGTAAATAAACTCTCGCGTCTCTACAAGGATATATTTTTTACAATTCATATTCCCTTAACATCAATCGCTTGATAAATACATGCACTCGTTGCGATGCCAAATTTCTAAAACAAAAAGCTCAAATTATCTATCGGAGATATCTAATGCTGAAGAAACATTTGACAACATTATTTGCAATTACTTTACTTTGTACAGTATCGTTAAATGCTTGTGCTACAGCTAACAAAACTTTAGAAGAACAAGCCAAATCACTAAATATTACTGCATCGCTTGTTCAAAATCAAAAGGCACCAGTCACAACACAAGTAAAGTCTATTCAACCACCACTGGCGCCAAAAAAACCTCATCAAGAAGTTCGTCATGGTGAAATTATCCACGATAATTATTTTTGGTTACGCGATAAAGAAAATCCGGAAGTATTAAAACACCTGAAAGCCGAAAATGCATATACTGAGTCCTTAACAGCTAATTTAAAACCGCTGCAAACACAGTTATATCAGGAAATGCTGGGACGAGTACAGGAGAATAAAACTAGCGTCGCTGTACAATCGGGAAATAATCTTTACTATACGCGCTACGAAAAAGGTAAAAATTATCCTATTCATTGCCGTAAAAAGAACGCAAATGCTAAAGAAGAAATTTTATTAGATCAAAATCAACTTGCGGCTCAATATAAGTATTTGAACGTTAGCCTGTTTAATGTTAGTAACGATGGTAATTTGCTTGCTTACGCTATTGATACTAAAGGTGATATTCGTTATAATCTCATCGTGAAGGATTTACGGTCGGGGAAAATACTGTCTAACTCAATTCAAAATATTACTTCGCTAACTTGGGCAAGCGATAATACACTATTTTATGTTACCGCAGACCAAACTACTAATCGTCCGAATACTTTATGGCGCCTTAAATTAGGAAGCAAACCACAAAAGGTGATTGAAGAAAAAGATGTAGAATTTTCCTCACAAGTTAGTCGCACTAAAGACAAAAAGTACATTCTATATACAGTCAGCAGTAAAGATACTAGCGAAACATATTACCTTGATGCAGCTAAATCCGAGGGTAATTTGCAAATCATCTCGAAACGTGCAAAAGGGTATGAGTACTTAGTTGAACACCGCAATTGCTTGTGGTATATAATTACTAATAAAGGTGTAAATAATCAAAAAGCTATCAATTACCGAATTGTAACTTTACCTGTTGGCAATTCTAAAGGCGCCGAACAAGAGTTTTTACCGCATAATCAAAGTGTATTAATAAATGGTATTGACTTGTATAAAGATTTTGCGGTTATATCGGAGAAAAAGCTTGGTTTAAATAGATTTTTAGTATATAGTTTTCAAACTAAAAAATGGCGTGAAGTTAATTTTCCTGATAGTGTTTACACTGCTTTTTTAGGAGTTGAGCAAGAATCTACACGTGAGATTATTAATCAACCGTTTGATTCTAATTGTTTTCGCTACACTTATACGTCCTTGGTTTCACCGACAGCTATTTACGAGCAAAACCTTGCTACAGGTACACAGAAGATAATTAAGCGCAAACAAGTTCCTAACTACGATGTTAGTAAGTATACAACAGAAAGAGTATGGGCACCAGTCCGAGATGGTGTGAAAGTTCCCTTATCCATAGTTTACCGTAAAGGTGTTGAGCGTAATGGTCAGGCGCCTTTGTTAATGTACGGTTATGGTGCATACGGTTTAGGACAAGAGGCACAATTCGATAGCAATTTAATTAGCTTACTCGATAGAGGTGTAATATATGTCATTGCTCATACACGTGGTGGGGATGAATTAGGCAAGCAGTGGTACCTTGACGGTAAGTTGATGAACAAGAAAAACACTTTTAATGATTTTATTGATAGTGCCGAATATTTAATCAGTAACCGTTGGACATCTCCTGACCGTTTATTAATTAGTGGTGCAAGTGCAGGTGGTTTACTCATTGGTACTGTCGTCAACATGCGGAGCGACCTTTTCAAAGCAGCACATCTCGGTGTACCTTTTGTAGATATCATGAACACAATGTGGGATGAGAGCTTACCATTAACTACAGAAGAATACCTCGAATGGGGCAACCCGCACTCTAAAGCTGCCTACGATTATATGCGTGCTTATAGTCCTTATGATAATTTGGCGCCTAAAGCTTACCCTGCAATACTTCTCACCACCAGTATTAATGATAGCCAAGTTGGATATTGGGAACCGACAAAATACGTCGCTAAATTGCGTACCTTAAAAACAGACAATAATCCGTTGTTACTAAAAATTAACCTAGAAGCAGGTCATCAAGGCGCCAGTGGTCGTTACGAGGAACTCAAAGAAACTGCATTTAAGTATGCTTGGATGCTCTCACAAGTTAGATTTTAATTACTCCCCAACCTGCAAATATTAGCGCGCCGAGTAGTATCGCTAGTGGTCTGTCTTATTTATTTTGTCAGATTGGCGCCGTTCAGAAACTCTCCTAAATCAATAAATTACTATGGCACACTCAATCATCTTGCGAAAGATAAACAGGAAATGATTATACAACATGTAGATGATATGGCGAATTTTTCAGCCAGCAGTATTTTAGCGAGTGTTTAGACCTTTCATTTCAGCATCTACAATCAATTATTCTGTGGAGTTATCTTAGAAATTGGTTCAAGACTTGTTTCAATGCGAAGCAGTACAATAAGTTTTGGGTGTTCAATTATTTTTTCTACCGGAACCTCTTTGGTTACTGGCTAAACTAGCACGGTATCTTTCAATCGCGCGTTTCGGAGCTTTGGGGTCATTACGGTTATGTAACCAATCTTGGATAAGCTCCAATTTATAGCGAATACATCAACAGTTAATTTCTACCCAGTGGATACCTTCTATCCATGTACCGTTGCGGCGCCAATTAAATTGTAGAGTGTAGGGGAGGCAAAAAGCAGTGTGGATGTTCCTCCTGCTTTATTGCTGTTGCGTCACAGCAATGATAATACCAAATAAAGCGTTTTCTTAAACTGCTGTGACGCACCACTTGTAATCGAAGTAAGTAAAATTTAGTTCTGCATACTGAATCTGGTAATTAATTCCTCACGAGACAATTGCATCAACATTGGGGTAAATTCAGATGGAGACAGTGCTAATATAGATGGAATAATCGCTTGGAGTTCTGAGTCTAACGAACCAAAGCGAAATAAAAGCAAGTTCTCCACAACAGAGCGTCGTTCTTGCTCCTTAGCACGTTCTACGGTTTCTTGTTCCCACTCTAAGTAAGCTTGTGATAAGTTCATAAGTAATTCTTCTCTTTCTTCGTTATTATCATTTTCTGTGCTTATTCCTATGTTAAGCTTCCAGGTGTAAAGTAGCGATAAAATCTGGTTCTTCCGTACATAGCGTGCTGAATTTTAATTAAAATCGATAATTTTCTTTTAGAATCAAGGCTTACAGGTACTTATAGTTGAAATTTCAGTAATTTGATTTTTATAAAAGCAATAATGGCTGTAAGATAAGCATAGCAATGATTCCAAGCTAATTCACAAACAGATTTAGCACGCTAAGTACGGAAGAGCCAGCATCTCTGAGGATATTTTAAAAGTCTAGAAAACCATCAAAATAGAGCCTGACTATGCTCATGCTTACTATTGGCGAGGTATTAGTAAAGGGTTTCTCGGCAACAAGCAAGGCATCATTTCTGACGAATGGCGCCGCAGCAAAACTTTACAAAAAGCAAGAAAAACCCTCAGAAGCCAAAGATGCACTTGATTTAATTAAACAAATTAGTTAAAAGTTGACGGTCTCTTGCTTTCATTCTCCGAACGGCAAAAATTGCCGTTCGGGATTTCACAAAAAAATACCAGCTAAAATTGAGAATAGTTCTAATACTTTTTTAATCTCTTGGTTATTAAAAAAAGTACAGCAAGAATTTAAAGATAATTTATTTACAGAGTTAGTACTAACTTAAACATATAAGAGATACTATCTTCTCCATTATCTTCTTCAACTTCAAAATCATAATAACTTCTTCATTAGTAAGTATTTTTATTTATGAATATTTTGCCGCTTATGGCTATCAAAATTAGCGGTCTGGTTTCAATAACGCTTACGATAAATACACGTGCTTTATATTTGCACCTCAAACCAGCGAGGAAAGCAAGCACAGCAGATGTGATTTAAAAAAACTAAAATGTATAAATTAGTGCAAGTTATGTTTGCGTATGATTCTTGACAATAACCTCTAAATACTCAATTCTGATTCTGTTTTCGACTAGAACCTCTTTGGTTACTGGCTAAACTGGCACGGAATTTTTCAATCGCGCGCAGGTGAGCTTTAGGGTCATTACGGTTATGCAACCAATCCTGGATAAGCTCTAGGTTATAGCGAATACATCGACAGTTAATTTCTACCCAGTGGATCCCTTCCACCCACGTGCCATCGAGACGATATTTCTTGAGGGTGGTAAAGCTTAGATTGAGTCTTTCTCTCGCTTGTCGCTTATCGACTAACTGAAGTTCGTATTGAACGGGATAATCGTAGTATTGGAGCATTTCTTCTAAATAAAGGTGATATTTCTGATGCTAATCAGTTTCAGTTAGTTTTTGGTTTTAAGCTAAAAGGTATTCACGACCAGCTATACCAGGAGGAACTTTCAGCGGTATCTAATGGAATTTATGAGGCAATGAAATTCGTCTTAACAGGCGAAAAATGTACATTTTTTATGGGTCGTTATTCCCAAGATGAGAAAAGACAGCAGTATCTTAATCACCTTGCCTCTACTTGTTCTCTGAAGTTACCTGCAATCTTGATGCGGAACGAACAAGCGCGCGTGCAAGAATTAACTCGTCAGGGTGCAAGGTCAATTTGGCAACAAACTCTATTTTGTACTTGGACAGCAGATGTAGTTGGTGAGCGTAAAACTTACCCATTGTCTAAAGTAATTGACTTTACAAAACTTTACGTTGCAGCACTAAAAGAAAATAGAGGAGTGGGGGAGTGGGAGAAGGGGGGAGTGGGGGAAGAGAAGTTAATTAATGTTAATAATGCATAGAAATTCGAGTCATTTTGGAGATGTCTTATGCCTAGATTGACTAGTAATTTGAAAAGAAAACATTCTTGTGTCCCCCACTCTCCCACTCTCCCCCTCCCCCACTCCTACGCTGTGCGTAGATTTAGTAAAAAAGTGAAAAGTATTTCTGTAATTGGCATAACAGCGATTGGGTTAAGTTTGACCGTTATAAATTCAGCGTTTGGTGCCACTGTTGATACACCAGAAACTCGTTCAATTACTAAAACAGCTAATTCTATTAGTAATACCTCAAACTCAATTCAAAATTTTGTAGATAATTTAGGCTCGTTTGTAAGAGGTAACTTATTTGGAGGCATTACAAATTTTGTTAATAATGCTCTCGGTTCAGTTGAAGTACCCGATTTGGGTGAAGTTGTTGGGGAAATTCTGAAAGGTTCGCTACCTGAAGATGGGGAAACATCGAGCAAATTAGAAAATAACCTCAAAAACTCTTATGCAATTCGTCAAGATTTAGCGTCGCAAAGCGAACGAGTAGGAGCGATTGAAGTAGCGCAAAACAAGACTCTTTCTAAAAACGCTCAAAACAAATCTAAAAATACTTTAGAGCAAAGCGCAAATTCTCAACTTGAATCAAACTCTATGGCGGCTGACTCGCAAAATACTGATACTTCGCAGCATATTCTTCAAAATATATCTCAACAACTAAAAAATAATGCCACAATTGCTGATTTGCAGTTACAAGAAGCATCACAAGCACGGCAAGACTTAGCTCTAGATTTAACTCTTACTGCTCAAACTGCACAAGAACTTAATACCTTCAACACAGGAGAACGCCAAACCAGGATTGCAACGGGTAACAATGCAACATCTCAAGGCGCCTTATTAACGATGCCTGGAGGAAGTGTCTTTAATCAAGGGGAGAGTGGGGGACTGGGAGAGCGGGAGAGTGGGGGAAAAAATTAATTACCTTTATTTGTATGAAGTATCCATTTATCAGAGTTGTGAATCATGGTTACAAGCATTCCAAGAATTGAATTATATTGTCGATAAATTTCTCTTCCTGTATCGGCATCTAAATAGTTACACTGTACAGCAAATTCTATCCAAGTTTGAGTTTCAGCGGCTTCTGCCTCACAATCACTTAATTTTGCGATGAATGCGCCTTCATATCTACGTTTACGCCATGCTTCTGCTAAATTGGCACATACAGAACGAGAACTACGACGGATTTGGTCAGTTAGTGAATACTTTTCCTCAGATGGAAATTTTTTCGAGAGTTCAAAAATTTGCATAGCCGACTCAAAAGCCATTTTATAAACTTCTAAGTCTCGTTGATTTTTTAATGTTTCCCTTGCCATACTACAACCCTGAATTTGCGAATACTATGAATATAGTACATCACTACTGCATTTTTGTTCATTCTCTTTCTCCCCCCCTCTCCCACTCCCCCCCTCCTTTTCCCCCAACGTTTACAGAGAAGTAAGCTTTCAAAATAATAGCGATAATTCAAAAAGCAACATTAATAAGCCTTCATCCATCAAGATTGTTGCTGTAAACAGTGCTGCAACCCAGACAGGAACAAATACTCCTCAAATTCAAACACCAGGAGAATGGGGAATAATTAATCGTCAAATTCCAAATACTCAATATTCAGACTTTATACAAACTGCTTCTACTACCCCAAGTAATTTACAAGTTCAGATAGGTACAACAGCACAAGCAAAAGTATTAGTACCAATGGTTTGGGCAAAAGAAGATAAAAACCAGGGACGGTTTGCTGTTGAGTTAGAAGAAGATGTTTTATCAAATGACGGTCGTGTAACTTTACCAAAAGGAACGATTTTGATTACAGAGTTTGATTCAGTGTCTGAAGCTAACAAGTTAGTAAAACAAAGTGTCGTTGCAATTGTTTATACCGATAGCTTTGGTACAGTTCAACAACAATCAATTCCTAAAGACGCAATTTTAGTTCGAGGTTCAGATAATAAACCCTTGATAGCACAGTCACTTCAAGATAGAGGCGCCGCAATTGCACAACAAGATATTTTAATAGGTTTACTTGGTGCAGCAGGTCGTGCAGGTCAAGTTTTTAACCAAAATCAAACTCAATCCCAAACAGTAATTTCCAATGGTGGGTTTAATCAAACGATTGTAACAGGCGCCCGCAAACCAAATCTTCTAGCCGCAGCAGTCGAAGGATTTTTTCAACCCATGCAGCAACGTCTAAGCAAACGTGCTGATAAAACAGATAGCGATTTACAAAACTGGCGCCAGGTATGAAATCTTCAAGCTGCACTTAGCAAAATACTTCCCAGGTTTAGATTTTAGCGATAAAGACTGGTGGCGCCTGCTTGGGGAAACTAAACTCTTAACTCCTGCCGAAATTGCCCTTGTTGTTAGAAAAACCGCAGAAACAGCAAGCAATTTTTAGGCGAAGAACTTGCTAGTACACCTTTACAAGTAACAGTCGGAGATTTTATTGAACAACGACATAGTTTTACCCCAAGCATGATTCGAGAAGAAGACAAAATTGTTGAGATTCGTAACAAGGCCTTTTATGCGCGACCAGCAGCATCGCTAGATAAAAGTAGATGGGAATCGGCGCCAACCGTTTTGTTTGGTAGTTAAAAGTGACATTAGCTAAAAGAAGAGGGCACCCAGTTTGAACCTAGGCACCCAGCAAATAAATAAGTTAATAGAAATGATTCTTTTTAATTAGAAAGTAGAATTGCGAGGTTTTTTAACCAAACACAAGTAAATTCAAGATTTTTGGGCAGCAGTAGGAGTAGAAATATCAAAATCCTCAATCAGAGCATTTTTGACATCAATACCAACAAAATCTATGCCGACCGCATGACTGAGCCTTTTTAATGTATCAAGGGGAATGGACTTAGAATCTTCGACTTCAATTCGGTATAAATTAGGTACACTCATACCAGCTTGAGCTGCAACCCATGTTGGCTTCAGCCCTTTAGACTCCCTAGCCTGTCTGATTTTGGCACCCAAACCTTCAATGTTGACCGTAAGTGTTACTTGCATCAAATTTAACAACTAATAAAACTATGTATGAAATTTGTTTATCTCAATTTTACTTGTTATTTTCTTTTACTGTAAAGAAATACATATTTATTTATGCGTATTGCAGAATGCACGATATAATTATGTGAAGACAAAATAAAGACGACTGCCATTCCGCCAAGAATTTAACAGTCGCTTTAGACAAAATTTGATTCAACGTCAAACAAAAACCTCTGACAAAGGTTTATCTATGCTTGACGCTCCGCAGTTGAAACGAGAACATCGAAATCGCGTTTCAACTGCTTCCACCACAACAATAAAAATTTGCTTTGGAGGCTATGAACATATGATGCCACAAAATCAAGGCTTCGACGTCAAAGCTCTCCGGGGGAAGCTTCCCCCGGAAGACTTTGACGTAATTAGTGACTCCCCAGCATCGGGAGAGGTCAAGAAGGAGCAGTATGCGAATAAATCGTATGTACTATATAAGTATGTTGAAGCCTCAAGAAAACTGCAACGAGGCAGCATAAATATTCTTGAGGTCTGTTTCTACCTGGAAGAGCAAGAGCGCATACTGAAGAGAAAAGAGTATAAAAAAGTAGTTGTATCTCTGGATTTAGAAGGAGAGGACAAAAAGTATGTAAAAGTTGGTAAGACATTCGTTGGCTTTGACCCATTAGATTTAGCTTTGGTTGAACCTGACACAATATTTTTGCTTGCTAAAAATAACAAAAAGTACCAACCAGTGATTGAGCAGCTTAAAAACGAAACTAATATTACTCAAAAAAGAGTACGCGAATTAATCAAACTTAGCCGTAAACCTAAAAAACAAGAAACCTCGGATGACAATAGTTCGGATACCACTAAAGAAAATGTTAGTGTTTGGCGCCGTAATATTTCAGGCAAGAGGTATTGCCAAATTGGATCTATCCATGAAGAAGACGAGTTCACTGGTACTACTATACAAAGAATCGTTAAAGAAAAAGGCGTGCTTCCCCAAACTGTTGTTAGACAAGCAATGTCACTGGTTGAAGCTTACGAGTCAGGAGAGTTAGTACGGGTAGGAAATTCTCAAGAGTTAAACGATGGCTTAAGAAAAAGCCTTTTTGATTTTGAGAGAATTAATACTTCAGGCAACGTTGAGGCGCCTAACTCTACTTCTACGAACACAGACACTGAATCACAATCATCTAATAGCGAAGAACTACAAAGAGCAAAATTAGATTCGGAAGTTCATAATTTGGATATTAGTAAGTCGGTAGCTAACGAGAATATAAATAATTCTGATGTTAGTGAGCCAGTAGTGGTAAGCTGCTGTGAAGCTGCAAAAGAAGTTAATAACGACGTTAATAGTTTGGACATCAATGAGTCAGTAGTCATGTTTAATACTGGCACCCATTCAGAAGTCAACAGTGAGATTAATAATATAGATGTTGTTGAGCCAGTAGCAGCATTTGATAATGGCGCCGATTTAGAGGCTAATAATGATGTTAATAGCTCGAATATTAGTGAGTCAGTAGTCATATTTAATAGTGGTGCCGATTCAGAAGTCAATAGTGAGGTTAATAATGTAGATGTGATTGAGGCAGTAGCAGTATTTGATAATGGCACCGCAAAAGAAGTTAATAACAATGTTAATAGCTCGAACATTAATGAGTCTGTAGTAGTATTTAATAGTGGCGCCGATTCAGAAGTTAATAGTGATGCCGATTCAATATTAGAAGAAGCGGTAATAATTGCGGAATATTTATCTGGCCTTGAAAACTGGTCAGAAGAAGTAGTGGCTATAATGCAAAATTGCCCAAACGATTTGAAATTACTATCCTGGGAATTGCTTGACTCGGAGCAAAAAGCGCGGATACATGAACTGAAGCATGAATTTGAGAGCAGTAATAAAAAGGTAGAAGTTAAGGAAGAAATATTAGATACAACTTTCAGTCCAGACTCTCTTAGTAATTTAAAAGTTGGAGATAAAGTAATGTGGGATAACTGTTATCCACACTTACAAAGTTGGCAACCCTTTGTTATTTCTCGGATTGAGGGGAATGAAGCAAAGCTTGAGTACTATGCTAATTATGTACCTGTGGAGGAATTATCACTTGCTGAATAAATAATCTATACCAAAAATAAGTTTGTTTACGTCTCCAGTCGAGTACGGATATTATAGAAATCATCGATAATTTTTCATAAATCACTTAATTACAGGTTTATGAAAATATTTCGATTTGGAGCCTTACTTACATTCTCTGTATGTTTGGTAATAATATTTTGGCTTAAACCTTGGCACTTTGTCTTGTCCAATGCTCAAGTTGACTTGACGCAGAAGCGGGATTTGCCGACTCGTACTCTCGCTACTTCAGAACATACGAATGTTCTATTACCAGACTGGAGCCAGATATCGTTTAGTAGAATGCCTGCTATCACAGAAAGTGGTTCGGTTAATTTTAATGGAATAGATAGGAAGTGGCGCCAAGGAGACACACCAGATAAATATTTAACGTTGGGTGATATTGATGAAGCCCTACGACCGGATTTGTTAAGTTTGAATACGATTGCTCAAACTCTTAATTATCCTGATTTAGATACGTTTAGTTTGGATAGCTTCCCAAAGACGGGACAACAAACTCTTCAAGAGTTAATAGATGCTGTACCTGACTTTGAATCCCAGAGTGCAGCACAAGTTCCACCAATTGCGAAACTGTTACAAACCAAGTCTCCTCAAACAAATCTAAACAGCCCATTAAGAGAAATTGTGGCGCAATCTTCGGCATTGGGAAAGTTAAAGCTTAACCAAATTGACTTATCACCCTACACCGTTGCTGATATACCAGGTATTGAGACAGTACAGTTATCTAACTTTACTGGTTGGCAGAATAGTTTAATTAAAGATGTACCTCTACTCAATTCTTTATCTTTAGCTTCATTTCCTATAAAGCTCGCTGAATCTGGTAATACCGTAGCTAGGATAGACTTTATCTGGGGTCAAGCAGAAAAACGGCGCCAACGAACGGTATCAGGTTCGGATGTGGCTGGTTTTGCTGTTCCTTGTTCTGGGCAAAGTTGTCCTTATATTGAACTTGATGATTTGGAGAATTCAGGGCGTAATATTAGGGGAGAATTTGAAGGACGCTCATGGATTAGTGGTAAGTATCAAAAAGTCTCGGGTGGTTGGGGGTGTTTGAAAGCTGTGAATGGTGGTAAAGAACCTACCGGAAGGTTGCCTTTTGGTAGTGCTTTTAAGGTAGTAGTGATGGAACCGGATGAAAAAACCGATACCGTTGACACTGCTTTGTTCTTCCGGTTTAAAATTTGGACTTTGGACAAAATAGTAAGTTTGCGAACAATGTTTGTGAACTAAAAAAGGACGCAACTTTTTATCCCAGTTATGAGATTAACTGAGTAAAACAAGTATATTTATAGAAAAACTACGCAGATAGAGGCTGCGAGATGTTTAATTTTTGACTTTTTTTGATAACAGGATGCTTCACTCTTTTCGTCTGGGTCTGACCCCTCACCCGGCCAGTTGCATTTCCTCTGGGTTTTGGTGAATTTCCTGGTTTTCCTATCTCTGAAATAATTCGTTGAAAATCACGTTGTACAGTACTAGGGGAAACAATTTTAGCATTGTTTTGCTCGTGCGGACGCTCCCAAGGCCTTGGTAAATGATTAGATAAGTCCTTTGCTGCCCATAATTCTACGTAGGCAAGCATAACTAAACGTACCCAATTTTCTTCGCGTTCTACTTCGGAGGTTTGGAAGCTAGTCATCAGTAAACGTTGCTTTTTAAATCTGAACATATGTTCGATATCAAACCGTTGTCGATAACAAGAATAGACTTCTGTAAGTGAAATACGTGTACGTTGCTCGCCCAAAACTATCAACCACATCGGTTTCCAAACATTACAACCAGTATCATCAGTAACATTAACCCTCACTAAAGTAAACGGGCATTTATACATTTGTTCTTCTTGAGTCCCTCTCATTAACATATGCTGCCAAGCATTAAGGGTTACTGTAAATTCACGACCTTTTTTGGTAGTACTCTTGAAAAGTGTTGTCTCGTCCGGTGGGCGCCAAGTCTCTTCAAGAGCCAGGTCAAAACGTTCACCAAATTTTTTTGGACACCCACGTTTCTTCTCTTCTTGTTGTATAGGTGGCGTAGAGTAAAAAATTCGATTACTACGAACTCTGGCAATTACAACCAAATTTTTGTGTTTAGATGCATCAAATAGGAATGAGCGTTGACTATAACCACTATCAGCAGTTAATACTGATAATTTACCGTACACTCGGTTGCGATTCATCTGACATCAATGCATTAATTTGTTTGATGCCAACACTTGTACTTTTTTTCTCAATTGGTACTCTTTCTGCTGACAGCGGAATTGACCAAGGCACCGACTGGTGTGAGTCTTTCTCTGGCAAAAGTGAGACAAAAGAAAAAGTGTGACCAACACCAATAGGTTTATTACCTGCAACAGTATTTGGTTGGTGAATATAACCTCTCTCAGGTAGAGTTGGAGAGTAGGGACGCGGGTGGGGAGTCGTATCCGTTGCAAATAAATAAAAAGGGCGGTTTTCTGGTTTGGGAGTAACTTCAGCAATTAATCGAGTTAAATTTTTTAGCTTTCTTCTCTTCTTTTTATTGTCATAATTAAAATTAAATGATTTTTCGATTGCCTTGTAGATTGAGCTATAAGTTCTTTCAAATAAAGGACTTAAAGATAACTCGACAGGGGAAGAAGCGCCGTTTGAGTTACTAGCCAAAGCATCAATTAAATCAATAACACTATCACTGTATGATTTAAATAATCCACGTAAATGTTGTCGAAAAGACCGGAATTGCGCTATTAATTGATTATCGTTTATTTTTTGCATAGCTTATCAGTAGATTTGGTACATAGTTTGTCTTGATAATACTATGTATTAAGGTGCTGATAGCTATTTTTATAACAAAAACAAGCCAGCACTATTGTTCTACTTAGTTCATGTTAATCTTTAGTAAAATTTATCTAATAAGTTAAAAAGCATAAATAAAAATAATTCAGATGTTGCCTAGAATATTAGTAAGCAAACAAACTTTTTTGTCCAAAGTCCAAATTATAGGAATTAAAAGCATAATCTTGCCAAGAAAAATTGGAAGTATAAGCCCGCCAAACGGCAATATTATCATTCCACCGACAATTTTTGAGTTTATTTTCTTATCCCGGTTTTCTGTTCCGTTGCTACTCGCGCGCCACGTCTGTTTTTTATAAATTTTTAACCTGTTTTTGACTGACTAACCGACCGGCTCTTAGGCTGGTCGGTCAATTCCGAGGTACCCGGAGGGGGTTTGGAGGACTCTAGGCAGCCCTCCCCCATCATGTTGCGATTTTATGACTGATTGAATACATTTACTATTTATGCTTTTTGCACTTTTTTCTACTTTTACTTGATAGTCAAGTTCAAAGCTGTTGACCAAAACTTAAAAATTTAGAGTGTAAATAAGATTAAATATCCAAATCCAAATCGCTTTTTCATGTATTAACTTCCGTGCATATTTTAGAATATTATAAGTGATTAGCTTGATTACAGGCGCCGTTGTCGTTACAAGCTGAAGCTTATAACCTCCGCGTTCTTGTGAATATAGTTTTTGTTAGTATTATATTTTAAGTTAATATTTGGTATATAACGACTTGTTTATTTTTACTAACCTGTTTTTTACTGACTAGTGACCGACAGGGCACTCAAGTCAGTAAAAAACAGGTACCGGGTTGGGGTTTGGGGAAGGCACTCCTTCCCCAACACGTTTGGGCTTTATGATAATTGTGAAAAACTCTTTATTTCTTAATAAACCCCAGAAAACTGATAACAAAGTTATAGCGTTGTTATCATAACACAGTATGGCTATTGTATATATTTTAAATTGTATTGGATTTGTGGAGCATCTATTGGTAGCTATAGTTTTTGACTCATTTTAAGACCAGATGAGTTTCAGCGAGCGCAAGTAAAAATACTAAACGTTTAATTCAATTAATAATTCATATTTAAAGTAGAGTTATGTGGCGCAGCTTCAGCAAGGTGCAAGATATGAGTGAAGTTATTTGTAAGAATAATAAATTTATTCAAAAACACCACATAATAACTACTTACCCCAACATATTGAGCCGATACTATTAATGCACTGAATTTTTTTGATTTTTTAACCGGGAGTGATTTTTTATTTTTAGAATCGAAGCGTGCTTTGTAAAGAAATAGTTGGTCGAAAACCTCGGATGTTGAGTCCGAATTACGACGACACAAAAATAGCATGAAGTTTTTTCGGCTAATTTCCCACAAAGTCAACAGCCTAGATTAGAACCAATTACTTACATTGAATTTAAATAAGAATGGCTGGACGGTTTGGGAGTTCGCGGTTTAAAGATAGTAAAATTTTCCCAGTTTCGTCGTAGTTTGCCTGGGGAGCCAAGCAGCGATGCTTTTTCTTTATAGTAGGTAGGTTGCCGCGCCTTGCGTTCATTTTGTAGCACAAAAAGAGTTATGATTAAATAAATTCCTGCAAGTTGCTGATACACTATATCGGATAAGAATTATGTCTAGAACATTACCTAGTAAACCACAGCCATATAATGTCTTTCCGGGTGGAATATCTGTTTACAAAGAGAGCCATGACGAAGAAGGAGATTGGTATCCGCCGATTGTATTACCTTATTTTTGGAAAGACAATGCACTTTGGGTGAGCCGTTCCCTGCCGGAATTAGGCTATGAAAAAGCAGTTCCAGTTAATGCAAATTCGAGATTTCCTAGACACAGTGATTTTTTCATAATTTTAGGGGTAGCATTGTATGGTTATCCTCTTGTTGATGGCTACATACCCGTTTTCCTTGAACAACTCCAAGGCTCGGAAGCTATACTTTGGTAATCTTATAGAGAAAGCTAATTATTGCTCTCAATAGTGGACTAAATTTTTACATTTATTTCTATTATTATTAATACAAGCCAGTTATGACTTCAATCACCAAAACAGTTACGATTAATGTACTCTCTGATGATAATGGAAGGTATCATTGTCAAATATCGCCTTCTGTTGAGCAGCCCCCACATGAAATTCATTGCTATGGTCAAAGCGAAGAACACGCCATTGCCATTGCATTAGAGCAGTTAGCCAGCCAATATCGCGAAATCGCAGAAGTAAGTCAAAATAAAGATTGGGAAGCAGTAGAGCGTTCAGCATCTTCTGAACCAATCAAAAAACGTTACCATGTAATTTTGCACTACGAACGGATTATAAAAGCTGAGTCTAAATTTGAAGCCTTGCAGGACACATTGCTAGGAAATACAGTGGTAGAAAATGCCAAAGTTACCTTGATTGAGATTGACCCAAATTTGCCAGTCCAGCCCTTAACTTGATAACCCACTTTCGTGAACCAGATGGACGCTAATATATAGTTTAGTAATAAAAACCTATAGCGGTAAAATTTTCTTGCTTGCGTTTCGCCCATAAATCTTCGGGAGTGCTTTTGATATACGCGCGCAAGAAAGCTGCTGCTTTGCCAATATCGCGCGTTTGTTCAAAAACTAACACCAGTCGCCTAAGAATGGCTGGACGGTTTGGAAGTTCGCGGTTTAAAGATAATAAGATTTTTGCAGCTTCGTCGTAGTTTGCCTGTAAGCCAAGGAGCGATGCTTTTTTGAGTAGTAGCTCTGGTAAATTACCATCCATATTTATACACTTCTCTACCATGAAAAGAGCTTGGTTGACCTGTCGTGTTTGGATGTACGCATTTAAAGCAATACGATAAAGGTTTCTTGCTATAGTCGAACTATCGCTCATTAAATTTGGTTGTGCTTCAATATCTTTAAGGCAATCAAAGTACCTTCCGTCCCGGTACGCAGCAGATACCATTAGTAAGAAAGCGTGTGGGTCGAGAGTATTTTCAAATTCTAAATGTGCAACTGTCTCGGCTTGTGAGTAATCTCCTGTTTCTAATAGCCTTAAAGCAACCGATGACCAATCTTCTTTTGGTTGTTCTTGGGGGCGGAGGACGCGAATAGGATGATAATCTACTTGAGCGCGCGCTACTCGTTTGAACTTTAGTAACATTTCTGTAACTGATTCCCAGCGTTGTTTTGCCTCAAAGGACAAACAACGTAAAATAAAATCTTCTAAAGATGGGGAGACTGAGGAGTTAATTTCGCGCGGACGGGGAAAAGGTGTATGACGGGCAACTTGGCTGAGGGTATCGTGGGGTAAGCGTGATGTTACAAGGTGGTAAAGTAATATGCCCAAACTATAAATGTCAGCTTTGAAAAGTGACTCAGCACTTCGCCCTTTCAAAGTATAACCAACAACTTCCGGCGCCGAGTAAAGAATTGTGCCACCGTTTTCCCGCGTGCGAGCGTACATATCATCGGGCAGGACGCTACAACCAAAATCAGTTAATTTTGCTTGGTCACCAGCAACCAAAATATTTTGTGGTTTGATGTCACCGTGCGACATTCCAAGTTTGTGCAGATGCTCGACACCTGTTAGTACTTGCTCGTATATATTTAAAACTCGCTGATAGCTGGCAACAAATCCTTGTTCTCCTTGGTCGAGTAGTTGAGAAAGCGTGAGGCTGGGAAAATATTCCATCTCAATAATGTACCATTCGCGCTCTGGTGGTACTCTCCCCATCCAAAATACCTGAATAACATTAGGATGAGGCTCAGTTCCTACAAGCGCTGAACCTTCGGCAAGGTCTTCATTTTTGGCGCCTTGTTCTTTGGGTATCTTAACTGCAACAATTTGATTATCTGTAAAGCGTTGCGCGCGCCAAACCCAACCATAGGAACCATCACCCAAACATTCTAAAAGTTCATAGCGTTCTCCCAGTCTTCGGTCAGCGCGCGGAATAAAGAATTTGGGTTTGCGGCTCATTAGTTACCTCTCACAACAATTTCTGATAGATATAGCTTTTGGTCGCTGTTTTCTCGCATCCAAAATTGCAACAACAGCAATTTTTGTCTACTTGTGCCTTCAACAGGTTCCTGTGCAGGAGTTTTAAATCCTTTACTAATAATTTGCTGTAAATTTTCATATTTAGGAAATGAGGAAATTCCCTTTGTCCAGTAAGCAAGTACTAAATATTCCGGCTTTCCATCCCAACGATTATGTGCCAGTAATAAATTTTTAACTTTACTTTCTAACTTAGATTGGTCAATAACACCACTGTAGCGCTCAAATTCAGCGATGAGAGTTGGTAGACGAGTTTCGCGGTTAAACCATACAGAGTCAGAGCGTATATCATCACCAATATAAGCGTACTGCCCATTTTTCGGGGTAGGAACTTCTGCTACTCCCACATAACCAAGATGATTACCTAGCAAAGTTAAGTAAGTCATGCCTAAACTGTGAATTGAGCAACTAAAATCCTTAACTCCCCAATCAGTTAAATTTGGCATAAGTTCGCGAGCCGTGTTGAGATTTTGTAGTTGGGCAATTATAGAATTATCTGGATTAGCCATTAAATTGTCCCCATAAGTTTAAAACTTCTGGTGACTGCCCGCCATGTATGAGAGCTTTTGTTCCAATTTTAACTAAAAGCGGCGCCGGAATCGAACGTCCACAAATTAAAGCTTCTCCAGTAGAGAGACTAGGTAATTCATCAATATCAGCTTTGCTTACCATGTCTGAGGTTTTGGTAATAAACCTTTGGTCATCAGGGTTTTTTAAACGCATGGTAATTAAAGTGTTGCATTGTGATGTCACATCTGAGTCAAGTTTTGAGGGTCGCTGACTAATTACCGCAAACCCCACACCAAATTTACGCCCTTCCCCAGCGATTTTTTTGATGATGCGGTGGCTAACTGCTTCTTGTCCTGCGGGTGCAAAGTTATGTCCTTCTTCGTAAACAAGGAAGCAGGGACGAATTCGGTCTGTTTTACTAGAAGCCGCGCGCAGGATTTCGCTGGATACTAAAGCTGTAATAACTTGTTTAGCTGTATCGCTTAAACCTTGTAAGTCAATTACAACTAGGCGCCCACGTTTATCGCTGGGTCTGCCTACCATATCATATATATCAGTGGGTTTTGCCAGGGCTGTGGAGTAAAAACTTTGGGCTTCATTAAGAACGCGCGATAATTTCATTGATGCAACAGCAGCACTGCGACTATTAAGGGCAGTAGCTTCGGTTGAACTAAGTTCTTCCCATTCGCGTAATTTATCTAAACCATCTCCCAAATAATAGCGCAAAGAGTTGATATCTCTAGGTTCAGTTTTTTCCGTGGAAATCCAGTAGCGAATAGCAACATCTAAAACTCGTTGTTGCGGTTCTGTTAACCCAGGAAGAATTTCGCTAACATCATCCATCTCGAAGCGGTCAAATTGCAATGCTAGTTCTTTATTTTTACCAGCATATTTTTCTCGGAATGATGGATTTTGAGGAGTATAAACCATTACTCCAGCCCCAGCAGACATTAATCGTTTTAAATTTTCTTGGATTTCTGGAATAGTTTTACGGTCGCGCGGGTCTTCTAAATTTTTAAAATCAAGGTTAAATTGTAAATTTCCACCTTGTAACGCGCGTCCATATTCACCATGAGGGTCAAATACCACTACAGTACCGTTATTAAGCGCAACAATTCGTTCGATAATTCGACCAACAGTATAAGATTTTCCGGAACCTGTCATTGCTAAAATAGCGAGATGTTCTGTAACCAAGCGATTAACGTCTAGGTAAACAGGGACAATGTTTTCACCTGACTCATAACCAACTAAGTTACCTATATGCAAACTAGCTTGTTCGTCAAACTCGTAAAATGAACTTAGAAATTGATAATCAACGGTTTCAACTTTGGCGCCAGGGTCTAAAGCACGACGGGGAATTTTAATTTGACTTGTATGTGGGTCTTTATAACCAACTAGTTCTAATTTGGCAATTAGTTTTTCCCCTGTAATTTGGGCGCCAGGTAATAATTCTAAGTCTGTAATAGATTGTCCTACTTCAGAATTATAAATAACGTTGGTGCGAACAATGCTAATAATGCGTCCTAAAACATCTATAACTGGCTCTACTTGACGTTCTTGATGTTTTATGCGTACAAATTCACCACGCCTTCCTGCAAAGGAAGAAGATAAAATCATTGTTAAATTGCTTGGGTCGCCAGTATTACCAACTAATTTACCTAATATTTGATGTTTCATATATAATATATTAATTACAAATCATCCAAATCAGAAAGCCATAAATCCTCAACTTCCCGGCACCTAATTTCTGTTTCCAAACTGCTACTGTAATATTTTAGAAAACTATCTAAAGCTTGCTGTTCGCGCTCTGCTAACTGAATAGGTAGAGGACTTGCTTGGGAACCTCCTGTTATTGTTAACGCCATTACCTGAGAACAAATTTTATCCAAAGTTTTTTGGTTCCAGTGCGGTTCATCTCCAATTAACTGGAGTAGTTGCGGTGTATTTGTTTGTGCTGCTTTGTAATGATAACCAAGCACCCCTAAAGAAACAACATCGCTTGGTTCCATGCGAGGTGTTTGAACGTTTAAGCGAAACGCTGCGGTACGAGTATAACTGCTAAGGATACCGTAAATAAACCTTCTTTCACCGATACCTAAAATTGCATCTTCAGAACCAATTATTTCACGACTACGTTCTGTGTCAATATTTTCGCTACTTAGTATCTGTTTACGCCCTGCCACAGTACGCAAATCTTGCTGGGCAATATGTACAATTGCACCATAACGTTCGGATGCTAAACCGACAATAGCTGTACCTTGAGGGTTCCAGGGTTGAAGTTTATCACGGTGAGTTGACCAAAACTTGGATATAGCAGAAACGGCGCCATCAAAAGCTGAACGATAACCAGCATAATTCTCAGCTTCTCGTAAAGGCACCATACTGCGGTCTAACATTAACGGGCAATCGAGTAAAATTAAATCATAGGGATTTTGTGATTGTATAGCACGTTCTGCCATTTCGTAAGCTTGACGCACTCCAATAAGTTGCAGCCGTTTTGATTGGTTTTCGTAGTTAATATCATCTAGTTCGCAGGTGCTATCTTGACCAACAGTAGAAATTACATTATCCTCAACGGCTAAATCCATTCGTACCGCTGCTGCTGCGTATAAAAAACCACCAATGGTTTTAGTAATTGCAGCTTTTGTAGAAATTCCTGCAACACGGACATTTAAAGGGTTGGGACGGTCAACAGAACGTACTAAACCAGCTTGAGAAAATAACGGTGCAACACGTTCTATTTCTCTAATTTGTTTGAGAATACGACCGACTGTTCCCGGTAGGTTAATTTGAGATTGAATCGCTAGAGACTGCGTGAGAGTTCGCCCCTGAGTGGTGATTTGTGTCATAATTTGGTTGCAAGTGCTTCTGCGTAAGCAAAATAGGGACTATTGCGGAGAGTTTCTTTACCATTTTCTGTTAACTCGGCGCCTTCTACTAACCCTTGAGATTGTAAGTCAGCTAAATGAGATTGTGCTGTTTTTGAATCGATAGAAAAAATTGCTGATTTTTGTAGTGCAGTTAGTGCAGTAGCAGCATCATTAAAATGCTCAGTTAGTAAGTGTAGCATTACGGTAAAGTGTTCTGACTGAGGCTGAAACAATTTTTCTACTGGTGGAACTACTTGCGCTACTCGACCAGCGATACTATGTAGTTTCTCTAACCAAGTTTTTAATTCTGTTTCCAAATCAATTACAGCTAAAGACCAAAGCGGTAAGCAAGTAATTGCAAAAATTCCAGAATGGGGGTGTTTACGATAATACCCGGTATTAATACTCAAATCTTCCCAGGCGCCGCCAATTTCGGTAGCTGTTTGTAACTTTCCTTGAAGCTGGTAGCGAATTTCTGGAGATAAAGCTTGTAATAAAGGTTGTGACCGTTGGGTTTTGGCGCCTGAGTGTCTGATAATTTCCCATTCACAAGGGATAGATAATTTTTCCGTTTCAAATGGGGGAATTAATAACAGCGTCCGTCCTGGTTCGCGCGTCCAGTTACAATAATATTTTTGTTCGCTTTCATCGGCTTGCTGAAAATCGCTACCTAATAATATACACAAACCTGTATCAGGAAGCTGATTTTCTACAGCTTGTGCTGATAGTATATCTTCTAGGATGCGTCGGCGCCTGTGATTTACTAAACTTCCAACTAAGTAAATAGACTGATTCATATAGCAATCCTAAACTATTTAAAAGTATATATTTTTACTCTTAAAGAACTTCACGAAAAAAATCTCCAATGTCACGCCCAACGCTCGCTTGCCTTGTTGGGTGATAATGAGCTATCTTAAATAATGCATTGTATTAACTTGCATTATTAGTGTAAAACTATGAGTACTACAAGCTTTCGGTTGGATGAAGACTTACAGGAAAAGCTGGATAGCACTGCCGTGCGGCTCAAGCGAACCAAAGGTTGGTTAATTAATGAAGCAGTACGCCAGTATATCGAACGCGAAGAACTTAGAGATAAGATGTTGTCCGAAACAGAAGAAGCTATCGCCGATATTGAAGCTGGGCGTATTGTTTCTGGAGAAGAGGTGTTGAACTGGCTAAAGACTTGGGGAACCGAAGCAGAAAGTAAGGCGCCTCAATATGGAGATTAAATTTTCGGCAAGTGCTATACAAGATTTGATTCGTTTACGAAAATTTATTGCTGTTAATAATCCATCAGCCGCAAAGCGAATGTCGCTTCGATTACAACAAGCGATTGGAAAGCTTGCAAATTATCCTGATATCGGGCGCCTCGTTGAAGAACTTGAAGGTGTACGCGAATTAGTCGCGGGAAATTACATAGTTAGGTATCTACCTAGTGACGAAGAAATTTTTGTGCTACGAATTTGGCACGGTAAGGAATATCGGGATTTAGATTAATTTTAACAGTTTATTATATATTTATCCTCCCAATTTATAAGTATTAACGATAAAACCTTGAGTTACTAATTTTGCAGCTTCTTCTGGGTTTAAAGTTGGGTTTTTTCCAGAGTCAATTTCCATAACAATTCTCTGCCAGCGTTCAAAGGGTATTTTTGTAGGACTGAGTAGACTTTCTGCAATTTGTTGCCATTCTTGACAGCGTTGCTCTTTTAAAGATACTGCTTGATTCAAACTTCCTGTAGCTTCTAATTCAGCTAAAGTTAATGGACTAACTAAAGTTTGCTTTCTAATTTTTAGTAATGCGTTTAAGCCTTTAGTGATTGATTCGAGTTGAGAATCTTGTAACAAATGTTTATAATAACCTGTAACTGCATTTTCTAAAGATAATACGTGACCTGCTAAAACATTTAAGCTGCGTGTAGGTTCCGTTAATAAATTTAGAGATTCATCCATCAAAGGCTTGAAATTTCCACCTTTAGCTGCTTTATCATACATTGAAACATTCCGGAGTCTCTCAGCTTCATTATCTTTAATATCTGCTAAAGCGTCTTCAATATAATCTGGTTGATTTAACAGTTTAGTAAGTATTGGCGTATCTACAGGGTAGTTAAAATTATCAGGGCTATTATTTAATATAGATTGTAACTTACTAAGTCTAGATTTTTTATCTTTCAGTTGGTCTGTTAATTTTTCGTAAGCTTGCTTTAAGCGAAGAAAAGCATTAACTATTGTACCATTTATTTCTGCTAAAGAAGCTTGTTTAGAGGAATTTAGCTCAATTCCAACTTCTCGTCCTAACTGCGCTAATTTATCAGTTGCATCCGCTACTTTTAAATCTCTAAGATACTGATATAATGTTTTCGCTTCTGATACTTGTTCGCGTCCTGTAGTGCTTTGAGGATTCGTGTTGGAGCTTATGATTACGTTTATAATATCTCTAATTTTTTCCAGGGATAAAGTAAATAAAGAAATAGGAAAGTAATTTAAGTTCTCAACTTCTTGTTTCATCTCTTCTTGTAAAGAGTCAATGCGGTTGCAAACTCCTTCTCCAAACTCATGTACTGTTTTTGCAAAGAGTTCTGCGCGACGAATACGTTCCCATAAAGGTTTTTTATCGTCTTCAAAGTTAAGAGTCTTAACATTTTCGTCAGATTGTATACGGTTATACTCGTCACGCAGATAAACTGAACCAATATTGTTTAGTAACGACAAGCGGTGTTTAGCTGCTTCAATCAGTATATTGTGCTTATTTTCTATGTTAGTAGCAGCATATTGAGTTTCTTCTGCTATTTTAATAGCTGCTAAAGAATTTTTGGCTTCATCAATAGCTGAACGAGCTATAACAGTTTTAGTCCCAACAGGTATACTATTTAAAGGTGCAAAAAAAGCTTGTACTTTTCCTTCACCGAAAACAACTTCCATGTCTTGCACAATCTTTGGATAATCGTTTCGTAACCAGTTGTCTGCTTCTCTAATTAAATTATCCAGTTCGCTACAGTTTTTAAATATATACTTTTTAGTTTTATTATTTGGATTAGTATGTTCAATTTTAGCAAACTCTAACTCGCAAGCTAGTGCCATCCATTCGATAAAAATATCATTAGCTTTTGCACCTTCCCATATATAACCCCAGAACCATTCTCGTTTAGCTGCCTCAAAAGTCCAATCATTAAATTCTAACAGTCTGTCAATAATCTTAACCAAGAAGGGTGGGAATACTGAATTAGCTGTATCATCAAGTGTATCAAATAATAACGCACGCTCATATGACTCGTAACCCGCGCGCTTTGCATTTGCGGTTACTTCTAGTTTCTTGAATATATCTACTAATTCTTGAACATTAACACCACTGCTTGTATCTAAACTTGATAGGGATGTTGAATTATCGCTTGTTATTAAATATCGCCAAGCTTTAAATAATAACTGCTTTTCATCCTCTTTTAACTTACCATCAGGACGAAATGAAAATGCAATTAAACCCTCGTTACTTAGCTTTCTTCGCCAGTTGTGTATTGTTTCTAATAAAGGACGTAGTAGTGAATTAGTTCGATTAGAGAATGATGTAGTGAATCCCTGACCATTAATTTTAAAACTCGTACATAAAGAAGTCGGAATACCTATTTGATGTAAAACAAATTCTTCACTATCAGAAAGTTGATAAAGAAGTAAATATGTATGGGCATTTTTTAGCAGGTCTGGGCTAGGATTAGCAAATAAATCAATCAGCGCGCGCGATGAGGTAAAAGCTAAAACAGGTGTTCGTCCTTCTTTGCCAAATTGGTTTGAAACTTGTCTACATAATACTTCTAACTCTTGAATATTATTAACCCAAGCCATAATTAATCTACCTTGGGGATGTAATTTTAGCGCGTTGCAAGTTACTAAACCTCCATCACGTCCACTATTAGTCGCAATTGCTGTAATATCTTTTAAACCAGTATCAACAGGATTGTAACTCCAGTTTTGGTCAAGGAGTCGCATGATACCTGTTAATATCTGTATAGCTTTTTCAGACGCAGATTGTTTTTGCAGTTGCTTGATAATTAGTTCGTGAGCAGAATTAAAATCTGGGTCGCGGAAAATTAGAGAATTTTGACTTTGTTTGCGATAACGTAAATTTAACCGTCCTAACATCGCAATGCTAGGACCAATGTATGTTGCTTGCGAGTCATCCAAATCTTGTTCACCTATTTCTTTACCAATAAAATGGCGCCATAATGCTCTTGCTGCATCTTGGGCTGCGGGATGAGGGTAAAGTAAATTAACAAGCTGTTCAAAATCTTGTTTTCGCAAGGGTATTAACAGCGTATGTTTACCTGAGTTACTTTGTTTACTGCGATTTTCGTGAATAGCATAAGTACTAAGGTTCGCTAAAAGTTGCTTTAGGTTAAGAGGTTGGTCAACTGCGCTAATTCTCCAAGTATCCTTATCGCGAATAAACTTAGCTTCTCGTAAAGCTTTACTACACTCCAAATCATCCCACTCAACAGAGCGGTAGCGCAAGGCAATAGATTCATCGTACTCATTTACCGCTGCTAATAAAGCATTGAGTTCATCTGATGGGAATTTATTCAATGCTACTGGTAGCTGACCGTAAAGTAAACTTTTGGCTGCTGGTAAATACGCACGGTCGATTTTAAGTTCTTGAATTGCATTGTGGTCAAGGATATATTGGCTAATACGACCAGAAACTTGTACTGCTTGGTCAAATAATTCTACAACTGTCGGCGCCTGAGTTTCTCCACGAGTACGGCGATTGCGAAAAATTTCGTCAATATTTGCCATAATTACATTAAACCAACCAAAGTTGGCGCCGCTCATTGCATAAGCAGCTTCAACTAAACCTTCAAGATAATCTTCGCTTAGGCGCCCTTCTTGTTGCAATGCTTGGACAAAATCGCTAACATCAGCAAAAGCATTTTGTGCAAGTTCCACCAACTCAAACCGGCGCGCGGTAGATTGAATTTCTCGCAGTTCATCACCAATTGCTGGGGAACATAAAGCAATATACCTTAACCAAGGTAACTTTCGTCGTGGGTCTTCCTCTTTAATCGCTTTCCCTAGTAACTTAATTGCCCGACCATCAAGATGCTTAATTTGGTCAGACTCCAAACCATAGGTAGCAGCTTCGGCAACAGTTTCCAATTCATCCAGAGCAATTAAAATATACTTTATTCCAAATTGACTAAGGTAATCATAAGCAGCTTGACAAAGATTGGTAACTAAATAAGGGTCTTCATATAAAATTTCATCAGAATAATTCTTATTTATCTCTAAAGCTTGGGCTAATTTAGACTCTTCAAACCCTTTAACAATCAAGCGGTCGTAAGCTTCTTTAGTAATACTACCTTGAATCGAGCTATCAAAAGTACTTTGTGCCAAAGGTAAAAGAGCCTTATATAAACCATAGCCAAACCAGTTATCAACATTATGATATTCATTCGCAATTTGGCTATAACGAATATAAAGACCAAGATATTGCTCACGGTCAGCTTCATTATCAAATAACTTTGCGTCAATTAAAGACCCCGTAGTATTACGTACCGTCCAACCGGGAGAAGTATCGTTAATTTGGCTAATAAGTTCGTACCCTAGACGAGACTTACCAACACCCCACTGAGCAATAATCGCAAAAACATGGGCAAAAGCCTCATTTTCTTGGTCAACAAGGTGGATAAAGTGGCGAAATTTCTGATAAAAATCACCTTGACCAACAATTGGATGAGTTAAAGGATAACTTGAAACACCAGTTGCAGCCCAACGATATATATTTTGAACCATAGTGTAGAGACGCGACATGTCGCGTCTATATAAAATTAATTTGTATCTATTATGACCTATCCCTTCTAGTTACCCATTGTGCAAAAATTACAATATCCCTCGTACCAACGCCGCATTACCAGCAACAGCGAGTTTTTCCTGTACCCACCCATCACAAACGCCACGAATAGCAGATGTAACAGAATTACCCAAACGGTTAAATGATTTACTGCCTAAAACGCGATAACAGCTATTGGAAAAGTCAGGGTGAATGGTGTAACTTAAACGTTGACTACTGTTACCACTTTCAAACCGCCAAACTTTATTTTGCAACAAAGCAGAAATAATCGGCGCCAGTCTTTCCTGTAGGGTTGTTAGATATAAAGGTTCGGTAGGAGAATGCTCAGTGAGTATAAATACACCTAAATGATTCAAAACCCGCAATATTAACTCCGCAAGAGTACCGCAAATAACTTCTTCGCCAGTAGGAGTAGTAATTACTACTAATATTTGTGGTGGTTTCTCAAACTGCGAGAGATAGCTATTTTCCAACTCCAGAGATAATTTCCCAGAAACCCGCTCTGCCATCCAAGCTTCCTGAGTAAAAACAACCTGTGCTAAAAGAAATACCCAAGGGCGATAAAGTACCCAACGCATAATAGCTTGAGATGGTGTATCCTCCAAAACTCTTTCCTGAGAACTTAATTCCCCCCATCCCCCAAATAAAATAGAAGTACCCTTAGTAAGCACTTCAGCGTTTTTCAATGGTAATTGCAACAACCGTCCTCTTACCCAATTAACCCCAGGATTCAAAGCATCAATATCTGGTAAAGAATTAACAGGTGCCCCTTTGCCTTCTACTAAATCAGCAGTGGCGCCCAAAACCCTTAGCAACTTAGGAGCAGCCAGCGCTTGTTCCGCAGGTGAATCAAATACGCGACGTTCAATTTCTGTATAATTAGTATTAGATAGAGAAGCTTGAGGCAAAAGCTTTAGTAACGGCGCAGATGCTTCTCCCAAAGTATTAATAGCATCGCATAGTTTCTCAGCATTGCGACTAGTACCCAATTCCTGTAACCGTGCGGCAATAATTTTACCCCAAGCTTGGCGAATATCAGGTTCGCAGCTAATTAAGGCGCCTATAGTTTCTGCTTTATTAGGTAAACTTTGTAGCAGTTGGACAGTAGCAGAAGTAGCAACCGCGCGCTTTCCATCAGCAGAAGGCGCCCACAGTCCTAGATTTTTGCCAGCATTAAGAAAGCTAATATCTGCAATAAGAACTTCGCCAACAGTAATAAGTTGGTTAAGAGTAGGAATAATTGCTAGGGTAATAGTCATATTTCCTCCTCCCCGTCTTTGTCTAATTGGTCGATAATTTCATAAAGTGCGTCGATGTCAGGGAAAAGGGGAGGTTCGTCTTTAACGTCTATTCCCTTGCGAGTGAGACGGGAAAGGATAGCTTTGTCAGGTTCTCTGGCGCCTTTCTCTAGGGATAATTGGGCATTTTTTAGTTCGTCTTCGGTTAGTTTTCCTTCTATAAGGGCTTCAACTAGGAGTTTGGCTGCGGTAGTGAGACGCTCAGACTCACGAATTGCACGGTTAGAAATTGCCACATTGTGTGCTATTACTTTTCTAGTTGCCTCTGGAAATACGGGAATCAACAAATTACTTATAGATGCGTAATCTAAAGCTATTCTTGTTCCACCAATAGCAAGACGATCCACCTGCATCTTTAGAAAAGTAGTGTTTAGTGCAGCCGCAATATATTCAGCTTCCCATCCTTGGCATACGTCGAAACGTACCGAATGCTGATTTATATTTACTGGTAAATCATCTTCTAACACAACTGCTGCAACTCCAGGGTAGCCTGTTATTGAAAGTATAATTTCTCCTGCTTGGCAGCGACTACGCTTAAGCTCTGCATCTTGAGCAGGTGTTAAATAAGCAGCGTCAGATAAGTCTAAACGAAGCGGTTTTACATTCTGTACGCGAACGAAAAAAATTCCTTTTTCTGGATACTCTGCACCTTGAGGTGTTGCTCCTCCAGAAATACCACGTTTGCCAAATAGTGAAGCAAGGGGAAGTAAATCGATCTGTTTTTTTGCTTTATCAAGCATATCTACAATGACAGCATCATAATGTGAAGTATTAAGTCGGTAAGATTCAATATTATTACGATGAACACGCCAGCTTTTTGATTTGGGTTTGAGATTCGCCAACAGAAAACTAAATTTATCATTAATAAATAATTCTATTTGCCGCGCACGCGTTCTCAATCTCTCCGTCAAGCGTACTTTATCACCAATATAGCTTTGAGCAAGTTTATTAGGTATAGGAATAGGTATATCACGCAAATCTTCAAGATTTATACCAGCTTGAATACTGCCAGATACATAACGTTGAAACTGTATTTCTGCTATAGCTGAGTTCAGATAAGCAAGAAGATATCTTTCGTCATAGTAACCATTTGGATTATATGGTAACACGGCACTATGCTGCCCTATTACTGCTAATTTAACATTTCGTGCAATACTAGCATTGCCTACATAGCCACCAATTGCAACAACAATATCATTTTCAAATAATTGACAACGACGATTTTCATTAAATTGCTTTTCAGAAATAGTTAGGCAGTTATCAAAATTGATTCCCCAATGTTGACAATCTTGCAAACGTATAAGGCAATATTGTGAAGCTTGGATATCTGGTCCACGAACCCCGTTTGTAATTTTACGCTTAGAACTAATAATTTGTGATAAAAGTTTCATATTGCCATATTCTCTAAATTTATAGTCTAATTTCATTGCTTCTGGATGATAATATGGGCAATCTAAGCGGTGGGTTAAAAACTCAGACGGTACTTTTGAAATGAACATAATATGTATTATTCTTTAAATTTTATAATTAATTTATAAATTAGCTTGGGTGAAGTAGAACGCAACTCAAGATTATAAATGTTGGTTTTACACAACCTACGCACACAAGTGCTAATAACTTTTCGCTTATTCTCCTCTTACATAAGCCCCTTGAATAGCTGCTAAATCATTTGGTACACCACTACTATAATCCTCTACGTTATTTTTAACCAAATACCCTAAAGTATCTGCCACACCCATAAATACATCTGGTTGTGGCTTATCTACAAACCTTTCTGAATCATTTTCTCGTGCTGGACGTTTTTGTAAATAAAGAATACTAGTTTTTGCTCCTGTACCCGATAATTTAAACGTATCAGATGGTAAGCTAATTACTGCTTTAACTATTGCTTTACCTCCGTAAAACTGTCCTGTCGCTTCATCTTTTTTTCCCATAATATATTCACGCACGTATTTATCCCCAGAGTTACACAGTACACCATCGGGTAACACAATTAATAATCTTCCTCCTGGTTTAAGTAACTGCAAGCAACGGTCAATAAATAATACTGCTGGGTCAATACTTGGTGAAACAGGTTTCCAAATACCTTTACTATCAGGTTTACATCCCATTGCTAACCCAGATACTGAAGGTTCATAAGTAAATGTCCCTTGTTTATCTAACGGTTTTAAATCTAAGCGATACTTTGATAGAATTTTTTCTCTAGCTTCTTCATATGATTTTTTGGCTTTGGCTTGACTTTGACTAAATTTTGGTGTACCAAAGGGAGGGTTTGTACATATCAAATCATAACTACAAGGTTTAAATTGTTCGCTAATTAATGAGTCATTGGTACGAAATATTCGCGCTTTCGGTGCCCCTAATAATGCCATATTCACGCGCGCTAACGTTACCATATCTTGGGAATTATCGGCGCCGACAAAGCTATACTGACACATATCTTTAAATAACTGACTGCGACGAACATCATTAGAAGTTTCTTCACCTAAAATTTCTAAAAGTGCCCTTTCTAAATATCCCATCGCTACCGACCCAAAACCATAACTACCGCAAGCTGGGTCACAAAACCGAAATGCTGGTTTCCCGTCTTCTCCCCTAGCAGTTAGTAATTCTGGTGTTTCTTGTTTAATATCATGAAAGGCAATACCTAACATTGCTTGCTTTACAGGTGCGGGAGTCAAATAAACCCCCATCCCCTCTGGTTTAAACTTCGCGCGCAGGAAAACATCTAAAACTCTTCCCAATACATCAGCAGCAATATCTGCTAAAGTTCCCTTAAGTTTAACTTCCTTATCGTGGTTGTTAGTAACTGGTCCTAAATCTTGAATTAACTTTAAAAGCGTTTCATAATTACGAGGTTGTGCAAGTCGCAGGTGAGTTTGTTCGTCAAAAATAGCGTGAGACTCTCCTGTATCATCAGTTACTACATAGTCTGGATGTGATTTAAAATGGTCAAATGCAGTTTGAATTTGGGCTACTGCAGTTTTACCATGCTGCTTAACATATTCTATAGTAAAAATTTTATTTAATTGCAAAGTTTGCTTTTCGTACTCAAATTCTAAGTTGCTCCCTTCATGGTGTAAGCGAAATGACTCTAAAAACAAGATTTTCGTTACCTCCCGAATAATATCGTTAGAACTGGAGATGTTATCCCGAACATTTTGATAAACCTGTTCGTGGAACTCATCAAAACCCCGCATCAAACGGTCATACATCTTCATCGACCATCGATAGGTCGGGTCAGCTTTTATACGCTTATATTCATTAATTTCCTCTATTTTTGGTAGACGGTCAATTTCATAAGCTGGATAGCCTAAGTCAAATATTGCCTTGTGTTCTCCATCTGTCACTACCCCAAATTGCGGATACTCATCTTCTTTGGTATCGGCAGGAGGTAAGGTATAAGATAATTCTTGCACGTAGTTAGCGTTTGCCTTCTCCCAATTTCCAGGCGCCAGTGCAAGCAGAAAAATACGCGGAGTCTCCACACCCCGATATTGTCCCCAAACAATTGCAGCAGCAATATCATTCGAGTCACTGTTCAGGTTAAGAATTTTGTCAAATTGTGCTGACTTTTGTTGCAGGCAAAGATTATTTAATACTTCTTGTACTGCCGAAGATTCTTGTGTTAATTGTGTTGCCTCAGTTTTTGCCTTTGCCATTTTCGTAACCTTACTTAACCTTTATAGCGAACATGTCCTGGTGCAGAAAGTTCTAAAACAGAAGTTTTTTTGACCAAGCTTTTTATTTGTGCCTCGGTAGTAACGTATTTCCCTGGTAGCTTTTTGCGAATTTCTGCCACAAGAATAGGTTTACCAGTATTAGACTTTACCACTTCCACAATCGCTTCGACCAGTTCTTCCTCTTTAGTGCGTTTACCAAGCTTTACAATTGGAGTTTCTGCTGGCGCCATCTCAACCTCTACTCCATCCATACAGGTTAAAAAAAGTTGAACTTGCGCTTCTGTCCAAGAGCTTCCTGCCGTTTTGACAAGTGCGTAAACTTGAGTTAGCGGTAAAGGTTCGCGTTTTAGCGCGGTTGTAATTTCTTCGTAAATTGCTGGAGTCATAAAAATTAGGGGCGGGTTTAGCTTAATTTTCCATTGTGTAGCAGGATATAGATGAACCCGCCCGTACAGGAGTTAGGATATTTATGCATGATGAACCTCGTTGAATAGCGTTTGTGCTTTATTCCAAATTACCTGCCATTGTTGGTCTAAATCTCGTTTTCGTTGGTGATGGCGAAGTAATAATTTTTCCCAACGCTGGCGCAATTGTAATGGTACATCAGGTACTCTCAATTGTAGAATGTTTGCTGGATGGGTAAATTGCTGTATACTCCCCATCGCCATACCTTCGAGTTGTGTACGAATAGCAGTAGTATTTAACACTAAAGCCCAGGCGCCTGGTGTTTCTCGAAATCGCAATCTTTCTAAATGGTCTGTCACATAAATTTTGGTAGAGGGTATTTCATCAACAAAAGCAACTCGCGGATTTGTGACCAAAGTTGAAAGCAACACTTCCCCAGATGTGAGAGGTTGATGAAAAATTCTTCCTGAACGTACCGTTTCGCTTTCCTCTGGCAAAGAAAAACTTAAATCGGTACTAATATCGCTTAATTTGAGATAACGCGCGCGTTCTGGCGCCTCATCATACAAGCGTTTGCGAGAAATATCATGCACTGAAAGTAATTTTTCTAACGAAAGCCATCCTAGTTGTCGTTTAAGTTGTTGCATTTTATACGACATTTCTACATGCGTTGGTAATAAAGAATCCTCCACTGACTCGGCTGGAAAAAATCTTCCAGTAGATAGCGATTGGTAAGATGTAGCTTCAGTATCATTTAATTTTTGCTTTTCATTTACAAAATAATCTTCAACTTCTGCAACCAACCGTAATAAAGATTCATTATTATCAAGCGCTTCCTCGTTCCATTCCCAAACCTGACGACGTAACATACTTACATCAGTTTCAGGAGGTAAGGGGATATATAGATTAGACAACACTTTTAAACCAACGCGCGGTAAAGTACTTGCTCCCTGACGCTGAATTAAATAAGCTTCATATGGCTTCTGGTTAAGACAAATTGCTACCCAAACACTATAAGGAAATTTTACACCCCGAATAATAATGCAATTTCCATCAACTGGATGACGGGGTAGTCGCACGGTTGCTACTGCTGCACGTAATGGTGGAATTTTGTTAATAACAACATCTCCTGGTTGAACACACCATTTTTCCTCAAGGGTTGGCTTTTCCCAATGTTCCACATCCAAACGAAACTTCATGAGTCGTCGATGACGATGGTGAAGTTAACCTTGTAAAAGCGAACGATATAATCCTGATGGAATGTATTAATCCTGCTGTTTATGAAGATGATTTCAATTTTGAACTCAATTGAGTTACGAACAAATTTCAACATAACGTAAAAATTAATACTCAGAGTAAAAAATATGAACAAATTGACGTGATAGCATCTGGCTTGGATGGCTCACGTAGGCTGAACTTTGGTCTATATATTTTAGGATACGATGCGGATGGTATTTTAAATAGCAGTGATGCAGGCGCCTTGATTTATCTATCTCCAGATGGTAAAACTCGGACGACGCTTGCCCTAGATAAACGAATTAATCCAACAAGTTGAGAAATTGATTCAACGGTGGTATTTACATTTCTAACAAAGACTTTATTGCTGAAGTTTTATGATACGTAGAGGTTTAAGATGAAGCTTACGCATAATTTATAGCCATAGCTTATAATGTGGATATGTTATACGTAAATATGTAACATTCCTGCTGCTGAAATTGGATTGTAAAAATAGCAACCAAAATATTATGTATAAATACAATCCCTTACATTGTTTACCTTCAACGGAAGAATTACCGTGTTCTGATGACAAACCTGTGGACAGCGAACTGCAAATACTAATTCCAAACTTACTACTGGCAATATTGTCTTCAATTTGGCAAAATCGCGACGATTGGTATTTTGGTATAAATATGGGGATATATTATGACCCAGCCCAAGATGCTATTGTCCCTGATGCTTTTCTCAGTTTGGGTGTAGAAAGATTTGTTGGAGAAAATGGACGTTCTAGCTATGGGCTTTGGGAAGAAGATAATATTATGCCAACCTTAGCATTGGAGGTTGTATCTCAAACCTATAACGGCGAATATGAGCAGAAGAAAACTGACTATGCTCAACTAGGTATTCTATATTATGTAATTTATGCACCTACACGTTTAAGACGCAGGCGCCAACGCTTAGAAGTTTACCGTTTAATAGAAGGTGAGTATATATTACAACCTGGTGATAAAGTTTGGATGCCGGAAATTGGTTTAGGTATTGGACGTGAAGCTGGAACGTATCAAGGACGAACTCGTGAATGGTTATTTTGGTATAGTGAAGACGGAACACGATATTTAACGCAAGAAGAGCAAATGCAAAACTTACTCGAAAAATTGCGTCAACAAGGAATTGACCCGAACACACTTTAAGCGCAACTTGCAATTTGTACGCTTGATTCGGTTTTCTGGAATAAAAAGTAGTAAAAACCGAACAAAGTAGATATAGCACCCTCCAATCTGTAGTTAAAACGCACGCCTCTTTCCTTATTTGCTTAAAATCACATAGATTGACAGGGTTTCACTCTAAGCATAATGACCAACAATCCAGACTTGAAACTACTCTCCAGATGGCGCCTACGAAACAAGACCTGTAGGTTAGTTCTCTCTGTGGATCAATGCACAGATGTGAAAATCAATGCTTTTCGGTGCCGTTTGTGAATCTGAATCATATTCTTGTCAGTTAACATGATTGCGTTGGAATGATTCTGATTTGACCAAAAACGTAAACCACTTTTGGGTGTGATTGACTTTTTTGATTCTGTGGTAAAGTTGGAATAAAAGGTCGATTTTGGGGGTAAATTGGGGGTAAAAAAGTTTGTAAACCGTGAAAGTACTGAAAAATCGAGGTCTAGGGAAGACTGAAAATCCTCGTATCACGAGTTCAAGTCTCGTTCCTGGCATAACTCCCAAAACCCTCGTAAGCCAAGACTTGCGGGGGTTTTGTTTTTCTCAAAAACTTCATTTCAGCCATTCTTAATGGTGTAATTCGGGGGTAAATTTACCCCACGTTGGATATTTTTGGCCATAGTTGGCTATATTTCTGGGGTAAATTTGGGGTAAAGGGTGATTTCTTAAAAGTGAGTGGTGAATGGTGAGTAGTGAATAGGTTTTGCCTGTACTCACCACTCACTACTCACTACTCACTACTCACTCAGACGTAAAGGAGGGCGCCTACAATCAAGCAGTTAAATAAGGAGTTTATCAATGAAAGCAAAAGTCCAAGAGGGTAAGGCTTGCAAGGGAACTGTCCAGATTAAAAATTCAAACGGTTGCTTACAGCTTGTTTTTAGTTACGGGGGTAAGCGTCACTATCTATCGACTGGTTTTACCGATATTCCAACGAATCCTAAAGTCGTAGAAATGAAAGCAAGGCAAATTGAACTTGATATTCTCTCAGGTCAAAATGACCCAACGTTAGCAAAATATAAGCCAGAATCCTTACACAGCAACGTTACCCCAATTTTTACCCCAATAAGCAAACCTAAGTTTGAAACTGATCCATCTCTAGTTGAGTTATGGTCCAAGTACACCGACTTCAAGCGTCCCAGTTTGTCGCCAAGCACGATAGCGAAGGATTTTACTAACGTCTCCCGTTGTATAGATAGAAACTTACCTACAAAAATTTTAGATGGCGCCGTCACGATTCGAGATTGGTTAGTCGCTAACAAAAGTTTTTCTGCTGCTAAACGAATACTGACGCAACTAAGCGCTTGTTGTGAGTGGGCAGTTAAATCTCAATTAATCAAATTAAATCCATTTGAAGGTATGTCAACTGATATAAAGATTCCCAAGGGAAACAAGGAAGATGGAGATATTAATCCATTCAGCATCTTTGAGCGTGACCAAATCATTGCAGCATTCCAAAGCAACCAACATTACAAACACTATGCATCGTTGATTGAGTTCCTATTCTACACAGGTTGCAGACCGTCTGAAGCTGTAGCTTTGCAATGGAAACACGTCGCACTCATACTTTAGTTCAATTCGTTTTGAACAAGCTGTAGTTATTTCTCAGTCAGGATTAACTTGCAAACCTGGTTTGAAAACTCAGAAGAAACGAATTTTTCCAGTTAACACGCGCCTTGCGAACTTCTTGAAATCAATCAAGACAAGCATTCGGACAGGTGAAGCGAAAGTGTTTCCTTCGCCCGAAGGTAAATGGATTAATGTTCATAACTTAGCCCAAAGAGCTTGGAAAACAGTTCTCTCAACACTGGATGAAATTGAGTATCGGAAGCTCTACCAGACCAGGCATACGTTTATCACCTTGGCACTTGACAATAAGATGGATGTGAAAGACGTGGCAAAGTTAGTTGGTAATTCACCCGAAATTATTTACCGACACTATGCGGGACAAAGTAAAGAGATTATTGTGCCGGATTTTTAAATGCGCGTAAGTTGTGATAAACATGATTGAGGCGCCATTTATTTTTAGCTTGGCACCTCAATTACTATTAAAGATATATTAGGAGGCGCCTGTAGAAGCTTTTACCGATTAAATCAAAATTGTATAGATGCTATATGCGTATTAGTTTGTACCTATTTAATGATATTTACGTGTTTATATAGAGAAAAACTCGATGTTTTACTTTTGCCTTTAGTATAAATAATTGAAGTTTGTTAACCAAACTATTTCAGAACGCTCTTTAATTGAATCTCGAACAAAGCAACGTTATTCAGGATTACCAATGATTGTAAACGCAGCCCAGTTTACTGCACTCCTGTATTTTTCCTTTGTTTTCAGCATAGCTTGACTTTCTCGCGCGTGCTTCCATAAGGGTTTTTCTCCAATTGCTGCTATTTTACTAGCCACACAAACCTGCTAATATATATATAAATATGTTAAAAATTAGCAGGTTTTTAGAGAAAGTCAAGTCGGTAGGCGCTGAAAAATACAGCTAGATGAAGAAATGTAAATTATTTAAAAGCTTATCTTTAAAACATTTAGTGTATTTTACATAAGTTTACATAGTTTGATTCAATTGTGCCTACTTATAATATCCGTAGCATTCATCAAACCTACATCCTGAATACGAAGAACATCTAATTCAGGTAAGCGTCTTATTAAACCTCGTAATATCGAGCCGTTAAAATTTTCATCAGTTAGTAAACGCACGCTCGTGAGCGTTCTCCTTGGGGCTAAAACGATCTAGCAAGCGCTGCCTAAGATTGGTCAGGCTAATCTTTGTGTCCTATATTCTCCAAACTGTTTTATTTCATTATTTTTTAATACACGGAAGGTTTCGCTGGGAAAGTCGGCACCGTAAATATCCGCAGGGTCGAGGATATACCGTAACTCATCGCGCGTAAGTCCGTAGAGTTTTGCGTAATATGCGTCTAGCTCTGCTCTTAATAGCGCGCGTTGGTTGCTGTTCCAAATAAATGGTTCGCCTTCGTATCCCATGTCTTGAGCGAAGGGTTGCATGTCCCAAGCTGTGTAGACTAGTTCTAAAACGCGGGGGGTGATAAAATTGATATCCTCTTGGGTATAAGATTCGGGAGGAAGGACGGGAAGTTGTCGCATTGTAAAAAATTTAAGATGTGTCCCCGCTACTTTTTGACGTGCTACAAAATCAAAAGTTAGACTGTTTAAGTTAGTAACCAAACATGATATTAATTTTTTATTATCAACTTGAGGAAGCATTAATAGAACTGTGTCACCACAAGCGGATTTAGGAAATATAGAACTAATTACAGTACGTTCATCTGTAGACCTACAAATATCTCGCCAACCTAATAACCAATCATTATTCCACTTGTCATTTAACTTACTCTCTACTTCACCACGGCTAATCCAATAACGCGGCTTAATAGAAAAAGACGTATCATTTTTTTCCAAGTCAGTCAAATCGCGAGTGTCTCCACTATCAGCTTGATTGTAGTTGTTGTAAGGCATACTCGCCCAAACTCTTCCAAGCTTTTTAAGAGCAGCATCTAAATTACCTGCTTCAATATCAGCTATAGCTTGGTTACGCCGAATATATTCAACTGCCATTTTGTCTTGAGAAGCAGGAGAAAAATCAGTTAATTTTAGTTTTGGTTGAAGGTCATACCAAGACTTATCTAACATCTGATAAGCACCAGCAGCAGTAGAACAAACGCGCTTTCCATTAATTAGCGCACATTGTTTAATTAATGGATGAGTTGAGAAATGGTTGAAAGTGCCGTTAAAAACTAACTTACGATAACTCTCATCACCCTCCGTACCAGTTTCAGCCCAACGAATTGTTGCCAAAAAAGCGCGCATTCTTTGGGAGTAAGAATTTGCAGTAAACTGCTGCAAATAGGGACGTGGGTTTTGAGGCTTATCGTTCACCCGAACTTCAAAATGTAGATGTGGTTCTGTGGACATTCCTGTACTACCCACTGCTGCAATCATTTGTCCGCGCGTTACTTTCTGACCAGGTGTAACATAAAGTTTACTTGCATGACCATAGAGAGTAGATACCGAGGTGTGCTTAACAATAACTGTATTTCCGTAACCCCCCTTTTCCCCTGTAAACTCAACTATTCCAGCGTCAGTTGCATAAATCGGCGCCCCAATAGAAGCAGCAAAATCAATACCAGTGTGAAACTTCCGCTCTCCTGTAATAGGATGTTGGCGCCAGCCAAACCCACTTGTGACAGGAGCATTTGCAACAGTAGGAAAAGCTATTCGACTAATTGTGGCGCCTGTAGTGCTAGGTAAGCTACCAACTTTTGTTTGGAGAGATTTGATTAATTCTTGAGATTCAACCCCCAAACGAAAATTGGGGAACCACCATTGCTGCAACTAAAAATCCTGTTGCAATAGCGTATTTCCAATCAGGGTTAGAAGTTTTATTAAGTACATTTTTACTCTGATGCTTGCTAAGAAAGAAAATCAATAACGAGTCTCACGTATTAATTCCTTGTGTTTTACCTCAATTGGTTGAACTACCTGGGTATCAATTACATTAGGATAACCAGATTGTGACGTTATAGCACCCTGTTGCTGTACTTGCCAACCGCATATTCTGCAACCTGTTTGTAGGCATAATTGCTCCTCCTTCAGAATAATCCACATCAAAAGTACGGCGGTTCTTAGTCATGTTATATGTCCTCATTTAATGAGAATGGTTATCTTTAGGCTGGGTATCATCAGCCCAATAGTCTTCGGAATCTTCAAGTTGAGCAAAAAACTCTTCAGGAGAAAGTACTCCTGGTTGATTTGGCTTTACTGGAGAAATTACACGCGGTGAAAACTGTACTACATTTTTAGGAAGGTTAGTTGCAGAGGGTTTATGAGCATCGGGTTGCTCCTTGGAAGATTCATGTTCACCTGAATCTAAAGAATTGTTGTAATCTGATAAACCCCAACCTAAAAAACTTTAAGTTACTTCAGAATTAGTTCAACTTAACAATAGTCAGGTTATACATTACTTTTGGGTATTGCAACCTTGTTTATATATTGCGTTCGCAAAGAATAAAAATTTATTTTAGGTATAAAATACTTGAAGTAGCAATTTATCAAAAAGGAGTAGTATTCGTAATTTTTACAATACTGTTTTCTAGAGGTGCCTGAGTACAAGCAAGCTACATTAACTTCTATGTGTTACAAAGTATTATAAATACATAGTTATTAAAAAAAGTGTAAGTTACTAAAATAATTGGTGTAACTTGCCTTAAATTATCACCTGGCTTGTTAACTTATTCTTGTATAAATACGGATGATGCATCTACGTAAGGTAACACAGTATGGATGCTCGTTTAAAGTTTGGAATGACATCAAAGCGAGTTCGCGCTTCACCATAATAATCTGATAAAGCGTTGTAAGAATCTGAAAGAAATCGAGTATTGGAAATTATTACAATTTTAATGAGTTGCTGTTGTCAAAAACGGATTTATCGATTACGGACATTGCTTTACAAGTAGGTTTTTCTAGCCACAGCCATTTGACGCAACAGTTTAGGCGCCTGACTGGAATTACACCACGCACAGGCTCGCAATTTACGATAAGAATCTGACAAACTGTCATAAGAATTTGAAAGCAGTCAACCATTGAAACTTAGTACACTTCAATTATATAACTAGTGGTTCGTGTCATTAATTTTGGCTTGTAGAGACTTTCTTTCAATCCCTGCGGGAAAACCTCCGGTTTACGCATCTCTACGTGTCTTTATTGTAAAAATTATTTCACAGGCTTTCCGGTCTGTGCTACAACGAGAATAATTATGATTTCTAAGAATTACAAACGAATTGCAGTGATCGGCGCCGACATATCAGGAATTGCGGCAGCAAACGTACTCAAAAAGAATGGATATGAGGCTGCAACAAAAAAAACCGGACAACATCTCTACATACGCTCATATCATGTCGGGTTGATTACCCATAATGTCTCGACGTTACATGTGATGTCGAGACATCGTTTTTATTACGGTTATGCTAGCGGAAATGATATCACAGTTCCCACGTAATATATGCATCTTCTATTTTAAATTCTGATTTTATTTTTTAATTCCATGACTCAATATGACTACGTTGTAATTGGTGCAGGTTCGGCTGGTTGCGTTGTCGCTAATCGTTTGACCAAAGACCGCCAAACAACTGTGTTGTTACTAGAAGCTGGAAATCCGGATACAAAACCGGAGATTCAAATTCCAGCAGAATATCTAAAATTAATCGGTTCCGAGGTAGACTGGGGCTATTTCTCTGAACCAGAACCATACCTCGATGACCGCAAAATGTTTTATTCCGCTGGCAAAGTCTTGGGTGGCAGTAGTTCGATTAATAACATGCTCTATGTGCGAGGGAATTCTCGCGATTATGACCACTGGCAGTCATTGGGCAACTTCGGTTGGAGTTATCAGGATGTTTTGCCCTACTTCAAAAAATCTGAGCATTACTCGCGCGGTGCCAACGAATACCACGGTGTTAATGGGGAGTTAAACGTTACCGACCAAGAGGCGCCTGCTACTGTCTCCCAAAGATTTGTAGAGGCGTGTGTGTTACTGGGATATGACTATAATCCTGATTTCAACGCTATTGAGCAGAGAGGAGTTGGGCTGTTCCAGTTAAACATCTTTGATGGGAAGCGCCATAGTGCTGCGACTGCCTTTCTCTCGCCCATTAAAAAGCGCCCCCATTTGACTGTCAAAACGAGAGCATTGGTGACTCGGTTGTTGTTTGAAGGCGCCCGCGCGGTTGGGGTGGAATATCTACATGAGAGAAAATTGCACCAAGCTAGGGTTAACCAAGAAGTAATTTTAAGTGCAGGCACAATTAACTCGCCCAAACTGCTGCTGCAATCAGGTATTGGCAATGCGAAATCTTTACAAGCAAGGGGCATTTCTGTCGTGGTTGATCTACCCGGTGTCGGTAAAAACCTGCAAGATCACATCGTTGTTCCTGTAGCATATATGGCAACTCAGAACATAGACTTGGCAATAACTAGTAGTGGAACTGAAGCTGGATTGTTTTTGCATAGCGAGGGAAATTTAGACGCGGTGCCAGATTTAGAGATCATGTTTTCTCCCATTCATGAGGCAGTTCCTAGCTCTTTCTACTGTTCTTCAGGATTCATCGGTTCAGTTGTGTTGATGCATCCTCACAATATTGGCAGTGTCAGTTTGCAACGTACCAAAGGTAATGCTGGGCAAACACCTGACCCTCAAGAGAAACCAATAATTCGGCTGAACTATCTGCAAAATCAATCTGATGTGCGTCTTCTAGCTGCTGGAGTTAAATTAATCCGCCAATTATTTGAAGAAAATGCTTTTGACGAGTTTCGTGGTGAGGAAATTGCACCGGGTTCCCAGGTTCAAAGCGATGAAGCCTTTGAAGTGTACATCCGAGAAATTTGCAGTCCAGGCAATCATGCCGTTGGCACCTGCAAAATGGGTATTGACCAAATGGCAGTCGTAGACCCCGAACTACGAGTACACGGAGTTGAAGGGTTGCGGGTCGTGGATGCCTCGATCATGCCAACTTTAATCACGGGACATACAAACGCAGCCACTATAATGATTGGCGAAAAGGCAGCCGATTTAATTAAAGCCGCAAACTGATGGATAAAAAGTGCATAAATAATTAGCACTGGCGCCTATATGAATTAAGAAGCTTATCTTTAGTAATTGAAGGAGTAGCATTCAGGGCTGTGAACGTTTTTGAATCAAGGCAATTTGGCATTAATACACATATTATAGGTAATACAAATGGAGCAAAAATTAAGTATTCAACAATTAGTTTATGTCTTTAGGTAGATGCAAATTGAAATTTTGATATCTATGGCTAAAATAGCCGAACGTAGTTTGACTAGCAATATTCTTTTATATTTGCGGCGCCATCCATAAGAGATATTAAATGTTTACGCACACCTTGAACACCCAATTTAAAATTTTCATAAAATTGGCACTATTATTCAATCGGTAAGTCAAATGCTGAAAACAAAATCTGTGACAAGTAGCCTCCTTAGATCAAACGAACTGAGCGAACGGTTGAATAAAACTCTAATGCTATCCAGTCGGCAACTGGGCTGGAATGGTATTTTGGTTGAGCATTGCGAAACTCCTTTAGCTTCATCCTTTGAAATGGAACTTCCCGCTGTATCGGATCATTGGCTCAATTTACCTCTAGGGCACCCCAGCTCTTTGATCCAAAAACGCGATAACGTAAAGCATGATTCAATTGTTCAAAAAGGCGACACTATTCTTATTCCTGCTGGACAACCAAGTTACTGGTATCAGCACGAAGCTAGCATCTGCTCTGCGCTGCACATTTGCTTAGAACCGAAGTTGATCGAACAAATTGCTCAAGCATCCGAAATTGATGCTCTTCAATTCAACCTCGTGAACTGTTTCTGTAAGCAAGATTTACAACTTCATAATATTGCAATGCTGTTTTTAGCTGAATTGCGCTCAGATTGTATGATGGGGCGATTATATGTCGAATCATTAACTCAAGTTTTGGTCATTCATCTGTTGCGACATTATTCTAGTGTAACCCAAACTATTACATCTGAGAAACAAAGCTTAAATCGTACCCAGTTGCAGCAGGCAATTGACTATATTCACACTTACCTTGACCGAGATTTATCACTGGGAGAAATTGCAGAAGTCGTCAATATTAGCCCTACTTATTTTGCTAGCTTATTCAAACGTGCTATAGGTACTTCTCCTCATCAGTATGTCATTCAACAACGAGTTCAACAGGCAAAATTGCTACTGTCAAAAACGGATTTGGCGATTGCTGACATTGCTTTACAAGTGGGTTTCTCTAGCCAAAGCCATTTGACGCAACAATTTAAGCGACTTACTGGAGTGACACCAAAGCAGGTTCGCGCCTTACCATAAGAATCTGATAAAATGTCGTAAGAATCTGAAAGAAGTTGAGCATTATAACTAAATATACTTAGTTGAAAGTGGGGGCGAGAGTATTGAGTTTTGGGGTGATATTCTTCATTTCGCCTCGCTCCAATTTCCAAATCCTAAAATCACAGTTGTCTATGATGTCAATTCCAATGCCGCAGCAGAGCAACGGGCGAAAAAGTTTGCTCGTGCAGAAAAATCACGGCGCGAACGTCGCAACTGCACATTTATCCTTTCTTTTGGGTGGGACACATCCGTGCAGAAAATCAGGGTTATACATGGGCGCCTGTGGATTATCGCTGGCGTACTTAATAGTTTTATTTCTTGCTTCATGGAGGAATTACGATGACTAAACTCTACATTAATACGGTTTCTACGCGAATATATTTTTACAAATTATTTAGAACTACTATAGCTTTTTACCTCTATCCAAAGATATATTTTAATTCAAAAATATTGATTATCAATAAAAACGATTGCTTCTTTTTAACAAAATTGAATAATTGCTGAAAGCTTTGTCCATTATGGATTATAAAAATAATATGCTTTGCCTTATCAGCTACATTACTATTATTGATAGCTGATATAAAACTTTTGCAATAAAATTTGAGAGTGGTAGCAGTACATCAAACAGATAAGTCAAATGCATTTATAGCAAAAGCTGTAATGAAAAACATTGTTAAAGCGCTCGAACTTAACCAACGGCTGAATGAATCCTTGGGATTAAATCAATCTCCAATGCTCTCCAGCCGACAAATGAACTGGAATGGGATTTTGGTTGAGCAGTGCCAAAGTTCTTCTACATCGTTTGAAATAGAAGTTCCTGCCGTATCGGATCATTGGCTCAACTTACACCTGGGAAACCCTGCGCCTTTGCTTCAAAAACGTGACGATCGTCTGCATGAATCAATCCGTCACAATGGGAACTGTTTCTTGGTTCCTGCTGGACAACCGAGCTACTGGTGTCGGCATTCCGAGGGTGCTATGTGCTTTCCGCTACACATTTGCTTAAAACCAAAGTTGATCGAACAAGCTGCTGAAGCTTCTGAAATTGATCCACAACGGTTTAACCTCGTAACTTGTTTTGATCGGCAAGATTTACAACTTCATCAAATCGCCATGCTTCTACATGCTGAGTTGCAATCAGGTGGTATTATGGGGCAGTTATATGTCGAATCGTTGACCCAGACGTTAGTTATTCATTTGCTACGACATTATTCTACCTTGACAAAAACCATTACATCTGGGAACAAAAGCTTAACTAATCTCCAGTTACAGCAAGCAATTGAATATATTCACGCTCATCTTGACCAAGATTTATCACTCTTTCAAATTGCACAAGTCATCAATATTAGCCCTACTTACTTTGCTAGCTTGTTTAAACGCGCGACAGGAACTTCTCCGCACCAGTACGTGATTCAACAGCGAGTAGAGCGAGCAAAGTTGATGCTATCGAAAACGGATATAGCAATTGCAGACATTGCCTTACAAGTAGGCTTTTCTAGTCAAAGTCATTTAACGCAACAGTTCAAGCGTCTCACCGGAATGACACCAAAGCAGGTTCGGTAACACTATAAAAATTTGACGCAGCATTGTAAAAATCTGAGTGACACCTTTAAATGGTTTGCGCCTTACCATAAGAATCTGATAAAATGTCGCAAGAATTTGAAATAATTTAAGTCCCCCTAACTCACGATAGTTAGGGGTATTTAAGTTATTAACCGAAGAATAAATTTTATAGAATTGTAAAGTTAACTCAAGGGACACTCCAAAATTCCTCCTTTGGGAGGATTTAATTAATTGCAACCATGATTGCCGAAGCAGGTTCGCTCTTTACTATAAAAATCTGATAAAACTTTGTAAGAATCTGAAAGAAATCAAGTATCGAAGCTTTTTACAATTCAGATACTTAAAGAATCCAACGCAATACTGTGTTGGTTTTTTACCTTTCTCTTAGAGTGTTCCAATTAAAAAAATATCCGAGAATAAATACTGTAGGATAATTTATTTCTTGGGCTACTCTTAGTGTACAGTTGCTTTTTGCAGTTGCTTTGAGTAACGCGCGGCTTTAATAAAATCGGCGCTTATGAGCCAATCATAATTGTGGGTGCATTAGTATTTCTCGTAGTTATTCTTGGCATAATTGATGCATCTATGACATGCAATCCCTGAACACCATATACCCGTAGTTCAGGGTCTACAACCGCCATTGCGCTTCTTCCCCGGAATGCAAGTACCGACCGGATGATACACAGTTTCACATACATCTCGAACGTAAGATGAGAGTGTTTCATCACTCTTGGTGTCGGCGCCAGGAGCGACTTCAGAACCACGAAACTCGTCAAAGGCACTTGTATAGAATAATTTGCGAAATAATTTGAATGTTAAAAATGATTATAATTGATTTTTCAAACCTGTGAGTTTGCATATTCGACTCAAGTTTCACCTATAAGAAAATAAAAGATAATTCAATACATTTATTATCAGATAGTTAACTTATGTCTAATAAAATTACTCCTAACTCGAAACGAGGACGCGGTGTTATCCTTACGAATAAAGGTTGGTACAAGCTTCAGCAAGCAATGCTAGACGCAGAATCAGAATATAACTTAGGATTGCGTTTTACTCGCGAACAATTGAGCGAGCGTACTGGACTATCAATACAAACTGTTTCTCGAATTCTCAACCGTCAAGATGCTGTTGATAAGTTATCAATAGAATATTTTCTACGAGCATTTTGCTTGCAATTATCACAAGGAGATTTCGCATATCCCACTCCACATGAAGAACTAGCAAACCGACAAGAAAATAAAACGCACGATTGGAGGGAAGCAGTTGATGTCTCTTTATTCTTTGGTCGAGATAGAGAATTAGCGCTACTGCAACAGTGGATTTTAGAAGACCATTGTCGATTAGTGGCAGCGTTGGGAATTGGTGGGATTGGCAAAAGCTCTCTTGCAGTGAAATTAGGGTTGCAAATTCAAACCGAGTTTGAAGTTGTTATTTGGCGGTCACTTCAAAATGCCCCTTCTCTAATTGATTTGATAACCAGCATTTTATCATTTCTGTTGCCTATGCAAGATAAAAATGTAACAATACCCTCTAACTTGGACGAAAAACTAGCTTCTCTATTTAGATGTTTAAAACAAAAGCGTTGTTTGCTGATTTTGGATAATGTTGAGGCTATTTTAGATAGTGGTTGTCAAGCAGGACTATATCAAGCAGGTTACGATGTTTACGGGCAATTCTTCAAAGCAATTGGAGATGTACCGCACCAGAGTTGTTTGTTACTAACCAGTCGAGAAAAACCGAGGGAAATTGCTTTACTAGAAGGAGAATGTCTACCCGCGCGCTCGCTGCAATTGGGTGGGTTGCTCCCAAGCGAAGGACGAGAATTATTTAAATGTAAAGGAAAGTTTACAGGCGCCGAGGCAGAATGGAATAAACTGTTTGAACATTATGGCGGAAATCCATTGGCACTTAAGCTAGTAGCCACTGCTACTCAAGAATTTTTCAATAGTAGCATTTCCACAGTGGTAGAATATATTGAGCATGGTGCTACAGTTTTTGAAGATATTCATAACCTGCTAGAGAATCAATTTAATCGATTATCTTTATTAGAACAAGAAGTACTTCAGTGGTTAGCTATAAATAAAAAACCAATCAGTCTAAAAAATTTGCATGAAAAATTTGCGACTGTCACCACAAAGCAAGTTATTTTATATACAATTCATTCTTTGATACGCCGCTCTATGATTGTACAAAGTGATATTGGATTTAGCCTAGAGACTTTAATGATGCAGTATGTGACGCAACACTTTGAAGAACAACCGAGTACAGAAATTTACGAGTTGAGAGCTACAGCACATAATACAAAAATGCTTACTGCTTGCTAATTTTATGCAAAAGTGCTTCCAAGTCAGCAAGTTGAGTATTTGCATCGATTGGCTCCCCATTCATTGCTAACATAGGCGTAGAATCGATACCTATTTCTTCTGCCAATTTGATATCTTTCTCAATTGCTGCACTAGCAGCACTACTATTACGAGCTTGATTAAACAGCTTAATATCCAAATTTAGAGATTTTGCAATTTCAACATAGGTCGATTCATTCAATTTGTCTTGATTTGTAAATAACATATCATGAAACTCCCAAAATTTTCCTTGTTGACCAGCAGCCCAAGACGCTTTAGCTGCAGATAGTGCTTGAGAATGAATAGAGGTTAGGGGTAAATGTTTATGTACAAGTGTAACTTGGTCTGGATTGCGTGCAATGAATTGTTTAAGTATTTGATGCACTTTTCCACAAAAAATGCACTCAAAATCAGAAAATTCTATTAGTACAATTTTTTGTTCGCGGGCGCCAATAGTTGGAGAATCACCAATCATAAACTTGGGATTAGCTTTCATTTTTTGTAAAAAAGCCACCTGTTTCCGTTGCTGTTGGTCTTGTTTTTTCTGCTGGTAAGCAGAAACAGACTCTAAAACTACATCTGGATTTTGGCGAATAATTTGCAAAACTTGGGCTGATAATTGTGCATCTTTGGGTTGAGAATTATCTGCACGTGTGGGTATTGAACAGCTATTCAATACGGCACTCAGTAAAATAAAGCTCAACCAAAATAATATTCTCATAAAAATAACCTCTAAAATATAAAGCCATTAAGGGTAAATTCAATACTACTCGCTTCAGGTTAAAATTTTTCTAACAGAGCGCTCTGTCATGAAAAAATGATTCTAAAAAAATCTCTTAACCGAGTAGTATTAAAAGTAAACTACTTCATCAAAAACTGTATTTATCTAGCATTGTAAAACGGCTTATAAATTCAGTATATCTAGCAGCAATTACTTTATTTTTACCCATTTATTTTGTCAGTTTAAGTTAAATAAGAACTGAATTATTATCTTCTAACACAGCCACAAACTGATGCCTTACCTCGAACCACGGTTTTCCATTGACCATTCCATTTTAAACGCACACTCCGACAAATTCCTGGACATAATCTTTTGGCATCATTGTTGTTCCAGATAGGACCAGCGCCTATATCAATCGCGGATGCATGACTAGCAAAGCTAACAACAGTAACACCACTAATAAGTAGGGTACTTAGAGATAGTAGTAGTTTTTTCTGCATGGAAGTAATAGACATTGTTTTCTCCTTAATTAACAAGTTGTAGCAAAGAGTTGACGCGAACTAATCGCTTACACCTCTATTCTGTAGCTATTTATAGTTTCTAATAAACTTTCCTTTTCTACCATATAAGTTAAAGCTGTTGACAACTAAGTTAGTAAATTCCAGAAAACGCTGACTACAGCTAGAAAATATAGAATAGTATTTTATTTTTTTGTTAGTTATTTCATTTATCAAGACCCATTTAAAATAAAATAATCTTCAAAACGCCTTACCGTAGTGCAGTATACAGCGTAAAAATATGAATTAATTAAGTTAGTATTCAACTGGTATATCTTATCTTTTTTTTCTTTTACCTAAACGATCGCGCATTTACTTCAAGTTGTTTTAACAAACACGCTGATTTTGAAGGGAAGGAAGGAGAGGCGCCTGTACTCAAGTCAAATCTTCATATAGATTATTGCCGAACGTGTAATCGTATTTTTTTGTAGTAATCTATCATACATAATTGGTTATTTTCCAGCGGGAAGGGAGTATAAAGTTGACTCAAGGGACACTCCAAAATTCCTCCTTTGGGAGTATTTAATTAATTGCAACCATTATTGCCGAAGCAGGTTCGCTCTTTACCATAAAAATCTGATAAAACTTTGTAAGAATCTGAAAGAAATCAAGTATCGAAGCTTTTTACAATTCAGATACTTAAAGAATCCAACGCAATACTGTGTAGGTTTTTTACCTTTCTCTTAAAACTTGATTATGGTAATTATGTATTAAACAAAACTTAGGAACCTATTTATGACTAAGCAATTAATCAAACAACCGCAAGTTTTTCAGTTTGGGCAAGCGACAATTACCCGCAGCTTAAAGTAAAATAAACTTTAACTGTGTAATAATCAATAACTTGGTCAAGGTATTGAGAAATAATACAGTTTTTATATGAAACTTTATTCGCCTCAAGACGCTCCCCCTCAGACATTACAAGGTGAAAGTTTATGAATAAACGTGAAGATACAATTCAAAAGTTTTCAAGTTTTCTTAGCTTTCAAGATAAGAGTCATAACAAAAATTTATTTTGGCAAAATGACTTAAGACTTGAGCGAAGAATGAGAATGCTGATAGAATCAAATTTAGAGGCTCAACCAGATACTTGGGCGCGCTATTTTTTAAAAATTGCCAAAGGAGTAGAAGATACATCGAAAGTTTACTTGTCGTCTGCAATGGCAGAAAAACATTTATCGGCTTATCTACAAGAAGCATGTTTTTCGGCTGCTCAAACATTACATAAAAAATTTATATTTCTTAGACATTCTTACTCTCTCGAAGAGTTGTTTCAGATGGCTAATACTGTTGCTAATCCATCAGCAAGACTTTTAAAAAGTTTTGATTTTGAATATCCTTACACCAATATATTAAGTTATGCTAAAACTTCAATAATTCGTGCGGTTAAAAACCAAATATATCAGCATGACATTGAAGCAAAAAGAAGTCAATTCTCTGATTATGCTCTTTTAAAAGACTTAAGTAATAAAGAGTTAAAAGAATGCTTAATTTTAGGAGGTATTAATCAAGAGCAGCTTAACTTATATTGCTTAGTTTTTCAATGCTTTGATGAAATCTACCAACCAACTTATGGTTCATCTAGCAGTGGTTTTAAAAAACCTAATCAAAAGCAACTAGAAGAAATGTTTTTGTTTTACAATCAAAGATGTAATCAATTAAATTTAAGTACACAAATATCAACGTTAGAGGATATTCAGTCAATACTTATAACTTGCATTCAATTAGCTCGTGAATACCGAACTAAACGTTTTTTCCCTTTAAAATATAAAGAAGAAGAGAATATTTTAGATTTTCGAGCTAATCCTTTAGATACAGCAATAGAGCAAGAAGAAAAAGACCGACTGTATCTACTTATTTGTAAATTGTTTACAAAGTGTTCAGAAGTTAATCAAATCATGTTAAAGCTTCGATTGGGTTTGAACCTAACCCAAACGGAAATAGCAATGGTATTAAAAAATAAATACTCACAATTTCAAAAACAATATCAGATTGCTCGTCAATTAGAAAAAGCTACTAAACATTTATTAAGCCGTTTTATTCAAGATTGGAATGAAGCTAATCCTGAAAATCTAATTAATACTAATAATACGGAATTAATTAAAGAATTGCTAATCAATTGTTTACAGTTACATTGCAAAAAAAAAATATTTGATATCATAACACAAATAAAACCACAATTTTTTCAAGACGAAACATTAATTAATGCTAATCAAAATCAATCAAAAGTCTTAAGTAAACGTGGTTTTGGAGAATCATTGGAATTAGCTTTCCAATATGAGTTAGAATCAGTAATGTGTCTCCCGAATAATTCTCTTTCTGTTATTAAAAATAAATTGCCTAAATTGATAGAGAATTTTTATAGTGATTAACTTTTCTGATTTTTTGCTGGCAGCTTTTACGAGCATCTTCGTCAGGGGATGAGTCGAGCCAAAGCACTCCAAAAAGCTCAAAAACAATGGCTACAACAAAATTCAAATGAACGTAAACATCCAGGTTATTGGGCACCTTTAATTTTGGTAGGAAATTGGTTGTAAAGCAAGATTATGTTTTCAAACTATAACATCATAAGAATTTGGCAAATTGTTGTGAGAATCTGAAAGAAGTTGAACATTGAAATTTAGTACACTTTCGGTATAAAGAATCAAGAGAATCCCATACAAACTGCCTTTTCCTTTGCTCTTAGCCTTTTGCTGGCAAGATTTGTCTAAGCTTTTTTCTAAAGCGATTTCATGATTATTTCAAGAGAGAACAACCGGACTTAGATTTTAGGAGAAACAGAATGATACTTCAGGATAAAGTGGCGTTAGTCACTGGAGGCACAGCGGGAATTGGTCGAGCTACTGCGATCTCGTTCGCTGCTGCGGGTGCAAAAGTCGTGTTCTCCGGCAGACGCGAGGCAGAACGCGAAACCACTTCTGCAATGAGTTTGGCAGAAACGAGATCGCTTTGGTCAAACCTATTGGCAAGTGTATGATCCAATTCGCGATCGCTTTGCCAGATTTAGCTCTGAGCAAGAAGTGCGGCAATGGTTAGAGCAACGACACTACGATCGAATGGCACGGGTCACTTTGCACTTGAGACTCATGCTCAGGAGATTGCTACACAAATCAAAAACTTTCTCGATCGCCCTAAAAGAGAAGTTCTTTGACTAATAGAACGAAACGCTATAGACTCACCAGAGGTAACACAGTATGAATGTCTTAATTGTTTTCGCGCATCCTGAATCAAAATCGTTGAACGGTTCACTAAAAGATCTGGCAGTATCTGTTCTCAGCCAACAAGGACACACGGTTCAAGTTTCTGCTCTTTATCAAATGAACTGGAAAGCGATCGCGGACGAGCGAGATTTCCAACACCTGCAAGGAACTGAACGCTTCAGTTATGTTCGTGGATCGAAGCAGGCTTTTGCGGATCATACCCAGTCGCCGGATATTGAGGCAGAACAAGCAAAATTATTATGGGCAGATGCTGTCATTTTTCAGTTTCCAATGTGGTGGTTCTCCATGCCTGCCATTCTCAAAGGTTGGTTTGAGCGAGTGTATGCCTATGGGCTAGCGTATGGTGTGGGTCAACATGAGGGTACTCGCTGGGGCGATCGCTATGGAGAAGGCAAATTCATGGGGCGACGAGCCATGCTTTCAATCACGGTTGGGGGTCGGTTGCCACACTATACAGAACGTGGTGTGAATGGAGCAATGGAAGATTTGCTATTTCCCATTCAGCATGGAATGCTTTGGTATCCCGGCATGGACGTATTGCCACCCTTTATTGTTTATCAAGCCGATCGTCTCACTCCAGAACAGTACGATGTCGTTGCTCACGACTATCAACAACGCCTTGAACATTTATTTGATGAATCTCCGATTCCCTACCGTAGTCAGAATGGCGGACACTACGACGAGCAACAAGTCTTGAAACCAGAGTTTGGGGCTAATCAAAGCGGATTGCGCTTACATCTCCTCCAATCTGGAGAAGCAACTGACAACCGTCCAGTATTAATATCACAACATTTCTGGTCAGGCAGGAGAGCAGGATATGAAAATTGGAATTGTTGGAACGGGTAATATGGGGCGATCGCTGGGTTTAGTGTGGGCTGAATGTGGACATGAAGTCTTCGCATTGATGTACCAACCCTGATCATTCATGGCGATGCTGATCGCATTTTGCCACTTGAGTCCACCGCAGCCAGACTCCCGAAGCTGATTAAAAATAGTCAACTTGTTGTCATCCCTGGCGGACCACACGCCATCAACTGGACTCACGCTGATCGGGTCAATCCCGTGTTACTGGACTTTCTTCAGCAGGAATAATCAGTGACCTGCGATCACTCAAATCGGAAACAGTATAAAGCGTAAGAATCTGAAAGAAATCAAGCATTGGAACTGAATACACTCTAAATAGATAGAACCAGGAGAATATAACATGGTCAACAAACAAACTGTAGACGAACAAGCAAATAGAAAGGCAACCACCAACTTGACACCAGCCCAGGAGTTTTTGCAAGAACTCTGGGAAGAGCATTTGCGGCACGAGTTTGACACTCACAACACTGACGATACCCTCGCCACGATGGTTGAAAATGCTTATGTTAACCACATTCCGGTCATGACTGGGGGAGTAGGGAAACCAGCACTGCGCGAGTTTTATTCCAAATACTTCATTCCACATATGCCGCCAGACATGGAGCTGACACTAATCTCACGCACGATCGGAACTGATCGGCTTGTCGATGAAATGATGGCTAAGTTCACTCATACCATCCGAATGGACTGGATGCTACCTAGCATTGCTCCGACTCTTAAACGGGTTGAAGTAGCAGTGGTAGCGATCGTTCAGTTCCGTGACGACAAGCTAGCCCACGAACACATCTACTGGGATCAAGCGAGTGTTTTGGTTCAACTCGGTTTGCTCGATCCTGGTACGTTACCCGTTGTGGGCGTTGACAGCGCGCGAAAAGCACTCGATCCGAACTTGCCTTCAAACGCACTAAGAGTAGTCCAAGAAATAAATTATCCCGTAGGATAGGCGTCCCGCCTGTCCGTGGCAGATGTAGGACAGGCGGGACGCCATTGGTGTCAAGTTAAGGCTGGCGCCCATATGTCAAGAAACCTCTGAGCATTATCCCTGTGCCTCCTGCGAACAGCTTTAACAAGCCCCATCGAACGATGATGTTCCACAAGCCAAGGTATCAGTTGTAACTTTGAATTTTGCAGTTGCGCGCGATTGAAAAAATACAAACTGCGGAAAACCATTTCAACTGAAATCTGCTCTAAGGGTTGTTGGAGAGCAATAGCAACATCCGCACATAAATCGTTAAGTACGGCATAAAAAATCCAAGTCGTATAGATTTGCATTTTTATGCCGTTAACTCCACCAACCCAAAGAGTCGAGCCAAAGCACTCCAAAAAGCTCAAAAACAATGGCTACAACAAAATTCAAATGAACGTAAACATCCAGGTTATTGGGCGCCTTTAATTTTGGTAGGAAATTGGTTGTAAAGCAAATAATTATTTTCAAACTATAACATCATAAGAATTTGACAAATTGTTGTAAGAATCTGAAAGAAGTTGAGCATTGAAATTTAGTACACTTTCGGTATAAAGAATCAGGATAATCCCATACAAACTGCCTTTTCCTTTGCTCTTAGCCAGGGCAACCGTTCGCGATCTATGGTGGACTCACAGCAAGCTAAAAGGAGGAATTTATGTCAACTTTTGTCTTGGTTCATGGTTCATGGCACGATGGTTCTGCTTGGAACGCGGTTATTCAACATCTGGAATCGAAGGGACATGACTGCTTTGCTCCCACGATCGCAGGTCATGGCAAAGGCGTGAATAAGAATGTTAACCATGCTCAATGCACACAATCGATCGTCCATTACATTGTTGGCAAAGACTTAACCGATATTGTTCTCTTAGGTCATAGTTTTGCCGGAACAATCCGAAGCGAAAGTTGCTGAAGCGATTCCCTCGCGCATTCGACGACTGATCTTCAACGTTCGGTACAGCGCGGTTGTTTGGCTGCGCTTTAACTTGTACATAAGCTACTATCTATCCCAATGCTCTAGAGGCGACTTTGGCAAAATTCTTCTAGATCGTCAATAATATCCAGAATTTCAACGAACCGAGAGCCAAAGGCAGTTAACTTATACTCCACGCGGGGCGGAATTTCTGGATAAGCAACTTTCTCGACAATACCAAAGTTGACGAGATCTACTAATCGCTCATTCAAAACCTTAGTGGTCAATCCCTCAGTTGCACGAGTCATTGCTCCTGGGCGGTTGATACCTTGACGAATTAAGCGTAAAACCTCCAGCATCCATTTACAACCAAGAGTATGCTCCACGATATGAGCCACAGTTGGTTGAGAAGCGGAGATATTTTTGAGCAAGCTACGGGATTGTGGTGACTGCATTTGCGACTGAGTAGTAACTACCTTACTAAATGGTGCTGACTTGCGGGACAAGAGAGAACCGTTATATGTTAAGTGTTATCGAAGTACCTTACCTTTACCGTTAATTATAAAGCAAGGATGGTTAGTAGAGATGGAATGTATGAAAGCAGCCGTACTGACAACATTTGGTGGTGCTGAGAGTTTTGAGATTCAAACTGTGCCCAAGCCAACGCCAAAACCTAATCAGGTTCTAGTAAGGGTGTGTGCGACATCGATCAATCCAGTTGATTATCAGACTCGCCGTGGTGACTATAAAGACTTGGTTCGATTACCAGCAATTATCGGAGTTGACATTTCAGGAGTTATTGAGACAGTTGGAGAGTCAGTGACAGACTTTGAAGTAGGAAACGAAGTTTATTACTCGCCGCAGATTTTTGGAGAATCTGGCAGCTATGCTCAATATCATGTTGCTGATGCAGGGATTGTTGCGCTTAAGCCTTCTAACTTGTCGCACATTGAAGCAGCGTGTTTTCCTCTTGCAGGAGGGACGGCGTGGGATTGCCTAGTAACGAGAGGCAATCTTCAAGTTGGGGAATCGGTTCTAATTCATGCGGGTGCTGGTGGCGTTGGCTCTCTTGCGATTCAACTTGCAAAAGCGATGGGAGCCTACGTTTTTACAACATGCAGTTCTAAAAATCTCGATTTTGTTAAAAAACTTGGTGCAGATCGAGCCATTGATTACAAGAACGAAGATTACGCGGAAGTTATTTATCAAGAAACAGATGGGCTAGGTGTTGATTTAGTTTTGGATACGATCGGTGGGCAAACAATCCAACGTAGCCCAGAAATTATTCGCCCATTCGGCAGGCTTGTGAGTATTGTAGACACTGAAACGCCGCAATCACTCATCGAAGCATGGGGCAAGAATCTGACTATCCATTTTGTTCTCACACCACAGTACCGAGCAAAATTAGATGCTTTGACAAAACTAATCGAGCGTCATCAGCTTCGCCCAGTGATTGATTCAGTATTGTCTTGGGATCAGGTCGTTCTGGCACATCAACGTTTAGAGCAGGGGGGAGCGCAAGGGAAAATTATGCTGGAATTTGCCAAAAGTTAGACTATCCTCACCGATCGCTTTAAATCATCACCTGAAAAATAGCCCAAATAGCACAACTTCAAATATTCGCAAATACCTTGTGGCTACCGCCTTCACCAAGAACTGAAGCAGCCCAACTACAAGGTCAATATTAGAACGCTGAATCACTTTAAGGAGCAATTCTATGTCAACTTTTGTCTTGGTTCATGGCTCATGGCACGAGGGTTCTGCTTGGAACGAAGTGATCAAACAGCTAGAAGCGAAAGGGCATCAAGCGTTTGCTCCCACGATCGCAGGTCATGGCAAAGGCGTGAATAAGAACGTTAACCATGCTCAATGCACACAATCGATTGTCGATTACATTGTGGGCAAAGACTTAACCGATATTGTCCTACTAGGACACAGTTTTGGCGGGGCGATTATTGCGAAAGTTGCCGAAGCGATTCCCTCGCGCATTCGACGGCTTATCTTCTTCAATGCCTTTGTCCTCAACGATGGTGAGAGCCTCAGAGATAACATCCCACCCGACTCTCAAGCGTTATTCGACAATCTAGCGAGAGAATCGGGCGATCAGACAATCATGATGCCGTTTGAGGTTTGGCGAGAAGGGTTTCTCAACGATGCTGACCTCGAACTGGCTCGATCGAGTTACGCACAATTATCGCCTGAACCGTATCAACCGTTCATTGAAAAGTTGGAAATGAAGCAGTTTTACTCGCTGCCCATTCTTAAAAGTTACCTCTACTGTACAGAAGATAATGTCCTCCCTCAAGGCGAACAGTGGGGTTGGCATCCGAGAATGTCTCACCGCTTGGGGCTATTTCGGCTTGTACAAATGCCCGGTAGTCACGAGGTCATGTTTTCTAACCCGGTTGGTTTAGCCGAAAAGATTATTGTGGCAGGACGTGACTAGCACCTACAAATAAACTACTAATATCTGATAACTAGTACCAAAACATTTTGTAGAAGTCGCAGTTTTCCGGTGAGTGCTACTGATTCGACTCTTTTACAAACACGCTGCCCGTCCCTTGTAGATTTCTTTCTCATTCCTACTTGGATTAACCTTTCGTACTAAAGACCGCCTCAAGGCAAGCCCTACTAGTTTTAGCGTGCAGGATGATACAAGGTGTACCGCGTAGCAACAATCACTCTGGTTGTTTACTACATTATTAGTATAATAGCATTCCTGGATACAAAGCAGGGAAATTTGATCGACAAAAACATGCTAATTTTTAGCAAATTTTAATACTTATTAGCAGATTTTTGTAGCTAGTTAGTAGGCAGCAGAATTTGCGCTCGCCAACCCACTAATGTCGCCGTCATTCAACAAACAATGACCCTCAAAGGAGAAATCATGACAACTACATACCATCACAGTGCTGCTTTTGATTATATTGTGATTGGCGCCGGTTCAGCAGGCTGCGTTGTTGCCAACCGTCTTACAGAAGACCCTAATACTAAAGTATTGCTGCTCGAAGCGGGTAGTCCTGATACCAAGCCAGAACTTCAAGTTCCGAACTTGTGGCCTACTACACTCTTAGGCTCGGAAGTGGACTGGGCATACTTAACTGAAGGGGAACCTTACTTAAATAACCGCAAAATTTTATCTTCACGCGGTAAAGTCTTGGGCGGCAGCAGTTCGATTAATGGCATGATTTATATACGAGGATCGGAACGTGACTACAATAGCTGGCAAGCGTTAGGTAATATTGGTTGGAGTTATCAGGATGTCTTGCCTTACTTCAAGAAATCGGAAAACCAGCAGCGGGGAGCATCGTTATTTCACGGGGTTGATGGACCACTTAGCATCACAGATCCACTCTCTCCTGCAAAAGTGTCGCAACGCTTTGTGGAAGCCGCGATCGAACAAGGCTATGAGCAAAATCCCGACTTTAATGGCGTACAGCAGGAAGGTGCAGGACTTTACCAAGTGACCGTGAAAGATGGCAAGCGCCAAAGTACAGCAGTGGCATTTCTGCGTCCAATTTTTGATCGCGCCAACTTGACCATTCAAACAGGAGCATTGGTGACTCGTTTACTCTTTGAGGGAAAGCGCGCGGTAGGGGTAGTATATGTTCAAAACGGAACGGAGTATCAAGTTAGGGTCAGCTCCGAAGTGATTTTGAGTGCTGGCGCCTTCGATTCTCCTAAACTGCTCATGCTTTCTGGAATTGGACCAGCTGAACATCTGCGGGCAGTAGGCATTCCTGTGGTTGTTGATTTGCCGGGTGTCGGTCAGAATCTTCAAGATCACCCACTTGCCGTTATTGCCTACCAATCTACTACTGACGTGTCCCCTGCGCCAAGTAGTAATGGGGGAGAGGCTGGGTTATTTCTGCATGTCAACAATAATTTAGATGCGGCGCCTAATTTGCAATTTACAATTGTTCCGATTTTATATGTCGATCCTGCTTATGCACGTGAAGGTCCGGCATTCACCCTTCCCTTTTACATCACCCGTCCCGAAAGTCGTGGTAGTGTAAGACTACGTTCCTCCTCCCCCTTTGACCCACCGTTGATTCGGGTCAACTATCTTCAGAAAGAATCTGACATGCAACTGATGGTTGAAGGACTTAAAATTTTGCGTCAAATTGTGTACTCCGATGCGTTTAATGAGTTGCGGGGCGAGGAAATTGCTCCAGGGAGTTCCGTGCATAGCGACAAAGCAATCGAAGATTATATTCGGCAAACGTGCGGTACGGCATGGCATCCTGTTGGGACGTGCAAAATGGGTATTGATCAAATGGCGGTTGTCGATCCTCAACTCAAGGTACGGGGGATTGAAGGGTTACGAGTTGTTGATGCATCGATTATGCCAACTATGATCACAGGAAACACAAATGCATCGGCAATTATGATTGGAGAAAAGGCTGCCGATTTGATAAAAGTTGGAACAAAATTGCCTCAATGATGGTAAAGAACATTCACAATTACAGGAGATTCAAATGACAATTTCAACTCAAACATCTTCAACTCTAGGCTCAAATCCTCTGAGTTCGATGCAAATCGATCATGTTTGCTTGAATGTACCGAACTATGAGGAAACGCTTCAGTGGTATCAAGAAAAGCTAGATGCGACGATCAAGCGAGAATGGACAGTTGATGTCTTCCCCGACCTGAAACTGGCTTATTTGCAAGTCTATGGATTTCGGATCGAAATTATCGGCAGCACTCAGTCACGCTCTGGGATGCCCAAAGCTAAAGACCTTGGTGAAGGAGTACGCACGAGCGGCATTGGACATTTTTCTTTGCGTGTTGATGACGTGGATGCGTTACTGGCTGAATTGAATCGACGCGGTGTGCCAACCTTTGTTGAATTGGGCAGCTACCCTGATGCTGGAGTTCGGCTCTGTTTTGTGAAGGACAATAACGGCAATCTCATTGAATTTGTCACTCCTTTGAAAGATTCTGCACAGTAATTCCTGGAGGAAATCCATCATGGCTCACGAGTCTACAAAACTTGCGATCGCCAATACCACTGAAAAGGAGAAATCATGACAACTACATACCGTCACAGTGCTGCTTTCAACGATCTCGCAGCACTGCTCACAGGACAGCTTGTTCTGCCTGAAGACGCTAACTATGAAGAGGTGCGCCAACTCTGGAATGGCAAGGTGAAGACACAACCTGCCGCAATCGCTCGCTGTCTCACTGTACAAGATGTGATTCATACGGTTCGCTGGACACGATCGCATAATCTACCTCTCTCGGTTCGAGGTGCTGGACATGAGATTTTCGGACGATCGCTCCTGGAGAATGGCGTGGTGATTGATCTTTCTCAGATGAAAACTGTTACCGTTGATCCAAACAAGCGCACAGCTCAAATTCAAGCTGGAGCAACGGCTGGCGACCTGATCGAGGCAGCACAGGAATACGGGTTAGCAACCGTCACAGGAACAATCTCTAGCGTGGGTATGACCGGACTGACTCTGGGGGGCGGCTATGGTTCTCTCAACGGTGCTTATGGACTGGCTGCTGATAATTTGCTGTCGGCACAAGTGGTCACTGCTGATGGGCAGCTTATCACCGCAAATGCCGAGGAACATCCCGACCTACTCTGGGGACTGCGCGGCGGCGGTGGCAACTTTGGCATCGTTGTTTCCCTAGAGTTTCGCCTGCATCCGCTTACAACCGTGTTATCGGGTTTATTGCTCTATCCTTTGGATCAAGCCAGAACTGTATTACACCGTCTTAACGAGTTCATCGCCACGGCTCCTGATGAATTGACAGTTCGGTCTGGATTCCTTCAGATCCCCGATGGTCTGACGGTGCTGTTTCTCTCACCAACTTATTGTGGTGCGATCGAAATGGGTGAGCAGGCTATTGCACCGCTGCGGACTTTTGGTACAGTGCTGGTCGATCAGATGCAACCTGTTTCTTACAACGAGTTAATTCATAGTAGCGATGCGTTCACTCCAAAGGGTCGTCACTATTACCTTCAAACTCAGTCGCTTAAGGAACTTCAGACGGAGACGATCGAGGCACTGATTGAACAGGGACTGCCATTGCCTTCTCCATTTTCAGCGATTAACCTCCATCACTTTCATGGAGCCGCAAGTCGGGTCGGTGTGTCCGAGACTGCTTTTGCGCTGCGTCAGGATCATCTGATGGTTGAGCTAATTGCAGCTTGGGAGCCACAGGACGACGAGCAGCGGTGTATCCAATGGGCACAGAACCTTTCACGCTCCCTTGCACCCTATGCTTTCAAAGGGGGATACATCAATCTCCTAGATGAGCAAGAACAGGAGCGCGTTCGGCTTGCCTTCGGGTCGAACTATGAGCGATTGCTCGATCTTAAGCAGAAATACGATCCAGATGATGTGTTTCGATCAACGATTGGACATCTCGCACCCAATTCGCTCACACGGTAAGACTCGACGTTGGGCGCCTTTCCACAAGTAAAATTACCTTAAAAGCGGCGTTTACCACACTAATGACGATAATTTTAGGTAATAAAGACAATAAAATTCTATCACAGTCGCATGATACTTACAAGTGTGATGCTCACCAAGGTTCTAATCGTTTTTCTCGTGGCGAATATTATTACGAAAGCTTTATGAACATTGCAATTATTGGAGGTGGGATTGGTGGTTTGGCTACCGCGAATGCACTATTAAAGAAGGGATTTAATGTGCAAGTCTATGAGCGAGCAAAAGTTTTGCGACCGATTGGTGCAGGTTTAAGCTTAACTCCAAACGGTTTGAATAGCCTCAATGTAGTTCAACCGGGGATAGCTGAGTTATTAATAAAAGCAGGCAGCCCAATCGAGACTATGACCTTGAAACGCAGCACTGGAGAGACAATCGCGTCAAAGCCAATGGAAATAATGCAGAAATATGGACAGCCCATGTTAAGCATTCAGTGGTCAAGGCTGCAAGCTATTCTTGTATCGGTACTGCCGCACGAAATCATTCATCTCCAGCATCGCTGTGTTGGCTTTGAGCAGCAGGACAACTGTGTTAAAGCCTATTTTGCCGATGGAAAAACAGTCCAGGTAGACTTGCTGATTGGTGCAGATGGGATCAATTCTGTCGTTAGGCAGGGTTTAATAGGAGATAAGTTTCCTCGCTATGCAGGGCGAATGTCTTGGCGTGGTGTCACCCAATATTTTCACAAGCAATTGTCTCCCAACGCAACAACTTTAATAACAGCACCCGATGGTAAAAATTTCATGCTGATGGATGTAGGTGAGGGGTTTACCTTTTGGGGTGCAGGTGCATTATCGGCGGACGATTATGTTTATGAACGGACAACCGATGCTAAGACGCGCGTTCTAGAGACATTTGCAGAGTGGGCAGAGCCTGTAGAAGCAATAATCGCAGCCACACCCGAAGCAGACATTGTAGAGCGCCCTATTTGCGACCGACCGCCTTTAAAATATTGGAGTCAAGGCAGAGTGACACTCTTGGGAGATGCGGCTCATCCTGTTGTACCCTCTCTAGGACAAGGCACAAATATGGCGTTTGAAGATGCTTACGAATTGGCGGAGTGTCTTTTTGTCGCACCAAATATAGAGGCAGCACTTAACGCTTACGAAAACAGCCGCATTCCTCGTACAGCAGTTATTTACGATTGCAGTGCTACTCAGGGTTATAGGGCTTATCAACCTGATAGTGAAACCACATTCACTAAAATGATGAAACCATCTCAAATGAGTCAAAATGACTTTGAAGCATGGCTCTATAGCTATAACCAATACCAATCATCATAAAGCCTGATTTGCTTAAATCTAAAGTTGGATATATATATTTTGTCATGGTAGGCGCATCCGAGCTATTAAACTATTGCTACTCGGTAATCCTACCTTTTTTTGAACATTTTTAATAAAGTATGGTCACTTCCGTCATATACGCTGCAACTACCGCATTTCTGAGTTTATAATTTTTGATTCAAGGCGCCCGTGCGCTCGGCATGGCTACGCTATGCCCTCGCTTTTTAAAGTATTTTTTAGTAATTTTATATTAGTTTGTATATTCATGTAATTAAGCCTTTTGTATTTTATAGTTATATAGTAAAATCATTTTATGTTTGAGCTTCATTCAGTATTAATACTGTTTATAGCGTATTAAATCAAATTTTGTACTGAAAATAATTTTTTGCATGTACCAACTCTTGGGCTAATTTAACAAAATCGCATTGCTCCCGTTTTCAACCTATAACATCATAAGAATTTGACAAATTGTTGTAAGAATCTGAAAGAAGTTGAGCATTGGAATTTAGTACACTTTCGGTATAAAGAATCAGGAGAATCCCATACAAACTTTCTCACATGTAGCGCAAATTTTCAGGTAAGACGGTTTTGTATGTGATCTGTAATCAAATTTTTCATCCCTAAACTCAACCAGGAAAACACTATGTCACAAAAACTCTCAGGAAAAGTTGCGCTTGTCACCGGAGGCACCAGTGGCATCGGTCTTGCTACTGCCAAGCGATTTGTCGCTGAAGGTGCTTATGTCTTTATCACGGGTCGTCGTCAGACTGAACTTGATGCTGCTGTAAACGAAATTGGTAAGAATGTTATAGGCATTCAGAGCGATGTCTCAAATTTGGCAGACCTTGATCGGCTTTACGCCACGATCGAGCAAAAGCAAGGTCACTTGGATGTGGTCTTTGCTAATGCTGGCGTTGGACAACCCATCCCGCTCGGATCGATCACCGAAGAACACTTTGACAAAACCTTCAACATTAATGTCAAAGGTCTACTGTTCACTGTGCAGAAGGCACTGCCACTGATGCCAGAGGGTGCTGCCATCATCCTGAATGCCTCAACTAATTCCATCAAGGCTAATCCAGCCTTCAGCGTGTATGGCGCCACCAAAGCTGCCGTGCGATCGTTTGCCCGCACCTGGACACTCGACCTCAAAGAACGCAAAATCCGGGTGAATACTATTAGTCCTGGCGTGACTCCGACTCCTGGTTACGATCAGTTTGGATTCAATGAAGAGCAGGCGAAAGAATTTGTGGAGAGCCAAGCTAAAAATATTCCATTGGGACGAGTCGGCACGCCCGACGAGATCGCCAAAGCTGTTGTGTTTCTCGCTTCCGATGACAGCAGCTTTGTCAACGGCATCGAGCTGTTTGTGGATGGTGGCATGGCACAAATCTAAATGGGTGCTGTGTCCTCTTCGGTCAGCTAACGATTTAAATTCAGCATTCATAGGAGATTGCAATGCCTTACGTTACTGTTGGTAAAGAAAATTCTGCAACCATTGATCTCTACTACGAAGATATTGGGACAGGTCAACCAATTGTTCTCATTCATGGATTTCCCCTCGACGGTCATTCCTGGGAAAAGCAGGTCTTAGTGCTGCTAAATGCAGGGTATCGAGTCATTAACTACGATCGCCGAGGATTTGGGAATTCTAGCCAACCCTCGTTTGGCTATGACTACGATACCTTTGCAGCAGATTTGAACGTGCTGATGACCCAGCTTGACTTGCAGGATGCTGTGTTGGTTGGCTTCTCAATGGGAACAGGCGAAGTTACCCGCTATCTTAGCAAATATGGCTCAGAGCGGGTGCAGAAAGCCGTACTGATGGCTCCAGTGCCGCCCTTCCTACTGAAGACTGAGGATAATCCTGAAGGCGTTGATCAAAGCGTTTTCGATGGCATTATGAAAGCGATTGTTGAAGACCGTCCAGCTTACTTTTCTGAATTTTTCAAAGCGTTCTTCAATGTGGATGTGTTGCTGGGTAAGCGGATTAGCAATGAAGCAATTCAGGCAAGTTGGAATGTGGCTGTAGGGGCTTCTGCGAAAGCGACTTTAGATTGTGTACCGTCCTGGCTCACCGATTTCCGCGATGATCTGCCCCGCATTAATGTACCAATCCTGATCATTCATGGCGATGCCGATAACATTTTGCCACTTGAGTCCACCGCAGCAAGACTCCCGAAGCTAATTAAAAACAGTCAACTTGTTGTCATTCCTGGCGGACCGCACGCCATTAACTGGACTCACGCTGATCAGGTCAATCCCTTGTTATTGGACTTTCTTCAGGGGTGATTATCTATCGAGTCCTTTATCGCTAAAAGGGTTCTAATATGTTTTCTAGACTGATGATAGCGGTTGCAACCACAGTGCTAACGATTGTGACCTCTTGTCTTTTTCCAGCGGTATCACTGAGCAAAAGTGCGATCGCTCAAGTGCCGGGTATCTATCCATTCAAGTTAGGTGATTTCACAATTACAGTCCTGAGCGACGGCACACTCCCCCAAGATCTACATACGCTGCTGTCGAATACGAACCCAACAGAAACCGATCGCCTGCTTCAGAAAAACTTTCTGACTAATCCTGTCGAGGCATCGATTAATGCTTTCTTGATCGACACTGGAGATCAACAAGTACTCGTGGACACGGGAGCCGGAACCTTTTTTGGTCCAAAACTGGGCGGCAAGCTTCAAATATCGTTAAAGGCAGCAGGCTACACACCTAACGAAATAGATGCAATTCTTCTGACTCATATTCATACCGATCATAGTGGGGGGCTGGTCGAACAGGGGAAACGGGTGTTTCCTACCGCCACGCTCTATGTCGGCAAGCCAGATGTCGATTTCTGGTTTGATCGAGCGAATGCCACGCGATTCAACGTTGCTGAAAAGTACTTTGACGAAGCCGCGAAAACTGTCAAACCTTATTTAGATGCAGGCAAGGTGAAATCATTTTCTGGCAAGACAGTTCTGCTACCGGGAATCACCGCGCATCCCACACCCGGTCACACTCCTGGTCATAGCTGCTATGTGGCGGCAAGCAAGGGCGAGAGCATCGAGTTTTGGGGCGATATTGTTCACTTTGCTTCGGTGCAATTTCCCAAGCCAGAAATTACAGTTGCTTATGATGTCGATGCCAATGCTGCTGCGGCACAACGCAAAAAAGAGTTTGCGAGAGCGGAAGCATCCCGAATTTTGATAGCAGGCGCACATTTGCCCTTTCCCGGGGTTGGACACCTTCGGGCAGCAGATCAAGGTTATGCCTGGGTGCCAGTGGATTACCGCTGGCGTGAACCCTAAAGGATTCATAGCAATGTGAAATGGGCGCCCTCATGTTTATACGTCCATTCAGAGGTCAGTAGTGAAGCAGATATTAAAGCGTTAGTAGAGAAGACGATTGCTACTTATGGCAAACTCGATTGAGTCAAACGTACTACACAAAGGAACACCATGAATCAGCCCAAGTTTTTTGTTACTCCCGGTTATGGCACATACATGCTGAATGAATTGCATTTCTCGCAAGCGGTAAAAATTGGCGATCGAGTGGAGACATCCGGTCAAGGTGGCTGGGATGACAATCTGCAAATTCCTGAATCACTCGCAGACGAGATTGCTCAGGCGTTTCGGAACGTAGAGCGAACCTTGGCAACTGCTGGTGCGGGTTGGGAGCATGTTGTCCACATTAATTCTTACCATGTTGGCGGGTTTCCCCCAGAGGTTAACGATGAGATGGTCAAGCTATTTCGTCATTACATGCCCAACCATGCCCCCATTTGGACAGAGGTAGGAGTTGCAGCTCTTGGACTTCCAACAATGCGTATTGAGATCCGCGTTACTGCAATCACGAGCTAAAACCTATGGAGAGATTCAAGAGATTCAGATGTCAGAGAAAAATAAAGAACCAACCCTTGTTTTTGACCAAGAACGCGCTTCTAACTTTATGACGACAGCACAGATACTTTTTGCTGGAGGGTCGGGTTTCGTAGGGCGTACTGCCGTCAGGTGGTTCCGCGATCGGCATCCCGACATTCCAGTACTTGTCGGAGGTCGGAACCTGCAAGCGGCAAGCGAGGTCGCCCAGGAGGTTGGTGCTGCCGAAGCCGTCGCCATTGATCTCGATAAGCCTCAGTTAGGACTCGATGATGATATTGCCGTAGCTGCTGTGGTTATGTTGGCTCCCGAAGCCGGACTCAAAGGCTTGAGCTACGCACAGGACTTGGGCATTCCTTACCTGAACATCAACGCTGCCCTTACCGAAATCGGTCCCGAATTGGCGCTGTTCGCGCATCGTGCGACTGCAGCACCCGTCGTACTCGCCAGTCATTGGATGGCTGGTGCGGCTACGTTTCTGGCACTCAACAGTGCCAAAGGCTTCGAGATTGTCCGCTCCATCAGGTTCGGAGCAATCGTTGATGAGAAGGATTCAGTCGGTCCAGCGGCGATCGAAGACATGGAGCGGGTACATGGGGCTGCTCCCGCCGCACTGGTATTCGAGAATGGGCGGCGCGTATGGCTGTCCGGCGATGCCGCAAAGGGCAAGGTCGAATCAGTCGATGGTAGATCGCTCAATGCCACCGCATTTTCCACGTTCGATACCGTGAGTCTCCATGCCGCCACCGGGGCAGCAGATGTACGCTTCGATCTGGTGAATGGTGAATCGTCCAGCCTTCGTGTGGGCGGTGAGGCAGCGACCGAGATCATCGTCGAGATCGAGGGCGAGTCCGATGGTCGAACGAAGCGTTCGCGATCAATGCTTACGTTCAAGCATGGCACAGCCTCACTCACAGGTCTGAGCGTCGTTCTTTCTCTCGCGTCGGTACTGGGACTGAACGCTCGTTCTCCTGCCCGCTCTGGGCTTTACCTACCCGAACTACTCTCGGATACCAAATGGTTCTTGGATGAACTCCGCAGTGCGGGAGCAACTATCTACGAAGACTCTAACTAACCGAGAATAAGCTTTATCAGAAATAGCAGGCAGTGAAATTTAGAACTGCGTTTCCTGGTTCTAGTCAAACGCGCGCGAATCTCAACTGGCGGTGGCGCCCGAATCGTGGTCGGTATCGTCCGCATAAACCGAGAACTGGGTATTTTATAGGAGAAAGAATGAAGCGATTTACCTTGTTTACTTTCCTGTATCTCGCGCTGGGAGTTTGTTTGACGGCGATTGCACTTGGGTACCCAAACCTACCTTCAAGTCTGAAAACAAGCTTGTTAATTAATGCAGGAGCGTCCTATATCGTTTGTATCCTCAGTACCTTCCCATTTTGGCGTGAGAAGACGCTCAACTTCTATCGCAGACAGAATTCAGTGGTAATTATACCCTGGTTGGTAATTGGAATAAAGATTGTTTGGATGATCTGGGATGCTCAAAGTCAGAACTGGACAATGGAAGCAATTTTGCGAGCTTTTTTGGGGCTATTAATTGTTTTACTGTTTGCAGAAATCATTGTTATTACATGGCAAGTAAATTCTGAACATTGAACATGTCATATCAATACAAAAATATCAATGCTAAGGGAAGCTCATCAACGTTTAGAAAAGGGAGGAATGCGATTGCGTTATTACTGCAAGGCGCCAATGTAGATAAATCAGATTACTCAAATTACGCAGGTACTAAAATCATGTTCAATTATTTCTTGGATAACTATAAAGTGATTTTATAACTGCTCTACCCTAAATCTATCAAATCAAATATTTAGAGAGAACACCATGAAAGCATTCCTAAATTATTCCACAATTATTCCAGCTTTGGCAATCAGCATGATACTTCATTTCGCCCTGCCTGCATCAGCAGATTCCACAGCTAATTTGCTCCTTAACTTGCAATGCGAAGGCGGATACAACGTCGATATCTGGAAAACTAAACAATCAGGAGAACTCCTTTATCGCTCAACCAGTTCCAATGGAAAATTGAGTTTGGGAAGAGGAACAAGCCAAGCAACGGAAGGCGTTCGAGTTTACAAGTTTCAGAAGGGTAATCATCAATACTGGGTTTGGGATGGAACATTGGATAGCCAGCAATCTGGAACACTAGAAGTTTACAAAAACAACACTATCCAACGGCGATATGCGTGTACGAAACGTTAGTTAAATACCATAATAATTTAATTAATTGTTGTAAGAATCTGAAAGAAATTGAGCCTTGGAACTTATTATACTCAAGTTAGATAGAACCTTGCCCTTACCATACAAATAAGGAACTTCCAAATAAAAAATATCCCAAATTTTTTGCGGGGAACGCCCGAGGCGCCGTGGCGGAAATTCTACCACCTTTGGAACGAGCAATAATGTCCGACCTCTAAAAAATATAGAATTGTAAAAGGAGAAAAAATAATGTCTGAACTTCAATCTGCTGCTACTGCTTTATCAAATGATTTGCCGACTTTGAAGAAAAATATGATGGGCATTCTTTTCCGTGGAGTTCTCTAAAATCTATCATCCACGCGGCAAAGTGGTGGGTGGCTCAGGGCAAACGCATCTAAATTCTAGGTGCCTTGTCTAGTAAGGGTTTCAGATTTTAGTAATAAAACTAAACAATCGACGAAAGCTTTGTCTAGTAAGCATTCTAAAAATAAGATGCGTTTGCCCTGCATAAGAATCTGACAAATCATCGTAAGAATCTGAAAGAAGTCAGACAGTGGGACTTAATACACTAAGGATAGATAAAACTAGGAGAATCGAACATGGTAACAGAGCGAACTATAGACGAAATAGATCGCGCCTATAATTACAATCAAGTGTAAAAGCCAGCAAACATTAATGTTCTAACTTGCGATCGCGCAGTGGCTTAAAGTCGCATCACCTATAGTTCAAACAGACCAATTCAAGTATTTTGGCAATAGCAATCATTTTAGCAACTTGATGATAGTTGCGATCTCACCACAACCATTCGAGCAAACTTCAAGCTATTGAGCAAAACCCTGAGATGAACGATCGCACATTATAGCAGGCAGTGAAATTTAGAACTGCGTTTCCTGGTTCCAGTCAAACGCGCGCGAATCTCAACTGGCGGTGGCGCCCGAATCGTGGTCGGTATCGTCCGCATGAACCAAGAACTGGGTATTTTATAGGAGAAAGAATGAAGCGATTTAGCTTGTTTACTTTCCTGTATCTCGCGCTGGGAGTTTGTTTGACGGCGATTGCGCTTGGGTACCCAAACCTACCTTCGAGTCTGAAAACAAGCTTGTTAATTAATGCAGGAGCGTCCTATATCGTTTGTATCCTCAGTACCTTCCCATTTTGGCGTGAGAAGACGCTCAACTTCTATCGCAGACAGAATTCAGTGGTAATTATACCCTGGTTGGTAATTGGAATAAAGATTGTTTGGATGATCTGGGATGCTCAAAGTCAGAACTGGACAATGGAAGCCATTTTGCGAGCTTTTTCGGAGCTATTAGTTGTTTTACTGTTTGCAGAAATCATTGTTATTACATGGCAAGTAAATTCGGAACATTAATGTCAATTATGTCGCCGAAATTTTGCCGGGACAAAAACTAACTCGGCAAGTTTTTCTGTTAATTATAGTGTAGCTAATAATTTAATTAATTGTTGTAAGAATCTGAAAGAAGTTGAGCATTGGAATTTAGTACACTTTCGGTATAAAAAATCAGGAGAATCCCTGACTAGCAACACCATTACTTATCATTTATTTGTCTCTCGATCCAACAAACCGAGGATAGCAATAGGAGTCCCTCATGGAACGGTATTTAGGCGCATTTGAACATTTATATTGGCTCTACAACCAGTTTTATCCGATAGATTTTGTCACCGTTGCGAAACTTCAGGGGCAGTTTAGTTCCGCACCGATGCCACCGCCTTTGTTGAAGCAGCGCAATCGCAATATCTCTGTCAACTGAACGTCACAAATCTCGGTCGCATCGATATGGCTCGACAATACGGCAACATTCGGATTGAAGCACTCCATGCACCTGCTGTCACGTTAGGTGTGGCAGGGCGGAATGTTGGAGTTGCGACCTTGGGAGATCGCCTCGCCCTCACGATTTCATCGACACCCCTGATGGATGTAGAGCGGGCCCAGAGCGATCGGGCTGCAACTGCCTTTTTATCGGCAGGAGTGAAGCGTTTAGAGCTTGCAGTAGGACAGGAAGTTGCATCTGAAGTTGCCTGATCGTGTCTTTCGTTCGACGATTGGACATCTTGCATTAGAACACAACTAACAATTTCTCAACAGGTTACCTTGTCTTTGTTGATGTTTTAGAATTTAAGCAAGTGGGTGAAGCTCCATCCTACCCGGCTTTCTTTGTCTCGGACGGTACTACTCTGCTAACGCTCTGGCAAGCAACCGACCCTAACACTGCGACTCCGTTTGAGCGCAAAAACAACATTGGGCTGCATCACTTCGCTCTGAGAGTACAAAATCTAGAAATGCTAAATTTTCTCCACCAAACACTGGCAATAACAGAAGGGGTGCAAATCGAATTCCCCCCTGAGCCTCTCGGTGGAGGTCCTACCCACCATATGATGCTCAACATTCCTAGTGGCATTCGCATGGAGTTGATTGCTCCAGCCTCCTAATGATTTGTTAAAAATACGCATGAGCTACAAGTTTCTGAATGAAATCTGAACATCTGGATAACGATTGGCACCCGATAACTCTCCTTTCACAATATAGAACCAGTCAAGCACAGGATGAATTAGGAGCAGAGAAATTATGGCAACCCCAGGTTGGACTCGCAGTGAACCTCCCTTTCATGCCGGTGAAAGGGCAATTCAAGCTCGATTGGGAACACAGGAACAGATGGATAAGTTAGGACGACGGGTAATTCGAGAATTTCTCCCAGAACAGCACCGTCAGTTCTTTACGAGGCTTCCTTAGGTTAGAGGCATCGACTAAATTAACAGGAAGTTCAACTAAACCTTTACTAGGGTCAACAATAGGTATAGGAATCTGTATATTACCACTCAATTATGGAGTGGCGCCTTTGGCAGTAATCTCACTTACATTATCTGATGGATTATTGCGCTGCTTTATACCAAAGATTCCTGCTATATTTTTAATGAGAACATTTCCACCGCGCGCCAAAGCAGAATCTGCCCGAATATTGCTATTTTCTGACGGCACAGCAACAATGAAACCATTTTTGGCATCAATATTTATGTTACCGCCAGTAATATTATTACCAGTAGCATTAGTAGTTATATTACTACCTCGACGTAATAATAATAAAGGTGAATTTAGAAATATATTTCCTCCACCACCAGTTGTATCAGCGTTAATAGAGGCGCCATCCAACAACATCGAGTTAGCATCTATAGTTAAGTTGCCAGCGAAGCCAGAATTTGTGCTGCTAACTGTAGCTTGCGCCCTATCCCGTGCAATAAATTTTCCTGTCCTTAAAGTTAAATCTCCATAAGCTTGTAACTATCCAGTTAAATCTAATTTATCACCTACTAACGTTAGGTTTTTACCCGGCGCCAAATTTCCACTATTCTTTATAGTTGCTCCCGGCTGACTAACTCCATACTGTAATCCTGGTATAATATTTATTTTAAAATTAGGGCTATTTTCAAGAATATTGCTTAATTTTACTCGGTCAGGACTATAAGTTAAATCTCGGAAAATGTCTAACCCGATAGCTGTAGGTTTATAACTTTGGATAATTGTTAACAATTCTGCTAAATCTCGGTCGGGGATAGGATATTTCCCAACGGTTCTGATATCATCTTCGTTAATTCCAACAATTACAACCTCTGGGTCGGATGCTTCGGGTGGACGTAACTGTAGAAAATCAACATGTAACAAAATGGATTTCTTTGTAATGCAAATTAATTTCCAGATTTGGTAACTGGTTTTCCAAAAATGGAAACATAAAATGAATTTAATTAAGGCAAGCTTTTATCATAAGAAGCTGACAAATTATTGTAAGAATCTGAAAGCAGTCAAGTATTGGAACTCAGTACACTTCAGATAGATTCAATAAGGAGAAAACAATGTTAAATCAGAAATTGACGGTTCTGGCAGCTTTAAGTGCTAGTTTGATGGTCGGCGCCATTCAGCAAACAAATGTATCAGCACAAGGCGTACCAGATGTGATTTTGTGGGATCAGAAAATTGGTAGAGGAGCATCATTTGAGACAAATAAAGCCGTGCCAGATTTGCGTAGATTTAACAACAGAGCTTCAGCGATTCAAGTCAACAATGGTCAGAAGTGGAGATTTTACGAAGGTAAAAACTTTACGGGTGCATTTATTGAAATAGGTCCAGATGAAGCTCGTGGAAATCTTGGACGACTCAATAATAGAATCTCATCTCTAAGAGCAGTTCGTTAATTGTACTCTGTAGAGCTTGCTTACCAAAGTTGTAGAGACGCATTCACGGAGTGTACCGAAGGTAAATTTTGCGTCTCTACATTATGGGCAATCAACCGGACATGATGTCAATATTAAAACTGACGTATTAGGCGCCTTCAAAATCAAAATTATTTTACTATTACAGGTCGTTCTGAATTACCAAATAGTCTTGATGAACTACAATATATTTATACGGCAAAACTGGGCAAACAATAATACGAGAACCCTAACGGACAAGTGTTTTTGCAAAAAGTTCAACCAAAAATTATTACTGACGAAGAAGTTGCGAAGGTTGAGAAAGGCATGAAAGAATTATGCAGCTTAAATTACTATAGAATAGATGTGAGGAAAGACACCATTTTTATATATACAGCCAACCAAGATGAAGAAAAGTTAGCAGAGGTATACAAGCCTTGTCATTTTAAAAATGAAACCATCATGCAGCAAGCAATCAATATTTGTCTAACTTATTCAACAATGTTAAAATTTACTCTACTCAATGAGGAAAAACGAACATTTACTACACAAAGGTTTTGTTTTCTAGGCTCAATCGATGATTGGATATATATAGATCTTCCTAATACACTCGAAAACCTTGTAGAAAAATATGTCAAGCATTTAGGACATAATTCTTTCTATGAGCTACATTGACCAACAATTTACGATGCAAAAATACAGTGGCGTACTTGTATGTTTATTTAAGGATACAGGCGCCTGTAAAAATAGTTTTCTAAACGTTTTCTTTAAGCAATTAGTACATCTTCCTAGTTAAAATCTTTGATAAAGATATAATGATAACAAGCCAGAGTTGGGTAATAATTATCACCCACTCTGGCGCGCAGATGTATCTCGAATAACTTTTATCGTGCAGTTGCCTCTAGAACTGCAAGGAATCCACTTACAAGTCGTACCAAGCTTGATAAAATTCTGGGTAAGTCATATTTTGGGTGCCGTCCCAGATAAGATTGTAAGCGATGTCATACAACTCGAACTCTTTTTCCCAAAATTCTCTTTTCAAATATTGTTTGAGTGCAATAACTAATTGCTTGAAATCATGGGTTCGCAGTATTTTTTTCCATATACTAGGATTTGAATTCATACGTCTTCGCCAAAAGAAGTAATCGTTGTGTTCGATAAAGAGCAACTCTTTAAACTTAGTGTGTTCATTCATATCGTAATTTTGAGCTAATTGAATAACGCTTCCAATTACATGGTTGATTTTCTCTGCCACCAGCTTATTTTCTGGTTCAAGTTCGGCTAGTCTTTTAAGTGCGTATTCTCGAATAGTAATCTGTGCTGTTGTCTCAATGAGTCTTTCCAAGGCTTGAATGGCGAGTTTCTTCGTACTATCAATTTTCTCTAATACGCTTATAGCTGGAAGATAATTGTATTCGTCGCCTCCATAGCCTTGTAAATCAGCGATTTTGAACAACAAAGCAATTGCCTGTTGACGGTGTTCTGGTATTTGTACTAGTCTCTCTGCTTTTCGCAAACGACTCCAACCTATTTGATGCTCCGCAGTCATGGGGTCAAGAAAGGCAGGCGCCTGCGTATTTTCAGGGTTACTTTGAATTAATGCCCAAGCTGCTTGCTGTTTAAAACCTTCATTATCAGAGTTTACGAGTATGTCTGTCAAAAGGGTTTTTTGTCATTTATTTTTGACAGATACACAGCGTGGGTTTCTTTTATCGCCCAGCCTTTTAAAGACAGTAAGGTTTGAGCAAGCAGTAGTCATATCTGAAGATGGTTTGGTTTGCAAGCAAGGATTGAAGACTCAGAGGAGGCGCCAATTTCCTGTCAATCCCAAGCTGGCAGCACTGTTACAGTCGATAAAACCAGAAGGCGCCACGGATGACATGAAAGTATTTCCGGCACCGAAAGGAGGATGGATTGATGTTCATAATTTGACGAATAGAGCTTGGCGCGCAGTTCTGAAAAAATTAAATACCAACATGGAGTACCGCAAGCTTTATCAGACCAGACACACCTTCATTACAGCAGCATTGGAAACACCTATTACCATGCCAGATGGAAGAACCAAGATGCTCGATGCCAAGGATGTTGCCAAGTTAGTTGGTACAAGCGCCAAGATGATTTATCAACATTACGCGGGAGCAATCAAAAAGTTGTTTGTACCAGAGTTTTAGGTTGTGTGCTTTTGTATGAACGGTTGTGGCAAATTTGTCATGACCGTATTAGTTTTTGGATGCATATAACGGCGCCTGATTACAGCAAGCTTATGCAGGACACCATCAGTTACGCGCGCTCGCAATTTTGCAGGAGTCAATCTACCGTAAGCTATCGTCAGATACAAGTTTATTGATTAATGAAATGCACATGCTTACTGTTTCTATGCTGCTCAGGTCTTTTTTATCGAACGGCAACAGTTGCCGTTCGGTGATTTTAGTTAATTAAATTACGAATAAAAAATATTCTTGCAGGCGCCTCTTGAACACTCAGGGGATAGACTGAACAAATATCTCTAACCAATTATTCGGTATTTGATGTTAATGAACTGCTCCTTTCACGGATGCCTACCTACGCCTGTACAACGGGCGCCTGCTGGTTCGCTCGCATTCGGTGATTTCCTTAGAAACTAAAAAACTACTTTACTTGATGTTGGAACAAAGCTCAATTCATAGGTTAGTTGCGGAGGTTGTAATGACTAGCAAAGCTAAGAATAGAGAGTATTTCGAGCAGTCTTCCAAGCTTCGATTATTTCTTGGAGGAGGAGGTAGAGTATCTGAGTTTTACCAAGACACAATTGAGTCAACACACTGTACTTGCAATCACAAGTATGCAGGAGTTCCTCCATATATTGTAGAGGAACTGCCATTTCCGGATAATTTTGACATGGGTGGTATCCAAAAAGACCACTTCCATCGCTTTGCTGTTGCCTATGGTTTGTCTATTCCAGAAGAAGCTTTAGAATTTAAACTTCCTAGTCGTCTTCCCTACCAACCACCACAACTAGTACAACCAGTAACTCCACAAATTGGCAGATATCCTGACGATAACTCGTCAATGTAGTTTACTGAAAAAATCATAATTTTGCCTATTTGCGTAATATTACGTAAATTTTAACTATAAAAAATAACTTTATTTTACCATGCCTGCCACGTTTACCTTTGCCCTCAGCCAAAACCAAACCTTTGAGCTTCGCTGTAGTTATGGTACTCGGCGCCTGGATACGTCCGCATTAACTACGTTAATCAATTTGTGTGAAGAAAAATATTATACCCAAGATTTCGACCACCCCACACAGTTGAAGAAGATTGGAACGGAGTTGTATCAATGGTTGGATGGGAAAGAAGGATGGTTACGTCAGGGTTTGGCGGATGATAGCGACAGAAAAATTTATCTCGATTTAATTCAAACCAGTGAAGCGCAGGCATTAAACCCGCAAACTCAGAAAATTGCGTTGGGATTGGCACATTTACCTTGGAATTGTTACACGACGGTTCCGGTTTTTTACTTATGGAAGCCAATGTTTTACCCGTGCGTTCTGTGCAACGGCGCCAAAGTAATATTGTTGGGGTGCAAAATCGTCCGTTGCGGTTGCTATTTATGGCTTTTACTGCGGATTTATCGAGATACACGATCCATAGAGGGTTTGGTGACTCGGTTGCGTACCGAAAGACGGGAAACATCGAAATTTAAACCACCCGAAACGGAATTTTTGGATGAAAACAAGATTATTAAAGTTGCCAGTCGTGGAGAAATTGTTGGACGCAGACGTGCGCTGCAAAGGTGTTTGCGTACATTGCGGGAAACTTTTGAGTGGAGTTTTTCTATGGCGCCACACCCTACCATACCCAAATGACAGGCGCCTTTAATACCGTTTTACGTTTATTGCTATACAAACGAATTTCGTAGAGACGCGATTAATCGCGTCTCTACAGGTTTATATTTATATCAAGGTTTTCGTGAAATTTTAACTCATTCATCAGTACGCGATTTACTTAAGCTCCTTATCTAAGAATTCTATTTTTTTCGTCCAATCAATTTGGTCATGTGCAGCACGAAAGAATAATTCCATAAAATCTTTGAAATATATCTCTAATATGTCCTTCCAAGGTGAGTCATATTTAGTTGGTGGATTTTTAATATTTTCTTCACTTTCTGAGTTTGTTTCGGTTGAATTCTCTATTTCGTTATTATTAGCCATTTTGATAAACGCACTAAGGTTATTCGATTGATTTAAATATACTATCGAACAAAATTATTATGAATAAAAGCGTTATAAATCGTTTAAAAGTGAAAATTTTATGATGTATTTGTAAATAATTTAATATTTTTTGATAATAATAATGATTATTAATTTAGCATTTATGAAGCCATAATTAAAGATGGAGAGCAAATACTCTAAGATTTGCAGGCAGGGATGCCTGCTCCACAAGATACTTTTTATACTGAATAAAAGTTATAATCAAGCTCATGTGTATAAAATTAGGCAGCACATGAAATTCGAGATTATCCATAAACCTACCTTTACTAACCAACTCTTGGCATTCCCCAAAGAGCAGGTGGTGCAAATACTAGAGAAAATTCAAATTCTCCAAGATGACCCTAAACCTCATAGTAATGTAAAGAAGAAACTACACGGTTATCAAGGTAATGTTTATCGTCTGCGCCAAGCGTGATTATCGTATAATTTATACCTATGGCGATGGTTGGGTTGTGCTGATGGGTGTGGATGCTCGTAAGGATGTATACAAGGGTGATAAGTTAGTTGCAGAGAAGACGGAAGTTGATATTCGCAGTTTGCCTGATGTTGCAGCTGTTTTGACGATTAAACCCAGTTACTCTGAATATAATACTCCGGCGCCGACAATTACACAAACTCCCTTACCCATACAACTAACAGCAGAATTATTAAAACGGTTACGAATACCTGAAGAATATTGGGATACTTTAATTGCTTGTCAAACTTTAGAAGATTTAACGGGTGTAAATTTACCTACTGGCTCACTATCTGGGTGTTGTCTCTGTAAAGACCTACAAAAACAAGTAACGAAGTGAGAGAGCATTATTTTCGACTCGTACTCTTAACTCGCGAATTAAGGCAAAAATGGTTAAGGGCGCCTCATGCTTCTGAAATTTCGATACAAAGCATGAACTGGTGGGATGTTTTTGTGTGAGTGGCGCCAATAGTCAAAACGAACGGCGCCACTTTGTTGGATTACAAGTACGCGCTATGATTTTACTGAGTTGTAAGAGCTACGAAAATAAAACCTTGGATACTTATTCCTACGATTTCACAGTAGTTTTGTGCGCCATTGGCACACAAAACTATCTCAAGAATAATCCTTTCAGTTCTCCGGTGTTGGTGCAAACTGTGCAAACAACTCTGCTCCTGTCATATTCTTGGTTTCATTGGCAAAGGAATAATATTCGGGCTTTTCATCAATAAAAACCTGATGGTCAAAAACAAGACCTTCGCTATTATCAAAGATTCCAGCAGGCATAAAGTATTGATTATTCTGTTTCAATTTGTAAAATAGATGGCTACCACACCTTTGACAAAATCCACGTTCTGCCCATTCGGAAGATTGATAAACGCCAATATTTTCTTCGCCTTCAAAACTAACATCACTGCCACACTCTTTAATTATCAATTTAATCAACTGAAGGGGCGACAAAATAATTAGCGGCGCCATCAACCATTATATGTTCGGTTAGTTCGGTTTCCCGTACCTGGAGTAATAGAAGCCTAAGTTTAGAATTTAAGCATCCAAAGCACGCCACGTAAGGCTAATTTTTAAACCGACATATGATTGTCTATTTATAGCGTGTAACCAGTCTTTTTCAGTATAAATAAATTTTTATATAACTTCCGTGCGCGGAAGTTATAGGCAAACGGCGAGTTACGACATACTGCGTTAGTTGGTTTGCTTTGTTGGGTACTTTAAGGATACTGCTGGCGAATAGAGGTTCAGACCCCCCATTTAACACAAATTGGCGGGTAGAGACGCGATTAATCGCGTCTCTACGAGGTCTGGAATGGCGTAAAATCGTTGTGGTAATGGGCACCACCCTTGAATCGCCAGCAGTATCCTTTAAGGAAGGAAGGAATTTTATGCTTCTTACGGCATCTACAAATTTAACTTATTGCAATTAATTATTTCATTTGGATATCTTATATACTTATGACCTCTATTTTGACTAAGCTCGAAAATTTGAAAGTCCTGCAACCATCTGATTTAGACTGGATGACTCAAACTGGCGCCCATGAAGATGTTCCAGTTGGGGGAGTGTTAATTCAAGAGGGTGAAGCTTCGGACTCGATATATTTTGTTATTGAAGGCGCCGTAGGAGTTGTAATTTCTCAGAATAATTCTGAGCAAACGCATGAAATAGTGCGTTGCGGTCAGGGTGAAATTATAGGAGAAATGTCTTTTGTAGATGATAAAAAGCCATCCGCGACCGTTCTGGCAGCAGAGCCAACTGTGGTACTGTCGATACCAAAACGGCAGTTGCAGCTAAAAATGGAGCGAAACCCAGATTTTGCGGCTCGGTTTTATCAAGAGCTAGCAATGATATTATCATCGCGGTTGCGGAGTCTCTCAAAATTACTGGCACAAAATAAAATTGTCCCTGGACAGGCATTAAGAAAAGTGCTGCTTGTTTTTGCGGTTCTCAATGATAATGATATCGATTGGATGGTGACTCGCGGTAGGCGGGAAGATGCTACGGCAGGAACTGTACTAATTCAGCAAGACCAACCAGTAGAAGCGCTGTACTTTTTGCTCAAAGGTAATTTAGCAGTACTGTTTTCAATGATGGTTGATGGGCAAATTACAGAGAAAGAACTTGCACGACGCGCGAGTGGAGAAATTGTTGGGGAGATGTCTTTTGTGGAAGCAGGGAATGCATCAGCAACGATTAGGTGTGCAGAAAATTCACTGGTGTTAGCAATACCCCAAAAACTTTTAAGAGAAAAGCTAGAGCGTGACCGTGGTTTTGCAACTCGCTTTTACCGCGCGATCTCACTTGTGTTAATCGACAGATTGCGGGAAGGTTTAGTGCAGCGCGGGTTTGGGCAAAAAGCTTACAACCAAGACCAACAAATGGTATCAGATGTTGAGTACGAGGATGAAATTCCCTTGGATGTACTGGAACCAACTTTGTTGGCTGGTACTCGATTTAAGTGGATGATGAATCGATTGGGATGACCTTGGCAACGGATATAACGGATGTAACGGATGGTTTGTTCGTTTATTCCTTGCATCTGTTTTATCTGTTGCGAATTATAGTTGCGAGTTACATTTGATGATTGGCGCCAATTTTAAACCTATTCTTAATTTTTGGCTTCAATACCCATCCCACAAACCTCAAACCCAAAAGAACGAACATCACAAATCAACTATCCGTTACATCCGTTACATCCGTTGCCAATATGACTTCTTCTAATGTAAATGATAATCAAGAGCAAAAGGCTTCTTTAGAAACCGTTGCTTCTCCTGAGAGACTTGACCAATTAATGAAGGTGGTCAAACCTATAGATTTGATACCTGTAGTTGCAGTTGGAGGACTAACTGTTACTGCCTTAGTGTGGAGTATTGTTGGTAGAATTCCTGTGACGGTGACTGGACAAGGAGTATTGATGTCACCTTCTCGCGTTGTTGAGTTACAGTCACCGATAGAGGGACAATTAGAATCATTATCAGTAAAAGATAATCAGTGTGTAAAGAAAGGGGAAGTTCTAGCAACTATTAAACCTGTGGAGTTAGAAGAACAACTCAAACTTCAACAAGCTAAACGTTTACAGTTGGTTGCTCAAGCTAGTAATATAGGCGCCTTGCAATTACAGCGCGTTTCTGTTGAACAACAAGCAATTATTGCAACTCGTGCTAGTTTAAATCAGAGATTGCGCGATGTTCAAGCTTTGTCTCCTGTGGCAAAACAAGAATCTTTAGCAAGTTTAGAGCAACAGCGTTTGAGTTTACAGCAGCGACTTCAAGATAAACAAGCACTATTATCTATATCTAAAGAAGGGGAGTTAAGAACTATCCAAGAACAGCGTCGTAGTCTGCAACAGCGTCTCCAGAATTTTAATGAGTTAGAACCAGTGTTGAAAAAAAGACTCGATAGCCGTAAACAGTTACAAATTGAAGGCGCCATTGGAGGTGATACGGTATTAGAAGCAGAAAATGCTTACCGAGATAATCGTAACGAAATATCTAGTATTCAAGCTCAGTTGACAGAGTTAAACGGCAAGGAAATCGAAATTGAAAAGTCTTTCCGTGAAAACCGCAGTCAAATAACTGAAATACAGGCACAAATCCGACAGCTTGATAGCCAAAGGATTAGTATCGAAAAGTCTTTTAGGGATAACAGTGGTCAAATATCAGAAATTCAGGCACAAATTACTGGGTTAGACACTCGCACCAAAAGCTTAGAACAAGAAAATCTCCAAGCATCAGTTACTCGTAAAAACGAAATAGCAGAAGTTGAGCGAAATATATCCCAACTCCAACAGCAAATTGAAGAACGCAGTCAAATTAAAAGTTTGCACGATGGTTGTATTCTTGAAACTACAAGCGTAGTAGGGCAAGTCGTTAGTCCTGGCGCCCGTTTAGGTAGTTTACGCACGAACACATCTGGTAAACAGCAAGTAACAGGTATAGCGTATTTCGATGTCAAAGATGGCAAGCGAATTAAACCAGGAATGACGATGCAAATTACACCAGATACAGTTAAACGCGAAAGGTATGGCGGTATAGTTGCAACAGTCAAATCTGTATCTGCGTTTCCTGTAACTTCAACAACAGCAGCAAATAAACTAGGTAACAGCGAACTAGCAGATACACTGACAAATAAAACTGCCAAGGTAGAAATTGTTGCTGAGTTAGTTCAGGAAGAAGCCAATACTAGTGGTTACAAATGGTCATCATCAAAAGGGCCAAATATGAAACTAACATCAGGAACTACTACAGGTGTCAGGGTAAAAGTTGAACAACAGGCGCCGATTACATTTTTGCTGCCATTTTTACGCGAATGGAGCGGGATTCAATAATGTTTTAGGAATATTTGATCCCCCCTAACCCCCCGCGACGGGGGGAACAAGAAGTAGCTCTTAGCCCCCTGAATTCCGGGGGTTGGGGGGATTTTTTAGCTATAGTCTTATTTAATAATTTTCAAAAATCCTCTTAGGAAACACCTTTACTTCATTAGATGGCAGGCTCCGTGAAACATCCGATATATTTACCTACACTGACCAATCTTGAATAGTTAGCCCTGGCACTTTCTCAAAGTCTTTCATATTTCTACTTAATAAAATACCGCCATGAGCAAGAGTAATTGCGGCGATTCGTAAATCTAAAGTACCAATACGAATTCCAGCTTTTCTAAATTCTCTAAAATATTCATCGGCTTTAAAGTCATATTCTAAAATGTCTAAATCCGAAAACAAAACGAAGATTTCCTTTAATTTATCATATGCTCCAACCAATGCTTGAGGTGTAGTAGCTTTACGAATTTGAGCTATACGTCCAGCATACTGCTCCTCAAGACTCACAACTGTTGTAAACAGCATGTCAGATGAGTGTTGTCGCGTCCTAGTAACGCGAGCGCATACTTTAGGGTGAGCGCGTTCGTAAAGACTGAGATGGTCTGTATCCATTATATAGCAAGTCATTCAAAAACCTCTTCAGAGAAAATCTGCTGACGATAAGCAGCAACTTCTGACAAAAAATCGTCAAATGTTGGGTCTGATGCAAAAATACCCATATGTTTGAGCCAAGGGTCTGTTTGTTGCTGCGAGTGTTCTTTACCTACGTCAATTGTAACTAACTCACCTGATGCGAGTTGGGTCTCTAAAGCAGCTTTGGCAAGCGCTATTGCTTCTTCCTTTGTACCACCTTCAACTGTGCTATTGGGAATACCAACAATAGAAGCGATAAATTTATTATCTGGATGACTTTGAACAAAAACTTGATACTGCATAGTTAATTTCTCGCTGATTCTAGATATATATATTGATTTTACAACAAATGGATCGAATCCTATACTAATACTACAAGGGATAGGATAAAATCCCCCCAACAAGAACGCTCTCTTCGGGGGGCTAAAAACTCTTCTTTTCCACCCTTATTAAGGAGGCTAGGGGGGATCAGTTATGGTCTAAAACCTGAACCGAGCAGCATTGAGTTTCATACTAATACTGGCGCCACTTACTTATACGCTGATATCTTGTAATACAAACAACGATGTTGCGCGCTATTGTCATTTTATTTACGCAAGTCCATGAATTTCCTATTAGTTTTATCCTGATACATCTTCAGTAACTATGGATACGTATATGGTAGATGCACCCTGATAACGACGGCGCCTTTCATCGTTTGGTGATTGGCGCCTTTTTATTTCTGACTAAGTAAAAATATGTCGGTTAGAAAAACAACAGGCGCCAATTACCTTTTTACTACCATTTCTACGTGAAGGTCGCGGTATTCAATAACTCATCTGTCCCAAGGACGAGCGAAAATGAAAAATTATTTTACCCCCACAGCCGACGCATATTCAACGTAAAACCTGGTAACACTTGCTCACCAGACATGAGCGCGGGATTTTCTAAAACTTCCACTGCGAGTCCCGGTCGATAAATTTCTACTCGTCGCTGAATAGGGTCAATTAACCATCCTAAGCGGGCGCCATTTTCAATATATTCTCTCATTTTTGCTTGCAAAGGCTCAAGCCGATCTGAGCCAGACCGCAATTCGACGACATTCATTGTCGCTTCGACAAATCAGGGCAGATATTGGCAAAAGTTCCTTTTTGTTCTGGAGTAAGCCCTTCCCAACGTTCTTGACTTACCCAAGAAGCATCGGGAGAACGAGTAGCACCATTAGGTAAAACAAAACCAGTAGAGGAATCAAAGGCTTTACCCAAATCTTCGTTTTCTTCGTACCAACGGTCTAGTTGTCCGGTAAGGCTGCGGTTGCGTTCCCCAGTTTCCCAACCTGTTGGTGGGTTCACAATTAACTCTCCTTGTGCGGTTCTTTCCAGTTTTAAGTCTCGGTTTACTGCAGAATCAGGCTGCAAACTGTTCTTGGGTAACGTACAGCACAATTGATGATGGCAACTCCATCAGCAGGGTTTGGTTTTCGATACTGGCGGGTGTCTGTACCATCTTGACCTCTTATATAATAGGGATTACAGGCTTTAGATGCTTACGCTATTAACTAACATATTCTACAACGCATAAAGGCACCCTTGCATTTCAAAAACGCGCGTTATTAATTTTCCCTGGTTGTAACGAGTGCCGTCACAGTTCTAAATATATTATCCGTTACATCCGCTTTCATCTGTTGCAAGTAATTATTATGCATTGTTCAGTATTAGAGCAATAATCTGCTCGTCAGTTTATTGTTGTAGTTAACTTGCTAGCTTTTGCAAAAAACGATTAAATCTATCGCTATCCATTAAGCCATTATCTAATAATATCCGACGTACAGCTACTAAATGTACTGTTCGTACATAAGCTTGTTGCTCGTAACTAGGCAAAACAATTAATGTACCAGATGATGGATATTGGTAAACTTTCTGTGAGCCGGCTGTTGCCACTGTTACAAAGCCCATGCTTAAGAGCAAATGTTCTAGTTCAGCAAATTTAATTTCTCTAACCATTATGACGAATTACTCCTTGTAGCTGGCTGAGAACATCATTCTTAAATTTAGCAAATATTTTGATTGCTTGTCGATTTAATATATTGTATGATGATAAACGAACTGTTACACTTTCACCAGCCTTGGATAAATCAAATCCTTCTAAGCTTTCAAAGTATGCTTGTAAATAGAGCCAGTAAGCTTGACTCTCTCTTGCGTCATATACAACTAAAATGCATGGCATTGGCTCGAATAACTATAGCTCCAAGTCTGAGCGTGCGAGAGTAAAACTGATAGTTTTTTGGTCTGCAAGTAAAGAGAGTGAATCTGTAGCCTTTAATTGTATATAAATCTGACCATTTTCAATTTCACCTTCAGCATTATAAGTAAAGATTACCAAGTCATAACCATAATCATGTTCAATGCGTTCTACAGAGTAACCGCATAAAAATACGTATCGTTCAACATAATTAACGCTTAAGTCTGCTATTATATGTTCTCTTGGTCGCTTTTTTCTTGCCATTGAGTGAGTATTTTGCTTTTGACTTGCGTAAATGATATCAAAGTCACACGTGTTTAGGTAATTATAGAAACTTTATATTTAGGTCGAGGTAGAGGCACCAACGAATATTTTGTAACTTTTTTGAAACAATTATGTTTTAATCAACGTAAATTTACTTAGATAAGATAAATCTAATAATTCCGGGATTGCCCTGAAGTCGAGGTTCGATTGTTCTGACTACAGTGAAGTAAGTAGTTGTTTAAAATATTACTTATGTGGAAGTGGTTGTCTGTAGGATACAAGCATAAAAAAAACCAGCAAGCTAGTTTACAAGAGCAAAATATAACAAGCGAAGAAACTTCGACCGATAATCAGTCTACTGAAGGCGCCTATACAAGGGGTGGTAGGTATGGTACTCAATCGTGTTATCGAAATTGGACGGCTGGCGGACGATATATACCTAAATATTTCTAACTGAATGTTTGCACAACCTAAATTTTACCATCCATTTAGGTTGTTCGATTTCATCTGTTTTTACGATGGTATCAGGTTGTAGGGCTAAGTGGCGCCAACTTTTAAGGGCACACAGTGTAGTTATTAATCTTAATCCACGGCTCGTTGTAAGTATTGTTAATTGAGTAATATTTACTATTGACAGGTAGCAGCAATAATTATATGACTGATGAAGTTGGAAAAATTCGCTTCACTCAAATTAATCAAGTTAGGACAATTGCTCTTGCATACTGTATTAGTACTGGTGTATAGAGCAGTAGAGATAAAATCTTACTTAAAAAGCCAAAGGCTTACTAGCAAACATATTCGAGTCGAAACTCTTTCACGATATAGATTGCACGGTATTATTATATATGATGCAACAAACCAGGATATGTTGTATGCATTTTTCTGACTTTTTACCAGAAATAAGAAAAAGACCAACTTTCTATTTGAGTCGTTATTCAATTTTTGATTTTCAGTCGTTCTATTACGGTTAATTAAATTATCCGAAAAGTAAGACAGATGTAACAAAAATAAGACTATGAACATAATTTGTATAAATTAGATGCATTTAATAATTGCTCTTAGAACCTCTAATCCAGTTGGAGAGAGGGCTTGAATCTAAACGCACAAAACATGTATCCCTCAAAGTGTCGGAAAGTTTGTTTCTGCCGTAAATCTACAGCCACAAAATAAAGATTAAATTGCTGATTTCAGTAGATTTACTGAACTAGTAATCAAGTTATTAGATTTAAGCTAGATGACTGAAGGGTAGTAACACTGACAATGCTCAAGTAACTGCAATTGTCCGCGCGTTAGTATTCATATTGTCTATCTAGAGCAAATTAAAATTCCTATCCCAAGGGAGAAACAAGTGGTAGAAAGACAGCAGTCCAAGCGGTGGGTTCGCGATTACGTATTTGATATATTGCTCTCACTTGACATTCGCTATATTTTCGGAGTTCCTGGTACTAACGAAATTCCTATTATTGATGGATGTAGTATTAAGGAAAATGGTGTTACGTATATTGAATGCTTGCACGAAAATATTGCGATGGGCGCCGCAATGGGGTACGCGCGCATGACAGGGAAACCTGGAGTGATAGTACTTCACGTAACTCCCGGTGCTGGGCATAGTTTAGGTAATTTGTTCAATGCTTGGAAATCAAAAGTTCCGCTAGTTATTCTCTGCGGTCAACAGCATGACGAGCTAGTTACTCAGGAGCCTCTGCTGGCATCAAATTTAGTGCAAGTTGTTAGTCAGTATACAAAGTGGGCACATGAGCTACGTTCGCCACAAGAGACTCCTTTGGTACTACAACGCGCGTTCAAAGAAGCAATGGCGCCTCCGAATGGGCCTATATTTATTTCATTGCCTTGGGATTTTACTATTCAAAATATCGGTTTAGATGACAAAATTCAGGGCGTAACCCGCATTCCACATCAATTCGTAGGTGATTTAACGGCAGTACAACAAGCAGCAGATATTCTAAGTCAGGCTAAAAATCCAGTAATTGTTGCAGGTGATGGAGTTGGATATGCTACTGCTTGGCAGGAACTGCAAACTTTAGCTGAACTTCTTGGCGCCCCTGTTTACCTTGAGGGGATGAGCAGTATGGCTAATTTTCCTAACTCTGATTATCATTGGCAAGGTGAGTTACTTGGTACGCAACAAGGTACTCAAGCTTGTTTCAAAGACCACGATGTTGCTTTTTTGTGCGGTTTTGGCGCCCAAGCACAGCTAACAGTATTCAAATATTCTGATGGTCCACTAATTCCTGATTCAGTACGCCAGGTATACTTGCATAATAATACGTGGGAAATTGGTAAGAATCACTACGGTGAGTCGGCGATTTTAGGTGACATTAAGGCGACTCTACCCAAACTGAATGAGTTGATTAGGAAAAAACAGCCTACTGGCGCCGCAGAACGCAATCAACATTTGAAACAATTAGCTGAACAACGTTGGGGTGAATGGCAGTATTACTTAAAACAGGTACAGCACAAAGAAGGAATTCGAGCGGTTGTAGTAGCAGATGCTTTGCGAGAACTTGTTAACGAATATAACTTAGACAAAAAGTTTGTTTATGTACATGAAGCTGTCTCTAATCCTAACCCATTTCAACTACTTTTGCCGTTTTCTGAACCTACTAGCTATTACAGTGTTGAAGGGGGGTCTTTGGGTTGGTCGATGCCTGCGACTTTGGGTATTAAGCTAGCAGAACAACACTCTGAGTGTTTTGGTAATACTCCTGAGTTAGTTGTTAATGTTGTGGGAGATGGTTCTGCGCTCTTCTACCCTCAAGTTTGGTGGACAGCTAGTAAATATCAACTCCCGATTCTTTATGTCATTCTTAATAATCGCGAGTACCGAACTTTATTACAAGGACTGCAAACAGTAGTAAAATCTTATGGTGATGCAGAGAGTACAGAAGGAAACGGATGGCAGCCAGTTAGCTTAGAGCCTGATTATTTAAAGATTCATAATCCAGATATCAATTTTGTCCACCTTGCCAAAGCATTTGGAGTTTGTGATGGGATACAGGTGCGGCAGGCTGAAAAGGTAAAAGAGGCGTTGAGAAAAGGTTTTGAGTTTGTACGTTCTAAAAAACAACCATTTGTAGTTGAAGTATTTGCTGACCAAACGGTTAAACCTGACGAACCCCAACCGATATCATCGCAAGCAGTTGAACAACCACCAGTCAACATTTTTTTGGCAACCAAATTAAAAAGTACCGAGAAAGCGATTGGAGTGGAATTACATCACCAAATTGTTATGTAGCATTCGCTCTTGAAAACGGTTGAGATTTTTTAACGTTGCGGAACAATCAAGGTAGAAATTTTGAGTAAAACCTTAAGGAGTATAAACATGACCAACAATATTTTAGATGTGGCAGTTGTAGGAGGCGGAATATCAGGAGTATATTCTGCATGGAGATTGTTAACCGATGGAGGCAAAAAGTCGGTTACGGTTTATGAGGCTGACAAGCATATTGGGGGGCGCCTTCTTTCTGTTAAGCCACCAGGCATTGATAATATGGTCGCTGAATTAGGGGGAATGCGTATCCTACCTGAATCTATTCAACCCTTAATTAACACACTCATATCGAAATTAAATTTCCTAGCAAATAATTCAAACTCGGACATTACTCACATCGATTTGTACGATTTTCCAGTAAACGACCCACCTGCTTCTGACAATATTGTTTGTACACGAGGAACGTTATTTCGTTGGTCAGATATAAAAAACCAACCTGATAAGACCCCTTACAAATTGTCTGAGACAGAAAAGGGTAAATCGCTTGGCGAAATTATCCTAGAGGCGATCAAGATAATTCTCAACGACCCAGAAATTGATAAACGCTCTCCAGAGGAGGTTCGCAAAAAAGTTCAAACCGCGACCTATGATTCCCAAAATCTTCCTCTCTATCAGCAAGGATTTTGGGATGTCCTGATGCAAGTCATGAGTTATGAAGGTTATAGATTTGAACAAGATGCTGGTGGGTATTCCACTACTCTAAGTAATTGGAATGCTGCGGATGCTATTGCTTGGTTTTTAGCAGATTTCAGCCCTGAAGCAACTTACCGTGGTTTTGCCCAAGGTTATCGACAAGTAGTGGTTAACATGGCTAAGTTGTTTACTAGTGCTGGGGGTAACATTGTCTGCGAGCAAAAATTAGCTAATTTCGACTGGGACGGTAATGTTTTTACACTCAAATTTGCCAATGGTGATACTGTCAAAGCTAAAGCATTAATTCTTGCCATGCCCCGACGCGCGCTGGAACTTATCTCGTGCGGAAATAAGTATTTGAGCAAGGATGAAACTAGCAAGCTCATTAAGAGTGTAACACCACAGCCAGCTTTCAAGATATTTTCTACTTATTCGACACCGTGGTGGCGAAAGTTAAATCTGAGCTTAGGACGGAGCGTTACCGATTTGCCCATTCGTCAAACTTATTATTGGGCTAATAGTCAGGGAAAACCAATTGAGGACGGACCAGCAATGCTCATGGCTAGTTATGACGATGGCAACAACCCTGATTTCTGGAGCGGCTACCGCGATTGGGAAGGCACAAATTTTAAATTGATGGGTTTAAAAACAAATGACCTGAAATGTAAGGACAAGGCGCCTCAATGGAGTGATTACGAACCAAAGCAGGAACAAATGAAAGTTGAAATGACACGGCAGTTAGCTGAAATTCACGGAGTTTGTAAAGACAGCATTGCGCCAAACAGTGTTTGTTTTAAGAACTGGGCTGAAGATCCGTTTGGTGGTGGTTGGAACTTCTGGAACATTGGAGTTCAAAGTCAGAAGGTCATGAAAAAGATTATTAAGCCAGATTTAAATGTACCACTCTACATATGTGGAGATGCTTATTCTAATCGGCAAGGATGGGTCGAAGGCGCCTTAGAAACTGCCAATATGGTATTAGCACTACCTGAGTTTAATGTGAAACCATTATAAGTAATTGTCAATAACCGAAGGCTGGTAAGGCGCACACTTCCGTTTTGATAGGGGTGACTGTTGTGCGTTGATGTAGTCATATAATAAGTTACATTAGAGGATGTTGTACTACTTTTTTGGTTTACAATAATTTTTATTCAAGATAAATTTGAAGGAGTTTTACTATGTCAAAATCGCTTTTTGCTAAACTTCACCGTAGCTTCGGTACTCCTTTATCTGGTATCGATAAATACGAGAAAATTCAGTCAGGACTTTCAGAAGTCGAAGAACAGTTGCCCAGCGTAAATGATGAGCAAAAACAACGCCTCAAAAACATTAGAGTACTTGTAGTCGGCGCCGGATTTGCTGGACTTGCGGCAGCATATGAATTAGCAACTCAAGGTGTTCAAGTGACTGTTTTGGAAGCGAGAGACCGTGTTGGCGGACGTGTTCATAGCAAAGACAACATTGCGACTGGACGCATTGTCGAGGCTGGTGCAGAATTAATTGGAGCAAATCATCATCAATGGATTCACTACGCGAAAAAATTTGGCTTGGGGTTGAGTGTTATCACTAGAGAAGATAATTTCTTGGCAGCAGGATTAAGACAACCTCTTTACATCAACGGTTCTAATATTCCCCGCAAAATTCAAGAAGGAATCTTCAACAAAATGGAGAAGATTCAAGAAAAAATTAACGAGGATGCTGAACAAGTAGATGCCTACGAACCGTGGACACATCCTAAAGCTAAAGAGTGGGACAGCATTTCTGTTGCTGATAAGTTAGATGAATGGTGTGCAGGTGACTTGTTATTAAGAAACGCTCTAGAGGTGCATTTTAGTAATGACCAGACAGCACCAACCACAGAGCAGAGTTACCTTGGTTTACTTGCAGTAGTTAAAGGTGGCGGAGTTCAAGATTACTGGACTTTATCAGAAACCTTCCGCTGCGACAGCGGAAATCAAGCTCTAGCAGATAAGTTCGTTGACGAAATCAAAAAAGTCATTAAAGAAAAGCACGGGCAAGAAAATTGGTCTGTCAACACAAAAGAACCTGTGACTCACATTGACATTTCCAATGATTCAGCAAATGTAACCGTTCGCACTATCTTCCAGAAAAATGAGGCCAGTCCCCCTATCATCAAGGAATACAAGGGAGACTATGTTATTTTTGCTATTCCTCCCGCTACATGGAAACATGTTTGCATTACTCCTGAACTGCTCTCAGGTTATGAAATGTCTATGGGACAAGCTATTAAATATCTAACTGCTGTCAAAGAGCGGTTTTGGATTAAGAAAGGTTTGGCACCCAGTTGTACTTCAGACGAAGTGGGCATGATTTGGGAAAGCACCGATAATCAAATGGTAACAAGTGGACACGGTTTTGGTTTAAATCTATTCGCAGGCGGTCAATCAGCAAGCAAAGCTTTGGCATCAAACGATCCGGCGTATTTCAACGAAGCGTTTGGTCGAGTGTATAAAGACTATCAAAGTAACGTCATCAACCAAGAATTTGTCAAATGGCCTGAAGAAAAATGGACAGGAGGGGGGTATTCTTGCCCTAAACCCAACCAAGTGTGTAAGATTGGGCATTTTCTAAGTCAGGCTTATCTCGATAGACTTTTCTTCGCAGGGGAACATACCTGCCTAGCCTTTTTTGGCTACATGGAAGGAGCTTTGCGCTCTGGGGTTATCGCTTCCAAAAAAATAATTGAAGCGACAAAGTGCCGCCGCTCAAAACTGGTAGGTAGCACCACAGGAATCTATCGAGGGTATGCGCCTTCTAAATTTGACGGCTTCTCAGATACGGTAGACAAACATAACTTGTCACAGCCTAAAACTAGTGGTTTTGATTCATTTGCCGATGTACTTAACGGTGTGAACTCTCTGAGAAAAGTCATTGTCCGCCACGGTGATATTGTAGACGGATTGCAAGTTTTTTACGAAACTACGGACAAAAAGAAGACCAGTCTTAACCAATGGTCGAGAGAATACGGTAATAAACAACTCAATAAAGGAGATGTTTTTATAATTACAGAGGACGATTTTCTCGAAGAAGTATCAGGTTACTATGGTACTTGGTTTGGGGCAACTCATATCCTTCAACTTACTTTGACAACGAAAAATAAGAAATGTCAGACTTTCGGTACTATGGCTCATAGTTTAGAGTCAGATCGAGAATCTTTTACGTTTAAAGCAAAAGATGGAGAGGAAATTATTGGCTTTTTTGGAGCTGAAGTTCCATTAGATTACGACGTAGATCGTTCAAAAGATTTAGTGATGTCGGCTTTTGGGGTAATTTTTAGAAGTATCAATTCACATGGTATAATGAGTTGCGGCGCTACATGAAATGCCAATTTAAAATACATTGATAACAACGGTAATTGGCAATCAATTAATAATGCTAAGGCGCAAATCATTAACAGCCCCACACTTTCTAATTAATTAACCTTAAAATTGAGTCGGTGCGATGCTCAATTATGAGCGGTTTTTACCATCGCACCGACTTGCTGCTTAAAATGGTTTGTTAAAAGTTTAGTCTGCCATGTTTTACAAGCTATGCGTTTACAAACTAAAGGCTACTAGATTATTAGCATCGTTTCAGAATTATTGATGGATCACATATGGATCACACACTTACTAATCATTCAAAAACTTTCTTAGACAATCAAGAAGAAAAACTTTTAATAGAGACAGAACAGTATAAGTTATTAGTCGAGTGGAATAATACTCAAAGTGATTATCCTATAGATAAGTGTATTCATGAATTATTTGAAGAACAGGTAAAGCGATCGCCCAACTCAATAGCGGTAGTTTTTGAAGGGGAACAACTGACCTACGGAGAACTAAATGCAAAAGCCAATCAGCTAGCGCACTACCTTCAAGCGCTAGGTGTAAAACCAGAAGTATTAGTAGGAATATGCGTAGAGCGTTCCTTAGAAATGGTGGTGGGATTGCTTGGTATTCTCAAAGCAGGCGGCGCCTACGTTCCTTTAGACCCAACCTATCCAAATGAACGCTTGGCTTTCATGCTAGAAGATGCCTCTGTACCAGTACTGCTAACCGAGGCAACTCTTGTCGAGAAGTTTGCTCAACATCAAGCGCATATCGTCTGCTTGGACTTTGACAGGGAAGAAATTACCCAACATAGCAAGGAGAACCTTGTTAGCAGGGTGATGCCTGATAACCTTGCCTACGTCATTTATACATCGGGTTCAACAGGGAAGCCCAAGGGTGTTTTAGTAGCACATAACTCTGTATGTAACCTAGTCACAGCACAAAAACAGCTTTTCGACGTACAGCTAAATAGCCGTGTCCTCCAATTCGCTTCTTTCAGCTTCGATGCCTCAGTTTGGGAGATATTCATGGCTCTAGCATCGGGAGCAACACTCGTACTGGCGACGCAAGACTCCCTAATGCCTGGACCCTCCTTGATTGAGCTTTTGCGCGACAAAGCGATTACGACTATTACCCTGCCACCTTCAGTTTTAGCTGTTCTGCCTGTAGAAGAGTTTCCCGCGTTGCGGACAATAATTGTTGCTGGAGAAGCCTGTTCTAGTAACCTCGTGGCGCGTTGGGCACCAGGGCGTCAGTTCTTTAACGCTTACGGACCAACTGAATCCACTGTCTGCACTACCGTCGCCCTTTGCAGTAGTGGAAGCCAAAAGCCCCCCATCGGGCGCCCCATTGCTAATACGCAGGTGTATGTGCTAGACGAGAATTTGCAGCCTGTACCCATCGGCGTTTCAGGAGAACTGTATATTGGTGGTGATGGACTAGCGCGCGGCTACCTTAATCGTCCCGATTTGACTGCTGAAAAATTTATTCCCAATCCCTTCAGCAATCAACCCGATTCTCGCCTCTACAAAACTGGCGATTTAGCTCGTTATCTAAAAGATGGTAATATCGAGTTTCTCGGTCGCGTTGATAATCAAGTTAAAATACGCGGTTTCCGCATCGAACTTGGAGAAATTGAGGCAGTATTGTCTCAACATCCAGCAGTTTTAGAAACTGTGGTTGTGGCGCGAGAAGATATTCCAGACCGCAAATATTTGGTAGCGTACATTGTCCCTAGTAACTCCGGGGCGATTTCTCGCCGTGATCTGCGCGGTTTTCTCTTTGAAAAACTGCCCGATTACATGATACCAAGAGTTTTCCTGATGTTAGATGCCCTGCCATTAACACCTAATGGTAAGGTAGATCGTCGGGCGCTACATGAATATGCTGAAACTATAAATATGAAAAAATCAAATACAAATATATCTAATGTAAAAATGGACATCCCTCCCCAACATAAACGGGGAGGTACAGCGTTAAAAACTACACAATCAGACAGCATTCACTCAACATTACGTTCTTTGATGGCGAAGTTGCTGCAAATAGAGAGTTCGGAAATAGATGTTTCTGCTACTTTTTTAGAAATGGGGACTGATTCACTCCTTCTTATAGAAGCTATGCGAAGCATTCAAAGCAACTTTGGAGTTCAGATCGAAGTACAACAGTTTTTTGAAGAATTGGAAACCATTGACGCTTTAGCTACCTATATCGAGTCAAAATCATCCTTGGAATTGAAGTTAGGAACTTATCAACAATCTCATTTAAAGCCGATTAATGTGATCCCTGAGTCCACTTTAGAGTTTAGTAAACCGCCAAACCAATTAGCTCAAACAAAAACTTTTAATACACCTGTATCTAACCCTCAAGAGCAAACGACGAATAGACAAAATGAGAACGTGGAGCAACAGACGAGTGTAGAAAGAATTATCTCCCAGCAACTTCAATTAATGTCTCAAGTAATGTCTCAACAATTAGAACTATTACGTAGTGAGTGGCCACACAAGGAGCGATCATTTTTAGAAAAAACTACATTAACTGAGTTCGCAACAGCCAAGTCATTCCATCAATCTGGCACGGTTAATAATTCATCTCCCGTGTGTTCTTATAATGAATGGGATCCGCTAGAGGAGGTTATTGTTGGCATTGTGGATGGGTCGATGGTTCCTTCCTGGCATACCATCCATCGTGCTACCGTGCTTCCTGGTCAGGAAAAACAAATGGACAGTCTTTGCAAGCGGACGCAATTTCAACCGCTTCCCTATCCAGAGTGGCTTGTTCAGGCCGCCACCAAGTGTGTTGATGAATTTGTTCATATTCTTGAATCGGAAGGAGTTGTTGTACGTCGGCCTGATGTTGTTGACTACTCTGCCTCTTTTGGCACACCAGGTTGGGAAGTAATGAATGGCTTCTGTGCGGCGAATCCACGGGACGTTTTCTTGGTAATTGGTAATGAAATTATTGAGGCGCCAATGGCCGACCGGGGTCGTTATTTCGAGTCGTGGGCTTATCGCTCCCTACTCAAAGAATATTTAAAGGCTGGAGCTAAGTGGGTCGCTGCCCCCAAACCACAGTTACTCGATGCACTGTACGACCCTGATTACAAAGTTCCTGCTCTCGGTGAGGAAATGCGCTTTGTTATCACTGAGTTTGAGCCAACGTTTGATGCGGCAGACTTTGTGCGCTTTGGACGGGATATTTTTGTACAGAAAAGTCATGTGACCAACAGTCTTGGTATCGAATGGGTGCGGCGCCATTTAGGCTCCCAATATCGAGTTCACGAAGTTCAGTCACTTTGTCCACAAGCCTTGCATATTGATACCACCCTTGTTCCTCTCGCTCCAGGAAAGGTGTTGGTAAATCCCCTTTTCATAGATGTTGACAATCTACCTGACTATTTCAAATCTTGGGATATCCTCATTGCACCTAAACCCAACAGAACGCCAATGACGCTCTATGACACAAAAGTCATCAGCCAGTGGGTCAATATGAACGTACTAAGTATTGACGAAGAGCGAGTTATTGTGGAAAAATCACAGGAGTCCATGATTAAAGCATTGAAAGACTGGGGTTTCAAACCTATTCCCTGTGAGTTTGAGAGTTACTATCCTTTCTTAGGCTCTTTCCATTGCGCGACACTGGATGTCCGCAGGCGTGGCGTACTGCGTTCCTATGAGATGGAGGAGGGCGCTATATGAATCTCAATCAATTTTTAGCTGAACTTGCCAAACGCGGTGTAAAATTATGGCTAGAGGGTGATACGTTGCGTTTTCGCGCTCCTCAAGGAGTCATGACATCAGAAGATAGAGACATACTGGTACTGCATAAAGCAAAAGTCATCTCGTGGCTATCCCAGAACAATACGAGCGCGAACAAGACTGAGCAAACGATTGTACCTATCTCCTATCAACGGGAGATACCTTTATCTTTTCCCCAGGAACAGTTGTGGTTTTTGAGCCAATTGGAGCTAGACAACCCTTCCTACAATGAACTTTTTGCTCTACGATTCTTGGGTGTACTAAATATTGCTGCACTAAAGCAGAGCCTGAGCAAGATCGTCACTCGCCATGCCGCTTTACGAACCAATTTTACGATGGTTAACGGACAGCCCGTTCAAGTCATTGCTGAAAGTTTGACTCTAACAGTGCCAGTCATAGATTTAAGCCATTTACCTGCTTATGACAAAGAAAACGAAGTTCAGCAATTGGCAACAGAACAAGCCCAAAAACCCTTTGACTTAGTTAGCGACCCCTTAATTCAAGCGACACTACTGAAGTTAACAGAAACAGAACATGTATTCTTACTAAGAACGCACCACATTGTTTGGGATGGTTGGTCATTAGGCATCATGTGGCGGGAGTTAGCCGCTTTCTACAATGACTTATCCCTAGAGCTACCTCCACTCCTGGCTCAGTACCCCGATTTTGCAGTTTGGCAGAAGCAACACTTGACAGGTGAAGTACTAGATTCCCTACAAACTTACTGGCAGGAACAACTGAAAGATGCGCCACCTCTGTTAGAACTGCCTACTGACCGAATCCGGGGCGTGACACAAAGCTTTCGAGGAAAACATTATAGATTTGTACTTTCAAAGGATTTGACAGAGGCGCTAATAGATTTAAGTCGGCGACAAAAAGTGACTCTATTTATGACGCTCTTAGCCGCGTTTCAAACATTACTTTTCCGTTATACCGGGCAAACTGATCTTTGTATAGGTTCGCCTATTGCGAATCGCGATCGCCCCGAATTTGATGGGTTGATTGGATATTTCGCGAATACCCTAGTGTTACGCACTTGTTTAGCGGGCAACCCAAGCTTTGAGGATTTACTGTCTAGAGTACGAAAAGTGACACTTGAAGCCTACACTCATCGAGAGCTACCGTTTGAGAAATTAGTAGAGATATTGCAGCCAGAACGCTCTTTGAGTTACACGCCACTGTTTCAAGTGATGCTGATGCTGCTCAACGAGTTGCCTGCTATCCAGATGGAAGGTTTGATGGTCAGTCCATTGGCGGTAGAAACAGGCATGGCACGAACTGACTTAGTTTTATGCGTAGAAAAGACTGCTTCTGGATTGATCGGGGAATTGGAATACAATACCGATTTGTTTGATGATGTCACGATCGCCCGCATGGTTGGGCATTTCCAAACACTATTGGAAAGCATTGTCGCCAATCCAGATCAACAAATTAGTGAATTACCTATACTGACTGAAGTTGAATACCATCAGTTGCTTGTGGAATGGAACAATACAAAGACCAAATACCTACAATACAAATGTATTGATCAATTATTTGAAGAACAGGTAGAACGATCGCCCGATGCGATCGCAGTTGTCTTTGAGGAAGAACAATTAACTTACCGAGAACTTAATGCTAGAGCAAATCAATTAGCGCATTACCTACAAACTCTGGGTGTAGGTTCAGAAGTGTTAGTTGGAATTTGCGTCGAGCGCTCTATTGAGATGATTGTGGGAATTTTAGGAATCCTCAAAGGTGGTGGGGCTTATGTGCCACTTGACCCATATTATCCACAAGAGCGTTTGAGCTTCATATTAGAAGATGCTCAAGTGGGAGTGTTGTTAACTCAAAAGCAATTAGTAGAATCTCTCCCTCAACATCAGGCGCTTGTCGTCTGCTTAGACACCGACTGGGAAAAAATTGCTCAAAACAGTTTCTTCAACCTGAAAAAAACCGCAACACCCGATAACTTGGCATACGTCATCTACACTTCTGGTTCTACAGGTAAGCCTAAAGGTGTTTTAGTCAATCACAACAATGTAACTCGTCTGTTTGCAGCCACAGACACTTGGTATAAATTCAATTGTGATGATGTGTGGACAATTTTCCACTCTTATGCTTTTGACTTTTCCGTGTGGGAAATTTGGGGAGCATTGCTGTATGGTGGACGACTGGTAGTAGTGCCAAACTTAGTGACGCGCGAGCCTGAATCTTTCTACCAGTTATTGTGTACTCAAAAAGTCACAGTTCTCAATCAAACACCTTCAGCTTTCCGCCAGTTGATTAAAGCTGAACAGTCAATGGTAACTGTTGGCGACTTGAACTTACGCCTAGTAATTTTCGGTGGGGAAGCCTTAGATCTGTCAAGTTTGCAGCCTTGGTTTGAACGCCACGGCGATAACTCACCCCAATTAGTGAATATGTACGGGATCACCGAAACCACCGTACACGTTACTTATCGCCCCCTGAGTAAAGCGGATTTGCATAGCACGGGCAGTGTAATTGGTCGTCCGATACCTGACTTACAGGTGTATGTGCTGGATGAACATCAACAACTAGTACCAATTGGTGTTCCTGGTGAGATGTACGTTGGTGGTGCTGGCGTGACACGGGGCTATTTGAATCGTTCCGAATTAACCCAACAGAGGTTTATCTCTCATTCTTTTAGTGAGAATCCCCAAGCACGACTATATTATAAAACAGGAGATCGGGCGCGTTATTTACCCAATGGCGAATTAGAGTATTTAGGACGCATCGACAATCAAGTAAAAGTTCGGGGATTCCGCATTGAGTTGCGAGAAATTGAGGTAGCGTTAACACAGCATCTGGCTGTAGGGGAAACTGTGGTAATTCTCCGAGAAGACGATCCTGACGATAAGCGTCTAGTAGCATACATTGTCCCCGACCAAAACTATGCTTCTCCAATTTTAAAACTACTTCATTTTAAAAATAAAGGTCTTCTTAGTAACGGGTTACTTTATGAATTGCCGAATGGCATGATGATTGCCCATCTGAATAAAAACGAGACAGAATTCGTCTACAAAGAACTTTGGGAGGAACTAGCTTATTTAAAACATGGCATTACTATTAATGAAGGGGATTGCATCTTTGATGTGGGTGCTAATATCGGTCTGTTCACACTTTTCGTGGGTCAAATATGTAAAGATGTTTCTATTTACGCATTTGAGCCAATTCCGCCTGTTTTTGACCTGCTACGCATAAATGCTGAGAGCTATGGCTTAAATGTCAAGCTATTTAATAGTGGTCTGTCTAGCGAGATCAAGAGTGATACCTTTACATATTATCCTCGAATTTCCGTCATTTCCGGACGCTTTGCTGATGCCGCTCAAGAGCAACAGACGGTCAAATCCTTTTTGCTCAAGCAACAGGAATTAGACAATACAAAAGTATCTGTCCAGGCAATTGATGAATTGCTAGCAGAACGATTGCAGAGCCAGCAATTCACTTGCCAGTTAAGAACAATTTCTGATGTGATTGGTGAGCATGGTATTGAAAGGATCAATCTGCTAAAAATCGACGTAGAGAAAAGTGAGCAGGATGTACTTTCTGGTATCCAGCAAAAAGATTGGCAAAAGATCCAGCAGATAGTTGTAGAAGTTCATAACATCAATGGCAGGTTAGAGGAGATTGTAGCCCTGCTAGAAGAACATGGATACGACCTAACTATTGAGCAGGATGCTTTACTAGAAGATACTGGACTATATAATATCTATGCCAAACGACCATCTCTAAATCAGTACCTTTCTGAGGAGCCTGGTAGCAAGTTAGTCTGCGATCCTATAAAACCGACTTGGAGCAATTCGAGTTTATTAGTTAGTGAGGTTCGCCGCTTTCTACAAAAGAAGCTACCAGAGTACATGGTGCCAAATGCTTTTGTACTGTTGGAATCCTTACCCTTGACTCCCAATGGCAAAGTAGACCACCGCGCTCTACCAAAACCAGACTTAGACAGCAGACTACTAGCAAAATATGTAGCCCCACGCACACCAATTGAAGAAATACTGGTACAAATTTGGGCGCAAATGCTGAAAGTAGAGAAAGTGGGCATACATGACAACTTCTTTGAATTAGGAGGACATTCGTTACTGGCAACTCAAGTTATTTCAAGAGTACGTGATGCTTTCAATGTTGACATACCATTACGCAGCTTATTTGAAGCTCCTACAGTTGCACAACTGCAAGAATATATTCAAGCGGCACTAACGAGTGGACAATCAACACTTGCTCCACCTTTAGTACCAATTTCACGACCAGCACAAATCCCATTATCGTTTGCACAAGCAAGATTATGGTTCCTTGACCAATTACAACCAGAAAATGGGTTCTACAATATTCCACTCGTTTTACATTTGAGCGGTCAACTCAACGTTGTTGCTTTAGAACAAAGCCTTAACGAAATTATCAGTCGTCACGAAATTTTACGCACAAACTTTACTGTCGAACAGGGACAACCCATTCAAATTATCGCTGCAACTTTGAATTTAAAACTGGTCGTTGTAGAATTAGAAAATCTACCTGCTTGCGAGCAAAAAATCGAGACGCAACAATTAGTTTCTCAATTAGCAGTACAACACTTTAACCTCGAACGAGAGCCTTTATTCAGAGCAAACGTACTCAAACTCAGTTCGACAGAGTATGTGTTTGTATTAGTTTTACACCACATTATTGCAGACGGCTGGTCGCTGGGTGTATTTGAACGAGAGTTAGTAACATGCTACGAAACATTCCATAATGGCTTAACTCCACTATTGCCAGAATTACCCGTACAGTATGCTGATTTTACTCTTTGGCAACGCAACTGGTTAACGGGTGAAGTCCTGCAAACACAGCTTGATTATTGGCAACAACAACTTAAAGGTATTCCCACGTTACTTGAATTACCTACTGACAGATGCAGACCTGCTATTCAAACTTACAAAGGTGCTCAAAAATCAATTCCGCTCTCTTTTAAGTTAAGTCAGGAACTTGTTTCGCTCTCGAAGCGCGCGGGAGTTACCTTGTTTGTGACGCTGTTAGCAGCATTTCAAACCTTACTTTATCGCTATACAAATTCTGATAATATTGTAGTAGGTACACCAATCGCTAATCGCAATCGACAAGAAATTGAAGGGCTAATTGGCTTTTTTGTCAATACTTTAGTGCTGCGTACAGATTTATCAGGCAACCCCAGTTTTGAGCAGTTATTAAGTCGGGTACGCGAAGTGACCTTGGGAGCTTACGCACATCAAGACCTACCATTTGAGGAATTGGTAGAGGCATTACAACCAAAACGTTCTTTAAGTCACTCGCCACTGTTTCAGGTAATGTTTACGTTTGAAAATACATCTGCTTCTTCTTTGGATTTGCGTGAGCTAACAGTGAGTTCATTACCCGTAGAAATCCCAATAGCAAAGTTTGATTTGACTCTATCAATGCAAGATACTGCTTTTGGGCTGATTGGAGTTTGGGAATACAGCACTGACCTGTTTGATGCTGACACTATAACTCGAATGGCGGGGCATTTGCAGACAATACTTGAAGCAATTGTAGTTAATCCCAAAGCGGAAATATCCAAATTGCCATTGCTGACAGAAGCCGAGCGCCAGCAGTTGTTGGTGGAATGGAACGATACTGCCACTGAGTATTCCCAGGATAAGTGTATTCATCAATTGTTTGAGGAGCAGGTAAAGAATTCACCCAATGCTGTAGCTGTAGTATTTGAAAGTAAGCAACTGACCTACCGAGAGTTAAATGCAAAAGCGAATCAACTAGCCCACTACCTCCAAGTGCAGGGCATTGGAGCAGAAGTTTTGGTGGGTATTTGCGTAGAGCGTTCCTTAGAGATGATGGTGGGATTGCTTGGTATTCTCAAAGCAGGTGGTGCCTACGTTCCACTTGACCCAGCGTATCCGTATGAGCGTCTAGCCTATATGTTAAGCGATTCCCAAGTGCAGGTGTTGCTAACTGACTCAAAACTAGTTAACTCTCTACCTACCCCAAAGCAAGTAATTTGTTTGGATAAAGATTGGGGAATAATTCGAGAGCATAGCGAGCAAAATCCTGAAAGTTCAGTTAAGTTTTCAAACTTGGCTTACGTAATTTATACCTCCGGCTCTACTGGCAAGCCAAAAGGAACCATGATTCTTCATAAAGGAGTTGTTAATTATCTAACTTGGTGTACAGAAGCTTATGAGGTAGCACTTGGAAGTGGCGCACCTGTTCAATCTTCCCTGGCATTTGATGCTACGGTTACCAGCTTGTTTTCTCCTTTACTAGTAGGGCAAAAGGTGGTACTACTGCCGCAAAAACAAGAAATAGAGAGTTTGTGTAATATTTTATGCTCAAATAACAATTTTAGTTTAGTCAAGTTAACTCCCGCTCATCTAGAAGTACTCAACCAGCTGTTACCATCCCAATCAGCCAAGGAGCAGACAAAAGCCTTGGTTATTGGTGGGGAAACGCTTTTAGGAAAAAGCCTTACCTTCTGGTGCCAACACGCACCTAATACTAGGCTAATTAATGAATATGGTCCAACTGAAACTGTAGTTGGGTGCTGCGTTTATGAGGTAATAGACAAAACTTCCTTATCAAGTACGGTTTTAATTGGTCGCCCGATTGCCAACACGAAATTATATATTCTAGACAAATTTGTTCAACCCGTACCAATTGGTGTTTGGGGTGAACTACACATTGGTGGTGATGGCTTGGCAAGAGGCTATCTTAACCGTCCTGATTTGACTAATGAAAAATTTATTCCCAACCCCTTTAGCAATCAACCAGGTGAACGTCTCTACAAAACAGGCGATTTAGCACGCTACCTGCCCGACGGCAATATCGAGTTCCTCGGTCGCATTGACAACCAAGTCAAAATTCGCGGTTTTCGCATTGAATTGGGGGAAATTGAAGCCGTACTGACTCAACACCTCAATGTCCGAGAGGCATTAGTTGTTGACCGAGAAGACATCTCAGAAAACAAAAGCCTTGTCGCTTATATAATATCTAACCTCATCCCAGATCGTTTACCTTATCAAACCCAGTGCCAAATAGAACTCGGTAGTAATTTATTGAAACTCCAGACGGAAGATTTTTCCAAAGGTGGTATTGGTGTGGTGGGGATACCTGCTAACAGTGAAGGAAAGCACGTCCGTCTTAATTTATTGCTACCTGGTGAAAGTGAAGCGCGTTGGCTTGATGGGACAGTTAGTTGGTCGGGTTCATTACGCGGAGGAATTCAGTTTAATCTAACGCCTACTGAGAAGGCTTTGATCGAGCAAAGCGTAGACCATCTCTTAGAAACTCAGGGCTTATTAAAAACTTTGCAACGTACACTGACCAAAACCCTGCGCGACTATCTAAAACAGAAACTACCTGATTATATGATTCCCAGTGCTTTTGTGGTGATGAAAGCGCTACCGTTAACTCCTAATGGTAAGGTAGACCGCCATGCTCTACCTGAACCAAATGGCGCCCTATGCAAACTCGAAGACAAATCCGTTGCGCCAAGTACTCCTACTGAAGCAAAAGTTGCTGCTATTTGGGCTGAAGTTTTAGGACTCCAAGAAGTCAGCGTTAATGACAACTTCTTTGAATTGGGGGGACACTCCCTGCTAGCTACCTCTGTCATCTCTCGCATCCGAGAAGCCTTTTCCATTGAAATTCCCCTACGTCACTTATTTGAAGCACCTACTATAGCTTTAGTTAGTAAAGTTATAGAAGCCTCACAAATTGCTTCGTTACAGGTATCAGCTTTTAGCAATGTGACACATGATACTTTACCACCTCTTGTAGCTGTTGAGCGAGGCAAATACATACCCTTGTCTTTTGCACAACGACATATTTGGATATCACAGCAGTATTATCCTAATAGTCAAGGTTATAATAGCCCTACTGCTTTACGTTTGAGTGGTTTAATTTCTCCAGAAATTTTGGAGAAAAGCATCAACGAGATTATCCGTCGTCATGAAATTTTACGTACTAACTTTGTTGTAGTAAATGAACAACCCGTACAGGTAATTGCCCCATCCTTGAATCTACCCTTAAAGGTAGTAGACTTACAACACCTACCTCTAAATGAGAGAGAAGTTTCAGCCTCATATATTGCTAGCCAAGAAGCCCAACACCATTTTGACTTAGCTTCCGATCCATTAATCAAAACAACTTTGATCCAGTTGTCTAAGTCAGAGTATTGGTTATTAATCACTATGCACCATATCATTACAGATGGTTGGTCATTCGGCATCTTGCTTGAGGAGTTAGGAACCCTATATAAAGCTTTTATAAATAGCTTACCCTCACCCCTAGCTGAAGTAACGGTTCAATATGCTGATTTTACTCTTTGGCAGCGACAATGGTTAAATGAAGAATTAATCCAAAAGCAGCTTTCTTACTGGCAGAAAAAGTTAGCTAATTTTCCAACATCACTGGATTTATTGACCAACAAAGAACCACAGCAAAGTATTGATACCACAAACGCATCTTTCCATTCCATAATACTCTCTAATAGCCTTGTGACTTCAATTGAAGCTCTAAGCTGTTCCCAAGGAGTTACCATTTTCACAATTATCATTACAGCTTTAAAAATACTCTTGTTCAAATGGAGCGGACAAACCGACATTATAGTACTAGCAACAACAGCTAATCGAAACACGCGAGAAATTGAAAAAATGCTTGGTTGCTTTATCAACGATGTGTTTTTGCGCTCCGAAGTTGATGCTTCTCACACAGCACTAAATTTTTTAGAGCAGGTCAAAACTACCATTACTGAAGCCATCAATAATCAGGACATACCGCAAGAAAAAGTCAACGACATACTCAGCGAAGTTCAATTTTTACGGTCTGTTAGTGTAACTATGGATACTCCTGTTCACTGGCACAGCCAATTCCAAAATTGTGAAGCCATATCAGTTCCACTTGAACACGAACTTTGGGGTAATACTTTTGCCATAGAACTTTTTATCTCTTTACCACCTGAAGACTATAAAACAATTGAAATAGGGGGTTATTACAGCACTGATTTATTTACAAAAGAAACAATTGAGCGTTTGTTTTGCTCCTACCAAAAAATTATTCAGCAACTCGTTCTATATCCAGAAACTCAACTTTCAGCATTTAAGCTAAGTTAAAAATTAAGTTCTGCCGAGAGATAATACCGCCTTATAATTCGACTTTCAATAGACTTCAACACTCCTGGTGGTACAAGTCTGAACGTAGTTGATGTTGTTAGGAATATTGAAGAACGCCTAACCGTCTTGAATACCAAGTAAAAAAATCAAATGAGAGGTAAACTAGAATCATGGCGATGAACGTATTAGCATATAAACGTGCGCCGATTAACATATTTATTTTACCGTAAATATACTATGACAAAATAAATATAAAATTGTTTAGTTCAGTATTTTTACTGAACTAATACGTAATTTTTCAGGTTTAAACTAGATATGTATGTGAAGGTTAATTGTACTGACAATTTTGTTTAAATAGTATCAATTCCTCTAAGTTTGTACTTAAATTTTTGAATCAGATATCTGATCTGACGAAAGCTTTTAAAATTGTCTTGATAATAGGCTTAAGAAGTTAATTATTGTTATTAAAAGGGACAGAAATGAACATGAATAATAACTTAGAAAAACAGATTGCTCCAACAGTTTCTTGCTTAAAGAATGAGTTACATGATGACAGTATTAATAATCTTTCCAGCCTAAAGTCTATTTATTATGATGCAAGGCATTACAAACTAATTTATGAAAATAATTATTTTTCACCCGATTCTTTAAGTTTTGACATTCCTTTTTGGATTGATATGGCGAATCAGTATGGTGATTCCGTTTTGGAGCTATGCTGTGGTAGTGGAAGAATTTCCATTCCCCTTGCACAAACAGGTAAACTAGTGACGGGAATTGATATTTTAGATTCAATGCTGTCGGAAGCTAGGGAAAAATGTTCTCAAGCAGAATGGGTAAAAGCTGATGTTAGGAACTTTGATTTAGGTAATAAATTTTCCTTAATTATATTTCCTTTTAACTCACTCGGTCATTTGTTAGATATAAAAGCAATTGAAGATTGTTTTAGTTGTATTCGGAAACATTTAAAGCCAGAGGGCAGGTTTATTATAGATTTGGAAAATTCCTGTAGGCAAGAGAACTTAGAATTCTATTTTTCAAAAGACCGAGGATTATTGTCTGCATATCCAGACCCTGATGGGAAAGGTACATTTGTAGTAACTTACCAAAATGAAGTTGATTTAAGCAAGCAGATTAATAACGCAAAACTGTTTTTTCAGTTAATCGAACAGAAAAAAGAGATTATCCAAGAAGTGCCATATCGCCTATTTTTTCCACAAGAACTTGAGGCGTTGCTTAAGTACAATGGGTTTACAGTTGAAAGTAAGCTTGGCTCTCACAATAAAGAACCTTTTACGTCACAATCACCTAATCATATAGTAATTAGCAAGTTACAGGAATGATGGGCAGACAAATCTCCTCAAATTTGCCTGATGTCTAGCTTTCTTCTTTTTTTATTGTCAATTAATAAAATACATTGAGAAGCACGACAGATGTAACTAAGAGAATAATCTTACGATTTTAACTAATATGAGATGCGGATTTGGGATACCCGCGTTTAATAAGTGGGAAGTGAGCAGCGAAGCCCTTTCAAATGTCTTCTGCCGTAAATTTACAGCCACAAAATAAATATTAAATTGGTTAATTCAGTAGAAATACTGAACTATTACTCAAGTTGCTAGATTTAAACTAGATGCCTGAAGGTTGGTAATACTGACAATGCTGAAATAACTGTAATTGTCTGTGTGTTAGTATTTAAATTTTATATCCAGGCAAATTAAATTCATATTCCAAGGGGAGAAACAAATGGTAGAAAGGCAGCAGTCCAAACGGTGGGTTCGCGATTATGTATTTGATATATTGCGCTCACTTGACATTCGCTATATTTTTGGATGTCTATAAGTGCGGAAAGTGGGTTTCAAGAGTCTGTCGGAGATGATCTCGCAGTCCATAGTTTTAGTAAATGTCAGCAGCGGAGGAAAGCTTTATGGCTAATATATTAACCTGGAATATGAGAGGAGGCTTCACTACTGCGAGGTCGAAGTGGCGGGAAGATCTCAGTCCATTTACTGGTGGTAGTTATGATGTTTTACTCTTACAAGAATGTGGGGCACTGCCAGAAACAGCACAGACAATTCAAAATTTTGAACAAGCTTATAGAAATGTCGCGCCAAATATTATTCCACAGACTGATGCACCTATTATCCAAAATATAGATGGGCACTAGTATAAAATTTATTTTGATCAACTGAATAAAAAACAATAAAACTATTTATAAAAGTATATCTATTAACGTTTTTACAAGGGTGTATACAGTTGAAAAAATAATCATTATTAATTTTTACATCGTAACATTAATTTGCGTTTGGGGAGCCTATTAACACTTTAAAATGTTGCGCTTGCCCTAGAATTATTTAAGAAATTGACCTTGTTTTTTCTTGAGTTTCTTCTGCCTCTGGTTTTAAAGGTTTTAAAGACTCAAAATAACCTTGCTCCCACAATTGTCTAACCGCATTCTCCATCGCTTCACGGGTAACTTCAGGTAAGATTATTAACCCAGGTTCAGCCAAGAAAGCAGACCCCAATTCCTTTTCTGCTTCCAAATCTTGTTGTAAGCGAATTGGATCTCGGAAATAAACTGGATATACTTCTCCTTCTGGACTCTCAACGATGCCATCACTTCTATACCCCTTCATTAAGGTTTCTTCATCATCTCTATCGTCCCACCCATATTTAAAGGTTAACTTTGGATAATCAGCCCCCATCGTTTATTCCTTCTTAATTGCTTGGATTTTCCCGAGTTCCTCATTAAACTGTCAAAGTAACCGGATTATTTATTTGAGCATATCTTTAGCACTAAAGCACTAGGCTACATTGATACATCTTCGGAAATAATCGGCGCCAGCAAGTATCGTGCGATACGCTAATCAACCTTCATTTGCCATTACAGCATAGCATTGTAAATTTAGTAATATTTACTTATAATAAGTTATTTTGGGTAATAAAAATTTAGTAAAATGTATATTGAGAAAAAAATAGAGCCTATATGACCCAAATTAACGATAAACAATTGTCAAGAATCGTGATAAAAAGCTTTAAGTCTATTGCTGACTGTAACCTAAGTCTTTCTAGACTAAATGTTCTTATTGGTAGTAACGGCGCCGGAAAGTCTAATTTTATCGGATTTTTCCGTATGGTTCAACAGTTGTTTGACGAGAACTTACAAGTTTTTGTTAGTCGTCAGGGCAGTTCGGATGCACTACTACATTTTGGACGTAAGACAACCGAACAATTAAAATTTGAGTTATGGTTTGGTGATAATTATTATATGGCAACACTTGAACCAACTCAAGATAATCGGCTAATGTTTACAAAAGAGTCTTTGCGATGGGGTCTAACGAATGAAGAATTAGGTAAAGGACATTTTGAAACAGTTGTTCGTAAGAATGTACCAGCTGCCATTAGCAATCATATAGTAAGTTTAATTACGCAATGGCGAGTGTATCATTTCCATGATACCAGTGATACTGCTTATGTTAAACAAGCGCATAATATAAATGACAACGCTTACCTTCGTCCCGATGCGCGTAATTTGGCATCTTTCTTATATTTATTACGTGAGAATTATCCAGCATCTTATCAGAAAATAGTCAAAACAATTCGACTTGTTGCTCCTTTTTTTGGAGAATTTTACTTGCGTCCTTCTCCACAAAATCAAGATGTTATCGAATTAGAATGGTTTGAACTAGGTCAAGATATTCCATTTAAAGCATATCTTCTCTCAGATGGAACACTGCGGTTTATGTGTTTAGCTACTGTGTTTCTTCAACCCGATATTCTTCAACCTGAAACAATTTTAGTTGATGAACCTGAATTAGGCTTACATCCATATGCAATTACAATACTAGCATCATTGATGCGTGCAACATCTAAACAAGTAATTGTTTCTACCCAATCAGTTGAATTACTAAACGAATTTGACGCTTCGGATGTTATTGTCGTAGACCGTTGTCAAGGAAAATCGTCGCTTCGCAGGTTGCTGACTCATGATTTAGTGGAGTGGTTAGAAGATTATAGTTTAGGAGAACTTTGGAAAAAGAATATTGTTGGGGGGAGACCTTCGCGATGATACGGATTCATGTTTTTGTAGAAGGACAAACCGAAGAAACGTTTGTCAGAGAACTACTTTACGAACCTTTTCTACAAAAAAATATATTTATTCAACCAATTCTTGTTAGAACAAGTTCAACTAGTAAAGGTGGTGTAGTTAGCTATGCCAAAATCAAACCACAATTAAATCGTAAGTGCCTTGAAGATACTTCTGCTTTCGTCACAACAATGTTTGATTTATACGCTTTACCAAAAGATTTCCCAGGCGCCGATTCTTTACCAAAAACTACTGACCCATTCCAAAAAGCTGAACATCTTGAAATTGAGATGGCAAAAGATATTGCAAAACAAAATTTTATACCTAATTTGCTAGTTTATGAGTTTGAAGGACTTTTATATAGCCAACCACAAGCTTTTTCTAGATGGTTCGATGTCAGCGTAGTTAATACTTTGTCCGCAGAACGTGAAGCATTTCCTTCACCTGAACATATTAACGATAATCCAATAACGGCGCCATCAAAACGTATTCTCAAGTGTTGCGACGGATACGAAAAACCATTACACGGTTCTCTAATTGCCATTGATATAGGGTTAGAAACGATACGTCAACAATGCCAACATTTTAATCAATGGTTATTACGGCTTGAAAATTTAAAATAATAAAGACGCTTGTTGATGTGTATCCATTATGTAGCTGGGTCAAAATCTATAGCAACTCTCCAAAATTAATAACATGGAACACACTTAATTCGTGTCAAAAGTTTTGGTGTGTTCTTTTTTCTGACCTCTTCCTTTGTGTCCTTTGTGTCCCTTCACTGCTACGATAAGCAAGCTTTGTGGTTCATTCTTCTCTCCGTGTACTCTGTGTCTCTGTGGTAAAAAACTATATCACAGCACAGGCAGGACTCCTATGCTACAACTTACCAAAATTAATAATATGGAACACTATTGGTTTGTGTCATTAATTTTGGTGGTATATCTCTTTACCACAGAGACGCAGAGTCCACAGAGAAGAGAAAAAGAGAAATTAAAATTGGCGCCTACTCTCCAAAACTTATGACACGAACCATTAGTGTAATTGACATAATAATGGTGGGTTACGAATTGTTCTAACCCACATTGTAAATTATGCTTGCGGCTGGTGGAATAGTAGAGTAATTTTAAAATACTATACTAAGAACGCCTTAGAACTTTACTTTTAACAAACACCAAATCTTTTAGATGCTTCTACCTGGGCATGACATAAGTTCATATTTTACCCGTTTGCAGTATAGACATAAAATACAGGCTTTACGCACCAACGCCAACCGAACTTTTTTTCCCTTGCTTTGCCATCAATTTAGCAAACAATCCCTCTTGGTTAGCTAATTCCTCAAATGTCCCCTGCTGCACAACTCTACCTGCTTCAATCACATAAATACGGTCAGCATTGCGAATCGTACTCAAACGGTGAGCAATTGCAATCCTTGTTACCTTTAACCGTTCCATACTCTCACTCACCATCGCCTGCGTCTTATTATCCAACGCGCTCGTCGCCTCATCAAATAAAATAATTCTTGGCTTCAATACCAACGCGCGTGCAATTAACAACCGCTGTCTTTGTCCCCCCGACAAATTCATCCCCCCTTCCGAAATCACCGTATGCATTCCCATCGGCATATTTTCCACATCAGCAGCAAACCCCGCCATTCTTGCAGCATCCCAAGCTTCCTCCATACTAATTAAGGCGCCACCGCTAATATTTTCAAAAACCGTTTCACTATTAATCCGCCCATTCTGTAACACGACCCCTAACTGGCGCCTAACAGCAGACACATCTAAACTAGCTAAATCCTGCCCATCATAGTACATCGCACCTTGTTCAGGAACATCAAACCCCAACAACATCCTAAAAATTGTAGACTTCCCACTACCACTTGGTCCCACCAAAGCAATAAACTCTCCTGGTTTTGCCTCAATCGTCACATCATCCAAATTTAGCGGTCCATCTTCACGATAACGAAAAGTCACATGGTCTAACTTAACGTACCCAGAAAGCCGTCCAGGGTCAGCCTTATTTATATCAATCTCCGGCGCCGTTTCCAAAATTGGTTTCGCATGTTCCCACAGCGCGCGTATATCTAACAAATCAACCAAATTATTACTTAAACTAGTCACCCCACCAATAAAACTAGCAAACGCCGCATTAAAAGCCAAAAACGTCCCAGTCGATAAACCACTTCCCGTTTCTGAGGTAGTTAATAAACTTGAAGCAATCATAAAAGTGATAATAGACGTGAGACTCGATTGCAGTAAATTAAACGTCGCTATCCAATCTTCAATTTGCTGAGTTCCTTGCATCAACTTGAGTTGCTTTTGGTAATACTTTGCCCAATGAGCAAACGCGCGCTTTTCAGATGCGGTAGTGCGAAGCTTTGATATACCCCCAATCATCTCGATGGTCATTCCCGAAATCTCACCATCAAGTTCTTCCAATAAAAACGCTTTCTGACTCTTAAAATATCCAGCAACATTAGTCACCAAAGTAGTCATAACAATAACTGCCACAGCAACAATTGCTAACTGCGCGCTGTAAACAAACAACAACACTAAGTTAAACAACGCAAAAAAGCTACTAAATAAAATATCAAGCTTTTCACCACCCAACTTATTCCGAATTTGATTGATAGCAGAAACGCGCGATAACACTTCCCCCGATGAATGATCGCGGAAAAAAGTCAAAGGCAACTTTAGTAACCTATCCCAAACACCAGCTTGCAAATTAAACACCGAGTAACACTCTAACCGTGCCAAAGCCAAACCTTGTGTCAATCGAAATAAAGTAGTACCAAAAGTCGCAGCCAGCAAACCAAGCGTTAATTGCAGCAACAAACCACGGTCAGCGTCAGGAATCGCAGTATCAATCAGCACCCCTGTAGCTTGCGGCACAATCATCCCAATTGCAACCCCAGGTATCCCGATGAAAAATAGTGACCGTATAGCCTCCCATCCACCTCGCATCGAATACTTAAATAAAGTCAGTAAATCCAACTTAGTATCTGGGAACGGGGGATAAAACATATATGCAGTCGGCGCCAACAATTTAGCCGTCTTGTCATTTACCTTAATTCTTCGTTGAGTAGCAGGATTATAAATCTCATAATATTTATTATCAACAGGTAACAACGCTACAGGCGCCTGGTCTCCCTGCAAATAAGCAAGTAATGGCCCACAATCACTCCTGAACCAACGCTCACTTAATATCACCCGACGAATCCGCATCCGCGAAGCACGGGCAATAGCATCCAACGGGTCTTTAACGCGCTTCATATCCTCCGACTTAGCAGGTGGACAAACAGGTATATCCATCGCTCGTCCAACGGCGCCAGCAGCAGCAAGTAACGGGTCACTACTTGCTGCAATTGCGCTATGCTGCACTCCCAACAACGAAACAAACTCAGCAACTGCCTGTGTCGTCATCTCCTGATTCAAACGTTCGCGCGCTTGAAACTGCACCAAATTTTCTTGTTGTGTAGACTGTTCAAGCTCCTGCAAACTCGAAATAAAGGTGTCATGAAAATTCTTGAGAACAACACGCTGAGTCACCCACGGCATTTGACTCGAAATTTCTGGCGCCGATAAAGGAATAGTAGTCAACTCAAATACTGAACTCAAACGCTCAAACCAACTTGCTATTAAATGAACATTTGCTTGGGTGGCGCCTTCATCTAAGTCCTGCAAATTTAATCTTAGTAAGCGAGTTTCCTTTGTTGCGACAGCCAAAATACATATGGAACCTGACCCAATTCCAAATAACCCTTCCCCAGTTTCTACTGCAAACAAAAATCGGCGCCCGCTTTGTAATACTGCATCTTCTATTTTTCCTGCGTATACGGTCATTGAACCGGATTCAATTACCCATACGCTTTCCGGGTCATCTAATAGTAAGACTTCATTTTCGGCGATAACTTTAAAAGAATTTAGGGTGTTAGATTTAATGGTCATGTTTAGGTTAAGGTAAAATTGGCAACGGATATAACGGATGTAACGGATAGGCTATCTGTTTAATATATTGGCTGTAAGTTATTAGTTTTTATACATAGTGTCATTCTTCCCAAAAAGCCTAGTAAACTAACACCAATGATTGAATAGCTTGTTATATAATCAAAACAAAGTTAACTCTTGGGTGGAAACATGACCACAGTAGCAATACAACCAATACAGGATGAGAGCGGTAAGAGATATTACCGTGCGGTTGCAGGTAATAAGCAATCTGTAGGTAAAACTGCTGGTCAAGCTTTGGATGCTTTAACTACTCAATTAGGAGAAACTGAATTTAATGGAGTGTTGTTGCTTCAAAGTTTTCGTCCAGACCAGTTTTTTAACATTGAGCAACAAAAACGCTTGTCTCAATTGATGGAATTATGGAGAGAAGCACGTGATAAGGGAGAGTCGCTACCTGAAGAATTGCAAGCAGAATTAGATAGTTTAGTGGAAGCTGAATTAAATGCAGCAACTAACAGAACAGTATTTTTGATGCAACAACAAAGCGAATGAATCCAAATTATACATCGGTTGCTGACAGGGCAAATCACTGCTGCGAATATTGTCGCGACGAGCGAAATTGTATTTAACTTTCCATTTGAGGTTGAACATATTAGACCTATTAGCAAGCAAGGTGCAGAATCTTTAAATAACTTAGCGCTGTCTTGTCGTTCATGTAATCTCCGTAAAAGTAATCGTATAAATGGAGTTGACCCTGATACTGGCGCCGAAGCTCGCTTGTTTCATCCAAGGCAAGACCAATGGGATAATCATTTTCAAGTAGATGTAACGTCTGGCAGAATTATTGGCGCCACTGCCGTTGGTAGAGCGACTATTGATTGTTTAAGTATAAATACCCAGCAGCAAATAATGGCACGGCAGCTATGGATTCGCTTAGGTTTATTTCCTTAGAGGGCTGTTTTATAAGTTAGACCATTTATCATTCATCTTCGGCTTCTTCCTCACCACGAACAAGTTCCGCGTAAAAACCACCCTGAAGCATTAATTCTTCGTGTGTTCCTCGCTGCACTACTATTCCTTTATCCAGCACAATAATTTCATCGCAATCGCGAATACTGCTAAGACGGTGTGCGACAATTAGGCAACTGCATCCTCTAGAGCGCAAGTTATCGTAAATAATTTGCTCGGTTTCTCCATCTAATGCACTGGTTGCTTCATCTAATATCAAAATACTAGGGTTATTTATCAATGACCGGGCAATTTCTAACCGTTGTCGTTGTCCTCCACTTAAATTGGCGCCACCTTCTAATAGTGAGCCGCTATATCCACCTGGTAGTGCTAAAATTACATCTTGAATACGGGCATCAACACAAGCACGACGAATTTGTGAATCTGGAATACTTGAATCCCACAATGTTAAGTTATCTCGCACTGTTCCAGCAAACAAGAATATTTCCTGTTCTACTGTAGAGATAGAATTTACTAACACAGCACGGGGAATATCCTGGCGCCTTCTACCATCAAATAATATATCTCCTGACCAAGGTTCATATAACCCTGCAACCAATTTGGCAATTGTAGATTTACCGGAACCACTACCACCTACAAATGCTATTCGCTGTCCTGGTTTAATTACACAGCTAAAGTTTTCTACTAAAGGTTGGCTAACTTTCGCATAACCAAATGTGATGTTTCGCAGTTCGATATGTCCCTGGAAACGAACAAGGTCACTCTTAACTCCTAACTCCTCACTCTTAACTCCTAACTGTGAATCGGTACTGTTTGCTAATACGTCGTCTAACCGCATTAAATTACCACTTAATGTTTGTAACATGGCGCCGAATCCCATTAACTGGTTGACGGGTTCTTGAAAACTTGTCATTAAGCTTTGAAATGCGATTAGCATTCCAATGGTCATTTTCCCGTCCATTACTTGCCAACCACCGACTGCGAAAATCAGCATCGTCGTTAAACCCGTTAGCAGTATGGGCAGTACGAACAACATTTCATTTATAACTGCAATCTCTGTGAAAGCGTTCCAACTTTTAGATATGTAACCAGCCCACCGAGCAAACATATCTGATTCTAATGCCGATGCTTTTAATGTCTCAATGCTCTGAATACCTGCAATTGCTACACCTTCAGCTTTACCCCAATCTTTATCTGACTGCATGAAGTTATCTTCACGCCAACGTTCAACCCATTGGAGTATCAACATATTTAAAACAGCAAATAATACACCTATAGTTGTAAGCATCCAATTATAGGCAAACATTACTAACCCATAAAAGGCTGCCATTATTAAATTAATAAACGTATTCGCCATTGAACCAGATAAAACCTGCGCGACTTTATCATTAAGTTTCAAGCGACTACTAATTTCACCAGGAAAACGCTGTGTATAAAAGCTGACGGGTAACTGAAGCATATGCCACAAAAAACGACTTGACATACTCGCAGCTAATTTAACCTGTAACTGCCTTAAATAACGTCGCTGTAGAAAAAATAAGAATCCCTGAACTGCTGCTGTTCCTGACATCCCTAATAAAAGGGGACGTAACCAATCTGACCTTCTCTCTACTAATATTTGGTCTACAAACACCTGGTTAAATACAGGTAACGCCATTCCAGGCAAAACAAGCAAAAAGCCTATCATTACACTCAATACTACGGCGCCAACTGACCCATTCAACCGTTCCAGCAGCGACATCAAAACACTGGGTTTACGTCCACCCTTCTTAAACCCCGCTTCGGGTTCCATCACCAAAACAATACCGATATATGACTGCTCAAACTCCTGCAATGAAACAGCACGTGGTCCCGTCGCAGGGTCATTCAAGTAAACCTTGTCTTTATCAAACCCCTCAACTACCAACAAATGGTTAAAATTCCAAAAGACAATCACAGGTAAGCGCATTTGAGAAAGCTGTGCAGTCTGTTTTTTAAACGCTTTCGCACGCAGTCCATAGTTTCTCGCAGCTTTGACAATACTCGCAGGTTGACTACCATCGCGCGATACCCCACACTCAGTACGCAACTCCGCCAAAGGTACGAAGCGACCATAGTAACTTAAAATAATACCCAACGCTGCGGCGCCACACTCTACTTCTTCCATTTGCAGCACCGTTGGCGTCCTGATACGCTGCTTTTTAATTTGTTTTTCGAGGTTTTTAGATTTTTCTTTACCGAACTTAAGCACAGATTTGCTCCTGTGAGTAGCCTTTTAATAGGTTGGTAACTAATAAACAGATAGACCATCCGTTACATCCGTTGTATCCGTTGCCAATATTTGTTTTTATAAGTATTTTTATTAATCCCAAAATTCTCGGTAAACTAACACTTGACTTTTCACAGTCGTTAAAAACCTCTCCCCCAACCCCGGAACCTACAAGGAGAGGTGAGCAAATGTACTGCCACCTTCCCTACAAGGGAACTCTGTTGGAAGGTTAGGTTTTACTCGCTTGTTAACGTAGTGAATATAAAAAAATAAAAAATCCCAGTTTCTTAAAAACTGAGATTCTGAATTTTCACGAATTACTTAATATGGCTGTATATATTACACTAAGTATCAGATTGTCTTTTTTCCCGATTTTGTTGAACCTGCGCCAAAATATCATCCATCGTGATTCCTTCTAGTAATTTCTCACGTTCTGAAGTATAATCTCCTTTATTACTACCAAACTGCTGTAAAAAACGTACCATCCCAACAGGACCAAGGGCTTGAGCCAAAGCTTCTAAACCTTTTTTTCTAATTTCTAATGGACTCATTCGATTAGTATTCATTAGGAAATCTCCATTAACCAAGTAACTGGATTAGCGACTAAAATAGTAAACTCTTGAGAGTGATTCTCTGTTTTTCGCAACAAGCGATAATCGACTGTTAGCATTACGTTTGCCTTGCCAGCTTCTGCACAAGCAATATGTAATGAATCGAAAAATTTAATTCCAAATTTTTGTAAAGAGATAGCACGGTTTTGAATAGTTTCATTTAATTCTACTTTAGATTTCGCAATAGAAGTCAGAATTTCAATACCTTGCTTCCGTTCGGGGTCAGTAATTTGTGCTAATTCCACATCAATGACTTCACTAGATAATAATTCCCATTCTCCTGTCTCGCATCTTTCTAAAATCAATGAGATTGCTTCTGTCTCAAGCCTGACACGGACTAAATGCTGGAACTCACGCCTTGTATACCACAAGTATGGTGCGAAAATTCAGGGTTATTACCTTATTTAGCTTAAGCCACCTTTAAATATTCAAAAAATTTTACACTTAAATGTGATTATTGGGCTGGATATGGGAACAATAGGACAAACAATAGCGCACAAGGAGTTTAGACGTTGACCCTACATGATTTGGTAACATTACCTGACTTGCCTAGCACTTTTACAAAAGTGGTGACTCAGATAGAAACCTTTGTATTATTAGAGTTTGACAGCCAAATTGCCCAAAATCAGCTTTACTATCACAACCGCGCGCATATAAATAGTGTACGGCGCCGAGCCAACGACATCAGTAACACAGTACTTCAGTACTGTAATATCGATGATATTACACGAATGCGTCTATTGTTAGACCTTTGTGCTATTGCTCATGATATGATTCAGGTTTTTGTGCCCCAAACTGATATTCATACTACCAGGCGCCGGGAATCTGGAGTCAGTGAAAGTTTAACGTTTGAGAAGTTATCTAATTATATTAAAAACTTAAATCAACAGCTAAAAGAGCATGGTTTGGAAGATGCTGTGTTTAGTGACGCGGATATATCTATTATTAAAAATGCTATTGATGCTACTGTTTGCCATTACGACCCATCTGACCAAAGTATTTATCAGCCTGCTATATATGAAAATAAAGATTTATCGCTTGTGGCTTTAATTATTGCGCTTGCTGATATTAACTCGTTAGGTATGGAGGGAATAGATATTTATAATCAGGAGGGTAGTCTGCTTTTTCTGGAAGAGAATCCGGATGTTATAAGTTTAATTAAGAATCAAAGTATTAAGAATTTAGCTGTGGATAATCGGTCGCTTGCTGAGAATATTCGGCAACGTCTTGTCAAGCGCGCGCGTTTCCAGGTGAATTTTGCGAAGTCACGGTTGATGCGTTTTCGTAATGAAATTGCGAGATTCCCTTCAGAAGCTATTCCTGTTTTAGTTAATGAGACTTTTCGGTATTTAAATGCTGAGACTGTTCAAGAGGTTGAGTCTAGTACCCCTACGGATGAGGATACTTCTTTGGAGGATTTGATGGCGTTTTTCCAGTTGGATAAATATGCGGCTGTGTAGTTTTCACCACAGATGTGTAGAGGGCACAGAGAGAGGGTCAGATAATCTTTACATGAAATAAATATATGTTAATGTTACTTTTCTATATTGGAAATAATTTGTATGCAATTGAGAGTTCGCGGGTCGTGGAGGTCATTCCTAGAGTCTCTTATCGCGAAGTTCATCATGTACCGAATTATGTTGCTGGTTTGTTTAACTACCGTGGCGCCATTGTCCCTGTTATTGATTTGTGTCATTTAGTTCGAGGGACACCGAGTCGAGCTAACCTCAGTACAAGGGTATTTATCGTGAGTTATCCTTGTCAGGAAGATAATACATTGCAATACGTCGGTTTGATGGCAGAACGAGTCATCAAAACGGTGAAGAAGTCAGCCAGCGATTTTTTAACATCGGGTATTAAAACTAACGAGGCTTCCTACTTAGGCGAAATGATTATGGATGAAAAAGGTATGATTCAACATATAAATTTAGAAGAACTATTTACTAATTTGCGAAAAATAAATCTTTTAAAATCTGGAGGGCTAACCGCGCATGTCCCTAACAGCTATTGAAAGTTTACTGAGCAAAAAAATTGGTGTTGATTTTAAGATTATTGGTGATAGTAAAATTACCAAAGCAGTAGAAAATCGACGCTTGATTTGTGGTATAACTGATTTAAAAGCTTATCTCCAGCTTTTACAAACTTCTCAAGAAGAATTTTCGGAACTAGTTGAACAAATTGTCGTTCCCGAAACCTATTTTTTTCGTGACCGCAAATCTTTTGATTTTCTGCAGATGGTTGCCAAAGAGTGGCTAGCTAAACCTAATCATGCTATACTTCGCTTGCTAAGTGTACCTTGTTCTACTGGTGAAGAGCCTTACTCAATTGCCATTGCTTTAATCGAAGCCGGATTAACTACTTCCCAGTTTGGTATTGATGCTATTGATATTAGTAAACAAGCAATTTCTAAAGCACAACGCGCAATTTATGGTAAAAATTCATTTCGAGGTCAAGAATTTGTTGACCGTCACCGCTATTTCCGGCAAATTAAGGAGGGATATGAAGTTTGTGACGAGGTGCGGAATTTAGTCAATTTTCGTCAAGGTAATCTTTTGGATACCTTTAAAACGGCGCCAGCCAAATATGACATTATCTTTTGCCGCAATTTGTTAATTTATTTAGAACCTCCTGCCTGCACACAAGTGTTCAATATTCTTCATCGCTTGTTGCAGCCTTCTGGGTTACTCTTTGTTGGCGCCGCCGAAACCGCAAAAACTCCTAGCAACCTTTTTACATCGGTTCGTCAATCTTCTACCTTTGCCTACCGAAAAAGCTCGGCAGTAAAATCACAGTCTCCTGAAGTGAAAACGGCGCCCACTTTCACAAAACCGCGTCAAAAGCCAGAAAAAATACTCTCTTCTCCTGTAACTGCTTCTAATAACGCACCTAGTTTAATCGAACTAGCCAAACAATTAGCAGATGCCGGACATGTGGAAGCTGCAATTAACCATTGTAACGACTACTTGAAGCGTGAAACTTCTACCAACGCCGAAGCGCACACTTTACTAGGCACACTATACCAAGCAAAAGCCAACTATATTCAAGCCGAACAAAGTTTCCGCAAAGCCCTCTATTTAAATCCTAATGACTACGAGGCACTAATGCACCTAGCATTATTGAAAGAACATTTTGGAGATATAGCAGGCGCCTCTATTCTCAAGCAAAGAATTCATAACTTAAAGGGCAACAATTAAATATAAACTCAAACTTCCCTATTAAAGTAAACAATTATGGTGACAAACGTATTTAAAGACCAAACCTTACAAGGTCGTATCATGAGCGCCTTCATGTCTATGGGAGTATTAGTTCTCATAGTATCACTAATCGGCTTAGGTACAACCTTCAGTTTGAGCGGAAACATTGACACATTAAGTAATAATAGTTTGCCAAGCTTAGTTGGCTTATGGAAAGTCAACGAAGGACAAACCCAAATAGAATCATCAGAAAGATTTCTATTAGTTCCAGGATTAACTCCACAAGAACGACAAGCAGAATTAACTCGAATTAAAAATGCCTGGGAGCAAATTGACGAAGGTTTTAAGCAATACGAAACAACTCCCCGTACCCCCGAAGAAGATAGAATCTATAAAAAGCTCCAAGACAATTGGAACAAATGGAAAAACGACCACGAAGAATTTCTGAAGCTAAATCAACAATTTGATAGCTTAGAAATTCCAAACCCCTACGCTCTTGAAGTACAACTTTTGCAACAAAACAAGGCAGCTTCTCCAGAAATGGCAACTGTGAAAAAAGCAGTTAATGCCTTAGACCAACTCCGCACTCGCGCTAAAAATAATCGTGTCACGTTTGAAGCAGCAACTAGCTCCATATTAGACAGTTTAAAAGTTAACGAAAACACTGCTACAGGTGCAGAAAAAGACGCAGAAAGAGATATTAACCAGTCAAGGTTTTGGTCGGTTGCGGCAATGCTAATTGGACCTGCGCTGGCAATTATCCTTGGACAGTTTATTAGCAAAGCTTTGACTCGACGCATTCAAAAGTCTGTCGTTCAAATTACAACCTCTGCCACACAAATTGCAGCATCAGGTAAAGAACTAGAAGCTACCGTTGCCGAACAAGTTGCTTCCACCAATGAAGTAACAGCAACCGCTCTCGAAATTGCGGCAACTTCTAGAGACTTAGTAAAAACAATGGATGAAGTCGGCAGAATGGCAACTGCAACAGCGAATAAAGCAAACTATAGTCAGGATGAACTTGCCAAGATGGAAATTGTAATGCGGCAATTGACCGAAGCTACTACTTCTATTTCTTCCAAGTTGGGAGTAATGAATAATAAAGCTAACAATATTAATAACGTTGTGGTAACGATTACCAAAGTTGCAGACCAGACAAGTATTTTATCACTCAATGCCGCGATTGAAGCAGAAAAAGCAGGTGAGTATGGTGCAGGTTTTGCCGTTGTTGCTCGTGAAATTAGGCGCCTTGCCAATCAAACGGCTGTTGCAACACTAGAAATTGAACAAATTGTCAAAGACATGCAATCTGCGGTTACAGTCGGTGTAATGGAAATGGATAAATTCAACAAATCTGTGAATGATAGTGTTGAGCGAGTCAGTAAAATTAGTTTCCAAGTTGGCGAAGTAATTAGTCAAGTACAGAGTTTACCTCCCCAGTTTGAGCAAGTCAGCCAAAGCATGGAAGAACAATCCGAAGGCGCCCAGCACATTAGCGAAGCAATGGAACAATTAAGTCAAGCTTCCGAGCAAACCGTTGATGCATTGCGTGAAACAAATAACGCCTTAGAACAATTAGATGATGCCGCGCGAGGCTTACGCAAATCAATTTCTTCTAATTAACTATAAATATATATGTTAAGTGACTCGGCGATTTCAGATTCTATAATTGACCACCCCGTCTTAAATGACTGCTGGAATAAAATTGGTGTCATGGGCGACCGCTCCTGTGGTGAACTAAAAACAGTCATTCATTGCCACGACTGTCCAGTTTTTGCTGCAGTTGGAGACAGTTTGCTCGAACGTATACCACCGCATAATTACGTAGAAGAGTGGATTAATGTATTAGCAGAAACACCCGTTGACGAAGAAACGCAAAGCAATGAAGCCGTTATTAAAACAGCATCCGCTATTTCCGTAATGATTTTTCGTCTCGGCAATGAGCAGTTAGCTTTGAGTGCCAAAATATTGCAGGAAGTCACACACCCCTGTGTCATTCAACCCCTGCCTCACCGCAGTAATTCATTATTCTTGGGACTAGTAAATATTCGTGGAGAAACTTTGCTTTGCGCTTCGCTGCACCATCTGCTCAACTTAGAAGCAACTGAAGAAAAAGAGAATTCTTCAAACAAAGCTGTAAATGCACAACGAATGATGGTAGCAGGACACCAAGATGATAAATGGGTGTTTCCCGTTGATGAAGTCTATGGTATTTATCGTTTTCACCATCAGGAGTTACGAGATGTGCCTGTTGTCATTACTAAAGCTGCCGAAGCTTACACCCAAGGAATTATCAACTGGCAAGATGCAAAAGTTAACTATTTAGACTCTGAGTTATTGTTTTACACCCTCAATCACAAAATTTTGTAGGGTTTATATTTACCACAGAGACACGACGGGCACCTTAGAAAATTTGGAGGGGTTTGGCGCCTTCTTAAAAGATGTTTGTAAAGTATAAAAATAGACATATAATAAAAAAAACCGCCGTGAATTCCCTCTTTGTGTCCTTCGTGCCTTTGTGGTTCATCAAAGGAATAAACCACAAAGGTCACATAATCCGAAGGATTTCCCGCAGGGTAGGGCACAAAGGAAGAGGGGAAAGTTATGAATGATTACAACTTATTTGATTTATTTCATAAAGAGATGGAAACTCAGGTATCAATCCTGAAAGAATCTCTAACAGCACTTAATAAACAACCATCCTCCATTACCCACCTAGAACGAGCAACTCAAGCAGTACATTCAATTTGGGGAAGCGCGCGACTAGTTGGCAGAGAAAAAGCTGCTGACTTAGCACAAGTTATGAAGGAGTGTTTAATTGCGGCTCAAAACAAAACTGTGATACTGGGTGATGAACAGATTGATGTCTTGCTTCATGGCAGTGATTTGCTATTAAGTATGGGTACAACAGAACCAGAGTATGAGCGCTGGATGTCTGAACATTCTTGGGAACTGGGAACTACTCAAAAAGCGATTTCTATTATCGTTACATCAGAAACCAAGGCGCCTTCCCCAAATCAACCAGCACCTATTCAAGAAATTATATCAATAACTCCCGTAAGTAATCCTGTAAATAATCCTGTAAATAATCCTGTAAATACCATCACTGCCGACAGTTCGATGGTGGATTTATTTCGCTTGGAAGTAGAAGCGCAAGTTCGTGTAATGAACGACAGCTTGCTGGCATTGGAAGGCAATCCACAATCGGTGCCTGCGTTGGAAAGCTTGATGCGGGCGGCTCATTCAATTAAAGGTTCTGCCAGAATTGTAACCCTTGATACAGTGGTTGGGTTAGCTCACGTGATGGAAGACTGCTTTGTTGCAGCACAACACAAAACCATAACATTAAGTTCTGCACAAGTTGATATACTCCTTCAAGGGATAGATTTATTGCAAGGTATTAGTAGCACGAGTAACGAAGAATTACCTAACTGGTTGGCAGAAAATCATGCAGCATTTGCAGGAGTACAATCAGCAGTTGCAGCTATTTTAAATCCAAATTTACAGGCGCCTATAAGTGTAGAACCTAACCCCCCAGCCCCCTTCCCTACGAGGGAAGGGGGAGAAAAAGTGGAGCAATTAGGAGAAAAAGAATCAAAGCCTCTGTCTTCTCAGGAGAGAAGTTTGGAGAGAGGTCAACCAGAACAAACACCAGCACAAGACCGAGTTGTACGGGTAAGTGCAGAAAATTTGAACCGTATCATGGGTTTGGCTGGGGAATCATTAATTGAGGCAAACTGGTTACAACCTCATGCGGACTCGATGATGTCTTTAAAATGGAACTTGGTTGATTTATCGAGAACGTTAGAACAATTACAGGATGCTTTTGACCGAGGTAATAATACTCTTGATGTAAAACAATACTTAGAAGAAGCACGACACAAAGAACAAGCATGTGTTGATTTATTAAGTGACCGCTTAAACGAACTTGAACTTTATGCTCAACGAACTGCTAATTTATCCGACCGTCTGTATCGAGAAGTAATTACTTCTAACATGCGTCCGTTTGCTGATGGTGTTCAAGGTTTTCCTAGAATGATTCGCGATTTAGCACGGAAGTTAAATAAACAAGTCAAGTTAGATATTGTCGGTAAAGCAACATCGGTTGACCGAGATATTCTTAAAAAGTTGGAAGCTCCTTTAACCCACATATTGCGGAATGCTACCGACCACGGTATTGAAATGCCCTCGGAAAGAATAGAAAAAGGTAAACCTCCTGAAGGAACTATTCGCTTAGAAGCATTTCATCGTGGCGGGATGTTAGCTATTAGTATATCTGATGATGGGCGAGGCATGGACTTAGAGCAGCTGCGGCAAAAGGTAATTAATAAAAACCTGGCAACAAGAGAAATGGCGGCTCAACTTTCGGATGCAGAACTGATGGAGTTTATATTTTTACCTGGGTTTTCAACTGCCAAACAGGTAACGGAAATTTCTGGACGTGGTGTGGGTTTAGATATTGCCAAAAGTATGGCACAAGAAGTTGGAGGAACGGTACGTGCGGTTTCTCAACCAGGTTCTGGAATGAGCTTTCATTTTCAACTGCCATTAACACTGTCGGTTGTGCGAACGCTGTTGGTAGAAATTTCTGGAAGACCTTATGCGGTACCTTTAGCCAGAATTGAGCAAATTATTACTGTCGATGAAGAGTCTATTTGTGATGTAGAGAATCGACAGTATTTTACCATGAATCAACAAAATATCGGGTTAATTGCTGCCGAGCAGGTGTTAGAGTTACCCCAAACAGAGCCAAAAACTGGCCCTATGTCAGTAGTTGTAGTTAGTGACCAGTCTAATATATATGGATTAGTAGTAGATAAATTTCTTGGTGAACGCGATTTAGTTGTAAGACCCCTCGACCCTCGCTTGGGTAAAGTGCGTGATATTAGCGCTACATCTTTATTAGAAGATGGTTCACCTGTTTTGATTGTCGATGTCTCTGATATGGTGCGGACAATTGATGCTATTCTTAACGCTGGACGAATTTCTAAAGTTGGTTCAGAAGGTGTAGAAGAAGTAATTAATCAGCGTAAGAAAATTTTAGTTGTCGATGACTCAATAACGGTTCGGGAAATGGAGCGTAAGCTATTAGAAAATCGTGGTTACAGTGTAGATATTGCTGTCAATGGGATGGAAGGATGGAATGCAGTTCGTGCAAATCACTATAATTTGGTAATCAGCGATATTGATATGCCACGTATGAATGGCATTGAACTAGTTCAGCATATTAAGAGCCATTCCCGTTTACACTCGCTTCCTGTCATCATTATGTCCTACCGCGACCGCCAAGAAGACCGCATTCAAGGGTTAGAAGCAGGCGCCGATTATTACTTGACAAAAAGTAGTTTTCATGATGACACCCTAATAGAAGCTGTAGTTAATTTAATCGGTCGTTGAGGTCAAAAAAAATGAAAATCGCTATCGTTAACGACTTAACAATTGCAGTCACAGCACTACGACAGGTATTACAAACAGTACCAGAATATCAAGTAGTTTGGGTAGCGCGCGATGGAGCAGAAGCTGTTACAAAATGCGCGCAAAATACCCCCGACTTAATCTTAATGGATTTATTAATGCCCGTAATGGATGGGGTAGAAGCAACTCGCCAGATAATGCAAAACTCTCCCTGTGCAATTTTTGTAGTTACTGCCAGTACCGACAAAAACGTAACTAAAGTCTATGAAGCAATGGGATACGGCGCCCTGGATGCAGTAGATACCCCTGTTCTATTTGGTAAAGATGCTGCGATTACGGCAAATAAGCTCTTATCTAAAATATCTAGAATTAGTAAACTGCTAAAAAAGTCTCCAGGCACAAAAATAAAATTATCTACTCCAGCTTCTAACCAAGTACCTTTAATCGCAATTGGCTCATCAACGGGGGGACCCAAAGCATTAGCTGATATTTTATCAAAATTACCTGCAAATTTTAACGCCGCAATTGCCATTGTCCAGCATGTAGATGCTCAGTTTTCTAGTGGACTTGTTGAGTGGTTAAACCAGCAAAGTAAATTACCAATTAGATTAGCAGTTACAGGCGACTCATTACAAAAAGGAACCGTTTTAGTCGCTGGAACCAACGACCATTTATATTTAAAGCCAGATTTAACACTTAGTTACACCAAAGACCCGATTAAATATCCTTATCGTCCATCAGTTGACGTATTTTTTAAAAGTCTAGCTCAAAACTGGAAGCGTAAAGGAACAGCTATTTTACTTACAGGAATGGGTAAAGATGGAGCAGATGGACTAGGCGCCTTACGTAAGCAAGGTTGGCACACAATAACCCAAGATAAAGCAAGTTGCGTAGTATATGGAATGCCAAAAGCTGCTGTGGAGTTAAATGCTGCTATAGAAATATTGGCGCCAGATGATATTGCTTCTTCTTTACTCAAATAATTATTTAACATTTTATGACTGACCAAATAACCGTTTTATTAATCGACGACCAATCTATAATTGGTGAAGCTATTAGAGGAATGCTGGCGCCCGAACAAGATATAGTATTTCATTATTGCAGTGACCCCACACTTGCTTTGAAAACAGCGGTACAGTGCAAACCAACCATTATTTTACAAGACCTTGTAATGCCACAAATGGATGGATTGCTTTTAGTACAATATCTTCGTTCATTTGATTCCCCTACCTGTCATGTTCCTTTAATTGTTCTATCTAGTAAAGAAGAACCAGTTATTAAAGCTAAAGCATTTTCGCTTGGCGCCAATGATTACTTGGTAAAACTTCCAGATAAAATGGAACTAATCGCCCGTATCCGTTATCATTCCCAAGCTTATATTAATTTTTTAAAGCGACAAGAAGCAGAAGCTCTCTTCAAAGCTGAAATAATGCGACAAGCAGCATATATTGAACAGGTGGATAGGGTAACATCTGCTGCAACGGATGTTGAACGCGATGCTTTTCAACCAGATGCATTAGATGAGGTTGCCAAACGCAGCGATGAGTTAGGCAAACTCGCACGTGTTTTTACCAATATGGTGAAAACGGTTAAAATTCGTGAAACAGAGTTGATAAGCGCGAATACTCAGCTAGAGTCTTTATTAAAAGCTTACGGACGATTTGTACCTCACGAATACTTGCGTTTTTTACGTAAAGAGTCAATTACCGATGTAAACTTGGGCGACCATGTAAGCAAAGTCATGGCAGTAATGTTTAGTGACATTCGCTCGTTTACTACAATCTCTGAAGGTATGACACCTCAAGATAATTTTAACTTTGTTAACGCATATCTCAAGCGCGTTAGTCCAGAAATACGCAGTAACTACGGTATCATCGTCAAATTTTTAGGAGATGGGATGATGGCAGTATTTCCCGAAGGCGCCGATGATGCAATTGCTGCCGGGGTAGCAAAACAAAATCAAGTTCAAAAATACAACATTTCTCGCAAACAACAAGGCTACTTACCACTCGAAGTAGGTATTGGAATTCACGTTGGACATATGATGTTAGGGATGGTGGGTGAAGAAAGTCGAATGCAGGGAGATGCCTTTTCCGATAACGTTAACCTTACCGCGCGTTTAGAAGGGCTAACAAAATTTTATGGAGTATCACTGTTAATATCCGAACAAGCTCTACAAAATATGAGTAATTCAAATAAATATCAAATTCGGTTTTTAGACAGAGTAATTGTCAAAGGACGAACTGAAGCCATTGCAGTTTACGAAGTACTTGATGCAGAAGCTGAAGAAATCCGTCAACTCAAAATCAAAACCCAAACTGATTTTGAAGAAGCGCTAAAGTATTACAAATACGCCGACTTTGCTCAGGCACGTCACAGCTTTGAAAACATGCTTTCTGTAAATCCCACAGATAAAACAGCTAAATTATATCTGCAACGTCTGGAAATTTTATCGCAGCGAGGAGTACCTGAAAATTGGAATGGTGTATGGGCTTTGACTGAAAAGTAAGCGTTTTGCGCTCAAACGCATCCTCCCGACGTGCGGTCGAGAGTTGCCGGGAATCTTGTTTTTAATTTACATTAAAAGACTTCCAAAAAATCAAATCACCTACTGGCAATAATATCAGCATTGTGAGCGTGCCGGAGTAATTGACATCGGTAGGTGTTAATTCTTTATCTTTAAACTCAACAACATTTTGTAAGCGCTCGACCTTTGCCATTAGTGGTTCAATAGTTTTTTCGAGGTCTGAATTAACTACTTTCGCAGCTTGAGCGTTAAAAGTGTTACCCCAGTTGTTTGCACAGGCGCCTTCCAAGGCTTTTTCTAACTCAGCAACTCGTTGTTCTAATTTTTGGTTTTCGATTTGTAGCGCGCGGACTGATTGTAGTTCCTCTTCTTTAGCCGCGAGTTGCTCTATCAATGCTTGTTTTGCTTGTGCCATTTTTTGAGCATATTGTTCAGCTGCTATAAGTTCGCGTTTCGCTGCTTGTATTGCTGCAGAGCGAATTTCTATAAACCGCCCCTGCTCTTCAAGAGCTTTTTCTCTATCTCGTTGTGCTAAAGCAGAAGCTATTTTTTCTTCCACTTGTTCGAGCGTGAACAATTGCTTGGAAGCAATGGAATTATTAGTTTGTTTAGTTTCTGGCTGTAATTGGTTTTCTTTAAATAAATTTTTGACCTCCATCCCTTGAGCCACTGTGTTATCTAGTAACACCCTTTTAGGAATCAGACTGCTGGGACATGATAATGCCTCTATGACCAGCCCAAATTTTATCGCACGTTACTATTACTCTTACTCCACGAGCAAGAGGAATGGAAGAGTGGGAGAGTGGAGGTGTGGGGGAATCTAGTTGACTTATAGCATTTTGTAGGCTCTGTTTCGCGATTACTCCCCCACTCTCCCTTTCTCCCTCTCCCCCACTCTTCTTTACTTGTTGTGCTGTTTTCTTACCTGTGCGTACTAATTCTTTGATCAAGTCGGTGCTGACTTTGGTTAATTGGCGAAGTGCTGATACGCTCCAATGCCCGAACATTCTGACGCACAAGACGTTGTATTTTTGGAGAGAGCTTTTCAAACCAAACCCATATTTCCATCGCTGAGGTTGCTATATAGCGGGAGCTTCCGAAATCGTCACTTTTAAGCCAAGAAGAAAATATTTTCTTCCCATCAGGGCATTCACGCAAGCAGTCAAAATATAAGTCTTGCAATGCTCGTCCGACTTCTAGCAATCCGTCAAAGGTTTGACGGACAAAACCTAAAAAGGTACCGAGAGTAGATTTAGCTTTGCTTTGTAGGTCAGGAAGCGCAAATTGGCTGTAATCAAAGTTGTAGACAAGTGCTACGGGTAATATGCTGCCAGCTTCTGAGTTCGGATGTACTGAAATATTACTCAGCTTATATGTCATCATAGTGTTGACCTTAATATTATTGGGTCTAGATTGAAGGCGAGCGCCCGTTCCGCCAAGAAGGATGCGCTCGCTTTCTATTTATATTTAAATTTTACTACGTCTCTTACAAATATTTTTAAATTTGTAAAAAATATTTATATATTTGTAATTGGATAAGATGTACTTGAGAGCGACATTTGTTTAAACAGGCAACTGCAAGTAAATTAAAAGGAGTTGATTCTATATGCTTTACATTGATTAAGTGGCGACTGAAAGAAATTATGGCTAGGTACAACATTAAGGGCGTGAGCCTAGCCAGCAGATTAGACGTAGGTCCAAACGCTATTTCTGCTCTTAGAAACGCCAAAACGATGCCGCGCCTCGATGGAGTGGCATTGAATTCGTTATGCAATGCTTTAAATGAGTTGGCACAAGATTTGGATAAGACAATAACGCCAACAGATTTACTAGATTATTCTCCAGACCCCGTGAATGCTGCCGAAGCTTTGGAACTTTTTAGCCTTAGAGGGCGCCATAACAAAAAACAAGGAAAAAATGGGACATCAGGGCAGCCAATAGACTCAGATACTGCAAATGCTTCGTAAAGCAGTTAGGCATTTTTATCTAGCACAAGTAGAAAATAGTTTATTTATAACCTAAAACTCGTATCCTCTATCTTCAACCAATGATAAGGCACGCACAAAAAGGGCGCCTTTCGTTATAAACGCGCCCGTGATAAAAGCACGTCGGCTCCGAAAACCTATCCCAATGATTGCATTGTAGTATATGTAATACAAAATGATGATAAATTTAAATGCTCGCGGCGCCGTGAGTAAAGGGGTTTTCGTAACCTTAGCTGATTGTGTATTTGAAGATGCGCTCTTCAGTGGGCAGATTCTCAAGGAAGACCAACTGATGCAGAAGCAGCTTTTTTGATTGAAACATCAGTCAGGCTTGCATTCGGAGCGTGGAGAGATAACCCCAAAACATCAAGGAGAGAGTAAAAGTAAATGAATATTGTTTAAATATTGCGCTTAACGGCGCCTCGAAGTCTAAGATACGGAGGTGATTTTAGTTGCATTCCGGGTGGTTTATGCGTACTTATCGGTTGATTGTAAATATTCCGCATTGTTTGCAGCCTCCTACTCTATGACCAGACCCAAAAGTTGCCAGGGTCTGGAAGCGTAAGCTTGGACTTTAGTGCCTGAGAACCTTATTGCTACGTTAGTTATTTGCTAATAATTCCTAATAAGTCAGCATAATTTGTCCACAACTGCAAAATGGAAGCATCTAGCTGTCCGCAAGTTGTTGAATTTTATACTCTCTAACCCTGATAAAAACGTCGTCAACAAGAGTACTATTTTTGTAATTTCCTACTCCGCCAAGGTTTGAGAGTTTGAACCATAATTTGTCAGAAACGCGATTGGAAGCATATGGTGTCATTTTATGCCAAGTAATCGTTCCAGTCACATTAAGTCACATTATTCTCTGTTTGTGGAAGCATAAGCTTGCCGATGCCGATTGAAAGCATAAGTTTGCCGTTCCGGCAATATTATCCTTCCACTGGCAGACTAAACTAGACGGTTTAGTTTGCACTTCATGACAGCTTCGCTATATTTGCCCTGTTTTGGAGTAACATAATGTTTTCCGATGTTGTAAGCGCTTCTATAATGACGCAAACGTGTATTTTTTCCTTGGATTCTAGAAATGAACGGGTGCGGCGCCTGTTAAATCGGGGATTAAAGTATATTTTGTATCACAGTAGAGCCAGTTGCTGTTGCTTTTGTGCCCAATGGTTACATACACCATGCGAGCAGAATTTGGCAACCGCAATAAAGATTGATATTTTTCGCGCGTCTTTTCCAAATGCGTAAATTTTACACATTTGAATATCACTGCTTCAAGTCAGAAACATAATTGCATATAAATTTGATTCAGCCTCAAAAAATACTCCGGCGGAGGCTTGAAAATTATTTTACATACAAAGACCATAATTTAAACAGTTGTCAATGTATAAATAATCTTAGTAATTTTCTTCGTTAAGCATATGAATACAGTGTACGATGTTATCATTATAGGTGGCGGGATAGCTGGTGCATCATTGGCATACCATCTTGTTTGCCAAGGAGTTAAAACGCTGTTGTTTGACCGACGGGATGAGGGTTTGGCTACACATGCTGGGGCAGGAATCGTCTCCCCTTTTACAGCCTCAAATGCTATTGGTTTTGGCAATGACAGTCTGTTTAACTTTGCGGTGGAAGCGTTAGAGTATTATCCCATACTCATGAAGCAATTAGATAAACAATCTGATTCAAGTATTTTTGCTAATAATGGCTTAATCGTAGTGGCTGCTGAGTCTGATGATTTTCAAAAGTTTGAGGAACTAAAAAGTTGTATCTACCAAAGGTATCTTGCGCGCTCTTTATCCACAACAAACGAGGTACGTTCGCTGTCCAGTGATGAAGCTCAACAGATGTTTCCAGCTTTAGCTAAAACAAAAGGGGCTATTTACGTAAGTCGGGCTGCACAAGTGGATGGTAGCCTAATAACTCAAGCTCTCTATACTGCAGCAGAACAACATAATTTGACTGTTAAACCCGTTGGAGTTGAGCAGTTAATTATACAAAACCACGTGGTAAAGGGTGTGGTAGCTAATGGTGATACTTTTTTGGCGCAGAATGTAGCGATTGCTGGTGGTGCGTGGTCAATAGAATTTGAGAAACAGTTGGGACTAAAAATTCCGATTACGCCACTGCGGGGGCAAATTATTCACCTAAATGTCACAAACATAGATACAACTAACAAACCGATTATTAGTACGGTTGGTGATCGTTATATGATGTCTTGGCCTGATAACCGTGTTGTTGTGGGCGCCAGTAGAGAGAGTGTGGGATTTGATGTACACACTACTGTAGAAGGAGTTCACGAAGTACTAGGTGAAGCTTTACGGGTGACACCTAAACTCAAAGATGCATCACTGCGAGAAATTCGAGTTGGCTTACGTCCTATATCCCAGGATCAATTACCTATTTTGGGAACTGTGCCTAATATTGACAACTTATACCTTGCTACCGGACTGGGTAATGCAGGTCTCTCCGCTGGTCCTTATATTGGTAAGGTGGTCGCTGAAACAATTCTTAATAAACACAGTCAAACCGATATTACTGCTTTCAATGTCCAACGATTTAACTAGACTCAGTAATCCTGGCACCCATCCATCTACAACCACTTGATCTAAATTCGTGACAGTTCGTTAAAAAATAACCGCAAAGACGCAAAGGACGTTAAGAAAAAGAAAAAAAGTAACATGAGCAAAACTTGTGTATACACGGTAGCCGCGTGTCAGGGGGGCAGGGGGGATCGATTCCGAGAAAATCTTTTAACCGAGCAGTATTGAGGCGCCTTCGATTTGGCCAAATTGCTCATGCTTTCCGGCATTGGGAATACAGCAATCTATCATGCCAATGATTATTACAGTATATACAAATGCACTAATAATTATGATTGGTGAAAAGGCAGCAGATTTAATTAAAGGTGTGGCAAAGGCAGTAAATCTGGTAGACGACCAAGTGTACTACCCTGCTATTTCACGATCGTTATTCATATTTAAAGGATGTTTTAAAACTATCTGCAATGTCATACTGAACCCTTCACTACGTTCGAGGGCAGGCTGCGTCCATCTGATAATTTATTTGCTTCCTCAGACATTCAAGTTGCACCAATACAGCCGAGTTTAAAAAGTCAACTGGAACGTGCGCGCGATATTTTGGGACAAGCAAAGCTATACGCATCATCTAATCTTTTGTTTGATGCTTTAAGAATTGTTTTGAAATATCCTAGCAATGAAACTCAACTCAAAGACTTTCGCTCATCCTTATATTAACCCAAGTTGCGGGTTATCCTCCTCCGCGTGCGAAGCACGCGGAGTCGGTACAGGCGCCCATAACAAATTGGGTGGATGTGAATAGCACAACCACAACTTAAACTAACTCCTGCAACGTAAGTAAGCTCGTAGCCTTCAAGTCACATATGTGGCTTATTCTATAAAAGCTGATTTGAGAGAGAATGCAATAATAAACGCTTCGAGTTTAAGTATGAAACCCTTATAAGTTACTGCGTGAATTGACTTTGTAAATGCGTAAGTAATGGCGCTAAACACTGTTTCAATGTAATGTCTGGTAGACTGCTTTATATAATGATTCCAAGGCTCATCTTTGCGTTTGGAATTATGTTTTCGCATTACTTGTAATTCAATTTGACTTGACTCCTTAATATCGTCTTCACTCAAGTAATCTGTATACCCTGCGTCTGTGTATACCTGACTTCCAGGTGGCAAATTAAATGGTAAAGCAGAAGAGCGCGCGAACATCGGATGCACTGCCAGGTAAAAATACAAATTCAACTCTTACACCACTTTTTGTTGTTAATAACTGTACTCTCACTCCATAAAAATAACGCTTTTTAGATGCAATGTAACCTCTGTATTCTTCCGATTTGATTAACCTAACATTGAAGATACGAATATTATCACACATTGGAACTGGAAACGAGTCTAAAAGATACTCCGTACAATCACTACTTTCTTTAAGTATCATTCCTATTTGATGGAATAAATCGTTCATCAGCATTGATAGATTATGTAGGCGCCGATTAAATCGTGATTTTTCTAACATTTGTGGAACTAGATTATGGTCTCTCATGTATCTACAAGCTTTGCTATGATTACCGTAGAAAAATATTGCTGCCACGAGAGCCGTTGTAATAATTTCTGCATCACTCATCTCTCTACGGATATCATCTTCATGCCCGATAGCTTTCACTCTTGTCATCGGTGATAGCATAGATAGCAATTATTTCCTAAACGCATATGCCCCTCCAAATTACTCTTCTGGAGGGGATTTTATTACGGTTGGGGTACCCTGCGATACGAGGGCGCCTTGCGCCCTCGTGAGTAACTAGCAACTTGGGTTATTATCTGCCAAAATACAGATGAATCGGTGCCGAGTTGGTCAGACTTAGGGGGACTATCTGGTAAATTACCTGAGTCTCCTTATCAAAGTTTATCTGCTTTTAAAGAAGAAGATACAGATTTTTTCTTTGGTCGGGAACAGTTTGTTAATGAATTGTTAGCATCAGTACAAACTCAATCTTTCATTCCTATAGTTGGTGCTTCTGGAAGCGGGAAGTCTAGTATCGTTTTTGCAGGGTTAGTTCCTCGCTTACGCCAACTTGGTAATATTGAAATTATTTCTTTTCGTCCTGGTAACAATCCTCTAGGTAATTTAGCTGTAGCATTAAATCATGATTATTCACGTTTAACTCAGTTTACAAATAACAGAGATGACAATGCTAAACATTTAGTACTTATTGCTGACCAATTTGAAGAACTTTATACTCTGGCGCCTCTAGAGTTACGTCAACCTTTTTTAGATGCTTTAATTTACGCAATCAACCATGCTCCTAAATTTACCTTGATTCTAACGTTACGGTCAAATTTCTATGGTCATGCGTTATCTTACCGTCCTTTTAGCGATGCTTTACAGCAAAAAACTTATAATCTTGCTCCTTTGAATCGAGAAGAGTTGCGATGTGTAATTGAAAAACCAGCACAAAAAATGAAGGTTGAACTTGAGAAAGGTTTAACTGAAACTTTGATTAAAGATTTGGGTAATGAATTAGGACGTTTACCTTTACTTGAATTGACTTTAACGAAGCTTTGGCAAAAACAGAAAAAATGGTTTCTCACTCACGAAGCTTATCAAAAAATTGGTGGTTTACAGACAGTTTTAGTTAATTACGCTGATACTGTGCTAGATAAGTTGAGTCAGTATGATAAAAAACGGGCAGAAAAAATATTTATACAGTTGGTGCGTCCAGGTGAAGATACAGAAGACACACGACGTGTCGCTACAAAAAAAGATGTGGGAGAACGAAATTGGGATTTGGTGCAACAATTAGCTGACGCGCGCTTACTGGTAACTAATCGCGTTGAGACTTGTAAGGGTATCGAAGAGACGGTAGAAATAATTCACGAAGCATTGATTAAAGAATGGGGAACTTTGCATCAGTGGATACAAAACAACAGACAGTTTCGGACTTGGCAAGAGCGACTGCGAGGAGCAATATGGCAATGGCAAGAAATGCAACAAGATAAAGAAGCATTGTTGCGCGGTGCGTTGTTATTAAAAGCAGAAGAAAAGCTCAAAGAACGCCCCGATGACCTAACTCAATATGAGCAAGACTACATTCAGCAAAGTATCGAACTGCGTAGGCGCCTATAAAACTTGTGTAGGTTAGGTTCCGGCTTTGCGTAACCCAACCTAAATTCAGCTTTTCACATCATAAAAAATTTACAAATTACTCCTGCTGATGAGCTGACCTTAATAATGCAACTCCCCCTACCACTATTGCATATCCTGCTTTACGGGGAACTGAACTTGGAAGAGGTCCAAAACGAATAAAAAGACCAATTACTACAGCCATTTTGATTTTGTTACGTTTATAGATGATATGCGTAACGAACTTTAATAAACCAGGAGTGCGAAAATAAAAGCTAATTATTCAAAAAGCTAAATTTAATGAAACTCATTTATAGTAATGATTATGAACGGGTAGATTGCTCTAAGTAACAAAATTTTGTTTTATAACAGTAACCCATCCGTTACATCCGTTCTATCCGTTGCCAAGACTACATCCATTTAGCTAAAAAGCCAAAAAGATAAATTTAGCCAGTGAATATGACCAACGCAAGCGAGTTGGTAAAATTAAACGGCTAATAACAATGTTAGGTAATTCTTACTCTAGATTTAGCATTTTTTACTTTTTACACCATCAACTTTGCCTTTGGTTGTTGGCATAGGCTATGAAATGTGGGGCGAATTTGATGTTAAAAAAGAAAATTCAGATTCAGACATACCTGTGTGGGGCGAATTTAAGCCAGATAATTGCACTGGATATGGTTACAGGCAATTCTCATCTGTTCTATGGGAAATTAAAAAGGGGGAAAGTTGGGAGGAAGCTTGCAACAAAGCTCAAGCAGTCATTAAAGGGCAATGGTTTGATAGACCCACTCGAATTGTTAACAAGGGTTTAAACATTTGGGGCGAATTTGATGTTTTAGATGATACTTGTGAGTCTTTAGCTGACTTGGTAGCAAATATCAACACTATGATCCGCAAAGGAAATAAAAAAGTATCCCGTCGCGACCTGAACCTTGGAGAACAAAAGATACACCTTGATTTGGGAGGAGAAGGATACCACGAGGCACATGGCGTAGTTTCCGGTTTTAGAACAGCGATTAATCTTAATGCTCAAGAATATGATTCACAATACAAAGATTTGAAGATTCCTCATCTGGTTTTGGTTAATTATAGTGAGCCTTATCCTTTCGCTGATAACTTTGCTGATTACATTACCATGCAAGGTGCTCCACTTACCCCACACAATCTAGATGAAATTGTAAGGATGTTGCGTAAAGGAGGTAAAGTCGGACTTTGGATCGACCAAAATTTCTTCCAAAAACAAATAGATGATTTGGCATCTAAACTGGACTCAAAGCCCAAGAAAGTAAATAAATATGAAGATGAATTTGGTGGGAGAGCGGGATATACAAAGATTTTAATTAAAGACGGTAGAATAACTCACGATGAATTTTGATTTCTGCCTTCATCAAGCCAGAGCAATAGAAGCGGTTAATTGCAGATGTTTACTACATAGTACATAATTTTTTGCTTTCCTGATTAGGATTTGGAATAGACTTGAGTAACCCACATCCGCGTGCAAGCAAATTATCTAAGTCAACCACATCTAAGTTCAAAAAAATTATTGTATTATCACTATCTATAGAAATAGCTATTGTTTTACCTTTGTGGGAAATTACGATTGGAACTGAGTCTATATTTCCAGTAAAGGTTTTAATTTCTTGTAAAGTATTCACATCCCGAAGTTTTTTTTAAATATGCATTTAGGCGCCTAATAAAGCCTAAAATAGCAGGTTAAAAACTGCTGAAATGTCTACTAAATAGCCTTTTCAGCAGTTCAATCTGAATCTTTTGATACATTGTTAATTACGATAGTATCTATTGAAATTTTCGACGACAAAACTTGTGATAGGCAAAAGTGCCACGCACGGCATTGGTATAAGCGTAAAGAAGCGGGATTGAGATAAATTTTACACTAAGTGGGGCAGGCGCTATAATCAGAGTGAGTGTAACGATAATACTTAGGGTAAGTCCAATAATTGCTGCTGTACGAGACATTTTGTAAATACCCCACGCGATACCTCCATTGACAATAATGTTAATAATAAATATTAATCTATCACCTACCGATAAAGCGATTATTCCTGCCAAGACAGCAGCAATAACAGAAATCCAAACTGCGTGTATTACGATATTATCAGCGATGGAACTCAGACTTTAATTCCAAATGTTACCTATCAAGACGCACAAAACCAACTTTGGGGCAGCAAAGCACTTAGAAATAAAGAGTTTAACTGGTTAACAAAAGTTAGTTATTGGGAAGGGTTATCGCATCCCAATTCCGATATATGGAATCACATTTACCGCCACTTGTATAATTTTTTAGGTCGCATTGCACCAACACCTGAAAATAATTATCAACTTGTAGTGGCGCCGCAAGCAGAAAATCATTCCCAAATTGCAAAAAACATTGAACGTGTATGTTTAACTGCTGGTTTTAAATCGGCTATCATAATTTCCACACCAATAGCAATATTATCCCGTTGGGTTGCAGAATATGCTATTTCCGAAATTCGTGAGAAAAAGATTGTAGTAGTAGTGGCAGTTGGAGATGTTTCCACTACAGTAGGCGCCTACGAACTTTATCCTAATACACAACAGTCTTTTTCTCCTTTTTATCTCACTAACGCTAGTTCCCAAATTCATATTTATAACACTGGTTTAGCCTACTGAAACGCAAACATACTAAGTATATTCAGTCTGAAGGGGTGACAAGGCGCCTGAAAAGCTTTACAGGTAGAGTGTGTAACATTTCGTGGTAAAAAAAGATAGGTCTACAATTGTCAACAAGACCAACAAACATGATAATATTGCCTACATTTTACCAAAAGCACCTGAAAAGTCAACTAAAACTAGCTGATTTTATCTTCCTACAGATTTTATTAATTCTTCTACAATATATCAAAAAAGTAAGTTTAGAAAAGCTAGCTAACGCTCTACCGATAGGAATTCAATTTGAAAGCAGAAGGAAAAGAATACAGCGATTCTTATCTTTACCTTATCTCACAATCGAAAAAGTTTGGTTTCCAATAGTGACGACTTTCTTAGAAACGTATTTTGAACACGAAAAAATCATTTATCTAGCCATTGACCGTACAAATTGGCAAAATCTTGCCACGGGGAGTACTCCCTGTGGCAAAGTTTTGCGGGTCGGATTAATTTATTTGTAACTAGCATTATTTGGGATAAAAGAGCGTTTCCTATATATTTGGAATTATTGCCAAAATTAGGAAGTAGTAATTTTGATGAACAGAAAGCTCATCTCTCTAAATCTATCCCGCTTTTTAAAAAATATAAAATTTGTGTATTAGGAGACAGAGAATTTTGCTCAGTCCACTTAGCAAAGTGGTTATCAGAGCAGTCTTTATATTTCTGCTTACGTCTTAAAAAGAATGAATTTATTGAGATAAAAAAAGATATTTGGGTTGAGCTAAATGATTTAGGCTTAGTACCCGGAACTTCAATGTTCATTCAAGGAACTAAAGTGACAAAAAACAAAGGTTTTATGAATTTTAATGTTGCATTATCGTTATGTTTTAATGACTGTTGCTGAACCATTGGATCCGTCGGTTATTGACCAAACCCTCGATATTTGTCGGCGCCTTAAAAGCGAGGTACATAGTTATATTAAATCTACAAAATCGCGCAGCGAAGGTAGTTCTGAAAGTTACTCTAAAAGCGAACATGGTTGGAAATTTTATACATCTCAAAATAATTACCTCAGCCCTAGAGCCACCTTTAACGAACGCTGCGCTCTTACCCCATGTTTGCAAGACCTTTATGACAAAATAGAAACAGTATTAACTAACAAAAAATACGGTCAAGAAATCCACCAAAACATGGGTGCAGCAATACGTAGTAGATTGAGTAGTCTTATGGTTGGTAACAAAGGACTCATGCTCAATACTCGTCGCTCTGTACCTTTAGAAAACCTTTTCGCCAACCCCACTGTTATCGAACTGCAAAATTTAGGTGATGACGAAGAAAAAGCCTTTGTTATGGCGCTACTTTTAGTCCTACTTTATGAATATGCTGAAGTCCGACAACGTAATCTTCCCCCTAACTTTAGTGGTAAACTACAACACCTAACTTTAGTAGAAAAAGCTCATCGTCTATTACAAGCGGCGCCTGGTTTTAGCTCTCCTGAAGTTAGGAATCCCCGTGGTAAAGCTGTAGCTATGTTTACAGATATGCTTGCAGAAATGCGAGCCTATGGGGAAGGGTTTATTATTGCCGACCAAATACCCAATAAGTTGGCGCCAGAAATTCTTAAAAACTCTAACATTAAAATTGTTCACCGTCTTGCAGCCCCTGATGACAGAGAAGTAACAGGTAGTTGTATTAATCTTAACTCTCGTCAAATTAGAAACCTGAATAACCTCGCTCCAGGCTTTGCCGTTATCCATTTTATTATCGATTCATCGATGATGAAGATAAACGCTATCAGTATAACGAAGGTTACAAAAACTATCGGGGACGTGCTTCAGAGTATAAACTCGCAGAAAATTATAGAACTTCAGTCCCAGAACTTTTTGGCGCCATTAATGAACTGTTACAAATGAAGGTTGAAACTGGTCAACAGCAACAAGAGTTTGTTGAAAAGCTCGCTTATTTATTTGCTTCAGATGGTATTTTATCTCGGAAGTTACAAATTAAGAGACAAAGAATTTTGCAGAGCGAAGGTTATCCTCAATACTTTGATGTTCAAAGATTTTTATATCGATATGAGCTACGGCATAATAAAGAAAACCAAGTGTTGGTAGTTGAGTTTAATAAAGAGCCAACTAATAAAATTATTCCTCGACGAAAAACTCGACTTTCAATTTTATGAGTACCAAGAAAGCGAAGATATTAACTTGCCAACACCTTACGGAACTGACAACTTTGTTTATACTATAGGTGCCAGTAGCGTTGGTAAAACATACTTCTTTCATGCTATGGAAGATTGTAGTAATACGTCGGAATTAGCTTGCTCTCTCAAATACCTGGATATTAAAGCTTCTGAGGTAGATAAAAAACGGGATACAAATATATGGAAAGCAGGAGAACAGTTAGAACCTAGAGAAAAGCACCTCCAGAGCAAAGTTCGTAAGTTGTGCCGTTTTACGTTCTATGAAATTGCAGATACCCAGATAACAGAGGATAGTATTACCAGATGGCAATCTTTGCAAGGGTATTTTGAGCGGCGTTTACCCGCTGCGATCATCCTGATATTCTCAGCCGAAGAACAGGATAATTTAAAATCTTACAATCTTTTAGTTAATTTACTCGATAAGCTGGCTCAAGAAGGCGCCTACCAACGCGCGCAGCAAGCTTATCCGACAACTCCAAATGGTACTGATTCTTATTATCCTCATACGCTAAAATAACGCGCGGGTCAGCATGTCTACTAAGATGCTGTACCTTTCTATAATCCCCCTTCGCCAAATCAAGCGCTTCCGTAATACCGCTATGTCTAATCCTGTGTGGAGACATTCTTTTGCTAATCCCCGCACGCGCGCAAGTCATCCTCACAATTGCATACAACCCATCCCCGCTTAACGGGCACCCAAAATTATGAAAATCCATCGCAATAAACAGCGGGTTAGTTGGCTTTACACTATCACGACAACACAACCAACTATGTATAGCATCCGCAACATTCTTATTCAAATCCACCCTAACATCATCATTCCCTTTACCCTTACCATACACCCGCAGCACAGACTCCTGATAATTAAAATCACTCACTTTCAACCTAGAAATCTCACACCGTCGCAACACATTCGACCAAAACAGTAAAAACAAAGCATAATCGCGCTTCCCTTTATCGGTACTTACATCAATAACATCAAAAACCTTATTATACTCATCCATCCTCACTCCAGAAGTATCTCTGTACTTAGTGACACGCATCGACTCAATCCGGTCACTATCAAATCTACAGCGAATTGCGGGTTTATGAGGTACAGTAACAACGATTTGTGAACCAATTTTTTAAATGTTTTGGATTAATCAAGTCTAAAGCCGTTGCAATAAGGTTATCAACCAATGAGCGCTGTGCTTGGAGAGAATTGACGTAAAAAAGCGCGATTGTTGTGACCACCAAAGTTCAATCGGATTAAAGTCAGAAGAATATGGTGACATATAGAAAACACTGGCACCTTTTGATGCAATCAAAGGTTCAATCGTAGATACTTTATGAGACGGTACATTATCCATCACAACTACGGCACCAGGCCACAATTGGGGAAGCAAACATTTTTCTATAAATACCTCAAATGCATTTCCATCCATTGAGTTATTCATTGTCATGACAGCTAATACTTTATTTAAGCTTATCGCTCCAATAACAGTAACTTTGGCGCCTCGATAGAATGGTTTTAAATCATACACTCTGTGTCCGTAAGGGTTTCGAGCATGAGTTCGCGTTAAACCGAGCAAAACAGCCATTTCATCCAAGAAAACGCGCGTTCTCTGGGTCTATGGCTCTAACTTGTTCCCAGAATTCACATCTTAGCTTTTGTACTCTTTCCGTGGCGCCCTGGCTGCTGCGTAGCGTCTTTTTTTTTGTGTCAAATTTTGTCTTTGCAACGCACGACACATAGCACTAATACTTAGCCATACATCATAAGTTTGACCCCAATATTCACTTGGGTTCAGCTAGAGTTGCATCTGGATATTTTTGTACCATTTGAGCTAGTTCGATTTTGTTTTTATCCAACTCACTCTTGATTCCTCCGCCAAGATTCGTGGCTCTACGTGACCTTCATTTTTCTTCATCTCAAGTAATTTCTGCACAAAGCTTCTGCTTACATCGAATCTAGAAGCAACCCTTCTGACCGAAATATTACCTTGCTTATAAGCTTTGACTATTTTTTCTCGCAAGTCGATAGAGTAAGCTTTCATTATTCCTATTGATGCACACTTTTTTATTGTACCTCATTTACCTGCAATCCGCTGTATAATTACACCGCTTCAAATTCCTCCCTGCCTTGATCAAAAACTTAATTGCCGCAAGATACCGATTAACCGTCGCTGACTTCCTACCCTCAGCAACCAGATAATTCTTAAATCTCAAAATCAAAGTATTAGCAGACTCCTCATCCAAACCCCAAAACTCCTCAACATCCTCATGAGTAAGCACCCGATGCAAAAAATAATGAAAAACACCTTAATATTCCCAGCATACCCCCGTTGCTTAGTCCCCGCCTTCTGCTGTAACTCCGTCAAAAAATCACTCCAATATCGCAACTCGTCAGCTATAGCACCAAGCTGACCAGACCTATAAATAACGATTTCTTGGGACTTCCCACCGCTCATAAAAACACCTGAAGTTCATGACAATGCATATTTTCATTAACGCCCAACCCTCCACACACTGACATCCGTTGAGCTACGCAAAACGTCTCCATTAATACACAAGCACCAGATCTCAGAAAAAATATCACGAGTTTTATTGAAGAGGCGCCGCATCACCAGAGCATTGAACGCAGTAATAAGAACACTTGCCCAAAAAAACAACTCCACTCACGAGCGTCAAATGGGGAGCGCTTTTTATTACTTATTAAAACTTGTAGACTTACTATATGCAGTTAGTAAGCAGTACCACATCATAAATTTTTGGTACAAGCTCAAACTTACTTATAATTAATAGCTTAATAATATCTCGTAAATCAGAAATAAAACTAACTAAAACTCCTTTCCGTACCGTGCCTGTACCAGGCAAAAAGCGGTTTTTGTACCTAAAAAACAACAATTTTTGTACCGAAAACAACTTTGAAACTGTCTATTGAAACAGTATTTTTAATTTTAGGCAGTCTCTGGAACTAAATTTTGTACCCTGTTACAATACCAAGAGCAACACAAAATTTTTTTTCTATGGATCAATATTATGTGCCCTAAAAAAAATATTTTTTGAAATTTTCTCTGTACCACACTCAAAATTGGTACTATTTTTCTGTCCCCGTTAGTACTATTTTGGCACTCAGTACCTAAAAAACAGGTACAAAACAGGATAAAAAGAAGATACAAACAGGTTTTTTATTACCACTTCTGTACCGTCAACGTACCTTTGTATTTATGAGCTAGTACCAATCATTTTTGAATTAGTAATTTATATATTTAAATAATACTTATATAGCATTAATAATGATTATTTTATTAAAAGTTTTATAAGAAACCAAAAAAATTAGTAATTTTAAAATTACAAATATTTTAATTAAGGTTAGTAATTACACTAAAAAGGGTGGTACTGCTGAGTTTTGACGTTGTGTGTTGAAGAAAACCCTAACCCTATTCTCCAAATAGAATGAAAGTACATTAGCTCTGTTTTGTGTTTAGGAGAGTGACTGAGAGAGGTTTTAAAGCACGCGGAAAAGCCAGGGTGATTTAGACTGTACCACCCTAGATATTGTGAGCGCTTTGATTGTGCGCGTTTTAAAATCTAGTAAATTGCTTTGTGCTGATGTTATTTGGTATGCACGTTCTAATTCGATGCCGTATTGCTTTGGGTTGAGTTATTTTGACTCGCGTAAATAACATCAAAGTCATGCGTATTTAGATAATCGTAAAGCCTTTAACTGTCCTACGATTTTTGTTTATAGGTGCCAAACTTCTCTGTGGACTTTGTATCTCTGTGGTAAATATTAGAACAACTCTTTCTTTGCGTACTTTGCGCCCTTTGCGGTTTATTACTCTAGCCCGCGTCTTGGTGAGCATAACAGGACTTACGCAACTGGCACAATCAGTCTCGGCGCGGCGAAGCCGTGCCATCGATGTAAATCAGCGCCACCAAAAGGCGCCAGTTGCAGGCATCTCTCAGGACGGGGCTTCGCCGCGCTATCGATGTGAGTCCAGTTACCATTGCTTAAAACGTACTCTTAAAACAGCGAATTTTACAATTCGTAAAAATAGATTTTTAATTACAGGCATCATAAGTGATAAAAATAGTATTTTTCTCCCTTAAGTGAGAAAATAATGAATATCTCTGAGATTTTAATAGATTATTCATTATGAAATTTACAAAACTAGATTATTGTCAGTATTTACTGAGTAGTCAAATTAACTATACCATTACTAATTTAGCTGAACATCTAGAAAATACTAGTCATGATAAAATTAATAATTATTTAAAAAAAGAGAAGTTAACTCCTCGTATACTTTGGGATAATGTGAAAAATATAGTTGAAGGAGATGAAGATGCTTATATCATATTTGATGATACAGTTTTAGATAAAAGGTATTCTGAGGAAATAGAAATAGTCAGGAGACAGTATAGTGGTAACGAACATGGTGTTGTCAAAGGTATTGGTATAGTTAGCTGCATATACGTGAATCCAAAAACTCTGAATTTTTGGGTAATAGATTATCGCATTTTTAATCCTGAGAATGATGGTTGAACGAAGGTAGACCACGTTAAGAATATGCTGGAAAGCCTTGTATACCACAAGCTTATACCGTTTGATACTGTTTTAATGGATACATGGTATGCTGTGAATAATTTAATGCTTTATATTGATAGTTTAGACAAAACTTATTATTGCCTTTTAAAAAATAATCGTTTAGTCGATGATACATTTGGTCAAGATAAATATAAAAATATTGAAGCTTTAGAATGGAGTAATGAAGATGCGCGAATGTGGTAAAATAATTAAAATTAAAGCGTTCCCTTTCAATAAAAAGGTGAAACTATTCCGGGTTACTATCTCTACTAATAGAACGGATTATATCGTAACTAACGATTTATCTCAAAGTTTAACGGATGTTGTACTTCATGTGTGTAAAATTCGTTGGAAGATTGAGGAGTTTGCCTTCGGCATACTTCGTAAACATCGAGAAATCAAACAGCTAACAGGTATTGAATCTTGTCAATGCCGTAAAGCTCGTCTTCAAAGGAACCATATTGCTTGTGCTATGTTAGTTTGGCTTAGACTCAAAAATTTAGCTTACAAAACAGGTCAAACTGTTTATCAAATCAAACACAATTTACTTTCTAATTATTTAATTCAGCAATTAAAACGTCCAGACGTTTATATGTGTTTAGCGTGATTTAAATTACCGCGCGGCGGGGGCGAAGCCCCCGCCAGCACTTTGTGCCAGTAGCGTAAGTCCTGCATAAGTACTACGAATTTATAAGGGTTTTAGCGCAACACTCACTAAAATTTGAAAGCAAAAAATGAAATTTGCGCTCAATTTTTTATTTCAGAGTTGGGGGTACAACGTAAAAATGAGGCTTCTAGCTAGTACGCAAGTGGTACACCAAGACGCGGGCTAGGTTTATTACTCTTACCTCTCAAGGCAATGATATTTGTTGGGTTCCGTTCCTCCACCCAACCTATAAGGATAAGTAGGTGGGCGCCAAAATTTTCCGCTATGTAACAAAACCTTAACCTGATAGGTTCGAGTTAAATTTTACACGCCGTGTACTGTGATTACTTTTTTCCCCTCTAACTTGAACGCCATTGATTACGGCATAAGCAAGGTCTAGTTCATCATCAAATGCTTGTCCTGACAACTCATCTTTCTTTATATGTTGCCATTCCAATTCAATTGGATTCATTTCTGAGCAATACTTTGGTAGAAAAAAGATGTATAAACCCTGACTCTCCCACTTCTTCCACAATTGTTGAACTTCTTGGCACCGATGTATTGGTCCGTTGTCCTGCACAATAACCCTTGTACGTCCTGTTACGAGTGCTTCTTGGGCTTCTTGTTCCATCATTTCTATGTAAGATTTACGCTTAACACCACCAAGAACTAAACCGTAAACGAAACTTATTAACGGTTGAAGAAATCCTATGATGCTTAATCTACGACCACGACGTTTCGTTTGCTCTAAGCGTTTTTGCTCTCCTCTAAAGTAATAAGTGTAACCAGGCTCGCTCCACACACAAAACCCTGATTCATCCAGATACTTTAAATCGATTTCACCACTTGCACTTCTCCCATTCCAACATATCTAGGTCTGCTTGCTTGTTTGCTCGTGCTACCGGGTCTTGTTTTCCTTTATGGCAATTTCAAAGCACGCTTCCAATCGACCCCCTTTTTTTGAGTACCCGTCTTAACCTGTCGGGACTCAATTGCACGTTGCGTTCTGTTTTTAACTTGAGAGCTAACTGAGGGCTATTGTATGTGCGTGGCTCAATTCTTAGACATTCTTCTAAAAATACTATGTCAACTTCAGTCCAAGTAGCGTTTTCCCCCTCGACTCTTGTATTCCCAAAGCCCCTCTAAACCAAGACTTTCCCATTGATGCAACACTTTTCTTACAGTTTTCTCATTCCAATAAAAGTGCGCTGCTATTTTCTCCACATACCAGCCATGTGCGTTTAACCTGATTACTTCCGCTCTGTCTTTAACTTTCTGGGGCACATCCTGCTTTCTCAGATGAGCGCAAAGTTTGGTCTTGCTCATTAGTCAGGAATACCCTTAAACGCGCGCCCATACACAAACCACCTTGTAGATGCATTCTCAGTATTTGTATATCTTAACATAGCTGACTTTTTTGGCGCCTACTTACTTAGGTGCCTAATTCTATTGCGGAATAAGCAGAAACTAAAAGTGTTATCGAATTATTAGCGCTGAAGTCGTAGCAAAATAAAATGTAACTCAAATATCTCTGCGTCTATCTCCTATTCCAAAGGTGTTTGATCAATATACTTAAGCAATTGAAAAATTAGAAACTGTCAAAAGATTATTCCCGCAGCATTCAGAAGTAGATAAGCTTATTCAAGAGAATCTCAATAAAAAATTGTTGCGGCTAAGTAAGAACGCAAGTAGAAGTGATTTATTTTATTTTATGCGATACATTTTGAGTTTAGACTTTGGCGCGGTTGCGACTATCTAAAAGAATACCTTGCCATTCGTGATAAAGAAAGGAGTTGTGTCCCGGTCAATGAAGGAGTTTGGATAAAGTTTGTATTTAAACTCAAATTAATTATATATGAAAGTCTAGCTGGCGCCATCCCTGTTTTGATTGCTTGCGGGCACCTAGACTTTGTTTCCTTAGAGGTTGTTTTAAAAGTCTAAAAATCACCTAGTCCTGTCAAGGTGAGTCATAAATCCTAGTATTATGGCGATAAAACTGTACCTTCTCTCTGCGTCCTTGAGTGTCTAATAAAGGTGAAATATGTATTTTTTTACCTGCCGCCGGCGCAGAGTCCACAGAGAGGCAGACAAAGCCAATTTTTACCGTTCGGAGAATGAAAACAAGATGCTATGTATAATGAAGTCAATTTATATACTAATTATAAAAGTAAAAATTCGATTTTTCTCAATAAACACTTAAAATCAAATTATAAAGTAACTAAAATTACAATATAATAAGTACCTGGACAGAAATAATTACACCTTGGTTTCTAGGGTGAACAAGGGATTAAAGTCAAATTTTGTGTAATTAATTTTGTCTGACTACTTATCAGTAATAGCTTTGATGGCGCCGACACCCCTATGCAAGAGTTAAGCCATATATGGAGGTAAACTGGCATATTTATTTCAGCTTACCTGACTACACAGATTTTAATCTGTGTAGTGAAGGAATACTATAAATTTGGATTTTAATTTGGTGCGACCGCTGATGATCGATTCGGTTGTCGCTTACTTAGTAGCATAAAAAATGCTACGCCTTGGTTTCTCTCAGTTCAACTCCGTATATTCATTTATGTCAAGTTTTTCAGCCTGATGAATCTACCATTGACACATCGATACTTGAAAAATCTGTTCGCTTTCTCAAAAGTAAGATCAAAGGTAACGCTTTTTATGGCAAGTTGCTGAATGTTAATGCAACTCATATTCGTGCGACTTGCGTATCCAAGGCGGTGATTGACTGTGCCGAAAAAGACCATAGTGATGTAATTATACTGGGTGCTAGCCGCGAAGGACTGCTGCAACAAACAATTAAAGGCAATATTCCTGAAAACATTTCTCGTCTAAGCAATCGCAACGTAATTTTAGTACGTAGTGCCTAAACGTAGTAAAAAGTCTCTTAGCTACGCTTTTATTTAGTTAATCGACTACTTCTATCGAGGTAGCCCAACTATCTCTTTGGTAATATTGATAAAGTGTATTTAGATTCTATCCTACTTTTCCACTATTGAGACTTAGACTATAACATAAAGCTGTTTTAGAGTTTATGCTGGGTGTATCCAATGAATGGAAGAAGTGTAAATATTTGGTGCATAAACTGCACTATATCTCTTACCTAATAAAGTTATCTTTCATTCGTTGGATTCTCTCCTTCTTACCTCAGTTAAATGCTAAATGCGAAAATCTATTTTGATAAAATTAAATGCTTGAATAATTAAAGATGTTACTGGAGGAAAAATGGCTTTGTACAAATTGGATAAATATTATCCTAATTACTGTAACGAAACTTTGGCTTGTTTTGGTATTAAAGATTTTTATGTTTATGCCAAGGATGAGTTTATTGGTTCTGTTACCAATGTATTAGTTGATGGAAATAATGGCCGTTTCCGTTATTTAGTTATTGATACAGGCTTTTGGGTGTTTAGTATCAAAGTATTACTACCAGTTGGGTTGGCTAGTGTAGACTATGACCATAAACGCCTGTCTGTTTCTGGATTAACCAAAGAGCATGTCAATAATTTACCTGAATATAAAGAAGATTTTGTAATTGATAATGATTATGAAGAACGAGTTAGAAATGTTTATCGTTCGTTAGTGACAATTACAGATTTGAGTCGATTTTATCATGCTACTACCTATGATTATACATTGGAGCCTTACTTTTATGAAGTAAGCGACCCTAATCTCAAAATGTATGAAGAACAGTTAAGCATCTGGAAAAAGAGTTATCAAGTAATAAGATAGTGCAGTGTAGACTTCGCCACAGTAGAACACCTCAACTCCTCCCTCTATTATGCGACGCCGTTTTTGTTAACTACTGCGGCGTATTCTCTAATTTCTCCTGCTTTGGTTGAGATTGGGGTGTATTTGTTGTACTCGCAGTGTCTTCTCCTAGCTGACCGACAATAGCCCGACCCGCTACAGAGCCGACTATTTGACCTGTTGGTCCCATTACGATCCTTCCCAAGATACCCCCAAAGACCTGCCCCACAGTCTCGCCAATTTTTTCCGCCGCTCCTTTTTGTCTGATTTGGGTAACGTGCTGTGGTGTTAACCCAGCCTTTTCGGTACTAGCTGTCCGAGCGAGTTGCTCCTCCACATGATACACTGTTTCGGCGCCTACTTGGGTGCCGATCACACCGCCAACAAAAACCCCTATCTGTCCACCTAAAACAGCACCTGCTGGTCCCATCACCATAGCTCCTGCTGTGGCACCGACTGCTCCACCCACTACATCTCCGGCAGCTGCTCCAATTAATTCTCCACCAACTCTGTTTAAATGTGCTTGAGCAGCTTGGGGATTAAAAAGAATACCTTCTATATCATTATTATTGGACGATAAATCAACAAGTGTATCTTTTTTATCATTTAGCTTTAAGTTACTTACTTGCTCAATTGCATCTAATAAATCTATTGGTGGAACCGAGTCGGTTGGAAACATTAAAACGTCATAGTTAATTGTTAGACAGGATGCTGCGGAATTAACTACAACATTGGTAACGAACGACAAAGACTGGATTTGCTGTTCTAGTTTGCTGGTATAGGTAGCATCCCACCCTAAACGAGGTACGCGCACTCGCAGTCGTCCTTTAGTTGCATGGACAATTAAACCCGTCGCCAGTTTTTGTGAAGTTTCTTGGCAGGTGTCTGCATCGTTGGGGAGCGACATAATTTTTATATTCCTTTAGTTCAGATAGGTAATTGTATATTAGCAGCATGATGGTATGTAAATTATTTATTTTTTCTTCATTAATGAAAACTTCGCCGGAGTTGCAATTTCAGTGTCTAACTAAAATTTAAATACAAATTGTGGAAAACTCGTGGAGAAATCAAATATGAATTACAGATTTGAGTCGATTTAATCACGCTACTACTTATAATTATATATTGGCGCCTTACTTTTATGAATTAAGCGACGCTAATCTCAAAATCTATGAAGAACAGTTGATGAGTAGGAAAAATAGTCCTTGGCGGAATATGAAAGTTGTAAGATAGTAGAACAGACCTCCAACTTGGTTCTAGACAATATGACAAAACCAAATTCACCTATGGAGCCAATTAAACAACCAATCAAGCGGGTTATTTCTCATCCTTGGTTTGAGCGATTGGCACGGTTAGGGTATGCAGCAAAAGGCTTAGTCTATTTTGTTGTCGGTTTACTTGCAATGCAAGCAGCGATTGGTTCTGGTGGTAGGACTACGGATACTAGTGGCGCCTTGCAAGCAATTGTCACTCAGCCCTTTGGAAAATTTCTATTAAGTATTGTTACCCTTGGAATTATTGGATATGTACTTTGGCGCCTAGTTCAAGCGTTTTTTGACCCCGAAAATCATCAGCAATCAATTAATGCCAAGCGAATTACACGGCGCATTGGCTATGCTTGTAGTGCTATAGGTTATATAGGTTTAGCATTAACGGCAGTAAAACTGATTATGGGTTCGGGAGGTGGTGACTCAGAAACTATCGAAGATTGGACGATATACTTTTTAGCTCAACCCTTTGGCAGATGGCTAGTTGCACTGGGAGGAGTAGTGGTAATTGGTGTAGGAATTTCTTTTTTGTTTCAAGCATACAAAGCAAAATTTCGTCGCGAGTTAAAACTTCACGAAATGACTCACAATGAACGAACCTGGGCATTACGTTTAGGCAGATTTGGAATTGCTGCTCGTGGCTTTGTTTTTGGCATTATCGGCATTTTTTTAATTTTAGCAGCAATTCAAATTGATGGTAGTGAAGCTAGAGGTTTAGGTGGTGCATTGACTGTCCTAGCACAACAACCTTTCGGTTCTTGGATTTTAGGTACAGTAGCACTGGGTTTAATTGCTTATGGTATCTACTCAGTAATACAGGCTCGTTATCGACGGATTGCTAATTTATAGTTAGTTAAGCTTGGATTACCTGATTAAATAATATTAATTAACAAAAACTGATTACTATACTACTACACGAAGGAGTGTTGTTTGATTTTATTTCGCAAGTTTTATAGGCAAACTGCACTAAAAGGACGACGGTCGCATCTAAACAATCGTCTCTATTCTGCTAGTATATTAGTATTTGTTATATTGTCGCTTTCTAGCGGACTGGGCTACCGCTTTTATAACCAACCAAAACTCGATGTGGATAAGATAGCCCCCCAAACTCTTACTGCACCTAGTTCAGCCAATGTTGAAGATGTAAAAACTACTGAGGAAAGACGCAGGAAAGCTCGTAGCGGTGCTTTAGCAGTATGGATTGTCGATCCAGAAGCGAATGAGCAAATTCACCAAAATCTCCAGAAATTGTTGTCAAAAGGCAATCAAATCCGCAAAGATTTGGGCAGTTTTCCTTTTGTCAAGACTTCGGTATTGTCCACTGCTACGCAAACTTACCTACGACAAGTACCAGAAACCCAATGGCAGGTAGTATCCCAAACCTTGGATAAAAATAGCAGTCCTGCTCGCTTAGAATTAGCCCAGCAGATTGCCCTGAAAGAACTGCGAATTTACCGTGAGTCTACCTCTTCCCAAGCTTTCTCTCAATTATTAAAAACGATTGTAAGAGCTCGTCAACGCTATACTACCACCCTAACTACTCTAAAAAAAAGTCCGAGCAATCAATCCGAGACTCTTTACAATGTAACTTTCTTGAACCTTTCTGATACAGATTGGCAGCAAACTCAAATCCAAGTGCGCCAAACTTTAGACAGAATGTTAACACAAGGGATTTATCCAGGAATATCTGAAGATAACATAAAATATGCGATTCAGAAGCAGGTGAGTGTTTCTGTTCCGATAACAGCCCAACCTTTAGCAAGGCAATTGCTATCAGCAGTTATAGTTCCTAATTTGATTCAAGACATCAAACAAACCAAGCTGATCGCCGAACAAGCAGCGCAAGCTGTAGAGCCGACGATAGTTAGTATTCAAAAAGGTGAAGTTATTGTCAATGCTGGAGAAAAAATTACTCAGATAGATTTTGTGTTATTAGACCATTTTCATTTGAGTCAACGCGGAATTGATTGGCTACATCTGATTGGTTTTAGTGTGATGGTGGCATTAGCAGTGGCTGTTTTCCGCTTGGTAGAACGGCGAATTTATCCGAAATTAGCACAAAGCGATTATATATTGATTTTGCTCCTTACCCTCTGTGCGCCTTTGTTGATAGCATTGACCAAATCTTTCACAGGCTTACCCGCTATTGGTTTGCTCCTTGGTAGCTTCTATGGTACTTCAATTGGGGGCACTGTCATGGTGTTGATAACAATATTGATCTCAATCGGAACTGAACTGAACTGGCATTATTTAGTCCCTAGTGCAACTGGAGGAATTCTTGGTGGTTTAATAGCGGGACAATGGCGATTTCCTGATCGGGAAGCACCGCGAACGCGAGAAGAATTAGCTAGCTTAGGAATTTTAATTGGGTTGACGCAGGGGGTAGTTTATTTGTTGGCAAATACAACTGTCGCTCCCCTCTGGTATACTGTTTTGGGTAGCGCAGCCCTCAACGGTTTGGCAGGCTTACTTTGGAGTATTTTAGCACTAGGTTTAAGCCCTTACCTAGAAGCTTTATTTGATCTAGTTACACCAATTCGTCTGGCTGAATTGTCCAATCCCAACCGACCTTTATTAAAACGTCTAGCTCATGAGGCTCCTGGAACTTTCCAGCATACTCTTTTTGTCGCAACTCTGGCAGAAACTGCGGCACGGGCATTAAATTGTAACGTGGAACTTGTACGGGCTGGGGTTCTCTATCATGACATTGGAAAAATGCATGACCCGCTGGCATTTATTGAAAATCAAATGGGCAGTCCTAATAAACATGATGCCATTAATGACCCTTGGGTAAGTGCCGAAATTATTAAAAAGCATGTCAGCGAAGGGTTATTAATTGCTCGGCAGTACAAATTACCTAGTGCTGTCCAAGCATTTATTCCAGAACATCAGGGAACTATCTTAATTGCGTATTTTTACCAGGAAGCACAGCAGCGAAAAGAACAATATTCTGAAAAAGTTTTGTACGAATCAGATTTTCGCTATGATGGGCCTATTCCCGAATCCAAAGAAACAGGAATTGTTATGCTAGCTGATGCCTGTGAAGCGGCATTGCGCTCACTAAAAGATGCAACCCCAGAAGCCGCGCTAGGAATGGTAAATAAAATTCTGAAAGCACGTTGGCAGGACAATCAATTAGTAGATTCAAGGCTAACACGGGAAGAAATGTCTCAAATTGCTCATATTTTTGTCCAAGTTTGGCAGCAATTTCATCACAAGCGGATCGCTTATCGTTAACAACCTACACAGCCTGAGTACAGGTAAGTTTAGACTATGATAAACCTTTCCTTGCCCAGAGCTAGTTTAAAATGCGTTTGCCCTGGCCACTACCTATGATTTTACCTAACTAAACTAAATTATCCGGGGCAAATATTTCATAATTGTTAGTAAACTGTTTTAATATTACTCAATGATAGTAGGTTGGATGTAACGATAGCCTAACCCCAAAAAAAGCGTGATATTGCGTCCACATTTTTACACGCTTATTTGAATCATAAGATTCTATGTATTGTTTCAGTTTACTTTCTTCTTACTTGCGGCTTAATTTTAATAATGAGAAATTTTCTGTCTTTTGGTAGAAGAGAAAAATACGCATTAGTATTATGCAAACAATGCGATAATTTAAACTTCATTGCTCCACGAGTTTTCCACTTTTTAATTATAACCTTTAAATAGAATTATTTACAAAGTCTTTGATAATTCATTATTGGAAATAGGAGTAAAGCAATATGGTTCTTTTTAGACTAACTGATTTCAAAAAAAATATTCATCAAAATATTGGTGAACATGACATCAAGAATTATGATGTTTATTCAGATATTGGAGACAATAAAGTTGGCAGTATCAAAGACGTTTTAGTAGATGAGTCAGGCAATTTTCGCTATTTAGTTGTAGATACAGGCTTTTGGGTGACTGGCAAGGACGTACTACTTCCTATCGGCTGCTGTCGTGTAGAAGATAGCAACCGTCGTATCTACGCTCTTAGGTTGACAAAAGAAAAGGTAGAGCATTTACCTAAGTTCCATGAGCTTGAGCAGGTAAATTATGATTATGAGGAACAAGTACGTCAAGTTTACCGCATTTCAACAGTAGAAGCACCTTTAAATACTATAGTGCCATTAGAAACACAAATACCTTTGGAAACACAAATACCTTTAGAATTATCGGCGCCTTTAGAACTTTCTCCTCTGGGCGCTCAAATGCAACGACAAAGAACTATACATCGGGAAATACCTGCTTATGTAGAACCATTAGAGCAACCTGTCTACAACCGTGATACTTACACTTACCAGCAAGAGCCAGATTTGTATCAAATGAATGACCAAGAACATAAAACTCTCAAACTGTATGAAGAGCAGCTTATCGCAAATAAACATCGTGTCAAAACAGGAGAGGTGACAATTGGTAAACATGTTGAAACAGAGACTGCACACATTGCTGTACCAGTTGAAAAAGAGCGAGTAATTGTTGAGCGTACTACACCCACACAGATTGGTAAACCAGTTTCTCCGAATCAAGCAGCTTTCAGTAATCAAGAAGTTCTACGAATGGACATTTATGAAGAAATACCTGATATTCAAAAGCAAGCTGTAGTTCGAGAAGAAGTCCGAGTTAGGAAGGTTGTAGAGCAAGATACAGTTGAGGCTACTGAAAAAGTTCGCAAAGAAGAGTTAGATATTGACACCGCTAGCAGATAAAAAAAACATAGGTTGGGAAACCCCGCATAAAGGTGGCTCCCCAACCTACAATCTAAGGATATTAAGGATATACGCTATCAGCAACTAATACTGGAGTGTTTTTATATTCCGCCTCAAGTTTTTTTCTTAAGTTCCAGCCCCAATTCAGATTTAAATTATAATTTCGTTCAATATCAGCAATTACAAATGGACGAACTTCTCCTATAATTGCAACAGTCTGACCTTCGTTAATTGCAACTCTTGACGGGTGTTTTAATAGAACAAGTAAATCTGAACCACCAATTAACTTATCCTCATCTAGCTTTAGTAAACTTGGACTTTGAATATCTTTGACTTCACCTATAATAGCAACTCTTCTACCATAATACTGTTGGGGTTGTGCAGTGACTTGAGCGGGTTTGGGAGCAAGTGCAATATAGTGCGCGATAATTGCAGGTTGATTAATGTAATCTTTGTAATATTCGTCTTGTATTTTCAGTTTAAACTTGCGCTCGATTTCTGGAATATTTAAATTACGGACTTGACCTGTCACCTGAACTTCTATATTTCGGTCTTCTGGTAAATTGAAGGGTACACCTGAAGCATTAATAACTACGATAGGTTTGCCGCCAAATAATCGTCTATCATTAACAGCAAAAGAACGTAAACCAATACGTTGTACAGGTTTACTTCTAATTGCTACGCTTTTACCAATAAAATCATCGGTTTCACGTTTAATTTCATTTGTATTAGTAATTTGTGAGGTTATATTTTGTGGCTCGGAAACAAAAAAATTGCAACCTCTGGTTAGCATAGCTAATACAATAAGTAGGAGCAAAACTCCTACGTTTGTAAAGCATCCAGATGTATCACCGTCTTTAGAATCATTGTCAACTTTATTGCCTGGAAGTTGATTCATGGCTTAAACAACCTTATATAAATTTATAATTCATGATGTAACCAAATAAACAAACCAGAAAAGGCGCCTGTACCAACTTTAATGGCTGCGTAAGTAACTCAATCATGATATAGAAACACTGGCTGTCGCTATTAAAAGTGACAACCAGTATTCACAATTTCTCATGGACAAATTCAGGTAAGCGGCGCCGTAACCTTGTGTTAGTTTAAAAAGACCTGACCATCTTTTTGAATTCTCAAAACTCCTTGGTTGTCATCAAAGTTTGTCGTTTCATCCAATGAAACTGCTAACATTCCTTCAGAAGATGTAGGTACAACACGCAGCAACCCACCATCAGAACGTACTACCGTGATCGTGACAGGTGTTGGTAGATTTTGTAGCAGATACTCTTCCCTACCCGAAAGAGTTCTAGGTTTGGTGTGTCCAATTGCTTGATACGTGATAGAAGCATTAGTATTGTTTTTTAATCTCACATTTACTGTCCCTGCTGGTGCAACAACAGCAATTGGGTTTTGCCGACTTTCTGGATAAGGTATTGGTTGGCGGTTAACAGGTAAACCTTGCGGTTGAACTAAAATCCTTGGTTGTACAACGACTGATCCCCCTTGCCCTACTTGTCTTCGAGTAAAAGCATTTGGTGTACATCCAGTAGGAACCAAAACTTGATTATTATGTGGCTCCTCGTAGAAAATACTGGGACAGGGGTTTATTTTGGAAGTTCTTTGTTGTGCTTGTACGGTTTGGGTGTGTGCAATTACGCTCACAAGCAAACTGCCACAAATCATTGTGAATATCCTAATCTTTTTTGAGGGAGTTGTGTTCATTTTATACATAAATACTACCTATGACTACAAATTTGTCAGTATTTATACAAGCCAATTATTTAATTATTTGCGTGTTAAATTTTGACTTGATGTTTAGTTTTCGCGCATCTTCGAGCGTGTAAACGTTCATCTAGTAAGATAATTGAGCGCTCAATTAATAAATAGAGGAGTTATGAAAACTACAGACTGTCGTTTCAACTTAGATTAAATTTTAATAGTGGAAAACTAGTGGAGAATTTTGGTAATTTTCAAAAATACTACTAAAGAAGTAGATTTGGTCTAATTCAATCAATTATTAGGGCGCCAATCAGCACAAATAAATTTAAATCAAAAGTATTTGATTTTGTTCATGGTAAAATCCACAGATATAAAATTACTCTAAGAGATTGTTTGAAAAGTCTAAATAATATACATCAAACCCCTCTCCAAACCTCTCCCCGTTCACGTAGTGTGCCGCTTCGGCAAGCGGGGAGAGGCTTTAAAAACTTTATTCTATTGTTCCCCTTCCCTACAAGGGAAGGGGTTAGGGGTTAGGTTTTTAGTTAATATTGATATTTTTCAAACATCCTCTAAATCATTATCTAAAGGTGCCCATATTCAAATAACTTTAAATAATATCTTAAAATAGTGGATAACTGGTGGAAAACTTTTAATTCGATTTCAAAAATCAGCCTTTGAGTTTATATTGTGATGTTTATTAATATTTATACTTATATAAATATGACCACAGTTGTAAAAATATAATTAGGAAATATAACTTTTGATTCATGTTTGAGTTAAAGAATTAAATTAATATATAGTTTATAGACTCAAAGCTAAAAAATTTCAAATAAAATTTGCATTTACCAAGGTTAATTAATCAGGTTATCCTTAAATCTAGGATTATGTGCATAGTTGATAAGCTTTGAACAAGAGATAGTTGATATCCATGTCTAATCAAGAATTAGCCAATTTTGTATTTATCGTATGAGGAATTTATGAACTGTAAATTTACTAAGTCTATTATCAAGTTAATTGGACTCGTTTCTGCGGTTTCTTTAGCTACTCTGTCCTTGGAGAATAAATCTGCCGTAGCACAAACTCCTTCAATTATAGCTGTTGACGGTAATCTCAATGAATATTCACCTTCTACAGCGCCACTGTTAAGGCGCGGTATTAGATCATCAACGGTTCAAGATGTTCAACTTTTATTGCAACGACTTGGATTTTACTATGGACGGATTGATGGTATTTACGGCGCCCAAACTGCTTCCGGAGTTATTACCTTTCAACGTTCTAGAAACTTAATTGCGAATGGTGCAGTTGACTCACGAACTTGGCAAGCGTTAATTAATGCTAGTAATCGCATATCTCCAACACCTGTGAGTAACCTTAATCAATATTCACCGCAAACGGCGCCAGTATTACGTATTGGTAGTAGGGGACAAGTTGTGCGAGATATCCAAGGCTTTTTGAAACAGAAAGGATTTTACACTGGTGCTGTTGATGGTATTTATGGTAATGCCACAGCCACAGCAGTTGAGGCATTCCAACGACGTGATGCGCGCGTTAGAAATGATGGAATCGTTGGACAAAGCACGTGGGCTGCCATGATTAACGCTGCTAGCAATCCTCTTGCTATTAACTAATAAGCAATCAAGCCATAAAAAAGTGTATTTACCTAACAGCTTGATAATACAAGAGTAAAAATTTGTCATCATTGTGAAAAAACGAAAGTAGGTAAAGGGGTGTAGCAAAATAACCCCTTGTCTGCTTGATAGGAAAATAGCAAGCACATGCAGTTAATATAGACGGATAGATAGTTTCCAAAAGCTAAACAAGATTCACCTGAATGGGTGAACCGATTGTAGGAGGACAATTACGAATTGAGAAGGAGATGATAATTAAATATAATTATATATAGCAATCCTAAATGATTCATAAAAAATCAACGTTTAAAATTTACCACAGAGACACAGAGTACACAGAGTTAGAGGTTAGAGAGGTTTTTTCCAAATGATTTAGGACTGCTATAATTTTAATATTAAATGATAAAAATATTTTTTTAAATATAATTTTTTTCAGCTATAAATTGACGTTATCAGTGAGTATAAAAACTCTTCAAGTAAAAAATACAACAATAACAAATCGGTTATTATAGCCTATGCTTTCGGAACAGAACATCAAACAACAATGTCTTACTTTCACTTTACTTGTTACTGCATTTGTCATCTTACCTTTAGTAGTAACTGCATTTAACATCTATTTTTACAATACTAAAAATAAACTTAAAAGTGCTGATGCGGCAATTGTATTAGGAGCAGAAGTTTGGCAAGAAGAACCATCTCCTGTTTTTAGAGAACGGATTAATCATGCAATCAATCTGTATAAAAAAGGTAAGGTTAGCAGTATCATTTTTACTGGTGGAATTGGCGAAGATAAAGACATAGCTGAAGCTACCGTTGGCAAGCGTTATGCGATAGCGCGCGGAGTCCAAGAATCAGATATATTAATTGAAACTAAATCACGAACAACCCTCCAAAACCTCAAAAATGCCAAAAAAGTTGCGTCAAAGCAGGAGCTATCTAAATTTATCATTGTTAGCGACCCCTTACATTTAAAACGAGCCACATTAATGGCACGAGATTTAGATATGAATGCATATCCATCTGCTACACCTACTACCCGTTATCAAAGTACTAAGAGCAAGTTGAAGTTTTTGATGCGAGAAACCGGAGCCTACTTTTTTTACTTGGTGTCCACAAATTTTTCATTATTTAAAAACTCCGACCAGAGTACAGACGTAGGGTGACATTGTTTTTTAATTGGAGGTGTTATTTTCTTTAGTCTTATTATTTGATGAATTAGTAGAACCGTTCAAATTATCAATCATTACTTGATTTTTCAACCAAATAGCTAACATGGCAGAAAGTTGAGATAAAGAATCTTCTAACTTGGGAGACAATTCCACAGGTAAACTTCCCGAACGTATATGCAGGGAACGTTGAGGAAGGGGAATCTGAATATTCTGGTTTCGTAAATTTTCGTCGATTTGAAAGTAGAGGTCGCTTTTAATTTGAAATTGCCTTCGAGGTTTAGATATCCAAACTAACAATTGAAAATCTAAATAATCTTCACCGAATCCTTTAACCCAGACTTTTGGCGCCGGTTTATGTAAAACTTCTGAATTCTTTTTTGCTGCTTCTAGTAATGCCGAACGGATTTGAGGCATGTTTGAATTATAACCTACACGAATCGGTAATACTAACCGAGATGCTTGATTATGATGGCTCCAGTTTTTAACTTCTTTTTCTAACAGTCGAGAATTTGGGACAATTACTAAAATGTCATCTAGGGTGCGGATATGAGTACTGCGAGCATTTAAACGCTCTACTGTTCCCATATGTTCCCCTATTTCTATAAAATCTCCAACTTGAATTGAGCGTTCAAAAGTAACTACCAAACCACTTACTAATTCTCTGGCAACTCCCTGTAAGCCAAAACCAATTGCAACACCCAAAATACTGGCGAAAATAGCTAAAGAACTGATATCCAAGCCCCAAATTTGCAACAGGACAACAGTACCAATAAATAAAAGACTATAGTTGAAAATAACAGCAATAGATTCTTGAACACCTCGACTTATGCTCGTAATTCGTAGGATACGCGAGCGCAGTAAGTTGGTAACAGCTCCTGCAACAGCCAGTAATCCAAAAAATAAGCCAATTAAAATAAGTATATTGATGACTGAGTAAGATTTGGCGCCTAAAGAAACTACGGGGGATGTTAAACTCATCGAGAGAATGCTTGTAATGCGCTGACTCCACTCCCGCGTTAATGGAAATAAGTCTGTAATATAAATGATTATTCCCACCCACAACCCTGTACGAATTAAGAAAAGTGTCAAGTACAAAAGTAATTCTAGACCCTTTGGTTGCGCTCCTGTTTCGGGGTCGTTAGCAGCCCTTGGCACTAGCCTTCGTAACCAATATTGCCAAACCCAGCCTAAAAGTTTATGTATAAATAATGCACCTATTACTGAAACAAAAGCAACTAATATCGTCTGAGTTATGTAACTAGCCTTTCGTTCTTGTTGACCTTGCTGTATTGCCTCAGTAATTATTTGTGCCCAAATTTTCGCTTGTTCTTCTTTTGTTCTACCAGTTGGTATATCTTGTGAGGTGACAGTTAATAAGTGGCGCCCTTGAACTCGAATAACTGGTAATTGGTTATTTTCTATAATCTCAACTTTTACAGGTTCGCTGGAACGAACTGCCTGCTTTAAAATCAAATTGGCATCAGTCGCGCGGTTTTCTGCACTAACTTGACCTGTATCACTAACTTTAAATAGCTGGTGCCCATCAAGTGTAATAGAAGAATTCTGTCTAGTTTGCGCTTGTACAGGTGTCACTAACAGCAAGCATCCTAATATTACTACCAAAGCAATAGACCTAATAATAGAATGAATCTGAAAGTGATTACGACGCATATCGAACCGCTGTTTACTTAAAAAATATGATTTCAACAATAACGGAAGGTAGAGCTTTATATATCTGCCAAACAGAGTAATTTTGATGTTTGATTAACGCTCTTTAGTTATAAATTTCCACACTTAGTGGCTAACGCTGCTGCTACTTGAGACGCTAGTTTCTGAGAGTTAAAAGGTTTACTAATTATGCCTAATACAGGTAGTTCAGCAAATAAATCTCGGTCAGTAGTGCGTCCTCTAGCCGTTAGTAAAATTACAGGAATATGCTTAGTTAGCGGATTTGCTTGTAATTGTTGAAATGTCACTGTTCCGTCCATCTCAGGCATCATTACATCTAAGAGGATGGCATCGGGTTGAGTAGATTGAGCCAAAATAAGTCCTTCACTACCACTATGCGCGGTCAGAACTTGCCAACCCCCCATTATCTCCAAACAGGTTTGGATTAATTTACGGATATCCGAATCATCATCAATAACTAAGATTTTCTTGGCTGTCATAGTTCAAAGTTCAATGATTTTCCTGTTGCTTATATATATTCATAAAATTTTACTTTATATTCTAAGCTTTACGAGTGTGAATTTTTACTATTTTTACTATTTTTCAATGATGTTGAGTCCAGAGCCGCCTTTACCCAACCTAGATGATTAATTTTATCTATAAAAAGTGGAAAAGTCGTGTAGAAAATGATTTTTTATTGAATTGGCAATGCAGAACTTTAGGGTTATCGGAGTCAACAATTTTTGTACGAAGACAAAATAATCATACGAGCGGTAGGGTACGTAAAAGTTATTACAATCTACAATCAAATGAAATATTACACTGTTTTCACGTACCCGGATTACAGCTATACCCGGAAGCACTAAAAAAAAGATGCAAAAATTAACGCGCGCTCTGCGAAACAGTTATAACGTTGCTGTAATAGCGGTTGTATTGGCTCTACTGCTTACACAGATACTATGGCAGGTGCATAAATTGACTATTTACCCATTATTTTTGGCTGCTGTCATGGTGAGTTCGTGGTACGGTGGCTTTAAACCAGGGTTGCTGGCTACTGTTTTGTCAACCTTTATCTGCACTTATTTCTTTTTACCTCCTATTTCTTCTCTGGCTATTAATGCTAACACTTTAGTGGGTTTAGTTCAGTTTTTGCTAGTCTCGCTGCTGATTTGCGTTCTCAACTCAATGCTGCGTAGTGCCCAAAATCAAGCCCAAATCAACGCGCTACAAGCACAGCAAAATTACGAGCGATTGCGTACTAGCCAAGAAAATTTACGCGCCTCTGAAGAACGCTACCGTTTTTTTATAGAAGGAGTAAGGGAATACGCTATTTTTATGGTGGATGTAAACGGTTGTGTTACTGACTGGAATAAAGGAGCAGAAAGGATATTAGGGTATCAAGAAGCGGAAATCATTGGACAGCATTTTTCGTGTATTTTTATACCGGAAGATATTGAGCGAGGTAGACCCGAATCAGCATTAAATACTGCTGCAACCAATGGTATGTCTAAAGACAATCGTTGGCACCTTCGATCTGATGGCACTAGATTTTGGGCGAATGGTGTTATTATCCCTTTAAAAGATGAAACTCAAAATGGGAGGCTACACGGTTTTGCCAAAATTTTGCAAGATTTAACCGAACGCAAGCGGGCAGAAGAAGAACGCGAGCAACTATTATTACGTGAACAAGCCGCGCGCGCCTCTGCAGAAGCAGCAAATCGTTCTAAAGATGATTTTTTAGCTATAGTTTCTCATGAATTACGCACGCCAATGACCTCAATAGTTGGATGGGCTGGGATGTTGCAAACAGGTATGCTCGATGAAGAGAGGACTACTGAGGCGCTTGAGGCGTTAGAACGTAATGCTAACTTACAATTGCAACTAATCGAAGACCTTTTAGATATTTCGCGTATTGTAAGGGGAGAAATCTCGCTATCAAAAGAAAACGTTGATTTGGTTGCCGTTATTAATGGAGCTATTCAAACTGTACAGCCAGTAATAGATGCTAAATCTATCCAACTTGAATTTGTATTAGACACTTCACAGTCAGATATTTGGGGTGACTTTGAGCGCTTGCAACAAGTGGTGTGTAATTTACTTTCCAACGCAATTAAATTTACACCCAATAATGGACGGGTTGAAATACGCTTATCAAATACAACCACTCACTCCCAAATTCAAGTCAGCGACACTGGTATTGGTATAAGTCCTGAGTTTCTACCGTATATTTTTGAACGTTTCCGCCAAGCAGATAATACAAGTACAAGGTCAAACAGAGGGTTAGGTTTAGGGTTGGCAATCGCGCGGCATATAGTAGAACTACATGGTGGTATCATAGAAGCTCTTAGTCTTGGAATAGGCCGAGGAGCAACATTTACAATCAAATTGCCATTTAAAACAGACTCGGAAACAAAAGATACTCAAAGCAATGCTTCTCGAATACAACCAGCGATGCCAGTTGAAGACGCATTACCAACAGATAATTCTTTAAGACTAGATGGGTTAAGCGTGTTAGTGGTAGATGATGAAGCGGATACACGGCAATGGATTAGTGTGGTACTTACTCAATGTGGAGCATCCGTTTTTACTGTTGGCGAAACTCGCAAAGCATTAGAAGCTCTCGAAGAAATTAGACCTGATGTGTTGATAAGCGATATCGGGATGCCAGGTGAAGATGGTTACGCCCTAATGCGTAAAATCAGAGAACTTGAACCTGATATGGGTGGACGTATTCCTGCTGTAGCGCTAACGGGCTATGCAAGAGTTGAGGATTATAAAGAGGCAATGGATGCAGGTTTCCAGTTACATGTTGCTAAACCTATTAGAGCAACGGAGTTAATAGCAGTTGTCGCTAGCTTGGGACAACTGTCTGGGAAGTTGTTGGGTGTGTGAAAGCAACACCCTACTTTAGGCATATGCACTTCTCCTTACGTTGATAGATGCAGAGTCAATACAAAAAATAAGACTAATAGGAAGGGTAAAGTCTTGATTTAGCGTGAGGATGCTTTCAAAAGCAAATACTTTGTATGAGAATTTTGGTAGTCGAAGATGATAATTCAATTGCTACTGCCGTTGCAGGAGTTCTCACGAAGTTACGGTATGTAGTGGATATTGCTAACGATGGTCAAGATGGTTGGGAGTTAGCGATAGCCTGTAACTATGACTTAATTTTGCTAGATGTTTTACTACCTAGATTTGATGGTATCAGCATTTGTAGGCAATTACGTCAAGAGGGTTATCAAATGCCTATTATGCTTTTAACTGCTCTTGATGCCAAAAGTGACAAAGTAATTGGTTTAGATGCAGGAGCAGATGATTATCTTGTTAAACCTTTCGATTTTCAAGAGTTAACAGCGCGCGTTCGTGCTTTAGGGCGCCGAGCAAATTCTTCTTTACCTCCTGTTTTAGAATGGGGAAGTTTGCAGCTTGACCCTAGTAGTTGTGAGGTAACTTACGCAAATCAAGAATTACATTTAACAGCAAAAGAGTTTAGTATTTTAGAACTTTTTTTACGTAACAACCAGCGCATCTTTAACCGAGGTGCAATTATAGATAACCTTTGGGGCGCCCATTCCGACCCACCAGAAGAAAATACTATTAAATCTCATATTAAAAGTTTGCGGCAAAAACTTTCCAAAGCTGGCGCCGATTATGATCTGATTGAAACGGTTTACGGAATGGGTTATCGCCTGAAGCCTTTATCTGATGATAAAATTAGTCAAACCAAGCCTGAGTCAGCACTTACTCAAACTTTATTAGCAGAAATTGCACTGCAACAAAAAGCTTTTAAAGCCAAAGTTGGAGAGCGCGTTGCTGCGTTAAAGCAATTAATTAATACCCTGAGTGAAGGATATCTGGACTCTCAAATATGGCAAGAGGCAAAATATGAAGCTCATAAGCTAGTCGGTTCATTGGGAAGTTTTGGTTTCGTGAACGCTTCCCAAATCGCCGACAAGATAGATAATATATTTCAAGATGGGGCGCCTCAGAACCAAGCACAGTTATTACATTTGTGCAAACTCGTGGTGGACTTGCAACATGAGTTAGAGCAACCTGATATTCAAGCAAGTGATGAAATTAACTCGAACAAGCTAACTCAAGACGTACTTTTGGTAGTAAGTGATGATGAGAAAATAGCCCAGCAGTTGGTAGATGCAACAGGAATTATAGTGCATACTGCGACTTTTAGCTCTATCATTAAAAATGGAGTAATATCTATAAATGCTTCGATAGTGCTAATAGACCTTGATTCAGACTCTGGTATAAGAGACAGCCTGAAGCTAGTAGAAGAATTTTCCAATCGAACACCACCAGTACCTACACTAGTTTTGACTCAAAGAAATAGTTTTAATGACCGTTTAGAAGTAGCCAAGGCAGGTGGAAGGGGTTTCTTGCATAAGTCAATGTCGAGTGAACAAATATTGCATTATGTTACCCAAGTATTGCAAAGTGTTCATCTGTCACAAGCTAAAGTTATGATTGTAAACAATGACTCAAGCGTACTAAATACAATTCAAAACTTATTAATACCTTGGGCAATTAAGGTAAAAACTCTTCAAGACCCTCGCCAGTTTTGGGATACTTTTACAGAATTTTTACCTGATGTACTCATCTTAGGTGTCGAAATGCCTTATATAAATGGGACTGAACTTTGCTCTGTAGTGCGTAATGACCCTGATTTTTACTCACTACCTGTAATGTTTATTACTGATGATGCACAAGCGGATATTTCTATGCGAGTGTTTGAGAAAGGCGCCGACGATTGTATTATTCTACCTATTAAAGAAACAGAATTAATTACCCGCATTTTCAACCGCTTAAAGCGAGCCTATTTATATTAAGAAATTTATGCTCTTTGATTTCCCCAACTACGTAGTCGAAAGGCAAGGATTAACAGAAGGATACCAAAGAAAATTGCGTAGATGCCAATAACCCAAAGAATTGCCAATGCCCCAGCTCCAGGCCAAATTGCCAACGATACGCCAAAAATCACCGACCCAATTCCAACCAAGAACAGCAACCATTCATTCTCTATTTCTTTTCTCATTCCAATCGCAGCAATGACCTCTAAGATACCAATCATGATTGCCCAAGCTGCAATGAAGTGAAGTAACACTAAAGCAGTGATGGCTGGAAAGGCGAAAACAAGTACTCCTAATATGATACTAATCGCTCCTTCAATTAATAGTAGCCATCCGTGAGCATTGTTCAGACGGTCTTTAAACGCTGTCATCACTAGTAAAATTCCACTTCCCAATACAAACGCACCAAACAAAAATACTAGTGTAGACAAGGTAATCCTTGGCAAAAACAATGCAGCCAAACCAAAAAGAATGGCAATTGCTCCTCGCAGTGCAACTACCCACCAATTTCGTGCTAATCGAGTTCCTATTTTTATTGGGTCAAGATTTGGTGTCATAACTTTAGTGTTAGTTGAAACAGCTTTCTTTTTCTGGATTTAAACTTTTTACTTTTGTACTGATACCTTTTGAAGAAATATAAATTTTAGTTAAGTTAAAAACCAAACTATCTTTAATTACAAAATTTTAAACATAAATTGTGGAAAACTCGTGGATAAATTAAAAATTTTGCTAATAAAAGAGTATATTTGATAAGTTATATCTTTTGGCACAGAACTTTTTAACCTTGTAGCGTTTAAATTTGCTTCAGTAAATAATGCAGTATAAAAGTTAAAGACATGACAAACACCCCTTTATTTATTCCCGTGATTTTGGGTACTCCCCGGCAAGGTCGTCAAAGCGAGCATGTTGCCAAATTCATCGTTGAGCAAATTGCTACACGAGATGATGTGGAAACTGAACTTATTGATGTTAGGACAATTGCTATTCCTACTAACGATGCTGGTGAATCTATCAAAGATCCTCAATTTTCAGCAACTGTTGAGCGGGCAGATGGATTAATTATTATTGCGCCTGAGTATAATCACGGTTATCCAGGTTTGCTTAAGCATTTACTTGACACCTGTCTCAAAGAATACATCCACAAAGCTGTTGGATTGTGTGGTGTTTCTGCTGGCGCCTTTGGTGGTACAAGGGTTATCGAAAACTTACTACCTGTGATGCGTGAGTTAGGGCTAGTAACAATTTTTTACGACCTTAACTTTACCAATGTTCAAGACTTGTTTGATGAATCCGGTAATTTAATTGATAAACAGACATACATTCGTCGTCTTGATAAATTTATGAACGAGTTGGTTTGGATGTCAACCGTGTTAAGGTATGGGCGCCAAAAAGTCAACCAATAAGAGTATTAATTATTAGTTGGAGAAGCAGTGGTTAAGGTTGGACTGTAAAATCCAACCTACAAGTTTATCTAGTATCACTGCTACTAATCGCGCGTAATAGAGTTGCAATATGGTCATTTCATTTTTATCTCATATTTTGTCATCATAAATTAAAGCGCTCAGAATTGAGCGTTTAGGTAAAGACTTTACAGTAGAAAGTAAAACTGAAAATGCAAGTAGTACTGAAGTCAGTTTCATCGCCTAACTCCGCTGATTATTTTTTATACTTTGGGCATGATTTGATACTGCTACTAAACATACCCCTATCAAGAATATGCCCATTATTTGTGGTAGCGGCTTTCAAGACTTTGCTTTTTAACGCTTTATTGTTCATATTAAAAATTAATGTCATCTCTTCCCTCTAACTGATGACGTATAATATTAGCCTTATCCTTATACCTATTGAATGAGTTAATGTCAATTAATACTGCAAATTAATTTTAATTAGTCTATCTCTGGTAAGAATTTGTCAAAAAATAACTCTTATCCACTAGTTTTCCACTATTAAAGTTTATTCTAACAGTTGAAGCACAAGAGAAAGTTCGACGCGAAGAACTCGATATTGATACTTCGGGGCACCCAATAGAAGACAAACTATTTTAATATGAATTTGGTTTACAGATGAAGTAAATATTTTCCTCTGTAAACCATCGATATTATTAAACTATACAAAATAAAAATGTTTGCACCTGCCTTTACTAATCTTCCATTGTCAGGATTAATTGCAATTTCTCTAGCACTTACACACCTATTTTCATGCAAATTAAGATTTATAGATATTCCTCGCAGTAATTGGCTTTCCGCAGCAGGAGGTGTTTCTGTTGCTTACGTTTTTGTGCATATCTTACCCGAATTAAGCAAACACCAAGTCGTGTTAAAGGAAGTAGGGGAAGGAATTATTCCATTTGTAGAACACCATGTTTACTTGGTTGCATTGTTAGGATTAACTGTGTTTTATGGACTTGAACGAATGGCGAAATTATCTCGCTTGTATCGTAAACAAGTTGGTAAGGGTGATGCAACAAGTCAAAACGTCTTTTGGCTGCATATGTTTTCGTTTGGGCTTTACAATGCTTTGATTGGTTATTTATTACTTCATCGAGAAGAACCCGGCATTATTAGTTTACTAGTATTTAGTTTAGCAATGGCGGCGCATTTTGTTGTTAATGATTTTGGCTTGCGTGAACACCATCAAAATATATATGACCGATTTGGTCGTTGGATACTAGCAGCATCAATTATTTTTGGTTGGGTAATTGGTACTAGTACTCAACTAAATCAGGCAGCAATTGCTGTTTTATTTTCTTTTTTAGCAGGGGGAATTGTCTTGAATGTATTAAAAGAAGAATTACCTCAAGAGAGAAAAAGCCGTTTTTGGGCTTTTGCTTTAGGTACTGGAGCTTATGCAATGCTTCTATTAGTTATTTAATATTTCACGTTTGTTTGTATACGAGAAAGGTAGCGTGTAATATCATGTCCGGTTGATTGCCCATAATTACCACGCCAGGTAGTGCGTAATGACCCTGGCTTTTACTCACTACCTGTCATTTTTATTAGTGATGACCCACAAGCAGATATTTCGACGCGAGTGTTTGAGAAAGGCGCCGAAGATTGTATTATTCAACCTATTAAAGAAACAGAATTAATTACTCGGATTTTCAACCGCTTCCGCACAAATTCCTGTCATACATTTAGAAGGTCGTAATTTTATGTGGCAACTTTTGCGTGTTTTTACGCGCTGATACACGAGCTTTAGGACTGCAAAATTGAATGAATATGAGGATTAAGGATTTTTGTTTTCACCTGTGGATGGAAGTGGTTCAGGTTGGACTGTAAATTCTAGATTTTGCCCGTTGCGTACTACTTGGATTTGCAAGTTGTTATTTAACCCATTCTTTTCTACTACTTGCTGAACTTCTTCCGCATTCTTAACGGGTTGATTATTAATTTGCTGAATCACATCTCCCGCGCGTATTCCAACTCTTGCAGCAGGAGAACCAGGAACAACGCGAACAACAAGAATCCCTTGGTCTGCGACGATGCGAATATTACTATTGGGATAATTATTTATTTTTTCCTTCACTACATCGGTTAAGGTAAGTGTTTGAACACCTAAGTAAGGGTATTCAACTTTACCCTTTGTAATTAGTTGTTGGGCTATACGTTGTGCTGTATCTATGGGAATTGCAAAACCTAGACCTTGGGCACCTTGAATAATAGCAGTATTTACACCTATGACTCTCCCTTGAGCATTTAGGAGCGGCCCACCCGAATTTCCTGGGTTAATTGCCGCATCAGTTTGAACATAGTTACTAGGCCGAGTCGAAAGATTTAAAGAGCGTTCAATTGCACTAATAACGCCTACTGTTACTGTTTGCTGCAAACCCAAAGGATTGCCAATCGCAACTGCCCATTGTCCTGGTTTGATAGAATTGGAGTCTGCTATTTCCACTGCCGGAAAGTTATTGCCTTCTATCTGTACAACTGCGACATCACTTACAGGGTCTTTCCCCAAAACCTTTCCCTCAAAAGTACGACCATTAGAAAATGTTACCGTTACTCTATCGGCATTGTTAACTACGTGAGCGTTAGTCAATATTTGACCATTAGGATTGATCACAAAACCAGAACCAAGACCCCGTACAACTCGTTCTTGGGGTTCTGTTGGTACTGCTTCACCAAAATATCGCCGAAAGAATGGGTCATCAAACGCTTCAGGTAACTGAGGCGCCTCAGTCCTAACGGTTCTTTGAGTGTTAATTTGAACAACAGATGGTTCCACCTTTTCGACGACTTTTACTACAAAGTTATTATCTTCGGAAGTTGGTGTCAGAGGGCGATTAGCTTGATTCTGCTGCTCTATAACTGTTGGTGTTGAAGTTGGAGAAGCAGTGGATGAAAAAGTTTCCCTAGATAATTCTCTTGAACAGCTACTCAAAAATCCTACAGTTAGGGAAATCAGAGGTAATGTTAAGTAAGCTGTAAATTTTTTTCTCATAAAATTATGTGCTGATTTACTTTTTTGAGTGAAAATATCTTATTTGTATTAAGAAATTTATGTTGATAAAGGCACCGAGATTAAACCTTCTCTATATCCTAAAATCTTCTATAACTTATAGAAATCTTTACAGATTCAAAAAATCATAGTGCTTAATCGCTTCCAAAATGCCCCAGGCGTGGGCGCCAAAAAGTCAATCAATAGGAGTATTAATTATTAGTTGGAGATGGCAGTGGTTGAGGTTGGATTTTACAGTCCAACCTACAAGTTTATCTAGTATTGTTGCTACTAATCGCACGTAATAAAGCTGCAATACGGTCATCAGGTGCAGGGTGCGTACTTAAAAATGTTGGGGGAGTAGGTTGATTGCGTAACTTTTGTAAAAATGCAATCATCGCTCTTTGGTCGTAACCCGCGCGTGCTAGAGTTTCAATTCCCCTGCGGTCTGCTTCATATTCATCTTCACGACTTCTGGGACGTTGCAGTGCTAATTCTACTCCTAACTGTACTGCAGTACTCCTATCTAAACCTGCTGCACTGGCAAGACCGCGAGTAATAGCTGTTTGTCGCATTTGTTCAATCGAATGTCGGCTAGCAATATGACCAATTTCGTGAGCTAATACAGCAGCTAATTGAGCTTCATTATCCACTGCTCTTAATAAACCAGTAGTTACATAAACATAGCCTCCAGCAGTTGCAAAGGCATTGATACTGTTATCTTGAACTACTTGGAATGTATAGGGAATATTCGGACGGGTACTATTTGCAGCCAAGCGTTGACCAATTTGATTCACATAACGATTAGCTTCTTGATTGCGGTAAAGTTGTATTTGACCGCTACTAATTAATTGTTCATTAATTTGTCTACCAAGTTGAATTTCTTCTTCATCTGAAATACTGTACAATTGAACAACTTGCGCTCCTCGCAGCAGTAATTCTAGCCAGGGAATTGCTAGGGATGCTTCGGGTGAACCGATTACGATGCCAAATGTCATCAAGAACGATAACAAAGGGTAAGAAAAACGGCGGTATAATTTCAGTTTCCCCAGTGAATTTAACATAATTTAAAACCTCGATTCATATTCAATTAGCGCTCTACTTTCATCATCAAGATTAGTCGAACCTCGCAAAATAATTTGGTCATTAATACGGTAAATAGCGTTATATCTAAAAAATTCATTTGTTGCAAAAATCCGTGATAAAGAAACAGAAAAATCTTCAGAAATATCAAACACTGCCTCTGCTGCCAAACCAAGAACTGAAGTATCCCTGGTGGCATCCGTCACCAAAGTTGGATATACCCGTAATTCACTCAATCCTAAAGTTTGACCAATATTGCTAATAGCAGCTTGTAAGTCTGATAAAACAGTAGAACCTGCTAAGTTAACAAGCCCCAACACTGCATTTTCTTGACCGAATGCATTGATAAAAGAACCTCCAATTAAAGCTACAATTTCTGCTTCACTACGCGCGGGTTCGCTGGTTAATTCCAAATTTTCATTTAGTGTACTAGCAAGACCAGTTACTCTTGCTTGTACGCGAACTGTGTTTAAAGTGCCAAAGTTAATGGTAGAAACATCTTCTATTTCACTAGATAAAGGTGAAGTTGGTATGCGACTACCGCTAACTTCGGGGATAAGGGCAAACAGACGAACATCTAAGATTGGGTCAAACCCTTGACTGGGAATAAATCGTGCAGTCTGTTCATAACCGCGTGCTAATGTAAACTGCGTAGTAAATAAATTAACCTGTCCACTTTCAAGATTAATTACTCCTTGAGGACGAGGATTTGCTAGAGTTCCATTGAGTGTAATATCACCTTGGCCAACAAAACTTAGTAACGGTTCGCGAGTTATACGCACATCGTCATCTAAAATAAACTGTAAATTTCCAAATCTAACAGGTGAGTTAATTAGTGCTTGTCCTGTCTGTGCAGCACTATTAGTAGATGAAGAATTAGTAGAAGTTGATTGTAGTAGCGATATCTCGCCATCTGACAATCGAATTATTCCTCCAAGTATAGGATTTAGTGCAGTTCCTCCAATTACTATATTACCGTTAATTTCACCCCGATACAATTCTTGAAGATTTAATCTCAAATTATCTAGTGAAACCGTTAGAGGATTAGTAGCAGCTTGTTGCTGGGCATTTTCGCCTGCAAAAATTGCTAAAATACCATTGGCTGTAACTTGTCCGTTACTATATCCACCTTGCAAGTTTTCTGCAATTAATGTGTTACCTTCAAATCGAATTGTTCCCGCTACATCGGTTAGGGGTTCGGTAAGTGCTTGTGCGTTAATGGTCGCATTCTTAATGCTGGCAATTCCATTAGTAATCGGTTGGTCTAACGTACCCTGTACTGTTAAATTTAATTGCCCCTGACCTGAAACCCAATTGACTTGATTAGTAAACAGGTTTAAAATAGCCAATCCTTCATTTTGAGCATTTGCTTGGATACTAATTTGGCTACTATCGGGTTGAACTGAAGCAAAGGGTAATTTAAATGGTACGCTACCTGTAATTTGTAATGGTTCTGTACCCGCTGCTAAAACATTACTGCCAAAATTCAAACGCGCGTTATTATAGCTGAAGCTAACTTCTGCCGTTTTCAGAGGTTGATTATTTAAACTACCGTCAACTAAAGCTACCTCACCAATTGCCCTAGGATTATTCAAACTTCCTGCTAGAGTAACAAGCGCATTTAAATCACCCGTAATTTCTACAGGTAAGTTGGGTATAAAGGGTTGAATTAAATCTACTGGTACTTCTGTCGCGCGTACTTGTGCGGATAGTTCATTTTGACCTAATTGTCCGTTAAATGCTAAAAGCCCCTCACCTAAATCAACTCGTAATGGTAATAATGTTAAAACACCATTTTCAAAGTTTCCTTGGGCAACTACTTCATCAATATTATATTTACCCCATATCAAGTCATCACTTCTTAAATCAAAGTCGGCATTTATACCAGATTGTAATGAACCTGTTACTGCTACCCTACCACTAACAGTTCCTATTAATTCTTGCAAAGTAGGAATTCGAGATGTTTCTTGGCGCCGAATACGTTGTTGTGCAACTAACGCTTCAATTTCTGAAAATCTACGTAATTGTGTGATTAAATTTGCATTCGGTAATCCTACAGGTGTTGTTTGTAAACTTTCTGCACCTGCAAATTCTGGTACTTTCAACCCAGTAGTAACATCTTGAAAATCAAATATTCTTAAAGATTGTAATACATTTTGAATTCTAGCTTGGTCGAAACTAAGTTGGAATTGTAATGGTTGATTTCCAGCGGTGGGTAAATTACCGCTAAGTGCAAAACGATTTTCACCTTGTCGTAATTCACCATCAGTTAAAGTAAAATTCCCATCTGCAAAACTAATACGTCCAATAAACTCATCGCCCGTAATTCTACCAAGTCTCGGTTGAGCAATGGCGACATCGCCAACAGCTGTAGATTGATCTAAATTAATTGCTAAGTCCAGTGATATGTCTCCAGTAATAGGTTCTAAATTGGCGCCTACACCAGGAACAAGATTTCTTAACACAGCAACAGGAAAGTCTTGGACGTTAAGCAGTAAATTCTCGCCCTGAGTTCTAAGAGTCGCAATACCTCCATTTTGGCGTATAGCAAACGCAGTTGGGCGATTATTTGCACCAAGTGTTAAAGCAATTTGGTCTTGCTGACCATTTAAATTTAACTGTGTTCCTTGCCCTTGTTGAAAATTTACGCTTCCCGTTAACACTGGCTCAAACTCTAGGTCATTAACTGCAAAATTTCTGAGACTAATATTTCCATCTGCATTAATAGAAGATGGGGCGCCTGTCACTTTTCCGTTGAAGTTCGCAGTACCAGCAAGTGCGATATTGCCTGGAAGGTTGAGCGGTAGGGAAAGCAAATTGTAATCTTGTGCTTGTACATTCAGGTTCAAAGCTGTAATTTGCGGTGTTGGTTGTAATTGTACGCCGATAGTACCCGTAGCACTTAAACCAGACGTTGTTGCCTGTAAAATTTGCACAATTTCCCCATTCCACCGAAATTGTGCGGTTAGGGGTTGCTGAATCTGCGCTATTTGGTTCAAACGTACTTGCCCAGCGGCTCTAATATCTGATAATTGGAAGGATTGTGTCATTCCTGCTAATTGTACTTGTCCGTTTAGGCGCCCGCGTAATTCTTCGGATAATTGGTTAAGTTGGACTTGAGAAATGTTCGCACTGGTTTGCCAATTTCCATTATTAAGGCGAATATCTTGTAAATTAACCTTACCTCCTGCTAAGTTTAAATTAGCTTGCCCTGTTGCTTGAATAGCACTTGGTTGGAAAGATTGAATTGTTCCTGAAACATTCAAATTTGTACTAGCAATTTGTCCTGCTGGTAAATTTTCTGCTATTTGATTTAGAGGAATTTGAGATGCATTTGCTATTAACTGCCAGCGACCATTATCTAAACTAATATTTTTAAGATTAACTGTACCTTCGGCTAAGTTCAGGTTGGCTGTTCCCGTTGCCTGAATGGCACTTGGTTGAAAAGATGCTGTAGTACCAGATAAATTAAACTTGCTATTAACAAGTCCTTGGAACTGCTGCGGAACTTGGGCAAAACGGGACAGTGGTATTTGTTGAGCATTAACTGTTGTTTGCCAATTACCTTGTGCAAGCTTTCCGGTAGCTGCAACTGTACCACCTGCAATTTTAAATAAAGCATCTTGAAGCAAGATAGTACCTTGATTATTTATTGCAACTTTAACCTCACCTGGGTAAGTAGCTGTAGGCACCTGCACTTGTGCTAATGTTTGTAAGTTGCCTAGAGTACCAAAAATTTTGGCAGTTGCTGAGACATTGTTAATATTTATATTGTTAGGTAAAGAAAAGTTGTAGGTTTTTGCTAAAGCATCCCCTGGTATATTTTCGGCTTGGAAGTTTAAACTAATCTGTCTTTGATTTCCTAACCCAATTCGACCATTACCTATAACTTGCCCACCAATAATAGGAACTGCTTGTATTTGCGTTAAGGTAACTTGTTGAGGAGTAATTTGGAAGCGACTGCTAATATTTTTAAAATTAACGCGGTCAATTTTAGCAGTGTTTATTGTGCTAACGTTTCCGGTTAAAAGTGGTTTTTGTAGCGCTCCCTTGACTTGTAAATTTGCTTGTAATTCTCCAGAAGTTGTAAACGGCAAGTTTACATTTAATGTATTTAATAAGTTTTTTGCACTAACAGCATTTATTTGAGCAGAAAGGTTGTAACCTGTTTGCGTATTAATTGTACCTTTCGCTAGGACTGGAATATTACCGTAGCGTCCGATTACATTTTCAAATAGAATATCATTTCCTTGGAATTTTAGTTGACCTGTAGTGTTAATAAATTTTCTTGGTAGGTTGGCGACTTGGGCGGTAACTTGATTTGCTGTAACTGTTCCTGCAAAAGTAGTTTTCGGCGCCATTTGTTGCAAATTCACAATTAAACTACCATCCACTCGACCTGCTTGGAGGTCAACGGGTAATTCGACTACACGAGAAATATCTGCCGCTAGTAAATTTTCCGCCTGAATTTTGAGGTTTGTTTGTTGTGTTTTGAACTGCGTTTCTCCAGCAATTTGTAAATTTCCACCACTTACAGGCTGAGTATTTATATTATAACTAATTCTCTGGTCTAGGGGGCGAGCAATACCATTTACCTGCTTAAACCCTACTAAATCTTGAGCTTTGCCAGGTTGAGGGAATGGCGCCAAAATTACATCCGCGTTGGTAACTTTAATTGTTTCCAATTCGGTTTTGAACAAACCTACTCCTTGCGGTCTGTCTTGAATTGTTGTATTTACCCAACGTCCATTTTTATCTTGTTCAATGTAAACATTTGGCTGGACTAAGGTAACATTAAGTTCCAAAGTCCGATTGAAAAGTAATTCCAACGGGTCAAAATCTACTTCTACTGCTTTTGCTGCTAAACGGTCTGAGTCAGTTGGCGTTGCAGGAATGCTCGAGGCGCCGAAGCGTAAGCTATTGAGAGAAAAACTTTCAACTTCTCCTAGCGAAACTCGGCGCCCCAACAACTGTTGAAGATTTGTTTCAACTAACGGAGTTAATCGCTGATGGATAAAAACCCAAACCCACCAACTACCTCCAAGAATTCCCACTAGTAAAATCGCACCTAATACAAGACTAGTACGATTGAACAATAGCCAAAAATGTCGATTGGGAACGCGGCTCATTTTTTTGGTCTTTGTGCAGAAAATGGAAGTAAAAAAGAATTATTTAGAAGTTTGGTTGCTGGCTTTGGGTAAGATTTGGTGGTATCAGCACTGTGTTAATTGCGTGAATAACACCATTACTCGCTTGAATATTCGGTTGAACAACTTGAGCATTATTGACACTAATTTGATTGGCGCCTGTATTAACTTGAACATTCACAGGGTTGTCACCAAGCGTTTTGAATTCACCTTCGGAAAGTTCATTTGCAGTTAATTGTCTCGGAACTACGTGATATCTCAAAATCCGAATCAACGTTTCTCGGTTTTCTGGTAGCTGCAACTGTCGTAAAGTCTCCACTGGTAATGCAGCAAAAGCTTGGTCTGTAGGAGCAAAGATTGTAAACGAGCCAGGAGTTTGTAAAATACCTGCAAGACCAGAGGTTTTTAATAATGAACTAAAAGTTGTGAACGAACTATTCGACGCGGCAATGGAAAAAACGTCATTTTCTGCTTGAGTACCACCAATTGCTCTACCAACAATATAATTCGTTGCTGAAACATTGCTCGCTAAGGGCTGTAATTTTCCCTGTCTAACTAGCGCTTGATACAAATGTGCTGCTGCTTCTGCACGAGTTAGAGGTTTTAAAGGATTCAGTTGTCGCACTTCTGGGTAGTTAACAATTAGATTTGCTCTAGTTGCAGCTGCGACTTCATCCGCCGCATAGTTAGGAATGGCGTTCACATCAGTATAGTAGCTAGCAAGACTTGCAGTATCATCTGGAGTCAAACCTAAACCATTAGTTAGTGCCACAATAGCTTGAACTTTAGGGATTTGCTGATTGGGAAAAAAGAAATTCCCAGGATACCCAGACATAAATCTTGTTTCATAAGCTTCTTGAATAGCAGAAATAGCCCAGTAGTCGGCAGGTACATCTCTAAATCCTCCTGTATTTAGCTGCCGTACAGGATTTTGATTAAAAGCTTTTTGAATCATTGCCGCAAATTCAGCACGACTTACTGGTTGTTCGGGTTTAAAAGTGCCATCAGGAAAACCTGTAATTATATTTCTCTCGCTTAAAGCTGAAATAAACGGACGTGCCCAATAACCTGCTCTAACGTCAGAGTAATAACGCGCGGTAGCTATATTTTGACTTCGACTCGTAGTTGGGGCAGTTATTTGAGCTGTAGCTGGTTGAGTAATAACTGTTGACACAAAACTAGTTGTCACCACTCCAAAAGCTAGCAATGTAGATTTGAGAAAAGACAAATTCAATGGACTACGCATGGTAAATTCCTTCTAAAGAACTTCAATAGTTAAATCACACACAACGAAAACATTTCAAGCATGTAAAAAATTATGTTTATTTTGGGAAATAGTTAGGTAAGGTGGGTATTACCCACCAGATCAAGGTCTTGCTAGTCCATATCTAGCTTACACAGACCTAGATTTTTTAGTATCCCTTATGTCTAGCTACAGTTTAAATATAAATTGTGGAAAACTGGTGGATAAATCCAATATTTTAGTTATTGATGATAGTTTTTATAAGTTATCTGTTTTGATAGAAAGCGATTTTAACCTGAGAAGGATGCAGTTAGTATTGGATGTATTATTTATAAAATAAATGCGTGTAGAGACGTGATATATCACGTCTCTACATTGAAGATTAATTAAGATTATCAATTGGCTTCAATATTTACTTGGGAAGTATCTACAGCTTTTGTTCCATCTACCTTGCTTGCCACATTTATCATTTGCTCAAGGATCGACTGATTGGGTAGTGAGCCTTTTAAAATTATTGTACCGCCATCTTGGAAGATTTCTAAAGTTTGAACATCTTTGATATCTGGGTTTTCGTCAAAAGCAACTGCTACTCGCTTGGCTAAACCTTCGGTATCATATTCACCGTCAAGTCCCATATTTTCTGGAAGGACTGGAGGTTGACGCATTCCTGCTTTTTCACGTAATTCCCAGTCATATTCACCCGTTAGTCCGGGACTCATAGATTGTTCAATAGTGCTTTTAGTTACAGTGCTTTTTTCAAGAGTTTCTTCTGAATTTCCAAATTGTCTTTTTAACCAACTCATTTATCTTTCCTCCTAATATTTGCAAGAATGTTTTAAAAGCTCGCAAAATGCCTATCGGTGCGTAACGCTACAAGTTGTATCGCTTGTAGTGAAATTTTCCGAGCGCGTTACGCACCCTACGTTTTTTATCTGCCAATTATGTGAGTCTTAAAATCAAGCTGTACTTTTGGCTGTTATTGTCTAATTTTATTTACTTGATGTTTAATTTGACATCTATCATAGGAGAGAGGCAGAGGTGATAAGTCGTTTGCAAGAATCAGTTTTTGAGATGGTATTTCGACGAATACCTTGGAAGATAGATTTAAATCTCGCTGTTTTGAGATAGTATCACCATTGCTAGTAATTCAGTAAATAAATAACATGAATGCAGAAATATCAGCAGTTTGGGACAAAATGCAGAGCATGATTAACGGATTTATTGTCCTGCTGCCCAATATTGTGCTAGCGTTGATTGTTTTTGTCATTTTCTTTTTTGTTGCTAGGGCAATTAAGCGGTTAGTTAAACGTTTAACTCGTAACCGTCGGCAAGCGAGGAATTTGGGATTAGTGCTGGGACGCTTGGCACAGGGTGTAACAATTTTAGTCGGTCTATTTGTCGCTCTATCGATAGTCATACCTACATTCCGTGCAGGTGATTTAGTGCAACTGTTGGGAATAAGTGGGGTAGCAATAGGTTTTGCTTTTCGCGATATCCTACAAAATTTCTTATCTGGTATCTTAATTCTTTTAACTGAACCGTTCCAAATTGATGACCAAATCGTGTTTAATAATTTTGAAGGAACGGTAGAAAATATTGAAACCAGGGCAACGACAATCAGAACTTACGATGGGCGCCGCATAGTAATTCCAAATTCTCAATTATTTACCAATTCTGTTACCGTTAATACCGCTTTCGATAGCCGTCGCATTGAATACGATGTTGGCATTGGTTACGGTGATGACATCGACTGGGCAAAGGAGTTAATGCTCGAAGCTATACATAGTGTAGACGAGGTATTGAAAGACCCGGCGCCTGATGTGTTGGTGATGGAACTAGCTGAAAGTACTGTCAATATCCGCGCGCGTTGGTGGATTAAACCACCACGACGAATAGATACTCTCAGATCAAGGGATAAAGTGATTTCTGCAATCAAGAAGAAGTTAAGTGAAAATGGTATTGATTTGCCTTTTCCAACCAGACAAATTTTATTCCACGACCAAACCGAACAGACGGATGGAGATCGCTCTCAACAGCGTGAAGGTTGGCCTGCAGGTCACAAAGATGTACCAAAACCTCGCCGCATTGCTGATTCACTGCGGTTACTCGCCCAAACACGCTCGTCAAACAACAATAACGGCAAAGTAGATCAAACTACGAACGACGAAAAATGAAAAACGCACGCCTTAGTAAGCTCTGGGATACGCTCCACTCAAGCTATTGGTTTATACCATCAGTCATGGCTGTGTTGGCTACGATTCTGGCATTTACAATGCTAATGCTTGACCGCACAGGTAAGAGCATTGATTATTGGTGGATATATACTGGTGGAGCTTCAGGCGCCCGTTCTTTACTTGAAGCTGTTGCAGGTTCGATGGTGAGTGTCACTGCTACAGCATTTTCAATTACAATTGTGGCGCTTCAGCTTGCTGCTTCTAATTTTGGACCTAGACTCCTGCGTAATTTTATGCAGGATACGGGTAATCAATTTGTTCTTGGTACCTTTATTGGTACGTTTATTTATTGCTTGTTTGTACTGCGAACGATTCGTGGAGAGGGGGATGGATACGAGCGTTTTGTGCCGCAATTGTCGATTACAATGGGAATTCTGCTAGCAATTATTAGCGTCGGCGTGTTAATTTATTTTATTGATCACGCTTCGACAATAATTCAAGCATCGCACATAATAGAAAATGTCAGTGATGATTTACACAAAGCAATAGACAGATTATTTCCACAAAGAATTGGACATGGTGTATCAGACAATCAAAAACAAGGCGAAGAAGTACCAAAAGATTTTGACCAAGAATCGCGACCGATTAGAGCTAATAGTACAGGTTATTTACAAGTCATCGATAATGATGAATTGATGAAACTTGCTAAAGAGCATAATTTGTTATTGCGTATCGAATCTCGACCGGGTAAATATATTACTAATGGCTCTAGTTTGGTAATGGTATTTCCAAGTGAAAAGGTAAACAAAAAACTTGCTAAACAAATCAATTCTGCATTTATTCTAGGTAGAGAACGCACAGAGCAACAAGATATAGGATTCCCCATCAATCAGTTAGTAGAAATTGCCTTACGTGCAATTTCTCCTGGGATCAATGACCCATTTACCGCAATCCGCTGCATTGATAGACTTGCTGCTGGACTATCTCATCTCGTTCAACGTGATTTTCCCTCACCCTATCGTTACGACAAAAACAATAAACTACGGGTAATAATTGCTGAACCAATTTTATTTGAGGAATTGGCGTATAATGCTTTTAACCAGATTCGTCAATATGGAAAGTCAGATACAGCAGTAACTATTAGATTATTAGAAGCAATAATTATAATAAGCACTTACACTGACAATCCTAAATATCAACAGGTTTTGCGTCACCATGCTGACATGATTTTGCATTCTTGTAGCGGTGAACTGTCTCAACAGGACTGTAAAGATGTACAAAAATGCTACGATGCAGTAATTCAATCGTTAGAAGATGGTAGCATGATTAAGAATCGGTATGCATAAACCCTATTTTCAATGGGTTTCACCGTTCTTATCCAAATTAGCTTGACTATTAGTTGCAATCAGCACTTTCTGTTTGCGACGATATTTTTTGCTATATTGCCAATTATTAAGTACATCCTTGACTAAAACCTCTTGTATCCAAGTTTGCAATACAATTACTAGTGGAACAGCGAGAAATACGCCTAAAAATCCAAAGAAGCTACCGAATATTACTACCGCGACCAAAGTAACCGCTGGCTGTAAAGATGCCTGAGTTTTCATCACCAACGGTACTACAATTAAACTTTCAACCTGCTGAATTCCAAAATACAAAGCAATAACTGCCGCAGCTTTCCAAGGCGCCTGACTTAATGCTAATAGTGTTGGTGGAATAACACTCAAAGTTGGCCCAACATTTGGAATAAACTCTAGTAGCCCCGCTAACGCAGCGTTTACTAATGGTAATGGTACATTTAAAAGTAATAAACCAACATAACTTAAAATTCCAATAAGTAACATTGTTAAAAGCGTACCTTTGAACCAACCACTTAGAGAGGTGCCGCATTTGTTGAGAATTTCATTTACTCGCTGACGGTAAAAGGCAGGAAATAGAAGTATAAACCCTTGCCGATAAGGTGATGGATTTGCCAAAAGCATTATACTTAGGGCGACAAATAGCAATATACCTAAAGCAATAGATAACGAGCTACTAACTAATGAGAAAAAGTTGCGAACAAGTTGATTTAACCAAGTTTGTAAACCCTGAGTTAAATACCTAAGACCACGAATATTTTCTAACACCTGGTCTGGAATAACACCTTGTAGCCAATTATTCCAAGTACGCAATCGTTCTAATGCCATAGGCATGACGTTGCCAAATTGTTGTATTTGGTCAACAATACGCGGTACAATCAGTACAAAAAAACCAACTAAAATTGCCAATACAAAAATAACTGAGATACCGACTGCAATGCCTCGCTTAATACGCAATCTTTGTAAAAATTGTACAAGCTGGTTGAGAACTGTTGCCAAAACAATAGCTGCAAATATGATCAAAACTATTTGCCGAATTTGCCATAGAATGTAAAGAGATATGACAAAAATGAAAAAGCCAATTAGTTGTCCAAAACGCATTTCTTCCTTCCCCCCAGTTATTCTTTCTTTTCAGCCTTTTTGCGGTAGGAGCGATTCTTTCAAAGTAGCTGTAATATCATTTCATGAAAGCCCCTCTTAGATGGATTATAGAAGAACTAAAATTTTAATTGGTTGATAAAAAAATATATCTATAGCTAGAGACATAACTTTCCTGCAATGGGAGATGGTTAGCAGCAGGAGGATTAATATGCGTCAACTTATTATTCAAGTGCCGCGCGGGCAAGGAAAACAAGTTTTTAACATTGCAAAGTCACTTGATGGAACAAACCTTGCTCAGTTTGAAGCAATGGGAAGCGAGGGGTTAATCGACTTAGTTTTGGTTCATGTTTCCAATCGCCAAGTTGAAAAGTTGCTGACGAGACTCGAAGAAATAACTGAAGTACATATTACATTACTGCCAACGGGTGTAATAACATTGCGTCCTCCAGCATCTGAGGCGCCAGAACAAGTTACAAATGTAGAAGAGCGTAGTCCACTGGAAATTTTTCTAAGTGGTTTACAAAGCGTTGGTTCTTGGCGGGGATTTTTGGGATATGCAGCGCTGGCTGGTTTTGTCGTTTGGACTGGATTATATACCAATACGACTTATTTACTTACTGCAGCAATGTTAATTGCACCATTTGCTGGGCCTGCAATGAATGTTGCAGTTGCTACTGCTAGGGGAGATAAGAAACTTCTCTGGCGTAGTCTTCTGCGTTATTTTGCTGCACTCGGAGTTACGATTGCTGTTACTGGAATTCTCAGTTTAGTTTTACGGCAGGATATTGCTACTAGCTTGATGATTGACAGCAGTCAGATTTCTTCTGTAGCGGTGTTGTTACCTTTAGCAGCAGGTGCAGCGGGCGCCTTGAATTTAGTTCAATCGGAACGAAGTAGTTTAGTATCTGGCGCCGCAACGGGAATGTTAGTTGCTGCATCCTTGGCGCCACCTGCGGGAATTGTGGGCATGGCAAGCGCAATTGGCAGATGGGATATGGTAATTAGTGGCTTGTTTCTGCTGCTATTACAATTAGTGGGAATTAATTTTACTGCTGCTTTACTTTTTCGGGTTTTTGGCTTGTCATCACAAGGAGTACGGTATCAACGAGGCAAACGCTGGTTGTTTCCGGTAGCATTAGGATTAACTGTGGCAATGCTAGCTAGTTTATTGACTTGGCAATTTGCCGAAACTCCAAATTTGCAACGCTCTACCCTTGCTCAAAGAGCGAACGCAGAAATTCAAAAAGTTGTTACTCAAAATCAAGATGTTGATTTAGTAGAGGCGAACGCTCGATTTACTCGTGCTAATATTCAAGGTCAAAATACATTACTTTCCGTTGTTTATGTACAACCACGGCAAGGAGTTAGTGCATCAAAAGAAGAAATTCGCTCTCGTCTAACGCGAGAAATTCAAACTCATTTACAGAAACAGAAATTGAATATTACACCTTTGGTGGATGTCAGTGTTCTAGAGCTTCCCAACTCAAACAGCTAGCAATGAGAAATCTAAATCCGTCTGATAGAGAAGTATTGGAACAACAGCGCAATCAAATTCTCCAACAGTTAGAAGATTGGCTCGAAACCCCAATGTTAGTACTTGGGTTTGTATGGTTAGGGCTGTTTATTATCGAGCTAATTTGGGGCCTCTCTCCACTTTTAAACATCGTCAGCAATACAATTTGGGTAATTTTTATACTTGATTTTATAGTTGAATTTGCCGTTGCTCCCCGTAAACGTTCTTATCTTCAACGCAATTGGTTGACTGCAATTTCTTTATTGTTACCAGCTTTGAGAACTTTACGTATAGTAAGGATAGTGAGGGTGCTACGAACCACGCGCGCTGTTAGAGGACTACAACTGTTGCGTGTGATGACTCGTGCTAACCAAGGAATGCTCGCATTAGGCGCCAGTTTTAACCGTCGTGGTTTTGGTTATGTAGTTGTGCTGACAGTAATTGTAACGCTTGTGGGAGCAGCAGGAATGTATACATTTGAACGCGAACTTCCGAACGATTCTGGATTGAACAATTATGGTACAGCTTTATGGTGGACAGCGATGTTGATAACGACTATGGGTTCGGAATATTGGCCGAAAACACCTGAAGGTCGGGTTCTATGCTTTGTACTAGCGCTGTATGCTTCTGCTGTTTTTGGCTACTTAACAGCCACCCTTGCCACATTTTTCATTGGTCGAGATGCAGAAGATGATGAAGCGGAAGTAGCAGGAGCTAAATCAATTACAGAACTGCATAGCCAAATTACTGCTTTGCGTGGTGAAATTCAAGAATTATTGCAAAAAAATTCTCAAGGGTTAACTACAGAAAATAATCCGCAACCCAAGGGTTAATCTTAGGAACTTTACGAGTTTTGCGCCATCTTTTATCAGAAGTTTTATTCTAAAATTATCTGTATTCTGCTCGAATTTTCCACTTTTTGAGTCTAAGTTAGGATTATCGACGATAGTCGCGCATTTAAGAAATAAGAAATTTTCAATCTGCGATTGTTGCAACAAAAATCAAGGAAATACAAAATGGAACCTATACTCAGAAAACACGGCAAAGAGAGAATTCAACTGAATTCGCTAGCAGATTTAGATCGAATTGTATCTGAAAGGTTTAATTTACCTGTACGTCCATATTCAACAGATACTAGGGCAGCTTTAGAACTAGTAGTACATGCTTTGGAAAAAACCGCGTTTCCTTACTTTCAAATATCAGACTCCGAATCAAATGCTTTCCCAGGCTTACGTTATGCGGTAAGTTTTGATAAAGAAAAAACAACTTATGGTAAAACAGCGCCTTTGGCAATTTGTCATGATGCTCTCCACCGACTGCGAGGTGTTGTAGTAACAATACCTGGTTGTAACTACTGGGATATAGACTAAGCCATAAAGCAAAAATTGTAACGTATTGACTCAGTAAACGTAAGGTGGCTTAAGCCACCCTACTTATTTGTACTACTTATTTGTACAGTTTGATGGCGCCAACTAGTTAAAGCTTAGTCTATCTCTAGTAGTATTTTACTAAATTAAGACGTGTTTTCCACTAGTTTTCCACTATTTATGTTTAGATTTAAATCAGTGCAATTTTGCTATTGAAATAAAGTTAAGTAAATAGCCATTTAGCAATTTATTTATACCGTTGCTAGATTCATATAACAACCAAAGCAACATTGAGCAGGAGTTTTAACTAACCATGAATAGATTCAATTCAAACATTAGCTTTAGACAAAAACTATGGAGTTCCAAGGGTTTTATGACTTTAGCGCTCTGTGCAGTTATGCTTGGTGCTTGTAACAACAACTTAGAGCCAAGAGCAACAGTGCCAGAAACCAATGTCACGACTAAAGAAGTTGCCGATAATACAGCCCAGCTAATTGGTAAGACTGTAACCGTTAGAAGCCAACCCATTAGTAAGTTAGGCCCATCAACTTTTACAATTAGCGATAAGCAATTCTTTGGCAGTGAACCTATTTTAGTTGTAAATGCCTCTGGTAAAGTTTTCAATTTACCCGCCGATTCAAGTACAGCAATTCAAGCTACAGGTCAAGTTCGCAATTTTGTGATTGCAGATATTAATCGAGACTACAATTTGGGCTTAGACCCTAACTTATACCGAGAATACGAAACCCGACCTGCAATTATCGCACAGTCACTCGCACAGGCGCCTAAACCGGGTGAAATCACTACAAACCCTAAGCAGTATTACGGTAAAACACTGGCTGTGACAGGTGAAGTCGAAGACATTACAAGTCCTAACTCGTTTACGTTAGATGAAGATAAGTTATTCGGTGGACAAGATTTATTAGTTTTACGTGCGAATCCAAAAGTTCCAGTAAAAGACGGTGAAAAAGTTGCTGTAACAGGCGTTCTACGTCCATTTGTTGTTGCAGAGTTTGAACGAGATTATGATTTGAAATGGGATTTGACGGTGCAAAGAAAATTAGAAGCAGAGTATAGCAATAAGCCTGTATTAGTAGCTACAGATGTTTATCCTTCAGCAATTCCACAATAAAGTTTTCAACTTGTAAACCTATAAACTTACAGATACATTTGGAGGAAAAATGGTTAGTTCAATTTCAAAATCCATGCGCGCTGTTGGTACATTTAACCATAGAGATGACGCGGAAAAAGGTCTTAACGAGCTAAGAAATTCTGGTTTCTCTATGGATAGTGTCTCCATATTGGCTCAAAATAAAGATAGTAATGAAATTGCAGGCGCCGAGGTAAAAGACAGAGGAGACTCAGAATCTACTGAGGGTGCTGGTATTGGTGCAGTTACAGGTACAGTTTTGGGAGGTCTTGGTGGTTTACTTGTAGGTCTTGAAGCTTTAATTATTCCTGGTGTCGGTCCATTTCTTGCTGCTGGAACTATTGCCACAACTTTGGCTGGTGCTGGTATTGGTGCTGCTTCTGGTGCATTAGTTGGAGCATTAACTGGCGCCGGTATTCCCGAAGAAGACGCTCAAGCTTATAGTGACCGCATATCCCAAGGGGACTATATAGTAATCCTAGAAGGTCAAGAGGATGAAATAGAGCGTGCGGGTTCTATATTGAAGAGACATAATATCGGTAATTGGAAGACTTACAATATTTCTAATTCTTCTGGTTACAATCGCAATGATAGCTATGTCGAAAACCGAAATACACAAAGCTATGTCGATAGAACCGATATTGATGACGATACCGTAGTACAAATTGTTGATAAACGAGATACAAATCGTTTGTCTTGATGAGTAATAGGTTAAGAATTTGATCCCCCCAACCCCCCTTAATAAGGCTACCGTGTATACACAAGTTAGTAAAACAACATATTCTTCTTTTTCTTTGTGTCCTTCGTGCCTTTGTGGTTCATAAAAAAGGAAAAACCACAAAGACACAAAGGGCACAAAGGGGATACAAGAAAGTTTAATAGAGATGTGTGTACACGGTAGCCTTAATAAGGGGGGCTAATAAGAGGGGTCAAAGTCCCCCTTATCAAGGGGGATTTAGGGGGATCAACTATGGTACAAAAACCTTAAACGAACTACTTAATGTCTAGCTTTAATTATTTATGAGTCAATTTCTCCCATACCTTCTAGGTATGGGTTTCTCTATACAGTGTGAGGTTACGTGAATCTCCAGAGACAAGTATTATTATCACTACGTCTAATTAAACTACGACGGTTTTTAGGGTCGTTGTTTTACCCACTTCAACGCGACTGGTTAGAATTTAGTAAATTTTACTTTTCATTATACAACTATTCAATTGCACTTGCATGGAGTTGAGGCAGAGCAAGTATGGATAGATGATAAAGAAGTTAATTACGAGGAAAAAGTATTGGAGTGCAATCGCTTTCAAAAAATTTGTTTCCAAGGAGATTTTGACTCGATTAACCTTAAAACCCAAACCTAGCAAACCGATAAGGAGAATTTTTTCATGATTAACAAATTAACTAATATTTCTTTTGGCAATTTCCAGAATTTGCGACGTAATCGTTTATTCTTCGCTTTACCAAAACTAAAAGCTGCAATTGCCATAGCTTTTTTGACTTCGGTCGTTTCTGCCTGCGAGAGCGAAAATGAACCTGGAGCTGTCATATCACCTGCTCCAGAAGTGGCAGCAACACCAGTTGTAACACCAACAGTAATAGTTACAGCAACACCAACCGTAACGCCAACGGTGGTAGTAACAGCAAAACCAACGGTAACACCAACGGTGGTAATAATAGCAACCCCAACCGCAACACCAACAGTGACAGTAACAGCAACACCAAAAGCTGGTCTACCTAATGCCAAACTCATCGGTGAGAACGTAACTGTTAGCACAAAAGTACAAAGAGTTATAACTCCAAATCTTTTTACCGTCTACGATAAAGAATCACTTGGTGGGCAAGAAGTGTTGGTAGTAAGTAAACAGCAAGCTCCTCCAGTTGGTACAAATATTGAACTGACAGGTGTAGTTCGTAACTTTGTCGTCGCTGACGTTAACAAGAACTATAATTTAAATCTTTCCCCTACAACAGTTCAAGCATATGTAAATAAACCTTACGTTGATGCTAAGGCGATTGAAAAGGTAGATTGATTATAAACAGCAGAAAATTTAAAATTTTCTGCATTTATTTTTAAGAAGAGGTAGGAAGACAGTCAAGTTTTACTTTTACTTGTAAAGTCCGTCCTTTGCGTTGGAGTTGTAAGTGTAAACTGCTACCTACGCTACTACTTTCTATTAAACGAAGAACTTCATCAGGAGTATTAACTGTTTGATTATTGATCTGTTTAATTATATCTTTTACTTGTAACCCTGCTTTTTGGGATGAAGAACCTGGAGCAACATGAATAATGGTAACTCCTTGCTCACGCATACCAAAAATATTACGATTGTTGTTAGTTTTTACTTCAATACCCAAGTAAGGATGTTCAGCTTTTCCTTGACTAATTAACTCGCGCGCAATCTTAAGAGCGGTGTTGATTGGAATGGCAAAGCCAAGGTTTTGCGCGTCAGGAATAAAAGCGGTATTCACACCAATTACTTTGCCTTTTGCATCTAACAGTGGTCCACCAGAGTTTCCAGGATTAATAGCAGCATCAGTTTGAATAATTCCAACATGCCTTTCAGAAATATTCAGTTGTTTAGCAGAACGGTTTATACCGCTGACTATACCGACGCTAACTGTTCTTTGGAAACCTAAAGGATTGCCGATTGCAATTGCCCATTCACCTGGTTGTACTGTGTCAGAGCTTCCCAGTTTCACAGACGGTAAGTTAGTAGCGGAAATTTTTACAACTGCAATATCAGTTATAAAATCTACCCCCAAAACCTTGCCTTCAAAAGTACGACCATCGAAAAATGAAACCGTTACTTTATCAGCATCCTTAACTACGTGAGCATTGGTGATAATATGACCATCCGGATTAATTACAAAACCAGAGCCTGAACTACGTACAACTTTCTCTTGAGGCTGTGGCGCCATTTCTCCAAAAAACCATTGATAGAGCCGCAGTTCAGAAGCGTTTAGTGGTTGAGCTTGTACAGTTCTGGCAATATTTATATCGACGACTGCAGGTTGCACTTGTTCTACAACTTTAGCTATAAAATTCTTACTGTCAACGTTAGGTAAGAGCAAGCGATTACTTTGATTTTCTGGCTCTTGAATAACTTTTGAAGGTATTGGAGATGTTGTAACTGGAGTCGGAATATTTCTACTTAGATACCTTGCATAGCTGCTGAAAAATCCTATTAAGACCACGCTAAAACAAGCTAATAAAGAAAGCTTACTAATTAAGTTGATATCTTTAACTACAACAGTTGAATTTTGGCTATTAGACTGTTTTGGCGGATTCATAAGTTTCAATTATCCTAATTATTTAATTTTTACTTATTTTTATGCTGATAATTTTTAAAATTATATTTGTATTATATATTGATATTTGATAAATTGATGTATCTATCAAAAGTAAGGATAAAAATCTAAGTTTAGACTTGCATTACTAATTGAAAATATGCATAATTATCCACAAGTTTTCCACAATTAAGATTTAAATTTAAATTAAGTAAAGTAAGGAACTCTAACTATGAAATACTCAAAATTGCCTCAAATTATTGGTGCTAGCATTCTCAGTTTAAGTATAATAGTGGCGCCCTTAACTCAGCCTGCTTCTGCTCAAGTTATAGTTGAGCGTGAAGGAATTTATGAAGATAACGATTTTAATTGGGGTTGGTTAGGATTGATTGGTCTAGTTGGACTGGCAGGTTTAGCTGGTAAGAAGCAAGAAACTACTACTGCTTACCAAGAACCGAATCGCCCCGGCTACCGAGAATAACATTCCAGATTTTCGTCCTGTATCGTCAAAATGTCTGTAAACTTTAGCGATTGCCCCATTGTGCTTAACAAATAGCACAGGGGCATTTAGATTTTATTTAACTTGGCAGAAAATTAGTTTATGAATACTCTATTTACGCGCTCGGTTGCGTATTCATGCGATACATGTAGAGACTAACATGTTAGTCTCTACTTGAAATCTACGAATAGCTACACAGACGGGCTTCTTTGGAGTGTAAACAAAGTAACTTCTGGCGGGCAATTAATTCGTATGGGCACGATGCTAAAACCAATTCCTCGGTTCACGTAAAGTTGGTTTCCCGGCGCCCCATAGTCTTTAATCCAACCATCAGCATGAACTTTATCTTGTTCAACGAAAGTTAGCCAAGACCAGTCTGGTGTAAAGGGCAAACGAATTTGTCCACCATGAGTGTGTCCTGCGACAGCTACAGGTGCGAAGAAGGTAGGAAATTTTTCAAACGTATCAGGGTTGTGCATCATCACAAACCTTGGTGCTGCATTTGGTACTTGTGCCAGCGCTACTGCTGGTTTATCGTTGTTAGCCCAATATGAACCAACACCTACTAAATATAGTGGCGTTTCTTGCTGGCTTTTATTAGGCAATATTACAGCTTCATTTTCCAGCACTTGTACACCAACATACTCTAGAGCTTGAGCTAGTTTGGTGGCTTGCTGTACGTCGGGATTGCCGTCTTTAGATTTCATTCCATAATCGTGATTGCCCAATACTGCATAGGTAGGAATACCGGAAGAAGAGAGTGGACGAACAAGCTCAATTGATTTACTAATTTCTTCGCTTGCATCTGAACCGGCTCCATAAATAAAATCACCAATAATAAGTACTGCAGCGGGACGTTCTCTAACAAGTCGAGAAACTATTCGGCGAATCGTAGGGGTGTTATCTAGCCACATTCCCACCTGCCAATCACCGATGACTGCTATACGTTGACCAACCCAAGGAGTAGGAAGACCAGGAATTGATGCTGTTTGTGGTTCTACATCTATTATATATGGTTCAATGGCACCATAAATTAAGAGGGCGCCAATTAAACCTAATAATCCTAGTACAAAGTATTTAATATTTTTGCGAATTTCCTTCATAGTTAGTTATCCAAATTGTTAATATTTTTTAATAAGTAAATCAAAATTGAAAACCTAATAAATTCCAGTAAGCCAAAAAAGGAATGAAAAGTAATGATGCTAACGTAATCAAGGAATAGTGCGCTCTACCCATCCATGACCAATAATTATTTTTCCAAACCAATATAGTAAAAAGTAACAGTAGTAAAGACAAAACACCAGAAATTAATGGTAAACAAAGTAACACTATTACTACTATCGGTAATCCATACGCTAGCTTCCAGCCAGTTAACCAAAGTGATAACGGTAAGCTAATCAAAAAGACTAAGTTGAGAGTACCCACTACTCCTGCAATTACCCACGCCATAGTCTTTTTTTGCCGATTTAAACTAGGCTTACCTCGTATAATATTGAAGATATAACCTATTGGCCAGACAAAACAAGCTGATAGAAAAACAATAGCACAAAAAGCGGCAATTCCTAATTGTACCCAAACATTTTCGTACCAATAAACTCGCTCATAGCCTCCTATTTTTGGCCATAGCGGATTAAAAGCAAAGGCTATTTTACCATTATCTTCACTAAAACCAGTGAAAGCGTCCGAATCTGCCCGCTTGAATAACATTGGTTCTACAGGTATTAATCTAATCTTTGGTTTACTTCCTAAGAAAAACAAACTGGGAGTATTAATCACCAAATTACCGTTATTACCTTTGTTGATAATTATATGCTTAAACGGTGAGGTTAACTTAGCCAAAGTATGGTGAGGATACTCGATATCTCGATAAGTACCAGTAAAACGCTCCAGTTGAGGATTATTCAAAGATAGGGGTTTGATAGATTCGTTATTTGATGCTGGAAAATAGCGGTCTAAAAACTTAGTTAAAAATGTTCCATGTATACCACTATAACTATTAGTAGCAATAAATATACCAATGTTACGGTCAGGCATAAGACTCAAAGAGCTAGAATATCCCCGCAAGCTACCTAAATGCCCAATCATGCGAATATCGTTTTCCAACCGTTCACGAAAACTGTAACCAGTACCAGGTAATTTTGGATGCTTAGTGAAATGAGTTTCATGCATCAACTGCACAGTATCTGGCTCAAGAATTCGCGAATTTTCATAGCGACCTTTTAGTAAATGAGCAATCATAAAATTAGCCATATCCGTGGCAGTTGTACTCATTGCTGCAGCGGGCGCTATATTTAAATATAAATACGGAACGGCTTGATATTTACCGTTTTGATATTGATAACCTACAGCTAAATCATTAGCTAAAGGCGCCGCAGGTGGTTGGAGAAACGTACTGCGCCGCATATTTAAAGGTTGAAAAATATTTTTGTCAATGTATTTTATAAAGGGGGCGCCGGAGATTTTTTCGACTAAATAGCCTAATAGAGCAATACTATGGTTGGAATAACTGTATAATTGGCCTGGTTCCCAGATAATAGGCGGCATATATTTAGACAAGTATTCTCCTAGTGGTTTCATCTTGTCTGCTTCTTTTGCTGCAATGCCAATCAATCTTTGAGTAGTACCATCAGTATGAGTCATTAACCTAGCAGGTGTAACTGGGCTAGGGTAAGGATTCTCTAGCTTAAAGTCTGTGAGATACTTGTTAACATCCGCATTTAAGTCAAGTTTCCCTTGTTCGTACAATTGCATTGCTGCTGTAGCTGTAAACAGCTTGGAAAGGGAAGCAACGCGAAATAAAGTTTTATCAGCAACAACTGGAATTTTTTGGTCTAAATTGGCATAGCCGTAGCCTTTGGCAAAAAATAGCTTACCATCTTTTACAACAGAAATTACAGCCCCAGGAACATGAGATGTTGATATTTCCTCATTCACAACTTTGTCTACAAATGATTCAAAATCTTGTGGATTACTTAATCCGGGTGCGCTAGGTGCTTGTGGTACAGTTTCCTGCGGTTCAGTCGGTTGCCCTTGTTGAGGATTAGATAATGGGAATTGGGGTGTATCTTGAGCAAAGCTAACGACTCCTGATAGTGACAGAAACAAAATACATCCCAATAGCCCAATAATTAGGCGCCGCATCCACGGTACAAAAATTTTGTTATTAGTAGATTTGTGAGTTTGCCCCTGTTTCATAACGTTTCAAAATTTCAATTGATAAAAATGTGCTGATAGCAGCAACAAGATTGATAGTTAGGTTTGAGATAAATATTTTAAATAGCTGTAGCTATAAATAAACATAAAAAACAATAGTGGAAAACTCGTGGAATAAATATAATCTCTACCTAGAGGTATATTTATTAATAAAATTTATATTTCTAAATGCGTAAAAATTCGTGTAACTGTGCTTGTACTTCAGGCAAGTTAATATAAACTTTAGCTGCTGCTATCAAATTATTTATATTTTCCTGACTAGCGTCATCAATGTCATCGCTTAAACGTTCCCCTATCATTTCTCGGTCAAGTTTAAATTGCAGGCGTAACAGGCGATTATGCATTATTTGCTCAGTGATATAATGATAAATATCAGAGGAAGCATCAAACAAAACACCAATAAGTGGCTGTGCCCATTCTACTAAACCCCATTCTCGTGCTTGTTCATAAGTAATTATCCGCGTTCGTTCACCTGTTCCTATAGAAAGTATACTTATGTCTTCAATTGCATAACCTAATCTTAATGCTTCAGCCACAGCGCTAGCAGAGGGGTTATTAGCAGCAACTCCACCGTCAATGGTAGAGTATAAAAAATTAATCAAGTACGTAGAGGATTGGTCAGGAATTATTTTCCAAGCTTCGTCTATTTGGGCTATTCGAGTTAATCCTTCATACTTGGTAATAGTGCGAGCTTGACCGATACCTGTACCACTATTAATGAAAATCTGCTTATTTTTATATACATCATCAACTAATGACGCATTTTCATCCAATTTCATCGTATATTGAGAGGCATTTTTTATTGCACCAGTTACCTTTTTATCTAGTTTATGTGCTGGAAAATAAGTTGGTGCTGAAGCAGAACAAACGCACACTTCCCACAACGGAACATTACCATAATCTTTTTCTGGGCGCCAGTTTTTAAAAATAATTGGTTTTCTGGTAATAGTGTCATACGAAACAACCAATAGCATCGGCGAAACAAAATCGAAAAGCTTTATATCTCCAAAACTTTCTTGAATAACTTGAATTAAACCATCATCTGAAAATTTAGGAGCGGATAAACCATATTTCATAATTAAGGGTATTCGCTTTAAGGAAAAGCGACTTCTGTAAGGAAAAATTTGTGAGCTTCTTTGCTTGTATAATTGCACAATTTCCTCACTACTACGCCCAATGGCAAGAGCAGATGCTAAAAGGGCGCCTGTAGAAGTTCCAGCAATCAAGTTAAAATACTCGTTCAAAGGTTGATTAATTTGTTTTTCAATTTCTGCGAGTATGGTTGCTGCAATTACTCCTCTAATACCTCCGCCATCCAAGCTTAAAATACGAAAAGGCATAATTTAATTCTGGTAAATTAACAAGTAATTAGTGCGCTAAGGGTAAAAAGTTATTTTTTTTGAATATAAATTAAAAATGGTGCAAAACTTGTGGAGTAATTATAATTTATGACTTAAGGAATATTTTAATTAAATTTATATCTCTAAAACGTACTGTAGCAATCCACACGTCAGTCTTGAACAAAAGTACCTCTTTCGTTTGGGGGATGGATAAAGAAAAGGACAAGAGTTATAAAGTTTGGAAGTAATTCAGCAATGAAGCTTTGAATAAAAAGTTAGCAGCTTTACACTTACAAAATCGACAGTTGCTAAAAGGGAACCAGGAACTAGAAAAAGTTTTCGAGCCTATTAAATATTTCCATAACTGAGATCAAAAAACTACATCGCGCTTAAGTTATTACTTTCAGCGTAGTTAAATTACCTCTAAAGTAGTAATTTAATCTTTAATATAGCTTTTCCACCAAATTTCCACTATTGAGGTATAAATTAAAAATGCGTTGATTTTTAACTAATTATTAATGCAGTTTTTGAAGTTAATTTAATGTTTAAAAATGAACAATATTAAAGGCTTTTTCGACCGAAGTACATTTTAATAAGTTAGGTTTTCTATCTATATTTTAAGTTATTTACAGCAAAGTTTGATGTAATAACTTGAAGAATAGCTAAAAAATTAAGCCAATTACTTCACAGTTTTTTAACGGAGGAACTCATGATACATCAATTAATTAATAATTTTAGTGACAAGCGCGCGCGTAAATACTGCAGACCCTTTCGGACTGGAACTATTGCGCTTGCATTAACGACGATGTTTTTGGGTGCTGCTTGTACCAATAATCTAGAAGCAAGGCGTACTGAAGGGGAAAATAACGTTACGGCACAAGAAGTAGCTGACAATACAGTCCAGCTTGTTGGTAAAACTGTAACCGTCAGAAGCCAACCTGTGAGAAAAATTAGCCCGACTACATTCACCGTTAGTGACCAACAATTTTTTGGTAGTGAACCAATTTTAGTTATAAATGCCACAGGAAGTGTGGCGCCGTTACCAGAAAACATTGATTTACAAATAACAGGCCCAGTCGCTAACCTTGTAGTAGCTGACGTTGAGAGACAGTATGGTTTGGACTTAGACCCGAATTTGTTAGTGGAATACGAAAATAAGCCAGCGATTATTGCACAATCAATTGCTTTAGCACCGAAACCAGGGGAAATCAGCAGTAATCCAAGTGCATACTATAACAAGGTAATTGCCGTCCCAGCAGAAGTTGAAAAAATCGTTGGACAGAATTCCTTCACCCTTGATGAGGATAAACTAATTGGCGGGCAAGACTTGTTAGTGGTAAATCCAAATCCAAAAGTACCTATTCGAGCTTCGGAAAGAGTAGTTGTTACTGGTGTGCTACGCCCGCTAGTTGTTGCAGACATCGAAAGAGAGTTTGGTTTCAATTGGGATACTGGTTTTGAAAGACAGTTGGAAGTAGAGTATAAAAATAGACCAGTGCTAATTGCTCAATCTGTATACCCATCAGCGTTAGAAAGAAGATAGTAAGTTCAAACCTTTGTAGAAACCGATAATTTACGGTTTCTACATCTAAATTCATACTTGTGATTAAAAAAACATTTCGATGAATACCGTATAAAAGCAGAGCATTTCTAAAGGAAGCTTTATCTATGTATGTTTATTTTTTTGCTGCGTTTGTCGGTTGGTTATTATTCAACATACTAGTCAAAATATTGAAAATTTCTGCAGTAATAGCCCTTATCATTACTGCAGTTGTTGTTACTATACAAATCAGCAATAGCGTAGACCCTAGGGAACTTTGGGAACAGGTGACTCAATATTCTCAAAACATTTAAAACGTTGAGCCTGCTAAACCATTCGTAATTATCTCATCTACGAATGCAGTGTAAAAAGCCAGAGGCCGCGAATTCACGGTTTCTGCTCATTAATTAAACAGTCTAAACGGTATTTCATACTACTCGATTAAGCATTTTGATCCCCCCAACCCCCATTATTAAGGGGGGCTAAAAGCCGCTATTTTCTCCCCTTATTAAGCTACGGTGTACACATAAGTCTCTCAAAATTACTTTTCTTCTCTTTCTTTGTGTTCTTTGTGGTTCATTAAAAGGAAAAACCACAAAGGCACAAAGGACACAAAGGGAAGAAAAAAGGTAGTTATTCAAAGATGTGTGTACACGTAGCCTTATTAAGTGGAGTCTGGGGGATCGATTTCGAGAAAATTTCTTAACTGAGCAGTATTGAAACGGTATTTAAAATGCAACAGAGTTTGTACTAGTTTAACTAGTTAGTTTGCGGATTGTTTTAATTTGTATTACCAGTGCGAACAATGTATTTAGTCGCAGGTAAATTATTTGCAAGTGGTTCTGCTCTTCCTTGAGCAACTAATGTTTGATAAATTAAAGCCGCAGTTTCAGCACGACTTGCTGGTTGCCTTGGGTTAAGAATTTTAGGGTTGGGATAGTTGACTATTATATTTGATTGAGTTGCTGCCGCGACATCCGCAACAGCGTATTGTGGAATTTTGTTAGCATCGGCGTAAGTATTGGTAACAATAAATGATGCTGGGCCGTTGAGAGTTGCTGCTTGATTACCTGTCGTTGATGGAGTAGACACCGCAGGAGAGGGAGTTATAGCTTCGGCTTTAGGAAGTAATATTGGTTGCATTAAGCTAGTAATTGCAATTGGTACAAATATGGGTTTTCTAGCAGTTTTACGTCTGGTGACAGGTGCCTGTGCTGATGTACCAGTTATATTTAAACCTTTTGTTAACGCTGTTATAGTTTCAACTTTAGAAACAGGTTGTTTTGGACGAAAATATCCACCCGGATAGCCAGTCATAAATCCTTGCTGATAAGCTTCTTCAATAGGACGAGAAGCCCAATATCCAACAGGTACGTCTTTATAAACGGCGCCACTTTGAATTTGACGAATTGGTTTTTGATTAAAAGCTTTGCGAATTATTGCAGCGAATTCATCTCTATCAACTGATTCTTGTGGTCTAAAAGTACCATCAGGATAGCCAGTTATAATATTTCTTTCAGCCAAACGTTGGATATATGGTTGTGCCCAGTAGTTAGCTGGGACATCAGGAAAAGCGGTTTGGCTTGAAGTCTGGGCATGGCTTTCTAATGCTCCAGCGGCTACAACAACCATACATAAAGCAGGCAAAGGGGCACCAACTGACAACGCTTTAAGTAAGTTAACCATTTAATTTCTCCAAATAACTATTATAGGTGTTAAGTAATCTAGTATTCACACGGTGTTAATTGCGTGAATTACACTATACGGGTGGAATAACAGCACGCATTATAAAAAACTTTAAATATCAATGGTGGAAAACTCGTGGAAAAATCAACTACTTTACAAGCAAAATAGTTAATAATCCTTCTATTTCTATCTTTCGGTAAAAAGCTGCTTATCTTCAGATAGGTACGACATTACTATTGATATAATTATTGACAATATCAAGTATTACTTATTCATACTTAGGGTAGATGATATAATTAAATCTAAATAAGAGATTAAGTTAAGTATGTTATAGCTTTCATTCGCATCAAGCGACAAGGAACTATTAATTTGCGGTGCTTCTCTTAAATTAACATGGCATATAACTCCAAAAAAATCCATATCAATTTTTTAATTCCTCTGATTGGAACTACATTGCTGTCAATCGCAGGAGTTGCAAATATTGAACAGGTACACTCATATAGTGAGCAAAAATACGAGTTTGGTAGCATCGATTTTTCTGGACGCTATATAGCTGCCCTTTCTGATGCTGATTTTACCAGTAACAACAATGACAAGTATCCAAGAGCTTCGCGGTCTGCCGTAGATAAACTGTCTATAATTCCCTTACCCTTAAATGGTATCAAAAGGCCATCAGCCCAAATTAATATATCTAACGCAGCGAGAAGCTCCATTTTTCCGATGGCTACCTCTCCAAATGGTAAAATTGTATTTATCATCGAGACATTGAATCATACACAAAATAACTTGAACCCTGTATAGGAGCGGTAAGTGGCACCCAGCCATTAGTACCAGTATTTGCGATGGTAACATTGCGCCCAGATTTAATGGTGCCAAGCGCATTACTGATAACAGTTGGTTCATTGCGGACGTTAACACCACTTTTAGAAATAACCTGGCGACAGCTAGTATCATTAGCTTGCGCGAGTAAATAATTCTTTTTTGTTTGAGGTAATGTGCTTTGAACAGAAGATTGATGACTCTGAAATGTGTTAGAGCTAAGGGCGAATGCTGGCATAGAAAAAACAGCCACAATCAACAAAATAGAAGTTGTTAAGGTTGTAGATTTAGGCATACAAAGAGATACATTGATTTACTAATTTATTTCATTTTTGATATTTAGCAAGTTTTTCGGCGGAGTTAGATAATCGTTCTAATGCCTCTGTTTGCAGTTCAACTTGCTTCGTTTGCTTCTGAAGCTCCTGTAATTGCTTTGTCTGAGAAAGCGCATCACTGGTATGAGGAATAAAGAATTCACAACCTGACAATAGGATGCAGATTGACATTGTGATAATTAAGATATAACGCATTTGAGCTTTCCTTCGGAAACTAGTTTAAAGTACGGGAATGTTCACAATTGCTTAACTGAATATTGCTATAATCACAGAAAAACAATTTACTAATAATTTTAAATATCGATAGTGGAAAACTCGTGGATAAATCAACTACTTTACGAGCAAAATAGATAATTTTTTTTATTTATATCTTTCGGTACAAAGCTTCTTATCTTCAGATAGATACAGTATGAATATACGAATTATAAAAGGATACCCACGTAGAGGCGGGTAAACCGGAGGTTTCAGAGCAGGGATTAATCGCATCTCTACAAGAGCGGATTGTTACAAAGGATTTAGAATTGTTATATTTATTAATAAAACTTAATTTAATGAGAATTTTTGTGCAAAAATTTACTCAATATAATACTTAGCAACAAAAACACTATAGTTAATATTAAAATAGAGAAAAAATTGAACCCAAACCCAAAGCTTTTTGAAGTATTTTCCCAACGTAAAATCCAGAAATTATTGTTACCAATAATGAATGATGGTACGTTTAATATTTTGAGAATTGGTACTAACAAAAAACTAGCACTTACTATCAATGCCAAAGTCATTATAATAAAATTTAATAATTTTAGTGCAATTGAACTAGATTTATTATTAGTTCGAGAAAAAGGAAGTTGCCGACGAGTAATATTAGGAGGTGCATAAATAGCCATTCCTTCTTCCCTGTCTTCAACTTGAACTGATTTTGGACAGCGTAGCAGTTGTACAGCTATCCAGATGTCACCAATGGCGCCTGCAGTATTAAATGCAATTACCCAAATTAGCCAAGACGTTTGAGGAAAAATCGCTAGTAATAATAAACACACTACATCAATTACTATTAAAGGCGCCAGTCCAATAATAATAAAGGCATTACGACGAAAATAGTCTCCTGGTGAAGTCGCATAAGCAAGCGGTAATAAGAACTTGACTTTAAACCCATAGCGCGGTGAACCACCAAAAGCTGCAAATGCAATTCCATGCACCAATTCATGAATAACTGTAGTTCCAAATAGAATAGCGAAAAAAACCAAAAGGGGAAGAATATTTTGCCAAAAGTTATCTTGAGATTCTAAACTAAAACTTAACGATGACTGCCCGTGAATTTCACCGTAAAACCAACTAGCGCTTGAGAAAGCCAGTATTAATAGCAACGAACCTAAACCAGTCCAGATTAATGATATCTTAGGAGTAAGACGAAATATATATATAAGTTCGTTTTGTGTAGAAGTATTCATGGTTATTGCAATTTTATCGTAAGATGTCCGCTCACCCCAAATGTTGGCGATGCTGTCGCGTCTGTTCCATTTCCCATCGTATTTTTATTTAACATTGAATTAAATTGCTCGCTTGGGGTGATGTCAACTAATAACTGACTACAAATTATTTGATTTGCATTATATCTATCTGAATCACCTGTTCCTTGAAAATCTGCAGAAACTAACTTATCAACTTGCTCAATATCGCTAACTTCTTCATTTTTGTTGTAAATGCGTGAACGTAACAGACGAACGTTGCTAATATCATTACAGTTTACTACATAGTCGGTTTCACTTTTACGGCTATCAATGCCAATAACTGTAGTGTAAACGTAAGAATTATCGCTTATTTTCTTGATACTACGTTTGTCAAGATAAATTGGTAGATTATTCTCAAACAAAGAAATACCAACTTGTTGCAAGTATGAAGGAAGTTTACTTTCTTTCACTTCTGCCGCGTTAATTTCTTTAATATAAACAGTAGAAAGTAAAAGTGCCGAAAACCCAAGTAGTACTGAAGTCAGTTTCATTGCCTAACCCTGCTGATTATTTTTTATACTTTGGATATTATTTAATACTGCCTGGTTAAGCAAATTGTAAAACGTGAAACCCCGCTCTGAGACGTTACATGTAACGTCTCTACATGCGTTAACCGAGCAGTATTGCCCCCTATCTAATATCTTGTACCTATACGTATAAATTCTTAATTTATAATAAGCATGTATTTAATATTACTGTTTTAATCAGTCCATTTTAATGGAATGAGTGCTATTAGCCTAGGAACTTCCAGTCCTAGGCGGGTATGAGCATAGTTACAGATTTGGCAATTAATATTACATGCAAAAATCTAGGTGCAAGATATAAGCTACCAAGAATATCGCTGATTATTTATGGTAGCGACTTTCAAGACTTAGCTTTTATTTAACATTATATTGTTTATATTAAAAATCAATGTCATCTCTTCCCTCTAACTGATGACATATAGTATTAGCTTTATTCTTATACCTTTTGGATGAGCTAATGTCACTGAATATCGCAAATCGATTGAAAATAGTCTATCTATGGTAATAATTTATCAAAAAATAACTATTTTCCACTAGTTTTCCACTATTTAAGTTTAGCCTATAAATCAATGTCATTGGGTAAAGCTTTAGACTAGTAAAAACTTATATAAAATTGGGAAATGTATTATGGCTTTATTAAAGATAGAAGATTTTCATGCTGATTACGATAAAATTTTTCATGGTAACACTAATATTGTTAACTTTAGTGTTTATTCGGATATTACCAATGAAAAGATTGGTGCAATTGAAGATATCCTGGTTGATGAAATAGACGGTAGCTTTCGGTATTTAATTGTGGATTTGGGTTTTTGGATTTTTGGGAAGCAAGTTTTATTACCTATCGGTCGCTCTCGCATTGATTACTCTCAACAACGAATTTATACCAAAGGTTTAACGAAAGAGCAAGCAGAAAATTTGCCAGAGTTTACTGAAGAATTACAAATTGACGATGATTATGAAGAGCGAGTAAGAACAGGTTATCGAAACAGCACTAGTTTTGACCCAATTTATAGTGTAGACCCATTAGGAAATCCAATTGCACCAACTGTCCCTTATGGCCCAATGGCTTTAAATGAAGTAGCAACGCTATCAGTTCCCCATACAGACAAAAGAACAATTTATACTCCTGAATCGGCAAATTCACTGTTTGAACGAAACACTTATAGATATGAGAATGAACCGTTGCTGTACGAAATTAATGAGAAAGACCATCCATCTCTAAAGTCTTATTTGGAACGTTTAGCAGAAAGTCGAAATCGCCAGAAAAAACATTAAGCTTAGGACTTATGCATTTGATCATGGCTAGTTATTTCGATTCATTTTTTCCTCGTTATTATTCTATACCAAATAACAAAAAATGAATAATAGAAGCGATTACGATTTACCAACAGAGATTATAAGCGGACAGCAAGAACAAAATGCAATAAGTATACCTGATTCACCACATGGTCGGGAAAACTTAAAATGGCTTATGTTCAGGTGAAACTGTTACTCATAAAGGTCAATAGGTTACTTAGATTGTTTTCATCAAATCAAATATAGCAATAAGTAGGAGTTAATTTAAATGGCACTTGTAAAAGCTGACGAATTTTATCCTGATTATCGTCAAGATTATTCCGACATAGATGACATCAAAAACTTTGATGTTTATGCAGAAGATGATAAAGTTGGGACAGTATCTGACATTTTAGTTGACGACACTACAGGTCGTCTACGTTATTTTGTAGTAGATACTGGATTCTGGATTTTTGGTAAAAAAGTTTTGCTCCCTGTTGGTCGTGCGAGTGTTGATTATAATGACAAGGAGATTTATGTTCGTAGTCTGACTAAAGAGCAAGTTGAAAATTTACCTAACTTTGATGACTTAGAAAAAGTCGATTACGATTATGAAGAGCGAGTTCGCGGTATATATAGTCCAATGTCTGCAACTTCTTCTAGCGTGACTCAAGATACTGCTTATGACCGAAGCACTTATAACTATGAACAAGAACCGTCACTATACAATGTTGACCAACAGGATAATCAAACCCTGAAGCTTTATGAAGAACGGTTGGTTGCCAACAAACAACGTCGTAAAGCAGGAGAAGTTTCTATTGGTAAACACGTTGAAACCGAAACTGCTCGTGTTGCTGTACCTGTAGAGAAAGAGCGAGTAGTAATTGAGCGTACAAATCCCTCAAGCAGTACACCTAGCAATCCTAGTAATGCTTTTCGTGAAGGTGAAGTTGCTCGAATGGAGATTTTCGAGGAAACGCCAGATATCCACAAAGAAGCTGTTGTGCGAGAAGAAGTTCGAGTTAAGAAAGTTGTAGACCGTGATACAGTTGAAGCCCAAGAAAAAATTCGACGCGAAGAACTCGATATTGATACTTCGGGGCGCCCGGTAGAAGATAAGCAATTCTAGTATCAATTAGGTTTACAGGTGAAGTATATATTTCCATCTGTAAACCTTTAATACTATCACACTAGTACAAAATAAACTTTTAATCTTTTATAAATTTATTAAGTGTTACATATGTTTAATGTTGCACATAAAGTTAGAGAATTTATTACGGAGAGCGTCCAAAATGAAGACTCCGTGGATTACTCCCTTCCCACCCAAAGAATACTGATTTAGAATTAACCACAAAGGGCACAAAGGACACAAAGGAGGAAGGAAGATAGGTAATCTTATGCCGCGAAGGGATTAATACTCAACATGAACATAAATACCCAACTTGAAAAAATAGATTCTTGCATTCTGGCAAGAATTTATTACTTTTCACAATATCTTGTTGCTAATTTAATAACCATGATTATTAAAAATCGAATTTGTTGCCAAAGTTATATAATTTTGATGACTTCAGTCTTCTTAACGACAACAGTTTTTACTTACCCCAGTTTTGGTATTAACACGAGAAAATCTCAAGAAATTCAACTTTCTACTTTAGACAAAACATTTCAAGATAACCAGAAGAAATATCAACTGGCAAAAAATTCAAATAATTGTCGTCAAGTTCGGACTATGAATGGTCTTTATGTATTTGATCAACCATCAATTAAAGGCTCGGTCATTGGTTTTTTAGATTATGGACAAGATGTTACAATCCGAAATCTTGGTAAAAATGGTTTTGTTCCTATTTCATCACCTATAAAAGGCTATATATTTGCTAAGTTTCTAAACTCTTGTAAATATGTAACACCTGCTCTACGAAGTTTTTGTCGTCAACCTATATCGGATGCAGGTATTGTTGTCAGACGAAAACCTTCTGTTAAGGCAGCAAGGGTTGGAGTTATTTCTAAAGGTCGGAAAATTACAATTAATAGCCGAGGTAAAAATGGCTGGGTAGAAATCGTATTTCCTTTTGGTGGTTATATACAGTCAAAATATTTAGGTTATTGTCCTGAAGCGCTTTGATATAAAGTGCTAATTCCAAAAAATCAGGTTCTTTCGTTCTTTGCGTACTTAATTTATAATTCTAGTCAGTCAATTTCTTTTAAAATCAAGGCTTACAGGTGGTTATAGTCTCAATTTTAGCCATGATACTAAATTTTAGCTAATAATGGCTATTAATCGTAATTAAAAAGTCAAGCAAGTAAGTATGGATTTTGTGTCATCTGTCTAAGGTTATAGTTTTTTGTTAAGCTTGGGTTATCTTGCCGTCAAACTGATTATCATTTGATTGGCAATACATAAATACTAGTTTATATTAGTAATTTTTACTGTGGAATGGGTATCCTTGCCCGTTTTAAAGATAGGGCGTTTGCGTTAATGCCGAGCAAAAATATAGTTGATGCAAAGTATTTACTTGAATTTATGAAGAATTGGTAAAGTTGCAACAAATATTCTTGATAAAAAATAATTAATATATTATATATTATCAAAATAATGAAGCTTGCATTGAATTCATTGTTGTTAGTCCAACGTTTGTACGAATTAGATTAATACTATGCCACCGTAAGCAAGTTACAGTTGTGGCAAACGGTGATTTGGCTTCTTCTGGATAAAGAGGGTATTTTCACTATGTAAGTACTATTAAGTATTGAAAACTTATGACAGACTCACAAGTTACGATTGTTGTAGTACCGCGTGAGCGTTTCAGCTACACTCGTGAATCGCTCGAAAGTATTTATAGATATACTACAATTCCTTTCAAGTTGATTTATATAGATGGCAATTCACCCGCGAAAGTACAGCAATATTTGCAAGAGCAATCACAATCCAAGGGTTTTGAGTTAATTCGCACAGATTACTATTTGTCGCCGAACCATGCTAGAAATATGGGTTTGGCGCGAGTTAGCACAAAATATGTTGTCTTTCTTGATAACGATGTTATTGCTTCACCGAATTGGTTGGAAGCTTTAATTGAATGTGCGGAAGAAACAGGCGCCACAGTAATAGGGCCTTTGATGTGTCATGAAGAACCAGTGCATGAAGTTGTTCACTGTGCTGGTGGTGAAACGCATGTAGTCGTTGATGCAACAGGTAGGCGCCGATTGCGAGAAAAGATGTATAAACAAGGACACAAAGTAGCAGATGTGCTTGCCAAGATGGAACGCAAGCAAACAGAATTGTGCGAGTTTCACTGCATGTTTGTCCGCACTCAGATTTTTGAGCGAGTTGGTATGTTTGATGAGGGAATGCTCAATACCAAAGAGCATTTAGACTTTTGCATGAATGTAATTCAAGCCGGAGAAACAGTCTACTTTGAGCCAAAAAGTATTATTACTTACGTACCAGGACCGCCTTTAGAGTGGACGGACATACATTTTTATATGTTACGTTGGAGCGACGCTTGGGAACTAAGAAGTTTAGGCCGCTTGCGTGAAAAATGGAATCTAGCAGAGGATGGATATTTCCAGCATAAATATAAGATTTTGGGTTGGAGACGCAAAAATACGATTATACGCCCTTTGGCACGCAAGCTCGCCTTTGGTTGGAGAAATAGTTTGTTGGAAAAAGGTTGGGTGTTTGGTTTAGCGCAAGTCGAAAAAGTCCTCAACCGTTACCTTACTGCTCGTCATGCCAAAATTTTGCAACAAAGCCAAACTCTAGTTTATAACTCCAAACCCCAGCCACAAGAAACAGCCGTATTGAAAGCGTGAGGTAAAGCATGAAGATTCTGCTTATCAACGATATTGGTGCAGCTACTGGAGGAGCAGAGTTGCAAATGCTTTCTCTGCGTCAAGGATTGCGCGCGCGGGGTCATGATGTTCGCTTATTTGCCAGTAGTTTAATACCAGTTGCAAACAGTGAATTTTTAGCTGATTACAGTTGCTTTGGTACTAACACTAAATTACAGGTACTAAATCAAACAGCCAATATTTCAGCCTATCTGACTCTACGTCGCATTTTGCAAGACTTTCAGCCCGATGTCGTACACGTAAGAATCTTTATGGGACAAATCTCGCCCCTTATCCTACCTTTACTGCAAAATGTACCTTCCATTTACCAGATGGCAATGTACAGAGCAATTTGTCCGAAAGGTACCAAAACGCTACCTGATGGCAGTGAGTGCAAAAGTAAAGCGGGAATTGCTTGTTTGCGTCATAGCTGTATGACACCTCAATCTTGGGCTTTACTGATGCTCCAAAGGCAACTTTGGCTACAGTGGCGTTCGGCTTTCGATTCGCTAGTTGCCCTTAGTTATGGTATGAAAGCGAAGCTTGAAGCGGAGGGAATTTCACCAGTTGAAGTTGTTTACAACGGTGTACCCGCGCGACCGATGCGTCCACCTATGAAGACACCACCAACAGTTGCGTTTGCAGGGCGCCTGGTGTCAGAGAAAGGAGTGGATTTTCTATTGCGAGCATTTGCACCAGTTGTGGCACAAGTACCTCAAGCGAGGTTAATAATTGCAGGGCAAGGTTCAGAGTCAGCTGCTTTAAAAATGCTTGCTTCTGAGCTAGGTATATTAGCAAACATAATATGGCTAGGTCATGTACGACGAGAAGAAATGGAGCAGCATTTTGATGGAGCTTGGGTGCAGGTAGTGCCTTCACTTTGGGAAGAACCATTTGGAAATGTCACAACAGAGGCAATGATGCGGGGTACTGCGGTAATTGCTAGTGCAGTTGGCGCCCAGCCAGAGATAATAAGCTCAGGTAAAACAGGCTTTTTGGTGGCGCCAAATGATGTGGAAGCATTAACGGCAGCTTTGTTGCGTTTGTTACTAAACCAAAACCTTGCAGAGCAAATGGGGCAAGCGGGACATCAAAGAGCTGTAACTCACTTTAGTGAAGACCGTCGTACTGAGAACTTTTTAGCAATTTACGAAGAACTGCGAGCAAAATACCAATACCAACTCGGATGGACATAAACCCGAAATCAAAAGTTAATCAGAATCAGTATGTTGATAATGATGCTGACCGCGCTGACCTCAAAGAGAAGTCACTGCGGTCGGGGTTAATTACTTTTGGCGCCCAACCGATAAAACTGGCTATTGGTATTGGGTCAACAGCTATACTGGCACGTTTGCTGACACCTGCTGATTTTGGTTTGCTAGCGATGGTATCTCCTCTGTTGCTGCTTGCAGACAGTTTGAGCAACTTGGGAATGGAGACAGCAACAGTACACAAAGAAAAGTTAGAACATACTTTACTTAGCGCTATCTTTTGGCTGTCCCTTGGAGTTAATGTTGTAGTGTTTGGGCTAATGGTGTTAATAGCCCCTATCCTAGCTTGGTTCTATAAAGAGGCAAGGTTAACAGAAGTTACTTTGGTGCTGGCAGTTGGGTTTTTGAGTCAATGTTTAACATTCCAGCATAAATCCCTGTTGAAGCGGCAAATGCGCTTCGGGACGCTAACAGCAATTGATGTTGCTTCGCTATTTATCGGTAATGGTTGTGCGCTCTTGGTAGCTTGGCTCGGTTTTAGTTACTGGGCATTAGTGTTGCAGGTCGTTATAGTACAATTTATTCAAAGTATTGCGTGTTGGTTCGTTTGTGATTGGCGCCCTGCTCGTTACTCTTCATATTTTCTCACTTTGGATGCCAACTTGCGGTCAATGTTTGCTTATGGAGGACATCTTACTGCTTTCCGAGTTTTCACTCGTCTGAGCAAGAGGCTAGACCGTATTTTAATTGGTTACTTTAGTGGCGCTAGAGCGCTAGGACTTTACGATGTAGCTTATCGGTGGGCATATTTTGCATTCGAGTTGGTTTATATGCCTTTGTTCGATGTTGCTGTATCCAGTTTTAGCCGTGTGCAGCATGACCCTGACTTGTACCGTGCTTACTGCCGTCGAGGGTTAATGCCTATTTTCGCTTTATGTATGCCAGCGCTAGCGTTTTCTTTTGTGGAAGCTCGTGAAGTGATTCTTTTACTATTAGGAAATCAATGGCTAGAGGCAGTTCCAATCTTTCAACTATTAACAGTAGCTGTGTTTTTCAACAGTACAGATAGGGTTACAAAGTGGCTCTACGTGTCAGAAGGTCAAACCCAAAGGCAGTTTCATTGGAGCTTAATTTCTACTCCTGTAATGATTTGCGCGCTTGCGGTTGGCGCTACTTGGGGTGCTTATGGTATTTCGATGGGTTATACAGTAGCAACTTGCTTGCTTGCTTACCCCAGTATTACTTACTGTCTGAAAACATCGCCTGTTTCTATAAGTGACTTCAATAGTGCTGTTGTTCCCTCGGCATTGGCTTCCGTTGCAGGGGGAATTGTGTTGTTCGCAAGTAGATTCGTTTTACCTAATACTACTAATATCGTTTTAAATTTACTTCTTAAGCTGACAGTTTTTGCAATTACTTATTTCTCAATATGGCTTCTTTTTCCAAGTAGTAGGGAGGTTAAAACAGAAATACTAATAAAGCTGAAACAGTTAATTTTAAAATTAAAAAAACTAACTAAACAGAAAGATGAGTAAGCCATTACTAAGTATCATTATTCCAACACACAATCGCCCCCACTTGTTACCCCGCGCGGTTCAAAGCGCTTTGGAACAAACTATAGATGATTTTGAAGTCATTGTCGTTGATGATGCTTCAGATATGCCTGTGCATTTACCCGAACATCCAAGACTGCGTATTATCCGTCTGTCGCAGTCTCGCGGTGGTGCTGGCGCCCGCAATGTCGGTACAGAAAATGCGCTCGGTCGTTGGATAACGTACCTCGACGATGACGATTGTCTCCTCCCTAACATGGCTGCTGTATCTCTTGAGGCACTGTCTAAAACGACACTTCCAACACCCGTAGGAGTCATTTCCGGCATAGAAGTTGTCAACCCTCAAGGTAAGGCAATCAGAAAGCTAATTCCACCCCCAACTCGTCCACGTGGTTCTCACTTCTCTTTAGAAAAACTAGAAAAGGGTTATTCGTACAATACTAAGCAGACTTTAGTTGTAGAGCGCGAAGTCATTTGCCAAATTGGAGGTTGGGACGAGACGTTTCGTTCTCGCGTTCACTCGGAACTCTTCCTACGGTTAAATCCTGTTTGTTCGCTCCTTGGTCTGCCATTCGCCACCTACCAACTTTACAATCACCAAGGCGCCAGGGTATCAAGCAATCAAACCCTCCGTCAAGAGAGCTTTAAACGTCTTTTAGACAAACACCAAGAGCTTTTCCATGCTCACCCAAAGATGTTCGCGAACTTTGTATACGAACACGCTTACATGTCATACCAACTAGGTCAGATAAATGCAGCACTTAAGAGCCTAATCTGGGCACTAAAAGTACATCCTCCACAAACTCTCGGTCGGTTGCTTCGTCTCGGTTTGTAAGAAAAACTGTTATAAATTACTTCGTAAAAAATCACCTTTCCAAAACTTTACTTCCTAAATCATGGCACCACAATATTTATTCTCAATCATCATCCCTACTTACAATCGCCCAGAACGACTATCAAATTGTCTTGAATCACTAACACGCCTTGATTACCCGCGCGCTGACTTTGAGGTGGTTGTGGTCGATGATGGTAGCAAGATGTCCTTAGAACCTGTGGTTGGGGCTGTAAAAGATAAACTCAACCTGACGTTCGTTAGGCAAGCTAATGCTGGACCTGCTGCTGCTAGAAATACTGGCGCCGAATCATCACAGGGTCAGTTTTTAGTTTTTACCGATGACGACTGCGCTCCTGCATCTGACTGGCTTTCCAAGCTAGCAGTTAGATTTTCAACGGCGCCTTCTTCCATGATTGGTGGTCATACTATCAACGCTTTGAAAGAAAATTTATATTCTATTGCTAGCCAAACACTGATAGACTATTTATATGAATACTACAATACCAATTCAATACAACCTAACTTTTTTGCTTCAAATAATATTGCTCTACCTGCCAACACCTTTAGCTTATTAGGTGGTTTTGATACTAGCTTCCCTCTCGCTGCTGGAGAAGACAGGGAATTTTGTGACCGTTGGTTATATAAAGGATACAAAATGGTTTATGCACCAGAAGTACAAGTCTACCACACTCATGAATTAAGTTTGCGAAAATTATGGCGCCAGCACTTTAACTATGGTCGTGGTGCTTTTTGCTTTCACAAAATCAGGTCAAACAGGATTAGTCAACCTATGAAGGTAGAGCCTTTATCGTTTTATCTAAATTTGCTGACTTATCCGGTTTCACAATTGTCAAGCAAAATTGGGGTATTGGTAGCAGCCTTAATTTTTTTATCACAAGTGGCAAATGTAGCCGGATTTTTTTGGGAACGGAACCACAGCCCATCTACTTTAAATTGAATGAGCGAATATTTGTACGTTTCTCTGTATCCATTCTGATTAAAGAGAAGAGAAATTAGTAAATATATCTCAGGATAGATATTGTTTATTATTTTCTAAAGAAATGCATATTTTTGCAGCAGATTTAGAAAATTTTATAATCGATATGAATCCTATGTAGTCAAGGTCTAAGAAATAAGTACAGATTCAGATTTCAAGATTTTTGGAGGATAGTTATCAGCTTAGGAGTTATATGACTACAGGTAATTTTTCTACTTAGGGTACAAGTTTAGAATAAGTAATTAGAGTTTGAAAATTTAGATTACGAAACTTAAACTTTTAATGAAAATATTTTCATGAAACTGAAAACTAATAACGGTTATTATGACTAATAATATAGAGCATTCAAATATGGTTTCAAGTATTTCATCGAAGAAATTAGAAATATCAGTGATTATTCCAGTATTCAACGGTGGGAGTAGTTTTAAAAGTTGCTTGTCTAATCTAGCATCTGCTATGCCACCTCCATGTGAAGTTATTGTTGTTTCTGACGGCGATACTGATAATTCGTGGTTGGTTGCCGAACAATTCGGCGCTGTTGTGTTGAGATTGACGACGTGTAACGGACCTGCAAAAGCTCGTAATGTAGGAGCGCAAAATGCAAGAGGCGATATCTTATTCTTCATTGATGCAGATGTCACTATTTACCCAGACATAATTGAGCGGGTGGAAAAAATATTTAAGGAAAACCCAGAACTTGCTGCTATTATTGGCTCTTACGATGATGCACCATTAGAAACGAACTTTTTATCACAGTACAAAAATCTCTTTCACCACTATACACATCAAACAGCTAACGAAGAAGCATTCACTTTTTGGGGCGCCTGTGGTGCAATACGTCGTGACGTGTTTCTTGCTGTCGGTGGTTTTGATGAAAGCTATCGCCGACCGAGCATTGAAGATATAGAGTTAGGTTATCGGTTGGCAAAAGCAGGGCATAAAATTCGCCTTTGTAAAGATTTACAAGTCAAACATTTAAAGCATTGGTTTCCACTTTCTTTATTGAAAGCAGAATTTTTCTACCGTGCGTTACCTTGGGTTGAATTGATATTGCGTGAGGGCGCAAAAAATGATTTGAATTTAGGTATTACAAGTCGCCTGAGTGTGATTGCAGTTTATGCGCTTACCCTGGCTTTAATTGCAAGCTTGTGGGCGCCTCAATTTTTAATAGTAGTTTTTGGGTTGAGTTTACTTCTTGTGTGTTTAAATCTACCTGTTTATAGATTTTTTTCTGAGAAACGTGGGTTTTGGTTTGCACTGCGCGTCATACCTTGGCATTGGTTTTATTACTTATATGGTGGTTTAGCTGTCGTTATAGGAACAGCTCACTATTTTTGGTATCAAAATAGATTTTTGAAACCTGACATTATTAATGCCTCCAAGACTTCACTGTAATTAATTCAAGTTTTCATCCAACAAAATAGTCTTAAAAAATCATCAAAAAACAAATATACTGGGGAATTTAAACAATGCAAAAATATCCTGTAGTTATCATCGGTGCTGGACCTGCTGGTCTTACTGCTGCTTATCAACTAATGAAGCAGAATATAAAATCTATTGTTTTAGAGCAATCTGATAAAGTTGGAGGAATATCCCGTACAGAGACATATAAAGGTTATCGTTTTGATATTGGTGGTCATCGCTTCTTCACTAAAGTTAATGAAGTTAAGGAGCTATGGTATGAAGTCATGGGAGATGAATTTATCAAAGTTCCCCGGATGTCGCGCATCTATTACAAAGGTAAATTTTTTAACTATCCTCTAACTTTGTTTAATACGCTTCAGAACATTGGCATTATTAACAGTGCTTTAATTTTATTAAGCTATTTCAAAGCAAAGCTACAAGCAAAGACGCGACGCAATTGGGAAGCAGAAAATTTTGAAGAATGGGTAACAGACCGCTTTGGCAGGCGCCTGTATGAGACTTTTTTCAAAACCTATACCGAAAAAGTTTGGGGAATTCCTTGCACCCAAATTCGTGCAGACTGGGCGGCGCAGCGAATTCAAGGTATGTCACTCAAAAGAGCTGTTATTAACGCTTTGTTTGGTAGTCAAAATGCTAAAAGCTTAATCAAAGAATTCGATTACCCGCTTTTAGGACCGGGAATGATGTGGGAGCGATTTCAGGAAAAGGTCGAAAGCCAAGGTTCTCCTGTATTAATGCAAACACAGGTGACTCGTATCGAACGTGACGGAAATCGAATTAAAAGCATCACCGCACTACAAGCAGATAAAACAATTCAAATTACAGGCGCCAACTTTATTTCTACCATGCCAGTAACCACACTGCTGCATCGGCTTAACCCTCAACCCCCTGAACATGTGTTGGCAGCAGCGCGAAGTCTGAAGTATAGAGACTTCTTAATTGTGTCGCTAATTATTGATGAAAAAGATTTATTCCCTGACAACTGGATTTACATCCACAGTCCAGAGTTCAAAGTCGGAAGAATTCAAAACTTTAAGAATTGGAGTCCGGCAATGGTTCCCGATGCTAGTAAAACTTGTTTAGGGATGGAATACTTTTGCAATCAGGGAGATGAACTCTGGGAAATGTCTGATTCTAAGCTAATAGAACTTGCTAGTCGTGAAGCTGTTAATCTTGGTTTAGTTAGCAATATAAACGAAATTGAAGATGGTACTGTGATTAGGCAGTATAAAGCGTATCCAGTATATGACGGTGAATACCAAAAGCATTTAAAAGTTATCCAAGCTTATCTAGAAGGGTTTGAAAACCTCCAAACAGTAGGTAGGAATGGGATGCATCGATACAATAATCAAGACCACTCAATGCTGACAGGTATGTTAGCAGTAAAAAATATTTTAGGAGAAAACCACGATTTGTGGAATGTTAATACCGAACGCTCTTATCATGAAGAGTTTACAGTAGAAGAATCAAAGCAGAAAGTTCAAACTTTGGTAAAATAAAATTACAACTTCCGTAAGGTGGGCAGTGCCCACCCTACGCAGCAATTATATTATTAAATTACTGACAAAAAAATATGCATCTTAATCAAAAACATTTGTACAAATTTGTAAACTTATTACTTGTTTTTGCACTTGTAATTACATTACTTGGTTTCTTTACAGACATACGAAATACATTAAAGTTCGGCGGAATAGATTTAAGAAATCGAGTTGTAGGAGCAAGACTTTTAATCAGAGGTTTAGACCCATATCATTTTAAATGGAGTCCAGGTAATGATGAAAGATTGCTTGACCCATTAGATTGGCCCACCATACCTGTTACAAGAACTACTGTTAACCCTAGCATCTTATTATTTCACTCAATTTTTGCAAATCTGCCTTACTTTACTCAAAGAATAATTTGGTTGGTTATACAGTGGTTTTTCCTAATTGCATCTGTATTTATACTTATCAAGAATAATTTACATGATTTGAGAACTAAATCAATATTAATTACTATTTTAGTATTTATATCTGGCAGTTTATTGTGGAGATTGCATATCGATGTCGGACAATTTTATATTGTTTACGTTTTCTTACTAGCTTTAGCGTATCAGTGTTTCAACTCAGAAGTTAAATATAGGAATGCTTTAGGTGGATTTTTCATTGGTTTAGCAGCCTGTTTTCGATTTCCTATAATTATTATGGTGTTGCCAATGATTATTTTTAAAAAAGTTAAGATGCTAACATCTACACTCCTTAGTTTTTTTTCATGCTTATTAGTATCTGTACTATTAACAGGTTTACAAGTTTGGCAGAATTATTTTTCGGCAATGACAACTAATGGCAAACTTAATACAAGCTCTATTTCAATAGCTAAAGTTGATGTCAAAAAGATTTTTCCTAAAATTGTTGAAGGTATGAATAATTTACAAGCTTTTAATGGAGCCATACCTGATTCTAATTCATCATTGCAATTTTTTTTAAAAGAAAATTTTTCTTTATATTTAGATACAAAAAATTTAATAATTATTCTTGCTGGTGTTTTATTACTATATAGTTTTGTGATTTATTTTTGTTGCCAGACTAGCGACAACGAAAGTAATATTAAAATAATAGATTTAATTTTTTCCATTAGCACTATTAATATTTTAATTGTTGATTTTTTTATACCAGCACCTAGATATCCCTACAACGATGTTTTTTTTCTAATTCCTTTAATATTGTTGATGAAAAATATCAATTTATTTAATACTCAAATGTTAAGCTGCACTATATTGATGTATATTGGTTTGCTAATCTTGAATGGAATGTTTGCTTGGTTCCCAAATGAAATCCAAGTTGGTGAATTGATGATATTAACGTCAATGATGTTAATGAGTTTAATATTTATAAGGGGCAGCATACCCCTTTTTCCTAAGAAGCACAATACGTGAATGCAAAAATAGTATAATAATTTGATTCTGTACGGAAAACATTAAGTATAGTTTTGTACTTAATTGCTTCCATATATTGCTTATATTAAAAACCTATGTCATCTCTCCCCTCTAACTGATGACGTATAATATAAGCTTTATACTTATACCTATTGGATGATTTAATGCCAATTAATACTGCAAATCTAGTGCAGTTAGTCTATCTCTGGTATTAATTTATCAATAAATAACTATTATCCACTAGTTTTCCACTATTCAAGTTTATTGTATAAGCCAAAGTCATTGGGTAGAGCTTTAAATGAGTGATAACCTATATAAATTTGGGAAATGTGTTATGGCTTTACTACAGATTATCGATTCATTTTTTCCTTATAATAACTTTATACCAAATAGCAAAAAATGAATAATAGAAGCGATTACGATTTACCAACAGAAATTATAAACGGACAGCAAGAGCAAAATGCAATTAGTATACCTGATTCTCCGCATGGTCGGGAAAACTTAAAATGGCTTGGACCAAGCTTTTTATGGATGCTTTCGGCTGCAGGTTCTGGAGAGTTATTATTTACACCAAGAATTGCTGCACTCTACGGCTATAGTCTTTTATGGGCATTACTTGCGGCTGTTATCCTCAAATGGTTTATTAATGGCGAAGTGGGTCGCTTTTCGGTTTGTACTGGCGCCACCATCTTACAAGGTTTCAAGCAACTTCCTGGCCCTAAAAATTGGGCAATCTGGATAATCCTACTACCGCAAGCTGTGGTAGCAATTTCTACAGTTGCAGGATTGTCAGGCACCGCTGCTACGGCACTGATTTTGGTTACTGGGGGAACAGTGCAACTATGGACGATAATTATTATTGTTGTTACCGCAGCAATTGTACTGCTTGGACAATATAACGTAGTCGAAAAAATTTCTTCTTACGTAGGAATTGCCCGCACAATCGCAGTGGTAAGCGCAGCTATTTTTGTTTTTCCCCAAGTTCGCCAATTAGCAGCAGGATTAGTACCGCAAATTCCTCAAAACGTGCAGTATCAAGAAATACTACCTTGGTTGGGTTTTATGCTAGCGGGTGCTGCTGGGTTAATGTGGTATTCTTACTGGGTAGAAGCTAGAGGTTACGGCGCCGCTAGTGTAGAAGGAAAAGAGAGCATAGACCCAAAACAACTTAACCATGAGGAAAAAAATAAGTTGCGCGGTTGGCTGAATTTAATGACCATATCCAATACTTTAGCAGTGGTAGGCGCCTTATTGGCAGCACTATCTTTTTTAATTCTTGGTGGTGAGTTGTTACGTCCTCAAGGACTTGTGCCACAAGAAAATCAAGTAGCAGAAACCTTGGGCACATTGCTGGGCGACCTTTGGGGTTCGTTTGGCTTTTGGTTTATGATTGCAATCGTTTTTATTACTTTCTGTAGCACTGTACTTTCGGTAGAAGATGGTTTCGGACGGATGTTCGCCGATGGTACGCAGATATTACTGCAAGGATTTGGAGTCAGAAACAGTCGCTGGACAAATAAGAAGTTTTTGCAGAAATTTTTCATTATAGTGTTGTTAGCTCTGCTACCGATTGCAATTTATCTGTTTTTTGGTGAACCAGTTGCCTTACTGCAAACCGCAGGAGCAATTGAAGCTGCTCACATTCCGATTGTTACTGGTTTAACTCTTTACTTAAATCATAAGATGTTGCCCAAAGAATTGCGACCATCGAAAATTATTTTTGGTGGCACATTGATTGCTGGAATATTCTTTGGTGTATTTGCAATTATCTATCTGTTACAACTGCTGGGCATAATTGGCAAGTAGTTTGCAACGGATGTAACGGATGTAACGGATGAGCTACCCCTTATACCGCTTTTATGTGAAGCTGCATATTATTTGACCCCGCCTTCACATTAAATTGGTATTACAAACAAAACTTGTTATCTAAAATCAACTATTCGTTATATCCGTTTATCATCCGTTGCCAATCTTGCTACCCACTAAAACGTTGGACATGAATCAAATTAATAATATAAGTGTCATTGGATTATCTAATAACAATTTGCAATTATTAATGATTAAAACTAGACATGACACAGCAGCATCAAAGCATAGCTTTTGGCAAGCCAGGAATAGAACCCCGTTGGACTCAAGGCAATAAAGACGGAGTTGGAACTGCTTACGCTATTTCCAGTCGTATTTGGTTCACTCTCTCCAACGGTATTCTTAATGAAGTTTATTATCCCACAATTGACTGTCCCCAAATTCGGGACTTGCAATATTTAATTACTGATGGTTCTAGCTTTTTGCATGAAGAACGGCGCCATTTACATACCAAAACAGAAAAAATCTCTCCACGTGTGTTGGGATATAAAATTACTAACTCTGACCCTGAAGGACGCTATACAATTACCAAGGAAATAATTACCGCCCCACGAGACTCATGCATTCTTCAACACACGTGCGTTACGGGTAATCCACAGGTATTGTCAAAACTCCGACTTTACGCTATATGTTCGCCGCACATGAGTATTGGTGGTTGGAATGACAACGCTAAAGTAGTGGAAGTAGCGGGTGTCAAAATTTTAACTGCCTATCAAGATAATAATTGGCTGGCAATGGCTGCAACTGTCCCCTTTACTCGTCTAGGATGTGGTTATGTCGGTAAAAGTGACGGTTGGACAGATTTGGCTGATAATTTCCAGATGGATTGGCAATATATTGAAGCAGAAGCAGGAAATGTTGCTTTAACTGGGGAAATTGATTCAGGAAAGCATCAGGAATTTACCTTGGGGGTAGGGTTTGCTAGTCGTCTTCATGATGCAGTAACAACCCTTTTACTATCACTGGATGTGAGTTTTGAGAAGCATAAGGCACGTTACATAGAACAGTGGCAGTGTGCTTTTGAAGACCTTCTACCACTTGAAAAAGTCTCGTGTGACGGTGGTAATTTATACCATAGTAGCTATAGTTTGTTACTAGCACATGAAGACAAAATATACCCAGGCGCCATGATTGCTTCATTGTCAATTCCTTGGGGTGAGGCACATAGTGACCAACAGCAGGGCGGTTATCACTTAGTTTGGTTCCGAGACATGGTAAATAGTGTGACAGCGCTACTAGCTGCTGGACATTCGACAACTGCGTTGGAAGCGTTGATTTATATTGCTGCTAGCCAACAGGCTTCGGGTGGATTTGCTCAGAACTGTTGGATAAATGGCGAACCTTATTGGACAGGAATTCAACTTGACCAAGTGGCGTTCCCAATTCTACTAGCATGGCGCCTTGATCGAGAGAAAGCTTTACGGCAGTTTGACCCTTATCCTATGGTAATAAAAGCGGCTAAGTTTTTAATTCATCAGGGTCCAGCAACACAACAGGAAAGATGGGAAGAAGCTAGCGGTTATTCTCCATCTACTTTGGCATCTCAAATTGCAGCTTTGATTTGTGCAGCAACATACGCGCGCTCTAAAGGAGATAATTCAACAGCGCAGTTTATCGAAGAATATGCTGATTTCTTAGAAAGTCACTTAGAAACTTGGACGGTAACGACCGAAGGCAGCTTAGTTCCTGAAATTAAACGCCACTATATCCGCATTAATCCTGTAGACATTCACGATCCCCAACCAAATGAAAATCCAAATCAGGGAATGCTAACTATTGCCAACCATCCTCCAGAAAAACAATCACAATTTCCTGCAAAAGAAATTGTTGATGCAGGCTTTTTAGAATTGGTACGGTATGGCGTTCGCTCTCCTCACGACCCCCTAATCGTTGATTCTTTAAAAGTTGTGGATGCGGTGCTAAAAGTAGATACACCTTATGGTTACTGTTGGCATCGTTATAACCATGATGGTTACGGGCAACAAGAAGATGGCAGTCCTTTTATTAGCTATGGCAAAGGACGAGCATGGCCACTTTTGACAGGAGAACGGGGACACTATGAGTTAGCCGCAGGGCACGACGTACAACCCTTTATCCAAGCGATGGAAGCTTTTGCTTCGGATACGGGATTATTACCCGAACAAATTTGGGATGAACAAGACCTTCCTGAAGCTCATTTGTATCTAGGAAAACCAACTGGCTCGGCAATGCCTTTAGCATGGGCGCACGCTGAATATATTATGCTGCTGCGGTCAGTTAGAGATGGTCGAGTATTTGAATGGATACCAGAAGTTGCACAGCGATATCAAAATGGAGGTAAATCAACTAAATTTCTCGAAATCTGGAAATTCAACCGTCAAATTAACACTGTTAAAGGAGGCTACACACTGCGAATTCAAGCCAATACTTCTTTTCGCTTGCATTGGTCAATTTCAGATTGGCAAACAGTGAATGAAACCAATTCAACGGCAACAGCAATTGATATTCACTTTGTAGATATTGATATTGAACCGAATCAAAAATATCCTATCAAGTTTACTTTTTTCTGGATTGAAGCGAACCATTGGGAAAACCGTAACTACCAAGTTAATGTTACTGTTTAGTTTTGATAGTGGCGCCTGATGGTTATAGTGCCTAAATTTTGTGTTTTTACTTAATACCGTAGTTTATAAAATACTGACATGACTGTTGTAACCAAACCTTTTTCTAACCGCATCGCTGTAGTTTTTGATTTCGATGATACCCTGGTACAAGACACCGTTGATGCTTTATTATCAAGTTTAGGTATTGATCCTCTTAAATTTCGTCAAGAGAAAATAAGACCTTTAATTGACAAAGGTTGGGATAAAATTATGGCTAGATTTTATGCCTTGATTGAAGAATCAAAACGACAAAACAATAAAATTACACAGGAATATATTGCTAAGTTTGGTCAAGAGCTAGCTCCCTTTGATGGTGTAAGTGAAATGTTTGACCACCTACGACAACGTACACATGAACTCAATCCAAAGATAGAACTTGAATTTTACCTAATTACTTGCGGAATGGTAGAAATTGCCCGCCATAACTGCATCGCTCCAAATTTCAAAGCAATGTGGGGTTGTGAGTTCTACTACGGCGAAAGCGGTGGAATTGAATTTATCAAAAAAATAGTTACCCATACAGAGAAAACCCGCTATCTTTTTCAAATCACTAAAGGTTTAGATGATCATAAAGACGACGGTGCAACATTTATATATAGAGATTTACCAAGAGAGAAACTCCACGTTCCACTAACACAGGTGATTTACGTAGGAGACGGAGAGTCAGATATTCCCTGTTTTTCCTTAATGAATGAAGAACAGGGTACAGCAATAGCATTATATAAAGATATTACACCAGAAGAATGGGGGCGAGATTTAAGCATTACTCAAAGTCAACGGGTTGCAAACCTCGCACCTGTAGATTACAACAAAAATTCGGAACTAATGCAATCACTTACACTCGCGATAGAAAGTCTTTGCAAACAAATTTCTTTACAGCAATTGAGTGTTGGTGAGTAAAACTGTTAAAAAAAATTATTTCTATATTATTTAGGGGAAATAGTTATGGCTCATATTGGATATCATGTTTCTCACGAACAGTTTAAACCCAGCGAATTATTAAAGTATGTTCAAATGGCAGAACAAGCTGGTTTTACTCGTGCCCTGTCTTCCGACCATTTTCACCCTTGGAGTGAAGACCAGGGGCAAAGTGGTTTTGCTTGGTCATGGCTTGGCGCCGCAATGCAGGCAACACAATCACTTTCCTATCGTATTGTTTGCGCTCCTGGGCAACGGTATCATCCCGCTATCATTGCTCAAGCCACAGCTACTTTGGCAGAGATGTTTCCTAACCGCTTCTGGTTAACGATAGGTAGTGGTCAAGCGCTCAACGAACACATTACAGGAGAAAAATGGCCTTGTAAATCTGACCGTAACGCTCGTTTGAAGGAATGCGCTGATGTTATGCGCGCGCTGTGGTCAGGAGAAACTGTTACTCATAAAGGTCATGTGTGTGTCGAAGAAGCAAAACTTTATACTCGTCCAGAAATCATACCTCCAATTATTGGCGCCGCTATCACTCCTCAAACAGCAGAATGGTTAGGTAGTTGGGCTGAGGGACTAATTACAATTTCTCGCCCACCAAAGAAATTGAAAACAATTGTTGATGCTTTCCATCGCGGTGGTGGAAAAGGCAAGCCAATGATTTTAAAAGTACAACTTTCTTATGACCGCGATAAAGATAGCGCGTTACAAAAGGCACATCAACAGTGGCGCAATAATATCTTTAAAAATATCCTGATGACCGAATTAGAAACTCCCCGACAATTCGATGCCGCTGGAATGTTTATACAACCGGAAGAGTTACATCAACATGTTCGTATTTCCGCAGACCCACAGCAGCATATCGAGTGGCTAAAAGAAGATATTGAATTGGGATTTGATGAATTAATTCTGCACAATGTCAACAGGGAGCAGAAGCAATTTATTGAGGTATTTGGTGAAAAAGTTATTCCTGTTTTAAGATAAAAGATTAATTATTGATTTCAAAAAATAATTATTAACTTATTTACCTATGATAAATTTTTTAAAATCCGGATATTTATCCTCTAATTTTTCGCATAAGATTGAAGCAAGTCAGTTCGAGCAGCTACTAACCGAGTTGTTGGACGAATCCACATTATCTCCAACTTACCTAATTTTAACAATTGGTTCTTGTGCTATTGCAACCCTTGGCTTAATTAATAATAGTGCTGCAGTTATCATTGGAGCAATGGTAATTGCACCTCTAATGCTGCCGATTAGGGGACTTGCTTATGGCGCCCTTACAGGTAATATTTTACTCTTTCGCAGAGGGCTAATAGCTATTGTTTGTGGAACTTTACTATCGATTGGGTTAGCTTATGGTCTAGAGCTTATAGTTGGAATTTCCACTTTTGATACTGAAGTGCTATCGCGTTCTAAACCCACCTTGCTAGATTTAGGAATTGCAGTAACAGCAGGTAGCATTAGTGGTTATGCCAAGGTAAAACCCGAAATTTCTAATAGTTTAGTGGGAACTGCCATTGCAGTAGCGCTAATGCCACCTATTTGTGTTATTGGTTTAGGTCTAGCCCAAACGAATTGGTCGCTTAGTCAGGGAGCAACTATCCTTTTTCTTACCAACCTATTGGGTATTACACTCGCTTGTATGCTGACGTTTTTGATTATGGGCTATTCTCCCATAAAACAAGCGGGCACTGCTTTATTCTGGACATTTTTACTTACAGGTATTTTGCTGCTACCTCTAAGTATTAGCTTTGCCCAATTAGTTGGACAAACAAATTTAGAAGCTAGTCTCAAGAATGCACTGTTGACAAAAACATATACATTTCAACGTTTGGAATTACTCAAAACTAATATCAATTGGTTAACAAATCCACCGCAGGTTAGATTGATTGTACGAACAAAAATACCTGTTACTTCTAAACAAGTTAGGCTATTAGAAGATTTTGTGCAAAAAGAAATGGGTCAACCTTTTACTCTTATATTTGAGGTCAGTCAAGTTCAAGAAGTAAGAGGATAAATGATTGAATGCAATGTTTTTAGCAAAATTATCTTTTGAAATTTGGTTATTTTTTTCAATTACTAAACGAATTTATATAAACTAGTACAAAATAAACTTTTAACCTTTTATAAATTTATTATGTGTTATAGCAATCCTATATGAGTTGTAAAAAATTATATCCACGTAGAAACCGTATTAATTCGGTTTCTACAATTTCGATTTTTACAAATGATTTAGGATTGCTATAGATATGTTTAATTTTTAACATAAAGTTAGAGAATTGATTACGGAGAGCGTCCAAAATGAAGACTGCGTGGATTAATACTCAACATGAACATAAATACCCAACTTGAAAAAAAAATAGATTCTTGCGAGAATGCAAGAATCTATTACTTAGGTACTTCCAAAAAATTAATTTGACCTACTGTGGGGTGGACATCCATCCCACAATAAAATTTTGGGTATTTATTTAATTGAAAGTCCCTGAGTATATGTTGAGGTCTATTTGAACGATATTTTTAGCTTAATCTAAAAAAGTGGAAAATTCGTGGAATTGGATAATTTAAGTAACTATTCGAGAGCCAAGGTTACCTAGAATTAGACCTTTAGTCACAACTCCAATCACTCCAGAACCACCCAAATCTTCGGTAATTATATAAGTTCCGTAAGCCGAAACCAAGGTTAACGACTGTAAAAAACTGTACCAAAATTGGTTTAAATCTCCATTCAGCGGTTCCCATAGACAGCGCTGCTAAAAAACCAAAGGCGACAACAGCCATGCCATCATTAAATAAACTCTCACCTTCCATCAAAACTGAAAGCCTTTTTTCAGTTCCCAATTCCCGATTGGGATGCAGTCACAGAAACAGGATCAGTAGCAGAAAGGCAAGCTCCAATTAGCAAAGCAGTTGTCAGAGAAAGTCCCGCTATTTGATTTAAACTAATCGCTACTCCAGCAATAGAAATTACTACCCCAACAATGGCATACAAGCAAATTGGCACTAAATCCTGCTTTAATTCTGCCCATTTTAAATTCCAAGCAGCTTCAAATAACAAAGGCGGCAAAAAAATTAATAAAATCAAGCCGGGAGAAAGGTTCACCAATCGCACATCTACCAGTGCTAATATTAACCCGGCAATAACTACTAGCAGCGTATAGGGAATGCGACGAAACCAGCTGAATATCTGTGGTAGCGTTGCTACACTCAGAGAAACCAAGAGTACTAGAAGAAATTGCTTAAGATTTTCTTCAATCACAACTTCTAGAATTGCCGATTTAATCGCCATTTTAGAATTCCTCCGAAAGTTATAGGCTAAGTTTAATTAAATTACTCCCTTCCCGGCATAAGATTACCTATCTTCCCTCCTCCTTTGTGCCCTTTGTGTCCTTTGTGGTTCATTCCAAATTAGTATTCTTTGAGTGGGAAGGGAGTATTCTGCTTGTGGCAGCAAGTATCTTCCAAATAGTAGAAATTATAATCTTGATATTTATTTCCATTGATAGATGACATGATTCCAAAAAGCGGAATTTATGCTTGGACGCAGTTAAACAAGAACCGAGCAGAAGTTAGCCGTGTGCAGACCCAGTGTACTATGTTGTCATTTCGTTAAACTGTTTTCACTCCTGAGTCGCAACAGATAGTTTAAATTCTACATCTTAACAAAAAACTTATAATTTTACTTTAGAAATTTACACTTACTTTAACAAAATTGTGATATTGTTTCCTTAACAGTAGACATATAGCTTTCCTATAGACTAGAAAACAAAAGTGTAGACTTGGAAACTGACTTTTAGGCACTTGTCATGATTATATCAACAGGCTCTAAAAATTTAATAGAAAGAAGCCGCTATAGTAATCGGGGCAGTGTTTACCTGTTTGCGCCGATGGTAAACTTCAACGAAATGGCTGAAGTAGGCGAAACTCCACCTTAGTCTCACTACATAGATATTTTATTACATTATTCCAGTATAAAACTACTGTTTGGATACAGTTTTTAAGCTTGTTGGCACTTTAAGTTGTCGAAGTTTTATAATGTATTTTGCGCTCGTCAGCAGTTTTGTTTGAGAATTAGTATCTAAGAAAACGCCGTAGCCGTGGTATGTGAGTTTCAGCTCGCATACTATGTTGATAAATTCAGGAATATTTGCGAGCAATCATGTTTTTAACGATATCAATCAGAATGTTATATATATAATGGTGTAACTAAAGAAGGAATTGTAATTGAAGATGATTGTTGGTTTGGACACGGAGTAACCGTTCTAAATGGAGTCACTATTGGTCGAGGTAGTGTTATTGGTGCTAATTCAGTTGTTACCGAAGATATTCCGCCTTATTCAAATGCAGCGAGTATACCAGCAAGAGTAATTAAAAACAGACAAAAATATCAAGATGAATGTTCGGAAAATTTACCTAACTAAATGAATCTAAAAAAATAGTTAATCATGAATAATATCAATAACAAATTACAGCATTATCTAGAGATTTTAATAATAACTTTACTTGTTGGTGTTCCATTACGAATTATCGGCTCAAATATGAGAACCTTTGTATATCGTTTAATTTTCACCAAGATTGGTCACAAAGTTTACATTCAAGATGGTGTTGAATTTATAGGAGCGCAAAATATAGAAATAGGCGATTATGCTGGCATATACAGAGGAGCGCATATTGATGCATCAGGACACGATAACAATCGCATTTCTCTCGGTGCGGAGGTGCAAATTAAGCAAGGTGTAACTTTTCAGGCATTAAATGATACTCAAATCTGGATCGATAGAGGTGTACTTCTTGGCCCTTATGTATCTATCGCTGGTCCTGGAAATATCAAAATTGGTAAATCCTGCATGATTGCTGCAAAGTCAGGTATATATGCTAATAATCATATTTTTTCAGACCTAACTATAGATATTGCATTGCAAGGTGTTACACGTAAAGGAATTGTCATTGAAGATGATTGTTGGCTCGGACATGCAGTAACGGTTCGCATAGGGAGTGACTATTGGAAGAGGAAGTGTTATTGGCGCTGGTTCAGTAGTAACAAAAGATATTCCTCCTTACTCAGTTGCAGTAGGTGTACCAGCAAGAGTAATTAAGAGTAGAGCAACAAATCAAGAATTAACTTTATCAACTGCAAATGTAATTAAACAAATCATAAATTAATCAAAATAGATTGATTCTAATGATTTCAGTAGAAGTTTATTAGCAAGAAAAATGTATGAAGATTTACTTTCCAAATTTAAATAATATAAATGAATGGACTGAGTGGCACCTAACTTATAATGGATGGGAAAAAGGTACTCAAAAACGTGAAGACAACCCCCAATTAATAAAAGTAGAACCACCAGACAATAGAGTATTGACATGTCGATATCATGAAAATATTACTATTAACTCTACTTGGTTACAGAAACACATCATTGAGATTTGGAGAGACTCAGACTGCGAAAGAATTGATGAACTACTAGAAAACTTTGCTGGTTGCCCAGAAAGCCTCTAAGGAAATTTTTAAACGAGCGCAGAGCCATTCTGGCTAAGAGTACGTTGCTTATTCATCTAGTAAGTGCGTAAAGTATCTGTGTTGCATCTACCCAACTAGCTATCAATTTAGTTTGAGAATAAATCAATGAATAAGCCTATAGAAAAATCTTCGCGCGGGACAATTACTCGGATGCTTAAAATTTGGCTACTTACCTATGTAAAATAAAAAAATACTATTTAGCAAGCTCTGCTTGGTGTTTTACTTGAATTGTGTGGAATAATTTATTTTACTCCACAATTAGTAATATTAATAACTAGAAATCAGAATAAAATGATAACCCTAGCGTCTTTTTTACAAATAAATATTTATGAAAAATGTTACTTTAGTAATCCTTAGCGTTTCAGCAGTATTAATAGCTACGCTTTATCCATTCAATTTTTGTTTCCCAGATAGTTTTTCTCTGCAATACATTATTGCTAGTTTCGACAACAGTAGTTCTTTTGAAGATTTTGTAAACAATATTTTATTGTTTATGCCTTTAGGCTTTAGTTCTACTGCTGTCTTGCAGAGAAAAAATATAAATGTTATTATTAAACTTTTAATAATAACATTTATTAGTACGGGGTTGTCATCGTTCGTCGAAGTTTTACAAATATTTTTATCTTCCAGAACACCAACACCTGCTGATATTGTAAACAATACAATCGGTGGGATAGCTGGTATGATTTGCTTTTATTTATGGCACTCAAAAAGCTTTATATATATATTATTACGTATAGAGAACAGTCGATATAGTAATTCCATTAGACAAATAACACTATTCTTTATTGGATATATACTAATTTCGTTTTTAATTTCAATATTATGGCAGAGTACAACTAATTTAAATAATTGGAGTCTAAATTATCCGTTGATATTTGGGAATGAGAATACAGGCGATAGACCTTGGTATGGATATATTTCAAAACTTAAAATTGCTGATAGAGGATTTTCTAAAAGTGAAGTTTTACAGTTATTAGACAATGAAAGCTATTTAGATATTACAAAAGATTTGTTAGCTAATTATAAATTTAATGATAAAAAAACTTATCAAGACATTACTGGACAAATGCCTAAACTATTACCGCAAGGAGATTCATCAAATATTATAGATATTAAAGATGATAAAGGTATGATTTTAAGTCCTATTCATTGGTTTAAAACTCAAACTCCTCCAACTCTATTAAATAAAAATATACGTAAAACATCTGAATTGACAGTATTTACTACTATAGCTACCGCTGATACTAATCAAACTGGCCCTGCACGTATAATCTCACTTTCAAGAAGTACCTTAAGTCGAAATTTTACTTTAGGGCAGCAGAAAACTAATTTAAACTTGCGGATACGAACATCAATCACTGGAGAAAATGCCGCTCATATAGAACTAAATGTACCGAATATTTTTACAGATACAAATTTTCATGATATAGTTATTACTTATTCTAAAGCAACAATCCAAGTTTGCATAGATAAGTTACAAAATTCTTACTTTTTTAATTTACTAGAACTAATTCCAATAGAGCAGAAAATAGTCTACTACGGACTAACTTTTATTCCTCTAGGTTTCTATTTAGGATTTTTAAGTATTCTGGCAAGAAAAAGATTAATTTATAACAGATTATTAGTATTATTTGCAATTTTATTACCTTCTCTGATATTAGAAATAATGTTGGTAATTTATAGTAATAAGAGTTTCAGTATAGAAAATTTAATAATTGCTGCATCATTTACAGGTGCGACTACGTTCATATTGAGATTACGTGCATCTAAATTATTTAAACAGCAGTTTCAACAAAAATGAGTATTAAATATGAATAATTCAACCTTTCAATTAATACAGCGCTACTCGAAAGAATATACGATAACTGGAATATTAGGGAGTATCCCTACTCCCATTGGTAGAATTATAAGAGAGTTATTCTATAAATTGATTTTTGAAAGAGTGTTTCTACCGGATTTTAGTACCATAAATACGAGCAGTAATTGAGGCGCCTTGTTGAGGTGGGTTAGGACGGTTTTGTATCCAGGCAAACATTGCTGCGCCACCAAGTAAAACTAAACTAATGCCTGTGACAAGTTGAAGCATAATACTGTAACGCATGGTAAGATTTTCCCTCGGACATGAATGGATTTTGAATTATTGTGAAGAACCTACACCTAGACAAGATTAAAGTGTTCCATGTGGATATTTGTAGGTGGTACATCAAGTTTATGCAGCGCTAACTCGACTTGCTCCATCATTTTTGGCGCCGCACAAATAAAATATTGTCTTGTACCGCGTCGTTTTGGAATATACCGCTGTAATAATTCTTTATCTACATAACCTTTTTCACCCGTCCAGTCTTCTGGTGGTTCTCTTAAAACATGAATGATTTGTAAGTCTAATTTCTGCTTTAATTCGTCTAATTCTTCACGAAAAGTAATATCTTCCCATTTCTTGCTGGCGTAGATGAGTAGATAAGGACGGTCGTCTTTTCGTTTTGCAGCAGTTAAAAGCATACTCATCATTGGCGTGATACCGATACCGCCAGCTATTAATAAAAAACCTGTAGAGTCTTCGTAACGGTCTGTCGTGAAAACTCCATAAGGACCGTCTAGAAAAGCTTTAGTTCCCGATGGTACATCCTTAATAGTCTTGGTAAAATCGCCCAGCGCCTTGATACTGAACTCAATACGTTCTGAATTATCTCCATCAGAAGACATAGAAAATGGATGTTCGCGCATCCTAAAGGGAGAAATTTCCAGGGTTATCCAAGCAAACTGCCCTGGTTCAAAGCAAAAACCGTTGTGTCCTATCGGTCTTAACGCTAACGTCCATACGTCTCCATGTTCTTTCCGTACTTCCTCGACCAAATAAGGCTTTTTCAACATGAACCAAGGTTTGACTAAACGCACGTACACCAGCAACCAAAGAGCTATAAGAGCAATACCTGTCCACAATACGCTTTTCCAAAACAATCCTAGGTAATTACCTACCCCAATAGCATGTCCTAACCCTAATCCTACTGCTAAAACTGCAAACACACCGTGGGATGTACGCCAAGGTTCATACGGTATCTTTAATGAGGAGCGCCAAATAGTTGTGACGACTAGTGCAATTAATGCGACGGTAGCCATAACAGCCATTCTTGCTCGCCAGGGTGCTGTTGGAAAGTTTAAAAGTTGTAGTGTTTCTGGCTGTGCTACAAACAATATCAACGGATGAATGAGAATTAAGGCGAACGCGACTAAGGATATATAACGGTGAAACTGGAGAATAATATCGACTCCATAGGAAGCTTCAATGCGATTAATACGCGCGGTTAAAGCAAACTGAAGCGCCATCATTGCCAAACCAATGAAACCCAGAGCTACAGAAAAATCAATCCAAAAGCCTTTATCTTCTGGCGCCGGATATACTACCAATAGCATTAAGGGCAAAAGAGCAATTAAAATATAGGCGCCTATCCAACTAGCAGCTACAACAACTGGACTTCGCATTAATAAACTTCTCATGATGCACCCCTTGTAATTAACTTTCCATAATACAAATTCACTAAATACAAATTCTTTAAGCTTGGCGTGATGCAAGAGATCGTCGGTTTACTTCGTCCCAATTCACTACATTCCACCAGTTATTTAAATAGTCCGCACGGCGGTTTTGATATCTTAAGTAGTATGCGTGTTCCCAGACATCATTACCCATAATTGGATATAAACCGTTCATGATTGGGTTGTCTTGGTTTGCAGTATTCACGATTTGTAATTGCCCTTGAGGGTTTCGCACTAACCAAACCCAACCACTGCCAAAACGGTTTCCACCAGCTTCATTAAACTGTTTACGGAATTGTTCAAAACTACCAAAAGTTTGATTTATCTCAGTAGCTATTTGTCCTGTGGGTTGTCCGCCACCAGTAGGACTCATAATTTGCCAAAAAATCGTATGATTAAGGTGACCGCCAGCGTTGTTACGTACTGTTGTACGAATATTTTCAGGGACATTATTTAAATCGCGTAGCATTGCTTCTATGCTTGACGAGCGCAAATTAGATTGTTCTGCCAATGCTTTGTTAAGGTTATCAACATACGTTTGATGGTGTCTGCCGTGATGCAGTTCCATTGTTTGGGCATCAATAGCTTTTTCCAAAGCATTAGCAGCATAAGGTAATTGTGGCAGTTGTGCGGGGTTTGCGCTTAGTTCCCGATCTGGAAAAGCGACAGGTTTGTTTGATGTTACAGGTGTTTGCGTTACTACAGGGGTTGCAGTTGGGCTTGGTGACTCTACAACTTCTTGCGGTTGGCAAGCAACTAATAACCCTGTTATTAGCGCAGCAATTGCAAAAGCTGGAATAGTTAGCCTTTTAAAAGTGGACTTGACTAGAAATTTTAAAGAAAACCAAAGCTTAAACATTTGTTATTTTCTCCTATCGACTTCAGGCGCCGCACATACTGGAGTATCGGACGTACAAAGCATAAAAATCATATTTGTATATTTAGTATCCAAATGGAATGTGACTAAAAAGTGAGCATAATTAGGTAATTTCCAAGGTTAAAATTATCATTATGCATCTTAAGAAGGTTTGATCTACCAATAGATATATTTAAATCAAATTGAGTAACAGTCACATTTCAATCACATTTATTTTGAATAATGACATATAAGCATATTTTTGCTTAATTTAAGTTGCACCGATTCTAACAAATTTAATTATAGTTAATGTCAATAGACTTTTCTCTGTATAAAAATTATAAGTTAAAGAATATGAGAGTAACACCGAAAGAAATAATTCAATCAAGTCAATGGCATCAATTACCGATAAAAGAAATTACTCGGCACTTAGAAACCGATTTGGAGACAGGTTTAACTGAGTCTGAAGCTACAAAAAGACAATCACATTTTGGCGCCAACTGCATCAAGGGTAAACCAGGGACAAGCCCATTCGTTAAATTTTTGCAGCAATTTAACCAGCCACTACTATATATATTACTAATTGCAGGCGCCATCAAAGCACTAATTGGGCAGTGGGTAAATGCTTGGGTAATTTGGGGTGTAACGCTAATTAACGCCATTATTGGCTTTATTCAAGAGTCGAAAGCCGAAAGTGCCATTGCGGCTTTAGCTTCGTCTGTGCGAACTAACGCTACTATTTTAAGAAATGGTAAAAAAATACAAGTTCCTTCTACGCTCGTAGTACCTGGAGATGTAGTATTACTTGCTTCGGGTGATAAAGTACCAGCAGATTTACGTCTCGTACAAACGCGGAATTTGCAAGTCAACGAGTCTGCCTTAACGGGTGAATCAATTGCAATTGAAAAAAACTCCCAACCTCTAAATTCTGATATCCCACTTGCAGAACGCACAAACATGGCTTACGCGGGTAGCTTTGTGACATTTGGGACTGGCAGTGGTGTAGTTGTCGCGATTGGAGAAGCTACAGAAACTGGACGAATTTCTCAACTAATTGAACAAGGTACAAGTCTTAAAACTCCATTAACTCGCAAGTTTGATAAATTTAGTCGGACTTTGCTGTATATAATTCTAGGCATTGCAACTCTAACATTTGCAGTTGGTTTGGGATATGGTAATTCTTGGGCAGAAATGTTTGAAGCTGCCGTCGCTTTTGCCGTCAGTGCTATTCCCGAAGGTTTGCCTGCAGTTGTAACTGTAACTCTGGCAATTGGTGTTTCGCGTATGGCACGGCGCCATGCAATTGTTCGCAAGTTACCAGCAGTCGAAACTCTTGGAGGCGCCACGGTTATCTGTTCTGACAAAACTGGCACTTTGACAGAAAATCAGATGACAGTACAAAATATCTATGCAGGAGGTCAACACTTTACTGTTACAGGAGTAGGTTATGCCCCATCTGGAGAAATTCTCTTAGATGAACAGCAACTTAATCTTAATACTTCACGAGTACTTGTAGAGTGCTTAATCGCTGGGCTTTTGTGTAATGACGCGCGGTTGGAACAATTTGATGGGCAATGGCAAGTTATCGGCGACCCTACAGAAGGAGCATTAATAACTGTTGCCAATAAAGTTGGAATTAATAGAAATGATTTAGAACGCAAAAGCAAGAGACTTGATGTAATTCCCTTCGAGTCCGATTTTCAATACATGGCTACGTTGCATCAAGGAGGTAATAATAATCGTGATAATACTGTTTTTGTTAAGGGTTCGGTAGAAGCTATTCTCAAACGTTGTCAGCTTCAGGCAGATGCTGAGGGTGAAATTGTACCTGTACAAGCAAACATTGTACATCACTCTGTTAATGCAATGGCTCAACAGGGTTTAAGAGTATTAGCTTTTGCCAAGAAATATGTACCCAGTACTCAAAACTCGCTCGACCATGCGGATATTGATGCAAATATGATTTTCTTGGGTCTACAAGGGATGATTGACCCGCCTCGAAACGAAGCTGTTTTAGCAGTACAAGCTTGTCAAGATGCTGGTATTCAGGTAAAAATGATTACGGGTGATCATGCAGTAACTGCACAAGCGATTGCGAAGCGCATAGGATTTAACAAAAATGGTGAAGTAATAGCTTTTACAGGGCAACAACTTGCCGAATTGGATAACCAACAGCTAAAAACAGCTGTTGAAAATGGAGTAGTGTTTGCTCGTGTGGCGCCAGAACAAAAATTACGTATTGTTGAGGCATTACAATCAAAAGGTGAAATTGTCGCTATGACGGGTGATGGTGTGAATGATGCACCCGCACTACGACAAGCTGATATTGGCATTGCAATGGGAGGCGCCGGAACTGAGGTAGCGAAAGAAGCTTCTGATATGATTTTGACAGATGATAACTTTGCCTCAATAGAGGCTGCGGTTGAAGAAGGACGAACTGTATATCGAAATTTATTGAAAGCTATTGCTTTTATTCTGCCAGTCAACGGTGGCGAATCGATGACAATTTTGATTAGTGTATTACTTGCCAGAGCATTACCGATTTTATCTTTACAAGTTCTCTGGTTAAATATGGTTAACTCTATTGCCATGACTGTACCCTTAGCTTTTGAGCCTTCTTCAAAGCGGGTGATGCGACAAGCACCGCGTAACCCTCGTCAACCTTTACTTTCTGGTAGTTTAATTAAACGTATCCTTCTAATTTCGGTTTTCAACTGGATTCTTATTTTTGGTGTCTTTGAGTGGATGAGACAAACAACAGGAAATATTGACTTAGCCCGTACTATGGCTATTCAAGCTTTAGTTGCAGGTAGAATCTTTTATCTTTTAAGTATTAGTAACTTAGGTAGTGTAATTATAAAGACATTACGTGGAGTTAGACAAAATATAAAAGATGCCTATGCAGTTATTATTGGTATTGTTACAACGATAGTATTGCAAATGATTTTCAGCCAGTGGAGCTTAATGAATAATTTGTTTTCGACGGCGCCGCTTAATTTAAACCAATGGCTAATTTGTTTGGTTGTGGGATTACCAATGATTTTAGTTGCTGCATTAGCTAATCGTTTTGACCCTCTTGATTAAATATCGATAGATAGATGCACGCATTTAAATCTTGAATTTACTATTAGTAAATAATTAATATCATTAGGAGGCATTATGGTCAGGTTTTTACAATTTTTATCATCTCCATAAATTAATTATGCGTTGCCCGAAACCCTTGGTAGAGACGCGATTAATCGCGTCTCTACGTCATTTATGGAGATGTCTAATATGTGTGATGTTGGGTTGCCATTACTTAAGAGGCAAAATAATTTTGAAGGTTGAGCCTTTCTCAATTACACTTTTAACACGAATATCTCCTCCGTGTGCAGCAACAATTTGGTGAACAATAGATAACCCCAAACCATATCCACCTGACGAACGCGCGCGTTTTTTATCAACTCGATAAAATCTATCAAAAATATATGGTAAATCTGCTTTAGAAATACCGATACCAGTATCTGTAACTTCAATTACTGCCCAAGAAGATTGAGCGAACAAGTTTAACTGAACTTGACCGCCTGCTTTAGTATATTTACAGGCATTAGTTAGTAAATTAGTTACAGCTTGGTGCAATAAATTGCTGTCACCCAATACAATTAAACTGCTTGCTGGTAAAGTGTAAGTGAGATTGATATGTTGTGCAATTTCTTGGTTGGCATATTCCGAAGCAATTTTTGTAAGTTCGCTTTTTAAGTCCACTGGTTGCAAAGATTCAGGAGGTAATCTACCTGCATGACGTGCCAAAAACAAAAGATTGTTGACCAGGATAGTCATTGACTTTGCGATGTCAACAATATTTTCAAAGCGCTGACGCTGTACTGAAGGTTTATTAGAAATTAGCCCATACTGAGCATTGCTGTTAATTGCTGACAAAGGAGAGCGCAACTCATGGGAAGCATCCGCAGTGAAGCGTTGCAGCTGGTCATAGCTTTCGCGAATTGGTTGCATTGCCAGTCCCCCTAACCACCAACCAGCTAAACCAATAACTCCCAAGGTTGCTGGTACTGTCAAAAGTAAAACTAAACGTAACTGAGCTAAATCATTTTGAGTTCCGGTCAGCGGTGTTGCAACTTGAAGATAGCCAATTAACGACTCATCTTGATATATCGGTAGTGTTAACTCACGTAACCAAGCATCAGCATAAGTCCCTTTGACTTGGTGAAACCCAGGTTTAATTGTTTGAAACCCAAGTTTAGTTATTAAACGCTCAGAAGGAGTGGCGCCGAAAAATTGTACTATCTCCCCTTTGGTATCATACCAACGCGCGTATACAAGCTCACTATCAACAGGTGGTACATTACTACCTAACAACGGTACATTTTCTAAATCGAGTTGCTGTTTAAACGCATCGTACTTTGCATTTACTGATATTACCCTAGATTTTTTGTCTAGCAGTTGGTCAACATTCTCCAACTCATCCAAAACTTCTTGGTAATAAAGCACAGAGGCAAAAACTACCAAAATACTTCCCATTGTAAGAGTGAACCATAAAGCTAGATTACTACGGCTACGATTAAACATAATGTTTATAAAATTACCACCGAGTCCACCTCAATTTTTAATTATTTGCCAACTCCTGTACGGGCGGGTTCACCTAAATTTTGAATTATTTGCCAAGATATAAGTAAACTCGCCCCTATTATGCGACACTTACAAAAACTAAACCCGTCCACGTTAAAACTTATGCTACCTATACCATTATTTCTAATGGGTTTTGCAATAAGTGGTGAATTCTTGACAAATCAACTCTTGAGTCGTCCGTATAATACGGTAAACAAGCTGCAAGCTAATAAACAAACGGTCAAAACACAGCTTACAGTTAGCGCGCTAGTCACCGAAGTTGAAGTAGAAAAAGAAAAAGATTATACACTAGTTGAATTTGAAACACAAAAATCTGTGTTAAGAAAAATTACATTCTTGGTTCCAGCCACAGAATTAAACATCGTAAAAGCAATAATAGCTACTGAGATGGGACAGACACAACCAGAAGACATTCTGCGAACTGGTAGAACAATGCAGGTACGGTCAACGTTTAAAGTGCTAGGAATTTTAGCTGAAATTGAAAAGACACGAGGGTTTACTTTAGTAAAAGTTAATACTGCTAACTCTATACTTAAAAACCTAGAATTTGAGTTTCCAGTTACAAATTTACGCACAATTAAAACCACGCTGATCCAACAACTGGGATTATCTAGCGAAGACGTTAGCAAATTTGTAAGTTATCAAGTTAAAAACTAACTGTCCGGCGCCTTTAGACTATAACCCATACCATAAACAGTTTTAATCCAATCCTCGGCGCCAATGAGTTGTAAGCGATGCCGTAATTTACGTACTAATACGGTTAATGCATTGCTTTCTGGTTCTGATCCCCATTCCCATAATGCCTCTTCAATTTGCTCGCGCGTTAAAATTTGATTGTTATGGCGCATTAAATACTCTAGCAATTGAGCTTCCCGTGGTGATAATTCTATAGTTTGCTGATTACGTTCAACAGTTAAGGTATCCAAATGCAATTGTAAATCAGCAACACGGAGAGTATTTCCTACCCACTGCGGAGAACGTCTACCTAAAGCACGCACGCGCGCTAAAAGTTCTATTAAGTCGGCAGGTTTAACAAGATAGTCATCTGCTCCCGCATCTAAACCTTCTACTTTATCGAGTGTAGTATCTTTGGCAGTAAGCATTAACACAGGCGCCGTTTTTCCAAGAAGTCGATATTGCCGACAAAGACTTAAGCCGCTAACGGTAGGTAACATCCAGTCTAAAATTAGTAAATCGTATTCTTTTTTAGATATAAGCCATTGTGCAGTGTCTCCATCTTCAACTCCATCCACTATATATCCAGCTTCAGATAAGACACCTTGTAATGGCTCTAATTGTTCTGGGTCATCTTCGACAAGTAATATTCGCATACTATATTTGGGCAGTTAATAAACTTAGGTTTAGCAATCCCTGGCACCACAATAAAATAGCTAAACTAATTTTGTCTCTGCCATTAGCCACATTTTACTCACTTAATTGCTGTGATCAGAACTTTATCAACCCGCGTACCGTCCATATCCATTACCTCAAAACGCAATCCATCCCATTCAAAATGGGCGCCGGCTTTGGGTATATATTTTAAATAAGTAATTATAAAACCTGCAAGGGTATGGTAATTCTCTGTTTCTTCTTCAGCTAGCGATTCAAGTTCAAGTAAATCTTTAAGTTCATCGATTGGAAGCAAACCATCCACAAGCATTGAGCCATCTTCACGCTTTACTACCATTGGTAGTTCTAAATCTTCTTTTGCAGTAATATCACCAACTATCGCTTCCATTAAATCATTAAGTGTTACTAAGCCTTCAATATTGCCATATTCATCAGTAATTAGTGCCATATGTATACCCGTTCGTTTGAATTCTTCTAAAACCTTCAAACCGGTCATATTTTCGGGAACATACAGAGGTGGTTGAAGCATTGTCTCCAGGTTGATTTCTTGCCCACTTAAACGCGCGGATAGAAAATTTTTGCCGCGCAAAATTCCCAAACAGTTATCTAAATTTTCTCTACCTACGGGAAAACGAGAATGGTTGCTTGCCCTGACCAAACTTTCTAGTTCATCTAATGGCAGTTCCATATCGAGCCAGGTAATATCGAATTTTGGTGTCATTAAAGTTTTGATGCGGCGATCCCCGAAACGAAATACTCGTTCGACCATTTCCTGCTCAGATTCCTCGAATGTTCCTGACTCTGTAGCTTGTTCAATGAGTACTTTAATTTCTTCTTCTGTCATTGCTTGCTCTTCAGCTGCCCTAACTCCCAAAATATTCAATAATGTATCAGTGGAAAAACTAAGGATACGTACAAATGGGGCTGTAATAAATGAGAGCGACCGCATCGGTTTGGCTACCGTGCAAGCTATTTTTTCCGGATTACTTAATGCTACTCGCTTGGGCATTAGTTCTCCTACGACTAAAGATAAATATGTAATAATAGTTACTACAATTACTACACTAATACCTTCACTGTAAGGTCTTAGAAGTGGAATTGCATCTAATGCAGGCTTCATACGTTGAGCTAAGGTTGCCCCACCTACGGCGCCGCTCAGAATACCAATTAATGTAATACCAATCTGGACAGTAGAAAAAAAATCATTGGGAGAGTTTACTAGTTTTAGTGCGGCTCTAGCTTTAGAATTTCCTCGGCTTGCCATTTGCTCAAGTCGAACCTTGCGAGCCGATACAATAGCAATTTCTGAGCCTGAAAATATACCGTTAGCAATAATAAGTACAAGGACAAAGAAAATTTCCGTAGCTATGGCAGACATTTATAATACCTAATTAGACATCACACTTACTGATATTCTATCTCATTAGTTATGATAATAAATATCAGCCAAAGTTTGGGAGAAAATAAGTAAGTTGGCGCCAACTCGTCAAAATGAAGAGTAAGCAATACTTTTGATACAGTTATTAGTCAATATGAATGATAAATGTGATTCAAAAGTGATAGCGACATTTATGGTATTCTTGTACTTTGTGGAATAGTAATAGTAAAAGTAGTGCCAACCCCCTCTTGACTTTTTACGTGAATTTGTCCTTGATGTAAATCTATACATTTTTTGACAACTGCCAATCCCAATCCTGTACCAAGAATCCCCTTTGTATTTTCACCTCGTCGAAAAGGTTCGTATATCTCGTGTTGACTTGCTTGAGAAATGCCAATTCCTTGGTCTTTAACTTGAAATACTATAGCTTGATTTTCGCATTTTAGTTTGAAATATATATTTTGACTTTGAGGTGAATATTTAATAGCGTTGTAAAGTAAATTACTTAGAATAGAATATAATAGCTTTTCATCTACCCATGCATTAGTCGCACTACCTGACATTTCAAATTTTATTGCATGATTTGTTTCGCTTAAAGTTTGCATATCTTCAATTAAATTCAGGCAAAAGCTCTGCATTTCTAATAGTTGTGGTTTATACTCTAATTTTCCTGCTTCTGCTCTTGATAATGTGAGGATATCTGAGAGTAATTGAGCCATTAATCGGGCATTAGACTGGATACGGTAGAGATTTTTTAGTTTTTTCTTTTCTACAAGACTTTGAAGACTTTCTTCTAAAAGTTGAGACGACCCTAAAATAATACTTAAAGGTGTACGAAACTCATGAGAAGCCATAGAAAAAAATTGTAGTTTCATTTCACCTAGTTCTTTTTCTTTTGTAAGCTGGAGTTGTTTTGCTTCTGCTTGTTGACGTTTTACTAGCTGACGATAAAGTTGAGCGTAAACCCCAAAAAGCAAAACAAATGTTAAGAAAGTTCCAAGAATTTCAATTAGCATTCTTGACTGAATGTTAGACTGAGATTGTTTTACCCATACGTCTAATGCTTGTTTTTCTTGGCTTTGCATTTGCTCAATAAGCTGCTGAATTTCACTACGGTTGTGGTTATTGTCAGTTACAAATTTATTTTGATTTCTTTGTAAAGAGGGGTTTTTCCTATATAATTTAATAGTTTGCTCAGATATAACTACTCTTTGAGCCAGCAAAGATTTTAGTGTAGTTAATCTTTGCTTTTGATTAGAATTATCTACAAATAAGTTTTCTAAGGTTCTAATTCGTGGATTAATTTCTTGAACCGCTTGATTGTAACGCAGTAATTCTAGCTCCGAACCTAAGAGTATATAACCACGTCGTCCAGATTCCGCTTCGTTTAAGCTAGCAACGACACCAATTAAAGTCTCGATAACTTCGTGAGTATCTTTTACTTTTTCGATAGTTTCCGCTAATCGAGTGGCATTTTGGTAGGAAATAAAACTAATATATCCTATAATTGTCATTACTATAGCGAAACCACTGGCAATCCATTTTCCCTCTACAGACCATTTCATATTATTTTTATACTGATAATCTATAAATATAAATTTACATCCAGGTTCGGGTTCACATTCAAGATATTAGGTTCAAATGCGTATTCTAGTTGTTGAAGATGATGTTCAAATTGCGGATATGCTCGCAGAGGCGTTAACGAATCGTGAGTATACGGTAGATGTTGTGCAAGATGGCGAAGCTGCATTGAATTACGTGGAGATATTAGATTATAGCTTAATTGTGCTAGATATTACTTTACCTAAGCTAGACGGTATTAAGTTTTGTCAAATACTGCGCTCACGTAATTTGCCTATCCCCATCTTAATGCTTACTGCCCGCGATACTATCGCCGATAAAATTATTGGACTAGATGCTGGCGCCGATGACTATATGGTTAAACCTTTTGACTTAGGCGAATTGATGGCACGTGTTAGAGCGCTTTCACGTCGCGGTAACTCTCGACCAGGAATAAACTTGTCTTGGGGGAACTTATGTATTAATCAAAGTACCTATGAAGTTTTCTACGAAGAGCAACTTTTAAACCTGACACCAAAGGAATACTCGATTTTAGAGTTACTTGTCTCTAGCGGTCGTCGAGTTTTGAGTAGACCAGGTATTATTCAACAAGTTTGGTCTATGGAAGATTCTCCTACCGAAGACACCGTAAAATCCCACATTAAAAGCTTACGCCAAAAACTTAGAGAAGTGGGGGCGCCTGACGAGTTTATTGAAACAGTTCATGGACTGGGATACCGTTTAAAGCAGCTTTAATTTTAAACTTCTGCTCAATTTCTGCCCGTTTCTTTCCTTTAATCTCAACTTTTTAAGAATAAGTTGGAAATAACAGGTTAGACTTAGCCTCAACAACATATAACATCCCTATTTGGTTCTTGTGTAGAAGCAAGAACTTATTTTTTATGATTCAGGCTATATTAATTCTATTTACCCGATTTTTACACGATTTCTACCTCTTTTTTATCCCTATTCACAGTTAAACTGAATTTATAAGTGATTTAGTTACACTTCTAAGGGAACACACACTCGAAGATTCTTGCAAATTAACAAGAATCTATTTTTTTATTTGAGATGTTTACAGTTTTTTAATCGCTACTTAGTTTTAAACTACCCAAATTCTACCCGATTTCTACTTAATTTTTCCCTAATTTCATCATAAATTGTAAATATATAATCTGTATGTCTTCATAACTCCAATTTCACACCCTCTCGATTCTTGTTCTATTTCAAGAATCGATTTTTTATTTATGCTTCAATTAGTTATATTTGCAGCAGCATGTTTATGTTGACCACTTTTCATTCACTTTAAGCAACAATTTGCGCGTAATTGCCGAACCAGTTACATTTGCAGGGCTAACGGATGCAGCTTTCAATCAAATCCGCCAGTATAGTACTTCAGATGTTGCAGTAACGATTCGCTTGTTAGAAGCCATAGCTTGCATCGCAACTTTTACTCATAATCCAAAACAAAGAGAAGCACTACGGCGCCATGCTGATATGATTTTACAAGGTAGCTGCGAAGCAATTTCTTGCAAGCAGGACTCTAAGGACGTAAAATATCAATATAACATATAGCAATCCTATATGAGTTGTAAAAAATTATATCCACGTAGAGACGCGATTAATCGCGTCTCTACAATTTCGTTTTAGCGCAAGCGCTTACTGCGTGAACACAAATGATTTAGGATTGCTATACATGTATGGTGGGCAATGCCCACCTTACTATTAAACTCTTCTTTAACTACAGCTTGCTTTTGAATATCAGGAGTTTCTTCATAAATATCTATTCGTACAACTTCTTGATTGTTGAAACTTGCTTGGTTAGGAGAAGCTATTCCGCGTTGGGGGGTTAGATTTTTCGTATGCTACATACTACAAACAGAGCTAACAGCATCGTCTTCAAAACTAATTAATTTTAAGCAATCTGGATTTACAATCAATTCTTTTGCTGCTAATAAACCTGCAATAGTCCAAGTTTGCAAAATTCTAGATTCTTTGCCTACTAGCCTACCATTCCTACCATCATAGTATTCAGGGAATTTATCATCAATTAAACGATTTTCAGCAATCTTTATTGCTCGTTCAGCTAGATCTACCCGACCTGTTTTTTGTGCTGCCGCAACAAATAGCCATAATAAAACTGGCCAGTTACCTCCATTATGGTAAGACCAAGGACTATTTTTAGAGTCGCACCCCGTTACAATTCGCCATTCTAACCCTTCTAAGGCAGGGAAACAAATCTTTACAGGCATAAAACCAATTAAGTTATGCCAGCGTTGCTCAAACAAGTTCATAATACTGTTAGCTTCTTCTTTACTGGCTAAGGAAGTCAAAATTGCCATCAAATTACCCAAGGCAAAAAACCGAAAATCCATTAACCCTGGTCCAAGATTTCCTGCTAAATATCCGCCGTTTTCTGGCAACCACTCAGTCAACCAGTCGGGAATCGATTCAGCAAAAATATTAAATTTATTTGCAACTTCTTTACCAAACTCATTACTTTGATAACGATAAATTTCATTTAGTCGCTGCAAGTCTACCCAGTAATACTCACGCACGTGGTATTGTAAAGTACTCAATCGCTGCTCAATACGCTGATAATGTTTGTTTTCTACATCCTGTAATAACTCACGCGCGGCATGTAAAGCCCCATAAAATAGTACTTGAATTTCTAAGGGATGTCCTGATACTCCCATCCGACGGTCAATCATAAAGGCGCCATCAGGAACTAGTAGTGTAGGATACATCGCAAACCGATGTGCTAAACATAAATCGATAATTAGCTTTATTCCTTCTTGATATTTTGGCTGATGGGCAAAGCTAAAATCACCTGTTGCTTTACAATATGCTCTTAATAAAATAATCCACCATAAGCAAGAATCAACAGGAGGGACACGCCCAATAGCGTGTTCTCCAAAATCAGCACTTAAAAATTCTTCCTCTGCGTTAAATAGTACTTTAAAACTAGCAGGCATTAAACCGGGGCCAGGTTGAAAGCAGTCCATTTCTTTGTCATGGCTTTGTAACTTCAAAGTAATATCTAAGAAGTTACGTACAATTTCTGTTTTACCATGCATTAGAAATAGTAATGCTGACGGTACAAAATCACGAATAAAGCACTGGTCGTAGTTAAGCGCTTTCAAATTTGGGTCTTGAGCAGCTTTATTGCCTACAGGTTTTTTCTGGTAATAGATGATGGATTCATCAAGAATTTTCCAGCATTCATCTATCCAATTTTTATAGTTAATTATTAACATATTTAAAGTTTAATGCCTTCGTAGGGTCGCCAGTGGCAACCTTACTTAACTATCAAGGTGAAATGTGATTTAAAAGTGACAGTTATGCTGTTAACTTTTGAAATAGCTGTCACTATGCACGGGTATTCAGTCTAGAAGTTATAACCAACACCTAACAATAAACCAACGTTAGTGTCATCTAGAAAACTAACATTCACACCTGCATTCGCAGTCAACTGGTCTGCAACTGGTACATCTACACCAGCAGAAAGTAGAAAACCAACGTTGCTGTCATCTGCCGTCGATACTGATACTCCGGCGCCTACATAAGGAGCAGCGCTGATTTGGGTCTGCCCAGTGTTTGTAACTGTCTCAACTGGAAAGTCAAGAGTTACGGGAATAAGAAAAACAGCATTGTCGCCAATTAAAGCAGCAGGACGTACTGACAAATTGTTAGTCAATCCAATTTTACTGATGACAGCATTCATAACCTTCGCTCAATGTTGTTTCACCTGCAATACCAAGATTACCACCGACTCCTATGTAACTAGAGCCTCCACGAGTCGCTCTTCCAGGAGAAACGAATGGAGCTTGCGCTGGTGTTTCTACTGGTGTTTGAGTTGGTGTTGGTTGCACTGGAGTTTGTTGAAATTCATTCGGAGCTTGGGGATATGTCTGAGTTAGTAAATCAGCAGCTTTTCCACTCTTTGCTGAATTATTTGCTCTTTGAACCTCATTAGCATTTGCTTCGAGTCCGCTAAAAGCAAAAATTGTAGATGCAACACCAAGTACGGACAAGGCTTTTGTGATAAAACGATTAGTCATACAGGACTCCTGATTAGTTATTTAAATGAATGAAACTTCAATTGTGCAAAATTTTGAGGTAATGTAGTCTATCAATAACTCGTATCTGATAGACTACAGTTGGATTTCAGTGAGGGATACAAATGAAACGCTTATTTTTAGTATTGAAGATAAATATGAATAGAAAGTGACAAGGTAGTTATTTATTAAAAAAAATTAGTTTCTTCTGTAGAAAATTGAGTTGGCGCCGATAAGTATAGAATCTGTGTCAATAAAATATATATTTAGGTAGAGGTTAAATAATCTGAGAGTTTGTAATATTAATTCTATAATTTAAATCAATATAGTTAATCTAAATTATTTGTAAAATTTTAAATTGTAGAGACGTTACATGTAACGTCTCGGAGCGGGTTTACGCCTTAGCGGTAATATAAGGAAAATAAAAGGAGTGTGTACACGGTAGCCCTGCTTAGAAAATCTGTGGGATAACAATAAAGTGGTTTCTGCATTCAAAAGTATTGACATTTTATATGATATTAGACATATATTGGGGTGTAGAGCCAATTATTTTTATCCAACGGTTTTTTGGTGAAAGTTGGAGTTGGTTTTTTAAGACTGTTACAGAGTTAGGAGATGTCGAAGGCGTAGCGCTAGTTTTCGCTATGGTATTTTGGATTTATGGCAGGCGCCTAGCTTGGTGTTTAATCGGTGCTGTTGTTTTTGTTATATCAGTTAATCTTTTAATTGGGTCAATTATTGATGTACCGCGTCCAAACCATCCTGAAATTAAAGTTTATAGAGAATTAAATTTATCTTCGTTCCCTAGTGGACATACTGGTACAGCGACAATTTTTTGGGGAATGTTAACTACCCTTACTCATGTGCCGCTAGTTATTACTGTGTTAGTTGTTGTATTGGTGATGCTGTCTCGCCTATATCTTGGTGTGCATTATCTTGGAGATGTAATTGGTGGTTTGATAATCGGTTTAATTCTGTTAAAAATTTATCCTATGTTGTGGGATATAGTTTTGCGCTGGTTCAATGGACGCACGTTTAAATTATTTTTGATTTTAAGTCTTTTAGTTCCGATTTCTTTTTTTCCCTTTGCTGACTCTTTCCCTAAAGGGTGGGAGGTTTTTGGAGCTAGTGTGGGAGCAGCTATTGGTATACCCTTAGAATTGTGGTATGTTCATTACTCTCCAACTAATATATCTAAACAAAAACAAATATTTAAAGTGATAATTGGTTTATCAGTGCTAATAATAATTGTTTTTAATTCTCATTTTTTAAGTAATTATGAATCGGTGGGCGATGCTATAGGATTTGCTCTGGGGTCATTTTGGATTTTGTTTTTAGCACCGATGTTATTTAAACATTTAGGATTTTCTATAAGTTAGCTATTGTATTGTAATATATCTGGAGTGTATCTTGTTTCATCACCTCCAGCAATTAATATCATATCTGTACCTTGCTTTATAGCTTGGTGCCTTAGTTCATCAATACTTACTCGTTGATGACTTGGGTAAATATCTAGATTAATCTTTGATTCTAAAGTTTCTCGGATTGTTACAAGGTCGGATACTGGGTCATTCTGTCCTGCATTTGGGTTGTTGTCTTCAAATAAATCTAACCTGTTACAGGCATTAATTTGGATGAGTTTATTAAGGTCATATTTGATTCACATTTATATTCAATAATAAAAATAAAAATAATAGTTATGCAGGCACCTGCAAATATTTGCAAGCGTGTAAGCATCATCTATATCAATCTTGCTAGTACAAATTTGAATTATGAATATTGTAACGTTAAATAAATTTTCTTGGTTATCTTTGTTATTAATATGTTTGGCTTACGTTCTTGTTGGATGGTATTTATCTGCTCATCATATAGCTTGGTTGATAGGAATATTTATCGCATTAGTAGCTTTATATGTGGCAAATAAAACTAATCCTTTATTAGAACATTTGATAAGTTTTTCTTCTCAAAGCTGGTTGGCTGTTTTATTTGTTAGCTTGATTGCGAGCATAGTGTTTACTGTAGCAATAATTTGGTCGATGTTATGGACGCTGATTTTTATTCCAATTTCGACTACAGTTTTAGCAGACTTAGAAATGCGTTTAGCTGGCTTTGATAAGACTGATACATTTTGGATTTTAACAGTTTTTGCTACATTCGGTTTGATTGTAGGTGAAGTTACTGATATTTTATTTATCCCAAGTAGCAGGTTTTAAGCGTTTTTCAGCCTTGTTTATTACCAACTTTGTAGGTTGGGCACTGCCCACCCTACGCAAAAATAGTCTTTACAAGCTCTTTCATTCTCAATAAGCTTATGGTGCAAGATGTCAGCTACGGGAAAACCTCCGCTTTACACATCTCTACATTGTGAATCATTTGAATTATTTATTCACAATTGGGCGCCCTTGACTATCGATATCTAACTCTTCGCGACGCAGTTGTTCACTAGCTTCGAGTGTTTCAGTGTCAACAACTTTCTTGACTCGTACTTCTTCCTTGACAACAGCTTCTTTGTGAATATCTGCCTTTTCTTCGTAAATCTCCATACGAGCAACTTCACCTGAACGAAAGGCATTTGCCGGCGCCGAAGCTGCTTTTGTGCTTGTGGGAGAAGTACGCTCAATAACCACTCTTTCTTTTTCAACGGGAATAGCAACACGAGCGGTTTCAGTCTCAACGTGCTTGCCTATCGAAACTTCCCCGGTCTTTCGGCGTTGCTTGTTAGCTATCAATCTTTCTTCATACAATTTCAAACTTTGACCATCACTTTGGCTATCAGTTTCTGGTATATCGTATAAAGAAGAGTCTTGCTCATAGTTATAAGTACCACGGTCATAAGCAGCAGGTTGGGTTAGACTGGAAGAGGCAACAGAACCGCGATAAACATTACGTACTTGCTCCTCGTAGTCATAACCAATTTCTTCTAACTCATCGTAATTTGGCAAATCTTCTACTTGCTCTTTAGTTAGACCTTTGGCATAAACTATTTTATCGGTGTAATGAATATCTGCACGACCAACAGGTAATAGAACTTTTTTACCAAAAATCCAAAAACCTGTGTCTACCACTAGATAGCGGAAGCGACCACTGGCTTCATCCACTAATATATCGTGTACCGTTCCAACTTTTTCATTTGTTGCTACGTAAACGTCAAAATTACTAATATTATCAACATCAAAGCGACTATCTATGGTATCAGTGTAGTAATCTGTAATCTTTACAAGTGCCATTTTATACTCTCCTGTTTAATTCGCTACTTTGATTGTGAAAAATGAATGTGAACAGAAAGTGATAACAATTTGAAATCTTCTTAATACAATTAGAATCCACTGTTCACAAATATCTCTTAAGTAAGAGGTGCAACTAATCTTAAGAGAATTGAATTAATAATTGCCAAAGAGATAGAACCCAATAATGCGCTCCAAAATCCATATCTCAAGCTAAAACCTGGAACTATTACAGCAGCTAACCCAAAAGTGATTGCATTCAAAATGAAGAAAAATAAGCCTAAAGTTAGAATAATAAACGGAAACGTGAAAAATGTAAGAATCGGTAGTAAGATAGCATTTAAGATGCCAAAAACTGCTGCTGAAATAGCTGCCTTTCCAAAACCATCAACATCAATTCCTAAGAAGGGTAATCGGGAAATAATTAAAAAACTGACAGCAGTAACTAACCAGGTAATGATGATTCCAACCATAATAGTACCTCTTTGGGATTGCCTTATATACAAAGTTGGCAAGTTATTTTTTAGTATTAGAAAGAAATGTGACTCAAAAGTGATTCACCAATCTTGCTATAATTATGTAGGTCGGGTGGAGGCTTTGTAGAACCCAACCAACCAACGGGTTAATTTAATAAAGCATGGTGATTTATGGTGTTTTTCAAACGTTTCAGTAGAAAACTCACTAATATCTTCTTCATCTAAGCCTAATTCTTGTTTCAAAACCTCTCGATTCCAGTTAATATATTCTTGAAAGCGTTGGTTGTGAATAGCTAAGTCTTCATTATCGAGAACATCTGCTATGCTAATGTCAGCAGGTTTGTCATCAAGTTGTTTGCCTTGCCGCAGTAAAATTTGAGAATGTCCTTCATCTCGTAAACGTTTGAGAAGGTCATAACATTTATTAGGGCTAGCTAAAATTAATTTAAATCCTTTAGGGCTAGCGGCGCCAACAAAGTTCATAAATTCGTCTATATGTCCTACACTCAGCCAGTCAGAAAAAATCTCATAAGATTACATGGTAAGCGGGAAACTCAGTACTTAAAGTACTGAGAGGGAAGCTGCAAATCGCCGTTTTAACGGCATTGGTATTTGGTTTACCCGTGATGTGGGTCATTAATATAACGCCTGACTGCCTCGCTACTAACGTTACCAGCAGTTGACACAAAATAGCTGCTTGTCCAAAGTGACGGCAGTTTTTTTAATTCTGGAAACTCCTTTCTTAAGTAAAAACTAGAGCGTCCTTTGAATGCCTTAGCTATCAGATGTGGGGTATCAGTTGGTTTTACGCTGACAAACAAATGTATGTGGTCTGGCGCGACTTCCAGGGCTAATATATCCCACCCTTTTTCTATAGCTAATTCTGCAAATATCTGTCTTGTCCTTGTTGCTATCTCGCCAGTTAAAAATGGTAAAAAAATAGTAAACCCTCCATAGGTTTGTTTTTGGGCAATCCCACAGCTATCGTCGTAAAAATAACTGCGTAATATAGTAAGTATTCTTAATTCGCCAGACACCTACACCTGTCTCGTTAAAAGGCGGACGCAGTATATTCGCTCGATGTCCGGGACTTTCTAGCCAACCCTCTACAGCAATACGTACAGGTTCATTTAGATTCGTTCCTCTAAACAAGTTTTCCCCTACTAACCAATAAATAATGCCTGAAGCCTCAACTCTCGATGCAAGAGTACTCCCATCAACGCCAGTGTGGCTAAAGAAATTTTTCTTTGCCATCTCTCTACTGTAGTTGCGAGCCACCTCTGCCAGTCTTTCGTTATTTTTGAGAGGTTGGAGTTTTTCTTTTTGACGCACCTGATTAATGCTTGCCCGGATAGCTGCTTCAATTTCCTTTGTATTGGAAGATTGGGGAGAGAGAGTAGGTTTTCGGGGTTTTTCCGATGGTACTTCAACTCTAGGCAAGGGTGGTAAGTACTCAATTGCCCTTTCGCACCCCATTACTAAAAGCGTGACCGCTACTATTGGGAACCAGATTTTTGTTAAGGTATTCATTGCTTATTTGTCACAAGTAAATGACCATTGGTTCCCCATTACTACTATATTTATTTCACTATTCGATTCTAGATGGTGCAGAACGCGCTTCTCTACGAGATGCTCGATTTTGTCGATTGATTGTGAAATTGCCTAAAAAATGTAACGTACTGCCAGCAAAGCGGTCGCCACTTGTTTCGCGTGATGTATGCTGTAAATTACGCAAGCCGTGTAAATCAAGGAAACTAAATCCAACCTTAGAAAAGAATGGTAACAAGCAAAATAGAAAAGTATCAAGAGTCTGATTTATCCAACCGAAACCACTTGGGCCAATAATCCATACAATTGGATAACCAACCCATAATACAGTAAAGTATGTGACAAGCTTGTTGTAAAGGCTTGATAATTCTTGTCCCTGCTCTCTAGCTTTCGCGCGTAAAGGATTCCAAATACCCCAAAGAATAATAAAAAATGCAAATACGCCGCATATATACCACAAGTATCTTACCCAAGGTCGCACAGATAAGTCTGCAATTAAACCAGTTGTAACAACAACAACCTGCGTACTCATCAAAAAACCAATCAGCGTCCAGTCTTTTTTTGTAAACTGCATCGCCGTCCAAGACAAAGACAACAGCAGTAAAGGTGTGGTGACAATCCAATCTATGTAGCGAGCGTAGTGTGCTGTTTGACCTGCTGCTATAACTTTCCCTTGGTCTAGTGCCATTGCCATGTAAGCTAGTCCTGACCAGATTGGAATGAACATTGCTACCAAGTATTCATACTGAGGTACACCGCGCGGATTGCGACTTAGTGACCAGAAGTGTAATGCTCCAATTGTCATACCTGCTACATAAACCCAATGGAAAATTGCCTGCCAATCCATTATTTTACCTCGTAATTTTTCATGAGCTATTGACAACTAATTTATTTTGCTGTGTAAGCAACGCGATATATTACCCCATTGGTATCATCAGTAAACAGCAGCGAACCATCCGGTGCTATTGCTAATCCTACTGGTCTACCAAATTGTGCTGTTCTGTCTTTTGTTAAAAATCCAGTTACAAAATCTTCAAATTTCACAGGTTTTCCATTTTGGTAACGAATCCGCACGACTTTATAACCCACGGGTGGATTACGGTTCCAAGAACCACGCATTGTTACAAAAACATCATTTATATACTCTTGTGGAAATTGCTTTGCTGTGTAAAATAGCATCGCTAATGGCGCGCTGTGTGCTGTATAAGTTAACGCTGGTGGTTGAGTTTTAGCGCAGTATTCTTCTTTTGTTGTTTCTTGTGGGTTGGCAGATAAGTATACATCAGGGCGCCTTTCACCCCAACAAAAAGGCCAGCCGTAGTCTCCACCTTGAACAATACGATTTAATTCTTCTGGTGGTAGGTCATTCCCTCGCCAATCTGAACCGTGGTCTAATCCCCATAGTTCTTTTGTTTGGGGATGCCAACCAAAGCCGATTGTATTTCGTAAACCCTTAGCATAAATAGTACGATTACTACCATCTGGTTGCGCGCGCAGCAGGGTAGCACTTTCAGGGTTGGTTTCGTCGCAAGCGTTGCAAGTACTACCCACAGAAATATAAAGCATTCCATCAGGGCCAAAAGCCATCGTTCGGTTTGGATGTTGCCCAGCGTCAGGTAAATCAGAAATTAAAGTTTGCAGTTTTCCAAGAGAACCGTTTGCTTGCAAGTCGGCGCCGTATAAGCTGGTGTCAGTGACAAGGTAAAGACGATTTTGATTAATTGTAATACCGTTAACGTACTTTAAACCTTTGGCAACAATATTCATCGAGTCAGCCCGTCCATCTCGATTTGTGTCTCTGAGTGCGATTACATCAGCTTCTTTACGACGAGTAACATAAATTATACCGTTAGGGGCAACAACTAAATTACGAGGATTACCTAAGCCTTTTGCAAATACATTAATTTTAAATCCAGGGGGTAGTTGCAACTGTTGTAAAAGAGATTCATTAAAATCTAGTTTTTGTGGCGTTGATAAATAACCTTCCACCCGCTCAAGTCTTCGCGGCTCTGGTCGCTGTGCATTGACAGTTTGAGAAACTAATAAAGTTAATGCACATCCAGTTAATAAAGACTTTAATTTGTTGATAAATCTCATTGTATCATGTCTCCAACCCTGTCGTTATGAGATAGGAACATTCAGTTAATAGAACTATTTCGTTAGTTGCAAGAATTGCTTTTAGTTGCTTATAATAATCAATTGGTAAAGATGAATGCATCTAGCTTACGGAATGTTACTAATGTAACCAGTTTACCTAAAGTAGTATGCCTTTCGGCATAAGTATAGCACTAAGGTCGCCATTGCCCACCATACGACAGGCGCCATTAAACTTAATTTCTATAAACATATTTGATCGTAATTAATTTTTAAAAATATATACAGTAGTTCTAAATCATTCATAAAATTTGTGCATTGTAGAGACGCGATTAATCGCGTCTCTACGGATATTATTTTTTACAATTAATATATAAATGCTATATATTAATAAACAATTGTTACCGAAAAGTGACAGCAATCAAATCAGAGGAAATATATTATTGAATTTTAGAAGCAATACTATTGATAGATATGCGACTGATTGGTTTTTGCTAAATATGAAAGTTGTGTATATTAAACGTGAAGGTTTTAAAAACATTTTAATTAAGCTATGTTTTTAAGAATACTTTTAGCGAGAGTTATTGAATGGTTGCAATTATACGTTCATAAAAGTGAGGTTATTTAATATGGTTTTGACGTTAAATCATCAAAATAAAATATCAGCAGTAACTTCTAACCAAGCAATGCGGCAAGAAGTTAAATTTCAAGAAAGATTACCAAATAAAGCTGAGATTACTGAAACTTTAATTACACAAGGAGGAGGTATTATTGCTTTTATATTCTTTTTGGGTAGCTTGTTGTTACTGGCATCGAATAAATTAAAAGGTGTATCAGATGAACAGTTAGATTTGCGTACAAGTTCATTATCAAATCATCGTTGTACTCAATGCCGATATTTTGCAAAAAATCATTTTATAAATTGTGCTGTACAACCTTCTCTTGTTCTGACAGATGAAGCAAAAAACTGTTCGGACTATTGTCCAAAAAATCAAAAATCCTGATAAAATTTTTCTGCTCATTGCATTATATAGTTTGTCTTTATGCAGGTGAAAACAAAAACTCAAGAAGTTAATGCTCATGTTCATTCTATCCTGCATGATGTTGGCTTATTACTCCATGTACCTGGTGTAATGGCAGTTACTTATGAAGCCTATTTGCCTATGGTTTAGAGAATATTATGTAGTCTGGGGATTCTTGATAACTGCGATTTCTTCCTTACTTATTGGTCAGTTTTTATATCGCAATTTTCAGGAAACGGGAGAAACTCAGTTACGTCACGCGATGATAATGGTTTTTAAACCTGTGGAAAATCACTTTATCAAAGCTGCTTTCCGGTCAGTTTGATTATATTTTCCCTTATGCCAATAATCATGGATTAAATTTGCTACTAACCCCGTCCAACCTGTTTGATGATTAGCTCCTAATCCGGCGCCGTTATCACCGTGGAAATATTCATAGAACAAAATTAAATCACGCCAGTCAGGATTAGATTGAAATTCTTTGTGACCTCCATGAACAGGACGATAACCTGCTTCATTACGGATAAAAATACTCATCAACCTGTGAGATAATTCAGTTGCCACTTCCGCTAAATTTAGAAACTGTCCAGAACCTGTAGGACATTCAACCTTAAAATCATCCCCTAAATAATGATGGAATTTTTGTAGAGATTCAATAATTAAGAAGTTCATTGGGAACCAAACTGGGCCACGCCAATTAGAATTACCCCCAAACATTCCATTTGTAGATTCTGCGGGTTCATAATCAACGCGATGCTGTTGCCCATCAACATCAAAAATGTAAGGGTTATCAACATGGAATTTAGAAACGGAGCGAACACCATGAGAACTCAAAAACTCAGTTTCATCAAGCATCTTCTGTAGAATGGCTTTGAGCTTCTCTGGATTGACAATAGCTAATAATCTCCTAGCTCCACTTCCTTGCATTTCTAAAGAAGCAATGTTGTCCTGCAATTTAGGACGGTTGTTAATAAACCATTCAAATCGTTTTTTAAAACTAGGGAAAGTATTTAATACATCAGCCTCCAGAATTTCCACAGCAAATAATGGAACTAATCCCACCATAGAGCGAACTTTCAAATGATGACGCGCATCATGCGGTGAATGCAGCACATCATAGAAAAATTGGTCTTCATCATCCCATAAATGGATATTAGTTTCACCAATATGATTCATTGCATCGGCAATGTAAAGGAAATGTTCAAAAAACTTACTAGCAATATCTTCATAAGTAGGATTAAATTTTGCTAGCTCAAGGGCAATAGTTAGCATATTTAAACTGTACATGCCCATCCAACTTGTACCATCAGATTGTTCTAAATATCCACCTGTTGGTAACTCAGAACTGCGGTCAAAAATGCCGATGTTGTCTAAACCTAGAAATCCTCCCTGGAAAACATTATCTCCATTGTTATCCTTTCTATTAACCCACCAAGTAAAATTGAGTAATAACTTTTGAAAAACTCGTTCGAGAAAATCAGTATCACCACGACCATAAAGTTCTTTTTCAATCTGATAAACTCGCCAAGTTCCCCAAGCATGAACGGGTGGGTTAACATCACTAAAATGCCACTCATAAGCGGGAATTTGCCCGTTAGGATGCATGTACCATTCTCGTGTAAACCTGTCCATTTGTTTTTTAGCAAAATCAGGGTCAATCATTGCCAAAGGGACGACATGAAAGGCTAAATCCCAAGCAGCATACCAAGGAAACTCCCATTTATCAGGCATGGAAATGATATCGTCATTATAAAGATGTATCCATTCAAGATTACGAGCATTATGTCTTTGTGGAGTTGGTTGATTAGAATCCCCTTCTAGCCAATCTTCTACGACATAATGATAGTACTGCTTTGTCCACAACAACCCAGCAAAAGCTTGACGTTGTACATTTCTAACATCTTCAGATAAACTCTGTCCAGAAATACGTTGGTAAAATTCATCAGTTTCTTGTTTACGGTTATAGAAGATATTATCAAAATCGGCGCCAAAAGGTTCTGTTAAGTTCTTATTATCAGCCAACCGTAAATAAATAGTCTTAGTTTCTCCTGCATCAAGAGTTATTTGGTAGTGTGCAGCAACTTTCGTACCCTTAAGCTTCGTATTTACGGCTTCTTTTTCTCCATTAACTATATAGTTATTGATTCCATCTTTGAGGTAGGGATGATGGTTTGCGGTTCCAAACAACCGCTCGTAATTAGTTTCATTGTCTGTAAATAATAACTCTTTGCTCTCTTGACAAAAGAGCCACCTTTCCCCCAAGCTACGGTGAGAAGCCTTGACGACACCCGGAGCATCAAGCGTTAATGTTGGTTTAGAGCTATGTTCTTCCCAAGCCCAAGTATTGCGAAACCATAGAGTAGGTAAGAGATGCAGTGTTTTGCGCTCATTACCTCTATTGACTACACAAACTTTAATGAGCATATCTTCAGGTGATGCCTTAGCATACTCGACGAATACATCAAAATACCTATTATCATCGAAAATACTTGTGTCTACTAATTCATACTCTGGGTCGTGGTATCCCCGTCGCTGATTTTCTTCCACTATTTCTTTATATGGAAACGCTTTATGGGGGTATTTATATAGATATTTCATATAGGCATGAGAAGGAGTATTATCCAAATAAAAATAATATTCCTTAACATCTTCACCATGATTACCCTCCGGACCACTTAAGCCAAATATTCTTTCCTTCAATATTGGGTCTTCTTCATTCCATAAAGCTATGGCAAAACATAAACGCTGATGATTATCAGAAATACCAGCGATACCATCTTCTCCCCAACGATAAGCGCGCGAACGAGCATGGTCATGGGGAAAATAATCCCAGGCACTACCCGAAGCACTGTAATCTTCGCGTACTGTTCCCCATTGCCGCTCGCTTAAATAAGGACCCCATCGGCGCCAGTATGCTGTGCGGTTACGGTCTTCTTGTAGTCTTTTTTCTTCTGCTGTCATATTTTTGTTTCCCTTTTAATTTGTTTTTTCAATGGCGCTTATCATATAAACCAAATATTGGAGCAAGAATGGCGCCAAAAACAAACCCTCCTGCATGTGCCCAATACGCTATTCCCCCGCTTTCCATGCCAATATTGCTGCGAACTTGTAAGCTTGCTACACTGTAAAAGGCTTGCTGGAAAAACCAAAATCCTAAAAATAAGTATGCAGGAAGTCGTACTGTAGTTATAAAAAATCCTAAAGGAACTAAAGTTAAAATTTGCGTGCGTGGAAACCTAAGAATATATGCTCCCAAAACTCCCGCAATTGCACCACTGGCGCCTAAAGATGGAATAGTTGAATTTTGTGAAAAAAACCACTGACTCAATCCAGCCAAAACACCACAACTTAAATAAAAAATTAAATATTTGATATGCCCTAAACGGTCTTCAATATTATTACCGAAAATAGCTAAAAATAACATATTACCGCCAAGGTGTAAAAACCCACCATGTAAAAATTGAGAAGTAATTAAAGTTAGCCATTCCGGAATTAGTTGATTACCAATAGGGCAAGTGGCAGAAAGTTGACAAGGTACTAATGCTGCTACGCGAACAAAACGTTGTAGTTCTTGCTGTGTTAAGCTTACTTGATAGATGAATATAAGAATATTAATGATAATCAATCCATAGTTTATATATGGAGTTGTTGTGATGGGATTATTATCTTTTAGTGGTACCACAATCAATTCCCCTTTGAATTATTTTTACGATTTGCTCTTCATTATTCATATGGTGGTTTAGCTATATATAAACTCCGTATCTACAGCTTCGCAGGAAAATGTGATGGAAAAGTGATAAAAATGCGGTAATTACATAAACGCTAATTTTTTCAAAGTATATGTGTAGCTTTTACTACTTTATAATTATGGTTATAATAATTTTCAGTGAAGATATTTATAACAAAAAAATTATATAATCATAAACATGAAAGTATCATGAAAAATTGATGAGAAAATTCTCATAGTTATATTTTGACTTATAAGCTATACTACAAAGTGTTTAAATGACACCTACCTAAGCAGCTAAATAAGTTTTATTTGTAATTAGAAAGATATGAACATTTACTATCCTGATTCTAGTAATATAAGCGCATGGACTGAATGGCATCTGACTCCATTAGGATGGGAGCGAGGTAATCAAAGGCAAGAAAATTCTACTCAAGTTAAACAAGTAGAAGCACCTTTAGACAGAGTATTGACTTGTAGATATCATGAAAATGTCACAATTAATTCTGTATGGATGCAAAAACATACTATCGAACTGTGGAGAGATTCAGAAGAACTAGTTGATAAATTAATAGAAAAATTTGGTTTTTGTCCAGAAAGTCTTTAATCGAAAAATTTGTGCATCTATCATAATAATGATTCAATTTCACCAATTAGGATAATTCATTAATAAATTTATGGTGATCAGCATAACAACAATCTGGTTATCCCAACGTAATTTATACACAGGTAGTTCAGCCAATTGAGGTAAAACAGATTACCTCAACCACACCAAGAAAAACAGTAGTTCCACGAATTGAGATACCTTCACACGGCTTTTTTGTTATATGAGTACCAGAAATTATAGGCGCCAGTTTTTGTATTGTGGTTCATTAGTTTAAGTACGTGATTACCTAGAAGTATTGGCGCCTAAATAATTGTTTGTGTAATTACTAAATAGTCGTCTGGCGCCTGTTGTTGTTGTGTTTGCTATAAACGGTGCCTGCCCGAATGCTATATTTAAGTATTTTATTTTACACTTATTGTTAGCATGTAAACATAGCCAGCAGTTAACAGTGCTTGTAGTGTTTTTTATCATTTGTATTCAATTAAAGTCGCTTGTTGATTGCGCCATTGATTCCAACAATACTTCAACTGTCCTATCGCTTGGGGAAATTTTGATAAAACACACCAAAATGCATACAATCGCGCATGTTCGTGTATATCACCCTGAGTAATGCGATATTTATATATACGCCAAAATAACAAAAAATAAGCCAGCAGCAACAAAAAACTTAAACCCGATGTTTCCCATAGTATTAATAATGCTCCTGATGGAAGGATAATTCCCCAAAACCAATTACTCCAAGCTTGACGAACGCAAAATCTTTCAGGAGAAGAACCATGCATTACCACACCTTCTTGAAATGCCCATCCTGAACGCATTGAGCGCTTCCACCATTGGCTAAACTTAAACATCGCAGCATCATGTACTGCCATATCAACATCAATACGCCAAATTTTCCATCCCAATTGCCGTAAACGGAAGTACATTTCTGGCTCTTCACCCGCGATCAGCGATTGATTATAACCATTAACCGCATTCAGCGCACTAACTCGCATCATTGCAATACCAACACAAGTATTAACTTCCCCTAACGGAGTATTCCATTCCATTTGAGCAAGACGATTATATATAGATAACTCAGGTTGCCGTTCTTGCAAATTACCACTAACAATTGCGATTTTAATATTATTGCTCAAGGTCATACGCGCTGGCTCTATCCAGGAGCAAAGCATTTCGCAATCACCATCAATGAACTGCACGTACTCAACTTCTGGAAAATGCTCACATATATAGTTAAACCCGGTGTTATATCCTCGTGCAGCAGAAAATGGAAGTGACATATCCAATTCTACAACATTCACACCCAAAGATATTGCCATATTCACACTACCATCAGTAGAACCCGAATCAACATAAACTATTGGTGTCCCTGGTGGAAGGTTCGTAATCAGCGATTTCAAACAGCGCACTAGCCGCTGCCCCTCATTTCTTCCAATTGCAACTGCACCTATACCCATAATTATAAAATACTCCTACATAATACTGAGAGAATTTTAACTTATTTCGGTAATATTTAGAACCATTAAAGCCACATTTATACAAAAGCTTCTCCATTACAAATGGTATTTGTGCAACAACAGGCGCGGCTGGAAATTGCAATGTATTTAACGATAATTCCTTCCGGTGGAATTACCGAACCACATTTTCACCCAGAACACGAAACAGCAATTTATCTGCTTAAAGGTCGAATCGAAATCCGTTATGGGGAGGGACTCAAGCAATGCCAAGTGTGTGAAGCAGGAGATTTTATTTTTACTCCCCCCTGGTGTTCCCCATCAACCCAGGAATTTGAGTGCAACAGAACCAGTTCATGCGCGCTTTTACTCGCAATGACCCAGATGAACAAGAGAAGGTTGTACTTTATAGACTAGCGCTCTCAGGTGAGTTTTAAAACTGATAAACGGCGCCTGTATTCGATACCTATGTATTACCACCAAGGCATTGGAGACGTATCTATAATATGGGCGCCAGTCTGCAATAAGCGACGCTTGTTACACGATTTTAGATACAGACCGTATTAGTTCAGTCTCTATAATGTTTTACTTTTTTTAACAAAAGTACTAGTAAGACGCTTGCTCCGAGCGCGCATCCCATGAAGAAAAAGCAATCATTGAATGCCATGACATTTGCTTCTCGTCGTATGGTGCGGTCTAGAAATGCATATGCTTGATTTTGAGCTTGTACTGGGTCACTTGTGTGTTGTAAAAACATTTGAGTTAGTTGGTCAATTCCCCAAGCGCGTGATGGGATTTGAGAGTGAAATTTCATTAACTAAGTGGTTCGAGTGGAATCGTTCTCGTACTGATTGTAGAGTTCCTAGTACTGCAATTCCCAATGAACCGCCGAGGTTACGTGCCATGCTATATATAACTGAAGCTGAACGAATTTGTTTTGCTTCAATTCCAAATGTGGCAACTTGAAATGTAATTATTAAAGGCTGTCCCAACGCACGGATAATTTGAGCAGGTATTAGTTGTTCTACTCCTGTATCATGAGTCATAGTTGTGTTCATAAAGCAACTTATACCAAACAGCGCAAATCCTACCGCTAATAGTAACCGCAAATCAAAGTGTTTCATCAATTTGGGTACAAACGGTGTAATAAATAACTGTGGCATACCTGCCCACATCATTGTTTCGCCAATTTGCATGGCGTTGTAATCTTGAATTTGTGCTAAATATAACGGCAAAATAAAAGTAGAACCATATAAATATAGCCCTAGACTCATTGTGGTGATGATAGTAATTAAAAAGTTACGTCTTACTAGTAGTCGCAGGTTGAGTAAAGCATTTTTGTTAACAAGCTGAATAACTATAAATATAGGCAAAAATATAGCTGCTGTTAGTGCTGCTTTTTGAATTTCCTCTGAACCTAACCAATCTTTGCGGTTGCCTTATTCAAGAAAAATAAAGAGCGATGCTAACCCTACTGCCATTGTGAAAATACCAAACCAGTCACCTTTTTTGAGTAGATGTAACTTTGTTGGTCGTTTTGGTAATGCATACCATACACCCGCAATTAGAAGTAATCCTGGTAACACATTCAGGTAGAAAATATATGGCCAACCGTAAGTATCTGTTAACCAACTACCAACAATGAGAATAACTGAAGGAGCAATAATTGTGGATAGTCCAAATAGTGCCATCCCAACAGGTTGCAATGCTTGTGGTAATGTCATTAAAATGACATTAAACGCCATTGGTATAAAGATACCTCCAGTAAAACCCTGTCCAGCACGGAACAGAATCATCTGTGGTAAATTGGTTGCAAAAGCACAAATAACAGAAAAACAAATAAATAATCCTGCATTCACAAGTAAATATAACCGCACGGAAAATACTTTTGATAACCAATCTGTAAGCGGTATGACTACGACTTCTGCAACTAGATATGCCGTGGAAATCCAGGCACCTTCATCTAGACTTACACCAAGGGCGCCTGTAATATCATTTAAGGAAGCATTAGTAATTTGATTATCTAATACTGCCATAAAGGCGCCGAGCAGTGCAGAGTATACTCCAATCCAATCTTTAACTGTGACATCCTTTGGTGGCAGTGTTGATGGTACGTGCATGTTTCATATTAGTCGTATAGATACACTACCTGCGTGGGCAGGTAAACCTTCTACTTCTGCTAGCGTTACCGCAGCTTTGCCTATTGTCTGTAATGCCTGTTGATTACATTCCAAATAGGTAATTCGCTTTAGGAAATCGTAAACACTTAAGCCAGAGGCAAATCGAGCAGAACGCGCGGTCGGCAGTACATGGTTAGGACCTCCTAAGTAATCGCCAATTGCTTCTGGAGTATAACGTCCTAGAAACACGCTACCAGCACATTTAATTTGATTGGCTAGTAGTTGTGGGTTGTCTACGCATAATTCTACGTGTTCTGGAGCTAATTGATTTAGCAGCGGTATACTTTCTGCCAAATCACTGACAATAATTACAGCTGCATAATTTTGCCAACTAGCATTAGCGACTTCTTTGGTGGGTAGGTTAGTGAGAATTTTCTCAACTGCTGCTATCACATCTTGAGCAAAAATTTCTGAATCTGTAATTAAAATTGACTGAGCGTCTTTGTCGTGTTCTGCTTGCGATAATAAATCCCATGCAATCCAGTCTGGATTATTTTGGCTGTCAGCTACCACAAGTATTTCCGATGGTCCGGCAATGCTGTCAATGCCAACAGTGCCAAATACTTGACGTTTAGCTTCTGCTACATAAGCATTACCAGGACCAACTATTTTATCAACAGGGGCAATGCTTTGTGTACCATATGCTAATGCTGCGATTGCTTGGGCGCCACCAATGCCGTAAATTTCTGTAACGCCAGCAATTTGAGCAGCTGCAAATACAGCGGAATTAATCTCACCGTTCGGCATCGGTACTGTCATCACAATACGTTCCACACCGACAATTTTGGCAGGTATGGCGTTCATAAGTAAAGAACTAGGATAACTGGCACGTCCTCCAGGTACATAAATTCCCACTTGAGACAGCGGTATCCAATTTAATCCTAGTTTTACCTCGGTTGTATCGGTATAGCTAATATTTTGCGGTAGTTGCTTTTGATGGAAAGCTGCAATTCGCTCGCGCGCAAGTTCGCGCTGCAGCTACTACATCGGAAGGACACTGTGCAGCATGTTCGGCAATAAAAGTTTCACTCAAATGCAAAAACTGGGGATTAAAGTGATCGAAGCGGCTAGTATAGTCAAGGACTGCTACATCACCACGCTCTTTGACATCAGCTAAAATCGCGCGTACTGTTGCACTAACATCAACTGTAACTTCCCGGCGGTCGTCCACTAAAGCTTTGAATTTACTAGAAAAATCGTTGTCGGTAGTTTGAAGTAGCTGCATAAATAGTATTTTAGAAGCGATGAGTTCTTATTTAACCTTTAAATTAGTTTAACGTGAGTTCGACAATTTCAAAAATAAAAACGCGCTTGACTGTATTTGGATAAAACATACTCCTAATGTCTTAAAGGGTAAATCGAAAAGGTAATAATTCTGCTTTACTGCATCCATATTTGTATTAATTTTTACTTGCCTACATTTACAGTAATAACAGCAGACATTCCTGGTCTAATTAATGACTCACAATCTTTAATACTTTCAGGTTCAAAGATTACTTTTACAGGGACTCGCTGGACAATCTTGGTGAAATTAACTGTAGCATTATCTGGTGGTAATAAAGCAAATTTGGCGCCTGAAGCTGGTGAAATACTATCGATTTTACCCTGAAATTTACGTTCTCCAAAGGCATCAATCTTAATTTTTACCAATTGCCCAACTCGCATTTTCTTTAATTGCGTTTCTTTAAAGTTAGCGATAACCCAAGGTTTTTGTTTGACTATCGACATTAATGTTTGTCCAGGTTGTACCCGTTGACCGACCTGCACAGTTTTATTTCCAACTTGCCCAGTTTCGGGTGCCGTAATGGTAGTATATGAAAGTTGTAAAAGAGCGTTATTAACTAACGCTTGTTGTTGAGCGTTGGCTGCAAGGGCTGCTCGATATTGTTGTTCGCTGACTTTGGTTTGTTGATTTCCTGTTGCTGCTAGTTGCAAACCTCCTTTAGAAGTTGCTAACTGTGCTTTGGCTTTTGTTATTACGAATTGTGCTTGTGCAACTTTTGCAGTAGCTTGTGTTACTTGTTGGTTTGCTTTTGCTAACTGTGCTTCTCCTTTTGTAATGTCTTGTTTTGTTTGTGTGACTTTGGCATAAGCTTGTTGTAAACCGGATTGTGAAGAAGAAACTTGCTGTTGTGCTTGTAAAACAGCTTGTTGTGCTGCTTCTACTTGTGAAGAAGAAACTGTATAAGCCTCTTCTGAGGTATCTAGCTGCTGATGACTAACAACTCCCTGGTCAAACAAACTTTGATAGCGTTTGTAGTCTGCTTGTGCTTTTGCTTGGTTTGCTTTTGCTTGCACGACCGACGCTTTAGCTACCTCGACTCCAGCTAAAGCATATTGTACTGCTGAAGAAGCTGTAAGTATTCCTGCTTGTGCTTGTGCAACAGATGCTTTTGCTGCGTCTATTATTGCTTGAGCGTTTTTTAGTTCCGCGAAGGCAACAGGAACTCCTGCAGTAGCTTCGTTGTAAGAAGCTATTGCGGTGGATATTACTGCTTGCGATGAATTTACATCTCCTTGTGACTGGGCAGTTTTAGCTGTTGTTGTTAAGGAAGCAAGCTTTAGATTTTCTTTTGCTGCTTCTGCTTGTTGTTTAGTGTTTTGTAAACTTGCTTGTGCTTGCTGTAAACTAACTTCAAGGTCTGCTGGGTCTAGTTTTACTAATACTGCTGCCTTGTTAACTATTTGGTTGTCGTTGACGTCTACTTGCTGAACTGTTCGGTGCTATGCGTGCTGTGACTGGGTGAATATCAGTGGTTACATAAGCGTTGTCGGTTTCTTGATGTGTGGAGACAAACTGCCACCAACGATAACCTGTAATACCAATAAAGATTAAACTTATACTTAGTCCACTTAGTAATAGTAGCTTCAGGAGTGGAAGTTTTTTCTTCGGCGGCGCCGTATTTGGTATTGGACTATCTGTAACAATAGTAGTGTTGAGGTCTTGTACAGGTACTATCGAATTTGGCTTTGAGGATTTAGCTTGCATGTTTGACTTTGACTCTCAAAAAATATATAGGCGCCTCTACTGATGATTTTGTCTAAATAAATACAACATTTATTCCTCACTCGAACAATTAGAGGTTGAGCCGAGATACGCGCGAGTGCGATTCGTTCTGGAGAAACCCATTATTTGGGAGGATTCCAGGCTTCAGTAAAGTAACCAAATTTGGTTGAGTCCGCACTTTAATCCTTTACTGATGATAACTTTCGATATCCATGTAAGTGAGGTGAGTATCCTAGAAAACCAAGTCTTAACGCCCTGGTGCGGGGTTGAAAGCACATAAACTACCATTTAATCATGGTAGCCCTCACGGACGAGACTGACTATCAAATCCGTAAAGCGGGGATGAAAGCGGTAATAGGCGGTAATTGCTGAAAGCGCCAACCGCAAGCAAGAGTTTATGGGGAGAGCAAGCGAAATGTCGTTGAGCCATCGTAAAATCTCACCAAGGGATATAAGCTTGTGTTTCGGACACACCTTGGTTCGGAAATAACCGATAGGGTAGGGACTGTTAGGTTCTTGCGACCGGAACAGCGTACCTCCTAGACCCCCGGTGGATAGGCATCCTCTAAAGACTCAAAATAATGGATATCAGGAACGAAGTAACCCAATTTATAGCTCCTATGGAGGTCGATACATAGGTAGGCGGTCAGGCTAAAAGCTTAAGTTGGGCAGGATGGGTTAAGAAGCAAATGCCTAAACCGAAGTAACGGTTAAAGCCTGAAAAGGGATGGAGTAACTTCCAGGATAAGCAGACGTAACCCGCAATGTGCATAGAGCTAGGGGTGTAAGTAGTAATGGAAAAGCTTAAATCAGATTCAATACTGGATACTGAGGGATGGAAGAGTATCAATTGGCGCAAAGTCGAGAGATACGTCTTTAAGTTACAAAAACGCATCTACGCCGCTTCGCGTTGTGGTGATATTAAGCGAGTCAGAAAACTCCAACGAACACTAATGAGGTCTTGGTCGAACAGAGTATTAGCGGTTAGAAGGGTAACGCAAGACAACCAAGGTAAAAAGACAGCAGGTGTGGACGGTATCAAAGTACTGTCCCCAGAAGCGCGTCTGAACCTAGCAAATGGTCTATATATAAATGGTAAATCCAAACCTACGCGGAGAATATGGATTCCGAAGCCAGGAAAAACAGAAAAAAGACCACTTTCGATACCCACCATTTTTGACCGTGCCCTTCAAGCTGTAGTAAAAGCTACGTTAGAGCCAGAGTGGGAAGCTCGATTTGAGCCATCAAATTATGGTTTTCGACCCGGAAGGTCATGCCATGATGCCATTAAACATATCAAAAACTGCATAGTATCAAAAGCGAAATTCGTTCTTGATGCAGATATATCGCAGTGTTTCGACCGCATAAACCATAAAGCATTACTTCTGAAACTAAACGTCAAAGGAAAAATCAAGCAACAAATCAAAGCTTGGTTAAAATCTGGGGCTATAGATTCAGGAAAATTCATAGCTAGTAACGATGGGACTCCTCAAGGAGGCGTGCTTTCGCCGCTATTAGCTAATATTGCATTACATGGTTTAGAAAACCTCATTGACCAAGAATTTCCAGCTAATAAGTCTGGAAAAGTAATAGGGTCAAAAGCTAAATTTGGGCAGCAAATCCAGAAGCCTACTTTCATAAGGTATGCTGATGACTTCGTTGTTCTAAATGAGTCCAAAGCGGTCATTATTAGGTGTGAGGCAATCATAAAAGAATGGCTAAAAGGTATTGGTCTGGAACTGAAACCAGAAAAGACTCGAATAACACATACATTCCATCCGCACTTAAGTGAAGATGGTATAGCAGGATTCGATTTCCTCGGACACCATATTCAACAACATCCGGCTGGAAAATACCGAGATAATAAAAATAGTCGAGGTATAAGTCTTGGTTTCGTTACTCTCATTACCCCTTCAAAGAAGGCAATTGAGGCTCACAAACAAAATATCAAAACCATCTTTACTAAAAACAAATCAAGGTCACAAGCGCAGCTTATTAAAGACCTAAATCCTGTAATTAGAGGATGGGCGAGGTATTACAGAGTTTCAGATGCAGGAACCACAGGGGATTTTGCACGGCTAAACAGAGTACTCTATCTTCGACTTAGAAGATGGGCGAAAAGACAAACCGGAAGCACCAATAAAGGTCATCAGAAATATTGGCACACAATAGGTGATAAAAAGTGGGTTTTTGCCACACGACCAACTAGCGATGCTCTGGAACTAATAACCTATATTGAGTTCCATTCCAGTGTAAACGATTACGTTAAGGTCTTAGCCGATAAAAGCCCGTATGATGGTGACTCTCTCTACTGGAGTCAAAGACTAAGTAAACACCCTGAGATGCCTAGTAGGAAATCTTTACTACTAAAGCAACAAAAGGGGAAATGTGCCTGGTGCGGCTTGCACTTCAAAGAAGGTGATGTATTGGAAGTTGACCATATAGAACCCACTACATGCGGAGGTAAAGACAAGTGGGAAAATCTCCAATTACTGCACCGCCATTGCCATGATGAAAAAACTGCCAGTGATGGCAGTCAGAAGTCCCGTAGTGACAAAAGGGAAACACATTGAGTAGCCGTGTGAAGGGAAATCTTTCATGCACGGTTTCGGATGGGAGGTGAGGTGCAGCAATGCTCCTCATCGACCCTAGCAAACGGAAATAGTGGCTCAAAATCCTTACCACGTCTAAGTTTTAGCAATTGGTTCTTTATAAGAATATCCGCACATTGGGCAATACCTGTATTTCAACGACACAACCAACTCACCACAATTTGCACAGTTAGCGCGTAACTGTGTACCACACAAGTAACAGAATTTAGCTCTAAGATTACCCCACATTGGGTCAGCAGCACTTCCAGGTTTCCAACACGCGGGACAAAATTTAATGCTCTGTGGCGCCTCTATAACCTCGGAGCCTAGTACAGTCGCTTCCAAGTACTCAACTGGTACTCTTAACCCGACTGCAAGACCTTGCAGTGTTTTGCGGTTTAGTCGAGTTGTTAATCCCCGTTCAATCTTCCCCACTGACCGAGAGTGTATACCAGCAGCCGACGCTAATTCAAACTGAGTCAACTTGAGTATCTTTCTAATCCGCAATACGTAGGCAGCAAGGGATTCTGCTTGTTTGGGCTTTTTAAGAGTGTCCATGAGACGCAACCCTAATTTCTCCTAAAAAGATATATGATTTAAGAATAAAAAACCTTGTTAGAAGCACATAAATGTTGTGTATATTGCTGTTACTTTAGCTACCGTGGCAACGCAATTTTTAGAACGTCCTGGATTATCAAAAACAACCAGGACTACCTACGAGTTGGTACTTTTACCTTTACTTAAAGAGTATGGGAGTTGGTCAATAGAAATTATCAGTCGCCAGACTTTAATTGACTACCTTTTAAGCCTAAGCCATTTAAAATATACAACCCACCATAAGCATCAAGCGATACTTCAAAGCCTACTCAACTTTGCAGTGGAACAAGGGTATTTAAAGTCTAATCCCATACGTGGATTAAAACAGCGTCAACCAGACAAAGAAAAAGGCGAACATTCTACGGATGAGGTGATACGTTTTTTAACTCCAGAGCAATTAAGTATACTGTATAAAACAGTTGCATCAGACGCACGTATAAATGCGATTGTACATCTTCTACATCGCACAGGATGCCGTATTTCCGAGCTTTTAGCGCTTAATTTAGAAGATGTAGATTTACACAGAAATAAATTTCAAGTAATTGGTAAGGGTAATAAACAGCGCTGGTGTTTCTACAGCCAAGATGCGTCGGTCGCCTCGGCTCAACCTCTAGATTGAGTGCGCGCGAGTTAGAGATACTTCAACTCATTACTAATGGCAAGAGAAATCACGAAATTGCAACAACTCTATATGTCACTGAGGGAACTGTTAAATTTCATGTCACCAAGATTTTAGATAAATTGGAGGTTAATGACCGAACACAGGCAGTACTCACTGCAATAAAATCCGGAATTATTTCTTTTTAATAAAACTGAGGAAAAACTAAATGCGTAATCACACTTTTATCAAGGTTGTATCTAGTGCATTTTTACTAACTTTATGCACTAACTTAAAAGTAGATGCTTTTCAGTTATCGGGGAAACATAGAGTAGATTTTACTAACTATGAACTTCAAGCTGATGTTCCCGGATTTATCAGTAATTTCCCAGCTACATTAGATACTTTCAAATTAGGTAACTCATTTGAAGAATTTGATTTTGATAATAATAAAGTTTATCAACAGGTAGATTTAAAAGCAGCATTTGATTCTAATCCAATATCAGCACAACTCTTTGGTTCTGGAATACTTCAAAACGTTCAAGTATTGCCAACTGATAGTTCAGAAAGATACAGCTTTTTAGCTGACACCAACATTACGACGGGAGGATTTAGGGGTGATGAGAGTGACGAATATTCTTTTGAACATACAGAAACCCAAAAACTTTCGGGTATAATCACTTTAGATTCCCAAGGTAAACCAAATTTTAGCCTTAGCAAAACTTTCTCTGGTTCTGGTATCGCAGCAAGCTTGCCAGGTGCTGATGAGAATATAAATGTTCCTGTTCAATATAGAGGAACAGCTTCATTAAAATCAATATCAGTTCCAGAACCTAATTTCGTTCTAGCACAAGTATTACTTTTTGGTGTTTTAGGAATAGGTTGTATGCAAAAGCAAAACAAAAATATTGAAAAGTAAATTAATACTATAATGCAGGTCTTTAAGGGTTTTGATTGAAATGATATATTTTTAATCATCTCAAAGATGCATATTTTTACTTTTCTACATCCTAATGATTACTGCTGGTGACCATGTTAAAGACAAGGCTATAGCGAAAGAGCAGGCGCCGCTATGAAGGATGCTATTGGATAAAAGCTAGAACGCGCGTTCAAATTAAATTTGAGGGCTAATCATTGTTTGGGGCATAATTTGACATAATTCTGGAAAATAACGCTGCAAAACAAGAGGACGGTATTTGAACGTATTGCTACATTTCCATGAAGAGTGGAATTTTTCCGCTCAGGTCACCACCCTACCGCGCTTAACGATAGAAAAATCATGTGCTTTGCGCCCTCCGCACCACCGAGAATGTCGGTGCGGAGGGCGCACATGATTTTTCATTTTATTGAAGATTGTAACGGCGCCCTCCACACCCTACCTCTCAAAACTTATGACATGGAATACTAATAGTCCGTGTCAAAAGTTTTGGGAGGTAGGAAAATTGAACCACAAAGGCACAAAGGACACAAAGGAAGAATTTTTAAGAAGTACACCCACCAAAATTAATGACATGGAATACTAGGATTTATGCTCCGATATTACTATATATCTTTAGAATTTGCATAATCATTATCGGCTAGTGTCTATATATATAAAGAAGATTTTGAGCAGTATATTTCAGGGGATGGTGCAGCTATGATAAATACACCTTCAAGATATTGGAGAATTTGGCGAGTTAGCCCTGCAGAGGATAGATTAGGGTATAAACAAATTCCTGTTCCTATCGCTCTAGAGTTTGCCAAAAATCAAGTATCTAACGTAGAAAATCAAGATAATAGTCACACCCAAAATCTTTTGTTATCGTATTTTCACGCAAAAAAAACTCACCTGAATGCGATTGAACGCGCGCAGGCAGGTCTTTGTCTTAGATGTTACGTTTCTGAGCCGATACTGAGGGAATGTAAAAAAATTGACTCATTGTTTAGTGGTGGCAAGCAATTTACATATCGAGATTTATTACCGTTCGTTCTTAATGATGATGGACAAAAGTTAATTATTTTAGACCGAGATGGCAAAACCCAACTAATGGTAGATGACAGTCAAACTAAAGTATCTCGATACAAGTTTTTTTCGGTTACGGTGTTACAAACATTTAATACTGATTTACAATCTCGGATGAGCTTGGATAATTGGGCTTATTTGCAAACAAAGCAAAATCCGGAATTGAAAAACTTTCTATCTGAGTTTGGTTTCCAGCATTTAAGTGATTGGGCACTTATAAATCGAGTCAGAGTCAAGCAACTTGAGCGTTTATCATCCCAGGAACGCTATATTGTTGAAGCTTTTCATGCAGTTTATCGTCGCGATAGACAAATGCAACACAATAAGGGAGCAAAAAAGTGTCCCGACCCAACAAATGCTCAATTGCAAGAAATGTTAGCTTATTTACAGCAGTATCAGGTTTCTATTGATACTCCTGTACAGTTACTCAAAGAACTCAAAAATATTGCTGTCCAAATTAGAAGATATGATATTTGGAGTTCTAGAGAATCTTTGGATATATATGATGCTGAAAGTGGTACATATCAACCAAGACGCGATTTACCTGCTGATTCTTTTGATGAAGTGGATGTCGAACAGCAAGAATTTTTACAGTTTTTACAAAAAAATCTTTATGCGGTTTTGAGTGATGTCATTCAGCAACAAGTAGAAGCTAATATTAAAAAATTACAAAAAAGTAGTAAGTATGCACCTTTCGCTGATAAATATATGCAAGGGTTGCGACTATACTACAATCAGGCAATGTCTTTAAAAGAAATTATGCCTCACTTGGGAATGACAAGTTGGGATCAAACTAGACGAATTCTTAACCCAGGAGATTTGTTAGCTTCTGTACGCACGCAAACTGTAGCGCAGATGCTAGAAAGTATTTTGAAAAAAGCTGGAGAAAAAGGTTTGACTGAAATTCCACCGTCAGTCAATTATTTGAAGACGTTGACAGAACAAATTGAATCTTATGTGGATGTACAAGTGTTTCAAGCAGCAGCAGAAGAAATTAGAGCTGGAAAAAATCGGACGATGGATAGTATATATGCTCAAAAACTTCGCGCGTGCATAAGTTGAAAGATAGAACATCTATATATAATATGACCCACTTGCGGCACTGCATTAGTTGTACTAACTGACACCTACTTACCTTTACTAACCGAGGTAAAACCCATGCCCAATTTATATTCCGCTCAAGATTTAAGACTTTTATTACCAGAAACCGTCTTCTTAGAAGCTGATCATTTTGCCCTTGCAAACCAAACAAGCTCTAAAGAGGCGCCAAATTCTCTACGTGCTTGGCAAGTTTATTTAAATACATTGGCACTACTTGCTCTTGAGGTATGGTTGGATGATAGACTTGCTGTGAAAGGCGCCAATAATCGTGCAATTGAGCGAGATATGAGCAAGATTGCAATTGCAGGTAATCTTAAAGTCGGTGATTACAAATTTTGTGCAATTGCAACTGAGCATCTACTCGATGAAATTGTCAATATACCTGAAAGTATAATTCAACCAGAGTTGGCGCCGCATTTTTACGTATTGCTTGAGGTGTTAGAAGAAGAGGAAGAGGTAATTATTAGAGGGTTTTTACCTTACAACCAATTCATTGAAATACAAAATGATTTGCAATTGCCAATAGATGATGGTTGTTATAAAATACCATTATCTTATTTTGATATTGAGCCAAATCATATACTTGCTTATTGCCGTTACATCCAGGCATCTGAATTTACCATACCAATTATCGATAATCAAGTTAGCGAGATAAAAGCCAAAATTATTACCAGAATTACTAAATTAAGTCAATGGTTGCAAGGTGTAATTGATGAAGGTTGGCAAACTATAGATTCTTTTACAAACCCAGATTTTAGTTTAGCTTTTAGTACTAGGAATATAAATCAAGGCACTAAGAGAGTAAAGACAATTGATTTAGATAGTAAGAAATTTGCGCTATTAGTGAATATTTCTCCCGATACATCGACTGAGCTATCCGAGGATACGCAAAAAATGAGCGTATTAGCGCAATTATATCCTCCGGATGGAGAAAAATTTGTACCGCAAAATGTTAAGCTCATTTTACTATCTAAAGCTGGTAAAACTCTCCAAGAAGTGACAGGGAGAGTTCAAGATAATTATATTCAGCTCAAGCCATTTAAAGGTGAACTAGGTAAAAAATTTAGCATCCAAGTTAGTTTCGGGAATGCTAATGTAATAGAAAATTTTGAATTATGATTTTTGAAAAAAATCTGGAAAGTCTTGAGGTAAAATTGTAGATTAGAAGGTCAGTTATGCAAATTTTATATCATTCAAAATTAGAGTTATTGCTGTATGAATCGGAATATATATGCACTATTAATTGGTATTGATGAATACGTTAGTCCGATTATTCCATTGCGGGGCTGTGTAAATGATATAAATGAGGTCAAAGCTTATTTAGAAGCACGAGTTCAGAGCGATGGATACCAGTTACATTTACGTACACTACTGAACAAAAATGCTACCCGACAGGCAGTAATTGATGGTTTTCGTCAACATCTGTGCCAAGCAGGAAGTGAAGATGTCGCATTCTTATACTACTCAGGACATGGTTCTCAACAACAAGCTCCGCAAGAGTTTTGGAATATGGAGCCAGACAGAATGAATGAAACCATTGTTTGTTACGATAGTCGCAGTCCGGGAAGTTGGGACTTGGCGGATAAAGAATTGGCAAAGCTGATAGCTGAAGTTGCAAAAGAAAATCCTCATATTACGATTATTATGGACTGTTGCCACTCAAGCTCTGGCACTCGTGGTGATATAGAAGCAGACACTACAGTGCGTTTAGCTCCTATTGATAAAAGAAGGCGCCCGTTAGACAGTTTTATATGTTCTGATTCAGAACAAAAGCAACTATTAACCCAACGCAGTATGGAAAAAAATACCACTGACTGGATAAAACCTAGCATAAAGTATATTTTTCTAGCAGCTTGCCGCGATTGTGAAACAGCAAAAGAATATAATGTGGATGGAGAAAGTCGGGGAGCATTTTCTTATTTCTTGCTCGATACTTTAAAAAAAGCCAATGGCAGTTTAACTTATAAAGATTTATTTAAATGCACTAATGCTTTAATTCGGTGTAAAGTTGCGGCTCAATCTCCCCAATTAGAAGCAGCTGCACTGGATGATTTAGAACAACCATTTTTGGGAGGAGCAATCGCGAATTGTAAACCCTACTTTTGTGTTTGTTACCACAAAGATTATGGGTGGATAATTGATGGAGGCGCCGTTCATGGAATTCCAAAACCGCATGAACAGGAAACAACTGTACTAGCATTATTTCCCTCTGACAGTTCGCCCTTCAGGATGCAGAAATTGTCAGAACCCATAGGCAAAGCTAGAGTCATTAAGGTTATGCCGCATTTAAGCCAAGTTCAAATTAGCGGTATCGAAAATTTACAACCAGAGATGAATTTTAAAGCAGTTGTTACTGATTTAGCTCTACCGCCTAAAGGTGTTTTGATTACAGGTGAGGAAACAGGAGTAAAATTAGCTCGCGCGGCACTACTGGCGATAGGTTTCGATAATCGTCCCTCATTATACCTTCAGGAAGTTACAACACCTGATGCCGAATTTAAATTACTTGCCCTCAATGGACAATATTTAATTACTCGCCCAGCCGACAACCTTCCAATAGTTGCTCAAATCGAGGGTTATACAGAGGCAACTGCCTTGCTAGCGATTCAAAGATTAGAGCATATAAGCCGTTGGACATATATTGCTGAACTTTCCAGCCCAGCGAACAGTAGTATTGAAGACTCGGCGGTGCAAATGGTAATTTATCAGGAAGAAGAAGAGGTTAAAGATACAACTGTCAGGTTTGAGTACCAACAGCAAGATGGTTTGTTAAAAAGTCCGACTTTTAAAATCAAACTTAAAAACACTTTCCAACGCGAACTTTTTTGCGCTCTCCTAAATATGACATGTAACAGCTACTCCGTTAGCCCCGAATTACTTGAAACTGGAGGTGTTTGGCTCAAGCCAGGAGAGGAAGCTTGGGCAAATGGAGGTAAAGATATCTATCCCACAGTACCAGAAAACCTTTGGAAGCAAGGAATAACCGAGAGCCAAGATATTCTCAAACTGATTGTTAGTACCAATGAGTTTGATGCTACTTTGCTAAGACTTACGGAGTTGGACTTGCCTTCTTTCCCAGAAAGACAATTAGGTCGAGGATGCGGAACGCTAAATCGTTTGATAAAGCGCGTACAATCGCGCGAGTTAAGAGCCGCACCGGAGGAAAAAGAATATGACGATTGGATTACCTATCAAATTAAAACTACTACTGTGCGCTCCCAAAACGCAACGTTAATTTCTGGACTTCCAAAGAAAAACAACTACCAAAAAAACTGTTTTTATGTCTGAGTTTTCAAGAAATTTGGCATTTATAGTTGGAATTAATAATTATACAAACGGTATTTCCCCTCTACACAATGCAGAGAATGATGCTAAAACAATAGTTGAAATTTTGCGCTCACAGCATGGATATGAAATATGTGTATGCTTAAATGAACTTGCTGCCCTCGATAATTTAACTGAAGTTTTAGAAGTAACGCTATTAGAACAAGTAACTGAAAATGACCGCTTGTTATTTTATTTTGCTGGTCATGGAATTGCTTTAAATGGCGATGATGGTCCAGAAGGTTATTTAATTCCCCAGGATGCCAAATTGGGAGATACTAATACATATTTACCGATGGCAAAGTTGCAAAAATGTTTGGAAAAACTACCTTGTCGCCATTTCTTGGGAATCCTTGACTGCTGCTTTGCAGGCGCCTTTCGTTGGTCAAGCACCAGAGATTTATTAACAGCACCAGAGGTAATGCATGAAGAGCGTTATGATCGTTTTATTGCTGACCCAGCTTGGCAAGTAATAACTAGCGCAGCTTGTGATCAAAAAGCCTTAGATGCATTCAATTTTAATGCACGCCGTCAAAAAGGCGAACATTCTCCCTTTGCAGCAGCATTAATAGAAGCGCTTGCAGGTAAAGCTGATATTTATCCTCCTTCTATCAATGGTGAATTCGGTGATGGAGTAATAACTGCTACCGAACTATATATGTACTTACGTAATGCAGTTGAAGAGGCAACTGAAGAATGTAGCCAACGACAAACCCCCAGTATTTGGCCGCTAAAGAAACATGATAAAGGAGAGTATATTTTCCTTTCGCCTGGACATCGACTTAACTTACCCAAGGCGCCACCGTTGGATGTATCAAAAAATCCCTACCGAGGTTTGGAATCATTTAACGAGGAACACAGCAAACTGTTTTTTGGTAGAGATAAATTAGTAGAAAAGCTAAAGATTTTTGTCGCAACTCATCCTCTAACAATAGTATTGGGTGCAAGTGGTTCGGGCAAATCTAGCTTAGTAAAGGCAGGATTAATTCCCGAACTACGCAAAGAAACTACCCAACAATGGTCTATTTTGCCACCCATTCGTCCTGGTGAGGCGCCTCTACAAGCGTTGAAAAATATCCAATTACCAGAGGTAGCAACGCATAACCCACAGCAGAATTTAGCGACTAGTATTGATATTTGGGCGAAAAATCACCCCAACACTAAATTATTACTATTTATTGACCAAAGCGAAGAAGTTATTGTACTTTGTCGAAATGAGAATGAGCGTAAACAGTTTTTCCAAGAGATACTTGACGCTGTAAATATTCATCGCCATAGATTACGAGTAGTACTATCGCTACGCTGTGACTTTGAACCGCAAATCAGAGATGCTGTCTTACAGTTAGCCCCAAAAGTGCTTAATATTGAAAATACTCTGCTCAAAAAGCATTGGCAAAGTGGCCGATTTATTGTACCAGCGATGACACGAGGGGGACTGCGGGAAGCAATTGAGAAACCCGCAGAAACACGGGTGATGTATTTTCAACCCCACGAACTTGTAGAACAATTGATAGATGAAGTCGCCGATATGCCAGGAGCATTGCCTCTACTATCTTTTGGCTTAAGCGAACTTTATCTCAAGTATTTAAAGCGACAATGGGATGCTCAAAACAGAGGTATAACAATTGACAGGGCGCTAACTCAAGAAGATTATCAAGATTTAGGGGGAGTAATTCAATCACTGACTCAAAGAGCTGATGAAGAATATGAAGCGCTAGTTCAAGAAAATTCGGCTTATGCTCAAATTATCCGCCATGTCATGCTGCGGATGGTTGCCCTTGGTGGAGGTGAGTTGGCACGCAGACAAGTTCTATTATCGGAACTAGAATATCCGCCACAGAAAAATTATTTTGTGAAAGAAGTAATTGAGCGTTTTACCGAAGCACGGTTATTAGTGAAAGGAGAAGACGTTACAGGTAATTTCTATGTGGAACCAGCCCATGATGCTTTAGTGCGGGGATGGGAAAGGTTGCTTTCTTGGGTAAAAGACGAGAAAAACTTAAGATTACAACGTCGTTTAACACCTGCTGTTCGAGAGTGGAAAAGCCAGCAACACGAAAAGTTTCTTTGGGATGATGACCCTTACTTAGATGTGTTAGACAAAGACGTACTTAACTCACAAAACAATTGGTTGAACCAAAAAGAAACTGAGTTTGTTCAACGCAGTTTGCAAAAAAGAAAAAATAATCATCGTCGTTTATTTGGCTCTGTGACTGGAGTTATTTTTGCTCTAGGTGCATTTGCCATTTTAGCTGGATATCAGTGGAGAAATTCAGAAATACAGGAAATAAAAGCTCTTAGCGAAACATCAACCTCACTCTTACTCTCTCATCAAGAATTAGAGGCGGTGATAACAAGTTTACGCACAAGGAAAGCATTTAATTCTTCATTTTGGCAAGTTGTCTTGCCTGACTCGGAATTAGATAATCAAGTCAGAGGAACGCTGCAAAAGGTGCTTTATGGAGTCAAAGAACATAACCGTTTACAGGTAAATAGTCCTATTTACGCAGTTTCTTTCAGCCCCAATGACCAGATAATTGCTACAGTGACAGGGACAGTGCAACTTTGGAAGCAAGATGGGTCGTTAATTCCCTGGCCACATAACGGGCGCCAATTTCTACCTACCATCAGCAATAATAATCAGAAATCTTTCCCTATAGTCGCTTCGAGTGCTGATAACCAGATTGTTGCTATAGATTATATGGGTGGCCTGCTTCTGTTATTTAACACAAAAGACGGCGCCAAGCCTATCTCGATCTCATCTGTCGCATTCAATCCCACTAAAAAGATAATGGCATTAGCCGCTCAAGATCGTGTTGTACTCTTGAGTTTAGCAGGTGATCAACCGCTTACTAGCTTGTCTGGACAACGTGGCTCAATAGCTGCACTTGCTTTTAACAGAGACGGAAAGACACTAGTCACAGCCAGTACGCAAGAAAATGAAAAACAACAAAAAATCGGTACGGTGCAAATTTGGAATGTAGAAAACGGCGCCTTATTAAAAAACCTAGAAGGGGATATGAATGGTGTGCAACAGGCAGTGGCAATAAGTCCCGACTCTAAGATGGTTGCTGCATCAGGTTGGTATGGCGCCACGGTCTGGAAAAGTGACGGTTCTTGGCATAAAAAGCTTGAAGGTCATAATGGGGCGGTAAACTCCATAAATTTTAGCCCTGATGGAAAGAAGATTGCCACGGGGGGTGTGGATAAAATCATTAAAATCTGGAACATAGACGGCACGTTGGACAAAAATATTTTTGGGCATAGCGATGCGGTGTGGGAAGTTAATTTTAGCCCTGACAGTCAGATGGTTGTCTCGGCAAGTAATGATAATAAAGTTAAATTTTGGCAGACTAGTGATGGTACATTACTCAATACCTTTGCAGGGCATAAAGATGTGGTTCGCGCAGTCACTTTCAGCCATGACGGCAAGATGATCGCCTCGGCAAGCGATGACGGGACGGTAAAACTTTGGCAGCTAGGCGGAAGCTCGCTCAAAGCTCTATCACATAACGAGCAGGTTTACGCAGTCGCTTTTAGCCCCGATAGAAAAACAATTGTTACAACAAACGGGCACGGTTGGGTCACATTCTGGAACCCTGACGGGACATTGCGGAAAACTGAAAAATGGCATGGTGGTCCAATTACCGCAGTCGCTTTTAGCCGCAATGGAAAGATGATTGCCACAGCAGCGGGGGACAGGGGAGTTCAAATTCGTAGCTCAGACGGCGCCCTGGAGAAATTTCTAGAAGGGCACAACGGTGAGATCAATCAAAGTGAAGTTTTGGGAATAAGTTTTAGCCCTGACAGCCAGAAGCTCGTCACAGCTAATACAGATGGGACAGTACAATTGTTTAATAGCAGCGATGGAAAGTTATTAAAAACTCTGGATAAGCAGAACAGTATAGTTCGGGGTGTCAGTTTCAGCCCTAACGGTCAAATGATTGCCTCGACGGGCAATAACGGAACGGTGAAACTTTGGAATAGTAACGGCATTCGTAATTTGTCAGGGCATAAAAAAGCGGTTCTTGGAGTTGCTATTAGCCCTGACAGTCAAACAATAGCCTCGGTAAGCGCTGATCAAACAGTCAAACTTTGGAATAGCAATGACGGTAAGCTGTTGAAGACATTACCGCATAAAGATGTAGTTTTTAAGGTAGCTTTCAGCCCTAATGGTCAAATAATTGCTTCGGCGAGCAACGATGGCACAGTCAAACTTTGGAAAAGAGACGGCACATTCCTGAAAACGCTTTCAGGACACGAAGGTGCGCTTTACACACTAGCTTTCAGCCCTGATGGTAAAACGATTGCTTCGGTAGGTTCTGACCAAACTGTAATTCTGTGGAAATGGGAAGAAAATCTAGATATCAATCAGCTACAGAAATACGGTTGCGAGTGGGTGGGTAACTATTTGAAGAATAACCCTAACGTTGACGAGAGCGCGCGCAATCTCTGTAGCAATGTAAAAAAATGATACGCACGTAGAGACGCGATTGAAAGAAAGTCTCTACATGCGGATTGTTTGCTTAATCGCCAGATCAAATGCTCTTGTTCTTACTCTCTCTATTATCGTCATCTTTATCTTTAGATTTCTTTTTGGCATCAGGATCTCTGTCTGTAACTCCCGGAGAATCCGTGTCGTCTAGAGAGCGAGATGATTTTTTTAAGTCTTGTTCGTCTGCTTGAGTATTTTCAGGTTCTTGATTAAATGCACTCATAATTACTTACCATTTTTTGCTTTACTTAGTATACCATTTTATAGCCAGTCTGAATGGTTTGTTAAAAAACCACAAAGGACACAAAGCAAGGAAAATATGTGTAAAGACCGTAAATTTATGGTATCTATAATTATGCAGGGTTTTCTATTGCTCCCAAAGATATTAAAATATTTTTCTGAGCATCTGTTAATCCAGTGATATTATTAATCTTCATGCCTTCATATGGTCGAGTACATCTTAAAGTTTGAATGCATTCACCTGTTGGCGCCCATAATTTTATCGTTTGGTCTTCACTACCGCTAGCTAATAAAGAATTATCAGGACTTATTGCGATTGTCCATACTGCTTTATCATGTCCTGTAATCGTTCTAATATTTTCACCCGTATTCACATCCCACTGTTTGACGGTATGGTCATCGCTACAACTCACTAAAATCTTACCATTTGGACTGAAGGCTAGCGCACGAATTCTAGAGGAATGTGCGAATAATGTTTGCGTACATTCACCACTTTTCGCATCCCAAAGTTTGATAATTTTATCATAGCTACCACTGGCAATAATATTACCATTGGGACTAAAGGCTATGCAGCACACACTATCTTCATGTCCGGTAAGTGTTTGTAAGGCGCCATTATTTACATCCCATATTTTAATCGTTTTATCATCGCTAGCGCTGACGAGGAGAGTTCCACTAGGATTGAAGGTAACTGATTTAACGCGGTTTTCATGTCCGACAAAAGTTTGTAAACATGCTCCGGTTCGCCAATTCCATAATTTTACTGTATTATCGCGACTACCACTAGCTAAAATTTCCCCGTCAGGACTGAACGCTACCGTATATACCCAAGCTGTATGTCCTCGCAATGTTTGCCAACATTCACCTTGATGATTCCACAGTTTGATGGTGTTGTCATCGCTACCACTAGCTAGTAAACAATTGCGAACATGGGCGGGTGCAAAGGCTATTGTCGAAATTAAGTTATCATGTCCTTCTAGGGTTAAAGTGCATTTTCTGGTTTTAATATCCCATAATCGGATTTTTTGGTCTTGGGAACTGCTAGCTAAGGTTTGACCGTCGTTGCTAAACGCAAGCGATAATATCCAGTTACTATAACCTTTTAATGTTTTTAAACAGCGTCGTGATGGAATATCCCAAAGTTTGATACTTTGGTCTTCACTAATACTCAGTAATGTATAATTATTTGGATGCAAATCAACTAACCAAACGCGCTGTTGATGTTTATGTAAAGTTTGTAGACATTCTCTAGTTTCTACGTTCCAGATTTTGATAGTGTTATCTTCGCTACCAGTAATTATAGTTTTATCATCTTTACTAAAGGCAAGTGACCAGACAATGCTTTGATAGTCGGGTAGGGTTTGAATGCATTCACCGTTGGATATATCCCAGAATTTGACTGCATTATTATCGCTTCCTGTAACCAAAATTCTGCCGTCATGACTCAAAGCTATCGCAAGGCGCCAGTTAATTGCTATATTAAAAATTCGTATACACCTACCTGTTGTGATATCCCACAGTCTAACGGTTTTATCGGTGCTTGCTGAAATTAGAATTGGTTCGCGCGGATGAAAAGTGACAAATGTAAGATTATCTGTATGTCCTGAGAATATTTGCAAGCATTCCCCAGTAGAAATATCCCATAGTCGCAAGGTTTTATCATTGCTACCACTAGCTAAAATACTACCGTTGGAATTAAAAGCCAAAGCTTGTATTGCGTTTATATGACCTGAGAAAATTTGCAAAGATTGTCCGGTTTGAGTATTCCATAGTTTAATTGTGTTGTCGTTACTACCGCTAGCCAAGATTTTACCATCTGGATAAAACGCAAGTGATTGCACCCACGCGGTATGACCGTCAAGTTTGAATAGTTGTCGAGTATTATCAACTTCCCAAAGATAGATTTGATTTTCAATTGCAGTTGCAAATAATTGCCCTGTAGGACTCAATTTTGCTGCAAGTAAACTGCCTAATGTTTGAGTAAATACTGATTTTTGAAAACTACAATTAGCAAAGTTGGTATATTGTAAATTTATTCCTTCCAGGTTTGCTTGACAAATATTTAGACCAGAAAAATCATAATTATTGAGTTCTATATGTAATTGCCGCAGCAGATTAATGATATTACCCGCAGCGTATCCTCTTTTAGATGCTGACGCTGACGATTTAAGTTGAGCTACAATTTGATTTAAATGGATTTGAATATTTAGTTTTGTTTCCCAATCTAATAATTTATCTGCAACTGGTTGGAGAATAAATTGGATTTGAGCATGTCTTAAGTAATCTTGAGTTTGAGCTTGAATTAAAGCGTATTTATTTAGGATACCAATTTCTCCCATATAAATCTCTTGAGTTATTTGTTCGATTAATTTTTCCGTTACATACTCCATAACAACTGGTTGCTGAGTAAATTTACCCGCTTGGTTTTCAATTAGACAGCGTGATTGTAAAGATTCTAAAGCTGCTATTAAATCTCGTGTTATAATACCAATAATATCGCTTTGCAATTCTTTTATCGTTACCCATTCTCGATTAATTGCTAACCAATACATGACTTGCTTTTCCAAGATTGATAGACGCTCAAATTGTTCGTTTATCAAATCAAAAATATCGTTAAAAAGAATTGTTCCTGCTTCTAAAAAATCAGTAATACTACCAGCAAATAATTCTGTAATTGTTGTCGCCGCAATATTTAGCGCTAACGGATTTCCTGCATAACACTCAACTAATTTATTGATTTCGGTTGTTGCCAATAAACCTTTTTTTTGAAAAATTAATTCTGCCTCATCATAATTTAACCCTTTTATACTCAGCGCACGTACAGGTAAATTTTCGCCTGATTTGGCATTTAATCCTTTGGGTTTTTCGCGACTGGTAACTAAAATACAACTTTGATGCAGCGTATCTCCGACGCATCGCAAAAGTTGCCCATATCCTGTATATCCTTCACGATACGCTACTTTATCACCGTCTAAAACCGATTCAAAATTATCTAAAACCACTAAACAACGTGACGCGCGTAAACAATCAATTAATTGTGAGATTTGTTTATCTAAGGAATTAGCAATCACTATTTTATGTTCGGTTGCTAAAAAACCAATTAAATCACTCAACAACTCTTCTATAGATGGTGCATTTCTTAAACTACGCCAAATTAAACAATCAAATTCATTTTCAACCGATTGAGCTAACTTCACAGATAAAGCAGTCTTTCCAATCCCACCCATCCCAATTATAGTAATCAATCTACATTTATCATTGACAATCCATTGTTTCAACCTATTAATTTCATCATTTCGTCCGTAAAATGCAGAAACATCAATTGCATCTCCCCAATCTTGACGTTTATTTTGAATTTTATTATCAAAGTTTGCTTTGGATTTTTCCTTTAAACTTAACCATGTCGGTGGTTCTTCCGCAGGATTAATAAAAATTACTGGCAACCAACTTGCACCGGGAAAATCATTTTCTAATCCTTGTAACCTCCGTCGTGCTTGCTGAACTGATATATATAAAGATTCTTGTGCAAATGCAAATGCCTGTAAAAAATAATTAAAAAATTCTTCTGCTACTAGATTTGCGACAGGTTCGCGCATGACAATAGTTATTGGCAAATTTAATTTCTTCAAATCTTGTGCTAAACCCAAACCATCGCAGGAATTAAAAATTACTATTTTTAAACCTCTTTCAATCGCCGCTTTTAACGCTTCCGTCAACTGTTCAATCGTTAAGCTATTATGAGTCGGATTCTCATTAATATAAATTATCCCCTTTTCTTGGTCAGTTTGGCTATGCCCAGCAAAAAACAGCATATCCCAACCTTGAGAATCCCAAAGTTTATCGTTAAATTCTCGCCGCGTAGGTTTGACAATAAACTCTACTTGTGCATCAGGTAAACTTTCTAAAAATCTTTGTTCTTGCTGTAAATCAATTCCTTGCGAATTACCCAAAATTGCCAAAACCCTGACTTGATTTGTAGAAATTCTAGACAATTGCAAATTGGGAGTACGTTGATATTCAGTTCTCGCAAACGAAACTTCTGCGCGCGGGTAATCTTGAAAAAAGCTGCAACAATGCCAAGGTAATTTTTGGATAATAATATCTTGAGTTTCAATAATTACCCTGATTTCATCATTTGGATTAAGTGCAGCACGTATTTGCCGACTAATATTGAGAACTCCTGGTGAAGCTAGCCAATCATCAATACTCAATTGTAACTGCTCACATAAATCATAAAAATCCACTATAGAAACATTTGTTATATCAGCTTCATCAATTTCTAAATCATCATCCTCATCGAAACTCCTAGTTCTGGCACTTTCGTAACGAGAGTCCCTGCGGACATTTATAACGAAATCGCACAAATTTTGATACATTAATTGCCAATTTCGATATAAATCTATCAAATTCAGTGCTGGTGGCAAACTGCCGCTAAACTGTTGCAAACGAAGATTATTTGATACCTGTAGCCTAACAGTCACTACAGGGAACCCCTTAGATAAATTACCATACCCTAGATTGATGACAACTGAAGCAATCATTGTTTATGCAGAAAAACCAAGAATAAAATATTTTCTTATCAAGTAATAATTATAACAGGATTAATTACAAACTTGATTTTTTACACCCGCGCGTGAGTAGGGTATAAATGCTGACTTACGTGTTATTGATAAAAAATATATGTTTAGTAATAATTGTAAAAAGCAGTATTTATAGGATATAGATTCAATGTCAAAACACAAATCATTTTGTGTAATACCGTCGCAAAATGACCCAGGAAACAACAGGTGTACCAATTAAAGCGGTGACTGAGTTTAATGGTAACACTATTTGGTTCCCTGGTAATACACACATTAAATCAGCAAATAATGCCATAATAGCGCCCATTATTATTACCGCAGGAATTAAAATACGATGGTCGCAGCTATTGAACATACTTCTACAAAGATGAGGAACTGCCACACCTAAAAAGGCAATGGGGCCGCAAAACGCTGTAATGGCGCCTGCTAAAATAGAAGCACTTGTAATTATCCAAAATCTTGTTCTTTCCAAATTTAAACCTAGTGTCAAAGCATAAGACTCACCTACCAACAGTACATTCAATGGTTTTGATAGTGCAACAGCGACTAATAAACCTAATAATACTACACTAGCCAAAATAGGCAAGGAGCGCTCTTGTACTCCAGCAAAACTACCAAAAGTCCATTGTAAATAAGCTTGGATTTTTTGACTATCGCTAAATTGCAGCAAAATACTAACTAATGCGCTGGTTGCATAACCAAATAATAAACCTAATATTAATAATGTCATTGTATCTTGAACTGAGCGCGACACTATTAAAACTAAACCTAACACCGTAGCGGCGCCTAAACTCGATGCAATAACCAAACTTAAATCACCAAAAATACCTAGATTTTGAAAAATTGCTCCTGCACCAGCTAAATTTGCTGTTAATATAACTATTGCTACACCCAACGATGCACCCGAACTAATTCCTAATACAAAGGGTCCTGCAAGTGGGTTTCTAAAAATTGTTTGCATTTGCAATCCGCTCACACCTAAAGCGGCGCCTGCAAGTGTCGCGGTGATGGCTTTCGGTAAGCGAAACTTTATAATAATATTCGTCCAACTGACTTTTTCTGCATCTCCACCAAGTAATATTTTGATCACTTCAGTTATGGGGATTTGTACAGAACCAAGTGCAATATCTAATAAGAAGGCTAGAATTAATACTGCAATCAATAATATAAAAAATAAATATTGATTGAAGTATTTTGATACATCTTTAATTATATACATAGATTGGTGCCTCTACAATACACAAGACTTTTAGCTAACACGACGATAGAAAATTAATTTATGCTGTGGTAAAATTTCAGGATGAAAGATTTTGATTAAATCTGATAATACTATGTCTGGATTACTAATTCCTCCTTCCCAGTAGTCATTACCACCGCTTTCATTCACGCGCGCGTTATTATTATAGAGGTTGCCAGCTTTGACGGCTTTAAAATCGCTATAGCGAGAATCTTCAGCTAAAATCTCTTGTTTAGACTTCCACTTTTGACTCAAATTTAACCAATAATTGGCATTTATCGCGCGCTCGATAATTGTCTCAAACGATAAAGGTAAACTCCCCGAAAACTTCTGATTACTCCACAGATAATTTGCACCTGCATCTTCTAAGTACTTAGCAGCGTAACTATTACCACCTGGCATATACCAAGTACCTTTAAAATTAAATCCCAGAAATACAGTTGGACGTGTTTTCACAGCTTTTGCTCTTGCTGCTATTTCATCATACTTCTTGGCAACTTCCCCAAATATTTGCTCTGCTTTTTTTTCTTTATTAAAGAATAAAGCCGTAAACTTTAACCATTCGCTTCTACCTAAAGGTGAATCTTCCATATATTCTGCATTCATAGCGACTTTTAAACCCGCTTCTAACAACTTGGGATAACTATCATCACCATTACCTGTCCCATAGGTCGTTATTAACTCTGGGTTTAATTCCAATATACGCTCAACATTAACGCTACCATTACTTCCAACATTGGCAACTTTACCTGATTTTATTCTTTCTACTACTTCCGAGGTATTGACATTTTTCGTATCGCTCACAGCAACTAATTTATCAACTACACCCAATTTAGCTAAATGAGGTAAATGAGTAGTAGATAGGGAAATTACAGAATTAACAGGTACCGTTATGTAGTAAGTGTTCAGAGAAGCGTCTGAAATTTTTGGTGCAGGAGTACCACATTGCACTAATATATATTTAAATCCAGTTTTGCTGCCTTTCCAAGGATTATTTATAGTAACGACTTTATAATGATTATAATATTCTACATTGAAACCCTTCGCGCGGGTAACACTAACTTTGTCAGGAAAATAATCGCGCGTTGCTTCGTATTGTTCAACACAAGCTGAGTTAGTAGCTGTTTTTTCAGGATTGATTTTTGGACTTTGACAGGCAATGATTAATGTGGAAATGATAAAGATGGTGAAAGTAAAAAATAATAATTTTAAATAATCTTTCTTATATATCATGATTTTGCAACCTAATTAATAACTGATAAAATTTTAATGTTCATTATTAGTATATAAGTATTGTAAAGCACTATTGCCTTTCTGATGCCTCCTTGTCGAGCAATTAACGCCGCTATTTCATCCAATACTGCTTGGTTAAGAGAATTTGTAGGTTGGGTGGAGGCTTTGCGAAACCCATTACTACTGGAGTTTATTGTAGTGTTATAATTTGCAGCTAGTTTGTAAATATGTAACGGTTTTTGATCAGCCGCAACGAACAAGCTTTTGCAAAAGCTCATCCATCGTGCATGGAGGAGAGCATAGGGCAAGCGCATCTTAAAGTGTCACAAGCTTTCTTGACAGCGCGCGTAAAATGTCGGGTAAACAGAAGTGCAAAATTATAGTATAAAATTAAAAAGCGTATACTTACGTCTCTACGAGCATAAATGAAAATATGATTCTATAATTATAGATGTCAATCCCTATGGCAGCCTCTGTTATGGCATTCTCCCACTCAGACCGATATATTAGCTTACTAACAGATTTTGGCTTCAAGCGCGTCTTTGGGTCGGAGCAAAACAAACGCTTGCTGATTGATTTTCTGAATACGCTGTTACCGGACTATCACCAAATTCGGGATGTGACGTTCAAAAATTTAGAGAACCTGGGCGGTACAATATTGGATCGCAAAGCTATTTTCGATGTGTACTGTGAGGCAGAAAATGGCTCAAGCTTTATTGTGGAACTCCAAAAAGTCAAGCAAAATTTTTTCAAAGATCGCAGTGTGTACTATGCAAGTTTTCCGATTCAGGAGCAAGCAGAAAAAGGAGAATGGAACTACGAACTAGCTCCTGTTTACCTGGTGGGACTGCTTGATTTTATCTTTGATGACCATAAAAATGATCCGATATTTTTGCACATCGTCGAGCTAAAAGACCAAGAATGTCGCGTTTTTTATGACAAGCTGAAGTTTATCTACATTGAGTTGCCGAAGTTTGAGAAGACATTAGAGCAGTTGGAGACGCATTTTGACAAGTGGCTGTTTCTGTTTCGCCACTTACCCCAGCTAGACGAACCACCACCACCGTTGCAGGAGGAAGTGTTTGAGGAACTTTTTGAGATAGCGGAGATTGCCAACTTTTCTCGTGATGAATACCGCAGCTATCAAGCGAGTTTGAAAGTTTACCGGGATTGGTATGCCATAGAGATGACTGGTCGGCAGGAAGCAAGGCAGCAAGGACGCGAAGAAGGACGCGAAGAAGGACGCGAAGAAGGACGAGAAGAGGAAGCCAGAGCGCTTGTTATCCGTCTTTTAACCCGCCGACTGAAACAAGAATTGTCTCTTGAGATGCATTCACGTCTTTCCACGCTACCACTCCCAGTACTCGAAGACCTCAGCGAGGCTTTATTAGACTTTGCAACCTTGGCTGATTTAGACGATTGGTTGGTAGAACATGCGCTAACTCCATAGTCCCACACTTTACATATAAAGCTTTTCAAACTAATGATTTTTTAGCTAATTAATGAGGTTTTAAAACTATTACGTAGTGTCAGAGAAGATATGTTATTAATGTGGGACAGAGGGCTGCTGTTTAACACGAGAACTATATTCTCTTTATTTTACCCTTCATTCTTCCTTAACCGAGCAGTATTGGCACCTTAGTATATTCTTACGATGAAGAATAACAACAAAAAGGCAAAAGGCTAGAGGGTAAAGGGTAAAGGTAAAAACCCTTTTCTCTTTTCCCTTTATAAATGTTTACATAAGTTGGTTACAGGCGCCTACTTATGGTAAATACTGATTTATTGCAACTATAATAAACATAAATTTTTAGCAACAGCGCGAAAAAACAGAATTTCTAGCCTACGTAGGCAATCTTGATTTGTATAACATCACCTTTTGGAATCAAAATATAAGACTATATGACTATTTACATTTAATTTTTTACCAACTAAATTGGTAAAAAGTATCAATAGATACAGTTTTCTGGGAAAATTTTGAGTTTGATAGTTATAGGCAAGTATTGCTGACAGAGGGCAAAAATACTAACCAATCGTGCCACAGGGGTTTTTTAGGATGACCTATATTAAAGTCTTTAACTTCAATGAGTCCTGCATATACCAAAATAGCAAAGATTAAGGCAAATCAAGTTCGAGTTGAGCTTCCTCATTGTTGTAACCGCAAGCAATTTATCGAACCTATCGATATGCTAACTTGGTTTGAGATTATTGGTTATAGAGCATTGCTTCATGATGATATACAACGAAGTAGTTCAAATCAGGTAGTCTTATGGGATTATCTAAAAAGCGCTTTGACGCAAATAAATTCAGACATTCCCAAAATAGCAATTGAAGCAGCAATTAGTAAAGTTGCTTATACTTCACCTGAGATAATTGCTAATCTTCGCTTTCATCAACTTTTGCTTAATGGTGTGGACGTTGAATATAAGCTTGATGGTCAAATAATCAATCAGAAAGTGCGACTGGTTGATACGTGTAATTTGCTCAAGAATGACTGGGTAGTGATTCATAAATTCACAGTGGGTGAAAGTAACTACACGTACAATCTGGATGCCGTCATCTTTATTAATGGTCTGCCACTAGCTATTATTCTGCGCGCGGATTCAGAGTATCGAGAAACATTGAAACAAGCTTACTTACGACTTCAAAGTTATCAACAGCTATTACCAAAACTATTTTTTTACAATGTATTTCTTGTCATTACATGTAAAAATCAGGCAAAAGTAGGTACATTAACAAGTAGCTTACGTGATTTCGTGCCTTGGTGTATTGATGGAGAAGGCTGGACTTACGGTGAATCTTCTATAGAGGTGCTAATTCAAGGGTTGTTTGACAAACGGCAATTTTTTGAATTGATAAAGCACTCTGTGGTGTTTGAGGAGAATCAAAGCTGTATTACCAAAAAATTGCTTCGCTATCCTTTTTGTACCATACCCAAATCATAATTAGGAGTATAGAAAAATGAATTTAGTCGATACTAGTTGGTACTCTGAAGAAATGCTGAGAGAGTTTAAGCACGTTGCTAAGGCTTACCCAAAAGTAGAAGAAATGCTTAATCATTGTCACGTCCAAATTGTCGAGTCGTTTTGGGGTCAGGATAAAATTCACTTCCTACCATATTTAAGTATTTATTATCCTCAAAAACTAAGGTCTACTGTTGCAGGGCAAAAAGATATAATCAAAAAATTAGCGCAGCATGTAGGGTTGGCTCAAGTTGTTTGTTTAAATGCCAACCGCTTAATACGTGACCCAAAATCTAAGCTTAAAGAAGTATATCCTTATTTATGCCAAGAGATTAACTGGATTGCCACCCAAAAGTAAAAAAATCGTTATGAAAACAGGGATTTTCTGTAACTTTGAGAATCATCACAATGATGCTCATCGCGCGTTTAGTGAACAAGTGGCATTAATCAAACATGCAGAAAGTTTAGGTTTTGAAGAAGCATGGATAACAGAGCATCATTTCAATGATTTTAGCGTTAGTTCATCTATTTTGATGTTAATGGCGCACCTTGCTGGTGTTACTTCAACTATTAAATTAGGTTCTGCTGCTGTTTTACTAGCATTTCACAATCCCATTCGTATTGCAGAAGATATTGCTACATTAGACCATTTATGTAACGGGCGCCACCAGTTTCCGTACTACATGCAGATCGTACTTACACAAACAAACTCAGACAATTCTAGGAGAAATTAGTCATGTCAGACGATAAAATCAGACAAATTGCTTTCTACGGTAAAGGTGGTATCGGTAAATCTACCACTTCGCAAAATACCCTTGCAGCAATGGCAGAAGTTGGTCAACGCATTTTGATTGTTGGATGCGACCCAAAGGCAGATTCCACACGCTTAATTCTTCATACTAAAGCACAAACTACCGTGTTGCACTTGGCTGCTGAACGAGGCGCCGTGGAAGACCTCGAACTTGAAGAAGTAGTTATCCAAGGTTTCCGGGGTATCAAGTGTGTAGAATCTGGTGGTCCTGAACCTGGTGTTGGTTGTGCAGGTCGTGGTATCATTACCGCGATTAACTTCTTGGAAGAAAACGGCGCCTATCAAGATGTAGACTTTGTATCTTACGACGTACTCGGTGACGTAGTTTGTGGTGGTTTCGCTATGCCGATACGTGAGGGCAAAGCGCAGGAAATCTACATTGTGACATCTGGTGAAATGATGGCAATGTTTGCTGCCAACAACATCGCGCGTGGGGTTCTTAAGTATGCTCATACAGGTGGTGTGCGCTTGGGTGGTCTAATTTGTAATAGCCGTAAAACAGACCGGGAAGACGAGCTAATCACCACATTAGCATCACGCCTAAGTACTCAGATGATTCACTTCGTTCCTCGTGACAACATTGTGCAACACGCAGAATTGCGTCGGATGACAGTGAACGAGTACGCACCAGATAGCAACCAAGCAAATGAATATCGCACATTAGCAGACAAGATTATCAACAACAACAATCTTGCCGTCCCTACACCAATCGAAATGGACGAGCTAGAAGAGTTGCTAATTGAATTTGGTATTCTTGAAAGCGAAGAAAATGCTGCAAAACTTGTTGGTGTTGCTGCTGCTCAAGCAGAGAATGATAAAAAACAAGAAAATGCTGAAGGTGAAGCTCTTGAAGCACTCAAAAAAGGCAACGTAGAAATAGTTGCTGGTGAGAAAAAATAAGAGTTTTACTTAGTAAGGTGGGCACTGCCCACCCTACACAGAAATCAACGCAAAAATCAAAAAATGGAGGTTAAATTATGGTTTACTAATAGATTGCTTATATAATGTACTAACAAATATTTAAACAGCGAAATACTAATTTAGTTTTTCGTATTCTCCTGTAATTGGTTACTTAAACTGAGGGTGGTAAATAGCATTTTATCATCCTCATTTATTTCAAAAAAGCAACAAACATACTTATCTAATATCCTTAATACAAATGAACATTAATCAAAAGATAATTAATGAATTTTCCAGCGAGCAGAAATTGCCGATACAGCATGAGGTTCAAGAAGACTGTGCTTTTGAAGGCGCCACTCGTTTTTTAGTACCAATTGCCGATGCTGCTCATTTAGTTCATGGACCAAGCGGGTGTGTTGGCGCCTTTTTAGGACAGAACAACTTATCTGCTAGTTATATACATAAAATTCGCTTTACTACCGATATGGAAGAGAGCGATATTATTTTTGGTGGTTTTGTTTTTTTCTTTTTGGGTTTTCCTGGTTCGGAAGCAAAAGCTGATAAATTTACTAACCGTGCCCAGTCTTGAAGTAGTTGTGAAAATTCCTTTAAACTTATTTATCCAAATTTCTCCTACTCAATTGTAAGCACAGCAATCATTATACCTTCATAAGTGCCTTCTACTGCTGCTGAAAGATAGTAAGAACATAAAAGTATGCCCATGTACTAGACGCTTTCTACATATTACTGTATAGTAATATCATGAAGTAGTAGATTAATTTTCACCTGGAGTTAAACATCATGTTATTCCGACAACTCTTTGATCCAGAAACAAGTACATATACTTATTTAATTGCTGATTTTGGGACTAAAACTGCGATTTTGGTCGATCCGGTATTAGAGCAAGTAGAGCGAGAGTGCCAACTACTAAAAGAACTGGGACTAACTCTGAAATACTGTTTAGAAACTCACATCCACGCCGATCACATTACTGGAACAGCTAAACTTCGAGAGAAAACGGGTTGTTTGGGAATTGTACCAGAGAATGCTCAAGCTGTATGTGCAGACAGATTTATGAAAGATGGAGAAGTATTAGAGTTAGGAAGTGTGAAAGTTCTTGCGATCGCTACTCCTGGTCATACTGATAGCCATAATGCCTATTTAGTCAATGGTACTCATCTGTTGACTGGAGATGCGCTGTTAATTCGTGGTTGTGGACGGACTGACTTCCAAAGTGGAAATGCAGGAATGATGTACGATGCAGTAACGCAACGGTTATTTACATTGCCTGACGAAACCTTGGTTTATCCTGGTCATGATTATCGAGGTAACACAGTTTCCAGCATTGGCGAAGAAAAACATTGGAATCCCCGGTTTGTGAGACGTGACCGCGATGAATTTATCGAATTAATGGCAAACCTAAATCTACCCAACCCGAAAAAGATTATGGAAGCAGTACCTGCTAACGAGCGCTGCGGTAGTGTTGCTGCGTAACCAAATCAGACAAAAAACTTTGCGTATTTCTTCGTTAAAAACCCTGACATTTCCAAGAATAAAGATTTATGGCTACTTCCCGTATGAACAAATTACAAACTGTTGATGCTCACAATCTCAAACAATTGCTAGAGCAACAAGCTATCACACTTATAGATGTCCGCGAACCAGCTGAGTATGCAGCAGAGCATATTCCAGGTGCAAGATTGATTTCTCTTTCCAAGTTCGATCCGCGCAAAGTTCCCCAAGATCAGAATACCCAAGTAGTTCTCTACTGTCGTTCTGGGAACCGCTCCACAATGGCTGCTCAAAAGCTTTTTGATACCGGATTTACTAGAGTAACCCATCTGGAAGGGGGTATGGGTGCTTGGAAACAAGCGGGTTATCCCATTAAAATTAACAAAAATGCTCCAATTAGTTTAATGCGGCAGGTACAGATTGTTGCAGGCTTATTAGTGTTAACAGGCACATTATTAGGAGCATTTGTTTCTCCTTGGTTCCTGATTCTCAGTGGCTTTGTGGGAGCAGGATTAATGTTTGCGGGAATTACAGACACTTGTGCGTTAGGAATGCTACTAGCAAAACTCCCTTACAATCAGCAAAGCAGTGTATGACTTGGATAATTGGGCATTTCTTAGCTGCTTGTATTGTAGTTAGTTTGGGTTTAATTGGTGGTGGGTTTGCGATTGTTCCGGCTTTGGTACTATTAGCAAATATACCCATGAAACAGGCGATTGGGACATCCTTATTAATTATTGTATTTAATTCAGTTGCAGGCTTTTTGGGTTACTTGGGACATGTTTCTTTAGATTGGAACTTAATGTTATCTTTCATTGTAGCTGCTAGTATAGGAACAGTTTTCGGTGCATACTTGGCTGAATTTGTTCCAGCTAGTATTCCGTGTCATAAAATTTGGGGAGTTGTCGCCTGTCGTTACCGTATGGTAGGGTGTGTGACGCTACGAAAAAACTCCACTCTTCATGGAAAATATTATTAGCGTCACGCACCACCATAACGAATGTCGGTGCTAGTAAGCTGATTAATTTTTCTATCAATTGAAGATAGTAATAGCTTACTAGCACCCTACCCTATCCTTCCTTTGTGTCCTTTGTGTCTTTGTGGTTTGTTCTTCCAACCGTCCAAATTTAATGACATGAAGCACTAGTCTGTGTCATTAATTTTGAGGAGTTAAGAATTTGACCACAGAGGCGCTCCCGGCACAGAGAGGTTTTGAAGTTCGTTTTATATTTTTTACAAAATCATATTATTATATAGTAATATCATGTCAATTTTATAATTAGTTGTATTTTTGGTTTACTATGCTCAATCCCTCTCCCAAGCTACTACTACCTGTAGCTGAATACTTTAAAATTCTTTCAGAAGTTAGTCGGTTGCAAGTTTTATGTTCGTTAAAGTCAGAGGCAAAAAATGTGACACAAATTATACAAGAAACAGGATTGGGGCAAGCCAATGTTTCCAAGCATTTGAAGCTGTTGACACAAGCAGGCATGGTGACTCGTAAGCCTGAAGGGATCAGTGTTTTTTATGAAATTACCGACCCAATAATTTTTGAGATATGTGATTTGGTTTGTGAAAGACTTGCCATTAGACTTCAGGAACAAAGCCAACAATTAGACCAGCTACAGTCACTACGCAAGTTATAAAAAGTTCTACTAACTTTATATTACTATCTGATAATATGGAAGTATGGTATATTAGTTAAGGAAGGCATGTTTACAAAAGTGAAACATAAACCAGAATTGCCCAAAGAGTTAAATTAACGAACGATAAACTTTTTACTCCTGTAATCAATGAAGTTGAGGAGATGCAGAAAATTATGCAATTTTTGCATTAATTATAATTTTTTTATGCATAAGTAAGGTCGCCATTGGCAACCATACTATTCTTTAAGTAAAATCAAGCGTAAAGAGTCTAAATGCACGTACCAAGGTAGAGGTTTGTCTTTGAGAGTAGCCCATTTTTCTTTTAAAACTTCTACTTGTAGGTGATAATCATTAGAATTATTAGAATTCGTATTAGTTTTGAGAAATAGTGTCATCCTGTGGGGTGTTTCGCTAGTTCTTGCTAAATAACAAGGAAAAGTATTTTCCCTGCCGTTAGAACTGTTACTGACACTAATATGATGCGCGCGGATGGCAACGTGAGATAATTGCTCCGGGATTGGTTCGATTACTTGCAAAGTGCAGCCCCAGTCAATGGCCTCAATTTGTTGAGGTTCTTTCATGACAGCTTGCGAAAAATTCTTGCAGCCTGTAAGTTTAGCTACGGTGACTGTAGCGGGATGTTCAAAAATATCGTGTTTAGAACCGTATTGTGCTGATGAACCTTTATCTAGCACCATTAGATGTGGACAAACTCGATAGGCTTCTTCCATATTATGAGTGACAAATAGGGCGGCGCCGTTATAATTCGCTAATCTTTCCACCATTTCTTGTTCTAGCTGACTTCGCAAATAAGTATCAAGAGCAGAAAATGGTTCATCTAATAATAAAGCTTCTGGTTGTGATGCTAATGCTCTTGCTAATGCAACTCGTTGCTGTTGACCACCGGATAGTTGATGCGGATATCTATCTCCTAACCCTTCTAGTTGCACTGTTAGAAGTTGAGTTTCTACTTGTTGCTTAATTGCTGTTTTAGATAATCCTTTTGGCAAACCGAAACTGATATTTTGCGCTACGGTCATATGAGGGAAAAGCGCGTAATTTTGTACTAAAAAGCCAATACGCCGTTCGCGACTAGGAATATTAATTTTCTTTGTCGAGTCAAATAACACCCGTCCATTCAATATAATCTTACCTGTGGTTGGTGTTTCTACCCCAGCAAGACACCGCAATATCATACTCTTTCCGGCGCCTGACCCTCCCAACAATCCTAACACTTCATCCTTGGCAGTGAAACCAACAGTTAAATTAAAGCCTGGAAAGTTTTTTTCAATATCTACAAATAAACCAGAATCCGATGTAGAGACGCGATTAATCGCGTCTCTACAATATGTAACGTCTGTACGGGGTTTTAAATTATTAGTTCTTCTATTTCCTTGCCCTCCCTTTCTACGAGTCCTTTTTTGTTGTGATTGCTGCCAAATATTAACCGCGACAATACCAGATAGGGATGTACCCATTATTACCAGCGACCAAAACCACGCTTCGTTATTTGCTCCTCCTTCAACGGCAAAGTAAATAGCTAAAGGCATCGTTTGGGTTTGCCCAGGAATGTTACCTGCTAGCATTAATGTGGCGCCGAACTCACCTAGAGCGCGCGCGAATGCTAGGGTTGTTCCTGCTAAAATACCTGGTAGCGACAACGGGATCATAATTCGCCAAAACACCGTTGTTTCGGATGCTCCAAGGGTTTTGGCTACTAATAGCAGATTTTCGTCTATTTGCTCTAAGGCGCCTAATGCAGTTCGATACATCAATGGAAAGGATACCACCGTTGCTGCAATAGCGGCGCCGTACCAGTTAAAAACAACACTAAATCCGCCAAATTTGTTTAAAAATTGCCCCGCAGGACCAAACTTCCCGAAAAACATCAACAGTAAAAAACCGACAACTGTGGGAGGTAAAATTAACGGAGAGACGAAAATTCCCTCGATAAAAGATTTACCTTTGCCTTGATAATGTAGCATCCAATAAGCAGCAGCAAGACCCAAAAAGAAAGTAATAACTGTTGCTAATAATGAGGTTTTGAGTGATATCCAAAGCGGGGTAAGGTCTTGTGGCATTTTTAGAATTTAGAATTTAGAATTTAGATTTTGGATTGGACGGGTTTACGGGTATCCTAAAACTAAGTTAAAATTATCGTTAACCCGTACTTACTAAGTTGTACCTAGTGTAAAGCGTTGTTTTTCAAACACTGTTTTAGCTTGCTCCCCTGATAAAAATTGGTAAAGATTCAGGCGCCTCTACAACATCTATAAAAAATGCAACCAGATGTAGAAATAAATAATGCCGTCTGAAGAACCGCTATGCAGAAGCTCTCAGAATTACACTTGCTTAAATTTAAGGCTTAAGAAAGCCGTATTTTCTAAAAATAGCTTGAGCTTGGTCTTCAGATAAATACTGTAAAAACTCCCTAGCTGCTTGTTGGTTTTTACTCTGCTTGAGTACTGCCGCTGGATAGATAATTGGTGCATGATATGTCTCTGAAGCCGAAACAACAGTTTTAACTTTGTTAGAAATTGCAGCATCAGTTCGATATACCAAACCCGCATCAGCGTTTCCAGATTCTACTGCTGCTAAAACTTGACGCACGTTGTTCGCAAATACAAACTTAGGTCTAATTTTATCGTAGATTTTTAGTTGTTTGAGAACTTGTTCCGCATATTGTCCCGCAGGTACGCTTCTAGGTTCGCCAATAGCAATCTTCCTGATATCATCTCTTGTCAGGTTAAAGAAACTGGTGACATTGGTAACATTCCTTGGCACAATCAACACAAGACGATTTTTAGCTAAGTTTTTACGAGTACCTGAAACTAGCTGTCCTGCTTGTTCCAATGTATCTACTTGTCTTTTTGCTGCAGAAATGAAAACATCTGCTGGGGCGCCTTGTTGAATTTGTTGCAGTAGGGCGCCGGAAGCACCAAAATTATAGTTGACGGTTACGCCAGGTCTGCTTTGTTGGTAATTAGTCTTAACTTCTTCCAACACTTCTTTCAAAGAGGCAGCAGCGGAAACTAGCAGAGTGGCGTTTGACTGTGCTACCACAGTAGAGGGCGTTAGCAATGGCAAGCTAACTGTAAGTAGCAAGCTCATAACTGCTGCCCCAAAAAAGGCAAAAAAACGTCTTCTGTTCATGGAAAAGCTCATCAGAGGTTTATTCTGTATAATTAAGGCTTGGTAGTATCTTACCAACATTTAACCAACTTACCAATCAAATTGGTAACATTTATGCCAAGAAAAGAACAAGGGTGGATAACATTTCAAACGTTAGAGGAGGAGCGTGAACTCCTAGAAGAGTACTGTCAGCAGTCTCAACGCACAAAAACAGAGATACTGCGGGAACTTGTAAGAAATTTGACTTAGCAATCTGACTCCGGGGTGTCTATACCAAAAAAACGTTACAGAAGTTGTCACTGGATTCATCAATACCGAGGTAACGCTAGAAATTGTTCATTCTGTTCTTAATCTTAAACTCTAAACATGCTTACTATCATTACTCATCCCTAACTGTCTTTGTTACTTTTACTACTATGGACATATTAGTGTTAATTCAAGGTTAACCTTATTAACTTTTCGTTAATGTAACTGTTGCTACACTTTAACAGTTTACTTGGTAATATACTTAATTACCAAGTAAATTGGTATAAACTCAGTATAGGAACGTTGCTTACTGTTATATAGGATGATTAATGATGCCAGAAGAACATGATTTTACTATCAGCAAGGCAAATTTCTTTTATCCCCGTTATCCGTATCGTGGTAATTTTACACCAGAAAATTTAGTTTTCAACTCTAACTTACAAGAATTTGCACAAAAGGTCGGCTATATATGCGGACTGCAAACATCTGGTAAAATATCTCCGGAGGAAGCTTACACTCAAATTAAAAAGCTCTGGAAACAATTAAAACAAGCCAAAAAAAAATTAAACATAGGTCAAACTCCTTTGGAATGACAGTATAGTTATCTTTAGTCTTGGGACTCCTTATCAATAAGGAGTGTGTTTCGTTACCGACGATGCAGCTAATATACGGTTGGTATGCTTTTCTAGTATAAATATATATTTTATAAGGTATGTATTTACCTTTACTTGATTTACCAATAATTTTGGTAATATTATGAGTTTTAACTTTGTTGGTGTAATTTTTAACCCAGAACACGACGGCAACAACGACACAATTTATGCAGGACTAATTAGAACAACATTCAGATTCTTGGTCTTTGTTACTCACCATCTGTAAATCTGACTCACACCTTTCCTTATTAATAAGGAGGGTTTCTTTTTGCTTCTATTTACATTCAACTGATATTAGCAGTTATATGGTGGGCTGTTCACCCACCTTTTTTGGTCAAAATTTTATTTTAGTCAACACCAATCATCACATCGCTTGATTTAACAAGGGCATAAGCATCTTGACCTTCTTTGAGATTTAAAGATTCTACTGCGTCTTTGGTAATAATTGAAGTAACTTCTACTCCTGGTAAGATTTCTAAAATAACTTCATAATTTACAGAACCAGGTATAATTGCTTTTATTTTTGCTTTCAGAGAATTACGCGCGCTAACTTTCATATTGAAATCACCCTTACTGAAGATACTTAATTAATAATAGATTACTTAGTTAAAATAATATACTTTAGGAATAACATCAAGCCCTATTAATTTTTATTTTGCTATAGCATTCCTAATTGATTTGTAAAAAATGAAATCTCTATAACGAACCACAAAGGCGCAAAGGACACAAAGGAAGAAAAAGAAGAAAGGTTTAAAATTTTACGCTCTTATTTAGGACTGCTATAGCTACTGATAGTTAAAAATTATGCCATATTGCCATACAAAAACTATTATAGCATACAAATTACAAAAATTACCATAAATAATAATGATGATGTTAAATTAATGATTTTCTGAAGTCGGTATTTTCTATGTGAATCCTTGATTGTATCCAACTAGGTTGGTATAGTGACGTATTTGGATTAACACCGATGGATTTTAATCCTAAACGTTCTGGATATCTCTGCATTCATGTTATTTACTGATTTAATCACTAGCAATGGTGATACTATCTCAAAACAGCGATGTTTAAATCTATCTAAAAACATATTCGGCGCAATACAATCTAAAAAACCGATAATAACAATTCAAGTTTTAAGAAAAAATTACCACATCCTTCTTAGGTAAAAATATTTTGAGATCAGAGGATATAATTACAGGTTTTCCTGATGCCACTTTTAAACCAGAACAACCTGTAAGTTGTGCTAAATTTGCAGCGATGATTCAAAAAGCTTTTAATCAAAACCTGGTTCGACAGCTAAGTACCGGAGAGTTTAGAGATATACCTGCCGACTACTGGGCTATTTCTGCTGCTCAGGAAGCTTATGAAACAGGATTTATGTCTGGATATGCTGAGAATTTCTTTTTCCGTTCAGTAGCAATTGAATTTTTTAGATACAACGTTATTTATCGTATTAATAACCAAGTTATCTTACGAGGCTCGACAAAACCCAACATTTTCAAGACTTTGTTGGGTTCTCTTGAACCTCCACCCAACCTACAAATATTCGCACGCCGAGCAGTATTGATACCCGTAGAGGGTGCAATTTCCTAATCCAACTTAAAAAGATTGGGCATCGCTGTGGTAAATTTTTAATAGTGCTGTCTGGTCGCTCTATCTCATCAATCATTATTAATGGATAGGCGAATAATTACTATGCCTTTGGTATAGTATCAAATATTGCTCAGTACAATGCCTGAACAGCGAGCAAATTGGAGTGCGGTAGTGGCTATGGTAACGCTAGGGAGAAATCGACGAGGATGATAGTACAGAACAAATAGTTATGTATTGATTTATTCTATATAGTTATAAAACGATTTTAAGTGCTTATGCAAAATTAAACATATTGTCATACCACTTAACGCACACTATGCAAACCAATTTACGCCTACCAAGCAAAGTTAACTATGTTTAACGAAAATACTACCAAGCCCTGTTACATTTTACTAATTAGCATTCATGGGCTGATCCGAGGTCGCGATTTAGAATTAGGTCGTGATGCAGACACTGGGGGACAAACAAAGTATGTTGTTGAATTAGCTAAAGCCCTGGCTCTTCGGCCGAATGTGGAGCGTGTTGATTTAGTTACGCGGCGGATTGTTGATGATGCAGTAGATGCCGATTATGGCGCCCCTACCGAATCTCTAGGCGAAAATGTACAGATAGTTCGGATTGAAGCAGGTCCTGATGGCTATATTCCCAAAGAAGAATTATGGAGCCATCTTGATGTGTTTACTGACCGTTTGTTCGCTTGGTTACATGACCAGCCGCGTTTGCCTGATATCATCCATACCCACTATGCCGATGCAGGATATGTAGGGGTACGTCTTTCCAATTTAACAGGCTTACCACTCATACACACAGGGCATTCTTTAGGACGTGATAAGTACCGTAGATTCTTGGCATTGGGTATGACAATCGAGGAGATAGAGCAACGCTATCACATGCCGCAACGTATTAATGCGGAAGAAGACACCTTGAGCAATGCAGATTTGGTGATTACCAGCACTAACAATGAAATTGAGGATCAATACGAGCTTTATGATTGTTACACACGCGACAAAATGGCGGTCATTCCACCAGGAGTTGATTTAGAGCAGTTTCATCCGCCCTATTCAGGGGGTGAAAATATTGAGTTTAGGGAAGTATTAAATAAGTTTCTGAAGCTACCTGATAAGCCGATAATTTTGGCATTATCGCGCCCTGATGAGCGGAAAAATATTGTCACCCTGTTAGAAGCCTATGGTCAATCACCACGCTTGCAGGAGTTAGCAAATTTGGTAATTGTTGCAGGTAATCGGGATGATATTCGAGAATTGAGCGAAGGCGCCAAGGATGTTTTAACCGAATTACTGTTAGTGGTGGATTGCTACGAGCTTTATGGCTGTGTCGCTTTACCAAAACATCATACGTCTAGCGAAGTGGCGGATATTTATCGATTAGCCGCAGCTTCAAAAGGTGTTTTTGTCAATCCAGCTCTTACTGAGCCTTTTGGTTTAACCTTACTAGAAGCTGCGGCAAGTGGATTACCATTGGTTGCGACAGAAAATGGCGGGCCTGTAGATATTATTGGCAATTGTCAAAATGGTTTACTAGTTAACCCTTTGGATGGAAGCGCAATCGCTGACGCTTTACTGAGGATTCTCGAAAATTCGACGCTTTGGGAGCAATATTCTCAAAATGGTTTAAAAAATGTCGCTAAGTTTTATTCATGGGATGCTCATGCTCAAGCCTACTTAAGAAAAATTCAACCTTTATTGCAGCATGAACCGTCATCAAAACCGACACCGCCACCCAAAGCAGGCAGTTATCGAAAACGGGCTATTTTTACCTCCATCGATAATACTTTGTTAGGAGATGCTGAGGGATTGTCGCAATTCGTACAAGTAGTTCGCCAACATCGCCGGGAATTTTTGTTTGGGATCGCCACAGGTCGGCGATTTGATTCAGCTCTCAAACTTTTCAAAACCCATAATATTCCGACCCCTGACATTTTAATTACCAGTTTAGGCACAGAAATTTATTACCCCCCCCAATTGACTGCCGATGTTGCTTGGAATCACCATATAAGGCATGGATGGACACCACAAGTATTACGGGACATTATCGCTCCATTACCTGGCTTGACACCGCAACCTAGAAGTGAGCAAAGTCGCTTTAAGGTTTCTTATTATTATGATGCTAACATCGCACCACCATTAGAAGAGATTTTGACTTTATTGCGGCAACAAGAATTGTTGGCTAATACAACGCTCTCATTCGGTCAGTACCTCGACTTTGTACCCGCAAGAGCTTCTAAGGGTCAAGCATTACGCTATGTAGCAAAACAATGGAATATTCCATTAGATAGAGTTTTGGTTAGCGGTGGGTCTGGCGGCGATGAAGATATGCTACGTGGCAATACTCTGGGTGTGGTCATTGCTAATCGTCACCGTGAAGAACTGTCAAGCTTAACCAATACTGAGCGAGTTTATTTTGCCGAGGGCGCCCATGCCTGGGGCATTTTGGAAGCGATTAAGCATTATGATTTTTTTAATTTGTAAAGAGTTACTAATCAAGAGTTGGTGCGTGAAGGCTACAAGTTTTATAACTACGTTAAAATTTTTCATGGGCTTCACGCACCCTACAATTTTTATGTACTAGAGGATTTCAGGATAATTTAAGCTCATACTATGTACGAACAAATTTCTCACTCACTATTAAATTCTATACTGGATGATTTAAAGCCAGAAATTCGTCGGCAAGATTTGCGGCACTTTTATACCCGTCTCGGTGCGAACTTTTACGCTATTCATTCGCTGTTTTTTACACTATACGGACATCGTGATGATTTTAAAGTGCAAATGTTACGGCTAGTTGAAGTAATGGCGAAAGGCTATATCGAGCGCTCTGAGGAGTTGGAGCGGTTGGATATTCAACGCGAACAAGACCACAATTGGTTTTTGTCTCAAAAATGGGTAGGGATGGCTCTCTACTCGAACGGTTTTGCGGACAACCTTAGAGATTTAGAAAACAAAATCAGCTATTTTCAAGAGTTAGGCATTAATATGGTGCATATTATGCCGATTTTGATGTGTCCTGCGGGTAAAAGTGATGGAGGCTATGCCATCAGTGATTTTAGACAAATTGACGATAGAGTTGGCGATTTAGAAGATGTTCGCCGCATTGCTAAGGAGTTTAGAAAGCGCGATATTTTGCTGGTTCTAGACATTGTACTTAATCATACTTCTGATGAGCATGAATGGGCAAAAAAAGCAATCATGGGAGATCGAAATTTTCAAGATTACTATTATATTTTTGAAAACAGAGAAATCCCTGATATGTATGAGCAAAACATGCCAGAAGTTTTTCCGGAGACAGCTCCAGGTAATTTTACTTGGAATGGCGAGATGGAAAAATGGGTGATGACGGTTTTCAATAGTTATCAGTGGGATTTAAATTACAGCAATCCCAGAGTTTTTATTGAAATGCTCGACATTATTCTGTTTTGGGCAAATCAAGGTGTGGATATTCTCCGACTCGATGCTGTTGCTTTTTTATGGAAAAAAATCGGTACTACTTGCCAAAACGAGCGCAAAGCGCATTTAATTTTGCAGTTAATGAAAGATTGTTGTCAAGTGACGGCGCCTGGTGTATTGTTTATCGCCGAAGCGATCGTTGCCCCTGTTGAAGTCATTAAGTATTTTGGCGAGGATGCAATTGCCGCTAAAGAATGCGAAATTGCTTATAATGCTACTTTAATGGCATTATTATGGGATGCAGTTGCAACTAAAAACACTAAGCTACTTTACCAAGGCATAAAAAGTTTGCCTAACAAATTAGAACGTGCTACTTGGCTAAACTATGTGCGCTGTCATGATGACATTGGTTTTGGTTTTGATGATAGCGATATTCAAGTAGTCGGTTATGAACCAAGGTCACATAGAAAGTTTTTAGTTGACTATCTTAGCGGTCAGTTTGATGGGTCATCATCTAAGGGATTGGTGTTCATGCCTAATGAAGCTACGGGAGACGCGCGTATTTGTGGTTCATTAGCTTCTTTAGCTGGACTAGAATCTGCGCTCTCAACAGGTGATGAGTATCTAATTGACCTTGCAATTAATCGAATTCTATTACTGGGCGCAATTATTCTATCTTTTGGAGGAATCCCTCTATTTTATAATGGTGATGCAATCGCTGTACTCAATGATTACAGCTACATTGATGACCCAAGCAAAAGCAATGACAATCGTTGGGTACATCGCCCTAAAATCGATTGGGAAAGAGCAGAATTACGCAAAAAACAAGGTACGGTCGAATATAGGGTATTCACTGCTACGAAAAAAATGATTGCTATCCGTAAAGAAATCTCTGCATTTGCTGATTTTAATAACCGCGAACTGCTGCACGTAGAAAATGATAGTTTACTATGTTTTATTCGTTTCAATCATCAACGTCCATCAGAAAAAGTGCTAGTCGTTGCTAACTTTGATGCAAATCCGCAAGACTTAGATTTAGAGTCACTAAGAAATACAGGTTTCAACGCTTATGGTAAGTTTGTTGATTTATATAGTGGTGTAAAGCCAGAGCAATCTGATGGTCGCATTACTCTACAAGGATATGAATTTTATTGGCTGACAGAGACATAATAAAAATAATGTAGAGACGTTAGGTGTAACGTCTCTTCTTTGCTTATTAGTAATTACCTGTTTGCAGGCGCCCTCTGAACGGTACATCATAACTCATCTGCGTAGCTCACCGGAATGCACCTTTAAGGGCAAGGGTAAGGTGGGCAGTGCTAGCCCGCTCAGGAGTGGATAAAATATTGAGGGAGAAATTTGTTTGCGTCTCTGTGGACTCTGCGCCGACGGCAGGTAAAAAAATATATATATTTCACCACAGAGACACAGAGAACTATGTAAAATCGTTATTATTTATATGGATATAAACCGCTTACTGATTTCGATAGTCTGCATATCATGTATTTTGCAAATCTTTTATGCAACTCGTAGTTCCGCTAGACTGGTTACAGGTTGGACTGTAGCTTCAGGGTTTGTTTTAGCTATCACGGCAGTATTATCCTACTTGACTCCAGCTATAGCAGGGTTAATTGGTGGAAGCTTATGGGCTGTGCTAATAGTTGCTCCTAGCTTTGCAATGGTTCATGTCAACCGACTTTTAACTCAACATAAATTTCAACAAGCAAGCAAGATCGCCCAAATTGTGCGATTATTACACCCAGCAGATGGATTAAGAGAGCAACCAGAATTAATTAAAGGACTAGAGATGGCTCAAAAGGGGTTGATTGACGAAGCGACTCTTATTTTTCAACGTTACCAATCATCAACACCAATTGGCAGATATGCTACGATTTGTCTTTACCAAATTAATTCTCGTTGGTCGGAATTACTGATATGGCTCCAATTAAATACTACAAAAGATATACTGACTAAAGAATCATATATATTGCTAATGTACCTGCGCTCTTTAGGAGAAATTGGTGATGTTAACGGGTTGTTAGAAGCATGGCAGCAATTTAAGTTAAGTATAGAAAAAACTAACTTAGGAACGCGCAATCTCGCAAGAATGTATGTATTGGCATTTTGCGGAGAGAAGGAACAAGTCGCAAAATTATTTAATGACTCGCTAGCTATTTACCCTCAAACTGTTAAAGATTTTTGGTTAGCTACTGCCGAACAAGCAGCGGGAAATTATGAAATAGCGCGCGAGCTACTTTTAAATCTAACTGAGTGCGAAGATAGACGTATTCGCGAAGCTGCACAGTGGCGCCTATCTCAAAAAAACATGGTGCCTTACGAACGAACCCCCCTATTTGAAGGTATTGTTGAGCAAATAATTACAGAAATTCAACAAGAAGCGTGGTACAAAGGAAGCATAATTAAGCGGCAACCAAAAACTACGTATTTAATTATAGGATTTAATTTAATAGCATTTGCCTTAGAAATTGCGTTTGGTGGTAGTACGAATTTAATTACTTTATATAATTTGGGTGCATTAGTCCCACAAAAAGTATTAGCTGGAGAGTGGTGGCGCCTTTTTACCGCAACATTTCTTCACTTCGGCTGGTTGCACTTAACAATGAATATGTTCGGTCTGTATTTCTTTGGTCGTTTGGTAGAATTTATCTTAGGAGTACAACGATATTTGTTTGTATATTTAGTTACGGGTTTTGGGTCAATGCTGACAGTGACTTTGATGTCAGTTAATGGTTATTCAAAATCAGGATTTCTAGTTGGTGCTTCTGGTGCCATAATGGGTTTAGTTGGTGTTTCTGTAGCTATATTTTTACGCGACTGGTCAAGAGATAAAGTTGCTATTGCCTCTAAAAACTTGCGACAATTTTTGTTAATTATTTTGCTGCAAACAGTTCTTGATTTAACTACACCTCAAATTAGCTTTATCGGTCATTTTTCTGGGACAATTATTGGCTTTTTGCTTGGCATGATGGTCAAACATGATTGGAAAGTTAGATAGCGTAAACTCCTATATAGCGCAGATATATTTTAAAGAATGGAGTTTTTCTTTCCTGCTGCACGGCAACATTTACAGGTAAAAAAAACCGCGCTTGAGGGCAACAATAATCGCCTGGGTACGATCACTCACGCCCAATTTTTGTAGGATATTCCGAACGTGAAACTTTACAGTGCCATCAACTATACACAGCGCTTCACTGATTTCGTAATTGCTTTTACCCTGGATCATCAAAGCCAACACTTCTAGTTCTCGTTCTGTCAATTCTTCTGCCTGGAGTCGCTCTGTTAATTTTAGGGCAACTTGGTTCATTAGGTATTTTTGTCCAGCATTTACTTTGCGAATTCCGTCAAACAGTTCCTGGCTGGGAACGTCTTTGAGCAAGTACCCGTAAGCTCCAGCTTTAAGGGAGCGATAAATGCCTTCATCGCCATCATAGGTGGTCAGGATTATAATGCGCGCGCTGGCAAATTCAGCTCGGATAGCAGCAACTAGTTCGCTTCCTTCCATACCGGGCATGAAGAGGTCTAGCAACAGCACATCAGGTTGGTGTTCGTGGTAAAGGGCGATAGTCTCCAGACCGTCCTTAGCCAAAGCAACCACTTGGAAATCAGGCTGTAGCCCCAATAAGGCTGCCAGCCCCTCTCGCATAGATGGGTGGTCATCAGCAATGAGAATGCGAATCTTTCCAGGATTTATCATTGGCTACTTTCAACTTCAATTATCACTTGGGTTCCCTGCCCCAGTTGGCTGGATATAGAAAACTTTGCTCCTATCTTTTGAGTACGCTCTTGCATACTGATTAAGCCAAAGCCATTTGTTGCTGTGGATTCGGAGAGTGAAAACCCACTACCGTTGTCCTGTACTAATAACCGGACTTTCTGAGGCATGAATATCAGTTGCACCACGATTTTACTCGAAGCAGCATGTTTGCAGGTATTGGTAATGGCCTCCTGAGCAATTCGCAACAGTTCAACCTCCACGTTAACGGGTAGAGTCGCGGGCAAACCCACAACGCAAAATTCGCTTTCTATACCTGTAAGTGCAACAATGGAGTGCAAACATTTTTTTAGTGCCTCCTGGAAACTTCTCCCCTCCAAGTGTTGGGGGCGGAGGGCGTAGACCGAGCGACGGGCTTCTGCTAGACCAAAACGAGCTAGTTCGCAGGCATGGTAGATATTGGTTTGGGCTGTCTCAATATCCTTGGGAAGAGAAAGTTCGGCAGTTTGCAAACGCATGAGGATGCTGGTAAAGGATTGCGCGAGGGTATCGTGGATTTCTCGGGCTATACGGTTGCGCTCAGAGCTAATTGCTGATTCTGCTGATTGTCTCAAAACATTATTGGCTTTGATTTGTTGTTCCGCAAACTGCTGTGATGCTTTTTCTTGCTCGCGGGCGAAGGATAGTTGTTCTTCCAATTGTTGTTCTCGTTGCCGCAGTTGCAACACCTCTGCCTGCAACAGCCCATAAGCCACTTCCATTTCCATTTTGGAAATGCTCTGAGCGGAGAACACATCCTCATACTGCCCTGAGAAAAGTCTCTCTACTGTTTCATCTGTCTTTGTATTCTCATATCTCATAACAAATCACCTGTTTTTTTTTGACAAATATGCCAGTCCCTGTAAATTGATTGCAGGTATAAAACAAAACGCAATTGTGATTAGTAACTTTACGAGTTAAAAAAACATCTCCTGAGAAAAACCAGTCAAACTATACCAAGGCAGAAAGTATAAACGCTTGATTCAAATCAATTTTGGTTAATTTTGACAAAAATATTTACATTACATATTCAGCCATTGATTTCAGGATTGAGGATAATCCGCCCTGTTACACGACTGATAGTTTTTTCTGACTCTAATTGTGTTAAAGCGCGAGATAGACTTTCTGGGGTTAAATCCAGGTCGCGGGCTATCTCTTTGAGCAAGCGGTCGAGAACAACAATATTTGTCTTCGGTTTGGCAACTATTTGCAGGTAGCTCAGTACGCGGTCGCGGGCCGAGCGAATTCCTCGTAAACGCATGATGATTTTGGTCATATGCAAGCGATAAGCCACTTCTCCAAGGAAGGCGAGCGTCAAATCGGGATACTCTCGAAGAGCATCCAAAAAAGGTTGCTTGGGGATGATTAACACCTGTGAAGGTTCCTCAGCCATACAAGTACAAAGACACTGGTCGCTTGCAATCAAAACTTCACCAAAAAATTCTCCGGCCATTACTGTGTAATGATCAGCAGTTTGCCCAGATAGGGTATAGTTAAGCAAACGAATTTGCCCAGATTCCAGATAATATATAGCCTGCGCGGTGTCTCCCTCCTGAAAGAAAATTTCTGAGGCTCCTAATTGCCGTCGGTCTATCTGAACTCGCAGTTCTTTTGGTATATTATCAATTGTGAAACGTTTCAACATCAGCTCTTTTCATGCCATCGCCTGTAATGATATCAAACCAAAGTATAACTCCTTGTACTACAGAAAGTCCATTCGCTCCTAATACTGGCGCACCATTAATCCATTCTTGCTGAGGAACGCGAACTTGTTTAACTTGGGGTGTATCATAAGCTTCGTAGCGGTAATCCGAGCGAGTCTCCATTATTGCACGCAAATCGTGCCGCAATTCTTCAACAGTAGGTCGCCCAACGAAGAACCAACCGTTGTAAATTTTGTAGATAGTTAAATCGGGACTTAAAATAAAAGTATAAGGTTGCGCGCGATAAGCATACTCTCCTTCTGTGCTATCCAAAATATTAATTTTTGTTATGAGTTCGCGCTTCTCATCACACAAAAATGACCACTGCGCTCCTAACCCTGCCCGGAAGGCAGCTTGTACCATTGGTGGATCAACGCTAATCGTTACTAATCTGGCATAATTAATTGCCAATTCGTTTTGAAATAGTACTAACTGCGCTCATTTGCTGACGATCTCGCGGACAAAAAAAGCCACGATAAAAGACAACAATAAGGGGATAGCCATCTGTAAAGCCTGTATGGTAATCCATAAGGCTGGGTTGAGTGAAATTGCCAAGCAATACGGCGTTTATTTTCATGGTTCGGCAATTCAATATCCACAAAGCGCTCGCCTAATTGTAAATTTGTTGACTACTCATAAAGCACCACTGGTTTATTTGCTCGATTACCTGATCGCAAGTCTAGTTCAGAAACTACCTGTAAAGAAAGCTGATTATCATTACCCCCGGTCAGTATTAAGACTATCTTTCAGGAATGTGACTCTCAACGCTGTTGAGGCCTAAACTTACATTAACTAATAAAGTCCTTAGCTATTAATGTCGAGGTCTTCCATTGTTGTTTATTTCCAATTAATGACTTACTAATCGAGGAGTTGAACGGTGAAAAAAGTTGCGATTATGACTGTAGCTCTAGGTTGTATAGCTAGCGTTTCTGGACTACCAAATCAAATAATTAATCCTTATAGTGGACAGGTTCAAGCCCAGTCTATGAAAGATGTAACTGGGTTAAGCATCTCGCAGAAATTAGACTTACTTGCTAAAGAAAAAGGTCAGTTTGGCAGTGGAGATGCTTTGCGTCGCTTCTTCTTTGGCGATTTAGAACCACTCGGTGTCCAACCTGGTGGGGCAGGTATGGTTGTAAACCTTTATAACAAGGCTAATGACATGACATTTTCCTACTGCTCTACCTATGACGTAGTTGTGGCAATGAAGAAAGGCAAGATTAAGAATTTCCCTGCTAACGAAGTAAAGTAGACCGAAAGTATAGGGGGAGCGTATGAAGCAGAAATCCCCTTAACACTAACTTACTCATAGTTAAGTAGTTCGGAAGTTATGTTGATTTTTTAAAGTAAGTGTGAGGTAACTTATGACTCTTAACCTCGAAGATTATTATATCCTTTTGCATCCAGCACTTGCCATTGTCGTGGGTTTTCCAATGCTGGGGTTAATCGCGCGACTGGCTTGGCAAACTCGTCAACGGCGCCTTAAAACTGCGAGCGGAGAACGGAACGCAATTCAAACGAGCGTAGGGACTGAGCATTTGCGCTTGGGACGCTGGTTTAGTTCGGTTGTAGTTGGGCTATCTCTGTTAGGACTTGGTAATTCTATCTTTTCGACAATGGTGTTCAAAGGAGGATTTAGTAAAGAACCACTACGATACGTTCTCTTATCGTTTATGTTTTTAGCTACAATCGTCTCTTTGATTCTGCTTTACCAAGCAAAACCAAAGCTGTGGCGGGGTATATTTGCCACCCTTACGGGAATGGGCGTGATAATCTTAGGCAGTCAAAAAGAAGTATTTCGCCGGACGAACGAATGGTATATTTCCCACTACTATTACGGCATAGTACTGACAATGCTTATGATTTTCTCTGTAGCGATTGTGCCGGACATCTACCAGGATCGGAAGAATCGCTGGCGCAATGTTCATATCATACTCAACACAATAGCTTTAGTGTTGTTCATTGTCCAGGCATCTCTTGGCGCCAGAGATTTGCTCGAAATTCCTCTAAGTTGGCAGGAGGCTTTTATCAGCGGCAAATGCGACTTTGTGCTTAAGGGCTGTCCAAAGTAACTGCTAGCTCCTGGTTAAGTGAAATTTTTAAAGGAGGTTAAATATGAGAGCAACAGCAAATAATGCAAATAATATTTTTTTGGAAAGTGCGAAATATGCAGGAGCAGGCTTTGCTATTGCTACCCTCGTGAGCGGTGTAATGATTGGTCTACTAAGTCCTAAAGAACGCGCGGCAAATCGTTGGGGAGTGTCAGCTGCTCTGTTAGGGTTAGTTGGGGGAGGGGCAGTTGGGCTAATTCAGAAGCGACAAAGCCAGTCAGGTCTTGATAATGAACAAATAAAAATAGACCCACAGCCAACTGGGAAGGAACACTGGAAAGGTTGGCGAAATTTCATCGTCGCCCATAAAGTAAAAGAGAGCGAAGAAATCATTTCCTTCTATTTGGAACCCCAAGATAGGGGGGAATTGTCACAGTTTGAACCTGGTCAATTTCTGACGCTAAAACTTAATATTCCCGGACAAGAAAAGCCTGTTATTCGTACTTATTCGCTGTCGGACTATCCCATTCCTGTCGCATATTATCGTCTATCGATCAAAAGAGAACCCGCACCGTCCGGACTAAACGTGATGGCAGGGATTGTTTCTAACTATCTTCACGATCATATTGGCGAAGGTTCGGTAATTGCTGTTAGACCACCCAGCGGTAATTTTGTAATTGATGTTCATAAGTCTCTCCCTGCTGTGCTAATTAGCAATGGCGTGGGAATTACACCCATGATTAGTATGGCGATTGCCTGCTGTTATCTCAATCCCAATCGCCCTATCTGGTTTGTACACGGAACCAGAAATGGACTATCCCATGCCTTTCGAGATGATATATTAGCTTTGGCTCAAAAGCATCCCAACATGCATGTACACTTTGCTTACAGTCGTCCTCGACCAGAAGATAATGGCTTTTACCACAGCGAAGGTTATATAGATAGCCAAAAAATCAAGCAACTGGTAGCTAAAGAGGCAGAATTTTTCCTTTGTGGTTCACCATCCTTTATGGAATCTCTACGGTCTGGATTGAAAATGTGGGGAGTTCCCGATAACCAGGTTTTTTATGAATCCTTCGAGCGCGTCGTTAGTAATTCTATTGAGCAACCTCAAATTGCTGCAACCGATAAGGGTATTGCTTTATCGCAAATTGTATTCGCCGAATCCAGTCGCGAACTGACCTGGACTATAGATGATGGTACTTTGCTGGAATTTGCAGAAGCAAATAATATTTATCCACCTTTTAGCTGCCGTTCGGGTATTTGCGGCACTTGCATGTGCAAAATCCTAGAGGGAGAAGTTGCTTATCAACAGGCGCCGACAGCAGCCATTGAACCTGGCTCTGCCTTGATATGTATTTCCAAACCTCGTACTTCTAAAGTTATTTTAGCCCTTTAAATGTTATCAGGAAAAGTTATATAATGCGAACAAAATTTATAAAAGTTTTGGGGCAAGACAATCAATGTTTAAATAATTTAAATATTGATGGCAAAGATATTATTAGAGGCTTAAATCAAGTTCCAAAAACTTTACCATCGAAATATTTTTATGACGATATTGGGTCTGAAATATTTCAAAAAATCTGTGAGCTACCAGAATATTACCCAACACGAACAGAAACATCAATTTTACGCCAATGTGCTGATGAAGTAGCTCAAATAACGGGTGCTTGTGAACTAGTAGAATTAGGCAGCGGCAGTTCTACAAAAACCCAGTTTTTATTAAATGCTTACCAAAAAATATCAGATAAATGTAAATATATACCGATTGATGTTAGTGGAGGAATTATTAAAACAAGTATACTAAATTTACAAAAAAAGTATCCTGATTTATTAATTGAAGGTTTAATCGGAAGTTACGAACAAGCTTTAGCCATACTCGAATCGGTTATCGTGCCATCAAGGATGATTTTTTTCCTAGGAAGTTCTATTGGAAATTTTACAGCACAAGAGTGCAATAGCTTTTTAAGGCGAATAGCTCATACTTTAAAACCAAGTGACTATTTTCTTATCGGCATTGATTTACAAAAAGATATAAAAATTTTAGAAGCAGCATATAATGACAGCAAATCAATAACTGCTGCCTTTAATTTAAATATTTTATCCCATTTAAATTGGCGTTTTCAAAGTAATTTTAACTTAAATTTATTTAGACATGAAGCAATTTATAATCAAGCGAATAATCAGATTGAGATGTATCTTCATTGCCTTGAAACTCATCGGGTATCCCTAGATACTCTAAATCTAAATGTTTTCTTTGAAGCTGGAGAAAGCATCCTCACTGAAATTTCTCGCAAGTTTGATTTGACAATTCTTCAAAACGAACTTGAGTTACAGGGACTAAAAACACTGAAAATTTGGACAGATAAAAATCGGTGGTATGGAGTAATTCTGTGCCAAGCTGTCGAACTTAAGTAGTAACCCTGAATACATACAACAGAAATATCCACAATATCCAACGAGGTTAAAAATTATGAAACGTTTAATTCCAACCAGTTTATCTGTTCTATCTGCAATGTTAATATTTGCAGCTAGCAATCCAGCCAACGCGCAAACAAGACATAATAAACAAGAATCTGTAACTCAAACTGCACCAAGCAAAACTCCTAACAGTATTTCGCCTCATTTGACTCCTTTCCATCTTGTTAATTTAAGCTATCAAGGATATTTTACAAAGCAAGGTATTCCTAGTTTTGCAACTTTTATCTCTGAATATAGGCAAAAGAAAATTACTGCTAGAGATTTAGTGAAAGCTGGAATTGAACATTATATGCTATCGGCAGATATGTTAAATGATCAAGAATATATAAATGCAGTTGATAGCCAATTTTTGGCATTTAATACTGGTAACTAATTTATGTGTAGGTTGGGTGTAGTGGCAGCATAACCCAACATATCAGTATTCTAACTTTTTAGGGCATGTTGATAACCTCTCCCCCGACCCCTCTCCTACGAAAAGAGGGTGAGCAAATGTACTTCCCCTTCCCTACAAGGGAAGGGGGTTGGGGGGTTAGGTTTTCCACATAATTATAGAAAGACAAAGAAAGCGAAAGTAGATAAAAATATGAAACATGCATTAATTGGATTTTTTGACACCCACACTGAGTTAGATAAAGCTATAGGAGAAGTATACAAAGCTGGGTTTCCATTGAGTCAATTTTCAATCGTAGGAAAAGAACAATCTAGCCCCGATTTTGTCAGTTGGCAGCAAACAGCCATAAGCGGCGCCTCACACGTTGGACAAGTCGGAGCAGTTTTTGGTGGACTGCTTGGTTTATTGGTCGGAAGTAGTGTTTTATCAATACCCGGACTCGGCGCCGTTTTTATGGCAGGACCAATTGCTGGCTTAATTGCTGGCGAAGTTGGCGGTCTTGCAGCAGGGGGAATCGTAGGGACAATGGTGGGAAAATTAAAGTTTGCTCATCACAAAGCCATATTTTGTGAACAAGCTATACAAGCAGGAAAATACGCGCTTCTGTTTCTAGGTACACCTCATCAGCAAGAACAAATAAGAAATACTCTACTGAGTGCTGGTTATAACTTAGATACTACAGAATGCCAATAAAATATTATCTATTTTTTAGTACAAAAATCATATCACATTAAATCTAAGAAAAAATATTTGTTTTTTAAATGAAAACTTAGAATGTTCTCAGCAAATTCTCAGTTAATAAGCTGATAATAATCGGATTAGGAGGCTAAGTTAAGCATGAATAACCCAAATATCAAAACTAATGTAACTAGCAATCAAAAAGAAAAATACCACCATTCAAATGATATTGTTAAAACTTTTCTTTGTGAGATTGGACGTATACCATTATTGACTATTGAGCAAGAAGTATTTTATGCGAAACAAGTTCAGCAGATGATGGTTTTGCTCGAAGCTAAGGAAAAATTAGAATTTGAATTAAAGCATGAGCCTACAAATTTAGCATGGGCTAATAGAATGCAGTTGAGTGAAGAAACACTTTTAGAACAACTAAGTCAAGGACATATTGCCAAGCAGGCAATGATTCAAGCTAATTTAAGATTAGTAGTTTCTATCGCTAAGAAATACCTAAAACGGAATGTGGAATTTTTAGATTTAATTCAGGAAGGAACGCTAGGATTAGAACGGGGGGTAGAAAAATTTGACCCGACTCTTGGTTATAAATTTTCGACCTATGGTTATTGGTGGATTCGTCAAGCTATCACAAGAGCAATTTCTCAACAAGGACGCATCATTCGTTTACCCGTCCACATCACAGAGAAATTAAATAAAATTAAGCGCGTTCAGCGAGAATTGTCTCAAAAACTAAGTCGCACCCCAAATGTAACAGAAATCGCTCAAGCATTATCTTTAGACCCTCAACAAATTCGAGATTGTCTGCTAATGGCTCGCCAACCTTTATCTTTAGATACACGGATTAGCTCAGATAAAGATACTGTACTGGAAGATACATTAAAAGATGAAAAACTTGATACTAAACTAGATGCAGACCAGGAATTTTTATGCCAAGATATTGATAAACTGTTATTAATGCTACCTCCTTTACAACGGGAAATTTTGAGTTTACGCTTTGGTTTAATTAATGAAAAAGAACTATCTTTAGCACAGGTTAGTCTACGTATAGGAATTAGCCGCGAACGAGTGCGACAGCTAGAAAAACAAGCTCTCAGTACGTTACGAAGATACCGAGATAAAGTACACGGTCATATAGCTAGCTAATAATTATTCTTAGGCAAAACAAAATGAGAATTACACACGACAAAAAAGACTCTCATCGTATCGAAAGTAAACATTTATTTAAATTCCGCACGGCAACATTAGTTATATTAGCCATTGTTGCCTTATCTGCCATTATCGTTTTAGCATGGTTTAATGGTGAAGGTACAATTAACAGAATTTTTTCCCAAATAAATGCTTTCGAGCAAAAACCACCAATGTGGTTAGCAGTACCAATGGTAGCAGTAAAATATTTACTAGTACCTACTGTTGCAGTTTTTATAGCATTACTATTAGTTAAAAAAATTTCCCCCCAACCTCGTGTTTGGTCGCGATGGTTGGTAATAGGGATGCTGATTTTTTTAACTGGACGCTATTTAACATGGCGAATTTTTACCACTCTAAATGTTTCAACTCCTCTAAATGGCGTTTTTAGCCTAGGATTATTTTTCCTAGAAATGATTATTTTGATTAGTAGCACTATCCAACTCTTTTTAATGTTAAGCGTCAAAGACCGTCGCCAAGAAGCTTCGGAAAATTCCTTAGCTGCTATTCATAATAATTTTACTCCCAACGTTGATATTTTGATACCAACTTACAATGAACCTGTATTTATTCTACGTCGGACAATTATTGGTTGCCAAGCTTTAGATTATACCAACAAAAAAATATATCTGCTAGATGATACCCGGCGCCCAGAAATGAAAGCATTAGCAGAAGAATTAGGGTGTAATTATTTAACGCGGGCTGATAATCTTCATGCAAAAGCAGGTAACTTAAATAATGCTTTTACTAAGATTAATGGTGAATTTATAGTAGTTTTTGATGCTGATTTTATTCCTACCAAAAACTTTTTAACTCGCACTATTGGGTTTTTTCAAGATGAGAAAGTTGCTCTTGTACAAACACCTCAAACCTTTTATAATGCTGACCCAATTGCTCGCAATTTGGGTTTAGAAAACGTTATTACCCCAGAAGAAGAAGTTTTTTATCGCCAAATTCAACCAATCAAAGATGGAGCGGGTAGTGTGGTTTGCGCTGGAACTTCTTTTGTTGTGCGTCGCAGTGCATTAGAAGAAACAGGAGGTTTTGTTACTGAATCTTTGAGCGAAGATTACTTTACAGGAATTCGCCTTTCCGCAAAAGGTTATAAATTAATTTATTTAGATGAAAAATTAAGTGCAGGTTTAGCTGCCGAGAATATTTCAGCCCATGCTACTCAAAGATTGCGCTGGGCACAAGGTACGCTCCAAGCCTTTTTTATTCAATCTAACCCTTTAACAATTCGTGGATTGCGACCAATACAAAGACTTGCTCACTTAGAGGGGTTGCTACATTGGTTTACTAGTATTTCTCGTGTCGGATTTTTGATGATGCCATTAGCTTATTCATTTTTAAACGTTATCCCTATTCACGCGACCGAAACCGAAACATTGTATTATTTTTTGCCTTATTTCGGCGCCAACATAACTGTTTTTTCTTGGTTAAATTCCCGTTCGCGTTCTGCTATACTATCAGAAATTTACAGTTTAGTATTTGCTTTTCCCCTAGCGCTGACTGTGATTCAAGTAATGTTAAATCCATTCTCAAAAGGATTCAATGTCACTCCAAAAGGTACGGTGAATAATAAATATTATTTTAATTGGAGTTTAGCTTTACCTTTAATTGTTTTGTTTATTGCCACTGCTGTCAGTTTTTGGCGAAACCTGGGAATGTGTCTGATGAAATTGTCGATAGGAGTAAGTACGCCTGAACTGGTGCAACATGTTGAAGGTCTTGGTTTGGGCTGGATTTGGAGCGCTTATAACTTGATATTGCTTGCCGTTTCTTTATTAATTTTAATCGATGCTCCTAAATCAGATGCATATGAATGGTTTGATTTACGACGAGTGGTTTGTTTAACTTTAGATGGAAAGCAGGTGTGGGGTGTAACAACAATAATATCAGAAATTGGGGCAGAAATTGCTCTTACTCAAAAACCTCCAATGAATTTAGTTGTAAATCAACAAGTTAATTTAGAAATTCTTGAGTCAGATTTACAATTAGAGGGAATAATTCTTAGCAGTAGACTTATAAATCAATTTCCCATTCTTAGAATACAGTTTGACTCAATCACTTTAGAACAGCACCGTAGCTTGGTGGAAATGTTATTCTGTCGTCCAGGGCAATGGAAGCAATACTGTACGCCAAATGAATTTAGTTCATTTTTGTTGTTATTAAGAATTTTATCTAGACCAAAGATAATTTTTGATAGGAACTTGGATGCGAGTGTGGTGAAAGTTAACAAAGTTTAATTTTTTAACAAGCTCTGATTGAGTCAAAGTATATATATTATACATTTGTAAGACTTTAGCACAAATAGTTTTATGTATGGGGTGGCAATAATGATGCTTTCAACTGAAGCGGCTACCAAAGCAATTGGAACAATTATTGTTCCTGCGGTTTTGATTTCCGCCTGCGCGATTTTGCTTAACGGGTTAATACTGCGCTACAAAGCCATTGAGGACTTACTACGTTCTTTGAACCATGAGTGGCTAAATTTAAAGGAAATCGATGCAGGTAATGGTAATATCAGCATAGACCGAGTTTATCATTTGGAACATTTAATTTCTAAGCTGTTTGTTCATCATCATATCCTGCACGATGTACTAATTTATATTTACCTATCTATTCTTATCTTTGTAGTTGATATGCTGGCGATTGCTGTTGCCGGAGCAACTTCAATTCAATGGGTTTCCTACTTGGTGTTATTTATTTTCCTATTAGGAGTAGGAATTCTCTGCTGGAGCTTATTTCTTACCTGTTATGAAATGCGCGCGGCTCATGAATTTATCCAAATTGAGTTACAAAAAAGCTGTCATTCATGCAATTCAAGACGAGGAAAAAGTCGCGCTAGCTTATTTAATTACAGTTCCACTTTTCATCACTAAGATAATTTAATCATGTATTTATGAAGTTTGAAATCAATCAGATATCCGCATTACAATCTGCAATTAGTTATCAAAATTTAGCAGTTGGAGAAATTCTTTTTAATCAAAATGAGCTTGCACAAGCAATTTTCGTTGTTGATTATGGATGTATCAAGCTGGTTCATTATACAAATACAGGTGGAACTGTCAATCATTACCTAGTCAAACCTGGGGAGTATTTTGCAGAAGTATCACTGTTTAACGATGTTTATGTTTGTACTGCAGTTGCTCAACTCCCAACAAGAATCATTTCTATTTCCAAGCAGCTATTTTCACAAGCATTAGAGCATGATGTCAACTTATCGAAAGCTTTTACAGAGCAGTTAGCACGACGCTTGCACTACACTAAGCTGCTATTAGAACTGCGGGGAATGCGCTCTGCGCGCGACCGCGTATTACATTACCTACATGTTATTACTCCTCCTAATCAAAAAATCATCAATTTAGAGCATCCGCTCAAAGACATCGCTAATGATATTGGAATTACTCCTGAAGTATTATCGCGTACATTAACTAAACTACAAAATGAAGGTGTAATTACCCGTATCAAGAAAAAAATTATCCTCCAATCCAAATTTCTCACCCTAGGCGCCATGTAAGGTTTAATTTATGAGTACAAATTCACTGATTAGACAATATAGTCCCGCTCTAAGCGAACTTCAACCTCACGTTCCACATACTCCCATTCTTTGCTTGCACGCATCCGCAATAATAATTCATCAAAAGCCTTAGTGTGTTCCGGTGCGAATTCAAACCATGTGAGAAAATCAAATGGTTCTCCGAGATCACGACAGTGAAGCAACCGACGCGCAACTCCTGGAAGATACTCCAAACCAACAGCTGTATGATGAGACTCTTCCTCAAAAATTGCTCGCCGCTCATCTTGTGCCATTTCCCACCACTGGAGAGATTTTTTAATCGGAATCAGCACCGCAGAAACTGCTTCCGAGCGATTTAGCACAGGTTGTACTGCTTGTAGAACATCGAGTTCATTACGCATAGCATAGCGAATATTACTACTAAAACCTTGTAGAATCCACGAACTATCTAATGGCAATTCTGCGACTGCATCATTCACCACATTTACTCTTTCAGCATGTTCTAAACTAATTCCAAAAACACCGCGAATATCTACCACTCTCCATATACCCTGATTGCCACCAATAAACGAATATCTGTTGTTCATAATAGTTACTATTGAATCATGGAATCAATCTAAAATAGGAAATTATCAAATTCAGTCAAACATTTTTCTAAATATTATATTGCTGCGGCACAAAAGTCAATATTAACAATATTTATAATTTTATAATTTTGTAACATTAAAAATTTTTGTATGTAAAGTTTATCCAAGAAATTGATTCTAATCATGTACAACCGAAAGTATAAAAGATAGGCTTCTACTGCAAATGCTAATAATCGTCAGAAATTATTAATCAAATCTTAAGTTTGATTAATTTGGAATTAGCGAAGTTAGCAGTAATTTTTAAAGTACCGGAGTACACGCAATGAAATCTCATTATTTACTAACAATCCTTCTAGCGAGCATCATCACTGCTTGCTCTGCTCCTGCTAATGAAACCAATAATAGTACTGCACCTGAACCTGTTCCTGTTGCAAAAACCAATAGCAGTACTGCACCAGAACCTGTTCCTGTTGATAAAAATAATAGCAAAGAGATGAAAGATTTAACGGGCATGACTCCTCAGCAACACATCGAAAAGATTGCAGCCAATAAAGGAAAATTTGGTACTGGCGATATAATGCGTCGTTTTTTCTTCGGAAATCTCGAACCATTAGGTACTCAACCTGGAGGAGCTGGAATGGTTGTCAATCTTTTTAATAAAAAAAATGATGTAACATTTTCCTATTGTACAACTTACGATGTAGTAGTAGCAGTGAAAAAAGGTAAAGTAACTGAATTTCCAGCAGCAGAAGTTAAATAATAGTAGTACAACTGGGTTTTTGATTCTAGCGACTACAAAACAGATTGAAGCTATGAGCGAATTTATGCAAGCATCTATCAAAAACGAAAATAACGTTTGCCCCGTCAACTCTTACAATGAATGGGATCCGCTTGAAGAAGTGATTGTCGGTCGATTAGAGGGAGCTAACATTCCTCCATATCACGTTATCGTTACTTATAACCTCCCTCGCTCTACGGCTAGATTATACCGTTTGTTTGCAGGACATCGATACCCAAGCTTTCTTATTAAACGTGCCCAAAAGGCTTTAGATGAGTTTATTCATATTCTCAATTCCGAAGGTGTTATCGTTAGACAACCAGATTTAACAAATTTCTCTGTTCAATACAAAACACCGTATTGGAAATCAAAAGGTTTTTGTACCGCTTGTCCAAGAGATGGCTTTTTGGTGATTGGAAATGAGATTATAGAAACACCAATGCCTTGGCGCTCACGCTATTTTGAGGCGTTTGCTTACCGCTCGCTTTTCAAAGAATATTTTCTCAAAGGCGCCAAGTGGACTGCTGTACCAAAACCGCAGCTACTTGATGAACTTTATCAACATAATTTTCAACCACCTATCTTAGGTGAACCAATTCGCTACATAATCAACGAATTTGAACCTGTCTTTGATGCCGCAGATTTTATTCGTTGCGGCAAAGACTTATTTGTTACTAAAAGTAATGTAACAAACGCTTTAGGAATTGAATGGTTGCGAAGGCATTTAGGCGGAACGTATACAATTCACGAAATTGAAAGTAAATGTCCCACCCCTATGCACATAGATTCTACATTTCTACCTTTGGCGCCTGGTAAAGTATTAGTTAATCCGGAATATGTAGACGTTGAAAGGCTACCGAGCATTCTCAAATCATGGGATATACTGATAGCCCCCCAACCTGATCCTGTTTCTGGAATAACAGGAGCAATGTGCAGCAAATGGATTAGCTTGAATATGCTAATGCTAGATGAAAAACGAGTCATCGTGGATAGAACACAAGAATCGATGATTAAATCCTTAAAAGATTGGGGGTTTGAGCCAATACCCTGTTCATTCATGGACTTTGCCCCTTTTGGCGGCTCTTTTCATTGTGCGACTTTAGATGTGAGGAGAAGAGGAGAGCTACAATCATATTTTTAAAAAATGCTTTGAAACACATTCTTAGCAAATTTTAATTATTTTATCAGGGCTAATTAAGGCTAAAAATTCATACTATTAGTTAGCATTCTCGGTAAAACAAATCATGAAAAAACGGTATTTTTTACAAGCTAGTACAGCAATGGTTGGCACAGCATGGTTATCGCACTATTTTACAGGAAGGTCAAAAGTTATGGGAATTGCAAAGAATGAGTTTGAAATTAGCAAAACTAACGAAGAGTGGCGCCAAATTTTAACAGCCGAACAGTTTCGTGTGTTGCGTAAACATGGAACTGAAGTCGCTGGTAGTAGCCTTCTTGATAAACAATATAGTAAAGGTACTTATGCATGTGCTGCCTGCAAATTACCACTTTTTACATCCAATACCAAATTCAACAGTCATACAGGATGGCCAAGTTTTTATGAACCTGTTGATGGAGCGGTTGCTACAACCGTAGACAACTCATTGTTTATGACCAGGGTTGAAGTACATTGTCGTCGCTGCGGTGGGCATTTGGGTCATGTGTTTGATGATGGTCCTCTTCCTACGGGTAAGCGTTATTGCATGAATGGCGTGGCAATGAAGTTTACAGAAGCATGAAGCGGAATACATCAACGTGTTAATACTGATTTTCAACATTTACAATAAACATAGATTTTTGCCAATAACACCACATCCAGTTACGCTTGTCCAAAGTTTTTAGGCGCAGATGATAGTCACTTAAACATCCCAAGTATATTTTTATGATGATCGACACCGATAAAAACAAGCAGGAGAAATTTGACGACCCCATGATAGATGCTGTGAGAACACTACTTATAGGTGTGGGAGAAGACCCAGAACGTGAGGGACTCCAGAAGACACCTAAGCGGGTTGCTGAAGCAATGCGGTTTCTCACTAGTGGCTACAATCAGTCATTAGAAGAGATTATTAACGATGCTATCTTTGATGAGGGTCATAACGAAATGGTTATCGTTAGGGACATCAATATCTTCAGCCTTTGCGAACACCACATGCTACCATTCATGGGTAAAGCTCACGTTGCCTATATACCCAATCAAAAAGTCGTCGGTCTGAGTAAACTAGCCCGAATTGTCGAGATGTATTCCCGCCGTTTGCAGGTGCAAGAGCGACTGACGCGCCAAATTGCAACAGCAATCGAAACCATTTTAGTGCCACAGGGAGTTGCCGTTGTCATCGAAGCTAGTCACATGTGTATGGTCATGCGTGGCGTTCAAAAACCAGGTTCGTGGACAGTTACCAGTGCTATGGTCGGTTCGTTTATGCAAAACCAAAAGACTCGCCAAGAATTCTTAAACCTGATTCGTCATCACAATACTTTTTTCTAAAGAATTTGAACGGCGCCAACACTTATAACTTTTAACTAAAGTTTAACGCCTTTACGGGATACAATTGCTCACTTATTTACAGAGGTAACAATGGAAACAGCAGATGTGATTGTGATTGGTAGCGGTCAGGGCGGAGTTCCATTTGCGGCTGACTTTGCATCATCGGGGCAGAAGGTCGTTCTGTTTGAACGTGATGCATTGGGTGGCAGTTGTGTGAACTATGGTTGTACTCCGTCTAAAGCATTTTTAGCCGCCGCTCATGGTGCCGGTCGCGCTCGACAAGCCTCAAAGCTAGGGGTACACGCGCAGTTGAGAGTCGATTTTTCTGTAGTGATGGAGCGCACGCGCGGAATTCGCAGTCAATTTAACCAAGGTGTTAAACGGCGCCTGGAAGGTGCTGGAGTGAAAATCGTATGTACTGAAGCTGCTTTCACCGGAGAGCGAACCGTAACAGGGGGTGGTGTGACAGTCCAAGCTCCAATCGTTCTCATCAATACCGGAACATCTTCTACTCTTCCTGATTTTCCCGGTTTAGGGGGAACACCTTATCTAACAAACCGAAATTTCTTTGATTTACAGCAAATCCCGCCACGTTTACTCGTGGTAGGTGGTGGCTATATTGCATTAGAACTAGGACAGGGAATGGCGCGATTAGGAAGCCAAACCGAATTGATTGTGCGTGGCGATCGCTTGCTGGCTCAAGAAGAGTCTGATGTGAGTGCTGTGCTAACTGAGGCGTTTCGGCAAGATGGAATCGGGCTGCATTTCAACACGACCGTTCGGCAGGTAGCTTATGCCAACGGCGTATTTACCCTAACGCTCAACAACAATGAGACAATTGACGGTGAAGCATTGCTGATTGCTATCGGACGCAACCCAAATACTCAGGCATTGAATTGTACTGCAACAGGTGTTGAATTAGATGCACAAGGCTTTGTTAAAATCAATGAGCAGTTCCAAACCACCTGCGCTGGTGTTTATGCCATTGGGGATGTAGCCAAGCAACCTGCTTTTACTCATGTTGCCTGGGAAGATTATCGCCGATTGAAAGCGATTCTATGTGGCGAACACCGGACGCGCCAAGATCGGGTTCTTGCCTACGCTGTTTATACAGAGCCGCAAGTGGGTCGGGTCGGCATGACCCTAGAGCAAGCTCAGAAACAGGGCATCAACGCGCGCGAAGTCACGTTGCCGATGGCTCACATCGCACGTAGCATTGAGTGGGGGCACGATCTGGGCTTTTACCGCATGGTGATCGACACGCACACGAACTTGATTTTAGGTGCAACACTAGTTGGATATGAAACTGCTGAACTAGTTCACGTCTTTTTGTCGCTGATGGAAGCGGGAGCAACTTGGCAGGTACTTGAACAATCGGTTCATATTCATCCAACCTACGGTGAAGCATTGCCCAGTCTTGCGAGGCTATTAATTGGAGACGATATGCCTACCTGCCCCAACATGTAAGTTAAAAACCAAATGCTTTGAGCCGTTTTTCCGGACTAAAGTCACGGAGATTCAGGCGAAACCACAGAATTATTGCTAATCCCATTTTTTCCTAACTTTTTGCCCTTATTCAAAGCTATCTGGTTAGGCTGTTTCGTCTTTACACAGTTCTGCTCTGCGGGGGAAATGACACCACCGGACTTAGAGCTAGTCTTCGTACTTGCAGTTTTAAACTCACTCCACGCCTGTGTTAAGAACGGCTCCGTCCTTTCCCAATCTCTACGAGCTTGAGACACGTTGAGTTCCGAGTTATCATTAACGTATCTACTAAGATATGCAGAAAATAAATCCCTCTGCATTTCAAAACCACTTGCATCTTTATGAACCCTTTCTGATAATGACTTCTTCATCCGAGTTCCGTCAAGATGCGTTTGAGATAACGCGGTTTTGTTAGTAGAAAATGTCGTGAATTTGCCGCCAGCACTCTCAGCCTTGCGTGCTAATTCAGATTGAAAAAAACCTGGTGACTTGGCAGATATTGCTTTACCATAACGGCGTTGCCAAGCACGAACTGATACTTTTTCAGCTTTAATATTATTGCCAAAATCGCGAACTATTTTATTCGCCAAGCCTCGATTTTTAGATTTAGAGTAGGCAGCTTTTTTGCGTTCTAATTCGCGCTTTTTCCGTGCATACTTTTTATACGCATTGCTTTGCCTCCAACGTCGAGAGCCTTTTTTGACCTTGCCTTTTTTCCGCTTATTATTACGCCCGACTCTTTTTTCAAAGTCTGGTTCGTAATTATCTAAATTGGTTGCACGACGCGACCGCTCCATTTTACGTTGTAATGTTTTTATTTCTTGCTCAAACGTGGGTACGTTTTCTGCAAATGGTAACAAACCTGCTTTGTCGTCACTAACTACAGCTACATTGCTAACATTTAAATCAATACCGACTAATCCAGTATTGGGATTAACTTTGTTATGTAGTTTATAAGCTGGAGTTTCTTTGTACGGCACGCCTTCATTAATAAGCTGTACATACCAACGACGCTTACCGTTTATTTCTCGCCATAAAATACGACAATATTTAACTGGCGAACGATACCCATATTCAAGTACTTCGTTCCATTTGTTGGGGAATCTGATTGGAATAGTTAAGTTTTTACCCCATTTTATGCAGCAATCATTACCACCAAAAAATCTAATCCCCGATGCATTAGTTTTGCTTTCTAAGGAGTGGAATGCATGAAAACTTTTAAATCTTACTTTTCTGGCTTTGCCAAACAACACACGTTCTGCTGCTTTGAATGCGCGTGTCCCTATTTTTTGGATTGTGTGCGAATCTAATTTCTCCGCAATCCACTTTGCACTTTTAGCTGTTATGGTGGCAAATTCTTGCAACTCAAAATCAGAAAAGCGTAATTGCTTTCGTGCAGTTGCAAATAGTTCATTCCTTAATTTATTGTCGTCATCACTTTTAACCTTTATTTTCTTTGCTTCTTGATATGGCTCAGAATTAGGTACTTGTTGTACACGAATTATTGCCTCACCCAGTACCGCATTATAAAGATGCCTACCAGATTTAAATCTAGCATCTAGTTCTTTCTCAGCTTGACTTGTTACTATCAATTCAAACTCAGTAACGAAGGATGGTTTCTTTTTTTTTTCCGCCATATCATTCACCTCCTTGAACTGTTATTATACTTGACATGCTATCAAATATAGTATTATATAAAACAGTTGTCAAGATTTTTTTGCAAATGGATAATAGAGTTTTTCGTCATAATAATCACGGCTTTGGAAGCGCTACTGTACCTCAACGTTTGGATTCCTAAACGAAGAAATAAAGTGCTGATAGAATAGTGTTAAAACAAGATAATCGCAGCCATACTTACTGATATTGGCAGCGAGAATGGATGGATTATAAAAGCGATGGAAATTGCACCCGACCATGTTCACTTGCTCGTAGAGTACCCCCGTAACGGAAAGCGATTAATCAAATTGTAAAAGCTTTTAAAGGACGCTATCGATTGTTATTTAAGGCGTGAATGTCCACACTGAGAACGTCTTCCATCTATGCACACAAATGCTTATTTTTATGACACAACTGGCGCATGTTTCAACGGCTGTTATTCAGGACTATATTAACGACCCACCGGAATGCACTCACCATAGATTTAATACATAAAATAGCGAATGCGATTAAAATCGCACAATTGCTTTCATCCCCGTTATAAATAACATAAAAGTCTTAATTCCAAAAAGAATTAAGACTTTTACTACGGGGCTTTCAGCCTTTTCATTAAACATGGTAAGCAGATGATTTATCTAAATCCTCCGGGAATGTGGATAACTTGCGGCTTGAACCGCAAGGATGAAACTTACAAAAAAAGATTTTAACCGTTGCGTAAATCAGTTGCAGTAATGCCTTCCAGAGCTAAACCGTAACCAATTCCTTCACTGACCAGTCGCTTGATCCGTTGGGTAAGAGCTACACGAGTATAGCGAAGATTGAGGGTGGGTTGCTTGGCAAGCTGTTTTGCGAGTTCCCAAGCACGGTCTAAAAGCTTGTGGGATGGCAAAACTTCATTGACAACTCCCAATTCATGCGCTTGCTGGGCAGTGAGTGTTTCTTGAGTCAGCAAAAAATAACGACCACGAGACGAACCTAATACTAGAGGCCATAGAATGTGGACTCCATCGCCCGGTACAATACCTGCATTTAAGTGAGGCATATCTTGAAATACCGCATTCTCAGAAGCAAGAATAATATCTGTTGTGAGTATGTATTCAGTATGCAGTAGAGCCGGACCATTTACCGCGCTAATAACTGGGACTTCAATATCTAACAAGTTTTGCAACACTTTCCTACCTTCCCAGAAGGTTTTGTCCCACTCACGGGGATTAGTTACATCACCCAGACTAGCGAAATCAATTTGCGCCATCCAGGAATCCCCTGCACCAGTCAGAATAACCACTCGGTTATCGCGATCACGACTAATGTCGTAAAAGGCATCCGGAAACTCCCGATGCGTTTTTCCCGTAAAGACCAGAGAGTCTCCATTTGTGTGCATCTTAACTTCCAAAATACCGTTTTCATCGCGCTGGAAGCTTAGATTTTCGTACTTATTAAAATAATCAGGCTGGGTTGTCGAAGTCATAAGACATCAAGTATTTAAATGCTAATTTGACCATGCTTCTTTGACGCTTATGGACTTCCAAATAAAAAATACTCCACATTCCGGGAGAATTTAATTTTTGGAATTCCTTTATACACCAATATATTTGTCTAAACCACAGTATTAAGCTTATCTTTGGAGTGGCTTGAATGTCCTTAATCGAAAGTCATGTTAAATTACTATACTAAAGACAAGGTTAAATCAGGCGCCTACCACTAATATGTAGAATTTTATCTGTATAAACCCATTGCCATCACCGCAAATCAAACGATTTTTTTAGAAATTATGGTATTCGGGCACTCTCAAAATTTCATTTGGAGCGAGGCTACTGTATGATGATTGGTGGCGCTCCTGAAATAGTCGAACACCTTGACCCAATATTTAAAATTAAATATAGATAACTGGCGATGGGCAAGTGTAACGTTTTATCTACGTACAGTGAAAATTAATGATTTAATGTCAATTAGTACTTTTGACTTCTTCAAATTGACCAACCTCAAAAATTAATACAAAAGGCCGTCCCATTTGCTTTTTAATAAAGTCTTCTAATAATTCTACTTGTCTAGGAGTCACGGCTTCTTTAGCTCGCACATTTAAGCGAATTACTGGTGGATTTGATAACCAGTTAGTTTCACTTTTAAGTAATTCTAATCTTTGAAAAGTTACAGTTTTATTCAATAATGCTTGTCGTACATTGGCTTCTAATTGTGCCTGTCGAATTAAGCGAGTAAAACTTATACCCAAAGGAATTAAAAGGATTGTTGTTAAAGCAACAGTCCAGAACAGAGGTTTTCGCGCGCGTTTAATTGAGGTGTAACCTGCTATTAAAAATGTCAGCATACATGATAGTGCAATACCTAGCAGGTTCGTTAAATAAAGGAGTGTTGCTCCTATACTAAGCGACCAGTTCAATTGTGCTAATCCTAAACCTATTACACATATTGGAGGCATTAGAGCAACAGCAATAGCTGTACCCGCCAAGCTACCTGATATTTTTGGCTCAAGTTTCGCGTATCCGCTTATACCACCTGCTGCTATAGCAATTCCTAAGTCTAATAAATTAGGGCTAGAGCGGGCTAATATTTCACTACCATAAGTAGGAAGACCTACAAGCTCTCCCAAGGAATAAGAAATTATAACTGCCAGCAGAGTACCTACACACAAAGATAATAAAGCTTTACGAAATAAAATGATATTTCCTTGTAAGGCGCCGAAAGCTAAACCACGAATTGGTAGCATTAAAGGAGCAATAATCATGGCGCCGATGATAACAGCGGCACTATTAGATAATAAGCCAAAACTCGCAATAGCGCATGAACTTACAACTAAAGCCAGGTAAGATAAATCCAAACTTGATTCATCAGATAATTCGTTTTCTATTTGTTGAGGGTCAACCTTTTGAAATTGTTTAGTTCTAAAATTACGAAAGCGTTGACGAATCTTATTTTCCAAGTTTTCCTCCAACATTTGAATCTTGTCCCCCCTGACACGCGCTACCGTGTGCACACAAGTCTCTTTTTTTTCTTTCTTCTCTTTCTTTGTGTCCTTTGTGACGAGCGTGGTTCTTTAAAGAGATAAACCACTTTGAACACAAAGGGCACAAAGGGGGGGAAAAAAGAGGGTTATTAAAGATGTGTGTACACCGTAGCCTTCCACGCGGGAGGTTAGGGCGATCATCATGGTCTAATTACATTTTGTTAAGGACGCTGCGTATCGTGTCTGTTGGAACTTCATCGGTAATTTCGACTTTGCCTATTTGCGTAGGTAAGATAAATCTAACTTTGCCGTCTCTAACTTTTTTATCGATTTGTATTGCTGTAATAATGTCGTCTATATTTACTTTTGGTAAATGTGTTTGTAAACCCGCTTTGGCGATTAGATTATTTTGTCGTTCGGTTTCTTCTGTTGTCCACATTCCTAAAGACGCTGCCATTTCTCCTGCTGCCACCATTCCAATACCGACTGCTTCCCCGTGCATGACTTGTGTATATCCAGTCAAGCTTTCGACTGCATGTCCTATTGTATGACCATAGTTGAGAATTGCTCGTAGTCCTGCTTCTCTCTCGTCTTGACCGACTACATCAGCTTTTGCTTGACACGATAGTTTGATTATTGTTTCTAAAAGTTCGGGGTTTATGGTTTTTATGCTATCTAAATGTGTGCTTGCTTCCATTTTCGCAAAAAAGTCAGCATCCCATATTACACCATATTTAATTACTTCTGCCATTCCGGCTCTAAATTCGCGTTCTGGTAATGTTTGTAGTACTTCTGGGTCTATTAAAACGAACTGTGGTTGATAAAAGGCGCCAATTAAGTTTTTACCTTTTGGATGGTTAACACCTGTTTTACCACCTATCGATGAGTCTACCATTGCGAGGAGTGTTGTCGGCGCCTGAACAAAGTTAATGCCTCGCAAGTAAGTTGCAGCAGCAAACCCCGTCATATCTCCTATCACACCACCACCTAAAGCGACCAACGTCGAAGAACGCTCTAAGCGATTTTCTATACAGGCATCGTATATTTCTTTTATAGAGTCAAGATTTTTATAGCTTTCTCCATCAGGCAAAATACAGGTAAATACTTCATAATTATTTGCCTTTAATGAATTAACAACACGTTCTCCGTAAAGCCTAAACACGGTAGGATTTGACACAATCAAAACTTTTCTACCGAGTTTTAATTTACTCATGTACTCCCCAAGCTGGTCAAGAGTTGACGGTGCTATGAGAATTTCATATGACAACTGTGGTAAATTTACGTTGATTGTGCAAGCCATCTCTAAACCCCTAAACTAACGGCGCTCTGATATTTTGTAATTTTACTTCACCAGTAAGGTTTTCGGATTACCATATTTTTGGTAGCTGGTGCGTGAAGGCTACAAGTCTTATCGTTACGTCTCAATTTTTCCGAGGCGTCACACACCCGAAGCTTTTAATGTGCCGCGCAGCGTAAGTCCTATAAAATATATCTCATAACTGCATAATTGCCTAAAAGTGGCACCTATAGTTAATTAGCCTAATATTATATAACTTTCATAGTACAAAAGTTCTGATTATGCTGCAGAAACTGAAGCTAGGGAATAAATTTACTTTACTGCTTTTACTTGTATTTTTGGGTGGAATCATAATTAGTGGTTTTACTTTATCGAGTGCGATGCGTCGCAAAGCGGAGGATGAAGTAACAACCAAAACGGAAATCTTGACGCAGGTGATGAATTCTGTACGTAATTATACTGCCAAAAATATTCGACCGCTGTTACAAGATAAAGTAAAAACTGAAATACGTTTTGTTGCTGAAGTAGTTCCTGCTTTCTCGGCAAACAAAGTATTTGAGAACTTTAAAACCAAACCAGAGTACAATAGTTTTATTTACAAAGAAGCAACTTTAAATCCAACTAACCTGAATGATAAAGTTGATGAGTTTGAAAAAGTAATACTTGAACAATTCCGTACACAGCCGGATGTGAAACGTACAAACGGATACCGCGCTAAAAATGGGGAGCAATTATTTTATATTGCACAACCGCTTGCAGTTACTGATGTTAGCTGTCTTGAATGTCATAGTACCCCAGACCGGGCGCCTAAAAGTATGATCGCTACTTATGGTGACAAAAATGGCTTTGGCTGGAAGCTGAATGATATTGTTACTGCTCAAATGGTTTATGTTCCCGCAGGTGAAGTTTTCGCGCGCGGTAATCAATATTTATTTTTAAGTATGGGTATATTTGTATCTATATTTACATCAGTTGTACTATTGATTAATTGGTTACTCAAGCGTACTGTTATTCAACCGATTCGACAATTAACAGGAATAGCCAAACAAGCAAGTTCAGGTATTTTAATATCGGAGGTACTAAGTCAATTTGAGTCCCCCGAAGTATCTAAAGTGACTAATCGTTCGGATGAACCAGGAGAATTATCGCGCGCTTTCCAGTATATGGCACATGAAGTTGCCGAGCGCGAGCAAAATCTTAGTTCAGCTGTGGAAGAACGCACTTCTCAACTTGCTCTCAGTATGAAAGAAGCTGAACGCGCGAAGTTAGATGCGGAAACTGCGAACAGTGCTAAAAGTCAGTTTCTTGCGAATATGAGTCATGAGCTTCGCACTCCTCTTAATGCCATTATTGGTTATAGCGAAATGCTGACTGAAGAATTGCATGATGCTAACTATAGCGAACTTGTCCCCGATGTCCAAAAAATTCACGGCGCCGGTAAGCATTTGTTAGAGTTGATTAATAGCATTCTTGACCTGTCGAAGATTGAAGCGGGTAAAATGGAGCTTTATCTAGAGACGTTTGATATTGCTGTATTGATAGATGACGTTGCTGCTACTATTCGTCCTTTAATTAGTAAACGTGCTAATAGATTAATTCTAGATTGCCCGCGCAATATCGGCGCCATGTATGGTGATATTACAAAATTGCGTCAAAGTCTTTTTAACTTACTAAGCAATGCGAGTAAGTTTACTGAAAACGGTAGAATTACTTTGACGGTGAAAAAGCAGAACAATAGTATTATTTTTAGTGTTGCTGATACAGGTATAGGTATGACACCCGAACAGCAAGCAAATATATTTCAAGCATTTTCACAAGCAGATGCTTCTACAACTCGCAAATATGGTGGAACAGGTTTGGGTTTAGTCATTACACAAAAATTCTGCCAAATGATGGGAGGTAATATTAAGGTTGATAGTATTTTTGGTACTGGTACTACCTTTACTATTGTCTTACCCGAACAAGTACAACCTGGGGAATTTAAAAAAGAAGTTAAAGTTAAAGAAGCAATCAAAATTAAACAAGGTACGATTTTAGTTATTGACGATGACCCAGCAGTACTCGACTTAATGCAGCGTTACCTTGGACGTGAAGGATATAATGTTGTAACTGCTGCCAACCCAATAGACGGACTCAAGCTAGCTAAAGAGTCTCCCGATGTCATCATATTAGATGTGATGATGCCGGAAATGAACGGTTGGTCTGTACTAAGTCAACTCAAACAAGACCCAGTTAGTGCGGATATACCTGTGATAATGGCAACAATTATCGATGATAAAAATTTAGGTATGACGCTTGGTGCATCTGATTATTTACTCAAGCCCGTTAATCATGAGCGTTTAATCACGCTGCTGCAAAAATATCATACCAATTCTAACCCACAGGCGCCGCAATCAGTATTAGTGGTCGAAGATAATACAGCAAACCGTGACATGATGCGTCGTCAACTCCAAAAAGCAGGATGGCAAGTCATAGAAGCAGAAAACGGACGTATTGCACTTGAAGTAATGCAGCATCAGCAACCAGGCATTATTTTACTCGATTTAATGATGCCAGAAATGGATGGTTTTGAATTTATTACAGAACTTCGCAAAGTTGATAAATGGCAATCAATACCTGTTATTGTCTTAACAGCTAAAGATTTAACGCAAGAAGACCGTCAAAGATTAGATGGACAAATAGAACGCATTTACCAAAAAGGTTCTTATAACCGTCAAACCCTCCTGAGCGAAATCAATAATGCTTTAAAAAAATGACTAAAATACTGATAGTAGAAGATAATGAAGTTAACCGCGATATGTTGTCTCGTCGTCTAATTCGTCACGACTATGAGATTATTTTCGCACTTCACGGCGCCGAAGGAGTATCTAAAACTCTGGCAGAAAAGCCAGATTTAATACTTATGGATATGAACTTACCCGTGATGGATGGTTGGGAAGCTACCCGACAGTTAAAAGCAAATCCTCGAACATGCAAAATTCCGATAATTGCCTTAACAGCACATTCGATGCAGGGTGATAAGGAAAAAGCGCTTTCCACAGGTTGTGATGAATATGAAAGTAAACCGATTGATTTTCCCAGTTTACTTGGTAAAATTGAAAGTTTTATCGAAAAAGCTAAATCTGAAATTTCAGAATCTGCCTTTGATTTAAATATATCTCAATTAAACCCTCACATCCAAAAAGCATTATTTTCACATTTACGTCACGAATTATGTACGCCGATGAATGCTATTATCGGTTACAGCGAAATATTACTTGATGAATTAAAACAGCCAGATACAGATATATATAGAGATATTGATAAAATTTTAAAGAGTGGAAATCAATTGCTTGAATTAGCTAATAAAATTCTTGACCCTACTGACTTTGAGTTGAACCAAGACCGTAGTTTTGATGACTTTGGCGCCAAAATACGTCTTGAGATGCTTACACCCCTCAGTACAATCATCGGTTATTGTGATTTATTAATCGAAGATGCAGACGCTTTGTTTGTGCCAGACTTAGAGCATATTAACATTGCTGCCCAAAAACTGTTGAGCATGGTAAATGATATTGTAAACTTAGCGCAACAGCAGTTAAAAGCAATTGATATCGAGCATATTGAATCAAATAGCACCTCAGCATTAATACAAACTGCTGCCGATACGATGCATTTGCTGAGTCAAAATAATTCAGTTACATCGTCTGCTAAGTTGTCTGGAATGATTCTTATTATCGACGATAATGAGACAAACTGCGATTTACTATCAAGACAACTTGAAAGGCAAGGATATACAGTAGCAGTAGCCACAAGTGGACAACAAGCATTACAAATTTTGCAAGTAATCCCATATGATTTAATACTACTCGATATCGTTATGCCAGGAATGAGTGGGTTGGAAGTACTAGCTCAACTAAAAATTGATCCAAATTGGCAGAATATACCCGTTATCATGATTTCTGCCCTAGATGAAATTGATAGTGTAGTGCGGTGTGTTGAAATGGGAGCAGATGACTATTTATCTAAACCATTTAAACCTGTTTTACTACGTGCGAAGATTACTGCTTGCTTAGAGAAAAAACGATTACGCGAACAGCAAGTAGTGCAGGCGCCGCAATTAATGGATGCTGCTTTAGTTCCCGTGATGATATCTCGACTGAGTGATGGTTTAATAATTTATGCAAATACAACTGCTGCTGCAACCTTTGCTTTACCAGTAGCACAGTTATGCAACCGCCACATTCAAAGTTTCTTATCACATGAAGATTATAGTGAGATTATCACAGTTTTGCAAAGAAACGAAGCGATTATAAATAGAGAATTTCTGGTTATGAATGCTAATGGTACACAGCTATGGGTGATAGCATCGCTACAACCGTTAACCTATAACTCAGAACAAACAATTTTAACTGTATTGTGTGATATTAGTGACCGCAAGCGTGCAGAAGATGAGTTACGTATCGCTGAACAAAGTTACCGAAGTATATTTGACAATGCATTACAAGGTATATATCAATCAACACCTGACGGGCAGATTGTATTTGTAAATAAAGCAATGGCAATGATTTATGGTTTTGATAATCCAATCAAGATGATAGAAACGGTTAATACACTCAATTATAAATTATATGTAGATATTGAGCAGCGCCAACAATTTCATTATTTACTCGAAGTACAAGGACAAGTCACAGGAGTTGAATATCAAGTATATAAATACAACGGACAAACAATTTGGCTTTCAGAAAGCGCGCGGGTAGTACGTGATGCAAATGGAAACACACTATATTACGAAGGAATAGTAGAAGATATTACCCAGCGCAAACTTTCTGAAGCAGCATTAAAGCGTGAACTCGAAGAACTACGAATGGAAATTAACCAAACCAAACGCGCGCAAGAAGTAGCAGTTACCCAACCAAATTATTACCAAGATAACCAAGATAAGCAAGCTAAAACCACACCAACAGTATTACTAGTCGAAGATAACGAAATGAACCGAGACATGCTATCACGTCGTTTAAAGCGTTTAGGTTACGAAGTTCTAATTGCAGTTGACGGACAAGAAGGCATATCAATCGCTAATAGTACATATCCTGATATTATCTTAATGGACATGAGTCTACCTGTATTAGATGGATGGGAAGCGACAAAACAATTAAAAGCCAATAATAAAACAAAGCATATCCCAATAATAGCCCTAACAGCACATGCAATGTCAGGCGATAGAGAAAAAGCACTTAACAGTGGGTGTGATGAATATGATACAAAACCAATCGAAATGTCTCGTCTGCTAAACAAAATTACAACCCTTTTAAACAAATAACCCAAAAATTTGTGTAAACTTAAAATGAACAGGCGCCGCGAACCATTATATTATAGGAATTTGAAGAACCAATGAAAGCAATCAAAGTGATGGCAAACATTGATGAACATGGGCAACTGACGTTAGATAGCCCTATAAGAACTCCGAAGAACAGTCGCGTTGAAGTAATTGTCTTTATCCCAGAAGAAGCAGAATCGGAGGGTCAACGACTCAGCCCTGAAGGGACTGAGCTTCCAGCAATAGCTTGAAGTCTCTACTTTTTAGGATTAGTTGACCAGGTTGAGTATCTCCGGATACTACGTTATTAGTAAGAGTTAAAGACCTACCAGGAAATGCGAAGCTAGTTTCCTGCTCTAGAACCAAAGGATTAAACATTCATATTGAGTTAAGAAAGTGTCCTTTGGATAGTACCGACTAATAACATTACCGAAGCTAACATTACCCAGAAATGGAGGGACTTATGTCCAAAATCTTTTTACTTGATACAAACAAAAAGCCGCTTAATCCCATTCATCCAGCACAAGCTAGACAGCTATTAAAAAATAAAAAAGCTGCAATTTTGAAACGTTTTCCATTCACGTTAATTCTCAAAGATGCGAGCAGTCACGCTGAAGTTCAACCACTAAGAATTAAGATTGACCCAGGTGCAAAAACTACGGGGTTTGTATTAGTAAACGATGCAACTGGTGAAGTTATTTTTGCGGCGGAACTACAGCATAGAGGTTTTCAAATTAGAGATGCTTTGACTTCGCGTAGACAATTACGCCGGGGTCGCAGAAACCGCAAAACTCGTTATCGTGCCCCAAGATTTAATAACCGCAAGCGTAACGAAGGATGGATACCTCCAAGTCTTCAAAGTCGAGTTGAGAATATTTTGACATGGGTAAAACGTTTACAAAAGCTATCATTGATTGATTCTATTAGTCAGGAATTAGTTAAATTTGATATGCAAATAATGCAGAACCCAGATATTCAAGGTAAGGAGTATCAACAGGGTACTCTTGCTGGTTACGAGACTAGGGAGTATTTACTTGAGAAATGGGATAGACAATGTGCATATTGTGGAATTAAAGATGTTCCACTTCAAGTAGAGCATATTAACCCACGTTCAAAGGGTGGTTCTAATTCAATATCGAACCTAACCTTAAGCTGTGAGAAATGTAACTTAAAGAAAGGAACTCAAGACATCAAAGATTTTTTGAAAAAAGATACTAAAAAGCTAGAGTCGATACTCAAACAAGCTAAAAAGCCTTTAGAGTCGGCAGCAGCAGTAAATACTACCAGATTTACATTACTGAATGCATTAAAAGCAACTAACTTACCTGTCGAAACTGGTAGCGGGGGATTGACTAAATTCAACCGTATTCAACAAGGTTTGGAAAAGACTCATTGGATTGATGCTGCGTGTGTTGGGTTGGGAACACCAATATTAAATATTAAAGGAGTTAAGCCATTGTTAATAGCTGCAAAAGGTCATGGAACGAGACAAATGTGTAGAACTGACAAACACGGGTTTCCGACAAGGTATGTGCCACGAATCAAGTTTGTACATGGTTTTCAAACTGGTGACATAGTAAAAGCTGTCGTTAAAACAGGTAAGAAAGTTGGTGTTTATATTGGTCGAATTGCAACACGTTATACTGGTAGTTTCAACATCTCGACCAAAACAGGTTTAGTACAAGGAATCTCATACAAACATTGCAAAACTGTTCATAAAAAAGATGGTTACTCATACTCAAAATAATTTAAGATTCAATGCGATTAAAATCGCTTGGGTCGCTTTCCTCTCAGGGCTAAAGCCAACTGAGTTTCCCGTATACTAGGTGGTCTTATGAGTATGATGTGATTATCCTTGATATTATGGTGCCGGGTAAAGATGGTTTATCTATATTAAAGCAGCTACGGCGCCAAAATAATAATACGCCAGTAATTTTACTTACTGCTCGCAATGAACTCGATGACCGTTTACAAGGGTTGAATTTAGGCGCCGATGATTATATAGCGAAACCCTTTTTTGTTGAGGAGTTAGCTGCGAGAATACATGCGGTTGTGCGTCGAAGTGTTGGTGAGCGTCAAAATATACTATCTATAGGAGCGCTGAAGCTTGACCGTATTACGCGCTCGTGTACTTGTAATGGACGGGTGATAGAACTAACTAGTCGCGATGGCAGGAAGCGCAATCGTTGGATTTGGCGCCGTCTGTTGGTATCAAATTTATAATGCTCAAATCAGCCGTCTTGATGCACAGTTATTTAATCAGTTGATGCGAGCAAATCGTTTGCCAGATAGAGAATGGCTATTTTATAAAGATTCTTTAACTACCAGTTTTGAAACTAATACAAAAATTCCAATTGCTTTATTAGTTAAAGATACAAATGGTAATATAATATATCAATCTGATGAAGTAATTGCCGATGCCCAAATAAATAGTTTGTTGCTACAGCGCTTAAAGTTAGCACCCCCACCACCACCAAGACCTAATAGACCTCCACTAAGTGAACGTATAATACGCATTGCACCACCTCCAGCAAGGCGCCCACTACCTCAATTTATAACAGAAAAAACTCCAGCAGGAACTTGGCGAATTACTGCACTTAACTTTCCGAATGCCAGCGTTGCAATTGGTGTTAGTCTCCAAGCTGTTAATCAACAACTAGCTACAATTCAAAATATCTTTTTAGTAACAATACCAGTAACTTTTATCCTAATTACTTTTGGAGCTTGGTTTGTTTCTGGTCGTACACTGCGTCCAATTCGGGAATTAACAGGCGCCATTCAACAAGTGACAGTTCAAGGACTCAATCAAAGAGTCGCATTTAATACCCTAGATATAGAGTTTGTAGAGTTAATTCAAGTATTTAACCAAATGCTAGAACGTTTAGAGCGCAGCTTTCTACAAGCCTCACGTTTTAGTGCAGACGCAGCTCACGAATTAAAAACTCCATTAACTATATTACAAGGTACACTCGAACAAACACTACAACAAGTCGAAACAGGTAGCGAAGTACAGCAACACTTAAGTAACTTATTAGAAGAAGTCCGCCGCTTGAGTGGTATTGTACGGAAACTATTATTGTTATCTCTCGCAGATGCAGGACAAATGAGCTTGTACTTAGTTGACGTAGATATATATAAGCTACTAATGGAAATGGTCGAAGATATAGAACTACTAGCTCCTCATTTAACTTTAGAAACTCATATACCTAACAACAAATTACAAGTAAAAGCCGACAGCGACCTTCTCGTTCAAGTTCTACAAAACCTACTCAGCAACGCAATCAAATATAACCTAGATAATGGCTGGATAAAAATTTCTGCAGAGGCAACTCAAACAAACCTCCACATCACAATAACCAATGCCTCCAAAAACATACCACTTAATGAACGCACACGCATATTCGACCGCTTTTACCGCGCAGACCCCGCTCGAACTCGTAAAGTAGAAGGTATCGGATTAGGATTAAGTTTAGCACGCGAAATAATGCGCGCGCATCATGGCGCCCTTATCCTTGAAGAAACAGCAGATGGTCAAACAGCATTTACTTTAACTTTGCCTTTAATCCCCCAACCCCCCGATAATTTCGGGGGCTAAAATTCACCGTAATTTCTATAGCATTCCTATATTGGTTGTAAAAAATTATATCCGTAGAGACGCGATTTAATCGCGTCTCTACAACGCACGAATTTTATGGATGCGCTTCACGTCGCCTCAAAAATGTTATTGAACCATAATATTACGGCTCAAAATACTCATCACCTCACCAGGGTTTGCGGTTGGTATTAACTGACTCCAGTCGCTAACTTGTGCATAACCCAGAACTTGTAACGAATTAATCGTGCTTTTAACTGCTTTTGGTGAACCAATAATCAGGTGTTTAAGCGTTTCACGACTTGGTTCGCTTGCTTTATCTAATAAAACAATTCCTTGCTCGTCTGCTTCAGGGTATCTTGATTGTGCCATCATATAATTGTTCTTCCTTACTTAGGGTTGGACATTTGGGCGGTCGTCTATTCTTGCCGGAAGGGGCGCCGCCCAAACTTATCTTGATTATATACATAAATATGTAAATGTGTAAATATGTATTTTATGTTGGCAAAAAATTTGTCAAAATGAATGTTGAGATGTTTATGTATGTATGTAAAGATTATGCCAAGACCTAAACGAACAGAAAAAGACAAATATGGTGAGAGTAAGCAAAGGTATCAAATAATGCTTACTGAGACAGCTTCTGCGGAGTTGGATGCTGTTTCTGAAGAACTAGGAATTACTAGAAGCGAGTTACTAGAGCTTGTAATTCGGCAAGGACTAATTAAACAGGTTAAGCTTGACAATATGCCATAAGGCGCCCAATAAAACATGAATATTCCAGAAAGTACTAACAACGTCATTGAGCATAGAGAGATTGTTAAACAAGTTATTCTCCACCATGCCAGCTTAATTCCAAAAAGCAAAACAATCGAAATAGTCACAAAATTTGATGACTCTAACAACCAATATGCACTTGTAAAAACTGGTTGGAAAAAGGGACGAGAAATTAATGAAATATTAATTCTTGTAATTTTAAGAGGTAAAGGAGTTGAAATTAGAGTTGATAAAACTAAGAAAAGAATAGCTAAAGACTTAATTAGACAAGGTATAAACAAAGACTATATAGCTTTACCAAGAAGCTTCTTTAATAATTTATCACTCCCAACTACTTCAGTATCAGGCGCCAGTTACATTCCTTCAAATAAATCGGGTAAACTATCCATATATATAATCTTCTTCTTATTTCTACTAATAACAGGAGTAGTACTAGCCTTTTTATTACGATATAACTATCTACTTGATAAATTTAGCTTCTTTGGCGCCAGCATAGTCCTCGCCTTTGGAATAATATTAAGCGTGGTCATCTGGACAATATTAGACAACCTTCCGAACCAATTAACTTATATAATAGAGAGTAACTATCAAACAGCAGTAAATCAAACCTCCCTTAGCCAAGACAAAGTAAAACCTACGTGGGATATATCAATCACTACACTTTTAGCCTACTTTAATCGAAACCTTCAACAAATAGATTGGATTTTTCGACTCAGCGTTATTACAATGTTATGCGGTTTTGGGTTAGTAGCATTTACAATTGCACTTGTATATCAAAAACCTAGCTTAACTTTAGTATTAGTAGGCAGCATTAGCGGCACAGTCACCCAAATTATCAGCGTTATCTTCTTATTTATATATAGGTCAACAATTATACAAGCTAATAAACACGTTGAGACATTAATCACAACTAATTATATTGGCATGGCCATGCAAATATTAGACGGGGTTAAGGTTCAAGAATCAGAAACCTTAGATAAATTAACAGAAATAAAAATAGAAATAGCCAAATTACTTCTGGCAAACGCCCAAGAAATACAGAAAGCGAACGATAATCAACCGAGAAGAAGACGCAGGCGCCGTAATGCTTTTATTTCCAACCCCTAACTATATATTTCTAACCTACGCTGCCATTAGTACTAGATGTGGTGCCACTTCATAATATCCTGTAGTACCAAGTAACGGTTTACCATGCTGGCGCCGTTTTAAATCCCTACTGGTAAGGTTTGTGGTTGAACCTCAGATGTCGTAAGGCGTTGAGCATATTTTCTTCAGGTATTACCCCGTAAGCTATGAAAATTTATAAAATTTTTGTAATATTTTAAATATTATAAGTAAATATACGCATAAAAACAAAGATATGAAAAGTGTGTTTGTTCTGGGACTACTTGCGGTAGCGGGATGTGAAGCCCAAAATTTAAGCAAAACTCCAAAAAGTGCTGAAACTACGGTAACTACAACTACATCTCAAGTGGTGCAAACTACGGCGCCAACTCCACAAATACCGCAAATCACGACTTTACCAACTCCTTCTGCTTTACAAACGATACTACCAACGGCGCCTGCACAAACTTTACCACCATTACCACCGTTAACTCAACAAACATCGAAACCAGTAGTAACTAATATAGACAAGCCAATTACTTCTAGCAGCAAGCTCGCAGCAAATATTCGTTCATCTATTGGTTGTGGTGTAGTCAACGAAGAATATAGAACAAAAGTTGTAGCGATGGCTATTGCTCAAACTAACCCAAAAGCGACTGAGAAGTTAACTGAACCTCAGTTTTACCAAGCTGTAAAACAAAGTATTTCCTCAAACCAAGCAAAAGCTAATAATTTAGTTGCCCAGTTCCGCGCGCAAAACTGCTCTCAATCTACTAAAAAAACTACCACAGATAAAACACAAGCTAAGGCGCCATCTGCTGCTGCAACTCCTGACGGCAAAGTTATTTTAGAGCAGTCTGGGAATTGTGGCGATTTGCGCGCGCGGGGTATCAGTAATATTGATGTAAAAATTAACCCTTGGGCAAGTGCCTTAGATACTGATAAAGATGGAATTGCGTGTGAAGCTAGTTAAGATACATTACATTCGTAAAATTTATGATTAAATAATGAACCACAAAGGGCACATAATCCGGAGGATTTCCCGCTCTTTAGGACACAAAGAAAAAAAGAAAGGAAAGAAAGAAGGACATTAGAATATACCTTCTACCTAACTTTTATTACTTTTGAAGGTTTAATATTATTTTATTCACTAACTTTTCATACTTTTATAAATAATTAATGATGAAAAATCATAATTTTTTGTATTAAAAAAGTTGGCAAAATCTAATTTGCTGATCTATAATTATTTTCGGAGATTTACATATAAGCTAGGTGATATTTATATATAAGTAGCGCAGAATTTGCTTTACTATATTTAGATTAAGGCTATCCTATATACATCTAACGCCAAGTAATATTTATGCTTATTATGTTAAATAAGCGTAAGCTTACGCAAATAATATTTATGAATATTACTTGCTTTTAGATATCTCTAACGCGGTTTTTACCAAGCGTAAATAAAAACCCTTGAGATTTAATGATTGATATAATTCTCGTTGTAAGCTATGTCTTGTAACGAGATTACATATTTTGAATAAATATTTATTTAGAGAATAAATAGAGTATCTGATTCGATAGGTTGACAAAATAAATAAATTATTTAAATATAGAAGTAGATATGTAAATAATGTAAATAACTTCGCCGAAGGTAGTTTGCCTTCGGCTTTATTTATGGCAATTTATTTGGAGTTATAGCCTAATTACCAGAGGCGTTTCTACAATTATTGTTAAGTTTTGAATCGGAAAATAAATAATTAGCGCAAATTGCTTAAAGGCGCCTGTAAATAGCAGATAATTTAATTGGCATCAGTAATAACATAATTAAGTAGGTAAATATGGCATCACTAGCTATAGTTACAGGTGGAACACGTGGTATTGGTTATGGAATAGCACAACAATTAGCATCACAAGGGTATAACCTTATACTTGGTTATAATGCAAATCAAGAATCAGCATCTACTGCAAAAGCAACGCTTGAATCTACTTATAATATACAAGTATGCCTTGTAAAAGGTGATATAGCTCTTGAATCGACTATTGAAAAGATATTTCAATGTTTAGAAGAAAACTTCCAAGGAGAACTAACAGCATTTGTTCATAATGCAGGGTTATACGTTGGTATGACAACCAAAAGTGAATCTAGTGGAGCAATATCAGCAGCTTCGGATGCAAACTCATTATTAGGTAGCGGTAAATGGGATAGTTTTGATAAGTACGATTATTATCAGAATGTGTATCCTAAGTGCTTTATTAGATGTGTAGAAAAAGCAATTAATTACATGAAGGATGCTCATGGTTATATAGTAGCAATATCTTCTCCTGGATGTAATAATACCACTACGCCGAAGTTGCAATACGCTTTGCCCGGTCAAGCAAAGACAGTGGTAGAGTTTTTAACAAGATATTATGCTTTGACACTTGCTAAAAGAAGAATAACAGTAAATGTAGTTATTCCCGGTTTTGTTAAAACTGAAGCTTGGGACTTTGTAACATCTAAATTCGGTGGGGTAGAGAGCGAAGTTATAAAAGATAGAATACAAAGCACTCCTATGCAACGTTGGGCATCACCATTAGAAATAGGCGCCGTTGTAGCCTTTTTATGTTCGCCTCAAGCTGCATTTATCACTGGAGTTGCGCTGCCCGTTGATGGTGGTCTACATCTTAGTTAAACATTTTGCTTCTAAGCGCCGTTCCACAATATAAATCGCAGTAAGCATTTGGATTAACATAATATATATATACAATGTTCGGCGCCTTCACATTCATAAGTAAAAATCTATGCTTATCCAAGAAAAACCGCAGTCACGTAATTGGAAACCGATAATTAAGGAACTTGAAGCTGTACTGGGATATAAAAACGTTGTGCAGCGACGTGAGGAACTTATTACTTATGAATGTGATGGTTTAGCTAGTTATCGCGAACGTCCTGCTTTAGTGGTGTTGCCTCGAACTACTGAGCAAGTGGCAGCAGCAGTTAAAATTTGTAACAAGTATAATATACCTTTTATCGCACGCGGTTCGGGTACTGGCTTATCGGGTGGCGCCTTGCCTGTTGAGGAGTGTGTATTAATTGTCACTTCTATGATGCGGCAGATTTTGAATGTAGATTTAGAAAATCAGCGTGTAGTAGTGCAACCGGGAGTTATCAATAGTTGGGTTACACAGACAGTGAGTGGTGCTGGTTTTTACTATGCTCCTGACCCTTCGAGTCAAATTATTTGTTCTATTGGTGGGAACGTTGCTGAAAATTCAGGTGGGGTACATTGTCTCAAGTATGGTGTGACAACAAATCATGTGTTGGGACTAAAAATAGTTACTGCTGCTGGTGATATTGTTGAATTGGGTGGAATGATTCCAGAAATGCCTGGTTATGATTTAACTGGTATATTTGTTGGTTCTGAGGGGACATTGGGTATTGCTACCGAAGTTACGCTGCGAATTCTCAAAACTGCTGACTCGATATGTGTACTCCTTGCTGATTTTACTAATGTTGAAGCTGCTGGCGCCAGTGTTGCTGATATTATTAGTGCAGGCATAATTCCTGGTGGTATGGAAATAATGGACAATCTCAGCATTAATGCAGTTGAGGATGTCGTTAAAACTAACTGCTATCCGCGCGATGCCACAGCTATTTTACTTATTGAAATCGATGGTTTAGAAGTTGAAGTCGCTCATAGTAAAAAGCTAGTCGCAGAAATTTGTCGAAAAAACGGCGCCCGCAATATCACCTCAGCAAGTGACCCCGAAACCCGTTTGAAATTATGGAAGGGTAGAAAAGCAGCGTTTGCAGCCGCAGGACATGTTAGTCCAGATTATTACGTGCAAGATGGAGTCATACCGCGTACACAACTACCATACGTATTACAAGAGATTGAAGAATTAAGTCAAAAGTCAGGATACAGAATAGCCAACGTTTTCCATGCTGGAGACGGAAATTTACATCCACTCATTCTTTATGATAATTCTATACCTGGCGAATTAGAGAAAGTTGAAGAAGTCGGTGGCGAAATCCTCAAATTATGCGTTCGCGTTGGTGGTAGCATTTCTGGAGAACATGGCATCGGCGCCGAAAAACGCTGCTACATGTCCGATATGTTCTCAGACTGCGACTTAGAGACAATGCAATATGTCCGAGAAGTATTTAACCCCAAAGGTTTGGCTAACCCTACCAAAATTTTTCCCACCCCTCGCACTTGTGGGGAAGCTGCGAGAGCAATGGGTGATGGCACTAAAAAGTTTGAAGCCATTGGAGTCGAAAGATATTAGAGTTATCCTGATGCAACCCTAATAACTATGGATATGTATATGGTAGATGCACCCTGATATTGACGGCGCCAAATATCGTTCATCGATAGGCGCCTTTTTATTTTTGTATTAAAGAAAAATATGTAGGTTGGGGCGCCGCGTCGCAGTGGTACAAATTTCGATAAAATTATTTAATGTTCTTGGCATTCAATTTTTGCCGTTTATTTAAATTCCGTTGCCATGAAAACCCAATATTACACCGCTACCAGTTTGGATGGATTTATTGCTGATTCGCATAACTCCTTAGATTGGTTATTTCAATTTGGCGAGATGGAAGGAGACAGCTATTCTAATTTTATTCAAGAAATTGGTGCAATTGCAATGGGTTCAACTACTTACGAATGGATTTTGACTCACCATGTCAACAAAAACCCTGACCATCCCCAAGCATGGCTTTACGAACAACCAACTTGGGTTTTCACCTCTCGTATTTTGCCTCCTATTGAAGGAGCAAATGTCCGATTTGTAAAGGGGGATGTTCGACCTGTTCATCAAGAGATGATTGCCGCAGCAGGAAATAAAAACATTTGGTTGGTAGGTGGCGGTGATTTGGTTGGGCAATTTTACGATTATGATTTACTTGATGAAATAATTGTCTCAATTGCGTCAGTTACACTTGGTAGTGGGGCGCCATTACTACCACGCGCGATCACAACACCTCCGCTCAAACTTTTAAGCGCAACAGTACATGGAGACAGTTTTGTCTCACTTCATTATCAAGTGCAACATGCCTCCAAATCATAAAATCAGCTTTTTTACAGATAAAAATGTTGACGAGCAGGTTATCTAAGCGTGTTCTTGTTGCCGATACCATTCTACTGCGACTGGCTCAATCTGCTTGATCCACTCGTTTTTGCTGTCGTTGTAGGCTTCTATATCCGCCGGATGACGCGCGTAGACTTCTCGTTTCAGGGCTTCGTATTCTATGCAAACCTGCTTATGGCTTCTTAAATAAGCACAAAATGCCAAATGACGTTCAATACCAGAATTATCGGCTTGATATATATGGATGTTGTGTGTGCGATACACACCGCGATCTTTTGTGAAATAACGGCGCCCCACCAAGCCGTATTCTCCCCATGCTTTGTAACCAGCTTTTACCAAGCTAGGGGTTTGGTCGTCAATATACTCAATGTTCCGAACCAGAGGTAGCAAATCTATAATGGGCTTTGCCGCTAATCCTGGTACTTAAGTACTGCAAATATGATGTATAGTAATAATCTCATCACCGAGCAGCGCTTTAAGTCGTTCGGCTTCTTGCTCAAAATCCAAAGGCCATTCTGGCGAATAGTCTGTGAAAGTATATTGGCTCGGCATCGCGCTCTCCAGTGTGTGTACGCATCAATATTAGCTGATAGGGATGATGGCAGGTTTATAATTTAAAAATGGGTAATATTACGTCCGGTAGCGTAACCGTAATAAAATCCTTAGTAGTCGTTTTAGACCCCTTTTAATCGGATAAAATGATGCAAAATCCAAAAATAATTGGTATAAAAGTAGTATAATTATAACAAAATTATTGACAAAAATATATGAATAGCAACAAGTCTAAATTATCGTCTGATATCGACTTTACTACCTGGATGGAAACATTAGAAAAAGAAGCTCAAGCTGGCTGTTTACGTGAAATAGCAATGCATAAGGCAGCAGGTAGGAATATATATTATTCAAATCATGGAGTCCCAACATTTGAAACGCCAGAAGGAAAGCATTTTGAATACAAATTACATCCAAATGGAACAGATGAAATTATCAGAGAAGTTAAGCGCAATATTAATAACGGAAAAGTAAACGGTAAAGATAATTATTAATTTTACTGATAAAGATACAATGGTGCAAAACCCAAGACTAATAGTAATTGCCGGATCAAATGGAGCTGGAAAAAGCACATTTACTCGCAATGCTCATTCTCTAAATTTACCTATTATTGACCCTGATGCGGAGGCAAGAGCGATAAATCCAGATAATCCGGAATCAATCGCGGTCGCAGCTGGTAAAGTAGCAATTCGACGTGCCAGAGAATACTTAAGCAACAATCAATCATTTGCGGTAGAAACAACTTTATCAGGAAGCACCTACCTAAAAATGATGCGTGACGCTAAAGCAAAAGGATATGAAACCAATTTAATATACGTAGGAATAGACAATGTAGAAACTAATATAGGACGTGTAGCAACTCGTGTGTTAGCCGGAGGACACAATGTACCTGATGAGGATGTTCGTCGTCGCTATGAACGCAGCCTAAATAATTTACCTAAAGTCAAGGAAAATTCGGAAATTCCTATAGGAGTCCAGTTAGTTATTCAAGGCTCACAGTATGACATGTTTGTTAGAAGTCGAGATTTATTAGTTGCCCAGCCAGATAAAATAAATGAACTTAATCAGTTAAAATTATCTCATTTTGGTGGTGATATGGGCAAATACGTGGAAGATAAAGGAGCATTCTTCACTAAGTTACTTCAAACTGATGGTTGAGGGAAAAAACAAACTACGGTGTTGAACCAACGAGACGTGCAATACTTTTAGTATAAGGCGTATAAGTTTATTGTATCTTAGTTTACTTACACATCATTATGCTAGAAATATCCAGCAACGTAATTATACCGGAAAACGAAATCGAGATTAGTGCTGTACGTTCAGGAGGCGCCGGGGGTCAAAACGTTAACAAGGTTGCAACTGCCGTCCATTTGCGCTTTGATATTAAAGCTTCTTCTTTACCTGAGTTCTATAAAGAACGCTTATTAGAACTCAAAGACAAGCGTATTACCCAAGATGGTGTCATAGTTATCAAATCTCAAGAACATCGCACTCAACTTCAAAACCGCGAAGAAGCTTTAAAACGACTTCAAGAACTTATTAAAAGTGTTACTGTTATCAAATTAAAACGAAAACAATCTGTACCTACTCGTTCCTCCCAGTTGAGGCGCCTTGATAGTAAGAAGAAACGTGCCCAAGTCAAGCAAAATCGAGGAAATGTAACAGATGAGTAATATATGATTATTGTGTTCAGGTTTATACTTGTGTGAAATATTTCCTGACATGGAACTTTCTAGTCAGGATATTGTCCATAGTTGGTAGTATCCTGCATTCTAGATTTGAAAACGATGGTGTTAGACTTCAATATCAAGGTTCGTTTAAACGACAGTATATATAGCGACTTTGGTTTTTACCCTAGTAAATATACCAAAATTGAAGTGACACCACCGCAGGATACCATTGCCAAATTAGAAGCGGACATAGCCAACTTGGAAATTATGAGCAATCAACTCGTACAAACTAAAAAGCAAAATCAACAGCTAACTCTAGAATCAAAAATTGAATTTGGAGTGCAAGAGTTAGAGCAAATTGCTGAGAAGATTAATCAATTAGCGGCTCAACTCGAAACCGAAATGCACAATTTTAAAAGCGTTGCTGTTGAAGTCAACAAACATTATCATCAACAGCAATTACAATCTAATAATCACGATATCTCAAAATATAATCGCCGCATACCCCTAAATATTTGGGATATACATTTCTCATCACTCCCAACGATAATCAAACGCGGCACCAAGTTTATCATCGTTGAGAAAGTTATAAAATTATTTAAGTAATGACAATATTTAACCCACCTTCTGAAACCCTTTAAAATTAACTTTTTCTAATTCAGGTTCAACTTGATCCAAATGCTGTTCTAATATCTCTAAATTGCGAATATTCGATTTAAAATAAGCATCGAATAAATCTCCTACAAAAGGAATGCTACCAACTACAAATTCTAAACCAACGTTGACAATCATCCTCGTAAGCATTTCTTGAGGAAGATTAAACTGCATTGCTAAGTATATAATGTAACCAGAAATAACAGTACTAATCAAATCACCAAGACCGGGAATCAAACCAATAATTGGGTCTAAACCAATGCGAAACTTGGTACCAGGGATACCAAACGCTGTATCCATCAGACGGCTGAATTTACGGATACGATTAAGAGTTTCTAGCCTTTTAGTTATGTCCATAATAATCTAATACTCCATTATTAAACATATAAAGTCTTGTACCTTTGGAAATAATTCTAAAATCAAAATCTTTCATACCTAGTACTCCATGTCAATAGTTTTGGTAGGTTCACTTCTTAATAATTCTTACGAGTGTGTCCTTTGTGTCTTTGTGGTTTATTCTTCCAACCGTCCAAATTTAATGACATGAAGCACTAGTAGTTCATGTCATAAGTTTTGGTAGGTTGTAAGGTGGGCAGTGCCCACCCTACTATGGGTGCTAACCAGCCAAAATTAATGACACAGACCACTAGGTTCGGTTAGCTGTATATTTACTGGACGTAATAACCGGACTCAATTATTTGGATAAGCATGATAGTATTTGTGTTCGCTTGCGTCTGTTGATGTCGATACATTATCGATAATAGATATAGTGCAAAGTGAACAAAAACTCAATCAATCACTGTGCCACGATAGGAGCGGCAGAAATGAGAGGAAATCTGCAACAAGTGTCAAACGAATATATCGCGAGTGACAGTGGAGTTGGGCAAAGTATGTCAAAAGCCTCGGAGCAGCTACTTGATGCATATTCGCAGGCTGTTATTAGTGTTGTTCAAAAGGTGAGTCCGGCAGTTGTAAACATCGACGTGCAGCGGCAAGTAACAGGACGTAACCGTAATTATCCACAACAGGAAGTTCAGGGCAATGGTTCTGGATTTATCTTTACACCTGATGGATACATTCTGACCAACTCTCACGTCGTCAACGGCGCCACCAAAATCGAAGTCACACTGTCAGATGGTCGTAGTTACGGCGCCCAATTAGTTGGAGATGACCCAGATAGCGACTTAGCGGTTATTAGAATTAATGCACCTAACTTAATTACCGCGCGTCTAGGTGACTCCGAATCATTGCAAGTTGGACAATTAGCAATTGCAATTGGTAATCCTTACGGGTTCCAAGCGACAGTTACTAGTGGTGTTATTAGTGCAACCGGACGTTCATTTAGAAGTCGTTCGGGTCGATTGATAGATAACATGATTCAAACAGATGCAGCACTTAACCCAGGCAACTCAGGTGGGCCACTTGTGACATCCCACGGAGAAGTAATAGGAATTAATACAGCAGTAATTCTTTCCGCTCAAGGGTTATGCTTTGCCGTACCAATTAACACAGCCAAACTAATAATTCCAATATTGCTCAAAGAAGGAAAAGTTAGACGTGGTTATATTGGTATCGGTGGACAAAATGTTGAATTGCCAAGGCGCCTTGTTTTGCATCACGAACTAAGTAAAGAACGTGGCATTTTGGTCATCTCAACCGAAGCAAACAGCCCAGCGCGGTCATCTGGACTACGCGAAGGAGACGTAATAGTAGGGTTCAACAGCCAACCAATAGGTAGCATTGATGAACTGCATAAATTTCTAACCCACGACAGAGTTGGAATACGTGCGTCCGTTACTATCTTGCGTAAGAATCAAAAGTTAGTCCTTGATATCATCCCCGAACAATCACCTTCAAGTTAACTTTTGTTTCTCTGTGTTTGTGTAGGTGAAAAATTCATTCGCTACACAGATGCAGAGAATACTATGTGAAATAGTGCAATATCTCTTACATCCTCGACTGTAAACCCTAATGCTGCGATTTGAGGAGCTAGCGAACGCGGCATATTTTCATCAACTAGAAAATTCAAGCATCAAGCTCCCAATGGTACCACTTGCGTTTGTTTAACTAAATCGGTTGCATAAGCAAGAGCTGCCTCAACTTGTTCTTTGCGAAGTCCGTATTCTTGCATAACTTCATGCTTTTCCATACCACCTGCCAAGGAACCTATCACGATAGACACAGGGACTCTAGTTCCTGTAATCACAGGGGTACCATGATGAATCTCTGAGTCAACAGTAACGTGTGGGGCTATTTCCATAGGATTCTGCATTTTGAGAGCAAGAACTATATTTAGTTTATATTGTACATCATTTTGCGGCATCGAATACAACCGATATAACTGAGTGTACAGCTTTACTGTTGCCATGCAGGCAAGCGTATCATGCATTTAACTGTTTCCTTAAACAATGATGAATAATCTAACCACATCTTGTATCAGGGATAACATAGGAGTTATAAAGTTCGGAAGTTATTAGGCGGAAAAACATGGGACGTTTAAATCCATTCTCATTACAGTTACAGATTACCCGGATGTTTGAGCAAGGGCAATCATTTTTTGCAACTACAAAAGTGCATGACTGGTTAAAAGAACATGGACATGACCCTAATGAATATGATATTACCTTTAAACAAAAACCGGCGCCTCCAGGTTCTAAGTCTGTAATGGTAATAGAAATTGAGTTTCAGCGTAAAGATGGTCAACCAGTAGACCCTTGGTTAGTCGAACAAGCAAATTTACAAGCAGGATAAACGTAGGGTGCGTGGTGCCACAAAAAATACTTTTATAAATTATAATCTAATAGCGCCGCGCACCATCAACAATTAAATATTCAAGCAGGCAGCGCGCAAATATTCTAATTTATTTCGGAATTTTAGCTTAAACGAATGTAAATAGTATTTGCCCCCCGTTTAATTTATCAGTGGCATGAGTCAATATAATCGTAATATTTTTAGTTCAGGTATAATTAAGTTAACTGCATTACTTATATTGTTCGGCGCCACAAGTTGCATACAAAAGCAAAATGCTACTATTTCATCTGTTTCAACATATATTCAGCAGTTAAATCAAACCAACGATGCCCAAACACGTGTAAATATTATTGATGCTATTGCCAAAGCACCAGAAAAAGTAAATACTGTGGCGCCAATGCTAGTTAAAATGTTGCAAGATAACAATGCTCAAGTGCGTGCAAGTGCTGCAAAAGCTTTGGGTGAAATATATTTTCGGGGTGATGTAAAGAGTGTACCAAATTCTACGGTTATTCAAGCTTTAACAGTAGCCTTACAAGATAAAGAAGCACAAGTACGTGCTAATGCTGCAGGCGCCATTGCACTAATTGCTTTACCTTATAAAAGTGCTGATGCCTCAATTAACACTACTACAGGTGCCTTAGTTACAGCATCACAAGATAAAGATATAAACGTTCGTATAAATGCGTCGCGTGCATTAGGTATTGTTGGTGCAAATGCTACTTCGGGCGCCACTCCCAACAAATATATAGATACAAAAGCAGTTATATCAAGCTTGTTAAAACTGCTGCAAGACAAAAACCCTCAAGTTCGTGCGACTGCTGCGGGAGCATTGGTTGAGTTAGCAGGAGGAATAAAAGCAACTGATGGCGCCGTTCCAGAATTAATCAAAGCATTACAAGACTCAGAACCAGGAACACGCTTCTATGCAGCAAAAGCTTTAGGAAGAATAGGCGCTTTAGCTTGTGTTAGCATACCTGCTTTAACTTATATATTACAAAATAACCAGAAATACGAATTGATAAACACTGCTCATCAGTCAGTAGTCCCCGTGACAGTATTATCTTTAGGCAATATAGCAATGAGTTTGCAGTCAGCGAGTCATAACCTATCTAAAAGCGAACTAACAGCAGTAATTACAGATTTATCCACGACTATAAAAATTATCGAAGACCCTAAAAACAAATACTCTCCAGAAATTATCGCTTCTGTACGCAACCCCCTAGAAAACCTCAAAAAAGAACTAAAAAACAGATAAATATAAAACTTGTAAAGGATGATTAACTTATGTAAATAAGAATTCATCCTTTACATCCTTTACAAATAAAGTTCACAATTACCATATATTTTGTACTGATAGAATAAACAACAACTCAGCTAGAATACAAATTAACTAAAAACCAGTTTCAGTGCATTTATGTTCGATAACACTTGTAAATTCCTAGCAGAAAACTTTCCAGATGATTTTGCAACTTGGCTACTAGGAAAACCAGTAACACTGACTAAATTAAGTCCCAAAGAATTATCCCTCGAACCAATCCGCGCGGATTCTCTCATACTAATGCAGTCAGAAGAGTTAATTCTTCATATTGAGTTTCAAACCCTACCCGATGAAGAGATACCTTTTCGCATGGCAGACTATCGCTTACGCGGATATCGTCTCTATCCCGATAAACTTATGTATCAAATAGTAATTTATCTAAAAAAAGTAACAAGCAAAAAAGATTTAAAACTTGTTAAAACAAACAAATTTAAATTAGAAAACACAACTCATCGATTCCAAGTCATCCGACTTTGGGAACAGCCAACAGACTTGTTTATGAACAATCCAGGCTTGCTACCCTTCGCGGTTTTAAGCAATACTAGTAATAAAAATAGCACATTACAGGAAGTAGCAGCCCAGATCAACAACATTAGCAACAGAAGGATACAGGATAATGTTACAGCATCTGCAGCTATTCTTGCTGGGTTAATATTGGATCAAGCAGTTGTTCAAAATTTACTAAGGAGAGATGTTATGCGCGAGTCAGTTATTTACCAATCTATTCTAGAAGAAGGTAGGGAAGAAGGCAGAGAAGAAGGTAGGGAAGAAGGCAGAGAAGAAAAAACGCGACAAATCGTTGTCAACTTACTCAAAGAGGGAGCTTCTATTGACTTGGTAGTAAAAGCCACTGGTTTAACAGTAGAACAAATCCAACAAATACAGGCATCCCAACAAGAAAATCAGCAAGAGTAAGTATGTAGGGTGCGTGAAAGCTTAAAAAATCATCACCATTATCACAATATAATAGCTTTCACGCACCATTTGCACCATTTGACTTGAAAAATTTAAGGTCTAAGGAGAGATGTTATGCGCGAGTCAGTTATTTACCAATCTATTCTAGAAGAAGGTAGAGAAGAAGGCAGAGAAGAAGGTAGAGAAGAAAAAACGCGACAAATCGTTGTCAACTTACTGAAAGAGGGAGCTTCTATTGACTTGGTAGTAAAAGCCACTGGTTTAACAGTAGAACAAATCCAACAAATACAAGCATACCAACAAGAAAATCAGCAAGAGTAAGCATGTAGGGTCGTGAAAGCTTAAAAAATCATCACTATTATCAAAATATAATAGCTTTCACGCACCATTTGACTTGAAAAATTAAAGGTCTAAGGAGAGATGTTATGCGCGAGTCAGTTATTTACCAATCTATTCTAGAAGAAGACAGACTTGAAGGCGCCTCCTAACCATAAAACCTAGGGTACTCCCCCAAGACTTTGAACTTCCCCCAACTACCAAACCCTAGTATTTACAAGCTAACTCATCACTTTTCCCAAAATTAGCTTCGGGGAATATGATTTGGGTACTCTATATTTACGAAGGTGGTTTGCGGGACTATGGCACGACTTCCGTACCAGATTGTTAAACTGTCATACATAGTCGTACCGACATACCCCGAACCGCTTTCCCTTCAAATAATTATATTTAGCCAACCAAATATGTTATGTTGAATTTAGAGTCCCGCGCGCAGCAAGTAACGCAGGAAGATTTAGTTATGTTTATTAACGCTTGCTACTCGTGTAGTGGTCAGCGTGAATTTTATGATGAAGCTTACGGGCAAAGAGTATCGATTAATTTTTTACATGATTATATATTAGGTAATTACCGATTACTTTATGCTCGCACTTTAGCTGCTGGTATTAATCATTTTAATCAAGCACAAATTATTATTAAGCTGTTAGCCACAGGACGCGATACATTATCTGAGTATCGCACTGAAGAAGGCGCCTTAATTACCGCTGCCTTGAATAAACTACCACCTCAACGCGGATGGGGTATACTACAAGATTTACAGCGATTACGAGTAAATAATCGTCGTGCAAGAGCAATTACGCGCGATTATGTAGCAATGCGTCGAGATATTGATTTTGATGCTATCAAGTATCGTACTAAAGTAAAAGCGGCAATATCACATGCTCACTTAAAATTATCTGGTGAGCTAAAACAGTTTTTGTTTAGTTTTCATGAACAAAAGGCTTTTGATAGCACTTTATTTGAGCAATTTCGCAAAGCGCATTTTAGTAAAGAGGCAGTATATGAATTACCTTTTACTATTGCAGAGGGTTTTGCTACTAAACACAATATTAAGCGGGAAGTATTTTTAAAGCGCATTGAACCGAAAATGACTCCAGCAGAAAAACTTCGCTTCAGTGGCACCGCATCACGCAGCGAAGTTGATATAAATGTAAATTGGGAACGTTTACCGTTAACCAAGCTGGCTTTATATATTCTCTCACTACAACAAGACGCGCGTATTCAAGCATTCGATAAATTCAACCAAGCAATGGAAGCTGCTGCACGTAACGCTTTGAAAAAAGCACCAATGCAGTTAGGACGAGTTGCTGCTGTTCTCGACTGTAGTTATTCTAGTTCTGGTTCTTCTGAAAAACGGCGCCGTCCTTTGGGTGTGGTACTTGCTGCACATTATCTACTTTCAAAGGCATCACAAAGCTATCGTGCGTTTTGGACTGTTCCACCTTCACACCCGCTATTAGTCCGTCCGTATGGACAAACTGACTTGGCGACACCGCTCTTGGCAGCACTTGGTTCGGGCGCCGAAACTATAATTATTGTATCTGACGGCTGCGATAATGACCCACCCAACGGCGCCGCTGAAGTACTGCGTGTTTATCAAAAACTCAACCGTTCTAAAACAACCTCGATAATTCACTGTAACCCGGTATTTAGTGCTGAAGATTACTCTTTACGTATTTTAAGTCCTTATGTGAGTACAGTCGGGTTACGCGACGCTGAAGATATGCCCACAATGTTAAGCTTTGCTAAATTTGCTCAAGGCTCATCTACATTATCTGATCTAGAAGCATATTTGGCACAAAGGGCGCAAGAATTCATAGGCAACGCATCACTCTAGGATATAACGGATAGTTGATAGAAACAAAACAAAACCTTGTTCGTAATATATAGCTTATCCGTTACATCCGTTGTATCCGTTGCCAGCAACTACCTATAATTAATTATGTTACTAATATGTTACTAAAAGGACTTGAGATTGCTCCTTCTCAAATATGTGGCAGTATTCGTATCGTTCCTATTATCCGTCGTAAAATTCGTAAAGATTTACGATTACAACGTCGTAACTATAGTGATAAATATAGCATTGTCTCACTTGAAGATAATATGCAATATATGTCTTACATACCTCACGGGATGGTAATGTCTTGGACGAACGATAATGCTGTGGTAAATATAGGCGCCAATATTACGAAACCAGATGGTAAAAGCTTTAAAGGTGGATGCAACGCGCAGGTGTTGCAACGTATGGCAAAACGCGAAACCAAAAATTCACTGCGGTTTCTACCCTTACACCTAGCAATGGAAGGTTTTCTATCGTTGTATTTTAATGCTCCAAAAATTGCATGGGAAGAATATTCTCGATATGCACTGACTTATGGGTTAGGGTGTCGTAGCGAATATTCATATTTAGGACACGCGATAGCTGGGTTAGAAGAAGCGCTGCGTGTTTTTGAAATTCATCCAAACCAAGTAGGTGTACTAATATATGTTGCTGACGCATTAGCATCAGTCTTTGTAGTTCCCACTCCCGAAGACTATGTTTGTTTACACTATAACTTGCTCGAAGATTTTTATGGCGAGTTGATATATCAATATGCAATGTTATATGATAAAACTTACGATGTTAACTTATCAATAGACGCATCTAAAATTAATAACTTAGCTGACTTGAGAAGCGGTGTTGTTAAAATGCGTTCAGAATGGGCAGCATTACATCAAGATATAATGTCAACAGGGCTAATTGGACGCTCACTAAAATCAAAAACAATATACACTGCTGGTAATTTTGAATTACAACGATTTATAACTAATATCAATTCACCTTTAGATGTAGATAATGAAAATCATATCGGTGAAGTTATATTGCGCGATAACGGAGAAATTGAGTATTTACACACTTACCGTCTTTCCGAAGCGCAAATACATCGAGTTTACTATCTCAGCAAACTTGATGAAAATAATTGGAACCTCAAACAAACAGCCAAAGCTTTATCATGTACCGAAAATCAATTTATCCAAAAAATGGAAAAAGTTGGCTTTGGGTATTTATTTACACAACAATTACGTCACAAAGCTGCCAAAACTTTCAAATAAATTCATTCAATCTTTATTAAAGAGGCGCCATAATCTACGTAATACTACTTTTGAAAAGTGAAGAATAAATAAATCACTTTTAATAAAATTATGAAGTCACATCGTTTTTGGATTATTGCTTTTTGGTTTTACCTGGGTATTTTATTAGCTATATCAGCATCAGCGTATTTGAAGGTTATTCCAACAGAGATAGCAAGCTTTCCTCACTACGATACAATTTTACATTTTCTTTTACTAGGAATTGCCGCTTACTTAAGTCATCTCGCTTTAAATAAACGTCAACTTCATATATTGGGTACAGCTTTACCTAGGAGCGCGTTTATAGTTTTCTTTTTTTGTATAGTAGATGAAATCATGCAAAAATTTACACCGCATCGCAGTGCAGATATTGTAGACCTACTTGCTGACGTATGCGGTATTATTGTATTTACTTTCCTTGCAGAGCATACCCCTATACGTAAAACATCACAAGTTCGTTAGATACGTCTTCATAGGTAGAACGGCACCAGATAACATTGATTATGTGGCGCCTACAAAAGATAAGCGATGAAGTTACTGACTAAGAAAATTGATATTCAAAGGCGCCGATATCAATTTTGCCGTTTTTGAGCCGGACGTAACCCGTGCCGCGTTGGTCTGTATTTGGCGCCGAAGTAAAATTAGGATCGCCTTTATCAATGGCAAGACTATCAGAAAGCAGTGCTATAGTCTGGGTGGAACCGCCGTTATCTTTCAACGTGTCGAGTTTGGGGTCAACGTTGACAATATCGCCCGTGGTATCGCCAGTGATGATAGTGTTAGAAGAGGTTGTGCTAATTAAGTTGTAACCTTGTGAAGTCAACGTGCCATAAAAATCGGGATCGTTCTGTGCATAGTTTTTGGCAATGATAGTGTTTTTGGCTTTAACAGTTGCGCCAAAGATATTGTAAATACCGCCGCCGCTAGTTGCCGAGTTGTTAGCAAGGGTGCTATTCGTTACCGTCAACGTGCCAGCGTTACCAATACCGCCGCCACCGCCGCTAGTTGCCGAGTTGCTATCGAGGGTGCTGTTCGTTACCGTCAACGTGCCAGTGTTAACAATACCGCCGCCACCGCCGCTAGTTGCCGAGTTGCTATCGAGGGTACTGTTCGTTACCGTCAACGTGCCAGTGTTAATAATACCGCCGCCGCTAGTTGCCGAGTTGCTATCGAGGGTGCTGTTCGTTACCGTCAACGTGCCAGTGTTAACAATACCGCCGCCCTCGTTTGCCGAGTTCCTAGACAAGGTACTGTTCATTACCGTCAACGTCCCATAGTTATAAAGACCGCCGCCGTAAACTGACTTACCCGATTCAATGGTCAAACCATCAATATTTACAGTCTTGCCGCTGTTAATCGTAAAGACACGCACAGCATTATTTCCACTGACAGCGAGTTTGTTAGCACCCAAACCAGTAATATTGACATCATCGCTAATACTATCTAGCGCTCTTGCCAAAGTAATTGTGTACATTCCTGTCTTTGCTGTGTAACCAGTGTCTGTAGTGGGAATATTGAAAGTGATATTATCAGTCCCCGTAAAAGTATTAGCGTTAATGAGCGCTTGCCGTAAGGAACCTTGCATCTTAGTATAGTTAGTTCCAGTCGCGTCATCGTTAGTGTTAATTACTCCTGTGCCATTAGCAGCAATTGTGACTGTGGCATTGTTCTTGATAGTATCAATTTTATAATCTCCATCTGCCAGATTGAGTTTCAATGTCTCCGATGCCTCAGCAGCATTGCCGTCATTAAGTGCTGTAAAGGTAATATTCACAGATGACATTCCCACAGGAATAATAATACTCCTAGTTTTAAGAGTGCCAGAAATACTAGCGCCACTCAAGCTGTAGTCAACTCCAAAGGCGCCACCCGCGTTGCTTGTAACAGTGCTGCTGTCATCAATACTCAGATTCACAATTAAATCGGTATCCGTATCACCAATACGAGAAATTGTATAAGCGCTTGTTGTGCCTGCTTCTGTCGCGTTGGTAGTACTTGCGGTAATGCTTACACTTGGCGGCGTTGCATCATCATTCTTAATTGTATAAGTCGCTGTTTGGCCAGTTGCCAAACTTGCTCCACCTGTAACGTTATTAATATCGGTTTTAAGACCCAGTGAAACTTTGAAAATCGTATAGTTATACTCACCCTGACCAATGCTTATAGGCGCCTCAAAACCAAATGTGTTATCTCCCAACAGATGAATGTGCTGAATTTGATCAGGATTGGCTTTTTGGTAAGTAAAGTACGCGACAGGATTAGAAACTTCTTGATTGTTTTGGTTACTATTAATAAATTGTTCAGCAGTGCCATTAACAATGATGTAAGTTGCGAATAATCCCCCAGTTTCAATAGAACTTGAAGATGTACTGCTTTGATTAAAACTGACAATGCTTTGTCGGATGGCTGACGAGGCATAACCGACTTCACCAGGAGCAATTGTTTTTCCAGTCAACGAGTCGGTAACTGTGCCTTGAACATCATTGATTCGATAAAATCCAATTAATGGGCTATTAACAGAATTGTTATTGACTGTAAAATTAGCGTCAATCTGACCCGGTACACTACGTAAATCAATAATTTCCCCTTCTTTTTGTCCTTGTAATCCTGTCCCTAATGCGGGGAGAGTTTTAGCTATCTCCATTTTCAGCACTAAGTCGTTGAAGTCATTATCACCTCCACCTCTCAAATCTTCCCAAGCTAAATTGAAGGTATTACCTTCCTCAGTCACCCGTACATGGTCAAATTCATCTGTATTGGAAGCGCTTAGAGAAAAGAATATATTATCTGGGGTTTTGCCAGACTTCATTAAAGCATCTACGCTACTGGTAGTATCGTTTGCCACCAAATAAAAGCCGAAGCGTTCCCCAGCCTTAAAGCTTAATTGACGAACAAAGTTAATCCCGGTTGAGACTTTTTCTGATAAAGACGAGAAAATTACGCGCGAAGTAGTCAAAGCTGCTTGCATGTAACCTTCAGTACCTGCGGTGATACCGTTAACTGTGCCTTTGTCATCAGAGACACTAAACACCCCGATTTCATTAATAAATGCTGCTTGTCTCTGGCTTAAGCTGAACTGGACATTGGTAATACTGCTACTGGCGGCACTGAGATTAAAAATATGACTCAGACCGTTACTATCCTGAAAACTCAATTTATTGATACTAGCTTCGGTTGAGAGGTCGTTGCTATTTCTGTCCATAATCAGTATAAAAATATCTAAATTATTAATATAATTCAGAATTGTTACTGATATTCGTTCCAAGAATTAAGACTAAAATAACATCAACGATCAAAAAAGTAGATAATCTCTCTTGCAACAACGAAAGGCGCCTGATTATTCAGATTTTGTTAATCGAGCTACATATCAAATCATCAAAAAACTCGTTACATAAATTTGACCAAAAATCTTAGGCTGCGGCGCCCTAGCTTGAAAGCACGGGGTAAGCTTGAACGGAAATTTATTCCCGGTCAATTTTCTTTTTTGGTTGATATTCCAGGTGAAATATCTGAGCCTCCGACTGGCGCCGCAAATGCGTAAGTTAATATGAAACAAGCACATTTTTTTGAACCCTTGCTATCCAGCATATATGGTATTACTTCCATTACCTGTGCGAATGAAATCACTACTAGCACCACCATAAATCAAATTATTGCCGGCGCCGACAGAAATTAAGTTTGTACCTTCACCCGCATATATAGTGTTGTTGCCATTCCCAAAAATGATATTATCATCACTGCTTTAGTAATAAACTGTCAAATTCGCATCTAGAGCAACAACTACGTACAATTCCTGTCAAAAAATATCTATATTTACATATGGTTAAAGCAACAACTACGTACAATTACCAGTCCTAATCTAGCTGCAATACACATCGTTAAACATTTAAGAGTTGGTTGCCAAATCTCAATTCTTTAGGTTTCATACTTAAGAATGTAGTGCGCGTATTAACTTTTACCTTCAAAAACACAATAGAATTTTTGCATCTTACTGTCAATAAGCTGCAAAGCTAATAATAGATTTTCGTAACATTTCATAATACTGACTTGCTTTTATATTTCTTCTCGCCACAAAAAAAGCGCGTTGCTTTAGAATGCAAAGGCGCCTAATGTTTGTAATTGTTTATTAAGCAATATGATGAAACGTTTAGTTTATTGACGATGGTTTTACTTTTGTGTGTCTGTGTTGAGCTAGTAAACCATGTCTAGGTGCGAATACCATTGCAATAAAGAAGAGTATTGTTAGTAAGACGACGATACAACCACCTGTGGCGCCATCTAGATAGTAGCTAATGTATGTACCTAAAACGCATGATATTACGCTAGCTGAGACAGCGGCGCCAATCATATAATTGAATCGGTCACTCATTAGATATGCAATGGCGCCTGGTGTTACTAGCATCGAAACTACTAGAATAATCCCAACTGCTTGTAATGCTGCGACTACTGTTAATGACATTAATGACAGAAACATGTAATAAAGGAACTGAGTATTTATACCGATGGAACGCGCGTGGTTAGGGTCGAAGCAGAATAATAACAAGTCTTTGCGAAAGATGTATACAGCAGCAAGTGTTATAACACTAACAATCACTGTTTGAATAATATCTTCATTGGAAATACCCAGCACATTGCCAAATAAAATGTGGAATAAGTCTATATTGCTACGTGCCCTAGAAATTAATACTAATCCAAATGCAAAAAAACCAGTAAATATAACGCCTATGACTGCATCTTCTTTAACACGAGTTTTTTCTTTCACGAAACCTATTGTTACCGTTGTTCCATATCCAAATATAAAGGCGCCGATAGCAAAGGGTATTCCTGCCATGTAAGATAATACTACACCCGGCACTACTGCATGAGATATAGCATCTCCCATCAGTGACCAGCCTTTGAGTGTTACATAACAAGAAAGCACGGCACAGACAACACCCACTAAAGCGCTGACACATACCGCTTTTACCATGAACTCATATTGAAATGGAGCAACTAACCATTGCCAAACAGATAAAAGCATATATTTTTAGATTTTAGATTTTAGATTTCCGTGTTCAGACATCCGTGACATCCGTGACATCCGTGACATCCGTCTAATCCGTGTTCAGATTTCCGTGTTCAGACATCCGTGACATCCGTGACATCCGTGACATCCGTCTAATCCGTGTTCAGATTTTAGATTCTCGACTGTTGTAAAAATTGCGATGATGCAAAACTCCACCAAAGGTCATGGCTAAATTATCGTCTGTAAATACCTTTTCTACTGAACCGTAAGCAAGAATAGTTCTATTTATAAACACTACTTGGTCACAGAAAGTAGAAATTGACGCTAAATCATGAGTCGAGATTAAAATTGTGTGTCCTTGCGTGCGTAATGTTATAAGTAATTCAATAATTTCTTTTTCTGTGTTCGCATCAACACCTGTAAACGGTTCGTCTAAAAGCATTACCGTTCCTTGCTGTGCTAACGCGCGTGCGAGAAATACCCGTTTGCGCTGTCCACCCGAAAGCTCTCCTATTTGGCGCCTTCTTAATGAATACATACCTACTCGTTCGAGTGTATCGCGAACAATCCGCTGGTCTAAGGCACTGGGGACTCGTAACCAGTTCATATGTCCATAACGTCCCATCATCACGACATCTTCTACACTAACGGGAAAATGCCAATCAACTTCTTCTGACTGAGGTACATAAGCGACTATTTGCTTTTGCTGCGCTCTTTTTACTGGCAAATCATTAATTATTACTCTTCCCCGATGTGGAGTTAGAAAACCCATGATGGCTTTAAATAAAGTAGACTTACCACCACCGTTCGGCCCAACTAATGCTGCAATGCATCCAGGATTTAACTCGAAAGAAGCATTGTGCAATACCACCTTTTCATGGTAAGCAACGTTAATATCTTCAACTAAAATGCTTATAGGTTCGACTTGCATAGGTTTAAGGATAAATAATAGAGGTAAGAAGAATGTAACTGGATACAATAATATTCTTCATTTTGATTTACTTAATAATCCCTGCACCAAGGTAGAAGCGTTGTACCTCTGAAGGTCTAAAAATGTTGCAGCAGGTTTCCCAACCTCAGATAGTGAATCTACGTACAGAACACCAGCAAAAGTAGAATTACTTTCTCTTGCAACTTGCCTTTGTGCTTTATCGCTAACAGTTGTTTCACAAAACACTGCCGGAATTTTATTTTTCCTGACAGTATCAATAACTCTAGCTATTTGCTGCGGCGTTCCTTCCTGCTCAGAATTAACTGCCCACAAATACGCTTCCTGCAAGCCGTAGTCACGTGCCATATAAGAAAAAGCTCCTTCACACGTTACTAAATATCGCTGAGTTGGAGATAAAGTTGCTAGTTGCGTTTTTACTTCTTGGCTTACCTGCTGTAGCTTTTGAATATAAGCTTTAGCATTCGCGTTATAAGTTGCTTCGTTGGCAGGGTCTAGCTTGACGAAAGATGAGCGAATATTTTCTACATATATTGCTGCATCATTGGGAGACATCCAGGCGTGGGGGTTTGGTTTGTTCAGATAGGCGCCGCTAGCTATTGCTATTGGTTGAACTCCTTCACTGAGATTTGCAGAAGTAACATTTCTCACTGACCCCATAAATTTCTCAAACCAGCGTTCTAACCCTAACCCATTGAATAAAACCAAGTCAGCTTCCTGCGCGCGTTTAATATCGCTAGGTGTTGGTTCGTAGTCATGAATTTCGGCGCCTGGTCTTGTGATAGATTCTACAACTAACTTATCTCCTGCCACATTTCTGGCCATATCAGCCAATATGGTAAAAGTAGTTAGTACCTTTTTCTTACCATCAACTCTTGGTGACGATGTTTGTACTTGTGCAGTATCCTCTGGTTTGAGAGATTGAGTACACCCAAAGACAGTTGTCAATGCAAGCATACTTAACATAATGAACACTGGTGGCTTTAACTTCTTGATTGCAGCCATATTACCATTACGATTTATTTATATTCATTATTATTTCATTATTTTATCATATTTGTCTCATAATTTTTTACCACTGATATAAAAATATCACTTGTACCACTGTAATCTTGATTTTGATTGTGATAATTTATACTCTTGATCAAGAGTCAATAATAAATATGAATAAGGATTTGAATCGTGTTACCAATATTAGGTAGGATAAAAAATCCGTTCCTCAATAGTGATAGTGCATTAAATGCTGAACCCGAATCTAGATGAAGTGCAGCTAACGAAGGATGATTACGAACGTTACTCCCGCCACTTGATTTTGCCAGAAGTTGGTTTGGAAGGACAAAAACGCCTCAAAGCTGCTAGTGTGTTGTGTATTGGTACAGGTGGACTAGGTTCACCATTATTGTTATATTTAGCAGCAGCAGGTATTGGACGTATTGGAATTGTTGACTTTGATGTCGTTGATACTTCTAACCTGCAACGTCAAGTAATTCACGGTACGTCTTGGGTGGGTAAACCCAAGATAGAGTCGGCAAAAAATCGGATTCATGAAATAAATCCTTATTGCCAGGTTGATTTATACGAAACCCGTATTTCTTCTGAGAACGCGCTTGATATAATTCGTCCGTATGACGTAGTGATTGATGGAACTGATAATTTCCCCACACGTTATTTAACGAATGACGCTTGTGTGTTGTTAAATAAGCCAAACGTTTACGGTTCAATTTTCCGATTTGAAGGACAAGCTACAGTCTTTAATTACGAAGGTGGTCCAAACTATCGTGATTTATATCCAGAACCACCACCACCAGGAATGGTACCTTCTTGTGCAGAGGGTGGTGTTCTCGGAATTTTACCTGGAATAATTGGTATTATTCAAGCTACCGAAGCTGTCAAGATTATATTGGGTAAAGGTACTACTTTAAGCGGGCGCCTTTTATTATACGATGCGTTGAATATGAAGTTTCGCGAATTGAAACTGCGTCCAAACCCAGAGCGCCCAGTCATTGAAAAATTGATAGACTATGAACAGTTCTGCGGTATACCACAAGCTATTGCAGAGGAGGCTAAACAGCAGATGGATATGTCTGAAATGACTGTACAGGAGTTGAAACAGCTACTTGATAGTGGCGCCAACGATTTTGTACTTTTAGATGTTCGCAACCCTCACGAATACGAAATTGCCAAAATTCCCGGTTCAGTGTTAATACCTTTATCGGATATTGAAGCTGGTGCAGGTGTTGGTCAGGTAAAAGAATTACTCAACGGTCATCGTTTAGTAGTTCACTGTAAATCAGGCGCGCGTTCCGCAAAAGCGCTTGGTATCCTCAAAGAAGCCGGAGTTGATGGCACTAATGTTAAAGGTGGCATTTTAGCTTGGAGTAAAGAAATAGATTCCTCAGTTCCAAGTTATTAACCCCCCTACCCCCTGCAAGGGGGGTTTAATATTTTAAATGAATTATTAAGACTCACATTAAAATCAGATAATAATAATATAAGATTCATATATAATACAAGTATCGAATCTTATATTTATATTCGTGACAGATTATGACCGAAACAAAAACAACTCGCCGTGGGCGCCGAGGACGTATTTTCCCAGAAATTCAGTGGACTGAAGAACAAAGAGCGCAGGATGAAGCTGAAATAGAAGCTTTCTATCAGCGCTGTAAACCGATCTTCGATAAAGTCAAAGCTGAATTAATTGAGACTCATTATAATATGATGCGTAGGGTGGGCACTGCCCACCTTACCCAAGCCAAAAGAAAGTGCAAGATGTGAGTTAATGGAACTCAACCTGTTCAGTTGTGGCACGGAAGAAATCTGAGTAACGGTCTGTTCCATACCACCAGCCCAAACTAACTTGAGAAGGAATTGTAAAGCCTGCAAATGTACTTTCTTGCTGAACTTCTCCGCCAAAAGGAATGTAAGTATAACTACCATCTTCTGTGTGTTCTCCCCAACGTGGAAAAGAAAGCTTCAGCAGCTTACCGTTAGAATCTATAAATAGTGTTAGCGTTATTGGTTCGCCATCTATCTTGAAACTCGCTTGAATAGTTTTATCATCAATTGCCTTCCAGCTTACACCGTTTTGTGGTAATAAACCTGAAGGTAGCCATACCATTTCGCCAGCTAATCGCCCAATTGCAGAGCGTTTAGTATCAGGACTATTCACATTTACAAATGGAATCAAACCCCAAAGCGCAAACCGCACTCGACCTGAACCGTTGATATAGTAATCACCTCCTCGCATTTGTAAATGACGACTACCTATCACTGCTTTCCAAACAAATCCTTTTTTATCGGAAATAATCTCGGAAGCTACCATTGGCAACCACGGTTTGTCTTGACTAAGCCTAAAACTACCAGTCATTTTTAAATTAACAGAGGAAGCAAGGGGAGTTCCAAGCGCAATGGTATGCAAAAAGTAACGTTGTACAGGGGCAGGTAATTCTGCAATCATGTCTTTATTAAAACGATTTTCTGAGTCAGGTAAAGTTGACAGTGTTTGCCAAATGGAACTAACTTCTTTGTCGTTTTTTACCTGTACAATGACTAAAGCTAGAAATGCGCTTGCCAGCAATACCCCAGTACCAAGTAGAATTTTTGCTATCATTTCTCACCTCTCTATTTTTCTACTCTCCGCGCGTTATGGGTGTTTTTAGCTAGATATGAACATTTATCTGCTCAATTTGTCTTGCAGCTTTCTCCCAAAATTTAGCCAAAATTTCATCTTTCCAATGGTTTCTGAGATTTTCTGCTTTTCTGTGGCATATTCGCTCTAACATCTCCAAAACGGCGCCTAATGTAAACTCATCAACTAATGCTTCTAGAGCATCCATCGCTTCTTTTTTCATGATTCTAATGATATTGAATAGAGGAAGTTTGTACTTGTTGCGTTTCTTTATTATCGGTTTTGATTAATTGTTGCACTGTTAAAACAGAGCAAGATGCATGATGTAAAACATAATTACTAACACTACCTAAAAATAACTCACTTAATCCGGTTCGACCTCGACGACCGATAATAATTAAATCAGCACTCCAAGTCTGAGCTAATTCACAAATCATTCGACCGGGTTCGCCAGATTTTAACGTAAATTCTGCATTTATATTCAAGTCTGTTGCTTGCTGACAAAGTTTACTTAAAAATTTGATTCTATCTTGTTTAAGTTCTTCCCATTGCCTCATGTATTCTTTGACAGATTCTTCGTGCAAAGTTGGAACAACCGTATTTGGGTAAACATACATTGGGTAAGGGTATTGTTCATCAAACGGTGATATTATGTTGACAAACATCAGATTTGTATTACTCAAAGAAGCTAGTGATATAGCTTTATCAACAACTTCATGACAACTATCAGAATTATCAATTGCAACCAAAATTTTACTAAACATATCTAAAACTCCTATGTGTCGATTTAAATACGCGCGGATTAATCTGGGTATTGAAGTTAGTCTTCAGCACCTGTTAATTTTATTTATACGCCGATAATTTGAGGAACTTGTGAGGAACCTCAGAGTTAAGAAAGATTAAAAAAATTTTCTTTTTTTTATTAAGTTATGTTGCGCTATTTTTAAGTTATATATCAGATTTAAAAAAAATATTAATATTATGAAATAATGGTCAAGAAAGTATAAAATAGTATAAATTTTTAGCCGTAAACTTCCAAACTCAGCTTTTTGCCGGGGTTAAAATTATGTAATGTCAGGAAAGTTTTGTCATGAAAATATTAATTGTAGAGGATGATAAGTTAGTCTCAGAAGCGCTTGTAGCTGTTCTCAGCAATCAAAATTACGTTGTTGAAATAGCTTATAATGGTTTATCAGCTTGGGAGCTAATTGAAAACGTTGATTACGATTTATTGCTTCTCGATGTCATGCTACCTGAGATAGATGGCATTAGTTTATGTCGCAAAATACGCGCTCATGGTAGGAACGTTCCAATTCTTGTATTAACTGGTCGAGATAGTAGTCACGAAAAAGCTGTTGCACTTGATGCTGGTGCAGATGATTATTTAGTTAAACCGTTTGACTGCCAAGAGCTTGTCGCTCGTGTCCGCGCGCTATTACGTCGGGGTATAGTTACTTTACAACCTGTTCTAGAGTGGGGTAAATTACGGCTTGACCCTACAAGTTGCGAGGTCAGTTACGATAATCAATTAGTCTCATTAACTCCTAAAGAGTATGCACTGTTAGAGCTTTTTTTACGAAACAGCCGACGGGTGTTTAGCTGTAGCATGATTTTAGAGCATTTATGGTCTTACGAAGATACTCCTGGAGAAGAAGCAGTTCGCACCCATATTAAGGGTTTGCGACATAAATTAAAGCAGAAAGGCGCAAAGGGTAGTTTAATTGAAACTGTATACGGTATTGGTTATCGTCTAAAGCCGCTGTTAGAAAGTAGTGGAAGTAAACAGGAGGATATGATTGAGTTAGAAACCAATTCTGTAAATTCAACATCCCTGTCCCCACAAGAAAATATAAATATTTCTAATGTATTGCGCGCGCAAAAAGATAGTCAACGAATTTCGTTGGCACTAGAAGCTGCGGAAATTGGTATTTGGGACTGGAATATACTGACTGACCAGATAATTTGGTCTGAAACTCACGAGCGATTGTTTGGTATGGCGCCAGGTTCATTTGATGAAACATTTTATACTTTTATAAATTGCGTAATAGTATCCGACCGACAAACATTATATTTAAAAATTAACCAGGCTCGTTTGGAGCGTACTAAGTTTCATCATGAATTTCGGATTATTTGGCTAGATAGCAGCATTCACTGGATTGAAGCAAAAGGTAGATTCTACTATAATGATGCAGGTGAAGCAGTACGAATGTTAGGTACAGTTGCAGACGTGAGTGTACGTAAAACACTCGAAGCTAATTTACGCCAATCTAAAGAAGAATTAGAAACAATAGTAGCAGAATGCACTAATAAATTAATTCGGGTGGCTGAACGTGCCCACGCAATTTAAAGTTTATTTTAACTCAGTTTATTGCTCGCGTTTATTCTGCTTGCAACTGCCTTTAAAGCTCGATTTTGATATCACGATTTTAGAGCAGGATTTGTAGCTATAAATTGGTTTACAAACTGATGTTAATGTACTTCATAAACCCGTAATCTTCTATAATGACTAAGACAACCCAAAAATAATTCATTTAACCCAGTTCGACTATTACGACCAATAATTATTAAATTAGCATTCCAAGTTTGAGCGATTTCGCAAATTATTTGATCTGGGTCGCCAAATAAGAGTGTAAATTTTGCGTTAATACCCAAGTCTATTGCATGTTGACAAAGTTGATTTAAAAACTTAATCCTATTTTGTTTCAGTTCTTTCGATTGTCTCAGGTATTCGTTTGCGACTTCTTCGTGTAAAGTTTGGATAACAGTATTAGGGTAAACATACATTGGATAACGATACACTTCATCAAAGGGCGATATCACATTGACTAACATTAGATTAGCAGCAGTCAAAGAAGCTAATGATACAGCTTTATCGACAACTTGCTGGCAAGTATCAAAATTATCAATTGCAACCAAAATTTTATCAATCATATTTAAAGCTTTTAAGTGTTGGTTTAAATACGTGCGTCTTAATTTTGCGTCAAAGTAAGTTTGCTGTTGTTTTTTCAAGAACAGCATTCACTAAGCCTTCAAAACCCATAATTCTGTTTATACGCCAATAATTTGAGGAACTTGTGAGAATCGTTAAAGTTAAGAAGAGTAAAGAAAAGCTTTGCAGAGAGCAATAAACATCTATAGCAATCCTAAATCATTTATGAAATTTTAAACATTCATCTTCTTTTTCTTCCTTTGTGTCCTTTGTGACGAGCGTGGTTCATTACAGTAATTTAATTTTTCACAACTCATATAGGAATGCTATACCTTTTCTCTGCGTTCTCTGTGTCTCTGTGGTGAAATATATATATTTTTTTACCACAGAGACTTCTAGGGCACAGAGACGCAAACAAATTTCTCCCTCAATATTTTATCCACTCCTGAGCGGGCTAGGTGGCTCGAGCCACCTTACCCAAGCCAAAAGAAGGTGCATTCCGGTGAGAATACTCGTGCGTATTCAAGGCTAATTTTGAGGAACTTGTGAGGAACTGTAAATTATGATTGAAAATTACATCTTCACAAGTTCCTCAAATTCTTGCACTAACTTAAAAATAGAGTCGATAGTAAAGGATATTTCTCCTTGTTAGAACTAACGATAGGTAGAAAAAAGCGGTTCAATATGACGAATACTAATAATAATGGAATTTTCCAAGCAGTTAAAAACGCACCTCAAAAGATCATCAACTATATTTCAGAGGCAGTGACTAGAATTTTTGCTCCTAGAGATGATGATTATCCGAATACAGGTACTCAACCATTTGAGGGAGAACCAAGCGATAAAAAACATTACTAATTAGGACAATAGCTGCGCCAATTGACGATTGTTGGCTTTTTTAAAGGTCAGTTTCCTGCTGCCCGTTACTGTTGTCAACTTTCTGTAATGCTTCTTCAATAGCTTTCGCAACCCATTCATTTATAACAATTCCAGATTCTCTCGCTGCGTCTTGTATCAAAGGGCGTAAATGTGAGGGGAGTTGAACATTTAAATCAAAGGTTTCTGGTTGGTAATTCTTATTCTCTACTGATATATTACGATGATTCCAATGCGGACATTCTGCTCCCCGCTCGTTGCCGCTTTTCTCTAGTAAGCTTAATTCTCCGAGTTTGTAGCAGTAATAGCTTTTAGTATTCTCTGGTAGTTCTTTACTACAGTGCGAACAGTTCCAGCAGCTACGAGTTTGCTCGCTGTCTATCTCTACTAATGTGTTTATCTTTGAATCTTTACTTGCTACGGCGCCTCTACGATACTCATTAACAACACATGCAACATGTACTGCTGTCACCTTCCCATTTGGCGCCGTGGAAACAACTTTAGACCAAGCTTCTTGCTGCTGTTTGGGGGATAATACAACTAAAGGGCGAATCTGACGTTCATTCGCTGGCAGAATTTTAATTTTTTGCTTGCCCCTTTTGACATTTTCTTGATCTTCATCAATAATATTTTCTGAAATATTTCGGTAAATTATTGCCGCATCAATTAACTGATAAGCCGAACGTCGCGACATCTCCCAGCGCGTCATACAATATTCCTCAAACGTTTTGTAGTTTTCGCGGTATAATCGCTCGTCTCTTATTCTACCTAACGCGCGTCCTATTTCCCAAAACGACTTCAAACACTCTTCAACCCTTGCCTCTAAATACTTAAACTCTTCTGCTTGGGCTTCTGTTAATACATCACCAAGAACGTCATCATTCAATGGCGCCATACTTTGGTTGGAATTATCCAAAACGCTAGATGATATAGGTGACATAAACGCCCTGTTACCTCCTTTTTACGGCATAATGTATGATGTCGTTGCCAGGTTTACACCCTAGACACCACCGAGTCAAACCACGCTTTTCCAGTATGCAAGTAAAAACTTGCACCCTGCAATTACCAGAGTTGCACAATGCAATCCAATAGTACAGAGATGCTTAACATTTCTTAATATTGAAATTTTGTCAAATAGAATACAGAAATAAAAGTGTAGAAGTGATACAGAAAAAATAATCAAGAATTACTAAAACCCTTGTAAATGTGAAAATTTTGGTTTTAAACTAGTTACTAGGGACTAATTCCTGAACCTCACACCGCTCCCAAACAACAGAAGCATTCCGCTTTGGTTGGTAAACAGTGGTATAAAGACTACATAAAGTAAACTAACTATGGATAACAGGGCAACACTAGTGACTTGTAATTCCGGGTCTTCTACCATCCAGGAACGCCAACGACGACTAACTGTGTTGCTTGAGCATCTTACGGATGAAGGTTGGACTCAATCAACTTTAGCGGAAGCGCTTGGTGTCGATTTTACAACTGTGTATCGATGGTCGAAGGGTAAAACTGTACCCGAAGCAGAATCTCGTAATTTCCGGCGCCTAGCTGCATTGACAGGGGGTGACGGTACATCGTTGGAACTTTACTTAACCGGAAAAATACCTTTAGCAACTTATCGTCAAGGTAAGCAAGCGTCGCAAACCGACGAACCACCACATCAAATAATTCCTCCAGAAAAAATAAAACAGCAGCTACTAGCACAAATTTATCTATTAGACCCTGCGGATATTGCGGATGTTATCTCTAACAGTGTTGCTTTCTTAGCAAAGCGCGCGTAAGTAGCCTGTCACCTGTCATGCTGAAGGACGAAGCATCTCCCAAATGTCATGCTGAGAGACGAAGCATTTTTAAACTTTTAACTTACTTAAAAAGCAAATTTGATTCAATACTATATAGGTTTTGAAAATTTCTCGAAATCAATCCCACTTTGTGTACGAGCGTGACGAGAGTGGTTTATCTCTTTATGGAACCACAAAGGGCACAAAGGGCACAAAGAAAGAAAAGAAAGAGGGGAGAAGTTTTAGAAAGTTGTGTATACACTTAACCTTTAATGCATTTAGTAAAACTCCCAATTTAATCTGAAATCTTCTTATAAATAAGTTCTACGAAATTCCTAACAATGCACTTTTCACCTGCATTTAAATATGATGACAATAACGTTGATCTGGAACTCCAGAAATACCCACCGTTATGGGTGTTGTAGTTTATATCCAAGTCTTTCTCTGTTTATATGTCAGAGTTTATGAATGACTTGGAGATTTAAATATTCACGAAGTTTATGTTTTAGCCAAAGTTTTACCAGGATTCACTCGTGAAAAACGTCATGAAGTATATAAGGGAGTGGTGCGAGAAGCTTTAGAAGAAGGATATGTAAACTATTCCACCAGCTTAGAAATTTTGCAACAGATGCGGAATGAACTTGGTATTACAGATGATGAACACCGTGAAGTTTTATCAGAATTAGGAATAGAAGACCCCGAACTTCTCAACCCTGATAGACAACGAAGTTTAGAAAATCAGATTCGTCTGAGTGGATACCGCAAATCTTTAGAGCGTTTAATGTTACTTCAAAATACAGATGGATTACAACAACAATCAGCGGTGAAAGCATTACAGCAACAATATTCGATTACTCCTCAAGAGGAATCTTGGATTTTGAGTGGGTTATCCCAAGAAGCGGGGATAGTTCGCAGAGCATTGTTTTTACTCGAACAATTACCTAATTTAATTGCTTGTCACCGCGCGTTAAATCAACCGATTTTGCAAGAACAGAAAGCTGCATTGATGATGTTACAAGAAAGTACATACCATAAAAAGGAGCTTATTATCCGCAGCTTTTTAGAAATCTTAGAAACTCTTAACAATGACCCGGCAGCAATAACCTTAGCACAATCATTAGCAAGACTGGCGCCAATGGCACTTTCACAATTACTCGAAGTAGAAAATTGGCGCCAACGCTTAAATCCTATAGTATTGCAACACCTAACTCAACCTGGAGAAAAACCCCTCACTTGTTCTATCGAATCTCTTAGGCACCTGTTTCCTTGTTCTTGAATAAATGCTTTGGAAATCTTGTATATTATAGTGTTGATGTTGGGTTCCGCAAAGCCTCTACCCAACCTACGAGTTTTTGTGCGCCAATGGCGCACATTTTGAATGGTAATAAATAATACTTTTGTACCATAGAGGAAGAGGTTTTTGATGGGTTTGGATTTAAGGGTAGGTGGTAAGCTGATTGTGGAGATTGCTTCAGTTGGTGAGGTGACTCTTGTTGAGTTACTGGGAACTGGAGGGTTTGGTTCTGTTTGGAAGGTTGTTGATACTCGGACTAATAATATATATGTTTTAAAGGTTATTCAAAATATTGAAAGTGGGAGTTTGCTTGCTGAACGGGTGCGTTTGGAAGCAGGAGTTTCGATTCCTTCGCAGTATATTATACCTGTGGTTGGGTTGCGACAATGGAATTTGACGACTTTCTTTTTGTTGTTTGAGTATTTCCCCGGTTACTCTTTGGATAGATTTTTAACTTACAATACTTTATCATCGGCTCAGAAGGGTTACATATTCTATCAAATTTTGGTTGGTGTGGGTGATGCTCATCGCTGTAATATTATCCATCGTGATTTGAAACCTGCAAATATCTTATTGGGTACCCATGATGAAGTTAAGATTATTGACTTTGGTATTTCTAAGTTCAAAGATTATCGGTTAACGGTTGATAAGCAGATTTTTGGCACTATTCCTTATATTGCTCCTGAGCTTTTATTTTACGGCGCTAAGATTGCAGATGCACGCGCGGATATTTACGCTTTAGGTCACATTTTATATCAATTGGCAACTGGTGAGCATTTCTGGGTACGCAAAAATCTGCGAAATATGGATGATTTTTTTCGCTATCTTAAACAAACTCCGGCGCCAACTGACGCGATAGAATTGGATGGTTTAAACTGCGATTTTATCCCAAACGCTACAACCATCATCTCGCGTATGGTCAAAGTTGACCCTAATCAAAGATTTGCTTCCATACAAGAAATTTTACACGAATTGGGTTATGTTACAACTACTCCTGTAATTCCTCCACAGTTAAACTATCCTTTATTAATTGTTCAGTCTGGTACTAATAAAGGCGCCACAAGTGTAATTAATATAGATGATAAAGATGTCTTGGTTCTAGGACGTGCCGAAATTGCTGGCTCTGATGATAGCATTAGCAGGCGCCATCTTGAATTTACTCGACTTGGTAATCAGTATTTTGTTCGAGATGTCGGTAGCAAAAATGGTACTTTAGTACGAGGTATAGCGCTGAGTTCTAACGGTACACTAACATTGATTCAACATCGCGACCATATTAAAGTCGGTGACGTTTTTTTACAATTTGTTATTAAAAGTTAATAAGAAAGCAAATATATGAAAACTTGCACTCGTTGTAGTATCAATAATCCTGATAGTGGTAAATTCTGTACTAATTGTGGCGCCGCTTTAACTCAAGCTAGTATATCAACACCTGTAACTCAACCATTATCAGCAAGCGAACTTCAAGCTCGTTTAGGTTTATTTAACAAGTTGCAACAACGTAGTGCTGATATTATGTTTGTTCTTGATTGTACTGGTAGTATGCAAGGAGAAATTGATGGTATTAAAGATGCTATTATTAGTTTTGCCGACAGCATAAAATCTGATGGTGTACGCGCGCGCGTCGGGTTAATTGAATTTCGCGATAGATTAATTCACGAAGAACACCAAGTACTAACTTTCAATGGCGAAATTTTTACAAGCGACCCTGCAATATTTCGTAATGAAGTCGCAAAACTCAAAGCAAGTGGTGGTGGTGATGAACCCGAAAGCAGTCTCGATGCCATTTTACTCGCTTTGCGTCAACCTTTCAGCAACGTTGCAAGTAAAGTCATCGTTTTAGTTACTGACGCATCTCCTCATATTCCCGACTTAGAAACAAAAAGTATTGAATATACAGTACAAGCAATTCGCAAAGGCAATATCCAGCAGTTATATCTAGTAATTCCTACTCAAGACGTGAATTGTCAAATTTACCTGAAATTATTAGAAGCAACAAGAGGGTTAGCATTTGAACTCGGACAAGACTCAGATTTTCGTAAACGCGCGGAAGACTTCAAACGTACACTAATGTCATTAGGCAAAACCATCTCACAAGCAACTCGATAACTTATCTTTTACTCTCCCCCCTGTGTGTACTCTGTGTCTAATAAGGTAAAATTCTCTTCCTCCAAGGTATCAAAACTTTAACAAAAGTAATAAAACCAAATTGTTAGTCAATAACAATCCTGCTACAATACCTCTAAATGCATCCCTAAACCTCAATGCGTTGTCTTAATTGCCACCTCGAAGAAATAACAGCGTCAACACAAATATGTCCGAGATGCAATGTACATCTGCCTTCATTAATGCATGATGTCTTGTCACCGGGTACCGTTATACACCAAGGTACTTACCGTATTGATTATGCACTTGGTCGAGGTGGGTTTGGCATTACTTATCAAGCTGTTCACACAACGTTAGAAAAACGAGTTGCAATTAAAGAATATTATCCCCAAGAACATGCACTGCGTGATACTTCCACTGGAAATTTAATTGTTCCAACTGCAAAAAAAGATATTTATGAACGTGGTTTATCAAGATTTGTTACAGAAGGTAAAATATTAGCAAAAATTAATCATCCGAATGTCGTTCGCGTTGAAAATTTCTTTGAAGAACGTGGTACAGCTTATTTAGTGATGGAATTGATTGATGGTTATACTTTACGGGAAAAATTAAATAGGCAACCAAACAAAAAGCTTACAAATGGTATTGAGGTGATTATATCCGCGTTAGTCGATGCTTTGGCAACCGTTCACGCTCAAGGTATTTATCATTTGGATATAAAACCTGATAATGTGTTATTAACATCTGACAATCGTTTAGTTCTAGTTGACTTCGGCGCCTCCAGACAAGGGTTAAATAATTGTACCACTAGTCAAGCGTTTACTTTAGATTATGCACCTCCTGAAGTTCTCATGGGTAAAGACTTCGGAATCGAGAGTGATATATTTGAATTAGGAATGATGCTGCATGAAATGATTGTAGGTGAATTACCACCGCGCGCAATCGACCGAATATTTAACGATAATTGGCAAGAGAATTTACATCCAGATTTAATCGAACCCTGGAAAAGCTTAATAATTTCAGCCCTACAACTACAAAAACACACACGCCCCCCTAATGTCAAACAGTGGTGGCGCCTTCCCCAAACCCAAACATTACACCAAACATTACAAACATATTGTCATGCATGTAATGCGTCAAATCCGAAAACGCATAAATTTTGTACTAGTTGTGGTACCCCATTACAAGTAGCAATATCCACTAACAAGCAACCAGAACAACAAAATTATAGTGAAGTCCACCCCGATGACTGGACAAAAACTCAGAAAAAAGGTTTTTTTAAATTTCTCGGTTCTTTACTCGATGATAATTAACAAACACCAACTAAAACCATGACAGCAAACGTCTCATACAACCAAAACCAGCATCAACATCAGCAAAACGAAATCAAAATTGCATCAAGTATTTTGCATCGAGCAACCCAAGATGATGCAGATGCGATTACGACGATGTTTAAACAGTTTTTAGCTGATGACGAACAAATATATTTAGTTTCATATTTGGGACTACAAGGATTGTGGGGATTTGGAACTCGTGAATTTGCGTGTTTAACAGACCGACGTGTTGCTGACATTACGGTTGGTAGATTTGGCAAGATTTCTTACCAAGATGGGTATTTAGAACATATTAACAGTACTTTTGTATTTCAACCATCTAAGCTTAAACTATATATAAGTGTCGGGTTTTTGTTTGCAGTTCCTGTACTGATGTTTCTCTCGCTGTTATTATCTCAAACAGATATTGTTCTAAATTTGATTATTTTGGTAATTACATCTGGAATCGCTTTATTGTTATTACCTCTGTTTGTACAATTTTACTACCGTTTTAATAAATGTGGGATATTGATTGCGGTACGTGGGGGGATTCCTATTTATATATTTACCAATCGTAAACTATTAACGCGCGCGAATACGTTGTGTCGGGTAATGACGGTTAGTCGGGAAGAAAGAATTAAGTTACGTGGGGTTGTTTAAGTTTTGGATGATTTAACCACAAAGACACAAAGGACACAAAGGAAGAGAAGAGAAGAAAAGAGAAGAAAGGACTATATATATGTACGAAATTACTTTTGGATGGCAAGTACAAGGAAAACGGCTTTCAAAAACTATAACATTTGAATCGACTAAGTTGCCGGGAACTATCAAAATCGGACGTGACCCTGGTCAATGCGATATTATTGTCAATGATGCTAATAATCATGTTTCACGTTTTCATGCAGAAATTACATTTGATCAGGATTCGGATATATTCTATCTTCAAAATGCAACTTTGGAAAAGCCTCAACCAAATACTCTGTTCTTAAATAGTGATGTTGTTACAGGAAAAGTTAAAATCAAAGAAGGTGATATTATAGTACTACGTGATGTCCCACTTACAGTAGAGAGTATACAAGTACAAATAAAAACACAAGCGAATCAAACTCAGGTAAATCAAGCAGCGTACCATCAAAACCAAAACCAAAACCAAAACAAGGTTAAGATTCCCCAACAGGGACAAAATAATTCATATAATTTACAGACTATACAATTAGAAGCTCAAAACCAAGTTAAACAGCAAGGTGAAATTACGCTTGGTCAAAGTATATTACAAAGCGCGGCAAAAAATGACTTCGGCGCCATTTCTGTAATGTTCAAGCAATTTGTACCAGAAGACGAGCAAATTGAATACGCTTGTTATTTAGGTATTCGGGGACTATGGGGAATTGGAACTCGTCAATTTGCTTGTGTGACAAACCGTCGAGTTGCCGATATTACAGTCGGTTTATTTGGAGAAGTTACATATCAAGATGGATTCTTAGAGCATATTAATAGCGGTATCATTTATCAACCTTCCAAGTTATGGCTATATGTAACATTACTAGGATACTTTCTTTTTGGTGTTAGCTTTGTATCACCTATTTGGACTGCTATTTTATCAATTCTCAATTTTTTTAGCTTAGGACTAGTGACTCCATTGATATTGGTCTTTAATATCGCTTCAGTCGCACTATTTGTACCTTGGGTAATAAGATGGTATTACCGCATTGTAAAATCTGGTTTAGTTATGACGGTAACAGAAGGTCAAATATATCTAAGTCCAATGGGAGGATATGCTTTTAGTCATCGTCTCATTTACTTCTTCAGTAACCGTAAACTAATCGCACGTGCAAGCAGTTTGTACCGTAACTTTATAATTCAGCGAGAAATTCGACTTAACGCAGTCAAAACCTATCCTTTGTAGTTAAGATTCTCAACTTCTCAAAGAAGTCGGGAATCTGAACAACTCCACCAGTAACAAAAATTTTGCATAAGTTCCTTATCCCTAGAAATAGTCTATCTTTACAGCTTATTGCTCTTTTACAAAAAACTAAGGTAAAAACAATGCCAGATGATAAGGATATAGACACTAACCATTCTCCCATAGAACTTTCTCAAGAAGAACTTGATGGAATTTCTGGTGGAATCAGTATTTTTGTATCGGGTTCAACATTCCAAAGAAGTGATGTATTTGCACAGTCGCGAAAACGCTCACGTCGTGGAAGTAGGAGTTCTAGCTTCGGGTCTTCGCAGATATCTTCATCGGCATTTCAAATTATGGGTATAGGATTAAATTCTTCTGAGGATATTATGACCTTTTTTAGAGGGATTTTTGGATTTTTCGGTAGAAGATAAACGAGGTACGAGGGAGTTATTATGTCATCGGTTATACTTAAGGAAATGAGCAATCAAGACATTGATTGGATGTTAGCAACTGGGGAAAGAGTAGAAATTGCACCTGGTACGGTTTTAGTTGAGCAGGGTCAAACTTTGGATGCACTATATATATTACTCGACGGCGCCCTAACGGTAACGTTGAACCAAGAAAATGCAGACCCATTAGGACGCGCGTTTGCAGTGTTGGAAGGTGGAATACCTGGTAGGAAAATAGCGCATTTGGAAAAAGGAGAGATTATTGGAGTTCCTTTATTTGAAAATAGTTACAGTTCTACTACCGTGTGTGCGAGCAAGAAATCTTCAGTTTTAATGATTTCAAATGCTAAACTGATGGGGAAGTTGCACCAAGATTTAAACTTTGCTGCACATTTATACCGCGCGTTTGCTGTAATGCTTGCTAACCGTCTTCAACAAATGATGCAAGAGCTAGGACGCAGTACACTTGTTTTAAGTAAACCGCAATTGCGGGAAGCTTTGATTATATTTAGTGAGTTGCACGATAGTGATATTGACTGGTTAATAGCAGCAGGGCAAATTCAAGTATTTCCTTCTGGGTCAATATTAATTCGTAGCGGTAGACCAACAGAAGCATTATATATCTTACTGGATGGCGCCGTTGCATTGAATGCGTGTGAAGATGATGGTAATGCACTCGTGCGAGCATTTTCCAATTTGGAAGATAGTAAAAATCAACCGTTGGAACGTGAGTTTACCAGACTATCACGGGGTGACATAGTTGGAGAAACACCATTTATAGAAGGGATACCCGAAGCTGTAACAGTTAAAGCAGTCAAAGATTCGCGCGTCTTATCAATACCAAGATGGCGTTTATCAGCAAAGCTACTACACGATGTGAGTTTCGCAGTTCGATTTTACCGTGTATTAGCAATTATTTTAGCAGACAAACAAACATCTCTTATTCAGCGCTTAGGATACGGTCGATTAACTTATAGTAGCGATAAATCCTTAGATGAATCTTTCGCAAACGAACTTAATAACTATTCTCTAACACAAATGGGACTAGCAGGCGCCCGTTTTGATTGGATGTTAAAAAGAATCCGCGTAAATTAATCATCCCAGAACATCATACATCTAGGACAAAAAAATGGTTACGAATCAAAATAATTTATTTCGTAAAGAAGCATTAGAGAAAGTAGCATCTCCAGAACAATTAGACCAGTTAATCAAAGTCACTAGTCCAAAACGATGGTTTTCCTTATTTGCACTCGGCGCCTTAGTCATTAGTGGGGCAGCATGGAGCGTACTAGGAGAAATACCAATTGTAGTCACAGGTAAAGGTGTATTAGTATATCCTAGTCAAGTAGCGACACTCCAAGCATCCAACTCAGGACGGATATTAGAATTGAAACTGCAAGCAGGGGATAAAGTTAAGAAAGGTGAAGTTATAGCAACAATTGACCAAACCGAATTACGTAAACAGCTACAATTATCGCGCGAGAAGTTAACGCAGCTAAAAATTCAAGATCAAACAGCAAGTACAGTACAAACACAGCGGAGTGCAGTAGAAGAAACAGCACTAGCTCAACAGCGTCAAACATTACAGCAAAGCTTAGAAACAGTACAGTCATTAACTCCAGTACTGCGAGAAAAAGGATTAGAAGTTATCAAAAAAGAGCGCGCGAACTTACGTTCAAGGTTAGCAGCAATGCGTGAACTGCAACCAACATTAAAACAGCGGTGGGAAGAACGGCAAAAACTCTTTCAACAAGGTGCAGTTCCCAAAGACACAGCACTTAGCGCACAACAAGAGTATATTAACTCAAAAGCGCAAATCGACGAAGCCGAATCACAATTAAATCAACTTGATGTCAAAGAAGCAGATGCTCAACGTCAATATCTTCAAAACTTGAATCAAGTTAGTGAAATTCAAGCACAACTGAAAGCATTAGATAGTCGTAAAGCAACTCAAAAAGAGCAAGATTTTACATCTGTCACAAATCGAAAAAAAGAAATCCAAGAAACCGAACGTTTAATCGCTCAATTAGAATCACAGCTACAAAAAAATAGTCAAGTCAAGAGTGATTATACAGGTACAGTTCTGGAATTAACAGCAAAACCAGGTCAACAGTTAGAACCAGGTGTAGGAATAGGAACAGTATCTACACAACAAGCTGGGGCAAAATTAGTAAATATAGTCTTCTTACCAGTTAGCGAAAACAAAAAAATCAAACTTGGTACACCTTTACAAATTACCCCTTCTACGGTCAAACGTGAAGAATATGGTGGAATTGAAGCCAAAGTCACGAAAATATCAGAATTTCCTGTCACCCAACAAGGAGTAGCAAGCATAATAGGCAACCCAGATATTTTACCAGGTGTATTAGAGAGAGGTCCTCAAATAGCGGTTTACACAGAACCTGAAATAGACCCATCAACACCTAGCGGTTACAAATGGTCATCATCAAGAGGTCCACAATCATCACTGGCGCCGGGTACAACAACAACAGTTAGAATAACAATAGAAAAGAAAAAGCCCATTGAATTTGTATTGCCTATTCTTAAATCCTGGACTGGAAATTAAACAGTTTAAATTAAAGTTGGACGACCTGCTCGTAATGCCTGAGCGGTCGTGCCAATGCCACCTTGATGTACAATTACACTTGCATGAGGAAAAATTTGCGAATATGGAGCATAATTAATAGCTAAAATATTATTTGGAAGGTAGAGACGCGAAATTTCGCGTCTTTACAAGGTTTGTGGTTCATCGAATTTTCTTAACCGAGCAGTATTGCATTCGGTTTATAGTAAGTTTACTCAATACCTTAGTACAATATTTTGCTACCACACCACTAATTTGGATTGATAACGTAGTTCCTTTGCCTCATCCACTCGCTCACCGTCAAAACAAAATTATTAAGCTATTATCTAGAATTAAACGCAAGCGTTCCTCCTAAATAAGAAATCTTCCAAGTTAAGAATTTCTAAAATTTGACTTTACGAATGCAGATTCTCGCTGACAAAAGAAATTTTTATGCTATATTGTGTTTGGGTGACTAGCTCAATGGTAGAGCATAGGACTCTTAATCCTCAGGTTCTGGGTTCGAGACCCAGGTCACCCACCTTACAATGTAGCCATGAGTGAGCGCAAACTCTTGATAATCATCCCAATAGCTGCAAACATCTCGGAAACGCTGGCAATCGTTTGTGCTTTATCAACCCGTCTTGATATAAGCGGTTGCTTGATGTTGGGTACAGGCGCCTGTAGGTGATGTGATGATCAGCCACAGCTTGTTTATTGGTTACTCAACCCCTCAAGACGGTCAAGGATGCGACGGTTTTCCGTTTGCAATTCGAGTATATCCGTGCGGTCTTCCACCAATTGTGTTTCGTGGGATTGAACAACGTTAGTAAGACAATCAACTGAGCCAGCTATAGCCATAACTGAGTTAGCTATGGTTCTAACTGAGTCTCTGAGTTCGCTGACCGATGTAGCAAGCCCAGTTACTTGTACGCTTATTACCTCAACAGAAGCCCGCAATTCGGCGGTAGATTGCCGTAACTCAGCGTTTGATTGCCGCAACTCGGCGTTTAACGCAACTTGGTTGTCCATTTGTTGAGACACGCGCTCTAAAGTAGCCTCAATGCGATCTAATCTACCTGGTTGAGATTCACTCATAATTCTTCCTTTTCTATATCATCAATTTAATAAACCAAATTGCTAGTTATTAAATTATAAGTACTTTTCATACGGAGATATTACACGTTAGGCTTGACAATAAAGTAGTAATGAAAATGCTATTTTGTTTTTAGATAATCCAGCAAATAACATCACTATTGCTGTTCGACAACAATAGTAATTTAGACTTATTCTACCACAATTACAGTACCGGATAAAATAAAATTTGGTATCTAAATGATACTGAGCGTGAATTACGCACACCCTTTTTAAGACCTCTACCTACAGTTAGACAAAATTTTTCAACAATTTATTCACAAAGATTTCATCAAATTACGGAATACTATAACAAAGTAGTGAAATTAATTAATAGAAACACAGGGCGTTAATTATCTACTTAGCGAAAAATTATAATAATTATACTTGCTAGTTACGTGATAGTTAAATTAGCAACTACTTATTTGTTTATTTAATCACAAAAAATTATGAGGCGTGACGATATGAAAGTCAGCGACCGTAAAAGCTTAAAATGTAAGCTGTCATTACTGACGGTTATTTCCGTTTTGACTACTTTTAATATAGCAACCCCTATCGCAATGTCGGCGCCTGCTCCAACTGCGGTAGTATCAAAGTCACAGCTAATAACTCAAAAAATTAATGAGTTAAAGCAGTCACAAGAACGCTGGATAGAAATAAATCTCAAACAGCAAAAATTAACTGCTTGGGAAGGAAACAAAGTAATATATACTGTCCCTGTTTCCACAGGTAAAAAGTCTACTCCTACACTTACAGGAGTTTACGCAGTTCAAACCAAGTTACGCAAAGCTAGAATGCGCGGCGATGACTATGATATTCCCGATGTACCTTATACAATGTACTACGATGGCAACTATGGAATTCACGGCGCCTACTGGCACAATAACTTTGGTACACCAGTGAGTCACGGTTGCGTCAACCTACCACCAAAAAAAGCACAGTTAATATACAACTGGGCAAAAGTAGGAACTCCCGTAGTCGTCCGTAAAAGTTAATATTTTATTTTTGTGCGCCATTGGCGCACAAAATATCTACTCTACATCAAGCTGTATTTCATAACCTAGTCTTTTAGGCAATGAAATTTTGTATACATCACCTTGGTTCATTTCCCCCGGTTCCTTCATCCGACTTAACGCTGTTACGACTTCATCTGAGTTTGCCGTCAAGATAACAACGGGTGTCTCGCAAGCTATAGGAAAATCATGCCATGTACCTAGGTGCAGTAATAAACCGTGTCCTGCTGGGAAACGTAAAGCTTTAACTTGATTTAAATTCGGTAATTTTTGATTATCATTATCATGATTAGGAGGCGCCATAACCATGATAAAGGGAGACTGTCCCAACCCAATAAACATTTGGGTCATATGCATATGACGTTCTAACCAAACAATATTAGGATATCCCGGCATAATTTTAGCAGTTCTAAAAGTGGCAGTACCGCGATAGCTAAAGTCGATATTTTCACCTTCAAGAACACGCTCTTGGTAAAAGGGTATTCCCAAACCGGGTTTACTTACATCGTCACCAAGTAAATATCCATATGGTTTAATATTTTCTTGGTTGGCATCGATAACGGGAATCGTGAGAGTTTTAGTTTGTGATATTGTCATTCTTGATTAACTTTTAACTCCTAACTCTTAACTCGTAAGGTGCGTGAAGGCTACTAGACCACTAACTTCGTTTAAGAATTCTTGGTAGCCTTCACGCACCCTACATGTTCGTATATTGATTCACCTGTAGTTATCCAGGTATTGGGCTTGTTTTTAATATATGATAAACATTGTTTTAGGTATTTCATCCGTAGCGGTTGACCAACTATGAAGGGATGTAGACCTATTGCCATCACCCGCGCGGTTTTTTCGCCATCTATCCAAAGCTGGTCAAACTGGTCTTGTATCGCTTCCGCAAATTGAGCGCCAGAATATCTATTACTTAAGCATAATGTAATATCATTAGCTTCAATCGTATAAGGTATAGCTAACATCCGACCGTTTTGAACGGGATACCAATAAGGTTGGTCATCGTTAACCCAGTCAGCAGTATATACTATCCCTTTTGAGTGCAATAATTCAAAAGTTGACTCTGTGATTGAAAATCCTGGCGTTAACCATCCTTTGGGTAGTTTACCAGTAGCTTGCTTTAATAAACTTAACGTCTTATCAATTGTTTGCACCTCAGTCTCTCTATCCATAGAGCTATGCCCTGTGGAATTATTGATACCATGAGCCATAACTTCCCAGCCATAATTCTGTATAGCTGTCATAATTTCAGGATATAAAGTGCAAATTTCACCATTGACTGCTGCTGTTACAGGTATGGATAACTCAGCGAACAACTCAAATAGGCGCCATATTCCAACTCTATTACCATAATCTCGCCAACCATAGTTAGCAATTTCAGGTTGACTGTTTAAATGTGGTTGAATAGCAGTCCCAAGTTTACCAAAAGTAAAATGTTCGATATTCATGACAACCCAAACAGCGACTCGTTCGTTATTGGGTAGCTTCAAAGCTGGGCGCCTGTCTATAGGGTTGTAAGATGGTGGATGCAGCATAACTAAAAGTTCGTATAATTATCACAACGAAGCAATTTTAGCTTTCTTTAACCAGGATATTAAGCCGTATACTGCCATAAACAGCAAAATCACATAAAGCAAAGCAATAAATTTAACGCCTTTGACATAGTAAAGCCAAATACCAATACCGTCTACAATTAACCAGTAGTACCAACTTTCAAGCTTCATAAGCGCCATGAGCCACATTGCAGTAAAACTCATGATGGTTGTCAGCGCATCTAAATAAGGAAAAGAAGCTTTTTCTGGAAATAATGCGGGAACTAATAAATGTATTCGACTCATTAATGCTCCCATTGCAAATGCGAGTGCCAATGTTACTCCAGCAACTAAAATAATTCTACGCGGTGGACTGTAACGAATTGTTAAGATTTTACCCGTATCCTTCAATGGTGTACTCCATCGCCACCACCCATATATACTAACTATGATAAAATACAATTGTTCTAACATATCCGAATACAACCGGATTTGAAAGAAAAGTATCATATATAATATTGAACTAACTATACCAACAAACCAATTCAACATTTTTTGTTTGGTAATTAGCCACGTAGCCCATAGATATAGAATTGTGCCAATAAATTCAATATAGCTCATTGGATATCCAATAATTGTGAAAGCTATATTATTTACACTCCAAAAATCTAGCATTCAGATATAACAATCCTCAAGAATTTGTAAAATTTCTCTTTCTCTCTTCCCTTTGTGTCCTTTGTGTCTTTGTGGTTAATCAAATAAACATACAGCAAATTTCGGGTAAATGCAGTACAAAAATAATGCTTGAAACATCTGTAGAGACGTTAGATATAACGTCTCTACATGTATCACATGAATACGCAACCTGCTGTAATTATAATAAATGAACCACAAAGGGCACATAATCCGGAGGATTTCCCGCAGGGTAGAACACAAAGAAAGAAGGTAAGATCAAAGAGAGTAAATTACTGTACTTTCGATATTGAGATAAAACTTTTTTAACAGATTGAATACGCACGTCAAGATTACCTTGTAAACGGAAGAATGGAATTTTTCTGATAATTAGCTCGCTCTCAATTTGTCTTTGAAATATTCTGCGGTTTGCCTCTCCCGAACGGTCATAAGTATCATCATAGCTCATATCATCCGAACAAAGAAACACTAAATCATACCTTGAAGCAGATTGATCAGCAAGTTGTACTAACTCTGGCGCCGCTGTATTATGATAATATAGCGAAAAATGATAAGTCGTTAGTGCATTAGTATCTGTAAACAAGTATTGATTAGCTTGACGTAATAAAATTTCTTCTCGCTCTAAATGTCCTTGTGCAATCTCTACTAATTGCATAAGCGAAAGTCTTCGATTAACTTGATGCCGTTCCCAATACTCGCGACCATATTCTGGCATCCATTTAGTATTATAGTCTTGGGCTAATTGTGATGCAATCGTTGTTTTACCAGTAGAAGGGGCGCCAAGAAAAAGAACATTAGTTATTAAATCGCGGTATACTAACGGATGTAAATACGAACGATGTGCATAAGTATCTTTTCTAATTTGAGTAGCTGAAATCGGTATATTATTTCGCTCACAATCAACAAGACGATTTACGGCGCCTAATGCTTGACTAACATGTGTACCGTAAAATTCACTACAATAAAAATGAGTAATTTTCCTAGATTGTAAATGCTTGAGAATATAATCCTCGTGCATTTTCTTAATTTCGGGTGTAAGCCCAATTTCACTTGGACCATCCCAAGCTTCAATCACCTCAATATTAGGATAAAGTACACGTAACCAATTCGCGCGGACAGCAAGAGGGATATTTGTAACTTCCGGAGAATCATAAATCATCACAACAACCTCATCCATCTCCGAAATAGCAGTCTCAATAACAAACTGATGTCCCTTATGAAGAGGAGCATATTTACCCAATGTTAACCCGCACTTACCAACCATAAATTTTAATATAAATGTAGATTAATCTATTATCCATTCTTTCTTTGTGTCCTTTGTGCCCTTTGTGGTTCATTCCTCATATTAAAATTTTTACTTCGCACTTAAAAATCCTATATATACTTATATTAAATACTAAAAGTAAAAGTTACTCATCAAGCATATATCATGCCAGAAATCACGCGCCGAGAATTTATAGCAACTGCCACCCTAGCAACAGGTTTCGCGCTTGCAGTGCAACCTATTTCAGCCAAGGTTATCACAACTAATACAAAAGGACTAATAGCAGGCGCCGTGAAAATACCTGTAGCGGATGGAGAAATACCAGCTTACCGCGCGCAACCAAGCGAAGGTGCAAACTTCCCCATAGTTTTAGTCATTCAAGAAATCTTTGGTGTTCACGAACATATCCAAGATGTTACCAGACGCTTTGCTAAACTAGGATACCTAGCAATAGCTCCAGAATTATTTGTGCGTCAAGGTGACGTGTCTAAGTTAAATAGTATTGAAGAAATTCGTCCCATTGTGGCGAAAGTTCCAGATGCACAAGTACTATCTGACCTTGATGCAACGGTTAACTGGGCAGTAAAGTCATCCAAAGGAAATGCGAATAGATTAGGAATAACAGGATTTTGCTGGGGTGGTAGAATCACATGGTTATACGCAGCACATAATCCCAAAGTTAAAGCTGGAGTTGCATGGTATGGGCGCCTGGTGGGTGACAAAACAGAAATTACACCTCAGCATCCCATAGATATCGCCTCATTACTAACGGTACCCGTTCTAGGATTATATGGTGGTAAAGATACGGGTATTCCTTTAAATACAGTCGAACAAATGCGCGCGCAGCTAAATAAAAATAGTAAATCCAAAATAATTGTTTACCCTGACGCACCACACGCTTTTTTCGCTGATTATCGTCCATCTTACCGTGAGAAAGAAGCAAAAGACGGCTGGAAACAACTTCAAAAATGGTTTAAACAACATGGGTTGTAAAACAGTTATGATGCGTGCCAATGCATAAAGTAAAAAACTATAACATGTAAGGAGCAAGTAAAATTATGGAAACACGCTTAGGAAGTATAGTAATGAAAACTGACCAAGAAAGAAAAGAAATAATCGATGCTATCAATGTATTGTTAAACCAAGCATACGACAGTACTTTAGATGAAATTCATGCATTATTAAAGCGGATAGAAGAAGACGACAATGATTTAAGAGCATATCATGCTGCTAAAAGTAATATAGAAAATAATATTACTATCGCATGGGAAGATATTAAACAAGAAATCGCTAATGAGAGAAAAAAGAACGTGGCATGAATTACAAAGTTAAATTTACCAAGGGTGCTATAAAAATGTTTAAAAAATTGTCTCAATAATTACAAGACCGTATACAACCCAAAATTGATCATTCGGCTATAGAACCTCGTCCAGACGGGGTAAAAAAGCTAAAAGGTGAAGAAAACTCATATCGAATTAGAGTAGGTGATTATCGCGTTATCTACGAAATTTTTGATGATGTTTTAGTGGTAAAGGTTATAGAGGTAGGACATCGTAGTGAAATTTATAAAGATATGTGAAAATGATTTCCATGAAAAATCCTTGCTCTTTTGCGTGTAGAAGCAGTCAGAATTAAAAATTAAAAATACATATAAAATTAAGAATTTGAACTTACTCGGCGAAGAAACTCTATATTTAACTCTAACTTATTTCCCAACCACAAAGCATGTTTGGTGTGATCTGCCACATCATCACCAGTACTTGCATGAACGAGTATATCTAAATCTTCTCGATTTAACATTAACCAAGGAACCAAGGAAGCAAACTGCTCACATGCAAACGCTACTTGATACATTGATTTTGGATGTGGGCCGATAGGTTTCTCGTGCCATCGACCTAATACTATCTCAAAATTGGCGCCTAATTTTTCACGTACACGCGCGGCTGCATCATGAGTTTCTGTATCAAAGTAAACATGAGCATGGAAACCAGTAATTTCTGAAACTTCTTTTTTCATAATTTTTACTCTTTATGCTTAATTCTCAAGTCTAGTGTATATGATGTGCTGATATTATACCCCAATTAATTTCAAAACATATTTAAAGTTTATACAATCTCAATTTATTTTTAATAATAATTTCATTTTAGATGTTAATAAAAATTATTAATTTTATTATAACAAATTATTTTCAAATATAAATGGGGGAATAAAACCCCCATCTAAAAGCAAAAAAAGGAGGTTAATTATTGAGTAAGAACGTTAATGGTAACGGTCATCGAATTTGGAACCCTGTTAAAATTTTTATCCGTCTTATCCAAAGAATTTGGAAAAAGCAGGATTTAATTTCAGGAGAAACATACCTCGTTGACTTAGAAGTTGTAAAGCAAGATCTGGATGACATCGCAGATGACCCAGATGAGCAAAACAACACAAATAACTAAAATGTAATTAGTTGCCCCTAGCTAGCACCTAGGGGCTTTACTTTAAATTAACATATACTTTATTATGGCAGATAATTGCACTACGATTGTTTTCCCAATCTACTATCAAGTCATTCAGCGTAGGGGTAATGGCTGGGCTTTTAAGCATAGCGAGCCTTTTATTAATTTATTTAACGCTCCGAATTTATCCCCGGAAGAGGAATATGCTGCTTTTGGTACTTCTATGAAAAAGGTAGCTATTGAACTTTTTCGCATTAACGGAGGTAAGCAAGGTTATTATATTGCGAACATTCTCGATAAGAAATACTATTACTGCGGCACTGAGTGGCAAGATGTAAAAAATAAGTTTCGAGAATTGGGGATTGGTCGGGATGAGCCAATCAAATCATAACCTTATTTCAATTTTTACTCAATAAACATTCTCTACTCTCTGTCTCTCTGTGTCTCTGTGGTAAAAAATTAATCTACTACAGAGACACAAAGGAAGAATAAAGAGAGGTACTGGACTATACCTTTGTTATGGCAATAATCAAAGTATAGGTCAATACAATAAATTGTTATGGTAAGTCATTCTTCTAATAGATGAATGTAAAAGAAAAAGATGAATACATGTAAAGGAGAACAAACAATGCTATCAAATACTCCTGGTGAGACATGACCAAAACCTATGAAAACGAAGAAATATCACAAGAATATGCTAATTTCCTCAATCATTACCAACATTTTCTTAAACATTATAACCATTGCAATGAAATAACTGTTACGCTTAAGTACATTGTGTCAAAAAAAACATATACACTGAGATTGTTTGAGGAAGCTTTGCAAGCACATATTAACGCGACAGATGCGTATAGGAGAACTATACAAGCACATCAAGAGTTAACACAAAAGGTGCTTAGAGATTTGATTAAAGGAATTGATTAATATTTATGTTGGGTCACCCTACGGGAAAACTCCGTTTACGTTCCTCGACCCAACCTACGTCTGTGTGGTGATATAAATTTTTTACCTTATTAGGCACAGAGAACACAGAGGAAGAAGTAAGATCAGACTTTGACGAACCAGCGTTGACGGTACATTATCCAAGCTACACCAAACCATAATAATAAAGTAGCGAGGGCGAATAGGAATGAACCGTTAACTGCTCCTGCCCAAGATGCGAAGTAGTTTGTATAGATATAATCGTAAGCGTTAGGCGCCTTTTCTGCTGTTCCGATAATGGTTTTAACTAAGACTTTAATTAGTAAAACAGAGGCAACAAAGATGGCTATAGCGTTCATCCCTAATATCTTAAAACTCTCTCCCCATTTTTTAATGCCTTGTACTTCAATAAGCTCATAGCAAGCTGAAAGTAGTAACAAAGCTGTTCCCGTTGTGTACATCACGTATGAGCTTGTCCAGAGTTTTTTGTTTATTGGGAATACAAAACCCCAAGCTAAACCAACTATTAAACAACCGACACCAAATAATGCTAATCCGATACTTGTACGTGTTTGAACAGGTTGTGTACGTATCCATTGACCTGTGAAGAAACCAAGTAATACGCTGACAATAGCAGGAATGGTGCTAAATAACCCTTCGGGGTCGCCTAAATTTTTGAAGCTTGCGTGTAAATGTGCGGAGGGTATAATAGAACGGTCGATAAATGCTGCAAAATTGGCGCCTGGGTTATTTTCTTGTAAAACACCCGCACCAAAACTTGGAACAGGTACATACATCATTGCTAACCAATAACCAACAAGTAGTAACGCAGCGACTACCCATGTAGCTTTGCGAGGTAATGTTAAAACAATGAGTGACGCGAACAAGTACGATAAGCTGATCCGCTGCAATACTCCCATGTACCGAAGATTATCAAAATTGAATGTCCACGGTCCCTTGTTCCAAAACCCGTTAAGAAATAATCCCAAAGCAAATAATATTAACGCGCGGCGAAATATTCTTCCATATGGTGGAGTTAAGGATTTTTCTCGTGCTGCTGCTTTTGATGACACTGATACACTGCCGCCATAACCTTGATATGCTACATTTGCATCCCGTTCTCTTTGAACTTGTACTTTTGCATCAGTATACTTAGCAAACGAAAAAGCCATCGCTACACCAACAATGAATAAAAAGAAGGGAAATACCAAATCAGCAAATGTACATCCATTCCAACTGGCATGAACCAAGGGAGCATATACATCTGGTTCGGCAATACTCGCCATATTAACAAGAATCATCCCTGCTACCGTAATGCCACGAAAGACATCAAGTGAAGTAAGTCGCATAAAAATTAGCGTTCAAATTAAATAAGTTATTCTAATCCGGAGGTAAATTATTACTCAACTGTAAAATACTACATCCATTTACCTAGACTCGCGCGCGTCACTTACTGAGCCAAATCTAAGTTAAAATTTTGTAAAGAAATATATCCAATCCTTAAAAAGCTCTAAATAACCTATGGCTATCAAAGTTGGAGATACAGCTCCCGATTTTACCCTTACAAGCCAAGATGGCGCCTCTGTAAGTCTCAGCAGCTTTCGCGGTAAACCCGTTGTTCTTTACTTCTACCCTAAAGACGACACTCCCGGATGTACCGCAGAATCATGTGCTTTCCGCGACCAGTATGAAGTTTTTAAATCAGCAGGCGCCGAAGTTATTGGTGTAAGTGCAGACTCAAATGAGTCACACCAAAAGTTTGCTGCTAAATACCAATTGCCATTTACATTACTTAGTGACAAAGGAGACAAAGTACGCAGTTTATATGGCGCCAAAGCAATGTTTGGACTATTTCCCGGTCGCATTACTTATGTAATAGATGGTTCAGGTAAGGTTCAACATGTCTTTGACTCAATGTTAAACTTTAAAGGGCATGTAGAAGAAGCTTTGAAAACAATTCAATCACTGCAAACGGTGTAATATTGGCAACGGATATAACGGATGTAACGGATGATTGGTTCGTTTATCTGTTATATCTTTAACTAGATATTTAATTTAAAGGGTATGTAGACAGCGTAGTATTGGCAGCCAATATAATTGATTTATCTGTTACATTCGTTGCAAGGAACAATGATGGGAGTAAAGTAGTAGATGCTAGTAGAACTTAAGCAAATTATCGTTTCTCCAGGGCGCCAGTTGTTACTGAAAGATATTAGTTGGCAGGCGTATAAAAGTATTCAATCAGAGCTAGGTGTTCATCGTAATACAAGAACATCTTATTATCGAGGGGTGTTAGAAATAATGGCGCCGTTACCAGAGCATGAAGTAGGCAAAGTTATTATTGGTGATTTAATAAAAGCTTTGCTTGAAGAACTTGATATTGATTTTTGGAGTCTAGGTTCTACTACCTTTGATAAAGAAAGTATGGAAGCAGGTGTAGAGCCTGATGATTGTTTTTATATTGAGAATGAGGCTCTAGTTAGAGGTCTGACAAGGATAAATTTAGAAACAGACCCGCCTCCAGATTTAGCGATAGAAATTGATATTACTTCTCGAACAAAGTTGAATAATTATGAAGCACTCAAAGTACCGGAGCTATGGCGATGGAATGGAACAAATTTAGATATAAATATACTTGTTGAGGGAAAATATGTGAAGTCTGATAAAAGCCGTACTTTTCCTAATATACCAATTTTAGAGATTATTCCTCAGTACTTGTCGATGAGTATAGCTGTTAGTAGAAACGCGGCGATGAGAGCTTTTCGCGCAAGTGTAATAAAAATTAATAAAAAATAAAATTAGATTTTGAATACTCCTCTGTATTGAAATACAATACATAAATAACATTATACTTTAGTTAGACTGTAACTCTATCGCTAACAAAGCTCATAAATCGAAGCACAAGTATTTATGGTAAATCAAACTATTTCAAATTATTCTCATCAAGATGTATTAATCGTTGGTGGTGGACCAGCGGGACTAGCTACTGCATTAATGCTTGCCAAACGTGGTTGGAAAAATATCACAGTTTTAGAAAAACGACCAACTGCCGATTATTACGAACCTGATAAAGCATTTAATTACTCTATCGACGGTAGAGGACAAAAATTTACCGATTTTCTACAAATAACCGATAAATTATCAGAAATCGCTGTTCCAAGTACAGAATTTTACTTAACACTCATCAAAGCAGATGGGAGATGCTATTCATTGCTTTCCCCCTGATATCGGACAGGGAGTTAATTCTGCTTTAGAAGATGTATGTGTTTTACACGAAGCACTCTCTCAAAGTAATGATAACATCTCACAAGCTCTGCCTTTATACGAGTCCTTGCGGTCAAAAGATTTGAAACCTTTGATACGTCTTGCACAGACAGCTTTTCCGTGGCAGTATAATCAGGCGCCTTTGAGCAGAAAATTGTGGAATGTTAATTTCTTCCTTAGACTGTTGCTGAATCGAGTGCTACCATTTATTTTCAGTCCCCCCGCTTTTTTGCTTATCCAAAATTACCAACTTTCTTATCAAGAAATTTGGGTTAAAGCTCAACGGACTACCAAAATACTGTATGCACTCGGTATAATCTTAATTTGTAGTTTTTTAGTCTGGAAATTTTCATGAAACATAGTAAGGTGGGCAGTGCCCACCCTACTATAGTTTAAAAAGATAGTTATTTAAAACCACCTATCCGTTACATCCGTTACATCCGTTGCTAACTATGCCAAATTTGATAAAAATCGAGGTAGGTCATTTTTTCAGCACAGTACCAAATTAATTTATAGCAATAGCGATATTGTTCCATATTTAGAGACGCGACATGTCTGGTTTCTACATTATTATAAAAACAATCTTTAATTGAGGCAATCAATTTAGGAATTTGGTCATCGCACAGAACTTTTTTAAAGTTTTCTGTTGCGTGTTTACGAACGTTATCACTTTTTCCATGCTTTACTAATTCAATTAATGTATCAAAAGCTATCTGATTATCGGGGTCAAGAAGTGCGAGCTTTGATGCTTTGTGTACTTTGATATCTTCTTTTTGAGCAAGTTGAATCCCATTTTCTAGTGCAGCTACTAGTCGAGTTATATCAACTTCTTTGTGGGGTTTTCTTAATTGACTTGATTTTGGTAACTGTTTTTTACTCTTACTTGTATCACTATTTAACAAGTGAGCTAAAACAGGAATAGATTTGATATGAGATAATATACTAGGATTCTCTGCAACCAACGCGCGCATATTTTCAGCAACATGGCGCCGCATTTCTGAACTTTCGCTTTTAGCAAATGTTTCAAATATAGAAAAGGCAGTTTTATTTTCAGGGTCTATTTTCGCGAGCAAGTAGGCGCCTTTACGACGTATTGAGTCTTTCTCTGTAGACTCGATAATTTCAGTCAGTACTGAAATAGCTATTTTATTTCCTGGATCAACTTTTCCTAAACTGTCAGTAGCTTGTAAGCGCAACGGTTCAAGACGAATTAATGTTACTAATTTTTCAAGGGTAGCAATAGCAATTTTATTTCCTGGGTCAAATGTTCTGCCTAGGCTAAATGCAGCACTCCAAGTTTCAAACTCGTTTGGACAGGTTTTGAGAAATTCCTCTAATAATGTAATTGCACATTTGCGGTCGGTTTTGAGTAAAGCGACTCTTGCACCTTCTTGTACTGGCGCCGGAAAACGACACCATCTATTTTCTATAGGTTCAGGGTAACCAAAGCGCCATTTTATCAAAGAAGTAATTATCTCTGATGATAGGGAACTGGCAAACTCGGCAACTCCCGCAGCAGCTAAAAAGTAAGCTTGATAGCTGTAGTAATTCCCAACTTTATCATCAAATTGAGTTAAAGCTGTAATAAATTCGTCTTTAGTTTGACCAGATATATCTTCCCTTCCTAACCATAATAGTATGACCTCGCGCCATTGTGGTTCAAATATTCGATATGAGCGCGATACACTATCAAAGAAAAAACGCCAGTCATCTATTGCTAGTGCGGCAAAGTATTCTTGGAATGTTGGATGATAAAAAGCATAGACCTTTTCACCCTGAGTTTCCGAAATACCTACTTGGTTTAACCAACCTAATAATAATGCTAGCTGAAATAAACCTTCATCCGGCGCCCCTAATACTTGACACACGAAGCTGTGACTGAGACGAAATTTTGTGTCAGCTTTATATATTGCTTGTAGTGCCAACTCTCCCAAAGCTTGGTTTAACTGCTGTCGCTGCAAACAAGTTGTCCCAAACCTATCTTGCTTCCATTCATAAATTGCATCAACGAACTGTTTATATAGCGTTGCTTTCGTCGAAGGAAACTCACCTTGACTCAGTGCCCAGGTGCGACACATTAACGCTAAACGTAAAGGATTTTTTACTGCGTCTTTAATACGCTGGCGCCCAGGTTGCTCTAATTCTGTTTGCAGCCTCTCTCCTAATATAGGATTATCTTGAAACCAACGTTGAATAAATTGCCCTACTAAATTTGGAGATTGATTAGAAGCATAAGTAAAATTCAGGTTCCGATAAGTACTAAAAGTTGAGAGCGCATTTTTACCTGCATCCCAAACATTTAAACGACAAGTTAATATAACGTTTGCTGAACCCACCCAACCTGTTAGAAAACTAGCAATTTTACTCAAAGCATAACTTGATTCCATCGGCATTTCATCAACAGCATCAAGTAATAACCATACACGTCCTTGATAAAATTGTTCGCAAAATTCTTCCTCAACTTCTTGTGGAACGTGACGCTTACGAATAGCCGCGCGTAACCAATCTTGTATTAAATAATCTTCTAAGCATTTTGCTTGTAAATCTGCTAATGTTACCCAAATAGGTAAATCTTCACTCTCTTCGAGTATCCAGCAAGCAACTTTTTGTAATAGCGTCGTTTTACCTGCACCTGGTTCTCCAACTATCGCAACTCGATGTAACTCTTGACCGTTATTTGAAGCTAACTGCATCAAAAACGAATCAAGCGTAAAATGCATGATTTCCGTTTCTTCAGACTCATACAAACGCGAACCTTGTGTAGGTAGTATATCTTCCCGGCGCCTATCTCGTTGCTTACGTTCAACCAATCCTAACGGAACATAAACAGCATCTAAATCAAAATTCATTCCATCTACACTAGTCAACGGGTTAGTCGTTAAGCGTCGCTGATTTTGTAACATTCCTTTACATATGTCTTTCCAAGGGTTAGAAGAATCCTTCTCTTCTTGAATAGCTTCAATAGCTTCCGTAACTTTGCCCGAACGGCGCCGCTCCCACTCTTGTTCAAACCGTTGTAAATTAGCTTCGGTATCGTGACGATGGTGCCATAGATTTAAAGTAAAATGCCAATTTTCGGAACCACCACGAGTTGAGCGGTTATCTTCTAATATTTCGACAAAATCAGCCAAACGTCTTAGGCTTTCTTTGATTTGTTCAGAATTTAGCGGCTTTTGGTTGGTTTGCAGTCCAGTTAACGCTTGTAAAAACCTTACCTTAGTGCGTATAACCAAGCGAGTTTCAGACAACCAGCGAATTTGAATATTAGGTTGTAATGCATTAAGTGCTAACTCATCGCAGTCCAACGCATCGTTTGCATAAGCTAACAAAACTTCAAACAAACGACACGCGCGTTTTTTCGCTTCCGGACCTAAGCTAACTCTTGCCATTTCACACCATACAGCGCTTTTTAACTCATTTAACCAAGTTTAACAAGTTTCTTGGGAACTATAAGACTAATAGAAATCTAAACTTTGTAATACTGCTATGATATACACCAATTTAAACATTGATTCTAATCAAAAGTCTGTAGAGCATGTAATTCAAACAATTGTCAAAGCCACAGGAATAGCAACTGGGCAAACTTTTCTTGAGGCACTTGTCCAACAGTTAGCACAATCTCTTAACATACGCCACTGTTTGATAACACAATTAACATGCGATAGTCAACTGGAAACGTTAGCATTTTGGCAAGATCATAAAGTTGCTGCAAATATTACCTATGACCCGGCGCCTGGACCTTGCGGAGTTGTACTAAAAAAAGGCATATATTATTGCGAGTCAGGAGTACAGAAAATATTTCCCAACTCGTTAGCTTTAAAAATATTGGAAGCAGATAGTTATGTCGGGGTGGCTTTACGTAGTAGTACTGGTGAAGTCGTTGGTAATTTATGTTTGCTTAATAGTAGTCCAATTTTAGATCGTCGTCTCCATGAAGATGTTTTAAAAATCTTTGCTTCCCGTGCTTCGGCTGAGATAGAGCGACAACGAGCCACCGAAGCACTGCAAAAATTGAATGCAGAACTTGAAATGAGAGTATTGCAGCGTACAGAAGAACTATATCAATCTCTGGAAAAGCTTCATTCCACTCAAGCACAGCTACTTCAAAGCGCGCACATGTCTGCTCTCGGTCAATTAGTTGCTGGTATTGCTCACGAAATTAATAACCCTGTAACCTTTATCCACGCTAACGTTAGTCATGCTGCTAGCTATTTACAAGACTTGCTAACAGCGTTGTTACTTTATCGCAAACACTCTCCTACTACTCATCCAGCAGTCACAAAAGCGTTGGCAAGGTTGGATATTGATTTCTTAATGGACGATTTACCAAAGCTTTTATCTTCCCTGGAAGTTGGCAGTCAACGAATTTGTGATATCGTTGAGTCTCTTCGTGTATTTTCTCGATTTAATGAAGCCGAATGTAAACTAGTTAAGCTACACGATTGTTTAGATAGTACTCTTATGTTACTGCAACATCGCCTCAACGCAAACGGCGCCCAGAAAGCTATTACAGTCAACAAGCAGTATACAAAATTACCATTAGTAGAGTGCTATCCTGGAGTTCTCAACCAAGCATTTATGAATATTTTAGTAAATGCTATTGATGCCGTAGAAAAACGTATCGTTGAAAGCTCCACTCCTAATGGCTGTATTACAATTACAACAGAGCGGTTGTCACAAGACCAAGTAATAATTAAAATTGCTGATAACGGCATTGGTATGACAGATGATATAATTCAGCAAATCTTTAACCCCTTTTTCACAACTAAACCTGTTGGGCAAGGTATAGGATTAGGATTATCACAAAGTTTTCAAATTATTACTCAAAAGCATGGCGGTCAATTAAGTTGCAAATCCATACCTGGACAGGGTTCTGAGTTTACCATTCAAATTGCAATTGCTCAATCTCATAAATAAACACTTAGGGGATTCCCTCAAGTTGTTAACTTCCCCCAGGTGTAAAATATAAAGGAAGCCAACGTTTTGATGCGGGTGTGTAGGAGTTGGCTTAGGGGAGAAGCGCGCGCTTACAGTTTACATAGAACACTATAAACTATAAATATGTTAAAACTTACCTACACAGAAAATAGCTTTAACCTTGAATATATTAACCAGTCTTGGGAAGCTTGGGTTAATACTAGAGTCGGTTTAGCTTTGCAAAGCGGTTGTATTATTAATTTACAAAATACTACAGCTTCTTTTACTATAAAATTGAGTACATTTGAATTTACTGAGTTTAGCAAAGCGATTCAGCACGATAATAGAATTGAAATTTGCTACTGTGATGTTAATATTGTTGAAGTTACGCTTAAGGGTATGTGGTTAAGCTCGAATGTGAATAGTGAAGAAGGTGTATTCGTAACTGCGCTTAATACTTTTACCGAGTTGTACTTGGTTGCTATGGAACAAAGGGAGAATTCTTGTTATTCGGCATTTTGAACTTGGCGCTCCCCAATACCCCCAAATCCGATACCCTCGAAGGGTGTCTCTATACGAGCGAAGCCTGCCGGGAGCAGGCTAAGAATGTATATGAAAATATTAATTTGATTCGACTCATTCTAGTAATTTAGAAATTTGTTCTGGGGCAGGAAGTTTATTTTTGAGTTCTTGCGGTACGGAGCGTTCTTGTTGGGGGATTAAACCAAAAATTCTATATTAAATATTACCTCTAAAACATCCTCTTATATATTTCTACACATTGCCAATAATCCCTATAACCCCTGCTGCAACTAAAGGTACCGTTAGATTATCTGTACCATATGGTGATATGGCTTCAACAACTGTTGCGACACCTGCGCTTAATAATGACACAAAAACTAGCTTCCACATTTCCCACTGTAATGAATTTGGACTTAACAATGAACCTGGTAAAAATTTTAGTACTATAAAAATTACTATTGTGCTAACTACAAACATGACTGCTGAACCTTCTAATGACTTAATGCTTTGTCCAAATTGATACTTATGTTTTCCGTAATGTTTGCCAATTAAAGCAGCTAGTGCGTCACCCCAAGTCATTACCATTAAACCAGCTACCGCAATGGGTACTTGGTCAAAAGTAAGCGGGCGCCAAAACACCGCAAATAATAACGTTACAGAAATTGTAAAGTACACAGTTCCAGGTGAAGTATTAGAAGAATCTAACGCACGAATGACTTTATACCGATATAGTATAAAATTCACAAAAATAAACGAAACAAAAGGTACTATGCCTATTTGCCATGTATTAAATAGCAGCAATATACCGAAAATCCACATCCCGGCGCCGATATGTACGAATTTTCGCGTTAAGTCAGGTTTTATACCTACAACTCGTTGCAATACTTCGCCAACTAAGAGCAATGTTGCCGCGTAAGCATAAGAAATTCCAAGACCAATAAAATCATAGCTAGTTATCACTTCTCTCACTCCTCTCAAAAATAATGGTTGTAAAGACGCTCCTTATCGCGTCTCTACATAACATTTGTAAAGATTGTTGTATGAATTCTATACTTTTATGACTACAATCGTGCGGCGCCTGATAAAGCAAGTTAGATTAAAAGTAAGAAAATTAAAGATAATGTCTTGTTAAGCTTGTCTCTCTTCTGATTTTGGGGGATTTAGTATGCATAGTAAAATATTGGTTGCGGTTGAAAATAATCAAATTGGTGATGCCGTTTTTAACGAAGCGTTATCAATGGCAAAAACAAATGGCGCAAGTTTAATGTTATTAAATGTAATGTCACCGTTTGAAGAGCGATATGTAAATCCAATTTCAATGGATCCATATAGTTTTTATCCAACAATACATTCAGAAGCAATACTGCAAACCCTGCAAAAATGGGACAAATTGAAACAAGAATACATCAACTTTTTAATCGGACTATCAAAACGCGCTGCAACTGAAGGTATCACAGCCGAATTTACACAAAATCTTGGCGACCCAGGACGATTAATTTGCGATATAGCTCGAAACTGGCAAGCTGATTTAATTATTGTCGGGCGCCGGGGACGTGTTGGACTAAGCGAATTTTTCCTCGGCAGCGTCAGTAACTATGTACTTCACCATGCTCATTGTTCTGTTTTAACAGTTCAAGGTATACTACAAAAGACACAAGACTCTGCACAATCGTCTCAAGCAAAAGTGGCGGTGTCTTAAATGTGGTAGTCAAATTTGTTTTTCTGATTTATACGGCATGTTGCGTATTTATGAAACATATGTAGAGACGGTACACGTAACGTCTCTACTGTATTGTTTTGCATAAATATTCCTTAACAGGCTAAATTTACTGATTTTTCCATTTGACTTGCCAAATGATGTTTAATGGTTAATGAATAATTATTGAGTTTTGTTAAGTTGGTATGACTAGGTTTTGGCAGGTCTTAGCTTCTATTGTTTTAGTATTTGTATTGCTGTTCCCTATGAAAGCAAACGCTGCAAGTTCGTCTGGTGTAACGAGTACAAAGGTTGGAGGGAGTTTTATTGGTAAAGATTTCTCTGGACAGAGTTTAATTGCAGAAGAGTTTACCAGCGTTAACTTAGAGAAGGCAAATTTTAATAATGCTGATTTACGAGGTGGAGTGTTCAATGGTGCAATGCTGCACGATGCTAACCTACACGGTGTAGACTTTAGCGAAGGTATTGCCTACCTATCTGACTTTAAAGGCGCCAATCTTAGCGATGCAATATTTACCGACGCGATGATGTTGCGTTCAGTCTTCACTGATGCGGATGTAACTAACGCTGACTTTACAAACGCAATACTCGATAAACCAGAAATTTTAAAGCTCTGTGTAAACGCAACTGGCGCCAACTCTAAAACAGGAGTATCAACGCGCCAGTCGCTTGGATGTAAGTAGTGAGTAGTGCTGAGTGCTGAGTGCTGAGTGCTGAGTGTCATTCTTGACTCAGCACTCAGCACTTTCTACTCAGCACTTGTTATTATTACTAGATATCTGGGTAACTTGTAATTGGAAAGGCACAATCCTAAAATACGATGAAGTCTGTTGCAGATGCCCCCCAGTTTGAACTAGATACTCAAGAGAACCCACCTGTTGTTCTTACGTCTGAGCTACGAAAAGTCTATACTACTGGATTTTTTCTCAATCAAAAGGTTGAGTCGCTCAAAAATTGCTCGCTGACTGTTTACAAAGGTGAGACTTTTGGACTGCTTGGTCCTAACGGCGCCGGGAAGACCACGCTGTTAAAGTTGTTACTAGGAATTATTCGTCCCACGTCGGGACGAGGGTTACTGCTGGGTAAACCTTTAGGCGACCATACGGTTAAGCAGCGTATTGGGTATTTACCTGAAAATGCTTATCTTTACGACTTTTTGACTGGTTGGGAGTTTTTAGAATTTGCTGCTGGAATATTTCAAGTTCCCAAGAAAATACAGCAACAACGAATTCCTCAATTGTTTGAGTTAGTTGGTTTATCGCTCAAAGACGCGCGTAAAAAGCAAATGCGTCGCTATTCTAAAGGGATGTTACAGCGTGTGGGAATGGCACATGCTTTGATTAATGACCCAGAATTGGTATTCTTAGATGAACCAATGTCTGGTCTTGACCCTTTAGGACGCTATCAGATGCGCGAAACTATTTTGACTCTCAAAGCTTCGGGTAAAACTATTTTCTTCAATAGCCATATTCTTAGCGAAGTTGAAAAAATCTGTAACCGCGTAGCTATTCTTGCTAAAGGTGAGTTAGTTTGTTCCGGTTCGCTTGATGAATTACTGGGCAGTACAAATACCTACCGTGTTAAAGGTACTGGTGGTGACTGGGAAGTTCTCAAAAAGTGGCTACCTAATATCGAGTTCGGAAGAGAAGGTTTATGGGAAGGTGAGTTAGAAGGAGACTATTATGATTTTCTCGCTAGTCTCCGTTTGATGGGGGGGACTGTTGTCTCTATGAATTTATCCCGTCCTTCACTGGAAGAACTTTTTATACGTAAAATCCAAGGGTAAGCTGGCAACGGATGTAACGGATGGTATGCAAAGACTTATCCGTTACATCCGTTTATAATCTGTTGCCAATTTGGCACCAATTTTGATTTTGAAAGGGGTAGTGTTAAAATAGTCTTCAATTTAATATATTTATCGAATATTTATACAAATATGAGCGTGAAATGATGACTATTGACAGTAACGTGCGTTATAAAAAGTAGATGTATGTATGGATGGAAACAATTAATTTGAACAACAATAATATAAAATCTATTGACAAATATACGCTTATAATGATCGGAAATGAAATTATATCAAAGTTGTCAAAAACTTTAAAGTAACTTCATTGAGATTTTAAGGTTTGCGAATATTGTATCTCCTGATTATTAAGTATTTTCTGAGAATACAAAAATGATAGGGAACTTGGATACTTACGTATAGTCAGGATTACAATGTTTGGAGCAGAAATACGAATCTATGTCGTTGGTAAATTATGATTAATACAAAGACGTTGAAATTATTGTCCAAGCCAATTTTAGGGTTAATGGTGTTAACGGCAATCATTAGCGCGTTTCCCAATCCTAGCTTTGCTCAAAGACAGCGAACACAACAGCGCACTCCAGCACGCACGGCTCCATTTAATTCTGGTACCTCTAGCGTTTTAAGCACTAGTTATACATTAGGTGGAGGCGACCTAATCAAAGTCACCATTTTTGACGTGCCAGATTATTCAGGTGATTACCAAGTTCCACCAGGTGGTGCCATAAATTTAGCTTTGATTGGTAGTGTCAACGTGTTAGGATTAACAACTGAACAAGCTGCCGATGAAATTGCTCGTCGATATTCAAGATTTCTTAAACGTCCGATTGCTTCTGTTAACTTACTATCACCACGTCCAATCAACGTCTTAGTATCGGGAGAAGTTACACGTCCTGGTTCTTACAGTTTGAGTTTGCAGGGTGGTGCAGGTAATAATCCTGGTGTACAATATCCAACAATTTTAGCAGCGATTCAAACAGCACAAGGCTATACACTCAGCGCTGACATTACCCAAGTACAAGTACGGCGCCGCTTGGGACGTAGTGGTGAGCAACTAGTTAGTCTTAATTTAAGACAGTTTATTGAAACAGGTCGCACGCCACAAGATATTACCTTACGTGATGGCGATAGTATTTATATACCTAGAGCCGAAAACTTTGACTTAGCTTCCGTGCGTAATTTGGCAGCATCCAGCTTTGCTGCTGACCCCACCCGTCCACGTACAGTAGCAGTTATTGGTGAAGTATTACGTCCGGGTTCTTACTTAGTTACTGCTGGTTCAACTGAAGCAGGTGCTGGTACTACACAAACTAATTTGCCCAGCGTTACTGGTCAACCAACAGTAATGCGCGCGCTACAGCTTGCGGGAGGTATTGGCGCTACGGCAGATGTGCGAAATGTAACCATTCGTCGTCTAACACGAACAGGCGGCGCGCAAAATATTAATATCAACTTGTGGCAATTACTTCAAGGTGATATTGACCAAGACGCAATACTTCAAGACGGTGATACTATCTTTGTTGCCACACTTCCCGAAGTTAACCGCTCCGAAGCAACCGTATTAGCAACAACAACTCTATCACCAACCAGAATTCAAGTTGGCGTAGTTGGAGAAGTTAAGCGTCCAGGTCCAGTAGATATCCAACCCAATAGTACGTTGAACCAAGCTCTACTTGCGGCAGGAGGATTTAATGACGCGCGTGCTTCACGGCAAACAGTTGACTTAGTGCGTCTCAACCCCGATGGTTCAGTAACCAAGCGTGAAGTCAAAGTTGATTTAGCTGCAGGTATAAACGAACAAACTAACCCCATCGTTAGAAATAATGATGTCGTTATCGTTAGTCGTAACGGTATTACCAAAACTGGTGACACTCTTGGTACAGTTCTCAACCCGTTAGGAGGTCTTCTCGGTATTTTCCGCGCGCTCATCGGATTCTAATTATGAACTACCCCGCCGCATTGGCGGACGGGGTTTCTGCTACCCCTTAAACGCGCGTTTTTATATTCTTGGTTGGTGTCCTATTCCTACTATTAAATTTCTTAAAGCTGTCATTTTTTATAATTATTAATGCTAAATATAGCAATCCTAAATCATTCGTGTTCACGCAGTGAGCGCTTGCGCTAAATCGAGATTGTAGAGACGCGATTAATCGCGTCTAAAGTGGATATAATTTTTTACAACTCATATAGGATTGCTATAGAATTCGTTTAATACTGTTTAAAAATGAATTCTAAGTAAAAAATATAACACTTTATTTGTTTCCTGTGTAGATAAAAGGAACAAATTTACCACGAGTAAGTCATATTCGTGCGTGACTACTATCAAGAGCGCGCGCTTTACTTATAATGGTATGTTTATGAATTTTATTTTTGGGCAGAAAAAGATATCTATTTTTAAAGGGTTATTGTGCAGTCTCGGTATAATTTGCGGTTGGGGTGTGGTAATACCCACTTCTCAAGCGGCAGAAACAATTACTATACAGTTAGGACCATTCGAGCAAAAAGTCCAAGTAGATGATTTAGAAAATTTTGCTCAAAACGGAAAATTACCTAAAGAATTACACGTATTTTCGTCTTTTTTAACACCGCAAGTTAAGGAAATACTTAATCAGCGGCTACAATTAAATCCAGAGTTTGCTGATAAATTTATTGATGGACTAGGTAGAACTCCTCAAGGTCAGCGATTAATTTCTTCTTTAACTGGGGTAATACCTGGTAGTACTAGTCAAAGTCTTAAAGATACTCTTAACTTAACAGCTCGTCGTTTTAATGGTATAACGATTTTAGGATTTGTACGTTCCTATCCAGGTGAAAATATCACCGTTGATGCAACAAAAGCTATTAGCTTGTCACTCGAATTGAATGCTAATAATTTACAAAGTCAAGCGTTCGCGGCTTTACTTCAACGCGAATCGTTAAAAAGTGATATAATAACATTACCTAGAAATATCAATCCAGGTACAAAGGGCAATGAACAAGTACAGCTAACGAGTTATACATTTCAAGATAATCAAAGAAATCGCGCGATTCCAGTTGATATTTATTATACTCTCGGTACAACACAGAAACCACTGGTTGTAATATCCCACGGTTTTGGTGCAACAAGGCGCCATCTACAGTATTTAGCGGAGCATTTAGCTTCGCATGGTTTTACTGTAGCAGCATTAGAACACCCTGGAAGTAATGCAATCGCAGTTAACCGTGTTACCAATAGCAGTTCTGACTTATCAAAACTGATAAGTGCGAGAGAATTTATCGACCGACCCTTAGATGTCAGCTTTCTGCTCAACGAACTTGCAAAACTAAATTTACAACAAGGTCAACTGCAAAATAAACTCAATACTTTGCAGGTAACTGTTATTGGTCACTCATTAGGAGGTTATACTGCTTTAGCACTAGCTGGAGGTAAATTAGATTTAGATAATCTACAAAAATTCTGTAAAAATTCTCTCAGTATTGGTCAGGCGCCTGGAGACTGGTTACAATGTGCAGCAGTTGGAATTAAAGATAGTGATATCAAAAATACCCAACTCCAAGACAAACGTATTAAAGGCGCCATTGCTCTAAACCCATTAGTAGGTAACTTATTTGGTAGAAAAGGCTTAGAAAATATTAATACACCAGTATTAATGTTAGCAAGTAGTGAAGATGCCTTAACTCCAGCATTAAAACACCAATTTGCACCGTTTACAGAATTGAAAGGGAGTAAATACTTAATTACAGCAATTGGAGGTACACACCTAAGCGTTAGTGACCCCACATACCGAACGGTCGATATAACCAACATAGTAAAAGAAAGACGAGGTTCAGAAACACAAAACTTGCGTACACTGGTATCAGGAGCTAGTGTAGCCTTTATTAAGCAACAAACTTCGGAAGCAAGAGTTTATCAACCGTTTCTAACTGAAGCATACGCACAATCACTATCTACACCACAGCTACCACTACGCTTAGTATCAGAACTACCAGGTAACTTGAAAAAATGGGCAGAGTTTGTAGCCAATTAACACATCTTGTGATAATAACTTTACAGTATCAGCTTATTAGACTTAAAGTAGGGCACAATCTCCGTGTTGTCCCATAAACGATATAATTCCTCAAACACCATTACGAAGGAGTATACATGGAAGCATTTGCAGCTATAGTGTTGGTGCTTATTGGCTATGCGTTAGGTTCAGCCAAACTTATAAACGAAGGAAACGAAGCGCTTGTGGAACGGTTAGGACGTTACCACCGTAAGCTCAGACCTGGGATGAATTTTATTGTTCCTCTGATCGATACCATTGTGATGGAAGATACAACAAGGGAGCAAATTCTCGATATCAAACCCCAAAACGTGATCACCGCTGACAACGTTTACATCCAAGTTGACGGTGTGATATTTTGGCGTATTAATGATATGGAAAAAAGCTTCTACCGAATTGATGATATTCAGGTAGCACTAGGTAACTTAGTTCAAGTTGAATTGCGTGCAAACCTTGCCGAACGCAATTTAGAACAAGTAATCACATCGCGTACTGAAGTGAATCAAGCTTTACTCAAAGCAGTCAACGCAGCTGCTACCGACTGGGGAGTACAAGTAATTCGGGTAGATATTCAAAGCATTACACCTCCCGAAAGCGTTCAAAAATCGATGGCAGACCAGCAAGCAGCTGTAATTCGGAAACGAGCAGCAATTACTGCAGCAGAAGGTGAACAAGAAGCGGCAATTAAACGCGCGCAAGCGACCAAAACTTCCGTACAAATTCTTTCTGAAGCACTGCGAACCAACCCTGAAAGTAAAGAAATATTGAAATACTTAGTAGCACAAGAGCAAGTAGAAGCAAGTCATAGGTTGGGTACAAGCACCAACGCAAAAGTTGTTTTCCTAAACCCTGGTGTTAACTCAGATGCTTATGCTCAAATGGTTGGTGATATCGGTAGTGATGATCTTGTAGAAAAGAACAACAGCAACCCTGAAAATGGTTCTGCTAGCGCGTAATTATTTAGTGCTGAGTAGAAAGTGCTGAGTGCTGAGTAAAGTTAGGAGTTAGAAGTTAGGAGTTAGAAGTTAGGAGTTAGAAGTTAGGAGTTAGGAGTTAGAAGTTAGGAGTTAGAAGTTAGCAGTTAAGAATTAAAAATTTATACTCAGCACTCAGCACTCAGCACTCAGCACTCAGCACTCAGCACTCAGCACTCAGCACTCAGCACTTTTAACTTCTTACTATCGCGTCTGTAACTAGGCAAACATCGCGTATTTCTTTGACATCGTGAACTCTAACTATATCAGCACCTTGAAAAATAGCAGCGCTACATGCTGCTGCTGTTCCCATCAGGCGCCCTTTGGGGTCAGGTTGGTTTAGAATGCGACCAATGAAACTTTTACGCGATGGCCCAATTAATATGGGACAATTTAGTTGACGCAATTGTTTTAAACGACGAAATATTTCTAGGTTTTGCTCGTAGTTTTTGGCAAACCCTATACCTGGGTCAATAATTATTTGATTACGATTTATACCAGTATTTACGGCGATTTCGATTTGCTGATTTAGAAAACTGATAATTTCTGCCACTACGTCATCATAATCAGTCAACTGCTGCATCGTTGCTGGTGTGCCTCGAATATGCATTAAAATAATAGGTGCCTGCGCTTCACTTGCAACTTTGAATATTTCAGGGTCATATGTTCCCCCTGAAATATCATTAATAATATCTCCACCTGCATCTATTGCAGCTTTAGCTACTTCAGACCTAGTTGTATCTACTGAAATAACTAAATCTGTAACCTTGCGAATAGCAGTTAATACAGGTATTACCCGGTTAAGTTCTTCGTCAAGACTAATTTGCTCGGCGCCAGGTCTTGTAGATTGTCCGCCAATATCAATAATATCGGCACCTGCTGTTACTAGAGCTTTAGCCCTATCAACAGCAGTATCAACGTTGTTAAATTGACCACCGTCGCTAAAACTATCGGGCGTAATATTTAATACGCCCATGATATAAGTTTTAGCTCCCCAATCAAAAGTAGAGTTACGTATGTGTAATGACAACTCCTAACTCCTAACTCCTATATCGGCGGGTTTATCTATATCCTGGTAAATAATCTAAAATTTAGGTGAACCCGCCACTACTAACTCTTATTGAAAATTGACAATTCTTGCAAAGCTTTGAGCTTCGAGACTTGCACCTCCGACTAAAACACCGTCTATTTCAGGTTGTGCCATAATTTCGTCAATATTGTTGGGTTTGACTGAACCACCGTACTGAATAGGAACATTTTGGTTAGTTAATTGGTTGCGAATCATACCGATAATATGATTTGCCTCTTTTGCTTCGCAGGTGTCACCAGTTCCAATAGCCCAAATTGGTTCGTAAGCAATAATTAAATTACTTTGGTCAACATCTATAAGGCCTTTTTTGAGTTGCATTGAAATTAGCGCTTCTGCTTGGTTCGCATCACGCTCTTGTTTGGTTTCACCTACACACAAAATTGGTGTTAAACCGTGTTTCTGTGCTGCCTTCAAACGTAAATTCACTGTTTCGTCAGTTTCGCCGAAGTATTGGCGCCTTTCGCTATGACCAATAATTACATAGCGTACACCAACCTCAAGCAGCATTTCTGAGGAAATCTCACCTGTATAGGCGCCATTGTCTGCCCAATGAACATTTTGGGCGCCAAGTTGGACGCGACTACCATGTAAATTTCTCGATAATACGTTCAAATCGGTGAAGGGGACGCACAAAATGACTTCGCGTCCATAGGGAGTATCCTCCAGCGTAGGCAGAAATCCCTTTAAAAAATCTTCGGATTCTGCCTGGGTTTTGAACATTTTCCAGTTACCAGCAAGAACTATCTTTCGCACAGGCGCCTTTGTGAAGGTTAAAATAATATTAAATGCATCTTTTACTTTAAACTAAGACGTTACCTTGCGCTAGCTTTCGTAGTTGACTACTAAAAAACAGGCTTGATTATTATGAACAATCGTATACGACTACCAAATCATCAGCAGCTACGTGAATTTATGAACATGAGTTGCCTGCTCACGTCTCACAAATTCACACTTCATCTGATTACTACAGATGAAGAAACACAAGATTTGCTGATACTAGCTGGAGAACAACTAGAGATACTGATACCTCCTGATGGTCAAGTTTATTACAACACCACTTACAGTAATGACCAAACAGGTAGATGGCAGCTTAAAAGCTACGTACTTAAACATCGAGATGATACTGTAGAACTACACAAGTTATGCGAAGCGATAAAGTTAGATGCAAAACCTTTAGACGCCCATGATTTTATCGAAATTCTGCATTGCCAAAGTCAAACATAAAAGAGCTTCTGACATAAACTAACAACCAGAAGCTCTAACCTTTGTACATCATCTACCAAAAATTCGCGTCAAGCAACGAAGAATTTTTTTGCTACTACTATTTTATTCAAAAATAATACATTTGACTTATATATACAAATAACTTTACATATGAATACTATTGGTCTGTGTCATTAATTTTGGTAGGTTGGCAGGCAACGGATACAACGGATTTAACGGATGAGTTATTCGGCAAAATATAGATTTTGTTATCTAAAATTTCTTATCCGTTACATCCCTTCGGGTTCGGCACTTTGCTTATGCCGGGAAACCCGTCCACCGCAAGTGCCTCACCGCTCTTCATCTGTTGCTAATATTCTTACCCCCCATAATCAATGACACAGACCACTAGCGTTTTTAACATCAATTTGTGTTGGGTTTCGTTCCTGCTCCTGCACCTACGTCTGAAAATTATTAGGATTAGAGATAATACTTAATATAAAAATATAAAATCGTTATGACTTCAATTATACCTCCAGACTCAAACCAAACTCCAGATAGTTCCCAAACATGGGATGAGGAAATGGATAAAGCTATATTTAGCTTTGATGAAATACAAACGGAACTAAATTATCGTCAAGCACAAACAGCACTGCGTAACATGGTAGCAAAGCTTGACTTGACGCCAACCGAGCAGCAAGGTTTAGAGAGTGAAATAAATGACCTGGAAAATATGCTGTCAAAGCTTGACCGCATGGTAGTGCAAATAGCAGCGTTTGGGATGGTTGGACGTGGTAAGTCATCTTTATTAAATGCACTCGTTGGTCAAAACGTTTTTGAAACTGGTCCTTTGCATGGTGTGACTCGTTCTGCTCAAAGCGTAAATTGGAGTATAAGTGAAGAAACATTTGGCACATCAGAACGCGCGTTGCGAGTAAGGTTGCAAAGTAATGGTCAATCGCAGGTAGAATTGATTGATACACCTGGGTTAGACGAAGTTGATGGAGAAACGCGCGCAGCTTTAGCTCAGAATATAGCTCAACAAGCAGATTTAATTTTGTTTTTGATATCGGGTGACATGACGAAAGTCGAGCATGAAGCACTTTCGCAGTTGCGTGAAATCGGTAAGCCAATATTATTAGTATTTAATAAAATAGACCAATATCCTCAAGCTGACCGTATGGCAATTTATGAAAAAATTCGTGATGAAAGGGTACGAGAGTTAGTATCTCCTGATGAAATTGTCATGTCAGCAGCTTCACCAGTAGTACGCGCGCTTATACAAAACCCTGATGGTACAAGACAAGTAAAGTTACGAACAGGAAACGCACAGGTAGAAGATTTAAAGTTAAAGATTTTAGAGATATTACAGCGTGAGGGTAAAGCATTAGTTGCATTAAACTCAATGATTTATGCTGATGTTGTCAACGAACAGTTAGTGCAGCGCAAACTCGCAATACGTGAAGCAGCGGCAAACACGTTTATATGGCGTGCGACAATGACAAAAGCTGTTGCGATAGCTCTTAACCCTATTACCGTTGTAGATATTTTAAGCGGCGCCGTTATAGATATTGTTTTAATAATCGGCTTATCTAAACTATATGGCATTCCCATGAGTGAAGCAGGCGCCGTCAAATTGCTGCAAAGAATTGCTATTTCGATGGGTGGTATTTCAGCAAGTGAGTTACTTGCTAATTTCGGCTTAAGTTCATTAAAAACACTACTAGGTATATCAGCACCTGCCACAGGAGGTTTATCTTTGGGCGCCTATGCGACTGTAGCAATTACGCAGGCGGGTGTAGCAGGTTTTTCTACGTATGCGATTGGACATGTTACCAAAACATACTTAGCAAATGGCGCCACATGGGGTAATGAGGGACCAAAATTTGTAATTAGTAGGATATTAGAAAATTTAGACGAAGCATCAATATTAAACCGCATCAAAGAAGAACTACAAACAAAAATCAAAATCAATCGAAAAAGGTAATTGGCAACTCCTGAGAGCGGATGTAACGGATAGGTAATTTAGAATATGCCTTATAATTCTTTTACACTACCGTTACATTCGCTATTATCTGTTGCCAAAAAACCCAACTCCATTAAGAAGTCGGGTTTTTTAACTGAACGTAAATTCTGAACTCTAACTTAATTGTTTATTAATTTTTACTCTTATACGAGTCAAGCCATTCTTGAACTTGAGAGCGCGCGATATCACGTCCACCTAAACCGAAGGCAAGTGAGATAGCGACCGCGATGGCGCCTAAGAGTAATCCAAAAGCAAGGTTGACAATATCGGGAGCTACGCCAATTTGTTGTAAAGCCATTGCCGATACTAAGGTAATGATAGAAATCCGCGCGATTTGTCCAAGAATACGCGCTTGAGCATTACCTGTACTTGCAATAATGTTAAACGCTAAATTTGCGAAGAACAAACCAATAGCGAAGATTATCAACCCAGCTAAAATTCTTCCCAGAATTATTAAAATTCCTGTCACTAATACTGTTAAAGCCGGAATATTTAGAACATTGATTGCTCCAACGGTGGCGAATAACATTATACCCACCAGCACAATAATGCCCACAATTTCCGAAGGTGTTTTTGCAGGCGCCCTAGGGGCGGTAGTGCCTACAGATATAGTAGTAGGTCGATTTAGAGCAGGTATACCAATAATGCTGAAGATATTGTTAAATCCAATACTAGTGAGGATGCTTGTAACTAATTCAGATACAAACCGTCCCACGAAGTAAGCGACAATCAAAATCGTTGCAGCAGTGAAAATTAACGGTACTGCGTTTAGCACCTGTTGCAGCATAGCAATAGCAGGTACTGAGATAGCCTGAATTTGCAGTGCATTCAATGCCGCAATTGCTACAGGAATTAAAATCAACACATAAACAATTGTGCCGATAATGCTTGAAAGCGTTTGCCCTCCAGAAGCATTACTCAAACCAAAACGACTGCCAATGTGGTCTATACCTGTTGTTGCTAGCAAATTAGTAACAATTCGACGCACAACGTTAGCGAGAAACCAACCAACTGCTGCAATTAGTACTGCGGCTAGAATATTTGGTAGAACAGAGATTATCTGAGTAATTAACGATTGTACTGGTATTAATGCTTGTTGTAGTCCCAAAGTATCGAGAATTGGAACTAAAAACATTAAGAAGATAAACCAGTACAGTGCATTACCTATCGTTTCTGATAGCGATAACTGGTTCAGATTTGTTCTATCGTCACTTGGTGCATTTAAACGCTCGTCAATACGTGCTGCATCAAGTCCTCGTACAGTTATTAGCTTGACAACAGTTGCAACTGCCCAAGCGATAGCCAAGAGTATTCCGGCACCAACAAGTTTGGGTAGAAAAAAACCAACTTGGCTAAGGAAACTGTTGAGAGGTTGCGATGCAACACGTAGCTCTAACGTGTCAAGAACAGCAACTACCGTTATTAAAAGAATGCCCCAAAATACCAAACTAGAGATAAATCCCTCAACTTGAGGTGCGTCTCTACCAGTGACACTTGCCGCAATGCGGTTGTCTATTCTTGTGCGATTCAGAACTCCTCGTACAATGGCAGCAGCGACAGCAGCTATTAGCCAACCAACAAGCAGTATTAAAACGGCGCCTAACAATCGCGGCAAAAACAGTATTACCTGTTGAGTTAATCCCTGTAAGTAATCAACTGTTTGATTTGCTACTAGATTGGGCGACGCTTGTGCTATGTATTGCTGCGCGCTTATCCAAAAACCAAAGTCCATTACTTGGTTGATATGTTGCCAAGTTGCATTCATGGTTTTGTGATATTTAAAGTTGAGTGATATTGCAAAAAACGCATTACTATCAATAGGCGCCGACTGCTTTAAAGATAAACAACTCAGCCCCCTGACAACTTCATGAATTTTTTACACGGTGAATTACCAGTAAAATATTACAGGTAATTGCTGAAAAAAAATCTTTTTTAGTTTTTTTATTTATGATTTATTCGTTGTAACCAAACAAAATTATCTGAAAACAGGCAATTAGTATTATTTTTCGCTCTTTTATTCAGTACTAGGTTATTAAATCTACTTATTGACTTCAGTATCAGAAAAAATTAGCTACATAGTTTTATAAGTTATTCTTCTATCCAAAGACATAATTTAATACCGTAGGGTGCGTGACGCTACGCAAAATCGAACAACGAAGCTAGTAATACAGTAGTGTCACGCACCACTACCTACGCAAAATCTGATCACACCACGTTTTCAGGCGCCTATCCTACGGCATATTCCTGTAACACTTCGAGCGCTACATACTCTAAAGCCTTTTCATGTGTTGATTCTAAAATTACAGATGGCGCCACTCCTGCATTAAGTGCTTCCTTCCAACGTGAGGCACATAAACACCAGCAATCACCTGGTTTTAATCCTGGAAAGTTATAATGTGGTGCAGGTGTACTTAAATCATTACCGCGCGATTTAGTGTAACTCAAGAACTCCTCAGTAACACGCGCGCAAACTACATGCACACCCATATCTGTTCCATCAGTGTCACACATTCCATCTCTTCTAAAACCGGTCATTGGGGAAGTGCAACAGATTTGCAGCTTTTCACCTAAAACATTCTTGGCATCCATATTGCTAATTCTCGGTTATTGCTGATTTAATTTTAGACGCATCTAAATCACGACCGATGAAAACAAGTTTGGTTTGTCTTTCCTTTTCACTCAACCAAGGACGGTCATAAAATTTGTCAAATCTTGTTCCTACCCCTTGCATAACCAAACGCATTGCTTTATTTGGAACCGAAACAAAACCTTTAATACGATATATATCTTGCAGTTGTACTAAAGATTGTAATCGAGACTGTAATACTTCTGGGTCAAAACTTTGGTTAAAAATTAAGTGTGTTGAAGTAATTTTGTCATCATGGTCATGGTCTTCTTCGGTGTCATGATGACTAGGGCGCTCATCTAAATTATCTTCGACAGCAGCGTTCCAGCCTAATAGTATTTCGGAGTCGAGGGCGCCTAAACTAGACTCAACAATTTTGACATCTCTAGGTAATTCTTGCTTGACAATTTTCTTAACCTGTGATTTTGTTTCATCATTTACTAAATCAGTTTTGTTCAAAATCACTAAGTCAGCACAAGCAAGCTGGTCTTCAAATAACTCTTGTAAAGGAGTTTCGTGTTCTAAACTATCATCAGCTTGACGTTGGGCTTCTATTAATTGGGGGTTAGAAGCGAAAGTTCCGTTTGCCACTGCTAAACAATCTACCACAGTAATAACTGCATCAACGGTGGCGCCTGCTTTAATTTCTTGCCAGCGGAATGCTTTTATAAGGGGCTTTGGTAGTGCTAAACCAGAAGTTTCTATTAAAATACAATCAATCTTAAAGCGCCGTTTCAACAATTCTTGCATTGTCGGCAGAAATTCTTCCTGAACAGTACAGCACAAACATCCGTTCGTTAACTCATAAATATTATCATTCCCATCATCTGAGCATTGACAAGATTTAAGTAACTCACCATCGATACCTAATTCGCCAAACTCGTTCACCAAAACAGCAATACGGCGCCCTTGGTTATTTTGTAACAAGTGACGAATCAAAGTAGTTTTTCCACTACCTAGAAACCCAGTAATAACTGTAACAGGAATTTTTGCAGCCATTGATACTCCCTAGCACCTCATTATACAGAGGTTAGTGTAAATCATTTTGGAATACATTTTCTCTGATAATAAGATGCGTTGGGAATAAAAATCAGCAGGAGAATCTGCCGCTACCTCTATGGAAAAATAGCGAGAATATTTTTTCAAGCATAAATTTAATTTGGTAAAAGTTAGTTGGTGGCGCCCAGATACTCACCTAAAAAAGTTGGTTCAGTTGAACCCAATCTGATAACGTTCGAGTGCTAACTAATAATGCAGTGATTAAACCAGATAACAGATGTGTTTAATTGCACAAAAATCTTTATTCGCCCTAGTTAAAAACCATGAGCGAACAGACCTTTGCTTGGTAATACAAAAATTATATATTTTTCTTAAGTAATTGGGGGTTGTGAAAGACACATATAATTAAATATTTTTACATATAGTCAAATTAAAAAAATTACAATAAAAATGTAGTGCGTGATACAAAATCACGCACCAAATTAAATTAACCTGCTTGTGATATTAACTCGTTAGCTATTTGCTGTGCTTGGTTGATAGGAATAGCAAAACCTAAACCTTGGGCGCCTTGAATGATAGCAGTGTTGATACCAACTACTTGTCCGCGTTGATTTAAAAGTGGACCGCCAGAGTTACCAGGGTTAATAGCAGCATCGGTTTGGATAAAATTAACGTTGCGACCACGGGCGCCGATATCACGACTACTTCGACCAGTACCACTAATAATGCCAACGGTAACGGTATTATCTAACCCAAGAGGGTTGCCTATTGCTATTGCCCACTCACCTGGTTTAAGTCGGTCAGAGTTACCCATATCAACAGTAGGTAAATTTGAAGCTTGAATTTCCACGACTGCGACATCCATACGTCTGTCTTCTCCTAACACTCGACCTGGATATCGGCGCCCATCTTTGAGCGTTACTGTTACTCGGTCGGCGCCATCAACTACGTGAGCATTCGTAAGAATTAAACCATCGCGTTTAAAGATAAACCCAGAACCTGTACCACGTGCAACTCGCCTACCATCAAAACTATTTGAAGTACGCGAAGAGTCAATACGCACAACCGCAGGTCCAGTTCGTTCAACTGCCGCTGCAACAAAGTTATTATCTCCGGCAACTGGAAACGATGGAGACTCAATACTCGGCGCCTGTGTTAATGCAGGAACAACTTGTGGCCCAGCAAAAGCAGCTAATGCTCCAAATGTTAATAAAGATAAGGTAACTAGTGTATTTTTATTCGCTGTAAAAGACATTGCAAGTATCCTAGTGTGAGTAAGTAAAGTATTAATTAGTAACTAAGCGTTTGAAAATATCTAAACCAGCTTGAGTAGTTTCATCAAGTAGTTTTGGGTCAACGGTTTTATCATTCCGTGAATGGTAGTTTGGCTCCATACCACGATAGAAAAACAGAATAGGTACACCTCGGGCTGCGAAAGGAGCATGGTCACTGGCGCCGTTTGCATAGCTAGCACCAAATAACTGAGCTTTAGGTTGGACAACTTGCGCTATTTTGGTTAACTCAGAACTACCACCAATTAGCAATTTGTCATTTACTCCAACCATATCAAAATTCATCATTCCTTTTAGTTCACTAAGGAACTGTGGAGTTGCAGCGTCAACAAATGCGCGCGAACCATGTAACCCATCTTCTTCTCCATCAAAAGCAATAAACCAAGCTTGACGTGCAAGGGGTGTGTTTGAAACTTTCCGCGCGATATCAAGCACAACAGCCGTACCTGAAGCGTTATCATTTGCTCCTGGGGCAAGTTCCACTGAGTCAAAATGACCACCTAATATAACTTTCGGTTGCGTAACACCTTCTTGAAAAGCAATAACATTACGCCCTGTGACATCTACATTTTGACCGTTAGCATTGAAGTTAATAGTCAGCGGCGTCGTTAGCGAGCGTGCGTAAAGCTTATCACCATCATCACCCGATATCCCCAAAACAGGTATTTTTGACTTTTGAGTTAGCGTGCCTCCTGCGAGGTTGCCAGATTTGTTATTGACTATAACTACCCCAACCGCACCCGCATTTACTGCATTGTCAACTTTTTGTGTAAACCGTATTTCTCCACGTTTAACTATTGCTATTGCTCCTTTGACATTAACTTTGGCAAAATCTTCTGCGCGCGCTTTGTTTGGTACTGCAACTAGTCTTGCTGATAGTTTACCAGGCGCCGAACCAAATAAGGCATTAGCTTTAATTGTTGTGCCATCTACCGTTAGACTAGAACCTGCATCTCTAAATTTGGAATAAGTAAAAGTTTGAATTCTCGTTCTGTAACCAGCTTTGCGGTATTGCTGTTCAATATAAGCACTTGCTTTCTCGTTTATTGGAGTTCCAGCAACGCGCGGTCCCATATTGACTAAATTTTGTACATCTGTATAAACTTGACTATAAGTTTGATTTTGAGTTTTTTGTTTAACAGTTGGTTGTTGTGCTGTCGTGATGTTTTGAACTGCACAAGCTATGGGTGTTAGTAGTAATGTAGTTGTCAGTACAACCTTTAGCCATGATTTTGTTTGTGGTTTTACGGACATAGAGGAGTAGTAAGTGCTTGTTATATATATAGTGTGTAAGTTAAATATGACAAAAAAATGTCAGCACTGGTTTTAAGATAATTACCACGCCCGTCACAGAGGACACAGAGGAGTAGCTATGGAAATAAAAACTATTCACATACTTAAATAAGTGGTAACTGAACCTGAAAAGTTGACCCTTGTCCTAAAACACTATTTACACTTATATGCCCTTGGTGTGCTTGTACTATTTGTTTAACGATGGCTAACCCTAAACCAAACCCTCCTGAGTTTCTGGTTCGTGCTTTGTCTACACGATAAAATCGTTCGAATATATGTGGCAAGTCTTCACTTGGAATTCCTACACCGTTATCTTTAACTTGAATAATGGCGCCGTGTGGTTGTAATAATAGTTTTAACTCCACGCTTTTATCAGCAGGGGTATATTTAAATGCGTTATCGAGTAGGTTAATAACAGCTTGTTTGAGTAAATCGGCATCGGCTTTGATATATATAGGCTTTTCTATAAGTTGCACTGTAAAATTAGGACGGTTATTTTGGGATTGATATTCAGAAGCGAGTGTTTTTAAGAGTTCAACAAGGTTTACAGTAGGTAAGGTTGTCAAATCAAGGGCGCCTTCATGGCGTGATAAAAACAGTAAGTTACTAACTAAGGAACTCATTGACTTAGCTGTTTTGATAATATTCTCTAACCGAAATTGCTGTTCGCTTTCATCGTATGGTGGCATGAGCGCGACTTGGGCATTACTCAACATAGCAGCAATAGGCGCCCGCAGTTCATGAGAAGCATCAGCAGTAAAGCGCTGAAGCTGGTCGTAAGCTCGACGAGTTGGTTGCATTGCCAGTCCTCCAAGAAACCAACCTGTTATTCCAATGATGATAAAAGTGATAGGTAAGCCAATAGACAGAAACAACCTATAACGGTTGACGGTTTCTTCAACTGAAGTTAATGGAGTAGCTATTTGTACATATCCAACTAATATATATTTATTTTGCCGAACTGGTAACGTTACTTCCCTTAAACGCTGCTTTGTTTGAGTTATATATATAGTCTTATATATAGTCTGAAAATCTGGGGATGCAGTTAATATACGGTCAGGTAGGGCACCTTGATACCAAATTAACTGTCCTTGACTGTTGTACCAGCGTTTATAAGTCAAATCAGTATTCGAGGGTAGAAGATTATCTAACTTATCTCGTAAGGCGCCATCATCAAACCGCCCACTGACAAAATTTTTTGCTCTACCATATAAATATTCATCAAATGCTTTTAGCTGCTGCTCAACTCCAAAATAATAGGCAACACCAGCAAAGACAACAAGGATACCCCCCATTGACAGAGCGAATAAATAAGCCAAATTACGACGACTGCGAGTAAACATAGTTTATATATAGAAACATGTTTTAGATTTTACATATCCAGGTACTATTATGCCTTCACCGTTCCCAGGTATGAACCCTTATTTAGAACACCCAGAATTATTTCCGGGATTTCATCATTGGCTGATTATTGAAATTGCTAGATTTATTTCCCCTCTGTTACGTCCTAAGTATCGGGTTGCAGTTGAGGTAAGAATGTACGAAGTTAATAGAACAAATTCCTTAACGGTTGGTATCCCTGACATATCAGTTATCAACCGAAAATCTAATACTCAGCCAATGCGAACAAACATCGCTGTTGCAACACCTGTATCTCAACCCCAACGTGTAAAAATTCCTGTACCACTATCAATCCGTGAAGGATACTTAGAAGTACGTGAAGTAGAGACAGATGTATTAATCACTACAATTGAAATATTATCTCCTAGTAATAAACGAGGAAAAGGAAGACAACAGTACGAAGAAAAGCGTGAAGAGATTTTTGCTACACGTACTAATTTAGTAGAAATTGATTTATTACGTAGCGGTAGACCAATGCCATTGGCTGAAGATGCGGTCTTTACTCACTATCGTATTTTGGTGTGTCGTGGTGATAACCGCCCCTACGCTGATTTATATGCTTTTAATGTTCAGGATACAATACCTTTATTTCCACTTCCTTTACGTTCAGGTGATACAGAACCTGTTATTAATCTTAATACGCTATTAAATGATATTTATGATGTATCTGGTTACGATTTAGTCATTGACTATAATAAACAGCCAATTCCACAACTAGTTAAAGATGATGGCGCCTGGGCAGATGTCTTATTGCATGAACAAGGTTTAAGATAAATATAATGAACCTAACCCCCTAACCCCCTTCCCGGTATAGGGAAGGGGGGAAAATTACTCCCCTCTCCGATGTTCGAGAGGGGTTGGGGGAGAGGTTTTAAAACTAGTGAAAAGTCAGGAAAATTAGATTGTAAAGACCGAATATATTCGGTTTCTACATTTAAGCTACCATTTTTGGTGCCGACTTACTCAAACTTATTAATTCGTCTTCGCTTGCTAATTCGTCTTCTGTTACTTCTTCACAAAAGCCTTGTGGATAGTCTAACATTATTGTGTAATTCCAAATGTTGTCTTCATCAAGCCGTAGTCCAGTCACTCTTCCTATTATCCACTTACTCGAATCACAATTACTTTTTATGGCAACACGGGCGCCGAATGTATGCTTGGGTGTTTTAGCGCAAATATGAGCGAACTTGATTGTAATACTGTTCATGATTTTATGTGATGGAAATACTAAAGTATAGACTCTCAATTCCGATATAAACCATAGTTAATAGGTTTACAAAATCTTTAACAATCAGTTACGTTTTTAAGTTTTATTAGGATGTGATTACTTGAGTTTTCTTACTTACATTATAGCACGTAGAATACAGAATAACCATAATAAAATCACATGTAGAGACGTTACATGTAACGTCTCTACACATGGTGGTTAACCGAATCTGATATAGCATTCCGCGCATCATTTATAAAAAATGGGCTTATGTAACGAACCACAAAGGACACAAAGGACACAAAGAAAGAGAAGAGTAATTTTTACAATTCCTCAACAAATTGCTATAGATATTAATTTATCGAAAAGAAAATGTTTTAGTCGCAGGTTTATTATCAGTCAATTGTTGTGCAATTACACTTACGGTTTTTGTCCAAGGATGTTCTGGATAACGTAAGCAGAAAATATCACTGCTTGCTAGTTGAAACATTTCTTCACATACAGGTAAAATTCCTGCCACTGGGGTATTATAATTTTTTTGCACTTGACTTCTTAATGCTTCAGTGTTGATGCTTGTTAATACTTTATTTACAACTAAAAGCATTTTAGGGACTTCTAATTTACGTGCGACATCAATAGTTACAGCGGTTCCTTGATAGTCTTGTTTATCGGGACGCAAGATAACTATTAATACATCTGATATAATTACAGAAAGCAGTGTTTCTTCGTTGATTCCTGGGTGAGTGTCTATAAATAGGTAATCTAGTTTGAGTTGCTGTGTCAAGTGACGAAACCCATCGTTGAGTAACCGCGCGTCATATCCTTCACGTATAATTTTAGATATTTCGTTCGTTTTGATACTTGATGGAATTAAATAGATTTTGCCTTTGTTATTATTGAACCAGCCTGTTTTTTGGCGAGTCGTAAAAACAGAACTAACGTCATAAGTGGCAGCTTCTAAGTTGCAGCGTCCCCAAAGGTAATCATTAAGAGTATATTTGATTTTAGTATCATCTAAGCCAAAGGGAACGTGAATACCTGGTGATTGAATGTCTGTATCTACAATACCTACACGATATCCCGCGCGCGCGGTCATTGTTGCTAAGTTAGCGGTAATATTAGATTTACCAGTACCACCACGGAAAGAATGAATTGATATAATCTTAGCCATTTGTATTTCTCCTATTATTTATCCCACTGGTTACGAATTTCTTTTGCTGTTTTTTGAAGGTTTTTAAAATAATCGCTTTCTTCTATCTCAGCTACTTCGCGTTGACGCTTAGTATGGTCAATTTCAACTTGTAATTGCTGTAACTGCACTTTGTACTGATGTTCGCGCGCTTCAACTTCACGCACCATTTTTTGAAACACTCGTCCCAAATACCCAAACTCATCACTACGTTTTGCAATTTTGCTTAACGTAGAACGTTCTAAAGTGCGGACTTCGTTTGCGTTGACTGCATCTTGACTAATATATGAGGCAAGTTGAGCCATCGGTTTCAAAGGTTGAATTACTCTCCACTTGATTAAATAATTAATAGAGACGATAACTAATGCAAAAATTATGATGAAAATACTAATAAAGATTAAAAGAGCTTTGTGCGCGTTATCAAACACCTCACTAGCAGGAACATAAATTATTTGAGTTCCAATAATTTGATTCAGCTTCCAACCATACCCGTTTTTATCACCATATAGCTTTATGTGACTTTTCGGCGCCGCAGAAGGTGAGCTATGGCATTTTAAGCAAGTTTGACTTTTAACGATAAGTGGTTGCGCGCTGTAAAATAACTGTTCACCCTTTATAGACCTAAACCCAGAAAGACTTGTAGTATCCCGGTTCTGCTCAAACTCAAGGATCAAATTAGCTTCAAATAAGTCAGCTTTATCATGAAGATTTGTAGGGTTGAGTGTCGCATCCTTATACATTAAGTCTTTATATTGCCAATCTTGTTTAAACCGCTCAAACACTCTTCTTCCACTCAAACTTGGTACAGTTTCTGGAAAAAAACGCGCTTCTGGGTTTGCCACTGAAGCTAGCAGCGGTGCTATATCATTACTTGTATAGCTTTTAACCGCGTTAACTAACTGCATAGCCAACTGCGCGCGGTAAGTCATTTCGGTTTGAGCCTTGCTTTCAAGAGCTTTTGACAACGACAAACCACCGATAAAAATCGCAATAATAAAGATTATTGACAGAATCAGTATAAATTGAGACGCGAGATTTAAACGACGTAGCATTTTGTGAGTGTACTAACAGTCTGCATTATCTCTATATCTGGCGCCTGACAACTTATGCAAATCGTTCAATTAAACTCCCCAACTTGAATTAATGTTTTTTAACTTACGTTTTTGAAGAAAATTAGATGTGAAGGGTCTTTCAAACAACAAATAGAAAGGATAAGCGAACAGTAGTGATGCAATTGTTCCTAATATATAGGATGCAGCAGCAAATGTATTAGAGGATAATTGCAAGTTGAACAGCATATAGCGAACTAATGAAAGCACTGGCCCATGAGTTAAATATAAGCTGTAGGAAATTGTTCCTAATGCTAAGGCAAAAGGATGCTCAAGTAGCTCTAGTATTAAAGGTGACTTATTGCCATCAGTAATTAACTTTGTATAGTAGATAAACAAGCAAGCACTAGCCATACCAAAAAAGCTGTAACCGACCCATAAATCTATTCCAAGTTTTCTCCACTCAGTTATAAAAGCAACAACAGTAAAAATGACACTGAGCTTACACCAGGGTAATGAGTTTCTCAAACCTACTAATTTTGGTTTCTCAGAAAATCCAATTTCAGCAGCAGCCATTCCTAAAGCGAATATTCCAAGATACCAAGGTGAAGCTGATGCAAACAACCCATTCAAGAGGTAGATAGGTAAAAGACTTATAGAATAAGCCGTAACTATAGATGCGAGCAATCCAAAACGGCGCCAAACTGGCAATAAAATCAATGGAAATATAAAGTAAATCTGCCACTCTGTTGCAACACTCCACAATGGTGGGTTGATGGTCATGTGAGTGGCATAACTTAGATTATGAACCAGTAGTAGGTGAGACAATACATCAATGAATGTGAAGTCTGGAGAAAACGGACCTCTGCCTGCAATATCATCCCATCGAAAGAGAGTAAATTTTTCGAGCAAGAATACTACACAGGCTAATAACAAACTAAAAAACAAAGCGGCATAGTAGGGTGGTAAGATTCGACGGGAACGCCGCTTAATGTAATCAATCAAAGTACCTGAAATATGACCACTCTGAGAACGTGATATTGGAAGCATTAAAACATAACCAGACAAAGCGATGAATATTGTAACTGCAAATCCACCGTATCTAAGACTTTTGCCAAAAAGTGACCAGATTTGAGGTAATGTAGCTTCCACTGCCGGATCAACATGAACAAACACCACATATAAAGCAGCAAGTCCACGCAAACCATCTAAATACCGAAGGCGAAGCCGAGAAGAATGTTCAGACTTACTCATTTACCTATCCAAATAAATTAATCACGTGGCACAGGCGTCAAAAGCCTGTGTATAATCACCTGTGCATAACTATCAGTTAATACTCTTCCTCTACCGATAGTGACTCCATCAAGAACGTATGAGCGCAAGTTTGTAGCACAGCAATAAAAAATATCAGATGCTTACTAAGCATAATTATTGCTATCAGAAAGAAACAATATAGATAAATTATGCCAACATGTGCTTAGTTGAGCTTCTACGTTACAACTTCTCACATCTTGCCCTAGTTTTAAAAACTAGGCTTAGTGCTTTTATATATTCTTCAGAACAAAGCTGCTGCAAAGCTAAATTATTGATGCTAAAAAACGCATAGAGTATGAGCTTTGTCTAAAACTTGCGTTTCAACATAATATCTTGGCAGTAATTATGTTCTGATTGAAATAATTAAATATCTAATAAAATATGGACATACCAAGACTAAGGTGGAGTTTCGCCTACTTCAGCCATTTCATTGAAGTTTACCATCGGCGCGAACATATAAACACTGCCCCGATTACTATAACGGCTTCTTTCTATTAAATTTTTAGAGCCTGTTAGTATAATCATGACAAGCGCTTCCAATCAGTTGCCTAGTCTACATTTTGCTCTATGGTATATAGAGAGTTCATGTCTACTGTTAAAGTAAGATTATCACATGCTTTGTGAAGTATGTGTAAACCTTTTATTTAAATTATGAGGTTTTGATTAAGATGTTAAGGGTAAACACATTAGTATCAAAACTTATCAGTGCGTTTTGCAATTTTGAGCAACATAACAACAATTACCCTATCTACTAAAATCAGAAATTCACTTCTTTAGTAATGGGATTTCTATTATAAATTCGGCGCCATCGGTAGATGTGGACGCTAAAATTAGTAAATTGCTATGTCTCATCGATAACTGATATATTCATTACCACTCGATTTTCGGACGGGTGCTTGTAATGAGGTTGGTTAATAGCTGGACATAAGTAGTCAAAAGAACTGTCGGTGTATTCCAGTTGCATGTTGCGAGGTGCATCTAAAGCAATAATTGCATCTCCAATTTTCTCGCAGCGTTTACAATCACATGCGATGGCACCTGTTTTTAATGTGTAGCAAGTAATAGAGAACGTGCTACCGAGGTATCGACAAAAAGTTATTTTTTATACTCATCAGGCATATTATTTTCTATATATCTTTTTCATCTTCTTGAGCATTATCCTCTAGCTGTACGCCGAATGGCATGATGTCAAAACCTAAATCATCTAAAGCTAAAATCGAGTTTTCAACTTCTGTATCGCTAATTGTTTCTTGGTTAACCAAAGATAAAAATAGATTATAAGCGCCTTGGTATTGCTCTCTAGTATAGTCAATCCAACGGTTTTGGAATGCTAATGCGTCATGCAAAGCCATTACTACTTCTGTATAGGGATCGCCGATGCATCTATCGAGCATATCACGCATTCTTCGTAGTAAACTATCTGCATAAACCGCAGCCATTGGTTCTCCAGAATAATAAGATAGTTTTTCTAAGTCTTCCAAGAAAGACTTGGTGATTTCTGCTGCTTTTACTTCTAAGACTGTTTGTTCACTACTCATAGTTTTTTCCATTAATCTATAATTAAGTATTATATTTTATAATTGCGAGAAAGGGCACTCATCTCTAAAATTTCATTAAAAAAGTGATGGTAGTCTTCAACGTCTTCTAAATTCAGCAATTTACTCTAAAGTAATGGAATTTCTATTATAAATTCGGCGCCATCGGTTGATGTGGACGCACACTCTAACTTACCCATATGCTTTTCGACAACAATATCCTTTGCAATTGCTAATCCTAAACCTGTTCCTTTACCAACAGCTTTAGTTGTGAAGGCTGGGTCAAAAATACGCTGCTGTTTATCCTTACTAATTCCTACCCCGTTATCTTTGATACTAATTATAACGGTATTATTTACAGTATCTGCTTTTGTTATGATAGTGATACAATTAGGAGAAGCAGCGATTTCAGTAAAACTGCGGTTTTGATTCAACTCTTCAAGTGCATCAATTGCGTTTGCAAGTAAATTCATAAATACTTGGTTAAGTTGTCCGGGATAGCATTTTACTAAAGGTAATTCACCATAATTTTTAACTATCTCAATATCTGGACGATTTTGGTTCGCTTTGAGACGGTGACGTAAAATTAGTAAAGTGCTATCGATACCGTCATGGATGTTGAAGGGTTGCTTGCATTCGTTATCCGCGCGTGAGAAGGTTCGTAAACTTTGACTAATGTTATAGATACGTTCGGCGCCTTGTTGCATTGACTCAAGTAATTTTGGTAAATCTTCGCGCACATAATCTAAATCAATACGTTTAACATAAGCTTGAATAGCGTTACCTGGAGATGGAAACTCTTGTTGGTAAAGCTGTATCAATCCGAATAAATCATTGATATATTCTATTGCTGGATAAATATTACCAATCATAAACCCCACGGGATTATTAATTTCGTGCGCTACCCCTGCAACTAAATTACCCAATGCTGACATTTTTTCACTGTGAACCAATTGTACCTGTGATTGTTGTAGTTTTATTTGTGATTGCTTTAAGTTTTCTAATGCATCGCTTAGTTCTAACGTCCGCTCTTGAACTCGCTGTTCTAACTTTTGACGTAATTGATATAATTCGAGGTGAGTATTAATGCGCGCGAGTACTTCTTGATGTTCCAATGGTTTAGTTATATAATCTACGGCGCCTTCTTTCAAACCTTTAACTTTACTGACCGCATCTGATAAAGCAGTCATAAAAATTATCGGAATATTCATCGTATTTGGGTTAGCTTTTAATCGGCGGCAGGTTTCATAACCATCAATTCCTGGCATCATTATATCAAGTAATATTAAATCTGGAGTCACTGATTCTAATCTTTCAATTGCTGTTTCGCCGCTTTTTGCTACTAAAACCCGAAAACCTGATGCACGCAACAGGTCATATAACACTTTAATGTTTGTTGGATTGTCATCAACGATAAAAATGAGGTTAGATGGTTCCATAATAAAAGTTAATTAATATAAGATTTAATAAATTTAAAAATAGCTTCATCATCCATTGCATGAACTAACTTGAGAATTGCTTCTGTAAATAGTTGATATTGAGGATTTATTTGACTAATTTGTAATGCTTCGCTTTCAACACCTGCAATATCACCAATTTTAGCAGCGGCATAAAGCGTTTGTAATTCTTCAACAGGTGGAATAATTAAAGTTTCTTCATTTTCATGATACAAAGGTAAACTTGATGTAGGCGCCCCAACATCATACACCCAATCTATATTTAGATATTTTTGCAACTGTTCTAGTAACTCAATAGAACTTACAGGTTTGGGTAAAAAATCATCTGCACCAGCATCACGACTTTGTTGACGGTCAAAATTGAAGACGCTAGCAGAGGAAACAATAATAGGAATCGTTTTGGTGGTAGGATGAACGCGCAGTTGCTTTGTCATATCCAAACCGTTTAAAACTGGCATGGCAATATCTGTAATAATTAAATCAGGTAATAATGTTATAGCCTTATCCAAACCTTCTTGCCCATTTTCTGCCTGAGCGACTTCAAACCCTAGTGGTTCAAGCAAATTAGCAATGACAGAACAATTTTCCCAGCGGTCATCAATAACTAAAATACGCATTTTTACTGAATGTATATTTTCAATATTATACTTGTAGCCAATTGGATAAGTCACTGAGTTAGGTTTGGATTCTACCCATTCGGTTGCTAACGGTAACTCAACTTCAAACCAAAAAGTACTGCCGAGGTTAGCAATACTTTCAACTTGCAGTTGACTACCCATCATTTCTACTATACGCTGACTGATGGTCAAACCTAAACCAGTTCCTTCACTCATACGCTGCTTTTCGCCAACTTGCTCAAACGGTAAAAATATTTTTTCTAACTGTTGAGGTGTCATCCCAATTCCTGTATCCTCAATTTGATAGCGGATACGGTAGATGGGTTTACTACAATTAGAGGTTTCTTGCATAGGCGCCTGATTGATATTATTAATAGTATTATCAGGCAAATCGTTAACCACACCAACTTTTAGCGTCACACAACCTTTATCAGTAAATTTAATGGCGTTACCAAGTAAATTAAGTAACACTTGACGCAAACGTTTTTCATCACCATGAAGGGCAACTGGCAGCTTGTTACGTGCTTCATAGATAAAATCAATTTCTTTTTGTTCTGCCCGAATGCGACAAATTTCATTAACACTAGTAATAAATGATGCAAAATGAAAGTCTTTAGGATATAATTCAAGCTTGCCTGCTTCGATTTTGGAAAGGTCAAGAATATCATTAATCAAAGTTAGTAAATGCGAACCACATTGATAAATAATATCAATACCGTCTTTTTGTTTAGGACTTGCAGTTTTATCGCGAAGCAGAATTTGAGCATAACCAAGAATACCATTGAGCGGTGTACGTAACTCATGACTCATCGAAGCTAAAAATTCGCTTTTGGCATGGTTGGCAATGTCTGCAGATATTTTTGCTTGCTTGAGTTCAGCAGTACGTTCTTCTACACGATTTTCTAATTCAGCGTTGGTTTTTTCTAAAGCTGTGAACGATTCGCGTAACTGCTGTGCCATCTTGTTAAAAGACTGTGCTAAACTACCTAACTCACGAATGCGATTAATTTCAACTTGATAATCGAGTTGTCCTGATGCGATAGTTTGACTTGCTGCATTTAGTTTTAATATTGGACGAGCTATCCAGCGTGAAGTATAAATTCCTAGCAACGTTGCCATGACTAATGCAACTATACACAGCATAATTGTAGTGCGAGTGTTGCTATTAATTTGACCCATAAAATCTGATTCTGGCACTGCAATCACTACCAACCAGTCCAATCCTTCTTCATCTTTCCAGGGAGTAACTTGAATGAATTGACGTTGACCTTTTAAATCAAAATCAAACTGCTTTGTTTGTTTTAGTTTATTAAAGCCATTAAAAGAGTGCAAATATTTAGCGGTTGCTTGAATCAGACTATCACTACTTTCTACTGCCTTTAATCGTTTTACTTCATTTTTGAGTTTCTTATAAAATTTTTCTTTGTTAGATTTAGCAACTATCGTTCCATCGCGTTCAATAATAAAAACTCGACTATTAGGACTCAGTTTCAGTTGCCGTAAGAAATCACTGATACCTAAAAGCAGTAAGTCAACTCCAACGGCGCCAATCAAGTTATTATTTCTATCATAAATCGGCTGACTGTTACTTATTGAAACTGCAACTGCATTATCAACATCCCAAGCGTATATTTGACTCCATCCCGATTTTTGGTTTGTCGCATTTATATACCAAGCTTCCTTCCGATAATCATAATCTTCAATAGAAAGCCTTAAATTTGTCCGATTACCTTTTGCATCGGTCGCAAAATTTTTATTGATATTGCCAGTAGCTGCTGATGTTTCACTAATAGAAATTGGTTTCCCTTCAACTTCGATTGTTATACCGGCGCCTGCATATCCACCTTTAACTAAACCATAATTAATATAGCTAACATCGAACAATTGCATTTGTCCCCAAAAAAACCTGCCAATACTAGGTAAATCATCAGACTTGAGTAATCTAGATTCAATCGCGTCTACAGTTGCTTGGTTAATTTTTTTGGGTGTAGATAAATAGTTTGCTAAATGTTGGTCAACGCGCGAACTAATCTCACTCTGCAACTGGGATGCTAAATCATTCACGGCTTTTCGTCCGTTGCTGATTGATAAATACCCAGTTAGACTTACTGCTGCAAAAATTTGCAATACGAATGGAATAATTAAGACTAACCGGAGCGGAACTTGATTAGAGAAATGGCGTGTAGACTTATGAGTATTTTGATGCAGTTGCATTTTTTTAGGGACACAAGCCGCGAATGTTACTAGGTTTAGTGTTCCCATTTACACCCTAATATGTATCATGGCGCGAATGTAAACTATACAACAGATTAATTGTGGTTATATTGGTTACTTGTTTGTTAAGTTTTTTTTAAGTTGGGTTGACTTTATTGAAAGGCTATAGTATAAATGTATGCAATGAAAGAGGCGATAAATCGCTACTACTAGCCAATTTCACTTAATTAAAATTTTGAAATATTAGGAATGTTTAGTGTGATTATGGTTGTTTTTGCAACTGCTACTGAGTCAGTATTATAATGAAAAAATAATACTTCGGTTGGGTTGGGTTCCTTCACCCGACTTACAACTGCGTTATCCTAAAAATTGAAGCTGAAATAAAATGTGAGATTAGTAATGATATCAATTGAATTAATAGAACAATTACGCAAACTAAATAGTGTTGAAAAACTAGAGGTTATTGAAATTTTAACTACTCAACTAGCAGATGAAGAAAATAATCTTATCAAACCTGGTGCTTCTTACGAAGTTTGGTTTCCTAACGATGCAACAGAAGCAGCCCACATTATGTTGGAAGCATTGAAAAAAGATGCTACAATAGATTATTTTGCTAATTTACAGTGATGGGAATTTCAATAATGATTTCTGTTCCTTCTCCCTCAGTTGAAATACATTTAATTTCACCTTTGTGTATTTCAACTATAATTTGATGACTGATGGCTAAACCTAAACCTGTTCCTTTACCTACTGGTTTTGTTGTAAAGAATGGGTCGAATATTTGGCGCCTTATTTCTTCTGTCATTCCTAAAGCGGTGTCTTTAATGCTGATACTTATATATTGATGATTTTTTAGTCGTGTATTTATTATGATTTGAGGATTATTTTTAAAATTACTTGAATCTTGTAAAGCATCGATGGCGTTATTAATAATATTTATAAAGACCTGATTTAATTCTCCTGGATAACATGCTATTTTTGGTAAAACTCCATACTGCTTAATTACTTCAATGGACTGGTGTTTGCTTTTGAGACGATGCTCTAATATTAATAGTGTACTACTTATACTTTCATTTATATCAACTCTTTTAATGCCTGTTTCATCTAAACGCGCGAATTTATGAAGGTTGTCAACTATACTAGAAATACGATTTGCACCTTTATTCATCGAATCTAAAACTCTCGGTAAATCTTCAATAATAAAATTTAATTCATTTTCTGCCAATAGTGCTATTATTTCTGGTGGAGGATATAGAAAATGCTTCTGGTAAAGCATAAGCAATTTTAATAAATAATCTGCATACTCTCGAACGTAAGTTAAATTACCATAGATAAAACTAATGGGATTATTGATTTCGTGAGCAATACCTGCAACCAACTGCCCTAAACTAGACATTTTTTCATTTTGGATTAGTTGCACTTGCGTTTTTTTTAAATTTTGTAAAGTCGTTTCCAGCTTTTGTGTTTGTGCTTGTAACGAAGCAATTAATTGACTTTTTTCACCTTCTGAACGACGCAAAGCTGTTTCTACTTGCTTGCGCTCCATTATTTCCTTTTTTAATTTCTCGTTCATGTGTACAAGTGTGGCAGTTCGCTCTTCAACACAGGTTTCGAGTTGTTCATTCGATGTAATAAGTGCTTTTCTTGAACGCGCGCGCTCTGCCAAAACTGCAGCTAATAGCAGTGTAGTTAAAGCAATTACACCGTTAAAAGCTTGTAATAACAATAATGAATCATTGAGCGACGAGCGTATAAATGTACCTCTGCCTTGCGAAGTAGCGAGTACTGTTAAAGATGCAGCTAAAGCTAGACTGATAATAGCTCCAGTTTCTTTAAACCGAAACGTTGCCCATACCAAGCAAGGAATCATCAGATACTCAACTGGATATCCTAAACCAAAGGCAACCTGAGCAATGATAAGAATTACTAATAATAATAAAACTGCCTCTAACAGCTTTGTGCTTGCTAGACGAACGTGAGTTATATCCTTACACAACAGCAACAGCGGTGTAAAAACTAATAGACTGACACTATCTCCTAACCAAAACGTCAACCATAGTGATTTATAATTTTCCCAACTCGTAATTTGTACAACACACATTGTATATATTGCAACAGTACAGGCAATCATTGGGCACATCATTACTATCCACACGTATTTGAATACATCTCGCGCGCGTCGAAAAGGAAAATCACCGCCAGTGAACGTGCGAATTAGAAAAGCTGCTAATATTAAACTAAACGTCGATATACTTGCTTTAATAACTGCTGCTATTATTGACGTGGGTAAATAATGTACTGCCTGAAAATAACTAGGAAAATTTACCAAAAAATCACCTAACCATATACCCAACCATACCCAGTTTCCCAATAATAAAATTGCTGCTAACCCTATTGGCGCCGGTATCCATACAGATGTAACGTTGTTTGGTGGAATAATAGACAACGCTAATGATACACTTAACTTCCCTGTAGCAAAATAGAGGAGCGCCAGTCCTAATATTATTACTAAGAATTTGAACATAAGTACTAATAATTCTTTGATTTTTTATATAAATCAATAAGATTTGATTTATTTTTATGTAAAAGCTCAAGTGTAAAATCAATTGCACTTGATTGATGCATAGAGATATTACTGAATTATAGTGATTTTTGTCACAGACATTTAGCTAATATTCTGAATTCAGAATACTTCTAATGCACGCCTAGTAGAGATATCATTCGCTATTGAATTAAACAAACCGGAAAATATTAGGAAAGATAACTTTTTTAGCAATTGTACAATGGATAACGCGCGCATTAAAATATTGTGTTATAAACTACAATTAAAATTAAAAGTCAATATTTCGGAGTATGCGAAAAATCGAACATTAGAGTATATGTTGGGTTCCGTTCCTCCACCCAACCTACGAACTACGAACTACGAACGGTAGAAATTATAATAGACCCAAGATTTGATAAAAAAAGGTAATGCTATTTTTTAACGCTAACTAATCTGCTTCTCAGCAAAAACTCAGTAATTAAGTCAATACTAATAAACATCGAAGACAGGCGCCACTTCTAAAGTTATCGCCAATTATTTCAATTTAATGTACTTTCTAAATTTTTTATAGGAGTTAACCAAATGAGTCTCAAAACTATTGTTACCACTGCTGCTTTAACTAGTTTAATTACAATTGGTGGTTCACTTAATGCAATTAATCTACAGTCGAATCAAGCAGTAGCAAAAGAAACAAGTACAATGACTGCAACATCTACTCAACAGTATGCACAAGCAGAAGCAATGAAAGACGTTACAGGCTTGACTGCCGCTCAAAAAATTGCCATGCTGACTAAACACAAAGGTATGTTTGGTAGTGGTGATGAACTGCGTCGTTATTTCTTTGGTGACTTAGAACCTATTTCTGTTCAACCCGGTGGTGCAGGTATGGTAGTTAATCTCTACAACAAAGCTAATAATACAACCTTTGCTTATTGTGCAACATATGATGTAATAGTTGCAGTTAAGCAAGGTAAGATAACGACTTTCGCACCAAACGAAGTAAAGTAATTGTAGGGTGGGTCTGTAGGGTGGACTTCAGTCCACCACACTAATAAACTGTATTTACATATGACAGCGCATATTCTTTTAGTGGAAGATGATGTAAAGTTGGCTCGATTTGTCGAGTTAGAATTAACCAGCGAAGGTTATAAAGTTAGTGTTGCCAACGATGGAATGACAGGAATTAGTATCGCGCGCTCTGCAGCACCAGATTTAGCGATCTTAGACTGGATGGTTCCTGGTTTAAGCGGGGTAGAACTTTGTCGTCGTTTGCGGGCAACCGGTAGTAAAATTCCAATCATCCTGTTAACCGCAAAAGATGATATTACCGACCGTGTTACTGGTTTAGATGCTGGCGCCGATGATTATGTTGTGAAACCATTTAGTATAGAGGAACTTCTTGCAAGAATCCGCGCGCATCTACGTCGCACTCAAGAAGATAGTTCTGATGTATTAAAGTTTGAAGATTTACAATTGAACCGTCGTACTCGTGAAGTATTTCGGGGTGAGCGAACAATCGAATTAACTGCGAAAGAGTTTGATTTGCTTGAATATTTGATGAGTAATCCTCGTCAGGTATTCACTAGAGAGCAAATTTTAGAGAAAGTTTGGGGTTATGATTTTGTTGGCGATTCTAATATCATAGAAGTTTATGTTCGCTATGTTCGTTTGAAATTGGAAGAAAATAATGAAAGGCGCCTAATTCAAACGGTGCGCGGTATTGGGTATGCATTGCGCGATAATTAATAGTCATTGACAGCAAATCTTAAATTTTTATTTAATTTCTTGTTAAATTAGCATCTGGTGTTAAATCTATAGTATACATATATTCTCAAAACCCACGGTATACTATGACCCATGACTTCTATTGGCAGCAAATGCGGACACTAGAAGTTTTATCATCGTTAAGTCATCGAAATGGTGATTTAAGCGGGTATTTAAAAGAAATAGCTTGTGGAGTCAATGAGTTAATTAGTACTGACTGGTCTGTAGTAACTATTTGTCAACAAGGTTTCGGCGAAGTATTAGCTAGCAGTATAAATTTAGATAGAAAAATTGGTACTTATGCTGTACACGGTCAATTATCTGGAACAGTAATAGAAACTGGCTGTAGTTTGGTAGTAGAGGATACTAAAAACTGTACAGAATATGGTCAAGCTCCAGAAGGTTATCAAGCTTACTTAGGTGTACCGTTACGTACTTCCCAAAATCAAGTTATTGGGACAATTTGCTCGTTCCATAGACAACCGCGCGATTTTTCTCAGCAAGAAGTTAATATTGTTGAATTATTTGCTGAACGTGCTGCGACGGCAATAGATAATTATTATTTATATAAACAACAAACGCAATTTAATCAAGTTTTAGAAGCTGAAGTCGCGCGCAGAACCGAAGAATTAAAAGCTGCACAAGCGCAACTTGTCGAGCAAGAACGTCTTGCTGCAATTGGTGAATTTGCCGCTTGTATTATACATGAAATTCGCAACCCTTTTACAACCGTGAAAATGGGATTGAATTATTTTAGTAAACTTGATTTAAGCGAAGCAGCAAAACTACGTTTATCTTTGGCATTAGATGAAGGTAACCGTTTGGAAAGATTATTACAAGAAATATTACTTTATGCTAAACCACAAGCTTTACAATTAGAACCTATTTATATCAATCAATTTATTACAAAGATTGTAGAGTCTTTGCATATGCCAGAGGCAGAAGGTAAATATATTGATTTTATATCCCTGAGTACAGATGTTCAAATATTAGGGGATCAAGATAAGCTTAAACAAGTATTGATTAATGTTATCCGCAATGCTTATGAAGCTGTAGCGGTCGGAAATACGATTAAATTAGATATTATAGAATCAAATACTAATCAAGTTGTAATCAATATTCAGAACAGTGGTGCCGTAATAGTACCAGAGGTCTTATCTAAACTAACTCAGCCATTTTACTCGACAAAACCCGATGGTACTGGACTTGGACTTGCAATAACGAAACGTATTGTTGAAGCGCACGGTGGAAAGTTAGTAATTACATCTAGTCTTGAAGAAGGGACTATAGTCAGTATAACATTAGCTCAAAGGTAAAATAATTGTAAATATACTACCTACATCTATCTTGGAACTTACCGTTACAGTCCCACCCATTGCTTCGATAAAAGTTTTAACTACTGATAAACCCAAACCTGTTCCACCAGTTGAACGACCGCGCGCTTCGTCTACACGATAAAATCTTTCAAAAATTCGAGCTTGATGTTGTAAGGGAATACCATAACCATTGTCACAGACTTGTATTATGCCCTCTTTTTGAGTCTGCTTTAATTTTATAATGATAGATGTATCTGAATTAGAATAATTAATGGCATTATCAATTAAGTGAAGTAGTGCTTGTTTTAATTTACTGCTGTCCGCTTTGACTATAATAGAATGTGGCGCCTCAATAATAATTTCTCTGCTGCTATTTTTAGATGTCATCTCCGCTATTTCGCATACTATATCATTTAGTACGCAATCTTCAAAATTCAATTGTCCATAACCGTCATCTGCTCTAGCTAAGTCTAATAAATCTTGTAATATACGAATAGTACGCTCTGCTTCTGATGCTGCTGTTTCTAAAGCTTCTTTCTGAATTTCTGTTAAGTTATGTTGCCTTCTTAATACGCTTTGTAAATATCCATATACTACAGTTAAAGGAGTTCGCAATTCGTGGGAAATATTATTTGTAAATTGTCGCTCTTTATCCCAAGCTTGAGATAATCGAGATAGCATCATGTTTACTGTTTGTGCTAGCTCTTTTACCTCGCTCGGCGCCGACTTTAGCTGTAATTTCAGGTGTGATGTAGATTTTACCAAATTTTCTGCTTCAATTACTGCCGTCATTTGACTAATTTGCCGTAGAGGTTGCAAAGAATGTTTGATATAAAATGCAATCACTCCTGATATTACTATGATTACCAAAATGCTTGCAACGTTTACGTAATGTAGCATTGTTAAAAACATAGTTTGGTCGCGCGTAATATCTCGTGCTATCGAAATTTCTCCTAACAACTTACCTTGAGCGCGCAATTTTTCACCACACGAAACAAAATAACGTCCTTTCACTTCATAAACTTGTGCTTTAATAGGCATTTGTGTAAGATAAATTAAGTCAGCGATACTAGAACTAGATACAGTTAAATTATTAGACTTAGCTAATATCTTATTTTCTTGATTTTTAGCCCACAACAAAGTAAAAGAGTCAGTTCGATTATCAATTGCTTTTTGTAATGCTGCTTCTATTGGTAGCATCTCGCTATAAAGCTCCACATCGCGCGGTAAACGTGAAGCTATTTCCTTAATACTGTGCTTATGACTATCAATCAAGATTTGCTGCATTTTCCAACCAGTCCAGGTAGCAAGACTAGCTAAACCAAGAGCAGAAACCGCGACAAGACCCACTGTTAAACGAATTTGCAATGAAGAAGGGTCAAATTTAGAAAACACTTTGCGAACGTAATTCACTTTAATGATGTGGGAGGTACAGGACAAGTTTTATTTACAAAGTCACATTTATATATATAGGGTTCTTGCCAGCTTAAAGGTATTTCTAATAAGTCACGTGTACCTGTCATAGATTGTCCCAAAAATAATACTAATGCAAGACAATTTAAAACAGTGTGAATGAGGCGCCAACGGTGTGATTTATCTTTATAAATTTCTGGAACAATAGCTAAAGAGAAAATCATTAACATCGCTGCTGCCATACCAATATAATAATGCGACCAATACCACTCATTATCACGGCGAAACACTCCGTCTTGAAAGCCTAAGATTATTAAACCCGCACCTGTTAAAGTTGCAAATACAGCCCGCCATAATTTAGTATTAGCACGGTAAAGGAATACTAAAGACGCAATAGTTGCCGGAAACATTAATAGAATAAAAATTACTTGAAATGGCGCTTTCCCCCAAACTTGATTCGTAATCAGATTTTTACCTATTGGGTAAGCTAATCCTATCAAAACTAAACCGACAATGGCGCCTGTTAGCCAACTTCCTAATTTCTTATGCTCTACACCAGAAGAAGCTGGAATTTTGCTTTTATCTCCACTTTTAGCTTGTAAACGACGCTGACGTGTTGCCCATGCATAGTTAACTACGATTCCAATTAACGGAAAAACAAAGAAAACTGCAATTACAGGATGAACCAGTCCGAGAAAATCTGCTAACTCCATAAAACTGCCCCTTATAATATTTGTTGTTAGGTTACGCTGTCGCGTTGCCAACCTACGTTTATTTAATCATGAAGGATATTGCCAAGAACTAAATTATTTATAGCTGAGAACTTACATAAATATTTATACATTTTTTCTAAGCTGTTTCTCAGCTAATTCTCATCTTTAAGATATATAAATGTTGCACTGGGAGCAACTTTTCGCAAGGTACACGCTTGTTAAATACAGCCTCGTCACAACGCTTTCTCTAATAGTGCGCTAACTATGTCAGAAATTATTACTGCTGTCTACTCTAACGGGATGCTGCGCCCCCAAAATCCTTTGCCCTTAACTGATGGGCAAATTGTGCGGCTACAAGTTTTGAGCTTGGAAGCATCAAAGGATACCGAACAGATAATTCAGTCCCTAGTAGCAGCAGGACTGATCACTCCTCCTCTTCATCGCAGCGATGTTGAGTCAGTCTCAGAAGAGGCGTGGCATGAACTGACGCAAAGACTGGAGGCCTGACTGAGGCAAGCCGCTCTCCGAAATCATTATTGAAGAACGAGGTTCAATGTGACCGCCTACTTCGTAACATTTTATTAATTATTTTACAGTTTATTAAAAAAGTTAACTTAGAAAATTTAGCAAATTCTTTACCAATAAAAATGCAATTTTAAAGAGGACACAAGCAATGGGTGGAAAAAAGCTTATCTGTAAGGTCAAAATATAGACTTAGATTCCTGATTTTTTTAATAAGTCAGGAATTTTAATTTTGATTATCCCCCAATAGTTAGATGTAACTACGCGCGCGCACGAATGCAATGTAGGTAGAGACTAAACATGTTTAGTCTCTACACCTGTTGTAATGATTGTAACGTTGATTTTATGCGTATTCATCATCTTAATTGTGGTTGCATGTGCCCAGTTGGTGGCGCCCTTTTTGACGGTTTTAGTCGTGGACTAACAGCTAGTCTAGTATGCCACTGTTTGCTAATTGAGAGTAACGAGGGGCTAGTTCTTATTGATACTGGTTTTGGTCAACGTGATGTTAGGGCGCCGTTATCACGACTGAGCTTCTTTTTCATGAATGTAAATCGAATTCAGTTTGAGCAGAAATATACCGCACGCGCTCAAATAGAGCAATTAGGATTTCAAGCAAGTGATGTACGTCATATTGTGCTTACACATTTAGACTTCGACCATGCTGGTGGGTTAGAAGATTTTCCAGAAGCAACTGTACATGTAATGCAAGCAGAAATTGAAGCAGCGCAAGAACAACGAGGTTTTATATCAACGCAACGCTACCGACCCAAGCAATGGGATGAAGTCAAAAATTGGAAGTTATATAGTGCAAAAGGTGAAGCTTGGTATGGTTTTGAAGCAGTTCGCGACCTCGACGGATTACCCTCTTCTATTTTAATGATTCCTTTGGCAGGTCACACGCGCGGTCATGCGGGTATTGCAATCGAAACATCAGATGGTTGGCTTTTACACGCAGGTGATGCTTATTTTTATAGAGATGAAGTAGGGACAACAAAACCTAACTGCACACCAGGTTTACGCGCGTACCAGTGGTTTATGGAAGTTGATCGTCAAACGCGACTTTATAATCAAAGTAAATTACGCACGTTATCGCTAGCACATAGTAATGATGTACGCTTGTTTTGTAGCCATGATGCAATTGAATTTGATACGCTTGCTAAAAAAATTACTCCCTCCCCTGCATCCGGTCGCGGTTAGGAAGTGCTACATCTTCATATTTAACCAAATTATCTTGCCTAAAGATTAACTGCACAGGATATTCGCGTAAAAAGTAAATCCATCCCCAACTAATTAAAACGTGTAGACGGTTACTCCATCCTGGTAAACAACCAATGTGAATAACTAACCACAAAAACCAAGCAGGAAACCCTGTTAATTTTACTTGCCCAATATTAGCTACTGCTGCATGGCGCCCGATAATTACCATTGAACCTTGGTGTCGGTAGTGCAGCGGTTGCGGATTTTGACCTTTGATTTGCCGTAGAATATTATTTGCGGCAGTGATTCCTTGCTTTACTGCTACTGGCGCCACCATTGGCAGTTGCTTATATTGTTTATCTGAGAGTGCTGCTAAATCTCCAATTGCGTAAACTTGGGGGTATTCAGGAACTTGTAACGTTGAAAAGACTTTTACCTGATTATTACGATTTGTTGTTAATCCCCATTTATTTACCTTTTCGTCTCCCTGCACTCCCGCAGTCCATATTACTGTATGACAAGGAATGACGTGCGATTCCAAATGAACCGCGTTTTCAGTTACCCCAGTTACACGAGAATTTAATTGTACCTCGACTCCTAATTGCTGCAACTTGCGCGCGGTATAATTACTCAAAGCGGGTGGCATTTCTGGAAGCAGTCTCTCTCCTGAATGCACTAGCAACACCCTAACTCGACCAAAATCTAAACTTGGATAATCTTTAATTAATGTACCGTAAACTAGACTTGCGACCTCACCCGCCATCTCAACTCCAGTGGCGCCGCCTCCAACGATTATAAATGTTAAATGCTGCTGCCGACGAGATACACGCACCTCATATGCTGCCACCTCAAAACAACTTAGCAGATGATTACGTATATTTACTGAGTCTTTCAAAGATTTTAGCGTCAATGAATGTTCATAAGCACCAGGAACTCCAAAATATTTAGAAGTACTGCCGCACGCCAAAATCAAGTAATCATAGGTAATTGGGCAATCATTAACTTCAATAATTTTACTTTTTAGGTCTATTTTGTTGACTTCACTGGTAATAAATTTTATATTGTTATATTTTTTAACTATTTTTCTGATTGGGTGAACAATGTGTTCCGGCGCCAGTCCACAACTTGCCACCTGATGAAGTAGAGGTACAAATGTATGATAGTTTTCTCGATTGACAAGCAGCACTTCACAAGAAGAATTTACCAAAGCGCGCGCTGCTGATATTCCAGCAAACCCAGCTCCTACAATCACAACCCTCTGACGTGTCATTATTCCTCCACCACCGAATGCATGAAACACTTCCACATCATAATTAAAACAATAATAATTGCTCTTACGAGTAATCTTATGTGCTGTGAAGCAATTTCGCAACTCGGAAATTTCTAGTATTTATAGGTCGTAGAGGTCTTCAATATAGTTATAATTACCTAAGTTTTTAGTTAGAAATGATACAAATTATCAAGATTAAGAGAAAAAAGAAAGATATGTAAATATATGTAATATTACCGACATCAGCGCTTGTGTCAGTTAGGGAAACAGCTTTCTAAGTTTCTCAATAGCAATGCGAATTTCTTCAAATTCATGAATATCAAGAGTCGCAAAACACTCCTTGAGATATTCGGTATGTGCTGGAAAAACTTCCTCAAATATTCGTTTACCCTCTGGAGTCAAAACAGCTAGAAAGCTACGACGGTCATTTGGAGGTACTTCACGACGTACTAAACCTTTTTTTTCTAGACGGTCAACAATACCAGTTAACTCACCCTTGGTAGTCAAGGTTTTTTGAGCTAGTTTATTAAAATTCATACCCGAAGCATTACCCAAAGCGCAAATCACATCAAATTGAGATGAGGTTAAACCAAGCTGACGAACATGAGCATCAGAATAAGTACGGTATGCATGATATGCGGAAACAAGCGCACTGAGAGTAGGGTAAAACGCTTCAGATGCGGCAGTTTCTATAGATTGTTTTGTATTAATTGTGGTCACAGCCTTGATTATAACTAGTGTTCTACTGAAAACTGGCTTGTAATTAATAAGGGATTGGACATAGGAAATTTAGTGCTTCAAATCTCTATAGCCAATTAGCTATTGATTGTTTGCCATCAAGTAATTCATTAACCATTTAACACTATCCGTTTACAATTCTAATAAAGTTATTTATTAAAGTACTAAATGATTTTTTAAGTTGGTGTCTACGATTCCATTTTTGAAACTCTAACTCGTACTCTTCGCTATTTTTGTTCAACTTGTTCCATCCCTCTAACCCAATCGCTAAAACCGATATCAATAAAGGATATAGTGCCCAAGAAATACTCCAACCACCGATAAAATCGACCATTAATAGGAATCCGTTTACTATAGCATAATTACCTATACGTTTATGAAACTGTTTTTGACGATAGGCAGAAAATGCGAGTCGTTGCTGTACTTCTCCTTGCTGCACCATCCAGTCACTTTCTGCCAGATTGAGTGTTTCTTTTGAAATTTCTAACTCCGAAGCTATTTCCTGTAGTTGCTCGTAGCTAAATTCCTTCTCCTGGTCTCTTGCTTGACGTACAATTGCGAGGTGAAGAATTCGCTGTATGTCTTCTTGAGTATAAGAGCGTATAGGCTTGTTAGAAGGCGCCATAGTATTTCAATCCTAAATCAATATATATAAAGTGGCGTTGTTATGTAGTTGTGCTGCTCTATTATTCTTAGGGTAACACTCACGGCATCGAGAGCGCGCGCGTGGATTTCCCAACCGTTCGTATACTAATTACCGTACAAGTTACAAAACTACACAAATTGTGTTAATTGTTTAAATAATCACTTATAACCACTACTAATAAACGCAAAGTATGTATTTAACATGGCTTGATAGCAATTCATGGCTAATTGAAATGGCTGGTTTGAGAATTTTGCTTGACCCTTGGCTAGTTGGGCCATTAGTGTTTGGGAATGCACCTTGGTTTTTCAAGGGGGAACGTACAGCAGAACGTCTAATACCAGAAAATATAGACTTAATTCTATTATCTCAAGGTTTAGAAGACCACACTCATCCACCAACACTTCGACAGCTTGACCGTAATATTCCTGTTGTAGCTTCTGCGAATGCAGCCAAAGTTGTTGAAAAGTTAGGTTATAGCAAAATTACTACTCTCGCGCATGGAGAATCATTTACTTTTGATAAGGTAAAAATTAAAGCTACTCCAGGTTCACCCATTGGCCCTATGCTCATAGAAAATGGTTATTTGCTGCTTGATACAGTTAACCAAACAAGTTTATACTATGAGCCTCATGGTTATCACTCGCCTACACTCAAGGAGTTGGCACCTGTTGATGTGGTAATTACTCCTATAATTGACATCGAAATAATTTTGCTTGGCCCTTTTATTAAAGGGGTAAAAAGCGCGTTTGAATTAATTGAATGGCTACGCCCTAAAGTAATTATGAATACAGCCGCAGGTGGTGACGTGAAATTTGGCGGCGCCTTAGCATCTGCCCTACGCGCAAAAGGAGGTGCGACTGAGTTGCGTAGTCTACTTGCACAGAAAAATCTTTCCACAAAAGTAATTGAAGTGGCGCCAGGTCAACGCTTTGAAGTTGAGCTACTTGTTGCTGATAATGATGATTAGAAAACAGGCGCCTGGTACTACTGGTTTACGCAAACAGGTAGTACCACTTTAATTTGGTTTGTGACTACGTCAAAAGTGGTATATTTAACTAAAAAGCTAATTGACCCTTACGCTCCAGCAACATTTATAGCGATTGAGTACTTGGTGGGAACTGTTTTGAGAATAAACCACTCTGAAGGCAGAGAAGTTTATTCATAATTCTTAGTAAAAATGTTTAGTATGAAAATCAATCAACTACAAAAGCACAACAACCAATTTCGGAAATTGTCCATTTAGTAACATCCCCACTATATCGTAGCTTTAGATTACGGTTATCCGGACACAGGCTACGTATGGGAATCAGGGATTTTACGTCAGTATATATATAGTAGTGTGTGAGGAATTATAATTTTATTCCATCAGATTTTGTTGGTAAGTGCATCTTTTTCAACTATAATAAGAAGTTTTAGCAATGCTACTTTACTAACGCTAGAATTTGTCGTAATATTAGATTAAAGCAAAACTCATACTGACTTCGTATTTTTAACGTCGCCGCCAGCGACCAAGAGATATAAAAACTCTTAAACGAAAAACAGCGTGCAATGAAGTAATTTTTAATCGGTGGGAAAGTGGGGGAACAAATGAGGGGTAACCGTTCGTCTTGACAAAATCTGTATAGACTAATTGTCACACCTGTGTTACCTAATAGCTGCGTAAAAAACTAACTGCTTTTCCCAATTAGCCTTAATAATTCAAGATTTATTCTTTCATGGGAGTAGAGGAACAGCGCACCAATGCCTATAGTAAACATTTCAACCGAAGAAAATACGAACGCCAAATTCACGGCTGATATGGTGCGAACCTATCTGCGCGAGATTGGTCGTGTACCGTTATTGACCCGCGAGCAAGAGATCGTCTTCGGGAAGCAAGTCCAACAAATGATGACACTTGTTGAAGCGAAAGAAGCTCTAGAGAAGAAACTGCGTCGCGAAGCAAGCTTAAAGGAATGGGCTGAACATGTAAAACAGCCTGAAGCTGACATTAAGCAGACCGTACACCAAGGCAAGCGAGCCAAGCAGAAAATGATCGAAGCGAATTTACGCTTGGTAGTAGCAATTGCGAAGAAATACCAAAAGCGTAACATGGAATTTCTGGATTTAATTCAGGAAGGAACGCTTGGTTTAGAGCGAGGAGTTGAGAAATTCGACCCAACCCGTGGTTATAAGTTCTCTACTTATGCTTACTGGTGGATTCGTCAAGCTATTACCCGCGCGATTGCCCAGCAAGGACGTACTATTCGCTTACCAATTCACATTACCGAAAAACTTAACAAAATCAAGAAAGTTCAGCGAGAACTAGCTCAACAGTTAGGTCGTTCACCGACTCCTGGGGAAATTGCGAAAGAACTCGAATTAGAGCCAGCGCAAATTCGTGAGTACATGAATATGGCACGTCAGCCAGTTTCTTTAGATGTGCGAGTTGGTGACAACCAAGATACTGAGTTGCAAGAAATGCTTGAAGATGATGGGCCATCACCTGAGTATTACACTACTCAAGAATTCCTACGTCAAGATTTAAACAACTTGCTTTCTGAACTAACTCCGCAGCAGCGTGAAGTTCTTGCGCTCCGCTTTGGCTTGGAAGATGGTCATGAACTATCACTTGCGAAAGTTGGCGAACGCTTAAATCTTAGCCGTGAGCGCGTCCGTCAGTTAGAGCATCAAGCTCTTGCTCACTTACGTCGGCGCCGAGCAAACGTCAAGGAGTACGTAGCCAGCTAAAAATGGGCTAATAATGCCTAAGCGTTAATAATAGCCACGTGCCTCCTTACTGAAGGGGGCATTTTTTTATTTCATTTAGCACACGTAATATATGTAGGTTGGGTCAAGGAACGAGGTTCAACGTTGAAACTAAATGGAAAACCAAAAATGTTGGGTATCGACCCAACTTACGATTAAAAAACTATCTTAAAGCAGATATTAGAGTCTATTTTTTCGGAAAAATTTAAAGAAAATCTAAAGCTTGATTTTTAGTAGAGAGATTAAGAAGCCAAATAAATATTTAGTAATTTGCCGATTCACTGATAAAAACGACCCAGACAACTAGTATTTGTGCATAAAGTACGCAAAATAACAATATTTCAATATTTCCGGCTAAAATTATACTAAAAATTCATATTTTTAATAATATTTTTTGAGAGAATATAAAATCAAACCTTAGACCGAGTTTATACGTAAAATAACTTAGGTATATTTATGTAAGTTAAAATAACAACTTAGAAGCTAGAGAAAAGTAAAACTTAAAAAGTCTAGACAAATATTTGTGAGGAGGAAAATAGGGTGCTTAAAAATAAACAAAATAAACAGAATAAACAAGGCTTTCGTCGTTTAGTTCCATCTTTTCGCTGGGGAATACCCGTACTGGGATTAGCATTAGCACTAGGTATTATTACTGAGCGTTCCACACCAGTATTCAGTAATCAACTAGATAACGACCCATATTCTTACCGAGTCAAGTTGCCTGACTCAGGAGCATACTTTGAGACATGGAGAGAGCAACCATCAAATGATGCTACGAATGATACGCCCAACAAACAATTAGCTTCACCCAATTTACCCACCGAGGAATCAATAATTACCGCTATTGTCCCTGAAGTGCAAAGAGAAAACAGTCAATTAACAATTAAAACTGTTAATAACTATCCTCAGCAAGATGGAGTATATCTTTATGGGCAATCTCCTCAACCAAAACAAATTGGTCAAGGTTACATTATTTTTGAAAAAAATCAGGGTCGTGTTGTCGGCGCCTTATACATGCCAGACTCAGAATTTAGCTGTTTTAATGGCAACGTTGATTCTTCAGGAGAGTTAGCAATGACAGTCAACCCTGGTGCGGGTGAAACTGGTCAAACTCAAGTCGCAGCACAAAACAAGGCGCCTAAAATCAATGAAGACGAACCAACAAGCTACGCTTACTCAGTAGCACTACGTGATTTTCACCAAATTAATCAAATTAGCAAACTCGACCGTGATATTTTGAACGCTTGTCAAAATCAATAATTAAATAAATTGGCAGCGGATATAACGGATGTAACGGATAAATTGTTTGTTAGAAACAGATATTTCGTGATCTGAAATCATCCATCCGTTACATCCTAGAGTCATCCGTTGCCAGGTACAACTTGGCTGCCGTGACTGCGCGGGTCTTCGTCGCTACCAGTAGGTGCCACGGGAGCAGAAAATTTAGAAACTTCTCCACTAGTAGTAGCATAAGGTAGAGGAGAGTTAGCGGCTAATGCACTAAGATTATTAGCCATGATAATGCGAGGTTGATCACCAATTGCTTGAGCTACTGCTTCTCCATCTTTATTAAGAAATACAAAGTGAGGAATACCGTCTACTCGGTAGCGTAGCATTTCCGGCAACCACTTAGTGTTATCCACATTCAGCATTACAAAGTTAAGTTTGCCTGCATACTCTTTTTCTAGCGCTGCAATATCCGGCGCCATTTTTTGACAAACCGTACACCAGTTAGCATAAAACTCAACAAAAGAGGGTTTACCGTTACTTAAAGCTACATCAAGTGGTATAGACTGTTTGTCTAACTCAGAAAGTGTTGCAGTAGTTGTTTCACTACGTAAACCCAAAACTAGCGCTACACTTAAAACAATTGCTACGATCGCAATTAGAAAATTTCTAACGCGCGTTCCTGATACAGCGTTTTGCTGCGTATTAATTTGCTCTTCACCAGCCATAGCGGGATTATTAAAAGTTATTAAGTACTATCATGATTAAGTTTAACGAAATATAGAGATATATATATGAAAAAACGAGTTACTCTCACCTTCCCCAAACGTGCAGTGCAAATGCCAGTCACATACCGACTAGCAAAAGACTTTAATGTTGCGGCAAATATCATCCGCGCGCAGGTGGCGCCAAATCAAATCGGTAAGCTAGTAGTAGAACTATCAGGTGATATTGACCAGTTAGATGCAGCAATTGACTGGATGCGTTCTCAAAATATTGTCGTATCGCTAACGCTTGGTGAAATAACTGTTGATGAAAACGTTTGTGTGGACTGCGGGTTATGTACGGGGGTGTGTCCAACAGAAGCGCTGACCCTTAACCCAGAAACTTATAAACTAGTATTCACACGCGCGCGCTGTATCGTTTGCGAACAGTGTATACCAACTTGTCCAGTGCAAGCAATTTCAACAAACTTATAAAACTTGGCAACGGATCAAAACGGATGTAACGGATGAATCAAAAAATATTTTTATAGAGCTTACGCTGCATAAGCCCGGTTTCTATGTAGTTTCTAATATTTCTATATATATACACTTAATTACAATGGTGCATTTACGTAACAAAGAAGTTAATATAAATACTGGTTCAGAAATCAAATCACTGTTACATTTATCTGTTCCTTTAGCATCAGCACAAATAGCTCAAGCTGCTACAGGTTTTGTAGATACCGTAATGATGGGTTGGTTGGGACAAGAAACCCTTGCAGCGGGGGGTTTAGCAACTACTACATTTACAACATTGCTGGTTAGTGCAACAGGTGTTATTGTTGCCGTCAGTCCCTTAGTTGCAGAAGCGTTTGGAAGTGGTAATAATGTAAAAATTCGGCAAGTGACACGACAAGGGTTTTGGTTATCTTTATTGTTGTCGATACCTTTAATGATACTACTTGCCCATGCTGATTCATTAATGCTGCAATTAGGTCAGGCGCCAGAAGTTGTGAGAACAGCAAAAACCTTCCTTGATTTTATAGTTTGGGGTTTTCTGCCCGCTTTAACGTTTGCAATGCTCAAAAGCGTTATATCTTCGCTTTCCCAGGTTCGACCCATCATAACTATAGTCGTAGTCGGAACTCTATTTAATGCAATTGGTAATTATATACTAGGATTTGGAAAATTAGGATTTCCGGCGATGGGGCTATCGGGGATTGCGATTGCGAGTGTATTATCACAGTGGTTAATGCTAACACTTTTAATTATTTATACACTTAAACATCCGCAACTTAAAACTTTCCAACTATTTAAAAATTTACATCATATCGAACCCAAAATACTGCGTGAAATGATATGGATTGGGGCGCCGATTGGTATATCATTCGCTTTTGAAACAGGTTTATTCAGCGTCACAACATATTTAATGGGGTTATTAGGTACAGATACACTTGCTGCACATCAAATAGTATTCCAAACCATCGTAGTAATATTCATGGTTCCTTTAGGGATGTCCTTTGCTACAACAATTAGAGTTGGATGGTGGAACGGGCAAAATAACTCTGATGGAGTAAGACGCACAGCAAATATTAGTATGTGCTTAGGTGCAATATTTATGACTTGTATGGCAGTGGTATTACTATTATTTCCACGTCAAATCATAAGTCTTTACTTAGATATTAACAAACCAGAAAACGCAAAAATATTACCACTCTTCACATCAATGCTAGCCGTGGCAGCAATATCACAAATTTTAGATGGAGTGCAAACAACAGCACAAGGCGCCTTGCGTGGACTCAAAGACACGCGCGTGCCGATGTTATTAAGCTTCGTTGCATTTTGGGTAGTCGGGTTAGCAAGCGGTTATTTTTTAGGATTCCACCTAGGTTTAAACGGTGTAGGTTTATGGATAGGACAAGCTGTTGGTGTAGGTACATCCGCAGGCGTATTTATTTGGCGCCTGCGCCTATTAATAGCAAAAGTATAAATAAAACTCTTGTGGAACTCTAATCCTTGCCCGTCCCCACATACAATTTAAAATTACATTATTCATCCAACGAATGAAATTGCATATGCTTTCTTTTATTAGGCTGCTCTTGCCCATGCCACTGACCAGCTAAAACCCTCATATGCTGACATATTTTTTGCCACTGACTTTGACTTGCCCACTCAACCTCGGTTAACTCAACCTGTGGTTGTTCAGGTAATGTTTGCCAAAACCGCCATTTATGAAACTTTTCTGGAACTTCCCACAAAACTAAAGTGATATTCTAAACCTTGTTGAGTTGGCGGAAATTTACGTTTTGGGTATTGATTGGGCATACAATCAAATAATTAATGCTCGCATTTACTAATATCAACCTTCAAGATGCTGCTTTCATTTCGGCTTCATTATATGTTTCCATTTGCCGGATAGATGCAAGTTTTTCTTTATAGTAATCACTCATATAAGCAATAAACTTACCATCAATTAGCTTAATCCCAAATACTTCAAGTGCTGTAGTAAAATCAAGGTAACTTGCATTGCTATAATTCTTATTTTCAAACAGCTTTATTTCATCTTCAGTTCGCTGACAAAAAATTGCCAGTTCGCGATGAGTCATCTTAAATGCAATCCGTGCTTTAATTAGTAAATCCGATAAATTATCTAAGCTTTCTATTTCTAGCAAAATTTGCTCGTCTGGCTTGTGAGCAATAAGTGCTTCATATTCTACAACCTGATTTACAAGGTCTTCACGCTGAGAGGTGACACCATCATAATGAATTTGCCATACATCCGGTTGGTTTGCTTTTTTATTTAAGTCTTGTTCTAACATGGCAATTGCTCGCCCCATTCTTTCTACCCAACTCTTAGTAATATTATACTCTTGCTCATTTTTAATCATGGTTCCCACCTCAACAAGTCTATAGCAATAATACCTTTTCTATTATCCGCTCTATCACTTAGGAAAAATTCTAAGGATGTTGTGCCCTCATCGTCAACAACCTGGTCAGAACGAAATAATTCGCCCCTATACTTGGCTTTTTGAGCAGATCGAAGATTAGCAAAATTTAACAATGTTGGAGAGTTTTACCTTAAATAATCTATATCAACAGCATCAGGTTCCCAACAGGCATCAAAATCTTTTGGCTTTGGCTCACTTGTAACAAAAGAACCATTTATATAAAAAATTCGGCATCCAGCAGCTTTTAGTTCAGAAATTGCTGTTTCCATTCCTTTTATCATTTCTGCTCTTCTAAAAGTGTAACCGAACTTTTCTTTAAATTCATCCCAATCACAAAAATGTATACCTGGTGGTAGATTACCGTTCTCATCAAATTCTGGAATCATTGTTAAAATTTAATTACCGTCTTACTGCTTTACTTATAGCTAAAGCGTGTTTATTTTTTATTACCTATGTATGATATCAAGCAGAGTCAAGTTATTTAAAATTACTTATCCGTTACATTCGTTCATCATTTGTTGTCAGTATTCCTGGCGCCAATTTTAAATCTCTGTACAGACAAGATTAATCCCTGTAGGAAATCTTCCCAATTACGTTTCTCTACTCTGTGTACTCTGCGTCTCTGTGGTAAAAAAAATTACGTTCATGCACAGACCGAGGCGCCTGTGCAACAAGCCAGCTTTAGGACTTATAACTCAAACACATCTGCTAAAACACCAGTATCTCCAACAACTCTTTTCGTCTTCGATGGAGAATCATACACTACCAACAAAGATGGTTTCCCTAACACTTGCTCAAATAATGTTATACCTTCCGCGTGGTCGTCTCGGTTTCCGTAAGGAATATCCAGTATTACTTCTGGACGGTGTAAAACATTTTCTTGCAAATTAAAACCATTGGGCAATTTATAAACTTGTACTGGCCCATCTAAGTCCATTGTTGGGCCTGCTAAAATTAATAAATCATTGCCATAGCGACAAATATCTCGAATACCCAAACCATTAAGGTATAGAAAGTGTTTTTTATAAAGGGTTTCTCCTACCTGCGCGAGTTTAAGTACACCAGTACTTGCTGCTTCGAGTTCAATTTCTAACATGACTGCCCAACCGCGCAAAACAGGGCCACGCAAACCAAGAAAAACTCGATTTTCTTGAACTTCGATACCCTCAATATCAAAACCATTGTCTTTCCCTGGAATTTGTGCTTTGATAAAGGCGCCGAGATGTGGGTCTTGATTTAAAGCATCGATTAATACATTGCCTGTTGGTGTTAATTCTAATTTAGCCGCGCTTAATTGTTGAGTAGAATCTTGAGGATGTGGACATGAGCTAAATAACTCTCCATCTACAAGAGGTATACGTCCAAGGATGTAACGGTTTGGTTCTGTTTCAATAGTTGCCAATCTCTCTACATTTTTAATATCGCTTTTGTCCAGTTTAGGTTTTTTTCGCTTGTAGCTATGAGAACCAACGAACCATAAATAATAATTACTATATGCTAACCCTTCAATGTCGATTTCTTTTTCCGATTCTGCTGGTAAATTAATAAAATTTGTAACTTGATACTGTTTTTGTTGACTAAAATTACTAGTATCAATTATGCTTAAACGTTCAATTGTAGATGTTTCATCTGAACCAAGCCATAAATGATTTTCAGATGTAAGTAAAACTGCTGAAGTATCTTCTCGGTGTTCTTTGAAACTTTCATTAAAGTTCAGTAGAATTTCCTGGATTGCTTTATTGCTAAACATTGCGTGCGGTTTTTAATTTATTACTACAGTTAAATTATGTACTCTATTTTACTTTATTATTTTCATTTTACTTTTAATAATTATAATTAGACTTATATCTAATTATAGAAATAATAAGTGTAGTTAAGAAAATATACAACTTAAGATAGATTAAAAAAATGCAGCAGATTCAATAATCTGATATGTTATTGTAATAATTTATTTGTATTAAGGATTACAGATAAGTTGTACACAAAAAGAACCAGAACGTCTCATATGATGCTAGTAAACTCGGAGCTTCATTCATTTGAGATCTTCTAATTGTATAATCAGGCGTGATTTTATGACATTAGCAACAAGACCTGCCGTCAAAACATTAGGTGACTATGCTTACCAGGCAATCCAAAAGCACTTCAAAAAGACTTTAAAGTGGGAAAAGACGGTCAAGAAAGATGAAGACCCAGAAGCGTTGCATCAAATGCGGGTAGGAATGCGGCGCCTACGAACTGCTGTAACTCGGTTTGGATTCGTTGTAAATTTGCCAAAAGCTGTTACAGACCGTAATATTGGTAAAATAGCACGGACTTTAGGTAGTCTTAGAGATTTAGACGTACTCAAAGAAGCTGTCGAAAAAAATTTCCTACCTCATTTGCCACCTCAAGAACTCAAACACTTAGAAAAAGCGTTCGATGCTATCGCCATTTCTCGCGGGCAAGCATTAACGGATGTAAAAGAAACTCTTAAAAACGCGCGTTATAAATCGCTGAAACATTCACTCGATAACTGGCTAGAAGAACCAAGATACCAAGAATCGGCGCCGCTGCCGATCGATTTAGTATTGCCAGATTTGCTATTACCAGAAGTAAGTCACTTTTTTCTGCATCCAGGTTGGCAATTTGGAATGCCATTAGGAAATGGTAGCGGTGTTTCAACTTCTGCCTCTTTATTAAGAAGTTATCCCAAAGGAATGACCAGCGTACAGACAGAGCAAAATTTAGATTCTAATCATGAAGTTCTCCATAGCTTACGCAAACAAGCTAAACGTCTACGCTATCAAATGGAATTGTTCAGCGAATTTTATGGTGAGAATTATGAAGAACATCTTGCTGAGGTTAAAAATATCCAAGATGTATTAGGAGAAATTCACGATAGTGATGTTTTGGAAGACTGGCTCGTCGATGTCTTTGGTGAACACTTTACAGAAAAATTGCCAACTTTCACAAGTTTGTTAGTTGACAAACGTCATCAACTGTGGCAACAATGGGCGCCGATACAGAGACGTTACACGCAGCTAGATACAAGAAACCAACTGCACCTAGCAATATTACACCCCATATCAACGCAAATTGAGGAAAATTAGATGTAGCATTCTTCATTGCGTACATAATAACTACCGCAAAGCGTACATGTTGAAATACTCATGACCTTTCAAAAGATTTTGCTGTTCGATAGTAATATTGTTCAAACCATGTTGCATAAGGTACCTAACAGCACATCAAGCTCACTTCTTTCAACATCTACTTAGAGTACATCAACTTGCCCAATGTTTTGTTCACGCATTATTTCTGATAGCGTTTTGAGATGACAAGTTATTTGTCCAGCTTGAAACGCTTTATTTATTTTCTGTTCCAGAATGAACGCGCGTAAAAACGGAGGTATCCAGCGAATAAACTCAGGCGCCTCATTCAAATTATCCAAAGCAACATTTTTTCTTAAAAATAGTATGAATTTGATGACCTAATTAAACATTTTTTAGCATAGCAATTTCATGAAAAATTATTCTGCTTAAATATAAAAAGCGCGCTTCATTTCTTGGTTTAACAGAAATCATTCGAGCCACAAGCCGCTTGGGCATACTGCTGTAAATTGTGTCAATAACAACCAATTAAATTATGTGATAATATAAGGTGAGTAGTCCAATAGGACATGAAGGAGAATAAAGTCAATGCGTACTGTATCTAGAGAAGAATTAATCAAAGAAAGTAAAGAAATTGTAGAGTTAAACATTCTCAAAGAAAAATTAGAGAATGTTTTTGATAATGAGTATTCTAGTTTGATAAAATCTCAAGAAAAATACAATGATTTATTGACTTTACTCGACGTTATTGTGAAAAGTGAAAATCCTAAATTAATTACATCTAGACTTTATGAAGTGGCGGAGGCAATTAAAGATTTAGCAAACAAACACTCTCATTTAATTTCCGAAGAAATTTATGAATCACTTATGTCGGTTTCAGATAGGCTAGAACTATGGGGAGATGTTTGTACATCAATGTTTAAAATTGATAAAAGCCTAACAGAAAAAAGTAGTATAGCGACTTTGAAAAAATGGGCAGATTGGATTGAATTACTTGTAGAAGCTATAAATAGCGATAAGGGTAAAATATCTTTAGATAATCTTAATAATTTAGAAGAACTTGCACAAGCAATAGTTGAGGTTACGTTTATAACAAATCGTAAGGAAATAGCGAAAAACCGCTATAAAAGAACTTTAAATAATTCTGCAAATTTTATACTCAGTATTATAGAACAAAACAAGTCGAATAAGCCTTGGTCGCTTACATACACTGGCAAAAATTCATACCAAAAATTGCTGAAAAAAAGTCAAGAAAGGATACATCTGCTTGACAATTTAAACCCTAAAAACGATGAAGAAGCAAAAAAACAATCTGATACGCTTGATTACCTTGAAAAATATTTAAATCGTAAGTAATATGTAACCCCGACAACTTTTACGAAGTCGGGAATCTGACCGAAAGGTGCCTCTACTGTAATTTCAAAAATTTCTCTAATGCGCTTACCATACTGGGGGACCAACGACGCACGTTCTTGACCCAATTTATATCTTTATAGCGGGGATCAAGACCAACTGCGGCAACCCAGTTACTTTCTGCTTCTCCTTGTAGACCTTTTTCCCAAAGTGCTGCTGTTATTGCCGCGCGCACATCAGCAAATTTAGGATATTTACGGAGAATATTTTTCATTTGGTGAATTGCTTCGTCTTTAGAGCCTGATTCATATAATGCTAGAGCATAGTTTGCGCGCGCGAAAGCGAAGTTAGGTGCAATATCTGCCGATTTTTTGTAGTCAGCGATGGCTTCTTGCCATTTTCCTAAACCAGCTTCGGCATTACCTCGGTTGTTATAACCCATTGCGTCGTTAGGATCAATTTCCAACAAATGATTATAATCAGCAATGGCTTCTTCCCATCGTCCCAAACCTTCTAATGCAGTACCGCGATTTAAATATGGGTCAGTTACGTTGGGCGCCAGTTTAACTGAATTATTATAATCTACAAGCGCTTCTTGCAATTTATTCTGACTTACGCGCGAGTTACCACGATTACTCCAAACTGCCGCATTCGTTGGGTCTTGTTCTAGCATTTGCGTCCAATACTTCTCAGCAGTTGCGAAGTCACCTTTATCTGTAGCGGCAAAAGCTTTGCTTCCCAATTCATCCCGCAGTTGTATTTGTTCAGGAGTTAAATTTGCTTGCGACTGCGCCATAGCAGGTTTACTCCACCCAAATACTAAAAATAAGCTTAAGATTATAGCTATAAATCTAATCATCTGGTTTAATCGCGTTTTGGTTTTTATTATTGTAGGGTGCGTGAAAGCTATTACAATCAATCAATGCAACGAAAAATTAAAGTGCTTTCACGCACCAGCATTACAGCAATTTTCAAGTATTTGTACCACAATTTTAAACCTAACCCCCTAACCCCCTTCCCTACAAGGGAAGGGGGAATATCAAAGCCTCTCTCCTCTTAGGAGCTACCGTGTATACACAAGTTAGTAAAACAACATATTCTTCTTTTTCTTTGTGTCCTTCGTGCCTTTGTGGTTCATAAAAAAGGAAAAACCACAAAGACACAAAGGGCACAAAGGGGATACAAGAAAGTTTAATAGAGATGTGTGTACACGGTAGCCTCTTAGGAGAGAGGTTTGGAGAGAGGTAGCAATGTGGTTTATTTACCCGAAAATAGCTGTAAATTATTAGTTCGTAGCGTCCATAGCACTTGGCGCCAGCAAACTCCCAAAACCAAAGCTCTCTTGTTGATGGCGCCACGGAAACAGCATCCATTTGGCGTTGGTGCGTGGCGCCTGAAGATTCTAATCAACGATGATAAATTGTTGATGGCGCCACACACCCTACAGTAGGGACAATTGTTCGGAGGAGTTTTGTTTGAACCCCATGTGTTTATATGCTGCTTGTGTGGCAGTTCTTCCGCGCGGGGTTCGGCTCAAGTAACCAATTTGCATGAGATACGGTTCATATACTTCTTCTATTGTTTGAGTATCTTCGCCAGTTGCTGCAGCTATTGTTTCTAGTCCGACTGGACCGCCGTTAAATTGTTCAATTATTACACTTAACATTTTGCGGTCTGTCCAATCTAAACCACATGGATCCACTTGAAATAGTTCTAAAGCTTCGGCTGCGACGGTTCTATTAATTTCACCACATTTTTTTACTTCTGCATAATCACGCACACGCCTTAGTAATCTATTTGCTATACGTGGTGTTCCGCGCGCACGACGAGCTACTTCTTCAGCACCTTCAATATTTATGGAAGTATTTAGTAATTGAGCGCTACGAATCACAATTTTGCTGAGTTCGTCTGGTTCATAAAAGCGCAGTTTTTGCACTAAACCAAATCTATCGCGAAGCGGTGAGGTTAATGCTCCAACTCGTGTTGTGGCGCCAACTAAAGTAAATTTTACTAAGGGTATACTGCGAGTCCTGGCACTTGTACCTTTACCAACAGTGACATCAAGACGATAATCTTCCATCGCTGGGTATAAAATTTCTTCAGCCATTCGTGATAAACGGTGAATTTCATCGATAAATAATACATCCCCAGGTTTTAAAGTAACTAATAACCCAGCGATATCGCGCGGACGCTCAAGAGCGGGTGCTGAAGTGATTTTACAACCAACACCCATCTCTGATGCGAGTATCATTGCCATCGTAGTTTTACCAAGTCCAGGCGGGCCATATAGCAATAAATGGTCAAGAACCTCACCCCGCGATTTTGCGGCTTTCATTGCTATATCTAATACGTCTTTTAAATCTTTTTGACCAATATAGTCTTCAAAGCGATGCGGACGAATGCTATCCTCTTGTTTACCTTGTTCGTCAACTTTTGCTTCGGGTTGCAAAAGAGGATTCTCTTGCGGCGCCTCTTGCGGTGTCTGTTTTGGTGCTTGTTTAGGTGTTTTCTTAGCCCCCCTTGGACGTTTTGGTTGTTCACCATCGTCAGGGTTCTGTGACTGTTGCCTTGAGGAGATGATAGCCATAGTTGGGTTGGTAGTTAGTAACTTGATGGTTGGGAGTGAGAATCGGATATAATTTTTTCTTCTGCGCGCGCTCGTAAATTTAAAATTTATTTAAAATTTTAAGTCTGGGCATTACTAAGGAGTGTAAATAATTCTCATGCTAGCTAAAAGGATTTTACCGTGTCTGGATGTCAAAGCGGGACGGGTTGTAAAAGGAGTTAACTTTGTCAACCTCAAAGATGCGGGCGACCCAGTGGAACTAGCGAAGGTTTATAACGAGGCAGGCGCCGATGAGTTAGTATTTCTTGATATTACAGCCACTCATGAAGATAGAGGCACAATTATTGATGTTGTTTACCGAACTGCAGAGCAAGTATTTATACCCCTGACTGTCGGTGGTGGTATACAATCCTTAGAAAATGTTAAAAATTTGTTACGAGCTGGGGCAGATAAGGTTAGTATTAATTCTGCAGCAGTGCGCGACCCTGATTTTATCAACCGCGCTTCAGACCGTTTTGGCAATCAGTGTATAGTCGTTGCTATTGATGCCCGAAGGAGGCAAAATTCAGAAAATCCAGGTTGGGATGTTTATGTGAGGGGTGGTAGAGAAAATACAGGTATTGATGCTCTCACTTGGGCACAAGAACTTGAAAAACGTGGCGCCGGAGAACTATTAGTTACAAGTATGGATGCCGATGGTACCCAAGCTGGTTACGACTTAGAACTTACACGCGCTATCGCTTCTAGAGTCCAAATTCCTGTTGTTGCCTCTGGTGGCGCCGGAACTTGTGAACATATTCACCAAGCGCTAACCGAGGGTAAAGCCGAAGCTGCTTTATTAGCATCGCTGTTACATTACGGACAATTAACTGTGAGCCAAATCAAAAATTATCTCAACGACAATAAAGTTCCCATCCGAATGTATTGCCACTAAATATTTGGCCTAAAATCTAACCACTATAACGTGGTTAGACACACTTATCCAAATTAGTGTTAAGCTTGATGAAGAAGAAATAACTTTTATTAAGAAAAATGTTGATACCTATATTAGTTTTTGATGTAGCACTGGTTGCCTGGTCGCTACACCTGATGGAAAAAGCAGTAGAACACAAAGAATTTTCACTAATGTTAGCCGGAACATTAGTAGCGATGGCAGCAGCAGGAATGCTCGTTGTCTATTTCTTGATGGGTCACTGTATGAGCTATCTTTTACAGCTGTAAAGGTGTAAATATTATTTCAGTTATTTCAGTGCTATTAATAATTCTCATTAAAGACATAACTCATCAATATAACTGAGATTTTAAGTCACGCTTGTATTGACATAGCTAATTTTTAATATATAATAATGAGACGGTTGCGGGGTTATAGCTCAGTTGGTAGAGCACTACAATGGCATTGTAGGGGCCAGCGGTTCGAATCCGCTTAACTCCACTATTATTTTATAAAGATTATAGGTTATATAAGCTATACTTTACTATCAAAATCCTCTTTAACCTCTTAAAAAGGCTAAGTATAGTCATGTATATTTTTACATCAGGTAGATTAGCTGTTGCAATTGCCATGCCTTTAACAATAGTTGGATGGTTTTTTTCGGCACTTACTCTTGCAGATACTAACTTTAGTTTAAATCAATTGTTAACATCGACTCAAACCTCTCCAGAGTCAGAAAAACTAATAAATCAAATATCTAGCAATTTGCGTAATAGTAAAATCAAGCCAGAGCAAGTTCAATGCACGGGAACCAAGTTGACGGGGCGCCACAGCTTACTCTCTGGCGCCGTAGCTCCTTTTGATTGCCGTTTTTCCAAAAAGGTAGTTCTCAAAATTAACGCGCAAAACTTTGTGATATTGCCCAGTGGTAGAGTTACACCTCTTGAGAATGCTAAAAACCTCGATTTAATGCCAAAGCCAATTGCTTTGTCTTATAAAATAACATCTTGGAATTGGGATCAAGTGCCTTAAGCAAAACCTAATTACAGCCCACATTAATTGTTGCAACAATTATTAATAGGAAGCGGGGCAGCTTTCTCTAAATTTACTTGTTGTAACAATTGATTCCAAGCTATTGAGACATCTTTTGGTTTTTGACCGCGCATGTTTACAGCTATTGTAGTTAAGGTATCAAACCATATACCATTTTTAGCATATGCGTTTGCTTGTTCAACTGGAGTTTTGGCGCCTGCAAGTTGATTTTTTAGTTGTGTCGATATGGCAACTCTTTGGATAGTGCCTTGAACTTCTCCTGGTTTATCTTCCAAAGTTTCAAAATCACACGAAAGTGAGAGTGACCAGCTATAAGTTTTACCAATTTGCAAGGGTGGTATTTGTTTAGGGATGGTGAAACTAATTATCCCCTTTGGAATTTCTGATTTTAATGTAGTTTTATAAATCTCTTTACCTGGCTTTTCCAACACAAACGTGACAGCATCTTTTTTCGTTAACTTCCTAGGTAATACGAACCAAAATTGAGGTCTTTCAGCAACTGTTTGCCCCCATAAATAACTACCTTCTTTATCCAATATTTTAGGTACTAACGCTATTGGCTCACAACCTCTTCCGCCTCCACCTGCTCCCCTTTGTGTCGGTTCACCACTAGTTGGTGGTGGTGGTGGTGGCTCATATTTTATTGATGCTAATTTTAAATTGGAGTCTTGAGTTAGTACTTTTTTTGGAATAGCGTTAGAAAAAGCGCAACTTGTAGACACTGTTACAAGTGTAAAAAATATTATGCTTTGAGTGTAAAATTTTAATGTAATCATAAGTAATTAAACACGATTCTGTTTCATATCTTAGTACGGTTTAGTCAAAGTTTTTATGCAGTTGCTTTAACACAGGCGCCTGCCATCAGAAAAGCTAAAGCACCAATAAATGCTTCAGGGATAAGTGGAATAACAGCTAACTGAGGAAATATAACCGATAGTAAACTTCCCCCTAAAGCTGCACCCGCAAAATATGTTCCCACTCCTAAACCTGCTCGTTGCGGTGTAAAGAGCGATAGTGCGAAGGGAACTGCACCATTCATAATTAAACTAAATGTACCAACAGTTAGTAAAAGCAATATAAAATTGGCGCCGAAAAACAGCATTAATAAAAGTGATGCCGAAATAACACAGCTTCCCCAAACCATAGCTTGACGGTTGCCTATCTTACTTGCAAATGCACCTGCTGGTAAAGCCGCAAACGCAAGTGCAAGACTAACAATAAACATCATTCCATCGACGTTATTTGTACCTAACGCAATTTTGAGCAATTTTCCTAAAACATCAATTAATAAACGTGAACCCCAAGCAACTCCAAAACCAGTTCCTAATATTAAAAATAGTACAGATAATGGTTCGGATATGCTTCTTTCTACAGGTTCAGCAACACGTTCTTCAGGAGGATTAACATATCGCAACATCAAAGCGGCACCCAGTAAAACAAAAGAACCAGTAGCAAAACTAAAAACGGCGCCTAAGCTGAGGATAAAATTAGTACTGATAGGTCGAAAAGCAGAAATAATACCAGAAGCTAGAGTTAATAAACTTCCTGCCAGCGGCAAATCATGTTTTGATGCATATTTTCCTAATAACGCAGTTGCAGGACTACGAAAAATAGCCATTGCGAATGACCAACCGACAACAACAAACAAAAAAATCCAGCGTGTAGCTTCAGACAAAGGTAAAAGTGCAACAACTGCCGGTATGATAATAAATAAAGCCGACGAAAGAATTACACCAGCAGAAACAAAATAAAAACGACTAACAAACCAGCGCTTGGCATTATCAGAAAGACCACCCATTAAAGGTTCTAATCCTACAGCAATTAGATTTTCAACAATCAACACTCCAACAGCAAAGTCCTTGTTAAAACCAATTGTTACCAACAGTTGCGGTATATACAGATTATAAATCACCCAACACAAAGTAATTGCACCCTGCATTCCAGCTAAGGCGCCCACCTGTAACCACATTACTTGCTTCGGTTTTATTTCTATCGTCCTTGTCATGTGCCTACACCTGATTTCTGTAGTCTATCTCAAAGCTGCCCATACTTATCTAATCTCTTAGCGGATGGAAAAGAAAAATTATGCAAGCTGCCTCGTAGCACAAGCGTCCCGCCTGTAATAATACAAAACGCAATAAAAGCGGCACTATAATTACTCTTTGTTGCTTAATAATATAAAAACAACGGCGCCATTAGTTATCACAAAACTTAATAACGGCGCCACTAAAGGAACCCAACCACTCAAACATAGTATTATCCAGCACATACTAATTATTGTGATTACTGTAATAAACACAACAACACCCATAATTAATATTTTGCGGAATCTCCAAGCAATAAATCCACCAAGTATTGACCAGCAAGCAATCCAGATAATTTCCTGCCATGTTGACCAAACCCATAGCAATGGTCTGTTATTTAAAACTGTACTAAGTATTTGACTTAGCATGTGTGCATGAACTAACACACCGGGTATTTTATCTGAAGACCCTGAACCGTAAGGAGTTGCCCAGTAATCGCCAGAGCTAGGGTCTGCTATTCCAATTAAGATGATACGATTTTTGATAATTTGCGGATTTACTTTGTCGCTAAAAATATCTTTGAGCGTGACTCTTTGCGCTATCATTCTTGGGTCAGTTATCGCACGATAGTTGATTAGTACTTGACCGGGTGATGCGTCTACGGTTTGATATCCAGATGTACGCGCGTTTATTGATGGAAATATAGTTTTACCTAGTTTTAAGTTTCCATTTCGTGTAAACTCTGTTTTAATATTATATTTGGCATATAGATATTGAATTGCCAGTCTTGTACTAAATGCATATGGTGCGTTACAACGAGAAGTTGTATCTGGTGTCATGAATAATAAATGGCGCCGAACCGTACCGTCATAATCCTGAACAAAATCGCTAAATCCTAACCGTGAAGCAGGAATATCCGGTGATGGTAAAGTACCATGTGGGTCGTCTTTAGCATCGGGACGCTTACAAATACCTATCAAATCTGAAGATTTTAATGTAGATGCTAATTCCGGTTTAAGACTTGGATAATCACGGTAAATATCCAAACCAATTATTCCGCTGTTATGTTTTTTAAGGTAAATTAGTAGTCTATTTAGTGTACTATCAGATAACGAACCAAAACGAGGCTCGTTAGGCTGTACTTGAATATCTTCAGATGTAACGGTAACAACTAATATTCTATCATCAGGTGGTTCAGGAGTTCGCGACCGCATTAATAAATCAAATGCCCACAAATCTACAGCAGATAACAACCCAAAAAATCTAATTCCCGTAATCAACAGCGTACTTGCTAGACTACATATCAGAATTTTCTGTAACGCGCGACGTGATGGTAATAATTGAATTGAATTTTGTTTTCCACACAACTCTAACCAAGTAAAAGGTATTTCAGCAGGGTTTTGACAAATTACAGGTAACCAAGTTGCACAAGGAAATTGTGTTTCTAACCCTTGTAACTTCTCTCTTGCTTCACGAACAGCAATATAAAGAGACTTTCCTTCTTTAAAAGCAGCGAGAAAATGCTTGAGAAATTCTTGGGCTACTTGATCAGGCACAGGTTCGCGCATTACAATTACTTGGGGTAAATGTAAATCTGCTAAATTAACAGCTAACCCTAAACCATCACACGAGTTAAAAATGGCTAATTTTAAACCGTTAGATATTGCTTTTCTCAAACCATACTTTAATTGTTCAATTGTAAGAGATTCTGTAGAGTTAATTTGAATGTGTCCTGTAGTACCGCGCGCTTGACTCGAACTATGTCCTGCGAAAAATAAAATATCCCATTCCAACTGCCAAAGTTTTTCGTTTAGCTCTTGCGACGTTGGTTCTGTTAAAAAGGTAATTTCTGATTCTGGTATTTTTTCAACTAGTATATTTTGGTCTTGAGTAACATTAATACCAGTACTATCTCCCAAAATACTGAGAATTTTTACCTTCTTTTTGGCGCCTGGTTTATCTATTTTAAACGGACGTGCATATTCAGGGGGACTTAGAGCAATTTCAGCAAGCGGGTAATCAGACAGAAAATCCCATAAACACCAAGGTAACGTTAAAATTGTAGATGGCGCCACAATAACTAAACAGATTTCTTCAGATGGTGTTAAGTGTGTTCGTAGTTTGCGCTCGATACTTAGAAAAGAACCAGCAGATAACCAGCGATTAAATTGAACTTGTACATCCCGACATAGTTCTTGAAACTCCGCATGAGAAATATGGGCAATATCCTCATCATCTTCATCAATTTCAAAATCAATGTTTGGATGGCGGCGAAAGTTGGCGTAAAATGATTTATACAATAATTGCCAACGTTGATAAAGAGTATCAAGATTTGGAGTTGGGGGTAAACTCCCCACAAATTGCATACTTGTTCTGTCTGAGTCCCAAAATTGTGCTGTTACAGTCGGGAACCCTTGTACTAAGTCTCCTTGTCCCAAATTTAAAACAATAAGTCTATTCATTCCTCTCTTTCTCTGCGTCCTAATAGTCTCTGTGGTAAAAAATCAAGAAACACAATTCTCCGTTACCACAAAATCCCCAACTTCAACCTGAATACTAAACTCAACACCAACTGGACTTTTAAACCGCTTCAATTGAATTATATTATCTTGATTACGCGATTGAATCGACTGAATAACATCTCCGGAAGCTGATATTAACTTTAAAGTAGTTTCTGGTGGTAAATACTCGTCTTGACTTCTAGAACGCAATTGAATCCGAATTCCAATTCTACCATCTGGTTCTGCTTCTAATCCCAATACCAAAAAAGCTTCCTCATTTGGTAAATTTAAAGATTTCACTCTTTTGATAGATGTATCAGTCTCTGTTGCCCTCAATCCAAAACTGGCGCCACTACTTGGTGATAATATACTATCTATAGCTTGCCAGGTATCAGTAAAGGTATTTTGTAGCCACTGACTAAGATTTGTTTTAGCAGGTTGTCCAGTACGCAGTTGATATAAACGCTGGCGCCAGTTATCATCTGTTATTAAGCTTGCCCATAATGAAAAAGGTATTTCTAATCGAGGTTGGATAATATTAGTGTTAGAACATCTTAATAATAAGTTTTCTGCTTGCGTTGTGGGGACTGGAGAAAAAGTTGGAACAGTAACACGAGTTGGTTCATCTGGGTTTAGTTGACTAACTACCCATAACACGTTTAAATCTGGAATTAGATATTGAGCATCAAGACTGTATGTTCGATCAAAATTGTAAGTAGCTGTTGACTTGATACGTTCATGGGTAGTATATCCCCACACTCGCATCGATAGTTCATCTGGATTAATTTTAACCGCTAAATAGTAATCTCCTACTAATTGTTCAATATCTACCCATTCTTGGGGTATTGTATATTCTGTTGTGTCTATAGATATTTCTGGTATCAATATTATACGTTTATTTCTCCAAGTAAACGCGGCGCCGTTAACATGTGCCCAAAAGCTTGGAACTGATGCGCTATCTAATATTACGTCTTCTTCTAAAGTCGGTAAAAAGGTTTGTAAACAAATTTGGTTAAGAAATATGTTCCAATGTGAAAAAGTACTTTTATGATGGCGCCATAATTGTTCTACTAAGTTTGGGGAAATTTCTAATTCTATTTGGGTGGGGTCAGATAGGATAGTCATAATTTTTGAGTGTAGTATGTCTGTAACCATTCTTCGAGAGTTGCGCTGATATATTTAACCACGTCCGAGGTTACGGTAATATGCAGCGTCTGTTGACTCCAACGAGTTAGGGTTAGCAGTAACGACTCGCGCGCTTTGGATAATTTGCGGGATATAGTGTACTGTTGTACTGCCAGTTGTTTGGCTATTTGTTGCTGAGTCAGATTTTGTTGGTAATATAGTTGGAGTAGCTCAGTCGCGTTGGTATCAAGTTTTGTTATCGCTTCTTGTAAAACAGCATTGATTTGATTTTTTTGGTCAACACGTACAACTTGGTCTTCTTGCTGAATTAGTTCTGTTAATAAAGATTGAGAAGTATCTACGAGGTCATCTTGTAATTCTCCCTCTTCGTACCCTGGTTTAGGAGCATTAAGAGATTTTACAGAAGGATACAAATATTTACGAACTTTGGCGCCGCAATCAGTTATCCAACGCTCTATAGTTTGTTTAGTACATTCAGTACCAGGCGAAGAAAGGGTATGCCGCATTTTATTGTAGTATACTGCCATAGAATCCCATACTTCTGGTTGGGGCGCCTTACGTTGTCTTAGTTGGGGAGATTTTTGCGGTAAGTAAATATGAACATAGCAATTCCAAGCAAGTACATAACGTTCAATTGTTGAAGTATCATATCCTGCACTTTGTAGTGATTCTGTCAAGAGCTTACGGCTAATTTTAAGTAATAAACCCCAATCGGTACATAAATTAGTTTCTCGATTTTGACGTAAATAACTACGAATAGTATTTCCAAAAGTAGTGCTAGCATATGCTTTGATACTACCACTAACATCAGGATTACAAGAAGAGAGAATTTTGGGGACTTCAACAATTGCAATTTGAAAAAAGTCTGGCATCTTTTCTTGAGACTCTTGCAACCTAGGCATTAATTTTTGTATAGTCCAATAACAAGGTTCTTGCAAGTAAGCTGACATATGTCCTAATGCAAGTTGAGGACTTTTTGATTTTTGTGATTGTTTGTGCCAATATACAGCTAAAAACTCTTCTGATGCTTGATCAGAATTACTTAAACAAGCTTTGATACTGCGATGTAGTTTAGCATCGGTTGCCCAACCACTAGACCTGTCATCCGAAAACAGTAAAAAAGTAGAAAACATTTCAATAATACTTTGACGTGGACGCATAATTATTAAACTCCTAATTCGTAAGTGCGTGACGCTATTAGTAAGGTGCGTGACGCTATTAGATTTCTAGCTTCGTTGTAGGATTATTGGTAGCGTCACGCACCCTACCAAGGATTACCAATTAAAGTAAAACCAGCCCAATAAAAAGGATGTGATAACTGTAGACTATTTAAATTAGCTAGGTCTGGGGGTAAAGAACCGCTACCACGAATTGCGGGATTATTTTTTATACTAACTTGTTGTTTAATCATGGCAATTTGAGCTTGTCGTAGTGCTTCTGATTTAATTGGGGTATCTTTAAGATGTTGATAAAATTGAGTCATTAAAGCTAAAGTTCCGGTGTCATCAACCGACCATAAACTTGCTATAGTCGATGAAGCTCCTGACTGTACCGCTAACCCAGCAAAACCTAATTCAGCTTGCGGGTTTCCTAAAGCAGTGCGACAAGCACTTAGTACTAATAGCTGTACAGGAGGTTTATTTAATTCCAAAGTTTTGAGTTCATTTAAGCGAACTTTTGTATCCCAAAATTGAATGTACGAATGTTCTACAGAATCAGGTGATAATTCTGCATGAGTTGCTAAATGTACAATACCAAACGGAATTATAGCACGCTGTTTCTTCAGATTTTCTGGTGTAAATGCTTGGTTTAGTAAAGACTTTCCTTTCCATTCGTTATTAACTATACTCGATAATTCTAAAGGTACGGCGGGTAAAGGTTGTTGAGCTTGAAATTCCGAGGCGCCCATTGCTAAAATTTGAGTTTGGGTAATGTTCGCTCGATTAAAATTAAGTAAGTTAAAAGCTGGAATTATGCCCAGACTATACTTTTCAACCAAAAATTTCTCACCATCATGAATTGCAGCTAAAGGGACGGTTCGTAAACCACCACCTAAACAAAATATTAAATTATCGATTTTTTGCCCTTGTAATACTCCTTCTAAAGGAGCTATAAGCAATTCATGTATTTGTTTACCAGAACTTAAGTACTCATCTGGCGGTTTGGAATTTACGATAGCTGTGCGAAATTTACTCACAAGCTTCATTAACACCTCTCGCTTTGCTGCTGGAATTCTTTTGTGAATTGCAGGTATATTCGGCGCCACTAAAATCAGTTCTAAGTGACTAGGCGTAGGAATAGCGTATATTAAAGCACTTTTTGTTCCAGTTTGTTGATGAAGTTGGTCTAATATTCGACTCATTTTTTGAGCATCGAATATTTGATTAGAAGGCAATTTATTTTGAAGGTATTCTTGATACTGCTGCTGCCATGACTGTTCAACGTATTGAATGCCAGAGTTGACGTTTTGAGCGTCAAGGATTTTTTGCAAAACTTCTGGTTTGAGAGGTGACACAGGTAGTTTACTTTGTTGTGGCGCCTGTGCTGGGGGTGGAACGGCATTGATGGGTTCCTTAAAAAGCTTCGCATATAGCCCAACTATAGATATGAGCGTCGCAGAAGCCAATAATATAGTTAGCTTAGTTTTGTTCATACATTCATATACACAAAGCTGAGTTGTAATTTCGTCTATGCCACTTACTATTTTCATCTTACATCGCTTTTACGAACTTACAACTTAGTAAAAATTTAAGCTTTTCGTTGATGTTTGTTTCTGATGCATAAACTAAAAACTGAGCGCGTGTATGTAATTAGTTGGAATTTAACTAATTATATAGGAGCTAATTTTATTATGTCTAAGTTCAAACGTAGACAATTTGTACTGTCTTCAATGACAGGCGCCTTTGTTGTATTACTCAACAGTATTACCAAAAATAGTTTTGCACAAACACCATCACGTGTTACTACACCAATTAAAACATCAGACCTACAAAAAGTTTTAATTCCTCAAATAGCAGAAACCACAAGACGTATTGATATAAAGGAGGTAGAAAGACGTTCACAACAATTAAATGCCACTGCTGATGAAATAGATGCAGCGCTCGACGCATTAGAAAATAAACTCGTTCGTGTTAAATCTAATCAATCAGATAGTGCTGTAAACCAAGACGATAATGCAGTTGCACCAACTTTAGAAATAAATGCAGCAGCGTCTTTAACTGCACAAGAACAACAAGCAGCAAATAATCTTGTCACAGCTTTTCAGGAAAAACTTAGAACTGGAGAAGTTACCGCATCTGACTTAAAACAAGATGAACAGACTTTAGAATTTTCATTACAAACGAAACAAGCATGTACTAACGGTAGAGTTTGCTGGAAATTTAAATGGTGGGGAGTCAGAATAAGACTTAACCATTGTGCTGTTGTGTGGGCAACCACAGGTGGAAGTATTGCTGCACTTGCAGCTCCTGTGCCTGTAAAAGCTGCTATTCTTTTCTTCGTAGCAATTTTAAAGGCTTTTGACAAAGGTTGTGGTGTACAAATACATTGGTTGTGGTTTGGAGTATCTTGGATAAAACCAAAATCTTGCTCCAAATGTAATTAACGTTGACATTGGCGCCACACCAAATTTAACTTATCATTCTTAGCCCCCCCGCGAGTTCGGGGGATCAACCCATTCAAAAAATCATTATAATAATTTATTTAAGCTAAATTACGTACCCAAGTATAATCAATATTTATAAAGTAAGTATTTGTACTGAAAGTGAATTAGCCCACAATTTGATATAGTATGCGCGTAACTATATAGTATTTACTTGTGTTAATTAGTTTGACACGTATACATAATAACTCAGCGCTATAGTGTAGAAATAATGAAGACGATTAAAGAAAAAATCTTAATTACAGACGATACAGAATATTTGGTAGTCGCAGATAATTTATTGATAATAGAAACTTCTCCAGAAATTAATAAATTCGCTGATAGTAATATTGAAGTCACTCAAGGAGAAGATATCAGACTTACATTTCCAGAATTAATTGGAGCGGAAGATTATCTAAATAATATATTGTTAGGACAACAAAAAAGTTTAGAGTTAAAAGGTATTGCTCGTTCAGAAGAACCATCACCCTTTTATATTGATTTATACATTACAAATTTTGAAGGTTTACTGATTGTTTTACTGATAGATTCAACTGAAAGGATGGTTTTAAAACAAAAGTTACTACAGCAGAACTATGAAAACATTATATTATTATCAAAAACTCAAACGGCATTATCTGCACTATATGAAAGCGAACAGCGGTTTCAAATATTTATGAATAATAGTCCTGCTGTTGCATTTATAAAAGACTATAAAGGACGGTACGTTTATATTAACGCTGCATACGAGCGAAAATTTAATCTTAAATCTGTTGATTTGTATATGAAAACAGATTTTGATTTTTTACCAGAAGAAACAGCTACACAAGTTAGCAAAAATGACTATCATGTTATTTCAACGGGTCAAACTTTACAGTTATTCGAGACTGTTCCAACACCAGACGGGTATCTACGTCACTGGTTAGTGTTCAAATTTCCTTGTTTTGGTAGTAAAGGAGAAAGGTTAGTTGGAGGTGTAGCAGTTGAAGTTACTGAACAAAAACTTCTTGAGCAGCAGTTATTTGAAGAAAAAGAACTAGCGCAGGTCACATTAAAGTCTATTAGAGATGCTGTCATTACAACTGATGCATATGGAAAAGTCAAATATCTTAACCCAGCAGCAGAAAACTTAATTGGTTGGAGTTTTAGCTTTGCACAAGGAAAACCAATAGCAAAAGTATTTCAAGTCGTTAACGAAAGCACCCGTGAAGTAGTACAAAATCCTGTAGAGGAAATTTTAATACATAATACTGATGTACGTGAAGAATATAGTTTAATTACCCACAGTGGAAAGGAAATTAGCATTGACTATTCTGTTGAACCTATTCACGCTCAAAATGGCCAGTTTGTTGGAGCAGTAATAGTGCTTAAAGATGTTACTGATGAACGCATTCTCGCAAAACAGTTATCTTGGCAAGCAACTCATGATGACTTAACTCAGTTATTTAATCGAACCGAATTTGAACGTTGTTTAGAACTAGCTTTAAATACGAGAACAGAGAAGCAACAACACGCACTATTGTTTTTGGACTTAGACCGATTTAAAATTGTTAATGATACTTGTGGTCACATTGCTGGTGATGAATTATTGCGGCAAATTAGTATATTATTTCAAGACTCAATTCGTTGTTCAGACATTCTAGCACGTTTAGGCGGAGATGAATTTGGTATTTTGTTGAAAGATTGTCCGAAGCAGTCAGCATTGAAAATTGCTGAAACTATATTGCGACGAGTTCAAGAGTTTCGCTTCGTATGGCAAGACAAAACTTTCAACATCGGTGTTAGCATCGGTTTAGCTCCAATTAAAGCAAATACTACCATAACTAATTTACTCAATGTTGCCGATACAGCTTGCTATGTTGCCAAAAACAAAGGACGTGACTGTATACATGTGTATCAAGATGAACAAGTAAAAGTTGAAAATGGAATGCATTGGATAACACAAATAAATCAAGCTTTAGAAAATAATCGTTTTTCTCTTTACTATCAACCGATTGTTTCCACTTCTAATAATAAATCTTATATTAATCATACTGATACTTACGAGAATACACATTTTGAAGTTTTGTTACGATTAATTGATCATAAAGGTAAAGAAGTGTTACCAATGGCATTTATTCCTACGGCTGAACGATATAATTTAATGCCCGCTATCGACCGTTGGGTTATTAGCAGAGTTTTTACGAATTTAGCAGCTTATAAAAAAGAAGAATTGAGTCATTGCCATAGTAAAGATGATTGTGGTTGTATTTATGCTATCAATCTTTCCGGCGCCAGTTTAAACGATGAGTATTTTGTAGAGTATGTGCGTGACCAGTTGATTTTACATCAAATTCCGCCACAAGCAATTTGTTTTGAAATTACAGAAACGGTTGCTGTCGCTAACTTCATCAAAGCTACAAACTTTATCCGCGCGCTGAAAGAACTTGGTTGTCGTTTTGCATTAGATGATTTTGCGAGCAGTATATCATCATGGAACTATATCAAAAACATGTCAATTGACTATCTAAAAATTGATGGAAGTTTCATTAAGCACATCGTTAAGGATAAAATGAACATGGCAATGGTAGAAGCTATTAATAAAATTAGTCATTTGATAGGTATTGAAACAATTGCCAAATACGTAGAAAATCAAGAAATCCTTGATACTATTAAACTTATTGGTGTTGATTATATACAAGGTTACAGTATTGCCAAACCACATCCTTTGTTTGTAGGGTAGATTATAAGTAATATCAAAACGGCGCCTTTACTTGTAAAGACAATTTTCCTAAGATTGGATGTGTAAAGTGAAGTTCGCGCGCGTGCAAATGTAATCTGGTTGAATTATCACTTCCATATAACCTATCACCCAAAATAGGAGTTCCAAGTCCTTGTTGGTCAGCAGCATGAACTCGTAACTGATGCGGGCGCCCAGTTAATGGTGTAAACTCAACACGAGTATTATTACTATTGTTACTAATAACTTTATAATGAGTTATACAATCTTTTCCATACTCCCAATTAACTTCTTGGTATGGACGGTTTTCAGGATTTCCCCAAAGTGGCAGTTGAATAATACCTGATGTATTTATATTACCGCAAACCACAGCTTCATACACTTTGTGAACTTGTCTTTGTTGAAACTGTGTAGCAAGTTGACGATATATATCTAAATTACGCGCGATTAGTAATATCCCTGATGTATCCTGGTCTAAACGATGCACAGGAATTAATTTCATACCATCGGGTAATATATTACGTAAACGACTTAATACACTATCTTGAGTATCACGATAGCGACCAGGAACAGATAATAACCCTGATGGTTTGTTAATAACTATTATATATTCATCTTCGTAAATAGACGGCGTTAGCTCTATTGTATGTAAACCCGAAAGTAAAAACCCCATTATCGGTTGACAACGTTCAGAACAGGCGCCATAGAATTCTCCTTGAATTTTATCACCGTTAGGTAACGAAGCTCCCCACCAAAACTCAGCCATTGCTAAAGGTTTTAAATTATGTGTAGCAGCATAATGAAGTAATTTTGGGGCACAACAGTCACCTGTTCCAGTTGGTGCTTGTGGCATTAACTGCTGTAAAGATTGCGACATTCCTAAAAAATTAGTCAGCGTATATACTGCGTGCATTTTAACTTGAAGTTGACGCGAAATTTCCTTACGCTGCTGTTTTAGTTCGGCAATGCGCGCGTCGGCTGATTCAATAATTTGCTTTAATGGATGTAACGCTTCATCACGTTGACGTTTGAGTAATTTTTTCTCAATACCATCTCGACGACTTTCTTCTAAAAGTTCTTCTTCGTTTACTAGTTGTAGGCGCCTTTGTTGACGTTCGTGTTTACGCTGTTGGTGAAGTATATTTAACTGTAATATTTTATCAGCGAAGTGACGCGATAAGCTTTCATATTCATGACGTGATGGTATTTGTTGTAAACTAATTAATTCCTGTTTAATAGCATCTAACTGTGACAGCACCTGCGCTTCATCAAATGCGACTTCTGAACGTCCGGGTATAGGTGGCGCCCAACCTTCTACTAAACTTACCCCATTTAATAATCCTGAAAATGCTTTAATAACCCTAATTTCACCTGATGGTAATTCTACCAGTAATATACCATACATTTTACCTTCATTTGAATAACGCGCGTCTTGTTTCAAGTACCGCATCAAACCGCGCGCAACTTCTTCTGCTAAGGCAGTCCGAGGAAGTCGCTTTATTTCACCCTGTGAATATCCTTCATAATAGTAGCTAGGAGGCGCCTTGCTTACTAGTACAGGGTGAATAAAGTCCGAAATTTGATGCAATATAACCATAAACATTTGTTAGAGAATATTGAATTTTGATCCCCCCTACCCCCCTTAATAAGCTACCGTGTACACACATCTTTATAACCCTTCTTATATTCCCCCCTTTGTGCCCTTTGTGACCTTTGTGGTTTATCTCTTTAAGGAACCACGCTCGTGACAAAGGACACAAAGAAAGAGAAGAAAGGGAAGAAAAGTAACTTTCAAAAACTTGTGTGTACACGGTAGCCTTAATAAGGGGGAAATGCAATTATAATTTTAAGCCCATCTCAATAAAGATAAGCCGATAAAGGCTGTGATGCTTCCGAAAGTTCTATTTTTTCATTTTAACTCTACCTCTTGACCTGTTTAAGATCAGCTGACTATTGTACAGGCTCTCTATTATTTCGTTTCTTGAACTAAATATTGACTTAGATTATGTAATAATCGTTGGTGCCTTTCTGATGAAATCACCCCAATTGACCCAGTTACAATGTTTCGGTAGACAACTGCTAAAAAAGTTAATCTAATTACAGATGCGCGAACTAATCCACTTGCTTGAAAATCATCATCACCAGGTGAAATTATTTCATCAAAATTAGATGTATATTGTTTTAATTGTGCGCTAATACCACATACTAAAAAGTCCTGAAATTTTGGCATTTCTCTTAAGATAAGCACAGGACGATTTTTGATTTCTCCGTTTGCTTGCAGAATAGACGTTAAAATAATATTACCTTCTCTCATAATCAGGATTATGCTCTTTAATGGACTCTAAACTATATTCAGGTTCATCTTCCCCATAGCATTGATTTAAATTTTCAAGTGACCAATTTCCCCAACTTTCTCTTTCCTGCGTATCGCTTTCTAAAGACATAGGTATAATAAGAAGTTTTGTTCCTTCAGGAATAGATACAGGCTCAAGTAATTCTATTTTACCGTCTTTAACAATTGCTATATGTTTTGAGGTCATTATGATATCTCCTTATTTTTGTATATTTTATCTTAGTATATATAATCTGCGCCACCTCTTGAAACAATCACACCAATAAATAGAAATGCCTCTCTGTGTTCTCTGCGTCTCTGTAGTAATGTAATTTTGACTAAAATTTTATGGTGATAATTACAAGCTATAACCATAGAAAATCCCCCCTAACCCGAATGGCACGAAAAAAGGCAGAGGGCTTTATGGATAACGCTAGCATTTTTAAGTTTGTTACATTCTTGGCGCCTAAAAATAAATTTTTACCAGCTAAACCCGTTCATCTCTCACAGAACCGTGAGGGGATCAAAATCTTATATCAAACTTGCAGAATCAACATCTAAAAATAGCGTTGCTTGCGGTTGATGAAGTAAAATTGAGGCTGGACAAGTTGTAGTGACTTCACCTTGAAGCATTTTAGCAATGATTTTGGCTTTACGCTGACTCGGCGCCAGACAGATTATTTTTCTAGCAGCGCAAATAGTCGGTAGTGTAACAGTAAAAGCATATTGAGGAACTTGTTCAATATTAGAGAAATATCCAGTATTTACCTGCTGTTGACGGTTAACTTCATCTAGTTTGACTAATTTAACAGTATATCGGTCATCAAAATCTGCTACGAATGGGTCATTAAACGCTAAATGCCCATTTTCACCAATTCCCAATAAACATAAGTCAATCTTATGACTTTGCAGTAGTCCCGAATAACGCGCGCACTCTATTAATGGTTGTTGAGCATCTCCCTCAATATAATGAAACACCTGGGGATTAACTTTTTGTTCGACCTTTTCTTTTAAATACCGTCGAAAACTAGCTGGATGGTCTGCCGAAATTCCTAGATACTCATCTAAATGAAAACAAGTAACCCGTGACCAATCAATTCCACCTAACGATATCAACTCATCCAAAAACTTAAGCTGTGAATTACCTGTTGCTAATAACACACTAACGCTTTCTCGTTCCTGCAACACATTATATAGATACTCGTATACAATTTCAGCAGCAGCGCGCGCTATCTCAGCTTCAGAATTATATACATTGACCTGTAGTTCTGAGACGCGCAAGTTCCTCAAAGCAGCTATCATCTGACCTTGTATTATTGTGAAAGAGCAGTTTTATTATAGTTGCCGTTCCAGTTCATAGAAAGTTACCAGTAATTCCTTAAGAAAAAGCTATTGTAAAAAATTATTTTACAAATGATTTCAAATTAAATACAATACAATACGTCTTGTTTCGCTAGTCTTGGCACCTTCATAATCATTCCGTAGTAAAATATAGTTAAAAAAAGCTATATTATAAAATAAACAGAAATTATTAATATAAACGCTAACTCTATAGAGTCAGCGGTAATCAATGGGTGTTTTGAGATTATGTACGTTATTCAAGCAACTTCATTAACTGGTAAAACTGGCTATTTATACGAAGTTAGCAACAAGGGTAAAAGATATCTAGATTTTCCTGTAGAGCTTTTCGATGCTAAACAGTATAAATTAAAGGAGCGTGCAGAAGCTGCATTAACCAAATATAAAAACGAAAAAGGCGCCAATATAAGAGATATATTTGTTCAGGAGGTTACGAAAAAGGATATAGAACTCGCGCGCGTTGATAGCGGGGAAAATGCTTTACAATCACAGATAGAATATTTGAACAAAGAATATTCGATTGACTCCAAAGTATTAAGACCGATGGAGCGTAAACTAGCTTCTACACTCGTAAAGTTAAAACGAGGCGATGAAGTTCGTTATTATATATATATAGATAGGCGTTGGAAGTACGAATTAGTAAAAATTGAAGAAGTAAGAGGGTCTACATTAATCGTTAAAGATAATCAATATAAACGTATTAACGGAATGCCTGAAATACAAGGCACGTTTAACAAAATTTTACCAGACGATGACGAGATAGCTGGGTATTTTGTTGGGTTAGGCGCCATTAAAGCAGTTTACTGGGATGATATTAATGTAGATAAAATTATCAGAATTGCAGCAATCTTAAAAGAAAACACTTGAACTGTAGGTGCGGCATAGCCACCCTACGTGATAATGTAAAGAAAGTTTATATTTTCTTACTTTTCTTTACATAACGTATGCTAGAAGCAATTCTGTTCGACCTAGATGGAACTCTCGTCAATACTGACCCCGTTCATTTCATCGCTTGGCAGAATATGCTGAGTCGGTATGATATATATATAGATGAAAGCTTTTATCAGAAAAATATCAGCGGCAGATTGAATCCGGAAATACTCGCAGATATTCTGCCACAGTTATCAACGCAGGAAGCTATAGAATTTGCTGATGAAAAAGAAGCGATGTTTCGAGATATGGCGCCATCTTTAGAGCGTTTACCAGGACTAACTGAGTTGTTAACTTGGACTCAGACGCATCACATCAAGCGTGCATTAGTCACAAATGCGCCGCACGAAAATGCTTATTTCATGCTAGATATATTAGAACTAGGCGCCACATTTGAATTAATAGTGTTGGCAGAAGACGAAGAAAAACCAAAACCTGACCCTACTCCGTACAGGGTTGCAGCGCAACGTCTAGGAGTTAGTATAGAAAACGCTATTGCACTCGAAGACTCACCATCCGGAATTAAATCAGCAGTTGGTGCGGGTATAAAAACTATCGGTATTGCATCAACTCATGACCCAGAAAAGTTATGCTCTCTCGGCGCCTTTATGGCAATACCTGATTTTACAGACTTACGCTTATGGACATTTCTAAATCAAACTTCTGGCTGTAAATCTGTACTATAGAGCTTTTTTCCTTCCAAATTATATAAACCGACCGTCATCACTTTACTATGGGCTGCAATTTTCACCGTTCCAAAAAATTGTAAGCCCTCTGACGGCGCCTGATGAAGGTTTTATCCCCGGAGAGACGCTTTGAAATTTCACTTCGGGGCCAAACGTATCATCTAATTTATTTGGTCCAAATGTACCGGAGTTGAGTGGATCTGCTACAAATTCCCAAAAAGGTTTAAAGTTTTTAAATTGGGCTTTGTTTGGGTCATAATAATGTGCTGCTGCATAGTGGACCACACCGCAAAAGGAAAGGTGTAGGAGATGTCACACAGTTGATATAGCGGAGTACATGAATATCGTTTAAATTGGATGCATACCTCCAGGAATCGTTCAAATCATGGCTGTACTGCTTCCTCACCAAGCGCGCGTCCTCATACTGTTTAATCCGTTTGCTGGTCAGGCGTATAATCTTAAGCAAACGCTGGAAAGCGCTGCTGATATTTGGCGAAGTAAAGGATGGGATGTAGAAGTACGTCCAACTAAGGCGCCTGGTGATGCTACAGTGCAAGCGCGCGCAGCCGCAGAACAAGGATATGATGTTGTAGTAGCTGCTGGGGGTGATGGTACAGTTAACGAAGTAGTTAATGGATTGGTAGGAACACACGTAGCTTTAGCAGTATTACCAGTTGGGACAGTCAATATTTGGGCACGCGAACTCGGTTTGCCAATGGACTTGCATCGTGTTGCTAACGCTTTTCTAACAGCGCAGTTAGAACAAATTGATGTTGGGAAAGCAGGACAAAGATTTTTTCTGTTAATGGCAGGTGTTGGGTTTGATGGTGCAGTTACAGCAAAAATTAATCCTTTGGAAAAGAAGCGACTAGGTGTATTTGCTTATGTGAAACAAACATTACAGCTTGCATGGAATTATCAAGGAGTACGTTCATTTATTTGTATTGATGGTACACGAATACGTGGACGTATATTATTAATTGTAATTGGTAATAGTCAACTTTACGGTGGTATTGTCAAATTGACCGCCGATGCAATAGTAAATGACGGCTTATTAGATGTTTGCGTTATTAAAGGACGCAGCATGTTAGTAGCGCCGTTACGATTATTATCGGTATTTACACGTCGTTATAACCGTGACCCTAAAGTAGTATATTACCGCGCGCGGCAAGTTCAGATTAAAGGTAAAAAATTATTACCTGTACAAGTAGATGGAGATTATTTAGGAACAACACCAATGAATTTTGAAGTAGTACCTCAAGGTTTATGGGTATTAGTTCCAAAAAGTGTTGATAAGTCACTGTGGAAAGATGGCAACCCATGATCAACGGCTGTAATGAATGAGTTATTAGTATAAACAGTTGCAGTATATAATCAAAATGTCTGCTTAATCGACCAAATTGCTATGCAAATTATAATCGGAATTATTGAATAGCACCATCCACAATTTTAATAATTACATAATATGTAATATACATAGGCGCCAAAAAGATGGGAAAAGACAAAAAGGTAACGAAACAAGAAGAACCAAAATTGACAGATATTGAAAACCGTCTATCGCAATTATTAACTAAAAGTCGAGCAGACTGGACGGAGATGGCGAAGTTGACGCTCAATGTACAGCAGGAAAAACTTTACAGGCAAGGAGGTTTTTCTTCGTTTTCTGCCTGGGTGCGTCAGTTAGCTGTAACTAATGACCGTGAACCTTCATTATTATGGCGATTTATCAAAGCTGCTAAATATTTTTTAAAATTAACAGGATACGAAGATTTAGAGCAAGTCCACCAAGCCGCGCGAATACCACCCGAAGCTTTAGAAAAACTTGAAAAACTCCAACGTCAGGCGCCAACTCCAGTATTTGAGACTTTGAAGAAGCGAGTTTTTTCAGGAGATGTAACGGTTGCTGAGTGTCGGCGTATAGAAAAAGATTATAGACCACCAATTACAGAAGCACGCACAAATCGCGGGCGCCCCCATAAAGGACAAGAAGGAAAAATTGAATATTTGGGACATTGGAAAGGAGCAGCATTCGATACATTTATTGAACAAACACAAGGAGAAGTTGAAAAGCGTGCGATACCAGCAAGCAGTCGGTTTACGAGTCGTCAAATTGCATCTACAATAAAACGTGCGCTTAAAGAAGATTGCGCTTGGATGCAAAACTATACAAATATTAAACATTCCCCAAGACATTGGGCAACACACCAAGAAGTACTTATTACATCTAAAATTTTGCGTTTAGATTTAGTTGGTGTTGCTCGTTGGAATTTTAAACAGCCGAAAGACTTATTTGCTGTCAAAATTATCAGTTGTATGGATGATTTGGAATTTTTTGGAAAATGGGAAGATTATTCTCAATATTGTAATTATCTTTGTTTCGCAAGTCCACTTGACGACACTGAGTTATTAGAAGCACTTCGAGAAACAGCATCGCAGTTTGACTTTATTGGTATCTTAGGTGTAGATTTTTCTGCAAAGCTTAATGACTCAATCGCATATCCGATCAAAGTAATTCGTTACTCAAGGCGCCTGGTTGGCAGCGAAATAAACTCTGTATACGAAACCTTATACGAACAAGCGCTCGGATGGTCAGAAGTTGAAATTGAATCATAGAATCGTAGGTTGGGTTCCGGCTTTGCGTAACCCAACATTGCAATTAAATGTTGGTGTTGGGTTCCGTTCCTCCACCAACCTACGCTCTTTAAGCTCCATCCAAAGGTTTATCTACAATGGCGCCCTCGCTAAAAGCAGTTTCCTTGCCTCGTTTAGCAAGAATTTCACTCCATATTTGGTCTGAAGTAACACCTCTCTTATCAGCAAGGTATTTTACCCGTTGTTTTATATCGGGCACCCGTTCATTGAGCTTTTCGGATAATAAGCTTTGTGCTTGCTGAACTCTGGTGCGACTACTCAATTCCGCATCAATATCAAGCAAGTCATCATAGAATTCCCCTAAAGCAGGAATTTGTAAGCGCTCTTCTCGCCGCTGATTCATTAGTAAACGTAAATGTAACGCCTTTTCTATTGAATCAAAAATGTGACAAATTAGAATCAGTACTCACTTATCTGATTACTTTAGTCATAAATGAATCAAATTCAATCTATATACGACTATAATTTGAATTGATTTTTTACTTCAGCTTATTATAGGCGCCTAAAATGATTTTTTCTGTTTCGTACCAATTTATACATTGGTCTGTCACAGAAACACCATATTTTAATTCTTCCAAGTTATTGGGAATTGGTTGATTACCTTCAGACAAATTTGATTCTAACATCATCCCAACGATAGAGTTATTACCATCTACTATTTGTTGAATTACATTTTCAAAGACAGTAGCTTGTAGTTTATAATCTTTATTAGAATTGCCATGACTACAGTCAATCACAATAGAAGGCGAAACAGAAGCGGACTTTAGCTTTGCCTCGACTTGCGCGATATTAACTGCATCATAGTTAGGCAGTCCGTTTCCACCCCGTAGGATAATATGTCCGTGGGTATTTCCTTTCGTTTTAAATACGCTTACCTGTCCTTGTTGATTAATTCCTAAAAAATTATGAGGACTTTTAGCTGCTTGCATAGCATTTAACGCTACCTGAATATTCCCATCTGTGCCATTTTTAAAACCTACTGGCATCGAAAGTCCACTTGCTAATTCTCGATGAGTTTGTGACTCTGTAGTACGGGCGCCAATTGCAGCCCATGCTACAAGTTCACTAATATATTGAGGCACTATAGGGTCAAGAGCTTCTGTACCAGATGGTAATCCTAGTTCTGCAATTTTAACCAGTAAAGAGCGCGCGATTAATAAACCTTTTTCAATGTGGAAAGAATCATCCATATCTGGGTCATTGATTAATCCTTTCCATCCAACAGTTGTACGAGGTTTCTCAAAATAAACTCGCATTATTAGCAAAAGTTTATCTTGCACTTTTTCGCTAAGATGCTTTAATCTTTCTGAATATTCAATAGCAGCTTCAGTATCGTGAATTGAACATGGCCCGACTACTATAAATTTTCTTCTATCTTGAAAGTCTAATATCTGCTTAATTTCTTGTCTAAATTTTAAAATATTTTGTTCGGCTGATTTTGTTAAAGGTACTTTAGCTTTTAGCTCATCAGGTGTTAATAAAATATGAGAGCTTGCAATATTAGTGTTAATTAAATTGTCATGCATATTTGACATTTCCTTGAATGAACTTGGAATGGTGTGAGCGGGCTAGGGTATTTTTCGTTCTGATTATAAATTGTTTTAGTATCACACACCCAATCAAATACAAGGTAGAGCCAAAAAAAATATGCAATCGTGAGTTAGAAGTATAGAAATCCGAATCTATATTAAGAAAATGTTACAATTAGAACAAAAATATATCTAACTGTAACATTAATTAATAATGAGTTCGATGTGATAAAAAAAGGCTATTTATCCTTCTTCTCCAGGTTTATACTGAATGGCACCTTCAGTAAAAGCAGTAACTTTACCTCGCTTTGCAAGAATTTCACCCCACATTTGATTAAAGGTAATACCCCTCTTATCGGCGAGGTATTGAACTCTATCTTTAATACCTAACATCCGCTCCTGAAGTCTTTCGGATATTAAACTTTGCGCTTGCTGAACCTTAGTGCGGTTACTGAGTTCAGCATCAATATCTAGTAAATCATCGTAATATTCCCCCAAAGCAGGAATTTGTAGCCGTTCTAAACGGTCTTCCCGTCGTTGATTCATCGATGTACACAATGGTGACTTTTTTACTATTCAAGCAAAGAACGGGATAAGTCTAGATAGTAATATTTTTTACATCAATATTGATTCAACTAAATTTCATCAAAAATTCATTAATGACTCGTTTGTGATTATTATAGAAGATGTAGCCAAACGACTGCATTAAGGTGTCCAGCCAAGCAATGCAGTCGCGAGGCTACCCTTTCCACGTTATGAAAAGGTTGTTTATATATCATGACCAAATTTGAATTGATTTACAACTGTGTCCATAAGTACGACGAGCAGACGATTTGTAACAGTAACATTATCCGTCGTGCCGTTAGTTCAAACCACGCCGAAAGTTTAATCGAAGGCGCCAGTATGAACGCAGTAGTCGCAGTTGCCTCACCTCTAGCTTGCCCCATTCAATTATCGAGCGAAATTAGCGCTTATGTAGAGAAAATGGGCTATTACCTGGGAGGAGGCGCCGACACTTAACAAATCTTAACCATTCAGTTACATAAAAACAATTTTCCCATCACGTAAACACGCCCTTAGTTACAGCACTAAGATATTCATCTTATACTGTAGCCAAGGGCGGTTTCTTTAGCTGTAAATTAGTTATATTTTCCGGTGCATTTGGATGTTTCTTTAGCAGATTCGCAATCACTGAATTTTGAGCTATATTTACGCGTTTAGCAATCTCTTCGATAATAGACGGCGCCGTAGTCTTTGATTCAACAAGATGTAAAATAATATCACGATTTTCAGTTCTAAGGGCAATATTTTGTAATTCCAATGACAGTAATTTATTATACCTAAAAATTGAATTATGAGATTGAATAAACCAATTAGTTACAAGTAAAGGGTCTTCAAGTATAAGCAAAGGCATAACAGGGTTGTCAAAGACAATATCAGCCATATTCGGCTCTTTTGTAAATAAATATTCAAGTAACTCCAGAGAAGTATTCGGATTACTACCAATAGCTTCGATTATCTGACGTTTATAACCACGAACCTTGTGTTCATCATAAATTTGATAAAGTTCATCAGGATGAGTGCAAGGGTCAGTTGCCTTTTCAAGAATATCTTCAATATACATAAATATATAATTCAAAACTACTACTTTGCTGCTAACATTAAAATAACCAATATTATCAAAATATCAAAAATACAAAAAAATATCTATAACTAAACATGTAAGGTAAATTACTATCAAACATGCATGTAGGGGCAGGAACGAGACTCAACATTTTCAGTTATAGAGTCAAGTCTTCCAAAGCTTGAGAATTATAATCAAAATATAATCATAATTAAGATAAATTTGCTTTACATACGATTCAAAAGCGATTAAGATTTAAATTATTAAGTCAAGCGCCTGCATTAAGGTGTCCAGCCAAGTAAATGTGGTCGTAGGCTAACAACCTTCACGTTATATAGGAAAAATCATGGCAAACGCGCAACCAGAAGACATAAATGTCAAATTAGAAGACATGGATGAGCGTCTAGAGCAGTTAGGAGACGAAATAGACTTAATACGTACTATCCAGAATGCCAACCGCAGAGAGACACGAGCAAACTCTCAAACAATAGCGCGAGTCGAGCGAACTGTATCAGAACTAGTTGATATCGCGCGCTTACACCAGCAAGCATTAAAAATTAATCAACAAAATATAGTAAGAGTGGAGGGAACTGTATCAGAGCTTGTTGATATCGCGCGTTTACACCAGCAAGCATTAGTCAGTAATCAACAAAATACAGCACGAGTGGAGGGAACTGTATCAGAGCTTGTTGATATCGCGCGTTTACACCAGCAAGCATTAAAACTTAATCAACAAAACATAGACCGTATATGGCAATATCTCGAAAGTCAAATTAGAACAAACGGCAATGGTAACGCGGCATAAAATTTAGGTGAGATATTGGGTTGGGTTATCACCCAACCTACACGGAGAAAAAGCGATGCAAATAACCAAGCGTAATATTGAGTTACGAGTTGATGATAGTTTGATGCGTGTTTATGTAGCAACTCCAAAACCACCAGGTCAATACCCAGGTATTATTTTTCATAGTGATATTTATCAATTAGGCGGCGCCATGTTACGGGCAGTAAACTACTTAGCAGGGTTTGGTTATGTAGTCGCGGCGCCTGAAATATTCCATCGCATTGAACCTGTTGGTCAAGTTATCGAACCAGATGACATTGGTAGAATGCGAGGTAACGATGACGCGCGTCGCACAGCTATTTCAGAGTATGATGCTGACTGCAAAGCAGTTTTGGAATTCCTCAAAAACGATGCTTCTGTAAATTCAGAAAAAATAGGCGCCTTTGGTTTTTGTATAGGAGGACACCTAGCTTTTAGAGCCGCATTTCAAAGTGAAGTCAAAGCCACCGTATGCTGTTATCCTACAGGCATTCCTAGCGGTAAGTTAGGTACGAGTATAGCTGACAGCATCGAGCGATGTAATGAAATTAAAAGCGAAATGTTGATAGTGTTCGGCACACAAGACCCACATATACCAGAGAATGACCGTCAAACAATCGTAAAATCACTTTCAAACGCTGGTATACAACATCAAGTTCTGTTGTACGATGCGGAACATACGTTTATGCGTGACGATGGATATCGGTATGACTCAGAACAGTCAACACTCGCTTGGTTTGAAATTACCACGTTTTTGAAAAAGATATTTGGAAAATAAACCACAAAGGCACAAAGAACACAAAGAAAGAAGATAGCTCTTTTCTTTGTGCCCTTTGTGCCTTTGTGGTTCATTCCTCTTAAAGAATATTTTAAAAGTAATATTTATTACTAAATCCTAAATTTGATCCGGGGGATTCTCTAATTAACTTGAGGTTGACGAAAAGTATAAATATCTTTAATTGCAGTTACCCAACCATCAGATACAGATTCAAGAATTTTTATACCCTTTTCTTTGGTGGCTGTCGTCGCATCTCCTATTACACCACTTTTACTTAAATCGCGCGTTGTCCAAGCAAAAGGTAATTTACCTTCTGGTGAAAGCAAGCTACCCTCTGGCTGTTCAGGTGGATATTCAGTAACCGCGCGTTCCATTTTTACTTGTTGAGGCAAAAGTGCCAAAATAATGCTCGTCTCTAAATCTCCTGCGTGCATTCCTAACTGCGCTTCTTTTGGTGTTACTAGCTCTTTACAAATATGTGGCACACGCCATGTAAATAATGGAAACACAATAAAATCACTATATTTAACATGCAAGTCTCGTGCGACCATTTGCATAACTTGTGGTTGTCCACCATGCGAATTCATTAGTACTAATTTTCTAAATCCCGCGCGGTATAAGCTATCTCCTACTTCAAAGAGCGTTGCAGACAGCGTTTCTGTAGTCAAAGTAATGGTTCCAGGGAAATGCCAATGCTCATTTGATTTACCGTAGTAGAGAGACGGCATTGCATAAGCAGGAACGCTCTTATCAAGTTTTTCTAGAGCTTTCCCTAATACTCCCATGCCAATTGCAGCATCCACAATTAATGGTAGATGTGGGCCATGTTGTTCAATAGCTCCTGTAGGTTGAATAATTACCACATTTTCCTTATCGGGCATTGACTCGATATCTGTCCAAGTCAAATATGGAAAAAAGCGCTCTGGAGGGATAAAACTATGCATAAAGTCTTGTATATGTAATCCTTAACTTGAATTTTACTTGCGTTTGACAAATTAGTAATATAGTACACAAGGAGAACAAATTGTAATGGCTGATACAAATGCATCTACTCGCACTCTATCAATAGATATTGGTGGAAGCGGTATTAAAGTAATGGTTTTGGATGAAAACGGTAACGCCATAAGCGAACGCGCGCGTTTAGATACTCCACAACCTCCAACACCTGAAGCGGTTATGAATACAATTACCCAGTTAATAAAATCAGTTGGAGAATTTGATAGAATTTCTGCTGGGTTTCCTGGTGTAGTACGCGCGGGGGTCACAGAAACAGCCGTCAACTTACATCCTGACTGGGTAGGGTATAATTTGGCTTCGGCATTATCAGAGCGTTTGCAAAAACCCGCGCGGGTGATCAATGACGCTGATATGCAGGGATTAGGCGCCATAGCGGGTAAAGGTGTAGAGTTAGTAATTACGCTAGGTACAGGGTTTGGGTCGGCATTATTTTTAAATGGAAAATTGGTACCCAATTTAGAAATGGGACATCATCGTTTCCGAAAAGGTGAAACTTATGAAGAACAGCTTGGACGTGCAGCGTTAGAAAAAGTTGGCGAAGCAAAATGGAACGGAAGACTTGGAAAAGCAATATCATCGCTACAACACCTATTCAACTATGACTATCTATATATAGGTGGTGGGGAAGCAAAGTTAGTCAAAATCAAACTTCCCGAAAATATCAAAATTATTTCCAATCTCAATGGCTTGTTAGGTGGTATAGCGTTATGGAGAGACTAGACTCAAAAATCTCATCTATTCTTTAGATAGAGTTCATACTCAACCTGTCGAATGATGCAATAGTCTGTAATAAAAATTATCACATAAGAGTAGGGATATATTATTATAAACAGACTTATGCTTCTTAAACCAATTAATCAGCAAGTAGTCGCCATCATGGGCGCCTCCAGTGGTATCGGTAGGTTGGCAGCGTTTATGTTCGCGCAAAAAGGTGCCAAAGTAATGGTATCCGCGCGTTCGGAAGCTGGATTAAAATCTTTAGTAGACGAGATTCATTTATTCGGTGGTGAAGTTGAGTATGTAGTTGCTGATGTCAGCGATATTGAACAAGTTCAAGCTTTTGTTGATAAAACAGTCGCACAGTATGGGCGCCTAGATACATGGGTTAACGCAGCAGCTACAGGTGTAATCGGTCGGTTTGAAGATATTACAATTGAAGAATATAAGCGTGTAATTGATGTTACCTTGATGGGTCAAGTCAACGGTGTGAAAGCAGCTTTGCCTTACCTCAAGCAACAAGGAGGAGCAATAATTTGTGTTTCTTCGATGGAAGGTAGAAGAAGTTTACCACTGCAAAATCCATATTCAACCGCAAAACACGGTTTGGAAGGATTTTTAGAAGGTTTGCGTGTCGAGTTAATGCACGACAAGATACCTGTGAGTGTAACATCTATATTACCATCAGTAATAAACACACCTTACTATAATAAAGTTCGTACCAAGTTGGGAGTCAAACCAACAGGCATACCACCTTATTATCAACCAAAAGTAGTTGCCGAAGCAATTCTTTATGCAGCAGAAAATCCAACGCGCGACTTTATTGCCGGAGATGTTGGTAGAGTATTAGATGTGCTACAAAAACTTTCACCCCAGTTAGTAGATACAGTCTTAGCAGCAATAGGTTTTGTTGGACAGCGTACAAACGAGCCAAAAGCCGCTGGAACCGATAACTTGTACGAACCGATTGAAGGTTATGACAAAATTGAAGGTGATTTTGGTAAACTCACAATACCCACTTTCTTAGACAATTTAGATAGAAACCCTGCATTGAAGTGGGGAGCCGTTGCCGCTGGAGTTGCTGCGCTATTCGGACTGCTTGGTCAAGATAAAGCTTAATATTAGTTGTAATAGGGCGCTTTTGTTAAGGCGCCTTATAAATTTTACAAATCAATACCTCTATCTTAAAGTTGGTTCAGTAATTCTTGATAACGTTGAGGTTCAATTTCAAGTTCCTGCTGCGCTGTTTATTTCGCTACCCGTCTTAGTTCCGTGCGCTGCTCTGCTTGTTGACACTGCTGGTCTAGCTAATATCATGTTCGGTAACGTAACGTAACCGTACAGAATTGTTGTAGAGACGCGATTTAATCGCGTCTCCACATTATAGGCAATTAACCGGACATGATATAATTAAGTTCATAAGCGCGCTGAGAAGAGTTCATGATTACTAAATTTGTAAAAAATCAAAATCAAGATTTATCTAAAGTTAATTATTCAATATTAATAGAAGAAAAAGAAGGAGGATATACTGCAACAGTTTGGGGGTTACCAGAATGTCAGTCCGAAGCACAAACACGAGAAGAAGCTATTCAAAATTTGTATGAGATTGTAAATACACGATTACAAAATGTTGAGATAGTTATGGCTGAAATTGAAGCACCACACAAGCGAAACCCTTGGATAGAATTCGCAGGTATGTATGAAGATAATCCCTTATTTAATGAAGTCGTATCTAACATTGCAGCTTATCGCTGTGAAATGGACAATGAAATTGACTTAGAAGGGGAGGTTTAATAAATTTGTGGATACTAGATACAGATACTTTAACACTATACCAAAACCGAAACCCTAGAATACTGCAACGTCTTAACCAAATTAATTTTGAGCAAGTTGCTGTAACTGCAGTTACAGTTGAAGAACAAATGCGCGGTTGGTTGGATGCTATTAGACAATCATCAGAACCACAAAGACTTGTTTGGGGTTATTTAGGATTACGACGAGGAATTGAATTTTTCAATAGAATAAGGATACTTGATTTTGATCAAAATGCATCTGAGTTTTATAAAGAACTTAAGCAAGCGAAAATTCGTGTTGGTACACAGGATTTGCGAATTGCTGCAATCGCAATTTCAAATAATGCAATTTTAGTAACACGCAACTTGCGAGATTTTTCTCGTATACCCAATTTAAAGTTTGAAGATTGGACTTTGGAAAACTAATGTTCATTACCAGTAGCGGTTCGCGCTTCTTTTAATTCTGAGTTGGCGCCACGTGCGGATAATAATACGGACTTACTCATCTGGGAATTATCAACTGTTAACTCACTAATAGCGGAGTTATCAATATGCTAAGAAATAATTTCAGTAAAATCGTACTATCGCTATCTTTACCAATAGTTTTTGCCAGCAACATCATTACACCAGCCAAAGCTCAATCAATAACCCCAGCTATTGATAGTACAGATACAAGTATCACGACAGAAGGAAACCGCATTAACATTCAAGGGGGGACGCTTTCTGGAGATAAAGCGAATCTTTTCCATAGTTTTCAAAAGTTTGGTCTTAACCCTAACGAAATTGCCAATTTTGTTTCTAATCGTCAGATTCAGAATATTTTAGGACGGGTAGTTGGTGGTGATGCTTCTATAATTAATGGATTAATTCAAGTTACGGGTGGTAACTCTAATTTATATTTAATGAATCCTGCTGGTATAGTATTCGGCGCCAACGCACGTCTAAATGTTCCAGCAGCTTTTACGGCAACAACTGCTAATGGTATTGGTTTTGGTAAAGATTGGTTTAACGCAATTGGCAGTAATGATTATAATGCCTTAGTTGGAAATCCGAATAGCTTTGCTTTCACAATGTCCCAACCTGGAAGTATTTTTAATGCAGAGAATTTAACACTAGGGGAAGGACAAAATTTGATGTTGCTGGGTGGAACTGTAGTTAATACAGGAACTATTACAGCACCATCGGGTAATATTACAGTTACCGCAGTACCAAGAACAAATTTAGTCAAAATTAGCCAGCAAGGTAACGTGTTAAGTTTGGCATTAGAAATGCCAACAACAATTAATACAAGCACCGGAGATACTACAAACGCTGGAAATATAAACATCAACGCTACTAACGGAAATATCATTACAGGTAATTTACAGTCCTACTCTTCCATAACTAGCAACGCTCCTACAGGTAATGCTAACAATTCTATTAGTTCAAGCAATGCAGGAGCAATTACTCTTGACGCTAAGGGTTCAATTACTACAGCTGATTTACAGTCGTACTCATCTACGAGTGCCAACGCTACTTCTGGTAACGCTAATAATTCTGGAAATGCAGGACGTTTGTAGAAACAGACGGGTCAGGGGAAATGGTTCTCACACCTAATGCAGCTACGATGTTCCTAATCGACCAAGAACAACGCCGATTATCACGACCATTTGATTAAAGGAGATCAAAAATGTCATCAGAAATCTACCAACCTACACCTGAACAACTCCAACATTGGGAAAAACTTGATGAGTTAGATAAATACGCATCTGCAGGTGTTATGTCTCTTGAAGAACAAGAACGGCGAGTCAACAACCTCCTTGATAAAAACTATTTTCACCGTCGTTTGGAAGAACTGCGCGCTCACAAACAAAAGTTGTTAGAAGATTTAGCTTGGGCTGAAGAACGCGAAGAATTATTGATTGCTGAAATCGATAGACGAGAACAATTGGCGCCTACTATTGACTCAAATAACCAACACTGATTAATCAACACAAGTAGAGATGTTACATGTAACGTCTCTACAACATGTTATTTGTTGGGTTTTACTAAGTGCAAGCCAACGCACAATTATATAAGAAGCCATTTACTGCGAGGGTCTACACAAGCGTTTACTTGCTGTAAATTACTATCAGTGAGCATAAAATCATTTTCATCAATTAAGCTAATACCAAAGTGTTCTGCAGATAATGCTATAGTTTCAGCAATAGCTTCTAACCAGGCTAATTTTAGTGTCTCACTTTCGTAATCAAAATTAGGATTGTGATGTAAGAAATAACCAAAGAGAAATTCACAATCGTAAGCATATTTATGAGTGTCCAAAATATGGTAATGCCACACAGTATCGATTTCACGAGTGGGAATAATGGTGCGGTTTGGGTAAAGGTAGATTAAATAAAGAAACATTTTGTAGCGCTCAATTCCTTGTGAAACCTGTTTGTGATTCCACCCCAAACCATGTTCGGGGTGAATCAACATGTTACTCCAGCCTAAATTGGCTAGGCGCCCGTAGTTGCTTTGGTATTCTTCCCAAGCTTGGGATGTAGCTTGAGTAGTTTTTAACACCTGGACACCGCGAAAGGTTTCCACTAAAAAGCCTTGGTTTTCTGTGCCAGAAATAATCAAATTACGGGTTTTTTGACGTATTGCTGGTAAAAAAAGCCAGTTAACACCCGTAACAATAATAAATGCAACTATAGAAGCTAGAGTTAGTTCCACACTGTAAAAGAGCATAAAGCCCAAAGAAATTACAGCAATAAAAAACTGGCTGGGTAATCCAAGGACGATTTGGGAAACTAAGTTATTAATGGCATTCGCATCAGCAATGCGGCTAGCAACTTCCCCACTAGGCGGTCCTTCAAAATAGGATAAAGGCAAATGTAACAGCTTGCGTCCGTATTCTAAAATTAGTCCTTGGTTTAGATTTTTTGTTTATACGCTTCAGCAGGAATTTTTTTTAGATAAGTTTTGTTTTAGTGCGTACAATTTGAGAATACGCGCAAAAATTTGTATCAAAGGCGCCTTCTTTAGCCAGAGCAATAGTTTATTTTACAGTGGTTGTCTTTTAATGTTTCTGAACTGGCACAGCAACTAGGTTGGCAACGAACTCAATTATTAGCTTACATTGTCAGGTAGTTGCCACCTGGTTTAATCGATTTCAACAATGTTTCGGGGCACGTGTTATTTTTAAATCAACATTGTAGAGACGCGATATATCGCGTCTCTACATGTCTTTACCATTTATGGCGGATGGTATCGTATATTTCTATATACTTATCGCCAGGATGATTCCATGAGTAGTCACACTGCATTCCTTGAATGGCTAACTGACGGAATAGTTCAGGACTGATATTATATAAATCAATCGCGCGTCCCATTGCTGATTCTAAAGCGTAGTTATCTAATTCAAAAAATACAAAGCCGTTGCGTGTTTCTTTGGTGTGCATTTGGTCGTAGTCCCAGTCGAATACTGTGTTGACTAATCCACCAACACCTCGAACAATAGGAACTGTGCCATATTTTAGACCGATGATTTGCGTTAGTCCACATGGTTCATAGTTACTAGGAACAACAATCATATCGGCGCCTGCATATATAAGGTGCGATAATTCTTCGTTGAATCCTAATTCAATATGTACATCGGGGTTTTCAGCGAGGAAAGATTGTTCGTGAACGAACCAACTATTAATACTTGGTTCAGTGGCAGCACCTAACAAAACAAATTGGGCACCGCGTTCAAGGGCATGATAAATTGCATGGTGAACCAAATGTACGCCTTTTTGAGCATCAAGGCGCCCAATATAAGCAATTAAGGGTTTATCGCTATCACCTATCTTCAATCGCTCGCGTAAAGCCTTTTTATTATATTGTTTTTGTTCAAATTCTTCTGTTGTGTAGTGGAAAGGAATATACTTATCAGTTTCTGGGTTCCAAAATTCAAAGTCAATACCGTTAAGAACTCCTTGGAACTTATCGCGATGTAAGTATAAAGTATGTCCTAACCCACAACTAATCTCAGTATGCTGGGCTTCCCAAGCATGATGTGGTGATACAGTAGTGACAGCATTCGAGTAAACAATACCCGCTTTCATCATGTTTAACACGAACGGGTTAAAATTATCCTGTAACTTATCAGGCTGGTAGTAATACTCAGGACGGTTTAAACCAGTTGCCTCCAAAACCTCGTTTCCACATATACCTTGGTGCTTGAAATTGTGGATAGTATAGCAAACACGCTGGAATTCCATGCCGTTGTACTTATATATCTCGTACAACATTACAGGTAGTAACCCAGTTTGCCAATCGTGACAGTGGATAATATCAGGGCACTTATTGCTTTGCTGTAAGAACTGTAAAGCTGCTTTACTAAAGAAAGCAAACCGCATATTGTCGTCATTGCACCCGTAGTAACACCCGCGATGGAAGAAATTATCCTCTGAATGGGGTTCGATAAAGAAACAAACTCGACCATGCACCCAACCACAATATACAGAGCAATGAATTCGTCCACCATACCAAGGCACCCAGAGTTCGCGGTAGGCATCATGTAATCCCCATATATGGTCATAGCGCATACAGTCATACATGGGAAGAATCAATTCGACACAATGTCCCTTGTTCTCTAACTCCCTACTCAGTCCGTACACGACATCGCCTAAGCCACCTGCCTTAATTACAGGCGCACACTCTGAGGCTATTTGTACGATGTACATTCTTTACCCCCCGGTTAATAAAAATTAATCTTATCCATCTTCTAAAGTATATTCAAGATGTACTTTAGAGCAAAATATTTTCGTGGCGCCATTTTCACTTCCGAAGCGTATCGTATCTAGGTGCCTACCCACGTCACTTAGATTCCCGACTTCTTAAATAAGTCGGGAATCTGGAAATCTCCAACTTTAGTATGACTCTTTTCGATGGAGTCAGGCGCTTCTATATCCGAACTTTCTCCCGATACCAAAGCGAAAGCAAAATTCATAGTATGTACACATGAAAGGAAAACAAACGCAGCCAAACAAATTCAACACTGCAATCTTCTTTCAGAAACTCTCAAATTCAACAATTACACAGTAAAGGAGATTAAAAAATGTCTAACGAAGTTAATCAAATGGAAGCAATTGAATTATCACTAGATGAACTTGATAACGTTGCAGGTGGTTTATCTTTGATTCTAGGCGATATAGGTGGTTTTGCGTCAAGCGCCAACAATAGTTTTTATCAAAAAACTTTGAATGTTGCTCAACAAACTTTTGCAGGTCCTAATGGTAGCTATACTGCCTCATTATTCAACTTGCAAGAAACAGCATCAACTGCTGGTCAAAATATTGCTATCAGCTAAGTAAATATAAAAATTTAATTAGGTGCATTAACTATATATTTGGCGCAAAAAATTTAAACCTTAAGACAACACAAATCGTTCAAAACAATGGAGTCAATGTTATGTCAAACGAAATGAATACCAACGCAGTAGAACTTTCCTTAGATGAACTCGATACCGTTGCAGGTGGTTTATCTATCAGCTTAGGTGATATTGGTGGGTTTGCATCGGATGCATCAAACAGCTTTTCGCAAAAGAACTTAGCTGTTGGTCAGCAAACTTTTGCAGGTCCTAATGGTAGCGGAACCGCTTCTGTAACTCAGTTACAAAGTATTTTTAGCAACGCAGGTCAAGCTATTGCTGCCAAGTAATTAATTTTCAACCAGGCGCCTGCTTACCCCAAAACACAAAATCTTCATTTCTTCCAAATACATAACTACACAATTTCAGGAGTAAATATCATGTTAAACGAAAACGCAGTAGAACTTTCCTTAGATGAACTCGATACCGTTGCAGGTGGTTTATCTATCAGCTTAGGTGATATTGGTGGGTTTGCATCGGATGCATCAAACAGCTTTTCGCAAAAGAACTTAGCTGTTGGTCAGCAAACTTTTGCAGGTCCTAATGGTAGCGGAACAGCTTCTGTAACTCAGTTACAAAGTATTTTCAGCAACGCAGGTCAAGCGATTGCTGCGAAGTAATTAATTTTCTTAGAGTCAGGACTTACGCAACCGGCACATTAAAAGCGTAGGGTGTGTGACGCCGACTCGGAATTTGGACGTAACTATAAGACTTGTAGCCAGATCGCACCAGCGAGGTTTTGTGACAATATCGTAAGTCCTGAGAGTTTGGAAAGTTTACCTTCACACACATTTAAACTTTATAACTAAATAGTCAAATAAAAGTGACTGAGAAAATAATCTCAGTCATTTTTTTATTTCTGCTTATAAAACTTAGATTAGATTTTCTGATCAAAACAAAATTTTGAGGTTTGATTGCAAAATTATTACTAAATTCAGTTGTAATATATTCCATCGAGCGGTACAATCTCACTTTGTCTAATGCAAATGTTCTAAGCAAAAAAAGTGACCACAACTCGCATTCTGGCTTTATTTAATCAAAGTGGAGGCGTTGGTAAAACGAGTTTAACTATGAACTTGGGTTATCACCTTGCACAAAGGAAAAAAAACCGTGTCCTACTTGTAGACATGGATCCCCAGGCAAGTCTAACTACTTTCATGGGATTAGACCCTGATTCTTTAAACAAAACTGTATATGATGCAATTGTTGCAGAGGAAGATTTACCAATACATTCTGAACTTATTCACAATATGGCACTGGCGCCTGCTAATATCAACTTGAGTGCAGCAGAACTTGAGTTAGTTTCTGCTTTGATGCGGGAAATGCGTCTAAAAAATGCATTGGCGCCGATTTTAGATAATTACGATTACGTTTTAATCGATTGTCCGCCATCTTTGGGTATTTTGAGCGTAATTAGTTTAGTTGCAGCTACTCACGTGTTAGTCCCTATTCAGTGTCAATTTAAATCATTTCAGGGAACAGATTTATTGCTTAAAACAGTTGCTGCATTAAAAAAAGGCGCCAATAGACAATTAGCTATTGCCGGATTCATTCCAACAATGTATGATTCCCGTACTGCTCAAGAAAGCAGAACTAGTAAAGCAATATTAGAACAGTTATCACCTCTTGCTACGGTCTTTGACCCGATACCCAAAACAATTGCATTTGCCGATGCTAGTGAAGCACGACTACCTATTGCTTTGTCTAGTCCTAAAAATCCAGCCGTTGAAGTTCTCAAGAAAACAGCATCTAAATTAGAGAAGCTAAAGTGAAAACCAAAAAAGAACTACCCTACACAAGTCAACTAAAAGGAGTAGCCGCTTTACTCGGCAACCCAAGTGATGACTATAATGATGAACGCGAGAGTGTGGCACCTTCGAGCGTCCCTATTTCTCTCATTAATTTGCCAGCTTCCCAACCGAGACATTATTTTGATGAGCAAAAATTATATGAACTTGCTCGTTCAATTGAAAAATTTGGTGTTCTCGAACCATTATTAGTTAGACCGCTAGCTGGCAACAGATACGAACTGATTTCTGGAGAACGGCGGTTACGCGCGTCTAAAATTGCCGAACTAACAGAAGTTCCTGTTAATATTCTTGATTTAGACGATTATACAACCGCTCAAGTCCGCTTAGTTGAAAACTTACAGCGCGAAGACCTCAACCCAGTAGAAGAGGCGAGTGCGATTATTTCACTTCTCGCAATACAACTTCACAAAACAGAAAGTGAAATCACAAGCCACTTCTATAAAATGCGTAACGTATGTGACAGAGGCGACGATTCCCAGAAGGAAAACGTTTTCTCCCAACCTGAGACTATTGCAATTCAAGAACTATTCAAAGCTATAGGGCGCCTGACATGGGAATCATTCATTAAAATTCGCTTGCCACTGCTGAATTTACCAGATGACGTATTAAAAATACTCAGTAGTGGACAATTAGAATATACAAAAGCACTGGCAATATCAAGGGTGAAAGACTCAGAACAACGTACAAAGTTATTAGAAAAAGCAGTTGCCGAAGATTTATCTTTGTCAGCGATAAAAAATTTGATTCGAGAAATATCGGCGCCGCTAACAAGCAATAATGAAGCAGCAACTCTCAAAGAACGCTATAAAAGTCTCTCAAGCCAATTTCTCAAAGCTAAATTGTGGGATAACCCCAAAAAGCGTAAGCAACTAGAAAAAATGCTTGCGACTATCGAAACGATGCTGAATGAAGAAATTAGCAACGGATAAAACGGATGTAGCGGATGGGTTATTTTATAGAACAGAGATTTGTTTGTAACAGATAACTTATCCGTTACATCCTAGAGTCATCCGTTGCTAATAATCTACCTCTTGTTTAAATGCTACGGGCAGATTGTTTAACCTAAAATAGTTTTTAATAAGTTTTGTAAAGCTTGATAGTCAGGTTCTTCAATCCGCCCTAACTTTTTTATCACAAGTTTTACATCAAGAGTTGTTAGAACTGATTTAATAATAGAAGGCTTAATTAAACCAGAATTTTTCCAGTTAGTAATTGTCATTTCCCCAAAAGAGCTTGCTGGGTTTGCCTGACTAGTAACACCAATTAGTATTAAATCTAAGCGCTGAAGATGATAATTAGCAGAACTCACAACAATAGCTGGACACTGTTTCGTAGAAGTCTGGTCGGTGAAAGGGAAAGGCACTAAAACAACATCACCAAATTCATAATTTGTCATACTGTGCGTCATCAGGATTATCCCAAATTTTTTGGAAGGCGGCCTCAGAAAGCTTTGAGAAAGCAAAAGTTATGTCATGGTCTACATCTAGGCTATTTTCTGTATCAAGAGAGTCAATAAATTCTTCAACTTGCAACATCTGTTCAGGGAACAATCGGCGAATTTTCTCAATTACTCTTTGTTCAATTGTACTATTAGTTTGCATTCTTAAAATTATCCTTCCAAAAATACACTATTATTGTACTACCTGAGAGCATCCGAAGCTTGACAATACTTACGCATGAAAACATAGAAACCTGGTTTCTTAGAACTTGTGTGTATAGATGGGTTATCTCACATCTTGAAATTTTGCTAAAAACTCCTAATCTTTCGTTCATAAGCCCGGTTTATTTGGGCTTGTTAAGAATGCGACAAGATATAAGTTATTTTATAGAACAGAGATTTGTTCGTAACAGATAACCTATCCGTTACATCCTAGAGTCATCCGTTGCCAGGAATCTACCTTAAGATAGTAAGCACAATTACTTAACCCTCCTCAAGATAGTAATTCAAATTAACTAAAGACTGATTACATAATTCTTAACAAAAATACATAATGTGGCTTAACAGCAGTACTCAAGCGGCATTTAATGCATATCCTGCTTTACTACTACTTAATTGATTAAATAATTTAAAACTATGACCGCAGTAAATGGTGTGATGATGCAATACTTCCACTGGTATATTCCAGAGGATGGTAGTTTATGGAAACAAGTAGCTGAAAATGCAGAAGAATTGGCAAAACTTGGTGTAACCTCGCTCTGGCTACCCCCAGCTTATAAAGGTACAGGTGGTGGAATGGACGTTGGTTATGGCGTTTATGATTTATTTGATTTAGGCGAGTTTGACCAAAAAGGGTCGGTACGTACAAAATACGGTACTAAGGAAGAGTATTTGCACGCGATTAAAACTGCCCAAAAAGCAGGTATTAGAATATATGCCGATGCCGTATTTAATCATAAAATGGGCGCCGACCAAGAGGAAGAAGCCGAAGCAACACCTTTTAATCCCGATAACCGTGGTGATGTAGTAGGGGAATATCAAAAAATTAAAGCTTGGACACATTTTACTTTCCCTGGTCGTGATGGTAAATATTCCAGCATGGAATGGCATTGGTGGCACTTTGATGCAATCGATTACAATGCCTATAACGGGGAAGCAAACGCAATTTATTTACTTAGAGATAAACAGTTTGATCACAACGTTGATTTAGAAAAAGGTAATTTTGACTATTTAATGGGTTGTGACTTAGATATGGAACACCCAGAAGTCAGCGGAGAGTTAAAATACTGGGGTGAATGGTATTTAGACACAACTGGTGTTGATGGTTTCCGCTTTGATGCCGTAAAACATGTATCCTCACACTTCTTTTTAGAATGGTTGGAACATGTCCGCAATTACGTTCAACGCGAAGTTTTTGCAGTTGGTGAATATTGGTCTTATAATGTCGAGGCTTTACACCACTTTATTACTGTCACTAAAGGTAAAGTAACATTATTTGACGCTCCTCTTCATTACAACTTCCACGTTGCTAGTAAGTCCGGTAATAACTACGATTTACGAACAATTTTCGACAATACTTTAGTACAGCACCAACCAACTTTAGCTGTTACTTTAGTAGATAACCATGATTCTCAACCTTTACAGTCTTTAGAGTCAGTCGTTGAAGCTTGGTTTAAACCTTTGGGTTATGCATTAATCTTGCTACGACGCGATGGGTATCCATGTATATTTTACCCTGACTACTACGGCGCCCACTATAAAGACTATGGGAATGACGGTGGTGAGTACGAAATTTGGATAGATAGTCATAAATGGCTAATTGACAAATTCTTATTCGTGCGTCAAACTTACGCATACGGCGACCAGTATGATTACTTTGACCATGCAAATACAATTGGTTGGACTAGACTAGGTGACGAAGAACATCCTGGTGGAATGGCAGTTGTACTCAGTAACGGTAGTGATGGTAGTAAGTATATGGAAGTTGGACAACCCAACCGTACTTATATAGACATTACCGAGCATATCAACGAACCAATTACAACAAACGAACAAGGTTGGGCAGACTTCCGTTGTAATGCTGGTTCCGTCTCTGTATGGGTTCCTCAAGACGCATAATATTAACCTAAAAAAAAACATTGTGGAATCATCTTGTGGGGTGGGCATCCTTGCCTGTCCCATTTTTTCTATATCGCAGGATATATGCTGATCTTAATTGTGTAATTCAAAATGGTTAGTGAAAAGAGCTATTATTTAAAATCAAAATCTATTTACTTTTAAAAATATGAAACTTTTAAATAAAGTTGCCGTTATAACTGGTGGTGGTTCTGGAATTGGTCGTGCGACAGCAGTTTTACTAGCTTCTGAAGGCGCTAAAATTGTCATTATCGACTGTAACAAAGAAGGAGCAGATGAAACAGTTAGTAAAATTCAACACAACGAAGGCACCGCTATAGCAATCGCCGCTGATATTGCACAAGCAAACCAATTGCAGCAAGCATTTGAACAAATTATTTTAGAGTTTGGAAGAATTGATATATTATTTGTCAATGCGGGTATTAATGGAGTATGGGCGCCAATTGAAGATATTGAAATCGATGAGTGGGAAAAAACAATCAATACTAATTTAAACGGTACATTTTTAACTTTAAAGTATGCAGTTCCTCATCTCAAAAAGCAAGGTGGTTCAATAATAATTACATCTTCAATTAATGGTACCCGTAGTTTCCGAAAAGTTGGCGCCACGGCATACGCCTGTACAAAGTCGGCACAAGTAACTTTAGCAAAAATGCTAGCACTAGAATTAGCAGCAAATCAGATTCGAGTCAATGTGATCTGTCCTGGTGGCGTTCTAACAGGTATTGAAGAAAGTGTTACTAAGCGTCATCTAGATTGGATTCCAAATTTAGGCGATTTTATTAAAGATAATATTCCTTTAACAAAAAATACTGCTCTTGGTAGTGAAGATGTAGCCGAACTCGTATTATTTCTAGCATCAGACGCATCTAGATATATTACAGGTACCGAAGTCTGGATTGACGGTGGTGGTTCTTTATCTTAAAATTCCAGGCTATGCAGAGACGCGATTGAACCCTTGTCTCTACCAACCAATTTGTGTAAGACTTCAAACGGTTAATGATAATATTAGGTACATTCTTATTGCTGATAGAGATTTGACTTAAGGTTACCAATTAACTGAATCAATCCAGTCTGAAAGGCAGCATCGTAAGTGATAACAGGCAGATTTTAAAGTTCAGCCTGAGCCATAATCATACGGTCAAAGGGATCTCGGTGGTCGATTGGTAAACTACCTGCTCTAAGCGCATGATCTGTGGTGATAGGAAGTTCAATAAATTTAGCCTGGTGCAGTATCTGCCAATATTCCTCAACAACTTGTTTGGCTTCGGGCAGTTTACCGATGCGGTATTTGGTAGCAATTTCCCAAGCGGAAACACTACTGACAATGATATTATTATCCGGATTGCCAATGATTTTTCGGCAATCATTGTTGAGTTTTGGGTCGTCAAAAAGCCACCATAAAAAAATATGGGTATCGATAAGGTAGCTTACTCCCATTGCTGGAGTTCCTATAAAGGCAGTGGTTCAAAAAAAGCATCACCGAGTTTTCCCTTTAATAAACCAGGGGTGCGAGGTTGTTTACGTTCCTGATTTAAGCCTAATCGGAAGCGATGAATTAGGTCATAAAGCTCTGCTAGTTTATCTTCGGGGATATCTTGCAGTTCTTGGACAATTTTCTGGATTAGCATAAGTCAAATATCATTAATTCTAATAGTATCATAACTAATGATGATGTTAAAAAACTTGATTGTAAGTTGGGTTCTGTTCCTCAAACGCCACTCTCCAAGGGCGTTCCCACCCCCGCACGGAGGTGGCTCCCCAACCAACAATTCTGTCAAGTATTGTGGAGCGGGCATAGAAAGCCCGCCCAAAGTTATTAAGTTATAACAGTGGGTTTATCCATACCTGTATTTTCGCGAATTTGGGCAATTTCATCAGCAATGTTAATTAAATTACCTAATGCTTGTTGTGTTTCGATATTTTGTTTAGCTTTGTCAGCTTCATAACTTTCTAAGTAAACTCGAAGTGTGGCGCCTTGCGTTCCTGTACCTGATAAACGAAACACGATGCGAGAACCGTCGGTAAAACCAATGCGAATACCTTGGTTGGTGCTAACACTGTTATCTATTGGGTCTGTATAACTAAAGTTATCACTGTAGTCAACTTCGTAGGCGCCGTATTTTTTACCTTTCAAATTAGGTAATATAGCTTGTAAATTATTCACAAGTGTATTTGCACGTTCAGAATCTACTTCTTCGTAATCATGGCGTGAGTAATAATTACGACCGTAAGTTTGCCAGTGTTCGCGAACTATTTCTTCTACCGATTTCTGACGCGCGGCTAATATATTTAACCAAAATAAAACAGCCCACAATCCATCTTTCTCACGAATATGATTTGAACCAGTTCCAAAGCTTTCTTCTCCGCATAGTGTTGCTTTATCAGCATCAAGTAAATTACCGAAGAACTTCCAACCTGTAGGAGTTTCGTAACAATCGATACCCATAGCCGCTGCAACACGGTCAGCAGCTTGGCTGGTTGGCATCGAGCGTGCGATACCTGTAATTCCTTGAGAGTATGCGGGTACAAGTTTAGCGTTAGCGGCAATTATTGCTAAACTATCGCTAGGAGTGACGAAGAACTTACGACCTAAAATCATGTTTCTGTCACCGTCACCATCCGATGCGGCGCCGAAGTCAGGAGCGTATTCACCGAATAATATCTCAACTAAATCATGAGCATACACTAAATTAGGGTCTGGGTGTCCACTACCAAAGTCTTCTAACGGTACACCGTTTTGAACACATCCAACGCCGGCACCTAAACGTTGTTCAATAATGCTACGCGCGTAAGGCCCTGTAACTGCGTGCATTGCATCGAAGGACATTTTAAAATTGGAGCTTGTAAGCATTTGGTGGATGCGGTCGAAATCGAAAAGTGACTCCATTAATTCTTGGTAATCATGTACTGAGTCAATCACCTCAACTACCATGTCACCTATTTTCGATTCCCCAAGCTTATCAAGATTGATATCGTTAGCGTCTACTATTTTATAGCTATCAATAACTTTACTGCGCGCGTAAATAGCTTCAGTGACTTTCTCAGGAGCAGGGCCACCGTTACCAATATTATATTTGATGCCAAAATCACCGTTTGGACCACCTGGGTTGTGGCTTGCAGAGAGAATAATTCCACCTAATGTTTTATATTTACGGATAACGCATGAAGCAGCTGGTGTAGATAAAATACCGCGATGTCCAACTTTAACGCGCGTAAACCCGTTGGCAGCAGCCATTTTTAAGATAACTTGAATCGCTTGACGGTTATAATATCGACCATCACCACCAAGCACCAAAGTTTGCCCAACACATTCTAACGAGTCAAAGATTGACTGGACAAAGTTTTCTAGATAATGTGGCTTTTGAAAAGCTGTTACAGCTTTGCGTAACCCAGAAGTACCGGGTTTTTGGTCATTAAATGGCGTTGTCGCTACAGTACGGATGTCCATAATAGTACGGGGGATTACAATATGTTACTTAACTTATGATACGTTTTGCAGTAGGCGCCGGGAAACAAGGTGAAGTACGATAATGTAAAACACCCACTTTAACTAATACCTTATATTGGTTACTTATTATTTTAAAATCTCATTTAACGTCACTAACCACTGATAACAAGGTTCGTCAATTGGTGCAATATCTCTATGCTTTTGTGCAATAGACTCTGTATAGGCAGTAACCCAAGCAGCTATTTAAAGATTTTTATGCAGCTGTACGCTTTTAGGATTTAAAGTTGGGAAAGCGTAAGGGATTAAATATTTACCTTCAGGAATTTGCGAGTTAGTGTTATGATTTCTAATTTCGTAACCCATTGTTCGTAAATATTTAAGATAATTGAGTATATCTTTTGCTTCCACGCTCCATTTTTGAGCTAGCTCTGTGGCTGAAAGTTGAGCAGAAACACCAATATTTTTTGTGATGTCTTGAATTATAAGCCAAAGTTTATCTACTTCTTGTTTTGTGTGGAAAGTCATATTAACAATGATTTTTGGGGTGTATTGATAATAACCAGATAATTGTACTAAATCAGCTGTACCTGTAATCTCATTTAACTTTTCTTCAAAAAATTTCCATAGTGATGTAAATGTTTGTGGCTCTAAATCATGTGCGATAAGCTGGACTGAACATTTACTAAGAACCCATTCTTCATTACAATTCGATGAGCGAATATCAATAATATATTTTGCATCTTCTTGCCAATTTTGATTGAGACTTGCTTTAATTAACCAGCACGTATCACTAAAATCATAATTTATGTAAATTTTCTTTGCTTTAGCTGTGCTTTTATGTTGCCAGGTAAAGTTAGGAGATAAAAACCTTACTGTTTCTCCTGCATCACATGATAAAATACTTGAACCAGACAAAATTTTACCTTGGCCTTTTAAAGCTGAAATAGCGAATTTAGCTTTTTGTTGGTAAATTTCCGTTAATTCTTTCTTGCGTTGTCGAAAACCAAACTTCTTGCTTTGCGGTAAATAACTTATTGTGAAAGGTAATTTAACTTTCATTACTTGGTCGAGAATACTAAGAGCTAATATTCTACCTAATTGTGGAGGGACGGAGTTACCAATTTGTTCGATAGCAACTTGCTGATTTCCAACAATCTCATATTCATCGGGGATGGTTTGTAAACGCTTTAACTTGGAAATTGAGAACTTCCGATTTTCCCAACTGAAAGGCCCTGTATATTGTCCACCTTGTGCTTTAATTGTTCGCACTGGGGTTTCCGGGTCTGCTTTATACAAAAAATCTGAAAATTTTGATCTCCAGCTAAATATTGGGTTGGGATAACCCATCTCTTTTGTATAAAAACTATAGTTCAACCCAGGTGGGATATCTTCAAGCAAATGTCCATATCTTCCTTTAAGTCCTATTTCGACATCTGAAATATCGGCGCCAGTTATAGCTTGTGCTGCTGAGTAATAAGGTTGTTGATTAAGAGAATCTTGACCGTGGGTAGGGTATGGAAATTTATATTCACCTTGTTTTAAACCGATAATAAACAAGCGCTCACGATGTTGAGGAACTCCGTAATCGGCTGCATCTAAAATCCGAAAGTATATATTATAACCTATTTCTTTAAATGCTTGTTGAATTTGTTGCCAAGCGACTCCATTATTGGCGCCGATAATTCCGTAAACGTTTTCAAATAAAAATCCTAATGGTTGAAGCGTTTTAAGAATCCGAACATACTCTTGAAATAAATTACCTCTAGCATCTGTAATACCAGATACTCCAGCAGCTCTACGTCCAGCCGCAGAAAAGGTTTGACAAGGCGGCCCTCCAATTATAAAATCAACTTTGAACTCAGAGCTAGGTAAATACTTTTTAATATCTATACATATAGGTTTAGAACCTTCTAGCCATTTTTCTGGTGAAGAATTGCGTTGTAGCGTTTGTACATACTTAGCTTCAAGCTCAACCATTTGAACTATATCAAAACCAGCATCATGAAACGCAATATCTAACCCACCTCCACCAGAAAATAAACTTAGAGTTTTTATTGAAGTATGTTTGTGTTGACAAATCAATGAACGCAAAGATTTACCAAAATTGTCTGTCCATCCTGGTTCTTGTTCAACACCCAATATTGCTAACATGTCTTGAAACCAGGTTTTATGAGTTGGTTCACAACCAGATAAGTCAAGAGGTAGAGACAATTGTTGCATTTTTTTTACGTCAAGTAAAGCTATTCATAATGATATAAAACTTTTACGCCTCTATGTCTTGATAGTCAAAATACTTATATAACTACACAGTATTGTTATCGGTCTTAACAGAGACATCTATATTCAAAGGAAAATTTATTGTTTTACCTTCACGAAAGCCCTCAATAAGTTTTGCAACACGGGTTATTTCAAGATTTTTAGTCACTATATTTTATAATTTACTAGGAATAGCAATTCCTGTTTCATACATTTCAAGGTGTATATATTTAAATTTGCGTATTTATATTCATAGATTCGGAATTATATTTTTATATTTCGTATAAATTATGTTGGGTTCCGCTGTCGCTCCACCCAACCTACGAGATTGTGCCTGGTTATACTGGTGAAAATCAAGTTGGGATTTTATAGAAGCGCTGAAGCGCTACTACGAGCCTCTACAGGAATAGCAGGAATGCGTGCTAAAACACCTTTTTTGAGAGGGTCAGGACGTTCTGCCCAAGGTAATAATCCTTGTGGATGGTTGCAATATTTATCCGCACACTCAAATACTCCTGCTAATTCTTTTGATGATAAATCAGGTGATATATCACCGAATAGATAAGTATATTTATCTTGTGCTGCAAAACAAATTACACACGCACGGTTGCAAGCACTCATGCATTCCACAGGTTGAATTTTAATTTCTTGTTCTTGTAAATTTTGGTAGTCATCTTGTAAGCGCTTTAAAAGCTTTTCACCACCGCTTTCTCCAACGCGCGTACCGTTTTCCCACTTACTCGCACAAGTTGTACAAACAAAAATAGTGTGTGCTGTCATCTATACCTCGTAGATTGTAGCTATATTTACTGCTATCGGCGGGCATTCTGACTTACAGTATTTTAGATTTGGTTTTATCTAAAATTTGCTTACAGTTGCGGGACAGCGCCGGAATTACACCGAACTTTCCCCGTTACCTCTTACAATTGGCGCCTGTAAGAACCGAATGAAGCTAGACTAATCTAACACACTTTCAGTTTAAGAAAATGTTAAAGGTATATTTGACAAATTAATAAGTTTTGTTAAGGCATAGGCGCCCAAGCTTTGCATTGAGTATAGGCGCCTTTTGCTCTGACCTACCGTGTTGATAACCAATTAGTTAAATCAGCAACCGAGGTAAAATCAAGTAATGCGTCACCTAATGCTTCTAACTGTTCAACAGATAAAGACCGCACACGCTCAAGTTCTGCCTCATCAATATTACCCAAGCGACGATTTAATAGCCGTGTTACTATTGATAATACTGCCTCCTGCTTACTACTGCTTGATGTAGAATCAAGTAATTCTTCACTGAATGCTCTCAACTCTTCAATAGATAAAGAACGCACACGCTCAAGTTCTGCCTCATCAATTTCACCATCACGGCGATTTAGTAGCCGTGTTACCATTGATAATGCTTCCTCCTGCCTAGCATCGCGTTCAAAAGAAGTTACATATTTCATACGTCGTCCAGCCTCAAGTTGTTTTACTTCAAGTTTAAACTCGGCTTCGATATTTGGTGGTAGAGTCAACATCCAGTCTATAAAAGCTAGTAAATTTATAACGTCCTGTTCTTCAAACCCTTTTTCGTACAATCTTCGTACTAAAGCCAATTTCTGAACTTTACGTTCGTTACGGTCGGAGCGCGTGTTGAGTGCTGCTAAGTGTGCCATAACTACTGTTGCAAAGGGGTTGCCATCATTTTCTAGCTCAGATAATCTTTGTTGATAATCTACTAATTTAACAATTGGAAATTGAAAATCTAACGAACACCCAAATAGACTATATCCAAACTGCGACGGGCGCCAATTTTCTTTTTCATCACCAAGAATTGCAAGTGAGGCTACTGACTTTTTATATCTATCGTAGATGCGGTAATTATAAATATACATCCGCATGGCGAAGTCGTCTTCTTCTTGCGATTGCACTTCGACATGCACTAACACCCATTCTTCTTTACCATTTTTTAGATATACTTTCACCAACTTGTCGGCAAAACGGCGCCCAATTTCTGCATCCGCAGTCACTTCTTGAAGTTCTTTATCCAAAAATTGTATTTCTCTTGTCCAGTCAATTTGGTTGTGTGCAACGGGGAAAAAGAACTCCATGAATTCTTTAAAATATGTTTGTAATATGTCTTTCCACGGTGAATCATCCGCGCGTTGATGGATTTTTTTGTTGAGTTTCGCTTGAAGAGCTTGTTTCGCTTGTATTATTTATTTCGTTATTATCAGTCATTTTTGTAAACGCACTTAAGTTTTACGATTAATTCCAATATACTACCGAACAAATTTATTGTAATTAATAGCGTTACAAATCGTTTAAGAGTAAAAAGTTCATGATGACTTTGTAAAGTTTATTTGGTTAATTCTAAGACGCGATATTGCACTCCTGTTTCAAAAATTCTCGTGCCTCCTCCTTCGGCTATTGTTTGTCTTAGTAATTCTTTTTGGGTTACCGCGACACCTGCTAAATAGTCAATTCCCATTTCTGCTAATTCTGGTATCCAAGGTACAGTCGGCCCCATTAATACTAGTTTGGCGTTTTGTGATAGTTCTACTAAACGCGGAAAGGTTTTATTGACTATTGAGGTTGCTGTTAAAAATACCCAGTCTGCTTCTGGCAAGATATATTCACATGCTGTGTCGGGTAGGTCTTGTGAAGTTGGTTGACGTTCAAGTACTTTTAAGTCTATTTCTTGTTCGTACTGTGATAACCCAGGATAACGTCCTATTACTACTACTTTTTTTCCCCGAATTAATGGTAAAAAGTGTTCAAAAACTGCAAGATTTGCTGAAACTTTCGGATATAACGGCGCCGCTGTTGCAATAAGTGGTGAAGAAGCATTAATTGCGGCGTTGATAGCAGCCATACCTATAGTAGCTTGATAACTATCCCATGATTTTAACCACGGCGCCAAATCTCTTATTTTTTGATTTACCAGCGTTCCTGACCAAGGTAAAGTGCGGGTTGGTTGACCGGGACTCATGCATAAACCTATTCCCTCTGCTTGGCAGTATGTCCAGGTAAGTCCAATAATTATTTCCCGTACTAGTGTATCTGTTTGGGTTGACTCTAATAATAGATTATAAATTTCTCGTGGATGAATCATGGTTGATTTTTATTGAACTTTGTCTTTCCACAGTCCAATGTAAATCAGATGATTTATAAATTTTGGCGCCTGTTATACCAGCAATTTCTAGCATGTCTTGAACTTCTGGTATTGTAAAAGCAGCATGTAAAGAGTCTCGAAATAACATTGTTTGGTGTTCATTATAACCAGTACCTATACTATCAACAATGCTATTTACGGTAGCTTCATCTACAGGTCGAAGTAAGTCACGTATAAAAATTGCTCCGTCTGGTTTTAATACTCGTTTAATTTCTTTGAAAAACGGTACCGGGTCAGGTAGATGGTGAACCAAGCTATTGGAAATAACCATATCAAATTGTCCATCCTGATATGGTAAACGCTTAGAATCAACTAACTCAAGATAAATTTGTTTTTGTAAACCTGCTGCTTCTATATTTCTTTTACCTATTTCCAGCATATTCTGGGCAAGGTCAATTCCAATAATTTCTAAATTTGGGCGCCGTTGACACATTAATATGGGGATACGCGCGGTTCCTGTACCTGCATCTAAAACTAAACCAGTGGCGCCTAAGTTAATCGCATGTTCTGCAAATGCGGTGTTAACATCAATAAAATCCATTGCATCATATTCGATTGCCTCTTGCAAGGTATCCATGACTTCTGGTTCGAGTACTCGCTGCATGTTTTACTCCTCTTCACCGTAAGCAACACAAGGACTTTCAACTTCGTGCATCGGTTGGAAAGAACTACAAAATGTCACTTTATCACAATTTACACCAAACTCGTCAGGATTTGTACATTCAATGGCGCCTGCTGTCAAAATATGAAATATACAATCTTTACAAATTTGTTTGTTGATATTTTGTGACATAGTATAAAATTTATCCCAATTGCTAATACGGTGATACCATTTCGTTGATATGTTGAATTAAATAATCAAAATCAAAAGGTTTGTAAATCAATTTATTAAAACCGTTGTTTGTTTCAAAGCTGTCTAACTCACTTTCCGGCAAAGCAGTTACAGCAATAGCGGATATATTACTGATTTTTTCGTTCTGATGTCTTCTAATTTTATTAATCAGTGAAAAACCATCCTCTTCAGGCATGACTATATCACTAATTAATATATCTGGCTGAACTTGGGTAAGAATTTGCCAAGCTTCACTAGCTGATGTTGCCGTTAGCACATTAACGTTAAATGAGCTATCAAGAACCGTTTTTAACAATTCTAAGCTATCAGCGTTATCATCCACTGCCAATAAAGTTAATTTACTCATTTTTAGCCGTGTGAGGTAGTTATGAACGATTATCATGTATTTTCAGATGTACACGATAGAGTCTTTCGCGACTATCTTAACACTTTTTTAAGATTTGTAACAGAATTTGGTATACTATAAGAAGTGAGTTCCCACTCCTATTTGTTACATTACGCGACTTTCCTCTGGATGCCAATGAGTTTACGGTTGAAATCTTCGCGCGTGTTGAATATATTGAGAGATAGTTTGCTTGCCATATCTCGAATTAAGAGTGAGTTACCGTCATCAAGGATATAAACGCGCAATTTTTTGGCTGGGTAGTCCATTTGCAGAGCAGCAGCAGCAGTTTTCTCGATAATTTCGGGTGGTTCGTTATAGCATGTGATAAATACATCAACTGTTCCCCACTCTTTTCGAGCTAGTGGTGGCAGCATTTTATCGAGTGATTTAACTTTACGCTTTAATGGGCGCCACATGCCTATAATGAATAATACTCCGCCAAAGTAACTGTATATTTCTGCGATTAGTAAGGGTATTGCTAGCCATAGTGCATCGAAGTTAAGCGAGTTTGTTATACGCCAGTGTATATACCAGGCGCCTAGTATAATATTGATTTCGGCGATAAAGCGAAATGCTAATGTTTTGGATTTGAGTCGTGTTTTGTAGCTTCCAAAGAAGATTGAGGATTTTTCTTTTTCTTGGGGTTTGGTACGAGGTGATGGTGTTTTTATCATTGTTGCTAATGGTGGAGGTTTTGTATTGAACCACAAAGGACACAAAGGACACGAAGGAAGAGAAGAGAAGAGCTTATTTTTGCTCCGGGTGGGCAGTGCCCACCTTACTAACTAGTGGTTTTTGGTTTCTTGCAGTGTATAATAAGCTTTCTAGGATGATGGCGTTGGTGTTAATGTCTACTGCTGTATTGTTTCCTAGTTTGGGGTTTTCGTATTTACCTGCGTAGTATCCACGGTTTTTTGATATTGAGTTTTCTACTGAAGAACGCAGCTTTTTTGTATATGGATGTTCTGGTTTTAATGCATTCCATGCAAAGCAAGCTTTTGTACTAATAAAGCGTAGGTGTGGATATGCTTTTCCTGTTGATGTAATTGGAGTCCAGGCTTTATCGTTGGCGATTACGCTGTAATATAGAAAATATGGGTATCGATTTATTGAGTCTTCATTAACAGCAGTTAATATACCTGTGCGGTTATAACGCTGCATTTGTATTTCAAGTAAGTTATTTACTTGCGGTTTGATGGTTTCGGGTAAACCTAATTCTAAACCCCGCAGTAAATACGGGTCTGCTGTTAAATAATTACTTGCACCTGAGTTTTTGAGGTTGCGTTTATCGACTTGAAATGAAACCCCGTCTAATTTAATGGTTTTAACTGGTGGGTTGTGTAAAGCTTGGGTTGCTTCAATATTCCACAGCTTTAGAATATTTGCTGCGTACTGTTCGTAACCAAACCTTCCTTCTTGAAGACGAAGGATATTACCACCAATATTATGTCCCCCATCTAACCAACCATCTTTAACGAGTTTGGCTATGTCCCATTTTTTGACTATACCTTCAACACGCTGTGTATATTCTGGATAATGGGAACGCAGTATATGTAGTGCAAGTAAGAACCTGGACATATCTAAAGCTGACCACCCACTTACACCTTTAACATCTGGTGTATTATTCAGGCGCCGCATTTGAGCGGTTGTGGTACTGTAAGCTTTATTGGGTAAGCGTGTTGCAGGTATGGGTAATTTCTCTAAAGTTAATAAGAGTCGGTAGGTAGATTTTCCTGAGCTAACACAGGTGGTGTCTGATATATGGTGCCTAAAAACAAACAAGAAGCAAACCTCAACCACCTAGACTTAAAAAACCTAATCAAAACAAACCTCCTCTTTCTTTCTTCCTTTGTGTCCTTTGTGTCCTTTGTGGTTTAATCAAACTTATATCCAGACCAAACCAACAAAGGTTGCCCCACCTGCATATAAAGCAAAGACTCCAAAATCATTCCATTATTCTTAGCAGTCAAAGACTTATTCGGCTGATTCAAAACCTCATAAAAGCCATTATAAAACCCATGACTAGAGGGTAAATCAACATTCACATACTTTGACAATTGTTGAGTATATTTTGTTCCATAAATAGCATCCCATCCAATTGCAGCACTCGCACTTAAAAACCTTAAATCACGATGATTATTTTTATCATTATTCGTATTTAGCCAAGGTTGCCCATTTACGAACAAAGTATTTTGAATAAAAGAAGGTTTACGGTCTAAACTATCAGCACTAACAGCAGTTAATTTAGTTGTAGCTTCATAACGAGCTTCTTGAGCAGCTAAAATTCTATCGGCGTAAAGTTTCGGTAGAGCTTGAAAACCAGTTTCAATACCATCCAATATATCGTTTTAATAAGCTTGAATCAGAAGTGATGCTTCTTCAACAAGAAACACGCACGCAATTTGAGCAGTTGAAAAGCAGTTTGACAGGAGAGTTAAGAGTGGTAGTGGAAAGTTTAGACAGGAAGCTAAAATCACTCACGGTCAAGACGCAAGATGAAGTGGCAGATTTACAGCAGCAAATAGACCGGGTAAATCGCAAGTTTTCGACAAGCTTTCAATCACTTGATGACAATATAGAGATGCAGATAACACAGGTTAAAGAAGAAATAGTTCAAACACAAAGCAAATTTCAAGACGATATTACCGTACTGCGTGATTTAGTGCTAGAAGAAATTGAGCGACGCTTTACGCAGTTGGGAGAAAGCAAAGTTTCGTGTGACGATATGGCAGAAACATTATTCGCACTGGGGATGCGTCTGAAGGGGACAGATATAGTATCGACTTTACATACAAATGATGAAGAAAGCGAATATTTATCTGTACCCTTATTAAAAGCAACTAGATTACCTAAGATGTAGTTTTTTGCTCACTGCTTTTGTATTTCTGGTATTGTTTATCTTTAGATTGCCAATAAGTATCGACAGCTTTTTTAGTAGCTAAGGCGCCTTCAAATTCATCTCCACCTTCGTTGATAATTCTTTGTTTGACTTGTTTGCGTAGGTCTGAGACAATTTTACCGTTGATTTTACGTGTTTCTGACCAATCTAACATTGGTTGCGGATAACTTGTGCGTCCAAGATATGCTCCTTGAACAATTTCGGGGACGCTATATCCTTTTAGTTCGGGTATCCAATAGGAAATAAAACGTAGGTCAGAGTCACGTTCTTCAATGTTTTTAGTTGGGTTGTAAATACGGAATGTATCGCTTAGGGGGTTTGTGACTCCTGCTTGCATTTGCCATTGCCAGTTATCAATAGCTAAGTCACCATCTACCAAATAATTCATATAATGTTTGGCGCCGTGCTGCCACGATATACCACAATTAATAGTTAGGAAGGTGGCACACATCGCGCGCATCCGAAAGTTCATCCATCCCATTGTCTTTAACTGTCGCATCGAAGCGTCAACCATTGGAAACCCAGTTTCACCTAATTGCCAAGCACGAAATAATTCTTGTTTTTCAGGTGTCAACTCGTCATGTGTGTACAACTTGTCAAACTCAGCGAAACGATTTGTATGGGCAATTTCTGGATGAAAATATAATCTTTGGCTAAAACTGTCATGCCAACGCAAACGGTCGCGGAACGCTTTGAGTGAAAAACCTGCTTTCGGGTCTAGGGCTAACTCTTGGGCACGTCGCTTAGTGCTTTGATATACTTGGCGTACAGACATTGTGCCAAATGTGAGATGGGGGGAAAGATGAGATGTGGCGCCTTTTTGGGCTAGCCAAGGACGCGATAGTTTCCAGTGATAACCGTTATAGCGAGTTGTGAGAAATGAATCAAGTGTTGCAAAAGCTTCGGTTTCTCCCCCAGGAAAATAAACCTTGCCAGTTTGCCAAAACGCGCGGTACTTCTTCTTTAATTGAGTAAAAGTAAGCTGCGGGATATTAAAGGATAATTGAGGGGTATTAATATGTAAAGGCTGTGGATATATAGGATGACGCTGGTAGGTGTAATATTCATTAAACCACTGATCACGGTAATTATCATCAGCTTGGAGAAAGTTAGCTAAACCAAGGTGATAGTCAAGATTGAGCGATTTATAAAAATCTATAATATGATTATCGCGCTCAATACCATACTCAACCTGAACATCACGGTTAAAAAACAGCTTTGGTTGACCAAGATTTTTTTCAAGTAACTCCTTCGTCAAGTCTTTAATAATAGTCGCTGCATCACCTTCAAACAAATATAGTTGACTGCCCAACATGCGTAGATTAGCATCAAGGTTTTCTAAAGACTCAAATAAAAACCTAACGCGCGCATTTCCAATATCGGCCCACTTCTCATAAAACCACGGGTCAATAATAAAACAAGGCAACACAGAAGCATTCGACGCGCTAGCTAACCAAACGCTTTCATTATCAGTCAAACGTAAATCACGACGAAACCACAAAATATGCATAGGGTCAGGAGTCAGGAGTTATCGTAGGGGCGGGTTTACCTAAATTTTTCATCATTAACCAGGATGTAGGTAAACCCGCCTGTACTAGAGCCGTAAATTTTTCATCATTAACCAGGATGTAGGTAAACCCGCCCGTACTAGAGCCGTTGGGTTAAAACAATAAATCTAACGATGAGTAGGTGTGTAAGTCTACCGTCCGGGTTAATCTGAATATGTAAAGAAATAATAACTACCATCAGCTTAACGAATCAGCCAAGGTACTTAAAGGTGGTTCACCAGTAATTATGTACAGTAATTACCTCACCATCGTGTTACAAACACAAACCGACTCAAAACCCTTATAAATTACCCTTTTAAAGCAACGTGTTAATCAATCAAACATTTACTGTTACCCAAACGCAGGCGCCACTCCATAAACCAACTACTGTTACAATACAGCCGACTTTAAGTAAGTTAATCATATTATGTTTAGAAATGTTACTAGCTGTACCGCTAGGTTACACAGGAGTATCACTAAACCTAGGTGGAATAGCATGGATACTTTCTGGAATAGGCGCCGGAGCAATAATATGTCGAAGCTATCCACCTCTATATAAGTACTTCTTTAACGACATTAATTTTGGGGTTATCAAGCCAAACCGTATAATTAGACAAATAGGAATGCTGCTAGTCGGTCTAACAATTGGTTTCTCGAACGCTCGCGCGGATTTCACTCATGTAGCAACAACTATTCCCATTTATATAATCCTCACTTTATTCTTACTCGTGAGCGGCGCCTTTACTGGTTATATATACTCACGACTAGGAAAAATAAATATACTCACAGCAATGCTAGCAACAGTACCTGGTGGAGTTGGAGTAATGGCAGCAATAGCAGCAGACTATAACCGTAACGTTACACTTGTAGCACTTTCGCAAGTTTTTCGCGTTACATCCGTAGTTATTCTCATACCCTTAATAGCCAGAGCATCAGTCAATACATATTTGCCACCACAAACATTATTTAACAATCAACTAGCATTCAACCTGCAGCCTTCATATATAGCATTACTTTGTTTAGCTTTACTACTAGCAGGACTCATCTCAACCTTCGCGCTTCGTATCAAACTGCCTGCTGCCCACTTTTTTTCAGCCTTACTCGTAGGCATAACATTTAACCCTATCATTAGCCTTCTATCATCTACAGAAACTCATTTTACTCCACCAGCAGTAATTGGAATCATCGGTCAAATATTATTAGGTATAACAATAGGAGAATACTGGGGAGAAAAACCAACCTTTGGAAAACGCGCGCTCTTGTATATGACAATCACCACAGCCATGACCTTATTATCAGGCGCCGCCGCATCATTAATAGCAATGCAACTAACAACCTGGGACTGGTTAACATGCTTATTAGTAACGGCGCCAGGAGGAGCGGCCGAAATGATATTAGTAGCACTAGCAATAGACCATAACGTTGATATAGTTACCGCAGGTCATCTAGTCCGACTAATAGCCATTAACTGTTCACTTCCAATATGGCTATATTTGTTTAGGCGCCTAGACCAAAACCCAAATTAACATAAAAATTGGACGTAGGGTGCGTGAAAGCTTAAAAAAATCATCACCAAAACGCAAAGTCATCTAGCTTTCACGCACCAAATCAAACGAGATTTACTCACATCTATCCAACGTGAGTATGAGTGGATAAAGCTAAAATTATGTCAGGTAAAATCTAAAATATTATCATGTTTTTAATTGTACATACAGTTATAATTTTTGCAATGATGCTCAATTATATATAAATCTATAAGTCAATTTCTTATATACATATGAATAAAACAGTTGTAATAAATGTTGTTGGGCTATCGTCACGGCTTCTAAAGTATACTCCCCAACTTTCACAATGGGCGCAACGTGGACAAGTCAGTACTATCAACCCTGTCTTACCTGCTGTAACTTGCACAGCACAAGCTACATATTTAACAGGTGAGCTACCCTCCACACACGGAATAGTTGCTAACGGTTGGTATTTTCGCTCAGAATGTGAAGTAAAATTTTGGCGCCAGTCGAACAAGTTAGTGCAGGCACCGAAAATATGGGACATCGCGCGCGCCAATAACCCAGAGTTTAGCTGTGCGAATTTGTTTTGGTGGTACAATATGTACTCGTCGGTTAACTACTCGGTGACTCCACGACCGATGTATCCTGCTGATGGCAGAAAGTTACCCGATATCTACACGCAACCAAGCGACTGGCGATTTGATTTACAAAAAGACCTTGGACAATTTCCACTATTTAGCTTTTGGGGGCCCAACACTTCTATAGATTCTACACGTTGGATAGCAGAATCAGCCAAGTGGACAGAAGAGAAATCTAATCCAAATTTAACATTGATTTATTTGCCGCATCTAGATTACTGTTTGCAGAAATTTGGACATGACGAAAAGAATATTATCAAAGATTTACAAGAAATCGACACAGTTTGTAGCGATTTGATTCATTTTTATGAAAAACGCGGCGCCAAAGTAATTGTGTTATCTGAATATGGTATTACTAACGTATCACAACCCATTCATATTAACCGCGTCTTCCGAGAAAAGGGTTTATTGAAAGTCAGGGAAGAATTGGGACATGAAATATTAGATGCAGGCGCCAGTAAGGCTTTTGCAGTTGCCGACCACCAACTTGCCCACATCTATATAAATGACCCTGAATGTACTACAATAGTTAAAGACTTGCTACAATCAATTGATGGGATTGCTTATATATTAGATGACACAGCCAAAAAACTACATGGCTTAAATCATTCGCGTTCAGGTGAAATAGTTGCCGTTGCTAACAGTGATGCATGGTTTACTTATTATTACTGGTTGAATGATAATAAGGCGCCGGATTTTGCAAGAACGGTTGACATCCACCGCAAACCAGGTTATGACCCTGTAGAATTATTCATCGACCCACAAATTAAATTCCCAAAACTGAAAGTTGGTTTAAAACTATTGCAGAAAAAACTTGGTTTCCGCTACTTAATGGATGTTATTCCATTAGACGCAACCCTAGTAAAAGGTTCACACGGCAGTATAGATGTTTCACCAGAAGATAAACCAGTATTTATCACCCAGCAACTAGAAACCAACAACACAATTGCTGCAACAGAAGTATGTAATTTGATATTACAACATCTACAAGCGAAGCCTGAATTGTACAAAGAAGTGCGTTGTTGATTGCATTGTTAATGTTTACTACTGTGCAAGGATTTTGTAAATTTCACGCTTAACGTGATTAAGAAGATCACGGACTTGATTTGCCTGCTCTAAATTACCACTTTTTGCAACAGTAGTAACAGCATCATTTACCTGCGTTAAAGTATCGCGCAACTCAATTAATTCAGAAGGCTTGCTTGCTTTAATGCTGTCGCAAGGATTTTCTGAATTAGGCTGTTGATTGCGCTCACTTAACAGTTGTCTACCAAGTTCCGTAATCGTATAAACACGCTTTCCTTCGACCTGCTCACTGGTCAAATAATTACTTTCCTCTAGCATTTGAAGAGTTGGATACACAGACCCTGGACTAAGACGATGAAAACCACCGCGACGAGTTTCTAGCTCTTTGATGATTTCATAACCATGCTGGGGACGTTCAGACAACAGTCCAAGCAGAATAAACTTCATATCACCACGGCGAGTGCGTTTTCTATCTCCCCAACCATGACTGTGTGCCTCTCTTCGCTCAAAGCGCTCACTTGCGAAAAAATTATTGCTAATGTCTCCTGCCAATGCTGGCGTAAGAAAGCGCGGATGGAATCTTTTAAACATATATACGTCATTAACGATATATCGTGACATTACTAATTTATCGCGATATATCGAATTCGTCAAGTATCTCCGTCAAAGATACGTGTTTACGCACCACGGTCGCGCGTCAGGTCATAAATAACCTTCTCCGCGTACCAGTTATTCGTGCGGTTTGGATATTTGAACTTAGCTTGGTTCAAAAGTCGGTTTATGCCTGGTATATCTCTGTGCAGCAAGGTTAGAAGTTGCGCGCGGAGTTTGCTGTTTACTTGGTCGATAGTGAGAATGTTGTGGTCTTGTTGGTACTGTTGACCAGAAGCGGCGCCAGTTTTATGAGTGCCTTTGTTTGCTTGTAAGGCGCCGACACCTAGACCGACGATAGCAGCAGCACTTAATATAAGTCCAACTTGAGACGCTTGTTCAGCTTCGCGCGTAGAACTGAGATTTGCTTCTCTAACAGAAGTTGTATTTAATGTAGCTGTAGTGAGTAAACTAGCTACTGCTGTTGCAGCGAGAACTTTTAGAGTAGTTGTTTGTTTAGCAAGTTGATTAATTAGTAGTTGCATATGCCTTAAGGACTAGAATATAATTTTTAATTACATTTCTAGTTTGATTCAAGATTATGACAAAATTATGTCAAGTCTAATTAAGCTGGAATCGCAATTGTAAACTTGGTGCCGTTACTTGCTTGCGAATCACACAATAACTTACCGCGATGAGTTTTGACGATAATTTGGTAACTTATTGATAAACCTAACCCAGCACCTTTACCAACTGGTTTGGTTGTAAAAAAAGGTTCAAATAAGTGTTTTATATCTTCATCTTTGATACCTATACCATTATCTGCAATACTTATTTGTATCCAGTTATCGTCTGTCAGTTGAGTAGAAATTTTTATGATTCGAGGTTGATTTGTTGTCACTTCGCTCAATGCGTCGGTAGCGTTATTCAAAATGTTCAAAAAAACTTGATTAAGTTGCTTTGCATAGCATTTGACTAAAGGCAATGAACCATATTTTTTAATTACTTTAATTTCTGCATTTGAATCTCGTTTTAGCCGATGCTGTATAATTAGTAATGTATTATCTATACCTTCATGTATATTTACTTCTTTATATTCCGCTTCATCGAGTCGTGAAAACGAACGTAAAGATTGTACTATATCGCGAATACGAGTGGCGCCGACTTTCATTGAATGTAAAAGTTTAGGTAAATCGTCTTCAATAAATTCTAAATCAACTTCTTCAATTTGTTGTTGTAAAGCTAATGGCGGGTTAGGATAATGTTCTTGATAAGATTCTAATAATTCTAATAAACTTACTGCGTATCCTTCTATATGAGTAATATTACCGTAGATAAAGCTTACTGGATTATTGATTTCATGTGCAATACCTGCTACCATTTGCCCTAATGCAGACATTTTTTCAGCTTGCAAGATTTGTGTCTGGGTTTGCTGTAAATCATGTAAAGCTTTTTGTAGTTCAAGTGTTCTTTGTTCTACACGACTTTCTAATTCGCAAAACGAATTACTGAGTTCAATTGCCATTTTCTTAAAAGCTGACGCTAATTGACCAATTTCATCAAGACGGTTTACATCAATATTAATATCAAATTCACCCGCTGAAATCTTACTGACTGCGTGAGTTAATTCGCTTAATGGAGTCGCGACTTGTTTACGCAGTACAGACAATAGTAACCAAATTACTACAGCTAATATAGTTATCCCTGAAATCAAAATAAATACAAATGTATAAAATGCAGATTGAGACAAAAGTGATTTTGGGTATACCGTCACAAAATACCAGTCTGGTCCAGCAATTTTAGTAATTGCTAAATATTGCTGGTCTTGGTAGTTTTCAATAACATTACTGCTACGATTCTGTTTCGCTAACTTAAAAATTCGCGACAATTCTGGATTATTTAATTCAGTAATCCTTAATTTGCCTTGGCTTTGCTTAATTTCGTCTGTAAGCCGAGGATGTGCAATCAAACTGCCATCGTTTCTAAAAATAATATTATATGTTCCTGGTAATTTTTTATTAATTGTGCTTTTGATCAAATCAGTCAACACTATATCATGCCCAACAATGCCCAAAAAATTATTATCCTTGTATACTGGTACAATCGCTGAAACCATCCACATATTGACTGTGGTATCAAGATACAGCTTTGTAAATACTGGTTTTCTGTCTGGATTATTTTCAGGAGTCGCAACCGTGAAATATTCTTCATTCGGTATATATAAATCTGCTGGCGCCTCTAACCCCCAAGCTTTACCTTTCCAATAACTAATATCAATATTCTTTTTAGAATCAAAATAAGTACCCGCAAACCGATTACTCCAAGCTAAACCATAGGCGCCAATTAAATTGTACACTGTTACAATCAAACGTTTGTCTTCAGCATTTAGCTCAATATTGCGACCAACAAATACAGTTGGATAACGATACGCATCGAATTTTTTTTGTGAAATTTGAGTAGAACTACGCTTTGTACCATCACTCCAAGGAAAATATAGCTTCTGAAATTGTCTATCAACCGAAGCTGCGTCTGACTGTTTTAACTCCTGTAATAATCTACTTCTCAACAAAGTCAAATTATCTTTAGCCAACAAAAAAATATTGCTTTCGCGTTCTCCCCGTTCAACAATATACTTTTCTAATTGCTGTTTTGTTTGGGCTTCCAAATTAGACATCACGTGAAAGTAACCGCATACAGCAGATACAACGACTACAGCCGTAACTCGCAGGCTCATATTATACAGCGTTTTACGGGTGAGCGACGAATGATAAGCAGCAGTTTTGGTCAAAAGTTGAGCTAATAGCCGCTCGTAAAAATTTCCCGACATGAGGCAGAGTGTTCTAAGTTATACAATAGTTTTCTCATGTCGAGAGCTAAAATGGCAAAGTAGGTAACACGAGCATATAAAAGACTTATCATTATTATCAGAAAAATCAATCAAAAATCTAACTTATTGTAGTTATGCTAATAGACCAAATATAAAAATTACTTTATCTTAAGATTGTTTGTAATTTATTAATCAAATAGATAGTCAATATTGCTGTATTGATTCCGATACAGTGGTAGAAGTCAGTATACAGATACAGATAGTCCCCATTTGAGTATATATTTTTATGGCGTTATTAGATTCTGAATTTGGCAAGAAGCAGACACGTACTGTCGGCAATGGCTTACAATCATTATTTTTAATCATATTTACATTAGCTTCAATTACAGCAATGGGCGCCCGTTTAGCTCACTTGCAAGTGGTGGAGGGCAAAAAGTATAGCGAGCGGGCGCAGTCGAACCGAGTACGAGTAATTCCGAAACAGCCAGAACGAGGTAACGTTTTTGACCGTAACGGCAAACTGCTAGCTACAACTCGTTACCCACGTTCAGTGTACTTGTGGCCGATGACACACACAAAGTCGGGTTGGGATGAAAAAATAGGCCCACGTTTGTCTAAAATCTTAGACATGCCACAAGAGGAAATCGAAAAGAAACTCGAAGAAGCTGGACCAAATTCTTCTACACTTGTGCGTATCGCTCGTGATTTGAGCATGGAAGAAGTTACAGCGCTCAAAGAATATCAGCATGAACTTCCCAACGTTGAGATTCATACCGAGGCAGTACGTTCTTATCCGCATAAACACGAACTAGCTCACGTATTAGGTTATACTCGCGAATTAACCGCTGAACAATTAAAGAATAGGAAAGATGAAGGTTATCGCCTTGGCGATGTGATTGGGCAAATGGGTGTAGAAAAAGCCTTTGAACAACATTTACGCGGTGAATGGGGTGGTCAAGAAGTTGAAGTCGATGGTCGTGGGCGCCCACTCAAAACCTTGGGAGAAGTACAAGCAAAAGCTGGTAAAGATTTACACTTAACTATTGATTTAGACATTCAAAAGGCAGCAGAGAAAGCTTTGGCAGGTAAAAATGGCTCAATTGTGGTGATGAATCCAAACAATGGGTCTGTTTTAGCAATGGTTTCTCACCCAACTTTTGACCCGAATGTTTTCTCAAAACACAAGCCAGACCCGAAAGAATTACGGAACGTTTTGCAAGGTGAAGGATATCCACTTGTGAATCGCGCGTTAAGTGCATTTCCTCCTGCAAGTACTTTTAAAATCGTTACTACTGCAGCAGGGTTAGAGTCAGGTAAATTCAAACCTAATGTTATATTGCCAACTTATGGGTCACTAAATATTGGGGGTGTAACATTTGGTGAGTGGAACCATGCAGGGTTTGGGCCATTAGGATGGACTGGTGCGATGGCAATGAGTAGCGACACCTTCTTTTACCAAATTGGCAGAGGTGTAGGTGGCCCAACGATGATTGAGTGGACGCGCAAATTTGGATTTGGCAAGAAAACCGGATTTGAGTTTACAACTGAAGAATCTAAGGGTTTGGTACCAGATGAGGAGTGGACGCAAAGAGCATTAAAAATGCCTTGGACTATTGGGCACACTATTAATATGTCTATTGGACAAGGCGCCTTGTTAACAACTCCGTTACAAGTAGCACGAATGTTCGCTGTACCTGCTAACGGAGGTTATCTCGTGCAACCCCACTTGTTCAAAGACAATGAAGATGCCCAAAAATGGCGTAAATCAGTAGGGATGAAACCTGAAACAATTAAAATTTTACAAGATGGTTTACGCAAAGTAATCACCGAAGGTACAGCAAAATCTTTGAATTCTCCAACATTAGCGCCTATTGCTGGTAAAACTGGTACTGCCGAAGCTTGGAGAAAAGGTATAAAAGAAAACCACGCTTGGTTTGGTGGTTACGCTCCTGCTAATAAACCAGAAATTTTGGTAGTTACCTTCGCCGAACACTCTGGTGGTGGTGGTGGTAGCGTCGCGGCGCCGCTGGCTTTCCAAATTATGGAAGATTATTTCCAAAGAAAGTATCCAGGTAAATACAAAAAACCTGAAGTTAAAGAAGTTGAGAAGAAGAGTTAAAAGTGCTGAGTGCTGAGTGCTGAGTGCTGAGTTTAAATCAAAACTCTTAACTTTTAATCTTTAACTCATGAATCAGCACTAAAAACTGTAGGTGGGCACTGCCCACCTTACTCAGCACTCAGCACTCAGCACTCATAACTTAAATATTGTCAAACTGCTCTAATAATTTCTCAACGCTAGCGTTATGGTCTAAAAAGGAGAATAAATGCCGATAACGCAGTTTCCCTTCTTTATCTAATACAAATTGTCCAGGTAACGGGGCGCCTAATGCTTGTCCAGTTTGGTAGGTTCGGAATACTCTACAAGTTGGGTCACTTAGTAATGGCATCTTCAAGCCTAAATCTTTAACTACGATTTGGCTTTGTCTTTCGTCGGTACTAGTTACCATTAATACTTCGATACCGCGACTAGTAAATTGCTCGTAATTCTCGTTCAAAGCTTTGATATGGGGAAAGCAAAACGGGCAGTACTGCTTTTCTGTAAAAATTCGAGTCAAAGCAAGCAGAACAGGTTGTTTACTTCGATATTCTGATAACTTCACAACTTTACCGTTTTTGATATCCGGTAGTTGAAAGTCAGGAGTAAGAAAGTTTATCAGAAGCTTATCATGTGCGGGAATCGGTAAAAAATTGCGCGCGAAACGCTCATTAAATAAACCCCTAAAATCTGTAGATATTGCCATATGCTATTTATGCCTGTCAATTTTCTTGGTATAAATTTTGACTTACACTAATTAAAAACCACAGCTAAACACGATTTTAAGATAGTATACGTGTTTACCTGTGGTCATTTTATATTATAATTTTAACTCCAATATAAAAAATGGAGCTAAGACGGGCGCCTAAACGCTCGCAAAGTAAACTTTAGACTTGATTGGATCAGGGTTCATTGTCTTGTCACCTGGTTGCCAACCAGCAGGACAAACTTCATCGGGGTGCGATTGTACGTATTGAATTGCTTGCAGTGTTCGTAATGTCTCATCAACGCTACGACCAAATGCTAAGTTGTTAATAGTCGCGTGCTGGATTGTACCATCTTTATCAATGATGAACAAACCACGCAAAGCTACACCTGCTGCTGGGTCGAGAACGTTGTAAGCTGTGCTGATTTCTTTCTTAATGTCAGAAACAAGTGGGTAGTTTAGGTCACCGACACCACCGGATTTACGGTCTGTTTGTATCCAAGCAAGGTGCGAAAATTCACTGTCAACTGAAACACCTAGTACTTCAGTATTGACTTTTTTGAATTCTTCGTAACGGTCGCTGAATGCTGTAATCTCTGTTGGACAAACAAATGTAAAGTCTAAGGGGTAAAAGAATAGTACGACATACTTACCGCGATAATCGGAAAGTTTTACTGTCTTAAATTCTTGGTCTAATACTGCTGTTGCTGTAAAGTCAGGAGCAGTTTGACCTACACGAATGCATTCTGTCATTTATTATTCTCCCTCATTGCTTACACGTTTAGTTACACGTTTAGTTACATGTTTATGATCAGCGCCCATAACTTTTAGTTACTTTTGCACCAATGTTATGTTCTACGCTTTACTATTTAATTACGAACTGTTACAACTATATCATACTCATAACGATTTTGAGTAAATAATGTTAGATGATTTAGATAAGCGGGAATGGTTGTTAACTAATGGTTTAGGGAGTTTTGCAAGTGGGACAGTTACGGATATCCGCACCCGGACTTACCACGGGTGGTTTTTTGCTGCCTTGAAACCACCGCTAGACCGTAATTTACTGTTATCACATTTAGAAGCGAGTTTGGAGTTATCAGACCGCACTATATCATTAGGGACAAATTATTGGGGAACGGGTGAGATTGAACCATCAGGATATAAGTTACTACGTGATTTTAATATTAATCCGGTGCCGACGTGGAAATGGGGAGATGAAGACTGGCGCCTTGAGCGACGTTTGTTTATGCCGTATGAGGGGGTAGAGGAAGATACAAAAAAGCTTGTTCATCGTTTGCTGATTCAATACCGATATAATGGGATAAAGCCTGCAATATTAAGGTTAAGATTATTGGTGGCTGACCGAGATTTTCATCATCAACAAATCCAGGCGCCATCTTTGAAGTTTATCGAAATGTTGGGAGTGCAGCAAGTTTGTATACAGGCAAACAATGGTGGTATGGGTACACCTTGGCATTTGCGCTGGACGAGAGGAGAGTATAAGCAGGATGCTGTTTGGTATTGGAATTATAGTTTATTAGAAGAAACCGCGCGTGGATTAGATGACAAAGAAAATTTATATAGTCCAGGTTATTTGAGTGTCGTAATGGAACCAGGGGATACTATTACTCTAGAAGCACGAGTTGGTTTTCCTGAAAGTTATCAAGATTACCTGACAGACAAAACTTTTGATCAAGCTGTTGAAGTTGAGCAGCAGCGTTTCTTAGGAATAGGAGACAGAGCATTACTAAAAGCTAGTGAGCAATTTATTGTTTACCATGAATATACTAATAGTTCAACAATCATAGCAGGATACCACTGGTTTGATGATTGGGGACGGGATGCTTTAATTGCTTTACCCGGTTTATTGTTAGTTCCTAAGCGCTACAAAAAAGCCAAAGAAATATTAAGTACTTTTAGTAATTCTTGTCGCTACGGTTTAATTGCCAATCATTTACCTGTTGCAAACAATGAAGCATTATATAACAGTGTAGATATATCGTTATGGTGGATTGAAGCACTTGGGCTATATCTTGAAGCAACACAAGATTGGGAGTTTTTAGCTTTACAATATCCAGTCGTACAGCAAATTTATAAAGCTTATATTGGTGGTACTCGCTATAATATTCACGTGGATTCTACTGATGGATTAGTCAGTTGGGATAATCGAGGTGTAGCATTAACGTGGATGGATACTGTGGTTGATGGGCGCCCAGTCACACCTAGATTAGGTAAACCAGTAGAAGTTAATGCACTATGGTATTCTGCTTTATGTTGGGCTTCGCGGTGGGCAGAAATTCTCAGCGAGTTGCCTAATTTACCAAATATAAATCATAAAGAACAAAGGCGCCTAGCAAAACAATCTCGACGTTACACAATGCAAGCAGAGTCAGTCAAATTTAATATGCAAAAGTATTGGAATTCAAACTTAGGCTACCTTTATGATACAATAGAACCCGATGACCGTCGTAATTCTCAAATACGTCCAAACGCCGTATTAGCGCTATCATTTGCTCACTGTGGATTTACACAATTGCAAGGGCAACAAGTACTTGAAGTAGCGTGCGAGCGTTTATTAACACCATATGGGCTTCGTAGTCTTGACCCACTTGACCCTAATTATATCGGTAAATACGTAGGCAATCAACAACAGCGTGATTATGCATATCATCAAGGTACAGTATGGTGCTGGTTAATTGGTGCATTTATTCGCGCGTGGCAAAGATTTAATCCAGATAAACCATTACCATTTTCTTTCTCACCTTTACTTCACCATTTTGGATTTACAGGGTGTATTAACTCAATTTCTGAAATTTTCGACGGTGACGAACCACATACACCAAGAGGAGCAATAGCACAAGCCAAATCTGTTGCCGAAGTCATCCGAAATTTACACCAGTAGGTTGGGTGGAGGCGCTTCTGAACCCAACATAAGTAGTTTTTTATATTGGTTTTTCCAACTATCTTCGCTAAAAAACTCTCTAGCAAGTTTTTTAAGTTAGATAATGTTGGATAAATGCCCGTAGTTGTATAATCTCGCAAGCATTGGCTTTTTGAATTAGTTCTTGGGCAAAAGGTTTTAAATTGGGGTTTTGATTTTGGATTTGCTGGGCAACTTCGATAATGTCGTCAAGTTCTCCAATTTGGGCAAGTTCCCAAAGTTGGTCTAAGATTTCGCTACCAGGTGAGTGAATTATTTCGCTTTGTGTTCTGAGTTGGTTATTTTCATCTTCATTTGCTTCATAAATCCAATTTAATTGCAAGTGTTTTTGGATGAGTTCTAGCAACGTCTGGGCTTCTATGGGTTTGGGCAAAAAGTCATTGCCACCCGCATCTAAACTTTTATGGCGATCAATGTCAAAAACACTTGCAGAGGAAACAAGGACAATTTGGTTTTGTAATTTGGGGTGTGAGCGCAACTTTTGCAAAAACTCAAACCCATCCATTACAGGCATTGCCAAGTCGGTAATAATTAGATCGGGGCATGTTAGAAGGGTTTGTTCGATACCTTCGAGTCCATTACTGGCTTCGATAATCGAAAAGCCGATGGGTTCGAGGAGATTAACTAATACTGAACGATTTTCCCAACGGTCATCGATAACTAATATTTTGTGTTTGGAGCCAGAATATCCTTTAATTGCTCCTTGTTGCACAACTCTAGAAGCAGCAGCCCAATTTTCAGCTATAGAAAGTTCCACGTCAAACCAGAAGGTGCTTCCTTCACATGGAATACTTTGGACATTAATTTCGCTGTGCATTAACGAGACAATTTTTTGAGTAATTGCTAGTCCTAGTCCCGTACCTTCAGATTGCTTTTTAGTGTCACCAACTTGTTCAAAGGGTAGAAAGATTTTTTCGATTTGAGATGCGGGCATCCCAACGCCTGTATCTTGTACTTGAAAGCGAATTTTTTGGTCGATAGATTCAACTTTTAAACTAACACTACCTTTGTCGGTGAATTTAATCGCGTTGCCTAGTAAATTAATTAGCACTTGACGCAAGCGTTTTTCATCAGCGTAAACACCTACGGGTAATTGAGAGTCGGCTTGAAAATCAAAAGCAATCCCTTTTTGTTCTGCGCGGATGCGATTAATTTCGATTACACTTTGCAAGAAGGAAGGAAAGTGGAAGGGAACGGGGTGAAGTTCTAGTTTGCGGGCTTCGATTTTAGAAAGGTCAAGAACATCGTTAATTAAGTTGAGCAGATGGGCGCCGCATTGGTAAATAATGTCAATACCGTTGCGTCCTTTGGGAGTCAGAGGTTCACTGCGCTGTAGGATTTGAGCATAGCCAAGGATGCCGTTGAGCGGGGTTCGTAACTCGTGACTCATATTGGCGAGGAATTCGCTTTTGGCTTGGTTTGCACTATCGGCGCTTTCTTTGGCTTTTTGAAGTTCTACTGTACGTTCAATGACGCGCGCTTCAAGTTCTGTAAAGGAGGTTTTGAGTTGTATTGCCATTTGGTTGAACGAGTGCGCTAAACCTTCCAATTCATTAATGCTGCTAGCTTCAACCGTATGTTCGAGTTCTCCAGAGGCAATAGCAACACTTGCTTGGCGCAATTTTAAAATTGGACGGGTTATCCAACGAGAAGTATAGATACCTACGAGGGTTGCAAACACTAATGCACCGAAGCAAAGCAAAACCGTAGCGCGCGTGTTGGCATTGATTTGTGCCATGAAATCAGATTCAGGAACAGCAACTACAACGAGCCAATCAATTCCTAACTTATCTCGCCAAGGAGTAACTTGAATTAGCTGACGTTCTCCATTCAAGTTAAATTCGAGTCGTTGAGTTGTTTGAATTAGACTAATGCCCTGCTTTTGAAGATGTTGAGCTGTAGAGCGAATCAGAGGGTCAGTGGCTTCTACCGCCTTGAACCGTTGCGCGCGATTATTCACCACTCGAAAAGGTTGTTCTGGGGCAGAAATAGCAACAAGACTGCCGTCACGTTCTAGAATTGCAATGCGGCTTGAGGGGCTTGATTTGATTGTGCGGAGAAAATCGCTAATTTGTGTTAGACGTAAATCAACGGTAAAGATACCTTTAAGCGCACCATTTGGCTTAAATACTGGATAACCTGCCGAAATTGAAACGATTGGATCCATTTGCCAAGCAAAAATCTGGCTCCATGTTGGTTTTTTGCGTTGGGCTGTTTCTATAAAAATGGGGTCGCGCTCTGGTGCATACTGCTGTGAAGAAAATAACTTCGTTCGATTACCGAGACTATCAGTTTCAAACGTCTTATACATTCCCCCAGTTGCCGCAGAAATTTCATCTATAGTTATTTTCTTTGGATCTAGGTAATAGCCTGCTGCTGCATAATTGCCTTTAATAGTAGTGTAGGTGATGTAGCCCACATTAAACACCTGCATTTGCTTCCAAAAATGCTGCCCTAATTGCGGTAGATTTTCTAAATCAATTATTCCTAACTCTACGGCACTGGCGTTGAGTTGGTTGATAATTTTTGGTTGAGACAAGTAATGCTCTAAGTGTTGACTCGCGCGCTGGCTCATTTCTTGCTGTAATTGGGAAGCCAAATCATTAATCGCTTTCTGACCATTGCGAAGAGAGAGATATCCTGTTAAGCTAACGGCAGCAAAGATTTGCAGTACAAATGGTACAATCAAAACTGATCGTAGTGGTATTGGTATACGATGAATCCAGTTGGGATTGATGCGATACTTCGACGAGTAAGGCATAGCAGCAAGCTCCTGTAAGAAAGCGATACTTTGGATGCATCTTTATTATTCCCTTACAGAAACCAAAACAAACATGAACAAATAAAAATGTTTGGTTTAGTAGTAAAGATTAAACCCTGTCCAAAATATAGAGTTTGCTGTATTCACGTTACAATTAGGCGCCGACTTGCGTAGTTACAAATTTATTGAGATAAACTAGAAAATCTTCAAGTGATTGTAAACTATTTAAATATAACTTTTGATTGTGGACTAATTGAATAAAACCTAATATAGTAGCTTTTCTTTCAACCTCATTGATCTCTATCACCATATAGCCAATACGGTCTTCTCTAACTTCAGCAGGAATATAACAAAAGTCTTCTTGAGTAAGTACAGGACGACATTCTAATAATCCCTTATCCTTGATAAATAAACCAGCAGTATCCATTAAAGAAAGTAAAATATTATTCAAACCAGAACTTTTAGTAATATCGGTTTCAATATCCATACACTGGCAGTAAAAGTCAACTGCGAGAACAGCTAAAGTATTTAAATATACTTGACGGGCTTTTTTTTGATTGCGGCACTGCAAACTAGTTTTTTCAGCAGTTGCAATCATTCTACCATCGATAGGTATTGTAATTAGATTAGATTGTTTAGAATCCATTGCTGTCTCCATATCGCATTTACTCGCAAAGATACTTAGTGAAATAAGGTGCAAACTTTTTACAACATCTTTGGTAGAAACTGTAAATTGGTCCGTGCGTCGCTTCTGGATTAAATTCTTGAGCTATTTCTTCCCAAGATTTATCTGACTCAATTTTCTTAAGTAAGATAGCTTGAAAGCTCGCATTTGAATTTCGATTAAATAGCGCGCGTTGTAATAATCCTTCGGGGTCTTCCTTGATAAACTCTAGTAATTTTTCAGAAGGAAGAGGATTTAAGTTAATAGGAGTGTAAATATCATATATATCGAATTCGTCTCCATTACCTGTATACGTGTAGGTAGACATAATATCCCAATTAATCGAGTTAAAAGAATTTATTTTTCGCATTTTCAATATAAATACAACCCATCCCATAATTGAACCTTTTGTTGGGTCATACTTATCAATATTCTTACAAATATATAAGTAAGTCTCTTGGAGAGCTTCTTCATAGATATATCTTGATGCATCATTCTGAGGTTTGGATAAACTATCTATCTTAGTTGTTAACTCACCAAAAAGCTTGGTCAGTGCTACTTGCTTATCTAACGATGCTTGTAATTGTGCTTTTTTATCTAACGAACCATCGGACGCTTTAATTGCAGCTTGTTGAGCTAATACTGCCAGGTCTTCGAGAGTCATAGTGAAAATCCTCTTCTTTGTTCGTGTGCCAATCGTTTCAGCCATAATTGCGCTTCCTCCACTCACAAAGATTTACATATCTACATAAATCATCTTGAGTAGCGCTAAACTTGGTTTCCATGTAGACACCTAGTTCTAGAAGAAACTATTTCTCAGGGGAACTTAGTTATGCACTATTCAGAAATTTGGGTTGTATTTATATATATATATATGGATATATGGTGTACCTCCACGCCCTTAAGTTGGGGTTAGTTAATTTGGTTTACATATCTATCTCCAGAGTTAGAAGTGAGATTTATGCACGAACTTTAAAAAAACAAGAATATTTACATTTTTTTACAAAAAGAGGTTTAAAGACTTAAAACAAGCTGCTTTACATTGAAAAAGTATTTACAAAACCTAAAAAAATTGGCATCCTCACAACTTCCTCAAACTTTTGACATAATCTGACAATACAGCATTCATGAGGGGTAATAACTATGGAAACCACTAGAATGATTGATTTGATCAGCTTTTTGCAGAAAGACCTGGCAATTCCAGTTAATGATTTGCAATTGGCATTACGCCACATAGAGCAAACTCCAAGTTTACTACCAATAGTTCTTTGGCAGTATGGTTTAGTAACTTTAAGCCAATTAGATCAAATTTTTGACTGGTTGCAGAAAAGTTTTTGACGACAAGCGACATCAAAAAGAAAATTCTGCATGAATACACTTCATATACTTCATCATGTAGAGAACCAGGTATAACATAGCTTAAAAAAGCCGAAGTTATTTACCTTCGACCTTTTTAGCTTTTATGTATAATATGGGTGCGCGTCTCAACTCAAGCTTAAGATTGTCTTTCAAACCTAGCTAATAACTCCTCGCGCGATAGTTGTATCAGCAAAGGAGTAAATTCTTCTGGTGACAGCGGTAATATTGTTTCTACAATCGCTTGAAGTTCGTTATCTATTGAACCAAAACGAACTCGTAATAAATTTTCGATTGTAGTGCGTCGTTCTTCTTGACGACCTTCTTGCCGCCCTTCTTGCCGCCCTTCTTGACGGCTTTGTTGTTGAATTTGTTCTTTTTCTTGTTGGTATAGTGGCGCCAGTCTCATAATTAATTCCCTGTCAGTATCATTTGGATTTTTTATAGTTGCCAAGTTGTTACGCAAGTTGTACAACAATTCTAAACTTATTTCTTTATAAGGGTTGTTTTCTGGTAATGCTTCAAGTTCGTCAATTGCTCGTTGTTGAACTTTGTCACGTCCAAGAACTCTCAACCACAGCGTTTCGGGTTTTTTGGGCAGTTGATGGACAACAACTATCGCTGCTCGTAAACCTGGTGCTAAAAAATATACTCCTTTCGGCCAGCCTCTTCTAGGACTGGCGCCGAAGTAAGATAGTTTTGTTTTAGATGCTGTTGGTGTGATTATCCATACTTTCGGTATTTCTCTTGATTTTAATTTTTTATTCTTCCTTTTGGCCTTGCGTCGTAAAGAACCCTTTACTTCTAGTTGCTTTAGCAGACAATCTTCTATCTCGTCTGCTGTTGCTGCATTTCGGTAAGGTTCGAGAATTGCTGGGTATTGTGCAATTTACCCAAGTAGACCAAGTGGCTGTAAGTTGGCTTTTTGTTGTGAGTCGGGCATGAACAAGACATCAATTAACTTGACTTCTCCTCTTACCCGCGCAAATGATTCTACTTTTCCCGATGGCGCCAGTAATGCTTCCAAATAATCTTTACTAAATTGGTCATGTATAAACTTGGTCATTTAATGGGCGATTCCCTAATCAGTTTTGAATGTAATGAGTAACATCATATTGTTTTTTATGTATATAAGTACTACTCAGTTAAAAATTAAACCAAACTTTTATTTTTCGTTTGCAAAAAATTTATGTTGAAATAAGTAAATTCTATTTAATTATTGTAATTATTTATCGTAGGTTGGGTCCAGGAACAAGATCCGACATAATTGCGACTCGTGCTACCCAAAGCTCTCGGTTGTATATATGTAAGTATCCGGACTACCAACTACTAATAAACCGCCATCGCTTTCTAAATTTAGGGTATTAGCGATTCCGCGTTGGATGATTTGAATTAATTGTTGTGGTCTGAAGGATTCTAGGTTCACGAAGTTGCCTGCTTGTAGCCATTGTAATTCTTCAGGTGAGAGATTATTACAAATTTCGCTGGATAGTTGGCTTGCTTCGCTTGCTGATTGGGGTGACGTTTCAATGAATATATTCTTTTTCGCGGCAATCACTTGATGAGGTGTTATACCCATATCAATAATGACAACATTGCTGTTTTGAAACCAGTTTGAACTTGTTTTGAGACGGTTGACTAAACCTAAGCCTCTTGGTGTACAACTATGTAATGCATAAACTTTTAATTCCGGATTGCGTCGTAGCATATCCATTGTGGTTTGAAATATGCTTTCTGGATAACCTGTAATACTAAGGATGGCACAGTTGTTTTCAAAGTGAAAGTTATTAGCGATTAAAAATTGCGCTACATCTGCACTGTCACAAACGATTAATCTATCAAAGCTGTATGCTGTAACATCTGAGTTAATAGGGGTAGCTTGATTATTCAGTTCTTCCGGCGCCGTAAGTAATTTTTGAATATTGCCATTAACTTCCTGCCAGCGGTTAAGCCAGTCTTGATAAGCTGATTCACCAATTAGAAATTCTTGGGCTATGGTGGTTTGATTTGGCAAAGTGGCGCCTTTATATATAGAAAACATACCCAAAAGTACAGCTACCACATATACAAGAAATGAATTAATTTGAACACCATAAAAAATACCACTGATTAAAGTCATTACTCCTACAAATATTAGTGATTTTGCGCTTCCTTTCCGACTTGCAGCATTCAACTTTGGAGAGTTTGTATTTTTAATGAGAATTGTAATAGTAATTATTTGATAAATAAAATTTAAAATTAAAGTTCCAAGTGTACCTCCTAAAGAGCTAGTAAAAATAGTAAAAAATATCAAACCAAAAATGTAAACACTACCAAAACCAACGCGATTAAACGCTTTTTTTCTAAATCTACTATCTAATAAATAAAACATCTGCTTAGGTGTAAAGAACAGAGTGTTATTTACAGAAATATCGCTAATAGCTTTAGCAAACATTGGGTCTGTTAACTTGATGGCACCCATGCTTGTCGGTTCAAAGACGAAGAGATGACCGCAGTTTGAACATTTACCGTAGTTTGCAGTTCTGTCTTTGAGATTATTGTCAGTTCCGCAGTTAATGCACTTCATAGTTTTTTAGTAGTATTTAGATAATTTGATTTCCTAATAAGACACTGTAATCTTCACGTTTGCGAATTAAACGGTGGTTGCCGTTTTCCAGCAACACTTCTGCGGGTCTAGGACGATGTAAAAAGTGCGACGACATTGCATATCCATAGGCGCCGACATCTAAAATAGCAATAATATCATTTATTTGTAATGCTGGTAACAAACAGTTTTTACCTAAATAATCGCGCGAGTATGTAGTATTGCCACAAACATCTGTTTGAAATAAATTAGAAGACGTAGAAGATAAACAAACAATTTCTCGATAACCACCATGAACACTAGGCACACTTAAATTAGCCACAGTCGTATCAACACCAATAATTTGTTTATCTGATTGCCATTTCACCGATACAACTTTAGCAAGTAAAGTAGCACATCCGGCAATTGCTGCTCTACCAGGTTCAATAACCAATTCAATACTTATATCTAAATTCTCTAAATAACGAGTTAATTCAGCACCAAACAACTCCCAGTCAAAAGCGGCACCACCATGACGATAAGGATAACCAAACCCGCCACCAAAATCCAAATATGAAAAATCAGGTAAAACTCTTGCAATATCAATAACAGTATCAATAGCTTGAGTAAAAGCAGAAGTTGCATTAGTACCACTACCTCGATAAAAATGTAACCCGCTAATCTTCAACCCCACATCAAGCGCTCTGGCACAAGCTTTCCCAAACTCCAATGGATGTACACCAATACGACTATCACCCGTCAACTCAGGAAAATTCAAACGCAACCCCAACTTAACCTCTTCCCTTTGTGTCCTTTGTGTCCTTTGTGGTTCATTCCACAAACCATAAACCCGACAAAAAACCTCCAACTGAGAAACACTATCCAAATTAAACGTCCTAACCCCCCACTCCAACACCTCTAACATCTCATCACAATTAAGATTGCTACCACTATAAACAATCTTCTCCGGACTAAACCCAGCTTGTAAACCTAAATAAGCATCTCCAGGAGTATTAGCATGAAGTCCCCACCCACAATCTTTAAAAATTTTGAGTAAAGACAAATTCCCATTAGTCACACTCGCAAACCTAAACTGCGTCTTACCATACATAACAGACGTACTAATATATTTAATCGTTTGCCGCAATTTATCTCCATCATATATATATAGAGGAGAGCCATATATATCTAATACTTCCTTCATTATACTTTGCATTTATTATAAAATCTCCAAACATTACGAGGTAATATAAACGGATGATTCAACTCTTTTTTACCAGATTCACCAAACACATGAACTCGCCATAACTCCCACATTATTAGTAACCATAAAACTTCGCCAACACGGCGCCCACTAATAGCAGCACTAAATTCTCCACTGACAATTTTTGCTGCAATATCTGGCTGAAAAACACCTTCATTACGTAAAATACCAGGATTTAACCAATCACCTAACTTATACCAAAATTCGTGTAAACACCAAGAAGTTAACGGTACTCCCATACCGCGTTTTTGGCGCCAAACAATTTGTTTCGGTAGCCAATCATCAACCGCGCGTTTAAGAATATACTTTTCACAACTACCTTGCAGCATTAATTTGCTACTCAACCGAAATGTCCACTGCGTTAACGGTAAATCACAAAAAGGAGAACGCACTTTCAAACCTTGCGAAAACGCAATATTAGTAGCCCTTGGCTGAATATTTTGGGCGCCTTTGAGCATCAGCGAAGCGCGTCGTAAGCGGTGCATTAACTCATCACTATACTGAGTATCAAGTGCCTCCTGTAAGCAATCTTCAACATAAGATGAATTAATTAGATGACGTACACTAGATTGATAAACAATATCTTCATAACCCCAAAGACGGTGAAAAGTCCGAAGATATTGGCGAATAAAACTTTCTTCTTTATCAGGGTGTTGAGCTTGATAAATAGCTGCGGCAATTAAAGGTTTATTTGTCCAACCAGCAAATAACTGGTCGCCATTTTCACCATTAAATATTACCTTAGTTTCTTGACTAGCAGCTTGCGCTAAAAGATACAAAGGTACTGTTACACCATCACCAAAAGGTAAATCAAGCGCTTTAACTGTAGGTATCAAAGCTTTTTGAATATTACCAGGACTAGCATCAACTTTGACTAAGGGTATATTCAGATATTGTGCAACTTGTTCTGCATAAGGATATTCGGGAATACCCGCATTACCAAAATCAACAGTATAAGCTTTAACTTTTACCCCTGCTTGTACTAATAATGCTGCAATAATAGAAGAGTCTAACCCACCAGATAAACAGACTCCTACAGGTTCATCGTTTAAATCACTTATTTGACGATTTACAGCGTCTTTTAGTAAAACTTGTAATTCTTTAACAGCATCAGTTTCATCATAAATTAAATCTGGCGCCTGCTGCCATTGAAATAACTGCTTTCTTTGCAGAAAAGTAATTTTATTATTATTATAATTCCAACTTAACTCGTAACCTGCTTCTATAGCATGAATTTGGCTAACTGGAGTTACCGGGGTAGGAACGTATGAAAAACAATGATATCCATAGAGCGCATTAATATTAACTTCAGGCGCCTGTATAAGTGGTAAAAGTAATTGTACTTGGGAAGCAAACCAAATTACTTGTCCTTGCTGCATCCAATATAAAGGAACTCGTCCAAACGGTTCTCTACCCAAAACTAAAGTACTATCTTCGGGACGTACCCATGCGTCAGAAAAATCATGCATCCCCGATGCTGAAAGCGAAACAATATTCCATGTTAAGTACTGAGTGCTGAGTGATGAGTGCTGAGTATTAGATAAAAGCTTGTGATGTTGCTTTTTAATTTTACGACATAGTGACACAAGCTCTTGGTGAGAATCATAGCCCCAATACCCAACAAAGTGATAATTATCTAGTAGGATGCTGCCCATATAGCGTAAATTACTTTACCTCGAAACTTTCCTCTTCAAGCGTCCTACCATCTAATAACATCTGTACTTTCCATTTGCCAGTTTCGGCGCCGGAGTTAAGTGTATATTTACAGTGAGTATCCCAAACAGATGTAGTAATACTTTTTGTTTCGTAACTATTTTGCTTGACAATCTGTCCGCTAGGATTTATCCAATTGCAAGATAAATTTAATTTTTGACCAACAGGCGCCTCTTTAAGAGTCACACGGTAAAATAGCTCAGAATTATTACGGTCAACTCTATCGCTTTGTGCAGTCACACGAGCTAAAGTATCACTACGCTGCTGTGAAAATAATATTCCGCTACCTATAATTACTACCAAAGCTGCAGCAACAGAACCCAAAATCAACTTATTGCGACGCTGGGAAGCCTCCAAAAGTTGACTGCGCGCGACTTGTGTCATCGCTTCACCAAGTAAATCAGGTGGTAAGTTTAATTCGTCAAGTATTTGTTTTACTTGTTCTGGCTCAAGTTCTTGTTCGCGACGCTCTTTGAGGCGCCCTAGTTCGGCGATTATCCGGTTAAGTTGTTCTTGAGTTAATCTTTGATTCATAGAATCCTTGACACAGGGAGTGATTATATTGTGAGCAAGATAATATAAGCTGTGAATAGCAAAGCAAGAGATAGCTTTCATAACATATTTTTTAAACGTGACTACAGGACAGCTTGCTTCAATTCCGTAAAAAACGCGCGTTTCTTAGAATAACCTTTACCTACTATTAACTTCTTAGGGCTTAATATATGCCTCGTGAACCTCAATTTGAATATGTTGTGCAAATATTTAAGACTGCTTCTTGTTCAGTCACGGTAATGAAAGCATTTAATTGTGGATTTAACTTGTGTATTTTTTATAAGTAATGTTGAGTTAGATTATATAAGGATTGCTTTATGTGGAAATTATTCGTTCCTACTCGGCATTATGTTATTCAACGCTTTTTTTAACCGTAAATCTATAGCTGCACCTACCAATGTAGCCAAAACCTGGCAGATAGGTTATGGCTATGTAGACTCATCGATAGATAATATATTTTGGAGAGATAATAAAGTTATAGTTATTGCACCCGATAGTAAAGCTGTTGCGTTTAGTTCTAACGGACGGTTTGTTGTAGTTGGTGATGTCTGGTTGAGTAATCGGCGTGAGTTGAGTGTTGCTTATGGTATTGATACTAATAATGACCTTCAATTAATTGCACAGCTTTGGGAAAAGTTAGGTTTTGAGTGTCTCAAACTACTAGTTGGTATGTTTGGACTGGTAGTTTGGGATAAAGAAGAACAAATTTTATATTCGGGGCGCGATTGTACTGGCTCGCGTACTATTTACTATACTGCTACTGGTTCAACTCGTTGGTTGGCGCCTACTTTAAGAACACTTGCACCATATCGTTCAAAAGATTTAGATGTAGTAGCATTACGTGATTATTTGTGCTGTGCTTTTGTACCTGGGCATAGGACTTTGTGGAATGATGTTAGAGAATTGCGTCCTGGGACAGTTCTAAAGTTATCACAACTACCTTCAGGGGAAACTCATTCCTTTTGGCAACTTCAAGAGCAAATTACCAATACTGATAAACCATTATCATGGCATGGGGAAAAGCTAAGGCAACTATTAGACCAAATTATTCAAGAATATTTACCTCAAAATCAACCTGTGGGAGTTTTGTTATCGGGTGGTTTAGACTCTAGTAGTGTAACTGCACTTGTAAGTAAGCTTCACAACGCACCAGTTCATACTTTTTCAATACACTTTGGCGCCGAATGTCCGAACGAGTTAGAATTTTCTAGTTTGGTAGCTCAATATTGTCAAACTCAGCACCACATTCTCGAAATTACCTTTAAAGATATGTGGGAACGTTTGCCAGAAGTGATGACATATTTAGATGACCCGATAGGTGATCCTTTAACGGTACCAAATTTATTAATAGCTCAACTCGCGCGCGAATATGTTGAAACAATACTCAATGGTGAAGGTGGAGATCCTTGTTTCGGTGGGCCAAAGAATCAACCGATGTTGATTAATAATTTATATGGTTCGGTGACAAATCAAAATACTTTACAGGCTTATTTAACATCTTTTCAAAAATGCGCTCCTGATTTAGCGTTATTATTAAAACCAGACGTATTGAAAGCTGTTAATAATGCACCATCAGTATTTATAGATGACTTATACTCAAAAGATAATTATTTAAATAGATTAATGGCGATTAATATTAAGTATAAAGGCGCCGATCAAATTTTAACAAAAGTAAATAATATTACTCAAGCAGCAGGATTATTAGGACTTTCACCTTTATTCGACCAACGAGTAGTAGATTTAAGTATGCAAATACCTCCTGAGTATAAATTATCTGGGGTCGAAGAAAAAGCAGTTTTAAAGCTAGCAGTAGCAGATATAGTACCCGAAGCCATTATCAACCGTCCTAAAAGTGGCATGATGGTACCAGTACAGTTAGGTTTTCGTAAATATTGGCAGCAAGAAGCCAGAAGTTTATTATTAAATAGAAACGCAATGACGGCGCCGTATTTTAATCAAAGTGTAATCAAAGATTGGCTTAACTATCGTGGTGATACATGGAGAAGATACGGTGTTAAACTTTGGTTATTAACCAGTTTAGAGATGTGGTTACAAGTTAATCGCATTTAAGAACTTGAGTACTAATGTAAAATTACTCACAAGTTCCTCAAATTTGTCTGGTAAATTAGAAAGTTAAGCAAGTAGAAGTCTTGTGATAAATAGGGTGACAAATTATACCAAAAGCAAAAAATAATGGCAGCAGAACATAGTTTAATTTTAGATTTCACAACTGTTTTGGCAACTTCGGCTTTTGGAGGATATTTAGTAAATCGATTGCGTCAACCTGTTTTACTTGGTTATTTAGTTAGTGGAATGGTTGTTGGACCGTTTGGTTTTAAACTTCTTAGTGATGTGACGCGAATTCAGTCTCTTGCTACGATTGGTGTCGCTTTTTTGTTGTTTGCGCTAGGAGTTGAATTTTCCCTCTCTGAATTGAAAAGGGTTAAAGATATTGCTTTGAGGGGTAGTTTACTGCAAATAGGTTTGACTACTGCTGTTGTTGCATTTCTTGCGATTTTAACAGGTTGGGTTGAGGGAGTTGTTCAGGGTATTTTTTTGGGGGTTGTTCTTTCGTTTTCTTCGACTGCTGTAGTATTAAAAACGCTTGCAGAACGAGGAGAAACTTATACTCTTCACGGTCAAGTCATGTTAGCGATTTTAATTGCTCAAGACTTGGTACTAGGGTTAATGTTAGCATTATTACCTGCTTTAAATGAACCTAACAGTATTGTATTTGCAGTCGGCGCCGCTTTATTAAAAGTTATAATTTTTTTAGTTTTAGCTATAGGGTTTGGACGTTGGATAGTACCTGGGTTAATAAGGCGAGTAGCGGCGACGGAAAATACTGAGTTATTTTTAATATCAGTAATTGCATTATGTTTAGGAGTGGCATTAATTACAGGAAAACTCGGTCTTTCGATAGAAATAGGCGCCTTTGTTGCAGGTTTAATGGTTTCTGAAATTGATTATTCTGACTATGCATTAGCAAAAATTTTACCGTTACGAGATACTTTTGCGTGTCTTTTCTTTGCCTCAATTGGTATGCTAATTAATCCAGGTGTTTTACTCCAAAATTTTGGGTTAATACTAGGTTTAGTTACGTTAGTGATGTTGGGTAAAGCAATGATTATTTTACCAATTATTCTAAAATTTGGCTACTCTATCAAAACTGCAATTATTACAAGTTTAGGAATTAATCAAATCGGAGAGTTTTCATTTGTACTGGCATTAGCTGGTTTGCAACAGGGATTAATTCCAGAAAAAACTTATTTACTTTTATTGGGTACAACAGCTATTACGCTGGTACTTACCCCTATCTGGCTTAATATTTCTGCTTACCTTGCCGATAAATTTACCCAAGTACCTTTTTTGAGAAAGCATCTACAAAACGTTGCACAGCCAATACTTTTATCAATCCCCGAAACAATAAGCGGTCATGTTGTTGTCGCTGGTTACGGTAGAGTTGGGCAAATTATTGTTAAAATACTTCAAAATCAAGGATACCCAATTTTAGTAATAGAGAATAGTGAAGCTGCAATTCAAAGTTTGAGAATGCAGCAAATTTCCTATATTTATGGCGATGCTGATTCGGAGCTAGTCTTAGAAAAAACTCATCTTCAAAATGCGAAAGCTTTAGCAATAGCACTTCCCGACCCTTCCAGTACTCGTTTACTTCTGGAGCGAGCATTAAAAATTGCACCTTCTTTGGATGTAATCGCGCGCTCACATTACAATAGCGAAATTGATGTGCTAACTCAAATGGGCGCCAAGGAAGTAGTGCAGCCAGAATTTGAAGCTGCTTTAGAACTTAGTGCCCACTTGCTAGCAACTTTGGGTGAAGCAAACGACCATATATATAATGTCATTACTAACATTCGTGCCGATAGATACCAAAGTATCCGACCCTCGAATTTGCGCCATTAGTATTCTATCCCATCAACCTATTACTTACACTATTAAACTTACTTGAGTAACGCCTACGCGCATTTCATGCTGACGTTCAACCCAGTTGTGGCGGATTTTTTTACGTAATAAGCGGGCGCCAAAAAATAGAATTGGACGTATAAATGCGTACTTACGTAAAATTTCAGCTTGGTCTGCTTCTTCAGATTGGAGTTGCTGCGCGCGGATAATTTCTGGTGTACGTTCGGCTTGAATGTTTGCAAGTGCTGCATCAATTTCGGCGCCTGTAGCTTTTGCTTGTAATAATGGGACAAGATGATTAACGGTGACAATTACATCACGCAGTGCAACATTAATACCTTGCGCGCGGATAGGTGACATTGGATGTGCAGCATCACCAAGAAGCATTACACCAGGTGCATACCAAGAAGGACAACGACCAACTACCACTGATAGTTTTATCGGTCGTTCGATAGTATCTGCGCTTTTTACAATATGTTCAGCCATCCACGATGGTGCCACTGAAGCAAAAATGGGCGCCCACTGTGCAGGTTTTTGGTCGATTTCATATTGTGATTTATCTGGAAACAATATCCAAGATAAATGTAGCTTACCTTCCTCTGCTCCATGAAAAAGACCAAAGCTTTTATCACCGTTAGAAACCGCATAAAATGTATTCTCAATAAACTTAGGACTGTCTGCAAGTTTGAACCAGAGAATATCTATATCTTTGGGTTGTTTTTCTAAATGTAAACCCGCGCGTTGACGTATAACCGAGTTACGACCATCTGCACCAATTACAAGGTCGGCGAAAATCTCTCTTCCATCGCTAAGTTTAACACCTGCTACCCGGTCATCAACCCGTAATAAATCTTTTACAGGAAATCCCTGAATAAACTCAAACTCTGGGTATGTTTGAGCTTGTTCAATTAAAGCTGTCAGTAAAGGCGGTTGTGATACTAATGTACAGGGTGGAGAATTCGGCTCCATTGGTTCAGCAACGCGGAAAAGTGTTTTTTTGCCTAATATAACTTCCCAAGCATCAAAGGAGCGATGCGGTATTTGCTCTAGTATTTCAGATAAACCCATTTGTTTAAGGGCATCCAAGCCACTTGGCATTAATCCTTCACCGCGAAACACTCGATGAAAATCTGTACTTGCTTCGATTAACGACACAGTAATGCCACGTTTGACTAAAAGTAAAGCCAGCGTGGCGCCAGTTGGGCCTGCCCCTACAATTATAATTTGTGGCATTACTGCGCCTCCTTTTTTGCTTTATTATATTCTGAATCAACCACCAAGTAAATATTGCAATTTAATTTGGATATTTGTATTTACCCCTGCAACAAATACAGTCGAATCACCAAATTTGGGTGGACCAAAACGTATTGCTGGGTTATTAGAAAAACCAAACCCTCCTGTGGGGATGCCAAGAGGATTGCGCTTGAGGGCGCCATTACCAACGGTATCGTGAATTACGGTAACAGCATAATTTCCGGCTTTCAAATTAGGAAAAGTAACTGTTTGAGAAGTTTCTGTGACTTTTACACACTGAGAAAGCACCGCAAGCTTGCCGTTATCAGGAAACCCTTTGCTGTTCGCAAAAACATTTAGACAAATCTGTCCTTTTTGAGATTTGATTCCATCAACACGCACCGATAGTTTTCCATTAAAGCTAGCCAAAGCTTGAGGTAATAACACTGAATTAGCAATGACAGTAGAAATTAAGATTACTGCGTTTAAGCGTTTCTTCATTACTTATTTCCGATAGAATTAAAATAAATTTCGCATCTTGCTTATATAAAACAGGACAGAAAGCCAAGTTAGATTAACATTGATATCTCAGTAGAAGCTATATCTGGTAACACATTTGGCTTCAGCAATGCTGTAAACGTATCACATTAATCAATTTAACCAAAATCTTTATACCTAAAAATTGCACGTTGTAGAGACGCGATTAAATCGCGTCTCTACGTGGATATAATTTTTTACAGATCATTTAGGACTGCTATATAGTCTTGTCTTCTGCTAATATAAGAGAATTTAATAGAATGTGCTGATTATGTCATTAGCATCCACTGGTCAACCATCAATAATTCGTACAGAACGTGGGTTAAGTATAGCGGGCAGCCGTATTACTATCTACGATGTTATGGATTTTTTGAAAGCTAGCTACCCACCAAAATTAATTCGCGATAAGTTTAATCTTGCAGACGAACAAATTAACGCTGCTATGTCTTATATTTCGGCAAATGCTGCCCAGCTAGAAGCTGAATATCAAGAAGTTTTACAAACTAGAGAAGAAATTAGTCAATATTGGGAAGAAAAAAATCGCGAACACTTTGAGCAGATTGCTACTACACCTCGTAAACCTGGAACTGAAGCGCTCTGGACAAAACTAGAAAAGCAAAAATCCCAACGGAATTCTTAATAATTCTTCCTTTGTGCCCTTTGTGTCTTTGTGGTTCATTTCTCTTGCCCTCTGTGTCCTCCGCGCCTCTGTGGTAAAAATATATCACTGCACAAGCGAGACGCCTGTGCTACGGTTGCAAATAAGCACAGGATTGCGAAGCGCGGTAAACTAATTTTTTTAGGTGTCTTAGCTATCCAACATGGCAACAATTAACGATAATTACCTCAAACTCAAAGCTGGCTATCTGTTTCCAGAGATCGCGCGTCGGGTCAACGCATTTGCTGAAGCAAACAGTAATGCTAAAATTATTCGGTTGGGAATTGGTGATGTTACGGAACCTTTACCTGAAGCTTGCCGAAATGCGATGATTAAGGCAGTTGAGGACATGGGGAATCGAGAAGATTTCAAAGGGTATGGGCCTGAACAAGGTTATGCTTGGTTACGAGACAAAATTGCCCAGCATGATTTTCAAACGCGCGGATGTAATGTTGACGCTTCTGAGATATTTATTTCTGATGGTTCTAAATGTGACTGCGGTAATATTTTAGATATCTTTGGAAATAACAACACTATCGCAGTAACTGACCCTGTGTATCCTGTGTATGTAGATACAAATGTCATGGCAGGACATACGGGGGATGCGAATGAAAAAGGTGAATATGGTGGTTTAGTTTATTTACCAATTTCTGCCGATAATAACTTTACTGCCCAAATTCCTGAGCAGAAAGTTGATTTGATTTATCTTTGCTTCCCTAATAATCCTACAGGCGCCACTGCCAGTAAAGAACACCTAAAAGCTTGGGTTGACTATGCGCTTAGGAACGGTTCAATAATATTTTTCGATGCAGCTTACGAAGCGTTTATTAATGACCCTGATATTCCTCATTCTATCTACGAAATCGAAGGCGCCCGTGATTGTGCGATAGAATTTCGGTCGTTCTCTAAAAATGCTGGTTTTACCGGAACTCGATGCGCTTTGACAGTTGTACCCAAAACACTAACAGGAAAAGCTTTAGATGGTTCTAACGTGGAAATATGGAAACTGTGGAATAGGCGCCAGTCTACCAAATTTAACGGAGTTTCCTATATAGTACAACGCGGCGCCGAAGCAGTTTACTCAGATGAAGGCAAAGCACAAACCAAAGCTTTGATTGATTTCTACATGGGGAACGCGAAAATCATTCGTGAGAAACTTACCGAAGCTGGTATTTCTGTGTATGGTGGTGTAAATGCACCTTACGTTTGGGTCAAAACACCAAATAATCTATCTAGCTGGGACTTCTTTGACAAATTGCTGCACACGTGCAACGTTGTTGGAACACCCGGTTCAGGTTTTGGTGCAGCAGGTGAAGGATACTTCCGAATTTCTGCATTTAATAGCCGCGCGAATGTTGAAGAAGCAATGAAAAGGATTATCGAACGCTTCAAAATAGCATAACTTTAACTGATGTAACAGACAAAATATCTGTTACATCTATTAATCGTTAAACAGATTATTATTTAATTAAGCGCATTAATACAACAAAATTAGTATGTCTGAACATTCTACAAAAGTTACAAGTAGTACTCCTGGACGAACCAGATTTAAAATATCTCCTCAACATCGTAGTCAAGAAGAAATAGAGCGTATTGTCGAAAATCTACAGGCGCCACCTTTTGTTGATAGCGTTGAATATAATGAGAAAACAGGCAGTATCCTTGTTCTTCACGATACCAGTGAGGAGGCACTTCAAGCAATTAAGGATATTATGCAAAATTTAGGTGTTGTTTTCGACGATTAAACCTTTTCTTTTGCGGGTGGCACTATTCGTACTTTTTCTAAAGTATTATCGATTACACGCAGAACTTGAAAATCTGCTTCGGGCAAAATAGCTGTATTCGTTAGTGGTTGTTTTTCTAAAAATGCAAACGCTTGTCTAAATTGATATGGTGTTGCAGCGACTGGCGCCTCCAAATGACAAGGTATAATGCGTTGAAAATCCCATTGTGCCACAATATCCGCCCATTGAAGTGTTTCTATGGGTGCCCGATTAAGGATAAGAGCTTGTAAAATGGGTGCTACAAAGATGCGACCATCTGCGTGTAAAGCATCAAAACAACGTTGCCAGTCAGACCTCCACTGAAAAGGGTATAAACCAAAATAAGCTTTTTTAGAACGGTCGGTAGTTTTGAATGCGTCTTTAAATACATCACCCCATTTGGGAACTTCAAGAACGCTAGGACGAAAGTAAAAAGCAAACAAAGCAATACGTTGCCATCCTTTACGACGGTTTTCTACTGTGTTGGCAATATTATCAAATGCTTTATCTCTTGCGTGAAATAGTAATGGATATGGGTCTAACTGTACTACAGCAGGTGGTTCAGAAGGAATTGAAACGATGGAGTCGGTTACTAAAAGTGTTTTTGAAAGCTTATGGAAAAATGCGACTTCTGCAAATCTACCGGGGCCAAGTTCTATTGGCCCAAGTATTGCATAATCAAACTCGGATGCAAACGGCGCCTCTTGACTATTTTGTGGTAAAACGTGAGTACGTTTTGTAGGTAAACCTAACCAACTTAATGGTAAATTAATTGGAAAACTCCATTGACCAGGAGCTACAAAAACTTGTGACGATGGAAAACATTGGGCAAATGGACCTACAAACACTTTGTGTTCTAGCCCTGAAATTGTCGGCAATATAATGTATTTTACATCACCATGCTTTTCTACTAGTTCAGTGATTAAGCGTATACACTCAGGTGTTGGAGCAATCGGCGCATAAACGAGTAAACCGCCTTCACTGAGCTTAATAACTGTCATTCTTACAGGCACGACGACATAGAAGATACCTTGAATTTGGTCAAACGTCCAAACTGTATCTTTTACAACCTCTTTACGGATTGTTTGGCGCCTGCCGAATGGGTAAATAGGCAGAGTGTACCAAAAAGACCATGAAAAGTCTTGCGGATTAACTAGTTGTGGCTTTACTTCCATTGTGGTTTAACCACTTTTAATTTTCAAACTATATTATAAAGGATGGTGCGTTCAGGGATTGTAATTTTTAGTAGATGGTGCGTGAAGGCTACGGGATTGTAATTTTTAGTAGATGGTGCGTGACGCTACGGGATTGTAATTTTTAGTGGGGCTTTGTTGTAGCGTCACGCACCCTACTCGATGGGTGGGGGGTTGCGGCGAAGTTCGGATTCTGGGAGTGTTGTCATGTTGAATGCTTGCCAATTTGTTCTTACGTATTTGAATCTGCCCATTCCAATTCCACCGTTAGTTTTGAAATTATCCCACGGCGCCCCTAGGTCTAACCAGTAATCTCCACCCATATTAAGTAAGTAATTGGCTCTCCTTGTATCGTTTGGTTTTCTTTTATCGTCTACTACTAGTCTGGCTTGACAGGTGGTAAATACTCCACCGATATCGTTGGGGTTTATAGTACTTCTTCCATTCTGTGACCAGAAGTGGTAATTATATCCACCTCCTGCTTTAACTGAAACACTGCCATCTTTCTCATTACGAACATCTGGTGATTTGTTTGCATCTCCTGCAAAGTCTTCGCGGTATGCTGCACCTTCAACTCCGATTGAACTTTTCAACAGGCGCCATTTTTTATCTTTTTTACTAAGAACATAAGATTTGACGTTTCGTATCTGAACGCGGGTATTTTTAGCAGGGTTTCCTTGTTGTGCTTCATATAATTGCCCCCATGCAATCATTGCTTTGAAATTCTTTGGATCATTTCCCATACCAAGACTTGGACCTTGTGCCCAACTGTAATGTTTGGGAACTCCGTGTGGCGCCGCATCATGCGGTAATTTCATGTCGCTAATAATTGTCGCTAACGAGTTTATTCTTGGCTGCTGCGCGTCTAGGCTGGTGCCGAAACTAAATATCATCGCGATTACAACAAGAAATAAATAAATTGGCTTGATACGCATAATTATGTAGATGAATTTGTTATCAGAAACACAAATATTGTGTTAGTAAAGCGATACAAATTGACCTCTTAAATATATACTTTGTAACTAAAATTGACTTGCGTGAAGATACTTATTACTTTATGTTAGATTTGGTGGTCAAGCTTTTCGGCCTGACCTACATTGACTATTCTAGCGGTGGTGGATTTGTAAGAATTTGTTCTGCTGATAAGGTAGTCATATTAAATGCTTGCCATTCGGTTGTGACGTATTTAAATCTACCTGTTGCAATACCACCATTCGTTTTAAAGTTATCCCAACCAGTAGTTAAGTCAAGCCAGTAGTCTCCACCTGTATTCAGTAGATAACGTGCTTGTGAACGGTCATCGGGTTGACTTGCATCATCAACAATTAATCTGGCTTCTACAGTGGTGAAAATACCACCGATGTCCGAAGGATTAATTAATGCTCGACCACCTTGAGTCCAGAAATGATAGTTATATCCTCCTCCGGCTTTTGCTGAAATACTACCATCAAATTCAGGACGAACATCTGCCTGTTTATTTGCATCTCCTGCAAAATCTTCACGATATGCTGAACCTTCTACTGCTGGTGAACTTTGCAGCAGGCGCCATTTATTATCTTCTTTGCTTAGAAAGTAAGCTTTGATGTTTCGTATTTGAACGCGCGTATTGGTAGCAGGATTACCTTGTTCTGCTTCATATAACTGTCCCCACGCAATTAAAGCTTTAAAATCTTTAGGATTATTACCCATACCAATTTCAGGCCCATTTGCCCAACTATAATGTTTGGGAACTCCATGTGGCGCCGCATCTTGGGGTGGTTGCATATCGCTGACAATTGTCGTAACCGAATTGATTACTGAAGTCGCTTTCACTGCTTGTAAGCCAAAACAAAAACTCAGTAGCATAGATGCCACTGCCGTAAACACGTATATTTTTTTGAACTGCATTTTACTTCGAGTCAATAAAGGTAACACCTTTCATCTGACGAAATTCTTGGTAAAAATGTTGCAGGGTTTACGTTTGATTACCAAGAATAAACTAAAAAAATACTTATCACAATCAATAACACTGAAATACTGAGTATTATTTAGATTATAAAAGCAAATTCAAGCATTTTGTCTAAATGCCTCAGATAATACACTAAATTCTGCATAAATAAAGGTAGAGACGTTACATGTAACGTCTCTACAAGTATATATATTGTATAAACACGTAATATGTTGTATTATCAGAAACCAGTACTAGGCTGCAATATATTGGTTGTAACTGTAATTGTGTAAAGTGTAATTTGAAATCAATTTACAACCACTCATTTCAGTATCCGAGCAACCCCTGGAGATTTCTAGCAGAAACTGCAAATAAGTTTTGGCGAGCGTAGATAAATACTTTTTCGCTGGATATACTACATACCACTGGCGCCGGATTGGGAAATATTCAACGTCAAGAGTTGTAAGTTGAGTGATAGGGTTTGAAATCAGAGATTGACGAGGAAGAACTGAAATTCCCAAACCATCAGCAACAAACTCTTGAATCATTTCATTATTGTTCAATTCCATCTTAACTCGCACATTAATATCATGCTCTAGAAAAATATTTTGCACTTGATTACGAGTAGCGGAACCAACTTCACGCATGATAAAAGCTTCATCTTTTAAACGATTAATTGAAATCTTCTTTTCTTTAGCTAATGGGTGAGAAGTTGATGCGACAACAACTAACTCGTCTTGAAAAAATGGGTAACTTTCAACATCAACAAACTTTGGTATTTCGCTGACTATATATAAGTCATCTAGATTATTTACCATACGTTCAGCAATTCCGCAATGATTTGCCAAGTTCAACGAAACATCTATATTTGGATATCGCTGGCTAAATTCTCCTAAAGTAAACGGAATAATATATTTCGTTGTCGTTAACCCTGATAATCGCAATTTACCTTGCTTCAAAGTTTGTAAATCAGCCAATTTCTCTTCAAACTGATCCATTGTATTGAAGATTTTATCGCATGTTGCGATTAATTCCTTTCCAGCTAAACTAGGACTGATATTTTTACCTATTTTATCAAATAACGTTAAACCAAGCGCTTGAGCTAATTTCTTCACTTGCATACAAACTGCGGGTTGGGAAAGAAATAGCTCTTGGCCTGCACGAGTAAAACTGCCAAATTTCACAACTGTGTAAAAAATTTTTAGTTGATATAACGTTGCTTGGTCTAGCATTAATTCTTGTCGCATAGCTACCTTAACTTTAAGAGCGAGTATTAATTTTGATTTTCTCAAGCGGGAACTAACAGTACTTATAGACCCAATGCACCGTTTACCACTTAACCTAAAACTATTGACCTAATCTATTTTTATAGATTCAGATATAAAGCTTAAGATTTTCTTTATTTTTACTTTTATGTTGTATCACAATAGTTTAGCGACTTAGAGAAAATCGTTACATTTCTTTACATTATTTTCTTTTTATTTGGTGTACGGAGGGAGGTGCCAGTCTTTTTAATTCGAGAAGAAATATCAATAAATTACTTAGTTTGAAAGATATTTTGCACCATCTTTTTATTTAAACTGGCTGCAATTTTATCTAACTCTTCAACTTCGGCATTATCCAATAACCAACCGATGGCGCCGATATTTTGTTGTGCTTGTTGTGGAGATTTGGCGCCTGGTATTGGGATAGTTCCTTTCTTTATGCACCAGTTAATTGCAATCTGGGATAAAGATTTATTTCTAGCTTGGGAAATTTCACGCATACATTCTAATAATGGTTTCATTCCCGGTAATAATTGCTTGCAAGCCAAACCGCGAATTCCTTTGGGGTAATAACTTTCAGAATATTTTCCAGTTAGTAGACCCAAAGCAAGTGGACTGTAAGCGATTAATTTAATACCAAGCTCATCACAAACTTCTTTTAACCCTAATTCTGTTACAGGATAAGTAGATAATAAAGAGTACTGAACTTGCAGCGTACTAATTGGTATTCCTCTTTGAGTGAATAATAAATTATGTGCCCATTTTAAACGCTTTGTTCCGTAATTAGATAATCCTACACTTTTAACTAACCCTTGCTCGTACAAATCACCCAATCCATTTAGAAGCGCGCGTTCTTGCCAAGGTGCATAATTAGCAGTTGACCAATGCATTTGCACTAAATCAATATTTCTACCAAGACGTTTTGCACTTATCTTACCAGCAGACACCATCGACTGACGAGTTAACCTCCAAGGATAAGCAGCAAGTTTGGTTGCGATACAGATATTTTCCTTATTGACACCGTTTGGGTCATTGCAATATGCTTGAGAAAACTGTCCTAAAAGTTGTTCGCTGCGACCATTAAGTTTACCAGTACCATAAGAATCACCCGTATCGAACAAAGTAACACCGTTTGACACACACAAATTAAAAACAGCTTGTAAATCATTGTCCATACGAGTATCGTATCCCCAGAGCAAGCGGTTTCCCCATGCCCAAGTTCCACAACCCATAATTGGAAGAGTGATTTGGTGCGAGTGCATTGTCTAGTAATTAAATAACATTAATATTTTACCTTATAGTGAGCTATTAACTCTGGCATTGAGGGCAATAATAAATACGTCTACTACCAAACATACGTTTAATAATTGTCGTACTGCAAATGTGACAAGGTTGATTTTCTCTACCAAAGACCCAGTGACGATAAGCTTGACGTGGTTGGCCTGCGGCTTTGAGTTTATTCGCAATTGTAATATCGTTTGTAATTCCCTTAGTAAAATAAGATTTACGGGGAATAACAATTGCCATTTCTGCTAATTTTTCGAGTTGCATAGTAGTGCAGTCAACTGGACGTAGTGAAGGATTTATACGTGCTACAAATAAAACTTCGCTACGAAGATAATTACCTAACCCGCAGAGGAATTGTTGATTTAGTAATAATGATGCTAATCCACGACGGTAAAATTGTTGATCAAGAAAACGCGCGTGGACTTGTTCGATAGTTGTTGCTTCATCTAATACATCGGGACCAAGACTCTTTAGAAATGGATGTACAGCAATTTCCGCATCGTTGAGAACTGCTATATCTGATGCGCTATATAATAAAGCTGACTTTTTCTCGGTATGAATCGCTAAACGTAATTGTCTATTAGTAGTCGGATAGCTCTTTGCCGCGCGAATATGCCACACACCATATAGTTGATTGTGACTATATATACTAAGTGAATTGCTAAATCGGATTAATAATGCTTTGCCTTTAGGTTTGACAGAAACAACTTGTTGACTAGCCAGAATTTTTTCAAACTCTTTTAACGTATCAAAGGCAAAAAATATATCAGTGATAGGCAAGTTGCAAATAGCTTTGGCTATTTTATCAGCTGCTAATTTAATCTCAGGTCCTTCAGGCATGTGATAATTCTATCTACACATAAAAATTTCACCTTAACTATTGATGCCTCAATAACTGGGGCACCTACATAGGTGTATAGTTCTTTTATTCTCTCAGATTTTAGTCGTAAATGCTCAAGTTTCGATAAATTTGTTCATGACGACACGGAAGTACCAATTTAATTTTGTGGCGCCTTTTAGTCTAAACTTCAAGCTATAACCAAGCGCCGAGAAATTGATAATAAAATGTAAGCTTTATGTACTCTGTAATTGATTGAATCAACTACGAAGTACATAAAGAAGACGCTCCTAAACACCAGAAAGCTTGAATTTTAATCCTAGGGTTCAGGTAAGTCACCAAATTGTTCTCGGTAACGAGCTAGTAATGCTTGTAACTCGGACGCGCGTTGACTTTCTTGTTCCGCGCGTTGACGTTCTTGTTCCGCACGTTGACTTTCTTGTTCCGCACGTTGACGTTCTTGTTCCGCAAGCGCTTCTGCTTCCATACGACGTAGAGTTTCCGTTCGTAGCGCTTCGACTAACTCATCGGATACCAGAAGCTTTTCGCCATTATCCAAACGGTAAAAACCAATTAGTTTGCCTTCGACTTCCAAACGTAATTGCAATACTTCGCTACAATTATTTGTGGTGCGCTCATAACCATGTTCGCACAATTTATAACCGATTAATTGCTCTTCTATCCATTCGCCTTTTGGGTCGAATAACCAATATTCCTGTATTTCAAGCTTTTCATAAAGGTCTTTCTTACCTTCTTGGTCTTCCTTCTGCGTACCTGGTGAAGTCATTTCAAATACGACTTTTGGTACTTGCTTTTCTTCCCAAATATAATAACTATCTCGTCCGCCTGGTTCTACATCGTAAATAACCATAACATCCGGCGCCACTCTTAATTTGGGAAAACCTTCTGCATAAAATAAAAATTGATTTGCTAAAACTGTTGCCCGACGACCCTGAAGGTAAAGTCTCAAAACTTCTAGCGTCGTCAAAATGGCAAACAAATGGTCGTATGTCTCTGCCACTGGTTCTCCGTCACCGCTGGGATAAAATATTTGATTTATTTCTTGTTCTGGTTGGGATGTTGCAATATATGTAGTCATGGCGCCGCCCAGTTAATTTGAAACTTTTGTACTATTATACTCGTTATATAGATTCGCGAAAACATCTTTTTTTGCGGCATAGCACACCTGCTTTGAAGTAACTTAGTAGTAAATTACTATGAAAATCTAAATTACTAAAATAGGTTGTGTGCCAGATATTAATCCGTCACTTTTAGTTGATGAGAAAACGTGAACAACGTTGCGATGGTTCATTATGATAGATAATAAAAGTAAAAATTGTCTTATTTAAGATCAACAACATGAAAATTACATCTGAAGGTCAAATAACTATCCCCCCCAGAAATACAAGAACAATTAGGGCTTACACCTAACACAGAAGTAGAATTTGAAGTGATTGGAGACGCAGTTCACTGTAAAAAAGCTAAAGCAAACCTTAATCATGGTAAAAGCTTACCTCGACCTAACCTACGTATTTAATGCTTTTGCAAGCAGAGGTGCCGCAGCAAGTAGAGTTTGGGTATATGGGTGTTGGGGGTTAGCGAAAATTTCTTTGGTGGCGCCAAGTTTGATAATTTATTAAAAAAGACACAAATTGGTTTATTAATTTTTAAAACTCATCAGCTTAGTTATTCTTTTGCCGCAAGTTGAATCTTCAGGATTTTATTTTGTTCTCTAAGTACCCCAAGTGAATCAATCTGACAATCGTCAAAAGTCACAGAATCTACATCAATGAAATTTGATATTGCCAGTTCAATAACTACTTCAGGAGGAAGTTGAGTCTCTTTGGAATATTCGTCTATTGCTTGCCTAATACGTTCTGGCAAGTAGTCTAAAACATTTTTAAGTGCGTTTGCTTCGGTTTGCATAGCTATTTACTCAGACAATGGAATTCTAGTGTTATATATCAGTTTGTCAATTTTTTAAAGAATTAGAATGTTGATGGAGCGTGACTTGTAGGTTTTCAATTTTTGTAGTTGGGTCTTGTTCCTTGACCCAACCTACATATTTTATGCTTTTGCTAAGAGAGGCGCCGCAGCAAGTAGAGTTTGGGTATATGGGTGTTGGGGGTTAGCGAAGATTTCTTTAGTGGCGCCAAGTTCGACAATTTTACCACCGTGCATTACTGCGATGCGGTCACATAAAAAGCGCGCTAACCATAAGTCATGGGTAATAAATAAATACGTTAGCTCGAATTCTTCTTTTAATTCCAACATTAAATCTAAAACTTGTGATTGAACGCTTGCGTCTAACATGCTGACGGGTTCATCACAAATTATAAGTTTGGGACGGGTAATTAATGCGCGCGCGATAGCTACACGCTGCTGTTGTCCTCCAGAAAGGTCGGATGGACTACGTTCATAGTACATTTCAGCAGGCTTTAAACCAACCCGTTCTAACATAGCTATTACTTGCTGCTTCGCTTCTTCTTGTGTAGCTATACCATGAATTAAAAGTGGGTCGGCAATACTTTGTCCAACTGTCATGGCAGGATTTAAGCAAGCGTGCGGGTCTTGGAACACCATCTGCATTTGGCGCCTTTCTTTCCGCATATCTTGACGCGATAGTGTTGTAAGCTCGGTACCGAGGAATTCAACTTTACCAGCGGTGGGGCGAATTAATTGTAAAATAGTCCGGGATAACGTGCTTTTACCGCACCCTGACTCACCAACTAAACCGAGAATTTCCCCTGGATATAGTTCCAAATTTATACCATCGACGGCTTTAATAGTTTGACCTTGACCTTTAAATAAACGCTCGATAAAGTTAGGTTCGATTGTATAATGCTGCTTGAGTTCGGTGACTTTGAGTAACGGCGCCTGAGATTTGACGAATTGCGTGTTCTTGGATGGTATTTGATCGCTCGTTACTTCGTCTATAGATTGAATATGTAAAGCTGCTTTTAATAATGACTGTGTATATTGATGTTGCGGGTTGCGGAAAACTTCGTCGGTAGTTCCAGTTTCTACCATCTTGCCGAAGTACATCACACCAATGCGCGAACAGTACTCAGCTACCATTGCTAAATCGTGAGAAATTAGCAGTAACGCCATATTCTCTTCGCTGCATAACCGAGTAAGTTCTTGTAATATTTGTGCGGAAACCGTGACATCTAAACTAGTTGTTGGCTCATCGGCAACTATTAATTTAGGATTTAATAGCAGCGCTAACGCGATAGCTACCCGTTGCCGCATTCCACCACTAAATTCATGGGGAAATTGGTTCCACCGACTTGCAGGAATTTTAACTTTTTCTAGAGTTGCAATTGCTCTGTCTTTAGCTTGCTTGTTTGATAACTCTGGTGCATGTGCTTTAAGAGTTTCCAAACAGTGATTACCAATAGTCATGAGTGGGTCGAGTCGCGTCATCGGGTCTTGAAACACTAACGCGACTACCTCACCCCGAAATTGTCGCATTTGGGGTGGTGTAAAATCTAATACAGATTGTCCTTTATATATAATTTTTCCTTCGGTGCGTGAACCACCGGGGAGCAACCGCATTACCGCGCGTCCAAGCGTTGACTTACCACATCCTGATTCACCAACTAACCCCATACGCTCCCCAGGCTGTAGCGTAAATGACACATCATCTACTGCCCAACGTAGTTCTTCATCCGCGCGCTGCGGGTATGCTACACGTAGGTTTTCGACGCTAAATAATTCGCTCATAGTTTAATTTATAGATATTTAGTTATTAATAGTCTCAGATACAATATATATAAGGTAAGGATTAATTTTCACATACTTTATCAGATTACTGATATAAGACCAAGGTAAATGTTCCCGGACGCTACAAAATTTCTTGCAACGGATGTAACGGATGTAACGGATGAGTTACTGGTTGCAAACAAAGTATAGTTATTTAAAACTACCTATCCGTTACATCCTAGAGTCATCCGTTGCCAATCACAGCCTCGCAATAACTTATAAGAGTTGTAAGACGTTCTAATATGGTATTGAGTCGAGTTTGAGTAGTCGCTTCGGTACGCGCGCTGCCTAAAAAAGTTATATCAATCTCTAAAAGCCGCAGTTGCTTACTAGTTTCAGTACGGTATTTGACTTCAAGCGCATCATCGCTAGTTAAAGGCACAATTTCAGTAGCGAAATATTGCTGTAATGAGGTCAGACGCTCTTTAAGCTCCGCTGCGGTTAACTGACTGGCGCCAACCATTGAGCGTAAGTCCTTCAGTTCAGTGAACAATGTATTATATTTATCTTTAGTTAGAGACATCTAATGCTAATTGAGATACTATTAATGTCAAGTAATTTTCCTAAACACTAATTCTCTCCTGAATTGGATGCCACAAATCTTAATTATTTTGGGGCTTATTTCGCTATTGTCCCCGTTATTTTCCTATCATTGCTTAATATACGCGCTCAAACTGCATGAGCGCGTAGCTCTTGACAATTCAACGTAGTCGTATATTGACCGTATACTGACTGCTTGCACGCTCGCAACGAACTTGATGCGGCACTAAGCCTATCAAGTGATTTCCCTTTTGTAAAGGGGAGTCAAACCAATCGGACTAAACACACCCATTATCTAAACCCAATTGTATGAGTGGCTTACTACTAAATACCCCAGCCGATATCACCCTTCCGGATTGGCTTAAAGATTGTTTAAAAAAGGGAGTATCCGTTGATAAGGCAGAAGAGGAACGAAGGACAGACGATAATGACTTAATTTGTCGCGCATTTCGATTTGCTTACGATTTGCATGACGGGCAACTTCGTAAGTCAGGGGAACCTTATATATGTCATCCTGTTGCAGTCGCTGGGTTATTGCGTGACCTAGGAGGCAGTCCTGCTATGATAGCAGCTGGCTTTCTCCATGATGTAGTTGAAGATACAGATGTAACAATAGAGGAAATTGAGGAGCGATTTGGCGCCGAAGTACGGCGTTTGGTTGAAGGTGTTACAAAACTTTCTAAGATAAACTTTAAAACAAAGACTGAGGGACAAGCAGAAAATTTTCGCCGTATGTTCTTGTCGATGGCACAAGATATTCGCGTTATCGTTGTAAAATTAGCTGACCGCCTCCATAACATGCGGACAATGGAAGTTATGTCAGAAGAAAGTCGGCGCCGTAATGCCCAAGAAACGCGCGATATCTTTGCTCCCCTAGCAAACCGTTTAGGGATTTGGCGTTTTAAATGGGAATTAGAAGATTTAGCATTTAAGTATTTAGAGCCAGAGTCATTCCGGCAAATTCAAAACCTTGTTGCCGAAAAACGTGACGCACGCGAAGATCGGCTCAAAAAAGTTTCCGACACGCTGCGAAGTCGAATGGTAGAAGCAGGTATTCAATGTACCGACGTTAGCGGTAGACCAAAGCATCTTTACAGTATTTATCAAAAGATGCAGCGACAGAACAAAGAATTTAACGAAATTTACGATTTAGCAGCACTACGAATAATTGTTAATACCAATGAAGAATGCTATCGTGCGTTAGCAGTCGTGCATGATGCCTTTCGTCCAATTCCTGGACGTTTCAAAGATTATATCGGCTTACCCAAACCCAACCGTTATCAATCATTACATACTGGAGTGATTGGTCCTTGGGGGCGCCCATTAGAAGTGCAAATACGTACATTAGAAATGCACCGCATCGCCGAATATGGTATTGCCGCACACTGGAAGTATAAAGAGACGGGTGGTTCTCACAACACCCAAATGAGTCCGAATGATGATAAATTCACTTGGTTACGTCAGTTGTTAGAGTGGCAAAACGACCTCAAAGACGCTCAAGAATATTTAGAAAGCATTAAAGACAATCTTTTTGAAGATGATGTTTATGTGTTTACACCAAAAGGTGATGTAGTGCCATTAAGTCCGGGTTCGACGACAGTTGATTTTGCCTATCGTATACACTCCGAAGTCGGCAATCATTGTTCAGGCGCCCGCGTTAACGGTAAAATGGTACCGCTTTCAACGAGGTTACAAAATGGCGATATCGTTGAAATCTTAACGCAAAAGAACAGTCATCCAAGTTTACACTGGTTAAACTTCGTCGCCACATCAGCCGCCAAAAATCGGATCAAACAATGGTACAAGCGTTCACGTAGAGAAGAGAATATAGCGCGCGGACGTGAGTTGTTGGAAAAAGAGATAGGTAAAAACGGATTTGAAAACGTGTTAAAGTCCGAACCAATGCAAGCAGTTGCCGAGCGATGTAACTATCAAAGCGTGGAAGATTTGATTGCAGCATTAGGTTATGGTGAGGTAACGCTGAATTTAGTATTAAATCGTTGGAGAGACTTAGTAAAATCTCAAGAAACGAACGTAATACAGTTACCAATACCAACATCATCACCCAAACGTGAGGTGCCTCCATCATCGCGTATTAGCGACTCACCAATACTTGGAGTTGAAGGGTTGATGTATCATTTAGCAGGTTGCTGTACACCAATACCTGGTGAAAAAATTATTGGAGCAGTAACGCGCGGTAGAGGAATAACAATACATCGTCAAGGATGCAGTAACCACGAACACATTGAAGGTGAGCGCTTAATTCCTGTAACATGGAACTCTAATATTGAACAGAACGGGCGCTATTCAACATACCCAGTAAATGTACAAATTGAAGCATTAGATCGAGTTGGCGTACTGAAAGATATTCTTTCAAAGCTTACTGACCAATGCATCAACGTGCGTCACGCTTCGGTAAAAACAGCTACTAACCAACCAGCATTAATTGACTTGGGGATGGAAGTACGTGACACCGCACAGTTAGAACAGGTGTTCACTCAAATTAAAAAACTGAGTGATATTCTTAATATTCGTCGTGTAGGTAATAACGAAGAATAGTGGCAACGGATAAAACGGATGTAACGGATGTTTTATTCGTTACATTCCGTAACTATTATTGCTTTATCTAGCTATGATGGAGGTAAATGATTTCAAATATTAGAGTTATCACCCAACTGTTATGTTAAGCGACCTAACAATCCACAATTATCGTTCCCTGCAAGACTTTCATATTGATGGATTAGCACAGGTTAATCTTATCGTCGGTAGTAATAACAGCGGTAAAACAAGTTTATTAGAAGCTATTTATTTACTAGTCAATCAAAATAATCCTCAATCAATGATTGATTTACTAGATAATCGGGGGGAAATTGCTTTATCTAAAACTTCCAACCTCTCGCATAGCTATCAGATTAAGCATATATTTAATAATCATCAACTAAGTTTTAATCATAATATTAATATTCAATCTCGAGAGCAAAGTCCTCTCAAATTACAAATTAAATTATCGTTAGCAAATAATCAAGAAGAATTAGATGAATATATTTCAGAGAATGAATTACCTATATTGACGCTGGACTTTGCTTATAACTCACATCAAGAACTTAAAATACCAGTATATGAGGATGGAACGTTAGAAGCAAGAATTTTTAGAACAAGGTCAGCAAAGTCATTGTTAGAATTAACTCCTCCGGCTTGCAAATTTTTAACTACAGAGAATACTAATTTTAACCAATTAAGTACACTTTGGGATTCAATTAATTTAACGCCTAAAGAAGACGAAGTAGTAAAAGCATTACAAATTATTGAACCGCATGTAGAACGTATTAGTTTTACAAGTAGTCGAAATAGTAACGTAATTGTAAAAATGCGCGGGCACAGTGACCCTGTACCTTTAGGCAGTATGGGGGATGGTATGAGGCGCCTTCTGACTTTAGCGTTGTCTGCGGTAAATGTTGAAAACGGTTTTTTATTAATTGATGAAATCGATACTGGTCTTTATTACGAAGTCCAAGCCGACATGTGGCGCCTAATTTTAGAAACAGCGCATCGACTCAATATACAAGTGTTTGCAACAACACATAGTTGGGATTGCGTTCGTGCATTTGAAGAAGCATTAGAAGATGCAAATGATAGCACAATTGGAAAATTATTTAGATTGGATTCAAAATACGGCAAAATCCGTGCAGTAGAGTATTTAGCCGAAGAATTAAAAATTGCTATAAAGCAAAATATCGAGGTACGTTGATGCCAAAAAAAATTCAATCATCACAATTGCTTGTTGAAGGGAAAAACGACATACATGTGATTTGGGCTTTGTGCCACATGTATCAGCTACCAGAAACATTCTCTGTAGAAGTAGCAAACGCTTCGGAAACAGAAGGAATTGAGGCACTTTTAAATGGATTACCATTGAAGCTAAGAGAAAAAAACTTGGAAATATTGGGAATTGTAGTTGATGCTGACCAAGATTTAGCCGCGCGCTGGCAAGCAGTAAAAAGTAGATTAAGAGCAAGTGGTTATCAAAATATACCTGAAACTCTAACACAATCAGGATTAGTTCACATTGAGCCAGAATTACCCAAAGTTGGAGTTTGGCTAATGCCAAATAATCAACTTCCCGGAATGTTAGAGGATTTTGTTAAGTGTTTTATTCCCGATGACGATACACTACTACCCAAAGCTGAACTTGTCCTGCAAGAAATTGAACAAGCTAATCTTAACCCATACACATTGATTCATCGACCTAAAGCATTAATACATACTTGGCTCGCTTGGCAAGAAAAACCCGGTATGCCTATGGGACAAGCAATTACAGCAAGGGTATTACATCATGATTCGGCGCCTGCAATTATATTTGTTGAATGGTTAAAACGTTTATTTAATCTGCCTTAAAACATTTGTATATAGACTTGGCGCTCTTGTGTAGCGTCATAAACACGGGAACATCAAAGTGTTTGATTACCGTCACAATTTTATCTATATATGAGACTTATGGCATGTTACCACTTGATAAAGTAATTTTTTTGCTGTTTTTTCCGGCTTGCGTTGGTTTATTGACCCAAGTTATTTGGGGTATAGAATTAACTAATCAATTGGTAGCATCGGGGACTTTTATATTTTGCATTGAACAAGCTCGAATGGCTGTGAAGGATTTACGGCAGATAGAAGATGCAAAAGCACTTGTTCAAGATGTACGCTTAGATACTTTTTATCAAGTTACTCTTATTACTATCGCTGTTGAGCTTTTAGGTTTTTATATATCGATAGTTTGGTTAGGATGGGGATCAATTGTAATTTTACTGAGCCAAATTTGGTTTAATTTGCTTGCCTCTGTTAAAATTCAATATCCAAATCAAGTTGCTGAAAATATATTAAAAGTTGATAATTATAATTTTTCTAACACCTCGGCTCTTACTTTATCGGCGCCTGTATTACTAAATGCAGTACCAATTTATGTAAGATATTGGAAAATATCTGAACGTTTACCTGTATTAATTGCTGATATTTTAGGGTTAGTTTTAATTAGCTTTTGGATGCTACAAATTGGCTCATTGTTTATATCTTGGGCACTGTTTGCAATGGTAATCGTTTATGGAATAGCTAAATTAATTCTGCTTTTGTCTCGCTGAATAATTTGTTTATTCATATTAGGGCAAGCGTCTATTATTATAATGAGCATTAAAGATTAGGTAAGTTAGATGAGCTATGTTCATTCTCTTCGAGCATTAGTTGGGCATCGTCCATTAATTATTGCTGGTGCTGCAGTACTAATTTTTGATAAACATAATCGTCTACTGCTTCAACACCGTAAAGATAATCAGCAGTGGGGGTTAATTGGTGGAAGCATGGAAATTGGCGAGTCGTTAGAAGACACAGCTAGACGTGAAGTCTATGAAGAAACAGGTTTAGAGCTATTGGAGCTAGAGTGGTTTGAATTATTTTCTGGCAAAGAACTTATATATGAATGTCCAAACGGGGATGTTGTAGTTAATGTAGTAGCAGTTTACACAGCACGGCGCTTTAGAGGAGAACTCAAGGCAGATAAAGAAGAAGCGCATGAGGTACGTTTTTTCAACTTGAAGGAGCTACCTCTTGAATTGAGTCCACCAGATAAACCTGTTATAGAGCGCTTTCGAGAGCAATTTTGATTCTGGTTTATACGCTAATTCTCTCTGTGTACTCTGTGACGGGCGTGGTAATAAAAATATATCACCACAGAGACAAATAAGTAGATTTTAGATTCTGCTGCCGTATTGAATTGGTAATGTTTGAATTTTAGCGTGTAATTCCTGAGCCGCGCGGTAAGGCCAGTATGGGTCACGCAGCATTTCCCTGGCAAGTAATACTATATCCGCGCGGTTGTTGCGGATAATTTCATCAGCTTGCATTGCATTTGTGATAGAACCTACACAAGCAGTAGCAATATTAGCTTCGCTGCGGATTTTTTCACTAAATGGAACTTGCCAGCTGGCGCCGAAGGGATATTTTTTGTAATCAGGAGTGTTAAAGCCGGAGCTACAATCAATTAAATCAACACCTGCTGCTTTTAACTTGCTTGAAAGCTGTACAGAATCCTCAATTGTCCATCCACCTTCTACCCAGTCCGAACAAGATAATCTAACTGTTAATGGCAAATCCTCTGACCAAACTTCGCGAACGGTTTCGGTAATTTCTAGTGCCAAGCGAATTCGGTTTTCAAAGCTACCGCCATACTCATCAGTACGTTTGTTTGATAAAGGTGAGTAGAAACTGTGAACTAAATAGCCATGTGCAAAGTGTAATTCTAACCAATCATACCCCGCTTCACGTGAACGTATAGCTGCTGTGCGAAAGGCTTCTTTTACGAATTGAATATCTTCGCACGTCATTTCATGTGGAACTTTCCAAAGATGCTCCGGATCAAAAGCAATTGAACTGGCACCAATTGTTTGCCAACCACCTTCAGAATCATTAAGATGATTATCTCCAGACCAAGGACGTGCGGCACTAGCTTTACGTCCAGCATGTGCAAGCTGAATTCCTGGGACTGCACCGTGTTCTTTAATAAATTTATTAATGCGGTAAAGCGGTTCCACATGCTCATCCGACCAAATACCCGCATCATAAGGTGTAATACGTCCTCGCGGTTCAACAGCCGTTGCTTCTGCAATAATTAATCCGGCACCACCAACCGCACGGGCGCCTAGATGCACCAAGTGCCAGTCGTTAGCCATTCCATCATCTGAACTATACTGACACATTGGCGATACACCAATGCGGTTACGTAAAGTAACACTTTTAAGCTGATACGAATCAAATAAATTTGGCATAATTCCCCTAATAAGTCTTGAGTAAAAAGTGCTGAGTGCTGAGTAAGGTTAAAAGTGAATACTCAGAACTCAGCACTCTTAACTATTAACTCTTCACTTTGTTACAAATACTGTGATAAAGTTTTAGCTAAGGTTGTTTTAGGCACTGCGCCTACGACCGTATCTACTTGCCGACCCCCCTTGAAGACCATTAGTGTAGGAATACTGCGAATCCCGTAGTGGCTGGCAACCGTCGGATTTTGGTCAGTATTTAACTTCACTACTTTTACCTGTCCAGAGTACTCGGCAGCAACTTCATCTACCACGGGAGTGACCATCCGACACGGACCACACCAGGGTGCCCAAAAATCGACTAGCACCGGTATCGAGCTTTCTAAGACTTCTTGTTTAAATGTGGCTTCTGTCACATTTGTAACGGATGACATACTCGCCTCCCAAATAGTATTTCATTAGTTCGATTTTATCGAATAAATAAAATATAGTCCTTTTTGTTAGATAATGCAAGTATGAGATTTCTATATCACCCAGATCAAAAAGATATGACGTTAGCAGGAGTCCTATATGCTTTAGGCGACCCTGTACGATTAGAGATAGTTAGGCAGTTAGCAGTGACTGGAGAACAGTGCTGTGCTGGCTTTGATTTTGCAATCGCAAAGTCTACCATGTCAAATCACTTTAAAATTTTACGTGAATCTGGTGTGGTGCTAACTCGCAAAGAGGGAACGCAGCACATCAACACTTTACGACGTAATGACTTGGAGGTGTTATTTCCTGGTTTGTTGGACGCTGTATTGCGTTCAGCACATCCGATGGAAATTACTACTGCGACTGACAGAGAACCTGCAATTGCATCAAGCAACTAACTGCATAGATGCGCCATACCTTTATACAAAACACTTTCACGGAAGTGTTCCGGTGTGGCGCCAACAAGTTTACGCGCATTGAGAAGTAAAGTGACTTGGGTTAGAAAATCCAATTTGATACGCAATTTCTGCCGCTGAGTATTGGCTAATTTATAGTAAATTTACATATTCGCTTTCTTTGTGTCGCTGAACTCAAAATTCACTTGTTTTGCCTATTATAATAAATTCTTTTGAGCGTATACATATAATGTAGCAACTCAGAATTCAGACATAATAGCATGGTCAGATTTCCCTAGTAATTACTCGTGGTTTACAAATTAGTCTTTGCTCGAAAATTACGTTTAAAATGAAAGTGAAGAAATATTTATTTATCTTTACTTTTGGGCATGAAACGCATCGTTTTGATTGCTGGGTTTGAATCGTTCAACGCTGACTTATATCGTAAAGCGGCAGAAATGGCTGTTTTGCGTTGTCCTGAGTTAGACGTGCTAGTGTATAGCGATAGGGATATAAGTAGTAAGCAGGTTGAGGTTGAAGCAGCACTAACTGGCGCCGATGTGTTTTTTGGTAGTTTACTATTTGACTATGACCAAGTTATTTGGTTACGTGAGAGAATCGCGCAAATTCCGATTAGGCTTGTGTTTGAGTCAGCTTTAGAACTGATGGCGTTAACTAAAATAGGCGCCTTTGCTATCGGTGATAAGCCCAAGGGGATGCCCAAACCAGTAAAATTTATACTTGATAAATTTAGTAATGGACGTGAGGAAGATAAACTCGCAGGTTATATAAGTTTTTTGAAGATAGGACCCAAGCTACTAAAATATGTACCCGTCCAAAAAGTTCAAGACCTCCGCAACTGGTTAATTATATATGGATATTGGAATGCTGGCGGCGCCGATAATGTTGCATCTCTATTTTGGACACTTGGCGAGAAATATTTAAATCTCAAAGTTGGAGAAATACCCCCACCCGTCGAAACTCCCAACATCGGGTTATTACATCCTGACTACCAAGGATATTTTGAATCCCCACGTGAATATTTAGAATGGTATCAATCATCACGTAGAGACGTTACATGTAACGTCTCTACCGTCGTTGGAATTTTGTTGTACCGTAAACACGTTATCACCAAACAACCCTACATACCCCAACTCATCCGAAAATTTGAAAATGCCGGCTTAACACCGTTACCTATATTTATAAACGGTGTCGAAGCACATGTAGCTGTTCGTGACTGGATGACAAGCGACCATGAAACGACTCAGCGCTCTATTGGTAATATAGAAACACCGTCACTTTCAAAAGAAGCTGTTAAAGTCGATGCAATAGTTTCTACAATTGGTTTTCCGCTTGTGGGTGGGCCTGCTGGCTCGATGGAGGCAGGTAGACAAATTGAAGTAGCAAAAAGAATTCTTAGCAGTAAAAATATTCCGTACTTTGTGGCTGCACCCCTGTTAATTCAAGATATTCACTCTTGGACTCGTCAGGGTATTGGTGGTTTGCAAAGTGTGGTTTTATACGCATTACCAGAATTAGACGGCGCCATTGATACTGTTCCTTTAGGTGGTTTAGTAGGGGAAGATATATATTTAGTGCCTGAGCGAGTTAATAGATTAATTGGTCGGGTTAAAAGTTGGGTTAATTTAAGACAAAAACCTGCTGCGGAACGTAGAATAGCTGTAATATTGTATGGCTTTCCTCCTGGATATGGCGCCACTGGTACGGCAGCTTTGTTGAATGTGCCTCGTAGTTTGGTTAAGTTTTTGGAAGCTTTGAAAGCACAGGGTTATACAGTTGGAGAATTTTCAGAAGACGGGGAAGAGTTAATTCGCCAAGTTAAAGAAGCTGATGAAAACCCTCTTGTGGAACAGGCATCTTACCTGTCTCTGGATAATAACAGGCAGGATGCCTGTTCCACTAGAAGTGTAAATGTAAGAACTTTGGAAAAGTGGCTTGGTTATTTGCAAAGAGCGCGCGTTGAGAAGCAGTGGAAGTCTTTAACGGGTAGTGGTATTAAAACTTATGGCGATGATTTTCATGTTGGTGGTGTGAGTTTGGGTAATATTTGGATTGGTGTACAGCCACCTTTGGGTATTCAAGGTGACCCAATGCGGTTAATGTTTGAACGCGATATGACACCACATCCCCAGTATGCTGCTTATTACAAATGGTTACAAAATGAGTTTCAGGCTGATGCGATAGTTCATTTTGGAATGCATGGTACTGTCGAATGGTTGCCTGGTTCTCCTTTGGGTAATACTGGTTATTCTTGGTCGGATATTTTATTGGGTGATTTGCCTAATCTATATATATATGCTGCAAATAATCCTTCGGAGTCAATATTGGCGAAGCGTCGCGGTTATGGGGTGTTAATATCTCATAATGTTCCTCCTTATGGACGCGCGGGTTTATATAAGGAGTTGGTTGCTTTGCGAGATTTAATTGCTGAGTACCGTGAGGAACCTACGAAGAATTATGTTTTGAAGGAAGCTATTTGTAAGAAGATTGTTGATACGGGTTTGGATGTTGATTGTCCGTTCTCTGAAGCGCGTCGGTTGGGGATTGAGTTTAGTCCTGAAAATGTGAAGTTATTTAGCGCGCGTGTGTTTGATGATTATTTGGTGGAGTTGTATGAGTATTTGCAGGTTTTAGAGAATAGGTTGTTTTCTTCGGGGTTACATGTTTTGGGTGAGGCGCCGGATGATGAGAGGATGGAGTCTTATTTGGAGGCTTTTTTTGATGAACCACATAATCCGAAGGATTTCCCGCAGGGTAGGCACAAAGGGCACAAAGAAGAAGAGGAAGAGGGAAGGATTAGAGAGTTGCTGTTGCAGACTACTGATGAGTTGACGAATCTTTTACGCGGTTTGAATGGGGAGTATATTCCGCCGGCGCCTGGTGGTGATTTGTTACGTGATGGGGCTGGGGTGTTACCTACGGGGAGAAATATTCATGCTTTAGACCCTTATCGAATGCCTTCTCCTGCTGCTTATGAGAGGGGTAGGGAGATTGCTAAAAAGATTTTGACGCAGCATTTACAGGATAATGGGGAGTATCCTGAGACTGTTGCGGTGATGTTATGGGGGTTGGATGCGATTAAAACTAAGGGTGAGTCGCTGGGTATTTTGTTGGAATTAGTTGGCGCCGAACCTGTGAAAGAGGGTACAGGCAGGGTTGTACGTTATGAGTTGAAGTCTTTGGAAGAAATTGGGCGCCCGCGTATTGATGTTTTAGCGAATCTATCGGGTATTTTCCGTGATAGTTTTGTTAATATTATTGAGTTGTTGGATGATTTGTTTGCACGCGCGGCTGATGCTTTGGAACCAGAAGAGAAGAATTATATTAGAAAACACGCTTTAGCTTTGAAAGCACAAGGTGTAGAAAACGCTTCTGCAAGATTGTTTTCTAACCCAGCAGGAGATTTTGGTTCGCTCGTTAATGACCAAGTTGTTGATGGTAACTGGGAATCTGGAGACGAACTTGCTAATACCTGGCAAAGTCGAAATGCTTTTAGCTACGGTAGAAACGATAAAGGACAAGCGCGTAAAGAGGTGCTTAACACTTTACTCAAAACTACAAGTCAAATAGTTCAGGAAATAGACTCAGTAGAATATGGTTTAACCGACATTCAAGAATATTACGCTAATACAGGTGGTTTGAAAAAAGCCGCAGAAAACCAACGTGGTAAGAAAGTTACAGCTAGCTTTGTAGAAAGTTTCTCAAAAGATACCACACCCAGAAAATTAGATGACTTATTAAGAATGGAATACCGCACCAAATTGGTAAACCCAAAATGGGCTGATGCAATGGCAAACCAAGGTAGTGGTGGCGCCTATGAAATATCTCAACGCATGACAGCATTAATAGGTTGGGGAGGTACCGTTGACTTTAAAGATAATTGGGTTTACGACCAAGCCGCAGATACATACGCATTAGATGCCGAAATGGCAGAAAAACTGCGTAAAGCAAACCCTGAAGCATTCCGCAACATCATCAGCAGAATGTTAGAAGCACATGGACGAGGTTTCTGGGAAGCAAGCGAAGACAAACTACAAAAGTTAAAAGATTTGTATGAGTTGGCAGATGAACAATTAGAAGGAGTAGCTTCTTAGCGGGTATATAAAAATACTTCAATGTAGAATATACTGTCTTGTGGAGCGGGCATCCCTGCCCGCCCAATAAATCACAACAAAGCCGCAAAAAAGAAGAAAAAGCTTTCACTTATATTTTATAACTATTAGAATTTGTTATAATTAGGTTTGTTACTTCCCTTTAAAATTCAGTATTGCAGATGAAATTAATAATCACTATTTTTCAAGATGAAGATGGAATATTTATCGTTGAGTGCCCATCTATTCCCGGTTGTGTTAGTCAAGGCAAAACTGAAGCAGAAGCCGAACAAAATATTCAAGAGGCTATAAAAGAATGTTTAGAAGTTAGGGTAGAAAAAGGAATGCCTCTAACAGTAATAACTCGTGAAGTAGAGGTTTTTGTTTAGTGGCTGCCGTACCTATATTAAAACCTGGAGAGGTTGTAAAAACGTTTGAAAAACTTGGTTGGGTAGTTGCACGTCAAAGGGGTAGTCACATTATTCTTACTAAACAAGGTAGCTCAACAACACTTTCTGTACCAAAACATGATGAAGTAGCTCGTGGTACCTTGAGAAGCTTGATAGCAAAAGCTGGGATAACAGTAGATGAATTTGTGGCAGCTTTATAAATTTGATGTAAATGTAAAAGTTTTAGAGGATGTTTGAAAAGTCGGATAAGGTATAAATTGTCCCTGCATTCTTATATGTAATATTATTTACTAATTATGTCACTATGCTCATACCCGCCTATAGCTGAAAGCTATAGTCTAATAGCATAAGTCCATTAAAATGGACTACAAAAGAAGTAATATTAATCACGTAATCTTTCACTATTAACACATAAAATGCTATTATATGTGATGAAATGGGAATTAATCATGCAGTATCAAGTTTTTGTTAAAAGTTATACAGAGAATAAATTTATCGCCTCTATTATTGGCATTCCTGATAGCACGGTTGAAGGTGCTACAAAAGAAGAAGCAATAGCCCTTGCCAAAGCTGCTTTAGAAAAACAATTGGCATCAGGTGAAATAGTTACAATTGATGTGGGTAAAGAGCGTTCTCAGCAAGAAACAGACCCTTGGCTAAAACATATGAGTATTTTCGCTTTACTACCCAACATTTGACGATTTTTTGTCAGAAGTTGCAGCATACCGTCAGCAAGTTTCGGAGGATGAGGTTTTTGAATGACTTGCTACGTAATGGATACAGACCACCTCAGTCTTTAGTATTAGTTGATTTGTTTTGGGTTTTATGTTTCCAGAAACATGATTTTGGCTTGATTTATATTTTGTTTACTAAAGAATTACGTAATTCACGGATAGCTACACCTGTACCACGCGCGCTTGCAACATCTAAACATTGAGCAATAAGAGTTTCTAAATCTACGTCTGGGAAGTAGCGACTGGTTACTTGTAGTTGATATTTATTTTCTTGCAAGCCATAAATTGATAATTGATTACGTTTGAAAAGCCAAACTTCTGGAATGTTGTACGGAACATAGTCATTAACATCTGTGTATGAAGTAACATCAATTTCAATTGCTAAATCTGGTGATGGGTCAGTGTTCCAGTCTAACCTATCTCGTCCGACCACTGCTTGCCAATTATCGATATAGAAGCAATAATCTGGCTCAATGCCACTTACAGAAGCTAGTTCCATAGTGATAGGGGTAAATGCTTCATAGTTTTGATTTTGGGCATCAAGTAGCACTTTCACAACATCTGCTAAAATATTAGCTTCACGTCCGTGTTTAGGCAGTGGTGACATTAATAAAATTTCTCCTGAACGATACTTAATGCGTGGAGTGTTTGAATCTCCTCGACTATCACAGAGAGTACGATATTCTTGCCAAGAACCGGGCATTTTTACCAACATTCCAGAGGGTAGCTGAATTTTTTCGGTCGAAATTAAGGCGTACATAGTTTTAGTGGTATGATGTAGGGTTATAACTGCCTTTAATACCTTTTATACATAATTTTAATGCTTACCCCAAGTAATTTTAACATAATTATAATTACCTCTTCTTTCCTTTGCGTCCCTTCGCTCCGCTCAAGGGCAACACGAGTGCGGTTCGTTACACACGCTTGTACTTTATATACTCTTTAAAATAAATCGTTGATAATTCTGAGGGAGCAGCAAAAATTATAATGTTATTAAAATAATAGTTTACTAATTTTATGAATGCATTCCTACCAAAGCCCTCCATCTTCATATCGTCTGCGTCCAGGCAGTAGTAAAGATAATTTAAATATTTTTATTTTACTATCATATGATTATTATAAAATTTTAATAATCATTAATGTATTAATATGTGTACCTTTTTTTTCAAGACCTGACAACACACCATATTATAGTATTGTCATACCTGTATTAGTAGTTACTATTATTTCACCTGTATTGACATGGCTGGAACGTGATAAGTTATGTGAACAATCTTGGGTAGTTGAATATGAAAACAGGATAGTTGGTTGTGCATTAGTTAAAAAATATGCACAGTATTCAGAGCTATTGAGGTTACATGTTCATGCATCACATCGAAAGAAAGGTGTTGGCTCATGTTTAGTACGAACTGTGATTAGGGAAATTCCTAAACCTATTTATTTAGTTTCGGCGCCTAAAGCTTTATATTTCTACACAAAGCTAGGCTTTTTCCCTATACCCAGACATCGACTTCCCCGAAGGCTCAGTGACAAATCTTGCTTTGGTTTTTTTATCTTAGGTTATATATCCACTGGTAATTAAGTTTGATAATTAAGTTTTTATATACTCAATTGCTTTGCTCAATTTTTTGTAATGCCATAACAGCAATCTTTTTAACATAATCATCTTCAGCCTCATCCTGAGTTAGTTGACGAAGAGGTTGTAAAGCTCTAACATCGTTGAGTTCTCCGAGTGCCCTAATTGCTGCTGTGCGTATCAAGAAATGACTATTTTGTAAGAATTGAATAAGAAGGTTAATTACTCTTTTATCAGCGAATAGCCCTAAAACTTTTATGGCTAATACTTGAACACCCAAATTATCCTTAACAACTGGCTTTTGTAAAATTTGCAGCAATGGCTCAACTGTCATTAGGATGTTCGGCTTGAATTAGGTCTGCTTCTATATCAAATAGTAACTCTAAGGAAAACTTTGTTCTAACCAATTTAGTATTCTATTTAATGCCTCTGTTAAGTCTGACATAAAAGTTATTCAATATAAACTTTCAAATTTTTGTTATGATTATTGAAGCGATTACTTAATTATTCTTAATATTAGCAATACTTATAATCCCATTAAAATTCTTAATCTTCCTTTCACTGCTGCTAATGTATCAGCAGTGACTGTAGCTAAACGCCTATCAAGCCTTTCAACAGAAATAGACCTTACATCTTCACACTTAATAAAACTACTTACTGTTAAACCTCCTTCAGGTGGTTCAATTTTAACATGGAATATTATTCCTTTATCTTTTGAGGTAATGGGCAATACTACGACTAGACCAGAAGCACCCTGATTAAATAAATCTACAGATATAATCAAACAGGGACGTTTTCCAGCTTGCTCATGACCTCTGGTCGGATTGAGATCTGCCAGCCAAACTTCCCCTCTTGAAACATCAGTCACTAGTCATCTACCCCATCAGCAATAGTTACATCCCATGCTTGTCTTTCTGCAATTTCCTCTTCCCAGAGTAATTTATTAGCTTTTAAAGTTGCAAACCCCTGATTAGCTTGTGTTAAAAATATGTGCCTGTAGTAATTATCTACAGCTTTCTCTAAAACTACCTGAATCGTTTCACCAGAAGCTTCTGCTAGTTTTACTAAGTTATTATGTGTCGATTCGTTTATACTAATTGTCAAATGAGACATAATCTGAATGTTTAACTTCTAAGATCATTTTAACGTAAATGAAATATCCAGTAAACAGATGTGCTACAACAACTGGGTAATGGCTGTAATTAAGGTTTCTGGTTCTATTGGTTTGGATATATGTTTTTGAAATCCTGCTTGTAGAGCTTGTTGTTGATTTATTTCTCCTGCAAAGGCAGTAAGTGCTATTGCTGGTAAAAGTCCACCTTGCTCTTTTGGTAAAGCTCTTATTTGTTGCATGAGCATATAACCATCCATGTCTGGCATTCCAATGTCGCTTACTAGTATATTTGGTATGTCTTGGGAAAATATAGTAAGAGCTTCGGCGCCTGAACCAGCAGCAGTAACTGAAGCTCCATACATATCTAGCATAAAGGCAATAAACTCGCGCGTATCGGTATCATCATCAACTACCAAAACTTTGATACCATCTAAGTTAAGCGATCGGTCAGATGAGTTACTATCTAAGTTCGTTTGATTCGGATTTTGTATAAGTGGTAATGTGACAGTAAAAGTGGCGCCATGTCCTTCACCTAAACTTTCTGCATATACTGTTCCACCATGTAGTTCGACTAAGTGACGCACTATTGCTAACCCTAAACCGAGTCCACCAAATTTTCGAGTTGTGGCACCGTCTTCTTGGCGAAAATAGTCGAATACAGAAGGAAGAAAATCTGGCTTGATACCAATACCATTATCTTTAACTAGAATTTGGGCTGTATTGTTATTTTGCTTTAACTCAATATCTACTTGTCCCCCAACATTGGTAAATTTGACCGCATTCGAGAGAAGATTCCAAATTATTTGTTGTAATCTATTTGCGTCACCGGATACTTGTCCCACATTTAGGTCAAGATTTGTATTTATTTGAATCGATTTGACTTGTGCTGCTAACTGTACTGTTTCCATTGCTGCCTGAATAGTCGGCGCCAAATCGACGTTCATAACATTAAGGGCTAGTTTACCCTGCAAAATTCGCGAGACATCAAGTAAATCTTCAATTAGTTCTGATTGCAACTTAGCATTGCGTTCAATGACACTTAAGCCTTGAGCGGTTTTCGCTGCATCTAACTTGCCTGTTTGCAGTAGCTTTGACCAACCTAAGATTGGGTTTAGAGGCGAGCGCAATTCATGAGATAATACTGCTAGAAATTCATCTTTGATTCGGTTGGCTTGTTGCAATTGCTCGGCTTGTTGTTGGATTGAAGTAATTAAATTTGCTCGCTCAATGGCAATAGCTATTTGTTCACAAGTCGATTGCAGTAAGTCAATTTCTTCAGGAGTAAAATTGCTGCGAGTGCGACTAGCAAATGAGAGCGTTCCTAGTAACCGTCCATGTACAATTAATGGTTGTCCTGCATATGCCGTTATACCTAATGAATACACTGACTGCGCGTTTGGATGGGTGACAATTTTCGCTTGTTCAAAAACAATTTGGCGCCGCTCTTGCGCTACCATCCCACACAGATATTCACCAAATTCAATCCATTCGATTGATTGGGCTGCTTGTTCAGAAATTCCCTCATAATTTTTTAGATGCAGCATTAACTGGTTGTCTTTCTTTTCAACCATGTAGTGATAGTAAAAGTCTAACTGAAGCTGGGTTGAGAGCTTGTTAAATAAGTTACTCATCAACTGCATTGGTTGGGGAGTTGCAAGTAAATCACGTGTTGTCTCATACAGCAGTTGCAGGCGCCTGTCAGCCTGTCTTTGTGCAGTTTTATCTTGTAAAATTTTGACAAATCCCTCCGTGTTACCTGCTTCAGAAAGCAACGGCATTATTAAACCACTTGCCCAAAAGCGACTACCATCTTTGCGAACATGCCAGCGTTCATTTTCTGCTCGTCCCTGTGTCAGGGCAAGTTGCATCTCTCGCTCGGCTTGTTGCTGCTCGTTGTCTTCGGGTGTAAAAATAATACGACCGTTACAACCGATAATTTCTGTTTCCTGATAGCCTAACAATCTTTGGGCGCCGGAATTCCAACTTGTAATAATATTATCGAGTGAGAGAGTGAATATAGCATAGTCCTTTGCACTTTCAACCATTAATCGAAAGCGAGATTCACTTTGGCGCAGTGCTTGCGAAGATTCACGTAAAGCATTTTCCGCTTGAATTTGATCCGTGACATTTCTAAAATAAATCGTGATGCCTTTTGCGGCTGGATAGGAGCGTACTTCATACCAACGCTTATGGTGGGGGTAATACTCTATTAGCGAACCAGCAACACGTTCAGTAGCCACGCGCCGATGAAGGTTTCCAAACTCGCTACCATCAATACCTGGATATTCTTCCCAAAAGTTTTTTCCGATTAATTCTTCTGAAGCGCGCTCAAGTATCATTTCGCCAGCTTTATTTACATATGTAAACAGCCAGTTTTCATCCAGAGCTAAAAATCCATCATTAATGCTTTCTAGGATATGCCGACTCTGCTCCTCACTTTCTCGTAAAGCTTCTTCTGCACGCGCGCGTTCTAGTTTAAACCAAATGCGGTTAGCTAATTCCTGCATCAACTCTATTTCCGACGGGCGCCAATTGTAAGCTGTTTGATGAAACACACTTAGCGAAAATTTCCATTCCCCATCTTTAACTATAGGGATGTTGAGTTCCGCACCTATTTTTAGTGCAGCAAATCGAGAAGCATCGACAACGCGCGGGTCATTATTGACATCCCGAACGACTATTGGTTGTCCGGCTTTGGCAGCTTGCAGAAACTCATCGCTTACAAACTCAGGGATAGAATGAACCCCAACTAAACTTGGTGTATCATTTTGATGCCAATCATAATTATTCACCGCTACCTGTGCCTCTTCATTAATTTCAGTAAAGACACAAATTGAAATATTGAGATAGCGATTTAATCGTTCACCAATCGTTTGCACAATTTCCTCTACAGTAGTTGCCCTTACCAAGTCTTGGCTAACATTAGCGAGAAATTCTATGTTTAATTCTGCCTGTTTACGAATAGTATTATCGTAGGACACTACTAACGCTGCATCAATCTCACCTTGTTCGTTATATAAAGGTGTGCCATGAGAGATATAGTAACGTCCGTGACTGTAATGCTCTAAGCTGAATGGTTCGCCACCGAGAGCTTGACGGTAATAAGGTTCGTAGTATGTAGCTGTCTTTGAGTCAAGAGCTTCCCATAAAGTTTTCCCTACCAAGTTATGTGAGGTTACTCCGGCGCCCAAAAGCGCTTGTCCCTCTGCCAACAAATAGCGCAAATTATTATCCACAATGAAAACTGCCGCATTCGGCAAGTTAGCAGCAACCGCGCGCAGACGAGCTTCGTGTTCATGCGGTGCAACTAAAGATGAGCGTCGTTCTACTTTTGGCAATGCTCGTTGAATTATGGGCGCCAACCTTCCCAAGCGTTGTTTAAGTACATAATCTGTCGCGCCACTTTTAAGCGCTTCAATCTCTAACTTTTCATCTAAACTACTAGAAACAAATATAAATGGAACTCCAGGAATCTTGTTACGGGCAATGGAGAGGGCATCAAAACCAAGCACGGTAATATCCGCCAATACCAAGTCAAATATATTACTATCTAGTGCTGCTATAAATTCGGAGATGGTTTCCACTCTTAGCAATTGACAATCGATGGTGCCTGAACTTAGGGCAGCTTTAATTACCGAGGCATCTTCTTGACTTTTATCAAGCAAGAGAAACCGAAGCGTCATTTTTGTGCCTCCTGCTTACGTTTACCTGACTCCCCCATTCCGCTTATAGCCCTACGTAAAACCTCTCATAGTAGATTATTCTTCAAACAATAGAAGTATTTATCTATCTAAAGAGGTAGATAAACTTGCACTATTTAATCTATCCAAGGATTTATTAATGAATTTACTAGGACAACTCAAAAAAAAGTTCAAACGTGCCATTATCAAAAGTGTTTCGATTGATACAGCTTATAATAATTTAAGTAAACATAATGTAGTTTTGCCAGAGACTATAGCAACTCCAGAAGCTTTACAAATGGTTTTTATGGGTGAAGCTAAATTATTACAGGCTGAGACTCATTCTACACCTCTTGCTTACACTGTCATTTTAGAAGATGTTTTTTATTGCCCTGAATACTCTATTATCTTGACGAAAGATAGAAAAATTATATCTGATTCTCAGAATGTAAATAAACCAATCGAAGATTTTAAGCTTGATTGTTTATTTACTTCCAATGTTGAAGATATTTCTGGTTATTCTGTAATTTGGCATCAAACAACAAATAACTATTATCATACTCTTATAGAGAATTTGCCTCGTTTTTATTTAACTTCTTTGCATAATGTTATTCCAAATAATGATAATCACATAAAACTTTTACATTCACGTAAAATTTTTGACATGGAAAAGTTTTACTTGTCAAAATTTATTTCACCTAATATTGAAATATATCCAGTTTCTAATCAAGCATCGAGAGGCACCCAGATTTTTCGTCTGGAGAAGCTAATATTATCAAAATTTTTAAATCATTGTTCGAGCGGTTTTATTCCGAGTAAATATCGAAACCAGATTTTTGATAAGTTTCTACCTCAAAGACCACGCGCTAGGAATAAGCGTATTTTTATTTCTCGAAAACAAGCGTACAATGGGCGCCATATTCGGAATGAATCTGAGATAATAGAGCTTCTCTACCGATATGGGTTTGAGGTATACCAAATGGAAAAAATACCCCCAGAGCAACAGATAGAACTTTTTTATGATGCTGAAGCTGTTGTAGCTTCCCACGGCGCCGGGTTAACTAATATATTATTTTCAGAGAATATTAAAGTATTAGAGTTTTTTCCCTACCCGTTTGTAATTCCTCATTACTATTACCTTGCGAAATCAATGGGTCACAGGTACTACTATTTGTGTAGTGATTGCCAGTATAATGCGACGCTTGGCTGGAATAATGATTTTACTGTTGATATAAAACAATTACAGAAGATTTTAGAACGTTTTTAAATCTCTTTTACAGCAAAATTTAATTCCCGTGTACTATACATTCATTTGAGCTATTAACTCACGTGCATATCCTATAGCTTCGTCGAAGGTGGAAACCTTACCTTCGACTTGTGCTACAGCTATTTCTGTCAACATTTGACCAACCAGTGGCGAAGCTGGTATATCTAATGCTATAATCAGTTCCTTCCCACTTAATAAGGAAGTGGGATGAGCCACCGGATCATCAGGGTTAAGGTAGCGGGCGATTATTGGTGCAATGCCCTCTACCAAATTATCACAAGCCATTGCCATTATACACGTCGCGGGCAATACACTTTCCGCTTCTTTGAACAAAAAGTATTGTTCGCGTAATGGCATTTGTGCTTTTTTTAACTTAGGGTAGAGTTTGAGTACAGTAAGTACTGCTTTTATTTCAGCGCGACTATAAGTAAGTTCTGTTAGCTCAAGTTCAGCTTGTTCTAAATCAGGACTTACGAGACATGCAAGCTTGGCAATACCAAGCCATGTTGTTTTTATAGTATCACGGACGTATGTATTTAGCTCAATTCCTATCTGATGCCAAGTTTGAGATAATATTGTGTAAGCTTCATCAACTTTCAACAAACTTACACATCCATCTTTAGTAGTATTTTTAAAGAATGGTGTTAGTAATTTATCTTCAATAGCTTTAATTATCCAAGCGGTTCCGTGAGAATTTATTAGCATGTAACTCAGTTCAGTACGTACTCTTTCTGAAGCGACTTGAGTTATATATGGCGCCAAAGTACGAATAGTATTTTGAGTATGGCTTTCAATATCAAAACCTAATTGTGCAGCTTGACGATATCCGCGTATTAACCGCAGAGGATCATCTTCAAGGTTATGTTCTGATATCATCCGTAATACGCGCGCTTCGATATCAGCGTAACCTTGAAGCGGGTCGATAATTTCTTGAGTGTGAGGGTTAAACGCGATAGCATTGATAGTAAAATCACGTCTAAATAAATCTTTTTCTAAGCTGTCTCCTTCCTGTTGGGCAATATCTACTGTCGCATTGGCAAATACTACCCGTGCAATTTGTCTTTTGGGGTCAAGCAAAACAAACCCTGCTTTGTAGTGTGCAGCTAGTTTTTTGGCTGCATTAACTGCATCAACAGGCAGTACAAAATCTAAATCTATATCCTCACGCTTTCTACCTAATATCGCATCCCGAACGGCGCCACCGACTAGATAAACAGGTTGCGGCAACAAGTTTAAGTCAAAAGGATAATTTTCGGCAGATAGAAGAGGTAAAGGTTTGTACATGTTAATAAAATAAACCAGAAGTTTAGTCAATAACGCTGTTGGTTGAGCTAAATTAACAATACAAGGTTATGGAGTTGATTCTGTTATGTGTGTTTGTGTCAACTGCCACTATGTAGACCGCTGTCTAACTTACCATGCAGTAGAAGGACAGCATGAACAACCTCATTTGACCGAAACACCCGATTTCGAGCCAAATGAACCATCAATTAATGTTAACATCCGTCCGCGCGGGGATGTAATTGAGATGGAATGGGACGTAGTTGGATGTCTAAGCTTCAAGGAAGAAAAAGGTAAGTGGTCAAAACTGCGTCCAGGTGAGTTAGTTCCTACTTGACGCAATACAACTTAATATTTTATGTTGAGCGATTGCTTACAAAAACGCAATATGGTGCGTTACGCTTCGCGCTTCGCACCATTTTATCTATTTTTATCATCGCTGTCTATTATTTCCCTCTCAATAATTTCCTTTACCAATTCAGAAATATCTACATTAAGTATATTTGCTTGTTGTTTCAATCTCTCATAAGTATCTATTTCATTACCTTGCCACAATAAGTCAATTCTTCTGACTTGTCGCATTGCAATGTGAGTATAATTTTCAGGATATGCCCAATAGCAAGACAAACATATAGATTTATCTTTCAAATTTATCCAATTTTCACAATGCTCACATGACCAAGATTTAACTCTATTTGCAGAACCGCACAACAACTTCAAGGAAGAGACGCGGAGACTGGGGGACGCTCTTACGCGGGGATATCTCAGATGGGGATTGAACCCCAACGCTCGTTAGACAACAAGAGCGAAATTGGGGTTGAGCGACATGAAGGGGCTGCCGCCCCGGACGCGGGACGTAGATACTCTCCGCGTAAGAGCGTCTCTACGCCCCGCGTCTCTTCGATAAAATTTTCTGGCAGTAACTCTGGTTCTCCATCAACTTCAAACGGGACACGGTGGTCTATTTGCAGTTCTCGCTCCGGAACTTCTTCTAGATATATAAAACATTTACAACCATATCTCTTGACTAATTCATCTTTTATCTGTTTAGATAAACCTGTTCTACCAGCTATTTTGGAAAATCTAGCTGTGCTAATATCTCCAAATTTATAAGCAGCTATCTTCCGTCCATCTGTTCCTGTGACACGAAATGTTTCTAGAGGTACTCCAAGTTCTCGTACATCCCTAGCTGCTCTTGGAGGATGATTATAACCATATCTTTGTTTCAAGTCTTCCGTTGTGACAAAGCCATGTTGCAATATATGATCTATAACAGCTAATGGTCTTTTTGCTGTTACTGCTTGACATATTTGTATAAAGTCATCAGGTAATTGTTGGGAACTATCCATCTTAATTTTTTAAGGCGAGTTCTTTATATACAGGGAAAAAATCAACTTTTGTATTTTGCAAGTGATGAATTAATGCATTAGATAAATATAATGATTCTACAGTTATTTCTGTTTTACCTAAAAGCGTTGCTTGAGCAGAACGTCCTACTTGAATTTGGACTCTTTTAAGATTTAGGGTTTTAGGTAATTCGTGACCAAAAGTTTTACTTCCGCGTTTTCCATCGTAACTAACTGCAAATAATATATCTTTTTGATTTAATTCTTCAAGTGATGAAACAAACCTATCAAAATCTATTCCTGCATAGTATCTTGAGTCTCTATTACCACATACTCCTTGATAAGGAGGATCCATGTAAACAAAATCATCACTCTGAACTTGAGATAAAACTTCTTGATAATCAAAAGATGTAAATATACATTTGCCTTTGAGTAACTTTGAAACTCTTTCTATATTATGCCGCATTTTTTCTGGTTGAGTTCCCTTTCGTCTTTTATCAGGACTTTGATTAAATAAACCTTCCTTGTTATATCTAACTGCTCCTTTAACGCATCGAGCTAAAAGGTATAAAAAAAGTTTTGGGTCGTTACTAGTATTAAATTTATCTCGAATTTGATAATAATGTTTGATTGAATCACCTATTTGCTCGTTCCATACTTGTGAATATGCGTTTGCCACATCATAAGGATGCTCAATAATTAATTCCAAGAGTTGCATTAATGGTTTGTTCAGGTCGTTTATCCAATATTCCTGAGAAACTTGTCGTGCAGATGCAGCGATGCTAATGGCAGCAGTCCCCGTAAATGGTTCTACCAATCTTTCTATTTTCTTAGGTAAAAAATTGAGAACGGTTGAGGCAAGACCTCTTTTACTTCCTTGATACTGAATTGGATGTGGCAAATTACCCATTTTACGATAGAGTGTTTATCAATGATAGTTTTAAATACAAATATTCTACCACAAGCTGTTAATACGCAACACAGGCGCCAAATCTACAAAAATCGTTCTATCATAATTTCATCTATATATAGCAATCCTAAATCATTTATGAAATTTTAAACATTCATCTTCTTTTTCTTCCTTTGTGTCCTTTGTGACGAGCGTGGTTCATTACAGTAAAATCACTACCTGTTGCAATCATACCAAAACAGGGTTTTTCGGTATTTGGACTACCTAACATATAAGCAATAATTTGTGCTAAACCTTCTTCAATTGAAAAAGAAGCTTTTTTCGACTCAATTATCATTACCCATAATTGTCCTTTAAAAATCAGCGTATCAATTCTACCTTTAATAGTTACATCTTCGCTTTTGTTCGGCAATATCTACAGATTCTTCTGCTTTAACATAAAAAGGAGAGAGGTAAAAATCTCCAATAAAAAGTATTGGATCAACAATTGCCATTCTGACAACATCTTCTAACAAGGGAGGGTAGTTAAGAAGGTTGACATAACCAGCTTTAACTTTATCTAAAAGCTGTTTATCTAAATCTGTAAGCTCAGGTAAATCATGTTGCCATTCATGGAAAAATTGCTCATCTAAAACTAAATCAATACCAAAATTATCTATTAAGTAACGAAGATCAACATATGAAGCTTGTTTTATCTGTATCATAAATTAGTAATTCCTAATTGAGCGTGCGTTGAAACTCTTAAATACCCGACTTCTCTGAAAAATTGAACATTTTACCCGTTGACATTAACCACCCAAACCCAATTAAACAAGAATAACCCCCAAATAAAAAGGCGCCATATCGTCCTGCTGTTTCTGGTTGCATATCTACCATTAGCTGAGAAAAAGTTGATAGTACTAAAACTTCACCAAGCATTCCAGGTAAAGCTAGACATATTGCTGCTTGTAAAGCATCTTCAGATTTAATACGGCGCCACTTTATCAACCCCCACCCAATGCCACAGTATAAAACAGCCGTGACAACCATGTTACCCCAATATCCAACTGTAGAAGCTTCAAAAAAGTATGACCCAATCACACTGTAAACAAATGTTCCTATTGCCCAAATAACTAAACCTAGTGAGGCAAGAATAATTCCATCTTTGCGCTTCATCGTTATTTGCTCCTTTTATTATGTTAATGTAATAGCTGTTACGTTAATTATTACTGTAATAGCTATTACGTTAATTGTCAAGCTCATGAGCCGACCACCCGAACCGCAAAAAAAAGAAGAACTTTTAGAGAAGTGTTTAGCTGCTGTGATAGAGACAGGCAGCTTGGATAGTAGTATAAACGTGATTGCGAAGCGAATTGGTACGAGTGGAAGAATGCTGGTGTATCACTTTGGTTCAAAGCAGGAGTTAGAGAAACAGGTTATTGGTTTATTGGAAAGGCGCCTGCGTGATCAGCTATGGTTGTTTGAAGCGGCAACACAAAATTCAGATGCAGCAGAACCTTTAATAAAGATGTGGCAACATCTTACTTCAAAACAGATGTATGGTTTGATGAAATTAACTATAGAGTTTAATCAGCGTGCGGTGCAAGGAGATCAAGAAACGCGACAATTTTTAGAGCAAGCAAATCAAGAGTGGATTGAAGCGTTAACTAAAATGTTACAGGATGAAGCGAGCGCTGTAATGCTGCTGCATTTGTTTACTGGCGCCATTTTAGATTATCTGACAACAGGAAACGCAGAGCGCGGAGAGCAAACAATTAGAACTTTTATGAAAATGCGTTTAAATAATTTGCTATTATGAGGCGCCGTTGAAAAACAGCGCGCTCAACTCTTTATACTCGCAGCTAGTAGGTAAACTAGGAATGTTCTAGCCATTTTCGTCCAGCACTTTCTGCTGCTTGTGCAGAATTATATACTTTGCGTTTTCCGTAAACACTTCCTTCTGGGCTAATTACACGGAACTGCCATAAGTGTGTACCTGTGTAGAAAACCATTAACACAAAGTGGTTGATGCTTGTTACCTGTTGAATTATTGTTCTAGTCATACTGTGTAAGTCTTAGCACATAGTCCACACTCTTATAACTTTGAATATACCTATTGTGTCAACAGTATTATAAAAAGATTTATTAAAGATGCCACCTTGATTACAACCATAAATGTAAATTTATATTAAATATTTCATCCTTCTCACAAGCGTTTATTTTTGACAGGGAAAATTATAATCACGGTTACAAGTTCTTGTGTGACAATGTTACCACATTAATGGATTTTATGGATTTTATAGATATGAGTTCATCCCCGAAAATCGTGAAGTCGTCGCAGCGCATCATTATAATACATTAGCTCTACTTTTGATATACTATATGCAAATGAATAAAAATATTAAGATGATGTCATAGAGAATTTCTCTCGCGCTCGTCAAAGTCTTCTATCCAGCTTTCGCTTTCTTTCTGTGTTTCGGATTTTTTCTGACGCTGGAGTTTTGAGCTTATAAATTCTGGTAGCCTTTTAGTTATAAAATATACAATATCTTTCAGTATCATCTTACATAACCTCGGTAATCGCTTCTCAGGCAAGAGAGTACTACGTTATTGTACTGTCGATAATATAATTTTAGGTGATTTAATTTGCTCATTCTTTGTATGTACACTTGATGTTAATTCTGTTTTAACGTAGAAAAAATATTTTTATTGTATTGGCGGAAACTATAATTACTAAAATATGAGGCGCCTGTTTTTTCTAGAATATTTCGTCTAGAACGCAGTTAAATGGCGTAATTGTAACTTCGCGGTTTCCTTCTTCGGTATGTGTTAGATGGATGTTTATATAACTATTTGGTTTATAAGGCATTCGTTCTGCCCATTCAATTGCTACAATTCCTGGTATAACTTCGATACCTTCCCAATAATTTTCGAGATTAAGTGCTTCAACTTCGTTTTGTTCTAAACGGTATAAGTCTAGATGGTAAAGTGGAATGCGCGAAGAGGTATATTCGTTGATTAATGTGAAGGTTGGGCTGACTATTGGGTCGGTAATACCTAAACCTTCACCAATTCCTTTTATTAAAGTCGTTTTACCTGCTCCTAAGTCTCCCTCTAATAAGATTACACTCAAGGCAGGTAAAGCACGACCAAGTTTTAATCCTAACTCATGCGTATGTTCTGCATTTGCAAGGGTTAGCTTTATCATCTAACTCTTAACTCCTAACTACTGTACGGGCTAGTTTATCTATATCCTGGTAAAGAATAGAAAATTTAGGTGAACCAGCCCTTTCTACATTTTGGCGCCACTATACCAGTAAGGTGCGTCACGCTACCAGATTATTAGCTTTGTTTTAATATTGTTGGTGGCGTGACGCACCCTACATTTTGGCACCACTATACCAGCGTAACAGTACACGTGCGAGTTTGTATGAGTCGTGACGAACACACCCTTTTTCGTCTTCGTGCATAATATTTGCTAATACAATTCTACGTCCGAGTTTGGTAACGTCTTCTCGATCTAAAAAGACGGGGTGTGAGTTTCCTTGAGCATAACGAACTAATGCGCGCGGGGAAGGAGATTTTTTGTGGACGAGTACTGCATTAAATAATGGTCTTCCACAAGCTTTATCTATTGCTTTTATATGTTCTGAGACTGAGTATCCTTGAGTTTCACCAGGTTGTGTCATGATATTACATACGTAAATACGCGGTACGTCTGCTGCTGCAATTGCATCCGCTATTTGTGGTACTAGTAAGTTAGGTATAACGCTGGTGTATAAGCTACCTGGACCCATGATAATATAATCGGCTTCTTTAATTGCTTTAATTGCTGCGGGTAAAGCTTTTGGGTCTATAGGAGTACAACCAAAATCAGTTATTGTACCTTTAGCTTCGGTAATTTTTGATTCACCTTCAATTCGGCGCCCATCGGAAAGTTCAGCCCAAAGACGAATATCACTCAGCGTTGCAGGTAAAACTTGTCCGCGAATTGCTAAAACTTTAGAGCTTGCAGCAACCGCGCGCTCCAAATCTCCGGTAATGTCACTTAATGCGGTCAAGAATAAATTACCAAAACTATGACCGCTTAAACCATCACCACTACTAAAACGATATTCAAATAACTCTGTTAAAAGTTTTTCTTCATCGGCTAATGCTGTCAAGCACTTGCGTATATCTCCTGGTGGCAGCATACCAAATTCTTGCCGCAGTCTACCAGATGAGCCACCGTCATCACCAACGGTGACAATTGCAGTAATATTAGCACTGTAGCTCTTGAGTCCACGTAATAAAGTTGAAAGACCAGTACCACCACCAATGACTACTATTTTTGGTCCTCGATATAATCGACGGTGTGCTAAGAGAACATCAACTAGTTCCTCCTCGGCGCCTGGTCGAAGAACCTGAGTAATAGAACTGACGGTGCGAGTTTGACCCCAAAGCAACAAAAGCAGTCCAAGTAATAAAACAATAGGCCCACTAATATAGTAGGGTACAATATCTGTGATTTTTCCTAAAAAATTCCTGAGTAGTTCGATAGCCCAAAAAATTGGCGTGAGTCGAACCGAAATTGCCAACCCTAAAACCCCAAGCACTACGCCACTGATACTTATTAATAGCCAACGCTTAACCGAAAGTCCAGGGGCTAGCCATTTGAACCACTGGTTAACTCGGTAGGAAGTGCGACGGCGAGACTGAGGAAGCAGAGTATTGAGAGCTTGTTTTATAAAACCAATTGACATACAAATATGAATTAGTGGTGATTTTAATAATGATTAACAAAAAATGTACACTACATATGTTTAACATCAAGCGTAAGATTATTACATTTATAATCCCATTCATGTAAAATCACGTCATTTAAGTTGCCAGCATTGCTCGTAGGAACGTTGTTTATGATACTAGTTAAGTGAAAATAAATGGAAAAGCGCATTTTAGGACTAGACCCCGGATTTGCCATTTTAGGTTTTGGTGCCATTACTTATACAGCGAACAATAATGATATTCAGCATACATCAGTAAAAATGCTAGACTTTGGTGTAATTTGCACTGAAGCCGGCACAGAAATGGGAACGCGCTTGTGTACCCTGTTTGATGATTTGCATGTTTTAATTGAAGAAATTAAGCCAGATTTAGTTGCAATAGAACAATTGTTTTTCTATAGAATGGGAAATACTATCTTAGTTGCCCAAGCGCGCGGTGTCATTATGCTGGTACTAGCACAGCACAAATTGCCATACGTCGAGTTTACACCCAAACAAGTGAAGCACGCTTTGACCGGATATGGAAATGCAGAGAAATATCAGGTTCAAGAAGCTGTCGCGCAGGAATTAAATTTAGATGTCATTCCAAAACCCGACGATGCGGCAGATGCTCTAGCTGTGGCGCTGACTGCATTGTATCAAATTTGATTTCTTAATCTTTTATTAAGCTTTTAAATTTTTACTTGATAAAGTACGGGAATTCAACCTAACATCATTGGAACAATAGGAGAAGATTGTGTCGTACCTAGGACTAATTGCAAACCATCAGGTAAAGCATCAGGGTGGATAACGATAAAACCGAAGCGAGTATAAAAGGGAATCAATTCTTTAAAACAAGATAGATAAATAGGTTCTTTAGCTTCACTAATAAGATGCTCAATCATACATGAAGCAAGTTTTTGATGTCGAAATTCTTTTTTAATACAAAGATTAAATATAAGTGAATATTTTTTATAAACACGTAGTTCTGCACAGCCGATAGTGGCGCCATTATAATCGATAACCCAAAAATCAGAGTAGTCTTTTAACCGAACTTCATATAGTAGGTATAAAGCGATGATAATGGCAAAAATAATTGCATTGAACCATAAAAAGAAAAAACACAGTAATATTAAGGAAAGTGTAAAAACATTGATGGGTAGGATGTTACTGACTTCATGCCACGTCAGCAACAGTTGTTTAATTTTCCATTTATCCCTCGAACGTGCGCGTCGAATAAAGAAATTAGGCGGTAAGTAGAAGCGATTTTGCATTTTCGTTCTGACGGTACGACAGCTATACAAATATAACAACTGAAAAAGCATAAAGGTTAAGGTGGAAAGACTTTATTCAGAAATATTAAGACGATAACCAATACCATAAACGTTTTCTAACCAATCTTTGGCGCCAACAGTTTGAAGTCTTTGTCTCAACCTGCGTACTAAAGTCGTGATAGCATTACTTTCTGGCTCATCCCCCCATCCCCAAAGTGCTTGTTCGATTTGTGTATAAGTTAACACTTGGCGAGGATGACGCATTAAGTACTCCATAAGTTGGAACTCACGACCTGATAGTTGCGTTGTAATATTATTTTTGGTAATTGTTAAATTATTGCGGTCGAGATATAGTGATGACAGTGTAAGTGCATCACCTTGCCATAATGGTGAACGTCTTGCGAGCGCGCGTACTCGTGCCAGTAATTCAATAATATCAATCGGCTTGACTAAATAATCGTCGGCGCCTGCATCTAAACCAATTACTTTATCTTGTGTAGTGTCTTTTGCTGTCAACATCAGGACTGGGGATGTTTTTCCACTGTTGCGATATTGCCGACATAACTCAATACCACTAAATGAAGGCAACATCCAATCTAAAATTAACAAATCGTAATCTTTTTGTGACATTAACCAAATAGCAGTATCTCCATCTTCTACAGCATCAATGGTATGTCCCGCTTTTGCAAGTGCTGCGCGTATCGGTTCCAATTGGTCTGTGTCGTCTTCTACTAGTAAAATCAACATAACATGCTTAAATCTAAATTATTTAAAAAGCTGCGTGCGACTTTATTCGAGTTATGGTTACCTATACCTTTATTCGCAGTTGCTTGTTGGGGACTAAGTGGAATTGTAATGTACGTCGTGCTGAATCGCTCTTTATTGGCGCCAAAATATTTAATTGTCGAACCAAAAGCCAAGCTACCAACTCAGATTATAGTTGCTGCACTACCTCTAAAAGTGGCGCCGAGCGCTATTTTTGTCGAAGTTGATAAAAACAAGGGTATATCACGAGTCAAAGTCAAAACCAAAAACACCCCAATGACCGAAGTCGTATACGAGTTTCCCACAACCGACGAAAATCAACTTTTATCAGAAATTAGTAAAGCATTGGGTATGTCTCGCGAAGATACAAAAAATTTAATTAAGAAATATTAAACCACAAAGGACACAAAGGCACAAAGGAAAGATTTTTCTCTTATTCTTCGTGTTCTTTGTGTCTTTGTGGTTCATTACTACCAAGGTAGCTTATTTCCATCCCATGAGAAGAACTGACCACTGTCATTTTTTTCTAATTTTTCAATAACTTCAAACAGTTGACTTACTGTACGCTCAATGCTAAACAACTTCTCAGGTGGAACGTTTGCTTGGAAGGGACGTGACAAACGAGTGTCTGTTGTACCTGGATGCAATGTAACTACTATATTCTTAGGACAAGAGCGCGCGTATTCGAGCGATACGTTTCGCATAAACATGTTGAGTGCTGTTTTCGACGCGCGATAACCATACCATCCACCAAGATTATTATCGCCAATACTGCCGACTTTAGCGGAAATACTTGCAAATACACTCGCCTCTTGATGTTTGAATAACGGTACGAGATGTTTCGCTAAAAGTACACCCCCAATACTATTGACTTGAAAATAACGTGTCAGATTTTCTAGATTTAAATGTTTTAAGCTTTTCTCAGGCTGAAAGTCTCCATCATGAAGTACCCCTACACAGTTTACTACCAAGTGCAATGTCTTGACTTCGCTTTTAATTTGCTCTAATGCTTCGGTTATTTGAGTTTCGTTGGTAACATCTATGACTAAGCAGATTAAGCGTGTAGGGTGATTTTTTGCGAGTGTTAGTAACTCGGTAGCATCTGGGTTACGATATGTTGCGTAAACCTTGTTAATTCTACTATCATCAAGCAATTTTTTCACAAAACCTAAGCCAATTCCTTGACTTGCTCCTACGATTAATGCGTTTGCTGAATTGATTTGATTTAGAAATGACATTAGTATTATGTAGTTATTGTGTAGCTAAAAAGATGATTCGTAACCACGAAGGGTTAATCAAAAGTACGGATGGTACAGAATTATACTACCAATCTTGGCATCCAGAGAATGAGGTGCGAGGAATAGTCGCTATAGTTCATGGTTTGGGAGGACATAGTGGAACTTACTCAAATATAGTTCAGCATTTGATACCTAATAATTATGCTATATACGGAATTGATTTGCGAGGAAATGGAAAATCACCAGGACAACGCGCGTATATAAATTCTTGGAATGAGTATCGTGAAGATGTGGGAAGTTTCCTTAAGTTTATCGCTTCATCAAATGCTGGGACTGGGTTATTTCTGTTTGGTCACAGTTTAGGAGGGTTAATAGTTTTAGATTATGTTTTGCGGTCTGACCAAGAAAAACCTGCTCTTAACGGTTTAATAGCTTTCACTCCCGCTTTAGGTGATTCTGGTGTTTCACCAATTAAAATTATTATCGGTCAAATTCTCTCAAAAGTATATCCTCGTTTTTCGATGAACACGGGTATTGACAGGAAGTTAGCAGCTCGTGATGAAAAGGTAATTACACTTCATATCGAAGATAAATTAAGACATACTGTTGGAACCGCGCGTTTATCAACAGAGTTTTCGAGTACACTTGCTTGGGTACAAGCACATGCGAGTCAACTTAATATACCATTTTTAATGATGCTCGCAGGCGCCGATAAGGTGACATTACCCGAAGGTAGTCGTAACTTCTTTGAAAAAATTACCTTTACAGACAAAGAACTGCGAGAATATCCTGAAAGCTATCATGAGCTTCATGATGACTACGGTTATCAAGAGGTATTGTCTGATTTACAAAATTGGTTAGAACGTCATTTATAATAAACACATGTCATTATCAAAATCAAACATCAATCAAGACGCGCGAGCAATAAAAGCTGTTACCGATACAGTTGCAATATGTGACCGTAGTCAATGGGGACGTATCAAAGTATCAGGTAATGATCGTTTGCGTTTTCTCCACAACCAAAGCACGAATGACTTCCAGTCTCTTAAACCGGGTCAAGGTTGTGATACAGTTTTTGTTACATCTACAGCTAGAACAATTGATTTAGCTACAGCGTACATAGAAGACTCGGCAGTACTATTAATGGTATCACCTAACCGTCGCGAGTTCTTAATGCAGTGGTTAGATAAATATATTTTCTTTGCTGATAAAGTTGAATTGAGTGATATTACAGAAGAAACTGCCGCTTTTAGTTTAATTGGGCCTCAAAGTCATGCAATTATTCAAGAATTAGGAGTTAATCTAAATCAAACTTATGGCAGTAATCAATTATGTAATATACTTTCGGTAGAAACTCGTATTGCAGTTGGTAGCGGTTTAGGGTTATCAGGTTACACGATAATTTTGCCAATTGCTCATCAAGAAACAATTTGGAATCAACTTGTTAAAATGGGCGCCATCGAGATGAGTGAAAATGCTTGGGAAACACTACGAATTATTCAAGGTCGTCCAGTTCCAGAAAAAGAATTAACCGAAGATTATAACCCCCTCGAAGTTGGATTATGGCAAACAATATCTTTTAATAAAGGTTGCTATATCGGACAAGAAACCATCGCACGGTTAAATACGTATAAAGGTGTTAAAACCTACTTATGGGGGATTAAATTAAATAACTACGTAGAACCTGGAAGTCAGATATTTATAGAAGAAGAAAAAGTTGGCGCCTTAACTAGCATTACAGAAACCACTGAAGGATATCATGGACTTGGTTATATTCGTAGCAAAGCAGGTGGGATTGGAACGAAAGTAAAAATTGCTAATAGCGAAGGTGAAATTATAGAAATACCATTCGTCTCACATAAATATCCAGACCCAGATTAGATGTAGTATCGGCAGAGAAATACCTATAAAATCGCCATCGTTTTCAACGAAAATATCTATGATTATCATAGATTAACCTCCGATGGCAAACTCATTTTAATTGCAGTAATCATTATTGCAATTTCGGTTATTTTTAATGAATTATTCGCTTTTTTAGACTTATTTGTAAAACTTATATAGTCCTTAAGATAGATGACTGTGATTAATTGATAACCATAACATAAGCAAGAATGAAAATGTCTAAAACCACAAAGTTGTACATTAACTGGAGGTGAGGTTTAGACGGTTCGGTGTTAGCCTTAACTACGTTTGTTTACAGACCAACCGTAATGGTTAGTGTCATTCTGGTGTTTAGTTAAAGGGTAAAAGTTGATCTACTACTTGCTCTAAAACCGCATCTGATGAATCATTTTTTATAGGCTTTGAAAAGCTGAACCAACAAAACTTATGAAAATCGCACAAATTGCTCCCTTATGGGAAACAGTTCCTCCTCCAACCTATGGTGGTATTGAACTGGTAGTAAGTCGCGTATCTGACGAGTTAGTTCGTCGAGGCCATGAAGTAACTTTATTTGCCTCTGGTGACTCACAAACGTTAGCTAAGTTAGAAGGAGTTAGCCCTCGTGCTTTACGATTAGACCCCGATATTAAGGAACATATTATTTACGAAGTATTGGCGCCAGGTCAGGTATATCAAAGAGCAGCAGACTTCGATATCATTCATTCACACGTTGGAGTTTGGTCATTAGCACTAGCAAACATGGTATCAACGCCAACAGTTCACACACTGCATGGAAGCTTCACGAAAGACAGTGCAAAAGTATTTAGCGAATATAGGTCACAATCATACGTCAGCATCAGTAATGCCCAGCGACAAGCAGATTTAAACTATGCAGGCACAGTATATAACGGTATCATTGTTGAGGAATATCCGTTTATAGAAAAGCCACAAGACCCTCCTTACTTGGCATTTTTGGGACGCTTCTCCCCAGAAAAAGGACCACAACATGCGATAGCGATAGCGAAGAAGACGGGAATGAAGTTAAAGATGGCAGGGAAGGTAGATATTGTAGATAAGAAGTTCTACGAAAGAGAAATTGAACCTTTAATTGATGGTAAACAAATCGAGTTTTTAGGTGAAGTTAATCACGCGCAGAAATCGGAACTATTAGGTAATGCAGCAGCAACAGTGTTTGCAATTACTTGGAGAGAACCATTCGGGTTAGTTATGATTGAATCAATGGCTTGCGGTACACCCGTAATTGGTATGAACATGGGTTCTGTGCCAGAAGTCGTTGCTCACGGAGTTAGCGGTATGGTTTGCGATACATATGAAGAGATGGCGTCTGTAATGCCTCAAGTGTTAGAACTTGACCGTCGTAAATGTCGCGAACACGTCCAAAACAACTTTAGCGTTACCCAAATGGTAGATGGGTACGAAGCTATTTACGAGAAAATAGTTAGAGAGCGTACTGAAACCAGATGGTATATGCAGGCAATAAGAGCATCCTTAGAGTCTATCACTGGCTTAGGTTCTAAGCGATTTTAGATTTGGGATTTTAGATTTAAAAAATCTAGAATTCCAAATATTCACCTCCGTTCACTTCCCCGTTGTATTCTCTCCCGCACAAAGTAGTTAACAACACTCATACGAACAAAGATATAAGTGCTTTTTTACATTACATAATGTGAAAAAGCATTTTTCATCATCGTATATTTTGTTGGTGTAGAAGCGCATCCATCCAAGCTGCATCGCTCTTACTTAACTGTGGCACAGGTTCTTGATTATAATCCACCACTAAATCATAACCGTATACATCGTAAACATTATTTAATAAAGACTGTAAATCTAAAACAGGTTCAGTATCTCCCGCGCGCAAAGGCAGAGAGAAATCCGGGATTACATCTGGTAAATTAAAAGCATATAAATCAGCATTGGGACGATTATTGCCACGACAAACTAGAATTCTATAATACGAATGAGTATTATTATCAATTATAGGCATTGGGTTGCCTTTGCGTAATAAGTCAATTTCAACTAAGTTAGTGCGACTCGCTAAAACCTGCGCGCGTTTATCTTCATACATTTCTCGCCCTTTACCAATACGTTTATTACTTGGTGAAAGAATTTCAATAGTAGTAATTAAAGCTTCCGTTCCAACCTCTCTAACTTCCAAATATCCTTCTTTTATTGCTACAGGCATAGGAATTTTTACTTTTAAAGGTTGGGAGGTAGGTGTAGCAACAGCTACATTTAACATGTTAGACTTTGAATCTGAAGCTTGACGACTCTTGACTGTTACATCAGGGATACCCACAACCAATGAGCTATCATCTGTAATTTCATACATTCTCACTTCAACAGCGACACGGTATTTAGGGCGTAATTGAGGCGATAAAAACCTAGCTATTTCGCTGATTAAATAATGATGTACACCTGGAAACAACTCCGGATGCTCTAAATAAGGATTCATTCCTGGAAAAGGTGAAGGCATATAAGGTACCCGAACTACCTGCTTTTTATCTTAATCGTTTATAACGAGCAATGTAGTGCGCTTTAGAAAGCCTGTTTCGTTTTGCAGCAGCAACCGTGGTGACATATATAGACAATTGGGCACCTGTAATTTCCAAATACTTTAGATTATAAACAGGCGCCGCATGTAACTGTGTAGGTGCTATCGCCGCGAATAATCATCCGCATCGACGGACAATTTATGTGGCGCCTCACCTGCAACTTGTGCGCCAGATTCTCCTAAAACCTTTGAATAAAATAGACCTGCCAATATCGCACCTAAAATCGGAGCTACCCAAAACAGCCATACTTGTTTAAACAGTTCTACACCAGCAAAAATTGCTGGACCAGTACTACGAGCAGGATTAACAGATGTATTCGTTATGGGTATGCTGATCAAATGAATGAGTGTCAGTGCCAAACCAATAGCAATTGGCGCGAAGCCCTTTGGCGCACGACCATCTGTTGCACCTAAAATCACAATCAAAAAAATGAAGGTAAGTATAGCTTCTGTAATGAAACTAGCAGCCAGTGAATAGCCCCCTGGAGAATGAACTCCAAAACCATTCGTCGCTAATGGATTGGAGCCAGAAAGCGTAAATTCTGGTTTGCCAGCAGCAATTAAATAAACTAAACCTGCAGCGACGATTGCTCCTAATACCTGAGCAATAATATATGGAAGCAATTCTGAAGCTGGAAAACGCTTTCCTGACCAAAGACCAAATGATACCGCTGGGTTAAAATGCGCGCCAGAAATATGACCAACTGCATAGGCCATAATTAGCACTGTTAGCCCGAAAGCCAGAGATACACCTACAAAGCCAATTCCTAATTGATTGGAAGAAGCATTTGGAAATGCTGCTGCAAAAACAGCACTTCCACATCCACCAAAAACTAGAACAAGAGTACCTACAAATTCTGCAATACATCGTGTAAAAATTGATACCATAAATATTCCCTGATTAATTGAATGAACCTACCATTCGTAATGTGGGGATATTCGGGACAATATAAGTAGAATATCTATGATATTGTGCCGAGATATCTGTAAGTGCATATTATCCTAAATATGGTACTGCTGTTAAAGTAATTCGCGTTGGCAAGTTTGATGCCAACACAACTAAATTAGTTGCAGAACTGGGATCAAATCATCATAGTAGTTATTGAGTACTATTTGTATCAAATATTGTAAATTATTGTGTATGTTGAGGCGCCTGGGATTGTAAATTTATGAAATGGTACGTTTCAGGATTAATGTATGAATTTGCGGAACTATTTAGGAGTACAGGTGTCTTTGGCTTAAGAATTGCTACGCTACGGAGTATGTAATTTCTTCCGGATATAGGAGGTAAATACAGAAAATTGGTGCTAGTAACCTCACTCACACATAAGATTGTTTTTGCATGAAGTTAAGATATTTCTTACTTGCTAGCGCGAGTATTGCAATGCTGTGCGCTCCAGTTAATGCTGCTCGTTTAGAATCTTGGTACTTTGACCAAGCGCAAAATAAACTTAACATTACTACAGAGTCTGGTGTTCAACCAAGAGCTTTTTTAATCAATAATCCAACACGGTTAGTTATTGACCTTCCTGGTACTGAGTTGGAAGGAAATACACTCCGTCAAACTTATGGTGCTGCTGTTAAAGAAATTCGCGTTGGCAAGTTTGATGCTAACACAACTAGATTGGTTGTGGAACTGGCGCCCGGATATACAGTACAACCAGGTAAAGTATTGATTCAAGGTGATACATCATCGCACTGGATTATCAATTTCTCTTCAATAGAACGCATTGCAAGCGGTGGTTTAGAGTCGGGTGAAGTTAAAACACCAGTGCAAGTAGGTGGTATTTCACCATTTGCTGGAGTAGTTCCTTTGGGTAGTGAAATCACATCGTTAAGTTCACAAATCAAGTCTTTGATGTCGCGCTATCGCTCGCTCGACCCAGGAATGTTTTTTGTTGATTTAGAAACAGGAAATTATGTAGATTACAATGGTGAAAAAGCATTTTCGGCAGCGAGTACAATTAAGTATCCTATATTAATTGCTTTATTCCAAGAAATTGATGCAGGTCGAATTAAGTTAAATGAAACATTAACGATGCGTCGTGACTTAATGACTGGTGGTTCTGGTACAATGCAATATCAGGCGGCAGGAACTAGATTCAGCTTGCTAGAAACTGCAACTAAAATGATTACTATCAGCGATAATACGGCTACTAACATGATAATAGACCGTCTAGGCGGTAGAAATAAATTAAATCCACGTTTCCGCAGTTGGGGATTACAAAATACTGTAATTCGGAATTTGCTTGGTGACTTCAAAGGAACTAATATAACTAGTGCGAAAGATTTAGTTAGATTATCTGCTTTAGTTGCTAATAATCAATTATTGAGTAACTCTAGTCGCACCAGAGTATTAGATATTATGCGTCGTGTCAAAAACACTAGCTTGCTAGCATCTGGACTCGGAAGAGGCGCCACAATTGCTCATAAAACAGGTACACTGGGAGTCATTCTCGGAGATGCAGGTATTATTCAAATGCCTAACGGTAAACGCTACCTAGCAGGTATCTTTGTGAGAAGACCTTTCGGTGACGCAAGAGGTACCTCATTTATTTCCCAAGTCTCCCGCACTGTATACGGTTATCTCAGTCAACCTAGAGTTGCTCAGAAATAAATTTCTCCTTTTATAGAGTAAAGAAAACGTTAAGGAAAGAGTATTTATTTTTTACTCCTTCCTTTTTGTCGTAAAAATATATGCGTTCTAAAATGAAGCAAAATGTATTAAAACGCTGTAAACATAAATCCTTGTAATCTTTTTTACACTAGTTTTTCTGGGTGAGGATATATAATCACAAAGGAAAAAGTTGATTTTTCCATGTGTCCATCATATATTTTATCTTCAACCCAGTCATATATGTATAATTATTTAGAAAGTTCTCATGATGTTAGCAAAACGGCGCCTATTAATCGTAAATTTGAGTTCATACACAAATTAATAGCTTGTTTTTTGGTGATTGGGTGTGGTATTATACTCGGTTTACTTTTAGTCTTTTTGCCAGCTATATTGATAGTAAAATTAGCTAACCGACAATCAGATAAGGCAAAAATTAAAAAGACTTATAATAGTTTAATCGAAAGATATTACAATAATACATTATTTCAAGTGCGATCACATCGTTAGAGATGGTGCTTTTTGGGTTATATTAATTTAATCAAAATAAAAAACCTGACTTTTTCAAGGAGTCGGGTTTTTGACTATAAATCATAAGTTTTTGGTAGTCCAATTATATTGCTTTAAATATATTTATGACTCAATCTCAACAAAACTTAACAACAGAAATATTTTGCTGCTTGACAGGTACAATTGAAAAGCAATTTATAACCACGGTTACAGGTCAGGAAATTAAGATACGCGGGAATTGCGAATTTGAAGGTTCGGGTATATGGTCATGCATCCCTGCTACCGACTCAAACGGTGAAGTTACAAGTGTTTCAATTGTCTCAAAGCTAGAGTCGGAGCAACAATCGTATTGTGTGGGAAGAGTTACACAGGTTGCTAAACGTGGCACTATTTTGGTTAAAGTGTCCAATAGCTGTAAAGTAACTTTTGTTACTACGGAAGTTTTACATGTAAGTTATGTTTATCGGTTGGAGTTTGATTTTACCTCTGAGAAGTTACACGTAACAGCAGCAACTAGATTAGATTATAGTTCTCATCAGACGGCACCTCTTGAGGTTGTTATATCAGCACCAAAAACAGTTGCTGTAAATACAACTACTACAATTACTACAGCATCGAAAACGCTTGAACAATTATGGCGAGAAAAGCTAGAACCATTAATATTAGAGCAGATACCAGGAATCAAAATATCTAATTTTGATATTTTTACTGGGATTTTAGAGTGGGAAGGTGCGGTGCAAGAGACAAAATATCGAATTCAGGGTACTGTTGGTTCTACTCAGTTAATTATTCATCAGTTTTCTAGTAATGGCAAGCAACCAGTATTAACTAATGATTTGGATGATTTGGATGATTTGGATGATTTGGATGATGTAGATGTTAATGATGTATTACGTGTTACACCTTTAGGCGCCGCACGTTCGATAGGAGCATCTTGTTTTAAAGTAGAGATTGGCAAGTATGAAATTGTAATGGATGCTGGGACTCGACCGAAAGGGGATAATCCACTACCTGCTTTTGAATTACTGAAAAACCCTAATCTTATATTAATCACACATGCACACTCCGACCATATCGGCGCCTTACCCGTGTTGCATCGTATGTTTAAAGCGACTCCAATGATTTGCACTCCAGGTACTCGTCACATTGCACGGGTGATGTTAGAAGATTGTTTGAAGGTGACTTTAAAGAATGAAGACTTTGAACCTTTATTTGAGGAGCAAGATTTACAGCAAACGCTTTTACATCTGGAAACCCAACCCATCGGTGTCGAATTTGAACCACTCCCAGGTTTAACAGTCAAGTTTATCAACGCTGGACATATCGTCGGCGCCGCTTGTATTTATTTAAAATATGGCAATCGCAGTTTACTATATACAGGAGACTATAATACTACGAATAGTCGCACCACGGTAGGATTAAAACTTGCTGATTTACCTAATGCTGATATTTTAATCACAGAAGCAACTTATGGCGCCGCAATTCATCCTAGTCGCAAACAGCAGGAAACCGAATTAGTACAGGCAGTTTGGAATGTTATTGCATCTGGTGGTAACGTGTTAATTCCGGCTTTTGCTCTCGGACGCGCGCAAGAAATTATCCTTCTACTCAAAACTAGCACTTCTTTCGCTAACAATGATATTCCAATTTACGTAGATGGATTAGTTAGAAAAGTTACTGATGTATTCAATGATAATTTAGAACTTCTACCTGAAGCAATTAGTAACTTTGCCGCAAATTGCCGCATTCCACCCTTTTGCGATGGCAAAAAAGTTATTTTCATTAATGATACTAGAGAACGCCCATTCGCGATGGCTAAACCTAGTGTAATTATCGCCTCTTCTGGAATGCTCAGTGGTGGCGCCTCAGTTTATTATGCGAAAGCTTTATTAGAAAGAGATAATGCGGCTATCTTTATGAGTGGGTATACGGATGAAGAATCACCTGGACGATTACTACAAAGTATGAAATCAGGTGAAGTTGTAACATTGGATGGAGTCGATTATACGGTAAAAGCAGATATTCGTAAATTTAATTTATCTGCTCATACCGACCGTATTGGCATTGGACAAGTTATTGCAAAAGTAGCGCCACGTCATTTAATTTTAATTCATGGTATCCCCGATAGTCTTTACGACTTAGCACGAACTGATTTACAAAAAAATCATGTAGTTCATATTCCATATTGTGGAGAAACTATTGAATATGGAGTTTTTCCAGATTTTCTGAGCCAAAAAAGACAAGTTGAAATCGAACACCCCAAAGAAGTAGAATTAGAAATTGTAGCAGAACATGACGGCGCCTGGATTCGTATTCCTCAAGAAGTAGTAGATACAGACCCTCGATGGCAAACTTTATCACAAGTAGGCATTATTCGCGCAAAATGGCATCGAGATAGTTTAATGTTAATGCCTATTACACGTAAACAAATACCCAAGAAACCACCAATGATTTCTTCTGGTAATTGCTGTGCCAAATGTAAATACTTTGATGGTAGCTTATGTTTAATGCCTGACAGTATTTTTCATAACCGTCAAATTGCCCCTGAAGGTATTTGTCCCGAATTTACTCTAAACTCTTGATTACAATAAAATTGAATCAGCGTGCGAAAGTGGTCATCGGGAAATAATTCGATGTTTGCTACCATACAATATTCCTTTAACTGCTGCAACGAATAAAAAATTTTCATTTCTACGACTTCCAGCACTCTGTATTCAATTTTAAACACTGATAACGTAATCAAGTATTGTTAACTATATACACTATTATAAGTGCTTGTGCAAAATTAATTATATACTCCTGAATTCTGAATTCTGTATTCAGTAGGGCTAATAGAAAAAAAGATGTATATTTAATTTTGCGTAACTACTTATCTATCTATAGACGTAGATGTAGTCTTTAATGATACAGTTAATTCCTAAGTAGTATTTCTGGAGTGAAAAAAAATCCTTAGCTTTGGGATGCCAAGGATTGTATAAAATTCTCTCCTTCTATATATATCTCTGAAATAAAAGAAGTTATGCAGTTGGCGCCTGATTTAATTTGCAATGGATGAAAATAATGTAACCTATATAACGAAGACAAAGGGCGCCGAAAGAACTATAATAGCTTTACCCGCAAGGGTTAATGAGTAAGACTGGGTAAATATATAAAGGGGTAATATGACTCAAGCATTATTCAAACCAATAACAGTTGAAGAATTTTTGGAATGGGTTCCAGAAAATTCAGATAAACGTTACGAATTACATAATGAAGCAATAGTTGATTTAATGCTTCTTTATAACTATGAGGATAAGCTGGAGTGCAAATGCCAGGAAAAGCGAATTGGCTTGGAACACCAAAATCTGAAGTTGAAATCGATGTATTTCTAGTTAAAAGTTTGTTACAGAAGCAGCACAGTGATTTAGCACATTTACCAATTAATTTAGTTGATGCAGGCTTCGATAATGCTATATTTCGATTGGGTGAAAAGTTTTCTATCAGACTTCCTCGTCGTCAAGTTGCAGCGACACTTATTGAAAACGAACAAACTTGGCTTCCTCAACTAGCTTCTCACCTTCCTATACCTGTCCCTAATATATATCGAATTGGTCAACCGGGAAATAATTATCCTTGGAGATGGAGTATATTGCCTTGGTTAAGTGGTGTTGCTGCTGACTACCACCCACCCCATCCAGAACAAGCGAAAGTGTTTGCCTCGTTTTTACGCACGCTTCATATACCTGCACCATCAGAGGCGCCGAAAAATCCATTTCGGGGTGTACAATTACAGCAACGGGTAGTAATGATGTCAGAACGGATGCAGCGATTAGAGACAAATACTAACTTTATTACCCCAGAGATAAAGAATATTTGGAATCAAGCTTTGAGTGTACTGATAGATGTTCCAGCAACTTGGTTACATGGAGATTTACATCCTCGTAATATACTTGTGGAGAATGGCGCAATTACAGGTGTGATTGATTGGGGTGATATGACATCAGGGGATGCATCAACAGATTTAGCATCGATTTGGATGTTGTTTTCCTCTAGAAGCGCGCGGGAAAATATGATTGCAGAATATGGTAATATTTCTGAAGCTACATTGATGCGCGCAAAGGGATGGGCAATTGTTTTTGCTGTTTTGCTGCTAGATACCGGATTAATCGATAATCCTCGACATGCAGTAATGGGAGAAAAGGTATTTTGTAATTTGATAGAAGATCTAAAATAAAATTAGCTATATTTATTGTTTACTGCAATTACTGGTAGCCATTTTAAGTTCATGTTATGGCTGTTTTATATCTCTCTTCTCTTCTCTTCCTTTGTGTCCTTTGTGTTCTTTGTGGTTCGTTTGTCTTCCTTCCGTGTCCTCTATGGTGAAATCATAAAAGTATATGTTGGTGTTGGGTTGCGCGCTCTGCTCCACCCAACCTACGCTAGTTGTTTGTAAATTTCTACCATTTGGTGCCCGATAGCATCCCAGCTATAGTTATTTAATGCAAAGTTACGCGCGTTTGCACCTCGATTTTTACATTCTTCAAGGTTTTGCAGTGCTTCGATAAGTGAGTTAGTTAAGGAGTTTACTTCAGTTTTACATACCCATCCTGACTGACTGTTATATATATCGTTCCATATATGTACTTGGTCAGAAATAACTACGGGTTTACTTGCGACCATCGCTTCTGCAACCGCAATACCAAAGTTTTCGTAGTATGAGGGTAAAACGAATAAGTCGGATGCTTGGAGTAGTGCTGACTTAGAGGCGCCTGTTACAAATCCGGTGATGGTAGTATTTGTATGTAAGACTGAATTTTCAAGTTTAGTTCTAATCGATGCTTCGTAGTTGGGGTCTTGGGGGTTTGTACCTGCGAGGACAAAATGAAAGTCTATATTTTGCGCTTTGATTTTTTCTAAAGCGGGTATTAATAAGTCTAAACCTTTTTTTGGATCTATTCGCGACATGAATAGTAATAACGGTACATTTTCAGGAATTTTATATTGCGAACGTATTGTGTTATCTGCGTTTACGGTAGATGGAGTTACACCATTAGGCAATATAATGTCGCGCGTTTTTATTCCAAATCGCTCAGATACTTTTGCTTCCTGATTACTGGTAAAATGTAAAGCTGAGGCGCCTGCAATATTAGCTCGTTCTAAAACTGCTACGTAGATTTTTTTGAGAAAGCTTTTTTTATGGAGGTCAGCAGGGTCAAGTGTTCCTAGTGGGCGCAATATATATGGTAGCTTGTTTTTACGACATATTGCTGCTGCTGCACTGGTAACTGGAGAAAATAATGCGTGAATATGCGCTACATCATACTCGTGTGCGTGTTGGTTTAACCATTTTAGTAATGAGAGTGAAAATTTATAGCGACGAAACGGTGAACAGCGAAAGTAAATTATTTCGTAACCGTCTTCATATATAGGTTGCTGTAAAGGTACATCTAATGGTTTTTGTCCTGAGTCTCCATTACTGTCTGTTGTAAGTATAGTGACTTTGGCGCCATGTTTGGTTAAAGCTGGCGCCAGTCCTAGTATCATTTGACTGGGACCACCATATATTAATGATATGGAGGGTACTATTTGGAGTATTTTCATTTTTATAAGATTTCTTTGTAAAACTCTAGCTGTTGCTTTGCCAAAGCTGTATTAGTATATTGTGACATCGCTTTGGCATAACCTAATTGTCCCAAATTGTGCGCTAGTTCTGGGTCTTCTATTAACGCAGTCAAACAACTCGCTAATTTTTCAACGTCACTTTCAGGAAATACCATCCCAGCATCCCCAATAACATGAGGTATTTCTCCAGAGTCTGAACCTATCACTGGTGTTTGACATGCCATCGCCTCAATTATCACATGTCCGAATTGCTCTTTCCAACCAACCGACGTTAAAGTCTTGAATTTATACGTTGTTTCTGATGGCAATACTAAAGTACTCATCAGATTAATATAATTACAGACTTCATGGTGCGGTACACTTTCAACGATAATAATTCTATCTTCTAAGTTAGCCGCGCGCGCTTTCTGTAATAATTCATCTTTGAGTTCTCCTCTACCCAATAGCAAACACTTCCACTCTTTATGTTTAATTGTCTCTAACGCTTTTAATAACGTCATTATTCCTTTTTCTGGTACAAATCTACCAACAAAACCAATAATAAACTCACTGAGTTTAATATTTAACTTTTCAGCGAGTTCAGGTTGAAGTTTGGGGGTAAAGAGGTTTTCGTCAACACCTAATTGTGGCATAACTTTGATTTTGCCGTTATAACCACGTTGACGCAAGATTTCGGCGCCGTCTTGGTTGCCTGATATAATACCGTGTGTATTGTCGAGGTTGTATTTTTCGAGTAGTGATGCGACTTTGTTGAGTGAGTAGGGTAAATTCCACCAGGTAAAGAAGACATTTTTAGCTTTGAGTTTTAAGAGTTTGTTTAAAGCTATCATCTGAGCATACGCTAAACTCTTAGAACCTTGTTCAACTTGAATTATATCAGGACGGAATGACTTAAGTACAGATACTAGGTCGGCGCCGAATGTTAATAAACCTTGGTGGTTTTGGCTAAAGTTGGAAACGGGGACTATACGGAAGTTACCTTCGTCTTTATATTGAGTTTCAATAATTCTATTTTGAACTCCACCAGGTTTCCAGCGTTTAGGAACGATAACTGTTACCTCAGTGTTGTCTTCGAGTCGAGAAAGCGCGCGGAGTTTCTCGCAGTTGAGGTCTACTATATATGTATGGCTAGCAACTAATATTTTCATGGTTTTATATATATAATTTCTTCTTCTCTTTCTTCCTTCGTGTCCTTTGTGCCTTTGTGGTTCAATAAAGAAAAACCACAAAGGCACGAAGGACACAAAGAGGGGAGTAAAGTCAGGCGCCTACTGTATCATCAAGACGGGTATATATTTGTCCATCGTTCCATTTAGACTGGACGACTGTGGCTAAAGCTTTGAAAAATCCGAGAGTGTAGAAGAAAAAACGCATTAAAATTTTAATTGGCGAACCGCTTTTATGACAAGGTGGGCGCCCAAGTACGTGACAGTCAAATAAACGTGCGTATAACCGCAGTGCTTGAGATGCGGTAAGATTTTTCAAACCCATCAAAAAATGATTATGGTAAAAGGTGAGTTGATATTTGGTAGAACGAGTACTGATATCGTGACAACCACCCGTTTCTTCCCCGATATGAATAAGATGTGCTTCAGGGTCATACCAAATTTTATATCCTGTTTGGCGTATTCTTAAACAAAAGTCAGATTCTTCGCGTACTGCACTACCGCGAAATCTTTCATCAAAGTGTAAACCGTGTTTAAAAAAGATATCACGACGAAATGACATATTACACCCGCGTGCGGTTAAAACTTCTTGCGGTTTGACGGTGTGAACCAAGTCTATATAATACCAAGCAATACCTGGGTCCATTGCTTGGGGTGGTAGATATTCAATGGTTTTATAGTTTGTATCACCTTGAGTGCGACCTATAGAAGAGTCTGCCATTTTCATCCTGTCAAATACTCTTCCTGCTACGGCGCCTATTTCTGGTTTATCGATAAAGTTCTGAGCGTGAGCCGTTAAAAATCCTGGTTCTACCTTCACATCATCATCGATAAATAATATTATTTCACCAATTGACCGCCGCACCGCATAATTTCGGGCGCCGGGTAAACTTGCCCAGTTCAAACGGAACCATTTAATTTTGCCTGTACTCGTTACTTGCTGTAAATAACTTTCAATTTCGGGTTTATGCTGCGGAGTTTGGTCTACAACAATAATTTCGTAGTTAGGATAATCTTGCTTTAAAATATCATCGATACTGTCGCGCAAAGGTTCTTCACGCCCATATGTCGGTATAATTACTGAAATACATGGTAAAGTCATATTAATTTTTAACTCCTAACTCCTGTACGGGCGGGTTTATCTATATCTTGGTAAATAATGGTAAATTTAGGTGAACCCGCCCCGACTAACTCCTAACTTTTTTCTTACCTTTTTTATCCTGCACCCTCTCTAATTGCTCCTCTTTGAGTTGTTCGATTTTATCCACCTCTGGAAGTTTTAATAAAATTCCGGCGCCAAACCAGTAATATACTGCCACCGGGTCAACATCAAGAGGATAGTAATAAGTGTTGTAACTTATAAACAATATAAACACCCACATGGTCGCAGCGTAACTGCGGAAATTACGGTTTTTTATCGTTCGATAGGTACGGAAGCAAATTATTGTTAAAGTTGTTACGAACGCTAACCATGCGAGTAAACCTAATATGCCCACTTCGTGCAATACTTTAGGGAAGTATGTTTCAACTAATTTAGTTTCACCCATCGCGCGCGCGGAGTTAGTAGCACGACCAAGACCACTACCAAGGGGGCCATCAACGTTTTTCCAAACTTCCTCAAATTGGTTGACAATAAATTCTTGAGGAGGTGAAGCTTCCCAACGACTTGTAAAACTTTCAGTACGTTCTGCAATGACAGTTGGGTTACTGACAACAGCGATACCAAGAACTAGTACAAGTCCTGCCAATATCGGAACAAACTTTTTGAGGTTGCCAAGTTGCCCTGTGAGTAATAAGCAAAGAATGAAACACACGGGTACTAAAGCTAAAGCAATACGTTGTCCAGAAATAACAGCATTGACAAAAACTAATGATAAAGACCCCAAGCTGATACATCTCCAAAGTATCGAGGGGTCGCTAAACCCAGTTGCAAACGTGAAAAAGGTACTCGATATCAAAAACCATGCCCATTGCCAAGGCGCCACAAACGTGCCTGGTAAACGTATCATACCTTCAGATGGACTATAAATTAAGGCGCCGCCAAAATAGCATCGAGCTTCAATAGATGCTAGATACAAACCGCTACCAGTAGCATTTCGAGTTCCTTCACAAACTCCAACTAACAGCAGTGCATATTGCAAAATTCCTAACACACCACAAATGAGAATAAGCACAATTTGTAACCGTGTCACTCGTAAAAAGTCTTTTTTATCGCGAATGGTGTAATAAATACAGCTAATTAAGGGAATATACCCTAAAAATACTTTGAGTCCCAAAATACCCATACCAATGGGGAACTCTTTTGGTGCAGGTTTGAATGGTGCAGATGGGGGAGGGTTGAATTGTTGACCGCCATTGACAAATAGTAGAGTTAGAATACAAAATCCCAGCAAAATCAATAAAGGGGTTTTAATACCTTGAGGAATAACAAGGGGTAGACGTTGCTTTTTGAGATTTTGCCACAAACCGATTAAAGCAGGGAAGTAGAAAGCGTCCTTAGCAAGTTGTAATACAGGACTATTGCCCAAATAATAGGTAATGGTACCGCCAATTGGTACATAAATGATAAAAAAGAGTAAAGCTGGGGTAGGGTATTTATAAGAAAGCGACATTGCAATTACCCCTAGAACACCAGGTACAGCGATTTTAATGCCACCAATTAAAAATAGAATAATACCAAGAAACAAACCTGCGCCGATAGCAGTAGAAAGAAGACTCGTCAACTCCTTCTTTGCTTGGGCAGCTTTACGCTTTTGGGTAAGCCGTTCTTTCAAGTCAACAGAAGCATCAACTTTTTGTTCATTAACTTTCGACTTTGACTTAGATTTGGGCTTACGCTGAGTCGATTTTCGTGAGATAGGAGTATCTGTCATCTAATGCTAGCAGTAACACTTAAAACCTGTTATAAACCCTTTACCTATTAATCTCCAAAAAATCCGGTATCTGGGCCTCTAGCTAATTATCCAATATTTGGAATCCAACTTTCAGTAAAAATAAGATTTTGCAAAAAAAAGGACAAGTAACCAAAAAAGTAAAAACTTTGTCTCAGTAATAATACGGTTAACAGTAAAAATTTACACAATTAAAATGAAATAGATGAGTACCACCAAATAAATAATTATGATTAGTACTAAACCATTTTTATCTGTAGTTACTCCGACGTTAGGAAAATTCTCTAAATATTGGTTGGAAAGACTGTTAAGCGTTCATAATTCTGTACAATTTGTTTTAGTATATCCACCAGACGTTAAACCAGAGAACATTAATGACCCAAGAGTTAAAATAATAATTAGCTCTTTTAAAGGCGAGTTAATTCAAAGGCTTATAGGTTTACTGAATGCAGATGGTGAATATATTTTAGCTTTAGACGATGATGACTTTGTTCATCCTGATGTCGTTAATTTAATTGGCGATTATTTTAAAATTTTTCCTGAAAGTTGGATGTTAAGGCTAAATGTCGAATGTATAAATTCTTCGGACGAAACAAAAATAAAACGTGATTGGGATGATATTCCTAATATTGAATTATTTGATTTATCATGTAAAAACACAGATAAATCTTATAACGATAAAACTAATCAGTATGAACGATTACTTGAAATGCCAATTACTCCTTTAAATAAAAAATTTGATATTCGTTATGCAATTTCGCCATCCATTGATAGAAAAGATATGCATGGCAGACATCCTGAAAATTTCAACAACCGAGTTTGGAAAGCAGAGATAGTGCAAAAAGCACTGCCTGAGTTTATACAGTCGATGAAAGTTTTTGAGATGAAAATGCTAGGAGCATTGGTCACTATTCCCAGTTGGAATTTGGATCGCTCCTTAAGTTTATTCATTCAAGCTAAATTTTATACGCCAGATCAAGTCGTTGGTCACTGGATGCCCTCTCCAGGACAAATTCGGTTTATACAAAAGCCAGTAGAAACGAAAGAACCAAGAATCCTTCTAGCAGCAGATACACTTGTCGTAAAGCGCTTTCCACAATACGGATATCTTTGGAACTTATTCTTCCATCAATTATATAGCTTACCTAAAACATTTGCAAAAGCAATTAGGATGAATATTAATAAATTATTACCTGTGAAGTAGATTGTAGCAATTATTATGGTTTACACTCCTAAGTATAAAATCTAAGCCAGGGAATTTGAAACAAACCTAAAAATAATTATATGCAATCAAAAAGGCTTTTAGAATTTGATGCAATGAGAGGTGTAGCAGCCTTATGTATAGTTCTATTTCATTACGGTAGTTCGTATAAGTGGGCAACTTTCCATCCATTTAACTCTTTACACTATCTCGAACAATTTGTCCAGCTTTTTTTCATTTTAAGCGGCTTTTTTATATTGTTAAGCTTTAAAAGGATAAAAAGGAGTCTCGATTTTATAGCTGGTAGATTTGCTCGATTATATCCTGTTTATTGGATTTCGGTGATTACAACTCTTATAATCACAAACACCATTACTAAACCTAGAACTGACAAAATTTACGATATTATCTTAAACTTTTCGATGTTTCAAGAATTTGTCGGCGCCAAAAATGTTAATATAGTGTACTGGACTTTAACTTTAGAACTAGTATTTTACATAATTATTCTAAGTTTATATAAGTTAAAGCTAATTAAGCACATTGAATGGATATGCACTTTTTGGTTAGTCATGATCTTCTTGAACATATTAAAAGCGTATACATCATCTCAAACAGCGTTGACAATACCAATATATTCAGAAGCTAGCTTAAATTTAAATTCTGCTTATTTTCATCTAAGTACAGTAAGTGTGTCTGGTACATTAGAATTTCTTAAAGAATTTATCAAAAATAAATTTTTGCTATTGGGAGGACGTGCAGAGCTTTTTATCAGTGGTATCTTCTTATATCAAATCAAAACCTTTGGGTTTTCTAAATATCGATTGGGAATGATTATATTTTGTATACTTATAAAAGCGCTAGACTATTCACCAAATGCTCCACGCTATGCATTTCTATTTTTTGTATTCTTCGTAATACTGATGTGTTTAGCAATTTACGGTAAACTAACAGCGTTAGCACATCAATCATTAGTATTTTTAGGCACTATTTCATATTCGCTGTACTTAACTCATTTACAAGTACAATGGTTCCTGCACCCACTACTGGCGCCGATTCCGAACGAGTTAGGAATTATAATTAAAGTAATAACAGCAATTATTGTAGCTAGCTTTTTAACGGTTAAAGTTGAGCAACCAGCTTTCGGAATGCTCAAATCTTATTATAAAAATAAATTTGGTTAATTGTAGGGTGCGTGACACCCTCAACAATCTTTCGACAAAGCTGATAATCTTGTGGTGTTACGCACCATTATCCATGATAACTTATTGATGTAGAGGCGCCGGAATAATGGTTTTAAGCACCGTTATCCATGATAACTTCAAGTTGATGGTGCGTGAAAGCAGTTTAATTTTTCGTTACATTGATTGATTGTAATAGCTTTCACACACCCTACACGCATTATTGATGTAGAGGCGCCGGAATAATGGTTTTAAGCACCATTATCCATGATAACTTATTGATGTAGAGGCGCCAGAATAATGGTTTTAAGTTTGGCGCCTCTTATTTCGATTAAATAATATGTCAGCGTTGCTAAAATGGATGAAAGGATGATTGTGGCGATAAGGGTAGAGTAAAATTGTTCAATCGGAATATTCGAGCTAAAGTTGGCGCCAACACGATTTATAATTGGCATATGCCATATATATATACCATATGATAGTATTCCAGGTATTTCTAAGGCTCGTACTGGATTTTTGAGAATTGCAGCAAATGTTAATTTGAGGTTTTGAGTGTACAAGTTGTAGACTTTATGCTCAAATGCGTATATGAATATACAGGTAACTAACGCTGTTAATGGCTGTAATATAAAAATTGTAGTCGATGTGCGAAAACCTTTGACATCTCGTCCAGGTAGTCCCCATAATTCTTGGTTATACAAATGATGTGCTGTAAATAAGTAGAGTATAATCAACAAGATAACAGCGATAATTTTCCAGTTTGGTTTTGTTGACTGTTTTGAGTAATGAATCAGCGGATTGATTAAAAAGCCACATAGAAACACATCTAAATTAGTAAGTAGCGGTGCATACCAATAAGTAAATGCGTACTGTAGATGTTCGGTTATTTGTGAGTAAAAACTCAAATATATTCCTAATTTAATAAGTGCGACTGTAAAAATAATTGATATTATAGCGACGAAAGCACGCTTTCGATTTGATATAACTTTTGAGAATAAGACATATACAAAAGGAACTATCAAGTAGAACTGCATTTCGGTTGATATTGACCATAATGCACCATTGAATGATACACCCCGCGAGTACATATAAGGTTGATATGTGAAGGTTATCAACCTAATAATATATCCCCAGTTGTCGATTTGAAGAATAGACGGGTAGACAAATAAGGTGCAAATGAAGACGGCAAAGTAGTATAATGGGCAAATTCGTACCGCGCGGTTAAACCAAAATTTGATAACTCCTTTGGTATCTGCTGTATAGCGTTTAGTATAAAAAGCTTTTCCCATCAAATACCCTGAGAGGCAAAAAAATATCCATACAGCTACTAAACCGTTGCTAAATGTCAACCAGGATATGTCATGGTTTTGAGATATTATGGCGTTGCGAGCAGGGGAGCAGTGAGTTACCACTACCATTAAACAAGCTATTCCTCGCAGTATAAGTAAGGCATCAGGTTTATTGTATGATGTTTCGTTGATTGGTTGATTGGTCAAAGATATATTTTCAAATTTCACGCGCTATAGGTGAGGTTTTTGCTTACAATGCGACTATCATAGCAATAGGATAAGCGCAAACAAGAACGGGGAATTGAGAAGTTAGATAGTTATGTATAATGAGTATCAGCAGCGTCGCGAGCAATTAATGGCAAAGATTGGTGATGGAACTGCAATTTTTTGCAGCGCGCCAAATGCGGTAATGCATAATGATGTTGAATATAATTATCGTCAGGATAGTGATTTTTTCTATTTAACTGGTTTCAATGAACCGCAAGCTGTAGCTGTGTTAGCACCACATCACAATGAACACAAGTTTGTGTTGTTTGTTCGACCTAAAGATAGAGACGCGGAAATTTGGAGTGGTTATCGCTGTGGTCTTGAAGCTGCTAAACAAATTTACGGCGCCGATGAGGTGTATTCTATCGCAGAACTTGACGAGAAATTACCTCAGTATTTGGAAAAAGCTAGTCGAATTTATTATCACGTTGGACGTGAACGCGCGTTTAATGATAGAGTTATCGCGCATTGGCAAAGGTTGATGCGAACTTATCCAAAGCGAGGAACAGGACCAATAGCTATTGAAGATACTGCTCCCGTTTTACACAGTTTACGCTTAGTTAAAAGTTCAAGAGAGTTAGAATTAATGCAAAAAGCTGCTGATATTGCAGTTGAAGCGCATTTAACAGCGATGAAGTTTGTACAACCTGGACGTTATGAGTATGAAGTGCAGGCAGAAATTGAGCATATCTTTCGTTTACGAGGAGGGATGGGGCCTGCTTATCCTTCGATAGTCGCGAGCGGCGCCAATGCCTGTGTACTGCACTATATCGAAAATCATAGTCAAATGCAAGACGGGCAGTTATTATTAATCGATGCTGGATGTGCTTACGGTTATTATAATTCTGACATTACCCGCACCTTTCCAGTTGGAAATAAATTTACGCGCGAACAAAAAGTATTGTACGAGATAGTACTCCAAGCACAGAAAAATGCCATTGCCCAAGTGCAACCAGGCAACCCCTACAACCTTATTCACGATGTTGCAGTTCGCACTATTACCGAAGGACTTGTAGAAATTGGTTTACTGAAAGGAGATATTAACACTCTTATTCAAGAAGAGAAATATAAACCTTTCTATATGCACCGTACAGGACACTGGTTAGGTTTAGATGTACATGATGTTGGTGTATATCAACATGGTGAAGATAAACCTCAAATATTACAACCAGGTCAAGTAACAACCGTTGAACCCGGAATATATATAGTACCAGGTACACAACCTGCCGAAGGTCAACCCGAAATAGACGCGCGTTGGTTCGGTATTGGTATACGTATTGAAGACGATGTACTAGTTACACCCACCGGACATGATATTCTCACAGCAGGAGTTCCTAAAGAAATCAATGACCTAGAAAATTAGTGCATAATAACTAAAAAATTTGTGCGCCAATGGCGCACATTTTAATTGTAATAGTCTGTGTTATTAATGTTGGTGTCTTGTAGCACAGGCGTCTCGCCTGTGCAGTGCGGTCAATTATTTTACCTTATTAGACACAGAGTTAACAGAGAAGAGGAATGAACCGCACTCGCACGCATCCGCTCATTCGTATACAATTTTAAATAGTTAAATAAGTTTCTGTCGGACTAATAGGTAGTACTTTAAGGTGCTGATTTTTCAAGTCTAATTCTAAACCTAATGCTTCAAGCGGAATTACACCCAACAAGGGATTTTTTCCTCCTGGTAATTCTAGACACTCAAAAGTTCCTTCTCTACCATCAACGTTTATTTTTGCATCTTGAAAAACTCTTGTTGTTCCAATACCCATAGCCGTCACAACATCAACCTCTTTTAATACTCTCAAACCCAGTTTTGCAATAATCTCTGCTGGCAAGCACAAAGTCGTAGCTCCGGTATCCACTAATACATTCTCAAGCGTGACTGAACGTACTTGCTCTTCTGCTAGAAATCCAGCTTCTGCTAAAATCTGGTCAGCATTATTGATTATAGTTATATTTGTAAAAACTTTACCCATTTGATTTTTATCTTGAACTTGCATTTTGATTCTCCTTAATTACCACTAAAAATGGAAATTCTGAGCATTTGTATTATATTGTATAACCAGTACGCACTAAAGAAGTGGCGCCTGTGAATCTTACAAATAGATGCTTCCCCAACAGTCAAGCTATAACCACTCCAATATCAATTGATACAAGTTTTGTGTACCTGTTAAATTTTACATTTACTTATATCCAGCTGCTTGTAACGTAAATAACTCCGCATATCTTTTACCTTTTCTTAAGAGTTGTTCGTGGGTTCCTTCTTCGATAAGTTCTCCACCTTCGATAACAATGATTTTGTTAGCCATACGCACGGTGGAGAAGCGATGGGAAATTAAAAAGACCATTTGGTGTTTGGTTAATGTTCGCAGTCGTTCAAAGATTTCAAACTCAGCTTGTGCATCAATAGCTGAAGTCGGTTCGTCTAATACCAAAATATCTGCATCAGTTCGCATGAACGCGCGCGCGAGTGCAATTTTCTGCCACTGTCCACCTGATAATTCTTGTCCGTTTTTAAACCATTTACCTAACTGGGTACTAAAATTATCAGGCATTTTCTCGATAAAAGGCATTGCCATACCCTTTGATGCTGCCATTTCCCATAATTCTTTATCATCAATGCGGCTTACATCTCCAACACCAATATTCTCACCAACTGTAAATTGGTAGCGGACAAAGTTCTGGAAAATAACCCCGATACGCTGACGCAGTACATCTACATCCCATTGTTGTAAGTCTAAGCCATCGAGTAAAATTTTTCCAGAGTCAGGATTATATAGTCGAGTTAGAAGTTTGATTAGAGTTGTCTTACCTGAACCATTTTCACCAACAATTGCCAATTTTTCTCCTGGTTTGAGGTGTAGCGAAATATTTTTCAGTGCTGGTTGATAGCTTCCTGGATAAGTAAAGCTGACGTTTTCAAATCTTATTCCGTCGTTAGCGTCAACTCCTTTAGTCGCTTTACCTGTTCGTGCTGGAACTTTTGCTTCCAGAAATTCATATAAGTTAGATAGATATAAATTATCTTCGTACATTCCACCAATCGAAGTTAAGGCGCCGGAAAAAGTTGCTTGTCCTTGACGAAAGACGGTAATATACATCGTCATATCTCCCAGAGATATCCGTCCTGCGACTGTTTCGATAACTATCCATCCATAAGTTATATAGAAAGTAACGTTACTAAGTAAACCTAGTAAGTACCCCCATAACCCTCGTCGCAAAGTTAAATCTCTGTCTTCGTGGAAAAGTTGATGGAAAGTATTACGATAGCGTCGTAGTAACATTTCTCCCAACTGGTACAATTTTACTTCCTTAGCAAAATCTTCACGCGCGACAAGCGTTTCTAAATAAGATTGTTGCCGAGTTTCAGGCGCCCGCCAACTAAAAAGACGAAATGCTTGGGAGGCAAATTTAGTTTCACCAATAAATGGAGGTATTGCGGCGATAACTAATACTACAACTGAAAGGATAGAAAACTTAACTAGTAAGGCGCCGAACGTTATAAGTGATAAAGCATTTTGAACCAAGCCAAAAGTCCGAGTTACGAGTGAAAGGGGACGCGATGAAGCTTCACGACGCGCGTTAGTCATCTTGTCATAAAATTCTGAGTCTTCAAACTGGGTTAACTCTAAAGTTAGAGCTTTGCTTAATATAAGTTCATTAACTCGTTGTCCAAGCATTGCCCGTAATAAAGCTTGGCAAATACTTTGTCCACGCTGACTTGCGGCAAGGAATATAACAGCTATTGCTTCTAATCCAACATACATCAAAGGACGATAGATGTCATGATTGAACTGCGCGGATGTGACGACTGCATCTACTATCAATTTACCTATATAAGCCATCGCTGCTGGCAATATACCTGCGGCTAGTGTCAATATTCCAAAAATAATCGTAAGGCTCTTGCTCGTTGTCCATACTAAGTTTACAGCACGCCCACTGTAGCGAAAGACCCCGAAAGATTGACGTAATGCGTATGTAATGTTGCTGGTTCTCATATCTAAACATGTTAGTACATAACTATGTACTTTGACTACACGTATTAATTAGAGAGTTTGAGTTGTTCGCAGGAATGAAACCAGAAGAGAATGCAATTCGTAATATTAAGAATGGTTTATACTGTGACACACTTTACGTGATGCTAATTTGCTTAACCAAGCTTCAGCTTCGTTATAATATTTGAATTTACTTTCTGATGTTCTAAATTCTGATGTGTGTACTAGGCGCCTACCGTTGACCCATTTCTCACCATAGTATTTGTGTAGCATTTCATGATACAAAACAAATTCGATTACGTACTGAGGTATAAATGTTTCATCTAAAGTTAGACTGATGACAATCCGATCACGTGCGGGTTCATAATGTCCAAACTTACGGTAGGTTTGCATCTGACTCCAAGTTAAACGCGGTTTGATTAATTCGTTACTGAAATACTCACGGTTGATTTTGTCAAATAATGTTTCTAAATTGTAATGTGTACCTTTACAGTCTTCGCTGACTGTCTCAATTATCAAGTCCAGTTCTAATAACACGTCACTAAATTCATCCAAACTCGCATATTCACGAATAATTCGCGTTGTTTCGGGACTTTTTCCCCTCAACGATGTTTTAACTAATGCTGTCAGTACCTCGGATGACGCATTAATAAACCCTTCACTCAATATCAAATTTATATCGTTACCAACCCAACGACTTCGATACAGTCCAGCCAAATTAGTTATTTCTACTGCAAAATTAACTGATTCATAGCCATAATTTATACATAATATTTGAAAAATTGAATATACACGCTGTGTTGCTTCTATATGTAACTTTACATTTGCCTCCTCTTCCAAGTACTTCATCCAAGCGTAAATTTGCCGTGACGAACTTGTAAGGTTAGCAGGTGTAACTTGCTGTTGTATACATATCTTTTCTATTGCTTCTACAACTTGATTTATATCAAATGCGACTTCGCGTATTTGGCTGACATCAAGATGTGGAGACATTGCTAACTGCGATATTTTCCACGAAATCGCGCGCTGTTGCGTTTTAATGTTTTTAATTCCTATCGTTTGCACCATCGAACGCGGATGACTACCAGTAGACGGTAAGTTCTGCAAATCAATGTTCTTAAGAAAATAATACGCTTGACGCGAACGCGCTGGCAACTGATGCGGCGTTACCCTCGCATCAGCACATAAACGTTCCACTGTCTCAACCGAAGTGAGGACAAAACTTTGGAACGTTGGGACATCCGCATCCCTGACTCCTATCTTTAATTGCTCCTGCGCTTTCTGAGCAGCTCTTACCAACCCGCGAATTTGCAGCATTTTTTATCATTTCTTAGCTGCATGAATTGTACCAAATCAAAAGCAAAAACACAAAACCCAAACACAAAAAGGTTTTATAGACCACTACGACTACTATTTTTCTCCAAACCCTTGACTATATTTTTACTTTATAGTATATATGTATTAAGTTAAATTTTTGTGTTGAGAATATTATAAACGATTTGAGTTAAAAAATTGATGAGTAATTAATTTAATTATAGAGGAGTGGAGTTAATGAAGCTATCGAGATTAAACTTGGGCAATGTTGTAGCAGTTGGTCATGCTTCTGGGCAGTTACAGTTGTTACTGCAAGGAGAAGACGACCTTGAGTTAATCGAAGTAGAGGCGCCTGTAGAAGCATTTGAGGGGTTGCAGCGATTGAATAATATAGTTGCATCGGTTTCTTGCAATGCTTTGACAGCAAAAGAACCTATAGCAATGCTGCCTGTCGATTCATCTCTTGCCAATGCTGTTGGGTATGATGCAGAAAATCATGTGCTGCAAGTGGAATTTCAAAATGGCGCAGTTTACCAATATACAGGAGTTGATGATGAAGTTTGGGATGACTTACAACAAACTGATTCGATTGGTAAATATTTTAACCAAGAAATCAAAGGTAATTATCAGTGCGCGCGGGTCGATCTAGACTGCTGTTAACTACCTACTTTAAACGTTCCTGGTTGCTCCTGGCTAATTGTCGTTCACAATTAGCCATTTCTTTTAGAATTTGAGCTTAAACTGATTAGTTGTGTTAAATTTTGTATCGCGATTTAAATAAAAATTATTACTGTAATTGATTTTACGATGATATGCCCAAACACTAGAAGTAAAGTAATCAAGGGTTGGCGCCATCATTTTATCAATTTCGATGGGTATAAATTTACCAGTGACAGATGTTTTAGGTTGTACAGGTAAAATAGATCTAGATTTGGTGATTATAGCTGTATAAGAATTAGGTTTAGATTGATTTGCCCAGAGTATATAAGTTTGAATAGGAATACCAAGACTTCGAGCAGTGCGGATACGGTAGAATTCTGGATTTAACTTTGGAATATCGTAGCTAAATATTTCTACTTTCCCGTTTATACCAACTAACTCACCTTGCTCATTCACTATTGGGCCACCGCTCATCCCAGGTAATACAGGATTATCATAAACTAAACTATAACCTTTTGCGGATATAGGCTTTGATTGCGGAGCATTAAAAATAACCTTACCGGAAACAAAATGGTAAATTGGACGCATGATAGCTATTGTACGTCCAGGAAAACCAGCAGAATAAATCTTTTGATTACGCTGTAGCGCTTCAGAATTACCTAACTTAGCAACTTGATAATTAACGTTACTTGTGAATTGAACAATTGCAGCGTCAACTCCGGGAAGTTGATTTACGCTACCTGCTTTTATGGGATAACTTTGACCATCTGGTGTAATAATCTGATAATTAGAAATAGTTGTATCAACAACATGCCAGTTGGTAAGTACAGAGTAGACATTTCCTTCCTTTTTGATAATAACTCCAGACCCTGAAGACTTATCAATACTATCGATTAAAACTGTAAACTTTTGTGTAATCGCATCTACTTGATTTTCAGTTTGATTTTCGGTCTGCGCGACAGCTACTTGCGCTTGTATAATAAAGACAGACATTCCTGCCACTGCAAATAGTGAAGTGAATTTCATTCAATTTAAAACTGTGAGGATTGAAGATGCAACAAACCTAACGAATACAGTAAATTTACACAATATACTTCAACAAAAAAATAATCTTAGTTAATCAATTCTTTAAATTAACTTTTTGAGGACTTAGCGTTAAATTATACAAATTTAAAAAATAAAAACACGCTTTTTAGTCAATATAAATACGCAATTAGATGTTTATTGGTAATAAATACTACTAATTTTCATAGTGTATAGCAATCCGTTGAGGAATTGTAAAAATCACTCTTCTCTTTCTTTGTGTCCTTTGTGTCCTTTGTGGTTCGTTAGATAAGCCTAGTTTTTATAAATGATGCGCGGAATGCTATAGTACCAATTTAATATAAAGCTGTAACTAATTAAATCCCCCTTACAGAGCGCGAGTTCGGGGGGAGCTAAGAATAATAATGTGCATCTTCATATAAAAATGGTATAGTAAAAATCAAAATGTAAATATATTTCTATAAGTACAACTAATATAACCGTTTAAAAATTTGATTGTAGATTGGGTAAAGGCTTTGCGTTCACGTAGTCTTCCGTAAACGTAGTTTTCCCGCAGGGTAGGAAAACCCAACATAAACACTTGTCGGAGTTGGTAGGGTTCCTCCACCCAACCTACGGGCTTGTAATATTTCTTTATATAGATACATTGATTGAATAACCGACTATAATCTTATTGTTATTGAGACTGTATCACCGTAGGTCATATTTGCATCTATCTGTTTGAAGTGGGTAGCTTAATCCCTATTTACTAACAGTGAATTGGGAACGGAGGAACCAATGTTTGGGGCTAATCTATAGTAGAGGCACCTTCCAGCCTTCGCCCGTCAGCTAACTCCGTAAGCTGTGGAAGGAACCCCCCTTGTGTAAATGCGTTCGGCAATTTATTAGGGGTTTCCTTATCATTGATTTTAGATTTATGTATATTAAATCTAAAGTTGAGATTTCCACTTTTCTTTATTCGTTTCTTTATATTGGAGAGAAGTGAAAGCTGTGAAAATCAAGCCAATGTTGACTCGACTTCAAAATACTATCGGTCGAGATGATTTAATTGAACAAATGGTACTGGTAAAAGAACCTAACATCGCTGTTGAGAACAAATTTATCAATACAGCAAAGTTTATTGTTGGGTACAATAGCTCTTGTCATAGCCATACGGCACTCGACATAGCTTTATGTATGGCACATCAAGCGCGGTTAGCATCGAACATGCAAATAACTGTTCAAGCAGTTTTTGTAGTTGAAGATAATCAAAACTTGTATATACAGGGTCAACGAGATACACACAATTTTAGTTCGAGTACAAATCAACATGTATACGAGTATCTTGCTTGTGATTTAACGGATCGATCAAAATCTTCGACATCAGTATTAATGGAGACAAGGTTTAAAAGCGAGTCTTTAACGGTGCTGGAAGAAGCAGATGCTATTCTTTGCCAAGCACAAAGATTAGCTCAAGAGTGGCAAAGTAATTTTAGTTGCCTTTTACGGTTTGGTAGTTTAGCTCAGGAACTTAGGCAAGTTATTGATTCCGCTGGCGCCGATGTATTATTTTTAGGTTGTAATTCTGCTGACCATCCAATTATTCAGTCTCTTGGTACTGATTTACGGTGTGCTATTTTAGGAATTCCAAGTTCGATTGATTAGTGGTAAAAGTAGGGTGGCTTAAGCCACCATACAAATAATACCGTAAAAATTAACAGGGTTTCGCAATGACCACACCATAAGCGTCGCTTGGTAAATATTGTTCTGCTGCCAACATTAGATGCGTAGAAGTTTGTCTTTGAATGTGAGCAGGATAATCGAAAGCTGGTTCTAAGGCGCCTACAAGTGATTGATAATAACCGTATAAACTGGCTCTATCACTGGGAGATTCATTTGCGAAAATAAATCGGTTTGCGACTTGAGAACTAATGCGGCTAATTTCTGAAACACTTGCCTTTTGGGTGGAAAAGGCATGAACATGTTGCACTATAGCATTTTCTACTGCTTCTATATTTTCTACCGGACACTGCGCCGAAATATAAAATATTCCCTGATGTTGAAAATTCATATTACTGGCGCCGATGTGGGATACTAATCCTTTATCTTCTCGTAGGTCGCGCACTAATCTCGATGTGCGTCCATGTCCTAAAATTGCTGCAATTACATCTAATGCGTAGGTTTGACTCAAATTCTTTAACCCAGGAACTCGCCAAACTAATGACACGCGCGCTTGCTGTAAACTTTCATCTATATATGTACTGCGAACTATTTTATTAAATGCTGCTTCAGAATAACTTGCAGTTTGTTCTTGATAATTAACAGGCTGCTGCTTATGATTTGCAAATCCTAATACCACAGTATCGATTAACTCGTCAACTGGCAAATTACCTACAACTACTGCCGTCATTGACTGTGGCTGATACCAGTATGCATGGAAATCTCGCATTTGCTGCGGTTGTAGTTGAGAAATTACAGTTTGTGGTCCCAACACCTGACGACGATATGGTGACTCATCAAAAGATACTTCCATTATTCGTTCAAACATTCGGCGCCGAGGATTATCTTGACTGCGACGTATTTCTTCTAAAACCACCAACCGTTCACGCTCAAATGCATCATCGGGAATTAATGGATTTAATACTACATCCATTTGTAGCGGCGCCAGTTCGGCAAAATCCTTGGGGGCACAAGTTAGGTAGTAATGCGTGTAATCTTGACTCGTGGCAGCATTAGTAACGGCGCCTCGTTGCTCAATTCTTCGTTCAAACTCCCCGCTTTGCAATCGCTGAGTTCCTTTAAATATCATATGCTCAAGGAAATGAGCCATACCGTTGATTGCATCAGGTTCCAAATAACTACCAACATTTAGCCATAAATTTAGGTTTATAGCATCAATGGGCATTTGCTCCGCGATAATAGTCAGACCATTAGGTAGGTGATGTAGTTCGGGGGCATTGAGGCGAGGCAGTTTCGCTAGGGTTGAGGAGGTCATTGGGTGTTTTCGCTCTTGTTCTCTATAAGTCTATTCTACCTACGGACTTTATATTTAAACTTTCTGCTTATATTAACTTATATAAAAATGGTAAACACACCCGCTTTACAAGCATCAGAGGAAAAAACAATATCTATTTAGGAAAAAATTATTTGCACCTAATAATTTATTTGCGCCTCTTCTAATTTTTCTATCGATTGATAAATGCTCTCTGCTATGTTAGAATTATCTAAAACTGGTTGTAATTCATTTTGAACCTTCACTGCTGCATTAACATTTATTGCAGCTTTGTTTGAGCCAACTTTTTTATTAGTAGCTTGCATTGATTGAACAGGTTGAGTAGTCAAACGTGAAATTTTTTTATCCCAGATAGCAACGTGTTGATTCGCCTGTTTATATAAGGGACGGTCTTTACCTATCAACTTAGCTTCATTAACTGCCATTTTCAAAGAAATTTCGTCATTCTTGGCAGCTAATTTCTTAGCTTCTTCTAAATAAGAACTATCTTCTACAACAGCAATTTTCTTTTCAGTTTCAGCGATTAACTTACGCGCGTCTTTGAGATTAGGCTCAGAAATCACCATACTTGCTTCAACAAGTGCAGCACGCATATCATCTATTTTACCAGAATTTGCAAGCGCGCGTGCTTTATTGAGTTGAGCTAATTCGTCGGTTTTGTCAGAAGACACAATATAATCACTATTTTCATCGATTTCAGCTTTCTGAGATGCTAATTTTTCTGCTTCTACTTTCTCTGCTTCTACTTTCTCACGGTTTTCACGGGCGCCTTGGATATGACGTACTAGTTCATAATATTTAGTATTCGCCCAGTAGTCATTTTCTAAAGTCTGTAACTGTTTAGCTTTATTGAGAGCAGCATACCAGTTTTTAGAACCATCCTCAATTTCTGCTAAGGCAGAATTATAAATACCTTCAGCTTGTGACCATATAGACTGCCATTGCTTTACTTGCTGACTAGCTGTTTGATAAGAAGAATGATTATCAGGAATATCTTGCGTAATTTCAACAGCCTTATTTATATCTCCTGCATGAAAAGCTTTTTGACTTAGATGCATAATAGCCTGCGACCAGCGTTCAATTAACTTATCCGCGTTGGAACGTAAAGGGCTATCTTGGGGAATAGTATTAACTAATTGAATAGCTTCAGATAACTTAGCAGCATCTTGCTCATCAACGCTTATCGTTGCACAATATATGACTCCAGCCGCAGTTTCATAAGATTCTGAGTTACAGTTACTTTCCTGTGGAGACTTTGTTAAAAAAATAACCGCATTTACTCCTAAGACTCCTGTTGCTAGGAAAATAGCTAAAATCCAATGCCACCATCTTGTAAATGGTAAATATCGAATGTTCATATTTTTCGCTCTACCGAGTTTATACTGTGTATGTTTAGTATTCCCAGCTACAAAGCAAAAATCACTATAATTAAATAAAATTGCTTAGAAACCCTGGTATATTGCTTACCGTGTATACACAAGTCTAAAAATAGGCGTAAATATAAGAAACCCCACCCCCAACCCCTCCTCGTTTACGGGGTGGGGTCAAATAATATGCAACTTCATATAGCATTCTTAATTGATTTGTGAAAAATGAAATCTCTATAACGAACCACAAAGGACACAAAGGACACAAAGGAAGAAAAAGAAGATACATGTTTAAAATTTTACGAATGATGCGCGGACTGCTATATTAAATTGGTACAACATAGTATCTATATACTTTCTACTCAGTTGTTCAAATTTGTAAACCGTTATCGATGAAAACATTTCTATTATGAGTTTATCGGATATTTAATATATGAATAAAGTCATATTTTAGGGCGCCTTGAAAATAGGCATAATTCCAAACAAGTGAAATTGTATTACCATATTTTCCGATTTCTCCACTGCAATAAGGCTTATTAGAATATTTATAAAAACCTATAGCATTGCGTTCAACTTTATAAATTCCTTTCCCAATAAATCTATGCCCTTTATTAAACCATGTTGCCACATGTTCAATATCTGGTTTACGATATAAAGTTATACTTAAAATTGTTCCATCTTCATAAAACCTCAAAAACTCGTAATCACCGGGTAACTTGTAATTACAGTACAAACCATCATAACGAAGATAACAATCTTGGATGTACTCAGATAATGCAACTTTAACTATTGTCTCTTTTCTATCTTTTAACAAATCATAAGCCAATTGATAAACTACCTCTTCTGGGTCATTTAATGCTTGTATCAAGAATGGTAAACCTTCTTGTCCATAATTTAACGCTTCTGATAAAGCTGATGCTCGACTCTCTACATGCTGACTCGATAATTTGTATTCAAGTTGTTTAATTTCTTCTATTCCTCCTAAAACAGCAGCTGTAGGAGGATTATTACCTCCTAAAACAGCATCGTAAGCTCTAGGGCTATTTAAATCGTTTGACATGAGACTATAAGAATTTCTATGCCTTCACATATATTTATATCCAAGGCGCCTTCATGTTATGCAATTATATGTTAATAATTATTATAGGTTAGTTAATGGCTTCTTGAGGGAGAGGATAAGCGTCATATCCTGTGTGGGTGAAGGAGAAAATCCGTAGTACTGATAGAATTGCTTGGCTTCTTCTGATATAGCGTGTACTACTATTCCACGAATCCCCACTATTTCCGCCGCTTGTATAGTACGAAGCACCGCGTCTTGCAGTAATGCTGTACCTAAGCCCTGACCTTTCCATGCGGTATCTACTCCAAGTCTTCCTTTGAATGACTACAGGTACGGGGTCAGGCATATTTCGCTTTATCGGCGATGGCGTGTCGCTAAGTGCTAATGCTCCAGAGGACAGACAATAATAGGCAATCACTTTTTGTTCATTCGTTACAACATAAGTACGTGATGCGTTGTTCTTCTGATTGGCAAATGCACGGCGTTTTAACCAGTCATTAAGACTAACAACCCCGCAATTAAAGTCATCGAGTATATGGGTATTAGAGAGAGGAACGGGGGCTTGAAGCATTATTTAATCCACGGTTTTTTGGCATTCATTAAGCGTTCAAATCCTTCATTTTGGGGAGGGCTATCCAGAACACTCAGAAAATACTTGTATGTTTCCTCATCTACTTGCAGGAAGGTTTGGTCAAGCAAAGTATCCTCTGCCGCGCGTCGTGCAGCATCAATCATAAAGTCAGAAGGTGATTTGCTTTGTGCTTTTGCTGCCCTGTCAATGAGTGCCTGCACATCCTCACGGATATGTAAATTGACGGTGTGAGTAGTAATATCAGGGTTACTATTGGACTGCATACTATTCTCCTTTAACCTTATATATAGCACATAACTACTAGATACACTTCGGTGTATATTGTTTCTAATAGTACTAAATGAGTGTTCGCCGAAGTACCTGTAATGACGGCTTTGATTAACTTACATTACAGCGACATATGCAAAAACAGCTATCAGTTGTCAGCACCTTCATGTTGTGCAATTATATGTTAAGAATTATTACGGTTTTATATTATTTCACCTTTATAGTCTATATAAGTGACACTGGATTACATACAAATACTCAAGCATTTAAGTATCTGTAATCAAGTTAGGCACCTCGTTCAAAACCGTTGTTATAGGCGCCGTTTAGTACAATCCCCCATAACGGTACATGTTTAGAACTTAATTACTATTAATGATGCGTACTGAAATCATATTATATTTCAACTGCTACACGCTTTATACTCAGAAACATTGCAACGCAAGCTAAAGATAATTTTACTGAGTAATTAATATACCTTTTAATCATTTTAGTAAATTTCTGGAAATAAGATTGTTAGTGTTGTAGTGGGAAAAGGTAAGATTCTTTATAAAGAATCTTGCTAAACTGATTTTTAGGCGATTTTAGCAATTATAGTAAGGTGAAACTACTATGCTTAAAGCCCTTAAGCTTAACAAACGCTTGAAACAACAAAGGTTTTCTATTCTTACTCGCCACTTGTTTGTAAAGGTTTTCGCTGCTTATTTAACTTTATTTTTAATAGTGGCTCTACCTACTGTAAGCTATACCCAGACTACTTCAGCTTCGCGGGATAAAGTTGTAACAGAAATAAAACAATTTGCGAAGAGGCATGTAGATACTGATAGTGCCTTGAAAACGGATTTTGTAGTCAAGTTGTATGAGAATAATAAAGTCGGGCTAACTTCTCCGGAAATTGCAACAATTTATGAAGATGAGTATACAAAGCTAAAGGAAGCTAAGAAATCTGACCTTGGGGAGCAAGTAAAAGATAATCTTCTTTGGGGTCTTCCTTGGTATATAGCTCTTGTTTTTTTAGTTTTGTTTTTATTCAAAGAAGCTTTGCAAAAATGGGTGAATGCCCGTCTTGATGCAGTTGGTCGTTTTTTCTATAACAAGTTTGCTGGTAGCCGATTTTTCCGTGCAACTGCTCTACGGCATTATCAACAAGGATTAATGCAGAAGTATAAGGATTTAAAAATTCCTTTTCGCCAAAAAGACAAACCGTTGGATATTTGCAAGGTATATGTTCCACTTAAAGTGACAGGCACCACAGATACAGAACAATTCGATGCAAAAAGCGCGGTCAATGATTACCGCCGATTGATGGTAAAAGGATCACCAGGTTCGGGAAAATCAATGCTGCTAAAGCATCTAGCTCTTAGTTATGCTCTCAATGAGTTGGATTTACCAGATAATCCTACACCAGTGTTACTAGAACTGCACCGACTCAGCGATGCCCAAAAGTCGATACAGCAGCACTTGACGGAAGCTTTCGAGCGGGATGATTTTCCCCAAGCTAGAGATTTTGTATCTCAAAGTTTAGAGCAAGGAACTTTGATGCTGTTGTTGGATGGCCTTGATGAAGTTAATAGTAAAGACCGCACGGGTGTAGTATTGCAAATTAAGGATTTATTGGATCAATATTCTAAATGTCGTGCTATTATTACTTGCCGCACCGCAGTTTACAAAGGAGAATTTAACCAGGAAGTAAACCGAACGTTAGAGGTTGTGGAATTTAGCGACCAACAAGTTCGTTTGTTTTTGCATTCATGGCAACCTGATATACCACGTGGGAAATCTATCGAGGAGCTTATGCTAACTTTGCGTGACCAACCGATGATTATGGCATTAGCACGCAATCCTTTAATGTTAACGATTATTGCTTATCTATACACTGATACGCCTTTTGTACTACCTCATTCACGTGCAGAATTTTACCGTGAATCTACAGGAGTATTGCTTGATCAATGGAATCGAGAACATAATAATGCCAATATAGAACTACAACACAAGCGCTTAATACTTCAACACTTGGCTTTACATAATCAAGATACAGCCAATCAGTTGCAGCAAGACCGTCGCAGTATAGATTATAAAACGGTTCTTTCTGAAGTTAGCAAGGTGCTGTCTTTTTTAAATTTACCATCTGAAAAGGTCGAAGAAATATTAGATGAAATAGTCAAGCGTAGCGGTTTGTTGTTACAAATTGATGGTGGTAGTAAATATCAATTTGCTCATCTTACCTTACAGGAATATTTCGCTGCTGCGGAGTTGATAGATAAAGCTGATGACTTGGTTAAGCGTTTTCAAGCTGACCCTGATGCTTGGCGCGAAACTATCAAATTATGGTGCGGTCTTGCTAATGACAGTACATTTGTCATTGGAGAAGTATACAAGAAAGACGAAATAACAGCTTTTGAATGTTTGGCAGATGCTAAAAAAGTAGACCCAGTATTAGCTCAAACTATTATTGATCATTTTAAGGTGCGACTGGGGAGCGTACCAGACATAGCTCCGGCAGTTGAAGCAGCTTTTGCGGCAGTAGGTGCAGATCCTCGTTCTCGTCCGCGCGGTAAGGCAGTTTTGAAGTTTTTAGTTCAAACACTAACTACTAGCCAAGAACAAGCTCGTCGCACTGCTGCAGCTAATGCTTTGTCTCTAACAAATTTATCTACCGCTGCTCAATTTCTTGCAAACTGCTACAATAATCGTCCAGAAGCGCACGAGCCATTAATCCGTATGGGCGACTTAGCGGTTCCAGCACTGGAGCCTTATTTAAAAAATGGTTCAATCAAAGCAATGGATGACCTAGTTACTATTGGTACTCCCGACGCTGCCAAAGTCCTTGTACCCTTACTATGGCATCAAGATGAAACAACTGCTACTGATGCAGCATGGCGCCTGGGAGCATTATTAAATAAGCCTAATGTGGAAAATGTACTGCGCGATTATAAATTAAAAGAAGGGGAACAACAAGCAACTGGGATGAATTGGGTTTGGCAACCTTTTAAAGAACCCGAAAATTCAGCCTTGCCACACATTGCTGGTAGGATAGCTTATTTAATTGCGAAATCCGAAGTTGATATAATTCCTCCAAAACAAATTTTCTTAGACCCGCGAGTTGTCGTTCCTTTATGCTCGATACAACTTGCAAATCAATTGAATCTTTCTGCTTTAAAAACAGAACAGCCAACATCAGGATTGGTGGACACATTAAAATCTTTATTTTCTTACTCACAAGATAAATCTTTTGTAGATATAGACTTTCAAGATGGCTCGAAGCGATATAAAGTAATTGAAGAAGCAGCGCTATTCTTAGCTGTAGCAAGCACTGAAATACCTAACTTATTTGATTTGCAAGCGTCTTTTATAAAGGAAATATTAGAAACTATCAAAGCAACCAAGAAATACTGTTATCTATGGACTGCTTTGCCACTGGGAATAAAGTTTGATTTATTAACCCGTTTTTTGACTCCACAAGTTGGTAAGCCAAAACAAAAAGACTGGATAAACATTTACAGACCAGTAAAATATCAATATAGTAAAAGTTGGCATTATCGCACACTAGTAGCTTTATTCGTAGTTCTTGGTCTTATTAGTGTATTAAGTGTGAGCAATATAATTTTAAATTCATCTGTACTTTTTAGTTGGAGTAATGCGCTGATACCGCTGGCAACTATATTGATAATAGGAATGAATTCTTGGTGCTTTTTATTAAATAATGATTCTTATAATGAATTACGCGAAGACGTTGATTTCATCGGGATACTTATCTTATTTGGCCCAATTGTTTTGCCTATAGGGCTGATAATAGATTTGTTTAACAAACAAAAATATTTTACTGATTTTTACGACTATATTTTAGTTCTTGGATTGACTTTTTTGTTTCCAGTCGAAGCATACTATGCAACTATCTTGATGCTAAAAAATATGCCACTAATATATGTGGTATTAATTTGGTTGACATGGATAGCAGCTGTTGGAATTTTGTGGCGGATAGCTCGAAAACTCCTACGTGAAGCACGAAATCCACTTACAGGCATCCTTGGCTCACGATTAAACAGCACTTCAAGTCATCTCAAAAGCAAGAGCTTATTTCGCTTGCTCTCATTCTGGCTTTAAACTGATTTTTAGGCGATTTTAGCAATTATAGTAAGGTGAAACTACTATGCTTAAAGCCCTTAAGCTTAACAAACGCTTGAAACAACAAAGGTTTTCTATTCTTACTCGCCACTTGTTTGTAAAGGTTTTCGCTGCTTATTTAACTTTATTTTTAATAGTGGCTCTACCTACTGTAAGCTATACTCAGACTACTTCAGCTTCGCGGGATAAAGTTGTAACAGAAATAAAACAATTTGCGAAGAGGCATGTAGATACTGATAGTGCCTTGAAAACAGGAGATGTAGTCAAGTTTTATGAGAATAATAAAGTCGGGCTAACTTCTCCGGAAATTGCAACAATTTATGAAGATGAGTATACAAAGCTAAAGGAAGCTAAGAAATCTGACCTTGGGGAGCAAGTAAAAGATAATCTTCTTTGGGGTCTTCCTTGGTATATAGCTCTTGTTTTTTTAGTTTTGTTTTTATTCAAAGAAGCTTTGCAAAAATGGGTGAATGCCCGTCTTGATGCAGTTGGTCGTTTTTTCTATAACAAGTTTGCTGGTAGCCGATTTTTCCGTGCAACTGCTCTACGGCATTATCAACAAGGATTAATGCAGAAGTATAAGGATTTAAAAATTCCTTTTCGCCAAAACCGACCGTTGGATATTCGCGAAGTTTATGTTCCACTTAAGGTGACAGGCGCCACAGATACAGAACAATTCGATGCAAAAAGCGCGGTCAATGATTACCGCCGATTGATGGTAAAAGGATCACCAGGTTCAGGAAAATCCATGCTGCTAAAGCATCTAGCTCTTAGCTATGCTCTCAATAAATTGGATTTACCAGATAATCCGATACCAGTGTTATTAGAACTGCACCGACTTAGCGATGCCCAAAAGTCGATACAGCAGCACTTGACGGAAGCTTTCGAGCGGGATGATTTTCCCCAAGCTGGAGACTTTGTATCTCAAAGTTTAGAGCAAGGAACTTTGATGCTGTTGTTGGATGGTCTTGATGAAGTTAATAGTAAAGACCGCACGGGTGTAGTATCGCAAATTAAGGATTTATTGGATAAATATTCTAAATGTCGTGCTATTATTACTTGCCGCACCGCAGTTTACAAAGGAGAATTTAACCAGGAAGTAGACCGAACGTTAGAGGTTGTGGAATTTAGCGACCAACAAGTTCGTTTGTTTTTGGGTTCGTGGCAACCTGATATGCCACCTGAAAAATCTATTGAGCAGCTTATGCTAACTTTGCGTGACCGACCGAGGATTATGGCGTTGGCACGCAATCCTTTAATGTTAACGATTATTGCTTATCTATACACTGATACACCTTTTGTATTACCCCACTCACGTGCAGAATTTTACCGTGAATCTACAGGAGTATTGCTTAACCAATGGCATCAAGAACACAACCAATTTAAAGCACAACACAAGCAGTCAATACTCCAACACTTAGCTTTACACAATCAAGATACAGCCAATCAGTTGCAGCAAGACCGTCGCAGTATAGATTATAAAACGGTTCTTTCTGAAGTTAGCAAGGTGCTGCCAGAATTAAATTTACAACCTGAAAAAGTCGAAGAAATATTAAATGAAATAGTTGAACGTAGCGGTTTGTTGTTACAAATTGATGGTGGTAGTAAATATCAATTTGCTCATCTCACTTTGCAGGAATACTTCGCTGCTGCGGAATTGATAGATAAAGGTAATAACTTGGTTAATCGTTTTCAAGCTGACCCTGATGCTTGGCGCGAAACTATCAAATTATGGTGCGGTCTTGCTAATGACAGTACATTTGTCATTGGAGAAGTATATAAGAAATACCAAAGAACAGCCTTTGAATGTTTGGCGGATGCACGAAAAGTAGATCAAGCATTAGCTCAAAGAATTATCAATACTTTTAAGGTGCAACTGGGTTCATCGAACCAAGTCTCAGCGGTTGAAGCAGCTTTTGCGGCAGTAGCAGCAGATTCTCGTCCGCGCGGTCAGGAAGTTTTTAATTTTTTAGTTCAAACACTAGCTACTAGCCAAGAACCAGCTCGTCGCACTGCTGCAGCTAATGCTTTGTCTCTAACAAATTTATCTACCGCTGCTCGGTTTCTTGCAGACTGCTATGATAACTGTCCAGAAGCGCACGAGCCATTAATTCGCATGGGTGACTTAGCAGTTCCAGCACTGGCGCCTTATTTAAAAAATGGTTCAATCAAAGCAATGGATGACCTAGTTACTATTGGTACTCCCGACGCTGCCAAAGTCCTTGTACCCTTACTATGGCATCAAGATGAAACAATTGCTACTGATGCAGCATGGCGCCTGGGAGCATTATTAAATAAACCTAATGCGGAAAATGTACTGCGCGATTATAAACTAAAAGACGAGGAACGGAAAGCAGCTTGGATTGATTGGATTTGGCAACCTTTTAACGAACCCGAAAATTCAGCCTTGCCACAAATCGCTGGTAGAGTAGCTTATTTGATAGAGAAATGCGAAGTTGATAGAATTCCTGCAAAACAAATTTCCTTAGACCCGCGAGTTATCGTTCCTTTATGCTCGATACAACTTGCGGGTCAATTGAATCTTTCTGCTTTAAAAACAGAACAGCCAACATCAGGATTGGTGGACACATTAAAATCTTTATCTTCTTACTCAAAAGATAAATCTTTTCTAGATATAGACTCTCAAGATGGCTCGAAGCGATATAAAGTAATTGAAGAAGCAGCGCTATTCTTAGCTGTAGCAAGCGCTGAAATACCTAACTTATTTGATTTGCAAGCGTCTTTTGTGGAGGAAATATTACAAACTATCAAAATAAACACAAAATACCGTTCTTTATGGGCAGCTTTGCCACTGGAAATAAAGCTTAATTTATTAACCCGTTTTTTAACTCCACAAGTTGATAAACCAGAACCAAGAGACTGGACAAATATTTATAGACCAGTAAAATATCAATTTGGTAACAGTTGGCATTATCGCGCGCTAGTAGTCCTGTTTACAGCTATCTGTGTCATTGCTGTTTCAAGTATGGTGAGTATTATTTTAAATTCACCTGTACTTTTTAGCTGGATTAATGCGCTGGTACTACTAGCAGCTATGTTGATAATAGGAATGAATTCTTGGTGCTTTTTATTCAAAAATGATATTTTCGATACCTGCCGCGAAGATGTTCATAGTATGTTATTTATTATATTTAGTCCAATCGCTGTTACTATAATGTTAATATTAGATTTGCTTAAAAAAGAAAGAAATTTTATTGATTTATACGATTACATACTGGCTTTTGGATTTACTTTTTGGTTTCCTATTGAAGCATACTTTATGACTATAATAATGTTAAAATTTATTCTGCCAATACATGTGATATTAATTTGGTTGATATGGATAGCATCTGTCGGTATTTTGTGGTGGATAGCTCAAAAACGCCAGCGTGAAGCGCAAAATCCACTTACAGGTATCCTTGGTTCTCAATTAAGCGGTGCTTCATCAAATTATTTAAGAAGCAAGAGGTTGTTCCGCTCGTATAAATTTTGGCTTTAACTTGTTGGAGAAATAGCGCCGTTTTTTTACAAGAGACTGTTATTGTTACTACTGTACAGTAATAAGTATTCCCAAATGCGCTGTTCTTTCTGCATGAAATACTTAGCGGTGTTGTAACAATAGATTTAAATGATTATCCTTTACCTCCACTTGCAAATTTTGAGTTTTTTGGTTTGGATGGTAAAGAAAGGTTGATAGCGCATTGAAACATGGTTGTCTAGTTGGTTGGAAGCGTTGCAACGAAGTATACAAAACCGAACTATTAACATCTGTCTTCCCCTCTCCTCGTAGGAGAGGGGTTAGGGGAGAGGTTTTAAGAGCTTTCTCTAACTAAAGGAAGATGAATTAAGTCCAAATATACGTATTACGACTTATATAACTAAATTAGGAGAAACGTTTAAAATATTCAAGTAACAAAATTAGATTACAAGGAGCAATAATTATGATAGGTATTCTTTGGGGCGTTGTTGTTGTATTAATAGCTTTTTGGGCAATAGGACTAGCGCTTAACCTTGTTGGAGGTTTAATTCATCTAGCATTAGTCTTAGCTATTACTATTGCTATTTATAATTTCTTCCAATCGCGCGATGTATAATACGATGTAAGTTTAAAATCATTAACAATGAGCCAAACGATTATAGTTACGGGTGGCGCCCAAGGTATTGGCAAATGTACTAGTCAACATTTGTTAAAGAACGGTTATAATGTCGTAATTGCAGATGTTGATGTTGAAGCAGTTAAAGAATGTCTACAAGAGTTTAATGAGTTTCAAGAGCGTTTATTAGTCATTGAAACTGATACTTCTCAAGAAGAATCAGTGAAAAAATGTGTTAAAGATACAATAAATAAATTCCAACACATTTATGGATTAGTTAATAATGCTGCTATTTCTAATCCTAATAATGCACCAGTAGAAGATTTATTATTAGAAGATTGGCACAAGGTTATAGAAACTAATTTGACAGGCTATTTTTTAATGGCAAAGTACACTGTACCCCACTTGCGTCAATCAAAAGGCACCATTATTAATATAGCCTCAACTCGCGCGTTGCAGTCTGAGCCACATACAGAAGCTTATGTTGCTTCCAAAGGGGGAGTTGTTGCACTTACCCACGCTTTAGCTATAAGTCTTGGTTCGGATATTCGAGTTAATTGTATTAGTCCAGGTTGGATAGATGTTACTCAATGGCGCAAATTAAGTTTAAAAAAGGAATCTGATGTCAGAGACATTGATAACCAGCAACATCCTTCTGGTAGAGTTGGAAAACCAGAAGATATTGCTTCTATGATTGAATATTTAATTAGTGACGCAGCGTCGTTTATTACTGGACAAAATTTTATCGTAGATGGCGGTATGACTAAAAAGATGATTTACGAAGAATAATTAATTGTCCTGTTAAACGCGCGCTGTATTACTCCCAATTTTCAAATGCGTCGCTTGTAGTACGCACTACTGCGCTTAACTGTTCGCGTCGCGTTTCAAAGTTTGCAGCTATAGATATTAGTATAATACCGACGCATAACCCTATTACCCATTTCATAAATGTGTAGCGTAAGCTAAGAATCACAAGTTGATAAATTCCTGTTATCAAAAATGTAGCTGTGCCAACAAAAAGAAATGCTCGTATTCGCAAAGCTAACCCAGTAAAAATAGCTAATAAGCTCAAAATACCTGGAATAATAGCAGTGTCTTGATGGAATATCAAGGCGTATCCACATATTATACTGCTACCAATAATTCGTAAGTTGTGGCGCCCTGTTTTCGATTGAGGTAATTTTATCTCTGGGTCGAATTGGGCTATATATAGTAAAGATAAGCCAATCGTAATTACATACCAGAGTCCGTCTAGGCGCCAATTGTAAAACCAGCGCATTAATGCCCAGTCTACTAGAATGAGACTAACATAGGTTAACCGGAAGGTATTGCTTAACTTCGCTAGGAATATATAAAAACAAGCTGTAATTAATATAGTTACCGGGTAAACTTGTAACCAAGTTATTGATAATATCAGTAACGGCAATACATAAGCAGCGTTTCTCCAAGGATTTCTCGACCAACCCCAACGTTGCCACGGTAATATATAGAGGAAATAGGCGCCAACACAAGATATAGCAGCGTTCCAAGGTAGTAACTCATGGGTAAACAACCGCGCAATAGGTAAATCTCGTAGTAGTATTGTTAATGTGATTGCTTGAATTAAACCCAGATAAACCCAAACTTCTTTTGCAACAATTTCTTCGTGCGTGGAAGTAGCACCTCGACCTTGGAAGATAGCATACCTAACTAAAAATGTACCTGTCCCTAAGCCAATAACACGGTTTATATTTAAAGGAGAAGCAATTGCCATTAGTAATAAACTGCTACTCCATACCCAATGAAAGTTTGCTATAGCAGTCAGTTCTAACTGCGTTAAGTGTAAAAACTCAGTTAACCAAGGTGAAAGAATACGATAGGCATATAATATTATTGCACCCAATGCTGACATCGCTATTAATCCATCACCGTAGTATCCTCCCTTTTGTTGCAGCATTTGGTAGAACAACATTTCGTAGAAAGAAATTGAAACTCCAATCAACCCTGCATACAGCAACGGTTTTAAACTTTTATACCTTCTACCTACACCAATAACAATTACTGCAACTCCAAGTGTAAATAAACCTGTCCAACTAGTAAACGTGTTAAACCGCAATATAACGCTGAACGCAGCATATATAATAGGTAAAACATGAAAGCTATTAGGAAGCTGTTCTAAACGATGGCGCCGTTTCCACCATTCACCAAACAATTGAGCAGTTAAACCAAGGGCAATATTTGCTACAGCTATCTTTATCGTAGTTCTACCACTAAAAGCCAAAGCCTCTGCCACTAATAATTCTAACCCTAAACCAATTCCGTAAAATCCTCGGTTAGTATGTTGGCGCCAAGTCCGAAATAATATTGCAGCAGTTGTAATTGCAATTGCAGCTAAATATAAAATTCCTGGTTGGGCACCACCAGTGTATACTAGCACCGAGTGAACTGTTAGCAATAATAATTCGGCGCCGCACAGTAATAATGCCCACTTTTGAAATGCGGCGGCGTATAGAGTGCTGAGTGGTGAGTTCTGAGTGCTGAGTGCTGAGTTCTGAGTGCTGAGTGCTGAGTTCTGAGTTCTAAATTCTAAATTCTGACTCCTGAATTCTGAATTCTTTAGTAATACCGCACGTCCCACCCATAAAGTAAAAACGTTTATTGCACCAACTAAAAGCCACGCATCATTGCCCAGTAAATTAAATTTTGCTACATCCCATAGTAGAGCGCTTTCAAACATCAACGCAAAACCAACGGTAACTATCGCAAACTCTACAGTTTTTAATAATAATTTTGTATTAATAATCATTAACGCTGTTGCAACACCCAAACTAATTACCCGAATATCAGGAACAACTAGAGTTAGAAATTGTGAAGTTCCTATAGCTAACACACTGGATAAAGTTAATATTTTGCGCCGTGTTGCTTCTGTACGGCTACTAATTGCTGTTAAAGTTATGGGTACACTGAGCCATATTAATCCCCATTTATCTTGTTGTGGATAGCCAAGTGAATATAAAGATGCATTACTCCATAGCAAAGCGAAGCTAACAGCAGCTAGTCCATAACCAATATGCAACGCACTACGGTGCCATACCCCATCACCAACACTATACAACCACTCTGCTACCATCAAAACTAGTAATATTACTGCCCAGTATTCTGTTTGTAACGTTGGCAGGCGCCAGTTGATGAACGAACAGAATGTTAATATGGTGGTAATATGAGTTAAATATATTAAGGATGTAGCAAGATGTGGAGCATGTCGCTTTGTTAAAACTGCTAAAGTAATAGTATTTAACAACAGGTTCAAAGAACGTAGTGTTGGATGATCAAAGCTAATCGAAGCTAGTATTACTCCAAAGCATAAATTAATAGCTTCCCCAAATTTAGCTACCTTCAACTTGTTAATTTTACGCAAATACTCAGTTACACTCGTCATGAGTACTAAGTAAGGGAATAATCCTAAGCTTAATAGTACCCACTCACTATTCTGTGAGTTTGTGATTCCTACTGCGAATGTAACTATATTGCTTCTAAGACTAGCTGGAATAATTCTCCATAACAACCAATTAGCTTGTAATCCAATTGTAAAAACAACGGCGTAATCAAGATTATAACTATATAGCTGTAAGCGGCGCCAACTATACCATAAACTTAAACCACTCACAGCAAGTGCTTGGATAGGATGTGTTATTACCGAAACTGCCCAGCCTATAAATAATAGCGTGGTGCCAACTAATTGCCAGCTAGTTTTTTGAACATTATCGGACTCTATTCGCATTGCTAACCAAGTAGCTAACCATCCGCAAATCCCTATTGCTAACCCTAATAAGGTAATATCAATACCGACGACAAATATAGCTCTAAACAACAGTAATAATAATGCATAAATAATTACAGATACAGGTAAAGTAATTCCCGTCGTAGTTTGTTTATTATTCTCACGTTTAGATAGCGTTTGATATACAGTTAAAAAACTAGTTCCAATCATTCCTATATAAACAGCTACTAAAGGAAAACCAGATACACTCCATCCAGAATGTAAATATGATAGTCCCAATATTTGAAGGTGCCGTAAATTATAATTTGGCAAATTGGCAGCAAATAAACTGCTGTTACCAATTAATATAGTAATAATCGTCAAAACAACAGACGCAATTACAGCAAAAATAACATCAGTTCCAGATTGCCACAGTTTAAACCCATCTATTGCCCAAAAGTTAACAGGTATTAATAACTGTGTTACAACTAACAACGCTTGTGCTGTTAACCTTAAACTCGTTTGCTTACCTGCCCAAAAACTGGCGCCGAAAAAGCTGAGTGTATAAGCAAACAAAACTCCATACTGTCCAACAGCAGGAAACCTATCCCACTGACTAGCAGCAAGTAACCCAGATGAAACAACAACCAAAAACATTCCCAAAAACAATAACCAGCGAACACTAAGTTCTGCCATCAAAGACTGAACCATACTAGTTACCAAACCTGGTTGCTTATGAGGAAGTGCTGCTTGTGGAACTCGTGGAGATACTTTAACTAACTTTTGCTCCACATCGTTAGGCGCCTTTACACGTTCGCGCGTTATTTCTAATGGCAAAGGGCAAACACAATACTCTCGGCATATTAACTTAACCTGAGAGTCAGAAATCAAACCTAACTCCAGCCAAATATCCAACCCTTTCAATAATTCAGGATGGTCAGATGGAAGTTTAAGATTAAGTATAAACGAACGGTCGGACGATGCCATATAAATGCTGCCACAATAAATATATAACGGGATACATAAAACTTGTACAGGAAGGAATACAGCCTTCTGTTCCAAATTTTCACATCTATTACTTAAAATCTTCGCTGTCTTAAGATTAGTTTTCGGACTTATTTGTGACAGTTTGTATTATGGTAGCAAAAAATGTCACTCGACTGACATTTAGATTGCAAAACGTTGTAATCTCAGGGTAAATAAGTATAAATTCACATTTTAGGTGGCAATATTTATACTTTAAAAGCTACAAAAAACTTATTAAGAACAAGTGTATTTAGCTATAAGTATTAAGTTACTATAAATGCCAATAATTATTGCATTTACTAGCAATGGCAAAACCAGCAGATATCGGCGCAAAAAAAATAATTAGCTTGGCGCCTAATAATTGGGCAAGATGGGCAACAGGAATAGATGATGTTGTTACAGGAGAAATTCTGAATCCTGAATTTCAGTGGGTAGGTAGACAAAGCGATGTTCTTATTCGCGCGGAAAGTAAAACATATGGAAAATTTTTGCTTCTGTATGAATTACAACTGCGCTATTCATCAAAACTGCCACGTCGAGTAAACGCATACGTTGGACTTGCAGCAGAAAAGTTTGAATTACCAGTTTATCCTGTACTGATAAATATCCTAAAAGTCAGCGATAGCAAAATTCCTAGTCAATATAAATCAAGCATTGCTGGTTTAAAGTCAATTCAGCAATATCGCGTGATTAACCTATGGGAAGTGGATGTCAACATTGCACTTCAACTACAGATACCATCACTGCTTCCATTTGTGCCAATGCTTAAAGGAGGAGAGAACGAGGCTACAATTAGAGAAGCCTTACAAATCTTAAGAGCCGATGAAGAGTTGGGCAAATTGGAAACAGTTCTTGCTTTTTTTGCTACATTCGTGTTAGATGCTGCTCTAGTTCAGGACATTATGAGGTGGGATATGGCTGTTTTAAGAGAATCACCTTGGTACACAGAAATTGACCAACGTGGACGCAGGGAAGGAATAATATCGGCTATTAGAACCGTTTTAGAAGCGAAATTCGGAACTGAAGGCCTAGAATTAATGCCACGAGTTAGCGAAATCACTGATTTAGAGCGTTTGCAAGAAATAAATTGTACTATTGCCATGACAAGTACCATTGAAGAATTACAACAAAATTTGTAAAACTTCAACCTTTGTAGATTTACCTTTAATACCAGGCGCCACTTGTAGAGACATGATTAATCACGTCTCTATTGATTAAAGTCTAGATATTCCCCCCTATTATTTTCGGTTATCCTGACAATCTTGTAATTGTAGGGTGAGTATACTAAAGTGTGTTCAGCAAGGATTAGTGCTTTGATTACTCAACAACTGCCTAATACCACCGAAGCAATTGCAAGATTGCTCAATATTAAAGAGATTTATTACGAGAAAGCGATTTTAGACTACGACCGAGGTCAGCAGGTTTTAGCGCAGCACAAGGATGCAAAGTTAATTGAGGTTGCGTCACATTGGAATATTCCAGAACTACATGGAAACTCTGATTGTGCTGAGGACTGGAACCGTATCAAGCGTACTGTGCTGGTGTTAGGTGTTAAGAAGTCTATACAATGTCGTCCTAATTGTCGCAGTTCTGATTTTATCGCGCCTTCTCATGCGAATGGGTGCGCGATGGCGTGTGTCTATTGCTATACTGCGCGTCGTAAGGGTTATGCGAATCCGATTACTACTTTTGTTAATATAGAGCGAGTAATTAGTTATATCGCGCGTCATGCACCGAAGCAGGGTATGAAGCTTGAACCAAATCAAGTTGACCCGACTTACTGGGTTTATGAGATTGGCGAGAATAGCGATTGTTCGGTTGATGCGGCGATTTGCGATAATGTGAAAGATTTGATTGGGATGTTTCGGAGTTTACCGAATGCAAAGGCTACGTTTGCAACGAAGCGTGTTAACCGTAATTTGTTAACGTATGACCCCCAAGGTAAGACGCGGATTCGTTTTAGCTTGATGCCTCATAAGATGGCGCAGGTTGTTGATGTCCGAACTTCGAGTATTGCTGAACGTATCGGCGCCGTTAATGATTTTGTCGAAGCGGGGTATGAAGTTCACCTCAATTTTGCGCCTGTTATTTATAGTGATGATTGGGTGGGGAATTATATAGAGCTGTTTGAGCATATTGATGATGCTTTGTCTGATAGAGCTAAAGCTCAACTACAAGCCGAAGTGATTTTTCTTACTCATAATGAAGAATTACATGAAGTTAATTTGGCTTGGAATCCTCAAGCTGAGAAAGTTCTTTGGCAACCGCAGTTACAAGAAGAGAAGGTGTCGCAGACAGGTGGCAATAATGTTCGCTACGCGCGCGGGTTTAAAGGTAAGTTGGTCAAACAGTTTTGTGACTTATTGCAAGATAAACTGCCTTATTGCAATATCCGTTATGCTTTTTAACTGGATAACTAACCTTTAGATAGATAAAAAATCATTCACAACTAGATTTTCGATAGATGTGGATGGGTATTCTAAGTTCGTAGTATAGGCTCAAGAAGTAAACAAACTACACCCAGGAAGAGAGCCATGAGCGAAGAAGATAAAAACAAGCAGGCTAGCAGTAGTGACACCGCAGCTGGTGGTGGATATCAATCGACCGTTGATGAAGAAACTCGCAAAACAGGCGTAGCTTCTAAGAGCGATGCTAAACCTACCGCTACACCTGAAGCTCCAGAAAATGATACCGTTGTTGGTAGCCCAAACCAAGGTACTGAGTCTCGTTAATCCCGGTAATAGAGAGCAACTTGGATACCTCTATATCAAATAATCTGAATTCAACTCACATTCTAATAGGGTGGATATTACGTTTTGAGGCGTTGATATCCACTCATTATTTTTATGTTTGCAAAATGTATAGTCGGTGCGATCAGGCTACAAGTCTTATCGTTACGTCCAAATTTCTCTCAGGCGCCACACACCCTACGCTTTAATGTGCGGCACAGCGTAAGTCCTAATTATATTAAAATTCTTTCATGTTATTTTCACGGCTGTTTTATGTAACATACTTACACTGAGTAGCGTTGGGCATGTTGCATAAAAGTGTGATGAGACGTATGAGCGCGGTACAGTCGGTTAAAAACAACATAAAACCAAGGTTAAATTCTGCCTTTAAAGATCTAATGTCTGTGCATTGGTGGATGGCTGCTTGCTATCTGGTGTTGTTTATCACAGGTACTTTCATGGCAAGGTTGGAGCGTGGAGTGCCTATTCGCTCTTCACTGTATGATTTTCACAAATCTATCGGTGTACTGACGATGGCGTTATTAACTTGGCGAATTCTAACTTTGCTGCGCGTCTGGTTTCGGAAATATACGAAACGGGCGCCTTCTTTAACGCTGTCATGGTGGAGAGTATTTATACTACATACAAGTTTATATTTATTTATGTGGGCAGTACCCGTGACTGGATTCTTATTATCAAATTCATTTAAAAGCAATAACGTTAAGTTCTTTGGAATTGTTTTACCTGATATTTTTCCCGAAAATCCGCTTTTGGTAGATGTCGGACGCAGTATGCACTTTTGGCTTTCTTATACTTTCCTCGCTTTTGTTGTTGTACATATGCTCGTATATTGGAAAGTACTACGCGCGAATTGGAAGCGGTTTATAAGTTTTGTAAACAACAAATTTGCTTCTCCTACTTCTTCTCGTCTTTAAGTATTTGATGTAATGTATTTAACAAAATATTTGCGGTGAAAGGTTTTGAAATAAAATCTTGTATCCCGTGTTCTATCGCTTTTATTTTTTCATCGCTATTGTTTGAGCCACTCATCGCAATAATTTTTACATCGGGCATTATTTTACGTAATGCTCGAATAGTTGTTACGCCATCTAATGTTGGCATCATTAAATCGATAATTACTGCTTTGATTGTTAATTTATTCTGGACAAATATTGCTATCGCTTCAATACCGCTATTTGCTATTAAAACTTGATATTTATGAGTTTCTAATGTAGTTTTACTAATGTCTGATATAGCTGTTTCATCATCAACGAATAAAATTAATTCCCCGTTTCCATGAATTATATCTATTTCTTCTTCGGCTACTATGTCTGTATTTGTAACGGCTGGTAAAAATACTTTAAACTTTGAACCTTTCTCATTACTGTTAACTTCAATAAAACCGCCATGACTTTTGATAATACTGAAAACAGTTGATAAACCTAGACCTGTTCCTTTTCCTACTTCTTTAGTCGTAAAAAATGGGTCGAATATTTTATCTATAATATCTTTGGGTATACCGATTCCTGTATCTTCAAAAGTGATTAAAATGTAATTACCTTCTTGTGCATCGATATTCATTTTAGTATAATGAGTATCAATCACCTGATTTTGTGCTGTAATCGTTAAAGTTCCTCCTTCTAGCATTGCATCACGTGCGTTGATGGCTAAATTCATAAATACTTGATGTAATTGTGTTGTATCAGCACTTACAGTCCATAAGTTATCATGAATATTTTTTTTGAGTTCAATTGATTTTGGAAATGAACCTTGAATTATTTGTTCAATGTCTAATAACAAGTGCTTGATTTGCACAATTAAACGTTTTTCATCATTCCCGCGCGCAAAGCATAATATCTGTTTAACTAAATCGGCGCCTCTTTTCGCACTTGCTTCTAAAATATGAAGCATATCTTGATTTCGCTCATTCAAATTTGGAAGAGTTAGAGGTAGAAGTTGAGCTACTGCTAATATTGGAGTTAAAATATTATTTAGGTCGTGAGCTATTCCACCTGCTAAAATACCTATATTTTCTAGCCGCTGAGTACGCAAAAATCGGGCTTCTAATTGTTTTTTTGCAGTTATATCAGTGTCAACTGTAAGAATATATTTAGGTTCGTTTTGTTCACCGCGCACTAAAGTCCAGTGACTATCGACTATTACATCTTGTTTATCCTTAGTCACTTTATCTAATTCACCTTGCCATTCTCCAAACTTAATGACATTTTGTAAAGCTGTTTCTGCTGGTATTAAATTTTCACCATACAATATTTTATAAGCATTTTCACCTATAACTTCCTTTGCTGTCCAGCCATAAAGACGTTCTGCGCCCTTATTCCAGTAAGTAATTGTACCATTTAAATGTCGTAAAAAAATCGCATTTGTGGCAATATCTAAAGCAAATTCGCTAATCATACGCGCGCGCCGATTTTCTGCTTCTTTTAGCTCGCGTTCAATTGCCGGAATAAGTCTTGATAAACGATCTTTAATTACAAAATCAGAAGCTCCCGCCTTCATAGCACTTACAGCCATTTCTTCATTAATGGCGCCAGAAACAATAATGAAAGGTAGGTCAAATCCTTTACTTTGCATTAATTGTAAAGCTTCAAGACCGTTAAGGTTTGGAAGACAATAATCACAAAGAATTAAATCCCATATCTTTAAATCAAGCGCCGCATCCATTTCTGGAGCAGTTTCTACTCTTGTATAAGTTACGTCATAACCATGAGACTGTAAAGTATTTACTACCATCAACTCATCGTTTTCCGAGTCTTCAACAATTAATACACGTAGTGGCATATTCATGTCCCTACTCCCACTATGACATTTATACGCATTATTTATTGTGTAAATACGATTATTGACGTATTTTTAATTTATTTATATAATGAATGATACAATAATTTTCATTTGAATAAGTTTAAAAATTATTAAGGTGCCTGTAGCGGCACCCTAATATTTGACTGAGCTTATTTTAATGAAACGGAATTTTTTTCCTTGACTTGCTGCATAAGTGCGTAGCGTGCTTTAAAGTCTTGGCAAAAAGTTCGTGTCATTGGCTTGTCTACTTTGTCTCCGTATGCTTTTAGTGTTAATTTGCCTTCTAAGTCTCTAACTTGCAAATGTTTGCCTGATTCAATAATTTGCATACCTGCTTTTATGGAAACAAAGATTTTACCTGAAGTTTTCTTCATTTTCGCTTCTTCACTTCTACGACCCGACCAAATTTCAATCAAGATTTCATCTTCTTTGGCGTAACTCTCAACTATATTACGCAATAAAGGTAAACATTCTTTTGTTAATTGTTTGCACTCTATATAGTCAAAATTGGCTAAATCTTTTGTTAATAGTAGGTTTAAACTAACTTCTTGACCTTTGGCTTTAAAAATACCGTCTGGTCGGTAACTCTTCTCGATTTTGCCTGTATTGTGTCGCATGTAAGCTTGATTTACTTTGTCAATTGATAAATCTTGTGTTTCAGAGTTGTAAATTATTGTATAGCCTAAAACTGTTACTATTTTCACACTTGGAATTACTTCTTTACCTTCTTGTTCAAGTGCTTTCAATGCTACTTTTAAAACAAATTCGGAGGCGCGCGCGACTGCTTCACTACGTTCTTTCTTTAGGTCTTCTGGAACAGGCGCCTTGATTATTGCGAGTTCCCGAATTGCTTCTACCGAAACAGAACCACGATAGTCACCTATATTCGCTTCAATTTTCGATATTTGATACCAAAGCCAGTTCTGAGAATTCTCTACTTTTTGAATTTGAGTTAGTCGCTGTTTTTCTAACAAAAAGTTTTGATTCGCTTCACGAAGCTTACTTTCAAAAGTAAAATTTTCAGAATGTATATAATTCTCTATTTTCTGAACGGTATCATCAAAAGCAACCGAGTATCCATCTTGAAATTCAAATGGCGCCATTAAAGAACGATTATTAGACATATTTTAAATTCCTTACTTATCTTCGGTCTATTATGATGTATTTTTTTACACTGAGAGAATAAAAACTGAATTTCAAGATGCACCCCACTGACTTCTTCTCAAACTCTCTACAAAGAGTTGTTATTCCGTTCTATGTTATCCAACCGGAATTCTCACAGTATTTGTAATAATTCGTTACAATATAAAAAAACAATAAAGATTTATCTTAATTTTAAGCCTGTCGCTGTTCAAATGTGATTAATCGCAAATGTATACTGTTAACATATATTTCGTTCTATTACGATAGATTGCAAATTATAACCTTCTTCACAAGTTTCTCATATTTAGAAAATATTTTTGAATCAGGCTTGTTTAGAAGCGACTAAACATCTCTGACAACAAGTAATGCTTACGTACTATAAGAATGGACAACACACTATGAATCACTGTCCTTGCTGTTCTCATGTGTTGCTGCGTCACATTCGCGGTTCACACGTTTACTGGTTCTGCCGTAACTGTTGGCAAACTATGCCAGTGTTTGAAGAATATGACTCTTATCTTTCACACAAAGTCACAATTTTAGAACCTCTTCCTTTTCGTGCTAGAGATAAGCAATGGGAAGTTTTACCCGTAGTATAAATTTACTCCACAGAAGTGACTTAATAAATAATCGGATAATTTATTGTCATCGTAGAGGCGCCTTTTTTTAGCGTCTCCACGTGACTCAATCATCATCCCATTTTTCGTTACTTAGAAGGTCAATAACTCTGTCACGTAGTAAAAAATCATTTCTTTCTAACTCCATTTCTAAACAATTCCAGTCACAACTGGGCATAAATTTACACAAAGAATAAATCGGCTCGTTACGCTTAATATCTCCTTTCTTGACGAGCTGACGAGCTTCTTCTTTTAAAACTTGAAGGTCATAATTCATCACAGATGTATCCATCATCACATCTCCTTGCGCTTTATAAATTAATATAAAGCTAAACATAAATTAATTTAACCTTAACTTTGGTAAGACTACCGATTATGATTCCCCATTAACAAGCTACAATAGCTTACTTTATTAATTGCACAAATTTTCTAAAATGTCATTCATTCTTGTATAAAACGTTCAGCTTTTTCTAATTAGAATAAGTTAGAACTACTTGAATCAAGTTGAAATGACTCTTGAGGCGCAGTTTGCCTATTATAACAGATTTACGCCCATAATACACACTATCTAGTAAGCAAACTTAAATAAATTATTATTGCTCGACCAAAGGTAATTGCCAACTAAAGTTGACGCTTCTGTTTACTGCTAATTATAAAGTTAATATAAAACTAATAAACAACTCAGCATAAGTCGCATATTATACATTTACTATCTTTCAGTTTAAGAAAGAATAGTTAACTACGCCAAATAACGGCTATTTAGGCTATTTATTAAGATGGGAAAAATGGCTAACGGCAATCGATTTCATCAAATCGCTCGTCAGTACCCAGGATTTGTTGTTAGGTGTTCATACGCAATAATGATTACAGCCTTTGCTGTACTATTAGGGTGGGGAATTACTCAGTCATATGACCAGCAATTGGTGCGGCAGCAACGAGAAGTCTACACTCTCGGATTAACCTTAGATAAATTTCTTGGTAATACATTAAGTAATGTTAATTTGCTACGCTCTCAAGCTCAATATTTCTTGAAGTCGAACAATGATGTAAAATTTGATACTGCAATTCTCAATTATTGGTTCAAAACTGGCGCAAAATACGGTTATTACAGTTTTGACTATGCACCATCTGCTCTATTTCCGTATGGTAGAGATTTTAACTTATATGCGCTCAAAGATACTGATGCAGGCGCCGTCAGTCCTATATTGAGGGGTAAAGATGTAAATTTGGGACGCGAGGTAGAAATGAGTTTGTCAATAGCTCCGTTGTTGCGTCCTATTTATGAGCAGTTGTCAACCGAAGGACGAATACGTTATACTTCGTTGGCTGCACTAGAGATGACTTATCCAGCTAGACCGGAAGTAGGTCGTGAGGGACAAATAAAAATATTCAAAAAAATATTCAAAAATTTTATAAGTCGAGAACTAATTACAGATAAGACGAGTCACATAAGTAACCTCGACCGTGATGCTTATCTGAGTCGTCCTTATGAAGATGTTTTCGGTAGCCTAATGGTAACTGCTGCTAGTTCAGTTTATGATGGAGACAAATATCTTGGTAATATCAGTATCGATTTTAAACTAGAAGCATTAAATCGTTTTATCAAGCAGCTTAGTAATGGTGATGATAATTTGCTTCTAACTGTGAATGGGGAAGTATTAAGTCGCTTGGCGAACAAAAATACATCAACTAAGTTACAACAAGTTATTAAAAATCCTGCTGTTCGGGCAGAATTACTCAAACTATTCAAAACTGCACAAAGTAGTCAAGTTACAATTGATGAATACGTTATAACGTATCATAAATTAAGTAACGCAAGATGGGTGCTTGTTAAAATTACACCAATAAACGTTCTTGTTCAAAATATACTAATTAAGCATTTGCCTATAATTTGTGGAGTTTTAGCTGGAATAACGGGTTTGCTATCAATAAGCATTAATGCGATAAATAGAACATTTACAAAATTAAACAAAGCACGTTTAGCCGCAGAACTTACAAACAATAAATTACATACAGCATTAGCAGAACTAGAACTTCTTGCCTCAACCGATAAACTAACAGGCGCCTGGAACCGACGACACTTTGAACAAATTGCATTAGCTGAAATGAATCGTGCTTCACGTCATAAGCAACCGTTATCAATTTTAATATTAGATATTGATTATTTTAAACATATTAATGATAATTATGGACATCAAATAGGTGATGCTGTACTAGTCAAACTAGCTTGTATTTTAAAAGAAAATATCCGCGCTTCAGATTTACTAACACGCTGGGGTGGTGAGGAGTTCATTATTCTTACTCCTTTTACTTCAGTAAATGAAGCCGTAGACTTGGCTGAAAGACTACGATTAAAGGTTTCAACAACTAATTTCAGTAAAGTAAATAATATTACAATCAGTATCGGTGTTGCTCAATTCCAAACTTTAGAAAACTTAACTAACTTTATCAAACGAGCAGATACAGCGCTTTACCAAGCAAAAAATAGCGGTCGAAATACTCTTGTCGCGGCACCTTCCACATTAAGCGCTTGGATGCAAGAAACCGAAAGAAAAATCTAGCCCTATTACAATACGTCCGTATTTACTATAAATAGAATAATATAGTCTTAATAGACAAGAGCAATTATTTTTGTAACAATAGTTTATCTTTGCCTGAGTATTTATACTTTATTATACAATTATGCTCATTTATTCGCGTGCAATATACTTTTTCTCACGTACTTGCATGAGCGCTTATGTATTGTAATCAATCTTAAATAATTTTGTGTACGTTTAAACTAGATAATTCAGGGGGGAAATGACTATGATAATGAAGCGTAATATTTTTAATACTTGTTTTTATGCAGTTTCCATTGCTTTATTACTAATAAGTTGTAAAAACCCTGAATCTAAAAAAGTTGATATAGATACACCTGAAAAAATTGCTAGTCGTGCAACACATAGTCTAAGCACGTCTTTTCTATCTAGCCAAGATAATCCTCAGACACTTCAACAAAATCTAATCAATATTAAAGCGTCAGAAGGAATTGAGGCTGAAACTAAAATTGAACAATTAAAGAATGCTATCAAATCTGCTGACGATATTGATAAAGAAGTTAATCAATCTTTAAATTCTGATATATTAAGCAAGGCATATACAGGAGATGAGCTACAAAAAAAACAGGCATTTATAAATGAGTTAAAATCTCATAAGGCTTATGTATATTCTAAATTGCGGAAACAAATTTTTCATAACTTTCAGATTAGCTCTGATGGTTCTACTGCAAAAGTAGATTTAACAGAAACTTGGAGTCATAAAATATTTTCACAATCGAATGAATTGCTTGCAAAGTCTCCAGCATCAGATGTACCACAAACTAATTACCTGGTTCGTACTAAAGATGGTTGGTTAATTTCTCACACCTTTTTTGGTGGCAAACCCCCAACATTTAAAATAATTGCTTCTTCACAAAAATAGTAAAATTAGACTAAAACCGGGTTTGTAATGCCATAACCCGGTTTTAATTTAATTAAAGTGTTTTCTTCAACAAAGATACCAAGTCTTCAACGCTAGGAGTTCCAACTAAGTCTAATATTTCAGAAACTCGTTCATTTGGCATGTGGTCACCAGGTATACCAACAACTGATTTTCCTAGGTTTTGAGCTAGTTGGAACCAGAAGAATAGTCGAGAGTCAGTACTTAATGCATCATATTCTTTGGTAGAAAATGAAGAACTATTTTCACCACCCGTGAAAAGTTCACCTAGCGCTTTGGTAGGATGCTCATCAAGTACAGTTTCTCCCTCGCTTTGTTTGCCTTCGACTAACCCACGTAAAGCATCAACTTGTTGTTCGGAAGACAATTGCTGAATTTGCTTGACTAAATTAGTAGCACCATCGTCACTGACATTGCTCTGCGAAACAGTAGGAGCTATTTCTGCTGCAACTTCTCCGTAGAGTTGAGCTAAAAGAGTTAACTTATCGTCAGCGCTTAACGCACGATATTTTAGTATGACAGTCTCTACATTTTTGACATCTGCAAAAGTCATCACAACCTCCAGTTATTTGATTATTTATTTGCTTCTGTATACGACACCTTAATAATTGCTGACTATTAATCTAGATTTAATACACTTAGTTATCAAATCTAACTTAAACCGTCGTACTTCTAACTAGATTAGAAAATATAGTATTGCAACTTCACTATAAAAAGGCATAAATTCATTTATATACCTTTAGATAGATGTATGCAATATATAAGGGAAAAAGGTAGAAAGTTAATACATAAACAGTTTCCCTTTTCCCTTTATCCTCTAAATCTCAGCACCTGGCTTTGCTTCGGCGCCCATTGGTGCTACATAATCCCGGAAAATGGTCATTTGCTGTTCAAACTCTTTTTGCTTGATTTGTTCAAACACTTCTTGAGCAGAACTAGAAAGCTCATAATTTTCTGGCATTGGAATTATAGTACCGTTATCCATACCTTGAGCGAGTAAGTACCAGAACAATAGCTTTGTAGTATCGCTTAAAGAACCGTACTCACGGCTTAATTGAGTATCTGCTTTGTTAATTAAATCTCTTTGAAGCTGTAGCTGTTCTTCGTGAGATAATTCTTTAACTTGGTTGAACAGACCTTCTGCAATTGCATCTGAAGCAGTGCTGGCGCCAGGAGCAGCAGGAGTTACAGAACTACCCATTTCTTTATAAACAAACCAGAACAAAGCTAATTGGTCATCTACTTCTAAGCCGCTAAAAGCCTGCGCTACTTGATTAATCTCTTGGTTAGGACTTTGAGTATAGGTCATAATTGCCTCCGATTGGTTCCGATTGGTATTTATACTCTCATAATGTCAAGTTATCAAAACATCATTTGATAATTAACCCCACTGAAGACATATGTAGCACTATCCAAAAGAGTAACAATACATATTTACCCTGCATAGATTTATAAATATGACTATAAATGTGACTTTCGATAGATTTTAAAATTACACATAATATATTGTGAATAATTTTACTGTTCAAAAATTAGATTCGCGGAGTATGAGAAATAACAATGTCTGAAGATTTGGGAAGCTTGATCACAAACTGCTCTACATTGATATCTAAAGCCGAGATTCTCTGAGCATCTGCGAGTATTTTTGCTCTTGCATCTGAAGTTAAACATTGAATAAAAATTGTTTTCGTTTCTGGCTCAAAGCGAAAATTACATGTCCCCCAAAAGGGAAATTTACACGTTATAAAATCCAGCATTACCTGCATATAACTCATATTTATTTATCCTTACAACACAACAACACTAACTACGCCTCAATAGCGTTAATTCAATACCATTACTTAGAACATTTAAATACTTGTTCAAAGCTAACAGTTAATGATTAATCATTAATTTTGCCTTGTTTTTGCCAAAATGATAAATTTTATAGTCATAAATACGTAATTATATAAGTTATAAATGTAACATTGGTAAACCTTATGTATTTCATCAGTCTAACTTAACATTAAATCTGTAATTGGCAATATATGTAAAGTTTTTTTAAAGTTTATCTAGGCATCTAACAAGTAGCTTCTCACCTTCGCTTTACAAATCTACACACACCCATATAAGGCGCCTGTTGTTTTGTAGTGCCCAATTGTTATAGTGGTTGGTAGCTAAAAACCTTATAAGTAAAATTATATTCATCGTCCTATGGATGAAATAGATAAGCTGTTGGCTGAAATTAAACACGAATACATGGAAGCATCAGCACAGCCACAACAAACACATGCCCAGTGTCCGAACATACGTACATCGCAAGTCGTATCATCACCTGATAAATTAGTAGGTATTGATAAGCTGTTAGCAGATGTCAAAATTGATTTTGATGAGAAAGATTTAGCAATAGAGAGAAAGCGACAACAAGAACTTGAAGCAGAACGGATTCGTGTCTTAGAGGAGAAGCAGAAAAAGCGCTCTGGTTTAAAGCAGCAAGCACAAGCTTGGTTATCTGAGTTAGAACCGCTTTCTGTAGAAGGACTTTGGTTTGAAAGTTTTTCTCTTAGGTATGCATCTAAGTTAGATGCAGCGATTGAATATTTAGAAGGTTTGGAAGGTTGATATTTGCTTATTTACTTTGTTGCTGCAAGTACTTAACGCCCCACTCATGCATAGCGTACAGAAGCGGTTTAAGTGTTTCTCCTAGTGGTGTTAACGAATATTCTACTTTCGGCGGAATTTGCGGGTAAACTTGGCGCCTGACAATTCCATCGTCTTCGAGTTCACGCAGTTGTTGAGTCAGCATTTTTTGAGTGATACCCGGTAACGCGCGTTGTAGTTCACCAAAGCGTTTGACTGCCATGAGTTCACGAATAATCAAAACTTTCCAACGTCCACCTATTACTTTTATTGTTGATTCGACTTCACAAGTTAATCGGTCATGTTCAGAGTTCAGATGCATAGTACAATCGTGCGCCTACTGTTTATTTTATTTTGGCATGTAGAGACGCGATTAATCGCGTCTCTACGACATGTTTACAATAGCATCCTCCTAAAGTAATATTTTTTATATAGAAAAAACTTTGCAAATTATATAAATAAATTATTAAAATGTTTTCATAAAACTTTCATGGGGAATTTATCAAAGTTTTGAATACTCAATAATGTACGAACGTATGAGTATGTCTTGACTAGTCAAGCAAACACTGGCACTAGTGCTATTTTTTTATACAAATGCATTCACTTTAAAAAAGTGTACAAATAATGCATATTTATTATTGAAATCTTAATAAAAATGGAGTTTCTGCAACCCAATTAGTTATCAGCAAAACCATCCTACATATTCCTACATGTAAATTTTATGGCATCAAAAACTACACTGTCTGAGTCAGCAACGTCTATCCCAAAGCCAACGCTTTCTACTGCTGATGCAGGTGCTTTGATAGTGGGAATGGTTGTTGGTGTAGGCATTTTTGAGACACCTGCTTTAGTTGCAAAAAATGCAGCGAATGCACAAGTTGCGCTAACTGCTTGGTTGCTGGGTGGTGTTATGTCTTTAGTCGGCGCCTTATGTTATGCGGAGTTAGCAACTACATTCCCGCACGCGGGCGGAACTTATCATTATATACAGCGTGCGTTCGGTGACAAGCTAGCATTTCTATTTGCTTGGGCACGCATGGCAGTTGTGCAGACAGGTTCCATTGCTTTGCTAGCGTTTGTGTTTGGAGATTATACTTCGCAGCTTTTATCATTCGGAGAATATTCTTCAGATGTTTACGCTGTTTTGGCAGTTGTGGTGCTGACGTTTTTAAATGTTATAGGCATTAATGCAGGTAGGTGGACACAAAATCTTCTTACTGCTGCGAAGATTTTAGGATTATTGCTTGTTGTTGGTGTTGGTATTTTTGTTGCCACTGCCGAACCAGCTTCGACGGCGCCTGCTCCAGAACAAACTACCACTTTTGGGTTAGCAATGGTGTTTGTATTACTAACTTATGGCGGATGGAATGAAGCTGCATATCTATCTGCGGAGGTACGCGGCGCAACGCGCAACATGATAAAGGTATTATTAGGAAGTATCGCCATTATTACAGCTATTTATCTACTAATTAACCTGGCATATTTGCACGGTTTGGGTATGGTAGATATGGCAAATTCCAAGGCGCCTGCCGCTGACTTGATGCGTCGTGCTTTCGGTGAAGGCGGAGCGAAGTTTCTGAGTTTTCTAATTGCGGTTTCTGCATTGGGTGCGGCAAACGCCACCATATTTACAGGCGCCCGCAGTAATTATGCACTTGGACAAGATTTTCGTAAATTTGCCTTCCTCGGTCGCTGGAGTAATAAAAGTACACCTGCAAATGCTCTTTTGTTTCAAGGTGGTATTGCACTTTTACTAATAATACTAGGTGCTATAACTCGCGACGGCTTTAAGGCAATGGTGGAATATACAGCACCAGTATTTTGGTTCTTTTTCCTGTTGTCTGGCATCGCGTTATTTGTACTGCGTCATCGTGAACCAGAAATTCACCGTCCTTTCCGAGTACCGCTTTATCCAATTATTCCTCTACTATTCTGCGCCACCTGTGCATATTTGCTGTACTCCAGCATTACCTATACAGGTATGAACGGTACTGTTGGCGTTTTAGTCTTGTTAACCGGAGTTCCCATATTGCTTTTAGGTAATAAGCAATAGTTCAATTTCACAATATTTATTTCCTTTAACCCTTATGTTCAAAACCTTACTAGCAACTTTAGGCGCCAGCAGTGTACTACTAGCAAGCTGTACACAACAAGTTGAGTCAAAAAACGTAGCTCAGGCGCCAACAACACCATCTACAGTAGAGGTGCAGCAAACGACGCAAAAACCTCAAGAACGTACACCTGATGTTGTCTATGTACCGACACCAACAGAAGTTGTAGACAAAATGTTGTCTATGGCTAAAGTCGGAAAAAATGATATTTTATTCGACCTTGGTAGCGGTGACGGTAGAATTCCTATTACTGCGGCACAAAGGTTTGGTACAAGAGGAACTGGGATAGATATAGACCCCGAGCGCATCAAAGAAGCAAACGCAAACGCCAAAAAAGCAGGTGTAACCGATAAAGTTACATTCCTTCAACAAGACTTATTCAAGAGTGACTTTAGTAAAGCTACAGTCGTAACACTCTATTTATTACCAGAACTTAACGTCAAACTGCGCCCACAGCTATTTAAGCAACTTAAACCAGGTACCCGCATAGTATCCCACGCTTTCGATATGGGTGACTGGAAACCAGAACAAACAGCTAACGTTAACGGTCGAACGGTTTATTACTGGACTATACCCAAAGAAGTTCCTGCGAACCTGCGATAAACCTGGCAACGGATGACTCTAGGATGTAACGGATAGGTTATTTTATAAAACTCATCTTTGCTTGTAACAAACAACACATCCATTGTATCCGTTACATCCGTTGTATCCGTTGCTAACTTACCTATAAACTCACCAACCAAGGTGTGTTATTCCGTATCTTGTCCGTATTCTTCAAGCAGTGTAAAAAGCCTAGAATTATCAAAGGTGACTTTACATTTCTTAATTATGCAGGCAGCTACGGTATATCCCACCTTATCTATTCCCGGCAAGTATTGGCAATGGCGAGGACATAGTATCTATTATGTTCAAGCTGGAGAAAAACATGCTGGGCGCCCAGCTTTATTATTAGTGCATGGTTTCGGCGCCTCTACAGACCATTGGCGTAAAAATATAGCTCAACTTTCGCAAAACTTTGATGTATATGCCATTGACCTGCTTGGTTACGGTAGGTCAGCGAAGCCTAAATTAGAGTATGGCGGTAACTTGTGGCGTGATCAATTATATGACTTTATTACTGAAGTAATTGGCAATAAAGCAATACTCGCGGGTAACTCACTTGGTGGTTATGCATCTTTATGTCTTGCTGCACAGCGTCCAGACGCAGCAGCAGGTTTAATATTACTCAATAGTGCTGGGCCATTTAGCGATACTGACTCATCTTCAGAACCTGAAGCAGTGCAAAGCGAAATTCAACCGCCAAAACAACCTGATATGGTGCAAAAATTGTTTGGTGAGGTCGCTAAATTCATTTTTAAACTGCCTTTAGCCCAATTTTTGATGTTTCAATACGCGCGTCAGCGTTGGGTAATTAGACAAACGCTTGAAAAAGTATACCTTGACAAAAGCGCCATCACCAACGAATTAGTAGAAGATATTTACCGTCCATCGTGTGACGAAGGCGCCTTCGATGTTTTCGCTTCGATGTTCAGTACTCCCCAAGGAGAAAAAGTTGATATCTTACTGAGACAATTAACTTGTCCTTTACTAATATTATGGGGAGAAGCCGACCCGTGGATGAACGCGCGTGAACGTTCTAAACAATTTCAGCGCTACTACCCCAATTTAACCGAACATTTCCTAAATGCAGGTCACTGTCCACATGACGAAATACCCGACCAAGTAAACGCACTTATTAAAGACTGGGCTTTAAAAGTATAGTAGGGTGCGTGAAAGCTGTTTAATATTTCATTTCATTTTAAATTGTAATGGCTTTCACGCATCGAACTCGCGGCGCCGACCACAATAATAGCTAGATAGTTCTGGTGTTTTTGCTTCTAGAGTATATAGTTACTTATAGAACTATAGTACTAAGTTATCTTGTGTCAGATAGTATTTTTATTTCTTAATATAAAATTCATCGGAAATTAATCTATATGGCGCCTGCCTTGATGTGTCACTGTCATGCTTAACCATTTGTCAACCGTCAAGCGACTTAAAAAAGAAAATTTATAAGTGCTTGTAAGTCTCTCGCAGTACTAATGTTTTTGTAGATAAAAAGCTTTATTGTAAAATTTGGAGTTATATATAAAGAATAATGCTGTGAACGAAGAGGAATTTATCGAGCAGATTCAAGATGTACAAAGGCGTGTGGCAGAACTGAGACGTGATGCCAAGGATTTGCCTTTGCAGCAAAAAAGTAGGTTAACTGAGTCTCTGGAACGGTTAACGAGTGCTTTGCGAGATTTGCAAGTTGCTGAAGAAGCGATTAGATTATTGCTTTCTGCCGTCCAGCAGTCTAGAGACTCTATAGTTATTACTAATGCATTATTAGACCATCCAGGCCCAGAGATTGTTTATGTGAATCCGGCATTTACTGAAATGACGGGTTATACTGCTGAAGAAGTCCTTGGTAAAACTCCACGCTTACTCCAAGGCGCCAATACAGATAGAGCGTTGCTTAATGATTTACGTTGGCATTTACGTGAGGGTGAACCGTTTCATGGTGAAGCAATAAATTATCACAAAGACGGTACAGAGTTTTTTGTTGAGTGGAATATTACGCCAATTCGCAATGTGAATCAAACAATTACACATTATGTTGCTATACAGCGTGATATTACCGAACGCAAGGTTGCAGAGCAAGAACGGGAAAAATCGCTTACTCAAGAGCAAAGAAATCGTAATCAAGCAGAAGCAGCAAATCGAGCTAAAGATGAGTTTTTAGCAACGCTTTCGCATGAGTTAAGAACTCCCTTAACTCCAATTCTTGGTTGGTCGAAGGTGTTACAAACAAAACAGCTTCCCGAAGCTAAAGTTAAAGAAGCGCTCTTCCAAATTGAAGAACATGCTAGACGGCAAGCGCAATTAGTCGATGATTTACTTGACATATCACGCATTACCCAAGGTAAACTAACTTTGAGCTTAAGTTCAGTTTCACTTGTGGCGCCAATTAATGCAGCATTAGAAACGGTACGTCCTGCAGCACAAGCAAAATCAATTCATATCGAAACAATTTTAGACACAAGTATTCCTGTCGTGATGGGAGATGTCGGTAGACTTCAACAAGTTGTATGGAATATAGTCTCTAACGCAATTAAATTTACTCCTGAAAACGGTAATATTATGGTCAAACTTGAACGAGTAGACCATTACGCACAAATTACTGTTAGTGATACAGGTAGAGGTATTAGTCCAAAATTTATACCATATATATTTGATAGGTTCCGTCAAGAAGATAATTCTATAACGCGAGAATTTGGCGGTTTAGGATTAGGATTATCGTTATCGCAGCAATTAGTCGAAGCACATGGTGGTACAATCACAGCTAGTAGTCCCGGAGTTGGGAAAGGGACAATTTTTAAAGTTACACTACCTTTGATGATAGAGGCAGTTCATAATAATTTATTAGATGCTACGAAAGCAAATGAAACAGCAGAACAACTAAATTTAAAAGGTACGCGCGTGTTAGTTGTTGAAGATGAATCAGCCGCTTTGGAGTTTATTTCTTATATACTTGAAGAAGAAGGCGCGGTTGTTACTCCTGTAGCTACAGCGAAAGCAGCACTCGCGGTATTGAAAAAATATCAGTTTGATGTATTAGTATGTGACATCGGACTCCAAGAAACGGATGGATATACATTAATACGTCGCATCCGCACTTTATCAGAAAAACACAATCGTAACATTAAAGCAATTGCCTTGACAGCTTACGCAAGTGAAGCTAATAAACAACAAGCCATAAATGCAGGTTTCCAGCTACATATAGCAAAACCTTTTGAACCAAGCGACTTAGTAGGCGCAATTGCCCAGTTGTAAGGTGGGCACTGCCCACCATGTATATGTATATATATATATACAAACAATTAAGCCTAGTCAGAGGTGACTAGGCTTAACGTCGATTAAAATGATTCAAACTACTTTACTTTGAGATTACTCGAAGGTTAACAAATAAGGGTTTACATTATCACGAACAAACTCAGCATTTTTGTGTTTTTCCGCTTTGGGATTTGGCTTGCTATCCAATATCGGCAGCATCGCCACTTTTTTTGAGTATGCTGAAAATTTGTTTTGGGCTATTGACCGGAGACACCTTGTCTAATACCCTTTAAGTTTGGTTTGTTCCTTTGGTGTCTTGATTATTAATTTAGCACCCATTAAACACGTGACAACCTGCTTTTAATCTTTTTTTACAACAGTTAAACTTTCGCAATAATAGAGACTAAACATGTGAGCGTCTCTACATCAAACCAACATTCCAGCAATTGCAGCAGTAATAAAACTAGCTAATAACCCGCCTATCATTGATTTAACACCCATACGCGCTAAATCATGCTGACGGTGCGGCGCCATTCCAGTAATACCACCAATTGTGATACCAATAGAACCGATATTGGCGAAGTTACATAGAGCATAAGTGGCAATAATAATTCCACGTTCGGATATTTGCTTTTTCTCAATAACTGTTTTTAAATCTAAAAAAGCGATAAATTCGTTCAAAATCGTTTTTTTGCCTAATAAAGCTCCGACTTGCATACAATCAGATAATGGTACTCCCATTAAAAATGCTATAGGCGCCATTACAAACGATAAAATCCATTCGAGTGATAACTGTGGTAATAGAACACGCGCTCCGATCCATCCGAGTAAAGCATTAACAACGGCGAGTAAACCTAAAAATGCGATGATCATTACACCAACGTTTACAGCCAACTTAACTCCATCTATTGCACCAGTCGTTGCCGCATCAATAGCATTAACATAATTAGTCTTTACATCCATTTTGACATTGCCTGCGGTTTCGGCAACTTCAGTTTCTGGATACAGCAGCTTTGCGACTACTAGCGCAGTTGGTGCTGTCATAAAAAATGCTGCTATCAGATGTTCTGCTGGTACACCAAACGATAAATAGGCGCCTAAAACACCTCCAGCAACCGTTGCAAACCCTCCTGTCATCACCGCAAATAGTTCTGATTGTGTCATTTTTGCGACAAATGGCTTGACTATAAGTGGTGATTCAGTTGGACCTAAAAAGATATTACCAGCAGTTGATAACGACTCGGCGCCGGAGGTTTGCATCGTTTTCATCATCACCCAGGCTAAACCATTAACGACCCATTGTAAAATACCGTAGTGATATAAAATACTAATAAATGCTGAGAAAAAAATGATAGTGGGAAGTATCTGAAACGCAAATAAGTGTTCTCTATAATTGTCACCGAATACAAACTTGGCGCCGACATCTGAATACGACAGAAAATTTGCGACAATATCACCTAAAGACTTAAAGACTGTTAAACCCCAAGGAGTTTTGAGTATTAATAGTGCAAATCCAAACTCTAGCCCCAAACCCCAAGCGATAGTACGCCATCGTATCGCTTTACGATTAACTGACAAAGCATAAGATATACCAATAAATACAATGATACCAATTAACGAAATCGCGCGCTCCATAATGACCCTCTAATCAGCAACCCCAGTAAGGTGCGTGAAGGCTACAAGATATTTCAATTCAGTGGTAAAACTACGTAGCCTTCACGCACCCTACAAAGATACATCAATTGCGCTCAATGTTACGAAATTGGCAACGGATGTAACGGATGTAACGGATAGCCTGTTTAGGCTATTGTTGATAACTAGACTTTATTCGTAACAAATAACTTATCCGTTACATCCGTTCCGGAATCCGTTGCAAACTTGCCTATTCATAATTTAATAGCTCCCCAACCTACGATTCTTCTAAAATAGGGAGAGGCCGAGATGGGGACAGGGTAAATGGTACGCTTAGAACTTTGGCAATGGTTGGTTTTGGGACTTCCAATAGCATCTATTATTGGTTTTTTGTTAGTTGCTGCGGGTGTGCAAATCCATGAATGGCGCCTGAACTGGATTTGGGCAGTTTTTACTGTTATGCTGGTTGTATGGCGCCAGTTGCTAGTAAAGTGGACGAAACCAGTTTTAACGCAAGTTGAGGAAGTAGTCGCAGAAATAAGTCGCGATTTGGAGTCACAAGGTGATACGGTAGCCGTAGGGGCAAAAGCAAGCCAAGTTGAAACCGCTTTGAAGCAGGTTTTGGAAGCATCGCAAAATGATGTGGCGATATGGGAAGATATACAAACTTTTTGGCAACGGTGTCTTGATTTAGTCGCAGCAATTGCCCGAATATATTATCCTGAAGTTAAATATCCCCAGTTAAATATTTATATTCCGCAAGCTTATGGGTTAATTCGAGGAACTGTAGATGATATGGATAGCTGGATGCAAAAGCTATCACCCGCATTAAACCAAGTAAGTATTGCCCAAGCATATGAAGCATACGAAGTTTATCAAAAGCTCGAACCTTCCGCGCGTAAGTTATTAAGAGTTTGGGATACGGCACAATGGTTATTTAACCCTGCTGCTGCTGTAGCTAAACGAGCTTCGCAACGTTATGGTAACAAAGCAAATCAGCAATTACTCGGAAATTTAAACCAGTTAATGCGCGAAGCTGCTTTGAGAAACTTATGTAGACAAGCTGTAACTCTTTACAGTGGTAAAGCGAGTTTATCTACATATATATCTACACCCACACCAACATTACCACAACAACCAAAAACAGAGACTTTACGCGATATCCTTATTCAAGCTCAACCTGTAGAAGCAGTTGAAGTAAAACCTGTTAATATTCTTATTGTTGGTCGTACAGGCGCCGGAAAAAGTAGTTTAATAAATACACTATTTCAATCTGAGCTAGCGGAAGTTGACGTATTACCTAGCACCGATAAAATTCAAAGCTATCATTGGCAAACTGATAATCAAGAAGTATTAACGCTTTTAGACACACCCGGTTACGAACAAGTTAAAGGCGGCGCCTTGCGTGATACAGTTTTAGAATATACACACAAAGCAGATTTACTTTTATTAGTAACCCCAGTCTTAGACCCTTCATTACAAATCGATGCAGACTTTTTGCGCGATATCAAAGCCGAAGTAAATGACCTACCCACAATATCAATTGTTACCCAAGTAGACAAACTACGTCCAATTCGTGAATGGGAACCACCCTACGACTGGCAAAGTGGAGAAAGACCGAAAGAAGTTGCAATTCGCGAAGCTGTAAAATATCGTGCAGAATTACTAAGTAACTACTGCGATATTATATTACCCGTTGTGACTAGCGACATTAAAACAAATCGCCAAGGATGGGGAATAGATACATTATCATTGGCATTAATCGAAGCCATCAACCCAGCCAAACAACAGCGACTAGCCAGATTTTTACGTGATGTTGATGCCAAAAGCCTTGCTGCAGCAAAGATTATTGATAACTATACCTTCCAAATGACAACAGCACAAGGACTAACAGCATTACTAAAAAGTCCCGTCCTACAGTTTATCTCTACCGTCTCCACAGGTTCACCAGCACTTGCCAACTTACTAGCAGCAAAAATACCCGCAGAACAATTACCACTCGTTATTGGTAAATTACAAATTGCATATGAGTTATTTTCGCTGTTGAGTCCAGATAGCTCAAACCCTTTTAATTTTGACTTGCGCTCAATATGGACGCTGCTTTTAGATAATACATCGGCGCCTGACCGTAACGCATGGGCATTTGGACGCGCGCTGGTTGAATACTGGACACAAAATTTAACAGTCGAACAACTAAAACAAAGGTTTGAGTTTTATTTGCAATCTTAGGTATGTGAACTCGGTACTCAAGACCTGAATTACGAGAATAAGTGAAAAATGTTGCAGTTTTGTTATAAAAATGTTAAGTTCAATTTATAGAAAATCGCAAAACCACAAATAAAACTTATAAGAATGGTTTAGCGATTGAGAAATTCGGTTGGCTGAACGACTATGCCATCGAACCTTTGTAAGGAAATGATAGATAAATCTCAGTTTAACTTTACTGAGTGCCCATAAACAAACGGCACCTTTTTGATGAGTGGTTCTAGCAAGTTTGACCTGAAAGTAACCTCAATTGGAGCATAATTATTATGTCGAAAGAGAAAAAGGGCAATAGAGAAGCTAAAAAAGCCAAAAAAGAATCTAATGGTACTAAGAAAGAAAAGAAAGACCCTAATAGACATGATGGTCCTGTAGTCCGTGTAGCGAAAAAATCAAATGACCCACGAAACACTTAACCTTTTCGAGCATTGCCTTTTGATAATTAAGTAATTTTTACAATGTTTATGAGGGCTGAAATCCTCATAATACATTTTATAAGACATTATGTGCTGCACATGTTTCAAGTCCAAATAAATAAAGCTAATTATAATTAAGATTAAGTTTACAAAATAAATATTTAATCTTTAACAGAATTTAAGATAATTTAATGCCATTCAACGACTTAACAAGCAATCCTTACTTTGGAACGCAACGTGTAATGATGGGTTCTCGCGCGGCAGTTGCAACAAGTCAACCTTTGGCAGTTGCTGCAGGGATGGAAATGTTTTATTTAGGAGGAAATGCAGTTGATGCAGCTATTGCAACAGCTATTGCTCTCACTGTTGTGGAACCTACTCTAATGGTATTGGTTCAGATGCGTTTGCTATTGTTTGGGATGGAAAAATTCACGGTTTAAATGGTTCTGGTAAAAGTCCTCAAAATTTGACGTTGAATGATTTTGCAGAATTTACTGAGGTTCCAGAACGGGGGTGGCATTCTGTAACTGTACCAGGCGCCGTTTCTGCTTGGCGTGCTTTATGGGAACGTTGGGGAAAGTTACCATTTGAGGCTTTATTTATACCTGCTATTCGCTATGCTGAGTCTGGTTTTCCAGTGGCGCCTGTTACTTCGCTATTATGGTCTTCTGCAGAAAGGATTTTTTTACCTCTTACAGGTGATGAGTTTGCACCTTTCAAGGAAGTGTTTTTTCCTAATAATAAGGCGCCTGTAGCTGGAGAAATTTGGTCTTCTCAACTTCATGCTGAAACTTTAAGGGAAATTGCTGCTACAGGTGGTGAAAGTTTTTACCGAGGTAAGCTTGCTCGACACATGGTAGAGTTTGCTAATGCGACTGGTGGATATTTAAGTTTAGAAGATTTTGCGACACATCAAGCTGAATGGGTGGCGCCAATTTCTACTAACTATCGAGGTGTGACAGTTTGGGAAATTCCTCCTAATACTCAAGGTATTGCCGCGTTAATTGGTTTAAATTGGACTGCCAAAAATTAAATATCGGGCAGGTACGCTAAAATCATCGACTAAACGAACAAATCCTCGCTCTCTAGCTTCTACCCATACCTGGATTTGAATAAACTTTATTGAGATTAAAAGTTTTTTTAATTTTCCCACCTGACGGCGCCAACACAAAGAGAGCGAGGACTGCCAGTTTTACAAATACGGTAGTTGCGCTACTTTCATTATGGTATGATAAATATGTAAGACTAAACAGCAAGAGCAAGGAGACATACCTTTGGCTAAAAAAGTAACAATCACACTTGACGAAGACATTTTGGCTTTTGTGGATAAGCGAGCTGCCTCTAATGGAGAAACTGCTAACCGTAGTGGGTATATCAACGATGTTTTAAGTCAACACCGTCGTAAAGTCTTAGAAGCAGAAATGATTGCAGCATTAACTGAAGATGCTAATGACCCAGAGTATCAGGAGGAAATAGCACTTTGGGATTGTGTTGTTGGGGATGGAATTGAATAATGCCTAAAGGGAACTTAACTTATAAACGCGGAGAAATACGCTTCTGTAAACTTGACCCAACAGTAGGGACAGAGTTGCGAAAAACACGCTCTTGCCTAATTATTCAGAACGATATAATGAATCAGTACGGTTCGTTAACAATTGTAATGCCATTTAGACCAGGAAGTAAAAATGCTCCTTATATAGTTAATGTCGTAGCATCTCCTGTAAATGGTTTAGACCAAGACCGTTACATTGATGTTGGACAAATTCGCAGTATTGATAATAGCCGAGTTCTTGGCTTAGTAGGAGTATTGGAAGAAGAATATTGGGAATCAATTCATACAGCATTAAATATAGTACTTGAATTTTCCTGAGAAATCACGAGGAAAAATGTGGTGCTTAAGTACAAGGTTGATTCGGCGTGCGGGAGACTTAATTCAGACAGTCGGTAGCAAAGGCTACGACGGTCTGTAATTAGGTGTGACTACAAATTAAAATACTGCGTGCGTGGTTGATTGAGTAATTAATGTTCATGCGCTTCAGCAGCAACTGCTTCTGCTTTTGTTTTGTGCAGAGTTCCTGGTGCTTCCTCTGGAGGTGCGTAAACAGTATAAAGCTTAAGTGCTGTTGAGCCAGTATTAATGAAGTTGTGCTGTGTACCTGCTGGAACAACAACCAACGAATTAGCTTGAATCTTACTGCGTTCGCGATTCAACACGGCTTCACCTTCACCCTCAACAAACACTAAAACTTGGTCTACATCGTGCGACTCTTCGCCAATATCATCGCCGGGTTCAACGCTCATCAACACGATTTGGCTATGTTCATTTGTTAATATCTCTTTGCGAAAAAAGTTATTTTCTTTCGCTAATCCAAAGATGTCTTTGTTGAAGATTGTCATCTAAATTGCTCCTGTGTAGTATAATTTGTAAGTAATGTAGTTAGCTTTGCGGGTCAGATTCTTGTTTATTTTATAACCACGTCCTGTTTTGAAGCAATCTGTCAAACGATAGCTAAAAAATGGGATAAAACTGGGTTTGTTGTATCAGATGCCAAGCAGAGAGCAAGTTCTAACTGTCGAAGAAATATCATATTACTAAGACCCGTTTGCCTTTGCAGTCGCTGCAAACTTCTTAAAAGGCGTGGATAGGTTGTATTTTTGTTCATATGTACTTTAAGTTCAGAATGACTTTACTGTTGTTGGCGCCACTGCAAAAATTCGAGGCACATATGAAAAAATCCCACAAATGCTACAACTGCTAAATGTATTTCGTGTTGCTGAACGTCCGATTGTTCATGTAATTCGCCTTTATCTTTCAGATGGCACTAATGTTGATGCTTGTCGTAAAGAATTAATAAAAGTTTAGTTATTTAAAGTCACCTATGCGTTACATCTGTTCATCATCCGTTGCCAACCTTATAACATGAACTACTAATCGCGTTACAAAAAAATAATTATATTTCATAGGGTTAAATCAACAAGCAAATAAAAAAATTATCCACGGTAGCAAATAATTTCGCTAACATAGAGTTTCTGGAAATCTCACCTCATCTCACACGTAGCCCATGAACTCTAATTTAGAACAGTTTGCCAGTGATAATTATTCTGGCATTTGCCCGGAAGCATTAGAATATACACTGCTAGCAAACCAGGGTAGCGCTCCTGCTTATGGAAATGATGAGTGGACTTCCAAAGCTTCAGATGCTTTTCGAGAGTTGTTTGAAATTGATTGCGAGGTTTTCTTTGTATTTAATGGCACCGCTGCAAATTCGTTATCATTAGCAGCGTTGTGTCAATCTTATCACAGTGTAATTTGCCATGAAAATGCCCACATTGAAACTAGTGAATGCGGCGCCCCTGAATTTACCTCGAATGGTTCTAAGCTTTTATTAGCTAAGGGCGCCAATGGCAAGTTAACCACAGAATCTATAGAAGCTTTATTATTAGGGAAGCGTGCAGATATTCATTATCCCAAACGAAAGGTAATTAGTTTGACCCAAGCTACTGAGTTGGGCACATTATATTCTATTGATGAATTAGCAGCAATTTATTCGCTGGCAACAAAACACGACTTAAAAATTCATATGGACGGCGCCCGTTTTGCGAATGCGGTAGTCGCTCTGAATAAAAGTCCTGCGGAAATTACCTGGAAAGTTGGGGTCGATGTTTTGTGTTTCTGCGGCACAAAAAATGGTATGGCATTAGGAGAAGCAATTATATTCTTTAATAAAGAGCTAGCAGAAGACTTTGCTTATCGTTGTAAACAAGCTGGGCAACTTGCCTCTAAAATGCGATTTATATCGGCGCCTTGGTTAGGTTTATTAGAAACAGGTGCATGGCTCAAAAACGCGCGTCACGCTAACCAATGCGCTGAATATCTAGAAAATGAATTACTCAAAATAGATGGTGTTGAAATAATGTTTTCTAGAGAAGTCAATGCTGTTTACGTAAAATTACCAGAACATGTAGTAACCAGCTTACGAGAAAAAAACTGGTTATTTTACAGCTTTCTTGGTGTCGGGGGAATACGCTTAATGTGTTCTTGGAATACAACTAAGGAAAGAATAGATGAGTTAATTAGAGATATTGTCGGGTGTGTGGCGCCATGAAAAAAAAATCTCGACCATAGCAGTAAAGCTAGTGGCGCCACGCACCGGTTCGTGGCAGAATTGTAATTAACTAAAGCTAGTGGCGCCACGTCGAGGCTTTCAATCGTAAGGTCGTCACTGACAAACCTACGTAATAATAAACATTACAAGCTCTTCTATTCTCAATAAGCGCGTATGTGCATTCCGGTGAGGTAACGCAAAACCTAATTATTGATAGTTGAGCATTCCTAGACTTTTAATAGCATACATTACGGCAGCAATCCGAGTTTGAACCCCAAGCTTTTTATAAATGTGTTCTGTATGTTTTTTAACTGTTCCGGTGCTAAGATTGAGTATTGACGCAATTTCTTTATCGCTTTTGTCTTGAGTAATCCAAAATAAAACTTCTGCCTCACGTTTAGTTAAACCGAGCAATTCTAGTAATTCAGCGCTTAAGGAGTGTAGTATTTGTTCTTCTAGCAACAATAAATATTGCTCTGCTTGTTGCTTGGGTATTAAACGCACTAGTAACTTTTTCCCCTCTTGCTCTACTTGTAATGGTAAACGGGGTTGGTAAAACTCGTTGGTTTGTTGAAGTAGAGATACATGATGCTTGACCCACCTTAGTAAATTCTCTGGCAAATAATTTTTATCGTGCAATGAAACTTGGAAATAATGTATCAATAACTGACTTGCTCTTTTTGTTATAAGTTGGATTTTAAAGTCGTTGTTCAAAATAATTGTGCCTAACTCGTCCGCAGTTCGGCTTAACTGTGCCAACTCCTGCTCCATTTGAGTTAGTGCAGTAGCATTATGGTAAGCTACAAGCAAATGAGGACATAACAAGTTTAAAATCAGTCGGTCGCGTTCACAAAAATCGCGTTTTGGTCGGTGTAGTGATACAACAATCTCAGACTGCTCCTGATTTATAGATACGCCACTCTTAGTGCTAGTTTCGTTATAATTTTTAACAACCAAAACCATTTGGTCTTCCATGCAAAGAGGGCGTAAATGCTTTTGGTATAGCCCTTCTAAATAATAAAGTTGATTTTCACTTAAAAAATCCGATATTTTGTGTGCTTTGCCATCACCTGTCCGCAAGTAGTACTGAGCGATAGGATGTTCGTAAAAATACAACTGAGTAGTTTTTGCTAGTTCTTCATAGCTCACGACATTTGGGTAAGTAACAAATGAGAGTCTTGGTTCATAAAAATTAGTTATGCTCCAAATAGTAAGCTCTGACGGAATAACCTTGGGGAGGATAGAAATTATCTTCTTAGAAAAAGCCTCAACATTACAGGAAACATAAAGTTCCTGTTGAAATATTAGGATGCTTTTAAGGTCTGTATTCGTTAACATTGTTGGCTTTTGTTTGGCAATGTGTAGCTGCTTACACTATCTACACTTACTAATTCTCAAATTCCGAATTTATATTGCGATTTCTTAACAATAGTGTAGATTCACTAATTGAAGCTATCCCTCAGCCAGATTCGATTGGTGTAGATACTGAACAGTAGTTTAGAACAGCAGGAGCAGAATTATTTGACCAAATTATACTAACTGACAACGCAGGCGCCACCCCAGAACATCGTCTACTCCATATCAAAAGTTTTGGAAGGTTCACTTCTTAAAAATTCTTCCTTTGTGTTCTTGGTGTCTTTGTGGTTTATTCTTCCAACCGTCCAAATTTAATGACATGGACTTAGTATTTGTGTAATTGTAATGTAAAACCTAGTTATTAACAGTTGAGCATCCCTAAAGCTTTAAGAGCATACATTACAGCAGCAATTCGAGTTTGAACTCCAAGTTTTTGGTAAGTATGTTCTAGGTGCTTTTTAACTGTTCCAGTACTAAGATTTAATATTAAGCCTATTTCCTTGTCACTGTTGTCTTGAGCTACCCAATATAAGACTTCTGCTTCGCGCTTAGTCAAACCCAGTAATTGTAGTAGTTCTGCGTTTAATGAGTGTAGCAAGTGTTCTTCAAGTAACAATAGATACTGCTCTCTTGGCTGTTCGACAATAAGACGCACTACTAAGCGTTTTCCCTCTTGCTCTAATTGTAATGGTGAACAGGGGAAAGAGATTTCATCGCTTTGATTTAGTTGGGATATGCCATGCTTAACCCACCGCATTAGATTATCTGGCAGATGAGTTTGAGTTTTGGATGAGAGTTGAAAATATTGTGCTAATAATTCCCAAGCTCTTTTCGTCATTAATTTTACTTTCAAGTCGCCTGTCAAAATAATCGTACCTAATTGCTCTACAGTTTTATTTAACTGCGTTAACTCTTGCTGCATCTGAGTTACTGCAGTCGCATTATGGTAAGCCTCACGCAAATGAGGACGTAACAAGTTTAAAATCAGTCGGTCGCGTTCACAAAAATCGCGTTTTGGTCGGTTTAGCGCCACAATAACCACTTCTCGATCCTGATTTCTAGATACTCCGTTCTTAGTGGTATTTAAAGAATTTTGGACAACCAAAATCATTTTGTCTTCCATGCCGAGAGGACGTAAAAACTTTTGGTATAGTCCTTCTAAGCGATAAAGTTGGCTCTCACTCAAGAAATCCGATATTTTGTGCGCTGTGTCATCACCTGTCTCTAAGTAATATTGAACTATAGGATGTTCGTAAAAATACAAACTAGGAATTTTTTCTAGTTCGTCATTATTTACGGTAATTGGCGTTGTAACAAATGAGACACTTGGTTCAGAAAGATTAATCATGCTCCAAGCAGTCAACTCTGAGGGAACAACCTTGGGGAGGGTAGAAATAACCTTCTTAGAAAAAGCATCAACATTACTTGAAATATAAAGTTCCTGTTGAAATCTTAGGATGCTCTTAAGGTCTGTATTCATTAACATTATTGGCTTTCCTTTATCGATATTCAGCAACTAGCACTATCTACGCTTGCTAATTCTGGAATTCCGAATTTATGTTACAACTTCTTAACAATCGAGTACGACAAAAGACGTATTGAAGATCAATCTCGAACTTGGCATAAAGAGACTTATAACTGACTTATAACTGACTTGTAAATTAGGAGTGATTAATATAGTTGAGAGGTTAATGGTGAATCCCTTAGATATAGTCAATCTTACGCCATTAATGAATATTGCTAGTGGTAAAGCTCAAACCATTGTTGCTTTAATCGATGGACCCGTTGCTTTAAGCCAACCAGCTTTTGCTGGCAGAAATATTCGAGAAATTTCTACTGGTGTAAGTGGTAGATGTACTCAAACGAGCAGCGTAGCTTGCACGCATGGTACATTTTTAGCTGGAATTTTATGTGCAAATAGAGGTTCAAATGCTTTATCTGTTTGTCCTGACTGCACGTTACTAATACGCCCAATTTTTATAGAAACAACTCTTGAGTTTGAACAGATGCCTACTGCAACTCCCGAAGCACTGGTAGCAGCAATCATTGAGAGTATTGATTCTGGGGCACAAATCATTAATATGAGTATAGCTCTAACACAACCGTCATCAGAGGGTGAACGCAAGTTAGAAGAAGCTTTAAACTATGCTGCAAGACGCGGTGTAATTATTGTGGTAGCTGCTGGCAATCAGGGAACCCTCGCTAGCTCTGTCATTACTCGTCATTCATGGGTAATTCCAGTTGTAGCTTGTAATTCTTTTGGTAAACCAATTAATTCCTCTAACTTAGGAAGTTCTATTGGAAGGCGAGGACTAATGGCGCCTGGTGATGCTGTAAAGAGTATTGGTGCTAAGGGTGAACCCGTGATGCTGGGAGGGACGAGTGTTGCGGCGCCTTTTGTAACAGGTACAATTGCATTACTATGCTCAGAATTTCCAACTGCTGAGGCAATAGAAGTGAAATCAGCTGTTACTCAAGTTTATGCAGGAAAGCGAAAAACAGTTGTTCCGCCCTTATTAGATGCTTGGGCAGCATATCAAGTTATGGCAAAGGCTCGTTGTTAATGTAAATAAGGAGAATTGGAATGGAGGAATTTGAGGTAGTTGGTATGAATAAGGCAGTTGTTATGGCACAAACTGCGAATGGGGAATGTAGTTGTAGTAAAAGTCAGGCAGATTCAACTGAGCCGAATTACGTCTACGCAATAGGTAAAATTAAATGGCGTTTCCCTAATCAATCTTTAGAAAAGGAGTTTGCTCAAGCGACTGGACGAGTAGAAACGGCTGGACTAAGCGATAGACAGACTGCTTATGAAGTATTATCTGGGCGGCAAAACCGTTATTTAGTGCGTCAACTGTGTTGGATACTGACTATTGAGGGATTGGAAACTTACCTTTTGCTGCCGCGCGACCCAGCAGATTTTGATTTATTAGTAGATGCAATTCGACCTGTTCCCAGCCCAATGGATATTGATGTAGTAGTTGGTGTACGAGGTCCTGTTGCTTCACCCCAGATGTGCAATGGTCTTATGGTTCCAATTGTTGGATTTGACCAAATATATTCTTTTGATCGTGACTCATTAATTCAAGCTATTCCTCGACCAGATTCGATAGACGCTTCGGCTGATGAGCAGTTTAGAACAGCAGGAGGAGAATTATTTGACCGCTGCTTGCAACTAACTGACAACGCAGGCGCCACTCCAGAGCATCGTGCTTTAAACTATGTAGCTGTCCGTTACCCTAATATTTATGCTTTGGCGGTTGAAGCTTACGGGCGTAGTAGTTCAATGACGGCAGTAGAAACACGTCCCTCACGACTTAGTAGCACTCGCCAAATAATCGATATTATCTTCTCTTTTACCAATCGTAACACTGATGTGACTGAGAAATATTTTGTTCGTGTGGATGTAACCGAGGAATTTCCCTTCCTAGTTACAAAACTTTCGCCTTACTTCGACCGATAACGCGCTTACCAAACATTATAAAAGGAGATTTTTCAAATGAGCTTACCTGGATTTACCGCAGAAGCATCGCTTTATAAAACGAATGAATACTACAATTCGACTGTCCATCTCACTCCACCGAATGGAGATGTACACCTCGCACAAGTAGAATTACCTAAAAACATTAATGATTTTACTGTTCGTTGTTATCCAAATTTTCAGGAAGTTTGTAGTCAACTTTGCATTCCTGACTTCGGATGTATACCATTCAACTGTCAGTGGGAGTTTTTAGGTTTTATCTGTAATTAGCATTTCGTATAACAGTAGCAAAATTAAAATAATTTCAAGGAGATTTACAGTATGAGCTTACCTGGATTTACCGCAGAAGCATCACTCTATGCCTCGCCTAATCATTACTTAGCAACGACAGTTGAAGTGTCAAAAAGTGCATTAGTGAAGCCACAATCTGAGCATCCTCTAGCTCCTACTAGTGGATTGCAGTTCAGCAGTCTTTTTAATTGTTCGTCACTGGAGTTTTGCTGTCTTAGATTAAAGAATCCCTCGTGCTGTAGAAGCTGGCGCTTGCTTTGCTTTCCGGAGTAATACTGTTTTATCTTGCTCAAGCAGCGCTATTTATGAAATTTTCTAATGCAGAAAATGAGTGTGCAAAATGAATAGGATGTAAATTATGTTGAAAAAACGTCACATAGCTGCAATTTTATCCTTGATTGGTTTAGTCTCTGTGCAAATATTATCAAGCTCCCATGTTCTAGCCCAAGGTCAACGCCCTATTAAAGTTCAAGACCAACACCCTCGTCACGAAAACCCTAGTCAAAAAATCCCTAGTCGGCAAATCCAACCTCCTCGTCGAGCAAGATTTATTTCTGGCAAAATTTATTTATCAGATTTACCACCAGTAATTGGTTCAGCTAAATGTGAAAATATCACTGTTTTGGTTTATGAACGTGTTAAAAAACCTAATCGTTCAACTAATGGTCTAAAACTTGACTATATTCAAGTGAATGTTGCTTCAACAACAGCTAATGGTGACATCAAACGGAGTTATTGCGACTACGGACTTACAATACCAGCTGATGCTAACGATTATTACTTAAAGGCAGGCGCCCAATATCAAACTATTCTAGGTAGTGGTTCTGGCTGCTCTATAGATAGTACCCCGCTGGGTTTAAATACGACTGTAGGCAACGATCTAAACCGAGATATCAAACTTAGTAGAAGCTGTATACGTTAATATTTTCATTTTTCACGGTTATTAATTTGCTGACATTTCATAATGCTAAAAATTACTTGATTTGTGAAGCTTAATAAGTAATAGTTAACCGGAGGTTATATACAATGAGTTGGACTCCAATTGTTCAATACTCCTTTGAGAATCATGCTGCTGTTGATGAATCAGGTAACGGCAATTATGGTTTAGTTGAACTTCCTAATCCCAATCGATGGATTGATGCACCCGAACCTGGAATTGCAAGTGCTATTCTTTACGACCATCCTCAATCTAAAATTACCATCCCCACTAAACCAACTTTTGCGAATTGGGCAGGTTTTAGGGTGAATATTCTTTTTAAAGCCGCTCCCTATAATCGGCGCCTAAATTTAGTTGAAGGTGACGGGTCTTTTGCTTTCTTTATAGAAAAAGATGGAGCGCTTACAGGTACTATCTTTGATGGCAGCAAGTGGTATGGAGTAGCTTCGAGACCAGGTACTGTTTTACCAGACCATTGGTATTTCGCTGAGTTCCGCTATGACCCAGCTTCGATAATGGTTTTGCGCTTGAATAATGTTCGTGTTGGTTTGTTTGTCAGCCATGCCGACCCAGTAAGACCAGTGGGTTCAGGTGGTATCAAAATTGGTTACTGGCCTGGTGGAGATGAACGCTATACTTTTTCAGGACTAATTGGTCCAGTTAGCATAAGTACACTCGATCCAGAACGAGAGTTATTGAATCATTTGGGCAAATTAATTTGTGCTGACTCTATGGGTGCTGTTGGTCGATTAGAAGAATTGCTACCTGTGTTTGAGAAGGAACTAACCGACCAAGAAAAACAGCGTTCCGAAGAATCTGCCGCAACCTTGCTCAATGCGGTTAAGTTGACATTAGCAGCTACTATCGGCACATCAACAAATGTAAACAATACGATATCTCAACTGCAAAGCTTGTCAGATCGAGCTAACAAACTATTAATTCAAAATCAGCAAGCAGGAACTGACTTGTTTGTTGACCCTAAGCTGAAGCCATTATTGGAAGAGGGTTACAAGCTCATCATTACAACTTCTCAAAATGCTCGTGATACGCTGATAGCGCAAGTTATTAAGTTACTAGCAGTTCGACCTTTCAGTGAAGCGAGGCTAGCTGAATTACTTGAGCGCTATCCCCAGCTCAAGCGATGTGCTACTGGTTTTGGTACGGTTATCTCCCAGCCTGACGGAACTAAAGGTGGAATTAGTGATGCAGGTAAAGGTATTGCCGATGATTTAGAAAAAATATGTCGCGACTTATGGGACTCGTGTCAAGGTAATCATAGTGATTGCTGTGATAAAAGTACTCAACCTTCTAATGGCGGGACAACTAGCAACCCTAAAGTTGGGCGTGATAGTTGTAGCGATGTTCATATCCATGTTCACTGTAGCGAACCAACAAAGTGAGGTAATATTTATGACTAGACTTGAAACTATCCGCAAGTATTTTATCGAACGCTTTTTTGCAACTTTGTTAGCTGACCCTCAACTTCGAGGACTTAGGTATCCATCTGAACTGTTTGACTCAAGTGGCAACTTTAAAGTATCCCCAGATATTTCTGGATTCGTTCGCATTCCGACTCCTCAAAATTTAGAGCAGCGCATTAACTCATCTGAATCTCAACAAGAGCGAGATGATTTGATCCAGTTTCGTAACATTTTACTTCGTGCCCTGAGTCATATTACAGGTGGTTTAGTCAATCTGGACTTAGAGACGGCAATGAGTTTAGCTCGTAACTTTGCCCCATACATCCGTCATCCTGATGACCAAAATTTTTTCCCATTAGCAGTAGAAAAATTACTCAATTATCGAGACGGCGCCCTACAAACACGTTTTTACGACCAAAAGGGGCAAACACCCTTATCCGGTCGCATTTACGAATTAATGTTTGAAAATCCAGATATTGCTAATGCTACAAGCTTTTCCACAGACCCATTTGTAGCAAAGGTACCATTTGTAGCAACTGTTGGTATTACGCCGAATCAACCTGGTTTTCCAAAAACACCCTTATCCCAAGGACGATTAAATATTGCAGCAGCAGATGCGCGGCTAAACCCAGGAAATTTTCAGCCAACTGTGTATGTTGAAATCAAGTCTGTAGTTGGGTCGATGGTGATGAACGCCCTTTACGAGCAAGCAGCATCAATGTCAGGTGCTTATGCAGCATTAAGGAACAACCGAATTCATAAAGACCCTTCACCAATTCAGGAATTACAGGTTGCCGGATTAGAGACGGAAGTTTTGAGAGCTTTTGAGAGCAACCGAGTTAATAATTCCACAGTTCCCCCTAACGAGGGTCCATTGTTACTGGTTTATCACGGATTTTACCCAGTAGACGATGCTGCTCGGCGCCGTCCGGAGATTGAAACAACAAATCGAGAGTTTCATCACCTAGCTGTGGGACTGATGCTTTTTGCTCAGGGTCAAATAGGAGTTCCTACCTTTGTGTTTACCTGTGAAGGTCCGGATGTAATTCGGATGTTTCCCAGCAACCATCCATTTTTGCAACTTCGCAACGATCGTGGAGAGGTCGATCCAGAAGGAAGTCATATTACTCTGTATGCAACTTTGTCTTTCAGAACCCTAGGTTTGAGAAACAACAAAGAAATTGATGATGGGAATAAGAAGATTATTGAGGAGTCGGTTGGAAAGAAGGCTCCAGTGTTAGGTCGTATCGGCGGTGCTTTAATAGTAGCAGGTCTTGGTTGTGCTGCTGGTTCACCTGGTGGGCTGATTGGTTGCGGCATTGGTGCTGCAATTGCCGTAGTTGTTTATATTATTGTTTCTCTCATCTGTCTCATTTTTGGCTGTGGAGATGATCCGGAGACAGCACAAAACCAGCCAGGTATAACAGAGCAACTTCCCCCACCCGAACCGAGAATTTTATCTGAAACGAATAGCGTTGGACCCCCAGGTGCAGTTGTTTCAGGTCGAACATTTACTTTGAAGGCAATTCCCCACTTTTGTGATCACAATCTTTATGGGCTGCACAGTGACGGAGAGGGCACTTTACATATTGATGACGATCCTAACTCCAATGAGATGCTCGGTTGGTTGGCATTTCCTGGAGGTATTGGTTACCAATTTGATCCACAAGTTCCTGGTAAGCAAGATATTGCTGGCTCTTCCCTGCGAAACTATTTTGACCTATTTACTAAGAAGTACATAGAAGTGCAAAAAGCTCAAGAACTAGTAACCTATTTTGGCGATGCTTGAGAAAAGTGTAAAGTGTCAAAGCTGTTATTACTTAGGACATTCATGTTACTTTCTCCAAGAAACAGTGACGCAAAACGTGATGATTAACAGTTGAGCATCCCTAAAGCTTTAAGAGCATACATCATAGCTGCAATTCGAGTTTGAACTCCAAGTTTTTGGTAAATATGTTCTAAATGTTTCTTAACAGTTGCAGTACTAAGATTTAGTATTAACGCTATTTCTTTATCGCTTTTGTCTTGAATTACCCAATATAAGACTTCTGCTTCGCGCTTGGTCAAGCCGAGTAATTGTAAAAGTTCTGGAGTTAAAGCGTGTAATAAATGTTCCTCAAGTAACAATAAATACTGCTCTCTTGGCTGTTTGACAGTAAGACGCACTACTAAACGTTTTCCCTCTTGCTCCAATTGTAGTGGTAAACATGGGAAAGATATTTCATTGCTTTGATTTAGTTGGGATATGCCATGCTTAACCCACCGTAGTAAATTATCTGGCAGATGAGTTTGAGTACATGATGAGAGTCGAAAATATTGTGTTATTAATTCCCAGGCTCTTTTCGTCATCAATTTGACTTTTAAGTCGCCCGTCAAAATAATCGTACCTGATTGCTCTACAGTTTTATTTAACTGTACCAACTCTTGCTGCATTTGAGTTACTGTAGTAGCATTACGGTAAGCCTGTAAAAGATGAGGACGTAATAAGTTAAGTACCAAGCGGTCGCGTTCGGAGAAGTTTCTTGAAGTCCGATGTAGCCCGATATTTATGCCAATATCAATATCATTCGCTTGAGTTTGATGTAAATACTTTACATTTGAAAAAGCAGAAGAAGTTGGCAGGACAATTATCATTTCATCCTCCATACCCATAGGGTGAATAAATTGCCAATATACACCTTCTAAACGGTGAAATTCATTTTCACTTAAAAAATCTGAAATTTTATATGCTTTTCCATTGCGAGTTTGCAAGTAATGCCGAACTAAAGGGTGTTCGTAAAAATATGTATTACCAACTCGATTAACTTCGGGAGAAGTAAGATGCCTAGGAGGACATACTGACGACACTGTGGCTTTTTGGTAATTGACTTCAGCGTAAAAATGCGTGTCCGAAGGTACAACAGAAGGGAGAATTGAGAGTACGTGATTTGAAAATGTCTCAAGGTTGCAGAAATTATATACTTTCTGCTGAAACCGCAGGATGCTCTTAATATCTGTATTCGTTAACATTACTGACTTTTCCTTTGAGAATGTTTAACTACAAGATTATTTACAGTTGTTAATTCTCAAATTACGCAGCGATGTTACAAATTGTTAACAATCGAGTACGACAAAAGACGTATTGAAGATCAATTTCTAACTTGGCAAGATTTACTGTACGAAGATGCTTGAGCCTTTTGCAATACATTGAGAGGGTCTATGATTAAAAAACTACTAATTCCTTTGATACTCGTTGAAACAGCAGCTTTTGTAGGTGGGCTAAGTTTACCTGCATCCTTCGCTTTACCCGTAAAGGTATCAGCAGAAACATCAATTCGCCCTAATCCACCGCGACCTAAACCCCCAGGTTGCACCAGTCAAACTTGCCCTAGATGAGATGTAACTGATATTTAAATAAAAGATTTGGTTTGGGGAGATGAAGCTCATAGTTGTAGAGAGCAGCAATCAGATTAAACCTCAAACTAAATCTTTTTCGACGACTGCTGTAAGTAAGAGACTAATTTTAGTTTTTTTGATAAATCTGAGAAAATGGTGCATAAATCAACCAAGTCAAACGAATAGCTAGATACAGCCAAGTGCAATTTTGTTTAAAAGTAAGTAAACAAGGAAATAAATCATGAAATTAAGAATTTTTCTTATGATTGGATTATCACTTTTTTCAAATACAGCAGTTATAGTGCAAGCGCAAGGACTAAAAATACCTCAGAATATACCTTTAGAAAGGGCGCCTAACTTGCCAGGACCTAAAATACCAGGTGGTATTAAACCTATAGAAAATAGACCTAAAAATGTCCGGCTTGTAGTTGATGAGATTCATGCACATACAACAACAGAGAAAACAAATTTTTTGGGTATTGGCAATACTGATGATGAACTTTATTTTACAGTTATAGGAGGCTCATCCAAAGGAATAATTAATATTCCTAGGCTTTCTCCTCCTCCTCCCCAAGATTATTTCTCTACACCTCCTGGTGGGACACACAATAACATTGAGCTAATACAGCATCAAATTGAGCAGGGTAAGAGTATGAAAGCTATTGTTACTGCTGCTGACCAAGATAATGCTCAGTTACCAGCAATTGTAGACTTGGCAAAAGGGACTGCTGAGGCGCTTGGTGCAATTTTTATTGATGCATCCTTAAGTGCAGCTGCAAAAGAAGATTTGAAGAACGGAGCTATTAAGTTATTCAATTCTATTGGAGCAAACGGAGATGATCCCATTGGTGGGTTTACAGTTGAGGTTATCAACAACAATAATACATTAAAGGCTACATGGACTCCAGGAGCAGCCACACAAATGCTTCACTCAGATGATACTTCAGCCACATTCAAATCAAATGGTAGTAAAAGTGATTATACTTACCGCGTGAGCATAAAATAACTTGTACCAATTTGATGTGAACCTGAATATAACAGCTATTGTTACTACTTAAAAAGTACCCCTAGCGTCTGCACAGTTAATTATTAGGAAAACAAAAATGAAATTCAGAATACAAAATACTATGGTGCCGTTGATGTTTTGCAGTGTTTTACTAGGTTTTGCTTTACCCCTTCTTACAGGTAATGCAGCTTATGCACTAGCTCAAGCTGAAGCCACATTTTCGCTTGCAAATCGTCTAGGAGTGAGTGATTTTCAAGCATCTCGTGTACCTGGTGGTGGTTATATTAACGGAAAAATCATAGAGAGCGCACATGAATCGCTTGTAGAAGCAAAGTCGCATAGTCAAAGACTTTCCCGCATCAGTATGCCAGTTGAACCCGATAATGTTCTTGATGCTTTAATTTCAGAAACTAGACCAGTTCCTTCAGGATACAATTCAGACTTTAGAGGGTTTTATTCCCGCGTGCATGGAGTTGTTCAAGAATATCGTAGTCGTGCATATCGTTACCCACGGTACGGAGCTGTGTTTGACTTTTCTCTGAATCTAGCGATTGCAGAAGGACAATCATCAATAAATGATCCTGCCGCTCGTAATTATGCACGCGCAGCCCTGCTTAATGCAGCAGAATGGGCAAAACATAAAGACATTAGCAGTATTATTAATCCAGCTCCTCTATTCGATATTGCTCAAAAAATATCTTCAGGATCTGACCACATGAGCGTTTATAACGATATTGTGCGTTGGCGTGAGAACTACAAATCACAATTTCAAAGTACAACACAAATATAATTTGTAACTTGGCGCCACTCTACGGTTCTCAACAACAAAATTCAGCTATTGCCTGTGTCTTCACTTCATCAAGTGGATAGGTATCGGGATAAGTTGAATACATCAGCATAATACCTTGAATTGTCGAAGAAAAATAGAGTGATCGCTTTCGCGGATTTACAACCCCAAGCTTAACAAACATCTCAGTCTGTACTTCAAACTGCCTTGCTTGCTCATCCATTAATTTCTGGCTATATTTTGCCACAATTGGGTCAAGTCGAGGTTGCGTAAAAAGGTTGAGGTAAAAGCGAAAAATCTCTGGCTGGCGCCGCACATCTTCTAAGGCACCTTCTATAATATGATGGATTTGCTCGGCAGGAGTCTTTTTTGCTTCTGCTGCTTCCATCACAACCAATATGTCACTAATTCTTACCTCAACCAATGCAGCAAGTAACTCCTCCTTACCTTTAAAATAGTGATAAAGCAACCCTTTCGAGATTTGCGCTTGCTTCGCGACATCATCTATTGACGCAGAATGATAACCTTTAGAGCAGAACATATCCATTGCTGCTTTAAGTATTTGTTCCTTTGTCTCACGACGGATACGTTCATTTTCGGATGGGGTGCGGGGCATTATTTCGACTCAATAAGAAACTCTTTGATAATACTAGAAACCTCCATCGGATGAGTCAAATTTACCATATGGTCTGCACCTGAGATTTTGGCAAAGCGAATGTCTGGAACTTGTTTGAATATGTCTGCAATACAGAAACAATCTTTGCTATCTTCGGCGCCGATAATAAACAAGGTTTTAACGGCAAGCTTGTTCAATTCGGGAATTGCAGGTAATTCACCCCAAACTTGCACATTCTTCCACAAATACTGCCACTCAAGCGAACGCTGCGTGTTGTGAGTTGTCATAGACACCATATGGTCACGTTGCGGACTTGCCATCACTACTTTGTAATTGGGTAATTCCAAACTGAGTTGTACCATTTTCTGAATATCCGGCGCCACTGCTTGAATCTTTTCAAAGTGCTGCACCATTTCCGGTGAAAACTGATATCCCGTCAACCCAGGAGCAACCAACACAAGCTTTGAGACTCGTTGCGGATATGCCATCGCGAAATCAGTCGCAATTGCTCCACCAATAGAATGCCCCACAAGAACCGTTTGCTCAATATCCAGAAAATCCAGCAAATTCTTCAAATCTTCAACGTAATCGGGAATTTCAACAGGTGATGGAGATTTTCCGGCGCCGCGACCATCAAAAGCTATACATTTGTAAGTTGGCGCCAACTGCCCAACGATAAACTCCCAATCCCGCAAATCCGCCATACCACTGTGCATTAGAACGATTGGCTCGCCCTTTCCTTGTATTTCGTAATGTAAATCCATTTTTGTGTCCTCCATAAAGTCAGGTAACACAGGCACATGCGAGAAATAACAGCCTAAATTTTATTACCTCACTATCTATTCTAATTTATGACTTAACATACAGTCAATTTAAAACCACAAGCTGCCTGTCGCTTTCGCTAGCTATGGTTACGGCGTTAGCGCACAGAGGAACGAAACCCAACAATACTAAGGGTTATGTTGGGTTCCGCTTTCGCCTCCACCCAACTTACAATTATCCAAAACCTACGCAGTATTGGTATCGGTGCCATTGCTATTTAATGAAGTTTATGGCTGAACATACAGTTAATATAAAATTGATTAATTGATTTTGGACATCTAACCAACACCTACGATTGAACAACCATGCTGCCAACTATATATTCTCGCTTGATATTAGAATAATTGTTGCGATGATTCTTTATATTTGGCGATGTACGGTTACTCGTTTCTGAGGATTTTGTTTTTTAACCCAAGTAATAAATTTATGCATTCGTGGTTCACTTTTCAACGCTTCAACCGTATTTAGTTCTTTTGCCAGAACTTTATTATCAAACAGAGCATGAATCTGACGATGACAAGCTGAACAAATATCAATTGTCGAGCTTGTTTCTAGCTTCTTGCGTTTGGTATATTGTCTGGGAATCAAATGATGGAGAGTAAGGTCTTCCATCTCTCGTTCACATAATTCACATTTCATGCTTATTTTAGAAGTAGTCTTTATATAGTTATCTGGCTCTTCCGTACATAGCGTGCTAAATCTGTTGATAAATTAGCTTTAAACCCATGCTATGCTTATCTTACAGCTATTGTTACCTTTATAAATATAAAATTAATTAAATTTAAACTATAAGTGCCTGTGAGCCTTGATTATAAAGGAAAATTCTCGATTTAAATTAAAATTTAGCACGCTATGTACGAAAGAACCCTTAATCTTAGCCTTATTTTCATCAGTAGTGGGTACTCCTCAACCAGACTGGCCGCCAAATGTTGTGACTACTGGCTTTACTTTTTACGATGGCAATACGGAACAACCAATTAATCCAGAACTTCAAACTTTTCTAGATTCCGGCGCCCCACCTTTAGTATTTACCTTGGGTACGTCAGGTGTGAATGCTGCTGGTAATTTTTATACCGAAAGCGCGCGGGCAGCCATAAAACTAAATCGTCGTGCTGTCTTACTAATAGGTAAAAATCCTCTACCCGAAAACCTACCAGATAGCATTTTTGTCTGCGACTATGCACCTTATTCGGCAATTTTTCTGCGTGCTTGTGCAATTGTTCATCAAGGTGGCATTGGTACCACTTCTCAAGCTTTGCGAGCAGGGCGCCCAATGTTAGTAATGCCTTATAATAACGACCAACCCGATAATGCTGCTCGCTTAGAGCGTTTAGGTGTTTCTCGAACGATTCCGCGCAATCAGTACAAGTCTTCGCGCGTTGTTAAAGAACTCCTTATTTTATTAGAAGATAAACGCTACAGTGCAAACGCGGCAGAAGTTAGGCAACTTGTCCAGGCAGAAGATGGTATAAATGTGGCATGTGACGCCATTGAAAAACTGCTAACAAATTGAACCAATGGTCAGCGCTCAATTATATGTTTACTCGATTCATTTTGTTTCTTCTAGTCGCGCTCGGTGGAGCAGGTCTTACTGTTCAGACGGTTTGGAACGCGCGCTTGCGAGTGTCAACTGGTTCTCCGGTTCTCACAACTATTATTTCGGTTTGCTTAACTCTGGTTTCATTAGCTTTGTTATGGGTTAGCGGCGCCACACCCCGTGGTACTATTCCAGCATTTAATTCTCTTCCCCATTGGGCTTGGTTCGGTGGTGTCTTTGCTGCTTATTATCTTGTTGCATCTCTAATCGCAATTCCAAAACTAGGCGCCGCAGTAGTTTTTTCTTTAGTGATTACCGGACAGATGATTGCAGCAATTATCTTAGATTCGACTGGCGCCTTTGGTGTTACCCAAATTTCCCTTAACCTTTCTCGCGTCTTAGGAACAGTTTTATTACTTATTGGAGTAGTCCTCATTCAAAAACATTAAACAAGAAGCGTACTTTTATTTGTCCGAGGGAGAATTTTAAGAATATAGATATAAAAGGCATAGACAAATTGCCAGCTTGGTAATAAACGCTACTTTAAAGCTATTATTCCCAAGCAATTATTTTCATTCTACTTCTTCAGGATTTATTCCTAACTGGCGCAATTTTTCCGCAAGTTTTTCCGCTCTTATTTTGGCTTCGACAGCTTCTTGTTTGGCTGAATTTGCTTCCTCTTCAGGAGAAAGAATCAATTCCCCTTCGAGAGTAAACCATCGTAACCATAACTTCTCAATACCTCGAAATAGTCCTTGCCATAATCCCAAACTTAAACCTAGTTCTGGTATTAGTATGCGTCTATCGCTGGTAATATTAACTGCTTCGTAATGACCACCAACAAGATGATATGGCTTGAACTCGTTAGTATAGCGACTAAATACTACATAGTAGGGAACTCGCAAAATCTCTTCGTATACTTTCCATTTTGTTGGAGGTTTATTTTCTTCTTGTTCGGTTTCTCCTAAATCTTCTCCTTCTGTACCTGGAGACAATAACTCAACTACGACAAAAGGGTCTACTTTTTCTTGCCAAGTTACATAACTTAACCTTAAATCCTGTCCTTGGTATAATTTTCCAACTCCGACCACACCAAACCAATCTGGGCGCTTGTACCACTGTGGATGGGTAATATCATAGTAGAGATTAAGGTCAGCAGCGCTGTAAACTAAGTCAGGATTCCAGTTAGTTGGCTGAAAAGTTAAATATAATAGCAAAGGTTGTAAAAAATGGAAATCGTCTGGCAATCCAGGTTCCTCCGGGTTATCACTAGGTAAATCATACATTGTTGGGAGGGTTAAGTGAGGAGGAAGCGGTGGGTCTGATTGAGGAAGATAGTTAAAAATAGAAGTCATAGTAATTTTTGCAACGGATGTAACGGATGTAACGGATGGTTTTTATAAAGAGTGATTATTAAGTACGCCTCGGTATGAGATACGACTAATCTTGTGACTATATCTGAATGATTCTATAGTACAGTATTGACAAATAAAATAAGTGCATATACACTGAATTCATGAAAAACCAAGTTCAACAAATTGATGAAGCCACCTTAAACAAAGTCGGCGCCAGTTGTACCTGCTTTAGTCTAAGAAAAGCAGCACGGGTTGTGACGCAGCTTTTTGATGAACAAATGGCGCCAAGTGGTTTACTAGTTACGCAGTTCTCTATTTTGGGAGTGATTGCGACGATGAAAGAAAGCACTATGAATCAGCTTGCTCAATACTTGGTGATGGATAGAACAACACTAACACGCAATCTCAAACCCTTGGAACGCTCTGGATTAATTCAAATTAACCCAGGCAAAGACAAGCGGACTCGTTTGATTTCGCTTACATCTGAAGGTGTTGAAGCGTTACAGAAGGCTTTACCACTTTGGGAGCAAGCGCAAGCATCAATGGTATCCCAGTTAGGGAAAGAACGATGGGAAAGTTTGATGTCGCATTTATCGGATACAACTCATTTATTAAGCCATTAATTTTTTTTACAAAAAAGGTGTATATACACTTTTATTTTAATTTGAGGAAGAGTATGTATGAGCGAATCAGTATTAAAAGGATTGCCGAAGCGGTTTAAGGGATTGTCGAGGTTTATGTTTGTGATGATTGCTGGTATCGGCGCCGTCATTACATCACAATTATTACGTACATCACCACCTCCAACAGTGGCGCCACCACCAATACAAGCTGTGACTGCGTTAGGAAGATTAGAGCCAAAGGGGGAAGTTATTCAACTTTCGGCGCCAAATCAAGGAAGTCGGGTTGGGCAACTTTTGGTAAAGGTGGGTGACAGAGTGCGAAAGGGGCAAGTAATGGCTTATTTAGATACACGCGACCGTGCAGCTGCATCTGTAGAACAAGCGCTTGAACAGGTGAAGGTGCAACAGACTCGCTTGGCAATTGTAAAAGCAGGCGCCAAGACAGGAGAAATTCAGGCGCAATCTGCTACTGTTGAGCGGGTGAGGGCACAATTGCAAGAAGAATTAGCTGCTCGTGATGCGACTATTTCGCGTATTCAAGCAGAATTGCAAAATGCGGCCAGAGAATATAAACGGTATCAATTTCTGCAAATAGAAGGTGCGGTGTCTGCGTCGCTGCGAGATGATAAAAAACTAGCTTTGGATGTAGCCCAGCAAAGGCTTAACGAAGCTAAAGCGAATCGGCGCCAGACAGAGGAAACTTTAGTAAAACAAATTAAAGAAGCGCGTTCGACATTAAGTAAAATTGCGGAAGTTAGACCTGTTGATGTTATGGCTGCTCAAGCGGAAGTTGACAGAGCGAAGGCAGCAGTTAAACAAGCGCGTGCAGAACTTGATTTAGCTGTTATTAAGGCGCCTAGAGATGGGCAAATATTAAGGGTTAATACTTGGGCTGGGGAAATTATTGATACTAAGAAGGGCGTAGTTTCGTTGGGAGAAACAAGCCAAATGTATGCTGTTGCAGAAGTCTATGAAACAGATTTACCAAGGATTCGTGCTGGTCAAAAAGCAACTATTAGCAGCGTTAGCGGTGGTGTTTTAACGGAACCAATAGCAGGGGTAGTTGATGAAATTGGTTTGGAGGTGATGAAGAAAGATGTTCTCAATACTGACCCTGCTGCTGAAATTGATGCACGGGTTGTAGAAGTGAAAATTCGTCTCAATGCTGCTGATAGTCAGAAAGTCGCAGGGTTTAGCAACATGAAGCTGAAGGTGGCAATTAACTTATGAAAATGAAACGTAAACTCCCTATTGCTTGGCTACAACTTAAAAAGGAAAAGTCAAGAATGTTTGTAGCGATAGCAGGTATAGCTTTTGCTGATGTGCTGATGTTTTTGCAAATGGGCTTTCGCAGTGCGCTTTTTAACGGCGCCGTACAAATTCACAATGTATTAGATGGTGAAATATTTTTAGTAAGTCGTCGCTACAAGTCGCTTATTTCCCTTGATAGGTTTAGTGAAAGGCGTCTGTATCAAGCTCTTGGTTATACTGGTGTAAAATCTGTAAGTCCGATTTATCTTAGCCCTGTACAGTGGAAGAATCCTGAAAATAAACAAATCTGGAATCTTTACGCTATTGGTTTTAATCCTAATGATAGAACATTGAAATTGCCAGGAGTGCAAGCCAATTTAGAGCAATTAAAACGTCCAGATACTGTGATGTTTGATGCGGGTGCAAGGCGTGAGTTTGGTGATATTCCCAAGTTATTTAAAGAACAAGGTGTATTTTCTACCGAAGTTGAAAACCGCCGAGTTGATGTGATTGGATTATTTAAATTAGGTACATCTTTTGGTATTAACGGGCACTTAGTTACTAGCGATATTAATTTTCTACGGCTGTTTGGGGAACGGCGCCAAAAGGGATTAATTGACATGGGTGTAATAAAATTAGAACCAACGGCTAATACTGCTTGGGTTTTAGCCAATTTGCGAGCGAGATTACCTTCGGACGTGTTGGTAATATCTAAGCAAGAATTTTTAGATAAAGAGAAAGGGTTTTGGAATAGTAGCACCCCTGTTGGTTATGTTTTTGATTTAGGCGCCGTAATTGGCTTTATGGTTGGCGCCGTCATAGTTTATCAAATTTTGTACAGCGATGTTTCCGACCATTTGGCAGAGTATGCAACTTTAAAAGCAATCGGATTTCGCGACCGTTATTTATTATCGGTGGTTTTTACTGAAGCAATGATTTTAGCGGCAATGGGTTTTATTCCTGGGTTAGGTATTTCTCTGGGTTTTTATTCTATTACTCGACAAGCAACGCTTTTACCAATGGTGATGACGGTAGGAAGAGCTATTTTTGTACTAACGCTAACAGGTTTGATGTGTGGTATTTCTGCGGCAATAGCAATTCGTAAGCTTCAATCTGCTGACCCTGCGGATATTTTTTAGGTGAAGTGCTAAACCCGACGTAAAATTTAGTTGAAATTAACGAACCACAAAGGCACAAAGGACACAAAGAAAGAAAAGAAAGAAAAGAAAGAAAAGAAAGAAGAAGTTCTATAACCCATATAGGATTGCTATATGTATACTGCAATTACAATTTGTAATCTCAATCATTATTACGGACAAGGTGATTTACAGAAACAAGTTTTATTCGACATTAACTTAGAAATTAAAACCGGAGAAATTATTATTCTCACTGGCCCATCAGGTTCTGGTAAAACAACGCTGTTAAGCTTGATTGGTGGATTGCGTTCACCACAATTTGGTAGTCTCATAATATTAGAACAAGAAATGTGTGGCGCCAGTAATTTTGAACGAGTTGAAACACGCAGGAAGCTTGGTTATATTTTCCAGGCACATAACTTACTCGAATTTTTGACCGCACAGCAAAACGTCATGATGCCATTAGAACTGCAAGATGTTAGTTATTCCAAATCTATGCAAAAAGCTGAAACCATGCTTCAATCTGTAGGTTTAGAAAATCGCATAAATTACTATCCAGAAAACCTTTCTGGAGGACAAAAACAACGGGTAGCAATTGCGCGCGCGTTAGTGACGAATCCGCAAATCGTCCTTGCAGATGAACCTACTGCTGCACTAGATAAACAATCTGGTCGTGATGTTGTAGAACTTATGCAAAAACTAGCCAAAGAACAAAATTGTACAATTGTTCTAGTTACCCACGATAACCGCATTCTAGATATAGCTGACCGCATCATCAACATGGAAGACGGGCGCCTGGTTTGATTAAAATATTAATACCCCAAAACACCAAGCCCAAATGAACACCCAAACACGCGACAATTATCCAGATATTTACTCAATTTTGAGTCAAACTCAACGCTTGCGAGTTCGCGATGGAGAAATTAAGCCCGTTTTAGATGGTTGCTCGAATGCTTCACAGTTGCTCGTACTTCTTTGGTCGCAGTTGGGAGATTTTGATAATTTGGAATATGCTTGGTGGTTGCGAAGAGAAAAAGAAAAGCTTGCTTCAAAAGGAATTACAATTCGTGCAATTGGAATTGGAAACCGTAATTCCGGTATCAAGTTTTGTGAATATACAGGATTTCCTCAAGAATGGTTGTTTGTAGATGAGATAGCTGAAATACATACTCTTTTAGAACTTTATCGCGGTTTAACTCTACAAGTTCCATTGCTATCAACATCACAAAAAGCTTGGCTGAATTTAATGTTAATGTGTGCTGGCATTGGCAGTCCCGGAACTTTGAAGGAAGTTTTTCGAGGTTATAAAGGTGACAAAAAAGCTCCTCAGTTAATTGCTGACGAGGAAGTTGTAAAAGAGACACCTTTACCACCAATAAAAGGTTCGTTTTTCAAAGTTGCCGGAGGTAAAGGTTTTCAGCGTCCTTTTGAATTGGCTACTTTGCGTCTACGCAACATGACCGAAGTTTTGAGTAATTGGAATACTTACGTCCCAGATTCATCTTATTTGACACAACGGGGAGGAACTTTTCTATTTGACTCCCAAGGTAAATTAATTTACGAACATCGCGACCGTGGTATTCTTGGTTTTGCCGAAAATATGAGCAATCCTTTATCTTTTCTGAATTAATGGTTTATGGACTAGATTGTTTCTACGCTTAGTAAAACAAAAACGTTTACCCTCATGCATTCTCTTGCTTTTTCGCTGCGGGTAGAAGTTCAGATAAAGTTTGAGCAGCTTCGTGTGCGTCATAAGAAGACCACACAACAGCTTTACTTCGATGCTACTCCCTTCGCGGTAGAAGATTACCTATAAATTCTTCCTCTCCCTTTGCGTTCTTTGCGTCTTTGCGGTTCGTTATTCTTTAAGCGTGAAGGGAGTAATTGCTTTAGTAACAGCTTTTCTTCTGGAAGTTTTTCAATTTCAGCTACAACTTTACGAAGTAATTCAGTCATATATTTTGTTAACCCACGCTCCTAGCAGTTGTTTTCAGTTTCTGTAGATGTTTGGCGCGCTTGCATTTGCATTAATAACCGTAATGCTTTATTAACAGAGTCAGCAGTAGGAAAAGCCTTTGCTACATCAGGCTCAAGCAATACGAGATTAGTTCCTGCTTTGTAGCTTTCTACGTACTTTCCCTTAATACCCTGTCATTTTAGAAAAGTCGTATTCAGAAAATAGTTCATCTTCCAACTCGTTTTCATTCTCCTTCTTCATAAAACCTCCGTTCATGCTTTGTTGCTTCCCGCGCGCTGATAATCCGATACAGCCATCTCGGTCGGTATGAGTTATAACACTCGACCACAGCATGAATCAGCATTTCAAAGTACACAATACGTGTCAAAACAATATCCGTCACAAGCAATTAGGGTTTGCAATACAATTATATTAATTTGAGAATAATGGAAAAACGGAGAAAAACACTATGACTACAAGCATTGAGTGCGAGCTACCACTCTCCCCTTTCCCAGACCATACTCAATTACCAGATTCAGATGGAACTTTTACAAACAATTTTTATAAGCATCCCCAAAGTCTCATTTTAACAGACTCAATTGGCCCGGTTTTAGAAAAAATTCATCCTGATGGTCAATATGCTATCGGGCAAGATTGTGGAATTTACTGGAGAGAAACTGATCCCCCAGAAAAAGGTGCTGAGGCGCCTGATTGGTTTTATGTTGGTAATGTGCCTCCAACTTTAGATGGGCAAATTCGACGCTCCTATGTACTTCGACGAGAATATATTTCTCCTTTGATAGCATTAGAGTTTGCGAGTGGAGATGGTTCAGAAGAAAGAGACGCAACTCCTTTGTCTTTCAGCGACGAAGGCAAAAAAATTAAACCAGGCAAGTTTTGGGTTTATGAACGTATTATCCATATTACTTATTATGGTATCTATGAAATCGCAACTGGTAAACTCGAAGTTTATAACTTGATTAACGGTTCCTATCATAAAATGCAACCAAACGCACAAGGGCGTTATTTGATTGAGCAATTGGGAGTAGAATTAGGTTTATGGCATGGAACTTATCAAAATCAAACTCAGCTTTGGCTACGTTGGTGGGATACAGAAGGTAATTTATTACTGATTGGTAGCGAGCGTGCCGAAATTGAGCGTGAGCGTGCCGAAATTGAGCGTGAGCGTGCTGAAACTGAGCGTGAGCGTGCCGAAATTGCAGAAAAAGCACAGCGAGATGCAATTCCCCGACTACTTGGGTTGGGCTTAACTATTGAACAAGTTGCATCCACGCTCTCTTTGCCTGTCCAAGAAGTTAGGTCATTTTGCGACAATTTATAATACAAAACTCCCTAGGTGTCTCGCCTGTGCTATTGTCAGATGAGACACCGTGAGCTTACGGTTTTCCTGCTTGAAAGGGATTTATCGTTTCACTGTGGTAGCAGATTGATTAAATAATAAATCGCGCGCAAGTTCTGGAGCAATTTGCTGATTACCAAATGCTTCGGCTTTTTCATAAGCTCGAATAGTTGCTGGGCGCCCTTTTATTGCTTCAAACCAGCGTTGCAGGTTGGGAAAGTTTTCCAGTTTCTGCCCTTGACGTTCGTAAGGTACAATCCAGGGATAGCTGGCAATATCCGCAATTGAGTAATCTCCCGCTAAAAATTCGCGGTTGCTCAGTCGCTTATCCATAACAGCATATAAACGTCCTGTTTCATTGACATAGCGATTTACTGCATAAGGAATTTTTTCAGGAGCATATAGGCTGAAATGATGATTTTGCCCTGCCATTGGTCCGAGTCCTCCCATTTGCCAAAATAGCCATTGCAGGACTTCCGCGCGACCTCGAATATCTGCTGGAATTAATTTCCCGGTTTTGTCTGCTAAATACTCTAAAATTGCACCAGACTCGAAAATCGAAATAGGTTCGCCACCATCAGCTGGTTCGCGGTCAACAATTGCAGGTATACGATTGTTAGGAGCTATTTCTAAAAATTCTGGTTTAAACTGTTCCCCTTTACCTATATTGACGGGAATGAGATTATAGGGTAATTCAACTTCTTCTAAGAATATAGTAATTTTGTGTCCGTTGGGCGTAGTCCAATAGTAAAGGTCAATCATGAATATTTACCCTGTATATTTTAGGTTCAGTAATTGAGTGTTTAAAGTCAATGATTAATGATGTTTAACTAATAATCAATCAAAATATCTCTACCCACAGATACAATTCGACTGCCGCTCGTATTTTCGCTTATGGTAGGGTAAGGGTGTTTGGTATTTTTAACAAACAAGGAAGATCACCATGAGTAATTTACCTAGTAACGAAGTTATTGACCAAATTATTGAAGGCGCCGTTACTGAACAAGCTACGAAGGCGCCGGGGTTGCGGCAAGTACACGCTAAAAGTCATGGGTGTGTATGGGGAGAATTTACAATTGCTGATGATATTCCAGAAAACCTGCAAATTGGTATTTTTAGCACCGTCAAGACCTACCCAATCTGGGCACGGTTTTCTAATGCATCTAGTCCCTTAAGTCAGGGAGGGTTACAATCGGACACAATCCCCGATGTTAAAGGTTTCGCGATTAAACTTATGCAGGTGGAGGGAAAGAAGGTACTGGAGGATGAACCAAGCACTCAGGACTTTGTAATGATTAACCATCCCGTTTTCTTTGTGCGGGAAGCTGAGGGTTATATTCGTCTGGCAGAAATCGGTGCAGGCAAACTTCCACCTGAATCTATGGCATATGAGTTTGGAATTATCCAACAGATGAAAGCGAAGAAAATCCTTAATCCTCTTTTCATTCAGTATTGGAGTGCCACCCCATACCGTCTTGGAACAAATGTAATTAGATATTCTGCTAAACCGCAGGGTGTAGATGCTGCTGATGCGCCAATCCCTGATTCTGATCATTATTTACGCGAAGCGCTGAAAAATACTCTTACCATTGAGAAACAGGATATAAATTTTGATTTTTTGATTCAATTTCAACCCGATAATGACCCGAAATGGGTTGATGATCCTACGCTCCCGTGGGATGAAACGATTTCTCCATATATTAAAGTGGCAACTATAAAAATTCCAGCCCAGGAATTTGATACCCGTGAGCGCAAACAGTTCGATGAAAGTCTTTCTTTCACACCTTGGCACACTCTGCCACAACACGAGCCATTAGGTAGCGTTAATGCACCTCGATTGAAGTTATATCAAACTATTGCTAGAAATCGCAGGGAGCATAATCATCAGGCAATTACTGAGCCGCAACCTTGGGTAAGTTCGTCTTAATCTTAATCCAGCTTGTCAAAAGTGGTAACTGTCGAGCAAACCAAATTGATTCTAAAAGGCAAATAATACCACTGGCAATTACTGTATTTGGGGCGCCGATATATTGTGCTAAACTACCAGCGATCAAACTACTTAAGGGTAGCGTACCAATTATAGATAGAGAATAAAGACTCATTACTCTACCCCGCTTATCGTCTTCAACTAAGGTTTGGACGATGGTGTTACCGCAAGATACCAAAAGCATTCCGGCGCCACCAATTATTACTAGAATTAATAACGAAAGCCAGACTTGTCTAGATAGTGCAAAAGCAATTAACCCAATTCCGCTTATAGCTGGACACAATGCCATCAACTTTTCTAAACCCAATACTTGCCGACGCAGGCTAAGATAAAGACAGCCAACAACTGAACCTACAGAACCTGCTGCACTCAAAAAACCCATTGTATCTCCACCACCTTTGAGAATATCAGATGCAAAGATGGGAAATAACGCCACGTGGGCAACACCTACTAAACCATTTAACGCCAACAGTAACAAGATGGCACGAATTGGCAAAACATTATATATATAGCTGAATCCTTCTTGCAATTTTTGCCAAGTATTGCTCCCTGATACATCTAACTTTGCAGTCGGCGCCAGTCTCATTAAAATGAGCGTTAATAATGCCACAACGTAACTCAAACTATCATAAAGAAAGCAGTAGTTGGCGCCCAACTTGGCAAGTAATAAACCTCCAATTGCAGGCCCGATTAACATAGAACTACTAAGCATGGCAGAATAAAGGGCGATAGCGTTGTTTAGATGGTCACGATTATCAACTGTTTCAATTACAATCGCATACCTCACAGGCATATCTAAACCCTTTAACAATCCTCCCCAGATACTGAAAGTCATCAGCCACCAAAAATTTACCAATTGTAAAAAGGATAGTGTCGTTAAAATTAGGGAAGCGACCGTTCCTAGCACTTGCACCACTATCAGCAAGTCGCGCTTACTCCAACGGTCACTCAAAACCCCTGAAAACGGCGCAAGAATTAATGTAGGCAAAAATTGTAGAAACCCGTTTAAACCAAGCAACCAAGCAGAACCCGTCAGGGTATAAATTAACCAGGAAATCGTTACCTGGGTCATAAACGTGCCTGACAGCGACAGTGTTTGTCCACTAAAGAAGAGTCGAAAGTTACGCGATTGGAATGCAGGTAGATATAAATAAATATTATTTTTTAGCCAGCGTCTCAATTGTGGATGCCTCCAAGCGTATAATCCGTCACCTTCAGTATGCCCTATCTCATTTAATAATGCTTCAACCTAACTTAGAAACGATTCCAAAGTTATAAACATTGTTATTTCTATCTCAAACTTTAGTATGACTCTTTTCTATAGAGAGAATATCATCTTTATTCCCAATGCATGGTGTAAGCAGGCAAGGATGCCCACCTCACAAGATAAAGGGCTTTATAAGGCTATAGTATAAATTGTAAAAAATTAGTTAAATTTGACCAGATTTGGGCAATAATATCTGGCAACAAAGTATTGTTGGTGATATAATATATATATCAAGTTTCCAAGATATCATGAACAATCTCATCAATGCAAATTCAGCTTTTTGACCTGGTGACGAAAGCGGATATAGGGAATGCTAATCGTCCTAAATCTGGCTGGCTTTATAAGTATTAGATAAATTGCATAACTCAAATCTGTGAAAATATACGTTTTACAAAAGAAATTTCATCTTTTGTAAGAGTTTTGTGCAATTATTCAACAGATTTTCGGGCTTTATGCCGGAATTGAAAGTGAATACTGTAGTATCTCCATCATACAAAATTATGAACACTATTACAATCCAATTCGCTGGCTTTTGCGCTCAATCTCCAAAATATACATTTAACTCGCGCGTTGCAATGAAAAGTAATTGTAAACCGAGTAAGTGGGCTATCGGTCGAGTTACAGGATTACGCATTGATGATGATAATAATTGGAATTATACGATAGTTTTCGATTATCCACAAGGTTATAGCGACGAGCTAAGAGAAGATGAATTAGCAAGCGAAGATGAGTTAGTTTGTTTAAATTAAGCTTATTCTGTTTCTTTGTGCCCTTTGTGCCTTTGTGGTTTATTTAATGAACCACAAAGAAGACAAAAGGGAATACACTAAGGCGCCTGCTGTCCAATAAACTCAAGGCTTCCCAGATTCCATGTATACTCTTTCATATCGCTAGGCCAAGGAACTTCATTAACTTTGGCTATTTCTAAGGTGTTTTGGTAAATTTTGTTGTACAAAGCTGGAAAATCACCTATTTGAATATTGTTTTTAATGAAGGTTTGACGCAGCAGTTGTGTTGTGTACATCATATTATGAGCTTCAAAGCTGCCTTCGGGAAATATTCGGTCGAATATTAAAAACTTTATATCTTCTCGATGAAGTTTAATTGCTTTTTGCGGTGTAATTCCAAAGTTATTAGGTACAACATCTCCATCAATGTAAACCATAATATAACTTGGTCCTTTCACCCAGTTTAAATAACCGTTTCCAAAAGCAAAAATATTTATCAACTGCGAAGCGCGCTTTTCCCACTTCTTCTCTTGAAGTCGGCGCCCTTTAAAGTCAAATATCCCCGCACGCGCATCTACATACTTCCTTTTTGCAACTCTAAGACCTCTTGCTAGTAAAATAGTACCATGACTATCTCCTGATATATTAAGAATTGTGTTAGAGGTAATGGCATAATTAGTTAAAATAGCCGTATTGCTAATCACTGGACTGCCAGATAAATTCAAACGGTCTAATCCTGCATTTATCCAATCAAGCTTTTTATTAATAAAAGAAATAATCGGATGCATCTTTAGATAAGATGAGTTGTTTAAATTTGCAATACCTGTTTCAAGCGTATGTGCATATCTACGACTTCGCTTTGAAGACTCGCTTTCGCGTTGCCCTAAGCCAGAAATAAATACTGCATACAACTCGCGCTTATCGTTTTCCGGATAATAAACTATTTGGTTTGTAATTACACCAAAAGGATTTCCAGACGCAATTACGGTGTTAAAGTCGAAAACCTGCTCTGTCTCAGGATTTTGCAACTGTCCGTCAAATTTTTTATCAGGAAATATAGCTTCTAGAGGCCAGCGCCACCATCTTGAGTCAACTTGTTCTGCTTTTCCTTCGTTCATATATACTGAAGTTTTCAATTATACTATTTTTATTTTAAGTACGATTTTACAAAATTCTATAACGTGCATAGTATCGCGTTTCAGCGCACGATACTGAAAAATACAAACTTGTTCATGCTTTTCCGGAATTGGTTGTTTAATCATTGGTTACATAAATAACGACAACGAGCTTACCTGCACAAATATTAAAGGTAGGCATCTATATATAAATCAACCAAAGTAACTAAGGAAATTATTATGTCTGACTTAACAAATTCTTTAACATCACAAAATCAACCTGACTCAACAAATTCTTCAACACCACCACAAAATCAACCTGACTCAACAAATCCTTTAACACCACCACCCATTCAACCTCAAAGCGCTACACCTAAATTTAACCTTAAGAATGCAATTGTCAAAAACTGGAAGACTACTACTGTTGGTGTAGTTATCTCTTTCACTGGGTTTGTCTCTTTTTCACCTGATACCTTCGGTGGAGAGAAGGCGCCTTTTGTACAGGTATGTAAGTATGTAACCTCCGGTGGACTTGCAGCATTAGGTATTAGCTCGAAAGACTATAACGTTACAGGTGGTAATGGTAGTTAAATGAAACCACTCTTCAAAAAATGCCTTTTTCGGTTCTGTGCTGCCGAGCGTGGAAACGAAAATGTGCAAAAATTGAAGTACTTAGTTTCGATTTGAAGTAAAATGGCAAATTATTTAGTCACAGGCGCCAATCGAGGTATTGGTTTAGAGTACTGCCGTCAACTAAAAGAGCGAGGAGACACTGTAATTGCTATTTGTCGTTCTGCTTGTGATGAGTTAAAAAATCTGGGTGTGCAAATTGAATCAAATATAGATATTACGGACGATGCATCGGTGAATGATTTAGTTCATAGATTAAAGGGTTTGCATCTTGATGTTTTGATTAACAACGCTGGTATTATAGAAGAACGATCTAGTATTGACAATTTAAACTTTGAAAGCATTCGGCGCCAGTTTGAAGTTAATGCTTTGGGAACTCTCAGAGTTACAGGTGCCTTGCTACCGAATTTGAAGAATGGCTCGAAAATAATAATCATGACAAGCCGTATGGGTTCTATCGAAGATAACACTTCGGGAGGTTCATACGGCTATCGCATGTCGAAAGTAGCAGTATCAATGGCAGGAAAATCTTTATCTCTTGATTTAAAACCAAAAGGTATTGCGGTTGCTATCCTACATCCCGGACTTGTACAAACTCGCATGACTGGTTTTAGCGGTATCACTACAAGTGAGTCAGTTCAAGGACTGCTAAAACGTATTGATGAATTAAATTTAGATAATACAGGCACCTTCTGGCATAGTAACGGCGAAATATTACCTTGGTAAATAAAAAAGCCGCGAAAACAAAGCTTCGCGACTTTCGGTGTGGTGTGAGGAGTTTAACTATCCATTATCATAAAGGTTCATCTGAGGGGTGACATACCTCGTAACAGTTTTGGTAACAAGATTTTTTCTGAAATTTGGCGCCATATCTATATATATAAATGTAGAGACGCGATATATCGCGTCTCCGGTAAACCACGTCTCTTACATTTTTTGTTTAGAACAATAAAGTTCTTGAGCGTCAACCAAAAATCACCTTAGTGGTGAATGTGTGTGTACCCCAAAAGTAAAAACCGTGGCTTTTGGGAGGGGTCCACGGCCTTTGGGGTAATGTGAGAAGCATAACTAGAATTCATAATAAACTTATAAATTAGAGCAACGGCGCCGGTAACAGTTTTGGTAACGGAGACTCAAAAACACCTCTAAAGTGTATAAACCTATCCTTTACAATAGTTTACATGAACTAAATCAGCGCTCCAGAACAACTCGAACCACTTCCAGCAGTACAGCCATAACAGTAAGCTGCTGTTTGAACTTCGTTTATCAAGTCTAAGTTGTTTGTCTCAAGTAACTTAGCAACTGTCACAGCTTCCCCATCCTTGGTTTTTGCGGGGAGATTCATCATTTGGTTAAAGTCGCAATCGTAAATATTACCCTTATAATCAATAGATATTTCGTCACGACACATCAAGTTTCCTACTGTGTCTGAGTTATAATGTAATTCCATAAATTCTAAGTAGGGTGTGTATAGCTTTTTACGCTCTAAATGTAATTTTGTTCTCCCGACTGGTAAGTTTGTGATTGTAAATAAATTATTGAAGACAATATTAAAATTGTTTTTCAAAAAAACTTTGTAATCATTTTCGAGACTTGCTTGGTTAGGCGCCAGGGAAAATTTTTCTGTGTTAGGTAGCAGAGGGTTATACACTAAATCTAAGATTAAGTCAGGTGTCGAAGAGTAACCAAGTCGGTTTAGCCATTGTAGTGCTTGAATAGAAGCGTCAAAAACACCGTTCCCCCGCATTTTATCTACATTGTCTGCCATGTAACAGGGTAGTGATGCAACGACTCTAACGTTGTTGTCAACGAAGTATTGAGGAAGGTAGTCAAAACCTGGTTCAAAATAAATAGTCAAATTTGACCTGACTATGACAGATTTATCGTTTTTTCTAGCTGCTTGAACAAGTTGCTGAAAACCATAATTCATTTCCGGCGCCCCACCTGTCAAGTCAACGATTTTGATTTGTGGGAATTTTTCAATTAATTCAACTAAAGATTCGCAAATTTCAGGTGATAACTCCTCGGTTCGCTTCGGTCCTGCTTCAACATGACAATGCGAACAAGCCAAATTACAGCGTTTACCTAAATTAATTTGCAAAACAGTGATTTTCTGCTTTGTTAGAGGTGATTTTAGTTTTTCTTTGAAGGGTGTGATTTTTGAAGTAATCATTTTTATTTTAATATAAAATACAAGGTCGCGTTGAAAGGGCTGGGTGGGCAGTGCCCACCTTACTTTAGCAGCATCCACCACCAACGTAATGCCACGTTGAATCAGTAACTATGATATCTTTTGGAAGTTTGGATAAATTATTCGCTGTTTTATCGCATACAGATAAAGGAACTCCTGGTTGGAAGATATGACCGTTATTGTCATCAAAATATTCTTCTGCCCCACTATATATAGCTGTCTTACCAGTAAACACACAAGCTCCATCTTCAGGAATAGGCACTTTGAAAGATACTGAGTCTAGACTTTCTAAAAGCAGGTGTTCTGATAAATTGTAATTACGTGCGTCTAACAAACGATATGGGCGCCGTGCCCGAATTTCTACTTGCCCAAAACCTACGTCAATGATGCGCCCAATGTATTCATCATAAGTTAATGCTCCTGATAAACACATCGCACGTAAACGTTCATCGCGTTGTAAATGCTCTGGTATTGGACGTGTGGCGATAGGGTCACTCATTTGCAGGCGCCCACGTGGTTTTAAAACTCGATACGCTTCACGTAACGCGCGGGTTAAGTCGGATGGCTCAAAAATATTAAATAAACAGTTTTGCGCGACTATATCTACTGAAGCATCTTCAACAGGTAAATTAAAAGCATCACCTTCTCTAATTTCAACAAAGTTGGTATCAAACCAAGAATTTTGTTTTGCCGCAGCTTCTAAATTAATAAAGGCAGCTTCGCGCATTGCTGCTACAGGGTCAACAGCGATAACCCCACGTGGACGACGTGAAAAGTAAGCAAACTGTAAAGCTTCGAGTCCACCACCGACACCCACATATAACACAGTGGGCTGGTTACTTAATTCTGTAGGATGTACCGTAGTTCCACAACCATAGTTCATGTCCTGCATCTTACACGGAATTTTTAAGTCCGGTAACTGTAAAGGTGAACTTTGAACACAGCAAAGTCCTACTTGTGGAGTTTGAGCAACATCACTGTAAAATTGTGCTGCGGTTTCTAGGTAAGTCATGGTGATTTTGGATTTTAGATTTGGTATGGGTGGGTTTACAATTGGGGCGGGTTTACAAATATTTTTCGTTTATGACTAGGATATCTGTTAACCCGCCCTTACAAATATTTTTCGTTTATGACTAGGATATCTGTTAACCCGGCCTTACAAGTATTTTTCGTTTATGACTAGGATATCTGTTAACCCGCCCTTACTACTCTTTTATTCTGCCATTTTGTTGCCTATTTTACTTTTACATATTTTTAAGCTAAAAATTCCCGAACAAAAAAAATTCGGGAATCTTTAAGGAAATATTTAATTATTCACGCAGCTACTAGATTTTACTCACGTAAAACATAACCAACACCACGCACTGTGTGTATTAATCGTTTTTCTTGTTCTGCTTCAAGCTTGATACGTAAATAGCGAATATACACTTCGATAATATTAGAATCACCCATAAATGTATATCCCCAGACAGATTCTAAAATTCTATCCCGTGATATTACTTGTCGCGGATGTGATATTAGATATTCAAGCAAATCAAATTCTTTCGTTGTTAATTCTATATTTCTTTCCTGACGCTTCACTTGTCTTGTTTTTCGATGCAAGCTCAAATCTTCAAATTGTAATAAGTCTGGGTCTAGTACTTCTCCCTTTCGTACATGCGCGCGTACTCGTGCAAGTAAGTCATCTGCACTGAAGGGTTTAACGACATAATCATCAGCTCCTGCATCCATTCCAGCTACTCGGTCGCTAACTTCATCTTTTGCCGTTAACAAGATTACTGGTACTTGGTCACCTGTCGTTCGTAAACGTCGGCAAATTTCTAACCCTGATAACCCAGGCAACATCCAATCTACTATCACCAAGTCAGGTTGTGACTCGCGCGCTACATTCAAGCCTGAAACTCCATCATGCTCGACTGTCACTTTATACCCTAGATATCCAAGTTCCATCTCCACGAAACGCGCGAGTTTAACTTCGTCCTCTACTAGCAATATATGGGTTGTCATCGATTTTTTCACAATTATTTTCTTCAATTAACAAAACAGACTTATCCGAATCAGCAACATTTTTTACATTTGTTTGGCTTTACATTGCATTTTGGTGTGTTATAATTTACATACTACTGTAAACATTAATATTCCAGATTATACAAGCATAAACTGAAATGAATTGATAAGAATTGTTTCAATATAATGTTATTTTACTCATTTATGCTTAAAGATTCCCAACGTGCGTAAAGCAAGTCGGGAATCTGATGTTTCAAATATGATTCCGGTATAAATTACACCACAAAATATAAGTGGGTGAGGTAAAGATATAAAATTATTAAAATACTTTAAGTGTATAGCTGGTGCGCGCGCAAGGTATAGCTTGTAGAGGTGCTGTAGGCTTTAATCAAATTCAATACTAAATCCAAAATTACAATCAAAGTCAAAAGTTAAAATAACTAACAATTAACAGTAAGCGCTTACATCTTCGCCGCAGACATCAGCTAGGTAGCATAATGCTTTGAAGCGTAAATAAACGACTTGTTCATAAAAAGGATTTAGCTTACACATTGGCGGAATATGGAATAACTTCTTGCCAAATACTACAACATCACGTTCAAAAGGACATTGAGAAGGAATAAACTTACATAGAGAGTGTGCAAACTTAGAGTTTTTAACTTCGATAGATTCCAACCATTGGCGGATAGGAAAGAGTATATCGTTTTGGCGTTGGACTTGTGTAAAGGATGTCATAATGGTTCTCCTGATGTTTTGGTTGTCTTTGGTAGTCGGGTTGTGTACCCTTCTATTACTTATATATGTCTGTGTTTTTCAACTTATGCATTTTGTTCCTTGTTTTAGGAACATCTCTTACTACAGTTACCAAATTTGACTTTCCGGACAGTACGGGAAAATTTGCAACGGATGCAACGGATGTAACGGATAGCTTGCTTTCATAGTAGGTTGGGTGGAGGAACGGAACCCAACAGATTTATATACCGCTGCCATTTAAAGACGCGGCACCATGCCCAGGCATGATTATTCTTAACCAAAGAATATTGGTGTACGTAGGTAACTTGTGGCTGGTAAGATTCCCGAATTAATGACCTAGACCCTCACTTAATATTTTTGCCTTGCTCGATACCTTCCTCTTTACCTTGCTCAATACCACGTTCCAATCCTCGACGTTCGGTAGCTTCTTCCCATTCGGCATATGCTTTTGATACTATCATCATGAACTCCAAATTTATTCAGGCGCCGTAGTAGTGCAAATTATATTAATTAAGCTATTCGAGCGTTGGAAAATAGCATACTCAGCAGCTTTAAGTTGGTGCCTACTTCAAGAAAGCGCTGTTTTTTCATTAGATACTTTTTATACTTAATGTCCTCTGTCGAATAGTTGTACTAACTATATCTTGTATTAATTAATATTTTTCTATATTCACAAAAAATTTATAAAACAAATCTACTGCGTAGTTGCTACCCGGAATTGGTTCTAAACATTTATTCAATAAATTACAAAATTTTAAGAATTAAAAGTTTATGAGAATTACGGCGCCCACAATTTGATGGTGCCGTCCGAACTAGCAGAAGCTAAAATTTTGCCGTTGGAACTAAATGCGGCGCTCCTGACCGAAGATTCATGCCTCCGCAACTGATTGCGTATTTTAATACTATATGACCCTGACTCTATTAAAATTTATAACCAATATTCTGTTTCTCTTTCTTCCTTCAAAACAATTTCTAGCTTATGAAGAAAATCTTTATCTGATTCTTATCGTACTAGTATGAAAATTGACTACGACTCTAGGCGCCCTTTAGAAGTAAAAGCAATTTTTGGGAACCTTTACGAAAAGTGCATTCTACGGGTGTGGATTTACCGCAGATTAGTTGTATATACCAACAGATGAAGTTTTTAGATGATATTAGAAGAATGGATACTCATCAAAGTGCATAGTTGCCCCTATTTTTATCCTATATATATGTAGCTTTCTTTAGCCAAATTAATAGAAGGCGCCAATATAATCGCTATTTATATAAAAGAGATACAGGCATGATTAAAAGCGTAATTTTTTCACCCGATGGTAAAACAGTCGCTTCTGCAAGTAATGATGGTACGGTTATACTATGGAATGCAATTACTTTTAGAGTAATTAAAACACTTACTGGACATACAGACTCAGTTACAAGCGTAATTTTCTCTCCCGACGGCAAAACAATTGCTTCTGCAAGTGATGATGGTACGGTCATACTGTGGGATGCAGCTACTTTTAGAGAAATTAAAACACTTACCGGACATATATACCCAGTTGAAAGTGTAACTTTCTCACCCAATAGCAAAATAGTTGCTTCTGCTAGTTGGGACAAAACGGTGAAACTGTGGGATGCAAATACTTCTAGAGAAATTTATACGCTCAAGGGACATATAGACTCAGTTACAAGTGTGAATTTCTCACCCGATGGTAAAACTCTAGCTTCTGCAAGTTTTGACAAAACGGTGAAACTGTGGGACGCAACTACTTTTAGAGAAATTAATACGCTCATTGGACATACAAGCATAATTGAGAGCGTTGTCTTCTCACCCGATGGCAAAACTCTAGCTTCTGGTAGTTTTGACAAAAAGGTGAAACTGTGGAATCCAATTACTTTTAGAGAAATTAATACACTGACTGGACATACAGACTCAGTTACAAGCGTTATGTTCTCACCCGATGGCAAAACTCTAGCTTCTGGAAGTTTTGACAAAACGGTTAAACTGTGGAATGCAACTACTTTACGAGAAATTAATACACTGACTGGACATACAGATTCAGTTACAAGCGTTATTTTCTCACCCGATGGTAAAACTCTAGCTTCAGCAAGTGATGACAAAACAGTGATTTTGTGGAACTTAGATTTAGATAAGCAGGGCAAACGCATCTTAAACTACCAAGAATTTTGATGCATAGTCAAAAATGTGTGTTCCTGACACCGCGCGAAAAATCGCCACACAGGATTGGTGCCTCATTTACGGCTAAATAAATGCAATTATTATTACTAAATTTATTTTCAACTACGCATTTATCGCAAAAAAAGCGCTATTTTATAGAAAAAATGTGCGTGTTTAGTGTAATTTTGATACAGCTTTACAAGTAAGATGTTGAACTATAGTCAGGTGGACACTGCTACAACCAAGTGCGTTAAATTTAAAAAATTTGAGTATTTAATCAACGCTCGATGGCGCCCAATACCCGCAACGCCTCTTTTTAGTTAATTGAATGGAAACTTGATTTAGTATTTAATATTACTTACGTGCGATTGTCTCCTCACTCGCTGAGGAAATTAATTGACTGGAAACTGACAACACCGCCTGGGAAATCCGCGCGGGAGCAAGGAGAGAAGACTCTAATGGTGGAGATACTGTTCGTGCATGGCGCACTCGTCCGGGATGGCGCATGGTGGTGGCAGCGGGTCGCCGAGCGAATCCATGAGCGAATCGGCACGGTGAGCCGGGCGGTCGAACTGCCGTCCTGCGGCGAGGGCGCTATGCCCGGCGCCGCCTCACTGCTCGAAGACGCTCAGGCCCTTCGGGACGCACTCGACTTGGTGGACGAGGCAATAGTCGTCGGGCACTCCTACGGCGGCACGGTCATCGCGGAGGGCGCCGACCACCCTGCCACTCGCCACCTGGTGTACATCACCTCGTACCTGCCGGACGTGGGGCAGTCGCAGGCCGACATCATGAGCGGCGAGCAGGACCCAGTCTCTTTTGCACCGGGCGACGACGGCACAGTCCGCATCGCCGGCTACACCGCCTCGTCGTTCGGCGACCGCTTCTGGCAAGACCTGACAGACTCAGAGATCCGAACCGAGGCCTGGAACCGTCTCACCGCGCAATCGGTAGGTGCCTTCGGAACGCCAACGACCCAAGCGGCGTGGCGGGGCAAGCCCTCGACGTACCTCGTCTGCACGGAGGACCGTAGCACCTCAGAAGCCCTGCAGCGCTTCCACGCCGACCGGGCCACCCGCTCAATCGACCTTGCTGCCGGCCACCACCCGTTTCTGTCCCGCCCCGACCTCGTAGCCGAAGAGATCATTCGAGTGCTACGAACCGATTGACGGCACGACGATCGGCGAGCCAGCGACCGACGCCAGAGCGCTTCGTCGGGTTTATTGTACGCGAGCGTAATTTCTGTAAGTCTTAAAACCCTTGCCGTACAATCATTTCAGCTAACTAGAATTTGTATTCTTTGTTCTCAAGGAGTGCGGCGAGCGTTTATGTGTGTTGTAGAGACAAAGGTTCAACGCTTGTTTCTATAAAGTTAAAATTTATACATATCACTTAACCTAATTCCAAAGTAGTTACACACATTGGAAACACTATCCATTATCTTTACTTTCACCACTACTTAATTATTCTAGGTATACAGACATTTTCATTAATATTTCATTTTCTGAAGGATGCTTTTGGTGAGGCTGTTTATGTTTAATTGGAGGACATAAGTAATCAAAAGAATTGTTGGTATGCTCTAATAGCAAATTTACAGATGAATTTAAAGCTATAAGCGCATCTCCCATTTTTTCACAAGAGCAGGGAGACTAATAAAATCGCGACTTGAGGGTTGGCGCTGTTCAAATGAAGTAAAAGCTATTGTATTTAAGATTTGTCAAGCAAAGGATTGCAGGTCAAAATCATTCGTTGGCATTATACACTGCACTGGTTAATTGCATAGAAATTATGTTCTCATATTTTGTATCGCTTGTAATTGTAAAAAGGCGCCTATATTAATGTTGGTTTTTTTTAGTCTCCAACGCCACTCTCCTTAACGGAGGGAGGTGGCTCTCCAACCTCCCATCTATCCGTTATATCCGTTGTATCCGTTGCCAGCTTGACTCCAGGGCAAACTTCAAGTTATATTATTTTATAACGAGCGTTTGATATAAATTTAATTAGAACATATATATTATGCCGAAGATAGTAGACCATGATTTGTATCGCAAAGAGTTACTGAGTAAGTGTTTTGATTTGTTTGCAGAAAAGGGGTATGCGTCGATAACGATGCGTAAAATTGCTGAGGAATTAAAAGTTTCGACAGGAACTTTGTATCATTATTTTCCACACAAGAAGGCATTGTTCGAGCATTTGGTGGAAGATATGGTTCAAAATGAGCTTACTATTGCAACTGCGGAGTGGAAGACGCTGAAGACTCGGCAAGAGCGCGCGGAAGCTTTGGGCAGATATTTGCAAGGTAATCTTGATTATCACATCAAAAGTAGTTATTTGATGATTGATTTTTCGCAGCATCAAGATTCTGAAGGTTATATAAATAGTGATTTTTGGCGCCGTTTATGTGAGCGTTATCAAGGTGCTATTTATGAGTTTTTGGGTGTGGAAGACCGCGCGCTTGCTGATTTTATTATGTGTTTTGTCGATGGGGTTATTTTAGAACGGTTGCTTGGTGTAACTACGATTGATGTTGTTGAGCAATGCACGTTAATGGGCAAGATGGTGACAGCTTATTTAGAAAAATATGGTTTTAATTCACAGGATAATTTATGATAATTCATGAAATTGATAAAGAATATAAATCTACTAACATGATTCGTCATCTTGCTCGTTTAAGCGATTGCATTTTCGCTTTTGCTATGGCTTTAATGGTTGCTGGGTTTGATTTTCCGGATGCTAAAGATATGACGGATGCTCAAATAAATTCTTTTTTGATGGGGCAATTAAAGCCTTTGGGTACTTATGTAATTACGTTTGTTTTGGTGGCTGTATACTGGATTGCTCATTCTCAACAGGTAAGTTATTATAGGCGGACTGATGAGACGCATCTTTGGATTGGTGTTGTTTATTTGATGTGTCTTTTTATTGTTCCTTTGTCTAATGATTTATTGATGAGTTTTCCTAAAAGTTTCATGGTGAAGGTTTGGTTTAGTGTTAATATATTTTTAATTGGTATTTTGTCGTTTGTTAGTTGGACTTATGCAACTTATAATCATCGGCTTGTTGATTTAAGTTTGGATAAAAGGGTTATTTGGAGTACTAGGGTTAAGGCTTTAATTGAACCTGTTTTCGCTTTGGTTTCTATTGCGGTGGCTTTTTTAAATCAGGGTTTATGGGATTATGTTTGGTTAGTAATTCCGATTGTTTATTTTTTAGTGGAACGGTTTTTTAAAGAGGAACGAACCGCAAAGGTCGCAAAGGTCGCAAAGGTCGCAAAGCAAGAGATACAGAGTAGGGTGCGTGAAAGCCATCACAGTCTACACTAAGAATTTAAGATAAAGTGCTTTCACGCACCATCACTATATTGCATTTTTTGGGAATTATACATACAGCATCTATATATATAGAGGAGAAGTATGAGTTTTAAGATATCTCTCAAGTCCGTTAATGGTTGGATGGTTGGGTTGGTAGTTACTGCTACTGCTGTTACTGGTGGTGTATTATATTTTGGCGCCCAGCAGTTTGGTCTAGCTGGTAAACCTGTTGAAACTGTTGAAGTATTACCTCCTGTTACTAAAGTTACTGCTTTGGGGCGCCTAGAACCTGAAGCTGAAATAATTAAGTTGTCGGCGCCTATTCCTTTGGATGGTGATAGGGTAAGTAAGGTGTTGGTAAAGGAAGGTGATAGCGTTAAAGCTGGTCAGGTTGTAGCTGTTTTAGATTCGAGAGCAAGATTACAGGATGCTTTACTTGTTGCCCAAAAGCAAGTCGCAATGGCTAAAGCTAAACTCGCACAGGTACAAGCTGGTGCTAAAACTGGACAAATTCAAGCTCAAAAAGCTACGGTGGCACGATTACAGGCACAATCTGTTGGTGATAAAGTTGGACAGCAAGAAACTATTGCCCGGTTAGAAGCGCAATGGTTAGGTGATAAACAAGCACAGTTAGAGAATATCGCGCGGTTGGAAGCACAAGCTCAAGGTGATAGACAAGCGCAACTTGCTAGTATTGGTAGGTTGGAAGCACAGTTGAATAATGCTAACGCTGAATATGGACGTTATCAGCAACTATATAATGAAGGTGCTATATCTATTTCGCTGTATGATGGAAAGCGGTTAAGTGTGGAGACTGCAAAACAGCAACTTAGTGAAGCTAAAGCTGTGTTGAAACGTATTGATACTACTTCCCAAAGGCAAATAAGCGAAGCTAAAGCTGTGTTGCGACGTATTGATGCAACTAATAGTAAGCTTCTTAGTGAAGCAAGAGTTGCACTTTCACGCATAAATGCTACTGGTGATAAACAAGTTAGTGAGGCTCAAGCTACATTAAATAGTATCGCCGAAGTTCGTTCTGTTGATGTTCAAGCTGCACAAACTGAAGTTGATAATGCTATTGCAACTGCTACAGCTAGGGAAACTGAACTTGAACAATCTTACATTCGGGCGCCGCTGAGTGGACAAATTCTCAAAATTCATACTCGTCCTGGTGAGAAGATAAGTGATGACGGTGTTGCTTCTTTGGCACAAACTAGTCAAATGGTAGCCGTTGCTGAAGTTTATCAAAGCGATATTGGTAAAATTAAACTTGGACAAGCTGCTAGAGTGACAGGACAAGCTATCAACGGTGAAGTCAAAGGTACCGTATCGCAAATTGGTTTGCAAGTTAATCGTCAAAATGTTTTTGCTAACCAACCTGGAGAAAACCTTGACCGTCGTGTTGTCGAAGTCAAAATTCGTATCAACCCCCAAGATAACTCGCGCGTCTCTGGGTTAACTAATTTACAAGTTCAAACTTCGATTGATTTGTAATGTAAATTTTTATTGCCGTAAACCATAACGAATGTTCGTTATAAATTTGAAGGAAGTGAAAATATGCAGGCAACAATAACCAAGCTTGATAGATCACAAGTTAATCAAGCTGTCTCTGTTCTCGAACAAGCTTTTAGTACTGACCCTATCTTTCAATACTTGTTACCCCAACATCATACTCTTGATGCTCTAAATTGCTTGCTTCGGGTTGCTTTGGGATATAGCCATTCTTACGACCATACTTATATAAGTACTACAACCACAGGAGATTTACAGGGTGTTGCATCTTGGATACCTCCTCAAGGTTCTGGTGGTAGTGTTACACGTGTATTACAAGCAGGTGCCTTGATGTTACCATTCAAACTTGGAATATCAAAGTTTGCGCGTGTGCTTTCTTGGTCTTGGGCAATAGAGGAACTGCATAAACGCACTATACAAAAACCGCATTGGTATTTATCGTTTTTAGGTGTTGCACCTACAAGTCAAGGATGTGGAATAGGTGGTGTGTTAATTGAACCAATACTGAAACAAGCTTCTTGTGACGGGTTGCCTTGTTATTTGGAAACTTCAACCGAGAAAGCTGTGCGGTTTTATCAAAAGCATGGGTTTAAGGTTGTTTGGGGTGACTCATTGTTAAAAGGCGCCCCTTATTTATGGGCTATGGTACGTGAGTGAGGTAAAATAACGATGAAATTATTTAGAAAGAACAAAAAAACTCCGCTTGCTTGGCGCCAGTTGATGAAGGAAAAAACTCGTCTTGCCATTGCGGTGGCAGGTATTGCGTTTGCTGATATATTAATGTTAATTCAGATGGGGTTTGAAGGCGCCTTATATGATGCTTCGATATTACCGCATCGGAATTTAGAAGCTGATTTGGTTTTGATTGACCCGCAAATGCAGACTTTGTTTTCGGTTAAAGATTTTGCGCGCGAAAGGTTATATCAAACTTTGGCGTATGATGGTGTAAAATCGGTAACTCCAGTTTACATTGCCACTGGACAATGGCGTAATCCTCAAACTCGTTTGGAAAGGGCTATTTTGGTATGGGGTGTTGACCCGACTAGACCAACCTTTAAAATGCCAGAGGTGAATAAGCAACTCGAAAGTATTAAACCGCTTAACAGTGTGTTATTTGATATTGCTGGTCGTCCTGACTATGGTGTTAATAGTGATGAGTTTAAGAAAACTAACAAGTTTGAAACCGAGTTAAACGGTAAAGCTGTAAACGTTACAGGTTTGTTTGTAAACGGCGCCTCGTTTGCTGCAGATGGTAATGTAATTACGAGTGAATCTACATTTATGCAGTTATTTCCAAGCAGCAAACCAGAGAAAATAGCTGTTGGTCTGATTAATTTGAAGGATAATGCAAATGTTCTTAGGGTACAAAAACAGCTTGCTGCGTCTTTACCTAAAGATGTTTCTGTGCTAACGACAGAAGAATTTGCCCAAATAGAGAAGAAATATTGGGCAGAAGGTACTGCGATAGGGTTTATCTTCGGTTTAGGTGTTGGTGTTGGGTTTATTGTGGGAATTGTGATTGTATATCAAATCCTTTATTCTGATGTTTCAGAACATTTACCTGAGTACGCAACGCTCAAAGCGATGGGTTATACTGATGGTTTTCTACTGCGAGTTCTAATTCAAGAATCGCTGCTTCTAGCTATTTTAGGTTATATACCCAGCTTTATCGCTGCTATTGGATTATATAGTCTCGCTGCTGGCGCCACAATGTTACCGATTGCGATGACGGTTGAACGTGCAATTCATGTATTCGTTTTAACCGTCGTTATGTGTAGTATTTCGGGTGCTATTGCGATGCGAAAGCTTCAATCTGCTGACCCCGCTGATATTTTTTAGTATGCTAATTCTAGGTTTTTTGAATGGATGCTAGCCGAAAATTAATTCGTTTGCCAGTAACTTGGTAATTATAAGTCATTAAAAATGATTGATTGTATGTTCTTGAGTTAGGAACATACAATGTTGCAAGCAAAGTGAGTTGATTACTGCTAATTTTAAGTAAGTATTGATTTCTAAAAAAATCAACTGCTAATTTATCTCGGTATTTTAAAAAAAGCAAGTCACAGGAGTCTATGAGATATCCAGTTATATCAGATTGAATTTGATTATATATATTAATTTGGGCGCCATTAACACTGACTAAACAGGCATCACGCGGCTCCCATCTACCATTATAAGTGATTAATGCCACCTGAGAATCAGCTCGCCAATTTGTAGATATATTACCATCTTGAGAATTTCCACGACACGAATGTAACCTGACAATAGGCTTTTCGGCTCGAATATCATACAAATAGTTTCTGATTCTATTAGAGTACCTATTTTGACCCCATACTACTGTATATCTTTTATTTGGAGATATTAAATATTCTCTATATGAGTCAAATACATAATATTTTGTAGACGCGCGCGTAAGTCTACGTGCAAAAGTTGACGCATTTCTTGCTTCAGCTTTTGCATTGGTATTAAATCCTATAGCAGCACAAAATAAGAAACTCAAAAAAACTTTAAGTACTATCTGCAACATTTTTATTCTTAGTAATATTTGCTCAAAACCTTAACTTAATCGTCTTTTTAGTTTAAACGTTTTTTTTTAGGGATTAAGTGATGTATCAAACAATATCCGTATACGTTAATTAATCAATAAAATTATTATTAAAAATATTTATCACCCTTGCCAGCTATTGACACTCCTAACTATAATAAGTAAAAATGATTTATAACAAACGTTCGATATAATTTATTTGAGGTGTAAGTAAAATTATATGCAGGCATTAAATTACTCAGAGTCAAATCAGCCTTATTATATGAGTGAGAGTGTCATATCGATACAGAATTTAAACCATTATTTTGGGGAAGGCGCCTTGCGTAAGCAAGCTTTGTTTGATATTAATTTAGGAATTAACAAAGGTGAGATTATCATCATGACTGGTCCTTCTGGTTCTGGAAAGACTACGTTGTTAACGTTGATGGGTGGTTTGCGTTCTGCACAGTCGGGAAGCTTGAAGATTTTGAACCAAGAGATATGCGGCGCCAGTAAAAAGCAATTAACTTCCTTACGTCGTAATATTGGCTATATATTCCAAGCGCATAATCTAATGACATTTTTAACAGCGAGAGAAAACGTGCGAATGTCATTAGAGTTACACAATAAGTACTTAGACCAAGATATCGATGCTTTAGCTGTTAATATGTTAGAAACAGTAGGTTTAGGTAATCGTGTAGATTATTACCCAGAAAGTTTATCAGGGGGACAAAAGCAGCGTGTAGCAATCGCGCGGGCGTTAGCAAGTCATCCTAAAATAGTCTTAGCAGACGAACCAACAGCGGCATTAGATAAGAAATCAGGACGTGACGTAGTAGAACTGATGCAAAAACTCGCTAAAGAGCAGGGCTGTACAATTTTGTTAGTTACCCACGATAACCGTATTTTAGATATAGCGGACAGAATAGTATATATGGAAGACGGTAGACTAGTCAGCGATGGTATAGATGTTGCAGCCAAAGTTAAATAATACTTTTTACTTGTCTTGTAGAATAAGCTGTGCTATCCTTAATGAGTTGCAAAAATTTGGACGTATAGCTCAGTTGGTTAGAGTACATCCTTGACATGGATGGGGTCACTGGTTCGAATCCAGTTACGTCCATAAAAATATAAGTATTAATATTGTTCTTAGTGTCATTTAAAGTGTACATTAACTAATTATTTGTAAGTCTTGAGAAATTAATGTCTCTAAACTTGCCGCTAAATTTAGCTATTTATAAGCAGTTAAATCTCTTGCTGCTTGTTAAAAATAACTTATCCACCACATCAAAATCTACAAGTATGTTGAAACAAATATGCTGTGATACTGTAGGTACGATAAAAATACTCCTTAAGCGATATGCTTCCCAGTTACCATTACCCATATAATTCGTAATTAATTTGTATGCTCTATTTCTAAATAGTACTTTTGTATAGTAAGGAATGTAATGCAAGTTACAAAAATTCGCTCTTGATTGGAGGGTGTCTGTGAGCCGAATTTTACTGCTGCTGGATAATAAAAAAAACAGGCGGCTGTTTTTACGGTATTTAGTACAAAGCCATGAAATAGTGGCGCCAGACGGATTATCAGGTAAGGAATTAGAAAAGTTAATACAACAACCGTTTGATTTGTGCATTTTGTGTAGTGTTATGCTCAAACGCTATCGTCAAGTACTGCACGCGCGTAAAGAAACTGAGTATCCTGTTGTTTTACCATATTTACTTGTGATCGGGCGGCAACATGTTGGAATGATAAATTGTAATATGCAGCATAGTATTGACGAACTAATTACTATACCTGTAGAAAAACGCGAGCTACAAATAAGAGTGGAAGTTCTGTTAAGGTCACGGGTGCTATCGCAGCATATGCATACTACGAATAGAAAGCTGTTAATGGAAATTGAGCAAAGACGATGTTTAGAAGCAGATATTCGTTCTTCTTTAGAACGTGAACGCGAGATGAATGAATTAAAGTCTCGGTTTGTGTCGATGGTGTCGCACGAGTTTCGCTCACCCCTACAGGTTATTTTATCTTCTTCACAAATAATTGAGCAATATGGTTCGCAACTTTCGCTTGAAAAAAGGCAGCAGTTTTTTCAGCATATTAAAGCTAACGTCAAAAAGATGAACAAGTTGTTGAATGATGTTTTAACTATTGGTGAGATTGACTTTAAAAGGTTTAAACCTGATATTAAACCTATAAACTTAGCTGATTTTTCACATGATTTAATTGAAGAGATTTGCTTGACTTCAGGACAACATCACAAAATTAGCTTCAAGTTTTACAGTAATTACAACTATGTGTACGTTGATGAAAATTTGATTCGCTATATTCTTACTAATTTACTTTCTAATGCGGTTAAATATTCATCACCTCAGCATATTATTAATTTTACATTACGTTGTCAAGATGATGAGGCAATCTTTACAATTCAAGATAAAGGTATTGGTATTCCTCCTGAAGATAAAGCAAAGTTATTTGGATTATTTCAACGTGCTAGTAATGCAAAAAATATTCCTGGTACTGGGTTGGGGCTTGCGATTGTTAAAAAATGTGTCGATTTATATGCTGGTTCAATTGAACTACAAAGCGAAGTTGGCGCCGGAACAACAATAACAGTAAAATTACCGATACCTCAACCTGCACTCATTGTCGATAGGCGCCATTAAAGAACTTTCCTAAGTAGGAATTTATTGAGGTTCGATAAGTTTAAAGCCCCAAGGTTTAATAACAGTCATGGCTATTTCTCTATCAATACCTTCGTAAACCTCCCATTCGGAGTTTTTATCTTTGGGATGTCCCTCACCAACATGTCCAGCAACTTTGATTATTGGCAAACCCCCCAAGCGGTTGCGTTCCATTTCTTTTGTAAGTGGTAGTTTAATTATGTGACCTCTAAACTTTGAGGTACTCTCTTTAGCTACAACTTCACGGACTAGACAAATATCACCAGCTGTTCCCCAAGTAGTTTCATAAACATAAAGGAACGATATATAGGTTTTTGGTTTAATGGCTCTTTTGAGAACTTCCATTATATATAATCCTTAAACAAGTCACGAAATATCACTTTCATCCTAAATACTAGCAGATTAATATTCAATGTAGAGACGTTACATGTAACGTCTCCACCAATGTTAATGATTAGATGTGACTAAATATCTAAGTCCATCAAATCAAGTTTAGAACCGTAAGTCTCAATAAATTCACGACGTGGTTGTACTCGATCGCCCATTAATATTGTAAAGATACGGTCGGCTTCTGCTGCATCTTCGATTTCTACCTGTTTAAGGGTTCGACTTTCTGGGTTCATCGTAGTTTCCCATAACTGTGCTGGCATCATTTCACCCAACCCTTTAAAACGCTGAATGTTATAGTTCGCGTTTTCTGGGAACTGAGCAATGATTTGAGCCTTCTCGCGGTCGCTGTAGCAGTAATAATGATTTTTCCCACGCTCTATTTTATACAGCGGAGGACATGCTATATATACGTGTCCTTGTTCGACCAAAGAGCGCTGATATCGGTAGAAGAAGGTTAATAATAGAGTACGGATGTGGGCGCCATCTACGTCAGCATCAGTATTATGAGCGCATATACCACCTGTACCACAAACAAAGTTTTCATCTTCTTCAACAGAGAAGTCATAGACAAATTCGCCGACTGGGGATATTTCATCCGCGTCTATAACTTGCAGTCCCATCAGGTCATCGCTTATGGGCACAAAATCCAAAGCTTTACAAATTGGACTCGAAATTAACACCTCTAGCTTACTAGCGTTAGCGTGGTTTTGCCAGATTTGCCGCAATGAGGATATTTGCTCTTTACCACAAATAGTTATTAAGTAGTAAGGGTGGCGTGTTTGTATTGCTGCGAGAGGTTTTGTTGATGGTTGAAGATAACTATTAGTTGCGATGATACCTAGTTGTCCTAATAGATATAGTAGACCATCTTTGAGTTCATCTGAGTTGGTCGTGAAAGACAAGCTTTTACCAGCAGTTGTACCATTACCAAGGAAGTAACCTTCCAAGAAAGCTAACTGCATTTCCTCAGAAACACTTAGTACTATATCTGGCAGCTTTTTGAGATGTGCTGGTTTAGCAAGACCCCAAGCTCCTATCAAGCGCGCGGCAGCTACGCTATGAAAATAAAGTTTGATACCGTCGCTGTCTGGGTCATAATACGAACGAGCAGTTTCACCAAACACAAGTGAGATAGCATCTTTAATACCTGGTATTAACCGCTCATCTTTCTTACCTAAGTTTAAGCTAACTTGGTGCTTACTTAAAGTTCCTTCTGCGACGTACCAACCCATAAAGTACATTAGTTCGCGGGTAATTGGTAAGTAACGTCCAAAAGCTTTAGTATCATGTGTTTGCGGAACTAATTCAACATCACCAAGCTGTGCAATTTCTACGCTACTAAACTCATCTAAGGGTTTGTAACAACTTACCTCACGCCATTTAGCGTTTTTGCTGGTGTCGTCCTCTTGCAGCAATGTGTCAATTTTGGATGGCAACTGCTGGTAAGTAACGTTTTCGTTACAATCAACCGCTTCTAAGTAGCGCAAAAATTGCGATAAGATGGGTCGGTTTACACCACGTTCCCAATGACTAATAGTGATTGGTTGTTTAACACCGCAAGCTGCTGCAACTTGTTTTTGACTAATTCCAGCAGTTTGACGCGCGGTTTGTAATCGTTGCCAACCATCTGTATCAAGCATCACTTGTGGTTCGCTCGATAATTCAGGTCTTTCAACTTTGGCTAATATACGACTTGCTGCTACCCGTCTCACGTCTTCACCTCTGACATAAAGAGCTTTGGTAAGTTCTTTACGGTGAAAGGTTTCGAGTAAATCTACTTGGGTTTGATAAACTTCAGGACGGGGTAAACGACGACTCGCAACTAAAATATCACCACGTTTGACTTCGTTACCTTTTTTGAGAATAACTTGCCCGTTCTCGTACACAAAAACACTGTGGGAAGATGTAACTTTGACGGAACGATTATAACGAGTCGTTAATTTATACATCGGTTCCGAGTGTCCGTGACGAATCACTGCTTTGAGTGGTTTGAACCGGGTAGCATGTGTAACTTGGTCGAAACACATTACCTGATAATTGTGATAGGAACGGCGCCCTTCTGCACAGTCATCGATAAAGTTACCAATTCTAACAAACTCGGTTTTACCTGTATTATCCATTACTAATGTTGGCTCATCACCTGCCACACTCATAATGATGACACGGTGGTACCTAAGTTGTGAGACATCAAAGTCTTCACCTTTAACGCCTAAACCAAGAGCGGCAATTAATGATTGAACTTCGTTGTTCTTATAAATCTTGGCATCGTCGGTTTTTTCAATATTAAGAATTTTACCTCTTAATGGCAAAATTGCTTGGAAACGTCTATCACGTCCTTGCTTGGCCGAACCGCCCGCTGAATCTCCTTCCACGAGATATATCTCAGATTCGGCTGGGTCACGGCTGCTGCAGTCCGCTAATTTACCGGGTAATGGGGATGATTCTAGTACAGATTTGCGGCGTACTAACTCACGCGCGTGACGTGCAGCTTCAGCGGCTTTAAATGCTTGAATAGCTTTATCTAATATAGAATCCGCAACACCAGGATGAAATTCTAAGTACTCACTAAGAACTTCTCCAACGAGAGACTCAACAATACCACGAACTTCGGTGTTACCAAGTTTGGTTTTGGTTTGTCCTTCAAACTCAGGTTCAGGCACTTTTACAGAAATAACAGCCGTCAAACCTTCGCGAACGTGTTCACCACTAAGGTTAGAATCCTGTTCCTTCAACTTGTTGCGTTTGCGGGCAACAGTGTTCATTGTCCGGGTTAATACTGCTTTCAACCCTTCTAAATGTGTACCACCATCAACGGTACGAATATTGTTGGCAAAACCCAGAACATTATCTGAGTAGGCATCAGTACACCACTGCAAAGCGACTTCAACTTGTACATTATTACGCTCTGCTTGCACAAAGATAATTTCCTCGTGCAAAGCTTGCTTATCAACGTTCATGTATGCGACATATTCACGGATACCACCTTTGTACTCATAAACCTCAACTTTAGGCACCTCACTTTTGAGTAGCTCTAAACGGTTGTCAGTAAAAGTAATTTTGACACCCGCATTCAAATACGCCAACTCACGCAGGCGCCCAGCTAAAGTAATATAATCAAACTCGGTGCTATTAATGAAAATAGTGTCATCGGGCTTAAATTGGATTGCAGTACCTGTACGGGCTTCTTTTAAAGGCTTTATTTTCAAATCGGACTGAGGAATACCGCGTTCGTAGCGTTGCGTATGTATTTTCTTATCACGCCAAACGGTGGCTTCCAACCATTCGGATAAAGCATTTACAACCGAAACACCAACGCCGTGAAGCCCACCCGATACCTTATAACCACCACCTCCAAACTTTCCACCTGCACCAAGTACAGTCAGTACAGTTTCTAATGCTGATTTTCCAGTTTTGGTCATGGTATCAACTGGAATACCTCGACCGTCATCTTCCACTCGACATGAACCATCGGGGTTTAACTCAACCTCAACAACAGTACAATGACCAGCCAAAGCTTCATCAATCGAATTATCCACCACCTCATATACTAAGTGGTGTAGTCCGCGCGTTCCGGTTGTACCTATATACATACCCGGTCGTTTGCGGACGTGTTCCAGACCTTCCAAAACCTGTATCTGTTCGGCGCCGTAATCTGTCGTCATGAAAATTTTCCGATTATGTTTGGGAGTAAAGTAGCGATTGAATACGCAATTAAGTCAAAATCACTTCAAGATTCTAACACAAAAGCCTTAAAGACGACCGTAGGGCAATTTGATGCTGATTTTATAACGGGGGTACACCCACCCCTCTCAAACACGCTTATCGCCCTTGCGTTTTTCGCTGCTTTCATGATACTCTTTATTTATATCTATTATAGTAACTTTGTATTAAAATAGTAGCTATTGCTTATTCTACGCTGCGGAATCGAAATAAAGAAGCAAAACATTAAATTTTAGCAAAATTTTAATGATTGATTAATGAATTGCGATAAGGTCAAAAGCTGTATAAATATTTGCTGATCAGAGATTATCCCATATTTTGCGTAAATTTAGCGTATATATTTCTTTTCAACTGGTTCTCTGGTTATGAGCAAATTTAAATTAATAGTTATATGTGGTGCAACGGCAACAGGGAAATCTGGCTTGGCGTTAGAACTGGCTGTGCGACTCAATACTATAATTATTAGTGCAGATTCGCGCTTAGTTTACCGTGAATTTAATATCGGTACCGCCAAACCCACACCATCCGAACTTGCAATAGTTCCCCACTACATGATAGATATCTGCAACCCAGAAGACACGATGACAGTTGCAGATTACCAAGACCAAGTTTACAGCTTGATACAAAACAGAACTCACACAACCCCTCTGTTAGTAGGAGGCACAGGTTTATATATAAAATCAATCGTACAGGGTATGAAAATACCAAGAGTGGCGCCAGACAATAACTTAAGAACCCAGCTAGTTGAAACATTTACTCAAAGTCAACTATATGCAATACTGCAACAAGTAGATTCAATTGCTGCATCAAGAATACATCCTAACGACCCAGTACGAACGCTAAGAGCATTAGAAGTATATTATATTACAGGAATACCAATATCTGAACAGCAGGGAGAAAATCCTCCTTCATACCCCATATTACAAATAGGTTTAGACTCAGACCCTACACATTTACAACAACGCATTGCCCAGCGTACCGAAAAGATGATAGAAGATGGGTTTATCGCAGAAGTTCAATATTTATCTCATAAATACGGCGCCGACCTACCTTTACTAAATACACTAGGTTATCAAGAAATTCGCCAATACTTAGCAGGCGAAATATCTCTAGAAAAAGCCAAAGAACTAACAGTACTGCACACCCGACAATTTGCAAAAAGACAACGGACGTGGTTTCACGCATATCCACAAATTGAATGGTTCGACATTCAATCACCTAATTTATTAAACCAAATATGGCATAGGGTGCAGGAATTCTTATTTTAATGCAGTTACGATGCCCTAGGACAAGTATTTGTTGCTCTGGTGGCTTTGTGAGCTTTTACCATTGCGATGAGACTATGGTAAATTCTTCTAAAGGTTTACTGGCAACATTATCTCTAGGACATATTTATGCTACTTGGTTAATTGCATCTATAACTTGTCCAGCTAGTTCTATTATTCCTTATAACAGATTACTATTAATTTAGTATTACAGAATTAATATTAGATTTTGTAAATTATATAACTCAATAGCTATTTTGGCAAAAAGTCAAAATTTGTAGAGGATTTACAATCTGTTTACGTCATATAGCAGTTGTATAAAAGCGAGTGTGTTAAGGAGTACAGGAGTAATTATGAAGATTTTAATATTTATCTCTACTAGTCTCAACTTGCTAGTGTTTATATTAGTTTGTGTATTGACTATTAAAAACGGAGGTTTTACTTATTGGCGCCAAAAAATATTCAGTTTAAACATCTTTAGTAAAAAAGCCAATATATTTGATATATATAATCCACCATATTACATTCATAAGACGAGCCAATTTGAACTATTACCAATAAAACTTAATACAATTATCTTTCTTGGGGACAGTATAACCGACGAAGGAGAATGGACAGAACTGTTGCAAAACTTCAATATTCAAAACCGTGGTATCTCTGGTGACACCACAGAAAGAATATTAAGGCGCCTGGATGTAATAATCAAAAATCATCCCAAACAAATATTTCTCATGGTTGGTATAAATGACCTACACATGCTCAATAAATCAGTAGAAGCAACGCTTTTGGGATACAAACAAATTTTAATGCAGTTTCAGGAGAAATTACCTAACACTGAAGTATTCATCCAAAGCGTCTTACCTGTCAACAATAACATCTATATATATTGGACAGACAACCAGAAAGTAATAGACCTAAACGGCAAACTACAAGACCTAGCAACACAATATAAGTATAAATATATAGATATATATTCTCACCTTCTCGACACGCAAGAACAACTCAGCGCCGAATATACGAGTGACGGACTACACTTAAATGGCAAGGCATACTTAATCTGGAAACAAATTATAGCAAGCTACTGCTGATGATATTTTGTGCGCCAATGGCGCACAAAAACATCATATATATTAGAACGGAAGAGCGCGATATTTCTCTATAATCTGGAGATAGACTTATTTATTGCTAGTATGACTCGTAGATTCTATGTGGTTCAACTTGGTTCTTACTGGAGCTTGACAAAGCACGAATACCTAAAGCTATTGCAGCATGGCGCCGTACAAAACCTTACTAGTATAGATTTAAACACATATCAAGCACGAGTAGTAAAAAAACCACCATTAAATGCCAAACCTATTGACTTGTCAGGTTTTGAGGTTGAACATTTCCAAATGGAACTCGAACACTTTATGAAAACTGGTGAGCAAACAGGATTTGACGCAGAAAAGTATATTAATATATTTTTTGAATAGTCTCTTCTTGGAATTGATCAGTTTCGTCTAAACACCAGCTTCTTACATCAGCAGCTTTTCCTTTTTGAACAGAAACTATAATATATGAGTACTCTTGCCAAGCATACTCACGGTCAAACTCAGAAGGAATAGCTAGATTGTCAGTGTGCGAATGAAATATACCAATGATATTTAACGAAGCTTCGCGCGCGCGCTTTTGTGCTTGCATTAAATCTTTGGGTGCTATTGTATACCTTCGGTTACGACTAGTTTCTTGACTGTAGTCTTGATGAGTAAATAAATCAGGTGTTTCTTGCGTATTCCAAGCGTTTTCTGTAGCAATAACTTTTATACATTGTTTCTCATGACCTGATGTTACACCAAGTAAAATACCACAGCACTCTTCAGGATACGCACGTTCTGCGTTTTGGTAAATGATTTGTAAGTGTGAGTCAGTAAGTTGTATCATTGAATTATTAAGGAATCATCACAGCCTAAAACTTCTTGTTTAGCTTTTCAATTAACTCATCTATCGCTTGTTTAACCTCTACTGCCTTACTTACTAAGCGGTCATACTCATCAATAGGTAACATTTGTAACTCGTAACTGAGAAGGAGAAAGTATTTAACTTCTGTGGCATTATCACTTGCTAACTCCAGATAATTAATCTTTTCTTCATTATCTTCCCTATCGTATCCCTGAGCAATCTTGATTGGAATCGCTGAACACGCTAAACGAATTTGCTGTGTCAACCCTAAAATTTCCACTTCTGGAAATTCTTGCGTAGCTAAATAGACGGCAACTGTTAATTCATGGGCTTTTTCCCATTCTTTGATTTCTCGAAAGTCTGTCATGTTGCTTATATACAAAGAAGGATGCTGATTTAGAGTATTAAACAGAATTAAGTATTTTATTTAATTTGTTATGAAATCATAATAAATATTTACATAAAAGTTAACATTTAGTACTTTTCAAAAACCACATAACAACTTTATAAAAAAATTATAAAACTGAAGTTTACTAAAAACTGTATAAATAGCTTTTAATTTTATTTTATTTTAAGATTTTACGGTGTCATCGGCTGCTCACCGTTGCCTAGAAGACAAAGGTGAACCATTGAGTGCTTGCTGCAATTGTTTTGGAGTAATACTTTGCACTAAACTTAGAGGTAATTGAGTTTGGCTAATAGTACTAGCATAGCCAGCATTTAAGTAGCGAGTATAACTTCGTTGTCCAGCAACGTAAGTTTGGAAAAAGGGAACGCTTAAAGCATTAATATAAAAACGCGCGCTTTCAGGACTTTGGCCTATTGCTTGTTCTGGAACTGGAACAACACTACCTTTTGATTCTGCGATGGTTGAGAAGTGGGTTCCACCGTTGATTAAAGCTAAATATTTATTTGGAGTTGTCAACCAAGTAAAAGGTTGAATTTGTTCTGGAAGCGCAGGAGCAACGGTATCAGCACTACCAGCAACAATCATTACTGGTATATTGATTTCGCTTAGTCCAGCTTGTCCTAAGATACTGCTACTTACAGGGTTAATCGCGATTACAGCTTTTATTCTTGGGTCAGATAGATTATATTGATTCTGTGGTAAAGTTGCAGCCAAACATTGAAGCAATTGTGAAACATTTAGAGAACTTTTTAATGCTGGGCAGTCTTTTCCTAATTGTTCATAATTTATTTTGGCGCCAGCTAAAGTCAAAGCAGTGTAACCACCAAAAGATTGCCCGACTACACCGACTTGTTGTAAATTCAAGCGTCCTCGTAAAGCCGTATTTGAATCTTGTCTGCGAGTCAGTTCATCTAATAAAAACTTTATATCTAAAGGACGGTCTATAAATTCTCTGGGGTTAGTAACTGTATCTGCTCTACCATCTAATAAAGCTTGTAATTGTTGAGCATTACTACCAGGATGTTCAGGAACTGCGACAACAAAACCTGACTGAGCAAGATATTGAGCTAGATACGCAAAACTTGTGCGGTCAGAACCTAGTCCGTGAGAAATAACAATTACTGGGCGCCTATTTATCGTTGCTGGTAAATAAATATCAGTATTAATTATCCGGTTGCGAGATTGGTCAATAAGAGGGAGAGTTAACTTTTGTGTTTGAAAGCGTCTTGTTTGCAGTAATGTTGCAGCAGGTACAGGAGTGGTAGTTGTTTCAATTCTTGACTCTTGGTTAATCAAGGAAACTGCATTTTGAGTCTGATTTATTATAGTCTGGATTGCTTGGACAATTTCTTGAGTACGAGATAAATTAATTGAGATTGCATTTGATGAATAATTACGTAGTACATCTAGTAATGTAAATCTCTCTTTTTGCGCTGCCGAAATAATTAGTGCTGATCTAATTGCATAAAAACCATTTTGCCCAGACTCTAATTGGATAATTTCTCCCAGACGTTCTAATAATGTTTGACCAATAGGTGAATATAAAAATTGCGAAACTGCAACAGCATTAAGAGGAATTGGAGCAAGTAAAACTCGTCTTAACTGCGGTAATTCCTTTTCATCTACATACTGAGCATAAGCTGCAAAATCACTATCTATTTTACCTGTTCTAGCATATAACTCCAACGATGTAATTGGAATAGACCTTTGTAATATGCCATAAGAAAGATTTATTCTATCGGCGCCCAAAGCTGGACGAGTGAATAAATTAGGCATGAAGTTAACGCCAACAGTTAACAATGATATTATTATTGACAGTGAAGACTTAAATAAACTTTGAGTATTAGGATATAACATCAACTTCTGTAATAAGTATTTCATAATCTTTTTTTATTAGGATTTACGCACCTACAACTTTCTTCAAATTATGGGAATATCATAAATTATGTTTAGATAAAATATAGCCTTTGTGCGATAATTGAAGGTAGATACAATCACTAAATAATACAAGTTTAACCGTAAATAATTATTTATATCTCTATCAATGGTACTGTTTATATAAAATTAATATACTTAAAAAGTAGTATACCTTCTCTTACAGACTGTAGGTTGGGTGGAGGCTAGAAAGGAACCCAACATAAACATTTATAGTTTGTTGGATTACACAAGCGGAATAACCTCGTTAACAGGTCAACTTTAAATATATTCATACTTTTATAAAAATTTCAAACAATGGTGCGTGACGCTATTAGATTGTCGTAATGTTGTTTATTTGTTGATGGCGTCACGCACCCTACATTTATGTGGGAGACGTTTGTCTGAGAGTAACAGAAAATTGATACCAAAAAATTCAAAATATTAAGTATTTGCTGTTGCTTGAGTGAACGCATGTTATGAGTAAATTTGCCACTATTGATGGAAATGAAGCGGTTGCTCGTGTTGCTTACCGTTTGAATGAAGTTATTGCTATTTATCCAATAACACCTTCTTCTGCTATCGGGGAATGGGCAGATGCTTGGTCTGCTGCTTCCCTTGGGAATTTATGGGGTACTGTTCCTAGTGTTATTGAAATGCAAAGCGAAGGAGGTGCTGTTGCTGCTGCTCATGGCGCCTTACAAGCTGGTTCACTAACAACAACTTTTACTTCATCACAAGGGTTGTTGTTGATGATACCTAATTTGTATAAGATTGCTGGGGAACTTACAAGTGCTGTAATTCACGTTGCCGCACGCGCGCTTGCGACTCATGCACTATCAATATTTGGCGACCATAGTGATGTAATGGCAGCACGTGCGACTGGGTTTGTGATGTTATGTTCAGCTTCGGTACAGGAAGCACATGATTTTGCTTTGATAGCTCAAGCTGCAACTCTCAAAGCACGAGTTAGCTTTATGCATTTCTTCGATGGTTTCCGTACTTCTCATGAAGTGCAGAAGGTAGAGTTATTACAAGATAATGATTTAAAAGCGCTTATAGATGAAGATTTAATTATTGCACACCGTGCGCGCGCTCTCACTCCTGACCGTCCTGTGTTACGGGGAACAGCTCAAAACCCCGATGTATATTTTCAATCTAGAGAAGGCGCCAATCCTTATTACCAAGCTTGTCCAGATATAGTTCAGCAAGTAATGGATGATTTTGGACAGCGTACAGGTAGACATTACAAGATATATGAATATCACGGTGCCAAGTCAGCCCAGAAAGTTATCGTTATTATGGGGTCGGGATGTGAAACAGTACACGAAACAGTAGATTATTTAAATGCGCGCGGTGAAAAAGTCGGTGTTGTGAAAGTGCGGTTATATCGTCCCTTCGATGTAAAAAAATTTGTAGATGTATTACCCAGTACCGTAAAATCAATAGCTGTTCTCGACCGTACCAAAGAACCTGGAAGTGCTGGAGAACCACTTTATTTAGATGTAGTCACCGCTATTCACGAAGCTTGGTCACAAACTTCCAACTCCCCACTCAGCACTCAGCACTCAGCACTCAGCACTCCTAAAATAGTTGGTGGTCGTTACGGGTTGTCATCTAAAGAATGCTATACAATTCAGAGTACATTCTAAATGTCGCGAAAAACAATGATTGTAGGATACGCGCGTGTTAGCTCAAAACATCAAGCTGATACAAATGCATTAGAACAGCAAGTCGAGCGTCTGAAAAATGCGGGCGCTGAAAAGTTATATATAGATATTGAGTCAGGTTACAAAGGTAATCGCCGCGAAGAACTAGAGCGCTTACTTGAGGACGTTAGAGCGAGGCGAGTAACTAAAGTTGTAGTAACACGGGTTGACCGATTGTCGCGGCGTGGTAAGCAGTGGTTTACTTTGGTCGAAGATTTTATCAAAAGTGAAGTTCAGCTTGTGGTGTTGGACGAACCAATCGACTTAACAACAGCAGCGGGTAAAATGCAAGCGGGTATTGTCGCTATACTTGCTCAACATCACAGCGACCAAAAAAGTGAATCGATACGTCACGGGTGGGAACATTTACGGAATAAAGGGGCTGCGACCAAGGCGCCGTTTGGCTTAATAAAAGTGGGAGAGAAGCTTGAGAGAGATAAGCGCCCGTTCTTATGTTTGATAAATCAAAAATCTGAATTATCGTCCTGCGGACAAACTTCGTTAACGCGCTACCAAATAGCGATTGATATTAAATCAACATTTCTTGAACAACGAAGTATCAGGCGATGTTTACAAGGGATTAATCAAAAATATGGCATTTGGATAAAGTCGCATCATAATAAATGGGCTGGACGTATTGCGCTTGATATGTTTAGATTTTCGGCACCTGGTCTTCGCTATTGGCTCAACTCACCCGTGTTACGTGGGCACACTCGCTACAGACAAGCTTCGGGGCAGTACGAAGAGCAAATAATTTATAACACCCACCCTGAAGAAATAATTATCACTGAAAGCGAATATTTAGAGATTAAGCAAATATTGGAGTGGAATAGAAACACGCGCGGTTTCGGTTCAACACGCCAGTCACACCCACTCTCAGGACTAGTCATTTGCGCTGAGTGTAACAGTACGTGTTACAAAGGTTCTGGTTCATCAAAAAAACCATACTATCAATGTAAAAATTGGGCTACTCGCAGCTGTAGTCAACAAAAAATGGCACCTGCTTCTCTTATTGATAAAGCTGTAGTTGAAGCATTAGCGCAAAGAGCAGAACAGGTTGCTAACTATTCGTTAGACAAGACGGACGAATTAATTGAACCCGAAAACATTCGCGATTTACGCTCTGAGATTAGTAACCTCGAAGCACTAGGCAGTAACAACCCAGCTGTTAAAGGCGCCATTGCTGAACTCAATAGTCAATTGCGGGTATTACTTGCTCAGGACAAGAGTTCAAGCACGCTCGACCGATACAAGTATCAAATCCTGCGCGATACTTTCGGCGACACTGAATACTGGCAATTTTTAACAGATGAACAGAAAATTCCAATATACCGAGCTTTAATTAGCAAAATACTCGTTCGCGACGGGAAGCCTGTTTCGATTGAACTAAACGTGTAGCTGGTAGAGGCGCCTCCTTCGTCATTGAAAAGTTTCAGAAAACACTGTTAATTAGCAATTAGGTTCTAACTTATCATTAATCAGCCTTGACCCGGGTAGCATAAGCACAAACTAATATTGCTTGCAACGACAAAAAGGGGCGAATTGTTCAAGTATGAACGTTTTGGGTAGTGGCGCCACTCTGTGCGGAATGTGGGTTTTAACTGTCTTAACTGTCTAACTATCTTCCCATTAATTTTTTAAGTGTCTTAAATGTCCTTGTACGCATATTTAATTATTGATATGATTTTAAATGGATAAAACAACTTTTAGCAAAGGAAAAATAGCAATGTCTACAAAAACTGGTTTCTCAAGAGGTAATTCCTAAACAGCAGAAATTGTAAATGATGTATGTGAATGGTAATATATTCGTAAGTACCTTTAAATAAACAATATGAATTTATCTGATACTGACATAGAAATTTTGCTTTTTGGCAAATGGCGTTTTGATATAGATTTGGAAAAAAATGCTATTGAATTTAAGGATAATATGACTTATGAACGAACTACAATTCAAACATTTATTTTATCTAAACCTAAAGAATTAATAACAGGTAATAAATTTACTGGGGTATGGTATGTAGACGACGGCAGACTGTGTTTAATTGTTAAGACTGTTCCTAAATCTGTTTTTAATCTACAATTACCTATATTACCTAGGGTTTCTCTTGCAGATGGAGTCGCTGCTATAACTTCTTTATTTGTAACAGAACAATATAAAGTTATAGAAATTAATAATTCTCAATTTATTATGAGTGATAAAAACAAATCCTTTGTAGGGGTTAAAACAAATTAGTAAAGGATGATACTAACACAAACCTAAATATGGGTTTAACTGAAATTAGCCTTCGTTACTTTACCGACGTTTTTTTAACTTGACTAGTGTTTCCACTAACTTTTATTCCTAAAACTTTTAAAATGTGACTGTTACTATTAGCAGCAATTGATGTCAACTCTTGACCCAAGATATAAAAACTCCCCGCAATACTAGCCCTATTGTAGAGTCCATTTTTTGCTTTTTTAATCGTTATCGTCGCATTTTTATTTTTGTTAACTCCTTTAAGGATAAAAATTCCACCAAAATTAAAGCTTCCAAATGCAGTTAATTTGCTGCTATTAACACTAGCAATGATATTGGCAAAAGTATAACCTAAAAACTTTAAGTTTCCCGCAATACTGGCAGAATTATTAATATTACCATTAGCTGTGCTAAGTGTAACTGTGGCGCCATTGAAAGCTAAAATACCGAAATTAAAATTACTTGCAGCTTGAAACCCACTGTTATTGATGCTGATACCTAACGAAGTGAACTTTTTACCAAGAAGAGTAACATCGCCAATACCATAAATCTTTTTATTCGTTAAATCAAGGTTGAAATTAGGAACACTCAGCTTCACTATATTTACTAAATTGATAACTGCATTGTTAATGGCGGTTTCGGAAGTGTTAAATGATAAAGTGCCGCTACCCAAAGATTGATTAAAAGCACTAATATCTGCTATCCCCATTGCACTTTGATTTATCAAGTTAACTGTGAGGATGGGAATACTAACAGTTAAAAACCCTGCTAAACTGAGCTTGCTATTCTTCAATAACAAACTATTGTTAGTAATATCAAAGGTAATTCCTGCTAGGGTATTTCCTAGAACTGAAACCGTTCCTATACCACTACCACTACCAGATTTCATATCGACACTTAGAGCATCAACATCGATACTTAAAAAATTAGCAAAATTCAAATCAAAGTTTTTAAAGATAGCATTCGTAGGTGTAATTTTAAATTCAACATTGGCAATTTTATTGTTGAAAATTTCTACACAACCATCACCGATGAAATATTGCTCAGTATCTGTCACTTTTAGTGCTAAATCTAAACTATTGTCATCCATTCCTCCAATTTTCACAAATCCCAAATTAATTTCAGTAACTTTTAACGAACCTTCAATATTTCTAAAAGTTTTGTCTCCCTGAAGGATGAAAATTGCTTTATGACCCCAAGCTGTAATTATGCCATTAATTTCTAATCCTTCAGGTATCGGTTTCCCTGCAATTGTCGTAGGGAAGGGAGCATATTTAATTAAGGGTTTTTTTCCTTCTCCACCTCCATCTGTATTAATTGATTCGATGTTTAAATCCACAAACTTGTCTAAAAAACCTAATGCTTTGTTCACTAAATCAGTTTGAGTAGCTTGTTTGAGAACGAAAGAATTAATTGGCCCCCGCCACAAATCTACTAAACCAACTACTTGATTGGTATTTAAAAGTAAAGCTAATTTTTCAGGGTCATTTGTATCAATGAGGAATGCCACGTTTAGGTATATTTGTTCCCATTTCAAATCACCGATGAAACCAAAGTTATCGAAGTAGGGAGGTAAATAAGTTCCGCCACCCTGAAAACCGATATTGCGAAATTCAGTTCCCACCAGTCCATAGGGATTAGACCAAGAATTTTCATCTTGTTGACAGAAGAATGCGGTTAAAGATTCGGGTTCGAGGGTGAGATTACCAGAGAGACATAACGGATGTTCGTCTTTTTGTGTGGGGTCATAGCCTTGAAGAATAAGATTGCCAGTTAATCCGAAGTTTGGTTCTAAATCAGATTCAATATTTAACTTTATAAGCAGATTACTAAAAGTAGCACTAAATTTTTGAACAGAAAATAGCTGAATACTGCTAGGAATATTACCTGTTAGATTAACCTGTCCTATAGGATTAAAGCTAATAAGAGTACCTAAACAGTCAATTTTCAATTGATTATGAATAAAATTGCCAAAATTTGTCTTGATATTGCTAAAATTAATATCTCCGATAAAGTTAAATCCTCTACTTAAATTAATTTGCCCTAGCTTTGAATGGGCATAGCAGTAGGTAATATTAGTTATAATTAATTCTGGATTGATTAAATTTAATTCGTTGAGAATGGGAATTTGGTTTGTTAAACTGCTAAAATTAATGTCATTAGGTAATTGATATTTTAATGTAGTTTGCTTACTAAATACCAATTTAATATTTTGGCTATTGAATAAGCCTTGAAGCCTTAATTCAATTTCTTGAATATTTTTAAAAATACCTAACTTTGGCGCCGATAATATAAATTCAGAACTGCCAAAAGTTCCGGCAATAATCTTATCAAGCGCCATATCCATGTATGGCACTGTACTAGAAGTGTCAAAAATATCGTCTAAATTTAATCGCAAATCATCAGCAAATTTCAAGTAAATTTCTGAAGTTGACAATACTAAATCTATATTCTCTAAAGATTCAAGCTTTAATTTGATTGCTTCAGGTAGGGTAGTTCCTGCTAAATCGCTGAATAAGTTAATAATATATTTTGGATTTCTATTTGTTTCTAAATCAATAAATAACTCGTCCCAAGATTGAAAAGTATTAGACATAAGTAAATTAGTATAAATAATTTATTCTACTACTAAATCATCGTTACAAATTTTTATCCGATAAAAGAATAAGTGCATTTGCCAAACTAACCAAGAACCTACACGCCATGCTCCCATTGAAAGGTGTTCAGCAGATGATGGCGATAAGCCAAAAGTATCTTGATCATACTGTAACCATTGCGCGGGTAAATGTCCTATCGGTGTTGTAGGGGATAATTCAAAAGTTAACTGATTGTAATTTAACCAGTTTCCCTGTTTTCGCCAGCCAAGGCGATCGCCTAGCCTCTTTTCTGCTTCATAGTCTACTTGACAACCCATTTCGCTCCAAATACTTTGCTGAACACTGAAACCGAAGTAACCCTGGCTGTATTCTTTCCACAATTTATCAATGGTTTGGAGGTCTTGACAAGAAAATTTATCAATATCTTCCTTATAAACTTCATTCCAATAACTCTTGCCTATGACTTTTAGCATTAATTTAGTGGTTTCAATATCAGCTTCTTTCCAGTTATGCTCTTGCAGGAGGTCTTGCAGTTTGCTATAATCAATGTTCGTTTTAAATTCTTTGGTGAAAGTAGCATTACTATTAGCCTGTCTTTTTAATCTAGTTTGAGCATCAGAGAGAGGCGCCACAGAAACAGAATTTGTTTGGGGTATTCCTATCTCTTTTGTTTGAACGGTAAGTTCTTTAGAGATATGATTCGATATTGATTCAATTTCTTTGTCTACAGAAAAGAGATTATCGGCTAAGTCAAAATTCTGGCGCCAGTCTAATAATTGGCACTGAATTAAAGCATCTTTTAATCTTTCTTTCTTTTCATTAGTCGATACCATAAAATCTAAAAAAGTCTCAGAAATACTATGATTTTCTTTGGTTATTAAAAAATTTGACTGATACTTTAAAATATTATCTGCTAAATTTTTGATGTCTCCAACAGTTACGCAAAAATCCTCATCTACTTTTACTACTGCATCTATTAAAGATTGAAAGGGACTAAAGTAATCTTGTAAATAATTTTCAAAATTAATTGCTGTTTCGGCTATTTCTACTATTTCTTGACGAACTTTTTGGGCTTTTCTTTGATATTCGTAAATTTCTTGATATACTTCCAACTCTTTAGCTACTTGTTGAACGATTTGCTTTTGATTTTTAGTATCTTCTGCCAGTGTTTTAAGTCCTTCACTAAGCAATTTGATTTTTTCTAACATCAAAAAACTAGCATTGCTTAATAGCAAAAGTGATTTAAAGTTTTCTTGTTTTTCCAATTTTAATTCATCGAGTACTTTTTGATTTTGATAATTTTTAATCTCTAGCTTTTTTATTTCATCATTCAAACTTTTTATTTCTAAGTATTTTTGGATGAACAACTTTCTCAAATCATCAGTCAGCTTCGACAAAAAAATTTGATAACTTTCCTTATAAGTCTCTAGAAAATCGATAAGGTGACTGTAATCTTTGATTAAAATTTGACTTTCGTCCAAAATTCTCTCTTGAGTAATTTCTTCTTTCCACTTAATTATTCCCCATATCTGATAATAACAAACGCCTTCTTTAATTAATCTTCGACGTTCTTTGATTTTTTTTTGAATAGCTTTTAATCTGGCATTTTTTAGGACAGGTAATTTGTAGGTCCGTTCATAAATCGTAATCTTTTTGTAAGTAACTAGTTGCCTTTGCTGTATAGTAAGCATGATGAGGTTAATTTATTGTAATTTGATTATTTTGGGGAGGATTATTAATAATTTCGTTGGCTTTTTGATGGCGATAATCCTCCACTGACAAGAGTTGCCAACTGGAATTTTGTGAAAGTTCCACAACCCATTGATGATAATTAAATAAACTCTCTCGATGCCCAACACTTATATATGTTGTTTTCGTTTGTTGTAACTGTTGATATAAATTCGCTTCATTTTTTAAATCTAAAGCACTGGTTGCTTCATCTAAGATAGTAAAGCTAGGATGAGTAATTAACAGTCGCGCGAAAGCAAGGCGTTGTTGTTCTCCCAACGATAATATATTTTCCCAAGGAACTTCAGTATCAAAGCCTTCAACTCGACTTAGCAAGTTTTGCAGGTTTACTTGTTGCAAAACTTCTTTGAGTTCTGCATCTGTCATTTGACGATTAGTATTAGGATAAAGTAACTGTTCGCGCAAAGTTCCCAAAATGATATAAGGACGTTGGGGCAAAAACAGCACTTCTTCTAGGGGAGGTCGCACCAGACGACCAGTTCCCGCATTCCATAAGCCAGCTATCGCTCTCAATAGAGAACTTTTCCCTCGACCACTTGGGCCAACAATTAGTAAACCTTCTCCCCTTTGAACAGAAAGTGACAAATCTTCGACGATCACCTGCTCATAATTAGGCGTTTGTAAAGTAACATGCTCAAAAGCGAGATGGTTTTCTTCTATTGTTTTAATTGTGTTCACATTTTCAGGTTGCTTAGTAACTTCTTCTAAAGCATTTGAAAACTCAGTTAAACGTTCAACGTAACTGGAAAATCTTCCGGAATTTGCAAATTCTCTGATTATTTCTGCCATTGCAGAGGCAAACTGATTACACGCTAGACTGGCTTGGGCAATTAGTCCAAAATCAATTTCACCTCTAATCTGTAAAGGACCGAATACTATAAATGGAAATATTTGGATAACGGCCTGATATCCTCTGTTAAAAATATCCTGACTTCTCTCCCAGTCAATCTTGCGTTTAGTACTTTGAATAATCTGATAAAATTTTCGCTGAATTATATTTAATTCTTGGTTCTCTCCCCGAAAAAAAGCTATTGATTCAGCATGATTACGAACATGAGTGATACTGTAAGTATAGTCTGCTTGAGATTCTAGTTCCTCTTGTTTAATCTTATTCAATTCTTGAGCTAAGTAAACAGCAATTAAATTGCCGATAATGGTATAACCAATCAATGCAATTGCAACAAATTTAGATAGTGACCATATAATTACTAAAAAAGTTAACATTTCCAGCACTTTTTCTAGGAAAGTAGCCGAAAAACTGAGAGCATTGTTGGTAAGAGGTTCGATTTGCTGGGCTATTCGTTGATCTGGATTATTAACATCTGATTTAAAGTTTATTTTATAATAAGCACGATTGCTCAAATATTTTTCTAAAATCTGATTATTTAGCCATTGATACCAATCAAGAGCAATTTTTTTTCTAACAAATTTAGAAAATCCTATTAAGAGCGTTACGCAGGCAAGAGCGCCACCGTAAACCCATAAAATCTGAACAAGTTTAGTAATATCTCTTTCTTCAACAAAAACATCAAGTAAATAGCGGTTAACGAAGCTATTCAAGGCAGTTACAGCCACGAGCATGACGATTAACAATATCAGGAGAATGAGCATTCCCCATGAACGAATCACATCTGAAAATGCTCTTCCTTTTGCATCTGTTGGATACCAGTAAGGTCCAGCGATAGCTCTGACATTCTCCCAAAATTGATTAAAGCCTGGAGAAGAATCATTCGTTGAGGTTTTATTAATAAAAGTTGTAGATTGCATAAATTAAAAATTAGTTTAATGACACCATTTTCCCATAACTCATAGCTATTTTCTACATAGCTAGATTTACCATCGCCACCTTTAATTCTGTAGCTAAGATTTTTACATCGGGTTCATAAAGCATTCGACCGTGGTTACCAGGTACAGATATTACTTTAACAGGTTTTTGAGTATAAGCTTGCCATCCCCAATCCGGTAGATCGTAATCGGAAATAGCTTGGAGTTCTTGTAAAACAATATCATGAACTTCTTGAGCGCGGAATAAAATAATAGGGGCAGAAATTGAATGATGAGGCTGATAATTTGCGTAATTAAGTGTCAGCACTTTCATCGCTCTCATATTCGTTTTGAGTAAAGAAAGGGTTGAGTGTTCTGGTAATATATTATAACGGTATAAATACTCAGCAGCTAGATACCAACGGGCTTGGTCATCGGGTTCTGCGGCTAAATCATCGTATTTCAAACCTAAAGAAACTCCCTTTAAGACTTCAGTCCGTTGAATTAATTGCCAAATCCAATCAAGATCTGCTAATTGGGTTATATACTCAGGGCGAGAAACTAGTCCGGCATCAAAAATAGCCAGCAAACCCACCTTTTCACCTTGCTGTTCCAGTTGGGCAGCCATTTCAAAAGCAACTGCACAACCTGAAGAGTATCCTGCTAGTATGTATGGACTCTTGGTTTTCTGTTGGCGCAATACCGTTAGAAGTTGACTTGCATGGGCTGCTACTGAGTCAGGGAGTTTACTCAGTCCGTCTCGTCCGGGAGTTTCAAGTCCATACACTGGTCGGTCAGTTCCTAAATTGATTGCCAAATCTCGAAAATAGAAGCCATGTCCGTTGGCGCCAGGAATACAAAATAGAGGCGCCGCATCTGGGTTATGTTGGAATAATAGTAAATCGGGATGGGATTGAAATTCAGTATGACATAATTGTTGTGCCAATTGAGCAATAGTAGGATTTTGAAATAAACTGCTTAAAGGAAGTTGTTGCCCAAACACCTGTTGAATATTATTAAGCAATTTGACCGCCAATAAAGAATGACCGCCCAGGTCGAAAAAGTTATCATGAATCCCAATTTCTTGAAGTTCGAGTACAGCAGACCATACCTCTGCTAGTTGTTTTTCAACTTCGTTGCGTGGGGCTTCATATGAACCTTCAACCCCATTATTGGGAGCAGGTAAAGCTTTACGATCAATTTTGCTATTGGGACTTAAAGGCAATTTATCCAGTGTTACGATCTGAGCAGGTATCATGTAATCAGGTAGACGGGATTTAAGATAATTTTTTAATTCGATAGACTTTGCAGTCGTAATTCCCGTTACATAAGCAATTAAACTCTGGTTGCTCTCATTATATAAGGTAACAATTGCTTCTTTAACTAATGGATGTTGTAACAAAATTGACTCAATCTCACCGAGTTCAATTCTAAAGCCCCTTAGTTTAATTTGCTCGTCAATACGACCCAAGTATTCTAAGTTACCGTCGAGCAGCCATCGTGCCAAGTCGCCTGTTTTATAAATTCGCTCAGTTTGTCCAAATAATTCAACTTCAAGAAATTTTTCGGCTGTAGTATCAGGACGGTTGAGATAGCCTCTGGCTAAAGCGGCGCCAGCAATACACAATTCTCCTGGTATTCCTGGGGGTAATGGTTGATTGTATGCATCTAAAATATAGATGCGAACATTGGGTAAGGGTTGACCGATGGTTGGTTTTTTAGCGTTAGGTTCACAAAGAGCGATACTTGCACAAACCGTAGATTCCGTTGGTCCGTAGGCATTAAAAAAACGCTGTCCTTTTGCCCACTGGGTAACTAATTCTGTTGGGCAAGCTTCACCTGCAGTAACTAAGACTTGCAAATCAGGTAACGTTGCTTGAGGTAATAGGGATAAGACTGAAGGAGGTAACGTGACATGGGAAATTTTGTGATAATCTAAGAAGTTCACTAAGTAAAGACTTGGTAACAATGTTTCTTTTTTAGCAAGATATAAACAGGCGCCTACAGAGAGAGTAGTAGCAATTTCCCAAATTGAGGCATCGAAGCTTATTGAAGCAAACTGAAGCAAACGGCTTTGGGGTTGAATTTGCAATACTTGGTTAACTGCCAAAGTCATATTGACCAGTCCTCGATGCTCAATCATCACCCCTTTGGGTCTTCCCGTCGAACCAGAGGTATAAATCACATAAGCCAAATTTAATGGTGTACTTTGAGGACTGGGGTTATCTGTTAATTCGGCAATTTCCCGATCTAAACAAATAATGTTAGGCGGGTTTTCCAGTTCAGTTATTGGTAATTGGTCTAGTAGGGAACTTTGGGTCAGCAACACCGATGTCTTAGAATCTTGTAGCATGAACTCAATACGCTCAGGTGGATAATTGGGATCAATCGGCACATAAGCAGCACCCGCTTTGAGGATACCAAGTACACCAATAATCATCTCAATAGAGCGATCTATACAGATACTAATTAAGGTATCTGGCTGAATTTGGTGATTTTGAATGAGATAATGAGCGAGTTGGTTGGCTTTTTGATTCAGTTGCTGGTAAGTTAGGCTTTGTGATTCAAACACCAAAGCAAGATGATTAGGGTTTTTAGCAACAGTAGCTTCAAACAGGTCAACAAAAGTTTTATCGTGGGGATAATCTGTTTGTGTTTGATTCCAGCATTGAAGTTGTAGACGTTCCGCCTCTGTCATTAAAGGCAGAGTACTAATAGGTTGGTTTGGGTTATCAATAATTCCCTTAAGTAAAACTTCAAATTGTTCTGCCATCCTTTGTATAGTACTCTTCTCGAAGAGGTCGGTAGCATATTCCCAAAAGCAACTTAACTGATTGTCTGATTCTATGACCAGAAGCGTTAGGTCAAACTTAGCAAACGGACAACTTAAATCGAACCATTGAGTCTCTAGTCCTCCTAAACTCAGATCGGGACTTTCATTATTTTCCAGTGCTAACATCACCTGGAATAAAGGATTATGACTCATGCTGCGCTCTGGTTGTAACTTTTCTACCAAAAGCTCAAAGGGGATGTCTTGGTGAGCATAGGCATCTAAACAAGAGGAGCGAGTTTGTTGCAGGAACTCGATAAAACTTTGCTCAGGCTTTATTTGACTACGCAACACAAGGGTATTGACAAAAAAGCCGATTAACCCTTCGGTCTGGCTATGGGTACGGTTGGCAACGGGAGAACCAATACACAAATCGTTGTGGCGACTGTAACGAGAAAGTAGAATACTCAAAGCCGCCAACAAGGTCATAAATAGGCTTGCCCCAAGTTGAAGACTGAAGGTTTTAACGGCAGCGGTTAATTCTTTAGTGAGAGAGTAGATACAGCGCGCGCCTCGGTAGCTTTGCTGTGCTGGGCGAGGATAATCGGTAGGCAATTCCACTAATGGGGAAGCATCCTTAAGTTGATGTTTCCAATAGTTGATCTGGTTTTCTAATACCTGCCCTTGTAAGCAGTTTCGTTGCCAGTTTGCATAGTCACTGTATTGAATGGGTAGGGGCGCCAGGTTTGGCGATTGACCTTGGGTAAAGGCGGTATAAGCTTGGCATAACTCACCAACAAATACTCCCATTGACCAGCCATCACTGATAATATGGTGCATATTAATTAGCAACACATATTTCTGCTGTTGCAATTGTAGTAGTTTGGCTTTAAACAAAAGGCCAGTATTTAAGTCAAACGTTTCTTGAGCATGAGCATTGATTAAACGCTTGATAGTTGACGAGTGGGGATGTTGATCTTCGTTTTGCCAGTCTAGTACTGTTAGAATTTCGATTTCGTCTAAATTTTGGATAACAACTTGAGGCTGTCCTGCCACTGTAGGAAAATACATCCTAAGACTAGCATGACGGTTCAGCAGATAAGCCAAACTAGAGCGCAGGGCATCAATATTAAGGGCGCCATCCAGTTGTAAAGCCATCGGCATATTGTAGGTAGGTGACGACCCAGTGAGTTGTGCTAACAGCCAGAGGCGTTGTTGAGCAAAGGAAAGGAGTTTTGGGGTTTCCTCTCCTAAAGCAGGAATTTTCTCTGTGATGATTGTGGTAGTAGCATTTAAGAATGCTAATATATCCGCTTTATTGGTTTGAATTTCCTGCTTCAACTCAGAAGTGAGGGCGTTTTTGCTAGTGCGAATTCGTAACTTATCATCTTCAGCCCAAATTCGGCAGCCCATGTTCTGCAAACGAAGCATTAAAGAAACTACGTGTTCTTTTTGTGTCATAGTTCAATTTCCTCTTCGTCTGAGTTTAAAGGTTGCATATCGACAGCGGAATTAACCCAAATGCAGGTATCTATATAATTCGCCAATTCATTGAGGGTGGGGTACTCAAATACAGAGCGCAGCGGCAGTTCTACTTTGAAGGTGTCACGGATGCGCGCGCACAGTTGGGTGGCTAATAGGGAATGTCCCCCCAAGTTGAAGAAGTTATCCTGGCGGGAAATAGCCTCATATTTAAGTAGCTTCGCCCATACTTCAGCAAGTAATTTTTCTGTCGATGTTACAGGTAATTCAATGTCTGTTAACGAAACTGCTTCATAAGGCGCCTTTAATGCTAAACGATCTACTTTTCCATTTGGTGTCAGTGGCAGTTTTTCTAAAACAATGAAATGGCTAGGAATCATATACTCAGGTAGAGATTTGCCTAGAAAATCCTGCCATTCGGCGAACATTGCTGGATCAACTTCATTGGCGCCATATTGTAACGGTTGATTTGCGTAATTTTGCCAGGGTTTCAGTCGCAAATTTTGCTTTTGATTAAATCGTGGTATTTTCTCCCATTCAGGAATATTTTTCTGAAAAACAACATCGTAATAGGCACCTGTGGAACTATATTGTATAAAAGGTGTATAAGGTAAATCTCGCGCTAAAGTTCGGAATACTTCTGGTTCTATACCTGATTTAAGTGCAACTGCCGCTTTTAAATCCGCAACAGTACCATTTAATTGAGCAATTTGTTCTAACAGCGCCATTTCTGAAGTCAGACGCGCGTTAGGAATATTTTTAATACCTAACAATTCCGGTTGCTGAGATGTTAAAATTTTCTCGATTTCCAGTAGTTGATCGTGCCAATCTAACCATTGAGGTTCTGCTATGGGAGTCTCTACCGGATCCAAATGTAAAATAACGTTATAACGAAAACGGCTCATTTCCGTTTGAGCATAACCCCGTTGCAATTGAATTTGCACATGACTAATTCGAGGAATTCGTTGTTTGAGGGCGATAAAGAAATCAGGATCAATCAGTAATTCGCCTTCGCTACGGATACTTTTTTGAATCTTTTGCCGCAAGTCCTTGATTGATAACTTATCGGAGGCGCCATAAAACTCAACTGCCGTGTGGAAAGCTTCCAGCAGATGGAGATTTCGTACATCCCCAATAAAAATAGCTCCTTGAGTTGTCACAGCGTTAACAGCCCCCTCCAAAACTTCCAAAAAGTAATCCAAGGAGGGAAAATACTGGATGACGGAATTCATAATTACTAAGTCGTAAGCACTTGTTTCAATACCGTCAAACTCATTAGCTACACACTGTTTTAAGGTAATATTATTAAGAGACTGCTGTTTGAGATGTTGTTTAATATAATGCAATGCTTCAGGTGAAAAATCTGTACCTAGATAATCCTGACAATGAGGCGCAATTGTAAATAATAACATCCCTGTACCGCAACCAATTTCCCAAACTCGTTTTGGTTTAAGTTCCAGAATTTGATCGACTATTGTATCTCTCCATTCTTGCATCGCCACTTTAGAATACGGTTGCCCTGTATATCTATCAGTCCAGCCAGCTAAATTGAGAGTTGGATCATCTGATGAATTGTAGTTAAAGTAAGCATCATCGAATACTTGCTGCCAAAGATGTACCTGTTGACCTTGGAGATCATCATTTTCTGTTTGTGTTAGAACAATATAAGCCACTAGACGTTGATCGAAATCAGTGTCCTGCCGTACAATGGCAACAGCTTCCTTAATTTTTGGATGTTTGACTAATGACGCTTCAATCTCACCTAATTCAATCCGAAAACCACGAAGTTTGACCTGATGATCAATGCGACCTAAGTATTGCAGATTGCCATCAGGTAGCCAACGGGCTAAATCACCCGTTTTATAAACCCGCTCATTGTCGAACAAATTGAGGTTAATAAATTTTTCAGCGCTAAGATCGGGACGATTTAAGTAACCCTGTGCTAAACCTGCACCTGCAATACAGAGTTCGCCAGGAATACCAGGGGCAAGTAGTTGGTTGTAGCTATCTAGAATATAGACACGGGTGTTGCTTATTGGCTTGCCGATAGTTGGTTCATGTTGAGCATTTTTGGCAACTTTCGTAAAAGTAGAGTAAGTTGTGTCTTCAGAAGGACCATAAAGATTATAAACTTCTGTTACAAATGTGTTTTTATATAAAGCCTGTACCAAACTATTTTTTAATGGTTCGCCAGCTAAATTGATAACTTGAACACTTGCCGGAATGGCATTCATATTGAGCAGTTCAGCAGCAGCACTCGGTACAGTATTAATTAATGTAATCGGTACAATACTTTTACGTGCTTGCTCAATGTAAAGTGCATTTTCAACCACAATGACACTACCACCTAGAGTCAGGGGGACAAAAATTTCAAAAATGGAGAGATCGAAACAAATTGAGGTTGATGCTAAGACACCTGCTAGTTGTTCTGCACTATAGACTGAATGCGCCCACTTGAGCAGAACTACTGGACTATAGTGTGCAATGGCAACACCTTTAGGGCGCCCAGTGGAACCGGAAGTATAAATAACATAAGCCAAATCATCAGGACTACTTCGTAAGTTAGGATTGTCCGTTGGCTGATCAGTCCATGTTTCTCGCTCCAGAAACACTACTTGACAGGAATTTTGCAGTTTTTCTAGGGAAAGTTGCTTTTTGATCTGGTTGGTTGTAAGTAATACAGAAGCATTACTATCTTCGAGGATTAAATTAATGCGTTCTTGGGGATAACGCGGATCGATTGGCACATAAGCCCCACCTGCTTTGAGGATAGCAAATATACCGATGATCATTTCCAGTGAGCGCTCTACACAAATTCCGATTAATGGGTTATTAGGTAACTTTTGTTCTCTTTTTAGTTGCAATAGGTAATAGGCAAGCTGATTAGCTTTTTGGTTTAGTTGTTGATAACTTAGGCTGCAATCTTCAAACACTACCGCAATGTTATTAGGTGTTTTTGCTACCTGTTGTTCAAACAAAGTCACCAGAGTCTGTTCTTGAGGATAATTAATATTGGTTTGATTCCATTGCAGTTGTTGGATTTCTGCTGCTGTGATTAAGGGTAGCTTACTGATGGACTGTTGGGGATTTTGGACAATAGCGAGGAGCAAGACTTCAAAGTGTCCTGCCATGCGCTTAATCGTTTCAGCCTCAAATAGATCGGTGGCATATTCCCACATACAGTGCAGTTGGGCGCCGCTTTCGTAAAGATATAGTGTCAAATCAAACTTGGCAAATGGATAATTTTGCTCTAAGTATTGAATATTAAGTCCTGGTAAAATAACATTCGTCCCTGCACTTTCTGTGTTTTGCAACACCATCATGGCTTGGAATAAGGGGTTATGGCTTAGGCTGCGTTTTGGTTGCAATTGTTCTACCAAATACTCAAAAGGGATATCTTGATGAGCATAAGCATCTAAGCAAGTTTGGCGGGTTTGTTGAAGTAACTCGCTAAATCCTTGCTCAGGATTAATTTTGCTACGCAATACCAAAGTATTGACAAAAAAGCCAATCAACCCTTCTGTGTAGCTGTGGGTGCGGTTAGCGATTGCAGTACCAACACATAAATCATCTTGGCGGCTGTAACGAGATAGTAAAATATTAAAAGCCGCTAATAGGGTCATAAACAAAGTAACCCCATGTTTTTGACTTACTATTTTAAGTTTCTGAGTTAGTTCATTACTCAAAGAATATGATTCGCGGGCGCCGAGGTAACTTTGCAAGGCAGGACGAGGATGGTCAGTGGGCAACGTAAGCAACGGGGGACTATCGCTTAGTTGTTGAAACCAGTAATTTTCTTGGTTTGCTAAAATATCTCCTTGTAACCAGCTGCGCTGCCAAGCTGCATAATCACTATACTGAATCGGTAACTCCTCCCAATTCGGGGCTTGACCTTGAGCGAAAGCACAGTAAGCTTGTTGCCATTCCCGCTTAAATACACCCATTGACCAACCGTCGCTGATAATGTGATGCATATTAATAAGCAGCACATATTTCTGTTGTTTAAGTTGCAGCAGTTTTGCCTTGAACAGGGGGCCTGTATTTAAGTCAATGGGTTCTTGGGCATGGCTATCAGCTAACCTAAGTACTGTTTCTGCTTGAGTGTGGCTATCGAGTTCTTGTAAGTCTGTAATCGCCAGTACTGACATATCCTCTAGATTGTGGACGACTACTTGCGGTTCTGCCTCCAAGACTGGGAAATATGTGCGTAAACTGGCATGGCGCCTGAGCAAATACGCGAAACTTGCGCGCAACGCCTCTATATTCAAATTGCCTTCAAGTTGCAGAGCCATTGACATATTGTAGGTAGCCGAGGCGCCAGTACCTTCAAGCTGGTCTAAAAACCAAAGTCTTGATTGGGCAAAGGATAGAAATTTGGGATCATTCTCTGATTGTACTGTGATGGGAGGTAAGGCGATCCCGGAAGCGGCTTTGTCAATAACTGTAGCCAACTCAGACAAAACGCTCTGCTCAAATACCTTGCGGACAGGTAATTCTACCCCAAAACTGTCACGAATACGGGCAACTAATTGGGTAGCTAATAGAGAATGTCCACCCAGTTCAAAGAAGTTGTCTCGACGACCAACAAATTTAACTTGTAACAGAGCTTGCCATAAAGTGGCCAGCAGTTCTTCTGTTGGAGTTACTGGCATTTCCCGCTCGGTGGACGTAGCTTCTGGTGCTGGCAAACATCGCCGATCTAGCTTACCATTAGGGCTAAGGGGCAACCTATCCAGTACCATAATTTGGCTAGGAACCATATAATTTGGCAGACGAGTTTTGAGGTAGTCCTTGAGTTGACCCCCTTTTAACAATATGGATTTTTCTTTTGCCGTGACATATGCCACTAACCGAGAATTATTATTAGCTTCATATAAAATGACGACAGCTTCTTTAATTGATGGATGATGCAATAATAGCGATTCAATTTCACCCAATTCGATGCGGAAGCCCCGCAATTTTACTTGGTTGTCAATCCGACCTAAGTATTCTAAGTTACCGTCAGTCAACCATCGTGCCAAGTCGCCTGTTTTGTAAATTCGCTCAGTTTTACCGAATAATTCAACTTCAAGAAATTTTTCGGCGGTAATATCAGGACGATTGAGATAGCCTCTTGCCAAAGCAACACCAGCGATACACAATTCCCCAGGAATACCTGGCGGTAATAGTTGATTATGTGCATCTAAAATATAGATGCGGACATTGGGCAAGGGTTGACCGATAGGTGGTTTTTCGCCGTTGGGTTGACAATTAGCGACCGCTGCTTTTACTGTAGATTCCGTCGGGCCGTAGCAATTGAAGAAACGCCGTCCCTGTGCCCACTTGGTAACTAATTCTGCAGGACTTGCCTCACCACCAACGCCTATAGTTTGCAAATGGGGTAAGGTAGCTTCAGGTAACACAGATAAGACCGAAGAAGGTAAAAAGCTGTGAGTAATTTTGTGTTCCGCCAAGAAGTCAACTAAGGTTTGACTGGGTAACAAGGTTTCTTTTTTAGCAAGATACAAGCAGGCGCCAGTAACGAGGGTAGTAGCAATTTCCGCAATAGACAAATCAAAACTAAAAGACCCAAACTGAAGTAAACGGCTTTGGGGTTGAAATTGAAAAGTTTTAGCACAAACCAAGCTAAGATTGACCAGCGCTCGATGCTCAATCATTACCCCTTTAGGTCGTCCGGTGGAACCAGAAGTATAGATCACATAAGCCAAATCATGAGGCGTACTTTTTGGACTGGGATTATCTGTTGATTCAGAAGCAAAAGTTTCCTTATCCAAATAAATTACTTGAGGTGGGTATTCCAGGCGCGCGCTAAGTAATTGGTCAGTGAGGAAACTTTGGGTTAACAACACCGAAGTTCCACTATCTTGCAACATCCACTGAATACGCTCTGGTGGATAATTGGGGTCAATCGGCACATAAGCAGCACCTGCTTTGAGGACACCGAGTACACCAATAATCATCTCCAACGAACGTTCAACACAGATACCAATTAAAGTGTCTGGTTGAATTTGATAATTTTGAATTAAATAATGAGCGAGTTGGTTTGCTTTTTGATTCAGTTGCTGGTAAGTTAGGCTTTGGGATTCAAAAACCAAAGCAAGATTATTAGGGTTTTTTTCAACAGTAGCTTCAAACAGGTTAACTAAAGTTTGATTGAGGGGATAATCAGTTTGAGTTTGATTCCAGAAAAGCAGTTGCCCTAGTTCAGCTTCTGTGAGTAACGGTAAATAATTAATAGGTTGTTGAGGGTTATCAACAATTCCCTCAAGCAGAACTTTAAAATGTCCTGCCATCCGTTGAATAGTTTTAGCTTCAAACAAATCTGTCGCATATTCCCATTCTCCTATCAATCCCTGATGAGTTTCTCGAAAAATCAGCGACAAATCCAACAGCGTCGTCGTGTTTTCCCACTCAAAACGGGTAAAATTTAATCCATTAGTTTCCAGTTTCTGCTCTTGTTGATTTTGCAAGCTAAAAGCTACTTGAAACAAGGGGTGATGAGAAAGCGAGCGCTCCAAACCCAGTTCATCGACTAGTTTCTCAAAGGGTAAGTCTTGATGGTCATAAGCATCCAAGGTAACTTGTCTTACCCGTTTAAGTAATTCTAGGAAGGTTGGATTCCCTTGCAGGTTGGTACGCAAAGCTAGTGTATTGACAAAAAAACCAATCAGTGGTTCAATTTCACGACGGTTACGATTGGCAATCGCAGAACCAACAACAATATCCTCTTGTCTACTGTAGCGCGACAGCAAGAGTGTAAATGCTGCCAGTAGAGTCATAAACAAGGTGGTTCCTGACTGCTGACTCAAACGCTTCAACTTCTGTGTTAAATGTTGATTAAGTTTTAAGAAGATACTACGCCCCTTGAAACTTTGCGCTTTCTGGCGGGGTCGATCTGTAGGTAATTCTAATAGTGGCGGGACTGCTGTTAATTGTCTTTGCCAGTAGTTGAGTTGGGTTTGGAGTATTTCTCCCTGTAGCCATTGTCTTTGCCATTGGGCGAAATCGGCATATTGTAACGATAATTCAGGTAAGGGAGAGGGTTTTCCAGCGCAAAATGCAGTATATAAGGTGAATAATTCACGGCGAAATATGTCCATTGACCAGCCATCACAAACGATATGATGGATGACAAGCAACAGCAAATGGGATTGGTCGCCTAGTTGCAACAACTTTACTCGCAGCAAAGGCGGTTTTGATAAGTCAAAAGGTTGTTGTAATTCTTCCGTGGCTAATTGATGTGCTTGGCGTAACTGGTTTTCTTCTGTCAATTGGCGCCAGTCTAGCACTTGCATTGTCAGTTGGGGATGAGCGTGAATTATTTGTATTAGTGAATCATCGACAACTGAGAAGGTGGTGCGTAACACTTCATGACGTTGAATAATTTCTCTAATAGCTTGTTCTAAGACACTTGTATTAAGAAATCCATGTAGTTGCCAGAAAAATGGGACATTGTATACACAGTTTTCACCTTCTAGTTGGTTAATAAACCATAGTCTTTGTTGGGCAAAGGAGAGGGGAAGGGGTTGTGCGCGCGATACGGGTGTTGGGGGAGTATTTTGTGGGGATTGTTGTTTTTTCAGTTTTTGTAGTACTAATTCTCGCTTTTCTGGTGAAAGGGTTTCAAGATGTTTTAGTATATCGCTCATAATAGTTATTATTGAAATATAGATTTTTTTGAATATAACCACAAAGACACATAATCCGGAGGATTTCCCGCAGGGTAGAACACAAAGAAAGATTTACAAGTGATTTAATTATCAAAGAAGTAATTGCTGTGTCACTTCTTCTTCTGATAACTGATTGACTTCGCTTAAAATCTGTGCTAATGCATCATTTTCTGCTTGCTCAATCTGTTGTTCAATTACTTTTTGGGCTAGTTGAGCAATGGTCGGATTTTCAAATATATAACGCAGAGGAAAATCTAGAGAAAAGGCTTCTCTTAATCGAGAAATAACTTGGGTCGCTAGTAAAGAATGTCCACCTAACTCAAAAAAGTTATCGTATATTCCAATTTGTTTTAATTTAAGAACTTCAGTCCAAATTGTGGCTAATTCTTGTTCGGTAGGTGTGCGAGGAGCAACAAAATCAATATCTAGATTTCTTTGGGAAGTATCTGGAGCAGGCAAGGCACGGCGATTTATTTTACCGTTAGGCGTGAGGGGAAATGCTTCTAGAAATACGAAAGCGGCGGGAATCATGTAGTCAGGCAGCTTTTTACTGAGGAAGTTTCGCAGAGTGCTGGCGGTTGGTGGGTTATCCTTGGTTAGGATATAGGCTACTAAGTACTTGTTTCCTGGTTCGTCTTCTCGTACAATGACTAGGGCTTGATTTGTATCTGGGTGTTGATTTAAAGTCTTCTCAATTTCTTCTAATTCGATGCGAAAACCCCGAATCTTTACTTGTGTATCAATTCGACCTAAAAATTCCAGATTTCCATCAGGGAGACGACGAACTAAATCTCCAGTTCTATAAAGTGTGTCACCCTCAACAAAAGGATTAGGAATAAATCTTTCACTCGTTAATGTTGGTTGATTTAAGTAACCTCTAGCAACACTCGCCCCACCTACATAGAGTTCTCCAGGAACCTCAAAAGGTACTCTGTGTAAATCTTTATCCAAAACGTATACTTTTCTGTCGCCTATGGGTTTTCCAATGGGAATTGAATTAACATTTTGACCAAGTTGTTTAGGAATTGGGTAACAAGAGGTAAAAACTGTACATTCTGAAGGACCGTAAGCATGAATAATTCGGGTTTCCGGCAATAGTTCTAAGGCGCCACGAACATGAGATATAGAAACGGACTCTCCCCCAAACAGCAGTTGTGTAATTCCTGACAACCCCAACGGCATTGTATCAACCATGAGATTGAATAGGGCTGTAGTCAGAAACAGGGTATTAACCCCCTGTTCAGTGATGATACGGCTTAAGTCAAGAGGTGTGGGTATTTTACCTGGGTAAAGCACACAACGCCCCCCGTAAAGCAAGGGCGCCCAAAGTTCTAGGGTTAGTGCATCCCAAGAAATCGATGAATGTTGTAGCCAAATCTGGTCTGCATTAAAGTGAATGTAATCAACGCCAAACATAAAACCAATAATGGCACGATGGGGAACTTCTGTTCCTTTTGGTATTCCCGTTGAACCAGAGGTACAAATTATGTAGGCTAAATTTTCTGGATTAACTTCACTGTGTAAATTGTCTTCTTTATATTGGGCAATTATTCCCCAATCTAAATCAAGATTCACGACAGTTTGATTCTGGATGGTCAGCTCCTCGCACAAATGAGTTTGTGTTAGTAAGATGGGCGCCTGTACATCTTCTAACATAAACGCCAGTCTTTCTGAAGGATATGCGGAATCTAAAGGAACATAAGCCCCACCCGCTTTAAGAATAGCGAGTATTCCTATCACCATTAAAGGCGATCGCTCTACACATATTCCCACCTTGACTTCGGGTTTAACTCCTAGCGCTTGTAAATAATGCGCTAATTGATTGGCGCGGTTATTTAACTGCTGATATGTTAGAGACGCGACATGTCTCGTCTCTACATTTTCATATACAACTGCGATTGCGTTGGGGGTTTTTTCTACCTGTTCTTCAAATAAACTATGAATACATTTATAATAATTAAAATCTATCTTTTGTTGATTCTCTAGCAGAATTAATTGTTGTTGTTCGGCTGCACTAAGCAAAGATAATTGTGAAATATCTTGTTGCAGATTGGCTGCCATTGCTTCTAGCAATATTTGAAAATGTTCAATCATGCGGGCAATTGTCTCGGAGTCGAAGCGATTCATATCATAGACAATTCTGCCAGATAATTCTGATTGAGGATTAACCACCACCGTAAGAGGATAATTTGTGCGTTCAAAACAACGAAGATGACTAATTTCTAAAGTTTTTTTATTTTCCTGTTCAGCAGAATCGAGCGGATAATTCTCAAATACTAAAAGGCTCTCAAATAATGCTATTTCAGAACTCACATCAGCCAAGCGTTGAATTTCTGCCAGGGAGTAGTAGGCATACTGTTCCTGCTCAAATGCTTGGGTTTGTAAATGCTTGAGCCAGGGTAATAATTCTGTTAAAGCTGTAACTTTTACCCGTATGGGAAGGGTGTTGATTAATAGACCGACCATTGAGTCCACTCCCGGCAGGTTTGGTGGGCGCCCAGATACAGTTGCACCAAAGACCACATCGCTTTCCCCGCTGTAACGCGAAAGTAGCAACGCCCACGCCCCTTGCACCAAATTATTCAAGGTTAAATGGTGCTGTCGCACGGCATACTGCAGTTTGTCAGTAAAAGTTTGAGATAATCGAAAATATTGCTCATCATATGTTGCTTGTTGCCTGTTAAGAGTCAGAAGTCCTCTGTTCCTTCCTAAAGGGGTAGGAGTTTCAAATCCTTGGAGAGTTTGTTGCCAAAAATTCTTTGCCTGAACAATATCTTGTTGCTGTAACCAATCAATATAATCTCGATAAGGGCGCACGCTCTGTAGGTTTAAATGTTCGCCTCGCACATTAGCTTCATACAATGCCAAAACTTCTTTCAAAACAATCTGCATTGACCAGCCATCAAAGAGGATATGATGATGGCTCCAAATAAATTGGTACTGCTCCCCTAGATGGATAATGGTAAAGCGCATCAGGGGGGCAACATGAAGGGAAAAACCTTTTTGGCGATCGCTTTTGAGAAAATCCTCTAGATGCTGTTGTTGTTCATCGGGTGTTAAATGGCGCCAATCTAGTTCCACCCACGGAAGTTCCACTTGCTTACTCACCATTTGCAAGGGCTTTTCTATCTCTTCCCAATAAAACCCACTGCGTAAAACTGGGTGTCGTACAACAACAGAATGCCAAGCTTGCTTAAATACAGGAATATTTAATTCTTTACTGAGGATACAAAGCAATTGCTCAAAATATAGTTCTGATTCTGGTGCATATAGGGTGTGAAAGAGCATACCCTGTTGCATTGGCGAAAGTTCATAAATATCATCGATGTTGTTCACGAAACTACCTCTGTGATGTTTTGAATTTGATCCCCCCAACAGAGCGCGTGGAAGGCTACGGTGTACACACATCTTTATAACCCCCTTGTATTTCCCTCTTTGTGTTCTTTGTGACCTTTGTGGTTTATCTCTTTAAGGAACCACAAAGGCACAAAGGGCACAAAGAAAGAGAAGAAAAGTAATTATTATAAACTTGTGTATACGCGGTAGGGGGATTAGTCAGTATTGAGAGATATTTTTAGCCTTTATTTTTGTCTTTATTAATTTTTGATAAGAATTTATCAAGCTGTTTTTGATTAAGTTTGGCAGCCGAAAAGTCAGAAGGAGTATAGCCTTGTGACTCTTGCGACTGACAGTGAACAATCAGAGTTTTTAATGCCTCTATAAATCCGGAAGCGATGCGTTCAATGGTGTCTCGTTTGTGAACTTTCTCGCTATAAGCCCAAGTCATTTCCAGTTTAGAGGCACGAATAAGTCCGCTAACTCCTAATAGATGGCTACGCCTATTAAGTAAGCTTTGTTCAGCTTTAAATTCTTTAACCACCAACACATCAGATGCTTCAAGCACCTGATCGAACTGACCAAGGTAATTAAAACTCACTTCTGCTTGGGGTAACATCTCTAGTTTTCTGCGTATCGCTGGGTTTTGGTTTAAATATCGCAATACACCATAACCAATGCCCCGGTTGGGAATGCGGCGCAGTTGTTCTTTGACTAACTTTAAAGGTTCTCCTGGATGATTAACTTCTTCTAACTGCAAGCGAACGGGAAACAAAGTAGTAAACCAACCCACAGTGCGCGACAAATCTACATCCTCAAATAAATCTTCCCGTCCATGTCCCTCTAAATCAACGACCAGGGAACGTTCTGGTGTCCATTGGGCAAAGCTTTGCACTAGGGCTGTCAACAGTACATCATTAATTTGAGTCTTGTAAGCAAAGGGTACATCTTGCAATAAAGCGCGCGTCTCTTCTTCACTTAAAGAAAGCGACACAGTAGCGGTTGAAGCTAAGGTGTTGTTCTCCGTAGCTGAAGGATAATCTACTGGCAAACTAGTTTTGGAATTACACTCATTTAACCAGTAATCTAGCTCTGTGGCAATCGCTGCTGATTGTCCATATTCTGTTAGGCGGTCACTCCAATTTTGGAAGGAAGTTGTCTTCGGTGGTAGTTTAATTGCAACGCCTGTGCTAATTTGTTGGTAAGCAATAGCCAAGTCTTCGAGCAAAATCCGCCAGGAAATGCCATCTACTGCTAGGTGATGGATAATAAATAGTAATTGATCTGGTTGATTCAAGCCTGATTTAAACAGGGCTACTCGCACGATAGACCCGGTGGATAAGTTTAAACTAGCCTGAAGTTCAGCATCAGCAGCATTTATCGCTTTTTGTTGTGCCTCTTTTGACAAGTGTGACAAATCGATCACACTTAATGGCACAGTCTCGGTCGCGGCGCCGTTAATTTGTTGCCATTCACCTTCTTGCACAAACCGCAGACGCAGAGCATCATGATGCAGTAACAATTGTTGTACAACTTGCTGCCATTGCTCATCTGTCAATGGCGGTACTTCTACCAATACTGACTGGTTAAAGTAATGAGGTTGAGACAATTTCTGCTCGAAAAACCATTGCTGAATTGGTGTCAGCGCTACCTTGCCTGTAACTAACCCTTGTTCGGCTAATACCGAGCGAGTTATGCCTGCCACAGCAGCTAACTCAGCAACCGTTTGGTACTTAAATAGCTGTTTAGGAGCAATTTGGATACCTACAGTATTGGCACGGGAAATTATTTGGATGCTGAGGATAGAGTCTCCACCTAGTTCAAAAAAGTTATCGTGGACACCGACTTTTTCTAGTTTTAAGATTTCTGACCAGATTGCTGCTAATTTCTCTTCTGTTGGTGTACGCGGAGCAACAAATTTATCTTCGACACTGCGAGAAAATTCGGGGGTGGGTAGAGCGCGATAATCTACCTTTTGGTTAGGTGTCATGGGCAGCGCTTCTAGCAACACGAATGCTCTTGGCACCATATAATTAGGGAGCTTCTGTTTGATAAAATGGCGCAATTCCTCGATACTTGGTTGCTGCAGGTGCGGCACAATGTAAGCCACTAGGCGCTTTTGTCCGGGAATGTCGGAACGGGCAACAACGACAGCTTGTAACACCTGTGGATGTTGACGTAACACCGTCTCAATTTCTCCCAACTCGATGCGGAAACCCCGCACCTTTACCTGATCGTCAACTCGACCAAGATATTCCAGGGCGCCGTCTGCTCGAAATCTTGCTAAATCACCTGTTTTGTAGAGTCGGTCGCAAGTAGCATAAGCAATCGGATTTTGGATAAATTTTTCTGCGGTGAGTTCAGGACGTTGCCAGTACCCTCTAGCTAAGGAAGTTCCGCCAATATGCAGTTCTCCAGAAACTCCAATGGGCACTCTTTGCACATATTGATCTAAGATATAAACTTCAACATTGCTTATCGGTCGTCCAATTAAAACAGAGGTGGCAACTGAGGAATTTAAACGGTGTAGGGTAGTGACGACCGTTGCTTCCGTCGGCCCGTAACTATTAAATAATGCTGGTGGATGGGGAAGATGAGCAGTACTAGTATGCCAATGCTTAGCTTTTTCTAGTTGAGCTTCTTCTCCACCAATAATCACAATTTTCAAACTTGGAGGAATACGTTCATCTTGAGGCTTAAGTTCCGCCACCAACTGATGCCAGTATGCTGTAGGCAAATCTAAAATAGTTAACTGGTATTGTTGGCAAAATCGCCAAAATTCATCGCTGGAGTGCAACATCTGTTCTGTGCGTAGTACTAATGTTGCACCGGCTATCAGGCAAGGAAAGATTTCTTCAATGGATGTGTCAAAGCAGATGGAGGCAAATTGGAGAATGCGCGAAGTTGCATTAATTCCATATTCGTGGGTGACGGCCATGACAAAATTTATCAGTGACCGATGTTCAATCATCACCCCTTTAGGTTTACCCGTGGAACCTGATGTGTAAATAATATAGGCAAGGTTGTGGAGTTGAACGTCATTAATAAGATTAGCTGTACTGTGTTGACTAATTACTGGCCAGTCAGTATCTAAACAAATTGTTTTTCCGGTATAACCTGGTAGTTTGTTCTCCAATCTTTGTTGAGTTAGCAGGATGCTCAGTTGCGTATCTTCGAGAATGTATTCCAGTCGCTCCTGGGGATAGGCAGGGTCGAGGGGAACATAAGCACCACCTGCTTTGAGAATGCCAAGTAAACCGACAATCATTTCAAGGGAGCGGTCAATGCAGATGCCTACTAGAGTTTCTGGTTTAACTCCCAAACTTTGTAAATAGTGTGCGATTTTGTTGGCGCGCGCATTCAATTCACGGTAAGTTAATTGTTGAGTATCTTGTACAGCTACAGCATCAGGTGATTGCTCCACCTGAGCCTCAAATAAAATATGAATACAGTCTATCTCAGTATATTTCTTGGTAGTTTGATTCCATTCCACCAGTAACTTTTGTTCAACATCTGTTAACAGAGATAATTCTCCAAGATGCTGCTCTGGGTTAGCTACAATTTTATCTAGTAAATTTTGATACTGCTCTAGCATTCGTTGGATTGTAGCAGCATCGAAGAGGTCACTGTTGTATTCTAAGACTAAGGTAATTCCCTTGGCGCCTGTTTTGGAACCGTTTTGCACCCGTTGTTCAAGACGTGGAATGACCAAAAAATCAAGATCGAATTTTGAAGATTTATTGCTGATAGGTTCATGCAAGCTAATGTCCAAGCCTGGGAGACTTAAGTCCGGCATGGGGGAATCATGGAAGCTGAACATTACTTGAAATAAGGGATTATGGCTCAAGTTGCGTATTGGCTTGAGAACTTCCACCACTTTATCGAAGGGTAGGTCTTCGTTAGCATAAGCTTCCATAGTACAGGAACGCACTCGACCAAGTAACTCCCGAAATGTCGGATTACCTGACAAGTCGGTACGTAAAACTAAGTTATTGACAATCATGCCAATTAACTTTTCTATCGAGTGCATCCGCCGATTGGCAACAGCTGTTCCCACGCTAATGTCGTCTTGCCCAGTGTATCGGTGCAACATTACCAGGAAACCTGCCAGCATCGTCATGAATAAAGTCACCCCTTCTCGACGACTGACAACTCTAAGTGATTCACATAAGTCGATGGGAAGTTCCATCCTGATGTGATCGCCTTGGTAAGTTTGTTCTGTTGGTCGGGGACGGTCTAATGGTAATTCTAACAGGGGCGAACTACCTGATAACTTCTGTTGCCAGTAGGTCAATTGGGCTTGAGCTTCCTGGCTTTTGACCCACTGTCGCTGCCAATGGGCAAAGTCTGCAAATTGCAAGACTGGTTCAGTTAGCGGGGAAGGATGACCTAAAAAAAATGCTTGATAAAGTTCCACCAACTCACCCAGGAATACGTTGAATGACCAGCCATCATGAATCATGTGATGTTCGATGTGAACCAACAAATGTTCTTGGTCGCTCAACTTCAACAAAACCCACCTAACTAATGGTAGTTGATTTAGGTCAAATTTCTTTTGTACTTCTATCTCAACTAGCTTAGTTGCCTCAGCTTCACGCTCATCTTTAGGGAATGACTGGAGGTCAATCATTGTGAAACTGATTGGTTGGTGTGGGTGGATGACCTGAAATAGCTGCCCATTTACCGCTGGGTAAGTCGTGCGAAAGATTTCATGGCGCCGCACAATCTCGTTGAGGCACTGTTGTAATACTGCGACATTAAGCTGACCATGAAATCGTAGAGTTGCTTGGAATTGGTAGGCGTTGCTTTCTACTGCTAATTGCTCAATGAAGTACACTCGTTCTTGGGCAAAGGAGACTGGCAAAAGTCCTTGATGGGGAATTCGTTCTATGGCTGGACGTTGCCACTGTTGCTCTTTGTTAGTATGTACGATGAGTTGAGCTAGACTTGCGATGGTGGGGTTTTCAAATATTTGGTTAAAGGATAACTCAACTTGGAATTCCCGCGCGCGAGAAAGCATCTGAGTTGCGATTAGGGAATGACCGCCTAGATGAAAAAAATTATCATTAACTCCAATTTCCTCAAGTCCCAGTAATTCAGCCCAGATCACCGCTAATTTTTCCTCAATTTCGTTACTCGGCGCCACGAAGGTTTCTTCAACGGGGCGTGAGCGTTCAGGGGCTGGAAGGTTCCGACGATCCAGCTTACCATTGGGAGTAAGGGGGAAAGAGTCGAGAATCACAAAGACTGCTGGCACCATGTAATTGGGCAGTTTTTCTTCAAGGAAGCATTTTAAAGTAGTGGCGTTCGCTTCTGGCTTTTGATTAAAGATAATATAAGCAACAAGGCGCCGATCGCCAGGAATATCTTCACGGACGATGACAACTGCCTGACATACATCAGGATGTTGACTCAAAAGCGCCTCAATTTCTCCTAATTCAATGCGGAAGCCGCGAATCTTCACCTGATTATCGACTCGACCCAGAAACTCAATGTTGCCATCTGGTAAAAAGCGCGCCTTATCACCTGTTTTGTATAATTTTGCTTCGCATATGAAGGAATTCTCTTTTGAATTGTCAAAGGGGTTGGAAATAAATTTTTGTTCTGTTAACTCTCTTGCGTTTAGGTAACCTCGTGCCAAACCGTCGCCGCCAATATATAATTCACCTGGAGTCCCAATAGGAACTGGTTGAAGTTTTAAGTCTAGTATGTAGACTGTTGTATTGGAAATTGGGCGCCCAATGGGTATATTTGTTGCCCCCTCTGGAACATCTTGCACCAGATACCAACAAGAGAATGTTGTACTCTCAGTCGGACCATAACCATTTAGCAATTGCTGTGGCGCCCCATTTTGTTGAACTGCTTTGACCGATTTAGGGTCTAAAGCTTCGCCGCCAATTAGCAAGTATCGCAGGTCTTTAAATGCATAGGGAACAATACTCGCTAACTGATTAAATAAGGATGTCGTTAAAAATAATACACTAATTTTTTGTTCGCGTATGCACGCTGCAAAATGCTGGGGTGAAAGCACAATATTCTGAGGAATGATCACCAGCGTAGCCCCATGCAGGAGAGAACCCCAAATCTCGAAAGTGGCTGCGTCAAAAGAAGCATTTGAGGCTTGGGCAATGCGGTCGCTTTTGTCAAACTGCACATAGTTAGTGTTGCATACTAGGCGATTGACAGCCCGATGTGGTACAGCTACTCCCTTTGGTGTTCCTGTAGAACCAGAGGTATAAATTACATAAGCCAAGTTAAGAGCCGTTACATTACTAGTAGGGTTTAGAAGGCGCCCGTTAATTAATTCCCACTCAGTATCCAGACAAACCGTCTTCACTCCGCTTTCGGTAAACCCTGCAACAAACTTTTGCTGAGTTAACAGCACCTGCACTTGAGAATCTGCCAGCATAAAACTCAAACGTTCTTGAGGATATGTTGGGTCTAACGGTACATATGCTCCACCCGCCTTGAGAATACCCAATAATCCTACTACCATTTCCCAAGAGCGCTCAACGCAAATTCCTACCAGTGTTTCTGTTCCTACACCCTTTGATTGCAGATAATGTGCTACTTTGTTGGCTCGGTGGTTTAACTCTTGATAAGTAAATTTCTGATTATTAAAGACAACGGCAATATTATTTGGAGTTTTTTCTACTTGTGCTTCAAATAACTGATGTATACACAAATGTTTGGGGTAATCCACCGTTGTATCATTCCATTCCACCAATATTTTATGTTGCTCCTGCTCAGTTAAAGCAGAATCATCAATAGAATGAGTTGAGCCAACCAAAATTTCTTGCATATACTTAATCAAATGAGTGTAAGAAATAAATTATCTTGTAGGATAGGCTTCTAGCCTGTCCATTTTTATGTCCGTTTATATGTAGGACAGGCTGTCCGGCCTATCCTACGGCATTTAATTAATTCGTACAGTGAAATTATTCATCAACAATTTCAACTGTTCTTGGTTCCTCAGTTGGTACAGTATAAGTAGTGCCTGGTGGGCTAACTTGATTTTTCAGTTTGAGTTTTAGCTCATCTGAAATGGGTAAATCTTCAATTTCTTTGAGGAGAAATCTCGCAGATTCTGTTTTGCTACGTTCAGCGTAGACAGCTTTGAGAATGGCTTCAATCCCAAATCCGGCTACGGCATCCCCTACAACTGTTACCAGGCCAAGCAAGCCTATACCTCCGAGAATGCCAAATGGTCCTCCTACCGCTGTGAGGGCGGCAGCAATAGCGGCAGAACTACCTCCTGTTGTAGCTGCTAGAATCACAAGTATTATGCCTGGAAGACCTAGACCAGCAAGCTTTTTAACTATTTCGTCCATTGTAATTACCTAAAATCCTTACGTTTTGGTGAAAACATTACTAAGGGTAAACAACAGAAGCCTTTGTAAATAAGAAAACTTCTTTCAAATTATACTAGGCTAAATAAAAATCACTCAGGCTTGGATGGGGTTAAAATTTTGTAAATTTTTCTATATTTACCATAACCTAAGAGCTTGATCTTTAATCAAGATTGTGGCTTATTTTTCCTTTCACGGCTGATATCGCCACCGTTCTTGGAGAAGCCAAATAGTTTTTGCCCGTTGGATCGCCACTGTGTCCTTTAAAATTATGATTAGTTGCATATACGCCTGCTTGCTCAAAAATTTCAAGCGATAAGATTTAGTTTAATAAAATACTACACAACTCATCGATTTCTTTGCTTTTTTCGGCAATCATTCGATTTGCTGCCACTTTTAGTTCGCGGATATTGTCCAGTTTGACATTATCTATTTCTTCTAATTTGCCAGTTAAGAAGGTTTGGAATCGGTAATAATTTTTTGTTTCTTTATTAGACTCAAACAACCGTTCTAATTCTCCGGCGACTACTTCACTACCACCATCAAGCACAATATTTAAAAGCGGTCTTCCCCATTGTAAAAATCCCCAATTTTTCACTTCATGATAAGGATAGACACTAGTTAGGGAGCCAGTACCTAATGAGACTACCAATATATCTTTTGTATTAAGGAGTTGTTCGTTTTGTTGTCTACTTATTTGCGCTTCCAAAATAGCCAAAGAAGCAGGATTATTAGCTACCAACCCTCCATCTACTAAAGTATAATATCTATTGGTATTATGGGTAGTAGGAATATGATGGGGAGCAAAATAAGTAGGAGTGGCACTAGTCGCTAATGCTGCATCTAAAACTGTAAAACTTCCACATAACTTACGGAACTTCCGAGATTCTGTCTGTTGTTTTTCAAGTTTGTTGGTAAAAAATACAGGAATTCGCTGCTCGATATCATAGCTAGTGACAAAAACTTCTTTCAGATTTTTGTCTAAAGGAGCATCTCCAAAATATTGCCGTAAAATTTCTTCTCTGCCCTTAGAAGGATATTTGGGCTGGATAAATATGTCCTCTAGAGGACCGAGTAATCTTTCAAACAATGGCTCGTAAAATATTTCAACCCCATACTCAACATATAATTTAACAAGCTCCTGGGCACTGTATTCAGCAATCGGCTCGCGATCAGATACATCTAAATTTAATCGAGGTTTAGTCAGTCCAAGTGCAAGAATTCCTCCGGTTGAAGTGCCAGCAATGAAATCGAACAAACTAAAAATCTGCTTTTGTGTCCGCTTTTCAATTTCTGCTAGTACCATTGCTGGGATAATGCCTCGAATACCCCCTCCATCAATGGCAAGTATTTTATATTTGGGATTAGCTGCCGTATTCACAGTTCCCGCTTGCTCCTGGGTTAATGTTTCTGATTGTTCCTGCTGTTGCATATTGTCTGATTCGCTTTGTGTGGTTTGGGCTGTTTCGACTTGTCCTACCAGCACTACCACTGGCGCCATAGTCGTCGCTTCAGCTGTGGCTTCTTGTGATACTAATGTTTCGATTAAAGGGGAATTCTCCTCTAAATTACTTGTTGCTTCATCTTGTGTCTCGCCCTGATTAGTCGTCGCTTCAGTTGTAGCTTCTTGTGGTACTAATGTTTCGACTAAAGGGGAGTTATCCTCTAAACTACTTGTTGCTTGATCTTGTGTCTCGCTCTCATTAGTCGTCGCTTCAGTTGTGGCTGACTGTGGTACTAATGTTTCGATTAAAGGGGAATTCTCCTCTAAACTACTTGTTGCTTGATCTTGTGTCTCGCTCTGATTAGTCGTGGCTTCAGTCGTGGCTTCTTGTGGTACTATTGTTTCAATTAAAGGGGATTCCTCTAAACTACTTGATGCTTGATCTTGTGTCTCGCTCTCATTGAGAGATTGTGGAGACGTAAATGGAAATTCTGCTACATCCCAAATTGGATTGCCACGTAACTTTCCTTCACGGGAATTTCCAGTTAGATCTCGGACAGTTGCCCCTTCTCCTTCGTCTAATGCCCAGTAAGCTACTAATCCTTCTTCATTTCCAGCTATAGGCTGATACCGTTGGCTTTGGATTTGGGTTTGGGAACAAGGGTAATTCCAAACGCTAATGTTCGCTAATTGACCTGTGAAATATACGTTATTGTGTAAAGTGGCGCCAAGAGTTAGAGAACTAGTTGCTTTGTTTAGAGAGCGACCCGCCAAAGAGCCAGTATACTCACTATCGTCAAGATATATCGTTAGTTGACCTTGATTAAAAACAATAGCAAAGAAGTGCCATTGTCCGACAGTTAATTCCCCATTGCCAAAGGTTTTGATCACATTGTCAACTTTCTCATCAATATATACATCTAAGCTTCCCGACTCACTGATACCAAACTCAAAATTATCGCTATATCTATCTGAGGAACGAGCAAAAAAAACATTATGTGTTCTATAGGTAGTTGCTTTATTTCTTAATCGATGAGCATTGACCCATCCGGAAACTGTAAAAGCTGAACTTCCCTCAGCAAAAACACCGCTAACATCATTTTTACCAAAATCTATGTAATCATCTTGACCATCGAACGTCAAAACAAATCGCGTATCTATATTATTATTTGTCACAAATTTTCATCTCCAAAGCTTTATTAGGACTTTTGTATTGATAAAAAACTAACTTTGTACGTTAAAACCCATCTTCTATTTGATACTATTTCGCGAAAATCTTAATAAATATAATATCTTGCAAAAATTCTACTCAACCGACTCAAGTAGTTCTGCCCGACCTACTTACACGGTAGGGAAAGCACGCCAAAAACTACCTTGCGATTTTATCGGCTGTAGCCATCATACTATAGTTGTTACTTCGCGAACACACCCTAGAAGTAAATAAGTTATATTTTATAACTATTCTTTATTTTCTATTTTGATTCTTTCAAATATCTGCTTAACTGTCCTAACTGTCCATTAAAATATCTGCTAACTGTCTTAACTGTCTTAACTGTCTTAACTGTCTTAACAGGACATGAAATATTTGCTTAACTGTCCATTTAACTATCTTAAGTACTGTTGCATTTTATTTGTGATTGTGAGATATTTTGTAAGATGAAGTTCCAAATATTTTTTTCAAGTGGAGGTGTTGCAAGAAAACTCGTAAGGATAATAGTGATATTTTGTAAAATAGCAATTTGACTGGAGGAGGTCGGGAAAAAAAACTTTATACCCGATTACCTTGAATAATCCAATATAGTTCAACAAAGCTAAATAAATATTGGATAAATCTCAAGCAGCACGAAAACAATAATGAAGTATATAATCTAAGGTAAAGTATGCATCAAACCTTAATAGATAGGTATATTGAGCCACTTAATTTAAGTGCTTTTCAGAGAATTATATTAACAACTGATGGTACATTGACGGAAATATTAGAAGCTTATTTATTGGAAAAAATTCAATTAGTAAAATTATCAGAAAAGTTTGTTAAAACTATGAAATATATTCCAGCATTAGACTTGGATGTTGACACTCAAGTAATTGAGAGAAAAATCTTATTACAAGGAAAAATTAGCCTGAAAAATTTTATTTATGCTGAATCAATAATTGTACCTGAAAGACTAGATGCCAAGTTAAAGTCCAGACTAATCCAGTCGCAGGAACCGATGGGTAGGCTCTGGTTAGAACATAAACTTGAGACATTTAAAGAAATAATCGATTCAGCTATAGAAATAGCTGAAGACTTATCGGAGTTTTTTAATATAGCAAGAGAAGACAAAATACTGTCTCGTACTTATAGAGTTTTTTCTAACAAAAAGCCTATAATAATGATTACAGAAAAATTTCCCGAAAGCTATTTTGCGAAAGGAATTTAATCATTTAATTAACTATTAGCTAAATTCTGCAAATAATTAAGTTAGTAAAATCAGACAAATGCAATTTATAAATAAATGCAAAGTAAGTTGCTAAAACCTATATAATTTTAATATTTGAGGTAACAATGTTAGAAAATAGGCTTGTTGAAATTGTTAAAAACTATCCTGAAAAAACTGCAATCGCTTATGATAAATTAAGGATTAGCTATCGAGAATTTTATGCTAGTATTCAACATTTAAGTAACCATCTAAAAACGATTGATATCGTTACTAGTGACTGTATAGCGTTAATTTTGCCTAACAGCCCAGAATTTGCGATTGCTTTTAATGCTACTCTTAAACTGGAAGCGATAGTTTTGCCAATTAATCCTCTCCTTAAAGAAGAAGAACTTAGCTACTACATTATTGACAGCAATGCTAGTGCAATTATTACCGATAGTAATCATGCTGAATTTTGCCGTCATATCATCTCAAAAACAAACAAGAAAATAGAATTAATTGTCCTTGATGATATTTGTTTGTTTACCAAAGAAGCAGATAAATCAATTACTACGGAAAGTATACCCATAATTACAGATAATATCTCACCTTTTAAAGGAGATGCTCTTTATCAATATTCCTCTGGTTCTACGGGTAGACCTAAAAGAGTATGTAGAACTCAAAGTAATTTATATCACGAATTTATAAACTTTACTGAAACCACTAATATATCTCCATCCGATAATATTTTATGTATAGTGCCACTGTATCACGCGCATGGTTTAGGAAATTGCTTGTTAGCTGCTATACATAACGGCGCCACTTTGGTGATTTTAGAACAAGTTTCAAATCAAGGAAAAACCGTTGAAGTGCCATTTGTTTTTAGACGTTCGAGGGTATTAGAACTTATAGAAAAAGAGAAAATTACTATTTTACCAGGTGTTCCTTATATTTTTAACACCCTAGCAGAAACACCAATTGAAACTGAAGTTGATATTTCCACACTAAAACTATGTTTTTGTGCAGGTAACTTTCTATCAAAAGATATTTTTGATAAATTTATTCAGAGATTTGGCATTCCTGTGAGACAACTTTATGGTTGTACAGAAGCTGGTTCTGTTGCAATTAATTTAGATGAAAACATAAAAACTACCTATGATTCTGTAGGTTTTCCTTTAAAAAATATTGACATTAAAATTATTGATAATGCAGGAAAAGAACTACCAAATGGAAGTATTGGAGAGATAGTTATCAAAAGTCAAGCTCTGACTACAGGATATTGTAACAAACCAGAACTAAATCAACAGGTATTTCAAAATGGGTCGTTTTTAACTGGGGATTTAGGTAAGAAAGATGAAGTTGGGCGTGTTTATGTTACTGGTAGAAAGCAAATCTTCATTGATACAGGAGGTCACAAAGTTGATCCACTAGAAATAGAAAATATCTTGATAACTCATAATCAAGTTAAAGAAGCTGTCGTTGTTGGCATCAAAGGTTTGTATGCAGGAGAGATTATCAAGGCAGTAATCGTACCTCAAAACGGAGGCATTTGTCAAGAAAAAGATATTTTATCTTACTGTAAAGACAAGTTAGCTGATTTTAAAGTACCGAAAATTGTCGAATTTCGTAATGAGATTCCCAAAAGCCCATTAGGCAAGGTATTAAGAAAGAACTTAGTTGATAATTTCTCACAACCTGTAAGCTCATGAAAAATATTGATGTAATTAAACAAGAAACTAAAAGCGTAATTATAAACGTTTTACCAAATATGAAGAGTGAAGATTTGTCAGACTCAAGCAATCTTTTTAGCATGGGTTTAGATTCTATAAATGCCATGACGCTTGTGCTTAAACTCCAAAATAGTTTTGATATTAAATTTGCAGCTAATGATATAAATGCAGAAAATTTTCAAAGCATAGCAACTCTTGTAAAACTTATCCATGAAAAGCAAGGTTGATAATTTTTATCAACGATTTTTTGCGAAATTAAAGACTTAAGCATATTCCTAAGAACGTGAATAAAGAAGACTACAATGAGCTATTCTGCTGAAATAAATCCATTAGAGTCAAACAAGCCAGTCAAAACAGGAGAAAATATCTGGCAAGCGATTAGAGCCATTCTTGATTTGCAAAATCAAGCTCCAGCGTTGATTCCTGTATCTCGGAATGAACACCTACCTTTGTCTTTTTCTCAAGAAAGATTATGGTTCCTTTATCAGTTGCAACTAGATAGCTCTACTTATAATGTCTCCTTTGCTTTTCGCCTTCAGGGTTTGCTAAATGTTTCTGCATTAGAGCATAGTCTCAATGAAATTATCCAACGTCATGAAGTATTGCGAACTAGGTTTTTAGCTTCAGAAAACAAGCCTGTTCAGGTAATTGCTCCCAGTCTCTACTTGACGTTACCTGTAGTTAATCTTCATGAACTTCCTGAAAGGGAAAGAGAAACTCAAGTTTTGCAACTGGTCAAGAACGAAGTTCAACAACCCTTTAATTTAGAACAAGAAGCGCTGTTGCGGTTTTCCCTAGTGCAGCTATATGAAAATGAATATCTGCTACTCAGTAGTCTCCACCACATTGTCTTTGATGGCTGGTCAGAAGGTGTTTTGTGGCGCGAACTGACAACCTTGTACACAGCTTTTTCCACTGGCAAACCCTCTCCTCTGCCTAAATTATCCATTCAGTACGCAGACTTTGCCGTTTGGCAGAGGCAGTGGCTGCAAGGGAAAGTGATGGAGACTCAACTGGAATATTGGAAGCAACAATTAGCAGGGGCGCCTCCGCTGCTTCCTCTTCCTACCGACCGAGTGCGCCTACCAATGCAGACAAACCGTGGTGGCAGCGAACACTTTCAGCTTGATTATCATCTGACTCAAAAACTCAAAAGCCTCAGCGAAAAGTCAGGCGCTACATTATTTATGACTTTGCTGAGTGGCTTTGTCATCTTACTATCGCGCTACAGCAATCAAGAAGATATTATCGTCGGCTCTCCAATAGCGAACCGCAACCGTAGCGAAATAGAATCTCTCATCGGCTTTTTTGTCAATATTTTGGTGTTGCGTACTGACGTTTCTGGGAATCCTAGCTTTTGGGAGTTACTGCAAAGAGTACGCCAAGTGGCTTTAGATGGCTATGCTCACCAAGATGTGCCGTTTGAGCAAGTGGTAGGAGCTTTGCAGCCAGAAAGAAACCTCAGCTACTCTCCATTGTTTCAGGTAATGTTCATTTTGCAAAATACGCCGCCTGGAAAATTGGAATTGCCTGGTTTATCTCTAACTCGCTTAGAAATCGAAAACTCGACGGCTAAGTATGATTTAACCTTGTCGATAACGGAGAGTGAGCAGGGACTAAGTGGAAGTTTAGAGTACAACTGTCACTTATTTGATCAAACTACAATTACCCGGATGGTAGGGCATTTTGTGACATTGCTCGAAGGTATTGTTGTTAACCCAAATGAGCGAATTTCGCAATTACCTTTAGTAACAGCAACTGAGCAACAGCAGTTATTAGTGGAGTGGAACAATACTAATGCAGATTATCCCTCTAATAAGTGTATTCATCAGTTGTTTGAGGAGCAGGTAGAGCGTACCCCGGATGCTGTAGCAGTGGTGTTTGAAGATGTAGAGACGCGACATGTCGCGTCTCTAACATATCAACAATTGAACTGTCGCGCGAACCAATTGGCGCATTACTTACGCTCGTTAGGCGTAAAACCAGATACGCTGGTAGGTATTTGTGTAGAACGCTCATTAGAAATGGTAGTGGGAATTTTGGGCATTCTCAAGGCAGGTGGAGCTTATGTACCACTTGACCCAGAGTATCCCCAAGAGCGTTTAAGTTTCATGTTACAAGATGCAGATGTTTCGATACTTTTGACTCAACAGCAACTGTTTGAAAAATTACCTAGGCATCAAGCGCAGCTTGTTTGTTTAGATACTGACTGGCGCCAAATTTCTCAGTCGAGCCAAAACAATCCAATCACTGATGTACAAGCTACTAACTTGGCTTATGTGATTTACACTTCAGGTTCTACAGGCCAACCTAAAGGTGTGGCCATGAATCAGCTTGCACTTTGCAATTTGATGCTATGGCAACTGCAAAATATGACAATTTCTGGCGGGGCAAAAACACTGCAATTTGCTCCTGTCAGCTTTGATGTTTCCTTCCAAGAAATGTTTTCTACCTGGTTTTCAGGAGGCACATTGTTCTTAATTGGGGAGGAATTGCGACGAGATGCCTTCGCTTTATTAGGTTTTCTTCAAGAAAAAGCTGTTGAGAGACTGTTTGTTCCCTTTGTTGCCTTACAGCAACTAGCTGAAGTCGCTGTTGGTAGTGAGTTAGTTAATAGTCATCTGAGAGAAATCATTACTGCTGGGGAACAGTTGCAGATTACTCCCGCTATTTCTCAATGGTTAAGTAAACTAACTGATTGTACTTTACACAATCATTATGGACCATCGGAGAGCCATGTAGTTACCACTTATACTTTGGCTAATTCCGTCAACACTTGGCCGCTACTTCCTCCAATTGGGTGCCCCATTGCTAACACGCAAATCTACGTCCTAGATAAGCATCTACAGCCTGTACCCGTTGGTGTACCAGGAGAATTGTACATTGGTGGCGCCTCTTTAGCGCGAGGCTACCTAAACCGACCAGAGTTAACACTTGAGAAATTTATCCCCAATCCCTTTGGTGCTGACGAGCATTCACGCCTCTACAAAACAGGAGATTTAGTACGTTATTTGCCTGATGGCAATATTGAATACCTGGGACGTATTGACAAGCAGGTTAAAATTCGAGGCTTCCGTATCGAGTTGGGAGAAATTGAAACATTACTAAATCAACATGCCGATGTGCAAGTATCTTGTGTCATCGCGCGCGAAGATAACCCTGGACAGAAGCAGTTAGTCGCCTACATAGTGCCGCAAAAAGAGGTGATACCTACAATGGGTGAACTGCGGCAATTCCTGAAAGCCAAACTGCCAGATTACATGATACCCAGTGCTTTTGTCATTTTAGAAGCGCTACCCCTGACTCCCAGCGGTAAAGTAGACCGTCGCGCCTTGCCTGCACCAGATTTACGTAGTGAAATAGTAGACAAATTTGTTCCACCCCGCAACCCGAACGAGGAAAAACTAGCATTAATTTGGGCACAAGTGCTGAGGTTAGAGCAAGTAGGCATTCACGATAATTTCTTTGAACTAGGGGGACATTCGCTACTAGCTACCCAAGTAATTTCTCGCTTGCCAGAAGTATTTGGAATTTCGTTGCCGTTGCGTTGCTTATTTGAATCACCAACAGTTGCTCAGTTAAGCGAACTCATCTCAAGTACACTTCAAACTGGTTCTAGTTTGACAGTTCCTGCAATTTTACCTGTTTCCATGAGACAAGATATACCTCTATCTTGGGCACAGGAACGCTTGTGGTTTCTCCATCACTTAGAAGGTGAAAGTGGCGCCTACACAATGCCTTTTGCGATGCGTTTGGTGGGGAATCTCAATATCAAAGCTTTGGAAGGGGCTATTAGGGAGATGGTGGGGCGCCATGAAGTTCTGCGTACTCGCTTTGAGATCAAGCATGATAAGCCAGTACAGGTAATAGTTCCCGATATAACCATAACGTTGCCAGTAGTAGATTTACAAAATGTGGCAGACCCTTGGAAACAAGTGGAGCAACTAGCAATAAAAGAAGCCTACAAACCATTCGACCTGGCTAAAGACCCTGTGTTGCGGGTCAAGATGTGGCAAGTTGCGACTGATGAGTATGTACTACTGATAGTTATTCATCACATTGCTGCTGATGGTTGGTCAATAGGCGTTTTGAACCGCGAACTATCTGCCCATTATCGAGCCATTACCACGGGTAGTGCGGTTGAATTACCAGAGTTATCTGTACAGTATGCTGACTTTACTATTTGGCAGCGCCAATGGTTGACAACTCAAGTACTGGAACGTCAGTTAAGTTACTGGAAACAACAGTTAGCGGGGGCGCCACCTTTGTTGGAATTACCAACAGATCGCCCACGCCCAGCTATCCAGACTTTTCGAGGAGGTACAGAGCGGTTTCAAATAGATGCCGAGCTAACTTCTGCGCTTAGACAACTGAGCCACAAGTCTGGCACAACTCTGTTTATGACGCTGCTGACGGGATTTGTCGTGCTAATGTCTCGCTACAGTGGACAAACAGACCTTGTAGTTGGCTCCCCAATTGCAAATCGCAACCGCAAAGAAATTGAAGGGTTAATTGGATTTTTTGTCAATACTTTGGCACTGAGGTTCGATCTGTCTCAAGAACTTACGTTGAAAGCCTTGCTGGAACAGGTGCTTAAGGTAACTCAAAATGCCTATGAGCATCAGGATTTACCCTTCGAGATGTTAGTTGAAGAGTTGCAACTGGAGCGAAACCTGGATCGCAACCCACTGGTGCAAGTTATGTTTGCCCTTCAGAATGCGCCAACCAACCCTTGGGATATGCCTGGTTTAAGGGTCGAGAAAATGCCTTGGGGGCTTGAGGCGGTACGGTTTGATCTAGAAGTTCACTTCTGGGAAGTTCCCGAAGGTCTTGAAGGCTTTTGCTATTACAGCAGCGATTTATTTGATGCGGCAACTATTGCCCGCATGATGAAACATTTCCAGAATTTATTAACGGCGATTGCCAGTAACTTAGAACAATCTGTCAGCCAATTACCTCTACTAACAGCACAAGATAGGCAGCAATTGTTAGTAGAGTGGAACAACACCTATACAAATTACCCAAGTGACCAATGTATCCATCATTTGTTTGAAGTTCAAGTTGAACGGACTCCTGATGCAGTCGCTGTGGTATTTGAAGATGTACAGACGCGACATGTCACGTCCCTAACATATCAGGAGTTGAATGAACGGGCAAATCAATTGGCACATTATCTGCAAGAACTGGGCGTGAAACCAGGTGTGCTGGTGGGCATTTGTGTCGAACGTTCTGTATCTATGGTGGTCGGGTTATTAGCTATTCTCAAGGCAGGTGGAGCGTATGTACCTTTAGATAGAGAGTATCCTAAAGAGCGTTTAGCCTTCATCATAGAAGACACTCAGATATCGGTGCTGTTGACAATGCAGAAATTCGCCGATGTTATTCCCAAAAACCTAACGCGCGTCGTTTGTTATGATACCTATGCAGCAGCAATTGCTCTCTTAAGCAAGCAAAACCCCACGGCGAAAGTGACATCTGATAATCTCGCTTATGTCATCTACACTTCAGGTTCAACGGGTCAACCCAAAGGAGTTGCTGTTAATCACCGATCAATAAACCGCTTGGTAATCAACACAAACTACATCAACATAGAACCAAAAGATGTAATTGCACAAGCCTCAAATTACGCTTTCGACGCTGCTACCTTTGAAATTTGGGGAGCGTTACTTAATGGAGCGCGGTTGGTGGGAGTGAGCAAAGAGTTGGCGCTTTCACCCAAAGACTTTGCAACCTTTATTCGAGCGCAAGGTATCAGTGTCTTATTTTTGACAACTGCCTTGTTTAATCAAATTGCTCAGGAAGTCCCCTCTGCTTTCAATTCAATACGGCATCTTCTATTTGGAGGCGAAGCTGTCGATCCTAAATGGGTTAAAGAGGTACTGAAGAATGGGGCGCCACAGCGACTGCTTCATGTTTATGGGCCGACGGAGAATACAACATTTACTTCTTGGTACTTAGTGCAGGATGTTCCCGAAGACGCTACAACTATTCCCATCGGGCGCCCGATTGCCAACACACAAATCTATTTATTAGACCCCCAACTACAGCCAGTTGGCGTTGGTGTACCAGGAGAAATTTATATCGGGGGTGATGGTTTAGCAAAACAATACCTCAATCGACCAGAGCTAACTAGCCAAAAATTCATTCTCAATCCGTGTAGAGACGCGATTAATCGCGTCTCTACGGAAATCTACAAAACTGGAGATAAGGCACGTTACCTGAGTGATGGGAATATTGAGTTTCTTGGTCGGATTGATCATCAGGTGAAGATTCGCGGTTTTCGGATCGAACTGGGAGAAATTGAAGCAGTTTTGAATCAACACCCCTTAGTCCAAGAGAGTGTTGTGGTAGTTAGAGAAGACATACCTAGCGATAAACGTCTGGTAGCTTACTTAGTACCTGCTCTTCATCGTCAAACATTACCCCAACAGGTTGCTCAATGGCAAAGTGAGTATGTTAGTGATTGGCTAACGCTCTATGAACAACTCTACAGCCATCAAGCATCTACAGATGACCTCACATTTAATATTGCTGGTTGGAACAGTAGTTATACCAAACAGCCCATCCCAGACCAGGAAATGCAAGAGTGGGTTGAGAGTACAGTCAACCGAATTAAAGCTAACTTGCCACAGCATGTATTAGAAATTGGTTGTGGAACAGGATTACTACTATCTCGTCTTGCGAAGCATTGTCAACAGTATTGGGGAACCGATTATTCCATCGGCGCTATACAGCACGTTAAGCAAGTATGCGCCACGGTTGAGGGTCTAGAACATGTGCGGTTGCTGCACCAAATGGCAGATAACTTTGAAGGCATCCCTACTGGAGAATTCGACACTGTAATTTTAAACTCAATCGTGCAGTATTTCCCCAGCATTGAGTACCTGTTGCAGGTTATAGAAGGCGCAATGGTGGCAATTGGTCAAAAGGGTACGCTATTCGTGGGCGATGTCCGTAGCTTGCCATTACTGGAGCCATACCATGCAGCAGTGCAGTTGTCCCAAGCTTCTGAGTCTACAAGTATTGAGCAATGGCAGCGAATAGTAAACTATAGTGTCGCTGCTGAAGAAGAATTGCTTATTGACCCTAGGTTTTTTATCGCCCTCCAAACACGTTTCCCCCAAATTGGTTGGGTGGAGATTCAGCCCAAACGTGGTTACGCTCAAAATGAGCTAACCCAATTCCGCTATGATGTTACCCTTTATGTCGGTACTAATGTCAAAACAACAATAGTTCCTTGGTTAAATTGGCAACTAGAGGGGCTTTCGTTTACACAAATTCAAAATCAATTGCTCCAACAGCCACAACTGTTGGGGATTAGACGTGTGCCGAATCAACGGGTACAGCAAGCATTGCAGATTTGGCAATGGCTAGAAAATACCCCTGATGTCGAAACAGTCGGGCAACTGCGGGAATTACTTGCACAACAGCCAACAGTTGGTGTTAATCCAGAGCAGTTTTGCCAGTTGGGGCAGCAACTCGGTTATACTGTCTATCTAAGTTGGTGGGAAAGTAGCCAGGATGGTTGTTATGATGTAGTTTTCTGCCGCAATGGTTCAAACTATACCAATGCCTACGCTTTTTGGGATAGTTCAACCGTCACTACAAAACCCTGGACTGACTACACTAACAATCCCCTACACGGCAAGTTAGTCCAGAAACTCGTGCCGCAGGTGCGTGAATATATCAACCAGAAGCTACCCGATTACATGGCGCCGCAAGCTTTTGTTGTCCTTAATGCCCTGCCTTTAACACCCAATGGTAAGGTAGATCGTCGCGCCCTACCAACACCTGATACAGCTACCAGAAATCTTTCCACTGGCTTTGTTTTACCTCGCACGCTCATTGAAGCTCAACTCGCTCAAATCTGGAGCGAAGTCTTAGGAGTTGAAAGTATTGGTGTCAAAGATAACTTCTTTGAGCTTGGTGGTCATTCGCTGCTAGCTACCCAAGTTGTGTCAGAGATCAACTCAGCTTTTGGAATTGATCTATCTATACAGACGATATTTGAGTCTCCCACAGTAGCTGGGATAGCAGCCTACATAGAAGTAGTGGATTTAGTAACACAGTTATCAATTGAAAAAGTCAGTAGCGAGGTAGTGGAGTTTTAAGCATGGCTAACAGCACCTTTGAATTCGTTCGTCACCTAACAAACTTAAGTATTGAGCTAGAAACCGATGGCGATCGCTTGCGCTGTCACGCACCTGAAGGGGTGTTAATTCCGACGCTACGTCAGGAAATAGCTGGGCGTAAAGCAGAAATAATTCTATTTTTACAGCAAGCAAAGCAGGTTAAAACTTCTTATCAATTGCCCATTCAAAGAGTGCCACGGGACGGTGAGTTACCACTGTCTTTTGCCCAACAGCGACTCTGGTTTCTGCACCATTTGTCACCAGACAGTCGTTCTTATAATATGTTGGATGTTCAGAGGCTAAATGGGCTACTGAATGTAGTTGCACTGGAACAAAGCCTTAGTGAACTGATTGGGCGCCACGAGGTTTTAAGAACGACTTTTCCCACCGTAGACGGAAAACCAGTCCAGGTCATTGCTCCTCCCACTGCCTTAACTTTGCCAATCTATAACTTGCAGGAGTTATCAGCGCAACAGCAAATTGACCAGATTCAGCAAATAACGAAGTCTCTGGCATCCAAGCCTTTCGATCTAGCTGTTGGGCCTTTAGTACAATTTACTCTACTCCAACTGAGTGAGCAGGAGTATGTACTGCTGTTGAAGATGCACCACATCATCTACGATGGCTGGTCTTTAAACATCTTTAAACGTGAGTTATCTCAGCTATACGCAGCTTTCGCTCAAGGATTGCCCTACCCACTACCTGAATTACCCATCCAGTATGCTGACTTTGCCGTTTGGCAGCGCCAATGGTTGACAGGGGAAGTCCTTGATCGCCAACTTAATTACTGGCAGCAACAGTTAGCAGATGCCCCTGCTGTAATAGAACTGCCTACGGATCGACCACGTCCCCCAGCTCAAAGCTTCCGTGGTGGAGTTGAGCGTTTTCAACTGGATCGAAATCTCACACAACGCCTTAAGCAGTTGAGCCAAGAGTCAGACAGCACATTGTTTATGACTTTACTGGCAGCTTTTTTGGTCTTAATTTCGCGTTATAGTCGTCAGTTAGATATTGTTGTTGGCTCTCCAATCGCTAACCGCAACAACAAGAGCGTCGAGCAGCTAATAGGTTTTTTTGCTAATACCCTAGCATTAAGGGGCGATCTCTCTGGCAACCCCAGCTTTGCTGACTTCTTAGCGCAAGTGCGGCAAACAACTTTGTCAGCCTATGCCCATCAAGACTTGCCCTTTGAGATGTTAGTTGAAAAGCTACAGCCAGACCGAGATTTGAGTCGTAATCCCTTGGTACAGGTGATGTTTTCCCTCCAGAATGCCTCACAGTCTTTTTGGGATTTGCCAGGTTTAACTACCCAGAAAATATCCTTGCCAGTCGATGAAATGGTCAGGTTTGATTTGGAAGTGAACTACTGGGAAGTTTCAGGAGGTTTAGAGGGCATTTGGTCTTACAGTACTGATTTATTTGATGCAGCTACAATTACTCATATAGCCCAAAATTTTCAAACTTTACTACAAGCAATTGTTGCTAATCCCAAAGCAGGAATTGCAGAATTACCACTATTAACAACCGCAGAACGTCATCAATTGTTAGGGGAGTGGAACAACACTCAAGTAGACTATTACCAGGATAAGTGTATCCATCAGTTATTTGAGGAGCAGGTTCAGCGTACCCCAGATGCTGTAGCAGTTGTATTTCAAGATGTACAGACGCGATTAATCGCGTCTCTAACATACCAACAGTTGAACTGTCGCGCGAACCAATTGGCACATTACTTGCGCTCATTGGGTGTAGGAGCCGATGTACTGGTCGGTTTGTGTGCGGAGCGCTCACTAGAAATGATGGTGGGACTGCTGGCAATTCTCAAGGCAGGTGGAGCGTATGTGCCGCTTGACCCTGATTATCCAACTGAGCGTTTAAGCTTCATGTTAGAAGACGCTCAAGTTTCGGTGCTGTTGGGTCAGCAGCAATTTATAGAATCTTTGCCCAAGCATCACGCGCGTGTCGTCTGCTTAGACACCGACTGGGAAAAAATTGCCCAAAGCGAGTCAAACCTGACAAACATCACGGCGCCTAATAATTTGGCATACGTTATCTACACTTCTGGTTCCACAGGTAAGCCCAAAGGCGTTTTAGTTAATCACTCAAATGTAGTTCGTCTATTTGAAGCAACAAACTCTTGGTATCACTTCAATCAAGATGATGTATGGACAATGTTCCATTCTTACGCCTTTGATTTCTCTGTTTGGGAAATTTGGGGTGCTTTGCTGTATGGTGGAAAACTGGTAATAGTGCCCTACATGGTCACACGATCGCCCGAATCCTTCTATAAATTATTATGTCAAGAAAAAGTAACAATTCTTAATCAAACACCTTCAGCTTTCCGCCAGTTGATTCAAGCCGAACAATCAATTGCAACTAGTAGCGATTTGAAGTTACGCTTGGTAATTTTCGGTGGAGAAGCCTTAGAACTTAAGAGTTTGCAACCTTGGTTTGAGCGACATGGCGACAAGATGCCCCAATTAGTTAATATGTATGGAATTACAGAAACCACTGTACATGTTACCTATCGTCCCTTAAGCTCTTCCGATTTGAATGGTACGGCAAGCGTAATTGGTCGTCCAATTCCCGATTTACAAGTGTATGTGCTAGATGAATACAAACAGCCTGTACCAATTGGTGTTCCAGGCGAAATGTACGTTGGTGGTGCTGGGGTCGCGCGCGGCTATTTAAATCGTCCTGAATTGACACAACAACGGTTTATTTCTAACCCATTTAATAATTCATTTATACGCGAAGCAAAATTATATAAAACAGGTGATTTAGCTCGTTATTTGCCGAATGGCGAGTTGGAGTATTTAGGGCGAATTGACCAGCAAGTAAAGATTCGCGGTTTCCGCATTGAGTTGGGAGAAATCGAGGCATTACTAGCGCAACACCCAGCCGTTTGGGAAAGTGTAGTGTTAGTAACAGAGAATGAACGAGATGACAAACGTTTAGTGGCATACGTAGTACCATTGGAACAATTCCCGACAGCCCAAGAACTGCGTCAGTTCCTCGCAAATCAGCTGCCTGGGTACATGGTGCCAAACACTTTTGTGTTGCTGGAGTCTTTACCTCTAACATCCAACGGCAAATTAGACCGCCGCGCGTTGGCAAAGCTGGAATTACAAAGCACGTTACCAGAAAAATTTGTAGCCCCCCGTACTCCAGTTGAACAAATACTGGCACAAATTTGGGCACAAGTGCTTAAAGTAGAGCAAGTGGGCATTCATGATAATTTCTTTGAACTTGGCGGACACTCGCTACTAGCAACGCAGCTGCTTTCACGTATTCGCAACATTTTCAAAGTCGAACTACCATTGCGTGAGTTATTTGTCAAAGCAACTGTTGCCGAATTAGCACATCTTATTGAGAACTTACAGCAACAAAGCTCTAAGCTACATGCCCCACCCATTCTACCAAGAGCAGAGAATGCAGAATTACCACTGTCATTTTCTCAACAGCGTCTGTGGTTTTTAGACCAGTTACAGCCTCTCAGTGCCTTCTACAACATACCTATAGCTTTTCGTCTTCAAGGAACTCTGAGTCGAGCAGCTTTAAAACAAAGCTTACAAGAAATTATTCGGCGCCACGAAGCGTTACGCACTAACTTTATTACAGTCGATGGACAACCAACTCAAATCATTCAAACACAAACAAGTTGGGCACTCTCAGTTGTTGACTTGCAGCATTTATCCGCAACCGAACAAGAAGTAGCTTCACAACAATTAGCCCAACAACAAGCTATTGAACCATTTGACCTGGCTGAACATGCATTAGTTAGGGCGACATTAGTCGTGCTGTCAGAGACACAGCATATTTTGCTATTGTGTATGCATCACATAGTCTCTGATGGCTGGTCAATAAGTGTGTTGCTGAGTGAGTTAGCGACACTATATAATACTTATTCTCAAGATCAGCCTTCTCTTGGAGATGCCACACAAACACTGGCGCCACTACCAATTCAATATGCAGACTTTGCAATTTGGCAAAGAGATTGGTTACAAGGGGATGTACTGCAAACGCAATTGAGTTACTGGCAACAACAACTAAAAGACGCACCAGCTTTATTGTCCCTCCCTACAGATCGACCCAGACCTGCTGTACAAACCTTTGCTGGCGCATATGAAGAGTTTGCACTTTCCTCTGAGCTAACTAGTGGCTTAACAGAACTGAGCCAGCAACAAGGAGTAACGTTATTCATGACGCTGTTGGCAGCGTTTGATACTTTACTTTACCGCTACACAAAACAAGAAGATATTTTGGTTGGCTCTCCCATTGCGAACCGTAACCATAGTGAAATAGAAGGGTTAATTGGCTTTTTTGTCAATACTTTAGTGATGCGTACCAACTTGGCGGGCAATCCTAGCTTTAGCGAATTACTGACTCGTGTTCGTGAAATAGCAATGGATGCCTATGCTCATCAAGATTTACCGTTTGAAATGTTGGTGGAAGCATTGCAGCCAGAACGAGATCTTAGCCATACACCACTATTCCAGGTGACGTTTGTCCTCCAAAATGATTCCATGTCTCAATTGGAGTTAACGGGGTTAACAGCCAGTCCATTGGTGGTAAAAGGTACAGCTGCCAAGTTTGATCTTACCTTGTCAATGCAAAACACGCCTAATGGATTGGTGGGTGTATGGGAGTACAACACCGATTTGTTTAATGCATCAACCATTGAGCGAATGACAAGTCATTTTGTGACATTACTCGAAGGTATTGTTACTAACCCTATTGAGCGAATTTCTCAATTGCCCCTGCTTACGCAAGTAGAGCAACAGCAGTTATTGGTTGAGTGGAATAATACACGCTTGGATTATCCTTCTGATAAGTGCATCCATCAGTTGTTTGAGGAGCAGGTTCAGCGTACCCCTGATGCTGTGGCAGTTGTGTTTGAAAATCAACAACTGACTTATGGTGAGTTGAATAGTCGTGCTAACCAGTTAGCCCATTACTTGCGGTCTTTGGGTGTAGGAGCAAATGTGCTGGTAGGCATTTGTGTTGAGCGCTCCGTAGAAATGCTTGTGGGGCTGTTAGGGATTCTCAAGGCGGGTGGGGCTTATGTGCCACTTGACCCTAAGTATCCCCAAGAGCGTTTGGCTTTCATGTTAGAAGATGCTCAATCAGTGTTGCTCACACAGAAGCATCTAATTGAGAAGCTACCTGAGCATCAAGCGCAGCTTATTTGCTTAGACACTGACTGGAAAATTATCTCTCAATCAAGTCACGAGAATCCAATCAGTGTTGTGCAAGCTAGTAACTTAGCTTATGTGATTTATACCTCCGGCTCAACAGGTCAGCCAAAGGGAGTACTAGTTACCCATCAGGGACTGCTAAATCTGGTTTTCTGGCATCAGCGTGCTTTTGAAATTACCCCATTAGACAAAGCCACTCAGCTAGCAGGAACAGCATTTGATGCTGCGGTATGGGAATTGTGGCCTTACCTGGCGGCTGGAGCAAGTATTTACTTAGTAACTGACGAGACTGTTTATTCGCCAGTAGATTTGCGAGACTGGCTAATTTCAAAAAAAATTACCATCAGTTTTCTGCCTACGCCGCTTGCAGAGAAGCTATTGTCTCTAGAATGGAATGACAATGTAGCTTTGCGAACAATGCTCACTGGTGGGGACAAGCTTCATCATTATCCCTCAGCTTTAATTCCTTTTAAAGTTGTCAATAATTATGGGCCAACTGAGAATACTGTTGTCACAACTTCTGGGCTAGTAGACTATAGCGAGCAAGATAATATCTCATCACCTACCATTGGTCGCCCCATTGCCAACACGCAAATTTACATCCTAGACAGCTACTTGCAACCAGTTCCCATTGGTGTACCAGGAGAATTGCACATTGGTGGCGCCTCTTTGGCACTCGGCTACCTTAACCGTCCACAGTTAACGCAAGATAAATTCATCCCTAACCCTTTTAACACTGACCCAGATTCACGGCTTTACAAAACGGGAGACTTAGCTCGTTACTTGAGTGATGGCAATATCGAATACCTAGGACGTATTGACAATCAAGTAAAAATACGTGGCTTCCGTATCGAATTGGGAGAAATAGAAGCAGTACTGAATCAACATAGTGATGTACAGGTATGTTGTGTTATTGACCGCGAAGATACCCCTGGTGAGAAGCGCTTAATCGCCTACGTAGAACCGCAGCAAGGCGTTACTCCTACAATTAGCGAGCTACGCCATTTCCTAAAAGCAAAGCTACCAGAGTACATGGCGCCAAATGCAATAGTCATTTTGGAGTTGTTGCCACTAACTCCTAATGGCAAAGTAGACCGCCGCGCTTTACCAGCACCCGACTTACACAGCGAAGACAAATATGTAGCTCCGCGCACCCCCATCGAAGAAATATTGGTGCAAATTTGGGCACAAGTGCTTAAAGTAGAGCAAGTAGGGATTCATGATAATTTCTTTGAACTTGGTGGACATTCGCTATTAGCAACGCAACTGCTTTCACGCATTCGTAACATTTTTAAAGTCGAACTACCATTGCGTGAGTTCTTTGCCACAGCAACAGTTGCCGAATTGGCGCAACTGGTTGGGCAGTTACAGCAGCAAAGCTTAGAACTAACTGTCCCACCCATCTTACCAAGAGCAGAAAATGCACAATTACCACTATCATTTGCTCAACAGCGTCTGTGGTTTTTAGACCAGTTCGAGCCTAATACAGCCTTATACAATATTCCCATAGCTTTGCGTCTAGTAGGAACTCTGAATCGAGCAGCGCTACAACAAAGCTTACAAGAAATTATTCGGCGCCACGAAGCGTTACGTACTAACTTCATCGCAGTTGATGGACAACCAACTCAAATAGTTACAACGCAAACTAATTGGGAGGTATCACTTGTTGACTTGCAACATTTATCTACAGCCGAACAAGAAATAGCTTCACAGCAAGTAGCACAACAACAAGCTACTGAACCGTTTGAATTGGCCACACAAGCATTAGTTAGAGCCACATTAGTAGTACTGTCTCAAACAGAACATGTGTTTTTGGTGTGTATGCATCATATTGTCTCTGATGGCTGGTCGATGGGTGTGTTTATGCAGGAGTTAGCGGCACTGTACAATACTTATTCTCAAGGTCAGCCTTCTTTGGGAGACACTACGCAAACACTGGCGCCACTACCAATTCAATATGCAGACTTTGCACTGTGGCAAAAAGAATGGCTGCAAGGGGATGTACTGCAAACGCAATTAAGTTACTGGCAACAACAACTAAAAGACGCACCAGCTTTATTGTCGCTTCCCACAGACCGACCTAGACCTGCCGTGCAAACCTTTGCTGGCGCCTATCAAAAGTTTGCACTCTCTGCTGAGTTAACTCAAAAACTGACAAAACTCAGCCAGGAGCAAGGAGTAACCTTGTTCATGACCTTGTTGGCAGCATTTGATACGTTACTTTACCGCTACACAGGACAAGAAGATATTTTAGTTGGGTCTCCGATTGCTAACCGTAATCGCAGCGAAATAGAAGGGTTAATTGGCTTTTTTGTCAATACCTTAGTTTTACGTACTAATGTCTCAGGTGAGCGCAGCTTTAACGAATTACTAGATCAGGTTCGTGACATGGCAATGGATGCCTATGCTCATCAGGATTTACCTTTTGAAATGCTAGTAGAGGCATTGCAGCCAGAACGGGTTCTCAGCCATGCCCCCCTATTTCAGGTGATGTTTGTGCTTGAGAATGGACTGATGTCTCAATTAGAGTTAACCGGGTTAACTGTCAGTCCATTGGTGGTAGAAAGCGCAACGGCAAAATTTGATCTTATCTTGGGAATGGAAAACACGCCTACTGGACTAATGGGTGCGTGGGAGTACAACACTGATTTGTTTGATGCGTCTACCATTGAGCGATTGACTGGTCATTTTGTGATATTGCTTGAAGGTATTGTTGCTAATCCTATTGAGCGAATTTCCCAATTACCTCTACTAACAGCGACTGAGCAACAGCAGTTGTTAGTGGAGTGGAATAATACTCAGGCGGATTATCCCTCTGATAAGTGTATCCATCAGTTGTTTGAGGAGCAGGTTCAACGTACCCCGGATGCTGTAGCAGTCGTGTTTGAAGATGTACAGACGGGGCAGATCACGTCTCTAACATACCAGCAGTTGAATTGTCGTGCTAATCAGTTGGCGAATTACTTACGCTGCTTGGGTGTAGGAGCGGATGTACTGGTAGGTATTTGTGTCGAGCGCTCGATAGAAATGCTTGTAGGAATTTTGGGAATTCTCAAGGCAGGTGGGGCTTATGTGCCACTTGATCCTGAGTATCCTACTGAGCGTTTGGGCTTCATCCTAGAAGACGCTCAAGTTCCAGTTTTGCTCACGCAACAGCATCTAATTGAGAGGCTACCTGAACATAGAGCTAACTTTGTATATTTAGATACTAACGCTCATAAGTTTGCCCAAGTTAGCGAAATTTCCGGCGCCAGCGAAGTAAAACCATCAAATCTAGCCTACGTACTTTATACTTCTGGTTCTACAGGTAGACCAAAGGCAGTAGCTATAGAGCATCACAGTCCAGTTGCTTTAGTAAGCTGGGCGCAAAACGTTTTTACACTAGACCAACTTGCTGGTGTCTTAGCTTCTACCTCTATATGTTTTGATCTTTCAGTTTTTGAGTTCTTTGTTCCTCTGAGCGTAGGAGGAAAGGTGATTATAGCTCAAAATGCTTTACATTTATCCACTATTACTACTGCCAATCAAGTCACTCTGATTAATACAGTTCCTTCTGCAATCGCGGAGTTAATTCGAGAGAAGAGTTTACCCGAACAGGTATGCACAGTTAATTTAGCTGGTGAAGCTCTGCAAAATCAACTTGTGCAGCAAATTTATCAGCATCAAGTCAAGCGTGTATTCAATCTCTATGGCCCTTCGGAAGATACCACCTACTCTACATTTACCTTGGTAGAAAAAGGGGCGAGTGACTCACCGACCATCGGGCGCCCAATTTATAACACACAAATTTACATCCTTGACCAATATCTACAGCCAGTGCCGATAGGTATACCAGGAGAGTTACACATTGGTGGTGCAGGATTGGCACGAGGCTACTTAAACCGTCCAGAATTAACACAAGAGAAATTCATTCCCAACCCCTTTAGCACTAACCCAGATTCGCGCCTTTACAAAACAGGCGACTTAGCCCGCTATTTGCCTGATGGTAATATTGAATACCTGGGACGCATCGACAATCAGGTAAAAATTCGTGGCTTCCGCATCGAATTGGGAGAAATAGAAACAGTACTGAGTCGGCATGGTGATGTACAAGCATCTTGTGTTATCGCGCGTGAAGACGCTCCTGGTGATAAACGCCTAATCGCCTACGTAGTACCGCAGCAAGGCTTGGCGCCCACGAGTATCCAGTTGCGCTCCTTCGTTTCTGCTCAACTGCCACAGTACATGGTGCCACATACCTTTGTCATTCTAGAGTCCTTACCCTTAACTCCTAACGGCAAGGTAAACCGTCGCGCGTTACCTGCACCACAGTCACATGGGTTACTACAAGAGAGTTTTGTAGCTCCGCGCAATCAAATTGAAGAAATACTGACGCAGATTTGGGCGCAGGTTCTTAGAGTAGAGCAAGTAGGCATTAATGATAACTTCTTTGAACTAGGTGGAGATTCCATCCTCAGTATTCAAATTATTGCGAAAGCGAAGCAAGCAGGGCTTCAACTGAGTCTCAAGCAATTATTTGGACATCAAACAATTGCTGAGTTGGCGGCAGTAGCAGGCACAATCAACAATATCGAGGCAGAACAAGGTTTAGTCACGGGCACATTACCTCTAACGCCGATTCAGCACTGGTTCTTTGAGCAAAATTTAATACAGCCGCACCACTTTAATCAATCATTTCTGCTGTCAGTTCCATCTAACCTCAAGCCAGAGCTATTAAAGCAGGCATTGCAGCATTTACTAATACATCATGATGCTCTGCGCTTACGTTTTACACAATCTGAATCAAATTGGCATCAGATTCACTCTAATCCTGGCGATTGCGTTGTCTCCCAACAAGATTTATCTACGCTCTCAGAGACTGAGCAACAAGCTGCAATTGAAGCTGGCGCCGCTTCCTTACAAGCAAGTTTGAATTTGTCAGAAAATCTCGTGCAAGTTGCCTTTTTCGAGTTAGGTGTTGACAAAAGGGCGCGATTACTCATAGTCATCCACCATTTGGTAGTTGATGGCGTTTCCTGGCGAATTTTATTAGAAGATTTGCAGACAGCTTACCAACAACTTGCTCAAGGTAAAGCAATTGTACTTCCTACTAAGACAACTTCTTTCAAAAATTGGTCTGAAAAATTAACAGAATATGCACAATCAGATGCCTTAAAATCTGAGGTGGATTACTGGTTAAGTAAATCTCGCTCCTTAGTTTCTCCCATACCAGTAGACTATGCACGGGGAGCAAACACCGTTGCATCTGCTGCGATAGTATCAGTATCGTTAAATGAAGTAGAAACAAGAGCGTTGTTACAAGATGTGCCAAAAGCTTACAACACTCAAATTAACGATGTGCTACTGACTGCCTTGGTACTGGTTTTGGAAAGATGGACTAACTCAAGCTCTGTACTATTTAACCTAGAAGGTCATGGGCGGGAAGATATTATTGATGGTGTGGATTTGTCACGCACCATCGGTTGGTTTACAACAATTTTCCCTGTGCTTGTAGAATTGGGAGTGACAGACAACAACATAGCTGATGTCTTAAAATCTGTCAAAGAACAACTGCGCGCGATTCCTAACAAGGGAATTGGCTACGGCTTACTGCGCTATCTGAGTCAAGATACAGAAATTGCTGCCCAACTAAAGGCGTTTCCTCAAGCAGAAATTAGCTTCAATTATTTAGGTCAATTCGATCAAGTTCTCAATACATCTTCTTGGATGCAACTAGCTAGTGAGTCTGCTGGAGTTGAGCATAGTTTAGATAATAACCGCGCTCATCTGTTAGACATCAACAGCATCATTTCTGGAGAACAACTGCAAATAAATTGGATTTACAGTACAAATGCCCATCAGCGCGCGACAATTGAGAATTTAGCACAAGAATTTGTCAAAACATTGCGAGGACTAATTGCTCATTGTTTAGCTCCACAAAACAGAGGATATACACCTTCAGATTTCTCATTAGTTGAGCTTAGTCAACAAAAACTAGACCAACTGTTAGCAAGCTCTGCACTAAAACAAGGACTAGACCAAACTAACTGGCAAAATATTGAGGATATTTATCCGCTCTCTGGTATGCAACAGGGTATGCTGTTTGAGAGTTTGTATGCTCCAGACTCAGGAGTATATTTTGAGCAGTTATGTTGTACTTTAGCAGGGAAGTTGGACGTAAAAGCATTTGAAAAAGCTTGGCAGCAGGTCGTAGCGCGGCATTCAATTTTGCGGACTGCTTTTGTTTGGGAGCAATTGACCCAGCCACTTCAAGTAGTGTATCGGCAGATCAAAGTTACTGTAGAGACGCATAACTGGCAAGAACTATCTGCACAAGAGCAGCAACAGCAATTAAAGGTTTTCTTGCAGTCACAGCGACAACAAGGCTTCCAATTGTCTACTGCACCGTTAATGCGTCTTAATCTTATCCAGTTGAGTGCCGATAGTTATCAATTTGTTTGGAACCATCATCACTTATTGCTGGATGGCTGGTCGTTACCTTTGGTTCTCAAAGATCTATTGTACTTTTATCAAGCAATTTCTCAGGGTGAAAGTTTACACTATCAACCAGCTGCAAACTACCGCAACTATATCGCTTGGTTACAAAAACAAGACTTAGAGCTAGCTGAACGATTCTGGAAGCGAAAACTTCAAGGTTTTACCGCTCCTACTCCTCTAACAGTCGATAAACTATTGCCAACCCGGAAAAATGACAACGTTAGCTATAGTGAACAGCAAATTCAGTTAACGATACCAGCAACAGCTGCAATTCAGTCTTTTGCACGACAGCATCAATTAACAATCAGTAATTTAATACAGGCAACTTGGGCAATACTTTTGTATCGCTATAGCCAAGAAACAGATGTAGTTTTTGGCGCCACTGTGTCTGGTCGTCCAGCATCTCTTGTTGGTGTTGAGTCGATGGTAGGGCTATTTATTAACACATTGCCAGTACGAGTTCAAATTTCAGCAAACACCCAACTGCTGGATTTGTTAAAGGATTTACAGACGCAGCAAGTTGAGTCCGAGCAATACTCATATAGTTCATTGGCAGATATTCAAGGTCTTAGTGAAGTTTCTAGGGGAACGTCTTTATTCGAGAGCATTGTTGTCTTCGAGAATTATCCAGTTGATACGGCACTGCAATCGCACAATTACGGTTTTTCCATAGACAGTATTCACGGCATCGAACAAACTAATTTTCCTCTAACTGTAGTCGCTATGGCTCGCGAGCAATTGTTGACGAAGATTAGCTACGATACGAGCCGATTTGATGATGCGACGATTGCTCGGATGTTGGGTCATTTCCAAACATTGCTTGAAGGTATTGTTACTAACCCTATTCAACAAATTTGGCAATTGCCACTGGTGACAGAAGCTGATCAACAGCAGTTGTTAGTTGAATGGAACAATACTCAAGCGGATTATTCTCAGGGTAAATCTATACATCAGTTGTTTGAGGAGCAGGTTCAGCGCACCCCTGATGCTGTGGCAATTGTGTATGAAAATCAACAACTTACCTACAGAGAATTAAATTGTCGTGCTAACCAGTTAGCGCACTACTTGCAGTCTTTGGGCGTGGGAGCAGACGTGCTGGTTGGGTTGTGTGTGGAACGCTCACTAGAGATGGTGGTGGGACTACTTGGCATTCTCAAAGCGGGTGGAGCTTATGTACCCTTAGACCCAACATATCCCCAAGAACGCTTGGCTTATATGCTGAATGATTCACAGGTGCCAGTACTAGTGAGTCAAGAGAAATTGGTGACTAGTTTGCCGGAAAATAAAGCATATGTAGTATGCTTAGATACAAACTGGGAAGATATATCTATCGAAAGCAAAGATAATCCCATTAGTAATTTGACAACTGATAACCTAGCTTATGTCATTTACACCTCCGGCTCAACAGGTCAACCGAAGGGCACTTTAGTCAACCACCATAATGTTGTGCGTTTATTTGCAGCCACAAATTGGTATAACTTCAATCAAGATGATGTATGGACACTGTTCCACTCTTACGCCTTCGACTTTTCCGTGTGGGAAATTTGGGGTGCTTTGCTTTATGGTGGAAAACTGGTTGTAGTGCCATACTTAGTGACGCGCGAGCCTGAATCCTTCTATCAGTTCTTGTGTACTGAAAAAGTAACAGTTCTTAATCAAACACCTTCAGCCTTCCGCCAGTTGATTCAAGCCGAACAATCAATTGCAACTAGTAGCGATTTGAAGTTACGCTTGGTAATTTTTGGTGGAGAAGCCTTAGAACTGAAGAGTTTGCAGCCTTGGTTTGAGCGACATGGCGACAAGATGCCACAATTAGTTAATATGTACGGAATTACAGAAACCACTGTACATGTTACCTATCGCCCCTTAAGTAAAGCCGATTTGAATGGCACGGCAAGTGTAATTGGTCGTCCGATTCCCGACTTACAGATGTATGTGCTGGATGAATATAAACAGCCTGTACCAATTGGCGTTCCAGGCGAGATGTACGTTGGCGGTGCTGGGGTAACGCGCGGCTATCTCAATCGTCCTGAATTGACACAACAACGGTTTATCTCTAATCCTTTTAGTAACAACCCCCAAGCGCGACTATACAAAACAGGAGATAAAGCGCGTTATTTACCCAACGGCGAGTTAGAGTATTTAGGACGCATCGACAATCAAGTAAAAATTCGAGGCTTCCGCATTGAGTTGGGAGAAATTGAGGCATTACTCGCGCAACACCCAGACGTTTGGGAAAATGTGGTGATGGTACGAGAGGATGAACCAGGCAATAAACGTCTAGTGGCTTACGTAGTGCCGAACGTGGAACAATCTCTAAAAGTATCAGAACTACGTCGCTTGCTTAAACAAAAGCTGCCAGATTACATGGTGCCGAGTGCCTTTGTAGAGTTAAAAGCTCTGCCACTGACAGCAAACGGGAAAGTAGACCGTCGTGCATTACCTGCACCTGACAGTGCAAGACCAGAACTAGAAGATGTTTTTGTCGCTCCTAATACTCCAGAAGAAAAAATATTAGCTGCTATATGGGCTAAGGTTCTTGGTGTTGAGCAAGTAGGTATTAATGATAACTTCTTTGCTTTAGGTGGGGATTCGATCCGTAGTATTCAAGTGCTGTCTCAAGCTAAAGAAAAAGGTTTGAATTTCTCTATACAACAACTATTCCAACATCAAACGATTCGCGAGCTAATCCAAGAACTTAAAACTCAAGAACTTAAAACCCAAGAACAAAATCTCACAAAATTAGAAGCAACTCAACCATTGAGCTTGATTTCTCAAGCAGACAAACAACAGTTAGCTAATGGTATAGAGGATGCCTATCCCCTTGCTATGCTGCAAATGGGAATGCTCTACCACAGTGAGTACAACAAAGATGGTGCATTGTACCATGAAATTAGCAGCTTCCATCTCAAAACCCCTCTTAATGTTCAACTTTTGCAAGTCGCCGTCCAAGATTTAGCTAATCATCACGCTGTACTGCGGACTTCGTTTGATCTAAGTAACTTCAGTATTGCGTTGCAACTGGTTCATCAGCAAGTTGAGGTTCCCTTGCAAGTGGAGGATTGGCGCCATTTAAATCATTCTGAGCAAGAAGATGCATTAGCTGCTTGGTTTGAAGCCGAAAAGAAACGGCATTTTGATTGGACTCGTCCTCCCTTATTACGCTTCTATGTTCATCGCCGTACACATGAGACATTTAATTTGACATTGAGCTGCCACCACGCCATTTTGGATGGGTGGAGTGTCTCCTCTATGATGACTGAGTTGTTTAGTCGTTACTTATCACTTTTAGGCGAACAAGTCGATTTTATATCGCCACCATTAAGCATTACATACCGAGATTTTGTAGCCTTAGAGCAACAAGCGCTTGCCTCGTCGGAAGTTCAGCGCTACTGGAGTGAAAAGTTAAATGACAGCACTTTTACCAAGTTGCCTCCCTGGTCTTCTGTGCCAACAAACACTGATGTTCGGGAAGTTGGTATACAGGAGGTAACTTTATCCCCTAAAATTTGTGAAGGCTTAAAACAACTGGCTCAGTCCGCAGAAGTTCCACTTAAGAGTGTGCTGTTGGCTGCCCACCTACGAGTGTTAAATCTCCTAAGCGGTCAGTCAGATGTACTAACGGGTTTAGTAGCCAACGGGCGCCCCGAACAAAGCGATGGCGAACGAGTCTTGGGTCTATTCCTCAATACTTTGCCATTCCGCGCGCAATTAGCTGGGGGTACTTGGATCGACCTAGTACGGCAAGTATTTGCAGCAGAGCGAGAAATGTTACCACATCGTCGCTATCCACTAGCTGAAATTCAGAGGAGTTTGGGGGGTGAGCCTCTGTTTGAGACGGCGTTTAACTTTGTGCATTTTCATGTTTACCAACAGGTGTTGGCACTCGATAATTTGCAGCTACTGGGTGTAAAGTTTTTTGAGCAAACCAATTTCACTTTTGCCGCTCAGTTTAGTGTTAATCCCAAGTCGTCTGAGGTAGAATTACAACTTCAGTACGATGCCTTAAAGTTATGTCCTGAACAAATTAACAGGATTGGTGAATACTATCTCAATGCTCTGGTTGCAATGGCATACCAGCCACAAGGACGCTACGAGTTGCACTCTCTTGTTTCTGAACAAGAGCAACACCAGTTATTAGTGGAGTGGAACCATACTCAAGCAGATTACTCTCAAGATAAGTCTATCCATGAGTTATTTGAAGCGCAGTCTTTGAGTACCCCAGATGCAGTAGCAGTGGTATGTGACAATCAACAACTGACTTATCAGCAGTTGAATTATCGGGCTAATCAATTAGCGCATTACTTGCGCTCATTGGGTGTGGGCGCAGATGTGCTGGTTGGTTTGTGTGTGGAACGTTCATTAGATATGTTGGTGGGATTACTTGGCATTCTCAAGGCGGGTGGAGCTTACTTGCCACTTGACCCAAGCTACCCCCAAGACCGCTTGAGCTTTATGGTAGAAGATGCTCAAGTTCCGTTGCTAATAACCCAGCAGCATCTTGTGGAAAGACTACCTGAAGATCAAAGACAGCTTGTTTGCTTGGATAGCGACTGGCATCTAATCTCTGAGCATAGCCAGGAAAATCCCATCACTGGTGTGCAAGCAACTAACTTGGCTTATGTAATTTATACCTCTGGTTCTACAGGCAGATCCAAAGGGGTGATGATCCAGCATGGTGCGATCGCCAACCACTGCTGTATTATGCAAGAGGCTTTTGCACTTGTGCCGACCGATCGTGTACTCCAGTTTTCCTCAATCAACTTCGATCCTTCACTAGAGCAGATATTTCTTCCACTAATGGTTGGCGCTACCTTGCTAGTGCGAGGTTCGGATGTATGGACTCCGGCAGAGTTATATAAAATAATTTTGGATTTTGGACTTACTGTCGTTAATCTCCCAACAGCTTATTGGCAACAATTGGCTCAAGAGGTCAAAACACAAGTACCAAATGAGAACAGCCAACTTAGACTTGTAATTGTTGGTGGGGAAGTAATGTTACCCGAATATGTTGCTCTTTGGCAACAAAGCCCTATTTCTGGTGTTCGTCTACTCAACGCTTATGGACCTACAGAGGCAACCATCACAGCAACACTGTTTGAAATTCCTCCCCAGTTTAGTGAAAACACAAATCTCAAAACAATTCCTATTGGCGGTCCTTTAATTAACAAAACTGCATATATTCTGGACTCTCACCTACAACCAGTACCTGTGGGTGTGCCTGGAGAGTTACACATTGGTGGCGCCTGTTTGGCACTCGGTTACCTCAACCGTCCAGAGTTAACACAAGAGAAATTCATCCCTAACCCCTTTAGCAATGACCCAGATTCGCGCCTCTATAAAACAGGGGACTTAGCCTGCTATTTGCCGGATGGCAACATCGAATACTTAGGACGCATCGACAATCAGGTAAAAATTCGTGGCTTCCGAATTGAGTTAGGAGAAATCGAAGCCGTACTGAGCCAACACAGCAATGTGCAAGCATCTTGTGTCATCGTCCGCGAAGATAGCCCAGGTGAGAAGCGCTTAGTTGCTTACGTGGCGCCGCATCAGCACTGTACACCAACAATTAGCGAACTGCGCCATTTCCTAAAAACAAAGCTGCCAGAGTACATGATACCCAATGGTTTAATTATTTTAGAAGCCCTGCCACTAACTCCTAACGGCAAAATAGACCGTCGCGCGTTGCCTGCATTTTCCCACAACAGTGACTTGGACAAATTTGTTGCACCTCGTAACCAATTAGAACTGCAACTAGCCCAACTTTGGTCAAAGATTTTAAAAGTTGACAAGGTGGGAGTACAAGATAACTTTTTTGACCTCGGTGGTCATTCCCTTTTAGCTTTGTACTTAATGGCTCAAATTAAACAGCAGTTTGGTAAAGATGTGAGTTTAGCAACTCTCCTTCAAAATCCAACTATTGAACAATTGGGGACAATTGTGCAAAAGGATTTGGATGACTCTAATAAGTCTTGTTTGGTAGCAATTCAACCAAACGGTTCTAAGCCACCTTTGTTTTGCCTTCCAGGAGCTGGTGGCACTCCTTTCTACTTGTATAACTTGGCGCGTTGTTTAGGACAAGACCAACCATTCTACAGTTTCCAAGCAAATAGCCTTTCGGGAGGATTAGAACCAATCACGCAAGTTGAGGATATAGCCGCCCAGTATATTCAAGCACTACAGGTTGTTCAGCCACAAGGGCCGTATTTTTTAGCAGGACATTCTTTTGGAGGTAAAGTAGCCTTTGAAATGGCGCAGCAGTTACTTGACAAAGGACACGAGGTTGCTTTAGTTGCTATTCTTGATAGTACAGCACCTTTTGATCAGGCAAAGCCATTAGGTTTTGATTGGGATAATGCTAGATGGCTGGCTGAATTTGCTAAATCAATAGAACGTTTTTTAGCAAAGAACTTGGATATTTCTTACGATACTCTTCAATCTTTGGTTTGGGAAGAACAACTGGAATATGTTCTACAGCATTTAAAAATGGTTAACATCCTGCCTCCCAATGCTGATAATACCCAGCTTAACAACCTAGTGCAAGTTTTTAAGACTAACTCTGTAATTAATTATGTGCCACAACAGGTTTATCCAACCCCAATTACTCTGTTGCGCTCCAGTGAGACTTCTTTTGAGGAACCTACTAGTGAGTTACCTTCTGAGATTTTACAGGATTCGGCTTGGGGCTGGGGTAAGTTTTCTGCTGAACCAGTGGATGTCTATTTTGCCCCAGGCAACCATACTACAATGATGACTCCACCTCACGTTCAGGTTTTAGCAGAACGTTTGAGAGCTTGCATCGAGCAAGCACAAGCAAACATCTAAGTGCAAAAATGGTTCCGAGTACTGAGTAATTAATAAAATTTGTCACTCAGTACTCATTATTCAATACTAACAAGTACTGAATTTGGTCAAAAAAAATTTCATTTTGTTTCCAAAAATATGCCAACCCAAGTTGTTGTAGATCAACCATCAAAAAATGCTTTATCAGCTTTTACTAAATTTTGGGGCAATGTAAAAGCAATCACAGGCCCTTACTGGTATCCAACCTCGCCTGGAGAAAGAGCATTTTCAGACGTAATTCGAGCGTGGGGGATGCTGATTCTCCTAATCTTATTAATAGTTGCGCTCGTAGGCGTAACAGTTTTTAATAGCTTTGTTAGTCGCTATTTAATTGATATCATCACTATAGAGAAAGATTTTTCTAAGTTTTTTGATACATTATGGATTTACAGTATAGCCCTAGTCTTGGTAACGTTCTTGGTAGCGTTTTCTAAATATGTTAGAAAACAAATCGCTCTCGATTGGTATCAATGGCTAAATAATCACATCTTATCAAAATATTTCAGCAATCGAGCCTATTATAAAATTAACTTCAAATCCGATATAGATAATCCAGATCAACGTTTATCTCAAGAAATTGAACCTATTGCCAACAATGCTCTCAACTTTTCAGCGACTTTCTTAGAAAAGATATTAGAGATGACGGCTTTTTTAATAATTCTTTGGTCAATCTCTAAAACTGTTGCAATTATTTTAGTTACTTATACAATAATAGGTAATTTGATTGCCGTTTACTTAACTCAAGAATTCAATAAAATTAATCAAGCAGAACTTGAATTGAAAGCTGATTACACTTATAGTCTGACTCATGTTCGCGATCATTCTGAATCAATAGCTTTCTTTCAGGGAGAAAACCAAGAATTAAATATTATTAGACAACGATTTAGTAATTTAGTAAATAATACTAAACGCAAGCTAGATTGGGAAAGAAATAAAGACCTTTTTAATAGAGGATATCAGGCTGTTATTCAAATATTTCCAATTATAATATTTGGTCCTTTAGACATTAAAGGTGAAATGGGATTTGGAGAAATTAGCCAAGCGTCTTTAGCTTGTAGTTTGTTTGCTAATGCTTTGGCAGAATTAATCAATGAATTTGGAACTTCTGGACGATTTTCGAGTTACGTTGAGCGTTTATCTTATTTTTCAGATGCGCTAGAAGCAGTGACTAAACAACCCGAAAATGTGAGTATTATTAAAACAATAGAAGAGAATCATTTCGCTTTTGAAAATGTTACCTTACAAACGCCCAACTATGAGCAGGTAATCGTCGAAGACTTGTCATTGTCGGTTCAGCCTGGAGAAGGTTTATTAATTGTGGGGCCAAGTGGTCGAGGTAAAAGTTCTCTGCTCAGAGCGATCGCTGGTTTGTGGAATGCGGGGACTGGTCGTCTGGTGCGACCTCCATTAGAAGAAGTTTTATTTTTGCCCCAACGTCCTTATATAATCTTAGGAACTCTGCGCGAACAGTTGCTTTATCCTAGTACAAATCGTCAAATGAGCGACCCTGAACTCAAAGAAGTTTTGCAACAAGTCAAACTGCAAAATCTGCTAAGTCGAGTTGAAGGCTTTGATACTGAAGTTCCTTGGGAGAACATATTATCGCTAGGAGAACAACAACGCCTTGCTTTCGCACGACTATTAGTGACTCATCCGAGGTTCACAATATTAGATGAAGCAACAAGTGCCTTGGATTTGAAAAATGAAGGGAATTTATACCAACAGTTACAAGAGACGAAAACAACATTTATCAGTGTTGGACATAGAGAAAGTCTATTTGATTATCATCAATGGGTTTTGGAACTTTCACAAGATTCCAGTTGGCAACTTTTAACCGTGCAGGATTATCGGCAGCAAAAAGCAAAACAAATCGTCCCTAATCACGCTGAAAATGTTCAAATTACCATAGATAATGTTCCTAATAATCAATCACAAACTCAACCTGAAAAAAAAGTAGAAACAGACACAATTGAAGGGTTTTCTCATAAAGAAATGCAGGCATTAACAGACTATTCACTTACTACCATTAGAAGCAGAGCAAGCCTTGGTAAGTCTATTAATGGTAAGGATGGCTCTACCTACAGTTACAATAAAAACCCCAAGGTGATGAAATGGGTGAAAGTTTAGTGGTTACTCATACTTTTTAGGTAAAACTTTTGGTGCTTTAGCCCAACAGTAAAGACTCAAGCAATTTTACCACATCGCTACCCGATATTAAAAGTTAGCAGCAAATTTTACTGCCACGAAATATGACTAAACAATCTTTTCGGCTACTCTTTACATTTCTTTATAAACAACCTTTTAACTGTCTTAACTGTCTTCTCATTAATTTTTTAATTACCTCAACTTTCCTTGTAAACATATTTAATTATTGGTATAATTTTAATGGCTAAAACAAATAGGACTTACGCAACTGGCAGACTAAATCAAAGTGAGAGTTGTCAACAGTCGAGAATCTAAAATTTCCTGACGATTAACAATTGACAATTGACAGCCTAAACTAGAAATTTACGACACGCAGCTTTAGTCCTGATAAATTTTATCAAAGGAAAAATAGCAATGTCTACAAATGCAGTCAAAGCATCAGATATCCAAGTAGTGCCATTCTTCGCGCGCTTCTTGCAAGAGCAATCTGCACCTAAAAATCCAGATACTCCTACTCCCCCTCCTCCTCCTCCTTTCACTATCAAGTATCCTTCCGATTTAGAAGACCGCTAAGGGACTTCTAACTAAAAAAATCGGATAATTTAATTTCTGAGAATCGCTCTTATTTAGCGATTTTCATATTAAATTAAGAGAGTATCAGTTATCAAATAACTGAAAACTACTTCTGGAAGCGATCTCGCTTCCAGATTACAGTGTTAATAATGGCGGTCGCTTTCAGTTTTAAATTCCCGTCTTCTTCTGTGAAACTGGAAATCTAGACATAAACTTTTTTAGGTAGTGCTTAACATCTACTTCTTAAAAATAAAACCAGAAAATTTTTATGCACCTGTCGCGTGACGTTGTTTTATTAATCACCCACAGTGGTGATTTTTTTACAATAGATAGAGTGGCACAAGCTTTGTCAAAAAAAGGGGTAAAACCATTTCGCCTTGACACCGATAAGTTTCCCCTAGAAGTGCAATTAACAGCACACTTTGACAAATCCAAAAGCTATCACTTCTTAGAATATGGCAACCACTCTATCAGCACAGAGCAGGTGCAAGCTGTATGGATGCGGCGCCTTTGGGAACCAGGACTGAGTAAAGAATTAGCCCCACAGTTCCGAGAAGCCTGTGTTAAAGAATCACAAGCAACTTTAGAAGGTTTTTGGGACAGTCTCAAAGAAGCTCGTTGGGTAGATAATTTAGAGCGGATAAATTATGCAAGTAGTAAGCTGCGTCAACTGCGAATTGCGTCTGAGGTCGGTTTTATCATTCCCCAGACTCTTGTTACCAACAAAGCTGAAGCAGCACGAGAGTTTTTCCATCAAGTCAATGGCAAAATGGTAGCCAAGCTATTAACTGCTCTTTACTACAGTATGGAAGCTAACTCCTCGTTTTTTCTTTACACCAGCATCGTTAAAGAGGAAGACTTACAAAATGCTGAGTCACTGCGTTATTGCCCAATGGTTTTTCAAGAGCAAATCCCTAAGCAGCAAGAATTGCGGGTGGTGTATGTGAATGGCAATGTCTTTGTAGGCGCACTAAATGCGGATGAAAATGCAGTAGCAATTGATTGGCGTAAACCTGGTGTTGATGTTGGTGCATGGCAACATCATGAGCTTCCTGATGAAGTAGTGCGTCGTCTCCAAGCTTTTATGAGTAGATTTGGGCTGTTGTTTGGCTCGTTAGATTTCATCCTTACACCATCAGGAGAATATGTCTTTTTGGAAATTAACCCTGTAGGAGAGTGGGGAATGCTAGAGAAAGATTTGGAGTTGCCAATTTCAAGTGCAATCGCCGATGCTCTTGTACCAATTGGTAATTCGTAATTAAGTAGGGGCAGCTCAATTATGGCAGTATTAATAGTTACTTTTAGCCAAGACAACGAAAGCATTCCTCTAGTAATTAAAGAAATTGAAGCTAGAGGAGAAAAAGCATTTCGTTTTGATACAGACAGATATCCTACCGAAGTGAAGCTAGATATTTGCCACGGTGATACTGAGCAGGTAATTATTACTGATGGAGAACAAAAGCTCGATTTGAGTGAGGTGTCCTCAGTTTGGTATCGGCGGATGCGTTATGGGCAAAAAATCCCTGACTCAATGGATAAGCAATTTAGAGAAGCGTCAATTAATGAATGTCGTGCCACTGTTAGGGGTATGATTGCCAGCCTGCAAGGATTCCACTTCGACAAAATGGCAAATGTAGATCGGGCTAACAATAAGCAATTACAGCTGCAAATTGCACGAGAGATAGGTCTTATTACTCCGCGTACCTTGACTTCAAACAATCCAGAAGCAGTGAAACAATTTGCTTCTGAGTGTAAACAGCAGGGTATAATTACAAAAATGCTTTCTTCCTTCGCTATTTATGATCAGCAGGGGCGAGAAAACGTTGTCTTCACCAATCCAGTCACACATGAGGATCTAGAACATCTTGAAGGACTGCGTTTTTGTCCGATGACATTTCAGGAAAATATACCAAAGGCGCTAGAGTTGCGGACGACTATTGTGGGACACCACGTATTTACTGCCGCAGTAGACTCTCAAAGTTTGGACGGGTCTACTTTCGATTGGCGCAAAGAGGGCTTCGCCTTAGCTAAGGCTTGGAAACCCTACGACTTACCTGAAGATGTTGAAAAAAAGCTTCTCAAACTGATGGCTTATTTTAGTTTAAACTATGGGGCTATTGATATTATCGTCACACCCGATAATCAGCATGTATTCCTTGAGGTTAACCCAGTTGGGGAGTTTTTCTGGATGCAGATATATCCACCACACTATCCGATATCGCAGGCAATCGCAGAAATTTTAATTAAGGAAAAAATAGGGCATAGGGTACTGGACTAAACCCCCAAAGGCTTTCATTCAAAATTTTATTTTTAGAATATGCAAACACCAGTTGCTCGCGATCAAACCCCAACAAATCCTTTTTCTGCTTTTACTCAATTTTGGGAAGATGTCAAAGTAGTAGCTCAACCTTACTGGTATCCAACAGAGGCAGAAGGCAGAGCATTTGCAGACGTAATTCGCTCATGGGGAATGCTCATTCTATTAGTATTATTAATAGTTGGGCTTGTAGGTATAAATGCTGCAAATAGCTACTGGAATCGCTATGTACTTGATATCATTATTGAAGAGAGAAATCTTGATAAATATAATAGTACTTTATTACTTTCCAGCCTTATTATTGTAGCGGTAGTCCTCTTGGTAACTTCTTTAAGATATGTTAGAAAAAAAATAGTTCTTGATTGGTACAAATGGCTAAATAATCATATTTTAAAAAAATATCTGAGCAATCAGGCTTATTATAAAATAAATTTTAAATCAGATATAGGTAATCCAGATCAACGCCTATCCCAAGAAATAGAACCTATTGTCAGCAATGCTTTGAATTTTTCTACTGCTTTCTTAGAAAAAGTTCTGGAAATGGGAAGTTCTCTGATAATTCTCTGGACAGTTTCCTCACAAATTGCAATTTATTTGGTGATTTATACAATTATAGGTAATTTTATAGCTGTTTACCTGAATCAAAAACTAAATAAAATTAATCAAGAAGAACTTCAGTTTAAAGCAGACTTTGCTTATTGCCTGACTCATGTTCGCAATCACGCTGAATCAATCGCTTTTTTTCAGGGAGAAGACGAAGAATTCAATATAATTCAGCGCCGATTTAATAATGTTATAAAAAATGCTGAAACCAGGCTAAATTGGGAAAGAGGGCAAGATGCTTTTAACAGAGCATATCAATCTGCTATCAGTGTATTTTCGATGTTCATCCTCACACCTTTATTTATTCAGAATCAAATTGATTATGGACAAATTAACCAAGTTAGTTTTGCTTGCTTTGTATTTTCTAGTTCTCTAGGAGAATTAATAGCTCAATTTGGGTTTCTAGGGCGATTTTCTAGTTACGTACAGCGTTTAGCTGAATTTTCAGATGCGTTAGAAGTTGTTACTAAAAAACCAGAGAATTTAAGTACTATTAAAGTGATAGAAGAAAAGCATTTGGCTTTTGAGAATGTCACTTTACAAACACCAAACTATGAGCAGGTGATCGTTGAAGACTTGTTACTATCTGTTCAACCAGCAGAAGGGTTATTGATCGTTGGTTCTAGTGGTCGGGGTAAAAGTTCTCTGTTGAGGGCAATTGCTGGTTTGTGGAATGCGGGTACTGGTCGTTTGATCCGACCTCCTCTCGAAGAAGTCTTATTTTTACCCCAACGCCCTTACATAATTTTGGGTACTTTGCGCGAACAGTTACTTTATCCACATACAGACCGGAAAATAAGTGATCGCGAACTCGAAGAAGTTTTGCAGCAAGTTAACCTGCAAAACTTGCTAACGCGCGTGGATGGCTTTGACATAGAAGTTCCTTGGGAAAATATATTATCTTTGGGAGAACAACAACGTCTTGCTTTTGCACGACTATTAATTACTCACCCTAGCTTCACCATTTTAGATGAAGCAACGAGTGCTTTGGATTTAACTAATGAAGAGAATTTATATCAACAATTACAATCTACTCAAACGACCTTTATCAGCGTTGGACATAGACAGAGCCTGTTTAATTATCATCAATGGGTTCTAGAACTTTCAGAAGATTCTAAGTGGCAACTTCTTTCTGTGCAGGATTATCGACAGCAAAAATCGATTGTTATGACTCCACCTGAAAAAGCTAAAATTACAAGAGATACCTCTCCTAAAAATAAACTTCAAGTTAAACCAAAGATATCAAAAAATATAGACATAATTACAGGACTTTCTCATAAGGAAATTAACATTTTAACTGATTACTCTCTTACTAATATCAGAAGTAAGGCTAGTCTTGGAAAGTCCATCACTACTAAAGATGGTGTGACCTACCGCTATAACAAAGATCCAAAAGTGTTGAAATGGGTAAGAGACTAACGACTAATCATACTTTTTCTCTTTATCTACCTCCACCGAAGTTTTGAGCGGCGGAAGCTGCTGCTCAAACTTCTCTATGCGGTTATTAAATAATCAAAAAATCTTCTTCATAGGAATGCTATAACATAGAAAATCTTTTTACCTTTACGCTGGAAATTGTCAAAGCAGCAATCATTAGGAATACTGAATTATCAAAAGTACTGGGAGTTACAGTTTTACCCAACTGGCATGAATAAGAGTTTATTCAAAATTTGTCAGAGATTGCGGATATCCTATGTAAATATCCGTTACAAAGTAAGTGGGGATGGGAAACTTTAATCAATCATAAATCAGTATTGAACTATTTAACTATATAAAAATAACAAATAATTCATTATTAAACAATCTTTTTTAATACATAAATACTATAAACAAATGCGAAGGGTATGGAGTAGCCATGCCCTAGCCACAGGCACCGAAAAAAATATAGACATGTGATGGTAATGTTTAAAAAGATTTGAAAGATTTGTTAGGGTGCTAAGTAAGAAAGAACAGGATTAACAGTGATTATTTATTGTTAAAGATACTATTTATATATGGCAGAACGCTATCGGCTGAAACTTGGCAACAAAACAACGCGCATTTGGAATAGTCTCGATATTGTTCCCCATGCCTGGAAACCAGAACTGCTGAGTCAAATTCCCAGCCTTTACGAGCCTCAGATACCATCTAACCCTCTTCTTGAGAAGTTCGTGAACATAGGTAAGTTAATTAAAAATGCTTAAAGTCTCGATTTATTTGCTTAACTGTCTTATCTGTCCTTGCATCTTCGCTACAATGCGCGCGAAAATGTATAAGTGTAAGTAGTTACGCAAAATTAAATATATATCTTTTGTCCTATAAGCTGTACAGAATACAGAATTCAGGAATTTATAATTAATTTTGCATTTCTCACTTAAAAAGTGGCGTGACACACTGCGCTCTTCCAGAAATAACCTATAAAATAAAATGGATCTTGATAACCTAGCTCAAATTTCCAAACGAGATTTGGAACTCATTCAACTACATCAGTTTCAGCAACCCATCTTCTGTTGCAATGTGACTGCAATTGCTTATGCCTTTACCGCATTGGGATATCTGACGACTGTTGATGAGATTTTCTATGTAACCCAACTGCCAATCGCATCTGTTTTAGATGATGGCATGACGTTAGCAGAAACCTACGATACTTGTCGAACTTACATTGAAAGAAAAAAATTACCTCTGTCGATTTGGATAGAGCATTTTGATAAACCAAGTATGACACTTGAAGCGTTCATACGTGAAGTTGAAACCGCCGTTTGTAATGAAAATGATGTCCACATTCTTAACTTCAATACCCGTATCGTCCATGAAAATCCCAGTTTAGAAGGTGGTCACTTCTCCTTATTGGCAGACTATGATTCAGACACTCAATCCGTCACCATTGCTGATACAAACCCCAAACGGTATACCCGGTTTTGGAAATGCCCAATTCAGCGTCTATATGCCGCTTGCGTGGATAAAGATTCCTCATCTAATCGCTCTCGTGGCATGATCGTGCTTCGTAGGCTCTCGGAAGTCAAAGCAGATAACGGAGTGGTTCATCCAGCAGAAATTGCGTTGAAAGCTCTCCATTCTGAAAACGCTTAAGTGAAAAGATAGGTTTGTTTAACTAATTGACTGTGGTGGAATCTAGCTATTAGGGAGCAATAAACCTGCTGCTCCTGCAATCAACAAAGGAGCATGAGCATCGTGACTATATGGCAACAAACATGTATTCCTGGAATAATCGGGAGTTTGGAGACGCTTGCACATATTGAGTTTGAGCGTAAGTTGATTGAAAAAAATACACATGAAGGCGCCGATAGTTACTTAGAACACCCTGTTTGCTTGCTGGTCAATCCGATGGATACCGTGGATTCCACTACTGACATGCTAGGAGTTGCAGAAAGCTATAAATCCTTGCTTGTTAAGTACGGGCAGTTATTGTACTCAATGGGTGCTGGTTTTATTGTTGTTACCTCCAATACTGCCCATGCTTTTTATGAGCAAGTTCAACCACAGTTACCAATTCCCTGGATTAACCTTATAGATGCCACTTCCAACTTTATTGTTAACAATTACCCTAATGTCAAAAAAGTTGGTATTCTTGCTTTAGATAGCACAATACAATCGGGATTGTATAGTCAGAATCTTGCCAAACACGGTATTACCTCAATATCACCAGAACTCGATTCGGAGCAACAGGAGTTAATAATGAGAGCAGTTAATGATCCAAAGTGGGGAATTAAGGCGACCGGCGCCCTTTCAAAACAAGCAATGAGCATTTTAGAAACAGCGAATAACTGGCTAAAAGATCTTGGAGCAGAGATTGTGATTGCTGGATGTACGGAATTATCTGTAGGATTTGCGAGTATGGCAACAGTAGTACTTCCTTGGGTCGATCCTTTGGATGTGCTTGCGTCCATAACTATTGATTTGGCATTTGGACACCGCAGGCTTGACAATTATCTAAACTTATGCCCTAGATGTGGCAATGTGAAAAAGCCTTATTGCTGTATTTTTTCGCTTAAAGATAATAATTTTTCCATTAACCCATTTACTTAACTGTCTTATCTGTCAAAAGCATTTTTATTATATTGATTAATAAGATTAGATTCACAACATAAATGAGTTTCAAATTAAATAATGCTGATTCAAATGAACTTCAAGAACTATTAATTACCTACGTAAAATATAAATTTATTAAAGTTTTAGAAATCAATCCATCTCAAAATATCAATAGAAATAAGCCTTTTAATGAACTAAGGCTTGATTATTTAATGAATATTGAACTGAAAAATAACATTGATACTGAGCTAGGAGTAAACGTACCCATAAAGATATTTCTTGGCGCCTCCAGCATAAATCAATTAGTTAGCCTACTGATTGAGCAATTAGTAGCGAAAGATACAATTATTTCCAAATATTTATCATCAGAGACAGATGCAAGTTACTTGGCGCCGGATTTGAATTCAGAAGCTGCTTTGGACTCGACAATTTTTCCTGACTATACATATCAGTCAAAAGTTAATAAGCCTGCTTCAATTTTTTTAACTGGCACCACAGGCTTCTTAGGAGCTTTTTTACTGCATGAGCTTCTACTAAAAACACAAGCGAATATTTATTGCTTAGTACGTTCTACTGATGATGCATCAGCCAAAATGAGGATTAAAAATAATTTAGAATCCTATGGGATTTGGCATGAGGATTTTGCTGATAGAATTATTCCTGTACTGGGTGATTTATCTCAACCATTATTAGGTTTGTCATTACAAGATTTTCAATTTAGGAGCAGCCTTATTGATGTGATTTATCACAACGCTGAATTTTGGCTTTCCACTACCACCAGAATTAAAAATAGTAAACATGTACGAAGAGTATGAATAGCAAACAGCCAAAATTTATGATTCATCTTAACTGTCTTAACTGTCCTTGTCTTTAAATCAAAATTGTGAAACACTATCAAATAAGTTCATCCACACAGAATGGCAAACAGCAGGGATGATACAACATAATGCCCATAATCTAAAATTTGTAACCACATTAAGGTTAATTTTTTCTCGGTTACATAAACAAGTGAGTTGCCGTTGATTTAATTAAAAATTGGATTAATTCACAGTGTGAAACCCAATTTATTTATCTGGAGGATATACAACATGTCAACAATACAAGACCAAACTGTAGATGCACGTAAGCGCGTTATTGAATCTGCGAGCCGATTGGGGGTTAAACTCAATGAGCAAGAATTGGAACGGTGGATGAAGTCTATCACCGAAGCGACAGGGGATAGCGATATTACTGTAGATAAAGAGACTGGTGTTTTTGGTCACAAAGCTACTATGTTGGATTTCGATCCAAAAGAACTGGAACGGTATCGGGAGATCGGGAAAATTGTAGAATTTGACGATGTTCCCGGTGTTGTAGAAACCGCTTTGGCACTCTCTGGGTCAGCGGCTCAATCTAAGGTTCAAACTCACCCTGGCGACTGTGACTACTTCGAGAGGGTAAATATCATTGCCCCCACTAAGGCTGAAGCTTGCCAGATTCTCGCTCGAATTATGCGTGAGAAAGCAATTAACTGTATGTCTGGCGCCAACTTTCAATTAATTGAACTGAAATTCGGTAGCTATGCCCAAGACGTTATCCGCAACGAAAACCCCTGCCGCAAAGGCTCACCGATTGCATGGTTGCCTTCTGAAGTTGTGGCTGGACAGATCGAAGTGGTTGACTTAGAAGGAAACCCTGTTATCATCACCTGGGATTCTGTAGCCGACGCTCCCGGTTGGTGTAAGCTGGACTGGGTGGTTGCTGACCGGGTGCGCGGTCAATTGTCCAACGCTAGCAACATGTTGGATGTCACTTGGGAAGCTCCTGATGGCACAATTGTGCCGCTAGATGGCTATCTTGACGGCTATTTCCAGGAGGTTTACCTAGATGCCCAATCGGCGCCCATCTTTTCCAAACTGGTGAAGCAGGTTTCCACCGATGTCATGGATAATTATGTGGCGCAGTTGCAAAAGGAAGTTAACAAATATTTTAATGGCGCCCATCCTAACTATGGCAAAGCAGCCAAACGCCTGTACAACATCTTCCGACTAAATGGGCTGTATGAGGAAGCAGCCTTCCTTCGGGAACTATTTGATGAACCCGCTGCATTACTTTATCAAGTTCACGCGCTAGTACGAACGGTTCAAGAAGCCACGGAAAACAGTACTGTGTTTGATATCGAAAGCATTCTCGATCAGACTGATGAACTGATTATGGCAGTCATCAAGGTTTTAGAAGGGGAAGAGGAATTGGAGATCGTCCGCCATCTCCTACGTTTACAGCGTTGTGTCAGTCGTCAACAGGCAGGTGTTCCCCTTGGTCCCCAGGTAGAAGCCGCCCAAGCACAGGTTATGAATATTGTCAACAATTTCTTCTATGAGAAGATGACGGCACTACCCACGATTAAGACTTATATTGAGGGTCTTAAGACTTGATAACTGACGCGGTTCTGGCAGCCAATATGGCTGCCCCTATACCAATCAATGTGTACGCTGTAAGTTGTTTTGGAGCAAATTGCAAAACAATACCCCCTGTTGAATGGCATCATCGAGAGCAATATGCGCTCCTGAAGCTTCCTCTAACCAAGCAGTTGGTAGGTTTTGCTTCCCTGAGTCACTGTAGTTTCGTTTTAGGAATGCCATCGCATAGGATCGAATATCTAGTGCCGAATGACTAAAGGGACTATCCCCGACAAAATTTATTAAATACCAATATACAAACATAAAATCGAAGGCAGCTGGATAGGCAACGAAGATCGGTTTACCAGGTAATGCTTTTACCCAAGCATGATATGCCTGCATCACCTGTATCGGAGACTGTGGGTTGACTCGACAGGCTTGCCAAGCGGTTGGCTGTTCTGACCACCATTTCATGGTTTTGGGGTGACCTTGTGCCCCTGGCAAGGTTTCTAGGTTCGCCGTAAAGGTCGCGACCAACTGTTTGTCTGCTGTATAAGCTGCCGAGCCAATACTGAGCATGGAGTGGAGTCCAGGAATAGGACCATCAGTTTCAATATCCGTGCTAACGTAGATTTCGATTGTCATCTGTTTTTCTGCCCGTTCAACTTAACCAAGTTATATCAAAATGATATGAATATAGTTTTAACGATAAATAAACAATTGAATAAATTTTATCAGGACCACGTGCGCTCCCGCATAGTTTTGAACGGCAGTCGGCGCCAAATTTTAGGTAATAAGATATCATTGCTGCCGTGCGATACCTTTACTCCACGGCACCTCAAGGTCGAGAAAATGTTCCCAATATAAAAATAAGCAATACTTCAAAAACTTAAATTACTTGTTTTCTTAATTGGCACAGTTATGTTCTAGTTTAAACATTACGCTTTTGGTATAACTAGTCCTTTACGGGCACCATAAGACACTGAGAACAATAAAATATCTATTCAGGTGTTAGTAAAAATCATGCAAATGATAGTAAAACCCCATGCAAATATTATTGCTTTAATACACAAAAATTGGCTATAAAGGTAAGATGCCCTAGTTTTAAATCATTCACTTGATTATGAGATATCAAGTTGGCGGTAGCCTTAAGCATGATGATTCTACATATGTCTTCCCTCAAGCAGATGAACAACTTTATGCGTGGCTCAAAGCAGGAAATTTTTGTTACGTCCTATACTACCATCAAACAGGCAAGTCATCTCTACTACACCAAACTATCCATCGTCTAGAAAAAGAAGATTATAAATGTGTTTATCTTGATACAGCTTTATTAGGCGGCAAGCAAACTACATCTATACAATGGTATAAAGCTCTTATTGTCAGCTTGTTTTACAAACTAAATCTGACAAAACGGGTTGACTTTCAAAACTGGTGGGAGCAACAATCAGAGCTTGACCCTGTGCAAAAACTGCATAAATTCATTGAACAGGTGTTACTGAAGGAGGTTAAAAACAACCGCATTTTCATCTTTATTGATAATATTAATAGCCTACTAAGTTTAAATTTTTCAATCAACGATTTTTTTATTTGGATTTATCACTGTTATAATCAACAAGCATATAACCCTAATTTGAAACGCTTGGGTTTTGCATTATCTGGTGTAGCTAGTCCATCTAACCTGGTTGCTGATAAACACCGAACGCCTTTTAAAATTGGTCAAGCAATTGAGTTAAATGACTTTCAACTGCATGAAGAATAATAGATATTATTAAAGAGTTAGTAGTTGCTAACGAATCAGTTAATTCCGCAGCCATTGTTATTTTATCTCAACAAAATAAAGAGGAGATGGATGACTTCCTGCGAAATAATCTTAGCTCACTAAAAACTACACGAGTCGTGACTCGCAATGGTTTAATCACTAATTTAAATGACCTAAATAAAGTTGGTGTTAAAGTTGCCAAATCAATTATTATCTTAAACGATGCCCTTGCTTCAGATTCTCTTGAAACCAAGACATTAGCCGATGCGCGCGTTGTCAAAGCAGTTTTAGCAGTTGTAGCAGCGTCCGAGGAAAACTCTTTGCCGTCTATTGTTGTAGAGTTACACTCAGAACGATATCGCCGACTTGCTGAAAATATTGCTCCAGGAGCAGTTACTACTCTGAATGAGGCTGATATTTTGGCGCGGATTTTGGTACAAACCTCGCGCAGTGTAGGACTAGCGGCAGTTTACTTGAATTTAGTGGGTTTTGAAGGCAACGAATTCTATTTTTTTCGTCCTCAAAATGGTTGGCATAACCTAACATGGGGTGAATTGCCGTTTCATTTCTCAAATGGTATGCCTATAGGCGCCCGGAATGCACAGGGTATTTTAACAATAAACCCTAATCAAAGCTATAAGTTAGCAGATTTTGATGAAGTTATCATCTTAGCAGAAGATGACTCAACTATTCGGTTTTACCCACAACCTGTAGTGCAGCCGAAAAATTTTGGTAATGGCGCCCATAAAACATTAGACCGAAAACCTGAAAAGCATCTTATTATTAACTGGAGCAGCAAAACTCCGATAATTATTAAAGAATATGCTAAATACCTAGCTAATGATTCACAGGTTGACTTAGTAGTAGAGGATTTAACATTACTATCGCAAGCTGAATTTGATAGTATTGCCAAATCCCACTCACATCTTAAAATGCAAATTCTGCAAATTAATCTAGACTCGTTTGAGCAGCTTGTTCGTCTCAAACCCCACTCATATAACAGCATCTCTATTTTGGCGCCTAGCGGGGAGAATGCAGAAGAAATAGATGCTAAAACCCTTACAATTTTGTTAGAACTGCGGCAACTATTTCAAGAATACACCGCCCAAACCGGAAATAAAGTTACTACCGAATTAATTGCAGAAATAATTGACTCAGAAGACACAGATTTGGCAATTAAAGCAGGCGTGAAAGACTTTTTGCTTACTAACCAATTTGTTTCTAAAATTTTAGCTCAGGTATCCCAAGAACCCGATGTTATGTCAATCTATCGAGATTTGTTCTCAGTCGATGGAAGTGAACTGTATATAAAGCCTATATCACTTTACTTCTCAAATGAACAGCTTGGTCAGTTGACTTTTGCAGACTGCGTGAAAGCTGCACAAGAGCGTGACGAATTATGTATTGGAGTCAAAATTAGCGCGCTGAGTCAAGATAAAGAGAAAAATTTTGGTATTGACTTAGTTCCAAATTTGCATAAACATTTAAATGTAACTTACAATGATGCGTTGATTACTTTAGCTGAGGATGAAAGTTAAAAGTTGTGTAATTGTCCAAACAAATTGCTTAAATGTCTTAACTGTCCTTGCATTCTCGCTTATGAATTGAGAGTATATAAAAGCCTAGATACCAAAAAATATCAAAAATTGAAGAGGTAAATGATGAGCAATCTTAAAGAAGTATTGCCTGCTTCAGAGTTTCTGAAAAAAAACTTAGGTATTTCCTCTATTCCCGTTGAAGCATACCTTAACTATGGATATGCACTGCTGACTATTGCTGGATCAGATAAAGATGTTTCAGAAGCCGAACTTAACTGGTTACTAAATCATCAGCGCATGGCTGGCGCCCCTGATGAAGTAATAGAAAAATATAAAACATTTGATTACAAAAAGGCTGATTTAGAACAGTTGTTATCTAAAATAACAGTTGATGTTCCTACTTGGTCAAAATCAAGGTCATTGCTGTATCATGCGGTTCAAATGGCGCGTGCGGATCAGAATTACTCAACTGAAGAGCAACAAGCTGTAACAAAAGCAGCTAAACTGTTGAAGGTTGAAGATGATACTGCACTTGCCCTCAATCGGTTAATCGAAACAGAAGAAGCAGTAACCGCATTACGTAAGGCGTTACTACAAACTGACGTTTTAGCTTAATTGAACAGAACCCCCACATGCCATCAGCTTGATTCAGAGCGTGTGGGGTTTGGGAACTGACCCTGTGAATTTTTGATTTGAATTACACCTTTTACTGACCGTTAATTATTAATAAAGAACGATTATTGAGAAAAATATTGGCATAAGTTTAAAGGTTGGAAGTCAAGGTCGGTTCGCTCTTGAACTTAGAGAAATCATAGAAAAACCCGCAAAAGGAACAAAGAAGAATGTTCGTTTTGTAGCTTACTTTTTAAGTATTAACAACGTATTAACATTGTTAATTTTGTCAGGACTTACGCAAAAATCACGAAAAAGCTTAATTTATCGAACCGCCAAGTTGCATACTTACGCGCAGCAATTTTTTGTCAAATGAAACCAGAATTCAATTTTTTTCAGCATTGGTATCCTATAACGCCACTCGAAGACTTAGATCCCAAGCAACCAACAGCTGTGACACTTCTTGGACTGCGTTTAGTTATCTGGAAGCCCAAATCATCTGAAACTTTCCAAGTGTTTTTAGATCAATGTCCCCATCGTCTTGCTCCCCTAAGTGAGGGTCGCATTGATAACGAAACAGGGAATTTAATGTGTAGCTATCATGGTTGGCAATTTGATCGGCAAGGAATTTGTACTCATATTCCCCAAGCAGAAAATCCAGAACTTGTAAGCAATAATCAAAAAAATTTGTGTGCAAAAGCACTACCAGTCCGTCAGGAACAAGATTTGCTCTGGGTTTGGCCAGATGCAAAATCAAGCCAACAAGCTATTGATACACCATTACCTTTGTCACCCAAACTAGACGCAAGCAAAGGCTTTGTTTGGTCTTCTTTTGTACGGGATTTAGAGTATGACTGGCAAACTCTTGTGGAAAATGTAGCAGACCCCAGTCATGTTCATTTTTCTCATCACGGTGTACAGGGCGATCGCAAAAAAGCAGTACCAATCCCGATCAAAATTGTGCAATCAACACCTAATTTGATTGAAGCGACTACATCCTCTGGTTTACAAAGAACAATCACTTTTGAACCACCTTGCCGATTGGAATATGCGTTCAGTTTTGGCGATGGCAGCAAACAGTTTGGACTTATCACCTACTGTGTGCCTGTGTCTCCAGGTAAGTCTAGAGTTGTCGCTTATTTTTCCCGTAACTTTGCCAAAACATTTCATGGTTTCAAGCCCCGTTGGTGGGAACATATCACCGAACGTAATCTGGTTATTGATGGAGATATGGTTCTTCTTATGCAGCAAGAATATTTTCTCCAACAAAAAAAATCTACCACTAGCTGGAAAACTGCCTATCAGCTACCTACTAATGCAGACCGTTTAGTAATAGAGTTTAGGAATTGGTTTGATCGCTATTGTCACGGACAACTACCCTGGAGCGAAGTTGGAACCAATGTTCCAGCAACATTGAATATCAATAATGATCACCAACAAATCCTTGATCGCTACAAACAACACACCCAGCATTGTAGTAGCTGTCGAAAAGCACTTTTGGTAGTACAACGCTTGCAAGCAGTGCTTTTAATCTACTTTACTATTACTGTTTGCGCTGTTGCTCTCCTTCCCGATGGATTGCAATGGAAGTTGGGTTTACCCTTAATTGTGACAGCATTAATAGGTTTAGGAGCTTACGCTTGGTTGAAATTTTGGCTGAGTCCGAGATTTTACTTTGTGGACTACATCCATGCACACAGATAGAAGCAACTTTGAAAACATTTTTTTAACTGTCTCAAAAATTTGCTTAACTGTCTTAACTGTCCTTGTATTTTTGCTTTGATACTGAGAATATTTAAAAGGATGTACACCAATAGTAATACATCAAGAATTTGACCAGTAATTAAATAGTTAAATACTAATTATCAAACTGGGAAATAATTCTTCCATTTATAAATGGCATCTGCAAAAGAACAAATTAACGAAAAATCAAAGAGGTAATTTATGAGCAATATTGCAGAAGTACTACCTGCTTCAGAGTTTCTGAAAAAGAACTTAGGTATTTCCTCTATTCCCGTTGAAGCATACCTTAACTATGGATATGCACTCCTCGCTATTGCAGGAGCTGATGGAGAGGTTTCAGAAGCCGAACTTAACTGGTTACTAAATCATCAGCGCATGGCTGGCGCCCCTGATGAAGCAATAGAGAAATATAAAACATTTGATTACAAAAAGGCTGATTTAGAACAGTTGTTATCTAAAATAACAGTTGATGTTCCTACTTGGTCAAAATCAAGGTCATTGCTGTATCATGCAATTCAAATGGCGCGCGCGGATAATAATTACTCAGCTGAAGAGCAAAAAGCTGTAAAAAAAGCAGCTAAACTGTTGAAGGTTGAAGATGATACTGCGCTTGCTCTCAATCGGTTAATAGAAACAGAAGAAGCAGTAACCGCATTACGTAAGGCGCTACTACAGACTGACGTTTTAGCTTAATCTTTCTCTTAGGGCTGTTTGGTGGCTTAAGCCACCCTACGGCAAATACCCGACTTATTTAACAAGTCGGGAATTAGCAACTTTTTTCAAATATTTATACTAAAAAAATGAATAATATATTAATTATCCTAGGTGAAGTACTATTTTTAATATTTATTTTCTCTCTGTTTAACTGGGTAATTGGCATCATCTTTAAGCAGATTGCTAAAGTTTCTTGGCTGCAAGGAAGAACTGCAAATCTCACCTTTCTGCGCCGGAATATCAGCAGAATTTTAATTCTGACTTCTACAGTGCTATGTCTTGCGCTGGTTGGTGTAAATGGGATGGTGGTTTATCGAGGTGGAAATGTTCAAGAATTCCAACTTAATCTTATTCGCAGTCTTCCTACCCAATTTTGGATTAATATCTTTACAGCAAGCTTGAAAACTGTAAGTTTGCTAATGCTAGTTAAATTAAGCGTACAACCTTTAAGCCGAGGGTTAGACTGGGTTTGTGATTACGTTAAAAAAGTCGATCGCATCAAAGCTAATGATGAGAGTGTTGAAGCTTTTTTCAAAGTATTAAAAAGAATTATTATTCATACTATATGGATATCTTCTTTTATTTTATGTGCTAATTTTTTATACTTACCGTCAGTCGTTCCCAAATATATTTACACTGCTTTAAAAATATATATTACTATCACAGTTGGTTTACTTATTGTTAAAGCTGTTGCTACCATCGTTGACACTCTCGACGCGCTGAGTCTTAAATACTCCAATAATAACAATTTATTGCGTTTATATGAGCGTTTACGCCACTTGATTCCCCTGTTCAAAAAATGTTTGGAATACGTCCTCTATGTTGCCATAGTAAATCTTGTTGTTCCGGAAATACAACCTATCGCTTGGATAAGCGCTTATACCCCTATAATTGTGCAAATTATTGGCGTTTATTTTATTAGCAATCTTTTGATTGAAGTTACTTACTTTATCCTTGATGAGTTTTACCTAAAAACTACAGATGCAAATGAGTCCCGGCGCCAGAAAAAGCTGACGTTAATTCCTTTAATGCGGAGTTTCGCCAAATATTTCATCTACTTTACTGCCGCAGTTACTATACTCAAGCTAATTGGCATTGATCCGGCGCCGATTTTAGCAGGTGCAGGAATTGTGGGTATAGCAGTTGGTCTTGGAGCGCAAAACCTAATTAACGATGTCGTTTGCGGATTTTTGATTTTGTTTGAAAACTATTACTTGGTGGGTGATTATGTTGAAGTTGGGAAAGTAGAAGAAAGAAATATTGAAGGTATTGTAGAAGCAATTGAACTGCGAACCACCCACGTCCGCCATCCCGATGGTCAATTGCAGATTGTTCGTAATGGAGATATTGGATCAATTATCAATTTCTCCAAGCAGTATATATATGCTAGGGTGGAAGTTAATGTTTCCTATGATTCTAATTTAGACCATGTGTATAGGATGGTTGAGAAGGTAGGACAGCAGTTAAAAGCTAATGAACAAGATGTTCTAGAACCTACGCGAGTGGCTGGAATAGAAAATTTTGGGGAGAATAACCTGTTGCTGCTGACGCTGACAAAAGTTAAGCCTGGAAAACACCTTCATATTCAGCGTGTTCTCCGCAAGATATTGAAGGATACTTTTAGCCAAGAAGAAATTGAGCTTTGTGGTTTTTCCAAGAATTAACACTAGCTCTTTGATTATTTTTTGTGTAGTAATGACCAGCCGAACCTATTAGATGACGTTAATTATTCTCAGCAACTCAATCTTTTGTGTTACTGTAATATTTTTGATTATAAAATATTAATATAAGTGATGAATTAATGCTATATTATCGAGGAATAATGCCTAAAGATAAGGTGCTAAAATTTTCTCACTAAACGCCAGTCTTGTGGCTTTATCCGCAATCTTAGTCCTTTACTCTGCAAAATTAATAATTGATTAACCATGCTAGAAAACCCATTTACAAGCCCTGCAGCACTGGAACACAGTTGTTATGGTAAATTTGATGGTAAAGAATTACAACTGCTTGAAGCTGGTACAAAAGCATCAGAAAAAGTTATTCCAGTACATGATGAGTTTCGGGCTAAAATGCTGCATCGTAATCCGCCTTTTACTTGCATTGGTGCAACATCGGCATTTAACCAAAATAACTATCGTTTCAGTATGTATCGTACTATGGGGACAACAAAAACTACTTTGGCATTAGCTCGAAATCTTTTTAGTTTTGTGGCGGAACAAGATGCCATGAATAGTAATTTTACAGCGTTTATTGCTGTGTTTGAAAACCCCATACCGCAAGATGAACACCACTTTGAAAAACTTGTTTGGACTCAATTGCAAATGCTACATGATGAAGATAGGCGTTACCATAATTGGGATACAAACTTCAGCGATGATATTAATAATAATAATTTTTCCTATAGCTTTGCTGAACGATGCTTTTTCATTATTGGGTTGCATCCCGCAAGTTCTCGAATTGCAAGAAGATTTTCTTACCCACTTCTAGTATTTAATGCTAGTCGCCAATTTGACTTTTTAATTGAAACTAATCAATACGATAATTTCGTAAGAATTGTTAGAGAGCGTGATCTCAGTTTGCAAGGTAGTATTAATCCTAATTTGCCTGCCAAAGATGACGCAAGTTATCCTAAGCTTACTGAAGCCAGAGAATATTCTGGACGCGCGGTAGAAAAGGATTGGCAATGTCCTCTAATTGTACACAAGAAAAAACCCTAATTCCAGAAATCTGATGTCGCAATGCTTTTAGGCATAAAATTTATATTTTCGGCTTAATTGCACATTTTTGTTTTCAAACAATCTAGCACACTAAGTACGGTAGAGACTAATTATAGGATTTTGAATGATGCCATTATGAATATCTATGGCTTTCCAAATCGTCAAATTCTCTTTCCATGCTTGCTCGCCTGCCATAACTATATTAAGGTAAGGTAGAATGGCTTCACTAATTTTATAAGTGGCTTCCTTCCACAGATAAGTCGGACTATTATCAACTGCGTAGTAAGTTATTCCTTGTCCTACTTCAAAAGTTGGCTGACTAAAAGATGTTGGTTTAGCAAATTCCAAGGCTAATTCGGAAGCAGCCGTAACATCAATGATCAGTGTGCCGGGTTTGAAGTATTTAAGTTGTTGATTAGAAATTAAATCTACTATAGCAAAATCATCTATAGTAATACAATTGACAATGATATCATAGTTAGCTAACTCTTCAGCTAGAGGAATATCTTTGTTTTTTGACATAGCTATGACGTGATTGGGTTTAGGAGAACCCACGCATGAATATTGATAATAATTTACTGTCGGAATAGGATTTTGCAAATTTTGATAATCTTGGCGCGTAAAAATAGTAATATCTGTGTAGCCTAATTCTTGGAAAGCACGAACCGCACCCCGCGCAACATTGCCAAAGCCAATAAGAGCTACGCTCGGAAATTTTTCTTCATAATTTTTTATCCCTGTAACTTCTAAGCTATGTAAAACACTACAGTAACCTCCCATTTCATTATTTTTATAAAAAATATGTTTTGCTGGTTGATTTTCGTCTTGCCAAACGTGCATAGCTTCTAAAGCTATACAAGTCATTTTTTTATCGATTGCAATTGTAGTTAGTTCTTGATTATCGACACAGTAAAGCCATCCGCAAAGAATTTGTTTTTCTTGAAAAAACTGAAAATCTTTGGGGGTAGGTTTTAAAAGGAAAATAGCATCAGACTGCTCAAACAAAGTTTGACGAGGTACAATATTTTTGATATTTTGCTTTAAAAAAGATGAATCTACTCCAAAATGTTGACCGTATCCTTCTTCAATAAACAAGTTTTCTTTTAAGTTTTCATCAAGAGATGCTAAATGTTCTGGATGAATTGGAAGCCGGAGTTCACCATCTTTAAAAGAACTTCCACAAATGCCAAGTTTTAATTTTGTGTTAAACATAAGAAAATATCCAATAAATAAATTTACCAGGGTCAATTTTCAATTAAAGCTAGTGCTGATGATGTGCGAAATTTTAACTTTTTTTAATTATAGATAATAATAAACTTTTGATGAATCATTTTTTTTCTATTCATAAAAATGTTAAAAAACTTAACCTTGATCAAGCGTTGAATCGACTGTAGAAGCAATTTCAAATGTTTGTGGTAACTGGACTGCAAGCGCTACCACACGAGTCGCCATAAATGCTGATATAGCTAACCAGAGAATATGGTTACTGTGAGCCGACCACGCCCAAACTGCTACAGGTGTAAATCCTAATGAAATCGCCGCTAATGCAGCGTTACGCAGAAAATGCCCTTTGGCTAATCCTGCAAAATATCCCTCCAAAATCCAAGCAATTGAAAAACAACTCAAAATGAGAAATAACCAAGGAACATAATGTTTTAGCAATTCTATAATTTCACTATGATTTGTTAACAACCCAAATACAGTATCAGGTAAGAAAACGCAAGTTGCAGCAGTAGTAATTCCTACGCTTAAGCTTGTCAATAATGAAATCCGCAATAAAGGTAATAACTGGTCATTGGCTAGTTGACCTTGAAAATTTCCGGTTAGTGTTTCGGTTGCGAATCCTATTCCTTCAACGATGAACATGATTAAATACACTACCTGCTGGAGCAAACTATTTTCAGCTAAAACTTCTGTCCCTAACCCCGCGCTTAGATTGAAGAAAATTATCCAAATAAACGTATAGATTAAGGTTTGAAACAATAAATCTCTATTGAAGATAAAAGTAGATTTAAAAGCTAGCCAATTCCAAAATTTACCGATTACTTCTGGCAATATAGTCCAGTTAATAGAGAAGCTTACCAAAAGGATACCTACTAATAATGTTAAATACTCGCTGGCAGCTTGGGATAACCCCGCCCCCGTACTCCCTAAATTCCATCGTATAATGGCGAAGTAGTTGAAGATAACATTGGAAATGTTGCCAATTGCCGTCATTAGCAACACTTTACCACTTTGTTCTCGTCCTAAAAACCAGCCAATGATGACAAAATTAATCAAAACTGCGGGGGTTCCCCAAATTCGGGCGTTAAAATAACTTAATCCGAGAGACGTAACTTCTTCTGAACCATTTAAGAAAGCGAACCCTAGTTTTCCTAGGGGATAGTGCAATATTAAGATGAGCGCGCCAATTACTAAAGCAATCAAAGCATTTCGCAGTCCTACTAACAAAATCCCTTCTGAATCATTTCTTCCGACAGATTGAGCCGTTATAGCCGTGGTTGACACCCGTAAAACGAGCAAATTATCGTAAATGAAGTTAAATAGAATGGCAGCTAGGCTAACTCCGGCTAAATCATTGATTTCAGTAAGATGGCCTAAAAAAGCAACACTGATCAAACCAGCCAAAGGCTCTGTAAGATTAGAAAGAACATTAAAAACCGTCAGTTGGAAAAAACGACGTAAAAGGTCACGGTTTGGTTGTGCATAATCAAACATAGAGGGCGTAATGTTTAATGCTTCAGATACTGTTCAAACAGTATAACTCGCATCCTAGGATTCAGGCGCCTATATAAATAGGTCTGTGAACGCAAAACTTTAAGCTCGTGACCCCAAAGGGGGTCAGTTAAGACAGTTAAGAAAATATTTAACTTTGGTTTAATAACACACCCGCGCGCACTGTGGCGCCATATGTATAGTTTGTGACAGCAATAACAATATTAAATTTTTTGCTTAACTGTTTTAACTGTCCTTGCATTCTTAATTAAAAAAGTGTGAGATTTTAAGAAGGGTGAAGTGTAGTGTTATGCATTCCTAATAATACTCCTAAGTGCTAAAGTTGCGCCTCAATGGGTTTACTCGTATTTCAAAGTGCCATTGACGTTAGCAATGTGAGCATCTAACTCAATTTCTGTGGGAGTATAGGTATTTTCTGCTGGAGTTTTACAATCGGCAACGAGGATCAGTTGTTTGCTGCCTAACAATTGTGCAAGACCGATATTCTTACAGGTTTTAGAAAAATCGCTATCGCCCCAAGCTAAAGTTCCATCATGGTTAGCAATGTATTGATTTAAGTTGAGAGAAGTTTCCTGAGAACCGCCATTACTTTTTTGACAATTTGCTGATAGGGTTGAACCATCAATCGCGATGTTGTCCTTGTCACAGGTTAAGCTAAATTGCCCTGTTGCCATCGCTTTATCTACGACAAAGTTAAGTGAGACGGCAAAAGCGACCACAAAAGCCAGAGTAACTTTGAGTAATAGCTGAATTGTTTTCATATTATTTGTACCGATATCAATCAACGTCGTTATACTCTCCCAATTGCAGCCTATTTACAATCCCAGATAAGACAGTTAAGCAAACATTTCTTAACTGTCTTATCTGTCTTATCTGCTATAGCATTTTTTTGGTGCCCATAAGATAATTGAAACAATCAAGAAAAAATAATCTTAAAAAGCCTTATTATATCAAGTTACTTATCATTGAAAATTCTCCGCGTCACGCTTTTGTGTCCGGTGTATCAATATTAATGATAAGTTTTCAAACGCACCAGAATAATTCCAATTTCAAGCCAAAGTTATGCATAAGGAGGGGTGAAGTGTAAAGTTTTTATTTGAGGTGAAGATAAACTAAATTTTTATACTAATGACTTACAGATTTAAATATCAATTGCTGCTTTTGGAAAAATAAATCAGCTGCATGAAAGATTTTGCTGGCGATAAAGCCGAATTTGATACCTGGGTTGAAGGCATTATTGATAATTTAAATATCAAAGCAGGTCAATACGCCCATTTCTCCACTGATAAACTTAATATGCTGGACTGGAAAATAATCAGGGAGATATATAATACTTACAAGGTACAATTGCTGAAAGGGAGAACAGTCGATATAGTTTGGGAAGATTTCTACTGCGAAGTTGAATTAGTTATTTTAGAAGCTCACGAGATTGATATTCTAGATTTTTTGCATTGGGAACTAGTAAATTATTATCTGGATAGCGATGATTCTAATTGCTTGTGAAGCTGTAAATATCCTTATTACGGGATACAAATAACACATGAATAATCCATAGTTTCCGCAAGCTTTAACAACCAGCGGAAGGTAAACGCTATTAAGAGTAGTGTTTATTGTTGCGGTGGTGGGCTACCGCCATTACGGTCGCGCAAGTAATTTAGTATTTGATTAATTGAATTTCTAAATTCCTGCCGTTCTATTGCGGCTTGCTGACGGTCTATTGCGGCTTGCTGACGGTCTTGGGCTGCTTCAATAGCTAATTTGTTAATGTTACGGGTAGTTTGCTCGCCTAACTCATCTACTCTTTGGCTTACTGCGGCTACATTCTCGGTCAATTGCTGAATGTTAGCTACCAGTACATCAATGTTACCATCATGCTGTGCAACTTTTTCGCCAACGTTGACAAATAAAGTTTCTAGTCTACTTAAGCGTTCTTCTATGGTTGGTTGATTTGCGGTCATGCGGAGCGTCAAGTGTTAAGTTCTAATCATTGATTGTACCCACGCTTTGTGGTTTCTAGTCTCATAGCCCAAAACTTTACATCTGAACCTGTTACACGGGTAATTATACCTCAACGTGTCAGATACGGGTTTAAAAACCTCTCCCCCTCATGCGCTGCGCTCTGCGTAACTAAGGCAACGAAGCTGAATGCTCCAGGCTTGCCCGCAGTTGTGCGGCTAACACCTGTACGTATGGCTCTTGCATCATAGTCATATGGTTCCCTGGAACAACATGAATTGATGTAGTGATAGAAAATTTGTTCCAGCCCAAGTCTGGTTTTAGCATCTCAAACCCTTCTTCATCCTCAACAGCACCCTCAAGTAGATTTTTTTCGCTAGCGCGGAAAAGGTTAATTTTGCTTGTCAGCACTTGCTGCGGCACATAAATACGATGAGCTTGATAGTTAGCCTTGTAAACTTGCACTAGCCCTCAAACTGACTTTATTCCTGCCTCTTAGAAATGAAAGTGCTTGTTACGTTTGAGTGATGAAGCGGCGCCCAGAAAGCCGAAGACGAGTAAGCTAAGGATTCCGGTGGGTTCAGGTACGGTGACTATGCTTGCAGAAAAACGAATGGGTAACTCGCTATCCTCCAATCCTAAATTTTCAAAACCTGGTGTAATTGGCGGCGCAGAAAAAACTTCGCGCATAACCTGGTGTCGGCAAAAAACTAGCGAAAAACGGACTCGCAAAGTTCCCCCCAGATGTGGAATACCCAAAACCATCGCCTGTTAACTGCTGACTATTAAGACTAATCAAATTGTCAACATTAAAAGGCTCGTTTCTTGGTATTGGAGTGCCGACTGATTGCAAACCAGTAATTGTTTCACCCTGCGCGCGCACCAGTAATTCCACTAATCTGATAAAAACCCAAATCATTAGGGGTATCATTCGTGATAAAACTACCACTCGCGCCCTATGCTAGTACCAGAATAATTCCAATTCCAAGTTAAAGCAGAGGCACCGGGAGCATTGTCCCGAAAATCAATCCAGATGTACTAGCGAGGGCTGTGGCTGATAGTACTAGATTTTTCATAAAGGTTAGAGTATGTGAGCAAGACTAATTTAGATGCGAGCTAATGTGCTAAGAACTTATGAAAGCTGTAAATCTTTGATTAATCAGCGCGCGTTAACTGTACCCTCGTTTGACTCCGCAGATTGAGCTTCAGTAGATGTAACAGTTTTCTGTGAGCTTGGCTTTGTTTGAACCGATGCCTGTACTTGGTTAAGATGAATATTATTGACCTGAATAATGAAGTTTTCTATTGCCTGTTTTGCTTTTAGTTGACGTTGGGTTTCATCCTCTATATCATAGCAACGATAAGATTCAGTCACTCCCAAAATAAATTTCTCTTGTTCAGCTTCTAATAATTCAACACTAGTGTTAGCAGCTACCGAATTTTCTTGAAAAGGAAAGGAGGTAACGATACTAGCGACTATCGAGGCAACAGCTGGGAAGATGACGGGGAGCCACTTGAACCACGAAATACCTATATCCAATTTGTCTACCAAGACTAAAATCGGCGTAATTCCTGAGAAAATAACTGTTGCCAATTGTAAAGTATAGTAAATAGTTCGAGAACTAGAGCGAACTTTTTTATAATCCTCAATCAACTCGTGGCAATACTGTAAAGCTTTTTCTCTCGCCGGAGTTAATGGATTGTTTTCTAAAAAATTATGATCAGCCGATAAAGAATTATAGAGTTCAGCTTTTTGGGTGAGATTGGACTGGTTAGAAGTTTTTAAGAATTTTTGATTTAGCAGAAAAAGAAAAAACCAAATAGAAATAAAAGCTAATGCCCAAATTTTGGCGATTTCAATGCCGGGAAAAAGCTTGGTAATACCTATTGCATAGACAAAAGCTGCTAAAAACAAATACTCAGCTATTTTTAAGGTAGACAACATATTTGGACTTGATGAAAAGGATAATTTTCTATCGGTATTGGAAATATTAGTTAGGCTTGCGCGCTCAGAATTAGTCATTGTTTTGTAGTTGATATCCCGATGTATCTGAGAAATGAGTAACAGTATCAGATATTCGAGCGCTAGTTGCAATAGCAGATAAGACAGATAAGACACATAAGCTAGACAGTTAAGAGTTAATTATAAAGTTTTTGTAAAGCAACCACGAATAGCGCTTTGGTAGCGTAACCGTAATAAAAACATGTAGAGACGTTACATGTAACGTCTCTACCGGGGCGGGTAATCAACCGGACATGATATTAAATCTGGTTCTAGTCGCTATTGAAATATTTTTTCTTTATCTTTTAAAGCGTAGCACTAAAAATTATCTATTTAAATAAGTGTTTGTGAAAATAATTACGATACAATTCCCGGCTAATAGTGACTCCATCTGAATTAATCTTCACTAATCCTATGCTCTCTAATTTATAAGCGAGTATAGGTTCTAAGGAAATGCTACGTTCTGCCCCTAACACTGCTTCAAAGGCATTTAGCAATTCGGCGTTTTTTTGCAGCGTCGTCAACTGGCGCCGTAAATGGGTAGCATAAATTCCCGATTCAGTACTCGCCTCCTGCAACAATTGAAATAACGTTACATCTGTACAGCAAAGGTGATAAAGAGCAATACGCACCAAAGATGGATGTCCCCCAACCATCGCCATTAGTTGCTCAGTTTGATTACCAACTTGCCAATTAAGTCCATGACGCAGTGCCAAATCCTGTACCATGTCGCTGGTAAACTCTGGTAACTGAAGCGGTAACCCCACATTACAAGGAGACTGGTTAATATCTAGAGGTATATAAATTTCTGTGGTATAAATCATTACTAATCGCAGTTTTTGCCAAGCTCGTTCGTATTGAGCAGACTCATGCCAGGAGCGCAGCAGGGGCAAAAATTCTTGAGCTAGTTCAGGATATTCAAAAATCTTGTTGGTTTCATTCAACGCCAAAACAAGAGGACTATTAATATGATCGAGTAAATATGCTTGAAAGTAGATACTACAGCTTAACTTGCTGCCCATCTCTTCATCCCAATAGTCATCGAGCTTGGGTTCTAAGTTCAACTGTTGAGAAACACTTTTACAGAACCAGCGCAAGAATTTGTCAACATTGCTAAGAATCGAAACATCAACTCGGTTCATGTCCAAATTGACAGTTTGATAGCTTAAACTCTGAGCGCGATCCAAAATTCTGTACATCAGGGAGCTTTTCCCCATATATGAGGCTGCTTTAATGCGAATCAAGCATCCAGGTTGGGTGATTTCTTGGTAAGCTAGTTCTTCAATTGGTGGGCGAGGGATGTAAAAAATTGAATTGATCGGTTCCGGACCGCTAGGATATTTGTAACATTGGGCAACCAATCCCGAGTTTGGCAACTGAGCTTCTATATCTGGATGGGTATAAGCACAACTACCTAAAGTGGTATAATCATCTGCTGTCAGTTGGAGATCGAAAGCATTAAAGCAGAGTCTGAGTGTGCGTTGGTCTAATCCTGCTGTAAGCGACCAAAGTCGGCTTAAAGTTTTGGTAGAGACTTTCATGCGATCGCTAAGTTCATCTTGAGTGAAGCGGTTTCCATAATTTTCCTTCAATTCGGCTGTCGCAATTACGGCTTGCAATCGCTTTAGTCCCTCACAACTGAGAACAACACCCCGACTGCGTTTTGAAGATTGCTGTGAGGTGGGTGTGTCAACATTGGGTATCTGTACATATGAGAAACTTGGATCCAGATCGCAACTAGCTTTTTCAAATTCTTGAGTTTGAGAGAGTCGTGAAATCATCATGGAAACTTGTCCTTATCATTAATTTGAACTTTGATCCGCGTTCTAAAAGTATTACTGCGTGCCCCATAATACTTTTAATACACTTAAAAAAAGCTGCTCAAAATCTTCAAAGAAATCTCTGAAGTAATGTACATGCTTGACTAAAAAGTCAATAAATGCTAAAGACACTTCACAATAAAGCTCATATAGGGTTTGTAGTTGGTTTTTGAACAAGCAAGTAACCTAAGAGCTTGCCGTACCTCGCTTTAATTCTCAGTATACACAGCAAGTATCAAGTTGGATTATTATATACAGAATAATTTCAACTTGAAATTAATTACTTAGTATAAAATAATTAATCGGGCTACTTCTTAACAAAGCTTAACAACAAATATCTTTCCAATTTTATACGTATATTAATTGCTGATCAAAACAACGCTACAAGTTTTTTTTAATACAGACTATACTTCATTGTCTGTAATGTTTAAATTTAATTAATAGCCTTATCCCAAGATTGAAGTAATAGACAAAGGATATAAGGGGTATAAAAAATTACATTTGTCTGATTTGAAACATAAATTATCTCCGTATAAAGTCAATTATTATACTTTTTTATATTAAGTATAATGGATTGCTCTTGTAACAATAGATGATTACTGTTTAGTTGGGCTGTGTCGCAGATCACTAAATTTATGCGACATTGCCCTATTACCAAGTTCTCTTTGCAGGTAAAATTTTTATACTCAATTAAAATTAATTGAAAATATGAATATAAAATTAACTAACTATATACCAATGAAATCAATAAATCATCAAATTATTTAAGATAATACAAAACAACTAATAAACTATCAAATTAAGGCGATAGACATAACGTAGTTGTACCTAACCCACAGGCGCCTATAAACAAAAATTGACACATACAGAAATATTATTTAGCAACTTTAGTCAGGCTTGAGAACTAATTTCAATTCTGTTTTATCTCAACATATTACAAAATTATATCTTGCAATAGCTTGTGATTTAAATCTTGTCTGAATATGGTTATAATTAGTTTTTATAATAAATATTGAGTCAAAAGAAATATCAAAAAATTGTATCAATTTCTACGGAAAATCCTTAATGGTATTGACATATAAGGTCTTTTTGCTGTTGAATTTAAGTAGAACTATAATCTGAAGGGGTGTATTTACAGTCATGGTCAATAAAATAAAAAATTAATAAAAAACTAATATTGATGTAATATTTGATACTAAAGTAGTTAAGAGTGGAGTTTTGATAAATGGTTTTCAGCCAATACAAAGTTGGTGGCAGCTTACAGAATGATGACCCGACTTATGTGTTCAGGCGGGGAGATCAAGAACTTTATACAGCACTCTTGAACGGTGAACTTTGTTATGTCTTCAATACACGACAAATGGGAAAATCTTCTCTTCTTGTCAAAGTTAAACACAAGTTAGAATCAGAAGGATACCGCTGCACTAATGTTGATATGACCCGAATTGGCAGTAAACATATTACTCCTTTACAATGGTATAAGGGCACAGTCGGGGATTTATGGCGGGGATTCGGTTGTTTAAGTAAAATTAATTTAAAAACTTGGTGGCAAGAAAAAGAAGATATCTCACTGCTGCAAAGATTAAGTGAATTTATCGAGGAATTATTACTAAATCAATTTCCTGACCAAAAGCTTTGTATTTTCGTTGATGAAATCGATAATATTCTAAGTTTAGAATTTGATGTCGATGATTTTTTTGCATTAATTCGCTACTGTTATAACCAGAGAGCGCTAAATCCAGCATACAATCGGATTACTTTTGCTTTATTTGGTGTAGCTACTCCCAGTGATTTAATTCGCGACAAAACCAAAACCCCATTTAACGTTGGTAATGCAATTCAACTGCACGGTTTTAGCATAGAAGAAGCATTGCCTTTGACAAAAGGATTGGTAGGTTTAGTAGAGCGTCCTCAAATAATTTTGGAGGAGATACTGGCTTGGACACAGGGACAACCTTTTTTAACGCAAAAAGTTTGTAAATTGATAGATTTGGCAGCACGAGAAATGCAATTCCACACGATGCCCCAAGGTACAGAGGCATTTTGGGTAGAGAGCATAGTTCGAGATCGCATAATCAACTCTTGGGAATTTCAAGACGAACCAGAACACTTGAAAACAATCCGCTCGCGCATCCTTAATAATCAGAACCGGGCTAGAAGATTGCTTGGTATATACCAGCAAATCTTAATAGGCGCCCCTGTGACAACTGATGATAGTAGAGAGCAAATTGAACTGTTGCTATCCGGTTTAGTCATCAAACAGCACTCGTTTTTACAAGTTAAAAACCGAATTTACGCAGAAGTATTTAATATAGAATGGGTAAAAACACAACTAACGCAATTACGTCCTTACTCTCAAGCCTTCGACGCTTGGATTGCATCTAAAGAAACAGATTCCTCGCGGTTGCTGCGGGGGCAAGCTTTAATTGAAGCTTTATCCTGGTCGCAAGGGAAAGGTTTAAGCGACCTAGACTATCGGTTTTTAGCAAGCAGCACCGAACTTGACAGACGAGAAGTGCAAATTGCTTTAGAGGCAGAACGTATGCGAGAAGTTGAAGCACGACTAGCTACTGAGAAAAAAGCTGCTGTGCGACAAAGACTTTTATTGTTTGTAGTCAGTATCGCATTTCTACTTGCTTGCGCGTTTGGAGTATCAGCATATTTTGAGAACCAAAAAGCACTTAAGAGCGAAATTCGAGCATTAGTGTCGTCGTCAGAAGGATTATTTGCTTCCAATCGAAGGTTAGATGGGCTGGTAGAAGCCATGAAAGCTACAAGAAGACTGCAAAAAATCAATAATACAGATAAAAATATTGAGAATCAGACAAAAAATGCACTTGCACAAGCTGTTTATGGCGCCGATGAATACAACCGTTTATCGGGGCATAAAGCTGCTGTTCTAGCAGTGGCTATTAGCCCTGATAGTTCTACTATAGCCTCAGCTAGCGTAGACAACACAGTCAAACTTTGGAAGAGTGACGGCGCTCTCTTGGCAACTCTCACTGGTCATAAAGCAGCGGTGAGGGTAGTGAATTTTAGCCCTGACGGTCAAAGGATTGTTTCCGCTTCTGAGGATCTTACCGTAAAGATTTGGAAACGAGATGGAACTTTACTTAAAACTCTCACTGGTCACAATGCGCCGATATGGGTAGCCAAGTTTAGCCCAGATGGTCAGCAAATTGTTTCCGGGAGTATGGATAATAATATCAAACTTTGGAAACGAGATGGAACTAAAATCAAAACTCTTACTGGTAACAAAGGTGGAGTATTGGGAGTGGCATTCAGCCCAGATAGTCAGATTTTTGTGACTGGAGGTTTGGATAATACGCTCTCATTTTGGCGCCGAGACGGTCAGCTGCTAAAAACTATACTTACGGACGCACAGACTACCAGCATTAGTTTCAACCCACAAGGCAATGCTATTGCCTCATCAAGCACAGATAACACTGTTAAACTTTGGAGTCTAGATGGCAGGTTGTTAAAAACCTATTCAGGTCATACTGGCATAGTAACAGGGGTCGCATTTAGTCCGGATGGTCAGCAAATTGCATCTTCTAGTAACGACAAAACGATAAAACTTTGGCACATTGACGGCTCAGAATTGGCAACGTTTAGAGGGCATAGCGTCATAGTGTTGGGGCTAGCTTGGAGTCACGACGGCACCTTTATTGCAAGTGCCGGGTCAGAAAATGTTGTCAAACTTTGGCAAAGTCAAAACCCATTACAAACAACTATCACTGCTCATAAAACTGGAATATACGCAGTTGATATTAGTTCGGATAGCACAACAATTGCCACAGTAGGATCGGGACAAGACAGCACCGTTAAACTTTGGGATCGTACTGGCAAATTACTGGCAACATTTCTAGGACATAAAGCACCAGCAGTCTATGTTGATATTAGCCCGTCGGGCAAGTTGATTGCTTCTGCTAGTGCCGATAGTACTGTCAAACTTTGGCAACGAGACGGAACTTTGGTCAGGACTTTCAATAATTTTAAAGCTATAGTGATGTCAGTCGCCTTCAGTCCTCAAGGAAATATCCTTGCTACATCAAGTCAAGATGGTACAGTAAAACTTTGGAAGCTTGACGGCACATTGATCAAAACTCTCAAAGCGGATAGCACAAGCTTGTGGCGCCTAGCATTCAGTCCAGACGGTACTAGAATTGCTGTTGGTAGTGGAGACGGTACGATTAAAGTTTGGAAACTTGATGGGACGTTAGAGAAAAATTTTCAAGGTCATAATGCTACCGTGTGGATAGTTGCATTTAGCCCAGATGGTAAAAGCATCGCCTCTGGCAGCGCAGATGGTACAGTAAAGCTTTGGAAACTTGATGGTACTTTATTGAAAACTTTTATAGGTCATCGTGCAGCAGTGTGGGGAATTTCGTTTAGTCCCCAAGGTAATACAATCGCTTCGGGAAGCGTGGATAACATGGTGAAACTGTGGAAGTTGGATGGTACGGAACTAGCGACACTAAGAGGCCATACTTCTACGGTTAGGGGGGTTAACTTCAGCCACGACGGCACTTTTTTGGCTTCTGTGGGTGAAGACAGCAAGTTAGTTCTGTGGAATTTGCCACGAATTCTCAAGCTAGACTTCTTAGCACAGGCGTGCGATATCGGGCGGGATTATTTGAGGACGAATGTGGCAGTGGAAGAAGGCGACCGCCACCTTTGCGAGCCGCACCACTCGTGAAAATTTAAAGATTACAAGGGTGTTGGCTCGACAAATAGCGCCATCCTCTAAGAACCTGGCTTAATTGTTAATAATTAAGCAATTTTGAACCCTATTCAAAAGTCACATTTAACTGTCTTAACTGTCCTTGTCTTTAAATCAAAAAGGATACTTTTAGCCAAGAATAAATTGAGATTTGCGGTTTTTCCAAGAATTGATACTAAGTAGTTAGAGCTTATCTTTGGAAGCATGTGGCGCCTTCTAATTTTTTGGGCTACCCCGACTCCACAGAGCGGATACCTCTTAACTGTCTTAAAAATTTGCTTAAATGTCTTAAATGTCCTTGCATTTTCGCTCCTTAGCTAAGAATATTTAAAGACATATACAGTGTGCTTTTTTCGATACAGAAACTAAAGATAATATGGATAAAAATGAACTTTGTAGACGATATGCGGCAGGAGAAAGAGATTTTAGCGGATTAAATTTAACTGGAGCCAAGCTCAGTGATATAAATCTTGCTTCTTCAGATTTATCCCGAACTAATTTAACCAGAGCTTTACTGAATGGGGCGAATCTGCACCAAGCTAATTTGAGTCAAGCAATTCTGTACGGTGCAGACTTATGCAATGCCAACCTTCACGAAGCCAATCTTACTGATACAAACTTAGAGGCTGCCCTCCTGGTCAAGGCAAACTTGACAGGAGCAAAACTCGACAATACTAATTTCAAATGGGCTGCTTTGACGCAGGTCACACCATCCGATATTGATTTGAGCAATGCCATCATCAGTAAAACAATCTTACCTGATGGTTCATCATCTGACATCATCAATATGTAAAGGCTCGCATGATTCAGATTCAGCAATAATTAAAATTAAGCGTTTTAAGAACTTATGTTAAAATTTTTGACTTGGATAGACCTTCTGCGTTATAGAGCATTAAATCAGCCTAATCAAATAGCTTATATCTTTCTTCAAGACGGAGAAACAGAAACAGCCACACTAACTTATCAACAGTTGGATACATTCTCACGGGCGATCGCCTGCCAGCTACAGTCGCTAGGAGTTACGGGCGAACGAGCTTTGCTACTTTATCCACCAGGACTAGAATTTATTGCTGCCTTCTTCGGATGTTTATATGCTGGGGTTATAGCTGTGCCAGCTTATCCACCTCGACCAAATCAGAAAATGACTCGGTATAGAGCGATTGTGGCTTCTTCCGAGGCAAAGGTAGCGCTCACAACTGATTCCCTGTTAAAAGATATAAAAAGTGGCTTTGCACAAGAGTCAGAATTAGCCATACTGCACACTCTCGCTACAGATAACATAACCAGTGACCAAGCGTTTAACTGGCAAGAACCGCAAATAAACAGCGACACCCTAGCTTTTCTGCAATATACTTCCGGTTCTACAGGAACACCCAAGGGAGTGATGGTGAGTCACGGCAATCTGCTGCACAATTGTGAGTACATGAGGCAAGCATTTGCACTCACGCCAGAGAGTATATCTGTATCGTGGCTACCCAGCTTCCATGATATGGGGTTGATTTTAGGTATCCTTGAACCCTTATACACTGGTTTTCCAGAAATCCTAATGCCACCAACATCTTTTATCCAGCAACCAATTCGATGGTTACAAGCAATTTCACGCTATAGGGCAACTCATTCTGGTGGTCCAAACTTTGCCTATGAGCTTTGCACAAATAAGATTAGCCAAGAGCAATTAGAGACTCTCGATCTAAGTACTTGGCGTTGCGCTTACAACGGCGCCGAACCTGTTCGCCAACAAACCTTGGAACAATTTGTTACGAAATTTAAGCGCTGTGGTTTTCGCTCTAACTTCTTATATCCTTGTTATGGCATGGCTGAAGCAACTCTAATGATTTCTGGAGGGCTTGTCGATGCTCCCCCAATTTACTATCCTGTTGAGGCAGATGGATTAGAACAAAATCAGATTGTAGAAGCATCATCAAGTACCCGAAATGTGAGGCATTTAGTAGGATGTGGGCGCAAATGGCTCGATACTAAAATTGTCATTGCTGACCCAGAATCGCTAACGCAATGCCTTCCCAATCAAGTAGGGGAAATTTGGGTATCTGGCTCTTGTGTAACTCAGGGTTATTGGAGACGACCAGAGCAGACTGAGCAAACCTTTAGGGCACAATTACAAGACACCGGAGAAGAACCGTTTCTGCGTACTGGGGATTTGGGATTTTTGAAGAATGGCGAGTTATTTATTACCGGGCGCCAAAAGGATGTGATTATTATTAGAGGCCGCAACCATTATCCCCAAGACATTGAACTGACGGTGCAACAGAGTCACCCAGCATTACGACCTGACTGCGGTGCTGCGTTTGCCGTAGAGGTAGATTCCGAAGAGCGATTAGTCGTGGTTCAAGAGGTGCATCGCAATTACCTGCGTCAACTGAATGTGGATGAGGTAATCGGGGCAATTTGTCAAGCAGTATCTCAGCAGCATGAACTACAAGTTTATGCGGTGTTGCTGCTCAAGACAGCAAGTATTTTAAAGACCTCCAGTGGCAAAATTCAACGCCATGCTTGCAAAAATGGATTTTTGGCAGGAAGTCTAAATGTTGTGGGATGGCGACAAAATCTTGATGGCAAGCCCCATCCCTTACCCGATAAAAACAATGGTTATGAGCAGCGTTCCCAAAAACAAACTCAAACTGAAGAAGCCATACAAGCTTGGTTAGTTGCCAAGTTATCAGATTTGCTCAAAGTTGCTCCACAGAAGATAGACGTTCAAAAGCCCTTGGCTCAGTACAGTCTAGATTCGTTGGCAATGGTACACCTTTCGGGCGAACTAGAGCAATGGCTAGGACGTAAGCTTTCTAGTACTGTGGTGTATGAGCATCCCAACATTTTAACTTTAGCTAACTACTTAGCTAACACAGCAGTTACCAATTCTAAGTTACCCTCCTACTTAGTTCCCCTTCAACCATATGGGACAAAGCCACCTTTCTTTTGTGTTCATCCACTTGCTGGAGTGGTCTTCCCCTATTACGAATTGGCGCGTCTCATCGGCTCAGATCAACCGTTTTACGCGCTGCAATCAGTGGGGATTGATGGACTTGAGCAACCATTGACTAGAGTTGAAGACATGGCAGTTCGCTATATTGAGGCTTTGCGCGTAGTTCAGCCGAATGGTCCATACTTTGTAGGAGGTTGGTCTTTTGGTGCTTATGTTGCTTTGGAAATTGCCACCCAGCTTGAACAGCAGGGGCAACAGGTAGCTAAAGTAGTTTTGCTAGACACGCCGCCGCTTTCTGCTGACAAAATTACTAACCTTTTCAATCTGTTAACATTTTTCCTCACCTCGTCATTACCATACATCTGGCCATATGTCTACGATTACTTTTATCTCCGGTTTGCTACAGATAAATCACACCAGGAAATGGACTTTTGGCGCCTGATTAGTTTTCTCAATCCAGAGTCAATCGCCAAGGTCATGCAACAGGAGTCGAGGTTGATGACGTTTCGCCAACCAATTTTACAGCGTATTATGCACGTTACCCAAGCTAACTGTGAAGCTTTAATCAACTACAAATTAAAGTTATATCCGGGTCGAATGACTCTATTTTGTACGAACTCTCAATTTGCAAATAATGGTCAAAACCTCACTAAAGGTTGGCTCGATTTAGCTGCGCGAGGATTAGATATTTATCAGATTCTGGGTCATCATTTCACTTTATTGAAGTCGCCTCATGTTGAAGTACTAGCCCAAAAGCTTAAAGCTTGTCTTGACGAGGTTTAAAGCCTTTTTACTTAAAGAATTGGATTTTATATCAGATATTTCAAGCTATAGACAAAACTATCATTAAGGTCAACGAAACATGAAAAATACAAGTGTACCCCAAAAGTTACAAACTGGTTTTAGCTTTGATGAAGCTATATTAATGGCAAAATTATGCAAGCAAATTTATCATATTTTTCAGCAAGACGATGGGTGTGTCGATGACACCGAAATTGAAGGAATCTATAACGCAATGTATTGCAGTCAAGGTTGGGAATTTGCTCATAGTATTCGCAATGATGACACAAATGTTCGTGGATTTATCCTGAAAAAAAAGGATGCTCATCTGTACACTGTAGTTTTCCGAGGTTCTATTCTTACCGACCAAGGTAATTTAGAACTTAGAGACATTGCCACCGATATGAAGTGGGATTTGGTTAAATACGGTAGTATGACCGACCCAAAGATTAAAGTTGTTCAAGGATTGTTTTTAGCGTTTGAGTCAGTCTCAGATGAAATAAAACTTTTCTTTAAAACTTTAGCAGGTCAGCTTAAACCAAGAGATTTTCAGCAATTGAATCAGTTGAGTCCCGAAAGACAGTTAGCTTGTGTCACAGCGATTGCTAATGCTGGATCAATTAGACTAGGAATTGATTTTGAGCAACAAGTCAAGGCACTTATCAAAGAAGCATTAGTGGATGGTGAAATTGGCAATAATGAAGAGCTAGAGCAAATTTTAGCCGTTGAACAAGATGCTTTGTTAGAACTAGAAGCTGTCACTGAACCTTTAGAAGTTTACGTAACAGGTCATAGTTTAGGAGGAGGATTAGCCCACCTATGTGCCTTGGCTCTCCGGCGTAGCATTAAGGATTTATATTTAACCACAAAAGTATACACCATTGCAGCACCGAAAGTAGGTAATAATTCCTTTGCCAAATACTACAATCAGCAAATAGGTGAGCGGATGAGCTATCGCGTAGAAAACTGGTTTGACCCAGTTCCTAATCTACCCCTCCCTGTTCCATTCCCTTTAAATATTTTTGCGGTAAATGGTCTGAAAATTGGGGAGCTTTATCTGGGTAACTGTGCCCCTGTTGGAGAAGCACATGGGGTGATTGGTCTGGGGTCTCAAAGCGTCTCTCTCGATTTTGGCGGCGCCTTAGAATTTTTGGGCGGCATTCCTTTTCCCCATAGTTTTGATACTTATATTAATTTACTATCAGAAGATCAGCAACGTTGGCAACAATTTTGGAGACCCATCCAAGACATTTTGGGAGTTTTTATTAGGGGACTTCTCCAAGATCATGGTGCTGAGGTTCAGGCATATTTTCAGGAGGAAACTCAGGCCCTCAAAAGAGAACTCGATGAGATTAAGAGTGAAATCAAAGCATTAAATAACTCAAGTCAGATAGAATCATCAGTCGATAATGGTCAAAACCCTGCGGCAGAAAATAGTATCTTGCATCAGCCCCTCTCAAATATTAGTGGAGATAATAAGCGGGGGGTGTGAGCTATCAGGAGAAAGAGGGATAAATACTTAACGATTCTTGCTGGGCAAGAGTAAAATACTACTCTTGCTCGCTTACAATAGAAAGCCTTTGGCGATCTTCTCAAGGCTAACCTATTTCCTGTTCCCCTTTGTAATAACCTTATTCTCACAACCCTTAAGAGGATTGCTATCTCTAGAATTCATAACTCAATCCAAATCACTAGACGACTTCATCGTGTACTTCAAAGAAGCTACTGGGAACATAATTCCTAGCTTCTTTGTAGGAGGATTCAACGTGTTGAATACCCTGTCCCAAAACCCTTGAATGCCATAGTTTCCCTTAAAACAAGTGTGGTGAAGATCGTGAAAATCTGATGAAATGAAAAATATTGATAAGGAACTATGACCTTCTAGGTTGTAAGCATTGCCTATAATAGCCCAGGCACATAGTTGGGTGATATCATACCCAAATATAAAGATGAGCCAAATATCTGCAATAGTAGTAATAATATATTCAGTCAAACTCTTATGTCCAGCAACAAAACTTGAGGAGTCGGCAAACTCATGATGTTTAAGGTGTATTTTCTGCAAGAATTTTCTGTGCAATAACCAATGGAAGACGTAAAAACAGAAATCAGCAGCAACTATTCTCATCAAGAACCATCCAAGGTTTAGAAGCAAGCTATTTCCTCTATTTACCTCTGGCACTAGATAGAGGATAATTAATGCTGCTGTGAAACTTCTGATTTCCCCAATAATGATGTTTTTCGCAGTAAAGCAAGGAAATGGTTGTTTTTTGACTTTTTTTACCCTGGCAGTCAGTTTCTCTTTCAAAGTATCATTCTTTTTAATTACTTTTTCGATGAAAAGACCAATGCTATAAAATGAGACAGAACTAACAAGCCAGTACAACAACACCTGAATTAGAAAGTTGAGTTCGATATTGTGCAACAGCCAATAAAATATTTCCTGAAAAATTGTGCAACTAATAGCAATCTTTAGATAAAATTCAAACTCAAAACATAAATTAAAAAATTTCTTCATTTCTATGTCCTTGTAGAAGTTATTTAATTTCCTTCACTTTTTTCACTCTTAAAAATATACTTTACTAATACTGATAATACAAGGACAGTTAAGACAGTTAAGAAGACATAAAAAAGCTTAATATTTATTAACTATGACTTACGCATTGACAGAGTGGTGAGGTAATGTATTATTTATAAGCAGGTGTCTATAAACAGATATCTGACAACGCTTGTCAATAGCATGAAAGTTAGAACTTCCATTAACTTAATAACTTTATTCTCTTCAAAGAATTGCAGATTTAGTCCAGCAACTTCTCTCTTTAAAAGTATGGTATCACCTAACTATAACTGCTTCATTAAGAATAATTATTAATTAACCAATCAGGAAAGTTATTAAGAATTTATCAACGGGTGTTACAAGTATAGGAACTAAGGGATAAAAATCCGACAAATAACTTGTATTAGCCTCGAATAGTGAGGAACAAACAGAATTATTACTATCTGGTTTGGTTACGAATTACAACGGCTATCTCCGAGTTAGAAATCCAATTTACCGAAGTGTTTTCAATGTTAAATCAGTGTCAAGACAGTTAGACAATCTCCCTCTTTCTTAATAGAAGCCAGGAATAATAACGCATCTCGTGTTTACAGTACGCGCTGTTTTGACTATTTACGTGTTTATATTTATTTAAGGGTGAGTGGCTATGCCGCACCTACTTTTAACTGTCTTAACTGTCTTCTCATTAATTTTTTAAGTGTCTTAACTGTCCTTGTACGTATATTTAATTATTGGTATTGTATATAAGCTCGAATGAGACAAACTTAACTAGCGATAAGTAAGGGGATTGTTTTAGTGTTATCAGAAATACCTAATGCCGCTACTAATAATAAATTATTGATAATTACTAACAGTTACTAAATAGCAGTTCTAGATGATTTGTAAAAAATTATATCTTTGTAGAGACGTGATTAATCACGTCTCTACAATCTGGATTTTACAACTGATGCGCGGATTGCTATAGGCTATATTTATTGTTAAGTTTAAATATGTCGAAAACCCTCATCTTTTAAAGCGCAGCACTAAGAATCATCTATTTAAATAAGTGTTTGTGAAAATAATTACGATACAATCCCCGGCTAATGGTGACTCCATCTGAATTAATCTTCACCAATCCCATGCTCTCTAATTTATAAGCGAGTATAGGTTCTAGGGAAATGCTGCGCTCTGCTGTGAACACTGCTTCAAACTTTTGCCATCTTACCCTTATCCCAAGATTAAAGTAATACACAAGGAAGATAATGGGTGCAAAAAATGTCTATCAAGGTATTGATTTCGACATTAAGCATTCTTAGTATACTTGTAGTTGATTATACAAGTAATTAATCGTACTAATGGTTTGCAGCAACAGCAGTAACAATGAATGATTATTGTAAAGTAGCGCAGTGTCGCAGATCGTTTATATTGTCTCCCATCCGCACGCGATAATTTAAATACTTCTTGAATGATTTGATGCAGCTCGTAACCCCTACTGTGTAGAGAAATAATCTGAGACTTGCTTAAATCATTAAGACAAAAACTAGAAAAAGAGTCTTGTGCTTCTTGATTCACTAATGATTTAGTAATAGCTTTATTTAACCGATTGCGTAATTGTTCATTACTGGTGCCACTATTACTACTATTTAGAGTATTAAAGCTAGAAAAATCTAACCCTGAATTCCAGCAAGGGGTATCAGTATGGGCAGTCATGCAGGTGTCGAGTAATGCTTGAAAGTCAGCTTTGGCACCTAAGTATAAACCTTGGAGACGCATAACGCCTTTAGGAGATTTATAAAGCATGTCTCCACCTCCTAATAAGCTAGCTGCACGGTCATCATCAGGATTACCTAAAATAATGCCGCTATCTTCGGGACGGGACACCATAAAAGCAATCTTACCCGAACAGTTCGACCGAATTAGAGGTTTAATTACATCCTTATCGGGGCGCTGGGTAAAAAGGAAAATATTAATTCCCGCTGCGCCCGCTTTTGCTAGCAGTTTCATTAATGCCATTTCCATAGAGTCTTTATAAGTAGTATCTGAGAGCAAGTCGAAACATTCGTCAGTGACAGAAACGATTCGAGGTATGGGGCAGCTAGAAAACATTTGGTTGTATTCGTTAATGTTTTCAACTCCTACCCGCTTAAATTCTTGGTAGCGGAGTTCCTGTTCTGCCACCAGGTAATTGAAAATTTGCAGCGTACTAACTGCATCTTCGGCAACAGGCGCCACCTTCAGGAGGAAGTCCGTTAAAGCAAGTAAGTGAAACTAGCTTCACATCGCTAAGGGCAAGTTTGACCAAACTAGGGGGATAGCGCTTAGTAATGTTGTTCTGATTAGATACTAAATACCTTAGATTATGCCAGTAAGGTGTGGTAAACATTCGAGTCGCACAAAGATATTTCAATATACTTACCGTCAACATCCACTCCACCAGGAATAACTATCCGGGTAATATCAATTTCACTTGTCAGGTCAACATAATCGCAAAAACAAGCTACCTGCCTGTCAAGTCTAGGAATATCAAATACAACTGCTCCTGGTACAACAGATATCATGGGTGGGTTTTCTAAACCCAGTTCTTCACCTAACTGCTGTACTAAGTCATTACCTAAGCCTTGAACTTTTTTAAAACTAACCCCCTTTCCTAACTTTATCTTTACTCGCTTAAAGGTTGGACCAGTCTTGGTGTCAACATAACTACAAGTAATACCAAAGTCATTTAAAGTTTCAACTAAAATGTCACCAACTTTATTTTCAAAATCTGTTTGAATTATACTAACATCATCATTAAAACTATCTGATGCTATTAAACAATTTTTTGTTACGTTTTGTAATGGCAATAATGGGACTTCGCCTGTTTTCTTAGCAACTAACTCTACCGTTTTATAAACTAATTGCTTCAAATAAATATTTTTAGTTAAATCAGCCACTTTCATTAACTCTTTATAAGATTTAACATCTTGATAAAGTTTATATAATTCAAGTATAAAAGCATCTCGTTCGTACTTACTGATATACCTATTAATTAAAATATATTTTAAAGCTAGTTTAGAAAAAGCAAAATCTTCTAGGCTTAATTCTAACTGACAAATCTCAATTATCTGATTTTCAGCAGTACCACTAATAACTGCTTGGTAAATCACCTCAAACAGATAGTTATGGTCATAGGTCTTGATGGGACGAATAATTTTATTCCCAAAGTCTGACTCTTGAAGAAGATTCAAAACATATAGCTGCTGACTAAAGTCAAATAAATTTTCAGCTTCTGTCAAAATCTCTTGATTTGATAAACCCGCTTGTCTGAGATGCGTAATTGCTTGATAAATTTCTTCAAAAGTGCTAAAAATAACCCAACTAATTCACCTATACAAACACCAATCAAAATTGGTTCAATTGACGAAATTTCCTGTTTCTCCTGAGTTGGAGGGATTGCTATCCAAGTTCCAATTACTGTGCCTGCAATTATTGAAAGACAATTTATACCAACTGCTAGGGTAGATGTTTTTCTCGAAGAAAGTAAACTTTCGTCGCGCAGTTGATAACAAATTGGAAGCATTTGGTTAATTATTTCTTCTGAGATTGCCCGGTTTTCGGCTGCGACAACTTCAACTGTTTCTGAGAATGCGTCGATGAACTGACTAGCAGCGGGTGACTCCCTTCCCCCCAGTTTACCTTCGCAAAAAAATCGTTATCAATGCGAGATTGAATTCGCTCCTGAGCTGAGTTGTAATCGCTGTTGTCTATATTGCTACTGCCATTAAAGACAAATTCTTCCAAGGCAAGGGTAGAAGTTTCTAACACCACTTTATGACGTAATTGTCCTAGCTGAACACCTCTGTCAGCATCGTGATAAAGCATCCCCACAAAACTATCAGGCGCCGCAATTTCTGGGTCGATGCCAAAACGCTGCTTAATATATTCACGCTTATCAAACTTGTGGGCGCCTGTTTCTGTTTCCAACTTACGGTCACGCATCTCAACTAGATGGCGCGCGGCTTCTTCCAAAGAAATACCCTCGCGCTCCGCAACCTCTTTTAATTGAACTAGCTGTCTTTCAACTGTTTCATCAACTGTATCGTTCGGTTTTAAAGGTAAACCTAATAAATTACAAGTTGAGCGTACTAGCTCAGGCGACACTTGCAACTGTTGTGCTAGCTGATTTATATGCATCCGAAGCGCTCAATCCTCTTAATTACTGCTTGGACAATATAGTTCTCTCGTTCAGTATCAGAAATATGTTTAGTCAAAAAGTCATAGAGACTAATGCCGTTGACTTTTTGCATGAAGGCGTCTAAACCACCCGCAGGAATTACCTGCTGTAAATACTCCTCACAAGTTAAGCGTCGAATTTTGATAGTAACATAAAAAGTATCAGCTATCTCAATAGTCGAAGCATCAAAATACCCCCCACGTTTTCTTGGTTTGACTATTCCCGCAAAAGGATACCATCGCTGTAAAGCTGCAATCGATATGTCATATCTCTGGGCAAGAGTTTTCTGGTTGTACATAACATCGTCATATACCATCTCAATTCCAACTAAGTAACATCATCAATCGAATAAATAGCAACCTAAAGATTCACGTAAGGATTTATAAATTATTTTTTAATTCACGTAGTCTATAGGTTTAGCTTGGCTTTAACTCAACTTAAGTTCAGTTAATCATTAGTTTAAGTTCACAATTGCCAGATTACCTACTAATCACTACATGTGCAAGTAAAACCCAACGTATAGATAAAATAGTTTGCTGCGAGATTAATACAAGTAATAATGTTTATTTTAAGAAACGAGTAATATGTATCAATTATTAAAATTTTACATTTTTGGTAGATTTATCCATTATTAGACAAAAAAAATCATCTCATTCAAAAGATGGATGCTAATTAAAATTAAATATATAGAACTAAGACAATGTTTTTAAATCTAGTAAATCTAAGCTAATTTGTCCCTTCAATATTTTATTGCAGGCGCCTGTAATTATTGTTTTGGCTACTTCGTTTACCGTTTTTGTAAGGATTACTCCAATTCGCGGCGCCTGGAATATCAATGCGAACATAAGTACTCAATAGTCATGGTGCCGAATACTTTTTGTATTTAAAAACTAAACGTATTGAATCTGTAATAATGCTATAGGTGCCTTCTTAAAATATTTCATCGTTTTAGTGTAATAAGAGTAGCAATGTCGTCTGCAACATCTTTGGCTCTTCGGTATTCTGTATCAATTGCTTCACCAAAACAAGTGTCTAGATAGTTTTTTCCCCAGATTCTTAATTTAGTTCAGGCGCATTTTTTATAGACACTCATTGTAGGCGCAAACACACAACCAACTAACGGTTCTTACTTTGCTTACGGGAGCGCAGTGAGTGGCGCCACGAGCGAGTGAATAATTATTGCCATAAAGCAAATATCCTCTATACAATATTTCAAAGGGCGCCAACATCAAATAAATCTTAGGATATGACTCTTTGAAGCTCAAGGTAAATAATTTTTTCCTCAAGATTATCGGTAGCCAAAGCTAGACACTTTTTACTTTCAATGACATCCTTGGCTCTTACGGGCACGAGCCAGATATCTAACTCATTGCTTAATTCCTCAATTAATGCTTCGTAGCTTTGAATTTCGTTTTCTATCGAGTCTGGGTAAAATATTGCCCCTATGAATACCCATTCTGGGCACTCTGGTTCTGCAATTACATGTACAAAACATTTTTCCAGTAGCTCTCTAAATCTACCAGTACAATGATTTTTGATTTTGATAGATTTTTTTAAATAGCGTAGAGTCATTTTACAGAAGTCTAGAATTTAAAAGTGGTTGGCACTTCCACAGTTAAAAAACCATAGAAGTGTCAAAGAGTTTTATATTCAAGGTCTTTATCGCTGCTAACCCCGTTTTAATCAAATAATCTTAACTTGTATTTAGACTTGTATCGAATTAGTAACAATTCTTAATATTTTAGAACTTGCATTTAGACTTTGAACTTTTAGAGAAGTGTCAACCTCTCTCTAATTATGGCTTGTGAACTTTGTTCAGGTATTCAGGGGAAGGCGCTAAATCGTTCAGTACACGGGAGCAGCGCCATGTTGAAAGGAGAGTACTTGGCAAGCAAGTTCATGAATTTGGTAATGGTAAAAATATTCTTAGAGCAGTCTACTATGGCTGAGTCTTACTGTAACATTTGAGATAGTTTTAGGGTGCCTTGTTTTTCAATACTCTTGGCAAAGAATATTATCAGACTACAATGTACTACAAGGTGGTTTATTACCTATAGGTTTGTTGGTATTAGTATTGGCGCCTTTAATCACGACCAAAATTACTCGCCTCCAGGTTTAATTCCATCTAGCCACGGACGCAGTATTTTACCAACAACTTCTATTTCTATCTCATCATTCCGGCGCCGAAAGATAGCGTCAGGTGTGTATGCCTCAAGAGCATTCATTCTTTATATCGAACACTTCATCGTGCAATATGCGTAGATTTCCAATTTTCTGCTAATTGAGGTTAAATACTTAACACAAATAGCCAATAATTAACAGTATTAATACTTGATTATCGCTCATAATTAGAAATAATTATTGAATAGCAGCGTACTACATCTTGAAGTGTGGAATATGGGTTTAAAGAAAGGCTTTTAAATTCAACAAATTTAGCTTAATTTTAGTATCAACTAGCTGATTGCCTACAGGTAATCGACTACCTGTAATCCATGCTTGATTTGGCTGAAATTGATAAATACGGCGAGGTGAATCTCCTTGATAATCTTTTAAGGTTCTATTAAATTGCTTGCCCGCGCGCTGCTGCATTAACTCAAAAATTCGCTCAAAGCTGTCTGGATGTAGCTCAGATGCAGTTCCAGAAAAATATACACCACCACATGTGCCCTCTGATACTGAAGAGTCGTAAATAGCAATTGCTACCCTACCGCAGTTACTATAAATATTTTGTGAGTGCTGCGATATTACTGCGGAAGACCAGTAAATATTTAAATCATTGTCATATACAAAAAATACAGGGGATGCCCAAGGTAATCCTTCTTGAGAACAAGTAGACAATGTACAATAAAGAATGCTCGAAATAATTTTATAAGCGTTCTCAAGCACTTCAGGTTTATTAGAATCAAAAGTATTTAACCAAGCATTTTTAACTGATGGTAGTGTACCCAAGATTATATTTGTCATATACATTTAATTAGATTTGATTTACAATCGGAAAAATCATTGTCGAACCACAACTTGTGGTGGCGCCGCTATTTGCTCAACACCTATGTTTTGTGAGACATAATACGAAACGCCGTAATCGTCACGAATTGACCGATAACAATTAGTGAACCTACGCCAATCCAAACCATCTTTAGATACTCCACGAAAAGAAAACTCTAAAATAGAATGTTGGTTATTAGGCTCTAATGCTAATTGAGCTTCTCTTTCAAAAGCTTCCAAATCAGGCAGATACCAGTAGTCTTTACGTTTTCGCTGTACACCCTCTTGTAAATCAGAACCTTTAATAAGAGCAGCACTCGATTCAGACAAAGCTACTTGCCGTTCGTCAGTACAACGCACTAACCCGTACTTACGTTCTGGATACTCGCAAAACTCAAACAAAACTCTTAAAATTGGTAACGACAGCTTCATCTGACCAATTTGTATGCCAGGAACTATTATCAAGGGCATTGCATTAGTAACCTGCATTGTAGATAACCCTTTAAATCTCAGATTTGAATTTATGGGAATTTGATAATGGCGAGAAGAATCTTCCCAAAAAATATTGACCTGCTCAAACTGCCATTTCTTTGTAAAATCATAAACATTAGCAAAAAATTTACGTAGGAAAGTAGCAGACTTTTGGGTACGAGTTAGTATCTTGACAACTTTATTATCAACAAATATCTGAGTATCCTCTGTAATAGGTAGCTCTTTCTTAAAGATACAAGCTTCATGCTGTTTAACTACAGAGTAAGCATTATTAAGAATATTATCAAATTTCACTGATGCATCACCTTCCCATTTGAACTACCATTGCCAAATTGTTTTTCTCTTAACTCCAAAAGTTCGGTTGCTTCATAAATACTTCCATCATCTTTAGTTAAAACAGATGGTAAAGCGTATATATCGTCGTCTTCAGGGCTATTACCTGATAAAATTGATAGTATATTTTCTACAGATATATGAGCAGCATTCGCTAAATTTTATACTGTATAAAATCTTTTTTATTGCTGAGAATGTTACTGTGGCGCCTTCTGCTGAGGAACAAGAAACATTAGTACTGATTGAAAAGTTAGAGTCAGCTACAAGTTATTACCAAATTAGAAGCGCATTATATCGTCATCAGGTTGTTAAAGATAAAGCTTGGGAGCCAGATCGCGAAGCAGAAAAAACCAGAATTGAGGAATTATTGCCTCTGCAAGTAAAAGCTTTAAACAAAGCCTTAGAATCAAACTTGATTGTAGATTACTACGAGCTAGAAACAGGGTCATTCCAAATATTCATTGAAGGTGAAGATAGACCCGTAAACATTAGCAAGTCGAGCATAGTTAGTTGGCTTAAAGAGCAAGAGCGAATTAACTCCTTCACGATTTAAGTAATCCGTCAAGTATTTCTTCGTTGTAAGGAGCCGAAGTCATGAGAGTAATTGACCTTTCAGCAACAAAAGCTAATCTAACAGAAATATTGTCAATGGCATCTGATGAAGCGATTATTATTAGAACACCCGAAGGGCGGAAATTTATGATACCAAAGGTAGATGATTTTACACACTCCTGTTGCTCTAACCGCTCAAAATCAAGAACTGATGGAATTTTTTGCTCGTCGCTCAGAAGAAATAAATCAGCACAACATTAGTAAAGTTAGAGAGATGTTAAATCAAGAATAATTTATACATGGAGTAAATCACTGTCAGCGCATAGGGCACTGATTATAAAGACGCTGAAATACTTGGCACCGTTTACAAAAGTTTTTACTAGTTATATACAGTCTGATAATGTGTATTCAATTGTAAATTAATAAAGTCAATTGTATCGGCTTGATTTTTATAATAATTATCACAGTATTCACCTAGTAAAACCTGTTTAATTAGCGATTGTGCCATTTCATCGGTAATATCATGTTTCAAAATTTCATACTTACAAATTAAAGTATCTTTTTCAAGTTCAAGTACGGGGATTTTTATAACTTCAGTTTTGGGCTGGTTATAACCATTAATACTGCGTTGCAATACAACGTAATATCCAGGTATTGTTGCTTCAGTATATACTCCTTCATATTGGGTAGTATCTATATGGTCAAGCCCTTCCCAGTGGTTATTGGGTTTAACCATGACTTCGCCTAATTTCAAACCTTCTGTATCAGACACGTAACGTGTAGGATGGGTAGTAAGAACTGTTTCTAAGGCATAAAGTACTTCTGTAACAGTAGGTTTGCGAGAAAATCTGTCCTCATAAGCTGTTGATATTCGCTTTAATGCTAGCATCATCTCATCAACAGGCTCATCACCACTCATACCTGTAGTGCCGTTGCGCTCAAATTCTTCCCATGCCATAGTTTTAACTCCCACTCTTAATTCAATAATCACTTTACAGGTCTGATTATCCAAATATATATAGCTCAACAATATTTTTCAATCAATTGATTAATTTTTTCATCACCCATAGGTTCAATGATGTTCTTAAGTTTATCTTTACCTCCTAGCTCATCATAAATGCGACGTTCGTGAAAGTACATTTGGTCATCTGTAAGCCCATCTATGACTACCTCAAGTTTCATATCTATTTTAAAACCATATTTTTCGGGTTTTTTGACGGCTTCATCATGATGCTGAGATTCCCGGTCTAATAAGTCTTGTTTTGTTTTCCCTACATAAATAATGTTCCCTTCTGGGTCGCGACCAATATAGATTTTACCCAACGGTACTTCTGAAGCATTATGAACGAGAAAGCCTTCAAAACCAACAAAGTAGGTGTGAAAGTCAGCTACCGTAAGATTGTATGTATCTTGCTCTACAACTGTTATAGTATCTATATTTTTAACCTCGCAGACTCCGGAGATAAGTGTCCATAGCAGCATACCTGGCTCCAAATATTTTGCTGCAACCCATTGTTTTGTGTTTTCTATCCAAAATCTATGGCAGCTGGTAACGTAAATACTATCACAGTTAGTTAAAATTTTAACGATTTGTACTGTTTTACTACGTAAAAGTGCTGTTACCGATTTATAGCAAATCGTCTTTTCTACTTCGTTAAAGGACAGTACAGTCATGTGTGGAGTAAGTGATTCAATTGGAACCAACCCCGATGCAGTTACAACAAGAGTTCCTTCAGGGAAGCAGGGTATTTCCCGCTGTCCACTGAAAATAGAAAAATCTGGAATTGGTTCGGGACGACGTGGATATTGTTTTGATTCTGGGTCGTAGTAATATTTTTCTGGATTTGCTCTCACGTTCGGAGGAGGATTACCCCCTTGTAAGATACGTTCTGAAATTGAAATTTTCCCCTCTGGTATTTCCCGTTCTTGGTTGTTAGCTTCATTTGTCATACAGTTTAATTTTATTAAGCTATAATTATTGGTGATTACAATAGTTATACATAAATTACACCATTCACGCTATGTGCTATAAAAGTTTACTATTGAATTAAATATTATTTTTAATATTGCTACCTAGAAACAGTAGAAACCATAAATTAGCAATTATTCACCAGAATTTAAATTAATGAAAGTAATGTTTGAAATATGGTCTGTACCAATACCATTAGCATTGCGTCAACAACTTATTGCTGATGGTTTGGAGCAATACTTAACTTTGATGCTTGATATTTAGTCAACCGCCAAGACTTTATATACGGCATCAATGGGGTCGGTATAAAAAGAAGTTTGGAATTTAGCAAAAAGCTCTGGTGGGACGCTCACCAAGTCAACCGCGCTAGACATCGGTAGTAATATACGTTTGGCGCCTGCATCAAATGTGACTTGCAAACTACCAGCACTCCAGAGCGAACTGGGCTAATTGTACCACCGAGGTCATTTCACCAAATATTGCTAGCTGTGTTTGAACGCTGCGTTTTAGACAAACCGAGCATAAGGATATAAACAGAATTAGTCCGCTTTCGTCTGGGACACCAACCCCTTGTAAGTCTAATAACTGAACTAAGAAATCAAAATTATTTGGGTAAATCTTCGCACTGACTCGCTCTTCGTTAGCTTTAAAGTAATTCAAGGCAATGTTGGCGCTACTGAAAGAAAAACAGCATTGGTGTTTTTAAACTAGGGTGAAGTTCAAATTATGTCTGAAAAATTTCCCAATTTGCGTGGTTAGTGTAGAATATTGCGATTAATAACGTCATATATTTGGATTAACTTGTACAAATATGAACCAAATTGAGCTGTACCGCATCAAGCCTTTCTTTGACTGGTGGAGACGAAAACAGGCATTTATAAATAGTTTAGACCTTAGCGAGCAAAGGTATGAAGCCAACGCACTGCTTTATACCTCACTGGATGCCCTCTCCAATCACTGGGCTAAGAGTATTCGTAAGGGGAAGTATGACAAAAGTGGCAAGCGGATTATTTTTAATGCCTTTCTGGCTAGTTACGGCGGTGATATTTTTAAGCTTGTTTCGCTGCCGGATGTCTGGCACCGTGTGACACAGGGAGAAGTGTCAAAATTGCCTATGGATGTCTCTGTATTCTTGCGTGCGATTGGAGGATGTAAGGCTACTTCTGCCTTATATGAGTATGAAGACGATTTAGATATGGATGCGTACACAACTCGCTCTATATCAGACGATTTAAGCTTGGATGATATCGTCAACCAAACCCTCACAAGTTCCCCTAATGCAATTCAAAGCCAGCTAGAAGAATGGCTTGTCTATTCCCAGTATGGCGCAATTGTCTATAAGCAACTGCGAAATGCATACATTCATGAAGGACAACCAGGAAAAAGAACGCATGACTTTAAGTTGTGCGACTGGGAAGAAAAACCAACGTACCGCAGTTCGGTATACGGCACGCCCCCAGTAATGGGCTTTAGCGTGGAATTTATGCTAGGTGTGCTTAAACAATGTATAGATGAGTTTGAAGCTGAAGCTTTAAAACTGCAAATTGATCCGGCACCTTCCAAATGATTGATAAACTGATTTAGTTACTTGAGTACCGCGTATACTACTTTTCTGGCAGGTATATTATTTGGGTGGCATTGCTTTAGCCTTAGTTTCCGGCCTCCTGCAATTGGCACCCGTCTTTGTAGCTTTCAATACTGTTATATTCGCTGATAATTGAAGTATCAAGAGTTTTATTATCAAAAAATTATCCCTATAGTTGTAGGCGAAAAGGTAATAAGTTTATATATTTCTCCATAAACTCCCAGTCCGATTCACCGTACTTGGTAATGGAAAGTGAAATTTGAGACTGTTTTATGCGTTCTAAATGCCATTTTATAGCGTAGTTAAAATAAAACGATACTTTTCATTTATGATTTGCTTGCTGTTTAAGCTTTCGTCAAATGACAAATCATACCGACACTAAAAACAAATGGCGCCACTAGTTTACGGCTCACGCCTGTTGAAGAATGAAAGCAATTGGTCAAGCAAGCATGATTCAACAAATTAGTTTTGAGCAAACTTTTGTCACCTACCTTGAAAAGTTTATGAGTAAAGCCGATAAATTTATTAAGATTTACTATGCAGACGCAAGCGATAACATTAAATGAGAAGCATCACTATAACTTTTAGAAAAGTGCTGTCTGTGCATGTGATTCACCCGTTAATATTGATATATCGGAGCGGTAATCCAATAACGCTTTAGACATCTATATCCATCTCTAGAGGATATATTTCGTCAAAATTTGGAGAAAGCGTGCGGACTTCACAAATGCAAGGAGTAATTATTAGACGTTTATAGTGTGGAGCAACCATAAAAGACTATGGTTGTCATTAACTTCACAGTGTAAATAAGTTGTTTGCCACCTACTTCATCTCTTTATAACTTATTTTAAAAAGATTCGACATACTCAAAACGCGCTTTCAGCGGCTAATCAAGAACTTTTGCAATACGTAGTGGGTTGATATTTATACAAAAATTTGCAATATACAACACGACAAAAGAGCAAATTAACATGTCATGTCAAAATTGTACGCATGTTAATATAACGCTTTCCTAAATCGACCAAAGTCGGTTATGCTATGAGCTTCGGCAATTACTGTGCAAATATTACTCTCACGACAAAAAATATACTACCTATACTTTAGGCATAATTATCTAATTGCCTATGTAATATATGTATTTATTTGACTTGAAAAAATAAATTTTGTGTGATTATACTGAACTTTGTCAGTCAGCTTAAAAATATACAAACTTTACAAATTTTAAAAAATAACATTCACATGCGTTTATATGTGTTATAAAAATACTCTATATTATCTATAATCATTCGGACATTTGCTGTATGCTTACTCTTGAAAAACAAATGAAGCTAACAGCAACTAGCTTGATAGTAAATGCATATTTAAAAAAAATGAGGCGCCTACTTACTCACACATCTCTCTGGGTTTCTTTACCAAACTTCTTCTGATGATGGAGTGACTAGTTCAATAACAGATGCTTGATTACTTGTGGAAGAAAGTTGAGACGGCGCCAGTAGCTGGGAAGCAATGTGTTTTCTTAAATCAATTGCAGCATCCAACTTATTGATATCAACTTGAGGGGAGCGTGCCCGGAGTCGCGGACAAAGTTGCTGTTCCCAAAGTTCTTGGCTATTGGTGATTCGATTGATGTCTGATTGGGGAATGGGAATTGTTAATGGGTAAGGAATAGAACCCTCCGAACCAGATGTGTAACCAGGATTAGTGATAACACACTTACCTTGAGGAAAGCGCATAATTTCGTCTGGAGTAATAATGGGCATTGCTTGCAAGTTATCTGTAATTGTTAAAGTTTGCCCATCTTTAGAATTGCTAATAGATTTATTTTTAACTATGATGTCCTTGTTGCCGAAAGACTGAGAAAATTTTTCCGCAGTAAAATAATTGGCAGGGTTATATAAAATTTTTGTACTACAGGCACTAGTAATTGCAGCAGCTAAGTTCTCACCGTATGCGTTAGCTAGCTGTTCGAGTGATTGAACACCCAATACAAAACAGGCGCCGTTACTTCTGTATTCATTAATCCATTGAGGGAGTGCTTTTAAGTACAATGACGGTAGCTCATCGATGAAAATTCCAATTGGGTCAGTGCGTGGTGTAGATAAATTACTAACGATTGTCATGTGTAGAGCAGCAGCTAGCAATGGTCCAACTACATCCCGTCTGGGGTCATCTAATTTAAAAATCAGCATTTGCCGCCCTGATAGTTTGGTAGGTATAGTACTTTTACCAATAAAGCTGGGAAGTAAAGAACGCTGAATGAAACCAGAAAATATTCCCACAGTAGTTGTGTCGATGCTGGCTATTGTTTTTTCGCTGTCTCTGGCTTTGAGATATTGTTGAAATGAAGCTGCAACCCAGCGTGAAACTTGTCCTGCTTGTACAGCACTTTGCAGTTTATTGGTAAATTCATCAATCGACTGGATGCAATAAACCGTTGCTAAATCTGGGCAATTACTGCTTTTAGCCAACTGAATTAGGGCTTTTGCAAGTAAGTCAGCGGCTTTAGAAAAAAACTCATCACCTCTACCGCTACCACCTGCGTTCGCATTAATCACTTGTGCAATTTGTGCTGCTGTCACTGCATCCTCTTGATTTTCCATAAAATCGAGAGGGTTGATTATCTCACTGTATGGTTCACCAGGAGCAAATATTCGCACATCGTACCCGTACCTAGCTGCAAGCGGCGCCAGTAACTTCATTTGGTCGCCCTTCTTATCATAAACAATTAGAGGAAACCCCTGTATCATGCAACTTTCAGCCATACGGTCAATCGTGCCGAAAGTTTTTCCTGAACCTGGGGCGCCTAATACAAGCGTCGAACGTTCAGCATGAGGAATCCAAACCGTAGGTGAGGTGCCGAGAAATGTTTGAATTCGGGCGCCTGTTTCCATAAACTTCCCAGAAAACCAGTAATGGGGAGAACCACACCAAAAGCAAACTCTATTATGCTTACGTTCTCGAATTTGTTTTAAGGCAGTCATTGTTGCTGCAACTTTTTCTTTGCGTCCTACAAGTCTTCCCGTAGAAATCTTGCCTTTCTTACCATTTCCAAATTGGCTCAACACAATCAGAAATACTAAACTACCCAGCATTACCCGCCAGTTTTGATGTTGCTCTGTTGGGTACGTACTTGTGTACTAGTGGGAGCAGTACTGTTGTAAGCGCCAATAAAGATTGGTGCATTTACCCTGTATGTCATAAATGGAACTGGACCAATGAAGTAAGGAGTGGCGCCGCAAATATTCTTAAAGCGGAAGAATAAAGCAGTGTCAACGGTATCGGTTTTCTCGTCTGGCTCCATTACCACTACTTTAAAAGCACTACCGAAAGGTAATCTTCCTGTAGGTTCTTTACCACCATTCACTCCTTTCAAACAACCCCAACCACCTTCTACTTTTTGATATATGCCACTTATCCACGAACGTCCCTCAAATTCTCCCCTAATATTACGCCCCGAATTTTCTAAATCGTCGAGTTCAATATAAGGACAGCTTTGCCCAGAACAAGGAACAGCAAACCCTTCAACATCCGAGCCAGAAACAGTTCGTTGGCGCCGTTTTTCTGCCTTACCCCATATAAAATCTATTCTGGCAACGGTGTTACCAGACGACGTTAGTCCAATGGGGAATGAAGCCAAAGGTAAAGAGTTTAGTAAAGGAACATCTTTAATTAGAGTATTCTGCCAACCAGTAAAATTTGATAACTGTACTGTATCAATATCTGGTATATCAGCAACACTATACGATGATAAATTAATTTGGTTCAGCTTCAGTTCTCCTAATGCTGAATTAGGTGCCACAATTTCTGAAAGTGGTCTATCTAGGTTTGTTTGAGGAGACTTTGTTTGTAATAGTTTGGCAATTGGTGGAAATTCTGCTGCTTTTGTTTGCCCTAAAGACGGTAAAAAATTTATTAATTCTTGAAGAGTCTGCTGTCCTAACAGTGGGAAACTATCTAGAGTAAATGTCTCTAAATCAGGATAGTTAAGTGTTTGAGCAATTGTATTCAAACTTAACAAATCCGGTTGCAGCGCTTCATCAATATCACCCAATGTTAAATATTTATCTGGTGTATCTCCTTGAGCGAACGAGCGCTCTATTCCATCAACATTAATTGAACCGCTTTCTCCAATGGCAGGCATTGTACTAAATGATATTCGGCTCCAGTCTGGTAAAAGAGCGTTGGTAGCTGTTGAGGTGCCGAGTAAGCGAGTTGGTAAATCAATAATAGGCTTCGAGGAAACTTGGGCATTCGATAAAATTGAATGCCAAGGTTTTATCCAAACGATAAGCACCAAACTCACAGAGACTAATAATAGCTTCAAGAATCGAAAAATTTTCATAAACCTATAATCGAGTGGGTTTATGTAAAATTATCGATGAGTTCTATTTGATTTTGTACTCGACTGAAGTCGTAAAGTCTTCTATTTTAGGTCATATTTTTAAGCACAGACAGTAATACTTCAGATTTTAGTACCAAGATTGCCAGCTACTTTATTATACTAATTAGCAAGAGATAATTCTGCCAAAGGTACAAGATTGGTATAATAATCTAGTTTTGCTTTATCTCCCTCTATTCTACAAATAAGAAAAGGTTGCCAACTTTGTAGGTGTGGGTAACAATTGTCCCACATAACTTTATCTCCAACTTTTAAGCTATTCTCGTTCTCATAATTTGATGAAATATCAGATACTTCTTTATAAGTTGCAACAAAAGTATCACTAATCTCAAACTCGTTCTTGAGTTCATGTATCCGAACTTTTTGCTCCTCCGAAAGCAATTGCCAGGATGATGATTTTAAATCACTGGGACAATTTTGCATTACCGAAGCTACTTCTTCCCAGGTTTCAACTTTACATAAGTATTCAGCAATTATTGCTGCTTCTTTCTCTAATTCCGAATCTGCCTCACTTTGGGGTACTACCACCGACTCACTCATTTGGGAATTATCAATTGTTGGCTCATTAATCGCCGAGTTATTAACATCGTCGCTAACCTCTGATTTTAATGCTACTTCAGCAAGCTCACTGGGAGTTGCAGAAGTGCTAAGACCTTCACTACTTTGATGTTCCTCGCTTAAGGTCAGGTTTGAATTTCCACTCGACTCTATTGAGTATGGGTGAGAATTTTCTATATGAGTTGAATCACAAGAAGTACTTGTCTCTCTACTCTCTTGTTGAGCGCCAAGCTCCCTGGTTTCGTTTAGTTCTTCATTTTTAGGTAATTGAGATTCAGAATCGAAGCAAGGAGAACTACAGTTAGGCGCCTCAGCATTACTTAGAGTATTAATTTCTTTAATATCAAAGAAACTTTTTAGGGCATCATTGTTTAACTCTTGAGAATTATTGACCCACACCAACTGTCCTGAAGAGCAAGCTTCAACCAGTGACATCGCGTTCCTAACCACAGTTTGGGGAAGTACATGTTTTTCTTCAACGATTCTTTGTATAGTCACACCTGTAAATTCGTCTTCTTCGTGGATAGAACCAATTTGGCAATACCTCTTGCCTGATATATTACGGCGCCAAACACTAACATCTTTTTTAGTGGTATCCGAATTATTGTCATCCGAGGTTTCTTGTTTCTGAGGTTTACGACTAAGTTTGATTAAGTCGCGTACTCTTTTTTGAGTAATGTTAGTCTCGTTTTTAAGTTGCTCAATCACTGGTTGATACTTTTTGCTATTTTTAGCAAGCAAAAATATTGTATCAGGTTCAACTAAAGCTAAATCTAATGGGTCAAAATCAGCGAATGTGTTACCAACTTTTACATACTTCTTGTCCTCTCCTTCCAAATCCAAAGATACAACTACTTTTTGATACTCTTTTCTCTTCAGAACACGCTTTTGCTCTTTTAAGTAGAGAGAAACTTCAAGAATATTTATGCTACCTCGTTGCAGTTTTCTTGAAGCTTCAGCATATTTGTACAGTACATAAGTTCGACCAATATATTGCTCTAAATTCACCTCTCCTGATGCTGGTGAGTCACTAATTACCTCAAACCCTTGATTTTGTGTCATCATATGCTTATGGCTCCCATTAAGCTTGTGTTTGTAACTGGTGTAATGCATTACTAAGTGCAAGTGTGTACATGAGTGGGCTTATGTTCAGGAACTTTGTTGCAAGCAAAGTTCCTGAAGGTCGCGTCAAAGATATTTGCCTTTGCAAGAGGCATTATTTGACGTTCGATTTATATTGACCTGAAGGCGACTGCGATTCCGCTAAGAATTTAAGCAGTCGTCTTTATTTTTGTTCACTCGCTGGGTGTTGGATTTGTCCTACACCCTATTTTTTTTGCGAATGAACAAAAGCTTGTATATTTCTATTATATCTTTTTAAGCAAACAAAAAACATTTAAAAACATAAAATTGTTATATTAATACATAAAAAATAATGTTTAAAGCAGAAATTGTCTGATTTGACTTCTGGATGTACGATAGAAAGCATGAAAAAGATGTATTGTCGCCTAGCCGTACTAATGGCAGAAAAAGACCCGCAGTTGTCACAAAGACAGCTAGCCAAAGAAGTTGGACTCGATATTACGACCATTAATCGTTTATTTACAAACAATTTTGGTCGAGTTGATACTGTTACGGTAGAAGCATTATGTAACTACTTTGACAAGGAAGTCGGTGAATTATTTGAAATGAGAAAACCCGAAGATATTCCGCAAAGAAAGACACGAAAGCGTTCTAAACTTGATTCGGTGCCTGAAGAAGTCGCATAATGGCAGTTAATATTACCTTCAGTTCCCAAACAATACGGACGGTGCCTTCGCCCATCTACTTTTGTCAGGCGATGCAGCAGGGCGTGCGTAAAAGGCTTTATTACGAATTTCAACAATTTTGTCTTCTTCTCGAATCATGCTAGGGGTAAAGCTATATCGTTGTTCGATAAAATCTCTTACAGTTACTTGTAGAGGTTGAAAAACGAGTTCTTCGTTCAAAAACTGCTTGCTATTTCGGTAAAATGCTTCTTCTGCGGTTTTTCTTACAACAAGTGCGATTTCGGCGGGAGTTAAAAGTTTCGTTTCAGCAAACAGGCGCCACCAATCTTGTTCGCTAAAGTCTAGCCCCGGAAAATATTTAGCTAAGTGCAGCTTAAAAATTTCGTATCTGGCGCCAGTATGAGGTAGGTCTACAAAAATAATGTCATCAAAACGGCGTACAAGTTCAGGGGGCAAGAACTCTAATCTATTAACTGTTGCCATTACAAGCACTTGAGAGGTTCGCTCTTGCATCCAGGTGAGCAATTTTCCTGCTAGTTGACGAGATATTCCGCCATCGTTGTCTGAGTCACTAATTCTGACCATAAAAAGCGCTTCTCTTGGTAATCAGAAGCCATTTTAACTGCCAGAAAAATGATACTCAAAGCTGCAAGAGTAGTACCTAGATTACATAAACCTGCCCACAAGGCGCCGGACGGGTTAATTACATCTCCCCAGGCTTTATTCCACGATTCAACGGTCTGTTTACTCAGTTCAATACTGCTGCTAATTAGGGTAAGACCAACAGTTGAAGCCGAGTTATTATCAGGTGTCGTTAGTTGTGAAATTAAGAGGGGAGAAAACATAAAGCTTAAGTAATATATAACTACTGACTATTCAAATTTTGACCAAAGACAGTTCCTCCGGGCATTGTCAGTAAGGCGCCTTGGGACACAACGTTATTGCCTGTTGCAATTCTGGTTTGGCGTTCTCCTGTATTAAAGGTATTGAGTTCCTGTGCTGTTTGGGCAGTGAGAGTTAAATCCAAAGCCCTATCTTGTCGCGCTTGTGATGCTTCTTGTAATTGCAAATTAGCAATTGTGGCATTATCTTTCAACTGTTGAGATATATTTTGAAGAATTTGCTGTGAAGTATCGGTATTTTGTGAATCATCTGCCATAGAGCTTGATTCGAGTTGAGAGTTCGCGCTTTGCTCTAAAGTATTTTTAGATTTATTTTGAGCAGTTTTAGAGAGAGTTTTATTTTGCGCTACTTCAATTGCTCCTACCCGTTCGCTTTGATTTGCTAAATCTTGACGAATTGCATAAGAGTTTTTAAGGTTATTTTCCAATTTACTCGATGTTGTTCCGTCTTCGGGTAACGAACCTTTCATAATTGAGACAAAGACTTCACCCAAGTCGGGAACTTCAACTGAACCGAGAGCATTATTTACAAATTGTGTAATTCCTCTAAATAAGTTACCTCTTACAAATGAACCTAAATCATTAACAAAATTCTGGATTGAGTTCGAGGCATTGCTAACGGAATTAGCTGTTTGAGTAATTGAACGAGTCTCTGGTGTATCTACAGTGGCGCCAAACGCTGAATTAATAGCAGTTAAGCTGATTCCAACCGCTGTTATACCAACTACAGAAATGCTTTTCACTTTTTTACTAAATCTACGCACAGCGTAGGAGTGGGGGAGGGGGAGAGTGGGAGAGTGGGGGACACAAGAATGTTTTCTTTTCAAATTACTAGTCAATCTAGGCATAAGACATCTCCAAAATGACTCGAATTTCTATGCATTATTAACATTAATTAACTTCTCTTCCCCCACTCCCCCCTTCTCCCACTCCCCCACTCCTCTATTTTCTTTTAGTGCTGCAACGTAAAGTTTTGTAAAGTCAGCTAGTCCTTGAAGTTGCCCTTTAATGGTATTTGGGTAGCGTGCCATCAAAGCACGACGTGCGCGACGTTCTTCTTGGTTTGTTGCGACTGCTGCTAAAGTCATCTCACTTGGATAAAATCTACACTGCCAAAAACGTCCTCCTTTCTCTATTAACCAGCATGAATACAAATCTTTTCTGTGAGGAAAAAATGATTCGGATGCATTTTGAGCAATGATTTCACTTGGGTAGGTTAGGTGTTTTTGGAATGAGGCAACTGCATTTGATGTAATGCACCCTGTTATTCGGTAGCTGATATTCTGCATAATCATCGCACAATTTAATGGAACAGCACCTTTGTATAGTTTTTTCTGTGCGTCAAAACTTTCCTCTTGCTTAATTTCGGCACCGACATCTCGACCAGTACCTTTGAGTAAAGCACGTTCACGTGCGGCTTTAGTTTGTTTCGCTTGGCGATGTAGATTATCTTCAGTTAAATAGCGGTTAGCGGCGGATATTTCTACGATTGCTTCCGTATCGCGAACATGACTTTCACTCAAAACCTTCCACATCCACAGTATTTGCTCTCTAACCGACACCCACGCAGCGACAGTATCCGCCATTGTTAAAACACCAACAACTTTATCTTTGACGTATACACGATTTGTACATTGACGGTGTTCTGGACATGAACTTCGCCCGTATTCCCCAGTTATCAAGATAGTTGTAGAGTGTTTTGGTGAGTTTTGAATTTCGGTTAATTTTACACCCCTATCTTTATCTTCTGTTAGCAAAAGCAATTGTGGAATTGCCCTTGACGGAGATTTATTAAACCTACCCCAAAGCCAAGACCAAAGCTCGGTATCGCTCATTGGAGTATTTTCTAATTGGGCTTTAGTGTTAAATAACATTTCCCATTGAATAAATCCCTCGGTGTAAGCTTTCATTAATAAGCGGCTTAAAACTTGTTCTTGCCGTTGGGATATTCTGCCTGTAACACCATCTAATAGCAGGCGCCCGCTTTTGCCCAAACTATGTATAAGTTTAGATAACATGTCAGTCTTACGTTCACCAACCGCATCTGCTGTCCAAGTACAAAATAATGTTTGCTGCCAAATTGATCTGGCGCCAGAACGAGTTAGAGAATGAACTCTTGCTTGTTCATTCCGCATTAAAATTGCAGGTAACTTTAGAGAACAAGTAGAGGCAAGATGATTAAGATAATGCTGTCTTTTTTCGTCTTGGGAATAACGACCTAAAAAGAACGTACATTTCTCGCTTGCGAGGACAAATTTCATTGCCTCGCCAATTCCTTCCGATAAAGCTAAAAGCTCTTACAGGTTTTGTTTTATAGCGTATTCAAGACTACTGCTCAGGCGCCACTGACTGAAAAGCCGTTAACCTACTTATTGTTAGAGGCTAACAGAAAATTTTCAAGAAAAGTTTAATTTTGAATAATAGCGCTACAGAAAAATTACAAAAACATGAAAAATAAAACAGCACGCTCGATATTACTTCAAACAGCAATTCTTTACGCCCAAATCAAGCACCTTCCGCGCGAGAAAGTAAAATTCTACATAGAAAATATTGATACAGTCGATGTAGAAAGTCTAACAATGATAGATAAAGAACCTGACTTTTCACGGTATCTTTAAACTGAACTTTCTCCGGTGCTGATGTACTAAACATCCCTTTAGCCCCTGCTAGCTAAAGAACATAGCTTTTAACACTAGGATATATGTACCCATGTAAGCAAGAGCCTTAGACATCTGTGGTAAGCCAAAAAATGGGGGTTCAACGCTTTAAATTCACTTCGCAAGACCATGCAGGCAATTTGCACCCAGTGAGAGTGAATCAAAAAAACTTGAAACTAGCTCTAGATATCAGTTAGCTCTTTCTACTTGGGGGGTTAGGAAACTTAACTGACACTACATATCAATCCATTGATCATCCAGACTAGGGTTTATAGGTGACGTAAGTCACAGTATTTACTGTATTGACGTAGGTATCCAAATACCTGACTATAGAGTTGGGTCGAGTTCGACATGATGCACTTTTAGTAAAAGTCTGGTAACTTTACCATCTCATGTCCCTTAGCCCTTTTTATAAAATTCCCTGATTTTACGCTTGTTTTCAGATTTCTGTCAGGCAGTCAGGATAAAGAACAGGTAAACAATTAATATTTTTGCTGTAACTCTGTATTGTAAAGTGTTCAAAAGAATTTACTCCCGCAATGGTACAAGCTGTTTTCGATAACTTAGCACGTGAACAGCCAAAAAATCACTTTACGGTTGGTATCAACGATGATGTTAGTCATACTTCGCTATCTTTGAACACTAACTTTTCTACCGAGTCAGACAAAGTAGTCCGCGCGATGTTTTACGGACTTGGTTCAGACGGTACTGTCGGCGCCAATAAAAACTCTATCAAAATTATTGGTGAAGAAACAAACAATTATGCTCAGGGTTACTTTGTCTATGATTCCAAAAAATCAGGTTCAATGACAGTATCCCACTTACGCTTTGGTTCTGAACCAATTCGCTCAACATACCTTATCGACAAAGCGAATTTTATTGGGTGTCATCAATGGGTATTTTTGGAAAGAGTAAATATTCTCAAAAACGCTACTAATGGCGCCACTTTTTTAGTTAACAGTCCTTATGATAGTAATTATGTATGGGAACATATTGGAGCAAACGTCCAGCAGCAAATTATTGATAAGCATCTCAAATTATATGTGATTGATGCGAACAAAGTTGCTCGTGATAGTGGAATGGGTGGACGTATCAACACTATTATGCAAGTTTGCTTCTTTGCTTTAGCTGGTGTATTACCTCAAGACGAAGCTATTGCCAAAATTAAACAAGCTATTGAAAAAACATACGGCAAAAAAGGCGCCGATGTAGTTCGTAAAAATTTAGATGCAGTTGATAACACCCTAAATAATCTCCAAAAAGTAGATATCCCCTCCAATTTAATCAAAAATCAAACATCAAAGATCCAGAATTTAGTAAGTGCGCCAGAATTTGTTCGGGATGTACTTGGTACAATGATGGTCTGGGAAGGAGATAATTTACCTGTTAGCGCATTACCTGCGGATGGAACTTTCCCAACGGGTACAGCTAAATGGGAAAAGCGTGACGTAGCAGAAAATATACCAGTATGGGATACTAACTTATGTATTCAGTGTAGTAAATGCGTAATAGTTTGTCCTCATGCAGCAATACGTAGTAAAGCTTATGACGCAAGTGAGTTAGATAACGCGCCTGCAAGTTTCAAGTCAACCAACGCTAAAGATAAAGACTTTGCTTTGTGTAAATTTACTATTCAAGTGGCGCCATCTGATTGTACAGGATGCGGTATCTGTGTTGATGTATGTCCAGCCAGAGATAAAATGCAACTAGAACGCAAAGCGATCAACATGGAACCACAACTTCCTTTGCGCGAACAAGAAACAAAAAACTGGGACTTCTTCTTAAATTTACCCCTACCCGACCGCACTAAACTAAAATTAAACCAAATTCGCCAGCAACAATTTCAAGAACCACTGTTTGAATTTTCAGGCGCCTGTTCTGGATGCGGTGAAACTCCTTATTTAAAGCTATTAACACAGCTATTTGGCGATAGAGCGATGATTGCCAATGCTACAGGATGTTCATCTATATATGGAGGAAACTTACCGACAACTCCTTGGACAAAAAATGCCGAAGGTAGAGGACCCGCATGGTCGAATAACTTATTTGAAGATAACGCCGAATTTGGACTTGGTTTTCGTCTTTCTCTAGATAAACATGCAGAATATGCAGCAGAACTCTTAAAACAATGGGGTGAACTACCTCAAAATTTAATCGAGTCGATATTAAACGCTTCACAAAACACTGAAGCTGACATATACGAACAACGTCAACGAATAGAATTACTCAAACAACACTTAGAAGCAATAGATAATCAAAAATCAAAAAATCTAAAATCCTTAGCTAATTATCTTGTTCGTAAAAGTGTTTGGATAGTAGGTGGTGATGGATGGGCGTATGATATTGACTTTGGAGGACTCGACCATATACTTGCTAGCGGACGCAATGTAAATGTCTTGGTCATGGATACAGAAGTCTATTCTAACACGGGTGGACAATCATCAAAATCAACACCATTAGGCGCCGTTGCCAAATTTGCTGCTAGCGGTAAACCTGCGGCAAAAAAAGATTTAGGGTTAATTGCGATGACTTACGGTAATATATATGTCGCTAGTGTTGCGATAGGCGCCCGTGATGAACATACACTCAAAGCTTTCCTCGAAGCAGAAGCATATAATGGACCATCATTAATAATTGCTTATAGTCACTGTATTGCCCACGGTATTAACATGACAACAGCCATGAGTCACCAAAAAAGTCTCGTTGATACTGGACGCTGGTTACTATACCGCTACAACCCCGACCTACTCAAACAAGGTAAAAACCCCTTATTACTAGACATGCAAAAACCCAAACAACCAATAGAACAATCAATGTACCAAGAAAACCGCTTCAAAATGTTAACAAAATCTAAACCCGAATTAGCTAAACGTTTACTGGGTGAAGCACAAGCCGAAGTTAACGCTCGTTGGAAAATGTACGAATATCTAGCCGCACGTCAGGTAGCACAACTAGAATAATTATACGATAATAAAGCCTGTTATAAGCAGGCTTTCATAACGTCTATATTTTTACAACGTAATTTATCATGATAAACATGAAAATACTGTGAGTACGTTAATTACTTTACGCTTGAAACAAACAGCGCACTAAATAAAGCGTAACCACCTAAAAAAACAACAGCCGCAAACATAAACAGACCTCCTGGTAGTGGAAAGAGGATATGTGAATCTACACGTTTTTATCTTAGTGACAGTAACAAGCTCGTAACATCTGCTGAAAAGAATATTCTTTTAGACAAGCTTTTGCGCTCGTTAATATCAATATCGTATTTAATTTGGACGATATAAATTTCAATATACCATTTCCTTGTTCTTTTGTATAAACTTATGATACATTTTTTTTGTTACTTTTTATAACATTTATATATCTATCCTTGGGAGTACGCTGATTCCTATTGGCACCTTCAAAATTTACGCAATGTAATATAATGTTACAACGTGTGTATTATTGCCTGTTATTGATAGTACCGAAAAAAATAATGGAATTGTTAGGACTTTGCTTTTTTGCTTTCTTGGCTGGGTTTATCGACTCAATGGTAGGTGGTGGAGGTTTGATACAACTACCTGCTTTATTTATATTTTTCCCAGATATTAGCATTGCTGCATTGTTTGGTACAAATAAACTGGCTTCAATTTGTGGTACCACAGCTGCTGCTATTCACTTTATTAAACAGGTTAAACTTGATTTTCACGCGGTTGTTCCTACAGCAGTTACAGCATTGATTTTTTCCTTTTTGGGCGCCAGGACTGTTAGCGTTATTAATAGTGAGATATTACGACCTGTTGTACTGGGTTTATTAATAGTGGTTGCCATATATACGTTTATTAAAAAAGACTTTGGAGAAGAGTATCAACCTCGGCGCCAGAATCATCTTGTTTACTATATGATGTTGATAGGGGGTAGCGTGGGTTTTTATGATGGATTCTTTGGTCCCGGTACTGGCAGCTTTTTGATATTCTTACTTATTGCTGTACTTGGTTTTGACTTTATTCGTGCGTCTGCTACCGCTAAAATTATTAACTGGTCAACTAATCTTGCTGCATTAATTTATTTTGTGTTTATAGGTAAAGTATTATATTTAATTGCGTTGCCAATGGCGTTGTGTAATGTAATTGGAGGAATATTAGGAGCAAGAATGGCAATACTAAAGGGAAGCGCGTTTGTTAGAGTTTTATTTTTGATTGTAGTTTCTGGACTAATTATAAAGTTGGCATATGATATATTAATAAAATCCGTAGTTATACGTATGTAAAATTTTATGTAATTAATTAGATTCAATATAATTACGAATGACAAATAGTTATAAGCAAGTAATGATGAATATCAACTATCTATATAGTTTCCTATGCAGTCACAATTAAACTAAATAGTTCTCAACGTCATATACATACTTTACCTTGTTTGAATGTGTTCAAGCAAGGTATTTCTTTATTTACTTATAATTTAAAATTACTTGCTTGTACTTTACTTAAACTTTGTAAATTTATGTTAAAAATCATTCATGAAGTTGATGAGTATTTTGTAATAAATGATTTAGGATTGCTATACACCGATTGGATTAGATTTAACTGGTAGTAATAATAATACAATTCAAATGGAAGGTGTTAGCTTCAGCAGTGGTGCTAATATCCAGTTAGCTGCTGGCAATATAGATATCAACTCATCTAATATTAATGCTAAAGATATAAACTTGTTTGGTACTAGTTAGGGTCGCATTATAATAAGCATCGAGTTAATAGCAGTATGGAGTTGGTTGAAGCTAACCAGATTATAATGTATGATGCTGAAATTTTACTGGTTAGTCAAGCTAATTATCCTTTAGAAGGTTATCGTCAAACTTGTTTTGTAAGTCAATAGCGCTCTTCGCGCAACTACGAGCATAAATAAAATGACAAAAGTTAACTGGTTAATAGAAGAAGATATTTTTGACCGTCACGACGAGTTGATTAAGGAATTAGAAAAGCATGGATATACATATAAACAAACAAGTTATCTTAAATATATCAGCACTGGTGCCGATGAATATTTTGCAGACGACAAGTGCGTTATATTTAGAGGAACTCTTAATTTAGGTCGCAATGTTTTAAAAACTCCCTGGATACCCGGCGCCTATCTTGATGAGAAAAATTTACGCTGTTCCACATATTATAATTACTTTGGTCAATATCTGCTCAATAATAAATATTTTTTCCTGTCTTTGGGTGAATTAATTAGAAGGAAAGACGAAATTTTAGAATATTTTCATTCAGACGGTGAAGTATTCATCCGACCTGATAGTAACATGAAACCATTCAACGCTGGAGTCTTTAATTTAAAAGCACTCAATACAATTAAAGCATTAAAATCCGAACTAAACACTAACGATACAACTTTAGTGTTCGTCAGCAAAAAACAACGCATTACCAAAGAATGGAGATTTTTTATCTACAAAAACCAAGTTATTACAGCTTCGCTTTACCTAGTTGGGGAAGAACGCATTGATGAAACTATTAAAGGTGGATATCTTGAAAACTATGTAAATCAAGTCTTAGTATCTGTGAACTGGTATCCAGAGGCATTATACACTATAGATATTTGTGAAGCTCAAGGAGAACTTCATGTTCTTGAGCTAGGTTCTTACAGTTGTGCAGGTGAATATGGGTGTGACTTAAGTTTAATTATAGAAGCAGGCGCCAATTGTGCCATTGAAGAATATGAAGCAGTAAACAATTAGTTCTAAATTTTGTCAATGCTGTACCTGAGCCAACAACTGGCGCCGCTATACTTGGTGTTGGTGTAATTGGCTTATTAAAATCACGGCACCGTCGCGTTACAAATTAATAAACACCTGTAGAGACATGACATGTAACGTCTCTACAATCGATAAAATTATACCGCTTCAATTGCCTTAAAGCGGTATTTTACACGTTATATTAAAACATCTACTTCTTAGCTATAATCCAGATGGCGTGGACTATACCTGGTATATATCCAAACATAGTTAGTAGTATATTAATCCAAAAATCTATACCTATACCAACTTGTAAAAATACACCCAGCGGGGGCAAGAATATAGCACAGATAATCCGAACTAAATCCATTTACTTCCTCCTACAGAATGATGGCGCCTTTTTTGAAATAGCAAACCATCTAACTTGTTATATCTACAAGGATAATATCAACACGAGCGAAGATGATTCCGTTCAAGATTCGGTAAACCGTACTAAAATTACGTGTTGATATTCAACCGCCGCTAATTTTAACTTTGTAACCCATTTTGGTTAAAATTTCCAGAAGTTTCTGCTTGTGTTCGCCTTGTATTTCTATTTCCGACTCTTTTAAAGCTCCACCTGTACCGCACTGCGTTTTTAACTGTTTTAACAATGCTTGCAAAGTTTCCGGTTTGGCTTGAAAACCAGTAATAACTGTAACAGTTTTACCCTTACGTCCCGCGCGTGTTGCTTGTACACGCAAATTTTGCAATTCTTTTGGTAATTCCTCAACAGGTCGCTCAAATGCTGCTGAGTTAACACCATCACCAAATTCACGCCAAGCTAAACCGTCTGATGAATTTCCTTTCTTTGCCATGAGTGTTGAATATGAGATAGTAAGGTGGCTTAAGCCACCCTACGATTTTTACATATCGTAACCAAATAAGTTTGGGTTAACTTCTCCTAACTCTAAGTCACCCAAACCATATTCAGCCCAACGTCTTTCGACCATTGCAGCAATATCTGGGTCGGACTCTAACGGCGCCCCCCATTCGTGTTCTGTTTCGGGTGGTATTTTTGTAGTAGCGTCGATACCCATGCGTCCACCTAAACCTAGTTTTTCACTAGCGAAGTCTAAAGTGTCAAATGGAGTGTTGGGTAAAATAAAGACATCGCGCGTGGGGTCTACTTTGGAACTTATTGCCCACACAACTTGACGGGGGTCGCGGATATTTATATCTTTATCTACCACAATTACAAATTTAGTGTATGTAAATTGTGGCAGCGCACTCCAAAAAGCTAATGCGGCACGACGCGCTTGTCCTGGGTATGCTTTATCTATAGATATAACTGCCGCTTTGTAACTCAATGCTTCCATCGGCAGGAAGAAATCTACAATTTCCGAAACTTGTTGGCGCAAAATTGGGGTATATATACGGTTGAGCGCAATAGCCATCATTGCTTCTTCCTTTGGTGGGCGCCCGCTAAATGTAGTTAAATAAATAGGGTCTTTGCGATGCGTCATGCATTGAAAACGCACTAACGGAGAATCTTCAACACCACCGTAATATCCCATATGGTCGCCAAATGGTCCATCGGGTAGCATCTCACCTGGTGTAATTGTACCTTCAAGAACTATTTCTGAATCCGCAGGAACTTCTAAATCTACCGTTTTACATTTAGCTAAACTTACACCACTACCACCATACAAACCAGCAAATAACCATTCTGATAAATCTACAGGTATGGGGGTTGCTGCTGCCATGATAATTAATGGGTCTACACCAAGCGCTATTGCAACCTCTAACTTTTTACCACGTTCGGCTGCTTTGCGTAAATGACGGGCGCCTCCTCTTACTGATAACCAGTGTACAGTCATTGTATTCTTGGATTGTAGCTGCAAACGATACACACCTACATTGGGAACACCTGTTTCACAATCCTTTGTAATTACCAACCCAAGCGTAATTATCTTACCCGCATCTCCTGGATACGGTCGTATCATAGGTATCTGATTTAAATCTAAATCATCACCTTGTAAAACTACTTGCTGACATGCTGGGAAAAAGTCACGTCCAGGTTTTGCTTTGACAACATCAAATAATACTTTACCAAAGTCGATTGCTTGGGATATTTTTTTTGGTGGTTTTGGTTGCTGCAACATTGCGAGCTTTTTCCCTAAGTCTTCTAACTCTAGGGGATGCTCCATATTCATTGCCCAACATATACGCTCTACTGTTCCCATTAAATTTACTGCAACCGGGAAAGCGGCGCCTTTGACGTTCTCAAATATTAAACCTGGGCCACCTTTTGCAAGCATTCGGTTGGAAATCTCAGCAATTTCTAAATTTGGGTCAACGGTCGTGGTAATTCGCCGTAATTGACCCCGTTCTTCTAATATTTTGATAAATCCACGTAAATCGCGTGCCATTCTACTGATATTCCAATAATTAAGAATCGTTAAGCGCTATTTATATTATCGGTCTTTCGGCAACGGATGACTCTAGGATGTAACGGATAGGTTGTTTTATATAAAAATATTTTATTTAATACCAATAAATCATACAAGCTTGTAGCACAGGCATACGAACTGTGTGGTTTTTCAGGCTTGCAATACTAAAAATTAAAGTCATTATTTTTACCACAGAGACTTATAGGACACAGAGAGGGGAGCTAGCGATTCTGTAGATCAATCTATTTCTTGGATTATTCTTATCGTTTAGAGGTATTTAGTAACTCAGCTGAATCTCTCAACGCAGAAGCTCGTGAGCAGCAATTAGCATCTTTTGTATGCCAAATATGAAAAAGCAATGCAAAATGAAAATCATGCGGATGCCAGCCTTTTAGAGGTAAGAGCCGCGCAGGCTTTTTGAAGAAGCAGAAGCAATCATCGTAGTTATTCGAGAGCAAACAAATGGATAGAGAACAGTTACTAAGCATTGCCGCAGAAGTTAAAGACTTTAGCAGCAGGGCAATAGAGTTAATTCGACAAGGGAAATATGTCGAGGGTCACTCTTTGATGCGTCAAGCAGTTGAAGCTGGTAAAAGGTCGCACGCTTTGATTAAAGAAGGTCAAATTCAGCAAACTCTACAAGCTTTAGAAAAAATGCATCAAAAATAAATTAATCGGAAATTAGGTAATGGCGCCAAATAAAGCTGCAAAGTATCTGATGAAAGATAGAAGCGTTGCATGTAGTGAGAATATGTTGCTATCGCTACGCTGTTCAATTTTTGCTGTTTTAAGGTGCCAATTTATTGCTTGCGTGCGTGGGCTTGGATGGAATAGCTTGGATCACATCTTGCACCATCAGCTTATTGAGAATAAAAGAGCTTGTAATGCTTATTGTTACGTAGGGTGGGCACTGCCAGCCCTTTCAACTTGAACATTTGTACTAAAATATTGACTTAAAATACGTGTTCAATTAACCTCCTAGCAACAAGACTTGCAGCATATTCTTCAAAAAAATGAACAATTTTTTGGGCGCCATATTGAACATTTTTGATATGCTCTCGTAATTAAATTGGGTGGTTAACTAAAAAACCTACTTTGTGGGTGACGCAAGAATAAGGGTTTCAGGCGCAAAATTCGTAGTACTCTAGTTCGCGCCATCAAGGGCTGGCACTGCCCACCTTACCATTATTGAGAAGGTGCAAGATGTAAGTTGGCCTAAATTTGCGCTAAATTGACTTCGTAATCATTAGCAATTATCAATATTCTCCGTTATTAAAGTTTGCAGTTTGGTAAAGGAAGAAATATCTCTAAAAACCACAAAACCCTTACAGTGTAAGGGTTTTGATTTCATGGGTAGTACAGGACTCGAACCTGTGACATCCTGCTTGTAAGGCAGGCGCTCTACCAACTGAGCTAACCACCCGTGTTTTTATCGCCAGAATTAAATATAGCAAAGCCTTTTTATTTTTGCAAGTGTTTTTTAAAACTTTTTTGGCAATGTGGTAAATAGTGGTAAGTTATGTTTTTTTGCAGCCAGTTTGGGTAATATACTTATCGAACATATCCCGGACAGGCGCCGATGCTACTCCTGAATATTACTTAACTTAAGCGTTAAAAAGTATATTTATGTTGGGTTTTCCAAAGCCTCCACCCAACCTACTAGCTCTACTCCTAACTCCTAACTGACTCAGCACTCAGCACTTTCTACTCAGCACTCTTTTTATGCCTTCAGGTCGGACTCATGACCGTATTACAATTTGGGGTTTACCTGTTATCGTCGGCGCCACTTTTTGGCAAACGCGCAACGGTAATATTACGCTGCTTATTGCTACGGGGTTTATGTTGGGTGGGTTGATGTTTGGGCCTGACTTAGATATATATTCGGTGCAGTATCAACGTTGGGGATGGTTCAAGTGGATTTGGCTACCGTATCAAAAGAGTCTCCGTCATCGGTCGTTCTTATCGCATGGCCCCATTATTGGTACGGCATTACGAGTGCTTTACTTTACAACCTTACTAAGTTTTATTACAGTTATTATTTTATTAATTGCTGATAAAAGCGGTTCTGTAACACTCAACTGGCATACTTTGGGTGATAGCATCGCTAACACAGTAGTTATTCACAAAGCCCAATTTTTAGCTTTGTTTCTCGGTTTAGAGTTCGGCGCCATGAGTCATTATCTCAGCGATTGGACGGGTTCCACTTACAAACGCATCAAAAAACAAGGAATTCGCCAATATTTAAACGGACTAGCAAATAATGTCAAAATTAAGAAACGTAAACGAGTAGTCAGAAAGCGAAAAGTCAAAAGCAAATAAAATACCTCCCTCTCTGTGTCCTCTGCGCCTAATAAGGTAAAAAAGTAAAATATGACTATGAACGAAAATCTCAAAGCATTGCAAGAACTCATTGACGTAGTAGCAAAACTCCGTAACCCCAATGGTGGTTGTCCGTGGGACTTGGAACAAACACCCCAAACCTTAACACCCTATATAATCGAAGAAGCATATGAAACAATAGATGCAATTAAAAGTGGTGACAAAAACGCTATTGCTGAAGAACTCGGAGATTTACTATTACAAGTAGTATTACAAGCGCAAATAGCTAGCGAACACGGAGATTTCTCCTTAAAAGAAATTGCAGAGGGTATTTCACAAAAGCTAATTCGGCGCCATCCACATGTATTTGATAGCACTTCAGTGCTAAGTGTAGATGAAGTGCGGCAAAATTGGGAACAAATAAAAGCTGCTGAAAAAGGACAATCTGCTCAGGAACAAGCTTTACTCAGTACAAAACTAGATAAATACACTAAAAAACTACCACCTCTAACAGCAGCGATGAAAATTTCTCAAAAAGCCGCTGAAGCTGGGTTTGAATGGGAAGATATTGATGGAGTTTGGGAAAAGTTCGCAGAAGAACTTGATGAATTTAAACAAGCTTTAGCGCACGAAACACCTCAACACCAAGAAGCAGAATTTGGAGATGTGCTATTTTCACTCGTACAACTCGCGCGCTGGAATAATATCGACCCAGCAGAAGCATTACAAGGAACAAATCAACGCTTCATTCAAAGACTCAAGAAAATGGAAGCGTTTGCCGACCGTCCACTTAACGAGTATACCTTGGCAGAATTAGAAGCACTTTGGCAACGCGCGAAAAAAGAATTATTTCCCTAACTCTTGCGAACGGTTAGTAGCTGCTTTAACTGCTTGAATTAATGCAGAACGAAATGCTGCTTTCTCTAACTCAGCTATTCCAGCAATAGTTGTTCCACCTGGACTTGTTACCCGGTCTTTCAACTCGGCTGGATGAAGTTTGGTTTCTTGTAATAATGTTGCTGTACCTAGTACTGTTTGTAATGCTAATTGCTGGGCAACTGAACGTGGTAAACCTGATGCAACACCTCCATCTGCAAGCGCTTCCACCATTAATGCCACATACGCAGGTCCACTTCCCGATAACCCGGTAACAGCATCCATCAAATTCTCAGAAACTTCTACTACTTCCCCTACCGCTGAAAATAACTGACGTGCTTTCTCCAAATGATGCGGCTGAGTATTTTTACCTGCACAAATTGCCGTAATTCCGGCGCCTACTGTTGCAGGAGTATTTGGCATCGCCCGGACTACTGGTAAATCTACAAAGGCAGCTTCTAACTGTTCTAATGTTACTCCTGCCAAAATTGATACAATCAAAGGAAAATGACTTTGACCGATGACACTAGAAAGTTCCTGCGTTATAGTAGTAAATACCTGGGGCTTAATAGCTAAAAAAATAACATATTCAGTTGTGCTAAACACTTCAGTGTTTTCCTTAATAACCTTTACTGAATATTTTTCTGCAAGAAATTCTCGCCGTGCTGAAGACGGCTCACTAACGATGATTTCTGATGATTTATAAATATTTTCATTGATTAGACGGGATAACAGCGCTTCTCCCATTACCCCGCCACCGATTAAGCCAAATTTCACTGACAAGTCGAATTCACCCTAATAATATTTAACACAATTTGGATAAATAATATCCTTTCTACTATCAGAAAGAATAATATTGCAAGGATTTTTAACCTATCTCTTATTAAACCCTGGCGCCCAAATTTGTTTTTTACATTAACTTATTCTATTATCTTACTGCGCCATACGAGTTGGCTCAGTTCCCCATGTTTGAGTTTGGTTTGTAGAAGGTGTGCGAGTTGGACGCGCGGGATGTTGAGGCACTTCGTGTAACACTCCACCTTGAGTGCTAACTTGTACACAACTTGGTGTAAACAAGAAAATGCTTTCACCAATACGTTCTTGATGTCCATCAAGCGCGTAAGTTCCACCTGCCACAAAATCTACTGCTCGTTGTGCTTGGTCTGGATCCATAATTGTTAAATTCAATACTACCGATTTACGCTCACGTAGTGCTTGAATCGCTTGGGGCATTTCTTCAAAAGTCCGTGGCTCAAGCACTAACACTTCTGAAATTCCATTTAAAGCTCCGGGCATACCTATTACATTATTCATTGTTTTTGCACCTGCTACACCAGTATTCATTGTAGTCGCGGTTTCACGCCAGCGTCCATTATTAGCTGTTGCTTCTGGTTGAGGTGGTGCGGGTTGCGGTGGATTTTGCTCTTGGTAGATGTTCTGATAATTATCGTTATCAACTTCTTCGTAGTACTCGTACTCTTCGACTGGTTCGTTTAAACCAACGAAGTCTTTTAATTTGGTGAATATGTTGTTCATTTTGACACGCTCCTGGTACTCAATACCTTGACTTTGATGATAAAAATCGCTCGTTCACAATTTTTACCAAATTTTTCTGCACAGACAATTTAAGAATTCTACCGTCATTTGTAACATCTATCACGCATAAATAAAAATTATGAACCTACGCTTTAACGTTAGAACACATTTTTATACGTAACAATGAGTCAAGATTATATCTTAAGTAGTCCACGAAGAAAAGTTTCCTTCGACCCATATTTTATATAGGCACACATTTGTAAATACTATATTTCGACTACTTTAGTGAATCAGCATCTGTATTTTTTTTTTACGTATCAAATTACCTCAGTACAAGCTGAACCTTTTGTAACGTAATACTACGCTACGCCTTATCCAACATTGTTTCAATGCTTGTAGCATTTGTCTCGACTCGCTCTCAGCGTGTGTATAGATTGCTAACTAAGAGCGGATGCCAAATAGAATGGTTCCCAATCGAATCATTGTGGCGCCTGCTTTGATCGCAAGTTCGTAATCACTTGACATTCCCATTGAAAGCTGTTCTAGGTGTATGTTTGACCAATTTTGAGCATTAATTTTTTCTGCTAATTCACGGGTTTTGTTAAATACTTCTAAAGTTTGTATTTCATCTAACCCTAAAGGAGGTATTGTCATTAAACCTTGACATTGTAAACTTTTACAATCGTTTAATAAGGGTAATTCTTCAAGTAACTGTGGAATATTCCAGCCAGATTTATTAGGGTCAGGAAGAATTTTGACCTGCAAGCAGACGCGCGGGTTAAGGTTCATTGTGGAGGCGAGTTGGTTGAGACGTTGAGCAATCGTCAGGTTATCAACCGAATGAATCCATTGAAAAAGCTCAAGGGCTTTTTTGGCTTTGTTGCTTTGTAGGCGCCCGATAAAGTGCCAGGTAATATCAGGTAAATCATGGAGTGAGTCTTGCTTTGCAGTAGCTTCTTGGATGCGACTTTCTCCAAAATCGCGAATTCCTGCGGCGTAAGCGATGCGTATTACCTCCGCAGGAACTGTTTTTGTGACTGCGATTAATCGAACTTGAGCGGGTAACTGGGAACGAATTTGGTTGATGCGGTCGTGGTATGGGTTGCTCATATGCGCGCGGTTTTGGGTGAAGAGCGCGGGTTATTAATTAGTGGGTATTAATTAAAAGTGCGCTGAAAAACACTTTGAAGCTGATTGTATTCTTCTGAAGAACCAGAACGGCGCAAAGTACGCAAACGATTTTCAAGCATCATGCGCGCTTCAGTGCGTCCAATTGACTGGAACTTCATATTTTTAGCTTCGACAGTGACTATAAAGAATAGACGCTGGGCATAAAGTGTTGTAAAAAGCTCTTGGTTATCATCTACGAGGCTAATTCGGTAGAGTAAACCCCAAGTTGGATGATTTATATAAGTTTCTGGGCTATCTGAGTTCATCGAGTGCCGTTACTTTTTTTGTACATATAACCTTTTCTCTATCTTTAACGAAAATTCAGCCTAATTATTACCATATTTTGCTGGAAGATTTGCTTAAAATCATATACTTGGGGATTGTTTATGTTCCTGGTGCTACAAAAATAGCAGTAGCGGTGGCATAATCTCCATCATGGCTTAAACTGAGTTGACAATAGTTATCTAGCTCCCATTTTGCAACAATTTCTAGAGCGTTGTTATGCAACACAACAAATGGAACGCCTTTTGGATGACGGCAAATTTCTACATCAGTATAGCTAATTCCCCGCCATCCTGTGCCTAAAGCTTTGACAACGGCTTCTTTAGCTGCCCAACGTCCAGCTAGTTTGTTTATTGCCATGCGAGTGATTTCATTACTGAGTCCACAGCTTTGCTGTTCGTTAGGTGTGTACACACGCTGCAAGAAGCGGTTGCCAAAGCGTGTTACTAATGCTTGTATTCTTGGGATGTATACTATATCGGTTCCTACTCGGATAGACATTGAGATTTTGGATTTTGGATTTTGTCGGGTGTTGGAGAGGTTGTGTGGGGAGGGCGGGGAGGGCGGGGGAGGGCGGGTTTACTAGATATTAAATACTGTTTTAGGTTATTTGTTAACCCGCCCTTACGAGACTTTGTGTAGTGCTACAGGACTTTTCGTAGTGCGGTTAGTTGCGCTTCGGCTTTTGAGTGCGATTCATACCATTCTTGCTCTGGGTCACTATCGGCAACTATTCCGGCGCCAACTTGTCCCCAAACGGTATTATTGTTACCGTTGGGTGTAAGGAGTAAAGTTCGTATCAAAATGTTCAAATCTAAATTACCTCGCCAGTCGATGTAGCCTACTGAACCATAAAATAAACTGCGACGTACTGGTTCGAGTTCTTCGATAATTTCCATGCAGCGAATTTTAGGACATCCTGTAATCGTACCACCTGGAAACACGGCGCCGACCAAATCAACAGCATTTAAATCAGATTTTAAATTTCCGACTACATTACTAACCAAGTGCATTACATGACTATAGCGCTCAATAGTTAATAGTTCATCTACTTTTACAGTCCCCCACTCACAAACTCTCCCTAAGTCGTTACGTTCCAAGTCAACCAACATAATATGTTCTGCTAGTTCTTTAGTATTATTAAGTAACTCTACAGCTAGTAATTCGTCATGTTCTGGTGTTGAACCACGTCGTCGTGTTCCAGCGATGGGACGTGTAGAGACGCGATAGGGAGCATATCCACATATTTTTCCTTCTACAAGTCTTTCTGGTGAGCAGCTAACAACTTCTCCCCAAGGGGTCTTATAGTAGCAAGCAAATGGGGAAGGATTAATTTTTTGTAGCGCTTGATATATATCCCACCCGGAAGCATTAATCTCTGTAGTAAAGCGCAGTGATAAATTTGCTTGGAAAATATCACCCGCTTGAATGTACTTTTTAGCTTTTCGTACCGCTGTTTCATATTCGTCTTGACTAGACTGGGTGCTGAGTACTTTATGAACTAGGTTTTTTTGTGATATTTTGTCTGCATTATTAATTTCTTGTACAAACACCGTTTCTTCAACCTTGCTTTTCATATTCTCCAAAATACTTGGCTCTGTTGCAGCAAGCCAAAGTGTTTGTTCTACATGGTCTAATACTGCAAAGCTTTCAGGTTCATACCAGTACGCAACGGGAAACGGCAAGGAGTCATCTTTATTACGTGGTAACTGTTCGATCTCCCAAGCTAAATCATAACCTAGCCAACCTAACCAACCGCCAGTAAAAGGAAGCGATTCAGGTACAATGTTAACTTGTTCTCTTCCCTGTTGTAATAATTCTCGTAGAAACGGTAGTATCTCTCCTAATTGAGGAGTCCACATTTGTAGCTTTCCATTACAAACTCGTGGGGCGCCTGCACAAATCGAGTAACGTGCTTGGGTATTATTGTTGTTAGGGTAGGGACTTTCGAGAAGGGTAGCGATTGTTACATCTAAGCTAGAAAGAAATAAAGTTGCAAAAATTTCTGAGCCAGTGCGATTTTTGAGCGGTTGGGAGTGCCAGTAACAATTCTGTTGCATTTTTAGTAACCAATCACCGAACAATGGAATATAGGTAGTAAAACAATTAAAGTTTGTTGCCTGCGTTTATAATTCTCTTCAATTGGTTATAGGTATGAGTAGTCCTAACAACAACGCTAACAGTATTTTTAATCAGACATCAAAATTTCCTGACTTTAGCCAGTCAGGTTATATCGTAGAGTCTGTGTTGGGATACAACCTCACTGGTGGAATCACTTACAAAGCTAAAACTGTAAGTCAAGAGCAAAGTGTAGTTATTAAACAGTTTCAGTTTGCCACAGTTGGCGCCAGTTGGTCAGGTTTTGATGCTATGGAGCGCGAAGTTAACTTGCTTCAACACCTTGAACACCCACGTATACCTAAATATATTGACTGTTTTGAGACAGATACGGGTTTTTGTTTAGTGCAACAGTATATCAATGCTCGTTCTCTAGCTGCTTGGATGTACACTCCCCTACTCCCACTCAAAAGACCAAGTTTACAACAGGCACCAGTTCAGGAAATATTATCATTATCATTATTAGATTATGTTGAGGAAGTAGCCACAGGGGTATTGTCCATATTAGTTTACCTTCAACAACAGGCGCCATCAGTTATACATCGCGATATAAAACCTGAGAATATTTTAGTCGATGACCAATTGAATGTATACTTAGTCGATTTTGGTTTGGCACAAATTGGAGGCGAGCTAAATGGCGCCAGTACAATGGTGAAGGGAACACTAGGATTTATGCCACCAGAACAAATGTTTGGTAGGTCGTTAACGAATGCATCAGACTTGTACAGTTTGGGTATAACTTTAATTTGTTTACTAACACAAACCCCATCCAGCCAAGTTGGAAATTTGATTGATGACTCATTCCGGTTTAAAATTCACCAGTTGTTACCAGAACTAAATATACATTGGATAGATTGGTTAGAGAAAATGGTCGCACCCAACGTTGAGCAGCGTTTTCCTGATGCAGCAACTGCCTTGAGTGTACTATTGAAAATTAATACTATTAGTCCTGTTGATTCTAGTAAATCACAGCAAAAATACCCTTTAGCTTTTACAATTGCCCTTAGCGCATTGAGTATAGGTTTTCTTAGTGCCATGTCACTACACACGCTCGAACCAAAACCCTTACCTTTTGCCGTTCCAATTGAAGAACCACCTATTAAACCTAAATCTTTTAAAAAGCACGACTGGATAAAGCGTTTCAGAAGAGCGCATGAATGTAATAATTGCTACTACAGAACTACTGATTTACGTGAACAAGATTTGAGAAATCTCTACTTTGAAAACATTGATTCAGATGCCTTACCAAGTGTAACAAAATACAAAGCCTCTATAAAACATAATCGTTTGAGAGGCACCAAACACCATGTTCATCATTAAATTTCAGCAGTGTATATCAGGCTACACGTATGATGCAAGCCTGATAGCACGTTTATTTAAATTTTTAGTTTATATCATTACCGTAAACTATTCTGGCGCCCCAAAATAGTATGAGTACCATAATTGCTAACCAGTCGCGCGGTTTGAGTTTAAAATCGTGCCATTGAACACGGTGTTGGTTGGGACTTGTGAAACCACGTACTGTAATAGCGCTTGCCATTTGTTCTGCGCGCAAAAATAAGTTATCAAATAATCTTTCGGTGACTGTTAGCCAAATTTTGGCAGTTCCTTTAAATCCTATTTTCTTCCAATTGATAGCGCGCGTCATTATAGCTCGTATCAAATTTTGTATTTCTTCTAGCACTAGAGGTATAAACCGTAATGACAGGGTTAACGTCAAAGTTACTTCTGTAATTGGTATTTTAAATATTTTTAATGGCTGCATCAAATTTTCTAAAGCAGCTGTAATTTCTTCCGGCGCCGTTGTAATTAAGTACAAATTACTACTATATATAACAGTAAATAAAATAGTGCTGATTTTCAGGGCTAAATCAAATGAACGACGAGTAATTTTAAAAACACCACGTTCAAATAAAACATACGTATAAGTTTTACCTTTAGTTTCGGTGGCAATAGGAGAAGATATAGAAGGGGAAGAAGTTTGTGTAAATTTTTGTGTAGGTTGAGATGGTGTAGGTTGAGTAACGACTTGATAATTACCCAAACGGGGTTGATAACGTAAACCGAGTCCATCGGGAGTAAAACATCCAATAACAAAAACAAAAAACGTTAAAAACAACAACCCTGCCATTTGTTGAGGTCGTTGCCAAATACGTCGGGGAATACCAGCTAGTAAAGTAGTCAATACTAAAAGTACCACCAACAACAGGCGCCATTCGTTATTAGCGAAAGTGTAAGTAGTCAAAAAGCTCATCAACCAGAAAATCTTGACACGGGGATCAATTTTATGTAACCAGGTTTGCGGTTGCTCTAAATATAGACCGAGAGGTAACGAACGAAGTAAATCCATTTTAGTAGAAAGTGCTGAGTGCTGAGTGCTGAGTAAGTAGGAGAATAAGAGAGTAAGAGAGTTTTGCTGTATAAGTAGTAGCATATTATTTTCAAATATTTCATTACTCCCTACTCCCCACTCTTTACTCTTACTCTTTCCTCCCTACTCAGCACTCAGCACTCAGCACTCATCACTCTTTCTACACTCGCGTCGCGCGGTTTGTATTAATAACGCTACCTTCTGCGTCGCGGACTTTCTTGCTACGCCATAGGATACGTATGGGTGTGCCTTTAAAGCCTAGTTGTTGGCGGAACTGACGCTCGATGTAACGACGATAGTTATCGTTGAAACGCTTGGAGTCGTTAACGAATAAGGCTATTGTTGGCGGCGCCGTTGATACTTGGGTGCCGTAGTAAATTTTACCTTGCTTTCCACTGCGACTAACTGGGGGTGAGTGCCAGTGTGTTGCGTCTTCGAGAACTTCGTTAATAACAGATGTACTAACACGGCGCCGATGTGACTCAACGCTACTTACAACAAGTTCTAAGATTTTTTCAACACGCTGTCCGGTCTGGGCGCTGACGAAAATAGTATCTGCCCATTCAGTAAAATGTAATCGTTCTTCGAGCGTTTTTTGATAATCGTAAATTGTGTAGGAGTCTTTTTCGACTGCATCCCATTTGTTTACAACAATAATACACGCGCGTCCTTCTTCAACGATTCGTCCAGCTAGTTTTTGGTCTTGGTCGGTGACACCATCAACAGCATCAATGACTAGTAACACTGCATCTGCACGACGAATAGCTTTGAACGCGCGGTTGATGCTAAAGAATTCTGTACCGTATTCAATACTTTTCTTTCTACGAATTCCTGCAGTATCAATAAGGCGATATTTTTGCCCGTTGCGCTCAATATGTGTATCAATTGCATCGCGGGTTGTACCGGAAATGGGACTAACAATAGCACGTTCTTCACCTACAAATGCGTTCAATAAACTTGATTTTCCAACATTTGGGCGCCCGACAATTGCGATTTTAATTTCATCATTTTCGGGTATATCTTGCACCATCGGTAAATGGTTGATTAACTCGTCAAGTAAATCACCTGTACCGCTACCGTGAATAGCAGAAATAGGATATGGTTCACCGAGTCCCAGCGACCAAAACTCAGCAGCTTGCATCAAACCTTGTTCAGGAGATTCACATTTATTGACTGCAAGCAAGACAGGAACCTTTTGAACTCGCAACCAGGAGGCAATTTCTTCATCAGAAGAATTTGGACCTGCTTGTCCATCTACTAGAAAAATAGCAGCACTTGCTTCAGAGAGTGCTGTCATTGCTTGCTGCCGAATCAATGGTAAAAATTCGGTATCATCGTTGAATATCAAACCACCTGTATCAACGACGGTGAACTCTCTATCACGCCAAAATGCCTTTAAATAGGTACGGTCGCGCGTTACACCTGGTTCATCATGAACGATAGCAGTTTGTTCACCAGCAAGGCGATTTACAAAAGTTGACTTGCCCACATTCGGGCGCCCGATAATTGCAACAATAGGTAGACTCATAATAGTTTGTTTAACTCCATTTCAGATATTTATTTTAACGATTGATTAATTGACAGCTAATTGGATTCACACTTAAAACAGTACAAGGTAAATAATTAACCAAGACTGGAGATTGAACCTTGTTATACTATAAGCAACGTAAAAAGACGCGCCGAAGGGTATTTCGATTTATCAGGTCAGGTTTATTAATACTTTTGTTGTGTACTATAATATATGCTTACTTCATTGAGCCAAACTGGATTGAGATAAAATCGCTACAATTAACTCTTCCACACCTTGCAAAAGAATTTGACGAATATAAGATTGTACAAATTAGTGATATCCATGTCAATCGATGGATGACGAATGCGCGCTTAAATCGGATGTTTCGTTTAGTCAATCAGCAAAACCCTGATTCTACAGTAATTACAGGTGACTTGGTTACACATACTCAACAGCGTTTTATCCCCAAATTACAAGCTACACTAGGTACACTCACGGCAAAAGACGGTAAATTTGGCGTGTTAGGGAATCATGACTATGGCGCCAATCCTGAAGCTATCGCACAAACAATGGCACAAAGTGGTGTGATGAATCTCAATAATACCTTCTCTATATTACAACGTGGAAAAGCAAAATTGTATATAGCTGGAGTAGATGATGTTTGGGCAGGACGAGCTAGATTAAACTTAGTACTACAAAACTTGCCATCAGATGGCGCCGTGATATTACTTGCACACGAACCAGACTTTGGCGACACCAGCGCAGCAACAAATCGATTTGACTTACAATTATCAGGACATTCCCACGCTGGACAAATACGCTTACCCTTTCTAAAACCACCAGTACTGCCCAGCTTAGGAAAAAAATATTACGCAGGACTATATCAACTCGGTGGAATGAAGCTATATACAAACCGAGGTTTAGGAATGACAGGACTGCATGTTAGATTTAATTGCCGTCCAGAAATCACCGTAATTACCCTTCATGCTTAGGGAAATGATTCTTGAGGATACTTCACATCTTGCACCTTCTCAACAAGGGTAAGGTGGGCAGTGCCCACCCTACGCAAAAATAAGCATTACAAGCTCTTTCATTCTCAATAAGCTCGTGGTGCAAGATGTCGGATACGCTCACGCTTAAGCGTTTTGCTCCGAAACGGGAATCCTCGTTTCAGGTTCTGTCTCAATTGAAGATGGTACTTTTAAACTTAATAATTCATATTCATGTTTTTCTTTGTCAACAACAGAAGATAATATTACATAGTCTTGAATAGTTGCTACATATTCTTGTGTTTTGCTGATAGTCTCTACGTCTTTAATAGCAGAATCTCCTATCAAACATTTGTATTTTTTTAGCGAACCTACTTCTTGTAAAGTTGCTGTTCTACCAGGATAATTAATTTGAGTCAATTTTACTTTTACGTAAATTTCTGTTTCTGCTCTTATCTTGGTATTGTTGATGACATCAAGAACCTTATATACAGTGTCTAACTCTATTTCTCCAATTTGTAATTTTTGGTCAGGAGATGCCCAATCTATATGTAATTTACTTATTCCAATTCTGATTAAAGCTTTTAAGAACTCAGTATATTTAAAAGCTGTTTTCTTTTTTAACTTATTCAATTTAGCTGGCAATTCATATGCATTTGCTCCCAGATTTATTAACTGTATAAATTCTTCTAGACATTGCCCTAAAAAAGATTCTCCTAATCCTAAACTATCTTCATATACAGTGCCTTCTAGACGCATACCAAATGAACCCTTGAATAAACCAGATATAGCCAATTGGGTTTTTTGCTTTACTTCTTGTTGTATTATGTGGCTCTCTGATTTACCTAGCTTTATTTGTCCTATAGCATCAATTGTCTCTTGTAATGAAAATAAGATGAATCCTAAATCACCTATAGGAGCTTCTACGATATCTTTGTCTGAAAACTGCAAAATAAAATCTATAACTTCTCTTTTTTTATGTGTAGAAACTTTTGTTATATTGTTATCATCTTGATTATTTTCTGATTGAATTACCTCGCCTGAATCTGGCAAATATCTATCTAGTATTTCGTTACAATAAACAACATGACAAGTAGTACCTTGGTTATGTTTATAAGGAATTTCTACCTGATAAACAAAAGCATCTTCTGTATCAACAAAAATATTTCTAAGCTCAACTTCACCCTTAACTATTCGCTGAAATCGTGACGAAGATACCGGAGCATAGAACCATATTTCAGCATATTCTGAACTATCAACAAAAGTTGCAACAAAAATTAATCCAGCCTTGTTTTTACAGGAAAACAATACAGGCTTATCATAAAAGTCATAAACTTCTATGATTTCAAGCTGCCCTAATACTGTCTTTTCCGGCAAAAAATTCATGGTTTATAATTATTTATTGTTAGCACAATCTTTATTACCATCAATCACTTCAAAAACTTTCCAAGGCTCCTTGTTCTCTGGTATCCACCAAGTATGATGTGATTTTCCAACCTGGGACGGAGTATTTTTGATAGTTCCTAGTTCCTCATTCAAAATACCCCTCGCTATTTTTTTATTCTTGAAATATGCGACTCTACGAGATAGCTTTTTAGCATCATCCAATGACAAATAAATTGAGACTCCACAAGCTTGGCACTCGGATGTGCCTTTAGGGCACTCTTTGTCTGGATTTTCTTCTCGCCAAGATAGAAAATCTTCAGCCTCTGGTTTTTCATTTTTAATGTACCTGTAAAACTCTCCCGAAGCAATATCGCATTTTAATGGAGGACAGTCATTTGGAAAGTGTTTCGGATATACCATCATGTACTTATTGATACAAAAATAAATTTGCTTTACACATGTTATAACTTATTCTCTAGACTGCTATTACTAATGTACTATAAATCATAAACAAAATTTCAAAAGTTCATAAAAACGTTGTCAAATTGAATCTCAGTATCGCAGGAGGTTAGTATATATTAGTGCATTAGCTACTAAAGCGCCTTGGAACCGTCCAGCAATCAATAATCCTCCCACTTACAAAGGTGTTGGTAAAAATTTGGTTGATTTTGCCATTAGCCGTAGTTATGAATTAGGATATCAAGGACGTGTAGGACTACATACACTCCCTGATGCTATAAGATTTTACCCCAAACTAAGAGTCGGCTTCCTCGATTGCGGTTCCGACCCAGACGAACCAGATAACTTAGTATATTTTGAAATATTACGGAGAGACTCATGACCGAATCAATTTCTTCTGACACAAATGTCGAAATTACTAGAAACCAATATTTAGTGGACTTGGTAGCAGCAGAAGATGTATCTAATGGAGAAGTTGGTTGTGGTCAGTTAGCTTCAAATGATTTTCTGGCTTACCTAAACAATCGCTGTATCAATATTGACGACGAAAGCTTTAGAAGTTTATTGAGTTCACATCTAGGGGACATATTAACAGAACGTGACTTTGATTCAATTATTTCTAAAGTCAGTCGTTACATAGAATCCTTGGTTGCTTCTGCTGCAACCGTATCAGTTACAAGCGCGCTGACTCAAACAGAAATTATCGAACATATTCCAACATCAAAACTTCAACAACTATTAGAAACATTAACCGAGTTTTTACAGCCCGGAACCCAACCTACGGATAATTTTTTAAATCTTTAATTTAGATGTGGCGATATTAGTGTATTAGTAAATAAATACAGGCGCCTTTTTAATATATGCTTACGATAAACCCATCTGAGACTGATATCAAAAGAAAGCGAGTGCAACTCCGGGTTGTCTACGAGGAGTTACCGTCTATCGAAAAGCAAATAGTGCAATTGTTCTCTATAGTTTATGAGCCAGTAAGCAAGAAGCAGTTTTTCAACTGTTTTAGTAAAATAGGCGCCGAAAATGAAAATTATGCTTTAGATACATATATAGATGGTTTGGTACGAGCAGAGCTACTGGTAAAAAATGGAGAGTTAATTCGATGTCATGAGTTGTTGGTAGAAATTGTTACACGTGATGCAGTTTTAAGTGGAAAGTTTGAAGTTTTTGTTAACTCAGTTGAGTTAGGGATACCGATACGTAATTATGAGAAATATGGACCTCGATTTTTCTCGAATGATGCACAGTTGATACGTGAGGTTCGTATTGGTATTTATCGTCGTGATTTAAGTTTTGTTAATCAACAGTTTACTGATTACGAGCAAAGTAGGCAAATTAAAAATAAAATATCTAAGCAGCAAGTTCTTTATCAAGTATGTAATAATCCTTTTGATGCTAAGTGGATACAAGCTCTACCACAAGAGTTATATGAAAGTTGTTTACATGTTATTTTATTTGATTCTGCTCTAAAGTTGTCTGCTGCTGATGAAGCGTTTAATTTAATCAAAGATGAATGTTTCACTCAAGGTGAGCATTGTTCTGATTTTTTACGGTTAATTTTGGTTGAGCAGTTGCTGTTACGTGGTCGTTTATTAGAAGCGCAGCAGTGTTTAGAGTCTATATCTAAGTTGTTTCAAGATGAAATATATGTCTATTGGGGATGGTTGAGTTTTTTACGTGATGATGTAGATGAAGCAATTCAATATTATCATAATGCACTTAAGTTAAATAAAGGTAAGGGTAGAAGTAAGACTTATTTTAATAATTTAAGCGGGTTATTTTTTATACTGGCTTTAATCAAAGAAGGTTCACGGCATAGTTTAGAGGAAGCTTTAGATTATTGTAACTCTATGTCGCGCGCTGGTCATTGGCAAATGGTTTACTCGCAGCTAATGATTTTAGTAAAAGTTCAGTTAGGTGATGTGGCACAAAAGCATTTAATTTTAACTAACCGCGTTATCTTCCCTGGAGAACACAATATTATCGAAGCTTTGTTTTTCATGCTTTGTCATTATTGGGTTGATGCGAATAGTGCGAAAAGGCATTTTCCTGGTTTGGTTGAGCGGTGTTATTTGCAAGCAATGAAAAATGATTATACTTGGCTGGCGATGGAATTTGTCGAGTTATTATCACGTCTCAGGTCTGATGAGAGTTTGGAAACACAAGCAGAAAACTTGCGCGAAGAATTAGGAATAACTAGTATTATTAATGTAGTTGTTCGCCGATCTTCTTGGACTAGCTCTTTGAATGCTCTTGCTAATTTAAAGAAACAGGCGCACAAGAGCGAGGGTACTACTCGTCTAGCTTGGTTTATTACTCATTATGCACATAAATGTACCTTACAGCCACGCGAACAAAAGGTGAATAATAAGGGAGAATGGGGAAAAGGGCGCCCGATAGCTTTGAAGCGTTTAAAAAATGATTTAGATGAATTTAATTATTTGACAACACAGGATTTAAAGGCTTGCGCGAGTATTGAAGCTTATTATGATGGGCATTACTATGGTAAAACTGAATATTCATTACCTGATAAAGCAATAATAGCTTTAATTGGTCATCCTTTGGTATTTTGGGATGATGCAACAGCGACGCGGGTAGAAATTGTGAAGGGGGAACCAGAGTTAATAGTCAAGAAAAAGAAAGATAAATTAACTTTAGAGTTTTCGCCAAAACTATCTCAAAGTCAAAATATTTTGGTTATCAAAGAAACTCCTACACGCATTAAGGTTATTGAAATTACTACCGAACACCGACGTATTAGTGAAATAATTGGTAATGATAATCGTTTAGTAGTACCTGTAACTGCAGAAAAACAAGTATTAGAGGCAATTAAAGGAGTTTCTGAAATTGTAACAGTACATTCAGATATTGGGGGTGCAGACGGAGGCGCCGTTGAGGTACCAGCACAAACAATACCGCATATGATTTTACTACCTGCTTACGAAGGTTTAAAAGTTAGTTTATTATCTTGTCCATTTGGTAGTGGTGGTCCTTATTATCGTCCGGGTGCAGGTGGTGAAACTGTAATTGCGGAAATTAATAATCAAAGGCAGCAAACACGACGTAATTTAATAGAAGAAAGGCGCCTTGCTGATAATGTGATAGTTGCTTCAAGGACTTTGACAGATATCGAAGCTTTAGATGGGGAATGGCAAATAAACAACCCAGAAGATTGTTTAGAAATTTTATTGGAATTGCAAGCGTTAGGAGATAGTGTTGTTATTGAGTGGCCTCAAGGAGAAAAGCTGCGGGTAAGTTATTCTGCCGACATCAAAGACTTTCAAATGTCAATTCAACGCTCCTCTGATTGGTTCGGCGCCACTGGTGAGTTAAAATTAGATGATAATTTAGTATTAGATATGCAGCAGTTGTTAGGACTGCTCGATAAAACATCTAGTAGATTTATCCCACTTGGTAACGGTCAATTTTTAGCGTTGACACAAGCATTTCGTAGGCGCCTTGATGAACTCAAGACATTTTCGGAAACTTCTAGTAAAGGTGTAAGGTTCCATCCGTTAGCAACATTAGGATTAGAAGATTTTGTAGACGAGGTAGGTAAGCTCAAAGCAGATAAACATTGGAAAGCACATGTACAGCGTTTAAAAGAAATTCAAAACTTGCAACCAAAATTACCAAGTACATTCCAAGCCGAGTTACGCGACTATCAAGTTGAAGGTTTTAATTGGATGTCACGTTTGGCATACTGGGGGGTAGGTGCCTGTTTAGCCGACCAAATGGGACTAGGAAAAACGGTACAAGCATTAGCTGTAATATTAAATCGCGCGACAGAAGGGGCTACTTTAATTATTGCACCAACATCAGTATGTATGAACTGGATTAGCGAAGCGCAGAAGTTTGCACCGACTCTAAATATTATTCAATTTGGTAGTGGTAATCGTCAAAAAGTCTTAGATAATTTAAAACCATTTGACATGTTCGTTTGCAGCTATGGGTTATTACAGCAAGAAGAAGTTTCGCAAATGTTGTCCCAAGTGGAATGGCAAACAATAGTATTAGACGAAGCGCAAGCGATAAAAAACATGACCACTAAGCGCTCGCAAGCAGCAATGAATTTAAAAGCAGGTTTTAAACTAATTACCACAGGAACACCAATAGAAAATCATCTTGGCGAACTGTGGAATTTATTCCGGTTTATCAACCCTGGTTTACTCGGTTCATTTGAAAGCTTTAATGAGCGCTTTGCCAACCCGATAGAGAAATTCCAAGATAAAGGCGCCCGTACTAAGCTAAAAAAACTCATTCAACCATTTATACTGCGTCGTACAAAAAACCAAGTATTAGAATCATTACCATCGCGTACCGAAATTTTATTACATGTAGAACTAAGTCGCGAAGAGATGGCGTTTTACGAAGCATTGCGGCGTGAAGCAGTTGCAAAGCTTACTTCACAAGAGGCACCTGCTGGTCAAAAGCATCTGCAAGTATTAGCTGAAATAATGAAACTGCGTCGCTCTTGTTGTAACGCGCGTTTAGTGGCGCCGGACACTAAATTACCAAGTGCCAAGCTACAACTTTTCGGCGAAGTTTTAGAAGAATTACTAGAAAACCGTCATAAAGTACTTGTGTTTAGTCAGTTTGTAGACCATTTACATATTATCCGCGATTACTTAGACACACAAAAAATCAAATATCAATATTTAGATGGCAGTACACCAGTAGCAAATAGAAAAATAGCAGTTGATGCATTTCAAGCAGGAGAAGGAGACGTATTTTTAATTAGTCTCAAAGCAGGAGGAACTGGTTTAAATCTGACCGCAGCCGACTATGTAATACATATGGATCCGTGGTGGAACCCAGCAGTCGAAGACCAAGCATCTGACCGCGCGCATCGTATCGGGCAACAACGACCAGTAACTATATATAGATTAGTTGCTTCATACACTATCGAAGACAAAATCGTAGAATTACACCATCATAAACGCGACTTAGCAGATAGCTTATTAGAAGGCGCCGATATTAGCGGCAAAATGTCCACAGAAGTCTTACTGCAATTAATGGGCGCCTGAAATTGTTGCAAATTCTTGTGGCACAGGTGTCAAAAGCCTGTGCAGCAAATTGATATTAGCGTTCATTGGGACTAAAGTACTCCAATCCTTGTTTCAATGCTTCAAACTTAGCAACAATCGTATAAAATTTATCATCCCACTCTTCTTCATCAAATATTCGCGAAATTAGCTGGGGAAATAAAGAATTTTGCTTATGTAGTATTTGTATTAAAATTTGATTAATTTTGTTAACCAAGTCTTGACTAAAAGTATTTTTAATATCGTAACCTAGTACGAAAGAGAAAACTTCTTTAGATTTAACAAATCCTTCAGGAATTTCATTAATTCGCTCAATGAATATACTTTCATCATTATAATTTTCAAGTATAAAGTAAACATCTTTTAAATCTTTAACAGCTTTCCTGTCACTCCAAGCCATCAGTTTTAGAGCAATTATAGCCAGAATATTAATAACCTTAATTTCTACATCTTCGATTTGTTGTAATTCTGCGGTAGAAAAAGCTTCTTCAAGTCCAATTATACTCATTTGATTACCATCAGACCATTGTATCTGTTGGTTTGGTTTTCCAATAGCGCCAAAAGGCACAATATCTACTAAAATGCCAGTTGCAATATGTAGAAATCTATGTTGAATACGTGTTACTTTAAAGAGTGGATTGGTTCCTTGAGTCATTCGTAAACTTAAAACTTCAAAAGTTGACCAATTATCAATCTTTACCGCTAAATCCAAATCGAATGTTACTCGACCTTCAACATTATACCGTTTGTCAAAAACTAAAATCCTTGCCCCGGCACCGACTAATAATATAGATATTTGTAAGCTATCAGCAATTGCTTTAATGTCTAACAAAATTTGCTTTTGCTGTGAATCACGCATTTTGCTGTTTGTCCTCTATATATTTAGCAAAAATTAATTTAGCAGTTTCTTCAAGTCTATCATCACTTTCGGTCATTAATTCTGCATGAATTAATAATGGGTCAGCAATATATGTTCCTTGGCTATAATTACCATAGTTTTGATTATTAAATTGTGCTAAAAAAGTAATTTTTCCTTTTGGGTCAGGTTTGAGTTTAAGTTTGGCTGCTATTAAATGATGATTATTAGTAACATGTAGCGTAGCACTTTGAGGAAGTAAATAAGATGTTATAAGTGCAGCTCCTAGTTCTCCGCCAATTAAAAAATTATCTGTAGAAGCTAAATTAATGATTTTTGCTGCAAATTCCGAAAATTTCTGCTCTTCAGTATAAGTGAAAGTTTCAATTAACAATTTGGGACGAAGCGTCTCAACATAACCTATTTCCCAACGCTCGAAAAGCTTAATATAATTAGCAATGCGATAACCACCTTTTGGTTGCCGCATTAGATAGCCTAATTTATATAATTTTTTTAGGGTATTGTTGATAGTCGCTAATGTTGTTCCTACAGCATTAGCTAGTTCTTCAAATGGGTGTGTTAGAATTTCGGGGCTTTTTAGCAAATTGTATATCACTTTTAGACTGATATGTGTAATTTGTTTTTGAGATAAAGGCTTTATTTTCAAACGACGCTTGCCACGAACAAGAATATATGTAGCCGCACTATCGAGGTATATATTACCTAAACTATCTATAAACTCAATATTTTCATTAATTAATTTTTGAATAATTGAGCCAGATAAGTAAGATGTAATTAGAATCAGTTTATGTTTGAACTTTTCTTGAAGTTGTTTAATATGACAAATAACAAATTTAGCTGTATCATTAGTAATGTTTAGCTGAATTACATAAGCATAGTTTTCAGAACCGATAGGACTAGAAATGGCTAATATTCCATCTGCTTTACCAATATCACAAAAAATCCTTGTTTGATTTACTGTTGCTTTGACGTTTGGTAATGCTTGAACATGTTCTAAACACTTTTCTAACAATAATTTTTCTAATTTGACAAGTTCAGGTTCTTTTAACATGATTATCACTAAACTACTATGTTTTATCTTAAAATAAAGCAAACATCTTATGCTTACTCATCGCCTTCATTAGCAGGTTTATCAGATTGGCGAAACGAACGCCCGTACTCTAATGCTTTGTCAAAAGCTTCTTGATCGGAGATAGAGCCAATTAATTTATTAAGCCAATTATCAGAAGTAGAATCATTATTATTTTGTTTAAGAACTGCAACTTCCCTTTCAAGATTTGTCAGACGCTTTTCAATAGCTTCTTCATTTAACATAATTTATTCCTGATATATATTAAATGTACATTCAATTATTTCATTTATTATATAAGATTTCTGCTTAATTTTTGGACACTACGTAGGGTAGGCAGCGCCCACCATATACTAACTATATCAAGGTTTTGGTGGGCGGTGCTCACTCTACAGATAATTGAATTTATTCATAAATAATTTAGGATTCCTATATCCTGTTTATAAAGTAGCGCTCGAAGTTACTTAGATTCAGGATGTTTAATTGCTGCGTCTTTAATAAGTTTTTATGAAGATTCAGTATATTCAATTTTATTTAATTAACTCTTAATATTTTCTTAAACACCATATGGGAGGTTGATAAGCAGAACCTCTCAAAAATTACAATAATTGACTGTAATTTTACATAAACATGAAAAATGCACAGGGAAGTATGCTGTGCTGCCTTTGATGCGTGATTTAGTCTTTTGTCTAGTGCTATAGCGATAGTCCCTACTTAGTTTCATACGAGTTTTTCACGGAGAATTATTCATGCCATTAACAATAGGAAGTATTGCATTTGTTGGGTTTAATGCAGATGGCAATGACAATATTGCGTTTGTCGCATTGACTGACATTAGCGCTGGCGAAGTCATTATTTTTGAGGACAACGAGTGGAACGGCACTAGCTTTGTTGACACCAATGAAAGCGCATTTAGCTGGACAGCAACAAGCCTTGTTCCCGCTGGCGCCATTGTCCGGATTGATAATATTGGATCGGGCACCATCACCGCGAACACTGGCACTCCAGCTTCTGTTGCCGGACGTGGGACGAATCGGGGGATTGCTGCTAGTAATGAAGTGATCTATGCCTATCAAGGTTCTGCTGCTTCTCCTACATTTATTAGCGCAATTGCCAACAGTGGATTTAGTCCAACCAACGGTTCCCTGACAAATACAGGATTAACGTCTGGCGTGAATGCTGTCGAATTTACAACGGGTATTGATATTGCTGCTTACACAGGAACTCGTACTGGGCTAGCAAGTTTCAATGATTATCAGGCGTTGATAAATAATGTGGCGAACTGGACTACGCAGGATGGAACTGGTGATCAAGGTATTGATGGTACTACGCCAGATGTGCCTTTTAGCCCCGCTACGTTTACTGCTGGTTCTACCACCCCCACCGTTAATCTCTCGGTTAGTTCCAATACGGGAACTGAAGCAGGACAAACCGTTATTACTGTCACTGCTACGGCTAGTGGTGCAGTAACAAGCGACCAAACTCTTAGCCTTGGGGTGTCAGGCGCCAACATCACCGCAAGCGATTATACGCTTAGTAACACCACCATTACGATTCCTAATGGACAAACCTCTGGTTCTGTTACCTTCACTGTTGTAGATGATGTGCTGGTGGAAGGAACCGAAACGGCGGTTTTAGCGATTAGCAATCCATCTGCTGGAATAGTACTTGGCAGCACTACGACACAAAATATTGCCATTACCGATAATGATGCTCCAACCGCACCCACCGTCACCATTACTGCCACTGATGCCAATGCTGCCGAATCTAGCACTACTGTGAACACTGGTAGTTTCACCGTTACTCGGACGGGTGACACTACAGCAGCGTTGACCATCACTTATACCGTAGGTGGCACAGCAACTAACGGTATAGACTACAACAATTTGGCAGGTTCCGTGATAATTCCGACAGGGCAAGCTTCTGCGACGATTTCGCTCACTCCTGTCAACGATGCCAACACGACGGAAGGTAACGAAACGGTAATTTTGACTTTGGTGGATGGCGCCGCTTACGACCTGGGTACAACTAGCAACGCTACTGTTAATATTACTGACAATACCACTGGTTCGTTGAAAAAAGTGGGTAGTGCAACAGGGACAGGCGCCGAAATTCCGGCATTCGATCCGGGCAGCGACCGCTTGTTTGTAGTGGCAGGTAGCACCGTCGAAATCTACAGCGTCAGCAATACCGGAGCGTTGACAGCAGCAGGTAGTCTGACTCCTGGATTTACTGCCCCTACAGATAGCGAGATTATTCCCAATAGTGTGGCAGTTAAAAACGGAACGGTGGCAGTTGCCTATGCAATTCGTAACACAACAACTGGCGCCCAACTTCCTGGACAGGTTGGCTTTTTTAATGCAGTTAATGGTTCCTTCTTGAACTCGCTGGAAGTGGGTAATCTGCCAGATATGCTCACCTTTACACCCGATGGCATGAAGGTGTTGACGGCAGACGAAGGAGAACCCAACAGTTATGGGCAAGCTAATTCCTTTGACCCAGAAGGGTCGGTTAGCATTATAAATCTGGAGAATGGAGTTACAAATGCAACGGTGCAAACTGCTAGCTTCACGGCGTTTAATAGTCAAATTGATGCCTTGAAAGCGGCGGGTGTTAGGATTTTTGGACCCAATGCAACCGTCGCTCAAGATTTGGAACCAGAATATATTGCTTTTTCGGGCGATGGTACCAAAGCTTATGTAACGTTGCAGGAAAATAATGCGTTGGCAATCGTTGATATTGCGACGGCAACCGTTACGGAAATCAAACCTCTGGGAGCCAAAGACCACAATATTGCAGGAAATGCAATTGATGCCAGTGACCGGGACGGCGCCATCAATATTCAAAACTGGCCTGTGTTTGGGTTATATCAACCAGATGCGATTGCCAGCTACACCGTTAATGGTCAAACCTATTATATTACTGCGAATGAAGGTGATGCCCGTGATTACACTGGCTTTGCTGAAGAAGTGCGGGTAGGCTCAAATAGTTATGTCCTCGATCCAACGGTGTTCCCCAATGCGGCAACTTTAAAGCAAAATGCCAACTTGGGACGGTTAACAGTCACGAGTGCAACAGGCGATACCGATGGGGATGGGGATTTTGATCGCATCGAAGCCTTTGGTTCGCGCTCTTTCTCCATCTGGGACAGCAATGGTAATCAAGTGTTCGACAGCGGCGATCAACTAGAACGTATTACTGCTGCTCAGGTACCCAGTTTCTTTAACTCTGATGGCAACTTTACCACCCCCAACTTCGATACTCGTAGTGACAACAAAGGTCCCGAACCGGAAGGAGTTGTGGTTGGTGTGGTCAACAATCGCACCTATGCTTTTATTGGGCTAGAACGCACGGGAGATGTGATTGTTTACGAAGTCACTAACCCAACCAAGCCTCAATTTATTGAGTACGTTAACACACCAGAAGATGTTGGCCCCGAAGGTTTAACCTTTATCTCGGCAGATGATAGCCCAACTGGAAAGCCTTTGTTGGTGACAGCAAACGAAATTAGCAGAACAGTAGCGGCATTTGAATTTACACCACCCGTTCGCATCAGTGACATTCAAGGCGCCAGCCACATTTCTCCTTTTAATGGACAGGGTGTAAGCAATGTTCAGGGTATTGTCACTGCAATTGCATCCAATGGGTTTTATATTCAAGACCCATTATCTGATAACAATGTAGCAACCTCCGAAGCTATTTTTGTCTTTACGGGCAGTAACTCTTCGGTTTTAGGTGCCCGCGCGGTAGGAGAAGCCGTATTGGTGAGTGGGACGGTTTCTGAGTTTCGTCCTGCTAATAATCCTAATAACCTGACCGTTACGCAAATCTCTAACAATAACAGTGTGCAATCGTTGAGTGTCTCTGCGTGGACTAATGCTCCCACAACTACCATCACCCCAACTGTACTAGGCAATGGTGGACGGGCAATTCCAACCCAAGTGATCAACGACGATTTTGCCAGCAGTGGGAATGTGGAAATCGGAGGAGATTTTGATCCAATAAATGAAGGCATTGACTTTTACGAAAGCCTGGAAGGTATGGTAGTGCAAATTAATAACGCACTTGCTACTTCTCCCACTGGTAACTTTGGTTCGTCAGAAGAAATTTGGGTGCTGGCAGATAACGGTGCCAATGCTACCAGCCGCACTGCTCGTGGTGGTAGCTTAATTACACCTACCGACTTCAACCCAGAAAGAATTCAGATCGATGATTTGATCAATGGTTCTATAACCTTACCGAATGTGAATGTAGGCGCCCAACTCAGTACAATTACTGGTGTTGTCAACTACGATTTTAATAATTATGAAGTGCTAGTTGCATCTGCCCCAACAGTAATAGAAGCATCACCACTGCAAAAAGAAATTACAGCCCTAACTGGCAGCGCTACTCAATTGACCGTTGCTACCTTCAACGTGGAAAATCTTGACCCTAGTGACGGCGCCGAGAAATTTAATACAATAGCAGCCGCAATCACTAATAATCTGCGCTCGCCCGACATTGTGAGCCTAGAGGAAATTCAAGACAACAATGGCGCCACAAATGATAGCGTTGTAGATGCTAATATCACGTTCCAAACCTTGATTAATGCCATCTCTACTGCTGGAGGGCCTACTTACGAATTTCGTCAGATTAATCCTGCTGATGATCAAGATGGGGGAGAACCCGGTGGTAACATTCGCGTCGGCTTCTTGTTCAACCCCAACCGAGTTGACTTTGTGGAAGGTTCTTTACAACGCCTAACCGATACAAACTTATCTGATGGAGATGCTTTCGCTAATAGCCGAAAACCATTAGTAGGCAACTTCCGCTTTAACAGCCAAGAAGTCACGGTTGTAGGGAATCACTTTAATTCTAAAGGTGGTGATCAACCTTTATTTGGTCCTAACCAGCCACCCATCCTTAGCAGCGAAGTTCAGCGCAACCAACAAGCCACCATCGTCAAAGACTTTGTTCAGGGCATCCTAACAAATAATTCCAATGCTTCCGTAATTGTAGCAGGTGACTTAAACGACTTTGAATTTTCCAACCCGCTCACCATTTTAGAAAGTGCTGGGTTAAATACTCTAATTGAAACTTTGCCAGAAAACGAGCGCTATACGTACAACTTCCAAGGCAACGCGCAAGCGCTAGATCATATCCTGGTCAGTGACAACTTATTCTCTAGATTGGATGGCTTTGATGTAGTTCATATCAACTCAGAGTTTGCTGATCAAGTCAGTGACCACGACCCAGTAATAGCTCAATTTAATATCGAGGCAGGCATCACTTTAAATGGTGGTAACGGTCAAGACACGCTTAATGGCAAAGGCGGTGACGATACTATTAACGGTGGCAATGGTAATGATACCTTATTTGGCAACCGAGGAAATGATACGTTGTTAGGTGGCAACGGCGATGATGTATTGTGGGGTGGTGCTGGTGTTGATTTACTTAACGGCGCCAATGGAAACGATACGCTAATTGGTGGATTGGGCAATGATACCCTGACGGGTGGTCGCGGCAACGATAAGTTTGTCTATAATGCTTTCAATGAAGGGACGGACACTATAACTGATTTCAACCCTAATCAAGACATTCTCGATTTGAGCGGTGTGTTTAAATCCCTTGGTGTAACCTCCGTTACCAGCGACTTCCTGCAACTAACCCAATCCGGTAATAATACTTTGGTACAGATTGACCAGAATGGCGCCGCAGGTGGAGCGTTCTTCAACACTTTGGTTACATTGAATGAAGTAACTACCAACTACCTGGCGATTGGAACTAACGTGCTGGTGTAATATCATATCGGTTTGCTCACCCATAATGTAGAGACGTTACATGTAACGTCTCTACTTAATTTGCTGAATCCATCAATTTATCAACTTGCTCCTGTGATAATGGAGGAATTTCTTTGCTAATAATTTTGTTACAAATATCTACACATGTATTACAGATAAATACACCTGGGCCTGCAATGAGAATATTAACTTGCTCTCGGCTTTTGCTACAAAATGAGCAGCACAATTCTATCTTGGTTTGAGTAGAAGTATTACTAGTCATGGTCTTAGTTTCCTGAAATAAAGTAGGTTGAATTTGCTCTTGAAGGAGTGATAAGCGTTCTCTAAGTTGATGGCGAGATTTGTGTAGGCGCCCTTTCACTGCACTAACTGAAATATTTAAACGATTTGCCACTTCTTGGAGGCTAAACTGCTCATTATAAAACAGTAAAACTACTGAGCGATTCTTGGGAGATAGAGTATCTACTGCGTCTAGTATTGCAGTGTGGAGTTCTTCCTGTTCTGCCACTAGCTGAGGGTCGGGTGAACTGCCAGCGATTGGTAGCGGTTTATCCATCAAATTCCCTATGATTGTTTCAAGGGAAAAACTGATTATTTTGCGGCGCCGTAAATCGTTCCGGCAAACATTAAGTACAATGCCATACAGCCAACTCTTAAAGCGTGCTGGGTGATTGAGTTTATCTAGCGAGAGATAGGCTTGTAGCATAGCATCTTGTACAAGCTCTTGCGCCAAATCCTTATTGCCAATCAATCGTGTAGCAAGCCGTTGTGCCATTGGTTGATAACGCGACACAAGCAGACCGAATGCAGCTTTATTTCCTTGTTTTGATAGAATAACTAACTGCAAATCACTATGTTCCCACATGTCTCCCTCGCTAAACAACTCTATTTAATAGTGGTCAGCTGGAGGGAAAAGGTTACTTTAATCCAAAAAAATAATTTAACTCAAAAACCTCAATCGGTTGGCGCCAAAAAATGTAGTGACGTAATACACAATAAAGTAAGGACGAGAAACTTGTAGGATGTCACCAGCCTCTTGGGTGGTAATTTCTTTTTTAGTCGAAACTATATTAACGCTGTTACCTACAGCCATTTGTGTCAAAATTTTTACAAGCAATTTTAATGATGATAGTATAAGATTGGATTTCATCACTCCTCCTAAAGAAAGATGCACTGTTAATGCCAAGGATAGATACCGTATTCACTACCAATTTGCGACCTTTCCAATAGGCGCCAGTTGTGTTAATATTTATTATTTGCAATAGAGTTGTTTTTCTGCAATAGAACAAAGAAAATATCGCGTTAGCTAAGGTAAGAAAGCGTTTATGCACTCAGATAACCCAACTCAACTGGAATATTTTGATGCTGCTCCACCATCTACGGTTGAAGAAGGGATGCTACTACAATTAGCAGATGGAACGATTGTAGCTTGCAACGCTGCTGCAGAAAAACTTTTAGGATTAAAAGTTGAACAAATTTTAGGCTGGAATTCCACACATTTCCCCTGGCAAGCAATTCAAGAAGATGGTACCAGTTTTCCTGGTGAAACACATCCTGCAATGGTAGCGCTCTTGACTGGGCAACCGCAGTTAAATGTAGTAATGGGGCTTTGTCATTCAGAAAAAGAAACGATTTGGCTTACTGTTGATGCTGAACCACTGTTTCAGTCCTCTGGGTTGAAGACCTATGGAGTAATTGCAAAATTTAGGCAAATCTCACCATCACAATTTGGACAAAACCGATCTTCTGCCCAACTTTGTACAGAGCAAGCTCAATTACAAAACTCAAATTCTTTATATTCCTCACCTCAAGAAGAGGAACACAAACAAACATCTGAGTCGCCGCACGAGAGTGAGAGACGCTTTCGTAGCCTAGCTGACAATATTGACCAACTTGCGTGGATTGCTGACGAGGAAGGCTCGATCTACTGGTACAATAAAAGCTGGTACTTTTATACTGGAACAAAAGAAGAGGATATGCAAGGTCGGGGTTGGCAATCTGTGCATCATCCGGATCCCGTTGATTCTGTTTTTGAGAAAATTCGCCAGTACTTTGAAATTGGTCAGACTTGGGAAGAGACTTTTCCTTTGCGTGGTAACGACGGGCAATATCGCTGGTTTCTTTGTAGAGCCATTCCAATTCGCAATGAGCAGGGCAAGGTTTTGCGGTGGTTTGGGATGAATACTGACATTACTGAGCAAAGGCAAGCAGAACTTGCACTTATTGATGCCCGTATTCAATTAGAAGCAGCATTGACGGCAGGTTCAGTCTATACTTGGCGTTGGAATATTGCTAAAAATTTGGTGACTACCAATGGCAGTTTTGCGAACCTGTTTGGTGTTGAGCCAGAGGCAGCGGCCGCAGGTTTGCCAGTGGAGAAATTTATCGATGCTATGCATCCTGATGACCGACCTCGTGTTGCTGCTGCAATTAAACACGCGATTTCAACTGGAGAATATTATGCAACCGAGTACCGCATCTACAATGCGGCTGGCGATGAGCGATGGGTACTTGCACGAGGACGGGTTGAATATGACACAAATGGTAACGCAATTTCTTTTCCTGGCGCCCTAGCTGACATTACCGATCGCAAACAAGCTGAGGAAGCATTGCGTCAATCTGAGGAACGTTATCGTATATTGTTTGAATCGATGGAGGACGGGTTTTGCGTAATTGAGGTGCTGTTTGACGAGGATAACACGCCGATTGATTATCGCTTTTTAGAAATAAACCCAGCATTTGAAGCACAAACAGGGCTGAAACAGGCAGAAGGTAAAACCGCACGCCAGCTGGTTCCTAGTCTAGAAAATCATTGGTATGAAACTTACGGCAAAGTGGCTCTTACTGGTGAACCCGTTCGTTGTGAGAATAGTGCTAAAGCAATGAATCGTTTCTTTGACGTTTATGCATTTCGTATTGGAAATTTAGGGAGTCGCAAAGTTGCCATCTTGTTTAAAGACATTAGCGAGCGCAAAGCAATTGAGCAAGAGCGAGAACGGCTATTTCAGCAAGAGCAAGCAGCAAGGGAAGCGGCAGAACGTGCTAACCGGATTAAAGATGAGTTTCTTGCCGTTCTCTCCCATGAGTTGCGCTCTCCCCTAAACCCCATCTTAGGCTGGACGAAATTACTGCGAGCGGGGAAAGTACACGTAGCAAAAACCGACGATGCACTTGCTATTATAGAGCGTAATGCAAAACTGCAATCGCAACTGATTGAAGACTTGCTCGACGTATCTCGCATTTTGCGTGGCAAAATGACGTTAGATATGGCGCCGGTAGATATGGCTGCTACAATTTGTGCTGCACTCGAAACCGTTCGTCTTGCCGCAGAAGCAAAAAGTATTCAGCTTGAGTTATCGTTGGCAAAAGTTCGTCCTATAATTGGCGATACAGGTCGTTTGCAACAAGTAATTTGGAATCTTTTAACCAATGCCATAAAATTCACGCCAAAAAATGGTCGAGTTGACGTGAGCTTGACGCAGGTAGAATCCCACGCCCAAATTCAAGTTGCCGACACAGGAAAAGGAATTGTTCCAGAATTTCTCCCCTATGTGTTTGAGCATTTCCGCCAAGAAGATGGCTCAATTACTCGCCAATTTGGTGGCTTAGGATTAGGATTGGCGATTGTGCGCCAAATTGTCGAAATGCACGGCGGAACCGTACAGGCAGACAGCAAAGGAGTTGGGTTTGGCGCCTCCTTTACGGTAACATTACCCCTGTCTAAACAGACGTTCGTAACTCCAGTTCAGGAATTGAGTTCCGTTTCAACGGCTACTGGAACGACCCTTGCTAATATCCGTGTGTTAGTAGTAGATGATGATACTGATTCACGAGACTTTGTTGCTTTTGTCTTAGAGCAAGCAGGTGCAGAAGTTATGCAGGCGCCATCGGCAATTGAAGGATTGCAAATATTATCCGAGTCTCAATTTGACATTTTGGTTAGCGATATTGGAATGCCTGAAATCGATGGCTATACTTTCATGCAACTCCTGAGAAAAAGACCCGTAAAATCAGGTGGGAACATTCCAGCGATTGCTCTTACTGCTTATGCAGGCGAAATTAATCAACAACAAGCTATCGCCGTTGGATTTCAATGCCATTTAACTAAACCTGTTGACCCTGAACAACTTGTAAAAGCCATTTATCAATGTGCTTAACACTAAAATATTTACATCACATCAACTGGCTGATAACTATAACTTTTGGGCGACATATCTACCTGATGAAACCAATTTTCACCAATCACAATTAGATGAACTTTTGTCATTATATGGGCAAGCATCGCAATTCCAACCAAACAAATAAAACTTGGACACACGAAGTTACTTCATCCAAGCTTCATCAAGGTAGCAGAATATCTATTACACTTCGAGGGTTTGAAACTAATGAATAAAGGAAGTAGAAAGAATGATTATCAAGTTCTAAGCAATTACAAAAATATAGTCAAATTCACTACAAAATAAACTAAGTAACAGTTTGAATGAGCAAAAGTTAGAAAAGTTAGAAAAGTTAGAAAAGTTGCATGATATTTGCTAGCTAACCTAATTTGTAGTAAAGCTGAGATTATTCGTAATATCTGTAAATTCTTTGATACTAAGGCTTTGCGGCTTGAACTGTTAGATATTAGATAAGTAATATAAGTAAGTACATAATTCTTTACACAGGTTTTTTTAATGATCAGCTGTAGTTGCTTCGTATAGATATTTCAAGCAAGACAACTACGGGAGATATTTATCCAACATGGCTAATTTTAACAAACTTACGTTCTCAGTTGTTACATTGACTGTAACACAAGTAGTAGGGTTATTTTGTTTGCATTCCTTACGACAAGAAAAAATCGGGGATTCAAAAACACGTTTACCATTAATCAGTCAAGCAACTGTGAACCCACCAAATTCAGGTAAACCAAAGGGTTCTTCCGGCGCCGGTTCTCGTCGTATAGAAAATGGGAATAAAGATAAAGATATAATGAGCTAGAAATAGGATATCAATGTTTTGACATCGGTTAGAAATCATTATTTTGCAGTATTTTATCTATTCGTATTTGATTTTCTTGACTTTCAGATTGTTTGAGGTATTCAATGGCAATTTGCCCAGCAATAGGTTGTGAGTTAGTAAATGTAATCAGTGATTCTACTATTTGGTTTAATTGAATTATCTCTGAGCGTTTAGCTGTAGTTATAAGCTGAGTAACAGAGGCAACTACTAACGCAATTATTGGTGGAATAGTCGGAATCCACCAACCTAGTAAAAAGGCAAGGTAAGTAGTTAATGTTAATACTCCCAATGTTAACATAATGAACACGATAATATTTTTGAATGGCTTTAAACACCAACTAATAAGTGTTCCTATTCCAGACCACAGCAATATCCATAAACATTCAACTTGGCGCGACCATACTTTTAATATTGGGCGCCCATCAAGTGCAGCACTTAAGATAGAACTTGTGATGTTTGCATGGACTACAACTCCTGGCATTTTTTTAGGGTTATCATAACTGCTGTCACTATAAGGAGTGTGAAACAAGTCGTTCACACTTTCTGCTGTGGCGCCAATTAAAACTATGCGATCGCGTATCAAATCAGGAGATACCCGATTTTTTAATACTTCTTGAATGGAAACTGTTTGAAACTGTTTCTGGGTTCCATGAAAGTTGAGTAAAATTTGATATCCTCCCGCATCTGCTCTAACATATCCCCCATAATTTGGCTTTATAGGGGAAAGAAGTGTTTTTCCTATTTTGATTTTATCGTCCGGGAGATTATTAGAAGGGATACCATTAGCTTGTAAATAGCGGAACGCTAACTTTAAACCTAAGCCTAAAGTTATCTTATCATTCTCCCGAATTGATAATAGCGCGCGACGGACTTTACCATCTCCGTCTACCATTTGGTCGGCAAGACCTACTTGTTCAAGTTCAGCTAAAACTGGTGGGGGGGCAATTTGATTATCAATTGCCTTCCTAACACCAATTAAATTTGGAGTTGTTCTGTATATTTGTATTAGTTCTTCAGAACCAGGTGGTGCAGGTAAATCTCGATACAAATCTAATCCAATAGCTTTTGGATTATAGTTTCTTAATGTCTGCAAAGCTTGTGCTAAAACTTTATCTGGCATTGGATATTGACCAAATTGCTGAATATTAGACTCATCGATAGCAACGATCAAAATGCGAGAGTCAACTTTTGCAACTGGACGTGCTTGGAAAAATTTATCTAGGGTCGTCAACTCCATTCCCTCTAAAATTCCGCTGAAACGTAAAATAATTACTGCGATAGTAACAATAAGAGTAATAGAAAAAATCCAACGTCTACCTATACGTAATGTTTGAACGTTTTTTTTCGCCGTTTTACGCGCTTGAGCTAGAATTTGCTGGGCAAGTCTATTAGTTTCAAGGACAAATTGCGCTTTTTCTCGTTCGATATATCTTGCTTGTTTCTCTGACGCTAAATCTTTTTCAATTGCTCGCTTTGCGGCTTCTTGACTGGCAGTTAAAAAACGATAATCTTGGTCACTAAGTCTTTTATTATATGACCATGCAAGCGCTTGTTCTAACATCTCTCCTTGAAGCAAATATTCAGATGCTTTTTGACCTGAAGCAATCCAAGCTTTAAATTTTTGCGCGTAAGGACGCAAATTTTCCATTTGTCTAGTAATCCACTCTAAATTAAAAACTGCTTCATATATCAAGTTTTTTACTTTTAACTTACCTTGTGAATTAATTACTAATCCTGATAATAATAATTCTACTTGCTCTCGACTCTCATCAATTAAAACTTCTTCTCCTAAAAGAATTCGCTGATAAAGTTCTAGATGACGTGCTGCTACGTGTTCGTTTCTGAGAATACGGTCTGCAATTGTTCGTAAATGCTGCGGTTCGTCTTGAAATTCCCACTTTTCAATAATATAATTTTTGACAATTTTTTTAACTAAATATTCTACGGAGTTATCTAAAAATAATTCATTCTTATCAAAATTTATTTGTTGACATAAATTAAATAGTAAATCACAAAGTTTATGAGTCAAAAAAGGTTGTCCATTTGTCCAGAGCAGAATTTGACTCATTATCTCTTGACAATTATATTGTGGAATAATAAGTCCGTCAGCTAATGGTTTAATTTTATCTAAAGTCAAACCACCTAATTGTATTGATTTACCGATATTGAAGGGTGTACGTTGCTTATTTTGAACTAAATCTGATGGTTTCGCAACTCCAAAAATAGCAAATGTGAGTCGATTATATTCTGGATTGACCGCACGCTGATTATAACAAAAGCGAATTAATGTAAAAAAATCATCTACAGGAAAATCAAGGGCAAGGATACTATCAATTTCATCAATAAAAATAATAATATTTTCTTTGAATTCAACCAAAAGCACTTCTGAGATAAATCGACTTAATTTTTGAAGTAAAGAAATTTCTTCCTGCTCTTGCCACCAAACCTTCAAATTAATCTTTTTAGATAAATTAAACCCTGATAATAAGTCAGTAACTAATCCCTTATACCATTGTAGTGGCGTTATATTTTCGCTACCTATATTTGTCAAGTCAACCACGGTACATTTATAATCTTCTTGTCGTAAACGGTGACAAGTTTTAACTAACAATGAGGATTTTCCCATTTGTCGAGAGTTGAGAATATAACAAAACTCACCGCTCTTTAATGCTTGGTAAAGTTCGCTATCACATGCACGCTCTACATAACTTATAGCGTTGCTCCCCAAACTGCCACCGACTTGATATCTGTAACAGGTCATGTTTTACACTCAGTTTATAGTAGTTATCTATATAATTTCATCAGAAAGCACGATTTTTACGCAAATATAAAAACTTACTAAACGCTGACTCGGTTACGTCCAAGTTTTTTGGATTGAATCATCGCTTGTTGAGCAGCAGCAATCAGCATATCTGGATATAACTGCGAACTTGGTTCGATAGTTGCTACTCCTAAACTCATAGTTAAAACTTCGTCTTCACGAGTAATTGCTAAACCTTGAACGCAAGCACGAATTTTTTCTGCAAGCGTTACTGCTATATCTGTAGTCGTTTGTGGCAATACTACAACAAATTCTTCGCCATTGTGACGCGCGATTAAAGTTGCTTGGTGCTTTACACAGTCGCATAAAGCAATACTAATTTGCTGTAAAGCAGTATGAGCGGCGCCTAAACCATAAAATTGATTATATGATTTAAAATGGTCAATATCACCCCAAATCAACGATAATGGTAATGCTTCGGAAGTCCACTGGCGCCATTCAGTTTGTAAATACTGCTTAAAATAATCATATTGTGTAACTTTATCTAAATTAGATTGTCTTTGAGTACTTAATATAGTATAGTTAACCTCTTCTAACTGTTGACGAAAATATAAACGATACAATTCGCAACTCATCAACGCTAAATTACCATCTAATTGTATTAGCCCCATACTCTCTAACTTGTAAGCTGCTATTGCATCAAGCACAACACCTTTATCGGCAATCAAAACTTGTTTGAGAAAGAGTGCTAATTCTGGTTGCTGTTGCAATCTTACTAAAAGACCTCGTAAATAGTCGTTGTAAATACCTGCTAACGTTGGAGCATTTTGCAGCAATCGGGGTAAAGCCATCTCGCCTCTATATAAATGATAAAATGCTAAGTTAATAAGATAAGGGTGTCCCCCAACCATTGACATTAACTGTTGAATATGCTCTGCACTCATCCACTCTAACTGATAACGAGCAGCTAGTAACTGAACCTGCTCGGTTGTAAATTCAGGCAATTTCACTGCTAACCCCACATTAAACGGAGATTGATGTAATTTCAAAGGAATATATATTTCTGTCGAGTGGGCAATTACTAAGCGTAATTTTTGCCAAATCTCTTGCGTGCGGGCAATTTCATGCCAATACCGTAGCATCGGCAAAAATTCAGAGGCAATATCAGGATGCTCAAAAATATAATTTACCTCATTTAACACCAAAACTAACGGATTGTTAATTTGAGCAAGTAAATATTCTTGAAAATATACTTTAGAACTAACCTTACTACCAATATCATCGTCCCAATAATCATCTAATTTCGGATTCAGATTCAATTGTCTGCTTATATCTGAACAAAACCAGCGTAAAAATTTGTCAAGACTAGTAAATACAACTTTATCTGGTTCCTTAAAATCTAAATAAGCTGTTTTATAATTATACTCTTTTACACTTTGAGTTATCTTATTAATGAGCGAATTTTTACCCATTTTACTGGGAGCTTTAATTCGGACAACACTGCCAGGTTTCCTTACTTCTGCACAAACAAGCTCTTCAATTGGGGAACGATTGATGTAAAAAAAAGAGTTATATGGTAAAGGACTATTAAGTAATTCTATCTCCGTATTTATAGATACATTTAATATTTCTTCCTCAACACTAATACTAGGAAAACTTTCTCGATATTGTACACTTTCTTGCTGAAAATACTTTGGCAAAATTAGGTGTATATTTTTTTTTGTTACTCTTTGTCCAAGTGCTGTAGATATGTTGTTCCACAAATCGAAGCCAATAACCTTTAAATAGTTACTAGAATAATTTGTATTATGCGCCATTTCTTCGTAACTTTTTCCTGACCACGATTGGCGTAATATTAGTTGCTCAATCGGGGTAAGTTGTCGAAATAAAATTTTTTCTACTATTTCTAAAGCATTTTCGCTATTCATAATCTCAATCCCAAAGCTTATAATTTATATCAGTAATGGCTAAATTGGATAAATATCAAATCTATTTAGTGTCTAATTTATCTTACAGCATCATATAAGTGTTTGTGACAGTGAGAAAAAAAATAACTTAAATTATACAACCTTCCGCTTCTAGGTAAAAGTATAATTGCATTTTTGAATACATTATTTTTGTTATTATGTACATTTCAATTCCTTTTTGTAATCATTTTTACTGTCATTGTACTTACTATTACGATGCAAATTTTAGACTTATTGTTAAGAAATGTTGCACATTTATCTAAATCTATCTTTGAGCAAACGCTATATTAATAGGTATCAGTATAACACTTCAGTTGCTATGGTGCATTTAAATCAGTTATAAGAAATTCAAATTTATACTAATATAATGAAAAGCATAGGGATTGCGACCGAACCGTTAAAACCAGGTTTGATTTTTTATGTAGAACGTCCACCAATTGAAGCAAAGGTTTGCCAAGAGATTATTAAAGAGGGTTATATTATCCGTGTTAAATCACCTCAAAAGATGGGAAAAACGTCTTTAGTTCTGCAACTAATGAAGTATTGTACTGAAATTAATTATTTTACAGTATACTTAGATTTTCAGCAAGCGCATGAAGATATTTTTACCTCTCTTGATAGATTTTTACGTTAGTTTTGCGTTAATATAAGCAAACAATTGCAACTTAAAGCACCTATTTTATGCTCCTTGAAGAAGAGGCGCCAATGTTAGTCATTATACTAGACATAGACCATTTAAAAATTTCTAATGATAGTTATGGATACATAAAAGGAGATAATTATATACAAAAAGTTGCTAATGTTATTCAAACCGTGATTAGCTGTTCTAAATTCAGTTAATTCCAAATAATAGCCGCTCGATATAGTGGTGGATAATTTGCTATATTATTACCTGATATAACAGTTGATTTAGCTTTACAAATAGCGGCAAATATTCATCAAAAAGTTATAGACTTAGCCATTCAAAAAGCACAAAAATATTTTGGTTGTACTGCACCTGTAGTTACCATTAGTCTTAATGTTGTTTGTGCAGTCATTAATGCAAATAAATCTCCCATAACATTAATGGAAATTGCTCGTATAGCTATTTATAAATCAAAAAACGATGGACGCAATTGTATTTAATTATATATATATATATATATATATATATTAATTAATCAAAATTAATAAAAATGAATAAAAATCCAAATGAACCATCCGAAGTATTACTTCTACTTTGGCTAACTACGTTTATTGTCTCTGTAATTGTTGTAAAAGTTATATTTTTCTAGATTATGACATTTCATTAGGGGTTGGGAAAAGTTCAAATAAAGGCAGTTGAATTGGAATTGCATTATTATCATTATCAAGATTAGATAGTGAAAGACCTAGTAGTCGAATACTTTGTGAGTTAAAATCAACGCTTTCTAATAACTGTACAGCATATAATTCTATAGTTTCCAAGTCATTAATAGCGACAAGTAAAGTTTTACTACGAGTAATTTGTTTATAGTCAGAGAATTTGATTTTTAAAGTTATAGTGCGACCTGAAGCTTGGTGTTTATCTACACGCTGTTTGAGTGTTCGTGCGATTTCTTGAAGTTCTAATAAAATAGATTCTCTGTCACTCAAATCTTGAGCGAACGAAGTTTCGGCGCCTATTGATTTACGAATGCGGTTTGCTTGAACTGGGCGGTCATCTTGTGCCCTAGCTATTTTATAGTAATATTCCCCAGCTTTACCAAAATGCTGTATTAAGTATTGTTGAGAAAGCTGCTTTAAGTCGGCGCCGTTTTTAATCAAGAGCGAATGCATTTTAGCTGCTGTAACTTTACCAATACCATGAAACTTCTCAATCGGTAAAGCCTTAACAAAAGCCTCAGCGTTTTCTGGTAAAATAACAGTCATGCCATTAGGTTTATTTGTGCCTGATGCCATTTTTGCTAAAAACTTGTTCATCGATATACCTGCTGATGCAGTTAAACCAGTCTCTTTAAAAATAGCTCCCCGTATTAATTTCGCAATAGTTGAAGCATAAGCTATATTCTGCTTATTTTGAGTCACATCCAAATAAGCTTCATCAAGGGCAACAGGTTCAATTAAATCAGTATAGCGCGCGAAAACTTCGTGAATTTGCTCTGAGACTGCCCGGTACACCTCAAACCGAGGACGCACAAAAATCAAACTCGGACACTTCTTGATGGCAACGCGCGAAGACATTGCAGAATGAATACCATAACGCCTAGCTTCATAACTAGCAGCAGCAACTACTCCTCGTTGAGTCGGAGAACCACCCACAACTAAAGGTAACGAGCGGTAACTTGGATTATCCCGCTGTTCCACCGACGCATAAAAAGCATCCATATCTATATGAATAATTTTTCTAACCATAGAGATAGCAAGAACTTATGAACTATAACTATATACCGTTAATCTTTTTAGGTAAACATACGTAATTATTTATACAGACGACGACTAATATCTACTGGAAGTAAAATTTGTTTCAGGTGGTTTTGCCGCTGTAGATAAAAAACGATTTTAGCTTATTAGGTAGATGTATATATATGGGATTTTTGATTTTCTTGGTTGTTATCGTTGCAACTGTTGCTGTCATAGTTATTAATAGTTATAACGATTTAGTGGCGTTTCGGAATCGCTATAAAAATGCTTATTCTCAAATCGATATTCAATTGCAGCGTCGTTATGATTTAATACCTAATTTGGTAGAGACGGCAAAGGGATATATGAAGCATGAGCGTGAAACGCTAGAAGCTGTGATTAATGCTCGCAATTCGGCAATCTCAGTTAGTAGTAGGGCGGCGCGTAATCCTGGCGACCCAGAGGTGATGCAACAATTAGGTAATGCGGAAGCTGCACTGACTGGCGCCTTAAGTAGATTAATGATAATTTCTGAGTCTTATCCTGAACTGAAAGCAGACCAAACGATGACGCGCGTAATGGAGGAGCTTTCTTCGACAGAGAACCGCGTTGAAGAAAGCTCGTCAAGCTTTTAATGATGCGGTGACGTTATATAACACTAAGCGTGAGGTGTTTCCGAGTAATTTGATTGCTAGTTCGTTCAACTTTACTTCTGCGAATTTGCTGGAAGAAGCTGCACCCGAAGTTAGAAATGTTCCGCGCGTATCTTTTTAGATTACTATGAATTTTTTTTAAAATCAGGATAAGGCACACCAAAATACTCAGCAGTTATTTGTGTTCTTTGGGGTGTCTATTTTTATTATGATTGTGGCAGTTTATATTGCCATGTTATTCTTCTTCCGTCTGGCGCCGCATATTTGGTGGCATCCTCAGTTATTTCTCGCAGTTGCAGGTGTAACAACTGTTGCTATTGGGCTTGGGAGCGCTTATAAAATTATCTGTTTGCGCGAGGGAGGATGGGTCATTGCCGAACAACTAGGTGGACGCGAAATTATAGATGACATGGCCAATGAACGCGAGCGTCAGTTACTGAACATTGTCGAGGAAATGGCAATTGCATCGGGTATTCCAGTTCCACCTGTTTATATTCTTGACCGGGAATATAGTATTAATGCATTTGCTGCGGGGTTTACAATTAATGATGCAGTAATCGGTGTTACTCGTGGCTGTTTGGATAGCTTTGACCGTGATGAGTTACAAGGTGTAATTGGGCATGAATTTAGCCATATCCTGAATGGCGATATGGGGATAAATCTACGGTTGATGGGATTATTGCATGGGATTTTATTTATTTACATAACTGGTGAATTGCTTCTGCGTACTCGTGGTGGTTCGCGCGCGCACGATAAAGGTATGCCTTTATGGGCGTTAGGATTGCTACTAATGGCTATTGGTGGTATTGGTTTATTGTGTGGGCGCCTGATCAAAGCTGCTGTTTCTCGTCAAAGAGAGTTTCTTGCTGATGCTTCTTCTGTGCAGTTTACCCGCAACCCTGATGCTATTGCAGGCGCCTTAGAAAAGCTGGCAAACATGGACTCACGATTAATATCACCTCATGCTGAATCTGCTAGCCATATGTTTTTTGGCAAAGTCATGAACGTTTACTTTTGGGAAGAAATGCTCGCAACTCATCCACCAATTGAAGAGCGCATTCGTCGCGTTCGCTCAGTTAAAGTTAGACAGGCACCTTCTAATCGAACACCCAGAAGTACCACTACGCAAGATTCTTTAGCTATGGGGTTTGCAAGCAGTAAAGCAACTCCTGAACAAGTTGTGAACAAAGTCGGAACTGTGGCGCCAGAAAATTTAACTCATGTTCAAGGTCTACTTGCACAGTTACCTGAACCCTTACGCGCGTCGGTAAAAGATACTCAAAGTGCAATGGCAATTCTTTTTGCATTCACTTTAAGTAGTACTAATGTTCAAAAAGTAATTCAAGTTGAGTGGCTACGGCAAGTACAATCTGAGGATGTAGTAGCAAAAACTTTAGCGTTGAGTGTTGAGATAGCGCAACTAGATGCAAGTATTCGTTTACCTTTGGTAGATTTAGTAATACCAGCACTACGACAACTGCCGAATGTAGAATGTCAAAGAGTATGTAAAACGGTTCAAGGATTAGCAAAAGCAAACGGTAAATTAGAGTTATGGGATTTTGTATTGCAGTTAATACTGTGTCATCGTTTACAATCACCCATAAATTCTGATGTGAACACAACACAATTTAACTCAATTGAAGAAGTTTGGGCTGATTGTTTACTTATTTTATCAGTATTAGCACGGGTTGGAGATTCTAACATTGAAACTGCGACATACGCTTTTCGTTCAGGAATTTATAGATTACCTAATAACAGCGAGTTACAAAAACCTGATAAACTTGTTAAATGTAATTTTGCACAAGTCAAAAAAAGTCTAGAACGCTTACGTCTTGCTAATGGTAAAATCAAACAAGCGGTTGTTGATGCTTGCGCGCACACTGTTTTAACAGATAATAAAGTAACGAGTCAAGAAGCTGACTTGCTTCGTGCGGTCTGTATGACGCTTGACTGTCCTATTCCTCCATTTTTAAATAAACATAAATAACTGTAGGTTGGGTGAAGGCTTTGCATAACCCAACCTACGTCTACTGGACTAGGAAAAAAGTCATGTATTACCAATTGTACGTATTATATACAAAATTTTAACTGGATTAGTCTGTAAGTAGTAAGAATTATTCTAGGTCAAATATCTGCCGTTTTAAAGAGTTATTAAGCAAATTTCTGCGTTTAAATAGTAATTACTATGCAGTTCTCGCTTAATGAAACGGGGACTTATATTTTTGTCAAAAAACTATTCGGAGAATATATTTATGTTGCAACGGCTTTCTGTATTATTAGTTCTTGCTTCTATGTCAGTGTTTGGAAGTTCCTTGGCAGCTAAAGCAGAAACCCCAAGCACTAACGTATCAACTAGTGCAGCTGATTTAGTTGGTCAACCATCAAATACACCTGAAAAGGCGCCTACACAAGTCGCACAAACTCAAGTAGCACAAACCATTGACCCAGGTCGTCCAACACGTGGTGTTTCTAGCTATATCGGAGTAGCAGGTAATATTGGTTTGGGTGGAGATTCGGCACTAGGTGACACTAACTTTACTGTAATTAGCAAAATTGGATTGACGAATACACTTTCTGTACGACCTTCTGTAGTTATTGGGGATGACCCTGTTGTTTTAGTACCTTTAACATATGACCTGAACACACGTACAGCAGACGCTTTTGAAGATACATTTGCAATAGCACCCTTTGTAGGAGCAGGTGTTGCGATTGAAACCAGCGAAGATGCTGATGTTGGTTTACTATTAACAGGTGGTGTTGACGTACCTTTGAGTAGAAATTTCACTGCAAATGCAACCGTGAACGCTGCATTTTTAAGTGAGACTGATGTTGGATTAGTTTTGGGTGTTGGTTATAACTTTAATGGTTTGTAATTAATTTTAAACGTTGTTCGCAAATGTACACTATATGTATATATTTTGCGAACAACTAAAATAACAGGGTTATGAAGCGTAGTGATTAAATACCGCAACTGCATTTTTGTCGTTAAAAGAAACAACGTTAAATGAGTCTTTTCTATTACCCATCTCCATCCCAGGAGTGCCTACAGGCATGTTAGGAACAGACAAGCCCGAAACGTTTGATTTTTCTTGAAGCAAACGTTTGATATCGTTCGCTGGAACATGCCCTTCGATAACATACCCATTTATCATTGCTGTGTGACAGGATGTTAAGTTGTCCGGCACCTTATACCTTTGTTTTACAGCCTCAATGTCAGATGTGGGAAAGTCTTGGACTGAGAAACCCTGTGTCTTTAAATGCTTAATCCACCCACCACAACAGCTACACTCAGGACTACGATACACAATAATATTTGGTGCTTGAGAAATTGTGCTTGCATAACTTGTAGGAGCTATACTTCCCAAGATACCTAACATACCTAGTGTCGCTATCGCTACAAACGAAAGACTTACTACGGTATGACACAACCAGTTTCGGCGCCAATGAATAAGTTTTCTCTCCATTATCTAAAATTTCCTATCAAAATATTTTCTCTCAACTAATAATACATATTTCTTTATTATGACTGCCAAACACAACTATTGGCGCCCAATTTCAAACTTATCAATATATTTCTCAACACTCTTCCTCCGTACACCTGTAATTTTACAAATCTCTTCTATCTGACTGCCTTTTTCTTTTAACGCTAGTATTAAATGTACTTTTCCCTTATTTATTCTTCTTGGTTCAGTGAGATAGCGGTAAGGAAGCAGTATAAATGAATGCATCTGATTTGAGGCTGTTCCTTTTTTGAGTGATAATCCGATGCGCGCGGTTTTAAATATTTCGTTAGTCCTGGGAAGCAGTGAAGTCTCTAACCGCAAGATATTACTATTATCCCAAGCTGTACGTTTTGCGATTAAGGAGTCAAGCGTAGTGACATTTTGACTATTTGTCAGTGAGAGTAAATAATCCACACACAGTGACGGTCCACAAATCAAGTTGCCGTCGGGCGCCTCAATACTACGAATCAGGATACCATCGTATGTATCACAGGCGCCGAACGTTAAATCTAGCCCTTTGAACGTATAAGCCTAGGAGTATATACAGCCTCGCTCTGTACTTAAATAACGTGAGCTAATAAATTCTTAACAATTCCGGAACGTATCTTACTAAAGTTGTTTGTAATACTATAAATCACTAGCTATTAGAAACAATAGCTTACGAACAGGCAAGACGCGCTTCCTTCAAAACGTGAACTTGCTCTTGTTGCTAGTTCTCGGTTAAATGCGTCAGGAGTAGAAGTGATTAACTGGACACCTTATCTGGAGTCAATTTGCGATAAATATGCCCAGTGGTGGGAAACTTACACTCTTACAGATGTAGTGGGTGAAAAGCATGATGCAAAAGCGGGAAAATTTTCTTTGTTGGATTTCAGAATTGTCACATTTGAGCCAGAGAAGGAAAAGCCAGAAGAAAAAAATGAGAAGAAAGAGGAATTGAATGTTCTGGAGGGTTTGCGTAGGTATGCGGCAGAACACGTATTATTGATTGGTCGTCCAGGTTCGGGGAAATCAACCGCTTTAGAACGGTTGCTGCTAGAAATGGCAGAAAATCCTCTCTTAAACGAAAAAATTCCCGTCCTCGTTGAACTTCGCTACTACCGAACCTCAATCCTAGATTTGATAAAAGAATTTCTCCTTCGTCATCACCCTAATTTATCTATAGAAAGAGAAAAAATAGAAAGTTTATTGCGACAAAGACAATTTTTACTGCTGTTTGATGGAGTGAATGAATTACCATCTGAAGACGCGCGGCAGGATTTACACAAATTCCGTAAAGATTTCCATGAAACCCCGATGGTGTTTACTACGCGCGATTTAAGGATGGGTGGCGATTTAGAAATTAGCAAAAAATTGGAAATGCAACCCCTGACCCAAACCCAGATGGAGGATTTTGTACGTGGGTATTTGCCGGAAGTTGGGGAACAGATGCTTCTTCAGTTAGGTAGTCGCTTGCAGGAGTTTGGACAAACACCTTTGTTTTTATGGATGCTTTGTTCTGTGTTTCAAAGCAATCAAAATAATATTCCATCGAGTTTAGGCTATATATTCCGCAGTTTTACAGAAGTATATGACAATAAAATTAAACGGTATGTCCCAACTTCTGATGATGCATCGCGCGATTGGTGGGGAAGGTTATTGCAACATTTAGCTTGGGTGATGACTCAGGGATTGACCTCTCCCCAAACCCCTCTCCTACGAGGAGAGGGGCTTAATGATGGGAGTAATTATTCTCAAACAGAAATTTTGGTTGCTATTTCTTACGATGATGCTATTAAGGTATTAACAGAGTTTTTGCGAGAACAAGGTTATCATCAACCGTTAAAAGCAGAGGAGTGGCTAAAAGATTTACTTAAACATCATTTAATTCAAATAGGATTAGAAAATAAAATCGAGTTTCGCCATCAACTAATTCAAGAATATTACGCTGCCGAAAGATTATTGCAGCAAATATCAACTTTGAGCGATGAAGAACTGCAATGGGAATATTTGAATTATTTAAAATGGACAGAACCAGCAGCACTAATGGTAGAGTTAGTAAAAGATGAAGAATTAGCGCTGCGAATTGTGAGCTTGGCTTTACAAGTTGATTGGCAGTTAGGAGCAAGGTTAGCAGGAGCAGTAAAATCAGAGTGGCAAGAAAAAACTATTGGGTTAATTTATAGTTTAGGTTTGCCGCAACTATTGGAAATTCATTTGTTGGCAATTAGTAGATCAGAGATAGTAACTACCAGATTAATTAAACTTCTTCAATATCAAGACTTTGATGTGCGTAGAAGTGCAGTAAATGCGTTAGGAAAAATTCAAACTAAGCGTATAAAAAAATACTACTAAATCGCTGTTCTGAGAATTATCGAGATTTTAAATCAATAAACCTATGAAATCCTATGATTTTGGGTTACTGCTGATAACCCCAGCTAGCCCTAGTCGCTTACTTGACCGTTGGCAAGGAAACGATAATACAGCTGATATTAAAGAAAAAATTATTGGGGAGAATACATTACGCGATATCTATATATTTGTTCTGGCTTTGGAAGCATCAAAAGCAGTGGTTCGTATCCGTACTCCCAAAGATTTGGGTACAGGGTTTATGATAGCACCCGATTTACTAATGACGAACAATCACGTTATTAATAGTTCAGTAATAGCAGAGAAAAGTCAATATAGCTTTAACTACCAATTAGATACTGATGGTAAAGAGTGCCCAACACAAACTATCGGCGCCATGCCTGGAGGAGCTTTTTACACTAACGAAGAATTAGATTTTACAGTAGTAACCCTTCTAGATGTACCTGACTTTGGTAAACCTCTTATCTTCAAAAGTAAATTGATGTGTCGAGATAACCGTGTAGCAATCATTCAGCATCCCGGTGGACATGTAAAGAAAATTTCGATGCAGAATAATTTTATTGCTTACGCCGACAATAAAGTATTACAATATACTACTAGTACAGAACCAGGTTCATCAGGGGCGCCTGTATTCGACGATGATTTTCAGGTAGTCGGTATTCATCACAGTGGTGGAATGCTACAGGAACCAAATACAGAAAGACGTTATCTGCGTAATGGTGGAACGAGTGCAGTTGCTCTATTAAATGACTTGAAAACCAAGGCGCCAGATATTTATAATCGCTTAACAAAATAAAAACGCAATGGTGTGTGACGCACTATCAACAATCAAGCATTATATATAGAGGCGCCTGCTAATGGTACGATTCGGACATACAATTATTCGTTGTGTTTTTTGATTGGGCGAACTCAAATTAATAAATCTCAATAACTACAAACCTAACTAAAAAATAACTACTCAAATATCCGATATTTTTAAAAAAGTGACAAAAAGTGTTTTGCTACCTGATTTGGATTTGCAATTAATAGCGAGCTATTCACGTATGGCTGATCAATACGATGCGGTATTAGGGTATAGCCAGATAATTGCTACAGGCGCCAACTAATCTGCTTTTATAACTCTGAATAAAATTATTCAGCTTTGTTGGCTTCCGTTCCTCCACCCAACCTACGTCTTTTCAAAATTATAACTCATTATTGTCTTCGTTATTTAAAATAGCCTATCCGTTACATCCGTTAATCATCCGCTGCCAAAATTGTAATCACGGTTATATTTGTCGTATTCAATTTTTCCGTAGTCTAGTTTAATAATACGGTCTGCGATAGGAAAAAAGTGGTCGTCGTGACTGATGACGATAACTGTTTTACCTCGCTGTTTGAGGTTCATGATGATTTGTTTGTAGAAAATTTCTCGGAATATTGGGTCTTGGTCTGATGCCCATTCGTCAAACAAGTAGATAGGACGGTTTTCGAGATATGCTGCTAGTAAAGCTAGACGTTTACGCTGTCCTTGCGAAAGAGATATAGTTGATAGTTTACTGTCTTTGATTTCGACTTTACTGTCTAGCTGCAATTCTCGTAAATATTCTTGCGCTTGTGTTTTAGCTAGTTTGCCATCTAAACCTGTGATGCGTTCAAATAAGTAATAGTCGGAAAATACTACTGAAAAGTGTTGACGGTACCATTCGCGATTATCGTCTGTGATTAGTTTTTTATTAAGACGTATTTTACCAGATTCGGGAGTATATAAACCTGTAATTAGTTTGGCTAATGATGATTTACCGCTACCGTTACCACCAACAATAAATACTATTTCTCCTTGATTAAATGTTAAATTGATAGGGCCAAGTGTAAATGTACTGTCTTCCTTCTCGCTTCTATACGTATGGGTAACTTGTTCTAATTCTAATTTGTTCCAATTTTGCGTGATAGGGTGTAATACAAGTTGGTTACTTTCAGTTTGTGCAGCTAATGATAACCCCATTGTTTGTATTTTTTGTAATGCTACACTAGCTCTCGCCAACTGTTGAAGTTTATCTAAGATGCTTTGCATTGGCAGCATCATGTATGTCAAAGTTAGCACATACGCCGAAAGTACAGATGGAGCAATGCGAATAAACTGTGGTACTGTGAATAGCAACAGCCCAATTAATATAAAAAATAGTAAATTTCCCCATCCTGTTGATACTGAGTAAGTAAATAGTGCTGCTGAATTTTGATTGCGTGACCTAGCTGCACTTACTTTCAAATCTTCATTGAAAAAATCCTGGCGCCGTGTTGCGTTCAACTTTAGCTCTTTAACACCGTCGGTGATCGCGCGAAAATGTTGGAATAAATTATCTTGTTCGCTACGCGCTAGCTGTAGAAAATAATCCGCGCGACTTATAAAAATTTGAACGCTCCCAACTCCCATCATTAAAAAGCCGATGGTAAAAGCAAATACTGTACCCGATAACCACAACATGTAAGCTAAACACCCAACGATGACGGCTATATCCACACAAATAAACGGAATCGCATAAACTGTACTGGATAGCGTTGATACATCCTCCGTCAACGTTGCCAACAACTTAGAGGCGCCTAATTCTTCAAGGTGACGCAGCGGTGAGTATAAAATTCCATCACTTAATCCCAACCGGAGCTTATACACCGCATTTTGTGAAAGCTGAATCAATAGAACTTGCGAGATTATACTACTGACGAGAACGACTAGCGCCAAAATCGGGAACTGTAGCGCCAAATCTTGAGTATAATTACCGCTAATTGCACTGTTTATTAGCGCTATCAGTCGGGCAGAAGTTCCACCACTAATTAAGCCCGTGAGAATTGCAATTGCAACCTGCATCCGTGACGCGCGTAATAGTAACCAAATCAAATTCATGTAAAATACCTTATTTAAGCGCTGTCTTCGGGTTTATACCCGTAACAATCAACATCGGTATACCCTTTATCTCCCTCAGTACAATAGGAGGTTTGATCTGCCTAAAGCTAAGTAGCTTAAAGCATGATTTGGAGATGTCCTCTTGTTGGTATCAACCATTAAAAAGTACTATCACCATCGCAATCTTTTTTACATTAACAAATAATATTACTATATTAGTCCCAAGGAAAAATTTCTTATTATGAACATGTTTTTAGTATTAGGAGCTACATTGCTATATGTTATACTTTTCTATATACAGCCCCAACCCCTTGCTATCCGGTCAATTTTTCACTAACTATGGCGCCTGAAAAAAATATTTGATGAACATACAGTAGTATCAAAATTAGCACTTGTTCCCCAAATACTCTGACCGAAAGAAATTCATTTATAGTACTAAAAACAACTGCGTAAGTACGATATACAAGTTTAACATCCACTTGTATTGCCAGCAGATTTTACATAATTGCTGGCAATATTTAATACTTTTTTAAGTGTGATAAATAATACACAAATAAACCACAAATTAAATTTTGGGAACAGGTACAGCTTCGCTAAATACTACACCGAAACATATTGATACTATTTGTTCAACCTTTTCATCAAAACTAATATCCTCAAAAGCGGCACCATCGAGTATTGTTTGAGCTAATATCACAAAAATCATACTTAATAACGCATCTGCTGCAATTGGACGAACTGGATATTGCGCGCGTAATTGCTGTACTATATCCAATAACATTAGTTCAGTATTGGATAATTCTTTACCTTCTACCTCACCCGTTAGTTTCTTTTGTTGCTGCATCATATGAAAAATGCACTCCGTTGGATGGCCTGATGCCCACTTGACTAAACCACGAACAATAACAGTAAAACGTACTAATGGTTCTGCTATATCCTTACTATCAATAATTACATACTCTATTTGCCCCAAAATTCCACTTATCAACGCTTGTGCTAGTTCGTCTTTACTCTTAAAATGAGTATATAAACTTGCTTTCGATTTAAAACCTGCCCCTAAACGTATTTCTTCTATTGAGGCGCCTTCGTAACCCTTCACTGTAAATAATTTCAGCGCAACCGCCAAAATCTTACTTCGACTGTCTTTTCCCTCTGCCTTCGGTGATGTTAGTAATGCACTCTCGTTCATTGTCTTATGATTTTATTAATATATACATTGTGTCCGAACGTTCGGATTTAAACTAAATTAGAATATAATAAAGCGTTTTGTCAAGGAAATAAAAATAATGTTTTTCTGGGAAGAAGATTCGGTAGAGTATGAATTATTCAAACAATACGAACGTCCACTCATAGCATTGGGTGTAGATTTTAGTAACCCTTCGGTTTGCGATGCACTCTGTGGGTGTACATATGGGTTAGAGGATGCTTTTAAAAGTACGATTGAGTATATTTTATGGTTGAAGGAACATGATAGAGAAGTGTTTCCAAACGCGGTATTAATTAATGCATTACAAAAACAGTGGAAACCTTCGCATTGGCATTCTGGATATTTTGATAAACCAGATTTACAGTCTATTGGGCAAAAATGGTGGAACGGCGCCGCTTCCATGTGGGGGTGGGATATACGTAACCAGCTTGTTGCTGACGTGCGTTACGAAAACGGTAAGGAGTTCATTTTGTTTATCAATGGTAGGTCTTTGTTAGTGGAAACTGCTTGGCGTTGGGGATGGGAACGGGTGCTTGAGTATGCTCAAATGTAAAAGCAGAATTTAGAATTTAGGTGACAGGAGGCGTGTGGCTTGCATTTGCGTTTTGGGGGGGACTACTATTGTTAAACCTCGACGTACTGGCCGAATGTGACTGTTTGGGAGGCGCCTGTTTAAAGATGAGATTTTGTATTGGGTTAAAATGGTTCCTAAAATGATTTTCATTTCGTACATGGCAAATGCCATTCCAATACATTGACGGTTTCCACCACCAAAAGGTAGATATTCGTAAGGCGAAAACTGTCGTTGTAAAAAACGTTCTGGAATAAATTGTTTGGGGTTGGGGTATACTTCCTCGCGATGGTGTGCAAGATAAATATTAGGGATGATTAAGGTTTTGGGTGGTAATTCATATCCCATAATATTTAAAGAAGATTTAACAATTCGACTAAAGCAAGTTGTGCCAACTGGACATATTCTCAGCGTTTCTTGACAAACTGCTGTTAAATAAGGAAGTTTGGCAAGTTCTGATGCTTCAAGTTTGTTTTGTTGCAGTTCGCTTTGTAGTTTTTCTTGTACTTCTGGTAATTTGTCAACCCAAGATAATGCCCATACTAAAGATGATGTGACTGTTTCATGTCCTATTACAAGTAATGTCACCAATTCATCACGTAATTCTTCATCTGTCATTGGTTGACCGTTATCATAACGCGCGGTCATCATTAAGCTTAGTATGTCTTGACGGTTAGGGTTAAAGTTTTTGCGAGTTTCTTGGATGTGGCTATAAATTAATTCATCCACCTGTTTTATTAAATAAATAATCCTACCCCAAGGACTCCATATACCTAAATCTTTCTTCCAAAATTTAAATAGTAAGGCGCCAGAAACTACCGGATAACCGACTAATTCTAAAAGTGATATCAAGCTTTGACGCAGCTTTTCGGTGGACGCTCCTTCATCCAAGCCAAACACAACTCGTAAAATTATACGTATAGTAATTTCCTGCATGGCATTATGAACGTTGAAGGGTTTTGTATCTTGCCAGGAGTTAATTACTTTTTGGGTAATGCTTTGAATAATGGCGCCATATGCACGCATTCTATCACCATGAAAAGGAGGCGCCAGTAATTTGCGTTGATTTCGATGAGGTGTACCATCTAATATGACAACTGAGTTAGAACCAAAAAGATACTTTAAAATTTGATTTTCGCTTCCAGCATCTAACTTACTTGCATCAGCAGTAAAGATTTGTTCGAGTGCTTGAGGGTGACTAAAATAAACAGTATGATTACCATTTTTATTTTTAATCGTAAAATTATCTCCGTATATTTTCGCAAAATCCTCTAGATATTCCAAGGGCTGGAAAACTAGTTTCATCTGACGAAGCAAAGTTGGCATACTGGGGCCGTCAGGCAAATTTGTATCTATCATACACCAATTGATGAAGCGTAATATGTAGTGCATTCATTATTGGTTGTAATGTTAGAAATGATTAATTATAAATTCTGTACATTATAAACTTTTGCAGCAGTTAAGCAGTACCCGTAGGTGTGGCATCAGTCACCTTACTTTAGTAAATTAGTAATAGCTGTTAATAAAGCTGCTGGTTCGATTGGTTTAGTTAGATGCTGTTGAAATCCAGCAGCTAACGCCTGTTCTTGGTTATAATCTCCTGCATAGGCAGTTAATGCAATTGCTGGTATTATTCCTCCCTGAGACGGCGCCATCTTTCTGATTTGCTGTATTAACATGTAGCCATTTGTTTCTGGCATTCCAATATCACTAATTAGCACATTTGGCATCGCTTGCGTTAATTTTACCAGTGCTTCGCTTGCTGATGTAGCTTCCAATACTTCGGCGCCAGATTGTTCTAATATAAATGCGACTAATTCGCGTGAATCTACTTCATCATCCACAACTAAAATTTTAATACCGTTTAAATTGACGGGTAATTCTTCTCTTGATTGATTATCTTGATTTAGAGTTAGTTGAGTTGACATTAACGGTAATTTAACAGTGAAAGTTGCACCTAGTCCTTCACCCGCACTATTTACACTTACTGTACCACCATGTAGCTCGACGAGATGACGCACAATTGCTAACCCTAATCCTAAACCACCAAATTGACGGGTACTTGTACTATCTGCTTGACGAAAGTATTCAAACACATGTGGCAAAAAATCTGGGGAAATACCTTTTCCATTATCGCTAATTGTAATTTGGGCATTATCAGAAGTGTTAGACAACTCTATATTCAGGCGCCCACCAGGAGGTGTAAATTTAACACCATTAGAAAGCAGGTTCCATACAACTTGCTGTAAACGAGCAGCATCACCTCGAACTTGCCCAACGCCTTTAAGATTGGATAGTATATTTATTGATTTAGCTTCTGCTGCTAACCGCACAGTTTCAATTGCCGCTTGAATGACTGACGCTAAATTAACGGGTGTGACATTTAAACTAAGTTTACCCTGCAAAATGCGCGATACATCAAGTAAATCCTCGATTAGTTCTGCTTGCAATTTGGCGTTACGCTCGATGGTTGTTACAGCGAGTTTCATTTTTTCTTGATTTAACTTACCACTTTGCAGCAGCTTTGACCAACCAAGAATAGGGTTAAGTGGTGTGCGTAGTTCGTGAGAAAGAACTGCTAAAAACTCGTCTTTAATACGGTTGGCTTTTTCAGCTTCTGCTCTTGCTGCTTGCTCAAGCTCTAAAATTCGCGTTCGTTCAGCTTCTGCTTGTTTGCGTTCGGTAATATCTGTTAAAGTGCCATACCAACGGGTAATTTGTCCCATAGTATCGTGAATTGGAATGGCTCGACACAAAAACCAGCAATAATGCTCTAATATAATATTTTTGAGGCGGAACTCAGTTTGATATAGGGTTCCTTTTGTAAGACAATCATTCCAAATTTTATAGGTTGGCTCATAATCATCTGGATGTATAATTTGAGCAATAAAGCCTTGTTCAGAAGTTTGTTCTAACGTTAAACCTGTATAATCAATCCATCGTTGGTTGACATATTCTGGTGCCCCATCTTTTGATGCTATCCAAACTATTTGTGGCATTGCGTCAGCAAGTTGGCGAAACTGTACCTCACTTCGCTGGAGTGCTTCTTTAATTTGTTTACGCTGCGTAGTGTCTCGATAGAAACATGAAAGTCCAGTTGGTGAAGGGTAAAGGCGCCCTTCCACCCAAATATTATATCCTGTGTAAAGTTCCTCAAACTCGGCGACAACTTGCTGCTCGTTAGCTTTACGATATGCTTGCTCAATAGCAGTACCAATAATATCAGGAAAAACTTCCCAAAGCGTTTTACCAGCTATTTCATCAAATGTCTTTCGTAGTAATTGCGTTGCTGCTAAATTTGTATAAGTAAAGCGCAACTCGTTATCAAAAGCGATAAATGCATCTGTTACACGCTCTAAAATAACTTGCTCACTACGCGCGGACTCTTGCCGTAGTCGCGCTAACTTTAAACATGCCTCAACCCGCGCCGTTAGTTCCCGCGCTGAAAATGGTTTAATTAAATAATCATCGGCACTATTCGTAAGTCCTTCAACGCGCGCTTCTTCTCCAGCACGGGCAGATAGTAAAATAACTGGAATATCTTTATTTTTCGATGTTCGTATTCTTTGTAATAACCCTAACCCATCGAGCCTGGGCATCATAATATCTGTTAGTACTATATCAGGTACTTGCTGCTCAATTATTTCCAAAGCTTCTATACCATCTGAAGCTGTCTCAACATTGTATCCTTGTTCCTCCAATAGGCGCCTGACATAATCACGCATATCAGAATTATCATCAACAAGCAAAATTGTGTGTGTAGAGACGCGATATATCGCGTCTCCACTATTAATCGCGTCTCCACTATTAATCGCGTCTCCACTATTAATCGCGTCTCCACTATTAATCGCGTCTCCACTATTAATCACGTCTGTACGTTCGTTCGACGGAGAGACGTGATATATCACGTCTCTACATTCTGTTTGAGGTAGCCAACGCAATGCTTCTTCTACGTAAGTAGTAGCTTTTGTTACAGTGGAAGCAAGATTACGAGTGGCGCCGATACGCTCTTGTGGTAAATGTTGTGAGCCAAGGGGTATTGAGACTGTAAAAGTTGTGCCTTGGTTAACAATGCTACTAACGTTAATTGCGCCACCATGTAGCTTGACTAATTCTAAAACCAGCGATAACCCGATGCCAGAACCTTCTTGTGAACGTCCTTTGGCGCCTTGAACTCGGTGAAAACGCTCAAATATATGAGGCAATTCTGATTCTGGAATACCTGTCCCTGTGTCGCGCACTTCCAACTCAACGTGGTCATTAATGCATTGTAAGGTAACTACAATTTCCCCTGCTAAAGTGTATTTAAAAGCATTCGAGATTAAGTTCAATACAATCTTCTCCCACATTTCCCTGTCTATATATACAGGTTCACAAAGTGAGGGACAATTAATAAGTAAGCGCATACCAACTCTTTCAATTGCCGACCGAAACACGCTGGCTAATTCTGTGGTAAAAGTTGCTAAGTCAGTTGGTTCGTATACTGCTTGAATGCGTCCAGCTTCGATGCGGGAGAAGTCGAGTAACGTGTTAACTAGTTTTAACAAACGTAAACCATTACGTTGTACTAACTCAATTTTTTCGTGGAGTTGAGGTGATAGTGGGTCATCAACCGAAGTTAGTATATCTTCGACTGGGCCTAACATCAAAGTTAGTGGAGTTCTAAATTCATGGCTGACGTTGCTAAAGAAAATAGTTTTTGCGCGGTCTATTTCCGCTAAAGCTTCCGCGCGCTTTCGTTCTTCCTCATATGCTTGTGCGGTAGCGATACTAGCGGCAATTGTACTTGAAACAAGCTTGAAGAATCCTTTATAATTATCATCTAACAATCTATAAGGATTTAAGCCAGCCACTAATATACCAGATTTTCCTGTTTGCCCAGATCGGGGAATTGGTACAACTGCTGCTTGATGTGGTGATTGTTTCCAGGCGCCCTTTGGTAAGTTATTGTGTTCTTCTATAGGAATTACAGATATTTGCTGTGAGTCTAACGCGCAGGCAAAATTAAATATTGAATCTTCATCGATATTTATTAATGTGGGAGCAATTGAATGTTCTGGTTCGATACCTTCAGTTGTACCAGCGAGTTCAAGGCGCCTGTTATCTGTATCAAACAGATAAATCATTCCAAACGGGATATCATGGGGATTAGTTTCCAGAGATTTTATACTTAGCGCGCAGGCTACATCAAATGTCCGCGCATCTGCCGTACTAGCCGCCAATTCTCGCAAAAGTACCAACTGACGTTCACCAATAATGCGCTGCGTATCGTCAGTATTGGCACAAATTATACCACCTGTACCGCCTTGGTCATTAGGAACAGGACTATATGAGAAAGTGTAATAGGTTTCCTCTGGATACCCGTTACGCTCCATTATTAATAGTAGCGATTCATCATAAGTACCTTCGTTATTAAGCATTGCTGACGATGCGCGAGGTTCTATCTGTTCCCATATTTCTTGCCAGACGACGGAAGCTCTTTGTGCAAAAGCTGCTGGATGCTTACCCCCAAGAATACTTTTATAAGCATCGTTATAAAGGTTGATAAGTTCATCACCCCACCAAACAAACATTGGTTGTCGCGAAGTTAACATTATTCGCACGGAGGTTTTTAGGCTTTGCGGCCAGTTCTCAACGGCGCCTAATGAAGTTTTCGACCAATCATGTACACGCATCAGTTGACACATCTCGCCACTGCCAGCGAATAAGTTGTCAGCAGTTGCCTTAACCTCTGGGGGCATTTTGAGTTTTACTCCGGGAATAATTTTGAATATAACTTACTTTACTTACTGCTGCAAAACCACTGTTAACGCATTGTTCTGGCACCGAGACTACCAAAATATAGATTGGCTAGTAGCGCAGTATGAATTATACACATCTTACATATTGTTTTTAAATTTATCATACCTATTAAATTTTTAATAAATACAATTCAATCAGTTAACATCTACCATTAGATGTAATATTTATTATATTTAGTGGGATTTTTTGGCAACAGATGACTCTAGGATGTAACGGATAGGTAATTTCAGATAAGTATTCTTTGACTATTTTTGGACTATATTTTATTTTTAATACATAACTCATCCGTTACATCCGTTACATCCGTTGCCAACTGGATTTGTTTACGTAACAGGATATTAATCTCAGCATGGAAAATTGGTTTACTGTCAATTGGGGAAAGCTTTTTATACCTAGCGGCTCAGTATTAGAGTTAATAATACGCGGTACTTTTGTGTATTTAGCGCTATTTTTTATGTTGCGATTTTTACCTAGTCGTCAACTTGGAACTCTCGGTATATCTGATTTACTAGTAATTGTTTTGTTTGCAGAAGCAGCACAAAACGCGATGGTAAGTACATACACATCGATTACAGAAGGCGCCGTTTTATTAGGAACTGTCATATTATGGAGTTATTTTCTGAACTGGTTAGGATATAAATTTCCTAAATTTCAGCGCCTTCTAAATCCTCCACCTTTGTTACTAGTCAAAAACGGTCGGATGATAGAGCGTCATCTTAAACGTGAGCTGATAACAGAGGACGAGTTGATGAGTAAGCTGCGTCAAGTGGGTGTAGAGTATCTCAAAGACGTTAAAAAAGCTTTTATGGAAGCCGACGGCAGTATTAGCGTTATTACAGTTGAATCAAAATCGTCACCAAGTAAAGAAGGTAAACCATCTTAGAACAATTACATCATAAAATTTTTTGAATGTCATGTTAAAGCGCCATAAGTCAAGTAAAATATGACATTGTAATCAATGGCGGACTGTGATTGAACGTTATACTTTGCCCGAAATGGGCGACCTTTGGACTGATAGCTACAAGTTTCAAACTTGGCTGCAAGTAGAAATTGCCGTTTGTGAAGCACAAGCGCAGTTAGGTTATATACCGAGTGAAGCAGTTGCAGAAATTAAAGCAAAAGCTAATTTTGACACCTCACGCATTCTCGAAATAGAAGCTGAAGTCCGCCACGATGTAATTGCTTTTTTGACCAATGTCAACGAGTATGTTGGTGATGCTGGACGCTACATTCACCTTGGCATGACTAGCTCTGATGTATTAGATACTGCTTTGGCCCTTCAAATGGTGGCTAGTTTAGATTTAATATTACGGCGCCTAGAGGATTTAATCGCAGCAATTCGTCAACGTGCGGGTGAACACCGTTATACAGTAATGATAGGACGTTCGCATGGTATCCACGCCGAACCGATTACATTTGGTTTTAAGTTAGCAGGATGGTTGGCAGAAGTATTACGTAACCAAGAACGTTTACAAATCGTCCGCAAAAATATCGCCGTTGGTAAAATTTCCGGTGCCGTTGGTACTTATGCTAATATTGAACCGCGCGTAGAAGCTTTAGCGTGTGAGTTTTTGGGACTCAGACCAGATGCAGCATCAACACAAGTAGTATCGCGCGATATACATGCAGAATATGTACAGCAATTAGCATTATTGGCAGCATCTATTGAAAGATTTGCCGTTGAAATTCGCAACCTGCAAAAAACTGATGTCCTTGAAGTTGAAGAGTATTTTTCTAAAGGGCAAAAAGGTTCTTCAGCAATGCCACATAAACGTAACCCTATCCGTTCTGAACGTTTAACAGGAATGGCACGAATGGTTCGTTCTTATGCAGTTGCAGCAGTCGAGAACGTTGCACTTTGGCACGAACGCGATATATCCCATAGTTCCGTAGAACGAGTCATGTTACCAGATGCGTGTATATTAACGCATTTTATGATTGTCGAAATAACTGAGCTAGTAAAGAATTTACTCGTTTATCCCGACAATATGGCAAGAAATATGAATTGTTATGGAGGGGTTGTATTTAGTCAACGAGTCATGCTCACCTTAGTAGAGAAAGGAGTTCGACGCGAAGAAGCGTATAAAATAGTACAGGAAAATGCTCATACAGCATGGAATAAACTCGACGGCAATTTCCATGATTTAATTAGTCAAGACGCGCGGGTAAAAGAAAGATTATCATTTGAAGAAATCGAAGCTTGCTTTAACCCCCAACACCACCTTCAACATTTAGATGAAGTATATCAAAGACTAGGAATATAACTGGTCTTTATTGTACGGTGGGCACTGCCCACCATACATGTAACGTCTCTACACATCGGTTGATAAAATAAAACATCCGTTACATCCGTTACATCCGTTGCCAATTAGCCATTTTCACAGTTGACATTTTTAATTTCCTATGATTTGAATTGTGACAAATTTGGGTAAGTTTAAATCAATCCCTTGATTAAAATAAATTGCTTCCCAGTACGATTATGATTGAAGTTCTAGCCGCACTATCTGCTTCTGCGGCAGCAGGAATTAGAACTGCCCTACCTTTACTTTTTGTAGGGCTATTGCAGGGTCATAGTCTGTGGTCACAAGTTCCAATTTTATCGCGAATTTCTTCGCCACTTTTACTTGGTACTTTGACTAGTTTATCGCTCATAGAGGTACTTGCGTCTAAAAAATTCACAGGACAAAGGGTGCTGCAAGTACCTCAACTACTATTAAGTCCAGTTGTTGGCGCCATTATGGGGTTAGCTTGTGCAAACGTAACAGAAACTTCACAATGTTTAGTAGTTTTATTTATTAGTGCCTGCTTGGCATTAGTTCTCAAACTCGTACAAGTTGGTTGGTTTTTCCGGTTAAGAGGTTTACCCACATGGGCAGTTTTTATTCAAGACTTCTTATGTGTCATCTTAGTAATATTTGCTTATAATGCTCCTTGGCAGGGGGGTTTAATAGCATTATTTTTACTTTGGTTAGCCATTCGTAGCGGTAAAAGTTGGTATAATTGGTACCGCCAAGGGAAAAACTGGCAACGGATACAACGGATGTAACGGATAGATTGTAGGATAGGCGTCTCGCCTGTCCTATAGGATAATTTGTAGGGTGCGTGAAGGCCATTAACAAATAATCGGAATTATTACAATCTCGTGGTCTTCACGCACCAAATTACGTTTGATATTAATTATCTTTATCACTCCAAATATAAATTATAAGGTTGAAGAAAAATTTTAGTAATTTGCTTCTTATTAACGGGAATAAATAACGAGTATCAGAACGATAATAAACAGGAGATAAGTAATTGGAACCAACTAATCTAAACTATGCTGCAATGACAGAACAAGAATTGCGTGAGTATGTTAGGCGTAATTCTCACTTCGGAAGATGCTTTTCAGCATTATCTATCTATAACTCGTTCTCGTTCCAATAGTGTCCTTTGTACTACTGATGAGCAGTTTGAAACTGAACTGCTTAAACGAATCAACCGACCCGGCGCCTGATTATTACAATAATTAAGGCGCTTGATTATCACTAAAAAATAAGATGGTGCGTGAAAGCTGTTTAAATTTTTGTTTAAAATGAAGTTATTATAAGCTTTCACGCACCCTACGTTTTTAATACTAAACAAGATAGTGCTACAGTATGCCAATAAAATGGAGTAGACCTCGACCTGTTATCATTTCTAATATCAAGGCGATGAATCCAAGCATTGCTATTCGACCGTTCCATACTTCTGCGCTTGTCGTCATTCCCCATTGCCATTGCTCTTGAGGATACATTTTGATGCGCTTCTTCATTTGTGTGACTTGTGATAAGTCGAGGTTTGGAGATTTTAGCGCGTTAACTACTAAGTCTGCTAATGCACGAACAAATGTTGGATGTGTGTTTAATGCTGGAACACGACGGAAGTTATGTATTCCTGCTTCTTCTGCTAATTCACGATATTCTATATCGATTTCTTGTAGTGTTTCAATATGCTCGGATACAAAGCTAATCGGAACTACTACTAAAGTCTCAACTCCTTTGGCGCCTAATTGCTTAATTGCGTCTTCGGTGTAAGGTTTTAACCATTCTACCGGCCCTACACGACTTTGATAAGCTAATGTGTAAGCATTGCCACGGTTGAGGGTACGCATTATTAATTCGGTACATTCCTCAATTTCCTGCTGGTAAGGGTCACCTGCTTCTTCAACGTAACTCTTTGGTACTCCATGCGCGCTGAAAAATATGTGCGCTTGGTCTGGGTTAGGCAGTTGGTCAAGTTCTTGCGCGATCAGTTCGGCCATTGCCTTCAAATATCCAGGCTGCTTATACCAAGATGGAATGACAGTATATTCTATTTTTTGAAGCTTGGGGTCGGTTTTCCACATCTGTTCGAGTAAGCGGAAACTAGAACCGCTAGTACTAATCGAAAACTGTGGGTATAAGGGAAGAATCACTAACTTTTCTAGCTCTGAATGTGTCAAACTAGCGATTGCTTCTTCTGTATATGGATGCCAATAGCGCATTCCTACATATATTTCGGCATCTTCACCCAAAGCTTCGAGTTCTTGTTTTAGTGCTTCACCTTGAGCTTCTGTAATTTGACGTAGTGGTGAACCTCCACCTATCTGCTTATAATTTTCTTGCGAGGTTTTTGTACGTCGTGAGGCAATGAACCATGCCAAAGGTTTTTGCAGCCAACGAAACGGTAGGCGGATAATCTCTGGATCTGAAAATAAATTGTACAAGAACGGCCCCACGTCATCCAGCTTGTCTGGACCACCGAGATTTAGCAATAATACGCCTACACGACCCATAGCGGTTACTTTCTCCCAAGCACTTTTCTAGTTTTTTTACTAATACTAGCAATATATCTTTACTTAATATATAGTTTATTTGTGAATTTTGAGGTTATTCTAAAATTTTATTGCAACAAGTAACTCATTGCAACAAGAACGGAACACCTATGTACACGCTTCAAAGCTTCTGTTCGCTTCTGACGGCGCCAGTTATCTCAATTATAAACTTTCTTTGCAATACTTAACAATATGCTCATATATTAATCTGACTGCGTTAACGTAGCGCTGTTAACAGAGTAAGGCAACTGCTCACCTTTGAGTCCTGCAATCAAATTTTCAATTGCCATATCTGCCATTTTTTTACGAGTTTTGTAGCTTGCGCTACCAATATGGGGGGCAATGACTAAGTTATTGAGATTTAACAATGGACTGTTGCTAGGAATAGGTTCGGGGTCGGTAACATCAATTGCGGCGCCTGCGATTTGATTAGTTATAAGCGCATTATATAATTCATCTTGATTAACAATGCCTCCGCGCGCAGTATTGATCAGAATAGCGCTTTGTTTCATCATTTCAAACTGCGTTCTCCCAAACAAATGATATGTATCACTCGTAAGTGGTGTATGAATAGTTACAAAATCAGATTGCTTTAATAAAGTCTCTAAGCTTACGAATTGAGCGTTTAATCTATTTTCTAACTCTTTATTACAAGGGTTTCTACTGGTATAAATAATTGGCATATCAAAACCACTGGCACGACGGGCAACAGCTTGACCGATGCGTCCAAAGCCAATAATTCCTAACGTGGCGCCTGTAATATCTGCACCCAATAATAAATCAGGTTCCCAGGTGTGCCACAATAAAGCGCGCGTAAATTTGTCTGCTTCAACAATACGACGCGCTGAAGCCATCAACAATGCCCAAGTCAAATCTGCCGTAGCATCAGTTAATACACCGGGAGTATTACCAATAGGAATTTTTCTCGCAGTAGCAGCACTTACATCAATGTTGTCGTAACCTACTGCCATCTGACTTATTACACGTAAATTTGTAGCAGCTTGAATTAACTCTTTGTCAATTTTATCGGTTAACAAACACAACAAACCATCAATACTTCTAACTTTTGAAAGCAACACTTCATATGTTGGAGGTTGACGTTCGTGCCATACTTCAACTGACGCAAACTTTTCTAGTAAAGTTAAATCAGTTGGAAGGTTACGAGTGATGAAAACTTTGGGCATTGTGATGCTAGGGTCGAAAATTAATTAAAGTAATTAGTGATGGCAGTAGCAAATCCATCAAACGAGCTAAAATCATCAGCAATAATAGAGACATTTAACCCCAAGTTTCTAGCATTGGCGCCTGTATATGGACCAAAACAAGCAATCAAAGTTTTTTGATAATCAGACTCATTATCAAACATTTTCTTAAAAGCGCTGACTTCAGCACTGCTACTAAAGGCAATCACATCTACTTTACCTTGGCGGATCAAATCTAATTCAACATTATACATACTTTTATCCAAGCTGCGTGTTTGATACGCAATAACGGGAGTGACATTCATTCCCAAATCTGACAACCCAGCTAAAAAGTTAGGAATAACATCAGGTTCAGGAATGCCAATGACTTCCGGAACTGGAACCAAAATGTTTTTACCAGCTATATCAGAGATTTTTGCTAGTTCGTGAATAATACCCGTTGGACTTGGTTCTGTAGGTACCACATCAACTTCGGCGCCTAGAGTTTCAAGAAGTTCAGCATCTTTTCCAATAGCTGATAAATGCACCTGTTGAAGCATTGAAGTATCTATTTTCAGCTTTCGCATTCTTTGGGAAACAGCATCAATACCGTTACGACTTGTAAATGCTATCGAATCATATGTATTAATTTTTGCTAAATGCTCATCTAATACAGTGAAATCTTCTAAAATATTAGTCTCAATTGTTGGCATAAACAGCGGCAAAGCACCTTGATTTATCAACGCTTGTGATAGCCTCACTGCATAAACGCGCGGCGCCGTGATTATTATCCTCTTTCCGTATAAAGGTAGTTTACTATACATTTGTTTAAGACGTATTAACTTCTTAATTAACTCCAGAACTTACCATAAGCTAGATTTGAAATAGAAGCAACTCGCACGCGACCTTGAAGCTTGCTGTTAGAACTAAGAGTAAGTAGGCACCGAGAATTTATTGATACATTGTGATTGTTAATGATTTAATTAACTTTTCTTAATCATAAATTTAACACTAACACGATATATTACATGTCTGTATGCATAATTTTTAACAATAAAGTACCTAATTAAGCCGCAATGACCAGAATATTCGATGTTTTCCTCGCGGGTGGTCTTGTCATGTACCCCTTGCTAGCTTTATCGGTTGTAACTTTTGCTTATGCTGTAGAACGGATATGGTATTGGTTTAAATTAATTTTTCAGGAAAAACAGGTAGTGCATGAAGTTCTGACAGCAGCAAAAACAGACTTAGATAAAGCTTTAAGTTTTGCCGAACGTTCTGAGGGTTTAGCGATTGGTCGTGTACTTGCGGCGCCACTCAAGCTAAAATTAACGTCACCAGAAACATTTCACCTTGCTCTTGTAGCCGCTTTGGACAGAGAGTTTATTGAAATGCGTCGAGGTGATAAACTACTTGAAAGCATCGCGGCAGTTGCTCCTCTATGTGGTATTGTTGGAACTGCTAACGGTTTAATTACGGTATTTTACAATCTTAAATCTGCTGGAGCGGATAGTACTAATGTTCAAGCAGTTACAAGTGGTATTGGGCAAGCGTTAATAGCTTCGGGTGCAGGAATATCGCTAGCGGTAGCAGCATTTGTATTTCTTCGGACTTTCATAATTTTACGCGCGCAGCAGATGGACTACTTTTCCAAGGTTAGCAGTGAACTAGAATTAATTTATTTACACTCATTAAATCAGCAAATGCAGCCAAAGGTTATAAGTCAAGATTCTTATTAGATATTATTTTTGCATTCTACCTTCCAAAGAAAAAAGAATGACCAGAACTATAAAACTGTAGTCTCCCGTATCCGAGAAATTGTCCATACGCTTTTTCTCCTGCGGGAAATGCTGTTACACCAAATAGATAAACACCAGGAACTGTAGGGTTTTGGACTGGTTTCATCGCGACTGTAATAGTTTTGCCTGGTGGTATGGGAGGATTAAAAGTCATTGAGACGGTTCTTTCGCGACGTTGAGAAGTTACGTCAGAGAGTTCTAACTTTTGACCTTCTCTCCTGCGTGTTCCTTCAAAAGCAGAAGTACGTTTAAGGTCAAAGCGAATATTATCAACCCCTTCACGCTGGTTGAGTGTAATATGACGTAGAGGTTCAACGGCGTTATCTGGAACACTAATCGTAAAATAATACGTGGCGCCCCAAACATACACATCATTATATGTAGTCGTAGTTTCAACAAGACGCGGCGGTTGATTAAAGTAAACCGTTCCTCGTACTATAGCGGCACGACTAACTGAACTCAAATTTATTGAGTAACCAGCAGTTACCATCATCGAAAGTAACGCTGTACCAAGTAGATATCTAATTCCAACCCGCATGTTCTTCCTGTAGAGGACAAACCCAAGCTGCTAGTTGCCTCTTATGTAATTATACGTAATTTCAGCTTGATATTCCTACTCTACATTTTATCTTGCCGTAGATAATTAAAGTTTTGACAAAATTTTCCAGCCAATATAAAGCCGTAGGTTGGGTAACGAAGCGCCGCTACACCCAACTTACAATCTATTACGGAATAATTTCTATTTGTTCTAAATGTTGTTTTTGATAAAGTTGTTTATCGTGGTTTTGCCAAAAAATCGAAATTTTGGCGCCGACTTTTTCAGGATAGAAGCAGTGAAAGAAGTGACCTCCTTGAGGACATTCCCAAAGGATATCTTGTAGTTTGAGGTATTTTTCCCAGTCGTGGAGTTCAGGATAACTAACGATAGGGTCAGTTTTGCTACCACATACCATTAATGGTACTGTGACTCCTCCCTTGGGTAAATTTTCCCTTTGGTACATTGAGTGCATTAAGGGTAGATTTTCTAAATCTTTGTTTAAGTTATTTATTAATTTATTTACGTGACATGGAAGTCTATCGCGAAATAAGCTGTATACACTATTGAGTAAGACTTGAGTACGAGTCAAGTTGAACAACTGACGCTGCTGATAATAGTGTACGTGCCACGTATTCGCTGGTTGTCCCGCTACTGCCAGTAACGTCAATGAGTTTACATACTGGGGATACTTACGAGTAAAAATTAGTGCAATTACTCCACCTATACCATGCCCAACTAAATGCATGGGATGACTATTTTTGAGAAAATTATGCAGTAATTCTACCGCAACATCAATTGAGGCAGCTTCATCAATGGTTTGAAAATATTCCCACTGTGCAATCCTTTTATACTGATTTAAATTTATTAGCAAAGGCATGTTTAGGCATTTTAAAGAGGGACTACCGCTAACCCAAAGTACATCAAAATCAGCAGACATTTTATCTCCAATATTAAGTATCTAATGTATAGCGCAGTTATTCCCCTTGATAATCACCATCAGGTGTTATTGCTTAATGAATATTTATTTCAATAACTCCTAGTTAATATCATACTTGATGTCTATTGAAAAAAAGTTTAATTATAACTAAATCATTTTTGCCAAATATGACATTGACTACATAAGGCGCCAACTCTTGGGCAGAGACATGACATTAAAAACAAAAATTTGCATTACGGTTTGTAAGGTTTCAAAATAAATTTTCAAGAGAATCAAATCGAAAAAACTGTTGTATAAATGGTATTAGAGGGTCAAACATTCTTTAGACCAATCAACAAGAGGTATAATATGAGTGCATCACCAACAGTTCTACGCAATTTTGGTCAGGTTTACGATAATCCAGTTTTGTTAGATAAAAGCGTTACTGAGCCTGTTTGTGAAGGGTTTAATATCGCATTAGCAAGCTTTCAAGCTTTGTACTTACAATATCAAAAACATCACTTCGTAGTTGAAGGCGCCGAGTTTTATTCTTTACACGAATTCTTCAACGAAAGTTATGAAGCTGTTCAAGGGCACGTTCATGATATCGGTGAACGGTTAGATGGACTTGGTGGTGTACCTGTCGCAAGCTTTACCCAGTTAGCTCGTCTATGTTGCTTTGAACCAGAAGAAGATGGTGTGTTCTCTTGCCGTCAAATGGTAGAACATGACTTAGCTGCCGAACAAGCTATGATTGGATTAATTCGGCGCCTAGCTTCACAAGCAGAAAGTTTGGGTGACAGAGCAACCCGCTATTTATATGAACAAATTTTACTTAAAACCGAAGAAAGAGCTTACCACCTAGCTCACTTCCTAGCCAAAGACAGTTTAACCTTGGCTTACGTTCAAGCAAGCAACAATTAGAGATTTCCAAAAAATAAATTAATCATAAGAGTGGGATGGGCATCCTTGCCCGTCCTATACCTTTATAAGTTGTCGTGTTTATTTTCAACAAAAAATATTTTACCGTACATTTGCACTATTTAAATTTTGCAATATTTTAATTTTGTAAATCACTTAGGGTTGCAATAATATAAGATTCTAGCTGTTGCCTTGGAAAGCACGTTTGATTGCTAAGTGGGCGCCTCGGTTAGGTAAGTTTTTATTACCACAGAGGCGCAGAGGGCACAGAGGAAGAGGGTAATGTTTATCTTCCCATATATTGGCTTGCCATTCGCATTGCATCAGCTATATCAACATCACCGTCTCCATCCGAGTCTAAAAAACTATTGAGAACTGGGTTTCCACCACCTGAAGTACTGGCGCCTGATTGTAAAAACTTAAGTACTAATGGCACAATCATAGGTAACATTTGTTGAATCATGTTTGCGTCTACACCAGTACGCTGTGATGCCATTTGAGCAACTTGTTGTGCCATTCCAGCTGAAAATATAGATGATACAGCGTCAGGGTTATGAGAATTTCCGGCAAATTGATTAACAATATCTTGGACTACACCTGAACCTTCGTTTGCTTGCTTGTCTTGCAATGCGGAACGAACTTGACCACCAACAACTGACATTATTGTTTGCATGGTTGAAGAGTCTGTGCCAGCATTGCCGCTTAGTTGTTCCACTGCGTTCATAATACCGCCAAGTTGACCCAAGCTACCTTGCTGGTTAGGGTTGGCAACTGCACCGAGGATTTGGTCGAAAAGTCCCATGTCGTCTCCTTTAATTGTCCCACGTGACTAATTGATTCTTACATATCATTCGCATATTGCTACTGACTATTAATTAAAAAATAAGCAATTATAGGTATAGATAAAATCTAATGAGTAACTTTACCTAAGTCGAAAGGGTGAAGCGCTTTTTTACTTTTATATGCCAGTGTATATAGAAAATATGAATCTAGCTATATTTTAGCTATATAATAATATGGGTAAAAAATCAGAACAGTCTAAAGATATACGTCTTGCTGCAACAACTCGTATTTGGGGATGTACTGTTGTAATTTTAGCAATTAGTGTGCCTTTATCAATTCCTCTACGTAATTCATTAATTCCGCTTGCTGCTCTTGCAGGCGCCACAGTTGGTACAGTAGCAGTATGGCGTGACGATAGAAAATCTAAAGGCTATATGGCGCCGCAACAAGTCGAATTACTAGAACAGCGGATTCGAGATTTAGAAGCAATAGTGAGCAGTGAAGACTATGATTTAAAAGCGCGACTCAAACAGCTTGAGTCTAACAATAACGGTAACGGAAAGTATTACGACAAGAAATAGTCAAGAGTGCTGAGTAAAGATTATAGTATATCTACTCAGCAATGTTTATGAAGAGATATTACAAAAGTTTCAAAAATATTTAGAAATCGTAGAATTTAAAAACATGGCTTTAAGGTAGAAATTAAGGCGAACTCAAGGGCAACTTATGAGTAATATTCAAAGATATCGATTTGTCTGTACATTAACTTTCGGTGATATCTACGGTCAAATCATTGTTTGGCTAATCACCATTACAATCAGTTTAGCTGCTGCACTAGCATTGATGGGCGCCAGACGACCTATTTACGCGCTAGCAACAGTCGGACTTATTGTACTGTTATCACTACCGTTTTTACTATTCGCTTTCGTAACCACCTTATTGAACCATATTGAAGTGGCGCCGTTGGACTCAGCCACGAAAATGGAACCAATACCCGGTAACATTTCTCAGCAACAACCAGTACAAGCAACAAATTAGTTATATATACTTCAGTATATAACTTCAGTATATATTTAGGGGAAAGGTTTTTACTTTTCCCTTTACCCTTTTTCCTTTCCCACTCATACAATAGAACAGCAGCTCTTATTTGTATGCCAGATTACTTATGCTTGAACATGATGTAATTATAGTGGGTGGTGGATTAGCTGGATGTCGTGCGGCGGTTGAAATTGCGCGTCTTGACCCCAGTTTAAACGTAGCGGTAGTCGCAAAAACTCATCCTATTCGTTCGCACTCGGTTGCTGCACAGGGGGGAATGGCAGCTTCTTTAAAAAATGTTGATACACAAGATAGTTGGGAAGCACACGCTTTTGATACCGTTAAAGGTTCTGATTATTTAGCTGACCAAAATGCCGTCGAAATTCTAACTCGTGAGGCGCCCGATGTTGTAATAGATTTAGAGCATATGGGTGTGTTATTCTCTCGTCTTGAGGATGGAAGGATTGCACAACGCGCGTTTGGTGGACATTCACACAATAGAACCTGTTATGCTGCTGATAAAACAGGACATGCAATTTTACACGAGTTAGTTAATAATCTTCGTAGGTATGGTGTCAAGCTTTACCAAGAATGGTATGTAATGCGTCTGATATTAGAAGAGGGTCAGGCAAAAGGTGTTGTGATGTTCCGTATAGAGGACGGGCATATTGAGGTAGTACGTGCGAAAGCTGTAATGTTCGCAACGGGTGGTTATGGTCGCGTTTATAACACCACTTCCAATGATTATGCTTCTGCTGGTGATGGGTTAGCGATGACGGCAATGGCGGGTTTACCCTTGGAAGATATGGAATTTGTACAGTTTCACCCCACTGGATTATACCCTGTTGGTGTGTTAATTTCTGAAGCTGTGCGAGGAGAAGGCGCCTATTTAATTAACAGCGAAGGTGAGCGGTTTATGGAAAGATACGCTCCTAGTCGTATGGAACTGGCACCACGCGATATAACTTCACGTGCGATAGCTTATGAAATTCGTGCAGGTCGCGGTATAAAGCCTGATGGTAGTGCAGGGGGAGTATATGTATATCTCGACTTGCGTCACATGGGTAAAGAAAAAATTATGAGTCGTGTTCCTTTCTGTTGGGAAGAAGCACATCGGTTAGTTGGAGTTGACGCAGTAACGGAACCAATGCCAGTTCGTCCAACTATACATTATTGTATGGGTGGCATTCCAGTTAATACCGACTGTCAGGTTCGCAGTGGCGCCGACTCTATTGTAGAAGGATTTTTCTCAGCAGGTGAAACTTCGTGCGTATCGGTACACGGCGCCAATCGTTTGGGTAGCAACTCATTGTTAGAATGTGTTGTATATGGTAAACGTGCGGGTGCAACTATCGCGCAGTATGTCAAAAATCGCAAATTGCCCAATATCGACTCCGAGCGTTATATAAAAGAAGCGAAACAGCAAATTCAATCATTACTCGACCAACCAGGCCCATATCGAATAAACCAAGTTCGGCAAGCGTTCCAAGACTGTATGACCGAGTACTGCGGTGTATTTCGCACCGAAGAACTTATGCAGCAAGGTTTACAACAACTACAAGAGTTCCAAAATCAATACTCACAAATTTATTTAGACGACAAAGGCAAAGACTGGAACACTGAACTTGTAGAAGCATTGGAACTACGCAGCTTAATGGTAGTCGGACAAATGATCATGACCTCTGCAAACCGTCGTCAAGAAAGTCGCGGTGCCCATTTCCGCGAAGACTTCCCGCAACGCGACGATAATAACTTCTTAAAACATACATTTGCCTATTACTCACCTGCAGGTATCGACATTCAATACGCGAGTGTGAGTATTACAATGTTCCAACCTCAAGAACGAAAATATTAATCAGGTGTAAAACTTTTCGTAGTCAGTGAAGTCCTTTAGATTCCCAACAACTTTTATAACAATCATTTATTTCAAAAGTTGGGAATCTAGTTTTTTAGTTTTTTAGTTTTTTAGGTCGCACTTATAGCATATTTGTACTGAAATGTTTTCGACATGGGTGACCAGCTTAGGGCTGCGCCACACCTTCGCGTTTTCATTAGTGTACTTATTAATACTTGTATACAAAACTTCATATAGTTTATATTAATTGCTAAATAGTTAAATAGTTTAATATTTTTAATGAATCTACTTTAAGTATTATTCCTTAGACAAAGTAATATTTTTTATATGTAGTTTTGACAAAGGCGAATGTGCGATTCAGCTTGAGTTGATCTAACGAAACCGCATTACAGCCAAGAGCATCTTAAAAATTTAGCATCACATCTGCGTATTATCAACGATAAATAGAGCCGGGAACTTTCCTGTAAAAACTTCAATTATACAGAGTGAAAGCAGGTAAAACAGTAAAAGCATGATAAGTTTGAACGAATTAGAGTCTAAAACTAATGTATTTTTTTATACATTAACTTCAATGTAAATTTTTTATAAAGAGTAAAAATAAGCTGGACTGTGTTGGAGAAAATAAATATATTTTTTGTGTAAAAAGGTTCCATAAAATAAATATGAATGTTATTATTTCATTGTTAAGATATCTACCAGGGCGAGGAAAGTTCAATGAAAAGCTGTCATAGTCATAATTCAGTATTGGTATGCGTTAGAATTCTTAGCTAATGGTGTACTGTAAGCTCTTCACTGTTATCTATGATACAAGAAATATAATTTGTGGATATATGCTGTCAGGCGAACCAGGTAAAAAATTAAGCACCCTACCCTGGTTTATTAAGCGCTTGTAAATTTCTACAATTGGCTACTGTAATAGAAACAAAGTTATATTGGTCAACTATTAGTCAAAGACTTAAGCACAAAAACGGAGTCTCTAGGAGAAATCGTTGATTGAAAGAGACATGAATGTAAAAACTACGTCTTTAACAAGTCAACAACTAGTCAACTAAATCATCTACTATCATCTTATAAATAAATTTATATTCAGGGTTTGGACTTTGAAGGTCTTTTCGATGTCAGTTTCTCCAACTTATATCTTTCACTAAGTGAATAGTTGCAATTAATATTGCTAAGTATTTGTAGATTTATCAGTTGCGCTCCTACGGGTGTGCGTGTTGTAAAGCCTATGCTAACAGCACAAGTTCTCGCTTTAGACGAGTAAATCGTAGCTGTGATTTTTTTACTAAACATTAGCTACTATGTAGTTTGTACTCAGAGGTGCAAAATATCAGCCAACGTAATTTATTATTTTGCGTCTATCTACGAAGGAGGTCGAGCTTGCAAAAAAGGTGTGACCGAAATAGGAAGCGTTCAAAGCGACGGGCTATCTATTGCCCTATTCATAAATGCTATCTCCGTAGTGTTAGCACAAAAGAACCGTTACTTGCCGCAGAATCACAGCTACAGAGTAAGGGCAGATACTTACCAAATATTTTAACGTTGCTAGCAAGCGAGACTACAGCGTTGATACAAGATGAATGGCTAGAAGCGTTTTGGTGTGATAAATGCCGAGAAACAAAGTGGTATCGCGTTAAAAAAATCGATGTTAGTGATGCTCAACGTAAAAGCGCGCGCATTTGTTACGAAGTTTCAGTAGCATTGCGCTCTGATTGGCAGCAATCCATAAATGCTATTTCTCTACCAGAATCTTTGAAGAAGGCGAGTTTATCTGCACGAATCTAATCAATAATCGAATACAAATTAATTTCATAACTTTATTGCGGATGTTACTGTTGGCGCCCTATCGCTCGCGGGGCGTGAGTTCTTTCGCAACTATGCAAGTGGCTGCACCCGACTCTACTAAGTATGTTTTGTAGCATTTAAACGTAAGTTGGCGAGGGTATTGCTATAGCAAGAGCGTTTGACCAAGCTCCAAAACGTTGAATAAGTGCCAGAAAACACCTGCATTGTAATTACTGAAAAGTTGTTACAAATTATTAGTGAAGGAAGTGTCAAAATGAAAACTTTTGAAGAAGTAAACTTGCTCGGAACTAAGTTTCATAAAATTGAACATCGATGCCCACAATGGGTGAGCAATATCGGATTGGAGTGGTTATCAATATTACTTACAGAACCGCAACGCTTATGGAAACGTTATATAATTGGCAATCCTTTGTTCTTTTATCGTTTCTTACGCGAACAGTTCTTGAAACAATTAAGATAGCGCTCCCGACTATCGTCACAATACTAATAAGAGTACGATTACATTATGGAATTAACCAAATATTGCTAATATCATATTTCGATGGCATATAACTCATTAAAACATTTTACTTAAAACAGGGAAAAGTATGAATCAAGGTTTTATTGAAGAAATAGATGTTCAAAACTATTGGCTAGTACTCAAACGTCGTTGGCTGATTGCAGCAGGTGTTTTGCTAACTTTTGTTGGTTTATCGGGAGTAGCAATATATATGCAAAAACCCGAATATGAGGCAAGTGGAATGCTTCTTTTTCAATCAAATCGTACTTCATCGTTAACAAAAGTAGGGGAAAAAATTGGAGACTTAGAATCGGTGATGCGAGAAGGGAACCCTTTAGAAACGCAAGCTGTAATTTTAAATTCCGAGCCGATTATACAAAAAGTCATCAATACTCTAAAATTAAAAGACAAAAAAGGAAAACTTCTTAACCCAGAGCTAGTAAAAGTTAAGGTCGAAACAATTACTGGAACTGACGTACTCAAAATATCATACAGTTCAAAAGACCCAGAAGTCGCTTCATCAGTGGTTAATCAGGTAATGAAGACTTATGTAGAGAAGAACATCGAGTCAAATCGCTCTCAAGTATTTGCCGCAGGTAGTTTCATTAAAAAACAATTGCCCGATTCAAAAGCAGAATTAGAACAAGCGGCAGAGGCATTACGCCAATTTAAAAACCAGTTTCAGATAATTGAGCTAAAAGACGAAAGCACTGCTGCGATTAACAACGTTGCTAAAATAGACGAGGAAATGAACCAAGTTAAAGCAGCGATAGCAGAAGCTATAGCTCAGGAAACACAACTACGTAGCCAACTAAATATAGCCCAAAACCAGCCTGTGGTGGAAATTGCTTCTCTCAACCAGATACCTGGTGTACAAGAAGTTTTAAGTGAACTGCAAAAAGCACAAACTCAACTCGCAGTTCAAAGAACACGCTATACAGAAGACCATCCAAGTATTACTAGTTTAAAGAATCAAGAAATAAATTTAAATAATTTATTGCGTTCTAGAATTGAGCAGGTTTTAGGACCATCTGGCATGAATTTAGTTTTTGGAAATCGACAGACGGTTTCAACTGGCAAATTGCAGATCGGGCAGATTAAGCAAAATTTAGCAAGTCAATTATCGCAGTTGCAAACACAACGTCAGGGTTTGGAGAAAAAAATTCTAGCTTTGTCTAATATTAGAGATAGTTACAAGCAGAGGTTGTCTATCCTGCCAAATTTAGAAAAAAAGCAAGGAGATTTAGAACGGACATTAAGTGTCGCACAAAAAAACTACGAAAGCCTCGTTAACAGGTCGCAAGAAATTCAAGTTGCAGAAAGGCAAACCGTTGGGAATGCTAGAGTAATTCAACACGCGCGTGTTCCCAATAAACCAACCCTATCTAAGAGTACATTAGCTTTAGCAGGAGGTGGTGTGTTTGGCGGTTTGCTATTTGGTGTAGCAGTTGCGTTCTTTATAGATTTGATTGATAATTCGTTAAAAACTGTCAAGGAGGCCGAGGTACTTTTTGATTTAACTTTATTAGGCTTAATTCCAAAATTTGAGCCGAGTCCTTCTACTGTGCCAAGCATAAAGGGAATCTCGCCGCGAATCGTGATTGGAACTTATCCTCATACTATAGTTCATGATGCATATCAAATGCTTCAGGCAAATCTGAAGTTTATCAGCGATAAAAAAGTTCGGACAATTGCAGTTGCAAGTTCTGTTGCTCTTGAAGGAAAATCAGAAGTTTCGGCTAATTTAGCTGCTGCACTAGCTAATGCTGGACGACGAGTTTTAATAGTTGATACAGATATGCGTCAACCTAGACAACATCATTTATGGGGTTTGATAAACTCAACAGGTTTGAGCAATATCATTGTCGGTCAAGAAGAATTTTCAAGTGCAGTACAGTCAATCACAACAAACTTATCCGTACTTACTGCTGGAGTACAACCTCCAAATCCCCTTGCTTTGATTGATTCTCAGCGCATGGCTTCTTTAATTGATATATTTTCTCAAAGTTATGACTACATAATCTTTGATACTCCCCCTTTGGTTGGAACGGCTGATGCAGCTGTTTTAGGCAAAATGTTAGATGGAATTTTGCTAGTAGTTCAACCAGGTATTGTAGATTCAGCGAGTGCTAATGCCGCCAAAAATTTGCTAAAACGTTCTGAAGCTAATATTTTGGGTATTGTTGCCAACGCTGTGAACTTAAAGCAAGAGCCAAGCGCCTATTTTCATTATTCCAAACCGCGAATTGGGCAGGAAGTTTTAGACGTTGAAATAGTAAACAAACAACGGGTTTACAAATAGGCATTAGAAGTAAGAACACTATGGCAATTACTCAAATTATAAATTTATATTTCAATGCCTTTTTTTTAGTAATGACATCATTACTACTTCTTGTCTGTTTATTTTTTCTTTTTGAATGTGCTGCTGCTTTGCTCCCTAGAACTTTGAGTCATAAAGTAGATTACCAAAATAAAAACGTTGTTATTTTAGTACCAGCACATAACGAAGAAATTGTTATTGCATCAACGCTTGAAAAACTGATGAAACAGTTAAAAGACAACGACCGTTTAATTGTTATCGCTGATAATTGTACCGATGCGACAGCCAAGATTGCTCGTACAATGGGCACCACAGTAATTGAGCGTCACGACTCTAGTCTTAGAGGCAAGGGATACGCTCTAGACTTTGGCTTGCAGTTTCTTGAAACAGACCCTCCTGATGTAGTTGTGTTTATTGATGCTGACTGCACAGTTGCGAGTGGTGCGATTCACCAACTGACTGAGCGTGCAACTGCAACTGGGCGCCCTGTTCAAGCTAGTTACTTAATGGTAAAACCCTTTGAAGAGCAGTCGTCGAAAGATACTATTTCGCAGTTTGCTATTATTGTCAAGAATTTAGTTCGTCCTTATGGATTAGCGCGTTTCCAACAATCTTGTCCGTTGTTTGGTACAGGTATGGCTTTTCCTTGGTCTGTCATTCGCTCGGTAAATCTAGCTAGTGGGCACTTGAGTGAAGATTTAAAACTAGGCTTAGATTTGACTATAGCTGGACATAAATCACTGTTTTGTCCAGAAGCAAAAGTAACGGCGTACTTACCTTCTTCTTTACAGGCAGCCAAAAGTCAAAGAACTCGTTGGGAACACGGACATCTACAAGTTATTCAGACTTATACTCCTACTTTACTCAAAGAAGCAATCTATCAAAGAAGATTCGATTTGTTGGTGAGCATTTTAGATTTATGTGTGCTACCTCTATCTTTACTTGTTATAGTTTGGCTTACACTGATGACAAGTTCTCTGATAGTTGGAGTTTTGACAGCATCATGGATACCATCTGTAATATCAGCCGCTGCAGGATTTTGTTTCCTGATAGCTATTTTTATAGCTTGGGGTAAATTCGCTAGCTCATACTTACCTTTGCACAAATTATTAACCGTACCCTTTTACATTTTATGGAAAATTCCAGTTTATCTCCAATTTTTAATTAACCCTCAAAGCACCTGGATTCGCACTGAAAGAAGTAAAGTCTCGTAAACTTTTAGCATAAATACTTGTAGAACTTCAAATTTTAAATATCATAAATTTTATTTGATGAACTTTTCAACTAGAAGGAAAATTAAATTATGAATTTAAGACTTGCAGAAAAAATTTTCATTATATTAGGTTTAAGTTTTTTTGCAGGAATATTTGGTGTAAACTCATTAGGTTTTATACTACCAAAAATTATTGTTACACTGATCAGGTACTTTGTTTGGGGAATGTCAAGCGTTCTGATTTGCGTGTTCTGGAAAAGTGCTATTGTCATAGCAAGTAAAAACAAATTACTTTGCATATTAACGGGGTTAGCCCTACTTTCATTTACTTGGTCACAGTCTCCTGATTATACATTGCTTAATGCGACAGAAGTTCTGATGATGACTTCGTTTGCCTTATATTTTGCAACACGATTTAGTTTGAAAGAGCAAGTACAGCTTATTGCCTATACTATGTTTATAGGAAGTATTCTTAGTACAATTATAGCTCTTGGATACCCAGCGCTAGGTACACATACTGCTAATGAACTGGAAAACCATTTAGGAGCATGGAAAGGAGTGTACGGACATAAAAATTCTCTTGGCAGTATGATGGTTTTAAGTTCATTAGTTTTTTTTGTGCTGCCTAAAGAAAATTCAATATCACTGAAGTGGCTTGGTTTTAGTTTTTCGATCTTTTTAATGCTGCTTTCAACTTCAAAAAGTTCTCTTGTTATTTCTTGCATACTAATATTAATAATGCTATTCTATAAAAAATTCCGATGGAAAGGAAGAATAAGCGTTATCTTTGTTAACATTGGAATTTTAATTTTGGCGTGTCTTGCTATAGTCGTTTTGACTTATTGGGTAGAACTATTAACTGGTCTAGGAAGAGATCCAACATTAACAGGACGAACGTATATTTGGGACACTGCACTAGCTGGATTGTTAGAAAGACCATTTTTTGGTTTTGGACGCGGTGCATTTTGGGCGCCAGAAAGTAAGTATATAATCCAAGCCGGTTATGCATTACGGTCTTCTAGCTGGCTTCCCTCTCACGGTCACAATGGCTTTCTTGATTTAACACTTGATCTTGGTTTGATTGGCTTATCAATTTTTTGTATTATTTATTTCACAACTTTTGCTCAGTCATTAAAACAAGCTTATGCAACCAATAACCTAGAGAAACTTTGGCCGATAGGGTATCTTACCTATTTAGCAATGAGTAATGTAACGGAAAGTAACTTATTACGTTTAGCTAATTTATACTGGGTTTTATTTATAACAGTTGTATTTACCGTAAATTACAGAATAAAAACTAAAAAGGTTCGTTGATCTTAAATTTGTTACAAAACCTCAAAAATTCTTATGAAAATGCGCCTTTTAATAATTCAATTCGGTGGTGATTATCGCAAAGCTTTTCAGCTTGTTTATACAGATGGAGTTGAGACATATCATGGACAAAAATACGTACTAGATACAGTACTACGTATAAGTGAACAAATTGATGAAGTAATTTTACTTTGCTGTAAAACAACACAAGCATATAATATTAAGATTACTAAAGGTTTACGTGTAATTGGTGCAGGAGTTGACCCCTATAAGCAGGTAAGTGAAATTTTCAAAATTATTGAAACGCATAAGCCTACGCATTTGGTAGTTCATTTTCCGATACCAGAAATTTTTCGCTTTTGCATTCAAAATCGAATAAAAACAATTGCTCTACTAGCAGACTCATTTTTAAGAACAGGGTTACGCCGTCAGTATAAAAATTATTTACTAGCGCGAATCTTAAACCATCCACAAATCGATTGGATTGGGAACCATAATGTTAATGCTTCTTTTTCGCTTCAGCAAATTGGAGTTAATCCTCACAAAATTATTCCCTATGATTGGACTCATACAGTTACCCCAGAATTATTTGGAGCAAAACAACTTCAAAATCCTGGAGATAACAGGAAGTTAGTTTATGTCGGTTTAATTACGGAATCGAAGGGTGTTGGCGATATTTTAGACGCACTGGCAATTTTACGCAATAAAAATTTTCCCGTAACTCTGCAAATTGCTGGTGGTGGAGAAACCGACAAATTTATAAATCACGCAGAAAGATTAGGGATTCGCGATCATGTAAATTTTTTAGGATTAGTTCCAAATGACTTAGTGATTAAGTTAATGCGAGATGCGGACATAGTTGTCATACCTAGCTGGCATGAATATCCCGAAGCATGTCCATTTACTATTTATGAAGCATTTTGTACATACACTCCATTAGTTGCATCAAATCATCCGATGTTTCAGGGCAATTTGCAGCATAAAGTTAATGCAATGATTTACCCCGCGCGCAATCCTAAAAAACTTGCTGAATGTATTACTGAGCTACTTGAGCAACCGAGTTTATACGCAAAACTTTCTGCCGCATCTAAAATAGCTTGGCAACGCTTGCAAGTACCAATGAAATGGGCTGATTTGATCGAAAAATGGCTATACAATTCATCAGCAAATCACGCCTGTTTATCTAGGCATTCTCTTGCATCTAGTTATTATAATTATCGTGTTCCTACAGCATAAACTCGTATTAATGTAAACAAATATAATTGGAGGGCTAGTTATGAATTCTATTGGAATTGTTGTGATTGGAAGAAATGAGGGAAATCGCCTCAAAACTTGTTTATTCTCATTAATAAACAAAAACGCTACTATTGTTTATGTTGATTCTGGTTCGACAGATGGTAGTATTGAATTGGCTCGTTCTTTGGGTATTGCTGTTGTAGAACTTGATTTATCTATTCCATTTACTGCTGCTCGTGCCAGAAACGCAGGCTTTGAATATTTATTACAACAAGAACCTCATATTGAATTTGTGCAATTTGTTGATGGAGATTGTCTAATAATAGAGGGATGGTTAACGCGCGCCTTAGCTGAAATGCTCCAAAATCGTGATGCAGTAGTCGTATTCGGGCGCCTACGAGAACTATACCCCGAAGCATCAATTTATAATCGCTTATGCAATGTTGAGTGGCACGTTCCTGTTGGAGAAGCAAAATATTGTGGTGGTATTGCAATGATGCGGGTAAGCGCGTTCCAAAAAGTCTCTGGTTTTAACCCTTGCCTCATTGCAGGCGAGGAACCAGAACTGTGTATGCGGCTACGTCAAGCTGGAGGAAAAATTTTAAGGATAGATGCAGAAATGGCACGACACGATGCGAATATGACAAGTTTTTGGCAATGGTGGAAGCGCTCCATTCGTAACGGTCATGCTTATGCTGAGGGTGCTTGGCTGCAAGGTCGCAGTCCTGATCGCTATTGGTTAAAACAAAGTAACATGATTTGGATGTGGGGTTTAATATTACCTTTATTGGTTGTTGTTACCTTATTACCAACTAAAGGACTAAGCATACTTTTACTGCTAACAGGATACATTTATATATTTTTTAAAGTGTACAATATAACACGTCGTAAAGGCTTTGAAAGAAAAGACTGTATCCTATTTGCTTTATTTTGCATTATAGATAAATATCCTATGTTATACGGTCAAATAAAGTTTCACATTTCTAGATTATTGAAACGGCAAAGCACCATAATGGAATATAAAAACTTACTTCCTAGCAATTGATACAGTTCTAGATTAAAACTTTAATTATTCAATAAGGAAAATAGTAATGGGAACACAACTGAAATCAGCAGTAATTGGCACAGGAGCGATTTCTAAACAGCATCTGAGTTTTCTGTCTAAATCAGAACGCTCTAAAATAGTTGGTGTTTGCGACCTATCCAAAGCATCGGCTAAATATGCAGCACAGCGATATGGCGCCGACTCCATCTATACAGATTATCACCAAATGCTTTCTGAAGCGAAGCCTGATATTGTACATATTCTAACTCCCCCTCACACTCATAAACAAATTGCTAAAGACTGTTTAGAAGCTGGTATGCATGTGTTTTGTGAAAAACCAATAACACCAACCTATGACGAGTTCCAAGAACTTTGCCATCTAGCCCAATCTCAAAATCGCTGGTTGATTGAAAATCAAAATTACTGCTTCAACGAAAAAATATTGACGATAAAAAGATTAGTGGATGAAGGTATTTTAGGAGAGGTACGGGAAGTTGAAGTGAGAATTGCGCTCTCTGTACGCGATGGTGGAGTTTTCGCTGACGAAAATTTGCCCAACCCAATTCATAAACTTCCCGCAGGAGTAATTCACGATTTTATTACACACCTGTCTTCGTTGGTGGTACGCTTTATACCCGACTTCGACCGAGTTAGCGCTGCTTGGAGCAATCACGGTGGTGGAGAATTATTTAAGTATGATGATTTGGATGCAATCGCAATTGGAAATTCTGCCCATGCTCGTATCAGATTCACCAGTCATGCTTTACCCCAGGCATTTAATGTAGTAGTGCGAGGTTCAGAAGGTTATGTTGAAACAGATTTATTCCAGCCATATTTACGCTGCGTCATTCCACGCGCGGGCGAATTGCTATCTCCACTTGTTAACCATTTTATGAATGGATGTAATTTAATTAGCTCAACATTTATTAACTTTCGCAATAAGGTAATGCAAAAAACCCCTTATGAAGGTTTGCATCGACTTTTAGATAAAACCTATGAAGCTCTAGTTGATGGAAAAACTCCACCAATAAGTTTTGAAGAAATGGAACGTACTAACCGATTAGTTAATCAATTACTTCTGGAGAAAGGACAATTTTAAGGAAGTAGGTTTTTGGGGATTTTTGAAGATTTTTGTAAATTAATATAATGAGGTTTTTGTCTATGAAACTACTAATTACAGGAGCTTCCGGTTTTGTTGGACAGTATGTGGTTGCTCAAGCACTGCAAAAAGGACACCAAGTACGCGCGGTTATACGTCCATCCACCAACATCAGCAAACTTGCTTGCTATGATCATCCAGCATTAGAAATAGCCCGTTTAGACTTACGACGCAAAGCTGGTATAGTAGATGCGCTACTGGGTGTAGATGCAGTTATTCATCTTGCAGCAGTTAAGGATGGCGACTTTTACACTAGATTAGCTGGCACGGTCACTGCCACAGAGAACTTACTTGATGCGATGATAGAAGCAAGAGTACAGCGTCTGATTAACATTAGCACTTTCTGCGTATACGACTACCTTCGCATCCCGACACACGCAACAATTAACGAAGATTCGCGGATCGAATGTGACCCCTTGGAGCGGGATGAATACACTCAAACCAAGCTGCTTCAAGAAGAACTTGTACATGAGTTCCAACAAAATCATAAGTCACAAGTTACAATTATCCGTCCTGGGCTAATATATGGACGTTCGGAGTGGTGGAGTTCTTTACTAGGAGGTAAATTAGCTGGCAATCTTTGGTTGCGAATTGGTGGTTATGCGACTATACCCTTGACATATATCGAAAACTGTGCGGAAGCAATCGTTTGTGCTGCGGAACGTCCAGAGTCAATTGGTAAAATTATCAATATTGTTGATGACAATTTACCAACTCAAAGAGCTTATGTCAAAAAATTAAAGCAATACAAATTTCCCATTCCCAAAACAATCCCCATTAATTGGACACTTATGCGTAGCATCGCTTGGGGAATGTGGAAGTACAATAAAGTCGCACTTAAAGGTCAAGCAAAATTACCTGGTATATTCAACCCAATCATACTAGATGCCAGATTCAAGCATTTTAGTTTCAGCAATCAGAATGCAAAACAAATTTTGAATTGGCAGCCCAAATATTCCCTTGATGCTGCACTCAAGCGTATATCTAGCAATGAAGACCTATTACAAGTACAGCAACCAATGGTAGAGGTAACAAAAGAGGAAAGCTTATGCGGATTGCTTACTTAACAGGCGAATATCCAAGGGCAACAGATACCTTTATTCAACGAGAGGTAACAGCCCTGCGACAAATGGGTGTGGAAGTAGACACTTTTTCTATTCGCCGCACTAGTAATGAACACATGGTGGGAGAAGAACAAAAGCAAGAACGTAATCGGACTTTTTACATTCTTCCTCCAAATCCGATCAATTTACTGTTATCGCACCTAAATTTACTGCTTGCTTCACCAAAAAGATATTTGCAAGCGATGAAGCTAGCTTGGTTAACAAGCCAACCAGGATTTAGAGGCGCCCTGTTTCAATTCTTGTACTTTTTGGAAGCGGGCATTGTTGCTAAACAAATTAAAATTAGACAAATAGTTCATTTGCACAACCACATTGTTGAGGCGAGTGGTACTGTTGCAATGCTTGCTGCCCAGATGGGAGGATTCACATACAGCTTTACATTGCATGGCCCGTATATTTTCTTTAAACCGTATCAATGGCGCCTAGACGAAAAAATAAAACGTGCGCTTTTTGTCTGTTGTATTAGTTATTATGCACGCAGTCAAGCTATGATATTTGCACCCACCGAAAAGTGGAATAAAATGCATATTATTCATTGCGGTGTTAACCCTGTTTTATTCAATATTACCTCACACACTGAGTTAAGTAAACGCTTGCTTTTTGTTGGACGACTAGCAGCAGCAAAAGGTTTACCAATTCTTCTGGAAAGTCTTGCCATTTTACAACAAGCACATCCTGATATTTCCTTAACAGTTGTTGGTGATGGTCCAGACCGTGAAAAGTTAGAACGAAAAACTACAGAGTTAGGATTAAGTCAAAATGTAAATTTTGTTGGCTACAAATCTCAAGCTCAAGTACGCGAATATTTTCAGCTAACCGATGTATTCGTTATGTCTAGCTTTGCTGAAGGAATACCAGTCGTTTTGATGGAAGCAATGGCAGCAGGTGTACCTGTTGTAGCTACTCAAATTGCAGGCATCAGTGAATTGGTTGAAGATGGTGTCAACGGCTACCTTGTTCCGCCTGCTGATTCTGTTTCTCTGGCAGCGCGCGTTGACAAATTATTATCAAATCATCTACTTAGGGCAGCATTTGGTCAAGCAGGTCGAGCGAAAGTAGAAAAAGACTTTAATATACATTATGAAGTCGCGCGGCTACATTGCTTGATGAGTAGTGCAATGCTTGGTCATGTTGAACCGATTCGTCCAAACTATAACAAACAAGTAGTCTTTCTTGAAGATGAAACGGTACAGGATTTATGCAATTTGGTTGTTTTTTAAGTTTGTATTAAGCACTGGAAATAACAGATATGAAATATCACATCGCTTTGAGCGTAAACCACGACTTAGAAGTTATTGCTAAAACTGCTACTGCAGGAAAATGCCCCTCACATATCATGTGGGACATCAGCAAGCATTTAGGAGCGCGCATTTATCAACCAAGTGCAGTTAAAGTGGCGCCCATAGATAAAATGCTTGCAAAGATTATAGGTAGTCCTGAACAGTGGGCTTTGGCACGCCAATTATCACCACAACTTAAAGAGGATGATGTTATATATTGCGATGGTGAATACGTTGGTATCCCTATCGCTGTAATGACTAGTGCATCACGTCATCGCCCCAAAATAGTTATGTATACTCAAAACATTAACCGACCACGAGGACGTTTAGCACTAAAACTGTTTAACCTAAAAAATAAGGTTGATCTATTTATGGCAGGTACTAGTTCGCAAGCAGAATTACTGCGCCGCTACCTGCCTAAGAGCGAAAACCGTGTCTACAAAATTCCTTGCCAAGCACCAGTAGATATATCCTTCTTTACACCAGGAGTTGCCTCATCAAAAAAGCTACGTCCGATCATTGGAAGCGGTGGTTTAGAAAAACGGGACTATCAAACTTTGGCATTGGCAACATCCGAATTAGATGTCGATGTGAAGATTTGCGCTTTTTCGCCTAGCACAACTGCACGACAAGAGACATTTCCAAAAGTTATGCCAGAAAACATGTCTTGTCGCTTTTACGACTGGTGTGATTTGGTGCAGCTTTACCGCGATTCCGATATAGTAGTTCTTCCGCTTTTTGAGAATAACTATCAAGCCGGACTTACTACACTGTTTGAAGCTATGGCTTGTCGGCGCCCCGTGATAGTAACCCGTTCTGAAGGAATCATTGGCGACTTAATTGATTCGGATGCTGTTACAGGTGTTAATCCTTGTGACCCTGACGGGCTGAAGCAAGCAATTGAGAAGCTGTTAGATAATCCTGAAAAAGCGAGTGCCCAAGCTCAACGAGGTTATGAATTAGTAACTAAAGAATTCAACAATAGTAAGTATATTCAAGATTTCGCAAAAAAACTTATTTCTACATTTGAAAGTGTAAATACAAATATATAGGATGTGAAGAAAAGTTATGACATCCCTTAAAAAACGTGCTATTCATGGCGCCATCTGGACAATTATAGGATTTGGATCAATACAAATACTCAGATTTGGTAATAATCTAGTTTTAACTCGCTTGCTCAAACCAGAGTTTTTTGGCATAATGGCTCTGGTTACAACTCTAAGAGTTGGTTTAGAGCTATTTTCAGACATTGGGATTGGTCAAAATATTGTAAACAGTAAACAAGGTGATGACCCGAAGTTTTTAAATACTGTTTGGACTCTACAAGTAATACGTGGTGTAGTAATTTGGATTATTTGCTTACTTGTTGCCTTGCCAATAGCTAAGTTCTATAACGAAACCCGGTTAATGTGGTTAATTCCGATTACTGTATTTTCCTCAGTATTAGATGGACTTAGTTCAACTAGCATACATACCCTGCATCGCCGCATGGAACTGGGTAAGCTTTCAATGTATGAACTGATACTGCAAGCATGTTTTTTGTCTACCTTATGTTTTTTAGTTTGGTTGTATCCAAACATTTGGACTTTAGCTATTGGAACAACAATAGGAGCATTATACAAATTAGTAACTAGCCATTGGTTAATACCGAAATATAGAAACCGTTTTGCATGGGATCAAGATTCTGCCAAAGAAATATTGTCCTTCGGTAAGTGGATTTTTATTGCATCCGTACTAGTGTTTGTTGCTGAACAAGCCGACCGCTTAATTTTAGGTAAACTTTTATCATTTGAAATGCTAGGGATTTACACAGTAGCTTATACCTTAGCCAACATTCCCAAAGAAGTCATTAAACAACTTAGCCACAAAGTTATTTTTCCTGCAGTTGCCGAGCAAGCTGATTTACCAAGACATTGTTTGCGCGCCAAAATTCTTCACCAGCGGCGCCTGATATTAATAGGGTGTGCGCTGGTATTAGCTGTTTTAGTGACTATTGGTGATATGGTTGTTAGAATATTGTATGATCAAAGATATGCTGCTGCTTGTTGGATGATGCCAATTTTATGTTGTGGCATTTGGTTTTCGCTGTTATTTTACACTATCAGTCCTGCTTTATTAGGAATTGGCAAACCATTATACTCGGCTCAAAGTAATTTCGCACGCTTTGGAATCATTGTTTTTGGTGTCCCTTTAGCGTATCATGGCTTTGGTATATTAGGCGCAGTTACGGTTATTGCACTCAGCGATTTACCTTTGTATATTGTCAATCTTTATGGACTTTGGCAGGAGAAACTTACTTGCTTTATTCAAGATATTCAATCGACTGTCTTTTTTATTGGTGTACTGACCCTACTATTATTAATTCGTTATAGCTTAGGTTTTGGAGTTCCTATTCAACAACTACTTTAAAATCAGGTTTATATATAGTAAATAAATGCGCGCTTTATGTAAATAAATACGTGTATTTATTTACATAAATATATTAAATACTCAATTACGTTTGGCGTTGAAATTATTATTTTAATTATCTAATTCAGGAAATAGATTCAAACAGTTTTTGCATCGAATTTGAGTTATTAAAGTAGACTATGATTAACCAAGTTAATTTATTGAATGTGAATATCGATAACATTACGATGTTAGAGTTATTAGAACAACTTCAATTTGGTGGTGTTGTGTTTACTCCAAATGTAGACCATTTGGTGAAACTACAGAAAAATCAAGAATTTTACAGCGTTTATCAAGAAGCTGACTATATAGTTTGCGATAGTAAGATTCTAATGTACGTATCTAAGTTCTTAGGTACGCCCATTCAAGAAAAAATCTCTGGTTCTGATTTGTTTCCAGCTTTTTATACTTATTATCGAAATGATGATAGAATTAAAATATTTTTGTTAGGAGGCTTAGGAAACACAGCAAAGCAAGCTCAACAAAAAATCAATTCAAAGGTTGGTAGAAATATTATTATTGATACTTACTCGCCTCCCTTTGGTTTTGAAAATGATGAACAAGAGTGCCGAAAAATTATTCAACTGATTAATAAGTCAAGGGCAACCGTTCTAGCTATTGGTGTTGGGGCGCCAAAACAAGAATTGTGGATTCATAAGAATAAACATCAATTAAATAATGTGAAGATATTCTTGGCAATTGGCGCAACGATTAATTTCGAGACGGGTAATCTAAAACGTTCTCCAAAATGGATGAGTGCAATTGGTCTAGAATGGCTTTACAGACTTATGTCCGAACCTCGTCGTCTCTGGAAAAGATACCTACTTGATGATTTACCATTTTTTTGGCTAGTTTTGAAACAAAGATTTCAGTTTTACGAAAATCCTTGGTCGTAAGCCAAACAATATAAATTTAGGAAATGATCCAAGAATAGTCAAAAACCCGGTTTTTTAGGAAACCGGGTCTAAATTTATATTACAGTTCAAATCAAAGAAATGAGGGCTGAAACACAATCTTCTGGTATGTATGGTGATGAATGTTGGGGTATGATGGCTGCTGCGCCGTCTAATGGTAGTTATAATGATAATAATGATTATTCAAATTTAGATTCAGCAAATCAGACAATCAAGCTAAAATATAAAGTTCGTTATAACGTGATTCCCAACGTAAATGGTCAAAGTTGAACTTGCGACGATGAAACCAAAAGAGAGTGCTATAATCACAGGAATTTCGGCAGAAGCTAGTTTAGAACAGCGTTTACTGGCACTTGGGTTTCGTGCTGGTCGTAAAATAACAATGTTGCGTTCTTCACCTTTTAATGGCCCGCTTCACGTCCGTGTCGGGACAACAGAAGTAATGTTGCGGCGTCGTGATGCAAAATCAATTCAACTAATTCAAATATCAGAGGTGCCAAAATGACTCATTGCAACACGTGTAACCCATCTGACAACCAAATTACTGAGGGAGTCAAGCAAATAGCTGTTTTGGGAATGCCCAATACAGGCAAATCTACCTTTTTTAATCGACTTACAGGCGCCAACGCTAGTGTGGGTAACTGGCCGGGTATTACAGTAGACTTGATGACGGCGAATATAAAAATGGGAGGTCAAGAAACGCAAGTTGTTGATTTGCCTGGTATATATGATTTACGAGGCTTTTCAGAAGATGAAGAGGTAGTAAGAAAATTTTTAGCCGCTACACCAGTTTATTTAATAGTAATAATTCTTAACACTGTTCAACTTGACCGCCAAATTAGTTTAGCTTTACAAATCAAAAGCTTGGGAGTGCCAGCAGTATTATTGTTGAACATGGCAGATGAGGCGCCTGCTTTTGGTGTAGAAGTAGACCGTGAGAAAATATCTGAATATTTAAAAATGCCCGTTGTCCCGTTTAGTGCTAAGTTTGGGCAAGGATATGGGCAAGCTTACAAAACAATTCGAGATGAATTAGCTAATCTTAATCAATCAGTAATAGTTGGAGATATTGAGGATAAACTTCCAAAAGAAGCTGAGATATCTACTGAAATGGAAAAACTATTACAGGATGCAGTTACTAGTGTAGAAGACATCAAAGAAAATATCACAACTCGCTTAGATAGTATTTTACTACATCCAGTGTTTGGTTTACCAGTATTCTTCGGCGCCATGTACTTAATGTTCCAGTTTATTTATGCTTTGGGTATACCCATGCAGGATAAATTAGCTGAAGTATTAGCTTGGTTTAAAAATATAGCAATTGAACCTATATTAGCTGGACTAATTGATTTAGGTACATGGGGTAAATTTTTACACGACTTTTTGATTGATGGTATTTATGAAGGTATAGGAACAGTAGCAGCATTCATACCTGTTATATTCTTATTTTTTATTTGTATGGCAGTTATCGAAGATAGCGGTTATCTATCTCGTTCCGCATATCTAATGGATGCATTTATGGAACGCTTAGGGTTAGATGGTCGTTCTTTTGTAATGTCGCTAATGGGGTTTGGGTGTAACGTACCTGCAATTATGGGGTTACGGGTAATGCGTTCTCCAGCATTGCGAATGTTATCAATGCTTGTAATTCCTTTTTCTTTGTGTTCCGCGCGTTTGAATGTATTTGTGTTTATGACAACCGCACTGTTTACTCAAAAACAGGCGCCTGTCGTTTTATTTAGCTTATATTTATTTAGCTTCTTAGCAGCAATTTTTACAGCAGCAGTATTTAAAGGTCAATTTCCTAACAACGAACCACTAGTATTAGAATTACCACCATATCGTTTTCCGACCTTTAAACAAATGATACTGCGCGCGTGGCGTGAAGCAATGCACTTTTTATTCTGGTCGCGACGGTTTATTATCTTTGGAGTTATAGCAATATGGTTTTGTAATAACTTCCCCACTAACGTACCGCCAGCCAGCGCGCAAACAATTTCTGGTATGATAGGTCAAATTACACAGCCAATATTAGCTCCTTTAGGAATTAACCCACAATTAGCAGTAGCATTAATATTTGGTTTTATAGCCAAAGAAATAGTATTAGGTGGTTTAGCAGTAATATACGCAACGCAAGAAGAAAGCTTAGGAACAGTTATTGCTCAACAAATCAACTGGGTACAAGCATATAGCTTTATGCTTTTTACCCTACTTTACGTTCCATGCCTTTCTACAGTAGCAGCTATTAAAGCCGAATCAAAGAGTACTAAATTTACATGGATGTCTATTGCTTGGTCAGTAGGTTTAGCATGGGTAACTAGTTTTATCTTTTATCAAAGTGCTAGAGCTTTTGGAGTTGGGTAGAAGTTGGCAACAGATGTAACGGATGTAACGGATGGTATCTTTTATAAATTATGAAATTATTAAAATGTTTAGTGGGTGCTTTAACATTCGGAAATCTGACATTATTAAATGCCTGACTTTTTATGTTATGTGGAAAAACCAAAGTAAAACCTATCCCCCTAACCCCCTTTCCTTCGAGGAAAGGGGGGAAAATATATTCCCCTCTCCTGCAAGGAGAGGGGTTAGGGGAGAGGTTTTTAACATGCCGTGAAAAGTTAACATGGTGACGAAGGTCAATCTAAAGGTTTTCTCATTCACGCGCGGCAGTACAGGTTGCCAAGCTGAAACAACGAGTCAAAAGCCGACAACTAAATGTAGCAATCCGAACAGAGCAACTATTACGTTAAATAACTTTGACCTAAGTAAAAATGTAATTGTTGCTGATATTGCCAAACTGCTAGCGAATAACAATTTAAGCCGTAACCAACCTGGAACGGCGCCAGGATGTATGTCAGAACCAAATGACCTTGACTGCACTGGCATATTTAAAAATCTTGGGATATCCTCTGGTAATCAAACTCAATCACAAACATTTTTTAGCGTTAAGTAATACACATGCTTTATAAGTGGAAACGCTGCTTTGGTTTAACAGTGGTTTTCGCGCTGACCTTCTGTTTATCAATTGGTTTGAGTCAGGCATTATCGGCGCCTATCCCAAACAATGATTACGTATGGGATATTCCTGCTTGGATGCCAAAACCAGTTGTGCCAGCTGATAACCCAATGACAAAAGAAAAAGTAGAACTAGGTAGAAATCTTTTCTATGAAAGGCGCCTTTCTGTAACTGGCGAATTTTCCTGTGCTTCGTGCCATATCCAAGGTTTTGCATTCTCAGATCCAAAACCTGTTGCAGTTGGTGCAACCGGAGAAAAACATCCTCGTAGTTCAATGAGTTTAGCTAATATTGCTTATAGCTCTATACTCACTTGGGCACATCCAGGTATGAAAAAGCTTGAAGTACAGGCACTAGTACCAATGTTTGGTGAACGTCCAGTAGAATTAGGTTTATCTGGTAAAGACAAAGAAGTGTTAAATAAATTACGTCAAGACCCTAATTACCAAAAATTATTTGCTGCTGCATTTGATGAAAAAGACAGCATAAATCTTAAAAATATTACCAAAGCTATAGCATCATTTGAGCGCAGTTTAATATCAGCAAATTCACCCTACGACCGTTACCGCTATGGTGGAGAAAAGGGCGCCATATCTACCTCAGCTAAACGAGGGGAAGCATTATTTAACAGCGAACGTTTAGAATGTTTTCATTGTCATGGTGGCTTTAACTTCAGCGACTCCATCAAACACGAACGTTTAGCATTTGAAGAAATAGCTTTTCATAATACTGGACTTTACAACATCGACGGCAAAGGAGCATATCCACCCAATAATACAGGAGTGCATGAAATCACCCGTAAACCATCAGACATGGGACGTTTCAAGGCGCCGACATTAAAAAACATTGAGTTAACAGCACCTTACATGCACGATGGTAGTATACCCACACTCGAAGAAGTCATCGACCACTACGCAGCAGGAGGTCGAACAATAAAAACAGGCGAATATGCAGGAATAGGAAGTAAAAACCCCCTAAAAAGTAACTTTATCTCAGGTTTCCAAATAACTCCACAGGAAAAACAAGACCTAATAGAGTTCCTAAAAAGCCTAACCGACGAATCATTCATCAAAAACCCTGCCTTCAGTGACCCGCATCATGTGCAATAAATAATACAAAGCGCTCTCAATTTGGGAGGGCGCCTGTTATTGGTTTAAATGTAACCCAAAAAAATGTTCAGTTTTATGTTGGGTTTTGTAGCCTCCACCGCTCCCTACGGTTGTTAAGTAAGCGTATTTATCTGCTTGAGTCTCCTGTTGCTGATTTGTCGGCGCCTTCGACTTCAGGTTTTGCGTATTTACCTGGGTATTTTTTCTGGAAGTATTCTTCGAGTACTCTTAACGCCATTGGTCCGCAGAAGTCTCCACCGTGTTGACCTGAGTTTTCACCGAAGGCAACAACGGCTATTTCAGGTTTATCAAATGGAGCATATGCGCCAAACCAAGTATGATTTGGGCGCCCAACACCTGCTTCAGCGGTACCACTTTTCCCTGCTGCGGGGGCAATTGTTGGTAAATTCAAACGTTTACCAGTTCCTTCGGTAATTACTTTCCGTAAACCTTCGCGTAGCACTTTAACGGTAGAATCTTTCATGCCAATCGATGTTCGCCAACTTTTGGCTTCTTCGTGGTCTTTGAGTAAATGCGGTTTAATACGATAACCACCGTTGGCTGGTATCGAGAACATAATAGCCGATTGTAAGGGCGTTACTTGTAGGGCGCCTTGACCAATCGACATATTAATAGTGTCTCCTACAGTCCAGGGAATTCTAAATACTTTCTGCTTCCAAGTTTCATCAGGCACTAACCCTTTGGACTCTTCATCAGTAAATTCAAACCCTGTTCTTTGACCAAACCCATATTTCCGCGTCCATTCAATTAGCTTTGGTCCACCTACTCCACGTCCAATTTGATAAAAGAATGTATCGCTACTGTTTGCCATTGCGCCTTGGAATCCTAATGGTCCAAATCCAGAATGGTTCCACTCTCCAAATGTTACCCCACCCACGGTTAATGAGCCAAAGGTTTGTAGTACTGTATTTGGACTAAATTTACCCGATTCTAATCCTGCTGTGGTTGTAATAATTTTAAATGTACTCGCTGGTGGAAACGCACTTAAAGCCCGATTAACCAGTGGATGTTCTTTACCTTGTAATACTTCCCAGTCTTTCTGACTAACTTTTTGCTTCGAGAATATATTTGGGTCAAAACTTGGATTTGATACCATTGCTAACACTGCCCCATTATTCGGGTCAAGTGCTACTATGGCGCCTCTTTTTCCTGTTGCAGCCAACACCTTCGCTGCTGCCATCTGTACATCTAAATCAATAGTTAAGTGTAAATCATTACCTGCCTTCGCTTGTTTCTCACCCAACACTTTCTGTGGTCGTCCGGCGCCGTCTACCTCAACTTCTTGACCACCCCACTCACCACGCAACATCTTCTCATAAGACTTTTCTACTCCCATCTGCCCAATAACATCGCCCAAACGATAACCTTCGCTTTTACGCTTTTTCAACTGTTCGGGAGTTAACTCGCGAGTATAACCAATTACATGAGCCATCGCGGCGCCATGTGGATAAAAACGAACGGCTTCTGTATGAATTTCAACTCCTTGAAGCTCGGTTTCGTACTCCTTTAGGGCAGTTACTTGCGCTTCGTTAAGGTCGCGCGCTACCCGTACCAGCGAACTCGAATTTGGACCAGCTTCTTCAAGCTTCTGCTCAATTTCTTCTTGGGGAATACCAAGAATCTTCGACAAACGCGGGCCAATTCTTTCATCCCACCCTGCCTTTGTATGTGCCATTGGCCACAAATACACCGAACGTGGATAGCGCGTTGTTGCTAATAATTTCCCGTTTCGGTCAAAAATATTACCGCGTTCAGGCTGTTTTGATATAACACGAACTCGGTTGGCCTTAGCTTGGTCGCGAAATGAGTGTCCCTCTACAACCTGCAGGAAGGCCAAACGTGCTTCAATACCTGCTGAAGCCAAGAGCGTAAATACAACTAAAGCCAGAGACTGGACTCCACGTCCGACTGTGCGTCCTTCTTTTTTCTTACCTAACTCGTTTTGGTCAAGTAGTGCCATATAACTAACTGTAATTTTAATAATAGTGCTATTTATATACGACTGCGCTCACTTTAATCGGGGATTTAATCAATAATTAGGAATGGGTGTTTTTATTATTGATGGGTACAATAAACCAGAGAGCTATTTTGTGTCTGCCTTATAGGCTACATAGATTAGTTTTCAATTACGTATTAATACTGGATTATGGGTTATGTGGCAAGCTGTCAGGGATAATCAGGGTAATATGACAACGACTAAGCCAATTGATGTGGAACTGCAAGGAGCTTTTAAATTTTTTAACCAAGAACCAGCAGTACACGGTATTGATTTGGACGTTAAACAAGGTGAGTTTTTTAGTATTTTGGGTCCCTCTGGTTGTGGTAAAACAACGACTTTGCGAATGATCGCAGGATTTGAAACTGTTGACGCGGGTAAGTTGTTTATACGTGGAGAGTCAATGACGAACGTTCCACCTTATAAAAGACCCGTCAACACTGTGTTTCAAAGTTATGCTTTATTTAATCATCTAAACGTTTGGGATAACATTGCATTTGGGTTAAGGTTAAAGAAATTACCTCTATCAGAAATCCAAAGTCGTGTTAAAGACGTATTAGCGCAAGTCAAAATGGAGGGGTTTCAAAGTCGCTTTCCTGCCCAACTGTCAGGTGGACAACAACAACGAGTTGCTTTAGCACGCGCTATCGTAAATCGTCCAGCTGTTATATTACTCGACGAACCACTCGGCGCCCTCGATTTGAAATTACGTAAGGAAATGCAGCTAGAGTTATCTAACTTACATAAAGATTTGGGGTTGACCTTCATCATGGTAACGCACGACCAAGAAGAAGCACTGTCACTCAGCAATCGTATTGCTGTAATGAATAAAGGAAAAGTAGAACAGATTGGCACCCCAAGTGAAATCTACGAACAACCCAGAACAGCATTTATTGCAGATTTTATCGGTGATACTAACCTATTGGAAGGTCAAATCGTTGACATCGACGCTAATAATTTACAAGTTTTAACAAAACAACAGTTAAAAATAATCGTTAGTCGCAGAGAATTCTCACCAAACGAGAAACTACACACAGTAAAGGTTAGCGTGCGTCCAGAGAAAATTCAGCTATCGCTTTACAAGCCTAACGTACAAACGAATTGCTTTGAAGGACGGCTGGTCAACTTTATGTATCTAGGAACGCGCGTTAACTACGTTATCGATCTGGCGCCAACAATTCGCATTACCGTTATGCAACCAAATATAGCAGGCATCATACCTAACCCAAACACGACTGTTTACGCATGGTGGTCAGAAGCCGATTGTATTGCGATAAGAGAATAAGTAGGGGCGGGTTCACCTATATCCTGCGTAATAATAGAAAATTTAGTAAACCCGCCCGTACAGTAGTTAGGAAATAGAAAAAATGAATAGAAGAAGTTTTATAAAAGCCTTATTAAGTTTATCAAGCCTATCATTGACCAGTTGCGGTTGGAAACTAGGGAATGTTCGCGCAAATGCGATTACCAACTCTCAACGCGACCAACTATATTTATACACATGGACGCAATATGCCGATGATAAAGAATTACTCAAAACCTTCACCGCCCAAACAGGGATCAGATTATTTGCAGACCTGTATGAGTCTAATGATATCATGCAGGCAAGAATCCAAGCCGGAGGTGGAGGCGCCTATAGTGTAATCTATCCATCTGACTATGTAGTGCAAAAGATGGTAGAAAAAGATTTACTAAGCGAAATCAAACACGACTTATTAATTGGTGCAGATAATTTATTTCCACAGTTCCAAAATCCTCCTTACGACCCTAATAATCGCCACAGTATACCCTTTACTTGGGGAACAACAGGTTTTATCTACAATTCAGAAATCATCAAAACTCCTCCAGATGACTGGGAATATTTATGGAAAAACCGTGAACCGCTTAATCAAAAAATGACCCTACTCAACGACACGCGCGAAGTCTTTGGAGGAGTTCTAAAAATGTTGGGTTATTCTTATAACTCAACTAACGAAAGTGAAATTAAACAAGCATACGAAAAACTCAAAGAACTCAAACCATCACTTGCAGGCTTCGACACCGATGCTTGGCGCAATAAAATCTTAGCTGGAGATTTAGTTCTAGCAATGTGTTACTCCAGCGATGCAATCAAACTCACCAAAGAAAATCCCAAATTGCAATACGCAATACCCAAAAGCGGAACATCTTTGTGGACAGACACACTTGCCATATTAAAAAACGCACCAAACCCAACAGGCGCCTATGCCTGGATTAATTATCTACTACAACCAGAAGTATCAGCACAACTAACCAAACGTCAAAGTCTAGCAACTCCCAACCGTGCGGCATTTGAACAACTACCAAAACAAATACAGACCAAACCAACACTATTCCCCAAAGAAGAAGTACTCGCAAAATGCGAACGTCTCTCCCCCATTGGTACAGCAGAAGAACTATACGAACGCTATTGGACTCAATTAACCAGCGCTTAATAAATTAGAAGTTAGTAGGGTGGGCACTGCCCACCTTACAAAGTAGGAGTAAAAATATAAAAATAAAATTATGTCAACGCAATATCCATTACCTCAAACCGTCGAAGTACAAAAAATACACCGTGCGAAACCAAAAATAAAATGGTTAGAACCATTATTATTACTGGCGCCATCAGGTATCTGGCTCATACTATTATTAGTACTACCAACATTAATCATATTTCAGTTAAGTTTAGTACCAGGCATTCGACCGGGAGATATAGTCAACCCAGGTGGCATCACAGATTATAACCAGTTTCTAGACATTCAAAACTGGCGTCAAATCTGGAGAGCATTAACTACAAACTACATCCGTATCCTTGACCCAATTTATCTACAAGTAATCAGACGTTCATTCACATTCGCGCTTGGCACCACAGCAATTTGTTTGATTTTAGCCTTCCCTGTTGCTTACTGGATAGCTCAACTAGTGCCACAACGATGGCGAAATATTATCTTAATCGGATTTGTATTACCATTATGGACTTCTTCGTTACTTCGCTCTTATGCCTGGATAACAATTTTGCGTCCTACAGGTTTACTCAACACTATATTAACTAGCTTCAGCTTACCCACACTTAATATACTTAACCAAAATGCTGCTGTATACATTGGCATGACTTATAGTGCCTTACCTTATATGGTTTTAATTTTATATGCCTCACTCGAAAAATTAGATAAACGTCAACTCGAAGCAGCAGCAGACCTCGGCGCCAACCCCGTACAAGTATTTTACAAAGCCACATTACCACAAATAATAACCGGAGTAGCAGCAAGTTCATTCCTAGTATTTATCACCACATTAGGAGATTTCGTCAACCCCGAACTACTGGGTGGCACCTCTAGTATGACAGGCGCGCGTTTAATATACAATCAATTTTTGGGAGCAACACAAAACTGGGGTTTTGGGTCAGCTTTGAGCATGGCATTAATAATGATAGTAAGTATCGCCATCGCACTACTAATTAAATTTGGAGAAGCGGCGCCGAAACGTTAACAAACAAACATAAAAAATAAAATCGTAGGTTGGGTTAAGCGGAGCACGCAACCCAACAAAGATATGGCAACCTTATAGGAAAAGTGTACCAGACACAACAAGCTCACATAATTTTTCTTGAATTAATTGAACTAGTTGCTCTGTAGACACCAACGTTTCAATTTCAGCTTGTGTAATAACAACTAATTGCCTACCTTCACTCAAAGCAACGCGAATAATTTCATGGGCAGCTTCTATTTTTTGTGAGTTTCCTGTGATTCCATTTGCTGCAATTAGGATGCCAAAAGTCTGCCCTCTTCTTTTAAGTTTTGAGTCAAACCAGTTAACTTCTTCACTACCAACAGGTTGTGACCAATTTTTACATTCTACCAGAATAATATTTTGAAGAAAGTAAAAGCCATTTGCATCCATTCGGTTCCAAAATGCTATATCTATTTCTTCAGATCCAAAAGTATTTAACTTATTACGCTTGCCAGTGCTGACCCCTGGAACTTGTTCAAATATATAACAAACTAAGTCCTCTAAAGCACGCCCTTTTTCTACGGTAGTTTTTGCTTGCTGACCCGCTTCAAAATAATTTTTTATTATATCCTGAGAAATTTCAGGCATTACGGTAGTCTTCCATGAACTCGCGCATTACGTTCGGTACGAATAATTTGCCCGATACTTTCCTCGCGAAGGCGCCCTAAAAAGTCGTTTAAATCAAAGAAGTAGAGATTAAAATAAGATAATACAAATTGTAATGCTTCTCTTGATATATGTGAGGCAAAAATAATCACGACCCTTACATTACTTAGATGAGCAAGGTGTAAAACTTGTTCAGCTACATACTTAGCCTGCATCTCTGTAGAAATTTCTCTTTTTACTTCAATGAGAATTGGATTTCCAAAATAAGGTTCTAACTCATCAATCCATACAGCAAAATCCGCATAAATATTAGAGTTATGCGTAGTTCGAGTTAGAACTCCACTTGCTTTAAACATCGTCTTAACAACATCTTCAACATTACACTCAAGGAGATTATCTCCAAGATCATTAAGTCTACCTAGTAAATCATCGGCTACACTACCAAGAGGTTTAGTCTTATCAAGCAAACGTTCTTCACTATTGTTATCGTAACGTGGTGCGTTAAGAATTTGCTCAATGGCAAAGCTAATTGCCTCACGATTACTAGGAGTACTTCTTATATATAGTAAGTCTTTGATATCCGTTGGAATTTCATACCCATCAGGCGCGATTATCAACACCTGTTTACCCAAAACTGAAGCGCAACCTAATTCAAAAAGCACGTTTGCACTTGAAGCTGCTGTGCCTAAAATAGCTATTACTAAATCCGCATTCTTAATACAATCTATAATTTTATCAGAAATTTTAACGGCGCCTGGATCAAATCGAGCCGGGTCTAGAAGATGAATATCATTCTCTTTTAATACTTCCAGTAATCCCGAAAAATCTGTACCAGCAGGAGCTGATAAAAAGCATCTTAATTGTTTAGTTTGAGTCGGCGCCATTAATTAAAACAAGTAAGTGGTATTCTCATTGTAAGTTACTGAAGCTGATTGCAGCAAAAACGAATTAACTATCCGTTACATCCCTTCGGGTTCGCAACATTACTTTAATTGCATTTGTACTACCATTACGGACTTCTTCGTTACTTCGCTCTTACGATTGGATAACAATTTTGCGTCCCACAGGTTTACTCAACAGCATATTAAACAGCTTTGGCTTACCTACACTTAATATAATTAACCAAAACACTGCTGTATATATAGGCATGACTTACAGCGCTTTACCTTACATGGTTCTAATTTTATATGCCTGACTCGAAAAATTAGACAAACGTCAACTCGAAGCAGCAGCTGACCTCGGTGCCAATCCCGTACAAGTGTTCTATAAAGCAATATTACCTCAAATTATAACAGGAGTAGCAGCAAGTTCATTTTTAGTATTTATCACCACATTAGGAGATTTCGTCAACCCCGAACTACTTGGTGGTGCCTCTAGCATGACAGGCGCGGGTTTAATATACAATCAATTTTTAGGAGCAACACAAAACTGGGGTTTTGGGTCAGCTTTGAGTATGGCACTAATTAATGATAGTAAGTATTGCTATTCACCAGGTTGTCGAACTCGTGGCGGTAAGTTTTTTTCTACAAATTCTTCTAATGAAGGTAATTTTGACTGACAGCGATTTGCAGCTCCAATTGTCCATGCAACATCGAATCCATCGGTATGTGTCAGTAAATGAGCGGCGGTAAGAGGTTTAAATTTATGATTATCAATCTTAAATTTGTCAAGATAATTATTTATATCTTGGTTTAAATCTAGCTTGCCTTGTTCAACAAGTTGCATTAATGCTGTTGTAGTAAAAACCTTAGAAATCGAGCCGATTCGGAAGAGTGTTTTATCCGGTATTACAGGCGCCTTGGTTTCAAGGTTGGCATAACCGTAACCTTTGGAGAAGAATATTTTACCATCTTTAACTAAAGTAAAAACGGCGCCAGGTATATTTGCAGGTGCAAGAGATGAGGTAAAGAATTTATCAATAAAAGCTTCTAACTCTTGAGAACTGCTTAAACCGAGTTGAGGAGCAAATGTCGCTAAATTAGGATTTGTGCTTCCAAGAGCAGAACAGGCAAGTGTAGGAAATAAAACAATAAGGATAGTTAGAAAAGTAAAGCAGACTAGTTTGAACTGGTTAATTATACTTTTCTACACTGTTTCTAAGAAATAACACTGTATCCAAATTTCATAGTATTTACTTAGATACAGGAAAAATTTTGTTTAAAAAATATCCTGTATACGAATCAACTATCCGTTACATCCGTTTTAATCCGTTGCCAATGGCATTAACATGCGGTCGAAAAGTCAAGTTAATGCGTTCTCCTACAGGTTGAGTAGTTTTAGGTAGTTGATGAAACCAGGTTTCTTGACACCCAGGATGCATTAATAATAAGCTGCCGTGTTCTAACCATATATCTACTGGTTTACCTTTTTTTCCTTGTCGCATTTGAAATTTACGCTTTTGTCCCAGAGTTATTGATGCGATAGCAGGAGATTTACCTAGGCTTTTTTCATTATCTGCGTGCCAACCATTAGAGTCGCGACCGTCTCGATAACGGTTACATAGTACTATATGGAATGGGTAGCCTGTGGTTGATTCTATGTGTAACCGCAGTTGTTGAAGTTGCTCTGTCCAAGGTACTGGCTGTAATAATACTGATTTTGAGTAGAGGTAATCACATCCTTCATCCCCGTACATACATTCAAGTCGCGGAACGGGCATGGTTTTACCTATAATTTTTATAGTGTTTTGGCGCCATTTTAGGGTTTGGCAGTGTTTGTATAATTCGTCTGCTTGAGTTGGTGTTAGAAAGTTAGGTGTGTATTCGATTGGTGGGTCAGCTTCGGAGCGTATTTCAGATATGACCATAAGATAAAATCTATGCGGACAGTAAGTTAAATTCAATCTTGATAGTTTTGATTTGACTAAAATATTAATAAAAATTAAAAATATTTCTTTACATACAATCACTTAACCTGTGGTATGGTGCCACGCTCCTCTTGAGAATGAGTAGCATTCAAAGACGCAAAAATGCTTCAGCGATTACATTTGACCGTTTCTTAGGTGCTAATTTGAAGGCATTTTGAATTGTAGTTAAAGGAAGAGTCAATACTGCATTAGTTGTACTTTTATGAAGTATAATTAAGAATGAAGAGATATATACGTAGGTAGTTAATTTTTGTTACTTACCTCTTGTATATTACCCGGAAATGTACATATTCAAGTTGTTTTAAGAAAAGGCAACGTGTAATCTGAGTTTGCAACACGTGTGTTGTAACGGGGTGCAGTGCGTTTTGTAAATTGTAAATTTATCGGTTTGAGAGGCAAAGGTCGTTTGTGGGTCAGTATCAACCTACTCAGCTAATTCGTTACAGTCCGGATGCTGTAGCAAGCTATTATCGGTTTCGTCCTTGGCGCGTATGGGCAAGGGCAATCAAGATAGTATGGTATTTCGCTGGGTTTATTTTGGGTCTAAAGTCAGATGAGTGGTTTGACCGTGTTGAACAAAACAAGTTGAAGCGGGCAACACAGTTAAGGATGATGTTGACAAAGTTGGGGCCGACATTTATTAAAGTTGGTCAAGCGCTTTCAACACGTCCTGACTTGATACGTAAGGATTTTCTAGAAGAGTTGGTAAAACTGCAAGACCAGTTACCGCCCTTCGATAGTGACCTTGCGTATCGTATTATAGAAGCTCAACTGGGCCAGTCAATATCTGAAGTATATAGTGACTTGTCCCTTAAACCTGTTGCGGCAGCTTCTCTAGGTCAAGTATATCGTGGGCGCCTAGCTGCTACAGGAGAAGAAGTAGCGGTAAAAGTGCAGCGTCCTAACCTTCGTCCGACGTTGACGCTTGACTTATATTTGATGCGGTGGGCAGCAAGTTGGTTATCACCGTGGTTGCCTCTCAACCTTGGTCACGATTTAACTTTGATAGTAGACGAATTTGGCACTAAGCTATTTGAAGAAATCGACTATCTTAATGAAGCGCGTAATGCTGAGAAGTTTGCTAGTAACTTCCGCAACGAACCTACAGTTAAAGTACCAAGAATTTACTGGCGCCAAACAACGAACCGCGTTTTAACTTTAGAGTGGATAAACGGATTTAAATTAAACGATACAAAAGCTATTCGTGAAGCAGGTTTAGACCCAGAGGCAATAGTCCAAATAGGTGTGACAGCAGGGTTACAGCAATTACTTGAACATGGTTTCTTCCATGCAGACCCTCACCCAGGTAATTTGTTTGCAACTCCTGATGGTCGTATGGCTTATATTGACTTTGGGATGATGGATCAACTTAATGAAACCACAAAAGAGACACTTGTGGATTCGGTGGTACATTTAACTAATAAAGAATACACTGATTTAGCCATCGATTTTGTTAATTTAGGTTTCTTGACACCCGATACTGATATTCGTCCAATTATTCCTGCACTCGAAACAGTATTGGGAGATGCTATAGGTAAAAACGTAGGTGACTTTAACTTTAAAACTGTCACCGACCAGTTTTCCGAGTTGATGTATGAGTATCCCTTCCGAGTTCCTGCTAAGTTTGCCTTAATTATTCGTTCATTAGTAACGCAGGAAGGTATAGCTCTTAGTCTCAACCGTAACTTTAAAATAATCGAGGTCGCATATCCATATGTTGCACGTCGGTTATTAACGGGTGAATCACCTCAACTACGGCGCCGCTTGTTAAATATACTATTCAAAGACGGTAAGTTCCAGTGGCAACGGTTAGAAAACTTAATTAGTATCGCGCGTACCGATAACAGCTTTGACGTACTACCTACAGCAAAACTTGGTATCCGATATTTAATGTCAGATGAAGGTAAGTTTTTACGGCGCCAGTTAGTGTTAGCGTTAACGGAAGACGACCGTTTACATACCGAAGAAGTACAGCGTTTATGGAACTTAGTCAAGGATGACTTACAGCCAGAGCGTATATTAAGCGCAGCTATTGGAGTGTTAACTGAGTTTTCCAAGGAAGGTGTTGCGGCAATATTACCAAAGGCGCCAATGTTTGCTGTGTTTGAGAAACCAAAAACTGGCAACAGATAAAACTGATGTAACGGATGGGTTATTTTAGATAACAGGATGAGTGTTTGTAACCAATAAATTATCCGTTACATCCGCTATAAAGGGATTGTAAACCGATTTAGTGACTTGCATAATTAATTAACACATTGTGTTATTAATATGCCCAAACAGTAGACAGTTGTAACATCTACTTTCAAAAGGCGCCTAACAAATCTATTGCCTCACTCCTGACTATTGAGTATTGTATTATTTTTCACAAAAACAATTGCTACACCGATTGATAGTAAACTGTTGTTATAGTGGCATCATCGTGTCCAAAAAAATCTTGAATTTTTGACGTTTAGCTTTTAAACAGGAGTCCTGCGTGTACTATTTTCCTACCCACCCGCCATATTTTGTACTTGCATTTGGATTATTTGCAGCTGTAACATCGGGTGCAGCACTCACTGGAACTCTCAAAACAGTTGTTAGCAAATGGCAAAGCGATGGCGCCGAAAATTCTGGTACTGCTTTATCAAAAAATGCTTTATTATTTCCATTCCTTGGTGTAACCATTGGTTTGGTTTCTTTTTTAGTCGCTGGTTTGGAAATATTCGGGTTTCCTCCGACGCTTGCTTTAGCTATAGGTTTACCAATTTCACTGCTAACTTGTTTACTAATGTGGGTACAACTTGGCAGTATGATGACTTTCGTTCAAACGCGCGGAATAAGTTCTTTAGATTTAGATTCGATGCGCTAGATTAAAACGATTAAAACAATTCACTCCTACATACATTTAAGTAGGAGTGAAAATTGAGAAAATTAAAATTACTAACAAACTAAATGTTTTTGGGCTGCTGCAACTAATGTATCTGTCCAATATTGTGTCAGCTCCGCATCTTCGGCTTCAACCATAACACGAATTAAAGGCTCTGTGCCAGACGGACGTACTAACACTCTACCGCTGTCACCCATTGCGGTTTCGGCATTAGCAATAGCATCCATCAATGGTTGACATTGTTGCCAAGCCATGCGTTGGTTGCGGTCTTCGACGCGGACGTTCTTTAATATTTGTGGATAGGTAGTAAAGCTTTTATTTACAAGTTCGCTGAAGGTTTCTCCTGACTCACGAACTAAGGCGGCGATGTGTAATGCAGTTAGTAAACCATCACCAGTGATACCATAATGACGGCAAAGGATATGTCCTGATTGTTCGCCACCTAACATTCCACCAGTTTTTAACATTTCTGCTTGTACATATTGATCGCCAACGGCACTACGAGTTAGAGTACCACCTAACTTATTCCACGCGCGCTCAAATCCTAAATTTGCCATGACGGTGGAAACTATAAGCTTTTCGGGAAGTTGTTGTTTAGATACTAAACTATTGCCCCAAAGGAAAAGTATATAATCTCCGTCTACAATACGACCGCTGTTATCTACAGCTAATACTCTATCGGCATCACCATCAAACCCGAAGCCCATATGAGCGCCGTGTTCAACAACAACTTGTTGTAATAATTCTAAATGGGTGGAACCACAATTAACGTTTATTCTATCGCCGTCAGCTTTGTTGTGCATACAAATTACTTCGGCACCCATTGACTTAAATACTGAAGCCCCTAAACCAACTGCGGCGCCCCAAGCTAAGTCTAATACTATTTTCATTCCCTTTAAGGGAGTATTTCGCAAAGGTTTTATTAAAGATTCAGCATATTCTGATATCATCTCTGGACGTGTGTAGTGGCGCCCACATTTTACATGTCCAACGGCAGCAACAGAATTACCTTGCAGTCCAGCTTCAATTTCTGCTTGTAACTCTTTTGACAATTTACCACCTAAAGCGCCAAATACTTTGATACCGTTATCTTCTGGTGGGTTATGGCTGGCAGAAATCATCACACCGCCAATTGCAGAACTAATACTTGTTAAATAAGCAACACAGGGAGTTGGACATAAACCTAAGTACCAAACCTCAACTCCGGCTGCGGTTAAGCCAGCACTTAAAGCCATAGCTAGCATATCGCTAGAGTTGCGCGAGTCTTGACCTAATATTACAGGTCCTGGGTTTATAGCATGGCTACGTAGTACGATACCAGTCCAAAAACCAACTTGCACAGCTATTGGCGCCGTTAATAAATCTCCAACCCGTCCGCGAATACCATCAGTTCCAAATAAAGGAGTCGTAGGTATAGCAGTATTCAGTCCTAAATTACTGTTATTTGGGGAGGAGGCTCCACGAAAATCGCTTTGAGGCTTCGTTAAAAAAGAGACCATAATTTAAACGCTCCACACACTCACATTGGAGGATAGCACTTTACACTTTATTGAACAATTCCCCTTGAATACTTTTCCTTCAGGATATGTTTAGTTTTTCCTTATTAATAATCTAGATGATTTTTTTCCGAGCGTCAGTAAAATTACTTATATTTTTAGTGAATCTACTGTAAATATCTTTTAAAGAAATTTAATATAATTTTAACCGCAAACCCTTACCCAGCATCTAAAAGGTGGATTTTTTTGTGCAAAATTCCCATGCGCGCGCTTCCTAAGTTACGGTGTCTCTTTAACGTTTAGATTAATTCCGTGTCAAAAATTACAATTTGTTGCGATATGCTTCATTTTAAGAGAATTTCTCATCAAATTATTTTAATGTAGCTGAAACGCTGCTTTTAAATTTCAAAGTTGAGAAAATTTGCATGAGTAGTAACTTAGCATCCAAATTACGTGTAGGTACCAAAAAAGCCCACACGATGGCAGAAAACGTTGGTTTTGTCAAGTGCTTTTTAAAAGGTGTGGTGGAAAAAAACTCTTACCGGAAGTTGGTAGGCAACTTCTACTTCATCTACTCAGCAATGGAAGAGGAGATGGAAAAGCACAAAAATCATCCTATCGTTTCCAAAATAAACTTTCCCCAACTTTACCGCAAGCAAACTCTAGAGCAAGATTTAGCATACTACTACGGCGCCAACTGGCAATCTCAAGTGAAGTTGTCACCTGCAGGAAGCGCGTATGTAGAGCGAATTCGTGAAATATCTAATTCAGAACCCGAATTATTAATTTCTCACTCTTACACTCGTTACCTTGGTGACTTGTCTGGAGGACAAATTTTGAAGGGTATTGCACAAACTGCAATGAACCTTACAGATGGTAATGGAACCGCGTTCTATGAATTTGCAGATATTCCCGATGAAAAAGCTTTCAAAGCTAAGTATCGTGCTGCTCTAGACGAAATGCCACTGGATGAAGCGACATGTGACAAAATCGTTGAAGAAGCAAACGATGCTTTTGGTGTAAACATGAAAATGTTCCAAGAGCTAGAGGGTAATTTGATTAAAGCCATTGGAATAATGGTTTTCAACTCTCTCACCCGGCGCCGTACCAAGGGAAGCACCGAACTCGCGACTGCTGAACAGTAAGATTTTAGTTTTGATTTTCAGTTTTGATTAATAAGGGGCAGTTTTCTTGTGGTTAGCCGTTTTACTACTGTTAGCGCGCCTAATCTCAAGAGAACTGCCCCAAATTTTGATTACAAACGTTACATATTTGGTAAATTATTTGGGTCAATGCCTTGGGACTGTAGATAGGCAACTAACCGTTCTTTTTGCTGACGCTCTTGTTCGGCACGTTGACGCTCTTGTTCGGCACGTTGACGTTCTTGTTCGGCACGTTGACGTTCTTGTTCGGCACGTTGACGTTCTAGCTCAACTTTCTCGACTGCCCACGGTAATAAGTTACCTTCTGCATCCCACCAACGTAACCAGTAACCCGTTCTTTCTTCTTTTGTTCCTTGCCATGTTCCCAAATATAACCCCATAGAGTCAACCCAGTGGCGCCCGTTAGAGTCTGGTAGTTCTAAGATGTAACTACCATTAGTATCAAGTTTGTAGTATTCTAATAATCCCCCATCTGGGTCGAATACTACGTAAACAGGAACCTTGAGTATTTTCTCGTAGAAAAACCATTTTCCTGGTGGATGTGTTTGTTTTGACGAGTATTCCTCACCTCGATAACCCTCATTTTTAAAGTCTGATAAAAATTCCATGACTACCGCAGGAACATTACCTTCTAAATTAGGTGTATAACTTTTACGGTCGTGTATAATTTGGTTTACTTTATCTACATAAACCCAATCAGGTGCTTTAATTGTCAATAGACCGTTGATTGTTGCACAAAGACCAAAATTTGAAGCTATCAACATGTGTGCTGCAATGTACCCTGCTAATTCTAAGATTTCGCGTAATGCACCTGCCAAAAGTGGCTGACCTGTATTTTCCACCGGATCGTCCTCTAACCAAAAGTCATCTGGCAACGCTTCCCAAGATATCACCATGCCTTGAGCTTTTGATTTTGGTTCACTAAGTTGGGTTGCCATTTTTCACCCCATATCTATGTTGATTTCTTATCATTTTAACGACAGTATATAAAATACGTTATCTATTTTCTACTGTGTCTGATTTATTCAAAGCTTCTTGATTTACAACGCGACTTTGCAAAATATCTAGCGAATCGTTATCTGCTAATTCAATAATTGCTTCTACGTATTGTCGCACTTGCTTTGCAACATCAGGTTGCCATTGACTTAATTTAACGCTTAATTTTTCTACCAAGGTATCCATAGACTTATGACTATGTTTTAGTTCGTTACGAGGATAACATTTTGAAAAAAAGAATGCTGATTCAAAGCTAATTGTTGCGAATATAGGAATCCTGTTTGATTTTTGAACAAATCTGAGTATCTGTAAGGTAGGCATTGCCCACCAAAACCTTGATATGGTGGGTAATGCCCACATAAGCGTATATTTCAAAGCTCAAATAGTAGTCCTATATATTGAACTTATTGAGAATGTCGCCTATGGACGACAAAACATATCTGTTTTTATTTTCGCTTCGGCACTGCCCACCTGACATCAAGGCGCCTCATCCAAGCAAATATATAATTATCCGTCCGGATAAATTGCATATAATTTAGGTACGTTCCGCAATTGTGAAGAGAAACCGTGACCATTACACCCATCAACCCCAATCAAGTTATACAGCGTCCCGACGCACTAGGACGCTTTGGACGCTTCGGTGGTAAATATGTACCTGAAACATTAATGCCAGCTTTGTTTGAACTGGAAACTGCGTATCAACAGTATCGTAATGAACCAAGTTTTCAAGCTGAGTTACAGCAGTTACTACGCGACTATGTGGGACGCGCGACTCCCTTATACTTTGCTGAACGTCTAACTGCACATTATGCACGTCCGGATGCGACACCACAAATTTACTTGAAGCGCGAAGATTTAAACCATACAGGCGCCCATAAAATTAATAATGCTTTAGGTCAAGTACTGCTAGCGAAGCGCATGGGCAAAAAGCGGATTATTGCCGAAACAGGTGCTGGGCAACACGGAGTAGCAACTGCGACTGTATGCGCGCGTTTTGGTTTGGAATGTATCATATATATGGGTGTTCACGATATGGAACGCCAAGCTTTAAACGTATTTAGAATGAAATTAATGGGTGCCGAAGTGCGTCCAGTCGAAGCAGGTACAGGTACACTCAAAGATGCAACCTCTGAAGCAATTCGTGACTGGGTAACAAACGTAGAAACAACTCACTATATTCTTGGTTCAGTTGCAGGCCCTCACCCATATCCAATGATGGTTCGCGACTTTCACGCTGTTATTGGACAAGAAACACGCGCGCAAGCAATGGAAAAATGGGGTGGTTTACCTGATATTTTAATTGCCTGTGTAGGTGGTGGTTCCAACGCAATGGGTTTGTTTCACGAATTCATCGAGGAACAAAGCGTTAGAATTATAGGTGTAGAAGCAGCAGGTTTTGGGGTAGACACCGACAAACATGCAGCAACTTTAACAAAAGGAAGAGTTGGAGTACTTCACGGGTCAATGAGTTACCTGCTGCAAGACGAAGAAGGACAGGTTATTGAGCCTCATTCAGTCAGTGCAGGTTTAGATTATCCTGGTGTTGGCCCCGAACATAGTTTTCTCAAAGATATGGGACGCGCGGAATATTATAGTGTTACCGATGCCGAAGCACTAGAAGCTTTTCAACGCTTATCACGTTTAGAAGGAATTATTCCAGCATTAGAAACATCTCATGCTATCGCTTACCTTGAAACACTTTGCCCCCAACTCACAGGTAGTCCCCGCATCGTTATTAACTGTTCCGGACGCGGCGACAAAGACGTACAATCTGCTATCAAATATCTAAATATGTAATTGTTTGGTAAAAACCACCGTGCGTAGAGACGTTACATGTAACGTCTCTACTGGAGCGGGGATTTAACAAACTATTTTTTTTAATCCGATTTTATCAAGTATAATGGATAAGCCTAAAGAAGTTATAAGTAATAGACACCACCCACATAGTTTTAGAAGTAATAATTGCTTGAAATCAAATATGGCGTTTTGCAGCAATTTAGTACTTAAGGAAAGAAGAAACAAGTATAAAATTCCGTTTAGACAAAATATTCCTAGACTGTATTTTGATAGTAATTTGATTACTTTGACTAAAAAAGATGTTAGTTGCTTTTCTTGAATTGAGATAAAGCATATTATGAAAGCAACGGTACTGAAAATACATGGTACAATTATGTATTCAAAAGGTTCAACTGCACCATATGTTATTTTATTTAAATAATTGTAGTTCTTGAATAAAGCTATACTTGTTATTATTAATATTATTAATTTAACTTTTACTGGAATTGAAGAAGATATTTTCAATAATTTTGCTAAATTTTTATATGTAAATCCACCAAGCGCGGCATACACAAACCAATACACAAATGGGGCACGTCCAATAGTTGTTAGAATTGTAAATAATTGAAGTTTTTGTTCAATAACTATATTAATTAATACGTAAAATAGTATTTGAATAGCAAATATAAATATAAAATTCCGAAAACTTGTTAGCCAATGTCTACACCAAAGGTAAAGCGGTATAAGTTGAAACAGAATCAACAAGTAGTATGCACCTGTAAATATTTCGCCTTTAAAAATTTCAATTGCAATTTGAGTAATTGAGTTACCAGTCACAAGTTTTAATATAGCTACTAAGCTGAACCAAAATATAGTTGGAATAGCTAGGCGAGTTAAACGCTTTTTGATTATCGATGTAATTGACGCAGAATCAATAGATAATCCACGTTCCAGCAGCATAAAAGAAATTGTTAGTAGAACTGGGACACAAAATCTTAAAGGAGAGAACAAGCTATCTATTAATAATGCACTATCTATATAAGTTGATTTTGGAATAAAAAGTGAGTGGTATGAAACAACAGCGGTAATGCTTATGGCTTTGAGACAATCTACAAAGAATAATCTAGTTTTATGATTTTTGATTACAGCTAGTGTAATGTTGTCTTCGCTCGATATATGTTCTGGCATTGAATTTTATTAGTATATAGATTATTTCAAAGTTCTGCGAACCAAATTAATTAACATCTTCGGTACCTGACCACCAGAAACTAAAGATATAGCGATGAGATAAGCAAAAATAATTGTTACTGGTTGTAGATAAGGCGCCAATTTTACAGGGAATGGGATAGTAAGTACAATGGCTAATACCAGTGCGATAATGATTGTTGGTAGCAACACAGGCGCCAACATAGCTCTAATGTCCCAACCAGCAAAGTAGCAAATAGCTACCCAAAACCAAACAGTGGCAGCAATACCCATTACAAACGCAGTTGCATAAGCAACACCATTAACTCCTCCCAAGTGCGCTCCTACTAGGAACCCAAAAATAGATAAAGGTACCAAAACCCAGTTAATTGCTGCATTAATATGTGGTTTGTCTAACGTATTTAATGCAGTCCCTAAGATAGACATAAACCCTCTGGCGTAAGCGAAAATTAGTACTATTTGAAAAATAGGTACAGTTAAAGTCCACTCGGCGCCATAAACAAAAGGAATTAACGACGGAGCGGTTACAAATGCTACTGCATAAATTGGGGCATAAATTAAGGCGTATAACTCTAACATTTTGCCAACATACGCCCGTTTACCCTCGTTATCTTTTTGCGATAAAACAGGAAAATTAACTCGGTTAATTTGTGAAAGAGCAAACGTAGGTAACATCGCTAGCTGATATCCCAATCCATAGTAACCCAATGCTTGGGCGCCAAGTAATCGACCCACAATTAAGTTATCAGTGTTGGTATTGACGTATACAGCAAGATTAATGCCAACAAGGCTAGTAATATATCCGCGCACCTCCCGTACAGCTTCGGCATCTGGGATAAAATGATAAGTAAAGCGGTAGCCACTAAACCAACGCTTGACCAATGCATCTACTGCTGTCATCGTAATGTCGGCAACTACAAAAGACCAAACTCCCCAACCTAATAATGCACAACTTACAGCACTTAAAAATCCTGCTAATTTGACTAAAATATCTCCCATAGCACAAGAGCGAAAATTCATATTGCGCTGCAAAACAGCTGCATGAGAACCAGTACCAGCACCAATCAGGAAAACTAATGCTTCGCAGACAGTTAAAGGAAAAACTACAGGTTCATGAAAAAACTGGGATAGAGGAAATCCAACCAGGACTTGTACAAAGAACATACAAACTGAAATATTGACTCCCAGACTGTAAACAGCGTTAGCTAATTTTCTGTCTTCTAGACCTTTGTAAATCAATACGCTAGCAATTGCTGTGTCCTTAAATAGTTCCGCCAAAGTAGTGACTACTAAAACCATCCCCCAAATGCCAAAATCTTTGGGTGACAGTAGACGAGCAAGGAAAACTTGAGCAGTAAGTTGTGAGAGTTTGCCTACTGCAAAACTTCCTGTTAGCCATAAACTACTTCGAGCTATCTTGCCAGCTTTAACACTTGTCATATTTTCACCCCATCAAGTTTTGAGTAGAGTATTGAGTGAGGGGTTTTGCGCTTTGCTAAGTGTTGCCCTTTACTACCTAGCTGTTCGCGTAGGCGCCTATCGGTACACAGTTGCTTTAGCGCAGAGGAAATTTCATCGCTATCTGGGTCAACTAGGATGCCATTTGACGTGTGGTAAACTGCATCTGTTACACCCCCAACCCGTGAGGCAATTACAGGTTTGCCAAAATAACCAGCTTCTAAATAAACAATTCCGAAACCTTCGATACTGGCAGCTTGTGTATCATAAAATGTGAACATGGCGAATAAATCACAAGCCATATAATAGTCTGCTAATTGCTCGTTAGATACATACCCAGCAAAATGTACCCTTTGTGCAACTCCTAAACTTTCGCTCTTGGACTTTAGTTCCTGAGCCATTTCACCTCGACCGCAAATCAAGTAGTGGACATCCAAACCATCAGCTAATAATAAAGGCAAGTTTTCGATTACCCTATCAAAACCTTTGCGCTTTACTAGGCGCCCTACAGATAAAATAAGTACTGCGGTTTCAGGAATATTATACTTGCTTCGCACAGAATTTTTGGCTTGATGTGCGTCACCGATTTGAAATTTTTCTGGTCTAACCGAAGGATTAATAATATGGGTAGGTGTTGTGATGTGAAAGTTAGTATTAAGATAATCTTGCGTAAAGTAACTGTTACAAACAACACCTGTACAGCGCTTCAAAGTCCACTCGAAAAGTAATCGTAACACTGGATTTTTAACCGGACAAAGAACGTCGTTGCCATGCAAATACATAAAACACTGAATAGGTAATATGTAAGTTAGCAATAATAAAGAGGGGAAGTCATAACCATGTGCCCACTCGATGTAACGGTAGCGGTAACGAAAGTAAAGTTTAATTGCTAGCAAAAACGAGCAGACCATGTTGATAATCTGCTTGAGAATGCCAGCCAATTTTCCTTTATGTAAAAAAGCCGGAAGTTGCCAGCGATATATACGAAAAGGTTGCACCGCATCAAAAGCTGCATCACCCGGATAGCTTGCTGCCAGGAGAATTACACGGTTTGGGTCTTGCAAACAGCGATTATAGACATACTCCTCAATTCCTCCTTCTTTGGGAAAAAAGGTGCGAGAAATAACTAAGATATCGGGCATTCGCAGTTTATCAGTTACGCTATTATGAGGCTGGGAAATATTTTGTATCATTGAATTGCAAACTTGTGGAAGTTAAATCTGTAATTTCCATCATCTGGCGTGTATAACTCTCGACACTGCAATGAGTCTTTATCCAGTTTTTCCCCTGAGCTAGAACATTTGCAGTATCGGAAGCGCGCGAAATTTGGACAACTGCTTCTGCTGCTGCTTGTGGGTCATTAGGGTCAACTGTCCACTGCGGGGCAAAGTGACGTAAAATTTCACCAATACCGCCAGTTTGACTACCTACTACTGGTACACCGCAGGCAATAGCTTCAACTACTGTGCGACCGAAAGGTTCTCTAGGAGCAAGAGTTACAACTACCGAAGCGTATTTGTAGTAATTCTCAATCGCAAAGCTAGGAGGTAAGATAGTAAATTTATCAGCTACCCCAAACTGTTTAGCGCTTTCTTGCAAAATACGACTATTAATTTGGTCGGTTGAACTATCTTGTCCAATCACTACACTATGATAGTCATGACCATTAGCGACTAAATGAGCTAGTAATGGAATAAGCGCGCGGAGATTTTTGTCGTTTACCATTCCCGGTTGGCTAATTCGCGAGGGAGTTAGGATAATGCGACAACCAGAATTAATAATTTTTTGTAACTCAGGTGGGGGTAGGATAGCTGGATGTGAGTTAAATTTTTGAGTATCTACTGGTTGATAAAGAATACCCTGAATATCTGGCATAATTGAACGCACATGGCTAGCGGTAAAATGTGAGTTACAAATTACACGCGGTGCTAGGCAACCAAAGGAAAGCTTTCTTGCTAAATAACCTAAAGGATTGTAAGAAAGTGCTAAATCGTGGCAAAAGTGATAAACAGGTCGCTTCTGTAAACGCAATTTCCATGCTGCTTGTAATATAATTGGCATCAAACTTCGCCAAACACAATTGTCTAGCAGCAACGGCCAATCCTTTGGTTGCTCCAAAACCCAAGTGAATGCTCGTTCTAGAAACTGACCTTGGTTCTCACCATCAGCTGGAATAATTTGTACACAAAAATCTAAATTTGCTTCCTTAAGATATTTCTCCATTAAAGAGTTGGAGCGTACTAAAACACATAGTTCTTCTTGCCTACCACAACGTTTAAATCCTTCAATCAACAACGCGAGAGTTACCAAGGTTCCACCTAATGCATGACAGGCACCTGGTATAATTATAAGTTTTTTCATTTATCAGCCTCAAAAATACGTTGGTTGGTTGGTTGGTTGGATATTTGGGGCTAATTGTTAGATAATTTAAATTCTTGCGGTTCTTTACCTGTTAATTTATATCGTAAATATCCCCGGCGCCCAAAGCGAATATATGATTGACCTTCGTTAGGAAAAAATGCAAAAATACTGCGTTGTATTAGTTTATTTAAGCTTTCATTAAAACTACGCCCAATTGCAATACTTTCCTGTAACGAGAGCCAAATTGTATGAAGTGCTTCCATCCAGGGTAAACCACCTTGGCGTAGCGACAAAAAACTTAGATAGTCTGCACTTCGTTTGATATTAAAACGCTTATTTATACCAGCTTTAGCTGCTGCTTCATTGATAAATTTAGCCGTTTCTTCTTGCACTTCCATCCAATAGGATAAATTAACACTGCGGGACTGCATATTATTACCATGTTGACGATAAAACATTAGTGGTTTATTTATACACCCCACTTCACCTAAAAAAGGTACTGCCGCAGTTAAATAAGGGTCTGCTCCCATACTTTTCTTCGTAGGAATAGGTAAAACCTTTTCAAGAGCTTGGCGCCGATAAGATAGAGCAGAAGTTGTTTCCCAAATATATTGACCCCATTCTAGTAGCAATTTGCGTACATCACCATGACTAAAAGTTTTGGGACCACTACCAATTGGTACACCTTCCCGGTTTACAATGATTTTACCGTGAACAATTTGTACCCATTGAGGATGATAAATAAATCCCGTTACTACGTTTTCTAGCTTTTCTGGATGAAAATAATCATCAGCATCTAAAAAACAAATTATCTCCCCTTTAGAGCGCGCAATTCCAGTATTTAAAGCGGCGCCCATCCCAGCATTACTTTGAAATATCGAAATTAAACGATTTCCGTAAGACTCAATTACCTCTTTTGAGTTATCTGTAGAGCCATCATCGGCCACAATTAACTCAAAGTTTTGATAAGTTTGCTTGAAAACGCTATCAATGGCTTCACGCAGGAAATGTCCGTAGTTATAGTTATCGATAATAACACTAACTAGAGGAGAAGTAGGTAGCTTACTTAACGTTGTAGTGGTTAAAGGTAATTTTTCCATACTTGAGAATTACACTTAATAATTATTTGTTATTACTTGCTTTTTCAAAAACTTAATCCGAAAATATCTACGCAAACCAAAGCGCAGAATTAGTCTTCCTTGTTGGGGAAACAAAGTACAGATAGTACGATACATTAATCTGATTAAAGTATCTCTAAAACTGCGACCAATAGCTATACTTTCTTGTAGAGATAGCCACATAACCTGTAACTTTTCTGTCAAAAGAGCGTTTTCTTGCTGCATAACTTTGTAGCTGCGATAATCTACATCATGCTGCAAAGAAAAACGTTCACTTATACCAACTTTAGCTGCTGTTTCATTAATAAATCGAGCCGTATTTTCGCGTTGTTGTATCAGGTAAGTTAAATTATTGCAATACGCGCGCATGTTATTACCATGCATTCTGTAAAACATCAAAGGTTCATTAATGCTACCGACTTCACCGTAAAAGGGAAGTACCGCATTTAAAAAAGCATCAACTCCCCAACCCTTACTTAAAGGCATGACTTTTTCTAAAGAAGCACGTCGGCAAGCTAGTCCAGAACTAATTGTAGATGCATATTTACCCCATTTTAACAATAGCTTTTTAACATCACCTTGATTAAGAATATTAGAAGTGCTACTACCTACAACTTTTCCTTCCTTATTAACTGAAACCCAACAGTGACCAATCATCACCCACTCAGGATGTTTTAAAAAGCTGTTCACAACTTTTTCTAGTTTCTCTTCGTGAAAATAGTCATCAGCGTCTAAAAAACAAATGATTTCACCTATAGCTCTTTGAATTCCTACGTTAAATGTTGCCTCTTGTCCGGAATTTTCTTGCAAAATTGCAATTAGGCGAGAACCGTAGGATTTGATAATTTCTCTTGAATTGTCTGTTGAGCCATCATCTACCACTATCAGTTCAAAATTCTGATAAGTTTGCTTCAAAACGCTGTCAATGGACTGTTGCAAAAACTGCCCATAGTTATAGTTACCAAGTACAACACTAACTAAAGGATTAGGTTGAATAATCGCTAATTCAGTGGGGTTTGCTTGTACGAACTTAAACATACTCTACCTTTTTGATTAAATTTAAATTTATTTAATCACTAAAATTTAATAGCTAAAACTTTTTAAATACCGATCTTTTTTAGATAGTAAGGTTGATTTATGAGTAACTGCGGTGATTAATATAAGGGGCATAACTACCGATTCAAACTCCATGACACTAAAAGTAAGACTAAATAATAGATAAACAATTAAACAAGACATCGGTCTAGATTTTCGCGTAGCATATAACCAGCTAATCCACGATATCCAAAAAGTCCAAAAAATTGCACTACCTAGTAAACCTTTGCAATAAAGTAAAGTTGATAAAATAAAACTGTGAGAACCGACTACTGCAGGAGCATATCCCGGCAAAACAGTTTCTCCTGGAACTATATGTCCTAATATGAGTTGAGTATTTGAGCCATTTACGAAACCTTTCCATGTTTGCCTATAAATCTCAGCACGAACCTCGGTTGAATCTCCTCGAAATTCTCCAGTTGCTTTTGCTGTATGTGTAGCAGAATTGAATAATAAATCATTGACAGCAGGAATTGTTAGTGTGGTAAAACTAATAATTGCCAAAATTGCAAAAACTATCCAAATTCTACCGTTTTTACCTGTCGTTAACAACCATCGAATAACTAAAATTACAGGAATAGCTACCCATGTAGAACGAGTACCGCTCAACAGTAGCAAAAAAAATGAAGCTGGGAATAGTAGAATAGACCAAATTTTAGGTTTTATATCTAAAGCCAGTAGGCATATAAATCCGACTGCTAAAGCGAGGGATTCGGGGCCATGAAAGAAAAAAACATAACGTACCATTCCCAGCAAAGAACTATCTGATGGGAAATAAGGCATTAAGAAATTACTATTACCCACTCCTGGAACAAAAACTTCGCCTTTCCCTGTTAGTAATCCAAATAAACTTCTAGAGGGTATATAAAAGCTCTCTTTCCAACTAAAATGAATAACTACCCAAAATAATAACATCTGGATAACAACAGTTGAGAAAGCCCAAGCTATAACTTGTATACGCACTTGAATTTTATAATTTTTGATGTACCAAAGAATTAAAACAGGTGCTATCCAGGTAGTAATTCCATTTGTAAATGACTTGGGGTTAAGTGAGTAGTTGTTGTAAACTGCCCAGTAAGATAGGGATAGCACCTCATATAGACCATGAGCTATTCCTGCAATCACAAATAGGCTTGGTTTTTGCAAACGTAAACTCCCTTTTTGGAAATATTGATAAGCAAAAACGCTAATAGCTAAAAACACACTTAAATAGTTCCATCCCCATAACCACCATAGAGGGATGAGAGTAATGCACGCACAAACTACTTTTTCCGACTGAGTTAAGTTGCCCCATCGAATCCAGAACCCAGTGAAAATGGTATCGCTATGCTGAACTGTTGTTTTAATTGTTTTAGTTGTTTTATAAGGAATAGCTTTTGGTCTTTGGGATTTCATATTGATGAGTTAGCTTAATTTAGTCTTGCCCTGTCTGTAAAGATAGCTAGGGAGTGCGTTTGTGCATGGTTAGTAACTACACCAACAACATTTGCCTGATGTCGTGATAGTTGGTCGATGCTATCGCTAAATGGATGGCGATTGCTAGAACCTAAACATGTTACCAGTAGTACATTACGAGTTGCTGTTGTCATCAAAGCAGCTTCGGAAGTTGAAGCTATAGGGGCGCCGTCTATAAGCACATAGTCATACTCATTTTTAGTTTGAAGTGATTTAAGAAACTGCTTAAATCGACCGCTAGCAATAAATTCAATCACCTCATCACCTTGAGGCATGGTTGGTAAGAGGTCTAGGTTGGGAGCTACGTTGGTTGGTACAATTTGTAGCTCTTTAATCTCTGGTTGAGAGCATCCAAAGCGCTTACTTAGTTGAGCCTTACGAAAATCACCATCTACAATCAGTACTCGAAAACCTAGAGTAACAAGTGCTACTGCCAATCCCAAAGTGACAGTCGTCTTACCTTCACCAGCTGTTGCGCTAGTAATCATCAAGGAATGATTTTCTAACTGCATCATACTAACTGCCGATGCCAACCTTTGAAATTCTAGCAGTCCTTCAGAGCGCAATTTTAGTTCCATTGCTCCCTGCTTAAGTCGGGGAATACTGCTTAGTATAGGAGCTTCTAATACTTCTAGGTCAGCCCACGAAAGCAGAGGATTACGACTTTCTAGAAGTAGCGTGAGGGCAACACTGCCAAAAGCACAGGCAATAATTCCACCGAGAGCCATCGCTTTAGATTTAGAACCGGAAGGACGGGGGTCTACGGTTGGTGTTGTAAGCGTTTGTACATTTGGATAGGTGCTAAAAGCACTAAGCTTTGCTTCTTGCACTTTTGCTACTAAACCGTTATATACTCCTTCAGCTATTTTGTATTGGCGCTCTAACTCTAGTAACCGAGACTGAGCTACAGGAAGCGTGCGTAAGTTTTCCTGAAGTTTGCTTGTTTCGATTTGCAATTGAAGAGCGCGCGCATAAGCAGCTTTACTCTGGCTTTCTGCTAAAGTAAGTTGCTGAATTAAAGCCGCAGAATCACTTCCAGTAGATGTATTTATAGATGCTCGATCTGAATCAGCTTGTGCAATGTAACTGTCCATCTGCTGACGCAACTGATTACGCTCAGATATTAAGTTTCTGACTTTTGGATGATCAGTAGTAAACATAGTCTGGAGTTTTAGGAGTTCCGCTTCCACCTCTGCTAATTTTTGCTTAATAAATTGGTAGTTTTGATTTTCTTTTAATTCCAGCGAGCTTATTGCCTTCTGTGGAGACAATTTTAAACGGGTCGATAACATTTTGACCTGTGCTTGGCTCGCTTGATACTCAGCCTGCACTTGTGATTGTTCCCTAGCCAGAGTGTTTATCGAAGCAACCATCTCGCGCGTTTGGTCTTCGCTACTAACTAAATTGGTAGATTTTTTAAAATCTGTGAGTGTTATCTGCGTTTGCATCAAATTTTGGCGCGCTACTTTAAGTTCCTTTTGAATAAACTTCGCTCGTTCAGAACCATCGGACGCGCGTAATTTATCCAAACGGTACTGGAATGCTGCAATTAGATTGTCTAATCTTTTACGAGCTAATTCTTGATTAGAACCATTCGCAGTCAACGAAATCACTGTGGTTTCGCCTTGAGGAGATACATCAAATAACGCTTTATACGCGGTTAGGGTAGGATACAGTTCCCTTTGAGGGTCAAACTTGTATGCCTCAATCAAAGTGTCGTTACTTAGTAAAATCGAAGACAAGATTTTTAAAGGGTTAAGCTGCTGAGAAAAAACGACTCCACCACTACTAAGGTTGCCTAGTGTGCCGAAATTGGCATTTAAATCACTTGTTGTGTTAGGTAGTATCAACTCCGCATTTGCTGTCCAGACTTTTGGTTGTCTTGAGACTAGGAAATATGTTGCACCCAGCACAAGTAGATTGAAGCTTAATAAAGGCAACCAATGCCTAATTGCAGTAGTTAAGATTCGATTCATGCAATTTCTAACATATAAAAGTTTTAGCCAGAAAGTCTAAAGAAAGAAAGTTTTTACGAGCGTATAGCCAACAATTAACATTTGACAAGCTCTACAGGGTACTTTTGGGAAAGATACTCTGATAACTTCGGACCTGCAAATAATTGCTTTTGCATATAAGGTGGTGGTTGCAATACGGTTTGTTTTAATTCGTACAAGCTTAGACAAACCGATACTCCTAATTCTTGAACACTTTTAGCAAATAACATTTGATGATTGTCTATATGTTCACCATAACGAGCGAGACGTGGCAGCAGAATCAAGCTTGCTCCTTTCTCGACAAAGGCACGGGTAGAACCTTGTCCGGCATGAGAGATTACTAAACGTGAATCTTGAGCTTTTTTCATTAAACTCTCAAAATCAAGCAATGGTACTGCTGTCACTAAAGGATGTTCGGCAATTGCTGAAATATCAGTGGCGCCATGCTGAATAAATATTGGTTCTGAAATTACTTCGCAATCTAAAAGAATGGATAGCCAATCAATAACCCGCTTAAATGGAAAAGGAATTGTTCCTAATGTCACTGTAATCACTTTACATACTCCTTCAATTCAGAAACTTTTGTTGAACAGATTAAACATCAGACATGACCTTTAAAGATTGCCTTTGAGTACTTGTCACACAGGTTAGGCCATTGCACGTAAAACTCGTTGGACAAAGCATACACAAGTTTGCCTGAAAGACTTAGTTCTTTGGAACGTGAAATACTTTCAATGAACACAAACTTGATTCCGGAAATTTTTGCTGCAATTGCGAAATTCACTGCAATGCTAGCTCCTGTTGAAAGTATTAAGCTAGGTTGCTCTTGTGAAACAATCCTTAAAGCTGTTGGAATGTTAAATAAAAAGGGAATAATTTGCCTAGGACCTTGGTAAGGTAGCCAATAAACTTTTTCTTTCCCATTAAGCACTTCAGTGTCCTTTTTGAGGTCAGTTACCCACACTCTATCGTGCTGTAACCAAAAAGGTTCAAGCCCTCTCATCGTCGAAAAGTGACCACCTGAAGTAGACACCAGCATAATTTTCATTGTGTTTGAATATTCTTGTAATCTTGCTTAACATTAACGTCAAGCTGTGCTTTGGTTTTACAATGTGTGGTGTGCAGCCCGCGAATGAAAATTGGTAGAAACTAGCAGTAAATTAGTTAGGGGTATTTTGATAATCAACGGTAATTACAGAGTTTAATCAGCTTTGCGCGTCAAGCTTGAGTAACTCTCGGTTAATTGCAACCACTAATATAACGAAGTCGAAAAATTTATATATACACCCGTAGTAATATTTAGACTCTATATTGCCTTAAGAAACGTATTTTCTTGTCTTAATAAACTAGCACTTAATCAAATAGGGAACAAATCTTTAACAATTGTGATGTTTATATCGATCCGACTATATCGATTCAGATTGAATACATCTTAATTAACTATAACAGTTAATGCGATAAAGGTGTAAAGTTTATAAAAAAAGTAGTCCCTAAAATGTTGGTATTACGCCCTGTGTGCAATATTTAAGCCACGAATATTTATAATACTGATATTTACAGCAAAGTCAATAGGTTTGATAAAAAAAGTATACCTTTAGTAGTATAGCGTTTTATAAATAAGTAGTGTAATGCTTTGTTCATATGCCTTAGCGCCAATTTTTGATAAAGCGCGTAAGTTCTTATATTTGTATATTATGTGACAAATAAATCAATTTTGTTATTATGATTATCATTATAAAAATAGTCAGATTTTGACAGTGCCCAAGCATGAAGATTGTCTCCCCCTTACTGAATTTTTATTGATATATTACTTTTCATACCTTTTTCACTTTTTTTAAGATATCTAACTAACTTTTCATACTTTTATCACTTTTGTTTTGTATTTTAATTACTCAAAACGCACTTCTTGAAAAAAATAATTAAAATAAGTACTTATAAAGTTAATATAAAGTTTTTACCAAAAGAAATACATATGCTATCGTTATTTATACGTAGACGTTAAACTTCTAGCAGAGTTAGTTAAGGTATGTTGGTAATCTGGTAAATTGCGTACTGAAAAAGAAGCGCGAAAGCCATCTTGAAATAGGAGAAGCAATGAACATGCAGATGCAACAAACCCTCAAGCAAATTGTACAATATACTCTACCCGCTCCCTTACATCGGTTTGTAGGGAAGCAATTGTTGGGTGACAAATACCGACCACCAGTTGGAGCAGTAGATTTTGGCAGTCTGCGACGCCTAATACCAATTAGCATCAGGTTTGGATACAATCGCGGATTGCCGATTGATAGGTACTACGTAGAAAATTTTCTGGCTCGATGTGCTGATGATGTTAAAGGACGTGTATTAGAAATTGGTGACAGGTCTTACACGCAAAGATTTGGTGGCGCCCGTGTCCAACATAGTGATGTGCTACACATTAGTGAAGGCAACCCAGAGGCTACTATTGTAGGAGATTTGGTATCAGCCGATCATATTCCTTCAGATGCTTTTGATTGTTTGGTTCTAACGCAGACAATTCATCTGATTTATGAGGTGCGTGCCGCAATACAAACGATGAAGCGAATTTTGAAACCAGGTGGAGTTGCATTAATTACTGTTCCTGGCATTAGTCAGATAGCATATGACGAGTGGGGAGATTACTGGTGCTGGAGTTTTACTGCTTTATCAGCACGACGAATGTTTGAGGAGTTTTTTCCGTCAGAAAATGTCCAAGTAGATATTCACGGAAATGTCTTAGCAGCAACTGCCTTTCTACAAGGACTAGCAACAAAAGAACTGCGAAAAGACGAATTAGACTATTGTGACCCTCACTATCAAGTCATTATCACGATTAGAGTTGTCAAACCAGAAATTGATTGATGAAAATACCTGGAATCAGCAGATTGCGAGGAGTGGTGCGGCGAGTAGAAAATCGATTGGCGCCCTCCGGATTGATATTGCTTTACCATCGGGTTACAGAGTTAGGTTCTGACCCTTGGTCGTTGTGCGTTAGTCCCCAACACTTTGCAGAGCATCTAGAAGTCTTGCAAAAACTTGGTGTGACTGTGCCATTGCAACAAATGAATCATACTTTGCAAAGTGGTAAGCGTCTAGAACGGCAGGTAGTAGTAACGTTTGATGATGGTTATGCAGATAATTTGCATAATGCCAAGCCATTATTAGAACGTTATGGCATTCCTGCTACCATATTTCTGACTACTGGATATATGGTGCAAGAAGAGGAGTTTTGGTGGGATGAACTTGATAGGATATTGCTACAACCGGGCTGCTTACCTTCTGTACTTTCACTCTCGGTTTCCGGGAGGAACTACAAATGGGAATTAAGTAAAGATGGCGATTATAGTGAACAAGACTATCAATATAATCGTCGCTTGAATTGGAAAAAGAAAAATATTTCTAGCATTCGACATTCTATCTACTACTCGCTTTATAAATTGCTTTATTCTCTGCCCAAACACGAGCGCGCGCATTTAATCGACCAAATTCGTATCTGGGCTGGTGCTTCAACACAAGTGCGTCCAACACATTGTACACTCACACAATCGCAAATGTTGGAATTAGCACAAGGAGAACTAATTGAAATTGGCGCCCATACAATTACTCATCCATTTCTTGCAACGTTGCCATCGCAAGCCCAGCAAGAAGAAATCACCAGCAGTAAAACATTACTAGAGGAGATTTTAGAACGCCGGATTACGAGTTTTGCTTACCCGCACGGAAATTTTGGTAGTGAAACCAAAACGATTGTGCAGGAAGCTGGATTTAGCTGTGCTTGCAGTACTACTACTGGTAATGTGAGAAAAAATAGCGACCGCTATGCCTTGCCTCGTGTTGTTGTCGAAGATTGGGATGGAGACGAGTTTGCTAGGCGCCTATCAGTATATGGATTTGTTGGGGCAGGTTCACAAATATCCTAAAAGTTAACTAAAAATCTCTGTAAACCCGACCTTACTTTTAGATGGCAAAAGAATCTTATGAACAGCAAGCCATTGGTTTCAGCAATAACAATCTTCTTCAATTGTGAGAAATTCATAGAAGAAGCAATCGAGAGTGTACTTGCTCAGACGTATGACAACTGGGAACTTTTACTAGTAGACGATGGTTCTAGTGATGGTAGCACAGCAATCGCTTTGCAGTATGCCCAACGGTATCCGCAAATACGTTATCTAGAACATCCTAACCATCAAAATCGTGGCATGAGTGCGACGCGAAATTTAGGCATCCGTAATGCATTAGGAGAGTATATTGCCTTTTTGGATGCGGATGATGTCTGGTTGCCGCAGAAACTAGAACAGCAACTAGCAACAATGCAGTCTCAACCAGAAGCCGACATAGTTTTTGGGCCGACTCAACGTTGGTACAGTTGGACGGGAAATCCCGATGATGCTAAACGCGACTCGCTTAGAAAAATTAACATTCAGCCTCATCAACTATTACGCCCACCAAAACTACTAGCGCTCTTATTACAAGGAAAAGCAAATACACCAGGTACTTGCAGCGTATTAATTCGACGTTCGATAGTTGAAAAGATAGGGGGATTTGAGGAGGTATTTCGAGGGATGTATGAAGACCAAGCGTTTTTTGCTAAGGTGTACTTCAAAGCATCAGTATATGTAGAAACTAAGTGCTGGGATAAATATCGGCAACATCCTGAATCTAACTGCGCTATAGCCAAGAAAACAAGAAAATTTCATCCTTATTATAAGCTTAACCCAGCATACGAAAACTACTTAAACTGGCTAGTTAAGTATCTATCCAAAGAAGAAGTCAAGGATGTTAAAATTTGGCGTTCTGTCGAAATAGCGCTTTGGCCTTTTCGCTATCCGAAGTTGTATTCTCTACAGTATCCCTTAGAGAAAATTTGGAATGGAATCAAATATCGATTAAGTGTAACTAATAATTAAATTTCAAAAGGAACTACTAAATGCCTAAAGTCACTGTATTAATGGCAGTTTATAATGGCGAACGCTATCTTAAAGAAGCGATTGAAAGTATTCTAAATCAAACTTTCCAAGACTTTGAGTTTTTAATTATCAATGATGGTTCTTGCGATAGTACAAGAGAAATCATCAAATCCTATCAAGACTCACGAATTCGATTAGTAGAAAATAGTTCTAACCTTGGCTTGACGCGAAGCTTAAATAAAGGGTTAAAATTGGCTGAAGGGGAATTTATAGTTCGCCAAGATGCTGATGACATTTCAGAACCAGAAAGATTATCCAAACAAGTTGCTTTTCTAGAAACACATTTTAATGTAGCTTTGGTAGGTACGTGGTACAAGGAAATAGATGCTTGGGGAAATCTAATTGGAAACAGAAAGTTACCCTGTGACTGCACAAAAATTCGTTGGGATATTTTATTTTATTGTCCCTTCGTGCATAGCGCTATGATGTTACGTAAATCAATTGTAATAAAGCAAATCGGATTGTATGATGAAGCTTTCGTCTATGCTCAAGATTACGATTTATGGTCTAGAATTGCGCGAAGCTTACCTGTAGCAAACCTCAACGAATATCTAATAAAATTACGCATAAATCCCGAATCAATGACAGCAACTTATGGAAGCATAATTGATGATGAAACTAGGCAAATCATGACTGCTAATATAGGATATTTACTTGATTGGGAGCAAAACAAGGTAGAAAGTACTAAGTTGCTGTTCAGAACAATGGCTCCGTTGATGATTGATTCTATTGATAGCATGAATATCCAAATGGTAACTAAAAGCATAGACAAAATACTCGATTTGCAAACTGCTTTTTGTCAGTATTATAAACTTAATTCGACAGAATCTGTAAATCAACGAACAAAAGTTTGTATTCGTATGAGCTATCAATTAATAAAACTGGCTCACTGCTCTTTAAATCAAGATAACTATAACTCTGTTTGGCAGCTTCTCGTTCAAGCCTATCGTCTGCACTTACCAATTTTGCTGACAAAAACACATGCACGAATAATATTGAAATTGCTTATAGGACAGCGTTTAATCAAAAGAATTAGTTACCTTACACAAAGTTAACTAAACTTAGTTAAAACTAATAAGGGTAAGGTGGGCAATGCCCACCCAAAGAAATAATTAATAAATATCTCAAAATCAAATGAGTAGACAACCACTGGTTTCTGTTATTACTCCCTTTCTGAATGCCGAAAAATTCTTTGAGGAAGCAATAGAAAGTGTTATTGCTCAAACTTATAATAATTGGGAACTGCTATTGGTAGATGATGGTTCTACTGATGCCAGTACGTTGATTGCCAAACGGTATGCACAACAATACCCTAATCAAATACATTACCTAGAACACCCTAATCATCAAAACCAAGGTAAGAGTGTTTCCCGTAATCTGGGAATTGATAAGGCCAAGGGTGAGTACATTGCCTTACTTGATGCTGATGATGTGTTTTTACCTCAAAAATTAGAGAAACAAGTAGCAATTCTAGAAACTCAACCTCAAGCTGCAATGGTTTATGGACCAACGCAATACTGGTATAGCTGGACGGGCAGTCAGGACTCCCAACGGGATTTTCTGGGTAAATTAGGTGTTAAACCTGATACACTGTTCGATCCACCTACTTTGCTTACCCTATTTTTAAAGGATGGGGGAATTGTACCTTGCACCTGTGGTTTGTTAGCACGACTAGAGGTAGTGCGTGCGCTTGGTGCATTTGAGGAAGCCATCCAACATATGTATGAAGATCAAGTTTTCATCGCAAAAATTTGTCTACAATCACCAGTGTTCGTTGAGAGTGGGTGCTGGGATAAATATCGGCAACATCCAGATTCTAGTTCTTATATTGCTATCCGCACAGGAGAATATCATCCCAGAAAACCGAATCCAGCACGAAGAGCATTTCTCATCTGGCTAGTAGATTATCTATCTGAGCAGGGGATAAAGGACGCTGAACTTTGGCGCTTCCTTAACAAACAACTAAGACCCTATCGCTATCCCCTAATTTACCGATTTTGGAGCCTGATCAAAGACTTAATCCGAGCAGTTAAGCCGAAATTCAGAAACAAGTACTCAGCGTGACCAGTAACTAAACATATCAACCTTAAATAGACGCGCATTATGCATTTTATTGTCACTGGTGGAGCTGGCTTTATTGGCTCCCATATAACAGAGCAACTTTTGTCAGAAGGCCATTATGTAACGGTGGTCGATAACTTAAGTACGGGTAGCTTACAAAATTTACCCAAACATTCCCATCTTAAAATACTGCAAAAAGATGTATTATTATGTCAACCGCAAGATTTCCCAGAACCGATTGATGGCATTGCCCATTTAGCAGCTACTCCATCAGTAGCAACTTCTTGGTTACAACCATTATCTGTTCACCACAATAATCTTTCAGCAACGATTGCTGTAATTGAACTTTGTAAGACATTAAATATTCCTAGGCTAGTTTTTGCTAGTTCAGCGGCTGTATATGGCAATCCTACACAATTACCAATAACAGAAACACAACAAACTTCTCCTATTTCACCATATGGCTTACAAAAACTCGTTAGTGAACAATATGCTAGTTTGTTTGCTCAAGAATTAGGCATTTCATTTATAGGGTTACGTTTGTTTAATGTATTTGGTCCGAGACAATTACCAAATTCCCAATACTCTGGTGTAATTTCTATCTTTTTGTCAGCGATACAGCAAGGATTACCCATAACAATTTATGGAGATGGGTCACAAACAAGAGATTTTATTTATGTAAAAGATATAGCAAATGGCTTTGTCAAAGCTTTAACAGCTACATTAACTTCCGGCTCATCTTTAATTTTCAACTTAGGAACTGGAAAATCGACTTCTTTAATGCAATTAGTTGATTATCTCAAAATTTACTTTCCTCAATGGCAATCACATCTTAAACTCGCACCTGCCCGTTTAGGAGACATTCAGCATTCAACAGCTGATATTTCAAAAGCATCTTCTCTTTTAAGTTTTGAACCTCAATGGTCAACACAGTCAGCTCTAGAACTTTTTATCGCATCATTGCACGCAACAGACCCTAAAAAGAATATTACGATGCAAACAGCTAAAGTAGTTCATTACTCTAACATCGGTTCTTATAACAATAGTAAGTGTTAAGTTTTACACTTTATACTTTTTAAAATAGTTATTTTAGATTAAATTACGGTGAAAGATAATCATTTCGTTGCCAACTACTGGGTTACGCGCGACAAGTTTATCTTGGGAGTCAAATATTTCTAAATGGGTAAAGTCTAACTCTTGCGAACGCTGAAACATTTCCGCTGCTAGCTTATCTTGCTGTGATTTTTTAAGAGTGTACCAATCGTCACTTATTGTTACAATTAAACTACTACTACGGAAGTTAGCTTTAATTGATTTTACTATTCCTGAAAAGGTATTATTACTAACTTGCGTGACTCGATTTTCAATCGCAGCAATTAATGTTTGTTCAGGTGTTAAAGGTATAAATTGCGGTGTTGGTGTCGGCGCCGCTTCTTTCGTGACTTCTGCTATAGGTGTTTCTGAGATTGTCGGTTGAGGAGTAGGTTCCGGAGTTAGTTCTGCTACAGGTGTTTCTGAAATTGTAGGTTGAGGAGTAGGTTCCGGTGTTGCTTCTACTATTGATGGGGGTGTTTCTTCAACAGTAGGTAAAGGTGTTGGTTCAACTAATGGAGTTGGTACAGGTTCGGGTGTTACGGTAACTGGTTGTGGTTCTGGTGGAACGGTTGCAACTTGAGATGGAGGTTTGTTAGTTAAAGATGAAGTCGTCCATACTGCAATAACAACCACAAAAGCAATTATCCCTGTTAAAGCTGTAGCGACAATATTCCCCGTTTTTGAAGATGGGTCTTCGAGGTTGTTTACTGTCGCTTCTAAAACTCCAATAGTTCCTCGTAAAAATTGGATAATTTTTACCTTCCAAAATGGTAGTCGTCTCTGGTAACGTTGTTGACGACCTCTTGAAGTTGGTGGTTGGGGGGTAGGGTTATCTTGGGACATGGAACTTTTAAATTGGACAATAAATCAACATTGCTGCAACACTTGCCTTAATTTAACACTGTTATGCGGTTCATTTCGCGTTCACTACCTACATTTATAACGAACTATGAAGCTTAAACGGCGTAAATTTTTATTTTTAAGCACTTTTGGTACCATCAGCGCTGGTATGATGAGTTGTGCAACAGCAATAAAAGCACGCAATAACCCAGTTAAAATTGCACAAGCTGTTGTACCTGATAAAAAAGTGTTGTATAGATTTGTTTCTGTAGCAGATACAGGTACAGGTGATAGTGGACAATATGCGGTAGCCAAGGCAATGACTAACTACCACAGTCAAAATCCTTATGATTTAGTGGTGTTAGCAGGAGATAATATCTATACAAATGGAGAAATCGAGAAAATCAACGCAGTATTCGAGCGTCCCTATGCAGAACTATTAAAAAAAGGTGTCAAATTTCAAGCTGCTTTAGGTAATCATGATATACGTACTGCCAATGGTGATTTACAGTTGAAATATACTGGATTTAATTACGGCGGACGCTATTATACCTATAGTCGCGGTCTATTACAATTTTTTGTCCTTGATACCAACGTTAATGCCGACTTTAAGACTCAGTTAACTTGGTTAGATACAGAACTAAGTAAATCAAAGGCGCCTTGGAAGATAGTTTATGGACATCACCCTATTTACGCATCAGGTGTATATGGAAGTAACCCAGCATTTATCAAAGTCTTCACACCAATCTTTCAAAAACACAACGTCCAGTTATATATTAACGGACATGAACACCACTACGAACGTACCATAGCCATCAACGGTACCACATATTTAATTTGTGGCGGAGGCGCCGGTACTCGTCCGGTAGGCAAAAATGAATGGACAGCATACTCTGCCGAAAAACTCAGCTTTGCTGCATACAAAGTATACGCAGACAAAATAGAAGTATCAGGCATTGGTACCGACAACCAAATCTTCGACAAAGGTATCATCCCAATTAAATCTGTATAACAATTGTAAAATTGTAGGTTGGGTGTAGCTCTGCGCGCAACCCAACTACAATATATAGTTGAAATGATAAAATAATAAACGCACAGAACTAATTTAATATATATTGTTTAATTTTTTTAAGTCCCAATAAAATTATAAGCGTTGTAATGATAACAGCTATCAGTACAAGAGGATTATGTAGCAGTTGAGAAAAGAATATTGTGGCAGTTGTTAGAACAAAGCCAACAAAGAAGCTAAGATATACCGATATTTCTCCTACCCATTGACCAAAAAATGGTATTAATCTAAGTAACATATTTACTGGTTCTATTGCGAATATTATCCCAAAGGACATAGCCAAAAACCCGAAAATTCTAAATATCCAAGTCCAATTTGTAAATTCAGATTTTAAAGTTTTTATTGCTTCACTCCGATTTATAGTAAATAACTGGTGAAATTTAGTGTTTCTAGGAGCATTATAAGCAGTTATTTGGTTTGCAGCTTCAAGTTTACCGAAAACTGTTACTGTTGAGTTGATTGGTATTGTATTATAACAAATACGTACATCTCCGATGCTGGGATTTTCAGGTGTTCCTTTTCCTTGAAAAAGATAATTATTTATTAATCTAACATCACCACTTGACTTGACCAACTGTGAAGATAATTGTAATCGACTGTTGTCATTTAAGTAAATACCTTTACCTGTTGGATATGAGGTTTCACTTGAGTTACTTTCGCATGAGTTTTTACGTTGCATTACCTTTTCAAAATCAGCCATATTAATATTATATAACCCGACTTTGGCGCCTGATGTAGTGTAATGTTGGTCTGAATAAGCTTTTTTAGGGTTGTGATGTGTTGCCGAGTACTTAAAATCTTTTGAATCTTTAGGGTCGTTTGTCCAGCCTTTACTATAATCGTAATAAGTCGTCTTAGACACTGAACCATTTAAATTCTTTCTTTCTTCCGTTCTTGTTTTCTCATACCAAGAGAACATTTCAACGGTTCTATCGACAATACTATATGAACCCGGCACTAAAAATAAATTATCACCTAAAGCTTGAGTTGATGTAATTGTACCAGTTGTGGAAATTAATTTTCCTATTGCCTTTTGATTTGGTTGCGTTGCTGAAATTTCTATAGCAGTTTTAGCTACTTCCGATAAATTTAATCTGCCTTCATTCCAGAATAGTAGAATAAAAGACCCGAAGAATAAGAAAAGTCCTAAAATTACTGCTAATAGAGAAGTAATATAGTTATCACCCCAACTATTGACTACTGTTTCACTATATTCTTCGCTCATAGATAACCTCCTGTCAATATAAAATAAAACTTGCTCACTATATCTACACAGCGTGAAAATATGTTTTAGCACAACTATAGAAAACTTGTACAATATTTATTGTGTTAAGTATTATTGCGTAATTTACCTCAATAAGGGAAAATTATTAAGTTAGTTTACTTAAATCTTAGGGGATATACTAATAATGTCTCGTCTACTTGCAATTATTTTTGGAATATTCTTAATATTGACAGCGATAACGCTTCCTGCTACTGCTGATATAGGAGTTAATGAGGGTTATCTTAAAAATTGCCCAGCTTCTAATAACTGTGTTGTTAGTCAAAATGCTGACCTCAAACATGCTATTGACCCACTTCCTTATCATACAGACCGTGACACAGCACGGAAGATATTATTAAAAGTTCTCACAGTTGTTCCACGTACAGAAGTTGTAGAACAAACAGACAATTACATTCATGCTCTTTCCAAAAGTCGTATTTTTCATTTTGTTGATGATGTAGAATTTTATTTTCCTGAGAACGAAAATGTAATTCATATACGTTCAGCATCGCGCGTCGGAGAATCTGACCTTGGTGTCAACCGCAGACGTATGGAGCAAATTAGACTTGCACTGCGCGACTTAAATATTTAATCTTTTTCTCTGTGCTAAGAGCGTCTCTGTGGTGAAAAAAATTATATCACCACAGAGACTATTAGGACACAGAGGTAAGAATTTACATAAATTCGTACTTCCATAATTTCTTTATTTTGATGATTATGAACTAATTCTAGGCATTTTTGAGACTTACGCAAATGGTCAGATTCATACTTAGATTGATGTAACAAATGTTTATGTTTTATTCCTTAATATTACTCAGGTGATTATAATAACCATACGAATAAAGTAGCTACATCAATTTCCACACACTCAGCTACTATGAATTTAAAACTACTCCTCAACCACGTAAATTATTCAACCGTAGTATTATTAAGTCTTACTTTTTTTCCCAAGATTTCTCAAGTACACGCACAAAACGTAACCATTCAAAGGGCGCCTACTAGTAACGCAGCACAAGTCATATTATACGTTAACCCGCAATCAGGAACAGATAACGTAACAGCCGGGAAAACCTTAACAACTCCCTATCGAAGCATCTCATACGCACTCGGACAAGCAACACCTGGAAGCGTTATCCAATTAGCATCTGGACGTTATTACAGCGAATCTTTTCCACTCATCATTAAATCAGATGTAATTCTCTTGGGTAATGAAAATGCCCAAGGTCAAGGAGTAGAAATCATTGGTGGAGACTCTTACATGAGCAGAACCTTTGCTAAACAAAACGTAACACTTGTTGCACAAGATAACTCACAAATAGCGGGTATTACCATTACAAATCCAAATGTACGTGGTACTGGAGTTTGGGTTGAATTAGGACAACCCATTATTCGTAACAACAATTTTATTAATAGTAAGCGCGAAGGAGTTTTCGTTACAGGTAATGCGGCGCCTAAAATAGAGAATAACCGTTTTTCTCATAACGATGCGAATGGCGTATCAGTTGCTTCATACGCAAAAGGTGAAATTCGCAATAATATCTTTGATAATACAGGCTTTGGCGTTGCAATTGGAGGCAACTCAACTCCTTTAGTTTCCGACAATCAAATCCGTGGAAACCGCAATGGTATAGTATTAACAGACTCTGCTAAACCTAAATTACTATCCAATTTAATTGAAAATAACAGCGATTACGGTTTAGTCATCATCGGACAATCTGAACCAAGCTTAGATAGAAACACCTTTAAAGACAACAAAAAGCTAGACCAATTCCGCGTTATACCAACATTACAACCAGAGGCGCCTATTGAAAAGTAAAGACCATCGAAAAATAGAGACGTTACATGTAACGTGTCTATATTTCCCCCCCTTCCACGCGCAGGGCGTGTACACATAAGTCTCTCAAAATTACTTTTCTTCTCTTTCTTTGTGTTCTTTGTGTCTTTGTGGTTCATTAAAAGGAAAAACCACTCTCGTCACGAAGGACACAAAGGCAAGAAAAAAGGTAGTTATTTAAAGATGTGTGTACACCGTAGCCCTTATTAAGGGGGGGATCATCTAGTAGCAGTAGAACTCGAAGGACACAACGAAACAACAAATTTATCGCGTTGTTCTATAAAAGAAGCAGACGGTTTATCAACTTCATACAGTGACTGCAACGCATCCGACCAAGGAAGATAAGTTTTATCGTCGTTTTGATGTTTGATTTGATAATCTAAGAAATAGTGTGCTTTCTTCAATGCAATATCTTCAGGTGACGATTTGGCTAATTTGGAGTTTTGCTCTAATGCTTGTAAATCGTTTTGAATTTTAGTACGTTCAGCTTCGGACATAATTTGGAATGTTACCGACTCATTAATACCTCGTGAATTGTTAACCAGTTGCCATTGATAAAGCTTACCTGCTTCAAGAGCTTTTTCGGCGCCATACGCAAGCTTTTGTGCTGCTAAATTAACTGGTTTTCTCCAAACTTCGGTTTGACTGTCGTACTCACGCACCACTAGCTGAACGTCTTGGTTTGCCGAAGACTTCCATATAAACAATGGACGGTCGTGCCAAACAACATATGTTTCAAATATACCTGGTGTTATTGAGCAAATACCACCACGTGAAGTTCTTGAAACTTTACGTTCATTTTTTCGGCGCCACAGTCCTAAAAAATCTGCTACTCTAATTTGGGCGAATGTTTGAGTTGATGCAAGATTGGTAAAGCTGTCTGTAGTGACAAAACTAGTTGCAAACAGCAAAATCAACATGAACCGTAGATATTTTTTGTTAAGCATGGTTTTGTCTCCTTGTTGCAGATAAGACATAAGCTAGAAATACCGATGATGGCAAGAACCACGGAAGTAAAAGTGCTGCAGTGATATATAATTGCAGCGCTGCTACTCCATATAACACAACTCCTAATAAGGCACCTGTAAGAATTTGTAAACGAAGTTTTGGTTTTAAAGGTGACTTAGATTTCAGAAAGAACACAGTAATTTTACCAACTAAAATCGCAAGCGCAATTATCCAAATATCTGGTATTGGAGTAATTAAGTGGCGCCGTATAAAATGGTGAGTTGTATATGCTAAAGATTGACCCCCTGTCATCCATGACTGTTCCGTCCAAAATTTCATTGCTGTAGGTATTACCATTCGGTCGGGTATACCTGGTGCTTTCCCTAAACGTTCATCGTTTCCTGTGGCAATTATTACAGCTTGTTTTGATATCAATGGAAATTTGTTTGCGTCGGGATTCTCCATTAATTGCCAAGCTGGTATCTTAGTGTATACTTTTTCCGGAGGTATCGAAAAATCTATTATCGGTTGCTGTCCAAATAATGGGCGCCATTGTTTTAAAGCTGTTAAATCACCTTTTTTAGGTAGTTTAGCTTTAATTGTATCAAGTAATTGAGTTCTTAAATTATTATTTCCACCTGCTCCCGGTTTAGGTAAGTCGGTTATTTCCTGACTAGCTAATTGAGTTAATGCCATTAAATAGGAAATAGGACATGTTTCGTAACACTCTTTTTCAGGTAATTCTACATAATAAGGAAATGATTCTGTGTAACCTTGTAAAGTCCAATTACGGTTTTTGATACCGTTTGCATCGTTTACCGAAGCTTCTTGGCCATCACTATTCAAAACTGTTCCAAAAACAACCCATCTATTTTCATTTACCGCGCGACTTACTGCAGTTCCTAAATCTTTATCTGCGGTTGCTGGATACTGTGGATATTTTTGTGGTGTATCAATCAAAAAATCTAAACCAATAACGGGTGCATTTAATTTCCGCACACGTTCCATCAACTCAGCAATATAAGAGCGGTTCATCGGCAGAATTTGCGAACTCGGTAGTTTACGTTTTGTGATTGACTCGCTATCTATTTCTACTAACGCTACTGGTGGCGCCTCCGAATCTGGAATTTGCTTAGTAGTTTCACGATAAACTGCCTGTGTAAATATTCTACCATCAAGTAAAAAATCTTGAACAGGAACCATTGTAGCAACAGCAATAGTTACAGTTAGAGCAACCGCTTCAATAATACTATTAGGTAAAACTATCTGCCGTATACGCCCATGCCACGGTAAAGAAGGGGGAATTTTATATAACTCGGCGCCTGGGTGACAGAATAATGAAGGCAGCAAATAAGATGACGGATAAGTATGGCTTTTATCTAAGCGCAAAAATTGCCGCGCTTCCATCATCGACTCATACACATTTAAGTGTTTACCCAAAGAAAGCAAAAACTTAACCAGAAATTCCTGCGCGACGCGGTTATGTACTGGTTCGCGCATCACCATTACCTGACTAAACCCTAAATCTATCAAAGATTCAGCAATATTTAACCCACTACACGAATTAAATATGGCGACTTTTAACCGACGTTGACGTGCTGCATTCAAATGCGTTGCTATTTCTTTTATTGATATTGATACTCCTGGTGCTATTCCTAGTTCACCCCCCGTCAAATCTGTTTCATTGCTATGTCCAGCAAAGAACAGCACATCCCATCCGCGTTCATCAGCAATTGCATTTATAATATTGTCAATTACCTGTGTAGGTGTTTGATTAGGTTGCCACCCTACAAACTCTACATCTGCAATCTTTGACAACTCTTTCAAAGCTGCTCGTTCATTTTGAAAATCTAACCCTGTATCATCACCTAATATCGTTAAAATGCGAGTGCGTCCTTTTTGCTGTAAACTATGTACAGGAGCGCTGATTTTTTGAGGAGAACGAATAATTTGGATTTTTCTAGCACTTGTAAACTCACTTTCCCAAGCTTCCCACGGAAATCTATCCAACTCAATTGGCGCACATGTCAAAAACACCTTTGTTGGTTCTTGATTTAAATTACTACCTTCTTGATTCAATTGCGCGCGGATATCAAATAATGCAGCACTTCGTAACCAGCTATTGAATTCATAAATTAATTTTGACTCAGCTTTAACTAGTTCTGCGTGCCAGTCAAGTGATAGCTCTGCAACTCCTCCACCAACTGCCTTTCCCCGCATCTCCTCTGACTGGTAAAATTTCAAATATGCTTTTTTCCAATCTTGATATAGTTGAGTTAGAACCGCAGGATATTCAACTTGTGCAGCTAATTTTTGCCCCTGTCCCCAGGACAACTCAAACAAGCATATTTGTTCTACTCTTTGAACTTTTAAATTAAATAAATGTTCCATAGCTTTAGGTGTAAAGGGGAAGGAAGTATCTTTATATTATGTATTTTTACGTACAGTTATATAACGAAAGTTTAAATTTTGATTTAAATTTTCGGTAAAAATTTTAATTGATAGTAATCAGTAAGTCATTCTTCTATACCGAGAGGCGGAATTTCAAACACGCTCGTCTCGTCTGCTGTCACTGTAACCCAGAAACGGTCATTCGAGTCACCAATAAGACGTGCGAAAAGAATTTCTTTGCTGCTATCACCTTCTAAAGTTTCGTTAAACAATTGTTGCGTTTTGTCACGAATTTCCAATCGTAAACTTTTTGGAACTAGGTAGCTCGAAATCGAACGCACAACTATTAACATCATCCACTCTGGATTCTCTGATACTTCATCCAATTCCCATATAATCGCATAAAGTCTTAAAGCCGCACATTCTGAATTTAAATCACGCTCGGCGCCTTGAGCATGTGAAGGAATGTCAATACCTTGTTTTTTTAATGCTTCGCGAATAGGTTTAAAATCTTCGCTTCTTCGTAATGGAGATGGTGCGAAAGTTGGCATTAACATCCATCCTAATTCAGAAGCAACTGTATCAATTTGATTACGTAACCAAAGACCAACATTGATAAAAGATTGTATTGACTGTACAGGTTGGGCAATTTGACTATTTGACGCATTTGTAACAACTTCTGTAGTCGCTCTGGCATACAACCAATTAATTAAATCAGAATTAGTAAGTAGTGTTTTCGCTTCCTCCACCGTCAAAAACTGTGAAGGATGCTTTCTTAGTTCTGATTGTAACCCAGTTAACTTTTGCTGTAGGGCTAAAGATGTGTCAGTTTGTACAGCTGGTATATTACATTGTACATCGGGTAAATTAATTGCACTTGCATCCAAACAGCGTAAATTTAAGAGCAATGCATCAGTATCAAAATTTAGTTGCTCATTTGGTAAAGCATAAGTCCAATCTTCTTCAACTTGTAACGAAGCTTGTTGTTTATAGCTTTGAAACTGTGGATAACTTATAAACCCAAATACATTAGTTTTCTGTTGTTCTTCCTCAACATGCATCAGCACATAGAAGTGCGCTGCTAATTTCGGAACATCTAAGACAGCAAAAGGAATACTTTGTAAGTCTCCAACCTTGTTTGCTGTAATTACACATACCTTAAAGGCGCCGACTTGAATATTGCAAGCAGCAGCTAGTATATTTGAGTAAGCTACTTGCCAAATACTTGACTCGGAAATAATAACATCTAAATCAGGCGTGCGTTCAGCCATCCATTCTTCAAAGCCAATAGTACCTAAAGCATTAAGGTAAATTTGCCAACTTTGCTCAGGAGAAGTTATAGCTAAACTCAATTGTGCCGCGCGTTGAATTTGTTCAGGCGCCAGCTCGGTGCTATCATCACCAATTGATTGCCAGTCGAGCCAGTCAGTGTCAGTAAGATAAGTAGGTTCGTTCATAGGGGTCAGGAGTCAGCAGGTAGGGGGGTCAGGAGTTAGGAGGTAGGGGGTCAGGAGTCAGCAGGTAGGGAGTTAGGAGGTAGGGGGTCAGGGGTCAGCAGGTAGGGAGTTAGGAGGTAGGGGGTCAGGGGTCAGCAGGTAGGAAAATCAGGAGTCAGCAGGTAGAGAGTTAGGGGTCAGCAGGTAGGGGGGTCAGGAGTCAGCAGGTAGGGAGTTAGGAGTTAAACATTCTGCATTCTGAATTCTGAATTCTGAATTCTTGTCTAAATAAAAGCAAAGACGTTGTGCAAAGAGACTTTTGAGAGGTTGGTCACGAACTGGGTTTTTAGTTTCAGATTCTGCTTCTGTAATAATTTTGGTAATTTGTTCTGATAATGCTTCGTCGATTTTTTCATCTAAGGTTTGTAGTTGTTCGATATCGGTAAATTGTTTTGCTATATCAATAACTTTGGTACGCAAGATTAATAACAATCTTTGTCGAACATCCGCACGTAAATCATTAAGTTTTAATAAACGTGTTACTTCATATTGCTTATTGAGGTTGATTTGCGGTGCAATATGAGTCATAGACTCACCTCGACAGTGAAATAACTCTAAACCTTTAATAAATGATTCAACTTGGGACGGGCGCCGACGCTGAAGTTTTGCGGTAAATTCTTCTATAACAAGAGAAAGCGCTTGGTCTAAAGATTCTATCAACTCTTTTTGATATAACTTTATAAATTCGTTTTCTTCTTCGTCTTCGTTATTTGATATTGCTTGTTTATGCTCAACAATTGGCTCAACTTCCTTTTGGTTATAAGATAGCGTTTTGATGGCGCCACCTCGTGCAATAATTCGGTACTCGCGTAATTTAGCAGCGACAAATTGTAATTGCCTTAAAACAGCTTCATTACTTAAATTTTTTCCTGCCATGCGGGTTTTTAAATCTTCGGCAATGCGAGATAACTGCTCACTAGTTGGAGGTTGGCACGGTAAAGTCGAACCTGCAAGCTGTTGTAAACGGTCTGCACGGTATACTGCATGATAGCTTATCAACAATTCACAAGCTTTATTAACCTCATCCGTTACCAAATGATACATTTCTGTTAAAATTCGTTGTAATTCTTTAGGATTTGTATCATTTAACAATGCCCAATCGCTAACTAAAAACACACCATGCTCAAGTAGAAACTTTTTGAGGTCTGGATGCTGTTTTACATACCGACTTACCCAAGTATTCAACGAACCTTTACTAGGGTTATACGTTTTAAATATCGTCGTTGCTATAGACTTGTAAGAACTAGTTTTGGCTTGTTGATACTGAAACTTTTGCAGCACCTCATCTCCCAACACAAGCGGTAATAAATCTTCACAGTTAAAACCGTGCTGCCTCCCAAATTTGGCACCTAAATCGACGCAAGCTTGGTAAATTTGATGAGAGATATAGCAGCGCAAACAAATTTCAGGTATGATGTTACTTGCTTGCTGTTTGTGCATAAGTTGCCAAAGCTGTTGCTGTACCGCGACATCCGAGTCCGAGGCAAGTGTGGGAAACTGGTTATGTAAATAGTCTTTAGCTGCGACAATCATTTCAACAAGGCGCCTACCATTATTAGATAGCTTGACAAATTCACAATATTTAGACACTAAGACCACAGTGATTTTACTCAACGCTAATCACTATTAATTGTTTCACCTCCTTCTAAGAATTGCAATTTGTACTACGACACCCCTCAAGGTACCTGTTAATGCTCTATTTCTAGACGCAGCAAGCTTATGCAGTTTTTCTAAAACAAATACGTAGGTTGGGTGGAGGAACGGAACCCAACATTGGTAAAATTTATATACATTATGTTGGGTTCTTTTAGCCTCGACCCAACCTACAAGCATTGTAAAAACGCTTTAGCTTCAGGGTGTTGAGAATTCCGAAACTGTTGTGGCGCCTCTAATACAATTAACTCACCTTGGTGCATTAAGCCAATACGTGAAGCCAAAACAAACGCTTCTTGGATGTCGTGAGTGACAAAAACAACAGTTTTCCCTAAGTCTTGCTGTAACCGTTTAAATTCTTTTTGAATTTCCAATCTCGTTATTGGGTCTAATGCTCCAAACGGTTCATCCATAAGCAGCATTGGTGGGTCAGCAGCAAGTGCGCGCGCAACACCAACTCGTTGTCGTTGTCCTCCCGAAAGTTCATGTGGATAGCGCTGTGCAAAAGTTGAAGGTTCCAAACCTACCAAATTTAGTAACTCATGCGCGCGTGTTTTAATTTGCTTTGGTTTCCATTTTTCCAAAGACGGTACTAAACCAATATTACGTTCAACCGTAAAATGCGGAAATAATCCTGTTTCTTGGATAACATACCCTATCCGGCGCCGCAGTTTAATTTCGTCCCATTGGGTTGTCGGTATACCATCGAATAATACCTCACCTTGAGTTGGCGCTAAAAGTCTGTTAATCAACTTCATCGTTGTCGTCTTACCGCTACCGCTACGTCCTAGTAATACCAAAGCTTCACCTTTATATATATTAAAGTTTAGGTTAGATACCAAATCACGGTTATTGCGACGCAGTGTAACATTATGGAATTTAACGGCGATTTGGTTATCTTGGGGCATAAAATAGTGAACGTGGGTTTTTAGTTAATTGTAATTGCTTTAGGATCGCGCTCTCTGCGCTACTACGAGCCAAAATGTATAATAAGCAGGCGCCTGTTCTAAAAAATTTTATAATTAAGCGTGAGTTTATGCATCAGAGGCAAAGCATTATTGACAAATTTTCAACTTTTATCCAATTCGATGCGGAACGTTTCCAAAATTGGGTAAAAGACGGTAGGTTGCGTCGCAGTATTCAAAGCTGTATAAATCAAAATCCAGAAGAGACTTCTGACAATGTTTGGGCTATATACTGGTACAAACGCTGGCAGAAAGAACAGGTAAAAGGTATTGCTCTTTATCATTTAAACGCATATCTCCAAGAACCTTGTTACTGGAGTTCCCAGAAATTAGCGAAAACTTTTAGCAATACTCAGCATTCGCTACCTGACTTCTTCCAAATTGCTATAACACAAATTGAGCGTATTTTGAAAGGATTTAATCCGAGTCAAGGTTTTATACTCAAAAACTATGCTAGTACTAGCTTCAGTTCGATTATTCGCGAAACGCTACGTCAACGTCACGAAGTTGATATCTGTTCAACTTGGGGAATGTTACGCAAAACGAGTCAAAAACGTTTAGTAGAATCTTTAGAAGCGGCAGGGTTATCTAAAGAAAAGATTACTAGCTATACCAACGCTTGGAACTGTTATCAATTAATATACGCTCCAACTCAAACCAACACTAGCCGTAAACTTTCGCGTCCCGATAACAAAACGTGGGATGCTATTACAAAAGCATACAACGATCAGGCGCCATCAAAAATCAACGCGCAAACTTTAGAAAGCTGGATGCAAACCTGTGCTTTATCTATACGCAATTTTCTGTATCCGACAGTAACTTCCATCAACACACCCACAGGAAGCGAAGATACCTACGAAATTATCGATAATATACCTAGTAATGAAAATTCGCCACTAATCTCGATAATAGCCGAAGAAGAACAACAAACTCGTAATTCTCAACTTTCGGAAATAAGCCAAGTTTTGATTGAAGCAGTAAATAAGCTTGAACTAGAAGCGCAACAAATCTTAAAGCTTTATTATACGCAAGGACTAACGCAGCAGCAAATTGCGAAGCAACTTGAAATACCACAGTACACGATATCACGGCGCCTGAACAAAATCCGCGAAACCCTACTCAAAGCAGTTTTTACCTGGAGTAAAGAAAAACTGCATATATCTATTACGTCAGACATACTAAAAAGTATGAATTCGGTTATAGAACAATGGTTACAGTCTTACTATAGTGCTGAGTAAAAAGTGCTGAGTGCTGAGTGTAGTTATGAGTTAAGAGTTAGGAGTGAGGAGTCTTGAATAAAAAACTCAGTACTCACCACTCAGCACTCAGCACTCAGCACTCAAAACTTAACACTCAGCACTCACCACTCAAAACTTAACACTCACCACTCAAAACTTAACACTCACCACTCAGCACTCAGCACTCAGCACTTTCTACTTAAAATCATGAACTTACTAACTTTCGCATCCGCAACCGATTTAATTTTGGAAATACCACAACAAGCTTATAACCAAGCTTGGGATAAATTTTATTCTAACGCAACCGCGCGTTATCAAGCATACATAAATGAACTTTGCCTAAGTAGTATCTTGCCGTGGTTACAACAAGATTTAGCTTCTCAGGCAAAGGTATCTTATAATACCACTGCATTACCCAGTTATTGGGAACTGGTTAACGGGACCGTTATTAATATAGACTCCACGAGAATCATTTTAGTTCCACAAGAAACGATTGATTTGAGTGAGTTACGAGTTCCCCAAGAATGGATAGATATACCAGGTTGGGCAGGAGATTATTATTTAGGAGTGCAAATTGTACCTGAAGATAGATGTATTCGCGTTTGGGGCTACTGTACACATTTACAACTCAAGACACAAGGAGTATATAGTTCTTACACTCGGACTTACGCGCTTGATGCTAGTGATATTAGCGACATAAATATATTATCTTTCGCTATATCTGAATTTGCCAATGAACCAACTCGTGCAGAAATATCATCTTTACCAGCTTTATCTACTACAGTTGCTCAAAATCTGATCATGCGTCTTGGAAACCCAGATATTGTATCACCTCGTCTCGAAATACCTTTTCAAACGTGGGGCGCCTTAATTCAAAATGGTGGTTGGCGTTCCTCTTTATATCAGCATCGTATTGGACAACCACAACAATCTATAATCGAGTGGCTACGAAACGGAGTAACTCAAGCAGCACAGCAATTAGGTTGGAGCAATATTAATCTACAACTAAGCGGCGCCGCACGGAGTATCGAACAAACGGCGCCAACAAGTATTTTGGCACGACAATTAACAATAGCAGGACAGGAATATGAACTTCGTATAATTCCTCAAATTAACGAAGAATATACAACATGGCGATTTGAACTGCGCTCAGGCGGAATTGGTATAATACCTGGAGGTTTCAAGCTTAAACTGCTAACCGAAGATTTACAATCATTCCCTGACAACGAAGATATTGCCACTACAGCAGCCGAACAGTTGTTCGTTGAAGTAGCTTTAGAACCAGGAGAAGGAATAGTTTGGGAAATTGAGCCAGTTCCAGAAAATTATGACCAAGAAATCCTAAGATTTTAGTAATATGAATAAATTGTCGCGTAGGATAAGCTTATAGCCTGTCCTACTCAAGAAATTAAAGCTATTCGACTTTTTTCTAAATCTACAACCAAATTTTCGCCACTGCGTCGAGCTTCCCAGGCGCCGAAGTCCCACCTCCCTATATTCCACTCTCCCTGCATATAATCCTCATCCTCTGAAACTGTGCCAATATATGTTATAGGTGCTTGAGAAGTAGTTAGGTAGCGCTTAATAAAAGTGATACTTCGTCCAACTAGTTCACCTTGGAGGCGCGCTTCCCCCAAATAGCCGTCATCTAAAATAGAACCGCTTAAAGTTTTACCACTTTGGATAAGTGCAATTTCAAAGCGAGTCGCTGTTTCTTGTTGCCAGTACGTACCCAACCAAGTGCCATTTACATCTGCCATAAGCTTTCAAAACATGAAGCTAGTGTTTACAGGCTATTTTAATATTCCTAGGCATATATTTTTTCGCTATGAGTTATATTATTCCATAAATCAGCAGGGAAAAACCTAGATAAATGACCTACATTGGTTGTTGCAATTATAGAATCTGGCGTATTAATTATTACAGCTTGTGCAATTAAAATCATATCTCCATCTATTGTTTTATCTCCTGCTGTCGGTTGTCCTTTTTGACGCGCTTGTGCCCATAGTAATGCAGCTTGACGCATCACAGCGGTTGTTAATGGTAAATATTCTAACAATTCACCTAACTCATCTAATTTAGCAATACCTTTTACCTTATTTGCACGTAATAATTCCCGACGAAGTTCGTAGTCTACAATTTCCGGAATTATAACTCGTACATTTGACGCGATAAGCATTTACAACCAGCGGTTACAAGCTGTACTCTCAGCAGACAATTTTGGATTTGTAATTAGACCTAAAGATCCTGTATCCAACAGCACAACTTGGCTCACCAGGTTACACCTTTCATCTCATTTGGGAATAGTTTGCGTTCTGATAATCGATTTTCATCTAAAGCATGAATCAAATACTCTCCCGTCTCCTGTTGTTCTTGAGCATCCGTATCATCAATCCACGACTGAAGCACGCTAATAGCTTTAGCCTGTTTTGCTTTTAACGTAATATACTCTGTCAAGAGTTGCAAAGTGTAAGCTTCTGTTGAAAGTCCTTTTTGCTGGGCTTCTTGTATGAGATATTTTTCTATCTCTTTTGGTAAGTTGAGGGTTAGGGTCATGTTTTTTTAAATAGTACACATTACATTTACATAATAAACCTCACAGAAGCTTTTATGACTAAAGCACAAGCTGAAAACAAAAAGCATACTCATGTACTGATTGAGCTATTGTTATGGATGGTATCACACTATAAATTACAAATAACTTTAGCAAACAACCGTAAGGCACTACCGCTGATTCTAGGACAGGCAAACTTTTTTATGGAATTTGATGTTTGTTTTTATCGTTCTCAAAAATTATTTGAGGTAACTCCGAAACAATCATTGTAAAAATAGTTCGAGGTAAGAGGGAAAAATTTTTACAAATTATATACTTAATTTCTTGTTTAGCACGTTACAAGGTAAAGTTATATAAAGTTGGAGAACGCTTAATTACATTTATAAAATAAATTTATCTATGGTGCTAGCTTCGGAATCAAATCAACGCGCGATTGGTGTTGCTGTAATTGGAACGGGATTTGGGAATAAGGTTCATATTCCTGCATTTCAAGCGCACCATCGCACCCAAGTAGTTGCTGTTTATCATCGCGATTTAGAAAAAGCCAAGCAAATTGCTGCTGCGAACAATATACTTCATGCTTGCTCCGATATCAGCGATATTGTCAATTTATCTGAAGTTGAAGCAGTTAGTATATCAACACCACCATTTCTCCACTACGAAATGGCAAAAACTGCTTTAGAAGCGGGTAAACATTTACTCTTAGAAAAACCTGTAACTTTAAATGTAAACCAAGCCATAGAACTATATCACCTAGCAAATCAAAAAGGTGTTACTGCTACAGTAGACTTTGAATTCCGCTTTATACCTGGGTGGCAATTCTTCGCTGAACTACTAGCACAAGGATATGTAGGAAAAAAACGTTTAATTAGAATAGACTGGTTAGGCGCCTCACGCGCTGACACATCACGACCTTGGAACTGGTACTCACGTTCATACCAGGGAGGAGGAGCATTAGGTTCATTAGGTTCCCACGCATTCGATTATATACATTGGTTATTTGGTTCAGTAAACAAACTTAGCGCAAACCTTACCACTGCAATTCCAAATCGTACAGACCCCAGTACAGGCGAATTAAAACCAGTAGATAGCGACGACACATGTATGTTGATGCTGGAATTAGCAGATGGAACACCATGTCAACTAACAATTAGTGCAGTAGTACACGCACATCGTCCACATTGGATAGAAGTATATGGGGATGAAGGAACATTAGTATTAGGCAGTGAAAATCAAAAAGATTACGTCAACGGGTTTCACGTCTTAGGAAATAAAGTAGGCAAACCGCAAGCAGAAATTGAAATACCCAACCATTACTTATTCCCCAAAAACTACGCAGACGGAAGAATTTCAGCATTTATCCGCGTCATCGATAACTGGGTAAAAGCTATAGACCTTCTTCAACCAGTCACACCTTCATTAAAAGAAGGAGTATATTCACAATTATTAATGGACTTAGCCCACGAATCTAACCAAAAATCTCAATGGGTAAACGTTCCCGAACTCAAATTATAGAATTTTTACGTTCATGGGCTTATGTTGGCGGCGTACTGCTACCACCGTTACGGTTTCGCAAATATTCCCAGATGCGTCGTATTTCATTTCTGAACTCTTGACGGTCGAGCGCTGCTTGCTCCCTGTCTTGTGCTGCTTGCGCTCTATCTTGTTCTCTATCTCGTGCTATTTGAAGAGTCAAGTTGTTGACGTTTTCAGTTAGCTGCATAATATTTGCGACTAATACATCAATGTTGTTGTCATGTTCAACTGCCTTTGCGACTAATACATTAATATTGTTGTCATGTTCAACTGCCTTTGCGACTAATACATTAATATTGTTGTCATGTTCAACTGCCTTTGCGACTAATACATCAATGTTGTTGTCATGTTTAACTACCTTTTCGCCAATATTGGCAAACAGATTTTCTAGACGGGTTAAGCGGTCATTAATCGATTGTGGTTCGTTTGTAGCCATAAGTCTCGTTGTTTGTATCTTTGCTTTATTTATTTACATGCAGTATTATCTATGAATCATGTTGCTGGACTGCTGCCACCGTTACGGTTTCGCAAATATTCCCAGATGCGTCGTATTTCATTTCTGAACTCTTGACGGTCAATGGCTGCTTGCTGCCTGTCTTGTGCTGCTTGCGCTCTGTCCTGTTCTCTATCCTGTGCTGCTTGCGCTCTGTCTTGTGCTGCTTGCGCTCTATCTTGTTCTGCTTGAAGAGTCAATTTATTAACATTTTCAGTTAGCTGCATAATATTTGCGACTAATACATCAATATTGTTGTCATGTTCAACTACCTTTGCGACTAATACATCAATGCTGTTGTCATGTTCAACTACCTTTTCGCCAATATTGGCAAACAGATTTTCTAGACGGGTTAAGCGGTCATTAATCGATTGTGGTTCGTTTGTGGCCATAAGTCTCTTTCTTTGTATTTTTGCTTTATTTATCCGCCGACATATAATACAAATATACAAGCATCAATGCTAGGTAGTGCAATCCTAATTATATATAATTATATAAATATATAGCTAATTAAGATGAATGATGTGTAAAGGCGCCATTGAGTTAGCACCCACATGATATTGGTAGGGCGCCAATCATTATTTGTATTAAAAGTAGAGTGAATACCTTGTTATTCTAAATTTTTCTTGCAACAGCAAAAAAAATTACAAGTTAAGCAAAAGATTATGAATAGGAAAAGAACTTAGAATTTGATATTTATTAATAAGTAGAGTCGAAAAAGCTATTTATTCATCAATTTGCACAGGTTAGGATTAGCCTTTGTGCAAGTTAATATTTCTTTAATATTGGAGGCTTATAAATGATACTCCGACAACGTGGTGTGTGGGTTTTTCCGGTAGTTCTGACTTTACTTAATTTTGTTTTAGGTGCAGCTAGAGCAAACGCACAAATTATCTACCCATTTAGCGGCAATTACGAAACAACAATTAAAATTAACCCAATAGTTGATGACCTTTCAGAGGTAGTTGAGAGTGCTGTAAGTACCGACGCACCTTATGGCTTAGATACATACACCGGGCTAGTATATTCTCGAACTAACGTTACTACCGGAGACGTTCGCTTTAATGTAGACCCAACGATATTTGGTTTGCAGGGGTATCCACAAGGCTTTATTACCTTTGGAGACGGCGCCAACAAATTATTTGGAAACGCCGATGCTGGGGCTAAAATTGATTTTGAAAAACTAACTGCTAAGGGGTCTGGTGTTTTAAATATCACAGGCGGCGAGGGCATATTTCAAGGCGCCACTGGTATACTTGATTTTTCTGAAGAAGACCAAGTTATTTTAGGAGAAACTATTCTTTTAAAAGGGCAAGCGAAGGTAAGCGGTTCCATTCAAGTTCCGCAAAAAGTACCAGAACCAACAACTGGTTTGACTTTAGTTACTATGGGTATCACTGTATCGCTTGGTTTAATGCTGCGCCGACGGCTAATGATGGGCACCAATTAGAGGAAAAGCTTTAATTAATAGCTTTTGAGCAAGGAATTTTAGAGTTTTAAACGCCGAGGTAAGCGGCGCCCTGCTTCAATAATCTGCGTCAATAAAAATTGTAGGTTGGGTGGAGGCTTTGCACAACCCAACCCCCATCCTACGCTAAAGTAAATTTGTTAAAGCTGTGCTGAATCTCTCATAAGGAGATACCCCAACAATCGTTTCCATCAAATTACCATCTTTGTAAATCATTACTGCTGGAATACTGCGAATACCCAACCTTTTAGCAAGAGTTTTACTTTGATCTAAGTCTATCTTAGCTACTTTAGCACGACCCGCATACTCTTGAGCTAATTTATCCATCAAAGGAGCAATCATCTTACAAGGACCGCACCAACTAGCCGTAAAATCAAACACAACCAGCCCACTATCAGGAGTTAAAATTGAGTCAAATTCTTCTTCTTTAACATATTCAACTGTTTGCATAGATGTTCCTTGTGTTTAATTTATTAATTATGTAATTTAGGCCTTTACCTATCTGAAAAGCCTTTATACTTTTCTTTTTTTACATCCTCGTATTGTACAAAGTTTTGTATAACTAATGTATATATGAATTAAAACTTTAAAAAACTTAATAATTCAGGTTAACTTATCCGCCGATACAGTAATAGTGTTATTATCGCACGTCAAAGCGAGAAAGTATACCATGAATAATTCATACAATCTTTTATCATCTGATTCTAAAATGTGCGCCAATGGCGCACAAAAATTCAACAAAAAGGCATATAATACAGATATACGAGGTATTAATGCTATGTAGTGCGAGCATGACTATGTATACTTATATAAACATATGGCTAATTAAGGTAATTTATGCATAAGAACGCGGGATAATAATGAAGCTTATCTCGTTCGTATGCTTATGGTCACAATCTACGATAGCAGCCCGAATAGAGTTGTCGAAGCCATTGAGTTAGTTGATAATGAATTGTGGCAGCAATCAGTAAAGCTAAAATCTGGTCTAAATAATAAGTGGCGCCTAGATAACTCTCACCAAGTATTCAACTTACACACACCGACAGCTAATCTTGTACAACATCTAAAGACATATGCAAACGATTATCATTTAGCAAAGTCGATGGCGCAATTTAGCGATGCATCAGAATTGCACGAACCATACATAAAGCTTCTTGAAGAATGGGTGGAATGTACTGCTCATCACTATGAATTAACGCAAGAAGTTTTAAAAGCTAAAGTCAATATCATGTTAGGACGAATTGCCCACCAAGATAAAAAGATACACCGCACACGCATAGGGTTAGGCGCCTTATCTGTTGCATGTACAGTATGGATGGGTTTCAACATTCATGCTTACATCGGAGTCGGTAAGCAACGCTCAATAGTTGAGCAAAAGTTAGGGCAAGTAAATACTACATATAATCAAGTATATTCAGAAACGTTAAAAACTTTCCCTGCCAAAAAGTCAAGAGGTCTTTGGGGTTTTGCAAAGCATATAGTTGGATATACTGACCCACCACCTGATAGTTTATCAAAAGTTGAGATTCCTCAAAACCCCACATTAGAGCAGCAGGACTTGTTAGACAAGCTCAAACTAGTGGGAGAACAAAGAAAAATCGTTTTAAACGAATTTAATCGATTAGATAATAAACAAAAAAGAAGTACTATAGCTATTGTTTTTAGTGGTTTGACGCTGATTTTTGTTCCTTTGTATGGATGGATATGGATTCCTGCAAATCGAAAAATGGCATATAGGCGCCTTTAAATGCCAGAAACTTGCCTGAATGAGTCAAAATTTTTATATGTGAAGAACAAAAGGTAAGTAAAATGGACATTAAAGACGGGTTTGTGGGTACAGTCGGCAACACCCCACTAATTAAACTTAAGAGTTTTAGTGAAGAAACAGGATGTAATATCCTAGCAAAAGCTGAATTTCTTAATCCTGGGGGTTCTGTCAAAGACCGTGCTGCGCTTTATATTATTAAAGATGCCGAAGAAAAAGGTTTGCTTAAACCAGGTGGGACTGTAGTCGAAGGAACTGCGGGTAATACTGGTATTGGATTAGCTCATATTTGTAATGCTAAAGGTTACAAGTGCTTGATTATTATTCCAGATACACAGTCACAGGAAAAAATGGATGCATTACGCGCGCTAGGTGCGGAAGTGCGTCCAGTTCCGGCGGTACCATATAAAGACCCAAATAATTATGTTCGGCTTTCGGGTCGAATAGCGTCAGAAATGGAAAACGCTATTTGGGCAAACCAGTTCGATAATTTAGCAAACCGTCGCGCGCATTATGAAACTACAGCACGAGAAATTTGGGAACAAACAGACGGTCAAGTAGATGGTTGGACATGCGCGACTGGTACAGGTGGTACGTTTGCTGGGGTTTCGATGTTTCTAAAGGAAAAAAATCCTAACATTAAATGCGTACTCACCGACCCAATGGGCAGTGCCCTATATAGTTATGTTAAAACTGGTGAACTAAACATGTCAGGAAGTTCAATTACCGAAGGTATTGGTAATAGTCGCGTCACAGCCAATATGGAGGACTTGAAAGCAGACGATGCGATTCAAGTTCATGACGAAGACGCAATTAAGGTAGTTTACCAGCTATTACGCAAAGAAGGTTTATTAATGGGTGGTTCAACAGGTATTAATGTAGCAGGCGCCGTGATGATGGCAAAACTTTTGAAACCTGGCTCTACCATTGTGACTATACTTTGTGACAGTGGTGCGCGTTATCAGTCAAGACTTTTCAACCCTGAGTGGCTGAAATCAAAAGGTCTTTCACCAGATAATTAAAGTAAAGGGAAAAGGTTACTCTTAATCTTTTCCCCAATCCCCAATCTAAAATCGTAATGAGTGCTGTTTCTTCCTCAAATTCTTTACCTGTACCAGAGTCAGAATATTCTCGGTGCGTGCGAGTATGTCAAAATCGTACTTGCCGTAAAGCTGGCGCCAAATCTGTTTTAGAAGCTTTTCAAGCACATCCTGTTTCCGGAGTCAATGTCACAGCAAGCAGTTGTTTAGGACAATGCGGTAATGGCCCGATGGTGTTAGTTGTACCTGATATGGTATGGTACTCTGGTGTACAAGCGCACGAAGTGCCCCTAGTTGTCGAGCAACATTTGCGAAAAAATCAAAGAGTTGCAAAAATGCTTTACGCGCGCTTCCACCCAAAGGAAGAAAATAATTAAAACTTTTAAATCAATGAATATCCAGGAGTTGCGTCAATCGTTAAAGCAAAAGTGGCTGTACTACTACCAACAAAATCGCCACTGGTTAGAAAAAATGCAAATTTGGGCAGTATTTGATGGAGAACGGCGCCCATTATCTAGTTTTGTGTTAGCGACAGTTTCGGTATTAGAACCAAACTTAGTTGACATATTACCACTACTTGTGGATTTAAATACAAATCCAGACGACATGATAGCAGCATTGGGTCTTAATTTTAATCCTGACAACGAACTTAAACGACTTGATAATTTAAACAAACCCGAACAAAAAACAGAGGAAACTAGTTATAAACATCCCGAAAATAAACCTGAACTAGTTACCTACATTACACCCAATTATTCATTACAGCATCAAACAGTGTTAGGTGCCGTAGAACATACAGCGACCGATACAGTAGTTAGTACAAAAAAACACACCCAACTAGCAGTTGCGACGAGCCGAAATGAAATTAAATCATTACAATCAGTAGCACTTGTAACTCAAACATCTATACGTGATATACCAATATCAGCAGTAACAACGGCACCACCAATTAAGAGCAATTATAAACTGGCGCCAGAAATACAAAACAAAGTTAATCAATTATCAACCGTTAACCGTCGTAAATTAGCCAATTGGATTGATGAATTTTGCCAAGGTCGCGACTGGGATAGAGACGAATCAACTTTTATCCCTTTTTAATTAAATTCGCAAAGCGCGTCTGGATAATAATAGGTTCATAAAGGGGAAACGTTTCCCCTAATCACTTTAAATGCTTTGTTGAAAAGTATCACATTGGTTAATATCACCTGATTGAATACCGCGTTTAAACCAAGTTACTCGCTGTGCAGAACTACCATGTGTAAACGAGTCAGGTACAACATAACCTTGTGAACGCTCTTGCAGACGGTCGTCTCCAATACTGCTAGCAGCGTTAATTGCTTCTTCAATATCACCTTGTTCTAAAATTTGGCGTGACCGTTGCGCGCGGTTTGCCCAAACTCCAGCAAAACAGTCTGCTTGCAATTCTAATCGTACAGAAAGTTGATTTGCCTGTGTTTTACCAACTCGACTTTGTAAACTGCGAACCTTATCGGAAATACCAAGTTGATTTTGAACGTGATGTCCGACTTCATGAGCAATTACATACGCTTGTGCAAAATCTCCTGGTGCCTGAAATTTGTTCTTCAAATCTCGGTAAAAACTCAAGTCAATATAAACCTTTTGGTCAGCGGGACAATAAAATGGCCCAACAGCGGAACTTGCCAGACCACAAGCAGATTCGACTCTACCAGAGAATAAAACTAGCTTAGGTTCAACATAATTCCGTCCTTTCTCCCTAAAAACTTGATTCCAAACATCTTCAGTATCAGCTAACACAACCGATACAAAATCAGCTGCTTGATTTTCTGCTGCGGAACGAGAAGAACGAGGAGAATTTACAGGAGGATTATCAGTTCTTGCACTCTCCCGTAAAATTACACTTGGGTCGCCACCTAACAGCGCCACAATCAACGATAATACCAAAGCCCCGATACCACCACCAACCACAGGCCCACTTATCGAGGCGCCGCGACGGTCTTCAACATTATCACTTCGACGACCCAGTTGCCAACGCATACCTTTCTCAACCTTATAATCAACTACTCCCTACTACTCATGCATGTTAAATTTATCTAGCCATTAAAGTCTTCTACCCAAAGGGCAAACTAAAGTAGCAAGTAATAATACTTATTGCATAGAGGCAAACAAATATTTAACCCATTGGATAACAATTTGGAATAAATACTGCTCCTGTTTCTTGGTTTTGAAATCCTCTGTTTATGCCGGCGCCGTATAATCCAATTAAATTTGCTTCAATCCAGTTAGCAGTATCAGGATAGCCTAATTCATTGCAGCAGTGCAAAGCAGATACCCAACTTGCTAATACGTGTGAATCTTTCTGATGAACAGCGTAAAGTCCCTGCCAAATATTTCCGGGTACTATAACTGGACTAGTAATGGTTTTTAATTTAGCTTCGGCATTGTGTGGCTGTACAATTTTGTTTTTTACGACTACAATTTCGCCAATATCTGATTCTGACTCACCTTGCCAAGTAACAGTTCCGTTTAGTTCATAACCCCAGCGAGCAATAAAATTAATTATTATATATTGCAACCACTCAACGTATTTATAAAACTTTTCATGACCGTTCCATTCTATCCCACGTCCATTAAAAGTTGGTTGCCACTGACAGTATAATCCCGGTTGCCCTTTTGGAGGACGATTATCATCAATAATTGAGGCATCAGCTTCTGAGTGAGACTCGTTGATAAAATAACATCCTTCCTCACCTAATTCTAAACCTACAGCGTCGCGAAGAGAATCAGGAATTGCAGTAAGCATTGCGACGTTGCGCTTAACTCGTCGGGTACGAGCAAATTCTAATAAATAAAGTACCTGAAAGTCATACAAAGGACGGTCAAGTTCAAAATAACCAGTAAATGTAGTTGTATATCCCATAAACTTTTCTTGTGAAACGGGCATCCTTGCCCGTCCTTACATGCTAACCTTAATCATTAATTGCATTTAATAACACTTCAGATAAACTCATATCTTCCATGTCTTCCATTGTAATTGTGTCACAAATGTCAAATTTGGCGCCTGCACTTTGCAGTTCGTCGTCTAATACTTTCAAAAAGCGTGTTGCTTGCTGGTCAGTTCCAACTTGAATAAAAGAAAGCGCTAATTCTTCATCGCGTTCCATGCGTCGAGATGCTTCAATAATAACTCGCATTACAGCTTTACGGTCATCGGGTTCTCCGTCGGTTACTATTAAAATTGTCTCTCCGTTTGGTTTTGTTTGACCTACATTTTTACGTTCAAAATAGTTATCTGTAGCGTGTTTTAATACACCAGCTAAGTCAGTGGTTCCGGAAGGGTCATTTTCCACAAAAATTTGTGAAACTTTGCTCGATGTCACGTTTTCGTATCGTTTAAATTTACCTGAAAATACGTAAACAGTAATGCCATCTGGGTCAAATTGTTCACATTTACTTGCAAGTGCAAAAGTAGATTCTTGTGCTGTGAACCACCGGTTTTTGCCTCCTTTTTGGTCAGGAGTTGCCATGCTACCACTTTTATCGATAATTAATGTATAATCACGATTTTCTAACATCGTTATATTCTCCTCTATTAATCATTATTAAGTTTTGCTATTAATCTGTTACTGCGTTCATTAAAATCTCTGTAAGACTCATGTCTTCCATATCATCAAGCGTTACAGTATCACAAATATCGAACTTGGCGCCGACTCCAGTCAACTGGTCGTCTAACGCTTTCAGAAATTTTGTAGCTGAGGGGTCTGAACCAACTTGAATTAAAGTAATTGCTAACTCTTCATCTCGCTCCATTTGTCGAGATGCATTAATAATTACCTCGAACACGGCTTTTCTATCATCTGGCTCACCATCTGTGACTACTACTATAGTCTCACCATTTGGTTTCGTTTGACCCGAAGCTTTACGCTGGAAGTAATTATCTGTAGCATTTTGTAACACTCCAGCCAAATTCGTAGTTCCCGCTGGGTCATTCTCCATGAAAATTTGCGCTACTTTCTGTGAAGTTACATCATCGTAACGTTTAAACTTCCCAGAAAATACATATACAGTAATTCCATCTGGGTCAAATTGCTCACATTTACGCGCGAGTGCAAGCGTTGACTCCTGCGCGATATCCCAGCGACTTTTACCCCCAACTTGGTCTGGGGTGGACATACTGCCGCTTTTGTCGATAATTAGTGTGTAGTCACGGTTACTTGTCATATCAGTCATTTTGTTTTTATTGGATAGCGCTTATTTTACCCTGCTGTTCCAGTTTAGCCGTTCGATAAGAGTTATGGTTATCGTGTTGGTACGGCGATACGTAAACCTGGGACCTGACGCAAACTGTCCATAACTGCTACAAATTGACCATAGTTACTGTTTTTATCCGCGCTGACTGCGACTAACTTACCTTGACTATTTCCAACTATACCCTGAATCTCTTGGGTTAAATCTTTTATGTCTACTTGTTTATTATCAACATTAGTCTGTCCTGGTGCGTTAACAGTAATCTGTCCTTGTGCATCAATAGTAATAGAAATATCTGCCTCATCAGTATTTTGCTGTTGTGATGTTCCGGCGCCTGGTAAACTAACAGGTAATCCGCCAGTGCTTGTCAATGATAAGCTGGAGAATATAAAAAACGTCAAAATTGCAAACACCACGTCAATCATGGCCACAATATTAATTTGTGGTGGAACATCTGGTTCATCGGGAAGACGCATAAGATTTTTCTCCTCTTTCATAACGGCGCCGATAAAGCAATTCTAATTGTCCACCATGTTCTTGAATAAAAGCCATCTGACGTTGATGTAATCCTCGAAACATATTTGCAAATAGCAAAGTAAAAATTGCTACAACTAGTCCGGAAGCAGTAGAAACAAGCGCTTCACTTATCCCACCTGTAACACCAAGCGTTCTGGCGCCACCAACACCATCAGTACTTAAAGAAGCGAACGAAGCAATTAATCCTAACACCGTTCCTAAAAGACCAAGTAAAGGCGCCAATGAAATAATCGTATCAAAAATAGTTTGAAAGCGTTTTAAAAGTGGAATTTCAGCCTGAGCGGAACTTTCAAGCGCAAGTCGAAACTCTTCAGGAGTTCCATCTTCAAGTTCGAGTGCAGCAAGAAATATACGGGCAACTGGTAAATCAGTGTTTTGCTTGAGCTTATCGAGCGTACTAACTACATTATTATGTTTATAGAGACTTAAAACTTCCTTAACAACCCGCTCTTGGCGCCCATTAATTTGCATCCAAAATAACACACGCTCGATAATCAGCGATACAGCCAACACCGAAAACCCAAGCAGGGGGTACATAACAACCCCACCCGCAGTAAATATATTACCAATTCCCATATTCCGCTTCTGAGTTGATGAACAACACCAACCTAGGGTAACAGATTTTTTATTCAGATTCCCGACAACTTCTGCGAAGTCCCCAATCTTATATTAAATCACATACGTCTATATATTGACTCCAACCACGCTGGACAATGTTGAACGACCCAAGCGTATTTTGTATGCGGACTATAAATAACGCGGTACCAGTCTTTAAGAGCAAGTTGGTCGTAAGTTTCACGAATATCTCGAATTAAAATCAGTGAACCCACTTTTTCAAACTCTCCATAATAACGCAAACCAGAGCGAAATATTCGACGTTTACTTTTTAAACGCACAGCTTCTACATGTAGAATACCTTCGCGCGCGTCAGTAAGATGATTACGAATATGGCGCCAACAAACAACGAACGAGAATATTGTGTATACAAGCAGCAAAAAAATCACAGTTCTAGCAAACATCTGCATCTCAAAACTTACATTCGGTTTTACTAGAATTTGTGCTGGAATAAATCCAAACAGAAAACCAAATCCAATTAAACTAACAATTAATACAATTACTGCTGCAAACGCTTTTCTTCTTAACCACACACGTTGTTGTGGGGTCATAGGTAAAGTTACAATATTTTTATTAATCATTGTCTAAGATTTAATCAATATTAGTTATAGTCATATCTTTTGTTCTTAGTAGATGCTTATACCTGTGCCCTTAATTGAGCTGGACAAGATTGCTAAGGCGCCTGAGAAACGTTCCTAGCACTGGGAATATATTCAATTTTTTTAACTTTTATTAAGTTAACAGTAAAAATCTTTTTTGAACATGATACCAATTATACAAAATATAGTTTTTATCAATGATTTATATAATAAGACCATTAGCTGGTAGGCAGGATAAAACTTTGGCACCAAAAATATGAAGAAAAATGACTAATTCTGCTAAATTTGAAGGAGTTGACTTTTCCCAACTTGAAGTTTAATTATAATTTTTTGTAATCATCAGATACCATAACTTATGAGTGATACATTAGATACACAAAAATGGTATATAGTCAAGCGTCCAACTGAAAACTGCGAAATCGTTAATGATAATCTTGAGAATAGCGAAGTTATTGAGAAATGGGGTCCATTTGATTCTCAAGGAGACGCTATAGCTCGTCGCATTGGATTAATTCGCGCAGGGAAATGCCAACCACAATAAGAAAATATTATATAAGGGCAGGCATTCCGGCCAACCCTACAAGTATTTTACTTTCCAGCTGTGTTGGTTGTACCATTTGCAGCAATTTTCTGACGTAATACTTCTACTGCTCTTGCAAACTGTGGGTCTTGAAGAGTACCAAGTTTATCACGTTCGCGTAACCACAGGTTTTGCTCTTGTTGCTGTGATAACTCGACTTTGACATCAGGGTCGATACCATGCTTGTTTATATCCCTATTGTTAGGAGTAAAGTATTTCGCGATAGTCACCGCAACACCTGAACCGTCATCGAGCGGACGCACTGACTGTACTAACCCTTTACCGAAGGTTTGTGTACCTACTAATGTTGCACGTCTATTATCTTGTAAGGCGCCGGAAAGGATTTCACTTGCGCTTGCAGAACCCTTATTAACTAAAACTACTAAAGGTTTGTTAGTCAATGCTCTACCGTTAGCAACTTCGCGCTCCTGTTCACCTTGACGGTCTTTCGTCGATACAATAGTACCATTATTTAACCACATGCGCGCGATTTCAACGCTAGAGAAAAGTAAACCACCTGGGTTGCCACGTAAGTCAAGAATATAGCCAGGAACTTGCTTTTGCTCTAAAGTCTTAATAGCAGCTTGCATTTCTTTACCAGCATTAGCGCTAAACTGATTTAAGCGTATATAGCCGATATTACCAGCAGGTGTTTTTTGTTGTGAGAATTTGACTGGGTGAATTTCGATTTTCGCGCGGGTGATATTAAATTGTTTTTGCTGACCGTTTCGCAAAATAGTTAAGTTAACTTTTGTACCAGCTTCACCTCGAATTAAAGATACCGCTTGGTTGGTATCCATACCTTCTGTGCTTTTACCGTTGATTTTAGTAATAATATCTTTCGCTAAAACACCAGCTTTAAACGCTGGTGTATCTTCAACGGGTGCTATAACAGTTAATTTTTTGGTTTTTTCATCAAGACCAATGGTAATACCAATACCAGTAAGTTCCCCAGAGGTATCTACCTGCAAATTCTTAAATTCTTCGGGATCCATAAACCGGGTATATGGGTCATCCAGTTTTTTGAGCATTTCCCGAATAGACTTATAAGCTTCCTGCTTACTACTGTAAGACTTGTTTAAATACTGTTTACGAGTAGCCTGCCAGTCAACTTGATTAAAAGTGCCGTCCACATACTGACGATTAATAATTTGCCATACTTCGTCCACTAACTCTTTTGGACTTTCTTTAAACAGTGCTTGGCCTCGTGAATGAATACCTAGGCCAGTAAATGCGATTGTAGTCAGCGTTACTGCCGTAGCACCCAAAACAAGTCCACTTTTAGTAATTACCATAATAACAGTTGCGCGGAATGGGAGATTTTATAAGTCGGTATGCTCAATCTAACACACGCTACTGCTGTGCAGCTACGCGCATATCTTATTATTTCTCCCAATTGTCGCCTAAATCCGGCTATTTGTGTGGCAGATAATACAAACTTTATAAACTAGTTATGAGTGCTGAGTGCTGAGTGCTGAGTAAAGTAAGGAGTGCTGAGTAATACTTCTAACTGATAACTTCTAACTTTCAGCCCTACTCAGCACTCAGCACTCAGCACTTTCCACTCTTTAAGGTTCAACCCAACGTCCATCGGTCTTGATTAAATTAATCAATTCTTCAACACCTTTGTCTTCGGGGACTTTTTTAATTTCTTCGCGACCACGATATAGCGAAATGTAACCGGGTGTTTTGCCTACATATCCATAGTCAGCATCTGCCATTTCTCCAGGCCCGTTAACAATACAACCCATTACGGCAATATCTAACCCTGTTAGGTGTTTCGTTGCTTCCCTAACTTTGTGCAACACTTCCTCAAGGTTAAACAATGTGCGTCCACAAGAAGGACAGGCAACATATTCCACCATTGTTTTACGTAAACCTAATGCTTGGAGGATGCTATAGCATACAGGTATTTCATTTTCCGGCGCCTCGGTCAAGCTAACACGAATAGTGTCACCAATACCGTCGGTAAGTAGTGCAGCAATTCCCGCAGTTGATTTTATACGTCCATATTCTCCGTCTCCAGCTTCGGTGACACCCAAATGTAAAGGATAGTCCATCCCAAAATCATCCATACGCTTTGCCATGAGACGATATGCAGCAACCATCACAGGAACGCGCGAAGCTTTCATTGAGATAACAATATTACGAAAATCGAGCGATTCACAAATACGGATAAATTCCAACGCTGATTCTACCATTCCTTCGGGAGTGTCACCGTAAGTAAATAGCATTCTCTCAGCTAACGAACCGTGGTTAACACCAATACGCAGCGCTTTATTTTGGTCGCGAAGTGATATTACAAGTGGTTCGAGAGTTTCACGAATTTTATCGCCAATTTCTTCAAATTCTGCTTCTGTATACTCGGTACGATTTGCGTTGGGTTTCTCAAATACATACAAACCAGGATTAATTCGCACCTTCTCAATATGCTTGGCTACTTCCAAGGCAATCTTCATCCCGTTATGATGAACGTCAGCTACGAGAGGTACATCTTTATAGGTTTGTTTTAGCTTCTGCTTAATTTCTGCTAACGCTTTGGCATGTGCCATACTTGGCACCGTCGCACGTACAATTTCGCAACCTACTTCATGTAGGCGCCGAATTGCCGCAACAGAACCCTCAATATCAAGGGTATCTTCATTAATCATCGACTGTACTACCACAGGGTACCCACCACCAATAGTGATATCACCCACTTTCACAGGACGAGTTTTACGTCTTTTGATGGTGGTATCAAAAGTCGGTTGGGTTGATGCGTAGTTGTTTGTAGTTAGCGTAGGCAGTGTTTGCATAACATGAATCAGTAAATATCTGTAGCGAAAATATCAGATTTTTAAACGTTCTGCTTCTCAGATTGCCACAGATGAGTCATTTTTGGTTGATGATTTTTCAAAAAAATAGCCAAAAACCTAAAAAACTATAATATTCCCCACCAAATCAATAAATCAAGCTTTTACAATCATCCCTTAGACTGACGTTCAATTGCTTTTATATGTTTCATCAACGTTCATCAATTAATATTTTCAATGATTTACATTTACCTTCTACCGTTTATATGAAGAATAATTTATGATTTATATACCAGTAAAATATACAGTTATTTCAAACTCTAGGCACCTTAACTTGGTTAGTACCTAAGTATTAAAAGATCAAAGATAGCTACACACGACTATCACGAGCAATTTATGACTACTAATAAAAAATCAAGATAAAATAATTACATCGGACAAATTTTATTGAGTAGACATGAATTAAAAATAATTTATGGTTAAGTTAAGCAAATTGTGAAGTTAATTTAAGTTTATGATTATTAATTACTACTACCAAAACAAGTTATGAATCAGCGCGCGCTGCTGTTAGTAAATCATCACTCACGGCAAGGAAGCAAGAGTCTACCAGAAGCCATAGGCTACCTTCAAAAATTAGGCTTTGACTTAATTGAAGAGTCATGCGAACAACCACACCACATGCTAGATATAATTCACCAGTATAAACATAAAGTTGATTTAGTAATAGTAGGTGGAGGAGATGGGACCCTTAATGCTGCTGTAGATGGGTTAGTAGAAACGCAGTTACGCCTAGGTATTCTACCACTAGGAACAGCAAACGATTTAGCTAGAACTTTAAATATTCCGACCTCGCTCTCCGAAGCATGTAAAGTGATAGCAGCAGGTAACACTCGTCGAATTGATTTAGGATGGGTTAATGGTAAACACTTTTTCAACGTGGCAAGTTTAGGGTTAAGCGTCAAAATCACCCAAAATCTTACAAAGCAAGCAAAGCGTCGTTGGGGAGTATTTGCTTATGCTGTTGCAGCACTAAAAGTAATTTTCAAATCTCGACCGTTTACTGCCGAAATTCGTGTTAATAACCAGCTATACAAAGGTAAAACAGTTCAAATAGCAGTTGGTAACGGTCGTTATTATGGAGGTGGAATGACTGTAGCTCATGACGCAACAATCGACGACCAAAGACTAGATGTGTACAGTTTAGAAGTTAAGCACTGGTGGGAAATTATCTTAATATTACCCGCAATGCGTAGCGGATACCACGTCAACTGGCGCCAAGTTCGGGCAATTTCAGGGCAAGAAATAGAAATTATAACTCGTAAACCACGCCCAATAAACACAGACGGTGAAATTACCACTTACACACCTGCACACTTTCGAGTTATTCCCAAAGCGCTTGAAGTATTAGTACCTAGATAATTCTTAAGATTCCCGACTTCTTGAAGTCGGGAATCTAATCACCTGCGACCAAAAAAATACTCCTTTTGGCAGTTGCCAAAACTTGACAAAATCTTTTATCTTGAAATTCAGGGCTAAATCGAGTTTCATGCGAATAACGCGATTCACAATACAGGCACTTCTACTATTCGATTAACATCTGCCAAAAATTTTATTAACCCAAGCTTTTCTACAACAACATTTTCAGAAAAAACCCTCAGCCTTGAAGACTGAGAGTTAGATGAATTAGGGTGCATCTATTTTATTGTTCCATTCTAACCATTAGTGCATCCGGAAAGTTTTACGAATTATTGAAGTCTTATAGCTGCATTATATACACGTGTAAATACAGCGTTGTATTCCAAAGCTAACGCCAGAAAACAAAATTGCTTAAGTAGTAATAATTAAAACGTATAATATACAACTTACTATTTTTGCTAACTGGTAATTAGGGTGCAAAATATCAAAAAATGCAGCTATAAGAAGCTCCATGTGCATCGAAACCCTTAACACAAAAAAAACCCCAAACACTTATTGTTTGGGGTGGATGGTTTAATCAGGGTGCATCTAATATCCTTTATCCAGCTATCATTAGGGTGTGTCAGGACAAATAAAAACCTCAACCAAAAATATTGGTTGAGGTTATGGAAGCTTAATTAGGGTGCATCTACCATTCCTTATCCAGGCAAATTTCAGATGCATCAGGATAAATCAATAATTAAACGCTTTTTAAAATTTTGTCGCGTCATTGTGACATGTAACATTTATACATGACTAATATCTGCGTTTAAGAAAACCTTTCTATTATTTCTTTGTTTAGCGGCGCCGAAACAAATCAGATAAGACTATTACATACCCGATTTGATACGGTAATGTAAAAATACTTCATGTTCAATTGTTCGTACTTCTAGTAATTCCAAGCGCGGCGCCAACTTTTCTGTAAATCCGATGCCAGCTACAGGTGTTGGTGCTTTTGTACTGCCAAGAATAAGCGGGCAAACGGTTAACCAAAGTTCATCGATTAAATTTAGTTCTATCATAGAAGCAACAAGTTCGCCGCCACCTAAAACTGCGAGTTTTTCGATACCGACGGTTGCCAAATGCTGAAGCGCAGCAGCAAGATTAATTTTCTCCTGGGGATAGTTTAAATTATCTTTAAAAACTAAAATTTGTTCAAATTCCGGACGATTGCTCCAAAAGCTTGCTCCAGAGCCAGTTGTCAGTAACCAGCGACGAACTGGCTGTTTAAAAAAACGAATGTCCGGATTTATATTTGCCGTTTGTGTAATAACTATATGAAGCGGCTGTAAATCTTTACCCAAATTTTCTCTATGTTGGAGTAAATCGGGATGTGATACAGTCAGTGTTGTGCCATACGCGCGTAAAGTACCAGCACCAAACAACACAGCATCTGTAGTAGCAATTTGTTCTTCCAAGTGTGTTTTGTCAGTTTCTGAACCAAACCTAGCAGGTGAGTGTTGGAAATCTGCAATTTTGCCATCAGCACTCATCGCAAGAATTACTGTAATATAAGGACGGTGTTTAAGCATTTTTTCAAACTTTGAAGCATTTACTTGTTGCAATATACGGGAAAAACGTGTATTTACTATAGATGCTACATAAAAACAAAATTTTAGTCAGGGTCGTAGCAACATATACTTTGCTGTTCATTTTGTCAACAATAATAGATTTTTGCCTATTTACAATCATTCTTTAATAGCTTTTTTTATGAAGGTAAGATATCGTAGCTGTTGTGGTTTGCATATGCTAAGTGAGATTGCCAATGCCTAAACCGCGTCCTTTATCGTTTCGTCGCTTATTATTCTCTAGGATTCTGCTGCTGTCAATTCCAGTATTGTTGACCGGAGAACTCATCGTCTTTAGAAAAGCACGTCAAACTCAGCTTGAAATTGCACAGCAGAATTTGACGGAAAGTGCTACTCTCAAAGGCGGAAAAATGGCTGATACTATTACGAGTCTAAAAAGCAATTTGCTTACAGCGACTCAAGTAAACATTGTTCGTTCTGGTGATAGCGCAGCTGTACAGCAATTTATTAATGAATTTGAAGAAAGATTATCTAATCAAGTTGAATGTGTTCAGTTTAGCGATATAGAAAATAACAAAGTCCTCGCTAGCACTTGCGGTGACGAGCCATTGGCTGATATTAAAGCAGCGGATAAGAGTGATATCAAAGCCAAAATTGTAATTCCGCCCAAAGTTTACGTTAAATCTATCAAAAATTATGAGCGCGGAACTCAGAATAAATTACAGCTCGTCTTATCGGCACCTGTACCAGACGACGCGGGTACAATACGATATACACTGACAATTCAATCGGAGTTACAGCAAAAAGTTAGAAATAAACCGGGACTACTAACAGGTTCAACCGTCGTTATCTCAGAAGATGGGACAATTTTAGCACATCCAATTGAGGAACGTGTAGGTACGAACATTGCCCAACACCCTGATGCAACACGATTAAAACAGATTGTTCAAAACGCTTTGTCAGGTAAAGAAAATCGCTTACAGTTTTTCAAAGAAAAACAAGGTGAAGAATTATTAGCAGGTTACATTGCAATCAACAGTCCAATTTCGACTCAAAATCAAAAATGGGTGATTTTAGACGTTACCACTCTAGATAATGCTTTATATGGCTTAACAGAAATTAAATTTATTTTAATTATCTTAACAATGGGGTTAGTTGGCGCCTGTTTGATTGCGTCATTATATTTAGCTCGCTATTTAGCACGTCCAGTAGAGAAACTTTGCGACTATGCGCTCAATATAAATTCGAGTTCGCATTTTTCGCGCGTTCCTCGTTTTCAAATTCGCGAGTTTAACCAACTATCACAAGCAATTGACCAAATGGTTGAGCGACTAAAAAGTTGGGGAGAAGAGCTTGAAATTGCTTGGAAAGACTCAAAAACAGCCAACCAAGTTAAAAGTCAGTTTTTAGCCACTACTTCCCACGAACTAAGAAATCCTCTTAATATCATTATTAATTGCATTCGAGTGGTGCGCGAGGATTTGTGCGATAGTAGAGAAGAAGAACTAGAATTTCTCAAACGCGCGGACGATACAGCCATACATCTACTAGAAATAATCAACGATTTACTCGACATATCTAAAATAGAAGCAGGCAAACTATCCGTATCATTAGAAAAAATCGATCTACGCGACATCTTAAAAGAAGTGATTAACTTACAATCACTTAACATACAGCAGAAAGGATTGCAATTAAATATTCCAGAGTTAGAAAATTCTATACCAGTAAATGCAGACCCAATCAAATTAAAACAGGTACTAATGAATATAATTAGCAATGCAACAAAATTTACAGAAGAAGGCAGCATTACAATTCTCGTTGAAAATATAGCCAAAGATGAATTGACAAATACTAAATTACATGTGTCCATCAGCATTAGAGATACAGGTATTGGTATAGAACTAGAGCAACAGCATAAATTATTCCGTCCCTTCGTAATGGTCGAAGGCACCAATAATCGAAAATTTGGTGGTACAGGGTTAGGACTAGCAATTTCTCGCAACCTAATCGAAATGATGGGAGGTACAATTTCTTTAGAAAGTGCAGGTATTAATAAAGGTACCACCATCAAAATAACCTTGCCTTTAATCGAAGAAACCGATACCGAATTAGAAAATATAACATCAACAGCACTATCCGAGGTTCCAACCCTTAAACGCTTAGTATCTCAATCTTCACTAAGCGAAGAAATTAATGCAATTCAGCCAATCGAAAAATCAAGCTTTAAAATACTAAACCGAAAATTAAAAACCAATCATAACCAAAAAACAAAAAGCAAATAGGCAAAAATAGTTTGGATGAACTAAGATAATTTATAAAAAGAAATGCTGAAAACCGTGTATGACGCAAGGGACTTGCGTTCCACAAGAATATTTTAAATGTAACTTAATAAGCTAAATTAACTGGCACTCCAGAGGAATGGAGTGATTTTGTGAGGGCAGTTAGAATTAGTACTAATTTGGCGCCCATCTTTGCATCAGAGATAGTAGGGGAGGTATTGGTCTGCACGCATTGCAGGAAATGATTACAAACTTTTTTTAATGGTTCCGATGAGTCTAGTTCTAATACCTGTTGACTTTGATTAACTGGAATATATAAATTCCCCTGTACTTCAAATTCTCCATTGATCAAAGTTAACGGTGCCTGTGACATTTCATCAAAAATCAAACTGCCTTTACTGCCGACAACACCAAGGCGCCTTTGTTTATCATTATTTAACCAACATAAATGAATATAAGCGACAAAACCACTTGGATAAGTTAATGTTACCCATACCAAATCAGCCAAACTAGACTTTTCTTGTAGCCAAACTGTACCCGTGGCCTGTACTGTAACGGGAACCTCTCCCAACCAAGTATTAAAAATAGCAATATCATGAATAGCTAAATCCCAAAGAGCATCAACATCTTGGCGCACTGGTCCTAAGTGAGTACGAGTCGCATAACCGTAACGTAAATCACCAACACTACCCGACTTAATTACATCTTTACCACGTTCAACAGCGGGATGAAATAAGTAAGTATGGTCAACCATCAACACTCGCTGTTGTTTTTCTGCTAGCTCGCACAGTATGCGACATTCACCTGGGTCGAGAGTTAATGGTTTCTCAGCTAGTACATGTAGGCGCCATTTTAAAGCATCCGAAATTAACGAATAATGAGTTACCGCAGGAGTTGCCACTACCACCGCTTCCAACTCATCAACATGTTGCAAAGCGCGCGCATCAGTAGTTAATACAACATCTTCACTCAAATTATACTGCCGCTTAATTGCTTCCAACCGTTCAGGATTTGGCTCCACAACCGCCCTTAACCTAGCTTGCGGATGCTCTAACAAAATCCTTAACCAGTGAACCCCCCAACGCCCAACCCCTATTACCGCAGTATTAATTTTATCCGTCATAAGTTAACATTTCATATTTCATCAGTTGTAGCATAGGCTTATAAGCTGTACAGTATACATTTGTATGGTGGGCAATGCCCACCTTACTATATAGAATGCAGGCGCATGTAGGATGTAGGATACAGGCGCCAATTTTAAGAATTTTGCTGAGAATCCAAAGCAAAGAAAGCAACTTTAGCAGCAGCTTGTTCAGCAGCTTTAATTGAGCGTCCTTTACCTTGACCAAGCTTTTGGTCATGTAACCAGACTTCCGCACTAAAACGGTCTTCGTTATGCTGCGCTCCCTCAATTTCTATAACTCGATACTCAGGCAAAACTTTAAATTGTGCTTGCGTCCATTCCTGAAGCGCAGCTTTGTAATTAAGACGAGCAGGGTCACGACGAATATGAGCAGTAAGCTCTTTAAAATGCGAGTCAAGCCAAGGTCGAATTAAATCAAGATTATTTGTACTTAAATATAAGGCGCCAAGAACAGCTTCAAACGAATCAGCTAAACGCGACTCTTGCCCAATCATATCGGTTGTAGCGCTGCCAGCAACAAGTAAATATAACTCTAAACCATAAGAACGCGCGAGTTGAGCGAGAATACGGTCGCTAACTAATACCGAACGAATTGCAGCAAAATCACCAACGCGGCATTCAGGATAATTTTCCCATAGCACCACTGCCGCTGCCAAACGCACCACCGCATCACCGACAAATTCTAATTGCTCGTAATTTGCTGACTCTGAAGCAGTTGGATGAGTCAATGCCATATCAAGCAAATTCCATTTTATAGGTGCATCTACCGATAGACCTAATTTTTTAACTAAGTTTTCGAGTTGTCGTTGACGGCGTGGGTAAGCTAGAGACATCCAAAATCCTTTAGCGAAGCGGCACAAAGTGCTATTTAAAATTTTGAGAGAGAGCAGGACATAAGCCGGGTTCTGTTATCCTCCATAGAAACACTACGAATAGCATTTCTACCTTAGACGGCAGTTATCTATCTGGGACATTTGTTACCAAATGCCTCAAGCGGCTCAATTTGCGGAACTGGTAAAAGACCAACCGTAGTTCCATTACCTTGCTTCCAACCGGGGTTTACCGAGCCAGCACCTCTCGATGCTGCTGGTGCGCTCTTACCGCACCTTTGCACCCTTACCAAATCAGTGGAAAGTTCGCTCGTGCTAAGTTCTGAGTATTTTCACTCAGCACGAGCGCACTTTCTACTCAGCACTTCTTTGGCGGTATCTTTCTGTGGCACTATCCTCACGCTCGCGCGCACTGGGAGTTATCCAGCAAGTCTGGTCTTTCGGAAGCCCGGACTTTCCTCAGACTCTCAATAAAAAGAATCTGCAACCGCCTCGCCTACTCTCTCAATATTTAGTGTAGTCTTGTTTTCTGTATTTACCACCAAAGCGCTCGTTTTATCTTTTCTTGTTCCAAGGAAGCGCATAAGTCCAAGGCAGTTTACGGATTATAAACGGGCAATTTACTATACACATTGGTGGTTTATTGCTACCAGGTGTCAGACCAACACGCACTTCTGAGATGCGAAGTACCAGTTGCAGGGAAAATTCCAGCGTCCTTTCTTGGTTCATGAATTTTTTGAACAAAATTCGGTTTGCTTTAACCGGATTTTTTTCTAAACTAGCAATATCAACAATTGGCTTAGTCGCAGTGTAAGTTCCCTTCTCTTTATCGCGCTCGAAGCAGTTTTCAGACGTAATTGTCGTGGTTAATGTTTTTTCTGGCGCCACTAAAGAAGGAGTTTGCGGAACACCTAAGTCGCGCGTGATATCTGGCGACTTACGAATCACACGCATCGATTGTTTGTTGTGGTCGATTACAATCGAACAGTTATCCCAGTCCACGTAAACAGCAAGATTTTTTGATTTGTTTTCGACGAACATTAATAATTCTTTCAACTCACTCAGTTCATACGTTGCACCGAGTTTAAACGAGATTCCGACATCATCGAAAATTTCTTGCTCTTTGAGTTGTTGCTCTACCACTGCCTTTTGATAAGTAAAATTTATTTTGTCAGCGATAGATTCAATCATGCGATTGAAAGTATAAACTATCCCGATTATATAGAACGTTAGTACTAAAATATTATTGTCTTGCATAAGGCTTCTACTTTAACCCCCACCGCATCAGTAAAGATAACTAAGAGAATAATAAGCGTACATTTTGGGCGCATTGTCAAGGGTTATCATCTTTTAAAGAAGAGGCATTATCAAGCCATCCTCGCTTGTGGAATATAAATATTAATCCAGCAGCAATGGCGCCCATTGACCCAAGGCAAAGAGGATAACCCCAGTACCAATTTAATTCGGGCATATTAAGTGGTGATTTTTCGGTGTTAAAGTTCATCCCATAAATGCCCGCAATAAAAGTTAAAGGAATAAAAATCGAGGAAATCACGGTTAAGAATTTCATGATTTCGTTCATTTTATTACTCACTGCTGATAAGTATACATCCATTAACCCAGATGCAAGTTCACGGTAAGTTTCAACCATATCTATTACTTGTATCGAATGGTCGTAACAATCGCGTAAGTATAGCCGAACCTCATCGCTAATTAAATCACCAGTGTCTCTAATTAAACTATTAATAACATCGCGTTGCGGCCAGATAGCACGCCTTAATTTTAAAAGCTGGCGCCGAATCTTATAGATTTTTTGCAAAGTCCGAGGAGTTGGATTGATTATTACTTCTTGCTCTAAATCTTCGATTTTTTCTCCATATCGCTCTAAAACCGGGAAAAATCCGTCAACAATCGAATCTAAGAGCGCATAAGCCAAATAATCAGCGCCATGTTTACGAATTACACCTTTATTACACTTGATTCGGTGTCGAACTGCTCCAAAACAATCGCGCGTAGGTTCCTCTTGAATAGTTAATAAATAATACTTACCCAAAACAAAGCTGACTTGCTCACTATAAAATCCAGAACCCTTGGGTTTTGGCATTACCATACGCGCAATAATTACAAGTTGGTCTTCATAGTCTTCAGTTTTAGGACGTTCTGCCATATTTACAATATCTTCTAAAACCAGACTATTTAACTCGAAAACACGACCTAAATCCTCGATAACTTTAGGACTACCCAATCCTTGCACATCAACCCAAGATACAGATTGAGTATCCAGAAACTCTCCGCACTGCTGAGGAGTTATATCTTTTTTACTCACTAAACATGTTTCGTTGTAATCAACTAGACGGATTTGAGTTTTCACAGCATCCTCTTGTATATTGATTTGTCCTGGAATCTCACCTGGGTGATGGTAAAAATCCTGTATATCATCCTCTTCTTCTTGAACCTGCTTTCTCGCTAAGTTTTTCAAAGATAATGGTAAATTTAATTTCATAATTCTTTACAATTTCAGGTGAGCTTATAACCTCTATCAGCTTTACATTATTCAATATAAATTTACATTACATTACAATCAAGCTTTATCGCAAAGGCATAAAAAAGCAGTTCGTCTTTTATCAAAACAAACTGCTTTAAAATTTTAATATTGGTTGGGCTGAACAAGGTCAGCTATAAGCAAAATTTAGTGTTAGTGCGGCAAAGATTACATCATACCCATGCCGCCCATACCACCCATACCCATACCGCCCATACCGCCCATGCCGCCCATGCCGCCCATGCCACCCATATCGGGAGCAGCAGCTTTCTTCTCAGGCTTTTCAACGACAATAGCCTCGGTTGTTAATACCATACCCGCAATAGAGGAAGCGTTTTGCAGTGCGGAACGTACAACTTTGGCTGGGTCAATAATACCAGCAGCGATTAAATCCTGGAATTCGCCAGTTGCAGCATTGTAACCGATATTGAACTCAGACTCGCGAACACGTGCGACAATTACCGAGCCTTCAGCACCAGCATTATCAGCCATTTGGCGTAAAGGTGCCTCTAAAGAGCGTGCAACAATTTCGGCGCCAAGTTTTTCTTCATCGTTAAGGCTGTTTTTAATGGCTTCAACTTGCTTCGATAAGTAAATTAAAGTTGTGCCACCACCTGGAACGATACCTTCTTCAACTGCTGCTTTTGTAGCGTTTAAAGCATCTTCGATACGTAACTTACGGTCTTTTAATTCAGTTTCGGTAGCAGCGCCAACTTTGATAACAGCTACACCACCAGCCAACTTAGCGATACGCTCTTGTAGCTTCTCTTTATCGTAGTCAGAGTCAGTTTCATCAAGTTGTCTACGAATTTGAACAATCCGCTTTTCAACATCATCTTTGTTTTCACCAGCAGCCACAATAGTAGTGCTTTCTTTATCAATGGTGATTTTGCGTGCGGTGCCAAGCATTTCTAAGGTTGCTGTGTCCAAACTCAAACCAATTTCTTCCGAAATCATTTGCCCTTTGGTCAAAACCGCAATATCTTCTAACATTGCTTTGCGACGTTCCCCAAAACCAGGCGCCTTAATAGCACATACCGAAAGCACACCTCTAGCTTTGTTAACAACCAAAGTTGCTAGAGCTTCACCTTCAACATCTTCGGCAATAATCAATAAAGGTTGACCACTGCGAGCAACTTTTTCAAGAACAGGCACTAAATCTTGAATGCTGCCAATTTTTTTATCGGTAATCAGGATACGAGCATTTTCATACTCAACCGTCATCCGGTCATTATTTGTAATAAAGTAAGGAGAAATGTAACCCCGGTCGATTTGCATCCCCTCAACAACTTCAAGTTCGGTGCTAAGAGACTTTGACTCTTCAACGGTTATTACACCGTCTTTTGTCACCTTCTCCATTGCCTCAGCTAGCATGGCGCCAACTTCTTCGTCATTACCAGCAGAAACAGTCGCAACTTGAGCGATAGCACTACCTTCAACAGGTTTGGCAACTTTCGCTATTTCTTTTACTAGTGCTTCAACCGTTTTGTCAATACCTCGTTTGATAGACATCGGGTTGCTACCAGCAGCAACGTTACGTAAACCCTCTTTAATCATTGCCTGTGCTAAGACAGTAGCAGTTGTGGTACCATCACCAGCAACATCCTTAGTTTTTGAGGCAACTTCTTGTATTAAACGTGCGCCAGTATTCTCTAAGGGGTCTTCGAGTTCAATTTCCTTAGCTACAGTAATACCATCGTTGACAATCTGCGGAATTCCATACTTTTTCTCTAAAAGTACATTGCGTCCTCTTGGTCCCAATGTGATTTTTACAGCATCTGCCAGAGCATTGATACCTCGCTCTAATGCCCGTCTTGATTCATCATCAAATGCTACAATCTTCGCCATATTGTACTTTGTTAAATCCTTACATTGAACAATTTAGCACTCAATGCGACTGAGTGCTAAGGAGTGAAAACCGTCAATCCCCCCTTACCCTTTAATAGATACAGATAAATTCAAAAAAAACGATTAATATACAGTTGTCCACAGCGTCCATAAGCAGTAGTTATTGAGTCGGGAGATGAATATAAAAGGATTTCTTGAGTCTCTCGGAATAGCCGATCCAGGCGGTTCCGGCTGGTTGGCAGTCGTCTTCACCTTTATGTTGGCTTGGATTGTTACATGGCGACTTATCCCGACAGTTCGGAAATTCGCCCTACGGGTAGGTTGGGCTGACCAACCAAATGCACGGCGCCTTAACCGAGAACCACTACCAAACGCAGGAGGCTTGGCTATCTACACAGGTGTAATAGCCGCATTAGTATTAGCCAGCTTACTACGACCAATAGAAGTTCAAAATGTATTAATACAAGTTCTGACAATTTTACTAGGAGGATCAATCTTAGTTTTAGTTGGTTTTATCGATGACCAGTTTGGCTTACCTTCAAGTGTGCGAATGTTAGTCCAAGTACTAACAGCACTCTTACTTGTAGCCAACCGCATTACTATTGAAATAAGTATTGGCACACCTTTCGACTCAACTCTCTCGATTTTAGTTACCGTACTTTGGGTAGTAGGAATTACCAACGCCATTAATTTAATGGATGGTATGGATGGACTAGTTGGAGGAATAGGATTCATCACAGCGATGAGTTTACTAGCAGTAAGTGCCCAAATACCAAACCGTGCTGCTGCAACATTAGTATTAGCCGCCTTGGGAGGAGCAGCGCTGGGCTTTTTGCGGCATAACTTCCACCCATCACGCATCATCATGGGAGATGCAGGCGCCTACTTTTTTGGTTACGTATTAGCAGCGACAGCAATATTAGGAAAACTGCAAGGTTCTACTATTTTTGCACTAGTACCTCCAGTATTATTTTTGCTATTACCCGTACTTGACACAACTCAAGTAATCATTAGGAGACTAATGGCAGGTAAAAACCCAATGAACACTCCAGGAAAGGACCACCTGCACCATCGACTACTCGCATGGGGTTTATCGCAGCGTCATGCAGCCTTCACATTATGGTCAATTGCCTTATTCTCCAACCTATTAGCAATGTACTTTCAGCATTTAACCTTGATGCAGATAGCTGCAACAACAGTTAGTATTTTAGTATTATTAGCCTTTACCGTATGGCAGCGCATCCGAGCCGCTTCTATGCCAATAATCAAAGAGTGAAAAGTGCTGAGTAACAAGTACTGAGTGCTGAGTGCTGAGTGCTGAGTAACAAGTACTGAGTGAAAAGTGCTGAGTGCTGAGTAACAAGTACTGAGTGAAAAGTGCTGAGTGCTGAGTAATGAATGAAATAAAGAATAAATAGTTAAGAGTTAGAAATTAAAACTCAGCACTCTACTTAGCACTCAGCACTTTCTACTCAGCACTCTACTCAGCACTCAGCACTTTCTACTCAGCACTTTCTACTCAGCACTCTTTAAGCCATAACCATCCCACCATCAACATTAAACACTTGTCCGGTAATATAAGCACCAGCGGGATCAGAAGCTAAAAAACGCACCATACCAGCAATTTCTTCAGGTTGACCAAAACGCGCGAGGGGGATAAATTTGAGAATTTCTTCAGTATTGCTTAATTCACTAGTCATATCAGTAGTGATAAAACCAGGTGCAACAGCATTAACTGTAATCCCACGTGGAGCTAATTCTTTAGCAACTGATTTTGTAAAACCAATCACACCAGCTTTTGAAGCACTATAGTTAGCTTGACCAGGATTACCCATTAGTCCCGCTACAGAAGTAATATTTACAATTCTTCCTGAACGCTGTTTAAGCATGATTTTACTAGCAGCACGAGTACAATAAAACACACCCGTTAAATTTAAATCTATCACAGCTTGCCAATCTTCAGGCTTCATTCGTAGTAATAGCGTGTCGCGCGTAATACCTGCATTGTTAACCAAAATATCAACGCGCCCAAATTTTTCCATGACGGTATTAAATAGCGCATCGACTTCCGAAATAGAAGAAACATCAGCTTTCAAAGCAATTCCAGTTCCCCCAGCATTGGTAATTGTATCAACGACTGCATCAGCAGCACTATTCGATGCAGCATAGTTCACTACTACACTCGCACCGAACTTTGAAAGTTCAAGCGCGCTTGCACGTCCAATTCCCCTAGAAGCACCTGTAATAATTGCAACTTTACCACGTAAAACTTGTAGATTTTCTGGCAATTCCATTCTTTATGACTCCTGATTTGATTCTATTTGCGCGCAAAATTAATCTTACAGGGTATAGGGAATCAGAAAATAACCATAATTAAATATCTATGAAAGAAAAATTTATTTCCACATTGAATCTATTTCAGAGATTCAGCTTATCTATAGCGTAAACCTATAGAAAGTATTAAAAACGATTAAAAAAAGAAATTATTTTTTTGCGATTTATTGGTATATTTATTACTAACGCCACTTCTGTATACACGGCAGCTTAACACTTTGTAATGATGTGTTTTGTATACGAAAACACATAAAATGAAAAATTAAGAAATGTTAAGGTTAAGTTATTAAGAATTGGTATTAGTTGTTCCCTTTAAATACCAGGCTATTGAAATATATGACTCCTTTGTATCAAGTTAGCGATTCTGCGGCAACTGCCAGTAAGAAGTATTTTTCACGTCGCGAGTTAATGCCTTCGCAAAATAATAGCGTCTGGCAAATTCAAAGTGGTTCAGTACGCACCATGACTTACTTAGATGATGGGACGATTGTCACTTTAGGAATTTGGGGTGCTGGAGATATAGTTGGCGGCGCCTTATCAACTATAGAGCCACATATTATAGAATGTTTGAGTGCGGTAGAAGCAGTAGCAGTACCTTTAGACCGTCAAAACAAAATGGTTGAAGCACTAGCAGCTCATGTTGAGCAAGCAGAAGAGTTGATGGTAATTCGCAGTTACCGAACAGTAGATTCAATGCTACTAAAATTATTAGGCTGGCTAGCTAAAAGATTCGGGCGCACGGTAGATAATGGACAATTGATTGATTTGCGTCTTACTAATCAAGATGTAGCAGAAATACTTTGCTCAACTCGCGTTACAGTCTCGCGCGTTCTAACGCAGTTTGAAGACCAAGGTATGATTCAAAGACTTCCTTTACACCGAATAGTATTGTGTAATCAAGAAATTCTGCGTCGTGCTAGTTAAATAGTAGTCCAAAAATTAAATATTTCATAGGATAGGCTTATAGTCGATGCTGTGCATCAAATAAAACTCAAAATGTGTCTAATTTGGACACATTTTGAACTCAATTCCCAACTATTAATTAGAAACATTACAATTTACTCCAGCAGATAAATTATTATGATGAGTAGGAGTAGGCGCCTCTTCAACAAGAGCTACATTACCATCACTATCAATAACCCACCCTTGTGCTTCGATAATTTTAGTAGTAATTAATTGCTTTTGTTTTATATTTAAATCAACTGAATGAACATCTTTTACAGGTTCAGTAGTAGGTAAAGATATCCAGTCTGTGTATATATTGTCGCTTCTAAGATACTCTCTAGGATTAGCAGCTAAACCTTGGCGCCCAATAATAGTAAATTTATTTAGATTTTGACGTGTAGATGCAATGCAACTTTGAGCCAACTGAGGTGGACTTGGTTGTGTAGGCAATTCAATTAATCCCCGATTAAGTTTAGAATCAAATGTATTAATACTGACTTGACCGTTTAAAGTGGGATTAGTCTGGGAAAATGCTGTAATGTCACTAGTTAATAAACGTTGAGGGTCTAACTTAATAGGTTCGTTAGTTTCTAGTAAATTTTCCAAGTCGTTTCTACTGCGTTGTGCAATGCCAAAAATGCCAGCAGCATTAATTTGAACTCTACCACCGTTACCTGTAAAAGCATTAGTACTAATATCATTATTTTCGAGTATGGGGCTAACGATAGAGCCGAAAGGTATATTAATAGTAATATTACCGCCATCTCCACTCAACAGTGCCCTACCTGCGGAAGTCGATATTTGACTATTGCGACGCATTAGTAATAATTTTTGTAGCTGTAAAGTGATGTTACCACCTCTACCTGAATCGGTTTCTGATACAAGTTTGCCTTGGTTATCTAAAATAATGGAGACAGCTTTAACTTCGAGGTTGCCTGATAAACCTAAATCACGTGCGTTCTCAGTATAAGTTACATCTTTTCGAGCTTGACTACCTACAGCGATCGTAGCACCATCGCGAACAATCAATTGGTTTGTATTCAGCAGCAAATTACCAGCCTCTCCAGGTCCTTGAGTTCCAGCTAACAAACTACTTACCGCAGAACCACTTGTACTTTTACCAAATATTTCTATTGACGTATCGGCATTTATAGTTAAATTTCCTCCGCGTCCTGTAGCTGGTGTAAGTTGCCTGGAAGTTGGTATTAATATTCCTTCTGACTGTGTTGATATTTTTCCCCCACCTTGTACAGTTAATTTTCTAGTATTAATTGTTATATCACCAGCATTTGCAGCACCATAAATTGCATTATTATATAATCCACTAGGGATGAAAAAGTTATTAACATCAATACCACCACTTATTTCAACGCTATCTGAAGCATTTACAATTAATTTTCCCCCAGAACTCGAGACTGAGTTCAAAACTACCAATTGTCCCGAATCACGAACAATTAACTTAGAAGTGTTAATTATTAAATTTCCTAAGTTACCAACACCTCTCGTCCCTGTTAACAAATTTCCACGCTGGCCTATTTCTACAGATTTTGTTGCAGTAAGTGTCAAATCTCCTCCTGGCTTTTCATCTGGAGTATAACCAAAAATATAAGCATTAGTTATTAGTAGGTGCCTGCCGACAAGCTGGACATTGCTACCACCCTTACCACTAACATCTATGCTAGATAAGACTGTAGAAGCTCCTACTGTTCGCCCTTTGAGTTGGATATCTTGAAAATTTTGAACGTTTTCAGACCCTAGCGTCCAACCTTGACTTATTGGCTTCAAACTTACTAAGTTCTTAGGAGCAACACTCAAAATATCAATTCGTCCTCCATCTGCTATTAATTTTCCGCCTTCTAACGTCACATCACCACCCACAAGCGCTAAAGCTTGCTCGTTTTGCACTTGTAATTGAGATTGATTAATAATGGGGTAAGCGGTTGTTCCAAACTGCAAGCCAGTGGGAACACTAACAGTTAACAATGGTGTTGGAGCTATAGCACTAAACTTCGTACCATCATCAAAGTTAACGCTACTTGCCGTACTCGCTAAAAATGAACCACCGATATCTAAAGAAGCATTATTCCCAAAAATTATTCCATTCGGATTAATCAAAAATAGGTTGGCGCCAGCATTGGCTTTGATGGCGCCGTTAATATTAGAGATATTATTACCTGTGACGCGGGTTATAATATTGTGAACATTAAAATCATTGTTGAAATAAGCGCTAGTTCCACTTGGTACAGAAAACTCTTTAAAAGAGTGAAATAAGTTACTTCCAGCTTGAGTTCCACCTTCAATTACTCTAATATCATTTTGGCTCCGGACACTGGAATTATTAGGTAAAGTAGCATCTGGAGTGATTTGAGCGTTTGCACAATCATTAAAACTAATAGTGCAACAGGCCATAGCTCCTAACCCTTTCAACCATCCCCAAATACCCATAACAGATGTTGCATTACTCATGATATTGCACCTACATGGCTATTGCAGTTACCAAACGGTAATCCTGCACATATTAAGTAGATTACATGAATATCAGTATCAATAACATCCGTAATCAATAATACCCGTAGAGACGCGACTAAATCGCGTCTCTACAATACACCAGGCTTATTACAAATAGAACATTGGGGTAAGTTTAGCAGTAACAGCCCATAGGAAAGCCAAATGTTGGACAAGGAACACACCAAGACTTAGTAGCCAAGACAATTTCTTGCTCATGTTGCGCTTGCAAAAATTCTTTAGTTTCCTCGTTATTATTAACATCGTGCGATTTTAGTTTAGTTAGATCGAGGACACACTGAAATTTCAGGACTTTATCTCCTAAAAGTTCATATTTTTCTAACAACTCAGCAAATTTCGAATCATTAAGAATCTCTTGCAATTCCTGATTCATTTCATCTTGTAAACGCTGCAATTGTTCCGAATTCATAATATTTTACCTTTGCGATTGAACACTGGTTGTAAATTGTTACAATAACAGTTACAACTTCAGTATTATCAATTTCGGAAATCTGATTTTTAAATACCGTCCATTACATTCGCTGGCTTTATTTATACATATGTATTATATACGGCTTACCATCTCGAAACGCTAAAAGTTCACCTGGTTGAATTTGTGTCCAAGTTTCGTTATCAGTCAGAGGTGTAGTTGCAATTACAGCTACGCGGTCATCTGGTGTAGTCAGTTCATTAAAATCGACTGTTACATCCTCGTCAATGAGATGGGCGCCAGCGAAAGGCGCCTGACGAACTATATAACAAAGCTTAGTAGAACAATAAGCGAAAAAGTAATCACCATCAGACAATAAGTAATTAAAAATACCTAGTGCAGCAATATCTTGAGTAATATCCTGAAGTACTGGATATAGTTTCTCAAGAGATGGTTTACCTGCTGGGAAAGCTTTACGAAGAGTTTCAAGAATCAGACAGAACGATTTTTCACTGTCAGTATCGCCAACAGGGAAGTAAAAACTATTGCTTTGTGGATTAAATCCAGGTAAATCACCGTTATGGGCAAATACCCAATATCTACCCCAAAGTTCGCGTCGGAAAGGATGGCAATTTTCGAGATTAATTTCGCCTTGAGTAGCCTTGCGAATATGAGCAATAACATGGGTTGAATGAATAGGGTAACGTCTCACCAGTTCAGCAATAGGTGATGCAACAGAAGATTTAGCATCAAGAAAAATTCGGCATCCTTTTCCTTCAAAAAAAGCAATACCCCAACCATCTTTATGGTCATCAGTTTTACCGCCCCTGGCACAAAACCCCTCAAACGAGAAGCAAATATCAGTCGGGACATTACAATTCATTCCCAGCAACTGGCACATAGTCATCAATCAGCACTAATTTAAATCGCCTTCATTGCCTATAGAATACTTCAGAATTTTAAGGTTGTCGGTGCTTACGATACCAATATCTCGTAGGATAGGTGCCCTGCGTTTCTATTTAATAGACACGCTCGGTGCCTTTAAACACAAAGTAGCCTTTGACTTTACAGATATATTTGTTACTTCGGTGCCACCTCACTCAAATGCAATATTGCAATTTTTGCATTTAGTCAATACGAAATAATTTTAATAGAGTTAAGTCTTTTTAAGGTAGAGCATTGAAACTCCCGATAAAAACATCAGATTTATGAGAACAATATAAATAAATGTAACAATGACTCTTTTTTGATTAATAAATGTTGCAGCTAAATGATCCCGTTGTTAGCGTATGCGAGTAAGGTGATTTTCCCTACTTTTTTACATTTACTCTAGGAGGCGCATTATCCATGTAAAGTATTCTTGCTTTGTGCAACTATTTACTAGTTCTGGAGTGGATGGCTGCAATTGATACTGATGTCTTAAGTGTTCAGACTTGTAGTCATTAAACATGTAAAGTCGCGCGCTGTTCTTTTATCTGACGCCTCGTTTCCTATACTCGTTTAGAGAAAATGTAGTTCCACCTATTTATGGAACAATTAGCTGAAATTTAGTCTTGCTATATAGCACTTTCGTCATATCCCCATCGCTTCTTGTGTCATCACTACAGCAACATGACATAGAAGACATGAATATAAAGTAACTGGAGTTCTTGGAATGAATATTCAAGGAAAAACTGTTCTAATTACAGGCGCCTCTCGCGGTATTGGGCGTGCCATCGCTCTTGAATTTGCACAGCAGCAAGTCAAGCGATTGATATTAGTAGCTCGAAATCATCAGCGACTGAGTGAAGTTGCCTGTGAAATTAAGAAGTTCAATGTCGATGTCATACTACTGCCATTAGATTTAACTCAATTAGTCGAAGTAGACATTGCAATAGCTCGCACCTGGAAAGACTACGGTCCAATTCACATGCTCATCAACTGTGCAGGAGTTGCACACCAAACTCCTTTCTTAGAATCCAAACTCAAAAGTGTACAGTCTGAACTTCAAACAAATTTAATCAGCATGTACGCAATTACTCGACTAATTGCTCGCCGAATGGTTACACAGCGTCAAGGAGTCATCGTCAACGTCTCAAGTTTAATGGGCAAAGTTGCTGCACCCACAATGGCAACTTACTCTGCCACAAAATTTGCAATTGTCGGATTTACTCAAGCACTACGCTGTGAACTTGCTCCACACAACATCAAAGTATTAGCCCTATTACCATCTCTGACTGATACTGACATGGTGCGTGACTTGGAATGGTTTCGATGGGTGGCGCCAATTTCACCGCAACAAGTCGCAAAAACACTTGTAATTGGATTAAAACAAGAATCCACGACAGAAATACTTGTAGGATGGCAAAGCCATTTAGCAGTCTTGTGTAACCGTATTGCCCCTTTTGTAATGGAGAAGATTATTTCAATTGCGGCGCCTTTATCTCCAAACCAGTCTAAGTACTACCTGAAATTAAAAGAGGCTGAAGCAGAAGGTTAATCCCCGTAGTTTTTTACCAAGAACGCGCATTGAACACAATTGGTACGTAGAGACCGGATTAATTCGGTCTCTACAAGGTTTGGAATATTCCAAAATAAACTTCTAAACAAATATCATATATATTGTGGAAAATTCTGACTTTATCGTTCAAAATTGTACAGGAAACAAACAAAGGTAATACTGTACGAAACAGAAATGGCACAAAAAACTAAAAAAGTTTTACAGCAATCAGGAGTAATTCCATATCGCATTCAAAATGGAGCTACCGAAGTATTATTGATTACAACTAGAAATCAGCAAAACTGGGTAGTTCCGAAAGGAGGTGTGGAAAATGGTATGAGCGCTCCTGACTCTGCAGCAAAAGAAGCGTGGGAAGAAGCTGGAGTTATCGGTCAAGTTAACCCAAGTCAACTAGGTAGTTACAAATATCAAAAAAACGGCAAAACATATTGCGTTCAAATGTACTCTTTGCCTGTCGAAGTCGAAAGCGAGAAATACCCAGAAGTTGATCAGCGTGTTAGACAATGGGTTGATGTCAACGAAGCAGTTCGACAAGTCAAGAAACCATCACTCAAGCGGATCATGAAAAAATTCGTGCAACTGGCGCCCAAGCTTAATTACTAAGTAATTTTTGTACTACCAGACAACGGGTATAACGAACTCATCCGTTACATCCGTTTTATCCGTTGCAAATAAACTTAGCACTTTTCAAGCCAACAACAAAATACAGCAATAGCTACACAAAAGTTTTATCGGTGGAATGATGCAAAAAGGCGCCAATCATCTTATCTTAGTACAATAGAACCACATATGAAGTTGGAATGTCTGATTTAATTTTATTTTGGCACCGTCGCGATTTACGCATTGCTGACAACACCGGACTTGCCGCAGCAAGAGAACAAACACGTAAAGTGGTAGGGTTATTTTGTCTTGACCCAAACATACTAGAGCGCGATGATATTGCTCCGGTAAGGGTAACGTATTTAATAGGTAGTTTAGCCACTTTGCAAAAACGATATGCAGAAGCAGGTAGTCAACTATTAATATTACATGGCAACCCCACAGAAGCTATCCCAACACTTGCTGATGCATTAAAAGTTAAGAGCGTTTTTTGGAATTGGGATGTTGAACCATATTCACACGAGCGTGATACTAAGATTATCAATGCCTTAAAAGAAAAGGGAATAGGATTTTTAGATAAAAACTGGGATCAAATTCTGCATACGCCAGAAGAAATTACTACTGGTTCAAAGGTGCCGTACACTGTTTACAGTCCGTTTTGGAAAAATTGGAGCAGTAAACCCAAAGCTCAACCTGTTGCGACACTCTTGGATGTAGAAGGTTTAACAGAAGCAGAAATTGAAACCGCACGTGCAGTAGGAGTAAAAGAGTTACCGAGTGCCAAAGATTTAGGATTTGTTTGGGATGGAGGCATGTCTATAGAACCAGGAGAAGTTGCCGCACTCGAACGCTTAGAAGAATTTAGTTACAATGCTATCAACAACTACAAAGAAGACCGTAATTTCCCTGCTATCGATGGAACTTCGAGATTGAGTGCAGCTTTAAAATTTGGAGTTCTTGGAATACGAACAGTATGGAAAGCGACGCTTGACGCAATGGAGAATAGTCGCAGCGAAGAAACAGAAATAAGTATACGCACTTGGCAGCAAGAAATTGCATGGCGTGAATTTTATCAACACGCAATGTATCATTTTCCTGAACTTGCCGAAGGCGCCTTTCGTGAAACCTTCAAAAATTTCCCTTGGCAAACAAACGACGAATACTACCAAGCATGGTGTGAAGGTAAAACAGGTTATCCAATAGTCGATGCAGCAATGCGTCAAATGAACCAACTAGGTTGGATGCATAACCGTTGTCGAATGATAGTAGCAAGTTTCTTCACTAAAGACTTACTACTCGACCCACGTCTAGGTGAAAAATACTTCATGCAAAAACTAATAGATGGAGACTTATCAGCAAATAACGGTGGTTGGCAATGGAGCGCATCGAGTGGAATGGATCCAAAACCAGTACGAATATTTAACCCCGCAAGTCAATCACAAAAATTTGACGCAGAAGCAGAATATATACGCGAGTGGCTACCTGAATTACGTTCCCTAGACACCGAGTATCTAGTAACAGGGAAAATTACACCCTCAGAACGCGATGCTTTGGGTTATCCTCAACCAATTGTAGACCACAATAAACAGCAGCGCATATTCAAAGAACTATACCAGAAACAAAAAGGCGCCATTCCAGACTTAGGAGGAGACAGTGGCAACGGATTATAAACGGATGTAACGGATAGGCTATTTTTAATAACAATACTACGTGCGGTCTTGAATTCAAATCCCCCAATTCTTGTGGCACAGGCATCCTGCCTGTGCAGTGCTACTTATAATTTCTAATTAGGGTAAAAATACAAATTTCTGGGTTGGTAATTTGCCCATCAACCAAACCATCTTTTCCATCACTGTTAGCAATTGCGGTATTGTGAATCAGGAGTACTACTAGTTAATTTTATTCGCATTCTTAAGCGGCGCCTTTCCTAGTACTGGTGCGCGTTAACCAGTAGTACCAAATTCAGCCAACACAAATGCACGACCATATAAACTCATAATTTCAGACATTTTGTAAAAAGCATTTAAGAATGACCACTGGTATTATTTAAACTACAAATACTTAATATTCAGTATTTATATTGTGCTAAAGCCGAGTTTTTATTTTCACTAAGAGTATATTTTTAAACTAATTTATCTGTTTACGATGAGTACTACTGGTTAATTCAATTTGCGCTCTTAAGCGGCGCCTTTCTTAGTACTACTGGTTAACGCGCACTAGTAGTACCAAATTTTGTTCTTTAATTAACAAACAGGTACCTTTAACGTTGGGCAAGTGGCACCGATTTTACAAGTATCATATATAGCTTTAAATATTAGGTATTCCCCAACCACCAATATCACCAACCGATTCGCTATTTCTGCTGGTAATGGTAATGATTTTATAGGTTATTACCTGTTTTTACTAGGTTTTTAAGTAGGTGTGGGAAATGTTTGATTGCAAAGGTTTTTAAACTCTTAGCCAACTCATCCGTTACATCCGCGTTCATCCGTTGCTAATCTTGATTACTTGTATTCTCACCGACCGAACCATCACGTTTTGAAATTAGCTGTTCTGCACAATCCTCAGAAACGACAACATATTCTCTCTCACGTTCTGGTTTATCCCCCCATTGATCTAAAACATCTTTAATTAACACTTCTTGCGTCCATATTTTTGTGACAACAGTTAAAGGTAATGCCAGTAATAACCCTAGAAAACCAAAGAAAGTTAAGAAAAACAACTGAGCAATCAAAGTTACCGCAGGCAGCAGCGAAACTCTCTGTGCCATAATCATTGGTGTAATGAAGTTACCCTCGCTTTGCTGTATTAAAAAGTACAGACCAAATACAGCGGCAGCTTTCCACGGAGCATCAAGTAAAGCAATAGCCATTGCTGGAATAACACTAATAGTTGGTCCAAGATTAGGAATTAAGTTCATGAAACCTGCTAGCACAGCTAAAGCTAACATAGATGGTACGCGCAATAGCAACAAGCCAATCATGCTCATTGTGCCAACGTACAGCATTGCAGTACCAGCGCCTGTTACCCAACCTTCCAACGATGTCTCACATTGATTCAAAATGCCATCAACTCGGCGCCGATAAAACGAAGGAAATAAACGTATAAATAACTTCCGGTAAGCTAGCGGTTCAGATAGAAACATCCCTGTTAAAACCAGCACCAGTAAAATTTTGAGCAGAACTTCCAGTGAACCAGAAAGAAACGCAAACGAACTACCCAAAGCACGATTAATAAATGGTTGCGCTTGTTTAATTAAACTATCAACATCTGGTATATAAGGCGCCACCGATGGGGGTATACGAGTTTTAAAGACATCAAGCCAATTGTTAAAAAGCTGTATCCCTTTGGGTACACGAAAAGTCAACTCTTGAAACTGTGTAATAAAAGGAGGCACAACGACCAAGAAGAAACCAATAATAACCGCGAAAAAAATACCCACAGATAGGAGAACAGCAAGACCGCGCTTTACCCCTTTACGCTGAAACCACATAGCCAAGCGGTTTAAACTGGTCGAAATAACAACCGCCGCAAATATCAGCAACAGCACATCTCGGATTTGCCACAATATATATAAAGAGATAACAATGGCGATTAAACCAATCCACTGACCTAATTTCACACCCAACTCCCAAAATAAGCGCAAACTGCCGCTAACAGCAAAGCTTAACATTAGCCGATTTTAACCCTTTCGCCCAGTATTCGTTACGCTTTGTTAAATTAAAAGTCAAGCTGTATGGTGGGCAATGCCCACCCAGGCATGTCATGGTGGTATGGCGAATGAAAAGTTTCTGTTAATAAACGCACGTTATAAGCGTGGAATGACGTATGAGCAAATAGCAACAGTAATTGGTAAAGATATTAAATGGGTTAGATGATATATCGAAGATTGTAATCATCCACATATCTGGGATGATTTTGTAACTTATATGCGTGCGTCAGGCACCAACTTTGAGATTACAGTTAGCCTACCAAATAGTACTTCAGTCAAACTTAATAGTCGTCAAATCAATTAGTTATTTAGTACTATATAAGCTTTAGCCCTAATACATAAAAGCGTAAGTAAGGGGACTGTAATATAATGTTTTTTAATAGTAATTATTTGGTTTTTTTTACGTATAAATACATATTTAGCTAATTAATGGCAATTAAAAATACATTTTATTTGCTTATAAATGAAATATTTTAGAGTAAATACTGGCTTATTAAGTTACATAAAGCGTTTTTTATAAGCAAAGAATCCATCGACGGGCACCTTTACCCGGATTTCTCACAAAAATTTAAACGACTAGCCAAAACACTTATGACACTTAGGTTTGAGATAAAATACCCTATTCCATACTGTTGTAATTCGTGCTGTGTCTAAAACGCTTGAAATGAAATCTAGATAAAGCTTTAAGCGATAGTGATGGCACCACTTGTGAGAAATGCGGATTTATTCTCTCTATTAGCTCCAAATAATATTGATTTTTACTCAGTCAAGCAAAATATTGTCTATATTCCTCAAGAATTACAAAAATGGCATGGCTTACTAGCTGATAATCTTTATTTTGCAGCATCTATTTGTGGCATTAAAGGTCAAGATAATTTAGATGAAGTAGATTTTGTAATTAACCGTTTGGGACTAGAAAAGTATAAGAAAGCTACTTGGGGTGAAATATCTGGAGGTTTTAAAATGCGTTTTTCACTAGCAAAAGCTCTTATCTGTCATCCTAAACTTATTATCTTAGACGAGCCTCTTGCTAACTTAGATATCAGTACTCAACTGTTGTTTTTACAAGACATAAGGGATTTAGCTAATTCTAGCGCTAATCCAATATCAATTATTATTAGTTCACAGCATTTATATGAGGTAGAAAATATTGCAGATAATATCCTTTTTCTAAAAGATGGTAAAGCTATATATAATGGGTTAGTTAAAAATTTTGGAGAAGATAGAAATGAAAATTCTTATGAAGTAGCTTGCGAACTGACATATGCTGAACAAATTAACTTTTATTTTAATTATTAGGACAAGCCCTTTTAAGGTGACTAACTCATATATTATAGGCACCACAAATACAAGAACAGTGCCAACATTCAACCCTCGGTGTCAGGTTTGTAAGTTACATCAGTATCTGAAGGTGATAACTGAACAGCTTTCACGATTAGGATGTTGAGCCATAGTTATTCTGCACTAATACTACACTTTTTAGCTAAATACTTGATTCGCTCTTTAATCCTAGCTTCCTCTTCTTAAAGTTTTACGCAAAGGAGGTTTTGACTATGCTGCACTTTATTTTTACGCCTTAACCAACTATCAATTATAAGCAAATCATCAAAATATTCATCTAACCGAGAATCTGGAGTCTATTGTGGGCAATACCTCTTGAGCATCAACTTGCTGGCGATAAGCTGCAATTTCTGCCAGAAAATCATCAAAAGTTTGGTCATCCGCAAATATTCCAATATTTTTAATCAAAGGATCGTCTTCTATTCGGTTCGGCGCCACCTGTACTTCAATAGTTACCAAATCACCATTTGCTAACTGGTCTTCCAAACAAGCGTGCGCAATTTCTATAGCTTCTTTCCTAGTGCTACCAACAACCGAACAGTTGGGAATGCCAACAACAGAGGCAATAAATTTGTTTTCTGGATTACTTTGAACAAAAACCTGATATTGCATACGGGATTTAGAATATGAGTATATCTACTAAGCATATTTTAACTTAACTGCGCTTTGCTCCAATCAAGCGCGCGCCTAGCAATACCGCCATTATCACAGTTGGAGATAGTACCAAAATCAACACATTTGTAACAGTCGAAGGAATTAAAATATCAGGTGTAGCATATTTAATCAAAAATGACAATACCCCTGAGAGCAGCATTACCTTAACAATCAATCCAATTTGGTTTTCCATAAAATCAATTCTAATAAAAGTGCGGCTATACGAATGGTGAGGGACGGTTGACACGAACGTCTACAAAGCAGAACTTTCTTTACAATAGAACTAATTCACAATCCTTTACAATGCTTCTCATAATTAACTTACATCGAAAAAGCTAGATTATCAGGGATTTTGAGGCTGAACCATTAAATATTAATAGTCCAACTAGTAGATTACACCTCTTGACATAGCTGTGTATTATTAAACGTCGCAAAGCTAAAACAACTCCTTCTATTCAATTGTTAACTTCATATTAGACAAGTTAATGACTGTCTATTCGAGTGAATGCAGTGTGTTTGGGCGAATAAATACGAGCTTTTAAGTACACAGGTTCTAATTATCAGTTTTATTATTGCTATTCGTGCTTTTGTTGCTGCTAGTACCATTTTTATGGGTATCACTGACACTTGATGTGGTAGAAGTAGCAGCAGCCAGATTAGGGTTTGCGCCCAATGTAGCTTTAATTTTACTCTTATTAGTAATTTTAGGCAGTACTATTAACATTCCCTTGTATCGTACTCAGTCTGTAACGACTCAGTATTGGAGGTGCTGGTGTGTTTGATGGTATAGCATTATGCGGATTATTTGCGCTCTTACTAAGTTAAAAGTGCGCTCGTGCTGAGTATTAACTCTTAACTTCACTCAGTACTCAGAACTCAGCACTCATCACTAAAAAAATTTTGGAGGATATATTAATGCCGGTAGAAACGAATAATAACAAAAATAAGATCAAGCCACCGCGCGTTAGGCAGTTTGGTGGAAGCTTATTGGTTCTACTAACGCTGCTGTTAGTACTAAATTTAATCGTTCCTAGTTTCTTTGGACCGAAGTTACCACAAATTCCTTACAGTGACTTTATCGTGCAAGTACAAGCAGGTAAAGTAGATAAGGCGATTGTAGGTAATGACCGAATTCAATACTCGATTAAAACTCAAACTCCTGAAGGTAAGGAAGTTGAGCAGGTTTTCCAAACTACGCCTGTTGCGCTAGACCTTGACTTACCTAAGATTCTACGCGATAACAAAGTCGAATTTGCGGCGCCACCTCCAGATCAAAATGGTTGGATAGGCACTTTATTAAGCTGGGTTTTACCTCCATTAATATTTGTTGGTATTTGGGGTTTCTTCCTTAACCGTCAAGGTGGTGGTCCTGCTGCATTAACAGTTGGTAAAAGCAAAGCGCGTATTTACTCTGAAGGCAGCACAGGCGTAAAATTTAGTGATGTAGCAGGTATCGAAGAAGCTAAAGCTGAATTAGAAGAAGTTGTAGACTTTCTCAAAAACGCCGATAAATATACTCGCCTTGGTGCGAAAATTCCTAAAGGTGCCTTACTTGTTGGCCCTCCAGGAACAGGTAAAACTCTCTTAGCAAAAGCTATTGCTGGAGAAGCAGGTGTACCTTTCTTTAGCATCTCCGGTTCTGAGTTTATCGAATTATTCGTTGGTGTTGGTGCCGCGCGTGTACGTGATTTATTCGAGCAAGCCAAACAGCAATCTCCCTGTATTGTATTTATAGATGAGTTAGACGCTTTAGGAAAATCGCGAGCAGGAAGTGGTGGTTTCTACGGTGGAAACGACGAACGCGAACAAACCCTCAACCAGTTGCTTACAGAAATGGATGGGTTTGATGCAAACACTGGTGTAATTATCATCGCAGCTACAAACCGTCCTGAAGTACTTGACGCTGCATTGCGTCGTCCTGGACGTTTTGACCGTCAAGTTGTTGTAGACCGTCCTGATAAAATTGGTCGGGAAGCAATTCTTAAGGTTCACGCACGTAACGTAAAATTAGACTCTGACGTTGATTTAGCGGTAATTGGTACAAGAACACCTGGTTTTGCTGGTGCTGACTTAGCTAACTTGGTCAACGAAGCTGCATTAATGGCAGCACGTAACAACCGTGAAGCGGTCAAAATGGTTGACTTTAACGAAGCTATTGAACGGTTAATTGCCGGTTTAGAAAAACGTTCGCGCGTTCTCAACGAAACCGAGAAAAAGACCGTTGCTTATCACGAAGTTGGACACGCTATCATCGGCGCCTTAATGCCTGGTGCTGGTAAAGTAGAGAAAATCTCAATCGTTCCGCGTGGTGTTGGTGCTTTAGGATACACTATTCAAATGCCAGAAGAAGACCGCTTCTTGATGATAGAAGACGAGATTCGCGGTAGAATAGCCACCCTTTTAGGTGGACGTTCAGCAGAAGAAACCGTATTTGGAAAAGTTTCTACTGGCGCCAGTGACGACATTCAAAAAGCCACCGAACTAGCAGAACGTTACGTAACCTTATACGGAATGAGCGACCAACTTGGGCCAGTAGCATTCGAGAAAATGCAGCAACAATTTATCGAAGGATACCCCAACTCACGGCGCCAAATTAGCCCACAAGTAGCAGAGCAAATTGACCGTGAAGTTAAGATGATAATCGATAACGCTCACCATATGGCTTTAAGTATTCTCACTCTAAACCGTGATTTATTAGAGAATACTGCTACTGAGTTATTAGAACGCGAAGTCCTCGAAGGTAATGAACTACGCAGCAAACTCGAAACTGCTAAGGCACCTTACGATATGTCAGAGTGGTTACGAAGCGGTAAGTTAGACCAAGATAAACCCCTAATGCAAACTCTTCTCAATTAATATAATAGTGCTGAGTTGAAAGTGCGCTCGTGCTGAGTAAAGTTGAAAGTGTGGAGTCCCAACTCAGAACTCAGCACGAGCGCACTTTTTACTGTTTATTTCCACTGTTGAGTTAATTGATCTAATTCCCCAACTTCATCATTACTTAATCGCCAACCAAGCGCACCAGCATTTTGTACTACCTGTTCAGCAGTTTTGGCGCCTGCAATTGGAATTACATTACCTTGGCAAATCAACCAGTTTAAAGCAACTTGGGCAGGTGTACGACCGTATTTCTCACCTAACTGGCGTAATGAAGTTAATACTGGCTCAATTTTTTGCAAACCATCTTGTTTAAATCTAGGGTCTACTTTTCTTGCTCCTGTTGGAGTGGCGCCACCTTGGGTACTATATTTACCAGTTAATAAGCCTTGAGCTAAAGGACTATAAGCCAAAATTGTCACACCTAATTCACGTGCGGTATCTGTAACACCCTTACTTTCAACTTGGCGAGTAATCAATGAGTATCGCACTTGGTTAACAGCCAAAGGAACACCACGTCGAGCAAGTAATTGATGTGCCTCACGCATTTGCTCTGCTGAATAATTACTTACCCCAACAGCCGCTATTCTTCCACGCTGCACTTCGTCAGCAAGTGCATTCATCAGCGTATGCTGGCTCATTAAGAAAGCAAATGGCCAATGCACCTGATATAAATCAATCCGTTCAAGCTCTAGACGTTTCAAACTCGCTGTTAAAGCATCTGCAACCGCTTGACCACTAAAGCGCCACGGCGCCGGACCAAACTTAGTCGCAATTTGCACAGGTTTATCAGCCTGCTTCATGAATTGCCCTAAGAATTTCTCCGATAACCCCAATCCGTAGACTTCTGCTGTATCGAAGAACGTCACACCCGCGTCTAACGATGCTTTAAACGCACTTTGCAATTCGTCGGCGCCGTAATTGCTGCCGTAATTCCAAAACAGCTTATCACCCCAAGCCCAAGTACCAATGCAGAGGGGAGTTACTGCTGGACCATTTTGCCCCAGTCTGATGGTTTCCACAGTTAGTTTAATTTTTGTAATTTACATTTCTTTACCTTTATAGTTTATCGCTGCTTTTTACAAAGCGACAAATTTATATTTTTTGACCAAAGAGAGAACTTGCCGGGGTCGGCTTGGGTCCCGGCAAAGTTCGGTAGGCACAGAGAAACAGAGTCGGGATACTTTTATAAATCTTTAAAGGTGTTTTTAATTTGTGAATATAAAAACTAAAATGCCAATAGCGTTTTAGTTTTATAAATTTATGCATTAAACAAAAGGTATAATTTTAACTTGCTGTTAATTTAGATAATAGATATAAATATAATTCTTTTCTTGATAATCTTAAACAAGCTGCCTTTAGTCAATACAAATAAACACTGCAAAACAAATTCTCACACATAAATATTAAACCCATTAAACCAATTCGCAATTCGCAATTTGCAATTCGCAATTATGTTTTGAGATGGGGATGAGTGACCCCAACTCAAAACAAGCAAAGAAAGCATGGGATGGGGAATTAAACCCCTCTAACTGGTTAAATCCTTAGCATAGGCTTATAGCCTCTGCTACGATAAAATCTAGACAATTCTATTAACACAAACCCAACTTTTGTTTTAGCGCAATAGGTACATTTAGTGCGTTTTCTAAACCGCGCGCTTCCCAACTTTGATTATCATTCCAAATTACACCCTCCAAGTTGGCGCCGCTAAAATCAGTACCATCTAAAATAGCATAACTAATATTTGTATAACTTAAATCAGCACCATTAAAAATGGCGCCTGTTAGATTGCTGCTAGTAAGATTTGCACCTGTTAAATTTGCATAACTCAAGTCTGTACCATACAAAACAGCTTCGCTAAGGTCTGCATCGTGTAAATTAGCTTGACTCAAAATAACTCCACTCAAATCAGCTTCACTTAAATTTACATTAGCTAGGTTTACACCATTAAGGTCAGCACCAAGTAAAATACAAGAGTTCAGATTGGCGCCACCAAAGAAAGCACCGCTAAGTTTGGCATAGCTTAAATCAGCAGCGTGCAGTACAGCATTTTCAAGGTTAGCGCTAAACATTATTGAATCACTTAAATTAGTTCCTGTTAAATTAGCACCTCTAAGATTTACACCACTTACATCAGCACGACACAAGTCAGCTTGACTGAGATTAGCACCTTCTAAATTGGCACCACTAAAGAAAGCACCGAAGCAAGTCGCACTTTTAAAAATCGCATTACTGATTACAGCATCTCGGAGATTAGCACCTGCAAGGAGTGCGCCTGTAAAGACCGCTCCAGCCAAGTCGCAACTACTCAGGTCAGCATAACTTAAATCGGCGCCAGCTAAGTTAGCACCCTTAAAGCAAGCACCGCTAAAATTAGTGCTGCTGAGGTCTGCACGTCGTAATATCGCATTACTAAGATTGGCACTACTTAGATTTGCATCACCTAAATTGGCAGCACTCAAATTCGCATTTGTAAAATTGGCGCCTGTAAAGTTAGCATTACCTAAATATGTACCCGTAAGAATTGCACCCGCAAAATTTACACCCGTTAAATTAGCATCCCCAAGATAGGCGCCGCTAAAGTTTCCACTGTAAAGGAATTCGCCTACAGTACTAGCAAAATTACCAACTTCTACAGAATCGCTATAGTTAATAACGCGAAGCAATTGTGATGTGAAAAAGTTATCAGTATCCGGCAGTCCAGAAGGATAAAATATTATCTTTTGCTTAAGTTCTTCAAATTTCTGTGCGTAACGGTGTAGTTCCAAAAGCAGAATAAACACATTCAGCCCAGTATATATATCTACTGAACGCAATCCGAGCATAATATTTTTGGCGAGAAGTTGCGCCATTTTTTGCTGTGGTAAATTCGCGTCGGATAATGCGTCGATAAATTCGCCTTGGCACCAGCGCTGATAAAACTTACTTAGACGCTCAAAAACCTGAATTGGATAAAATTTATTGTTCTTACTAAGTCGCGCAATAACAGCTTCCACATTTTCCGCTTTTAGCGCGCGCTCACCAAGCAAATTGTAAAGTTCTGTATATAAAGCTGTATCGTCGATGAGCCAAACGTTTTGCTCTTTTATCTCACCCCATTCTATCAAGCCAGAATATAATTGTTCATTCATTAACAAATGCTGTAGATTTTTGGAACTGGCAAAATGCCTTTTCGACAGCCCACTCCCGTTTTTCCTTAAGATGAACCCAGCTTTGCCCACAACGCCCGCCTTATTTAACTTTTGATGCGCCCAAGCACCCCTTACATAAGTTCCTAATTGCTTCCAGACTTGAGATAAATCTGACATAGTTATATCCGAGTCGTACTATATTACAAATGCCCGTAAAAGCTGTAATCAAAGAATTTTACTTATTAGCAAGCTACTATCAAGCTGTTTAACAACGTATTGTTTCATACATGGAATCTTTTTTAGTATACGATAACGAATAAGTTCCCTCCCAACTGACTACAAACTTTATCTTTGGTCAAAATAAAATATCTATCAAAAGAGTATTTCACTTTTTGGTAAACATAAAGTTTGTGATTAAGTTGTTTATACTATTTCTTTAGCTTGTTTACTAGTCAAATATAAAAATAATTACGTACTTTTTGCTACAGACACGATTGTTAGCAAAAATACTACAGTAAGGCAGTACCAAAAGTGCAGCTAGACAGAGTAAACACACTTGTTACCGCGATAAAACGCTGTTAGATACACAATAGGGTGATTTGGATGAAGCGATTAACTTCTTATATAGTTTTGTTACGTGGTTTAGTTGTAGGTATTACTACCGCTAGCTTAATGACCTATTCTGTCAATGCGATAGCGCAGACTGCTGTAGATAATGGCACGCGCGCACGTTTAGGAGCAGAGAAAACCAAACAGTTACCAAAACGGGAACGGTTAGGCAGAAGTCAGGTATGGGTATTAAATCAAAAGCAGGTAGACAAGCAAAACTTCACGTGGGTAGTCAATGATATTAAGAAAGCTAAAGAGCAACCCCTGCTACAACTTGCAAAGGCGCCTTCTAGTCCAAGTAAAAAACCAAGTGATACCACAAAACCACCAAAACGTGATGACCTAGAATCGTTTGATGAAGTAACTAAAGATACACAACGCTCGGAAGGTTTATTTACTTTGTATCGAAACAAAGAGAAAAATAAAATCTATCTAGAGATTAAACCAGAACAGTTAAACAAAAATTTTCTGGCAACCGCAACGCTTGAGTCAGGTATTGGTGAAGGTGGAATTTACAGCGGAATGCCACTGCAAGATTTTTTATTTTACTTTAAACGGGTAAATAATAACTTACAGTTCGTTGTTCGCAATGTTAATTTTCGTACCCGTGAAGGAGATCCACAAGCTCGGTCACTCGCGCGGTCGTTCAGCGACTCTGTTCTTTATAACATTTCACTTAAAAGTATTCATCCTCAACGTAAAACGCTTTTAATTGACTTAGGTGACATATTATTAACCGATGTATCTGGATTATCAGCGAGTATCGGGGTTGGTGCAGGTGGAGACCAGTCATATTTTGGTGAGGCAAAAGCTTTTCCGCAAAACTTAGAAATTGAATCGATAATGAATTTTATTGGGGGAGGTGGTAGTAGTCGCGGCAAGGAACTGGGACTACCAAATTTTGATACTTTAGCTGATAGTCGTGGGTTTACCTTAAGAGTTCACTACAGCTTATCCCAACTCCCCGAAAACAATTATCGTCCTCGTTTAGCAGACGAACGTATCGGCTACTTTGTAACAGCATATCAAGATTTATCGAACGATGACCGCAACGACCCATTTGTTCGCTACATCAACCGTTGGAATTTAGAAAAACAAGACCCACAGCAGGCAATATCACCACCGAAAAAGCCAATTGTATTTTGGATAGACAACGCAGTTCCTGTTGAGTACCGCTCGGCAATACGAGACGGTGTTTTAATGTGGAACCAAGCATTTGAGAAAGCAGGATTTAAAGATGCAATTCAAGTCAAGCAAATGCCTGATAATGCTACTTGGGATCCTGCCGACATACGTTATAATACGATACGTTGGATTAATACTGTAGATGGTTATTTTGCAATGGGTCCATCACGGGTTAACCCATTGAATGGGGAAATTTTGGATGCGGACATTTTAGTTGATGCGAGCTTTGTACGCGCGTTAAAAAATGATTATCGGCAAATCGTCCAACCCAACCAAGTCCAAAACAGAACTTCAATCTCAGCATTAATGCAAAACCGCATGTTATGTACCAATGGACTTGAAGCTAAAGCATTTGGAGATAAAGCCAAACCTGAAAATTCTTCCAATTTTCTTGGTCGCGTTTCTCGTCTCGCAGGCGAGTATGATTTATGTTATGGAATGGAAGCGTCGAATCAGTTCGCTTTTGGCAAAATGGCAATGACGATGTTACCAGGTGCCATTACAACCAGCGAACAAATCAAAACTTATATTCACGAGTATTTAAAACTAATTATTGCCCATGAAGTTGGACATACTTTAGGCTTACGGCATAATTTTCGTGGCAGCACAATGTTGAAACCAGAGGAGATGAACGATACTGGAATTACGCATAAACGCGGTTTAACAACATCGGTAATGGATTACATCCCCCCAAATATAGCGCCCAAAGGTGTAAAGCAGGGAGATTACTTCCCCAGTATGGTTGGTCCCTATGACGAATGGGTAATTAAATACGGATATACACCAATTCCGACTACAACAACAGCTGCTGAGAAACCATTTCTTGAGGCAATGGCAAAAGAGTCAAGTAAACCTGAATATACTTATGCTACCGACGAGGATATGTTGGATCTTGACCCAACAGTTAATGCTTGGGATAACAGCGGTAACGTGCTGCTTTACTCACAATGGCAACTCGATAACTCACGTCAACTATGGGATTTAATCAACAAGCGTTATCCTTCAGATGATAGAGATTACAGCGACATCAGCGAACAATTTGGTACCGTTCTTGGCAACTATTTCCAAAATATTTTCTTTACCACCAAATATATCGGAGGTCAATCTTTTTACCGTGTCCGTGCGAACGAAGATGATAAACGCTTACCATTCCAACCTATCCCCGTTGAAAAGCAGCGACAAGCGCTCTTCACTTTACAAAAATACGTATTTGCCGAAGATGCTTTTAACTTCCCACCCGAACTATTAAATAAACTGGCCCCTTCTCGTTGGCGCCATTGGGGAACCAGAACGCGAGTCGGCAGATTAGACTATCCAATACACGACTTAGTATTATTCATCCAGACTAGTGTACTAGTTGACTTACTATCAGGAGATCGTCTCTCACGTCTCAAAGATATTGAACTCAAATCAGCATCCGACAAAGCACTAACAATACCCGAATTATTTGATACATTACAGGAGGGAATTTGGACAGAAGTAGTAAAATCCAAAAATAAAGAAATTAAAATTTCCAGCCTACGAAGAGGTATACAGCGTCAATACCTAGACCTTTTAACCTCAATGGTGCTGCGTAAAGAACAAGAAAGAATTCCTGAAGACGCGCGCACAATAGCATGGTATAAGCTCAAACAACTCGACGACAAACTCAAATCAGTAGACTCAAAAGACGAATACACCAAAGCACATATTTTAGAAACGCGCGACCGAATAGATAAAGTCCTCAGCGCGCGAATCCAATCAAACTAAAAGAGTTGAAAGTGCTGAGTGAGTCGTGCTGAGTAAAGTTTTCCTACTCAGCACTCAGCACTTTACACTCAGCACTAAATTACTCACTCTTCCACAAATAAACTCGCTTATCAAACCCACCTGTAGCAAGCGTTTGACCATCTGGACTAAATGCAACTGAACTTACCCAATCAGTATGAGCATATAAACTAGTAATTAACTCACCTGTCCTTAAATTCCAAATCTTAACTCCATCACGTGCTGCACTAGCTAAAATTTCCCCATTTGGATGTATTGCTACCGCATTTACCCAGTCATTATGTCCTGTTAATGTTCGCTCAAGCTGTGCTGCGTTAAGATTCCAAACTCTGATAGTTCGGTCACGACTTGCACTAATTAACGTTTGTCCATTTTGAGTAAACGTCAAGCTACTAACTGCATCTGAATGAGCAACATAAGAGCGCGTAACTTTACCTGTACTTAAATTCCATAGTTTGATAACACCTTTACTATCACCACTAGCTAACACTTGACTGTCAGGACTAATTGCCAAAGAATAAATTAAGTTATCGTATTTTACCAAAGTACCTAGTGGGCGCCGCTGCAATAAATCCCAAACGCGAATACCATCAATGGCGCCGCTAACAAGTACTTTACTATCAGGAGTAACTGCTAGTGATAGTACACTAGTAGTATGAGAAACAAAAGACCTTAAAAATTCATTGTTTCTTAAATTCCATATATTAATGCTGTTGTCGTCACTACAGCTAATCAGATTTTGTCCATCGGGTGATATTAATACCGACTCTATCCCTGTTTTGTGCGCGCGGTTAATAATACCCTTTTTTCTTCCTTTCAGAACATCCCATAGATAAATATAACCATCGTTCTCACCACCAGCACTCGCCAAAGTTCCACCATCTGGACTAAAAGCCAGTGATTTAACTGTTCCCAAATGTGCCCTGAGAGTATATAGTAATTGCGGGTTAGCAAATCGACCCGTTATTTGCTGGGTAGTATTGATTATACCAGGAGCATTTTTACTTGCTACTCCTCGTAATTGAGAAAAGTTCAGAATAATAGCCGTTACACAGCAAAGTATTACTAGTTGACTTAGTTTACGCTTGCTCCTCACTGTCGTTCCTCTTGAAATATACATAATCATGCTTCAAGTATATTTCTCATTTGAACCTGAGTTTTATAGTCCAGTGCCTTAAATACTTACCTTGCTTGAGTTTCTTCCTCGCGCATTAAATATTGCTCAAGTGCTTCGCGTACTAAATCTGGTACTGTACATTTTTTATTATCTGCTAACTTCTTAAGTCGTTCTTTTACATCTGGGTATACTTGCGCCTTAACCTGTTCAGTCAGCGGTACATCCCGACCATAATCAAATCTATACTTACTCCCAAATTCTGGATTACCTCCAACTCTAGCCATAGACTCTCCTATCTAAACACTAATAATTATACCGCGACAACAAATGTTATTAATTTACAAAAATTATTAGCTATTAATTCGTCGTACAACGCTATTAATGTAAAATATAAGAATAAAATTTGTTCGTATAAATATTATGGTCGCGTGTTACAACTTCAAGGGTGCTGGTTTTCGCTTGCGGGTTAAAGAACCTGGAACGCCATACATTGTAAACAATCAAGGTCAGTCAAATGAGGTAGAAATAGTAAGTGCCTCAGAACTCTCCTACGATGAGCAGCGCGAACGCGAACGTCTTGAACGACAGGTGGAAAGGGCATTTTATGAAGCTGGACGTGCGCTTAGGGAACTTCGTGATCAGCGCTTATACCGCAGTAGCCACAAAACATTTGAGGAATATTGCCACGATCGGTTCGGTTATAGTCGGCGCCAGTCTTACTATCTAATCGACGCATCTGCTGTTGTTGATAACCTTTTAGAAAAATGTGAACAAATTGTTCACATTTTGCCCACAAATGAAAATCAAGTAAGAAGTCTTACTTCTCTAGAGCCTGAAGTACAGTGCAAAGTTTGGGAGCAGGCTGTCAAAGAAGCTAGCCCAAAAGTGCCATCTGGTAAAGCTGTCAAAAGCATTGTAGATAGAATTCGAGAACGAACTAGAATTCCAGTACCTTACTTGTCAGGTGAAGTGTGTACGATTATTACGAAGGAGAACCCAGACCTTAAAGGTAAAGGTGGTCATTGGTGTATTGTTAAAAATGTATACAAATTTAGTTGCCAAGTTTTGATGTGGGATGGAGATTACGTCGTGAAGCCAGAAAACCTCAAAAGTCTAAACTTATTAGAAGATGATAGCGCTGCGATGCAAGAGCTATGTAAACGTTTAAGGCGCCTCAACAGCATTGAAAAAGTAGATGATATCGAACGCTCTATACTGCAAGCAATGGGGAAAAGAACGAAACCTTTAACAGCAGTGCAACAGAAAGTCCTAGCTTTAATTGAAAAAGAATATGGAATTGAATAAAAACTGTACTTCAATTATTCACAAACGCCTTATTTCATAAGTAAAAAAAATGTAGAGACGTTACATATAACATCTCTACAACAATAATAATTACAAATTGTAAATATAGATTACACCAATTTTAAATCAGCGTATTCTGCAAGTAAGTCATCAGATGTTAGAGTATCACCAGGCGCCTGGGGAGTCCATAATACTTCAATTGCTAAAAGCCTATCACTAGGAATGCTACCAATTTGACGTAATGCTTGACGTAATTCATCAGCGCCATTAATTGCTGGCATATCATATTTACCAAGCGTAGCAGCCAAGAGTGTCACTATAATATACTCTCCTGGCCCTTCGCTAATTAAGCGAGTGGGGTTATCAAGTTCACCATTAGATGGTAAAGCTTCTTGACGCGCGATATTTCCTTTGAGTTGGTTATTAACGTTCGATAAAGTTTCTTCAGTAAACTTACTACGTTCTCCTAATGCCAAACGGTTAAATTCTGCTTCTGCGGAGTTTAAACGTGCTTGTTGTGTACTGCCACCTGCATATACCCAATATTCAGGATGACGAAGTAATGCCAAACTTGCTTCTTGTAAAACTTCTGCACGTCCTGCATCTGTATTAGTATCAGCAGTTTCCGCTATCCGGTTAAGTTCCGTTTGTAACCCACGCGCTGAAGCGAGTAGTCCAACTTGTAATTTTGTTACCGATACGGTTGGGTTAGGAGTATTAGCTTCTTCGTAGGATGAGTCACCACCACTGCCAACACGACGGAAAGCTTGAAGTATAAAATTAGCAACGGCAAAGAATATCAAAATGCCAAATAAGGAACCAAACCCTCCACCAATTCCCCAAAATGGTAACAGGAAGGGAAAACCAAATCCACCACCTGGATAATATCCACCACCATAACCACCACCGGGAGGTGCATAAGTACGAGGACCACTATAAGGACGACTGCTGCTTGGCATTCTAAAAGAACCACCGCCGATTCTACCACCACTGCCTGCTGCTAAGGCGCCATCTACATGACTAAATGACAAGCCAAATACAAGACATAGCAAGAGTAACGGTTTTAAAAGCGGTTTAATAGTTTGCTGTAATTTTTTACGCATAACACAATCCTGATTTTTTGTTAATTGGTTTTTTAGTTATATTCTTCTAACCTAGGTAGGAGTGTTGCGCTGTCTGAAAGGCGCCGACCTAGAACAGGTTAACTTTCCCTGCCCGTACTTCTATAATTTATCGTCTTTTGCTTAGTGATAACAGCAAACCTCAGACGGATTTCCTCACCAAGATACCGAACACATCTATATATCGTAGAGGGATAATTGAAAATACTTATGCCTAGCAAGAAACAAGTTACACATTAATTATATCAATGATACTGAATGATTATTGTATTAATGATTTATATTGAATGTGAAAAATATGTATTTTCTAAGATATCGCACGATACTTGATAGGTTTCTTATTGTAATTGCTCTATCTGTACCTTTGTTACCATATATACCTGCTAATGCAGAAAAACCTGAACATGTCAAGCAGCTACTCGAAACAAAGAAGTGTCGTAAATGTGACTTACAAGGAGCTTCTTTAAGTCGGCAAAACCTTAGAGGTGCTGATTTAAATGATGCTAATTTGCGTAGAGCGGATTTAAATCGTACTAATCTTAGAAATGCCAACTTAAGCAGTGCTGATTTGAGCGACGCTGATTTGGAAAGGTCTGATTTACAAAGTGCTAACCTTAGTTATGCTGACTTGAGTGGCGCCGATTTGAGTGATGCTGATTTAAGCTATGCGAATTTGAATGGCGCCGATTTAACCGACAGTTATTTAAGAAATGTAAACTTATATGGTGTTTCCCTTAGCAATGCCAAGTTACGCGGAGCTAGGCTCGACCGGGTAAACCTACGTGGGGTAAACTTGAGTGGGGTTGACTTGAGTGGGGTTGACTTACGTGGTCTTAACCTAAATGATGTTAATCTCAACGGTGTCAATCTTAGCAATGCTAACTTAAATAGCTATGATTTACGGACAGCACAGTTAAGCAATGCCAATCTTAGTTATGCTAGTTTGCGAAATGCTAATTTAAATAATGCCAATTTACGCAGTGCTAATTTAACTAACACCAACTTAGATGACGCTGATTTACGTGATGCTGACTTACGTGATGCTAATTTAAATGGTGTAAGTTTGCGCGGTGCTGACTTGCGAGGCGCCAATCTTAATGCAGCCAAACTACCAAATGATACATTTAAAGCGGACGCATCTGACTTTAATACTTGGGGAGATAATCTTTTTAGAAGACGCGACTACCGAGGTGCTGTTTCATATTACGATAGAGCCATAAGTACAGACTCCCGTAACGTCGAAGCTTACGCCAATCGAGGTTTAGCCAAAAGTGAGCTTAAAGACTACCAAGGCGCCATCGCTGATTACAACAAAGCTTTAGAAATAGACGCTAACTTTGCCAAAGCTTATAACAACCGAGGTATAACCCGCACGCTCACCCAAGATTATACAGGCGCCTTAGCCGATTTTGATAAAGCCATAAGTATTAATGGAAGCTACGCAGAAGCATATAGTGGCAAAGCTAATATATATCGTCTTCAAAAAAATTATTCTGCTGCTATCAACGAAGCATCTACCGCACTACGTCTCAACCCGAAACTAGCATCAGCTTATTACGCGCGTGGTGTTGCTCATTTTGCCAATAAAAATTATCAAGCAGCAATCCAAGATTACGACAAAGCCGTCGATAACTCTAGCGACTGGGCAGAAGTTTTCTTAAACCGAGGTATAGCACGTTATGCTATCGGTGAATATAGAGATGCTACCAAAGACTTCGACCGCGCGATTGATATAGATGATAATTATATAGATGCTTACTACCAACGTAGTCTAGCTAGATTTGCCCGTAAAAGATATGAAGATGCAATAAAAGACTCTCTACGAGTACTTCAACGTGACCCCAACCACGCTCTTGCATACGAAAATAAAGCTAACTCGCTACTTGCTCTGAAAAGGAAACCTGAAGCAAAACTCGCTCTCGACCAAGCTATCAAAATATATACACAGCGCAATGACAGCGACGGTATCAAACGCACGAAGAATATTCTTTCTCAAATTTAAAATGTGGGGTCAAACCATACAGGTGTATAACCCCGTGGTGCATATTGTAGAGTCAACATACAATGGTGCTTGCTTATAACCTGATAACACTTGGCGCCAGTTTTTGCACCGTATTCACTGGCGCTTTTATTATATCCAGCCAAAATTAAGAACAGGGAAAGCTTTATTAAACGTTCCTTAGTTTTGCTGCGCGTTGTAAGTATAGAATTTATCAAAGGCGCCTATCGTTTCAAACTTGTAAGAAGGTACCCAATCACTTACTTTCAATTCAGTACGGTAAACGCTGAAAATTATAAAATCATGCCTTTCAGTACTAGCAGCGATCAAATCACGTATTTGTGGACTAGCTGTATCAACAAATTTGCCGCACTGGTTATTGATAAGTTTATCTAATATACCAAGACTTTTCTTACATACATTAGATTTTAGATAGCTCGACAGTTCTGTGACAGCATACTGTTGATATGAAACTTCACTAGGATTACTTTTCACCATAGCTACAGCTAATAAAGATAGCCCCAAAACTCCTACACCTGTAATAATCGCTGATTTCATGCTCTTAAATTGGTTATTAGCTATAATTATCAGACTATCAAAAAACACAATCCGTTCCTTTTGAACTTCTCTTGCTTAATTTCTTTTTTATGTGCTATTATGATTTAGTGACGTGGCGAGCGTCGCCAAGTGGTTAAGGCAGTGGTTTGTGGTACCACCATTCGTGGGTTCAAGTCCCATCGTTCGCCCTTTATTATACAACCAAATACGGAAAGTCAAGCTGTAGAGAAATTACAAATTTAGAATTCTCTACAGCTTTACAGTTATATATCGTTTGATGCAGAAATATGCATCTAGAAAAGGCCTAGAAAGTAAATCACCGTAATACCACAAAACACCATTAATAGTGAAATGAATATGTTAGGAATATTATGGTCTTGAATAATTGCTTTTTGCGCGTTGTCACTCATACCATTCTCCTGTGATATTTATTACTCAAACCCAGAACGGATTTTGTACTGCAATTATAGTTACATTACCTTAGTAGTAAGGTGTATATATTTAAAACTTGATTTAAGTTTACGGTTGTTAAAATTAGCTGCAATAAAAAAATTATATAAATAAACTTTTGTTAAGTATTTATAAACCCGTCTCTCTGCGAACAGACAATGACTTGTTATCTAAAATACACTGTCCGTTACATTCGTTCATCATCAGTTGCCAAATATTATCCCTTTAGTTAGAGTCCAAATTACTCATACTTAGTGTAACTATTATTTTGAACGAAGCAATACAAGGAAGAAACAAGAAAGATAGAAAGATAATCTTTTTTACGATTTTGCCAAAAATTGCTTCAAGAAAGCCAAGAATCAATTTTGTAGGTATACCATGTCTGAATTATTGCAAGTAATCCTTAATAGTGATGAAAAAAACGATTTACGTTCATTGATGAGTGAATTACGTTCGTGTGAAAAGCGTTATTTATTGCGGAATGACATATTAAATTTATATAACGATTTTTGTACGAAATATCAAAAGAATGCTCATTATCAAAGTTCACATTTAAGCAAGCTAATTTATTACACTCAAGAGATAATTCAGGAAGATTCAAATCTTTGCTTTATTATTCGTTCTAAGATAGCGAGTCAGGAAGTTTACTTACTAACATCGGATTTATGTATCGAAGCGATGACCGTGCAACAACTTTTAGATATGCGTGACCGTTTGGTTAACCGCTATCATCCGAATGAAGGTCATTTATTAGAAATTGATTTTGGTCCATTTTACGATTATTCACCCACGATTCGCGACCCCAAGAATATTGGTAAAGGGGTTCAGTTTCTCAACCGTTACCTTTCGAGTAAACTTTTTGCTGACCCTAAACAATGGCAAGAAAGCTTATTTAACTTCTTGCGTCTGCATCAATACCGTGGTATTCAATTACTAATCAATGGACGGATTCAATCACAGCAACATCTTTCTGAAAAAATTAAAGCAGCTATCGCATTTGTAAGTAACTTAAGCGACGATGAACCATTAGAAACATTTCGTTTAGACTTACAAACAATGGGGTTTGAACCAGGTTGGGGAAATACTGCTTCACGAGTCCTCGAAACACTTAATATTCTAGATGATTTAATCGACTCTCCGGCGCCTCAAACTCTAGAAACGTTCATCTCACGCATCCCAATGATATTCAATATCGTTTTGGTATCACCTCATGGATGGTTTGGACAAGAAGGAGTATTAGGAAGACCAGATACTGGGGGTCAAGTCGTTTACGTACTCGACCAAGCTAAAAATTTAGAGACACAACTCGAAGAAGATGCGCTTTTAGCAGGACTAGGTACACTTAATGTACAACCAAAAGTTATAATTTTATCGCGACTTATACCTAATAACGACGGTACACTTTGCAACCAGCGTTTAGAAAAAGTCCACGGTACAAAAAATGCTTGGATTTTACGTGTACCGTTTCGTGAATTTAACCCAAATATGACACAAAACTGGATATCTCGATTTGAGATTTGGTCATATTTAGAAACTTATGCTATCGATGCAGAACGAGAACTATTAGGAGAATTTCACGGTAGACCCGATTTAATCGTCGGTAATTATTCGGATGGTAACTTGGTTGCATTTTTACTCGCGCGTCGAATGAAAGTGACACAGTGCAATATTGCACATGCGTTGGAAAAATCTAAATACTTATTTAGTAACCTTTATTGGCAAGACTTAGAAGATAAGTATCATTTTTCCATGCAGTTTACCGCTGACTTGTTAGCAATGAACGCTGCTAACTTTATAATTAGTAGTACTTATCAAGAAATTGTTGGTACTCCCGATAGCATTGGACAATACGAATCATATAAATGTTTTACAATGCCCGAACTTTACCACGTTGTAAATGGCATTGAATTGTTTAGTCCGAAATTTAACGTGGTTCCACCAGGAGTAAACGAGAGTTACTACTTTCCTTACACCAAAACCGAGGAGCGAGTTGAAGCTGATAGACAGCGACTTGAAGAAATGTTATTTACTCTTGATGACTCTACATTAATATATGGAAAACTAGACGACCCGAAATTACGTCCTATTTTCTCAATGGCACGTCTTGACCGTATCAAAAACTTAACAGGGTTAGCTGAATGTTTTGGTCAAAGTCAAGAATTGCAAGAACACTGCAATTTAATTTTAGTCGCAGGGAAGCTACGAGTCGAAGAATCAGGAGATAATGAAGAACGTGACGAGATTGTTAAGCTTTATAAAATTATTGACGAATACAACCTGTATGGTAAGATTCGCTGGTTAGGTGTACGTCTTTCTAAAACCGACTCTGGAGAAATTTATCGCGTTATTGCTGACTATAAAGGCATTTTTGTACAACCTGCATTATTTGAAGCTTTTGGTTTGACTATATTAGAAGCAATGATTACAGGAATGCCAACTTTTGCAACCCAGTTTGGTGGACCGCTAGAAATCATTCAAGATAAAGTCAACGGTTTTTATATTAACCCTACCAATTTAGAAGAGACAGCCAGCAAACTTTACGACTTTGTTACAAAATGCGATAATAACCCTAGTTATTGGGATGAAATTTCAACGCGCGGTATTGAAAGAGTATACAGTGCTTACACATGGAAAATCCATACTACTAAACTTTTATCTCTCGCGCGCACATACGGTTTTTGGAATTTTACATCTCAAGAAAATCGTGAAGATTTATTACGTTATATTGAGGCATTGTTTCACCTCATCTATAAACCTCGCACGCAGCAATTGTTAGAACAGCATAAACATAGGTAGAGACATTACGCAATAGGTAAAGACGTTAGGCAATAGGTAGAGACGTTACGTAATAGGTAGAGACGTTACATGATTAGTCTCTACATTGTGATAAATATATAATAAATAAAATAAAAAAAATAAATTCTTTATGCCTCACTACCGTAATTTACTTATACCGTTAGTATGTACAAGTATAACTACGATTGCAGGATGGTCGGCACCATGTATAGGAGTTACACCTGATAATACTTTACAAAACCCAACGAGAATTAACCAAGTTGGTAATCAAACCACTATTAACGGTGGTACACAAGTAGGTTCAAACTTATTTCACAGCTTTAGTAATTTTAATATCCCTACCAATAATGAAGTAATTTTTAACGCTAACAACATCAGTAATATAATTACGCGGGTAACAGGCGCAAACGCTTCCAATATAGATGGTATAATTAACGTAATTGGTGGCGCCAATTTATATCTTTTGAATCCTAATGGTATTAGATTTGGCTCGAACGCACGATTAAATGTTGCAGGTTCGTTTATTGCTTCCACAGCTTCACAATTACAGTTCGCCGATGGTACTTTACTTGATATAGCTACCCAGGCGCCAACTCCACTATTAACGATTAGCGCACCAGTTGGGTTAGTATTTAATAATTCGTCTTCTTCAATATCAGTTTATGGTACAGGATATCAGATACGTGGCAGTGGTGTAGCAAATATTCCAATACTTCAAACCACAGTTCCAAGTCAATTAAATGTTAACAGTGGTAAAACTTTAGCTTTAATTGCTAGAGAAATTGAACTAAACGGTGGAACAGTTGGAGCTAAGGGTGGTAACGTTCATATTGGAACGGCGCAAAATGAAACTGTTAAAATTAATACTTCTATAAATAATCCCAACTCAATATCTTTTTCCTACGAATCAAAAACACCATCGGGTAATATTAATTTAATTAACCGTGCTGGAATTAACACAAGTGGTGGGCAAGAAGTACCATCGGGTGAGATAACATTGCGTGGACGCGAAATAAATATATTTGGTGGTAGTGTTGCTGTTGCCCAAAACTTTAACCCTAGTCCTGGGGGTGATATCAATGTCACAGCACAAACACTTAATATTCGTGATGATAATATTTCTGCCCTACTACGCGCGGGAATTGTTAGTGAAGCAGCAGGTACAGGAAGAAGCGGTGATATTAACGTTCAAGCAAAAACGATAAATCTTACTGACGGTAGTACAATTACTAACCGCAACAACAGTTCTGGAAATAGCGGTGATGTGAATATCAAGAGCGAAACTCTCAAAATCGATGGTGTATCTGCTGCTAATCCCGCACGAATTACTTTTATTGGCGCCCAAAGCGGTGGTGATGGTACTGGAGGTAACACAAACATTAAAACCTCAACACTAGATGTAACAAGAGGAGCGAGCATCAGCGCATTAGTATGGAACAACGGCAAAGGTGGCAATGTTAACATCGAAGCTGATAGGGTTTCTGTTATTGGAACATATGCCGCCCCAGGCTTTATTGTTAGTGCTATTAGCGCATCATCCCTCGGTACAGGAGAACCAGGAAATATCAATATAGATACAAAACAACTCGAAGTACTTAACGGTGGTTTGCTTAGTACAACTATTTACTCTGATGCGAAAGCTGGCAGAATAAATATAAACGCCAGCGAATCAGTACTAGTAAAAGGAATTTACCCAGGTTCAACAATTCCGAGCCAGATACGCTCTAGTGTCAGCATAGCTCCATCCGCACTGAGGGATGCTTCTGGTAGCGAACTTCCTGCAATTCCTCAAGGTGAGTCACGTAGCGTTACTATCACTTCTGCTTCTGTTACAGTTCAAGACTCTGCCCGCATTAGCGTTCGTAATGAAGGGTTTGGCAATAGTGGCAAACTAGAAATAAAGAGTGAAAATATTCAACTAGTCAATAATGCTGAACTTACTGCTACCACCTTTCAAGGAAAAGGAGGTGATATTTTTTTAGACACAAAACAGCTAACTCTTCGTAACCAAAGCCGTATCACGACAAATGCGCGCGGTACGCAAGCGAACGGGGGTAACATTACTATTAACGCCGACACACTCCTTGCCTTAGAAAACAGCGATTTAACCGCAAATTCAGCTAATAGTTTTGGAGGAAGAGTTATAATTAATACCCAAGGCTTAATAGGAATACAGTATCGTTTAATACCTACACCATTTAGCGACATAATTGCATCGGGTGGAAATCCTTCACTAAACGGAGTCGTAAAAATCAACACAAACGAAACCGACCCAACAAGCAACCGAACAGTGCTTCCCGTTCAAATTGTTGCAGTTCCTCAAATATCATCGCAATGCAGCACAGCAAAAACCGCGCGTAGTCGTTTTACAATAACAGGAAGAGGGGGAATACCGCAGAACCCCACTAAAAATTTACTTGGGCAAACAATTTGGAATGATTTAAGACGAAACACTCTTACAACATCATTAAATACTCAAACACCAACAGAAATTATCGAAGCTGATACCCTCATCAATCAAAACGGAGAACTAGCACTTGTAAATAGTCGGGATGACTTTTCATCTTGTTAACTCTCGCCAAGTATTTTGTCCGACAATTCCATCAACAACTAAATTACGCTGATTTTGAAATGCTTTAACTGCGACTTCAGTCAAGGCGCCGAAAAAACCATCGACCTCCATACTATAACCGCTGGATGCTAACAACCTCTGTACAACTCGCACACTCAACCCCGAATCACCAAATTCTACCGTTGGAAGACGGTTGGTACTTATTTTGGGGTTAATTGCTGTTATCACATTATTATCAGCATCTGCAATTACTTCGCTTTGTGCCACTAATATTGATGCTGATAACTCGTTTGGCTTTAGATCACTTAACACTTTGTTAGAAACAACTTTAGCTAAAATACTACTGAGTGTTTTTTTGAAATTATAATTACTATAATCAGGTGAAAATACTGCAATCGAAGTATCATCCAACTGCGTAAATTCAGGTGGTATAATTTGAAGTGCTATGGTTGAATCAGGTAAATGCGTTGAATCTGACTTGAATAAATCGTTTTTGTGCTGAACCGACTGTTGTGGCAAATTTGAAGAAACTCTTTGCCCCATTAATAATACGCTCGTTATCAGCAACCCAATATCGCTCATTGTATATCGTCTTATTACCGCTCACATTTCCATTGACATTAAAAACTCTGTTAGTCCGGAACAGTACACACTTACAACTAAAAATCAATAAAAAATTCATACTTATATTATCAAAACCTACAGCATTACACTTATCTGTAACGATTATTACTCGAACAAAAAAAAGACGTAATTTATACGTCTTTTCGTTATTATTTAGAAATTTGTTTAGGAATACTAAAGTATTCGCAACTAATGTGGGCGAGGAGAGAATCGAACTCTCACGCCTTTACAGGGCGGCAGATTTTGAGTCTGCTGCGTCTACCAGTTTCGCCACCCGCCCTTGGGTGCAACCTCATTATTATAATCTACCTTCGTATGATTTTGCAATAGTTTTTGATATTCTTTGCTCGAAGACCAACGGTCAATTTCGCGCGCGCGGAGTACAGGGACTGGGTGAGTAAGTTGAGCGGTGCGAGCGGCTTTAACAGTTTCACCGATTTCACTTTTGCTAATATCATCATAAGCGCGCGCTTGAGCGATAAAAGCATCAAGATTGAGTTGTGGAGCTAAAGTAGGTGAACCACCAGCAAGTTTCATCAATACCGACATAACGACCTTGGGGTCACCAGTTGCAAGGAGTGCTGCACGGTCACAGGTAAATTCAGCGCATCGTACCCACTCTAAAAGCTGTGCTTGTATAGCTTGGGCGAGAAAGGCGCCGACAGTAGGGACAGCAGTAGCAGCTAAAATTAATAAATTAACAGGAGTCAAATAAACACTATGGTCACATTTGAGATGTCCTAACTCGTGCGCGATTACCGCCTGAATTTCTTGAGGAGTTAGCATATCTATCAGCGAAGTGTGAACCACAACAAATGGCTGTTTACCCCGCATCGCAAAAGTATAAGCATTCGGCGCCGGATGTTGTCGAACATAAAGCTGTGGAGGCTCAATATCAAGCATCTTACAAGCTTCCAGGAGCAGATTATGCAATTCAGGGAGTTGGTTTTCTCCAACTAACACACTTGAAGCGATATTCTCAACATAAAAAACTTGTTCGGCAAAAGGCCCTAGAAGGTTACGCACTATCATATCTAGTCCTGGTATTTGCTTGAGCGCTTTTGTGGCTTCCAAGTCTAGAGGATGGCGAAACGAGTCTGCCTTTAAACCAATTAATTGACTTTTATATATAGACATGAGAAGTGTGATTTATATAGTGAGAAGTAAGTAGATATATATTATAGCTAGTTAGTGTGAAGGGTCGGGCAAGGATGCCCAACCCACAAGAGTTGAAAAGCTTTTTACTCCTAACTCCTGTACGGGCGGGTTTATCTATATTCTGGTAAATAATCGAAAATTTAGGTAAACTCGCCCCTGCGTTCCTCCTAACTCAAAACTCCTAACTCAACACCAGCATCTTCACCAGACTCAGCATCAGCTTCAGACACACGCTTGATTTTAGCTCCAACTGAAAGCAGCTTCAAATCAAGACGGTCATAACCTCGGTCTAAAAACTGCAATCCCTTGATAGTAGTTTTACCGCTAGCAGCTAACCCAGCAACAACTAAAGCAGCAGCAGCACGCAAATCACTACCAATAACAGGCGCCCCAGATAGTACAGGAACTCCTCGAATAAAAGCAATATTGCCTTTAACGCGAATATCAGCTCCCAAACGATTTAACTCTGAAGCATGGCGCAAGCGATTTTCAAATACAGTCTCATTTATCAAGCTATCGCCATCTGCTACAGCCATCAACGACATAAATGGAGCTTGCATATCGGTTGGAAAACCTGGATGTGGCAACGTTTCAATGTCAGCAGCTTTTAAAGCTTCTGCTGGCTTAATACGCAGACTATGAGTTCCTTCCTCAATAATTGGAACCCCCATTTCTCGCAGTTTGGCAATAACTGGCAAAAGATGTTCTGGAACTACTGGTGATAATAATAAATCTGAACGTGTAATTGCGCCTGCTGTTAAAAACGTGCCTGCTTCTATCCGGTCGGGAATAACCGTGTAATCGGTTGCATGTAGTTTGTTTACACCTACGATAGTGATAGTGCTAGTGCCAGCACCCTGAATTTTGGCGCCCATCGAATTACAGAAGTTAGCCAAATCAACTACTTCTGGTTCACGAGCTGCATTTTCGATTAGAGTTTCGCCATCAGCCAAAGTTGCCGCCATCATCAACGTTTCGGTGGCGCCAACGCTTGGAGAATCAAGATAAATTTTGGCGCCTTTGAGCCTACGGTTACTACCAGGTACATAAGCATTACAAATGCCATGCTCAATTTGTACCTCTGCTCCCATTGCTTGTAGACCCCGAACATGTAAATCTACAGGTCTGGCGCCAATAGCACAACCACCAGGTAAAGGCATTTGGGCAACACCCAACCGCGCTAAAATCGAACCAATTGCAAAAAAGCTTGCTCGTAACTGAGTAACAAGTTCATAAGGAGCTTTAGAAGTAGCAAAGTCTTTAGCATTAATATCTAATACTTCGCCATCGCGCTTAACGCTAACACCCAAAGCCAATAAAACTTGACTCATCCGCTCAACATCAGCCAGCATTGGCACATTACGAATGCGGCAATCTTCAGAACATAGTAAAGCACCAGCCATTAATACCAGTGCCGAATTTTTTGCTCCGCTGATTTTAACATGACCTTCTAAAGGATGCCCTCCCCATATTTGCAAGACTGAGGAGTCTGCTTCGGGTGACGACTTGGCATCTAATAAGCCGCTAACTGGACTGATAAGCCTACCCTCCAAAAACAAGAAGTAAATTTATACGTTGGAAGTTGGTTAAGATTCTACAGTAAACAATTAATTTGTCTACATTTTTAGACTACATCTAAGAAAAATAATTACATGGAAGACTATAAAACGAGGGATTGACAAAAATCAGTCAATAAGTCATGATTAAAGACTGTGAGTTATAAACAAGCCAGCGGAACTGGCGGAATTGGCAGACGCGCATGATTCAGGTTCATGTGCCGCAAGGCTTTCGGGTTCAAGTCCCGAGTTCCGCACTATCTAAGTAATAAGTGCTGAGTGCTGAGGAAAAAGTTAAGAGTTAAAAGTTAGGAAGCGCGGAGTAACTACTAAGAATTTTTTACTCACTACTCAGCACTCAGCACTCAGCACTTTCTACTCTTATGTTGACAAGTTTACAAAATCCCTTAGTAAAGCAAATTCGCAAGCTACACTCTTCCAAAGAGCGTCACAGTCAGGATTTAATTTTACTTGAAGGAACGCATTTGCTTGAAGAAGCTTATAGTGCTAATTATCCTCTAACTACTTTGTGTTGTACTGAGAAATGGCAAACAACGCATTTTGAACTATGGGAAAAAGCTTCGACCAAATGCGCGCGTGCGGAAGTTGTCAGTGAAGAAGTATTAAGCGCATTAGCAACAACAGTACAACCAGATGGAGTAATTGCCACAGCAAAGCGAAATTATCAAGTTAACTCACTGCCATTTTCTGGATTATTACTAGCATTAGAAACAATTCAAGACCCAGGCAACTTAGGTACAATCATTCGCACAGCAGCAGCAGCGAGTGCGTCTGGACTATGGCTCAGTAAAAATTGTGTCGATTTAGACAACCCTAAAGTCATGAGAGCATCGGCTGGACAATGGTTTAGAGTCCCAATGGCAGTGAGCGAAGATTTAAAAGATACAGTTAATTTAGCCAAAAACGCTGGAATGCAAATAGTGGCAACATTACCCGGCGCCGCAAAAACCTACTGGGACGTAGACTGGCGCCAACCAAGTTTGATTTTGTTAGGTAACGAAGGTGCAGGATTATCAAAAGAATTAGCAGCAATGGCGGATATACAGGTAAATATACCTCTGAGCCAGGAAGTCGAATCATTAAACGTTGCCATTGCCTCAGCACTGTTGTTGTACGAAGCAATGCGACAAAAACGCCCTCTGTCATAATTACTTCAGTAATTAACTTTAGTAATTACTGAAGTAATTATGACAAATCCTTTTTTTGCTTACTTTCAAAATATTTTTCAATGTCAGCGACTGCATCCTCCCAAGCAGCCAAGTCTATATTTAACTCGTCAGGTTCAGGAACTTGAATTTGTTCTTCAGGTTGCGGCGCCTCGTCTTCTTGTGCATTCTCTTGGAGAATATCCTCCAGTTCATGAAGGGATTTAAGGAAATCTTGGTCGGCAGCGAGTCGCTGTTCTTGCTGGTTTGGCTCCATTGTTATAAATGAGGATGATTATAAATTAAATCAATAACAAACTTCTAATTTCCTTAATTATTATTCCCACTCATGCCAAAAAAGTATCATATTGTATCAAATTTATAAAATTATTCCTCAACACGGTAGCCAAGTTCAGCTAATCGAATTCGCGACTGGCGCCATTTAGGCTGTACTTTCACGAACAATTCGAGGTATACTTTACCTGCAATTAACTTTTGAATTTGCTCACGTGCGGCACTGCCAATTGACTTAAGCATTGTTCCACCTTTGCCAATTAAAATCCCTTTTTGAGAATCGCGCTCAACGTTAATCGTCGCAATAACACGGGTAATAGTGGTTGTCTCCTCAACCTTGTCGATAGCAACAGCAACCGAGTGAGGAACTTCTTCGCGCGTGAGCAAAAGAATTTGTTCGCGGATAAGCTCACCCATAATAAACCGTTCAGGTTGGTCAGTAACTAAATCGGGTGGATAATAATATGGTCCAAGGTCTAACTTTTCAATTAATTTTTCTTGGAGTTCTACCAGTCCCTGACCGCTTTGGGCAGAAAACTTAATAGTTTGCCATTTGTGTAATTCAGCCATCTGCATATAGCTTGCATCGATTGCTTTGGCTTTCTCAGATTGTAGGTCAATTTTATTTAATCCTAGAATAATGGGTGTATCACTACGACTAACTAAATCAGCAATGTACAAGTCACCAGTACCACAGCTTGTAGAAGCATCGACAACAAACAAAACAACATCAACCGATTCAATCGCTATTTTTGCATTTTGTACTAAAACTTCTCCCAACTGATGATGGGGTTTATGAATTCCTGGAGTATCGACGAATATTAACTGTGCTTTTGGTGTAGTTAAAATTCCACGCAAGCGGTTTCGCGTAGTTTGCGCTACGGGAGAGGTTATAGCAATTTTTTGACCCACTAATTGATTCATTAAAGTAGATTTACCGACATTGGGACGACCAATAATACCGATAAATCCAGACTTAAAATCAGGAGGCGCCTTGGGAATCATCACCTCTTCTGAAAATAAATACATGTCATTTTCAATACTACTCACTAGGAACTCCACCCTTATATTTTGGTTCTGATCTTGCTTTTAAGTAAATACTACTATTCAAGTTTAATTTACTATTATGGCTTATATATAGTATTACCTTGTGGAACTATAATCCTTGCTCGTTACATATTCAAAATTATTGTATTGCTCCTATACCAATTACAAATTCACCCTCGTTAACCGCTTGATTAGTTGAAATATCATAAACTAACCCCGACTCTTGCGCGCGTATATCTATTACTTGGGGTAACTGACTCAGCTTATTAAAGCTTAGTACTTTATAAATTACTTCGTTAACTTTCACAAAGCAACCTAATTTGACTCTATCTTGAATCATGCCACCGATTGGCGAATAATATTTTATAATATTGCCGCGTTTGATGAACAGCATTTGATTATTTAATGTCACATCTTCAGATAAACTAGGTAAAACTATATTACGAATACAGCCTTTTTGAATCAAATAATTTTGAATCCCCTTAACACCTTGCATTACCGAGTCTGGATTAATTTGCATTCCTGTACCAAGCTCAAGAGTCCAAGCTTCAACATCAAACTTAATTTCTCTACCTAGAGAATGAAAATGCTGTTCCAAAGCTAGCCAAGGTTTAATAAAAGCCTCATCAAAAGCATCTCCATCGTATTCATCTAGTAAAATTCCGAAATCAAGTAAGAAATATTTGGAACTAAGTTCACGATTATGGAAATAATAGAGATAATTCAATCCTTGATTATTTGAACTATGTAAATCAATCAAATAGTCAGCATCTAAACTAAGTGACTGTAACTTGTAGCGGAACTTTTGAGTAAAGGGGACACTGCTCAAAGAATTAATTTTTTCTAAAAGTTGAGCGAATTTTTGCTTGATGATGGTTAGATAGTTATGTCTGACGACCTCTATTTCCAGCAGAAGTTGAGATTTAGCAAAAGCTGCTAAATCATCAGCTTCTTTCTCGTAGTCCCAAAAGATTCGGTTCCAGTCCTTCGCTTCATAGCTACAGTAGCGTCCTGGAGAAAAATGTTGCGCGCGTTCATTTGTTCCCATTGGGTTACAAACTGGAACCAGCCAAATTTCCCCGGTCAAATCAGCAGCATTTATACCTACCAAAAATTCAATAAGCTGATGAATTACGGCATTACCAGAAATTTCGGCACCATGTAAATTAGATTGAATATAGACTTTTTTACCAGATTGGGCGCCAATAAACTTATAAACTTGTAGTGATAGAACATCACCAGAAGCCATGTGTCGCAAAGGAATAGTTTCAATAATTGGCAGCATTAACGACTTTGAATTTTGCTTCGCATATGAATAGATTTGAGTATAAAGAATGTACAGTGCTATTAACGCTTAGGATATCCAGGAGCGTGAAACTCTACTGTAAACGGTTCATTAGGCGATTTTTTCTGCACCCTAGTAAAAGGTGTTTTGCGATTATTTAGAGCGGCGCCTTGTTTTTTGAAAGTATTAGGTTTAGCTAATGGTCGATGATTTGAGCTACGTTTGAGTTTAGTTTTAGGTTTAGCTGATGGTTTACGACTTGAACCACGTTTAACTTTACGCCCTTGAACACGACTATAAGGGTACTCTTTAAAAATACTAGGGCGAGGATTTAGCTGTGCTTCTGCCGGAACATCAAACGATAAACTAACACTAGCAGCTACCGTTAATGTCATTAATAACACTAGCTTTTTAATCCAAATTGTGCAATCAAGCAAACTTGTAGACATATCCATCATCAATTATTGATTGTTCTACATGCAAAGTATAGTAACGCCGAATACATACAGCAATTGACATTACTATACACCTGTTGTGAGCAAAGCTGTAATACTAGCCCTCCAAACACCAAATACCCACACAGATACAGATACACATCCACATACCTACACAGATCGTAAGGGCGGGTTAACAGATATCCTAAAATTATATTTAACATCTCGTAAACCCGCCCTTGTAAACCCGCCCTTGTAAACCCGCCCTTGTAAACCCGCCCTCGTAAACCCGCCTTCATAAACCCGCCCTCACGTTCCAGGCAACTCTCGCAAACGTTTACTTTGATGAGTACGGTCAGCTAATGCTTTTAATAACGGTCCATGTGAAGTAAACTCTACAACACTAACAGAACCTACAGGACAACCTAAACGATAGCGAAAGCGCCCAACATCAATACCCATAAGACTACATAACATGATGCGAATAGTAGCCTTATGCGAAACAACTAACACATTACCATCCGTATAACGTTGTTTTATCTCCTCAATTACTTGCATCGCGCGCGAAGCGATAGCTATAGCCATTTCTCCACCTGTAGGAGCATACCAAGCAGGGTCAGCAAGCCAGCGAATGTAGTCATCATGAAACTCCACACTTACAGTTTCTGGAGTTTTACCTTCCCACTGACCATAGTTGATTTCTTTCAAACCATCGCGAAGTTCAGGTTGTAGTTTAACTATATCGCATAGAGGTTTTGCCGTCGCAATAGTGCGCTGCATTGGACTGGAAAAAATTGCCTTCCAAGCAGTGGAACTATAAGCATCAGCAAAAACCTGTGCCATTTCCATCCCGTCAGGTGTCAGTTGTGGGTCAATAGAACCGCAGTAAGAGTTACTGCGACTGCACTCAGTTTGTCCGTGACGAAGAAAGTAAAGAGTTAGGGTCATGTTAAGAGGCGCGGAGGCGCAGAGGCGCGGAGTTAAGAGTCAAGGACTAATCCTAACGCATAAAGCTATTCTCTTATTTAATGGTTCGTGTTCCGGTTAAGACAATTTTATATTTTATTTGTTCTGGTTTTGCCTGTTGATAACAAGTATCTATTGGCACATCGGTTGCACACTTTACTTCTTTGGCTAGACTTGACTGAATGTCCACAACAACCAAATTATTGCCTTTGTTGAACCTCATTATCTTTCCTTCAGAACCATCTGCGGCGCCGCTTTTCTCTTCTTTCCATTCTTGTTTAATGAGTATTGCTTCTAGTGGCTTTGCTACTTCGCTAATAGATTTAAAGTTTTTACCAGTGCTTTGTGTCGTTATCTGACACGCTGTTCCTTTAACTTTATTTACCGTGTCCTCGAATGCTACCTTGGTTTCTAGCTTGATTTCTGACGGTTTTTTGTTTAAGCTACCTACAACATAATCTCTAATACCTTTACATGCTGTTTCAGATAAAGGTGCTAGCTTGCTACTTAAAACGGGTTTTTTAACTGGTTTTGTTGTAGGTTTGGTAATGGGTGCTGTTGGTTTTGTTGTTGGTTTCACAGTAGGGGTTGGAGTCGCAACAGGCGCCACAGGTGTAGGTTTAGTAGTAGGTGCCGTTGGTGCAGCAAAACCTGTAAGACAAGTTAAAGCGGAAGATACTGGCAAGCTAAAGCACGCCAGTAGAAACACGCCGATATTTTTGTTAAACATAATACTTTGTCACCGAATCTAGATGAAGAAAAAGTATTTCAGTTATATTTACTAGCGTCAAGTAGTTTGCAAAACAGTTTTTATATATTTACGTCAAAATATACTAGAGAATGACATATTGGACTCACACACAAACATGACAATGACAGCAGCTAATCCATATTTGGAAGGTAATTTCGGCCCAGTGACGGATGAAATTACTAGTGACACTTTAAAAGTTATTGGCACAATACCTCCTGAATTATCGGGAATGTTTGTCCGCAACGGTCCTAACCCTCAATGGGCGCCTATTGGTCAATATCATTGGTTCGATGGTGATGGAATGCTGCACGGTGTTCAGATTAATAACGGTAAAGCCACATATTGCAACCGCTATATCAGAACACGGGGTTGGAAAATTGAAAACCAAGTTGGGAAAGCTGTTTGGAGTGGAATGTTAGAACCTCCCCAACCAAATAATCCATATGGATCAGGAAAAAATACTGCAAATACCGCACTTGTATGGCACGCAGGTCAGCTACTAGCAACATGGGAAGGTGGGGCGCCGCACGCTATCAAAACACCTGAGTTAGATACAATCGGCGAGTATAATTATAATGGCAAGTTAGCATCTGCTTTTACAGCACACCCGAAAGTAGACCCAGTAACGGGTGAAATGATGTTTTTTGGTTATGGATTTGCGCCGCCTTACGTAAAATACAGTGTAGTATCAGCAGCAGGTGAACTATTAAAAACAGTACCCATTGATATACCAATGGCGGTAATGATGCATGATTTTGCGATTACTGAAAATTATACAATATTCATGGATTTGCCCTTAACTTTTAGTATGCAGCGGATGCAACAAGGGCAACCTGGATTAATGTTTGAACGTAACAAAACTAGTCGCTTCGGTATTATCCCGCGTCATGGAGATAATAGTAACATTCGTTGGTTTGAAGCTCCTGCTTGCTATATTTTCCATACCCTCAATGCTTATGAAGAAGGAGACGAAGTAGTACTTATTGCTTGCCGCATGAGTTATACTAATGTCTTAATTAGTGAAGAGAGCAAGAATGATGGAGATGGAGGCATTCCCCGCTTATATCGCTGGAAATTTAACTTAAAAACTGGAAGCGTGCGCGAAGAAATGCTCGATGACACACCAGCAGAATTTCCTCGCATCAACGAAAACCTACAAGGGCGAAAAACCCGTTACGGTTATAGTGGAAAATTGGCGCCAACTTCTGTACCTCTATTTGATGGTGTAATTAAATATGATTTAGAAAAAGAAACATCTCAAATACACCAATTTGGAAAAGGTCGTTACGGTGGTGAAGCAGTATTTGCACCTTCCCAAAAAGATATTAAAGAAGATGAAGATAAAGGGTGGTTAATTACTTTTGTGTTTGATACCGATACAGAAACTTCTGAGCTTGTAATTATTAATGCTCAAGATGTGAATAGTACACCCGCCGCGCGCGTACTAATTCCCCAGCGTGTACCTTACGGTTTCCACGGCGCCTGGGTTCCATCCTAACATATCGTTCCCAGGTTCAACCTGGGAATGCTTATATTGTAAAAGTGGGGTTTGGAGAAACACATTTTGCACTTTCGAGTAGGAAAATGATATTTGTGTAACGAACCGCAAAGGGCACAAAGGACACAAAGGGAAGAAGGAAGAGAAAAGTTTTAAATGGCAGTATTAAATAGCTTTCATTTTTTTATTAAAAAACTCTGTTAAACTGTATTTATGTACACTTATCAAGTTATTAGTTGATGTTAAAAAACACTTATCAACAGTTTAGATTGAGAAAATTGTGTGACAAACGTTCCTTTTGTTGCTAATTGCGACGAAATGCACTGCTTCCAAGCATGTTTAAGTATGGTGCTGCAAAACTCGTCTCTACATCAACACCTCTCCTGGGAAGAATTAGATAGAATTACAGGCAAAAAACAAGGAAAAGTAACTTGGCAATCTCAGGGTATTCTCTACTTACTCGAACAGGGATTTGAAGTAATTTACATAAAAGATTTTGATTACGTATATTTCGTCGAGTTCGGAGATAAATATATTCTCGAAAGATTTGGTAACGTTCTTGGTAATATATTAATTAAATGCAGTAATATTTCCGATGAAATTGATAACGCAAGTAAATTAATACAGCGATTACCGTTGTCATGTAGACCTGCACGAATTGAGGATATTAGACAACTGCTAGCGTGCGGATATTTAATTATTTGCTTAGTCAATTGGTGTAAGTTAAATGCTCACATCGGTTATGAAGGACATTATGTATTAGTTTATGATATTAGCGAAACCCATATATACCTTCACGACCCAGGACTACCTACTTATATATCCCAAGCGCTGACAATAACTGAGTTTGAACAAGCATGGGCGGCGCCAACTCAACGCGACCGAAATTTAATTGCTATTAAAGGATAAAGGTACAGACGTGGTACGAAAATGGTACGAAAATGGTACGAAAATGGTCCGAAAATGGTACGAACGTGGTACGAACGTGGTAGAGACGTGATTAATCACGTCTCTACGGTGTTATTGTAATGTTTAAGGTGTAACTCTCCAAATTTTAATTGTGCCATCTTCGCTACCGCTAACAAGTGTTTTGCCATCTGTACTGAAAGCAATAGACCAAACGCGACTATTGTGACCTTGCAGGATGCGAATTTCTTCACCTGTGAAAGGATTCCATAATTTAATCGTGGTGTCACTACTAGCACTCGCGAGCGTTGTTGAGTCAAAGCTGAAAGCAACAGACCAAATTGTATCGGTGTGACCTCGAAGCATTCGGTACTCTTGACCGTTTGATACATTCCAAAGTCTGATGATCTTGTCTGCACCTGCTGAGGCAATTTGATTACCGTCGGGACTGAAGGCTATTTGCGTTACGGTATCGTTATGACCTTTTAAGGTGCGAAACTCTTCTCCAGTAGAAATATTCCATAACTTGATGGTTTTATCATTACTTCCTGCTGCAATTACTTTACCGTCGGGACTAAATGCTACTGATGTAACTCGACTGGTATGACCTCTAAGTGTGCGAATTTCTTCTCCTGTGGCAATATTCCAAAGTTTTATTGTTTTATCAGCACTACTTGTAGCAAGTGTTTTTTTGTCTGGACTGAAGGCTAAGTCGCTGATCGAGTCACTATGACCTACAAATGTACGAATTTCTTGCCCTGTTTCAATATTCCACAGTTTTGCTGTTCTGTCGTTGCTGCCACTGGCAAGAGTTTTACCATCGGGACTGAAGGCTATTTTCATTACGCTTTGATTATGACCTTTCAGTACACGAATTTCTTCTCCATCAATACTCCATAGCTTGATGGTTTTGTCGGTGCTACCACTGGCTAAGGTTCTTCTATCTTGGCTTATTGCAACAGACATTACATAACCTGAATGTGCTGAGATTGTTTGTTGCAAGAAGACACTGCTTGGTAGACTGTTTATCAAAAATGTCGGCGCCGTTGGAAATATTTTGTACCGCATATAGCCGTATATTTGCGTACCAGTTAAACTGACTAGTAATACTGCGCTACTTATTAATAGAGATTTTGTTCGTTTAGTATTTGCAAGGGACGCTGAACGTATAAATGCAAATTTATCTAGTAATTGTGCTAGGGGTGAGGGTTTGGATGACGTTTGTGATGAAAATCGACGCTGTGTTGATAAGGAAGGCAAAGGAATTTGTCCTGATGGTGTTGTAGTGGTGGCATCTTCTAAATCCCTTTGTACTTCTTCAGCAGACTGATAGCGTTGATTGATGTCTTTTTTAAGTAGTTTATCGAGAACCTCTCCTAATTCATCCGAGACACTATATCGAAGATGATGGCGCCATGAGTTTACCCAGCTATATCCGTATTCAGTCCATAGCTGAAATGGTGATACACCTGTCAGTAAATGAAAGCACGTGGCGCCCAGACTAAATAAATCACTCGCTGGATACGCTTCACCACCGTTGATTTGCTCTATCGGACTGTATCCAAACGAACCAATTGTTGTTCCTGGTTTGGTTTGGACTGTTGCGGTTAACTGCTTTGAGGCACCGAAGTCAATCAATACAATATCACCACCACGTTTATGTATCCCTGATGTTGGTGTAGATGATGTCGAACGAAAAGTGCTATATTGAAGTGCCCGACGCATGATATTTTGAGGCTTGATATCGCGGTGAATAACTCCGTGTTCGTGAATAAAACTTAGTACTGGTAATACGTACATAAATAATTCACGAATTTGAGCTTCATTAAACTGCGCGCGCTGTTGTAGTTCTTTAAATAAGTTTTGACCTTCAATAAATTCTTGGACGAGATATAAATAATTGTCTTGTTCAAAGTAGGCAAGCAGCGTTGGGATTTGCGAATGTCTACCGAGTTCTTGCAAGCGTTTAGCTTCTTCTTTGAAAAGCTCTATAGCTTTATTCAAAGCCCACGTACCTTGGACTTTAGGTGCTAATTGCTTGACAACACAGCGTTCATTTAGCTTGTCAACATCTTCTGCTAAATAAGTCCTGCCAAATCCTCCCTCATCGGAAAGTACTTTAGTAACTCGATAGTGACCTCGAAGTAATAGGGTCAGAGGTGCGCTGCAACTCTGGCAATACTGATGAGCGTCAGGATTGATGGGACTAGGGCAATCTGGGTTCAGGCAGCAGAGCATCTTCACAGCAACTTTGTTCCAGTTTAGATGTTAATGATAGCGCTACCTAATAAATATCTCTGCTATTTTGCCTAATTTTTAATTATTTAATCTAAATTAATCTAAAGAAACTCGGTTTCTATTATAAATAGTTATTTTTATTACAATATATCGGAACAACCTGGTTTCTATAATTTAGTTTTCAGCAGGAAGGTGCCAAACTTTGATGGTACTATCAAAGCTGCTACTAACTAGATTTTTGCTGTTTGGACTAAAAGCTACTGAAGAAATACGGCTGTTATGTCCGATAAATGTGTTTATTTCTTCGCCCGTTTGTAGATTCCAAAGTTTAATTGTTTTATCCCAACTTCCACTAGCAAGTGTTTTACCATCTGGACTAAATACAACAGACCAAACATGGTCAGTATGTCCTTTCATAGTGTGTATTTCTTCACTAGTTTCAAGGTTCCAAACTCTGACAGTGTTATCCCACCCTGAAGAGGCCAAAGTTTTGCCATCTGGACTAATTGCAAGTGCTGTTACTGCACTGTCATCATGTCCTGCTAGAGTTTGCACTCGCTGTCCTGTTTGTAAATCCCAAAGTTTGATTCTGCTGTCAAATTGAGTACCTGTAGCAATTATAGTTTGATAGCCTCGTTTACTTAAAGTAAAGTCAGGTGGTAGCGCTGTAATAATAAGACTATTAATTACGTCACAGTTTCCGTGAATCGTCCTTATTAATATTCCTTTTGCAGTGTTCCATACTTTAACACTCTGATCCCAACCTCCGCTGGCAATGATGGCGCCATCTGGACTAAAAGCAACAGACTGTACTGACGCTGCATGTCCGGTAAGAGTGTGAATTAATTTTCCTGTAGTGACATCCCATAATTTTACAGTTTTATCCAAGCTACCACTGGCGAGTAGTTTGCCGTTGGAACTAAATGCAATAGTATTGATTTCCTGAGTATGCCCAATAAGAGTGTTACGTAGTTTGCCTGTAATTGAATCCCACAGCTTAACAGTTTTGTCGCTACCAACACTAGCAATTGTCATACCATCTGGACTATAAGCTACTGCCGATACCATTCCTAAGTGTCCTGTCAGCGTTAAAGCTTGTGTTACTGCTGTTGCATGTGCCGAAGCAACAATCCGCGTTAGTGACATATTTGTTAACGGTTGACACAATATGGCGCCTCCAAATCCTAAGCTTGCTATGCTCCAAGTTAAAAGTTTGTTAGAGGTAATACGCTTCATAGGTTTTATAAACTTTGTAAAATTTATAACACTAATTTTGGATAACGACTTTTTAGCGCTCATAATATATACTGAATGACAGACTTTAGCAGTATTTACACTAAGTTTATTTTGTAAACTTAGTATTTTAATTACGTACAATTAGCTGTGAGAAACTGTTGGGAACACAAGAAATATGAAAATTTCAAGGTAACTTTACGTATTTTTCTATATTAGATATAAAATCATCAATTATTAGAAGTTTGTTTAACTACATCGTTATACTGCGTGTATAAATACGTCTATAATACTTATTTGCTCGAATCCTTTTATTAATTACAATGTATCGATTTAGTAGAACTGGTGAACTATAAAATAGAAGATATTGAATTCACATAATCTTTAAAAATCTAGATAGACTTTGCATAATCTTTAAGAAAATAATGTTTACAAATCTAAACGTAGGTTGGGGAGCCACTGCGCCCTTACGGGTTTCCCGGCATAAAGCAAGTGGCGTCTTCTGGAACGGAACCCAACGCTAAGTACTTTTATTTTTTACAGGAATAAAAGAGGCGATACTCTGTTACAGGTATGCCATCAAAATCGGGTACTATAACATAGGTTATTGAAACTAGTTATGACTCAAGATTTTCAGTTTTTAAAACGTCTATACAATGCTTTCGACCCGTTTCAACCCTTGCCCGCAGGACATCCAGCATACGTAAACTGTAATGATGTGCGGGGAGATGGTGATATCTTAGTAGGAGTTGGTAGAGAAATTTTGATGTCTTATAGAATGACTTGCCAACTTTTTGGAGGTCATCGCGGCGCCGGAAAGTCTACTAAGTTGCTACGTCTTCAAGATTATTTAGATTAACAAGGTTGCTTTGTTGTCACACCGTTTAAATAAAGTTGACTTAGCGCTGCAAAATTTACAACAAGCAATTAATTTAGACCCTCAGTATAAGCAAATGGTCAAAACGGATGTTGATTTTAATGACATTCGGGATAACGCGCGGTTTATTGCACTATTATGGGTAGCATCTCATGCGAGCAAAAATTTTGTCTGTTATAAGTTGTAGAGCATTTCCCGCTGCTAGAATTACATTAATAACTTTTAAATTAAGACTATGAAAGCACTAGAAGTTACAGGGACAGTAAATGAGAAAGGGGAATTATTATTAGACAAACCCCTAACACCCACTTACAAAGGTCGTGTTCGCGTTATTGTATTGTATCCTGAAACAGAAGAAATTAGTGAACACTTATGGTTAAAGGCTGCTGCTAGTAATCCAGTTTTTGCTTTTCTCCATAATCCAGAGGAAGATATTTACACTTTAGAAGACGGGATGCCAGTTAGTGAAGGGTAAAGTTGTTTTAATTAATTTCTCATTTGATGATTTATCTTCTATTAAGGTGCGTCCAGCAGTTTGCTTGACTCATCCTGTAGGAGTAAATGAACACATTATTTTTGCTTTAATTACTAGTATAATTCCTAGCGATTTACTAGATACTGATATTATTATTGATGTTAATCATACAGATTTTACTCTTAGCGGATTACACAAAGCTTCAAGTATTAGATTAGACCATTTAATAACACTGCGTCGGTCAATAGTAATGCGTGAACTAGGAAGATTATCCTTGGAGACACAAGAACAAATTATAGAGAAGTTATACAATTTGTTACGAGTATGAATTAAATGGCTCTAGCGTACAAAGCGCGTGCTAAATTTGTTGGAAAATAAGCTTGAAACCCTTACTGTTGCTATCATAACAGCCATTATTTCTTGCATGACGGTGCCGATCATCTGAAATGCGCGAATATAAGCACCTGTAAGCTTTGATTTTAAAGCAAAGTTATCAACTGTAATTAACAATTTAGCACGATATGTACGAAAGAACCGTATTTCTTGAGCGCTTGCCATTTGACAATTTTTCCTTTTAGATGAAACTAGATTATAGTAATTATGCAAATAGGGGTGTGGTATCTGTGTAGAATCTCACAGAAGTTACTAAACCTTCTTCATTGCGGTCAGTAAAAGCAACTGCCCTAATGGTTACAGGTTGTCCATCGCTACGCTTGTAATGATTTAATGCTTCAAGGACAAAAGATGAATCGCTACCATAAATGTTGAGCAGGTCATGTTCTAAACTGGCAAATGTTTTCCAGTAAGCACTGAGTCCTTGGATAACAACCTGTTTGCCTTCCATTGGAAGGTTATTATTTGACTGTACTGAGCAATCTGTCGCTAAAAATTTGCTGTATGCCTCAATATCTAAACTATCCAATGCTTCCAAGTATTTTATATACCACTTGTAAGCTTTGGATGAAAGTTGATTGATTCTGAGATTATGGGTTTTCATAATTCGTCTTCAAGTATATATACTTAATTGTTTTAGTCACTAGCTCTCAAGAGGATCAACACGACCGATGCCTATTTCTAAAAGTTTCTGCTTTACAATTTCTGCCTCTACCCCACAGTAGTAATATTGTTTACGCCGCAGGTCAGCAATGTAAAAACCAAGTTTGCCGCCACTTAAACGATTGGGACTCGATCAAAATTTGCTGCTTGTTAATTCCATACAGTAATTCAAAGTCGTTGATATCAACTTTCAAATAAGTCGAAAACGGCTTCATAGCTTTGAATAGCCATCCTTTATGTTTACGCTCAATTATACGAATGTAATCAGGGAGAACTACCGTTGTGTTGTTTATATCAGTCATAGCTATAATAATGTGTAGAACCAAGAAAGCCTCAACCTTATTTGTTGAGGCTAATTTCCCTGAAAACGTGTACCAGTTTAGAATATAAAGATTTGGGAATAATTACTTGCTCTTGAGATGCAATTGCATCTAATAGCTGACCAGTTGAGCCTTCTTCATCATAAATATATCCTTGTTTATAAGCTATTTGTTTCAAAAGCTCTGGTGTTTGCGTCCCTACACGTGCGTGTAGGCTGGCACGATTTAGTCTTTGTCTTGGCATGTCCATATGTAAACCAGTTTATTGTATGATAATGCTCTACGTTTTTGTCGGCAATCAATAAAGTAAATTCCATTTGACAACCACTGCTCTATTTCATGGCGCCGAGTCTTTTAAAGGGCGCAATTATACCTATTTTTGGGTAAGATTTGGGTGCCGACAGTTATCGAATTTGATTTTTAAATGAAGCTAGTTGTCAAATTTTTGTCAGGGTTAGGTAATAATGTAACAAAATGTAAAATATAAACTATTAAAAAGTTCTTTCACCGTTATAACTATGAACCTTCAGACCGATAAAGACAAACCACAAGCCTTAGACAGTACAAATGTAGCTTCAGAAACGCAAAACGAAAAAATTCTTTGTCCTCATTGCCTGCGTACAGCTACAAATGGCATAAAATGTAAGGGAATTTGTGTGGCTGACAGTGACTATTAAGATGCTTCACTGCGGGACTCATGACATTTGAAGATTGTTTCAATAACTTGGTCAAAATACTAATTTGACAGGCGCCAAATTCGCAGTGTTCTATCGGCGCCACCACTAATTATTATCTTACCGTCTTTGCTAAATGCGAATGTTTCTACACTATCTCCGTGTTTGGCGAGGGTACGAATGTTCTTTGCTGTGATGTAGTTCCAAATTTTGATGGTTTTATCGGTGCTGCTGCTTGCGAGTGTCATTCCATCGGGACTAAAGTTGACTGTAGTTACTTCTCCTGTGTGTCCTTCCAAGCTACGGGCAAATCTTTGGGTTTGAACGTTCCAAATATTTATCGTTTTGTCGCTGCTACTTGCTAGGTATCTACCATTGGTGCTAAAGGCAAGTGAATTTATTTTAGCGCTGTTACCTGTAAATGTATGGATGAGGCGCCCGGTTTGGGAGTCCCAAAGTTTAATACTGGAATCATTGCTACCACTAGCTAGAATTTTACCATCTGGACTAAAAGTTACTGCCCGTACTGGTTGAGTATGTCCATTTATAGTACGGATTAATTCGCGCGTGGAAAGATTCCAAAGTTTTATGGTGTTATCATCGCTTCCTGAAGCTAGTATTTTTCCATCTGGACTTATAGATAAAGTGTGAGCTGGTGCAGTATGTCCTGTTAATGTGCTGATTTCTTGACCGTTGGCTAAATTCCAAAGTTTGATAGTGTTGTCTTCACTACCTGTTGCTAAAGTTTGTCCTGAAGGATTAATTTGAATTACGTTGACACGGTTGTTGTGTCCAAATAATGTTGAAATTGCTTGTCCTGTTGCTAAACTCCATAGCTGTACTGTACGTCCGTTCGTACTAGCAATTGTATTGCCATCTGGTGTTATTGCCGTTGATATAACGCTACTCTCATAACCCCTGACTGTTACTGTGAGATTAAAATTGGGCATGACGCTACTCATTGAGTTAGCTTCAACTGATGCTTGGTCTGGCTGAGGGTTATATGGGTTAAGGGCATTGAAATAAAACTGGTTGTACCAGAATTGTCCTAGTACTAAAAAGAGTACGCCTGCAATAGCTGTAAAGCCAAGTTGAAATTTAACGTCACCAGTTGAAAATTGTGATGGTGTTGGTTGTAATTTAGGTAATTTTTGGTGTAAGTCTTGCAGAACTTCATCAGCAGATTGGTATCGCTGGTGTATATCTTTTTTTAGTAGTTTTTCTAACACCTTTGCAAAATCATCGCTGACAGGAATCTTGAGATAATTTTGCCAGTTACTTACCCAAGCATAACCATGTTCTGACCATAGCTTAAAAGGAGAAATTCCTGTTAGTAAGTGAAATGCTGTTGCACCTAAGCTAAATAAATCACTTGCTGGATGTGCTGTTCCATCGCGAATCTGTTCAATAGGGGAATATCCATGTGAGCCTATTGAAGTTCCTGTTTTAGAATATACCTTTGCAGTTAATTGTTTGGAAGAACCAAAATCTATCAATATTAACTTTCCATCGTGACGACGCACTATATTTTGCGGTTTGATGTCGCGATGAATTACCGCGCGTTCGTGAATGAATTTGAGAACAGGTAGTAAATCGAGTAATATATTACGTATATCTTCTTCATTATAGGGCGGGTGTGATGATTGAAATTGGCGCCGCGAATTTAATTCACGTAACAAATTTTGCCCGTTGATATACTGTTGAACTAAATATAAATAACTTTTTTCTTCAAAGTAAGCTATTAGAGTTGGAATTTGTGCATGTTCTCCCAACTCTTGTAAACGCTGCGCTTCTTGATGAAATAATTCGATTGCTTTTTTTAGTGCCCAGCTACTATCAGCTTTTGGTGCTAATTGCTTGATAACACACAGTTCATTTAATTTATCAATGTCCTCTGCTAAATAAGTTCGACCAAAACCACCTTCATTACTTAGCACCCGTAGCACACGGTAACGATAGCGTAATAATTCTACCAGCGGGGCGCCGCAAGTTAAGCAGAATTTTTCGCCATAAGGGTTTAACGGGTTTGGACAATCGGGATTTAAGCAGCAGATTGCCATTTGATTTTATTAAAATTGGATTATAATCAACTGGAATATGACAATGAGAATCAGAAATTGGGGAGTAGTAAAGAGAATCTTGTGAACAATTTTCTGTTCCCTACTTTCTATTCCCTGTTTCAAAATTAACTTTATACATGTCGTATTTAGACCACCGACATTTGTTAAGTAAGATAATTTATCTTTGTATTATACAAAAACATTTTAAAAAACAAGCAGTTTTCTTCGTACAATTTTCACAATTCAGTATTCACATTTTTCAAATTAATTTGTATCTATTTCGACAGTTTTGTTGTAATCTTACAGTTGATTACTATGCTAATAAAGCAATATATTATTTTCTGTTTTTTTGTTTTATAACCGCAATGTTTTGATTAAGAAAATATAAATTTTACAAGGTGATCCCCCTAACCCTAGGGTGTTGATTATGTTATAATTTAGACATAAATCGCTCATCACAGTACTGTGTTTTGTCGTAAAGCTCAAAACCCTGGTTATACAACCCTTTTACGCTGGCGCCGTTGTTGGCATTGCGACATCTGGAATGTTGCGTTTTAAACCCTGACATGAGTAGCGCTGGTTACGTCGTTCCCACATTTGGTTAGAAATGCTGCACTCGTAACAAGCTGCTTCTGTATTGGGGTCAAAGAAACTTACTTCCCCTTCAGCTACACCAATACCTCCATTTATCCAAGGAATCCCCGCGCGATAAGCTAGTTGATTGATGCAATAGCGAGCATTGACGCTATCGAGACAACCAATAATTACATCATGCGCGCGGACATCTCCGATACCCAAACCAAACTCTAAATCACTGTGGATAGCTTGAATTTGTATTTCTGGGTTAATTTCTAACACCCGCTGACGAGCAACCTCTACTTTTGGCAAACCAATATCAGACTCGCGAAACAAAACAGAGCGCGTGAGGTTAGTAACTGAAACCGTATCAAAATCAATTACGGTAATGTTACCAACACCTAACAAAGCTAGATTCTTTAATACTTCATTGCCTAAAGCACCTGCTCCAGCAACTAATACTTTTGAACCTTTGAGTGTGTTTTGCTCCCACCAGTCAATTAGATGATGCCTATCGTAGCGGCTCTCTTGAACTTCTGTTATTACAAAAGAGTCCATGCTTTTATCCAAAGACTTCTATTTATAAGGTTCCCAAGCAAAGATTAAAAAATAACAATAAATACACTTAAATTTTAGAAAAGTTTAAGATAAGATAGCAGCATCATTTCAGTAAAGATACGCAATATATATTAGATTTTAGATACAATTTAAGTTTCCTTAAACACCAGAAGTTCATCCTAACTAATAACCCGGTAAGATTATTTAATGTGGTTTTGAGGGGATTAAGCTAAAATGTCTTCATATTCATGGCAACCCATTGAAGACCTAGAGGAAAACTGGGCTGATTTACGGTATCAGCAACTAGAGGTACTGATTAATGCTTGGAAACAGCGAGTACAGCAGCTTCAAGGCTCAAGTGTGTTAAAAAGTTTTAAGGATAACCTTAGACGAGAATGGTTATCTAAAGTTGATATGCTCGAATACCTCTATTCTACAGACAGAGGTACAACTCAAACAATTCTTGAACAAAGTATTGAGCTAAGTATTACAACCGCAATGGCGCCAGCAAAATTAGCAGAAATAAGCGTTCCTGAATATATTCGGGTATTATTTAGTTTTGTAACACAACAAAGGAATCTTTCAGTTTTTTATATTAAAGAACTACATCAAGTTTTAACAAGGAACCAACCAACTACACAAGCACAAGATTCATTTGGAAATTTACTTCAAATACCTTTAGTACATGGACAATGGAAATCACGGTCAAATAATCCTAGGCGCCCAGATGGCACAATACACGAATATTGTCCTCCTGAACAAGTTGCATCAGAAATGGAGAATTTGGTTGAAATGCACAATCGGCACCAGAAAATGGGTGTGTCTACAGAAATAGAAGCTGCTTGGCTACATCACCGTTTCACGCAAATTCACCCATTTCAAGATGGTAATGGGCGAGTGGCTCGTACTCTAGCATCATTAATATTTATACGCCGAGGTTTATTTCCTGTGGTTATTACACAAAACGACCGTCAAGAGTATATCCTAGCTTCAGAGGCAGCTGATACAGGAGATTTGAGGCACCTAATAAACCTGTTCTCACGTTTACAAGAGAAAATATTGATTAAAGGACTAGGATTACCCACGTAAATCATTATCAAAAGCGAGGGAAATATGGTACAAGTTACTTATGTTTGGAAGCCGATTGAGGATTTACCAGAAAATTGGACTGAATTAGCTTCTCGTGAGTTAGAAAGTCTGGCTGAAATTTGGAAGGCTCAGGCTAGTAAGCTTCAAAAATCTAATGCGTTAAATATTTTTAATGAAAAGCTGCATCGAGAGTGGGCAATTGAAACTGGTATAATTGAAAATATTTATTATATTGATGAAGCAACAACGCAGCTTTTGATTGAAAAAGGAATTAATACTGCTTTGATTCCTTTTGGTGCAACGGATAAACCAGCAGTTGAAATTATTCCAGTTATCAATGCTCATCAAGAAGCTTTAGAAGCGTTGTTTGATTTAGTTAAGGAAAAGCGGTCACTTTCGCTTTTTTATGTTAGAGAGTTACACCAAATTATTACACAACATCAAGAAATGGTTGATTCTGTGGATGCTTTTGGGCGTAAAATACAGGTTGCTTTATTACAAGGACAATGGAAGAAAAATCCTAATAATCCAACACGAAAGGACGGAACATATCATGAGTATTGTCCTCCTTTACAAGTTCAAACTGAAATGGAACGTTTAATTAATATGCATTTAGAGCATGTTAAACAACAAGTTCCACCAGAAGTTGAAGCTGCTTGGTTACATCACCGCTTCTCGCAAATTCACCCTTTTCAAGATGGTAATGGAAGGGTCGCGCGCGCGTTAGCATCTCTAGTTTTTATTCAAGCGGGTTGGTTCCCTTTAGTTATTACTCGCAATGTTAGAGATGAATATATTGATGCTTTGGAAGCAGCAGACAATGGGAATTTATCTAATTTAATTAACTTTTTTGTAAGAAGACAAAAGAAGTTATTTATGAAGGGTTTAAGTATTCCAGAAAATAATATTAATGACAATGAAGTACTTAAACAAGCTATTGCAACGGGAATCACACGTCTTAAAGCTAGAAAAGAAGCAACTATTACGCTAGCACAAAGTAAATTATTTAACTTGTCCAAAGAGTTAGAAGCTATTGCAATACAAAAGTTTAGAATAACCGGATTAGAATTAGATAGCAAATTAAAAGATTTAGATGAAAATTATTTTGCAGATGCGGAACGAAGTAATAGAAGTAATAATTACTGGTTTCGGCAACAAATTATTCAAACTGCCTTTTGTTTGGAATATTATGCAGATACTAGAACTTATTGCTCTTGGATAAGATTAAAAATTCAGGAGTCAAGGCAAGCTGAGATTATTATTTCTTTTCATGCTCTAGGTTTTGAGTTTTTTGGTATATTGGCAGCATCTGCTTTTATTCAGTATGGGGATATAACTGGGGAAAAAAATATGACGTTATCTATCCCGCGCGCTTTATGTAGCGAAGTTTTTCAATTTTCGTATGTTGAGCAAGAAGATTCTGTTATTCAAAGGTTTTATGTTTGGTTGAAGGATGCTCTTTTAGTTGGAATAGACGAATGGAGAAAACAACTTTGATTGGTGACTTTATATGCTGTTGTGATTATAAGTGGTTAATAACTCTTCCCTTTATGTATTAAAATATAAGAGCGATGAATGTGTCAGATACACCCCTCATGCGTACTAATTCAACTGTTTACCCTTGAATGTAGTTAGCTACCCATTCACGGAAAGCCTTTTTAGCCATTAATTGCCCAATAGTCTTACTTTCAGTGACAAAGCGAGGAATTTCTTTTACTGGCACAGGCTCAAACGTTGGGCTAATTTGGACTTCCTCGTAATGAAGACCTTTAAGAACATAAACCCGTAGTGTAGTGCCGTTGAATCGCCAAAATTCAGGGATTCTCATCTTCGCGTACAAAGACAACTTATCTACCCTTGACCTTGAATACTCGATTTCAAGAACTAAATCTGGTGGTGGGTCTTCATCTAAATTTATATTTTCCCTACCTCTAACCATTTGTTCGTTTTGAATATAGTAGCTGCTATCTGGTTCACCTCCTTTTTCCAGGTCATCGCGCGTTAATGTGGTTGAACCAGTGCTTTTGACCTCAAATCCAAACTCTTCGCATAGCACTAGTACAAACCCTTCAATTATGCGGTTTGAGCTTTCATGAGGCATTAGTGGTGTCATGATTTCCAGCAACCCATCAGAATAAGCAATTCGATTAACGCGCGACTGCCCCATTTCTGCTAGCACAGCCTTGAATGTTTGCCAGCTAATGTTTTCTAGTACAGTTCTAGTTTCCGCGCTCTCTGTTGTTGAAACCATCGTTTTTATGAACTCGCCTAGCTATAACTTAACCCAAATTCGAGGACATCTAATTGTAGCTTCTGAAACAACATTAACCGCACCTCTGGGTCTAACTCTTCTAGTTCGTCCATGCCTATCCTTATCTCGTCATCATTTTCAGGGTATGGGGGTAGTCAAATTCAACCGCTAATTTTTCACGAGTTTCAGAGTGATAAAACTATCTACCGTTAATGCTTTGGAATTGGCTGATAAGAGAATTTTCTCTAATTTAGTTAGTTTATTTGCTAAGTTTCAAAAGAAGGTTTTTATTAGGGCTTTAAGTCTGTTTTGAAGTGTTTATATGTATTTTGGGTGATGTTGGGTTACGCTGCGCTACACCCAACCTACTTTTGCTTCTCACAATGTGTGGTGTTATGGTAATGGGTTGCGCTTTCGCATGGCTTGTTTTTGTTTGAGTTTTTCTCGCCATTCGCGGATTGCTATTGCTGTTCTGGTAATGTGTGTTTTGTATCCTTGGGGTATTTCTACGCTGTTACTGCTACTACTGGCGCCAAGACGTTGGGTGGTCATACAGTTGTTTAGGGTTGGTAGGTATGATTCCATTCCTAAGTCCCACATTACTTCTTCGGCATTTTTATAACGTTCTTCTAGGGGAATTTTTACCATTTTAGATAATATTTTGCCGAAGTGGTCGCTTATTTGCACTTCTTTTTGCCATGCTATTTCTCCGTTGTGCGCGTCGTAATCAAATTCTAATGGCGCCTTGCCTGTTAACATGAATAAACATGTTACTCCTACTGCGTAAACGTCGCTTGCGTAAACTGGACGCAATGAAAATTGCTCAGGTGGTGCAAAACCCATTGTGCCAACAAAGTTTGTGGTCGCGCTTTTTGAGTTGCCGTCGCTGCTTTTTACTAGTTCTTCTTTGACGGCGCCAAAGTCTATTAGTACTAATCTACCATCATCTTCGCAGCGCAATAAGTTGTGCGGTTTAATATCACGATGAATTACTTGATGTTTGTGGATATATTGCAATACTGGCAAGAGTTCGCGCAAGAATTGTTTTACTACTCCTTCACTTTTTGGGCCTGTTCTGCGAATTTCACGCGCGAGTGTTGAGCCGCGTATATATTCTTGCACTAGGAAAAACTCACCATTCATGTCAAAGTAATCTAATAACATTGGTATTTGAGAATGATTACCAAGTTTTCCAAGTGCTTTGGCTTCTTTCTCAAACCGAACACAAGCGCGCTGCCAGCTTTTTGGTCTTGTTACTTTCGGGCAAAGTTGTTTAATTACACATAGTGGGTTTCCGGGTAGAGTCATATTCTTTGCTAAGAATGTGACTCCAAAACCACCTCTACCTAGAACTCGTTGAATTTCGTAGCGGTCGCGAAACAGTTGCTTGGTACCGCATAATTGTCCAAGCTGGGTTTCGTGCAAAATATCATCGTGAAAATCAGACACTTTGTAAGATAAACGATTCATGATTGAACTGCTGATACTAAGTTAACAGCTACTTCGCAATGTCTTTAATTTATCCGCGATTAGAGTCAGGCGCCAGTAGCATTACCGTATCTTTGCAAAAACCTAATGTTTCTCCGAAGTATCCGGAGTTGAGTAATGATTAAATGTAAACTATATAACAAATAATAGTACTGAGTTATGAGTGCTGAGTGCTGAGTAGGGTTAGAAATCATTACTCAGCACTCAGCACTCAGCACTTTGCACTCTTTAAGGTACTTCGATAGGAACTAGGGTGTTTTCTGGTAGGTAGCTGTGAAATTTTCCTTCTTCGCTAAGTATTAATACTAGGCGTAGGGGATAATCGGGAGGCATTTGTAAGTCGGCCCAAGGTACTGCTATTTCTAAGCAGTTCTCTATTGCTACTTGCGCGCGGCTGGTGCGACTTTGCCATTGGAAGTTTTCGGAGGCTTTTTGGAATTGAATTGATTGTGTGATTAAGTTGACTTCTAAATGGTGGTGGTAGTGGTAGTTTAATGGCGCTGTGTTTGGTACGGATGTTAGAGGTATTGGGCTGTTGTGCATGGTGCGGTCTGGATAAAACCACAGTAAGTTTAATTCGGCGGGTATGTCTTGTCCTGGCTGTATTCCTATTTTGAAGTCTAAGCGCAAGTAAAAGTTGAGGTGGTCTGCACCGTACCACAGTCTTTGTATCGCGCTGCTGTTATGCATTGTACCTCTGGCGCCGCCGATTTCGATGCGTCCGGCTTTGTCCCAGTCTTGTTCGTCTCCTTTTCCGTTTATTACTGGATGGATAAAACTGGCTGGACGACAGTCTCCGCGCGCGGCATGACTTTCTAGAGGTTGGCGTAAGTAAGATGGTATGGGTTCGTTAAGTGCTTTGTATATGCCGTAGAGGTGTTCGCGAAATAGCTGGTCAAATATTGCGTCTTGGTTTGAGGAGTGTCCTTCACCAAACCACCAAAACCAGTCTGAACCTTCAGCTGCATATAGTGCTTCCCATGCTTCGGGGTTGTTTTCTTCGGTTGCTTCTGGATGACTTGCTAATACTGCACGCGCTTCTTTAAGATAATCCCATGCACGGTTTTTCACTGGGTCGCCTATCCAAGTTGTAAAACTACCGTCAACCCAGGAACCGCTATGAAGTTGCTCTCCTGGTATTGTGGCTGTTGCTGGAAATTGGTCTAAAAATTCGGCGACGGTGACTAGTTTGATGTGTGGTTCGTTACTCAAGCTTCGATACAATGCTTCTAAGAAGGGTTTACCATCTTCTTGATAATATTCCCAACAATTTTCACCGTCGAGGGCAATTGTTACTAACCAAGGTTGTTCAGATTGCCGTTCACGCTGCATTTTAGCGATGGCTTCGAGGTGTCCTATTAAGTCTGCTGCTGCTTTTTTAGGGGGCATTGAACCATAAGTAAAGCCGATTAAGTCTGATAACCGATGGTCGCGGAAGACTATTGCTAAATCTCCAGCTGGTGTTTGTAAGCGATATGGTCGATATAGTAATTCTGGTTCTAGAACGTTTCCTGCTGCGTTACGGTTGAAAAATCGCTTTAATGTCCACCCTAATACTGCTTCATCTGAGCAAATCCACTTAAAGCCTTGTTTGATAATATATGGTAATACTGCTGGACTTACTGATTGTTCTGATGGCCATAGTCCGCGCGGTTCTTGCCCAAATCTATCTATATATAATTCCCAAGCTTTGCGTAAATGCCTTGGAATGTCTTCTGCCCACTGAAATCGAGATTGTGGGAGTGTCATATTTGGCACTGCTACACGCCCTGAATTTGTATCGGCTAGCAATGGCATTATTGGGTGCGTGTAGGGAGTGGTTGTAACTTCTAATTGTCCCGAAGATTGCATTTTACGATGCTGGGGAATAATTTCAGCTAATATCGCGCGCTGCTTTGAGTAAATGCGCTGACGGTCACTCAATGTAAACCCTCGACCTTGCTTTAACCAACCTGCTATTTCGGGGTCATCCCAAAATAAAGGGTCTATCCATGCTAGGTTGTGCCAAGCTAGTAAATCACTGTATTCTGATTCTTGCCAATTTTCAAAACACCAATTTACACCGTTGTTGTTACGTTGCTCGTACAATTCGGAGTAACGCGGGTGAGGGTCAATTAATGTGTGGTGATTGGCATCGAAGAAATGTTCTATGATAAACGCGCGTTGTTCGCGACTTAGATTTTCTGTAGGTGTAAGAGTCGCTTCTAAATAAGGGTCAAACGCGGTTCCTGCTATGTAATCTTCGAGTTGCAAGATTAATGATGGTACTAAATTGACTGTTTGGTGCAACTTTGGATACTTTTCTAATAGCAATATCAAGTCCAAATAGTCTTTTGTTCCGTGCAGTCGTACCCAAGGTAAACGGTATTGTTGACTATTTGCGTTCGAGATGCCAATGGAGGGCGATTTGTATAGTGGCTGGTGTTGGTGCCAAATAAAAGCTACGTGGAGGGGATGAGACATAAAAATAGTTATGAGTTATTAGTTATTAGTTAGGAGTTGAGAGTTATGAGTCCTAACTCCTAACTCCTAACTCCTAACTTCTAACTTTATATGACTTGTTCAACTTCGGCAATTTCGGGAATCATTTCTCGAAGACGACGCTCTAAACCCATACGCAGTGTCATTGTCGAACTGGGGCAACTACCGCAGGCGCCTTGTAACCGCAGTTTGACGATGGGACCGTCGAGTTCTACAAGTTCCACATTACCACCGTCTGACATCAGGTAGGGACGCATTTCGTCTAGTACTGTTTCAACGTTTTCTACTGTAAGTTCCATAGTTTTAAACCTGTTAGGTTAATTGTGGTGATTTTCTAAATTTATCTTTTCTGGAAGTGATGACAATGGGTTTTTCATGTTCCATCTTCTATTTTAGAGAAATCTTACTGATTCTTTAGTTTGGAAGGTTTTTAACTTAATACTGGTTGCTGGTAAAGCGGTACTGTAAATGTAACGGTTGAACCTAACCCTTCACCTAGACTATAAAAGTGTACCTCGCCACCCATTGCTTCAACGAGTTTCTGCGATATGGCTAATCCTAAACCTGTACCTCCATATTGACGGGTACGTGAGCCATCGACTTGTGAGAATGATTGAAATAGTTTATCTTGCTTATCTAATGATACACCTATACCAGTATCAGCAACGCGCACTTTCACCATACCAGGAAATTCTTTGTCCTGAAAGCGTATTTTTTTACGTACAACATCTGCATTTAGTGTTATACCGCCTTCATGGGTAAATTTTATTGCGTTTCCTACTAAGTTTATCATTACCTGTTTCAAGCGCAGATAATCTCCAAAAACTATTATCTCGTCGGCGGTGTCGGGTAAAAACGTCTGAAAGCTCAGATTTTTTTGTTCGGCTTGTAACCGCATTGAATTACTGACATCGGCAAATAGTTCACCTAGGTTTACTGAGCTTAGTTCTAAATCGGTTTTTCCTGCTTCTATTTTAGCAAAGTCAAGAATATCTTGTATTATAGCGAACAAATGCACTGATAATTTATGAGATTCTTCTAAGTACTCTCGCTCTTCTTCAACGCTGTCGGTCATTTCGTCTAAGATTAGCTTGAGAAAACCCATAATTCCATTTAGGGGTGTTCTAATTTCGTGGGAGACGTTTGCTAGAAATTCGCTTTTACGCCGGGTTGCTTCTTCTGCTTGAAATCTTGCTATTCCTAGTTCTTGATATAATGTTGCGTGTGCGATTGCGGTTCCTAGCTGGTCTGCTGCTTCTTTTGCTAGTTCAAGTTCTTCTGCTGTTAGGGATTTACATTCGTCGCGTAGCGTTAGGGCAATGATTCCATTTGGTTGGTCTTGGTGACAAGTGACGGCAACTAAAATGCGTCCTTTTTGAAAGTATGGGTGTTGCGATTCTACGACTACTGGTTTTAAGGTATATAGTGTTTCTACTAATCCTGGTTCGGAGTTGATGTCTATTTCTAGACCAAGCATCGATGTGATGCTTGGTTTGTGATATTCGGCTATTACCTTAACACTCTTGGCGCCGGGTTTGTAGGGACAAATAATGCATCTGTCTAAGTGTAACGCTTCACCCAAACTATCAACGGTTTGTTGCCAAATTACATCTAAATCAAGAGTTCGACGTATACTGCTTGTGAGGCGATTAACTATTTTCTGGTGTTGTTGCGAACGTAATGCTAAATCTGATACGGTTGTCGATAGCGGCGCCAATATGCCCTGATTTTTTTCTACTATCTGCAAAAGTCTTCCCATCACCAACACTGTAGCTGCTGCATTACCTAACGATGGCATTACAGGGGTAATAGTTACATCAAACTCGTATAAGTATTGTTGATAATTAAACCAAAACTGACATCGCTCCGGCAAAAGTGTCGTCATTACTTGTTGCAACTTTTGCAAGTAAGCAACTTTATCAACAGGGACAAACGAGTCATCCTGATTTAAAGAGGCAACAATTTGGTCAGTATTAATACTTAGACTGTCTGGATGCTGCCAATAAAAAGTTAAAAAGCGTCCTGCCCAATCTTGCGTGTAGACCAGTTCGGCTCCTAAATTTGCCCATGAGCCATCAGTGTTACTAGCAATTGATTCCAAATTTCTTGACAATACTTTTGATAGTTGGGAATTGACAGTAATGCTCATGGCTCAGGTTCAATAGTTTAATAGCAACCAAAAGGTTATTTAGCGGTTAGGGCTTCCCTAAAGTTTGGCATAAATTTTTACAGATGAGGATAGTAAAGCTGAAAAATTTTGGTTGCTCTTGAATCCAGCATTACATGGTTTAGATGTAAAACAATATTCTCCTGTTAATAAAAATTAACTGAGTTAATCATTCCATTCACCACGTGGGGGCATTGTTCGACGCACAGGGTTGCGCGTCAGCTCGTCATCTCTTGGCACATCTCCCCGCAACCACTGACGGATGGCGACTTCTATGACTTTGCTGGGGTCATTTGTTAGATGTTGAATTTGTTCAAGCAATTCTGAGTCAAGACGAATTGCTATTTCTACTTTATCAGCGAGTCGCTGGTCAACATCAGTTGTTTTATCTTTCATATTCATAGGTTGATGTACCATTAGCTGGTTTTACTATATAAATGCTGCTGCGCGCGGTTGCGCTACAGCTGCTGTCGCTCCAATAATCACAGATAGCACGTCCCACAGAAGCAAGTGCAGGCTTTCAATGTTTATTGTACGCCTCTAATTGGCAAATGCCAGAGTCCATAGGTTAGCTTTAATATCCTCCCCATAGTTATATAAATGAAGAGTTTAATCCTTACTAATCCTACTCTTCATTGATATTACTGCTTAAATTGTAACTTTTGCTACAGATTTGAAAAACTTAACTTCGCCCTGACTTACTTTAGGTAAAGGAGTTTAAGTCAGATTTTCGGTCTTGCGTTTTTTAAGGAAATTGGACATGAAGGGTCGTTCAAAAGCAACATAGAAAACATAAGCTCAGATTAGCTCGGCGCCCTAACCCAATGGTAATAAGAATAATACCAATAACATTCCAAGGCAGAGAATTTTTAATTGCAACAAATCTTGGTTTTTATGAATTGCGATTCGGTTGTAACACTCCACATTGCTCTAGCTTATAATCGTGCATAGCAGCGTTTGGGCAAATAAAGCATTAAAATACGTTAAGTATCTTCTTTTTTATCTTGGTTGCTAAAAACGGCAAATAAAAGTATATGACTGACGTTCCCGCAGCACGCATTCGCAATTTTTGCATTATTGCTCACATCGACCACGGGAAATCTACGCTTGCTGACCGCTTGCTACAAGCCACCGGGACTGTGGAACAGCGGCAGATGAAGGAGCAATTTCTCGACAACATGGACTTGGAACGGGAGCGCGGCATTACAATTAAGCTGCAAGCTGCCCGGATGAACTACAAGGCAAAAGATGGTCAGGAGTATGTACTTAATTTGATTGATACTCCCGGACACGTGGATTTTTCGTATGAAGTATCCCGCAGTCTTGCCGCTTGTGAGGGGGCTTTATTAGTTGTAGATGCTTCTCAAGGTGTTGAAGCGCAAACCTTGGCAAACGTTTACTTAGCCCTTGAGCATAATTTAGAAATTATTCCAGTCCTTAATAAAATTGATTTACCTGGCGCCGAACCGAGTCGGGTTGCTGGAGAAATTGAGGAAATTATCGGTTTAGATTGTAGTGGCGCCATTCTCGCTTCAGCTAAAGAGGGTATTGGTATTGATGAAATCCTGGAAACGATTGTAAAACAAGTACCACCGCCAAAAAATACTGTTAATGAAAAATTGCGCGCGCTGATTTTCGACAGTTATTATGATAGCTACCGGGGGGTAATTGTATACTTCCGGGTGATGGATGGTACGGTCAAGAAGAAGGACAAAATCTACCTGATGGCATCGGGTAGTGAATTTGAGATTGATGAATTGGGTGTTTTATCGCCTGGTCAAAAACCTGTTGATGAGCTTCATGCTGGGGAAGTAGGTTATTTGTCTGCCTCAATTAAAGCTGTTGGTGATGCGCGCGTTGGGGATACAATTACTCTTTCTAATGCTAAGGCGCCGGAACCGTTACCAGGTTATACCGAAGCTAACCCAATGGTATTTTGCGGTATGTTCCCTATTGACGCTGACCAATTTGAGGATTTACGCGAAGCTTTAGATAAGCTAAGTCTTAACGATGCAGCGCTACACTTTGAACCAGAAACTTCGAGTGCAATGGGTTTTGGTTTTCGTTGCGGATTTTTAGGACTACTGCATATGGAAATTGTGCAGGAACGTTTGGAGCGGGAATATAACCTTGATTTGATTATCACGGCGCCTTCGGTGGTTTATAAAGTAATAACTCTCAAAGGCGAGGAGTTATATATAGACAACCCTAGTCACTTGCCATCTCCTAACGAACGGCAGCATATTGAGGAACCCTACGTTCAAGTGGAAATGATAACCCCAGAAGTTTATGTTGGCACTTTAATGGAGTTATCACAAAACCGCCGGGGTGTATTCAAAGATATGAAGTATCTTACCCAAGGACGGACGACTTTAACTTATGAGTTACCTTTGGCAGAAGTTGTTACGGACTTTTTTGACCAAATGAAATCAAGGTCGCGCGGTTATGCAAGTATGGAATATCACCTAATTGGCTACCGTGAAAACCCACTGGTTAAGCTGGATATTATGATTAATGGCGACCCTGTAGATTCGCTGGCAATGATTGTTCACCGTGATAAAGCTTATGGTGTGGGACGGTCGATGGCTGAAAAGCTTAAAGAATTAATTCCCCGTCACCAGTTTAAGGTACCTATTCAGGCTTCGATTGGTAGTAAGGTTATTGCTAGTGAGCATATTCCTGCTTTGCGGAAAGACGTACTTGCTAAATGTTACGGTGGTGACATTAGTCGGAAGAAGAAACTTTTGCAGAAACAAGCTAAGGGTAAGAAGCGCATGAAATCTGTTGGTACGGTGGATGTACCGCAGGAAGCTTTTATGGCTGTTTTGCGTTTAGATCAATCATCATAGCAGTTGGCAACGGATTTTAAACGGATGTAACAGATGAAGAGGTACGGTCGCCACTGGCGGCCATACATTTATGAGTAAAGATTTTACCACAGAGGCACAGAGACACAGAGAAGAATAGGAAAGGTTATTAATTGGCGAATAAAATGCTTGAAAATTATTAAAATCTTGTAAGTCAAAATATTTTGGCTAAAATCTTGTGGGGTGGGCATCCTTGCCCGCCCTTTTTGAAGATGCTGATGGCGAAGCGGTATAACCCCGTTTGGCAACAGTACAAATAAGGACAATTATAATTATGGTGGCTGCGTTAATGATACGGACGTGCAGCCAAATACAAGTAAACCGATGGCAATATACGTTAATAGGCGCCTGCGCTATTGGGGACTTCGGAGCATTAGCACTCGATGGGCTGGCTCAAATAAAAGAGGATTATCATCAAACGTTCAAAACTACTGGGATGAATATTATAAAAATGTTGGGATGCAAGGCGATGATTTAAATTCCCTTGTGAGTAGAGCTAGAAATAAAGGTTTTAATATTGTTTCTGGTTCTCAAGCTGCTTTCGACCCAATTACTGGAAATATAGAACTGGCTTCTAATTCTAAAATATGGGAGTTTGTTGAAGAGTTTCTACATAAAAAAGTGGCTCAAGGGTGGAAAAAGGACGAAATTAGTGCTTTGACTCAGCAGTTAAGAAAAGTTAAAGATTATAAAGGTTATAAAAGTGTTAAATCACCTGCTGTCGCGGCAGAGGAGATAACTGTAAAACAATGGCTGCTGCGACATGCTACTTTAGTAGGAGTAGGAGAAGCAGAGAAAATCTTACTTCAAAATCAAATTAATCAATTGAAACAATATGGAACAGGAAGAGGTTATTAATCCAGGTATGGCCATTTGGATTACAGAATATAACATGTATAAGCCATCACCTATTGTTTGGAAAGCTGACGGCATCGCCATTGATGCATATCATGGTTTTGGAGACAATGAGACTCGATTTTTTGATGGAGAAGCTGTATTACTATCCTTAGAAAATAAAATTATTCAACGCTTATCAACATCAATTACTCACTTTTCCCGTGAGGGGTTTAAGTGGCTTATAAAGGGTACTGAGCGCCTTCCTCAAACACCTTTTTTAATCACGTCAGACCCAACAATGCAAATTATCTTTAATGGGATTGTCGAGATAAAAGATGATCAAAAAGTTATTGATTTTTCTGAGCCAGATGCCTGTATATATCCTGTTGGTGCAAGAGATTGGTTTGCTGTTATGGCAGTAAAAGGGAACAACAGAGCTTATCTAACTGCCTTCTCTCCACATAAAAATTTAAAAGTTTTAGATAATGATGAAATATGGTCATTTGACTGGGATTGTCCAGTAAGTAGAATCAAAATTGCTCAAAACGCGCTGATAAAGTAGTCTTTCCCCTCTAATTGCTAGTAGATGCTTGATAATCAAACTATAAATGGAAAGCGCTTAACGCAAGGTGCTAATATAATCGCGCGTCTATTTTTTACCAAGCCTGAAATCATTTCCTAATTAGTTCCATTACACCGCCAAATGAAACCGCAACATTATATCCAATCTTAATACCGAATAGTCGAGCAGTTGGATTCTTCGCACGCAGAATCTTTGCTGATTTTAAACCAGTTGTATCAACGCCATACTCACCTGTCTCGATATCAATAATGACCATCTTCCCAATGTTCTCTTCTTGCTCGACCTTTTCTTGAATACTTTCCTCATATAATAATTTTGCACGTTGTGCAACTTCTTCTCGACTTAGAAGTATAACTTGCATATACCTCTCCTTACGGTGACAAAACCTTTACCTAATAGTATCTCATTTTTTCAGAGTCAAAACTTAGAATAGTATTGTATAGTAAACTAGTTCTACTGAGCAACGTATAAAGCGGTTATAAATGCGATTTTGTACGAGAAGCCAAAATTATTAGTGAATCTGCATAAATACTGAGTCCAGCGAAAGAATACATATCATAAGCTACTGATTGCATTAAATATGGACTCAAATTAATACATTACGTTTAAAGCTTTCTCATAACTTCACGCGCGCCGAATGCATTTAGTTTCAGACGGTGCCGCTATTTTCAAGCGTCTAAATATGACTGAGCTTTTTAGTGAGCCATGACTGAACTTTCTTGTGAGCCAAAACTGTGGCTTGTAGTGTTTGTAAACTCTCGGTACATTTATTTTAGAAAGACCCACAAGGTTTTCTACTGTAGATGAATCGTTATTTCTATAACAGTTACGAGCGATATTGAACACAAAATTATAGTTTAAGTGGATGAATATTTTTCACTTAATGTAAATAAGGAGAAGTCATGGTATCTATCAAAGCACTAAAAATTATTACTGCTATTACATTACTAACTGTGGTTATGGAAATGTACAATCCAACATTTGTATTGGCAAAACAAGTAACTAACACTAATTCGGTATTGGTTACTCCAAATAAACAACCCAGAAAAACGTTTAATGTGTTCAAGTTGTTTCGCTATCCGAAGCAAACCCGCATTTCTCGCTAAGAGTTTCTAACAACAAGTTCAATATAAGGAGAAAAAGTCATGTTATCTGTTAAAACACCAAAGATTATTGCTACCGTTCTATCTGTTCTAGCTGTAGGAGCGCAAAACCCTGCAAATGCTTTAATTAACAATCAAACTCCAAATAATTCTGTATTGATTGGTAATAAACAGCTAACAACCAAGGAACCCGTTCTAGTTGCTATAAATGATAATTATTGGGGATTACAAAGCGACTTTAAAGTTTGGATGCCAGGTCAGATAGAAACTAATACAAACGATGAGTTAGTATCGTGGAGCAGTGCAACTCAGACTAGATACGTTATTTTACACAGGGATATGCCTACGGAAGTTAACTATTTAACTACTCAACAAATTCGGCAGTTGCTGCAAAGTTCAATGCGAGAAAAAATTGCTAGTCAAGGCAAAGTCGTTAGGAGTACCAATCTTGTAATTGATGGATACCCTGGTTTAGAGTTGCTAGTCCAACATTTTGATGGGAGTCTGGGACAGTATCGCGCGTTTTTAGTCAAAGGACGCATGTATGGGATGGGCGCCGCAGCACAAAATGAGTTGACTACAGAAACTGCTAATTTTTTCGATTCGTTCCGAGTATATCCACAGCAAATTAGTTCTTCTCGCTAAATAGTAAAAAAGATTATTAAAGGAGTAAGGAGTTGAATCTATCGAAAACGCCATTTATGAATAATTGGCAGTATATTGCAGACCAAACTTTTATCAATAAGCTGATGTTGATTGATTGGCAAGCAATATTTTTGAGACTAATCAGTTCTAATGAAGGTAAGAAATTAACTTTATCCCAAGCTATTGTTGCAATTGAGCAGTATGGGTTACTTCTATACTTAATCAGCAAGTATCCACATAAAAAAATGGTTCCTAACGAAGAAATCGATGTAATACTACACGCTCACATTGCGAATACTGAGCAGTTTGAACAAGACTGTATTAATCTCTTCGATACCAAACTTACACATGTTCCAGAAGTAGGAGTTAGAGCAGAAGAACGACAAGAATGGTTACTTGCTTTTGCTCAGACTCACTTATTATTCAAACGAAACTTTGGGCAGGATGCTATGAGTAGTTCAATACCTGCTTGCTGTGAATTACTTTTGAGCTTTGGATAATGAAAACCTAACCCCCCGACCCCCTAGTAGGGAAGAGGAAGTACATCCGCTCCCCTCTCCTTCTGGGAGCTACGGTATACACACATCTTTGAATAACTACCTTTTTTCTTCCCTTTGTGTCCTTCGTGCCTTTGTGGTTTTTCCTTTTAATGAACCACAAAGACACAAAGAACACAAAGAAAGAGAAGAAAAGTAATTTTGAGAGACTTATGTGTACACCGTAGCCTTCTGGGAGAGGGGTTGGGGGAGAGGTTTTATTACTGCCACTTAACACAAATAAATTTTTTCCTAATCTGTGCAATACTACATTGAGGTTGATTATGATTTCATCTCGAATTGCTCGAAAATTACTGTGTCAAATTGGTGTTACAGCAGCTTTTCTTTCTTTGGTATCATACCGAGATATAGCATACAGCGCGCAGCCAGTACCAACTGTAACTCAAGCTCCATCTACTAATCAAGCAGATATTGAAGATGAAAAGCCTATTTATCCAATAGCGGAAAAGATTATTCGCGCGAATGGACTTGATGATAACCCTTGGCGCCTGAAAATAGATAATGAGTATGATGATAACGCTTCTGCTAGAGATGTTAACCAAATCGTACTTCTGAAAGGATTGCTAGATAAAGTAGATGGTGATGAAGCTGCAATAGCTTTTATTCTTGGGCATGAGATAGCCCACCATACACAAAAACATATGTATTCATACACTGCTTATGCTGCTAAGTTAAGTAAACAGTTGCAGGCAGAGGTTGACGCAAAAGTTCAAACTATAATTGCAACAGAAACAAAGAAATTTGAGACTGCTAGAAGTACTAAGCGTCGCGGTAAGTCGTTATGTCATCAAGATACCACTAAAAAAACTTCGTTATCAGCAATTCCAGAATATGTGGCTCTTAATTGCGAAGGTAAACTAGATTCTAATAAAGTTGAGCAACTAAAAGAGCAAATTACTGCTGAAAAAACACCAGAAATGTACAAGCAAATTGCAAAACTAAGTCGTCAGCAAGAATATGAAGCTGATAAATTTGGTTATATGTATATGGTGCGCGCGGGCTATAGTCCAGAAGGCGCCTTGCGTGTGCTAAATTTGATGTCACGTTTACCTTATCATGATACTGATGATAGTAGTCATCCATCTTTTCCTGATAGACTTAATGCTATTAAGAAGTTGATGAATGAATATCTGGCGCCAACTTTAGTTGCTGAAGGTGAAACTCGTTTGCGTCTCAATCCTCAACCTTTGACTTATGATGTTTCCAAAGATGGAGAATCTTTGCGAATTAATTCTCGGTTTGGTTCGCAACGACAAGTCCCGTAGGTTGGTGTACGCGGAGCGAACCCAACATCAACCCGCTTGGAGTGCCGTGTCTAAACCTGGGCGGGCAAGGATGCCCACTCCACAAGAGAATTTTGGATATTTTTTAATTTGTGATTCCCTTAAAGCTCAGTTTAAAGCGCTTTACGTAAGTTCGATGAACCTCTCCCCAACCCCTCTCCGACACGGAGAGGGGCAAAGATATTATTATTTTGAGCGAAAAAAGCAAGGTTTCAAAGCCCTTTTTTATTGCGCCTGCGCTCTCGTTAGGAGATACTACGTAACGATATATCGCGTCTTTATTATTGTCATCATTACCTATGCCTTAGCTTTGCATACTCGCAAGTTTTCGCGCGCTTCGGGATGGGAGACAAAGTAATCTTGCAGCCAGTCGCAACCGCGCGTGAGTAATTCATCTAACCCGCCAACCCGCCACACCTTGGCAGTGCTGTCATTAGATACAGTGACGATGTACTGTCCATCAGGACTAAATGCCGCACCTGTAACCGCATTCTGATCCGCTTTAAGGTCAGCAAGTAATCTGGCATTTACATCCCATACCTTGGCAGTACCGTCACCAGATGCAGTGACGATGCGCTGTCCGTCAGAACTAAATGCCGCACTCTTGACTGTATCCTCATGTCCTTTAAGGTCAGCAAGCAACTTGCCATTTATATTCCATACCTTGGCAGTACCGTCACCAGATGCAGTGACGATGCGCTGTCCATTGGGACTAAATGCCGCATTTGTAACCCAACTTTGATGCCCTTTGAGGTCAGCAAGCAACTTGCCATTTATATTCCATACCTTGGCTGTTTCGTCACCAGATGCAGTGATAATACGCTGTCCGTCTAGATTAAATGCCGCACTTGTAACATATTTATGATGTCCTTTGAGGTCAGCAAGCAACTTACCATTTACATCCCATACTTTGGCAGTTTTGTCCCCAGATGCAGTGACTATGCGCTGTCCGTCAGGACTAAATGCAGCACTTGTGACCTCATCTTGATGTCCTTTGAGGTCAGCAAGCAACTTACCATTTACATCCCATACTTATTCTGTTGTTCTGGTGGCATGTATCCAAAAATACCAATTACTACGGTACTACTTGATTGCCCTTGAGCATTTGCTCCCAGTGTGCCAATTTCTTTAACTGCTCCAAAATCAATTAATACAATCTTGCCATCGCGGCGCCGCATCAAATTTTGTGGCTTTATATCCCGATGTATAATACCTTTATTATGAACAAATGCTAAAACTTCTAGAATATCGATAAGAAGTCTTGATACTTCAGCCTCACTTCGAGTTACACCTGGGATAATTTCTTTTGTTAAATCATATCCATCAATGAATTCTTGGACTAGATAAAATTCCCCGTCTTCTGGAAAATGTGCAAGCAGTTGGGGTATTTGGGAATGTGATTTGCCTAGTTGGTATAAAAATTTTGCTTCTTTGTCAAAGAATTTATTAACTAGAGTTGCTCGCTCGTGGTTTAGGTTTTGTATTTTAAGATGTTTTACAACACAAATAGGTTGTTCTGGTAAGAATAAGTCGTTTGCTAGGTAAGTATCACCAAAACCTCCTCCTCCTAAGTGAGCGGAGATTTTGTAGCGATTATTAAGTGTTCTACTAATCAAAGTATTTGTACTCATGCACTTTTTGTCCTAGTAGCAGTTGGTCAAAGCATAGAAAGCTATACAACAATAAAATAAATATAATTTTTTATATAATTTTTAGCTTTCTTTCGTTTTTTTGTTTAGAGTTTTATTGGCGCCAAACAATAACTCCAAAATGTATATTTTTGGGTGAAAGTGTTTATTTTAGGCTTAACTGTATGTAATTATATTGAGTTTATCGTGAAAGCTGATACTAGGGGAATTTGTTTTGTTTTTTGTAACAATTGATTGATCCCCCCAACCAGAGTTAATAAGGGGGGCTAAAAATCTAGTTATTTGCTGCTTTTCTAATATAGTTGTCCTTAATCATTTGTCAAATTTGCAGATTATAGAAACGCGAAATTTACGCATTTTTTACAATTCTTATCTTTTCCCACCCTTATTAAGGCTACGGTGTACACACATCTTTAATAACCCCCTTCTTTTCCCCCCTTTGTGTCCTTTGTGTTCTTTGTGGTTTATCTCTTTAAAGAACCACAAAGGCACGAAGGACACAAAGAAAGAGAAGAAAGAGAAGAAAGAGAAGAAAAAGAGACTTGTGTGTACGCTGTTGCTTATTAAGGGGGGTTAGGGGGGATCATTTTTAGGTAAGTTCTTGGAGTAGAGTTTGTGTTTCTTCTGCTTCTGGTAGCATTCCTAGTTTTTCAAAGTTATCTAATGCTTTAATTGCCCATTCATGAGCTTCTGCTAAATTACCTTGGGCTTTTGCTAAGTTAGATAATGAACGTTGACAAAATGCGGTGCGACTTTTATCTTGGTGCGCTTCTGCTACGCGCAGTCCTTCTGTTAATAATGATTCTGCTTGGTTGAGGCGCCCTTGTTTAATTGCAATTTCAGCTAACCAATTTTGTGTACAATATATGGCGCGGCGCCAATTTAATAATTGTGCGTGTTCTAAAGCTTCTTGAAAGATAGGCAATGCTTGGTCATATTTTTGATTTTTAAAGAGAATTTCACCTTGATAGTAGCGAATTTGCACTAGTTGCCGCAGTCGTTGGTTTTCATCTAATTGTATATGCCCAAATAGTTGCATTGCTTGAGTAAACCAAGTTTGTGCTTCTTCATATCTTTGCTGTTGAATGCGTAAAACTCCTATATCTTTAGCCAAGCTCAATATAAATAAAGGTTCTTGATAATGACGGAGTTCCCAAGCTTTTGTAAATAGCTCGTCTGCTTCTTCTAACTGTTTTTGCTTACCCATTGAGGTGAGAGTCCAAGCACGGTCAACTATTATTTTTGCTGCTACTGCCCAATCTCCACGTTGTTCTGCTGCTTGAATTAACCATGCTGTCCAGGTTATGCGGTCGTCCCAGTATTGTAAACGGGTTTCGCGTCTGCCTATTATATGGGTGTATGCTTCTATGTTTTGCCAAAACTGCAACATTTCGGTGTATCGACCTTTAACCATACACCACTCAATCACGACTTGCAAATTTTGCCATTCTTCTAAACCGTCAAATTCCCCTTGCCATTCTTTTGCATCTTGTTGAGCATACCTTTGAGAAAAGCTTAAATACCAACTAATCCACCTTTCTCTCGCTTCTGCTTCAAATTCTGGACGCGCGCTAAGTTCACCAAGCGCATATTCACGAGTTAATGGCAACATACTGTAGCGGTTATTTTCTTGTCTAACTAAAGACAGTCCTCGTAACCGAGCTAAGTCATTATTTATTTTATTATTTTCAGTGTCAGGCGCCGCTACTTGTACGAGTGCATCTTGTAAAGCAGGTGTAGAAAATAATGCAAGTGCCATTAATAACTTGTGCGCTGTTTGTCCTTCGAGTGGTTTTACTGATGTTTCAAAGCAAAAACGGGCAACATCTCCTGTAGATTTAGATACTCCTCCCAAAACTTCTTTAATCGGGTAGCCATTTGCTAGCTGTCCAATTGCGTAGCTGATGGCAACTGGAATACCACCTGTCATTTTATATAATGCTTGAGAATCTTTATCGCTAAGAGATACGCCTTTTTCCTTAGCTTCGTGTCGAATTAAACAAAGACCATCTTCTTCTGGCATTGATGTTAACCGCACGGGAACAAAGACTATTTGCTCGCGCGTTGTGATTACAGCTTTAACATTTGCTGGTAACTCATATAAAAACGCTAGAACATCCTGCTGGTTTTCCACCGTTTCCAAATTATCGACGATGAGCAGCGTGCGTTGACACGAGAGAGCATCTTTAATTATGTCTAATTGCTCCTCGAAACTTATTCCTGTAATCTCTAAACCTAATACGCGCGCAATCTGTTGGAAAATATCTAATAGAGTTTTGCGTGGCGCCAGACTCGGCAAAAAACCAGATGGGGTTAGATAATATCGTTTGGCTGAAGTAAAGATAATGACATGGAAGGTCGGAATACCTAAAAAAGCTTCGTTGTTGTGACTTGCGTGTAAACAGCGGTAAGCAGCTTCTATCACAAGCGTAGTTTTGCCCACACCTCCAATACCATCGACGCTAACCAAATGTGCTGCATGTCGGGTTGAAAACAACTCCAGAAGTCTAGCTATTTCCTCTTCTCGACCAATAAAATTAGTGCAACTGGGAGCAGGTAGGTTGTGACGTAAACTTTTAATAGGAGTAGGCGAAAAAACTAAACGTGGTTCAATTGGCGTTATTTCGCTATCGTCACTTATACTACTTAGGTCAGTTAGTATCTTTTCTAGCACGAATCTTAGAGTATTAATGCGGACTTTATGCTCTGTTGCTTCTGATAATAATTCCCAAAGTTTTGGACAAAAAACTCGCTGTACCGTGCTGTTAGAATACCCAGTAATGTGAATATCTTTAAGCTTTTTTCCTTGTAAAACCTGCTCAAGGATGCTTTTTTGCACGTCATTAAAAGACCTTCCCGTTTTAGAAAGGACTAGAGCATTAGCCACCGTTACAAGTTCCGACATTTCAGTAACCATCGGTTAGTACCGCTTTCATTACTCCTTGTAGTGAGCTTAACCTATATTCGCAAAAATTTTATACTTTGGACTAATTAAGCGAACAAACTGAAAATGTTGAATATTCTGAACTAACTAGTTGAATATAGAAATGAAATTTACTATACAAAATCAGTAATACTTTTGATACTTTATAAGCAAAAGCCTATATTGCCTTATTTTGCATTATAGGGGAACGATACAATATGGCTCAGAACTTTGCTCAATGAAATGTTGGAGGTGTAATTCCCATATAGTACATAATCATTCATTAGAAGATGGTTATATAAATAATTTAGTACCAATTAATAATTTTGCTTCATACAATAATGTTGACATTGTTGAAAAATTTATACTTAAGTATTTGCTAAGAGATAATGTCTTTGTTTTCTTAAAACACTTAAAATTATGTACACTAGACAGCGCGCGACTTTAAAAGCTTCTGAGTCAGGAAAAAGTAAAATTCAACAAGCTAGGAAAAGAAGAGGCTGGATTATAGAAGATGATAGATGGTTATCTGAAGCAACAGAAATTATCAGCCGTAACGGTGTTAGGGGCGCGGGTGTTGCTCTTATTACTTGGAAACGCTTCTTACAAGCTAAACTTCGTATTGAAGCTGATACTTTCAAGGCTTTCTGCCAAGTGTTAGGTTTGAACTGGGAAGATGTTGTAGATACAAATAGCAATGTAGATTTAAGTTTGGCGCCTCCTCTTTCTAGTTTCTGTGGTCGTACAAAGGAACTAAGAGAGCTTGAGCAATGGCTGCAAGAACGTTGTCGATTAATTGTGATCTATGGAATGGGGGGAATTGGCAAAAAAGCTTTAACTCGGCAGTTGGTGGAGAAAATTTCTCACAAGTATGATTATGTAATTTGGCGTTCGTTAGAGTCGGCGCCACCTTTTCAAGATTTTTGCACTGAATTGGCGCAATTTTTATGTAAAGAGCAAAATAATGAAGTTGATATTTCGCAGTTGATGCAGTGTTTGCATCAGCAAAAGTGTTTGCTTGTGTTGGAAGCTTGGGAAGAGATAACAAGTGATAACAGTGAAGATTATGATGAGTACTGTGATTTTTTCAAGCGAGTTGCAAAAGAAACTCATCAAAGCAGTGTTTTATTGCTGAGTCGAGAAACTCCAAGAAATATAAAATTTTTAGAGAGTAACTTTGTCCGTTTACTAAGATTGGGTTCTTTAACACCTGAAGAGGCAAGAGAAATCTTGATAGCTGAGGGTTTGTCTGGCACACCTGATAAATTAGAGGCATTTAGTCTACGCTATAGTAACCCGTGGATACTCAAAAAAGTTGCAAGTAAGGTTCGTACTGTATTTGATGGAGAGGTGTCTAACTTTGTTGAAAATACGTCGGTGTTTGTTGATAATGAAATTATGGATTTCTTAGATAATCAATTTAATCAGTTATCTGAATTAGAAAAAAAGGTTATTTATTGGATTGCGATTAGACGTAATACGGCTTCATGGAATCAATTGGTCGAAGATAAGGCTCATTTTTTAAGTTATGACCTGCTTTTTCAGACTTTAGATTATTTGATACAAGGACGCTCTTTAGTAAATAAAAATGTAGATGAAGTACCGATAATTTATACATTAGAGCCAGTAATTTTAAAGTATACTACTAACCGCTTTGCTGAAGAAGCTTGTCAGCAAATTATTCAGATAACGAAAAGCCAGATTATTCAGGGGAATGAGCTTTTTTTTAGCCATTCTTTTGTTACGGAAAATACTGATGATGATGATTTGAATCAACAGCAGGTTAGACGTATTGTTAAGTCAATTCAAGATAAGTTATTAGATAAGTTCAAGAGTTGGCAAGGGGTGCAGGATGAGTTAATGAGGGTTTTATCTTTGTTGGAAGAGAAAGGATTATTACATGGGTATGGGCGCCGGAATATTTCTAGATTACTTACACTACATGTTTAACGTTGGCGCCTCCTAAACTGCGCTCTTCAAAACTTTCTTACTCTCTCCTCTGTGCCCTCTGTGACGGGCGTGGTAAAAAAAGAAGATGTTTATTGAAAAATCACACGTGATGGTGCGTGACTGCATTTTAATTTTTAATACTTAGTGAGGTTTGTCGAGGCAGTCACGCACCCTACGGTAATAATTAACGCACGCTTATCGGGTATAATTAACGTGCTTCTGGGGGTTCTGGTGCAACGGGTGTGTCGGGTTGTTTTTGCTGACGCTGTAGATATTGACTTAGTAAGTATGCCATTTCTCCGCGCGTCATTGGTTTTAAGGGTAGGAGATTACCTTGTGCGTCGGTGCTGGCAAACCCTTCGGAAATAACGGTGGCTATAGCTCTTCTTGACCATTCAGGGATTGACGCTTTGTCTGGATATGCTGCTAAAATCTCGTTTACTGTTTCGTCGGGAAATTGGAATACTCCGTATGCTTGGGCAAATATTGCCATTGCTTCCGCGCGTGTGACTCTTTGGTTGGGAAAAAATAAGTTGTTTCGATATCCGCGCATAATATCGGTTTTTAAGACTGTTTGGATATCATTGTATGCCCAGTGGGAAGGGGGAACATCGGCGACGGGAATACTCTCTTTCGGTAAGTTAACACGTTTGTTGAGTCTAAATGCTTTTACCATTATCGATGCTAATTCAGCTCTACTAATCATTCGTTCTGGGTAAAATTGACCATCGGAGAATTTACTCATTAAATTAGCGGCAACCACTTTTGATATGGGGTCTGTGGGTTGTGCTGCTGCTGATTGAGTTTCTTTTACTTCCGCATAAACACTGATAGGCAGTGATAGTAGTATTGCGACGAACGAAAGTGTACTAATTAGCTTACGCATGGTTATTTTACTTTTAACTGCTATTAAAAAATAAAAACGTTGTATTTAAATAATATGACCAAGTTAAACTGACTTCGTTCCAAAAGGAAGTATAAAGTGCTGAGTGCTGAGTGCTGAGTAATAACTCATAACTCTGTACAGACGCGATTAATCGCGTCTCTACTCATAACTCTGTACAGACGCGATTAATCGCGTCTCTACTCATAACTCTGTACAGACGCGATTAATCGCGTCTCTACTCATAACTTTTAACCATACTCAGCACGAGCGCACTTTCTACTCAGCACTCTCCTGGTAGGATAGTGAGATTATGTGTTGATTGGATTATCAGGAGTTTTAGGAATGAGCGCAGCAGACCCCGCGAAGTTGATGAAGCAAGAGGTTGGTAAGGCCGCCGCAGCTTTGGTTAAGTCTGGTACTATAGTTGGGTTGGGTACAGGTTCAACTACGGCGTTTGCTATTGAGTACATTGGCGAACGTCTTAAGTCGGGCGAGTTGAAGGATATTGTCGGGGTTCCAACTTCGTTTCAAGCTGAAGTTTTGGCCAAGGAATATGGTATTCCTCTAACTACCCTTGATGCTATTGATCATATTGATATTGCCATTGACGGCGCCGATGAAGTTGACCCACAGAAAAATTTAATCAAAGGTGGTGGCGCCGCTCATACGCGCGAGAAGGTTGTAGACTATCTGGCAAACCAGTTTGTTGTAGTTGTTGATGGCGGTAAAGTGGTTGATAAGCTTGGTTCTATATTTGCTGTTCCTGTGGAAGTCATACCTATGGCAGTGACTCCTGTAACCAATGCTCTTAAAAAGCTGGGTGGTAAACCTGAACTTCGTATGGGTGTTAAAAAAGCAGGGCCTGTTATCACTGACCAAGGTAATATGGTTATTGATGTTAGGTTTGATGATATCCCTGACCCTGTTAACTTGGAGATGACGCTCAATAATATTCCTGGTGTTTTAGAGAATGGAATATTTGTTAATTGTGCGGATATAGTCTTAGTTGGCGAAGTTGTTGATAACCAACCTGTCGTCAGACAATTGTAAATCAACTAAATCAAATATAAAGTTCCGAATGCAGGGTGTAGAGTATGAACTTTACACTCAGCACTCAGCACTCATAACTTTTAATGTGTTTTCTCGTCTATATTTATATGCCACAACCGTTCTAAGAAAGCGATGCGATTACGATGTGTGGTAATTTTATATTTTTTGTAACCTACAATACTTAGCAATACTATTACAGGAATTGCGATAACAAGATATCCTGCGTAATTAGATATTGACTCAGAATGACTTTTAACTTGAACTGGCGCCGAGGGATTAACGGACTGTGATATTTGATGGGAGCGCATTTTAACCTCTAACTAACTATCAACTGGCAACGTGTACAAACAACTACTTCAGGGATTATTCCCTTATTTCCTGATGATTAACTGTAAATTTTTTTTGTCAGGTTTTATTTAACTCGGCAATAATTAGTACAGAAACGTCTGTTTATGTAACATTTCTGTACGCACGAAGCTAAATATGCGAATTTTATTTGCTTTTATTTTCCTGTGTATAAAGAAATTAATAGCTAATTACCCTGACAAGGCAAATCTACCTAAAAGGGGATTACACATAAATGTAATCACATACATAGATTCTAGCCGAAGCATAAACGATTTTGTATGATGAAATTACAATGATATAAATAGATACATTTAATCTCATCTCTACTTATATAATGCTGTACCGAAGATTTGGAAGAACTGAGTTACAAATGCCTGTGTTCTCGTGTGGTGGGATGCGATACCAGTTTAAATGGCAGGATGTCCCACAGTCACAGGTTCCTCGTGATAACCAAGCTAATCTCGAAGCGACTATTAAGCGTTCGTTTGAGTTTGGAATTAATCATATTGAAACTGCGCGCGGTTACGGTAGTTCAGAAATGCAGCTTGGTAAAATTCTGCCGACTCTACCGCGCGCTCAACTGATTGTCCAAACGAAAGTGGGGCCTGCTGCAAACCCGAAAGATTTTGCGAGCGACTTCGACAAGTCTCTCAAATATTTAAATTTGGATTATGTAGATTTACTGAGCATTCACGGTATTAATAATTCTGAAACCTTCCATAACAGCGTTCGTCCAGGTGGCTGTTTGGATGTCGCACGTAAACTCCAAGCCATCGGCAAAGTTAGATTTATTGGTTTTTCTACTCACGGCGCCTGCGATACTATTGTTCAAGCGATTGAAACAAATTACTTCGATTACGTTAATTTACATTGGTACTATATTAATCAAAACAATTGGCGTGCAATAGAAGCTGCTACACGTCATGATATGGGGGTGTTTATTATCAGTCCATCTGACAAAGGTGGCAAGTTATACAGTCCCCCACCTAAATTAGAACAGCTTTGTGCGCCGTTAAGTCCGATGGTGTTTAACGACTTGTTTTGTTTGAGTCACCCGCAAGTGCATACTCTTAGTTTAGGCGCCGCAAAACCAAGTGATTTTGATGAACATCTAAAGGTACTAGATTTAATTGAGCAAGCTTCAGAGATTTTACCGCCTATATTGGAAAGATTAGAGATTGAAGCTGTAAAAACTTTGGGTGAAGAATGGGCAAAAACTTGGCATGTGAATTTACCAAACTATGAACAAACGCCCGGTCATATAAATATACCCGTAATTTTATGGCTACGAAACTTAGCTGTTGCCTATGATATGGTAGATTATGCCAAGATGCGGTATAACTTGCTTGGTAATGGTGGTCATTGGTTTCCTGGCGCCAAAGCTGATCAAGTTGGAAAATTTGATCTTCGTGAGTGTCTGGTTAAAAGTCCTCATGCTGATGTAATTCCTGATGTTCTAGCCCAAGCACATGATTTGTTGGGTGGGGAAACGGTAAAAAGATTGGGCAACGGTACCACTCCTGTAACGGATAGGTTACTTTAAATAACAAGATTTTGTTTGTAACCAACAACTCATCCGTTACATCCGTTGATCATCCGTTGCGAGTTCTAATAATTTTTGTCTAACGGTATTAAAAAAGTTTTCGTTGGTTAATAGCTTATACAAGAAGGCTTGATGAAGGTAATTTTGTACTAAACTAAACCAGGCACCTGCTGGGATGTTTTCTATAAATAATGCTGCAACGTGCGCGTTTGGTGCTTTGATTGGTTTGATGTACCATGCTTCTGTAAGAATACCTGCTAAACTTCCATTTTTGGCACCGAATGTGTCTAGTTCTTGTTGGTTATTAGGAAATTCCATTGTCCATTCTAGGTATTGACGCATAATTTTGTCGGCAGATGGAGAAATTAGTAAGCCACGATATACTCTTTCCATGATTTGAGCATAGCCGTTGGCAGTACCTTTTCCGTTTAATGCTTGCGCCATTGCTTGCTGTTCTTTTGATGTTAACCACTGTTGGGATGTAATGTGCTTTATTTGTTTATTGCGAAATTCTTCTGAATGGTGCCATATTTCTGTCCAGCGGTAAACTTCTTCTATGTAAGTGCTGTGTGATGCTTGATACTTACTTAGTCTTTGAGTTGGAGTATCTGTAAATGTGTGATTACTCCAGGTTAATATTTGCCCAATTATAGGCGCCGGGACATCTTGATTTTTAAGGTTTAATCCTGAAACTAGATTTTCTAAATTGTTGCGTCCTAAGCGTAAGATTAAGTAGTCGGTGGCAGCGTTATCACTATACCTAATCATTGCTCTAGGAATATGGCGCAATTCGACTTGATTGTTTGAATTTATATATTGCTTTTGCCTAAACTCGGTGATTGCACTTGGATGAGCATCTCCATCGGTACGTGGTAAGTAATATAAGTCAATTTCATCAAGATTGATTAATTCATCTGGTGATAGTATTGCATTTTCTACCTGACGCGCGTATTCTGCTAGTACTAAAATCTTTATTGTTGATGCTAATGGTCTTTGAATGTCAGCATTATAAAAAATTTCTTCTGAATCTCCAATATTGCGTGCAACAAGTGATACATCATTCGGATGAGTAATTATATATTCAAGCATATCTTCAGGCGTTTTAAGTTGTAATGCCCATTCTTTACCTTCAGATATGACGCTAAAGATATCAAATATACTAAGTATTGCTTGTTTTTGCCCAAAAATCACAATAGAAAGTAAGCTAATTATCAAAATTGTGCCAATTAACCAGTTTAGATTTTGAATAAAGTTTATATTTATCAAATAAATCATAATACTGTTCCAAGTACATGTAATTTATAATACTTGAGATTTGGGTGTTAATTGTCAAGTTATATTTTTGACTAAAACTGATGATTTATTGCTCAAATCTCAGAAAATAAGGTAGAGAACCATATTTCATTATTTATTGTCTTATCACTTTATGATTCTAAATCGTCGTCATTTCTTATTTTTAGTCGGCGCCAGCGTTGGTTCGTTTGCCCTAGAGGGATGTACTTTAGCCCAAAATAATAAAACAGATACTCCAACTGCGACACCGGAAGCAACGCAAAAAAGTGAGGTGCCCAAAGGTACAATTGCTCTTCCACCATTACCATATAAGTATGATGCTTTGGAACCGCATATCGATGCAGAGACTATGCGCTTCCATCATGATAAGCATCATGCAACTTATGTAAATAATTTAAATGCAGCTCTAGATAAACATCCACAGCTAAAAAGTAAAACTGTAGAGCAAATGCTACAAGACCTTAATAGTGTGCCAGAAGATATTCGTAATGTGGTGCGTAATAATGGTGGTGGTCACGTAAACCATAAGATGTTTTGGGAAATTATGAAGCCAAAGGGTGGTGGTGAACCGACGGGCGCCTTGGCTGCTGCTATTGCTGAAAATTTCGGCAGTTTTGCTGACTTTAAAAAGAAATTTAATGCTGAAGGTGGTAAGCGGTTTGGTAGCGGTTGGGTTTGGCTAGTTCGCAATAAAGATGGCAAGTTAGATGTTGTTAGTACGGCAAACCAAGATAGTCCCATTAGTGCAGGCAAATATCCTATTATGGGTAATGACGTATGGGAACATGCTTACTATCTTAGATACCAAAATAAACGCGCGGACTATTTAGAGGCTTGGTGGAATGTGGTTAACTGGGATGAAATAAGTAAACGCTTTGAACAAGCAAGTAAGTTTGCTTAATAGGTAGGCACGTAGTAGCACTTTAGCGCTCTTTGCACCTGAATATTTTGCGCGCTAAAGCGCTACTACATACGTATTACTTTATTGGTAAGACATTTGCCTGTCTGGCGCCAGTTCTCTTGCTTTTTCGATTGTGCTTAGGGTATTTAAAGATAAAAAACCAAAACCAACTTTTGAAGCAATATCAAGTAGCGTGTAACCCATTGCTTCTCCACCTTGGTTCAATATACTAAATCCTTCTGGACTTAATACCCATACTATAGGATATAGTGTCCACAATATTAAATGTACAGTTACTAACTTGCTAAATGCCGATTTTGACCGAGGGTGTTTGCTTGCTGCTTCTTCGCGGTAAGGTTTTAGTAATAGGTACATTATGGCAACATAAGCACCGCAACTGACCACATACCAAATATAGCTAATAGGTCTTGGTGATATTGTCGCGGCAAAACCTGTGATTATCATGTAAGCGTTGGCGCCTAACAGACTACTCGTTGTTAAAAGATTTGTTCTTCCTAAGAAAGTTAAGTCTAGTATTAATAATGGTGTTGAACAAAACCATGTAAAAAATCTTAACCAGTATGTCTGGCGCCCATTAATTATATTTACACCTTGACCAAGTGCCATTCCTAAGTATAGTCCAGCAGCTATCAAGCAGATGAAAAAGTTTAGAGTATATAATATTTTCCACTGTTGGTTTTTGCCGTTATGGGCGCCGATGCCAAAGAAAATAGTACCTAGTGTCATACTGAAGACACCAATCCATAACCAAAGTTGAACCATACGTATTTTTAAGAGTGAAGGTTTATAATTTCAATTAACATTTAGCTTTTTTTCGATATCTGTCTAATTTTTATGTGTAACATTACTTCTAATATTTTTACAGAGGCACTACTGAAACAAAATACTTCTAAATATAGATAATTAGTACTAGTTATATATTTGAATTGAAAATAAGCCTATCTAAAGATATAGGACTTACGTATTTGTCACATGTTAGCTGCACACGCTAATTATGTGTGGTCTAGTAAGTCTTAAGATAGATTTATTAGTCTATGTTAACAATTTGCGTCGAAATTATTATTTAATTGATTTTACAACTTGTAGGGGGGAGGCGATTAGTGACATTCACTCAAGATAGATTAAAAATTTCATCTAAGAATTTTAAGAAAATATAAAGATGATTGTCAAGAAAAATTCATTTATCAAATTTCTATGACTTATATCAAGAGATTGTGACAGTAATAATTGTGAACACGATTAGCTGTTTGTGATAAAAATGAAATTATACTTTAGATAAAGTATATTCCTCAAGGTTAAGATTTGATTTAAGGTTTGAGCAGCTTGTCTGTTTATTTACAATTTATCTAAATATTTTTGTATTTTGTGTTTGTGTTTACTTAAATGACTAGTTGAATCAGTGTAATCTATAATACAAAGAACTTTGCACCCGAAGAGTCCGAGGAAAAATTATGAGTAATCAATTAGACAAACAAGAATCGTTACTAAGAAAAATTTTTAACCAAGTTACGGATAAATCAATTCAGCACAAGAATCTAAGTGGATGTGATTTGAGTGGTATTGATTTATCTGGAATTGATTTAAGTGGATTTAATCTTGTTGGAGCAAATCTGAATAAGGCGAATTTAAGTGATTCAATTCTTACAGGTGCAAATTTGAGTGGTGCAAGTCTTGTTAAAGTTAAGTTAAGGCAAGCTTATTTACATGAAGCTTGTTTGTGCGAAGCTAATTTAATAGATGCTGATTTGTCGCGCGCTAATTTATGTGGTGCTTTTTTGTGGCGTGCGAAGCTCAAGCGGGCTAAATGTTGGGAAACTTCGCTATGTGGTGCCGATTTACGCAAGGCTGACTTTAGCGAAGCGTTATTAGTCGAAGCGTCTTTAATTGAAGCTAATCTAATTAAGACAAATTTTAGTAATGCTAAGTTGTCTGGCGCCAATTTTGTTGAGGCAAATCTAAATCAGGCTAATTTAACAGGCGCCGATTTAGCTTGGGCGAATTTGATTCAGGCAAATCTGTTTGAAGCAAACATTAGCGGCGCCAATTTTTATAATGCTAAGTTAACAGATACAATTATGCCTGATGGAACAATTCACCAACCACATATATTGTTCTTTGATTAAATATAAAGTTTGGAAACCGGGTTTCTTTGTCGATAACTTCTAGTCAGAACAATGATTTTGGGTAGAAACCCGGTTTCTTAGTCCGGGGCGCCATCAAGCCCCCTGTCAAAATTCCCGCTTTGAAATTAGGAGAATAGCTAAACTTAGTAGCATTACGCAATAAAATATGCTATAACTAGCATTGGCAATTAGGGTAACAGAATTAGGTAGAGCTTGCAAGCCGTAAACTGCTTCATTTTTAAAATCTAACCGCGATAAATCAGGCAGTATTAAATATATAACTTGCGTTATCCGCTGTAGAGAAGGATTGCCGCTAATATTACTAAGTTTCAGAATGTCTTGGGTAATAGTACCCATCATGTATATACCAAAAGTTAAAGCTGTAGCTAGTAGCGAACTGGTAAATACACCCAGCGTAATCGCAACAGCAGCAATTAAACAAAGTTGTAATAATAAAAATATTAATGCAATTGTTACAGCTTGTATCGAGTAAGAAACTTTGGCAATTTGTAAACAAACCAGCATTACAACAGTCATTGCCAGTAATAATACGGTTAAAACCGCCGATAATCCAATAAATTTACCAATAATAAATTCACTACGGCTAATAGGTTTAGCTATCAGCATTAGAATTGTCCGCTTTTCGATTTCCTTATTTACTAAACCTGTGCCAATAAATATTGCCACTATTACACCTAACCCGCTCATGAAAGCTAAAGCAAAATCTGGAAGCATTTTGTCTTCAGTAGAAGCTGCAAATTCGGGCAGCAAGCGGACTGAAGCAACGACTATTAAGCCGTAAAAACCAATAATATAAAGTATACGGTCGCGCACTACTTCACGAAATACATTTTGAGATAGTACTAATATTCTACCAAAGTTCATAAATAATTGAAGAATTGGGTAAGGGGAAGGGTAAGCAGATGGTGTAGAAACGCTCATTCCAAATTATTTATACCCGCTTAATTGGCTATTTGCCTACTACTTCTTGCCAATTACCCTTTTTTCCTTTCCCCTTTTAAAATCATTATTGCTGCTTTGGAGGAGTTCCTGCGAAGAATTGCGGTCTTTTTTCGCATTGAATTTCTGCAACAGTGATTTTTTCTCCTGGTGTCTTAATATTTACTGTTGAAGCATCTGCTGCTCTAGATATTGGCTCTATTTGGCAAGATTTGCGTAAAAAGTATCTTTTAGCACTGGAACTTGGACCATTCCATAAGGCTAATAAATTTAAACGGTAGACATTTTTGTTGTTGCCAACGTTGTCAACACTCGCGTCAACATTCCATAGGCGCCATTCTTCAACGCTGTCTACTTGACCTTCTCTAACTTTGCGTCCGCTTTGCCGACTCAAATCATTGATAACCTGTCTACCTATAGCGTTGACCGTACCGAAGTTCTCTTTGGTATTGGGTGCTTTTTTTAGCCAGCGTTCAACATCTGACCATTCTTTCGCATCTATTTGTTGTTGAACTACTGGCTGTATTCTATTTAAGATGATGGCGCCGTTTTCGGGTATTTTGTCGCTTGATCCGGTTCTAATCACAAAAGGGCTACGACTAAAATCGTCAGCTAATAAGCTTGGGTACTGGTTTGCCCATTTGTCCACAGTAAAGTAAAGTTGTATCCAAGCGCTTAATATCAAACAACTGCCAACTAGAACTATTATTCTCTGGCGTACTTCAGCTTTGGGAATTTGACGCTTAGAATCAATACCGCTACCTTCAAAGAATTCTGGAATCGCTGTAATTATGGCTGCAATCGTAGGCCATAATACTATTGTTCTAGGTGTGATAACGTCTTCCTCTTGACCAAAAGCAAAAACACTAACCAAGAAACCTGTAATGACAGCACCTACTGGCATATTTGTACCAGGGATTAGTATAGGTTGGTCAGTTGTATACCATGATGTACCTGCGATTAAAAATGCCCAGCCAAAAAACGCAATCACGCTTTTGATAGGGGGTGCAGCTAGCGATGACATTATCCAAGAAAATAGACTTAGATAAATCAAAGTTTGCCAGGAATAAGCACGAGGTGGAATTAGGATTTTTTTAATTCGCTCGTAAATGCCTTCAAAAATATTGAATATGCCTAATAAGTCTTTAATTATTTCCATATTACTTCTCACTCTCTTGGTGAATAGCTAGTTGGGTATGAAATGACGGTGGTAAGTAAATTGTTAGAGTCATTAGTTGCGATAGGTGGCAATCAAGATGACAATAGTTATCGCACTATAACTAAGTGAGTTTCCAATCAGTATAGTTGTTAGCAGGCTTGTATTTTGCAGTTTCATCCGACCCTGGCGCCGCGAAGTTTTACGACCGATAATTTGAGCTTCCGGTTTAATTTGTGCGGGATCGCGCAGTGACATTAATGCCATTTTTAGCAGGAAGAACTTGACTAAAAAGGTTGAGAAGAAAATAATGAAAGCAGTTATCATTAAAACGAACCAACTAGTATTATTAACTGGTTGATTAAAGAAAAAGTAGCTAACGATTTCTGATTTGATTTCAATTGGTAAAATTGGTTCAGCGACAAAAAATACAAACCAGCCAATGGCGCCGGAGAATAGATTGATAGCGATTGAGTAAAATATACTAGTACGCTTGTCAAACTTAAGTCTATTAGTTAGGACATATGCTTCAATCGGTATTGCGAGCGTAAAAAACAAAAAATTAAATAGAATTGCCCCCCACGGGAAAACTGGGGATATGTCAAAAACTGGAAGACCAAAACCTGAAAAATCTGGCATATGCGTGTTAACAGTAGTGTGATTTGAGAGTGCAGCTGCAATGCAAGATGTAGCTGTTGGGGGAAATTATCGCACTGTTCTTGACCTTTAGCACTGTTTGATACAGAACTTTCCATACGATTTAACCAAAGATAGTATAAGACACATAGTCCTGACTATTGGTATAAGTAATTCGGTTATTGACTGTAAACAAAAAATATTACCAGCTAGAACGTGGAAACGCGCTAATATATAACACTGCGAAGTAATAACTCTGGGTAAGATGACAAGGAACGGCATTGGTATTCGTACAGCAAATGTGCTTTCTCAAAGGGTAACAGGGCAAATTCACGTTTATGATGGTTTAGGAAAAGGAAAATCGCAAGCCGCTTTAGGTGTAGTTTTACGCTCAATCGGTTTAGGTATAAATACTCCTAATAATTACAATCGTGTTTTGCTGCTGCGGTTTCTCAAAGGTCCTGAACGCGACTACGATGAAGACGGCGCCATAGCAGCTTTGCAAACTGGTTTTCCGCATTTAATCGACCAAGTTCGTACTGGGAGAGCTGAGTTTTTTGGTTTAGAACAAATTACTAGTTTTGACAGACAAGAAGCAGCACGTGGTTGGGATGTTGCAAAAGGCGCCATTGCTTCTGGATTATATTCGGTTGTAGTACTGGACGAGATTAATCCGGTTCTTGATTTGGGTTTGCTTGATGTTGATGAAGTTGTTCGGGTTCTCAGATCAAAACCACACGACTTAGAAATAATTACCACGGGACGTGCGGCGCCGCAAAAGCTGCTAGATATATCTGATTTACATTCTGAGATGAAACCTCATCATCACGAATCAGCCATATTACAGGGGGTAAGTGGTATAGAAATATATACAGGAGCAGGCAAAGGTAAATCAACAAGTGCTTTAGGTAAAGCATTACAAGCGATTGGTCGAGGTATAAATCACCCTGGTTCAACGCGCGTGTTAATAATGCAATGGCTCAAAGGGGGCAGCGGTTACACAGAAGACGCGGCAATTGCAGCATTACAACAATCATATCCGGAAGTAGTAGACCATCAGCGTTGTGGACGCGACGCAATTGTATGGCGTAACTCACGGCAAGAGTTAGATTATGTGGAAGCTGAACGCGGTTGGGAAATTGCCAAAACGGCTATAGCTTCTGGGCTTTACAAAACCATCATTCTCGATGAATTAAACCCCACAGTCGATTTAGAATTACTTCCAGTCGAGCCAATTGTCCAAACACTGCTTCGTAAACCGCGCGATACTGAAATTATTATTACAGGTCGCTGTCAAAACCAACCTGCTTATTTTGATTTAGCCACAGTACACTCAGAAGTATACTGCCACAAACACTACGCCAACCAAGGTGTAGAACTTAAGCGTGGAGTTGATTTTTAGATTCACAACATTTTTGCTTCATCATTAATAACCAAACTTATGAACGAAAGTACACTCGATTTAATTACTGGCGCAATAGCAATAACTATTTTTGTTGGTGGAATCCTGATGATGTATACAACTATTTTCACAACCAAGAGATAATAACGTAGAAGCCGAGTTAATTCGGTTTCTACAATTTAAGATTAAATATTAGTTATACATCCCGATTTTCGAGACGGTCAAGAATACGACGGTTTTCGGTTTGTAGTCCGCGAACCTCTGATTGCATTTCCTGCATATCCGCGCGCATTTCTTGCATGTCAGCTCGAATTGTTCTAATTTCGTTAGTCAGCACCATAAAATTTTCTTGGTGCTGATTAGCAATGTTGATGAGTGAGTTAACACTACTACGTAATTCGGCGTTAACAGCAACTTGATTGTTCAGCGCTTGCACGACTTGCTCTAAAGTCGCTTCAATTCGGTCTAAACGGTCGGGTTGTGATTGACTCATTTTTCACCTCCTTTTTTATTGTGGCAGTTGTAGCGGTAAATATGAATCTTAAACAGCTAAGGGAAAGGCATAAGCTTAGAACGGTAGATGTTGCCAGCGTTGTGGGAGTTGGTGAGTCAACTGTTCGCAACTGGGAAAAAGGCAGGACTATTCCTACTCTTAGTGTCTACCAAACGGAAAAACTTATAAGCTTGTACAAGTGCAGCTTTGAGGAGTTTAAAGTGGCTGTAGACGAGTCACAAAAGTTAGCGCTCGCGTAGCAAAGCTTGCCAATACAAGGCATCTATATGCTGTCAGATGATTTGGCTTACCCAAAAAATCAAAAAAGCCCTTGCAATAAACGCTTTTGATTATAAGCCGGCAGTAGGATTTGAACCAACGACCTTCCGATTACAAGTCGGATGCACTACCACTGTGCTATGCCGGCGTGAGGTTTAACTTTTTTGCTTAACAGTCATTGATTATAGCATACACTATTTTTTTGTAAATAGTTTTTTTGAATAAATTTTTGTGATTATGGTTTAGGTTTGAGGACGGGCGGGACGGCCATTCCACAAGACTGCTTATTCCACAAGACTGCCTATTTTACAATATTGTAATTTCTCTGTCTGAGGAATGATTTATAAATTTTTGCGAATGTGGTTTATCTGTAAAAGGGTCAATGTGTCTAGCAGTTAGATGCAACTGTTGACAGTTCGCCTTAATCTTGGTTAAACCAAAGAAATATATCCAAGTAATTGTTTGACTGGCTTGCTCCCGCCTTAAAAAAGTAGGACGGCGCCACTAAGTACATTATTGGGTATGAAAATGATTATAGTACTATTTTTCTTGGCAGAGAAAGCATGGCAGCGTTGATTGGAAGAGATTTATTAGGTTTGGGGGATTTGACGAGTGAGGAAGTTGAGTCTCTACTGAAATTGGCAACCCAGTTGAAATCAAAACAGGTCAAGTTACAGTGTAATAAGGTTTTGGGACTGTTATTTTCAAAAGCTTCGACTCGAACTAGGGTGAGTTTTACGGTGGCAATGTACCAGTTAGGTGGACAGGTGATCGATTTAAACCCTAATGTCACTCAAGTCGGTCGCGGGGAGCCAACACAGGATACTGCTAGAGTGTTGGATAGATATTTGGATATTTTAGCAATCCGTACTTTTGCTCAACAAGAACTCGAAACTTTTGCGAATTACGCCAAAATTCCCGTTATCAACGCATTAACAGATTCGGAACACCCTTGTCAAGTTTTAGCCGATTTAATGACAATACAAGAGTGTTTCGGCTGTTTTCATGGCTTAACCTTGACTTATGTCGGTGATGGTAATAATGTGGCTAATTCTTTAATGCTTGGTTGCGCTTTGGTGGGAATGAATGTAAGAATTGCCACACCGTCTGGGTATGAACCAGATGCTCTTGTCGTAGAAACTGCTCGCAAAATTGCCAATAATAAAACCGAAGTTATTTTGACTAATGACCCACTAGCTGGTGTTAAAGGAGTAAATGTACTTTACACGGATGTATGGGCAAGTATGGGACAAGAACAGGAAGCATCGGATAGACTACCAATTTTCCAACCTTACCAAATCAATGAGCAATTATTAAGCCTTGCTGATCCCAACGCTATCGTTCTACACTGTTTACCAGCACACCGTGATGAAGAAATAACTGATGCTGTGATGGAGGGTTCACAATCGCGAATTTGGGAACAGGCTGAAAATCGTATGCACGCTCAGAAAGCTTTGCTCGCAAGTATTTTAGGGGCAGAATAAATATAGTGGTTCTTGGATTAAATATTAGGGGCTTGAGGTAAACGACATGATAATGAATCTTAAAATCTTGTCAAGTGTTTTTAAATGTCGGCACCAAAAACTTTAAAGTTCATGCTTACCAGGTTCAGGTTTACTAAATTTTTGTTACTTTAAGTTTTTTGAGCCAGAAAACGAGTATACTTACTGATTAATAGGATTTCTTTTCTCCCTACGTTTCATCATTCTTGTCACGAATATAAATTTTTTGATCAAATATTCAAAAAGTATGGTGTTTTTGTGTTTTTTGTAGTACTAATGTTCTAAGGGAGATTTGTATTTCACCTCCTTAAATCTAGGTTATATGGAACGATTAACGGAAGCGCAAAAAGAATTGTACGAATGGCTGACGGAATATATCCGTATACATCAGCATTCGCCCTCGATAAGACAAATGATGCAAGCGATGAATTTAAAATCGCCGGCGCCAATTCAAAGTCGTCTTGAGCATTTACGCACAAAGGGCTATATCGAATGGAATGAGGGTAAAGCCCGTACAATAAGGGTATTGCGTGCATCAAGACATGGCATCCCTGTTTTAGGAACAATTGCCGCAGGCGGTTTAATTGAGCCTTACAGCGATGCAGTAGAGCATGTAGACTTCATGAACTTGGCATTGCCGTTACAAACTTATGCGTTGCGCGTTACGGGTGACAGCATGATTGAGGATTTAATCGCTGATGGTGATTTAGTTTTCTTGCGTCCTGTGCTTGAGCCTGACTATTTAAAGAATGGCACCATTGTCGCTGCGCGGGTTGAAGGTCATGGCACAACTTTGAAGCGGTTTTATCGGGATGGAGAGATGGTTACTCTACAACCCGCGAACCGTAAATACAACCCAATTGAAGTAAGTGCTTCAAACGTTCAAGTTCAAGGTTCACTTGTAGCTGTATGGCGTACTGAGGTTCAGTAATTTTATAGAATAAGGCGCCGACGCAACACTTGTACCTTTTTGACCAACGAAGGTGATGAATAATTCTGTGGAGATGTAGTGTCTTACGTCTCTGCAATTGATCCCCCCAACCCCCCCCTTAATAAAGCTGCTGTGTACACACAAGTCTTTCAAAGTTACTTTTCTTATCTTTCTTATCTTTCTTTGTGCCCTTTGTGTCTTTGTGGTTTATTTCTTTAAGGAACCACAAAGGCACAAAGGACACAAAGGGGGGAAAATAAGGTGATTATTAAAGATGTGTGTACACGGTAGCTTAATAAAGGGGGGCTTTAAGAAGAACCTCTTAGCAAGGGGGGTTGGGGGATCACAATCCAATATTAAATTTGAATAATATATGTATCTAACCAAAACCAGGGTAGAAAAAACATTTAACCACATTAATTTAGCTAATAGATTTCAACTTTCAACTCAAATATTATTTCGTTCTGTTAAGGAGTCATCTCATAATTACCAAGTTAAGCCATCACCTGGGCGCCCGTATACACCATCTTGGTTGGTATTACGTCCTTATCAAACTCAAGCCATTACCAACTGGTTTAAAAGTAATGGTCGCGGTACATTGAAAATGGCAACAGGTAGTGGTAAGACAATTACTGCATTATCAATCACCTGTGAACTCTACAAACAAATTAAACTTCAAGTATTACTTGTAGTATGCCCTTATTGTCATTTGGTAACGCAGTGGGCGCGCGAGTGTGAGAAATTCAACTTACAGCCGATATTAGCTTTCGAGAGTGTTAATAATTGGCAAAATCAGCTTTCAACTCAGCTTTATAATATACATTCGGGTACGCAAGAATTTTTAACTATTATTACGACTAACTCGACTTTAACCACAGATAGTTTTCAATCGCAGCTTAGATATTTTCCTGAGCGTACTTTAATTATTGGCGATGAAGCGCATAATTTAGGCGCCTCGAAAGTTGAAGAAAGTCTACCTCGGCAAGTGGGATTACGGTTGGGACTTTCAGCAACACCCGAAAGATATTACGATGAAGAAGGGACTCAATCTTTACTTAGCTACTTTGGAGCAGTTGTTAAGCCGGAATTTACACTAAAAGATGCAATTGAGCAAGGGGCACTAGTCCACTATTTGTATTATCCAGTCCTTGTAGAGTTAACCGAGACAGAGAGTATTGCGTATTCTAAGATTACACAGAAAATTGGACGCAAGCTTTTGTTTAAAGGTAAAGAGAGTGCGAATTTAGCTGATATTGAGAATAACGAAGATATTACAAATCTGTTAATGCAGCGTGCTAGGCTGGTTGGAGCAGCCGAAAATAAGCTGAACGCACTACGCGAACTTATGCAGCGGCGCCTTTCGACAACTCATACATTATTTTACTGTAGCGATGGCTATCCCGCAGCAGGGGCAAAGTCAGACTTAAGCCAACTTAAGGCAGTTACTCAAATATTAGGCGTTGAATTAAATTATCGTATTACCACATATACAGCACAAACACCCCTATCTGAACGAGAAAAAATACGGCGCCAGTTTGAAAGCGGAGAATTACAGGGTTTAGTAGCAATAAAATGTTTAGATGAAGGCGTTGATATTCCTGCAATTCAAACAGCCGTAATACTTGCGAGTTCAAGTAATCCTCGTCAGTTTGTTCAGCGTCGAGGTCGAGTTTTACGTCCACACCCTGGAAAAGAAAGGGCGACTGTATTCGATATGATTGTCCTACCACCAGATTTAGATAGAAACACTCTTGAAGTTGAACGTAACTTACTCAGGAAAGAATTAAAGCGGTTTATTGAATTTGCCGACTTAGCCGATAATGCGGGAGAAGCAAGAATTAAATTACTCGAATTACAAAAACGCTACGGCTTACTCAGCATCTAGGCAACGGATACAACGGATGTAACGGATGAATTGGTTACAAACAAAATCTAAGTATTTGTAATTTGTAAGGTGGGCACCGCCCACCAAGACCTCGATCTGGTTTAAGGCGCCTACCTTACATAGCATTCCAAAATAGTTGTCTAAAATAACTTATCCGTTACATCCGTTCATAATCCGTTGCCAATATTTATTTACAAACAAAAAATGTATTTAATATTACATTAAATTTGTGTAAACCTATATATAGACAGGCTTTTGTTAAATCATCTTGCCAATTTAAACACAGTGAGTTCACGGATAGAAAAATTTGGTATGAGGAAGTACGATAGTATCAAATGTATATAGAAAACACCTATGAAAAGGCAAAGTAAGAAGGGTGCCGACTTAGAGAATACAGAAAATAACTTTGACGATATTGAGGATGTGCAGGCGCCTATATACACTGCACCAGAAGAAGTGAGAAAAATTATCGAGATGGTGTGGCAGTTGGAGAAGAATCGACTTGATAGAAAAAGCTTTAGTCATATAAGTGATGATATTTTAACTATTATTAAGAGTGTGGTTCAATGAAGCTCATATCAATAAGTCTTTGTAACTTTCGCTCGTTTTATGGTAGGACACCAGAAATTTTTCTCGCGGGTGACGAAGTAGAAAATACAACGGTAATTCATGGGAATAATGGTGTTGGGAAGACGAGTTTATTAAATGCGTTTACATGGGTGCTTTATGAGAAATTTAGCGCTGCGTTCGCGTCGGCAGAACAGTTGGTGAATAAACGCGCGGTTGCGGAAGCTTCTATTGGGCAAGCTGTGGAGTGTTATGTAGAAATTACCTGGGAACACGACAGTAAGCGTTACCGTGCGAAGCGTGAGTGTCGAGTGTATAGAACTGAGTCGGATGTGGAAGCAGGTAAGACTAATATGTATATGTTGGTGACGAGGGATGATGGACGGTGGTTTGTCCCTGACCAACTCCCAGAGGAGATTATTAATCAGATTTTGCCTTGTAGTTTGCACCAGTATTTCTTTTTTGACGGTGAACGGATAGAGAAGATTGTTCGCAATGACAAGAAAGCTGAAATTGCTGAAGCTACGAAAATGCTGTTGGGAGTGGAGGTAATTAATCGTTCGATAAGGCATTTGGGAGAAGCAAAACGCGCGTTGGAAGCTGAACTACGCACCATAGGTGACTTAGAAATTAAGAAGTTGCTGAAGCAGCATAGTAATATTGAGTCTCAGATTGAGGCAATTAGTAAGCGCTCTTTTGAAATTCAGCAAGAGGTAGAATATCAAAATACATTTAAGCAGGAAGTTAGTGGTCGTTTACGTGAATTAAGTGCTGTTAAGGAGCTACAGGAAAGGCGCCAATATTTGGAGTCACAGAAAGACTCATTGCAGAAGCAGATAGTTAAAAGTAAAGATAGTATAAAACGATATATATCTAATCAAGGTTACAGTGTATTACTTTCAGAAATTAATATACAGTTCCGTAATATTATTGATAATTTACAAGAGTCTGGTGACTTTAAGTCGGGGATATCGCGCGAATTTGTGATTAATTTACTTAACGGTAGTAAATGCATTTGCGGTAGCTATTTACACGAACATAGTCAAGCGCGTAAGCATGTAGAAAATTGGTTAGAAAAAGCAGGTTCTTCCACAGTAGAGGAAACATCGATTCGGATGACCGCACAAGTTGATGAAATCGACAAGCAAGCGGTATCATTTTGGCAAGAAGTAGATAAAGAGCAGGTAAGGATTAACGAGGCTAGGCAGACACTTAACCAAGTTGAAACAGAATTAGGAGAAATTAAGGAAAAACTGCGGAAAAACCCAAGCGAAGAAATTCGGGATATCGAACAGCGTATAGATGATATTGAAGCCAAAATTTCGGAGTTAATTTTTGAACAAGGTCGCAACCAGCAGCAAACCGAGACTTTAAATGCCGAATTAGATGATTTAAATAAACAAATTGCCAAGCAAAAGCTCAATGAAGAACGGCAACTACTCGTACAGCGTCGTATTGGCGCCACTACTGATGCTATCGACAGGTTGAGTGAAGTTAAAACACGCCAAGAGAATCATTTTCGTTATTCGCTTGAAAAGCGGGTGCAAGAAATATTCAGTGCCATATCCCCGGCGCCATATACTCCGAAAATCAGCGACAAATATGAACTAACCCTAATGGAGAACACCCTTGGTGTAGAAATGCCCGTTGCTGCATCAACAGGAGAAAATCAAATACTCAGCCTTTCCTTTATAAGTAGCATCATCGACAAAGTGCGCGAGTGGAGCGAAAAGAAGAAAATGTTAATGCTTCCCGAAAGCAGCACTTTTCCAATAGTCATGGACTCCCCATTTGGTAGCTTAGACGCAATATCACGGCGCCATATAGCAAAAATAGTTCCAGAAATGGCAAACCAACTAGTAGTGCTAGTCACAAAAACCCAGTGGAGGGGAGAACTGCAAGAAGAAATAGCAAACCGCGTTGGTAAAGAATATGTTTTAACTTACCACTCCTCGAAACCTGACTGCGAACAAGATTATATAGAACTTAGAGGAGTTCGATATCCTTTAATTAGGCAAAGTCCCAACGAATTCGAGTATACCGAAATAGTAGAGGTTAATCACGATGGTTAATAAAACAATCAAGGGTATATCCCAATATTAAAATTGAATTAAATGTTTATTTTAACCCTTACCCTAAAGGGTAGGCTTTACGAGCAAAGCCCGCCTGCGCGGGCTAAGATGCAAAATTTAGAATTTACCATCTACCAAAATTATGACAGAAACAGGAAAAATTAGAATAGCAAAAGACAAAGCCGAACTAGTGAGGTCTTTAACCGTCTCAGGTGGTAAAACAGGAGCATTTCAAACCTTTGCCGATGTCGTCGTATTTGCCGCTACACTAGGCGCCAAGCATAAAAAGCGCGTTCCACTAGAAGAAATATCTAAAAAAGAACCAGGACCAATACGTATAGAGCAATTCATATCAATGGGGTACGACGTAGTAATTAAATTACTAGCAATCGTTGAAACTCAAGACGTTAAAATACTATCACCAACCGAAGAAGAATTAGAAAAACAACGTCATCAAATATTTGAAGAATACGCCAATGGAGGGCTAGAAATAATTCAAAATGAAGTACGTGGAGCAGTAGACTATCTAGAACGAATCTTATTACTACTCAGCTACGAACGAACAAGCAAAGATAGAACAAACGAAGAATTTGATTTAAGTAGATTTTTATCTTAAATAATATACAAAATTTCTAAACTATTCGTAAAATTCTATATTGTAGAGACGCGATATATCGCGTCTCTACATTGATACATTGCCATGCCATCATATATTAAAATTAGTTTGGAACTGAGGCTATAAAGTTGATTTTAATTATTCGTGAGCGTGCAACCGAAGAGCAACTGGAAGAAATGCTTCAAGTTTGGGGAGTAATTATTAAGATAGTTGTCGATATCGAGCGCGAGATACTAGCAGGTGGGAGTGGAAAACATTACGAGTGTGAACAAGAACTGTTAAAAGACGGCTCTTTGCAACGTAATTTATGGGGTGCCGATTGGAATCCTTATACATACACAATTACTTTTGAATCATTAATTAATATCCGCCCTAGTCAAAATAATCGTACAATGATAGTACAGTCGCCAGAGTTAAGAGAACGAATTACGCAAATTACCACTCGATTACTAGGAGGATTATAATGCCTAACTGGAATCTTATTGAAGAAGGATTTTTGAAACTAACCCACCAAATGCAGCTTGGTGAGCTAGCATCATGCTTGGCACGTATTAAAGCATGGTCGCTAACTGGTGTTCTAAACCGTGAAGTTGTTTCGATAATTCTCGATGAAGCTATATTATATACATCTTTATTAGAGCGAGAAAACCCAACTACTGAATTAGCTCAATTACAGCAATTACTACAAGATTGGCGGCACTCGTGGCTAACTATTTCTGTTTCAGATGCCGATATTTTAAATATTTCAGCAAAAAGTGCAGCCTGGAGTGATCGATTATTAGATATGTCTGGGTTACTACAACTTGTTAATTAATGTTTATAAATAAACTGATGGAGCAATAAATCATGTGGAAAGACGAAATTTTAGAAGACATCCATAAAATTCGTGAAGAACACGCCAAGTCTTTTAACTATAATTTGGAGGCAATGTTTGCGGATTTGCAAAAAAGACAGTACGAAGATGGTAAGCAAGTTGTGAATTTATCACAAAAGCGACCTATTCGCAAATCACCACATCCAACTACTGAAAATCTATAGGTTAGGCGCCAATAAAAAGCGCTATAGCAATGTAAAGTCTTTAATTCTACGTCAAAATTGAATTTTCGTATGAAAGACACTTCTTACTATTCAAATATTTTTTCTAAGCTTAACGTAAGCAAAAGTAAAGAATTAGGAACTGCTAATCATAAACCAATACTAATATTAAGTCTTATTGATTTAATTACACAAGGAATAATTGCAAGGAATCAGATTCTGGTATCTGATCAACTTGTTGATACTTTTAATAAATACTGGAATGTACTAGGCACAGAAACACGCAAAGGAGGCTTACATTATCCATTTTATCATTTGCGAAGCGAAGGTTTTTGGCATTTAATCTTTAAACCCGGTTATGAGGGATTACAAAATAAAACAGTAAAGAACTTAAGACCGAAAACAGTTAATCAATTAAAACTAGCAGTAGAATATGCTTATTTAGATGACGAATTGTTCAACTTACTACAAAATGAAGGGACAAGAAGAGAATTAGTTGAATCGTTGATTTCAGCATGGTTTTCTAATTATGCAAATGAGATTGAAGAAGTTATTACAATAAATCAGAAGTTTCAGGACTTATCACCAGAGTTAGATATTTCCGAAACAACAAATTACGATGCTCAATCGAAAGAAGCTTTAAAAACATCAATTATCAGAAATGCTTTTTTTAGAAAAGCCGTATTACATACTTATGAATACAAATGTGCTTTTTGTGGGTTAAAAGTTATGAAGTCAAGCAAATATCATATTGTAGATGGAGCGCATATCAAGCCCTTTGGAAAATTCCGTGATAGCAGAATCAAAAATGGTATATCGCTATGCAAAAATCACCATTGGGCATTTGACAGAGGCTTATTTACTGTTGATGATAAATACAAAATTGTGATGAGTACAAAGTTTGAAGAGGAATCTCCAAATGCTCAACCCATGAAAAGCTTTCATGGCAAAAACTTATATTTGCCAAGTTTAGAAAAGTTTTATCCAGACTTAGAAGCTTTTGAGTGGCATCGCCAAAATAAGTTTGATAATTAGTTAAAAAATAACTTATAACTTAGGTGGTAGCCCTAATTCTTGTGGGTCAACAAAATCACCCTCAAAATTCATCGTTTTATTTCCAAAAGTCCTAGTTTTAGCGAACTCTTTCCTTAATTCTGAAATTTCCATAGAATCTTTCATTCCACCTAAGATGTATACTAATAGCTTGGCTGCTAAGTCTTTTCCTGCTACTGTGATTCGCTTGCGGTTCGTATCATATAAAACTCCGTGCCAAAGTGAGTTAGTAAATTCCATGTTGCTGAACCCGCCTTTTTTATCAAATGTACGAAGCTTTTTGAAAATTTTCTCAAGCGATAACCCCTTTTTAAATACGAGAATGCCTAATGCTTGTACTAGAGCTACTTGACCTACAGGACGGAAAAGCATATTTCCCTCGCCGCCATTTTTTTCAAAACTAAATCTTCTTAAGGAAGGTGTATCTTCGTCTTCTAGTATCCTATAGCTAGGAAGACTGGCTAAGTAATCAAAAAGTGTATTAAACTCTTTTATTCCTTCTTCGAGTTCTTCATCGTCAGGACGCATGGATATTAAACCCTTTTCTTTTTTCCAATGTAGATATTTTTGTCCCAAGTACCGCTCTGACATTTCTTTTAGTGCTTGCAGCGTTGTTAAAACGGTTGACTTCGGCGCCACTGTTGCACTATTCCAATTTATGCGGGCTTGTCTATCTTCACGTTGTTCAAGTAGTGGATGAGTAACAGCTATTTTTCTTGCAACAATAGAAAAACCATCATCTTCGTCTAACTGGGTTAGTTGACCTTTAGTTAAAGGAACAGCCATCAGGTTTACATGAACAAAAATTGAACGTACTCGTCTTGTTGCTTGCTGCCTCGTCTCTCCTGCTGTAACCGCTGAAATAAACTCAATACCAATTTTTTCTTGTGGCAGCTTCTCCAAATAATCTGAGGATAAATCAAATTGTTCAATTAAATCATTAAGTTTTATCGATGTTTCGTATGGAGTTTTATCTTTCTTGTAACGCTGAAGTTGGCGCCTATTAAGCAACTCTATCAAACCTTGGACTCCCATTAACCGATGCTGTCCATCAAGTGCGTATATTGTTACGTTTTCTGTATTTACATTAAGTAAACCAAATCTACCTTCTTCATCAAGTGAAGTAAATTCAGCAGCAGACCTTAATGCTCTTCCTTCGCTATCCCATTCTGGCGCCTGCGGAGTATCTACCCAAGGTTGGTTTAGCACAACCAAAACTGGAGGAAACTTATGATGCTTACGTGACGCTAAGTACTGAACCAAAGCAGCTTGACGCGACCAGTCTAAAGGACGTTGGTTAATTTCATCAATACTATCGGCATCAATTTCAATATTGCCACTATGAGGATTATACTTATGGCTCAGTAGAGGCAAATGTGAAGCAAAGTTAACTCGACTTGCGAACCATTCCAACGTAACAGAGCTTACATATGCCTCCGTACCACCCATTTGAGTTTTTTGTGCGGGTATTAAATTTCCACTGTCTAAATAATTTTCTAGGAGCAACGAAAGTATTTTTTGATTCCTCTGTTCAGGTTCGTTATACTGATGGAGAATGTCGGAGATTAAGTCTGATTCGCTTGAAATCATAAATAATGTGTCAAAAGTGTTAATTTGGACAAGATTCACTATATACAAAGTAGAGAAATAATAAAAATAGTTTTTAAAAACCTTAATTTTATGTGATACTGAAATTTGCTCTTGTGCAACGAAGCTGTCATATATAAGGTTTTTACGGCTAAACCCATAAAGTTGAGTCCGTTGAAAATCAGGCATTAAGTTTAAGCAAGGCAATTGAATAGGTAGAGAAAATGACTGCAACACAACAGCCAGAAAATAAAAATCAAGGTCAGCGGACTGTTGCTGAGTTTGTCGAAGTTGTAGAGGCACTAACTCAGGAAATACAGGAACTATACTGCCTAGATGCCATTCCTTGGGTTATTGGTTATTCTGGCGGAAAAGATTCTACCGCGACTTTGCAGCTTATATGGAATGCAATAGCAAAGCTTCCTATTACCAAGCGAAAAAAAGTAATACACGTTATTACAACCGATACATTAGTTGAAAACCCTATTGTTGCTGCTTGGGTGCGTAGCTCACTCATCCAAATGAAAAAAGCCGCGACTGAGCAACAAATGCCTTTCGAGCCTCATTTATTAACTCCTGAGATTGCACAAACATATTGGGTTGGTTTAATTGGCAAAGGATATCCGGCGCCGAGGCATAAATTTCGCTGGTGTACTGGCAGGTTAAAGATTGACCCGTCGAACCACTTTATTCGCGATGTTGTTAGAGCTAGTGGTGAGGCAATAGTCGTTTTGGGTACTCGCAAAACAGAAAGTATGAATCGTGCTTTAATTATGGCAAAACGTGAAGCACGACGAGTACGTGAACGTGTTAGTCCTCATCCGAGTTTAATAAATTCTCAACTTTACACTCCAATTGAAGATTGGCGAACAGATGAAGTTTGGCTTTATTTAATGCAGTGGCAGAATCCTTGGGGTTATAGTAATAAAGACCTATTTGCTATGTACCGAGGAGCAACGGCAGACAATGAATGTCCTTTAGTTGTCGATACATCTACCCCTAGCTGCGGTAGTTCCCGTTTTGGGTGTTGGGTATGTACACTGGTTGATAGTGATAAATCATTGACAGCAATGATTCAAAATGACGAAGAAAAAGAGTGGTTACAGCCATTAGTCGATTTTCGTCTGGAACTGGATATAGAAAACGACCGTCATAAACGAGATTTTCGTCGCATTTGGGGCGAAGTTCAACTTTTTGAGCGTAACGTCAATGGAGAAACATCTGTTGAACCAATACCGGGTCCATATACAAAATATTGGCGTGAGTATTGGTTAAGGCGCCTACTTGAAGCGCAAACAGAAATTCGTCGTACTGCGCCAGCAGAAATGCGTGATATTTATCTAATTACCCCAGAGGAGTTAAGTGAAATTCGCCGTATCTGGTTGCAAGAAAAACATGAATTTGATGACAGTGTACCTCGTATATATAAAGAAGTGACTGGAGAAGATTTTAAAGATGTCCGCCCAGGCGCCGGCTACAGTCTGCTTGGTAGTGATGAGTGGGAAGTTCTCGAAGAACTTTGTGGCTCGGATGCTATGCATTTAGAGTTAATGGCGAAGCTATTAGATACTGAGTATCAATATCGAAAACGTGGGCGCCGTGTAGGAATATATGACGCATTAGAAAAATGTTTTGATACTAGCTCGCGCTCGCAGGAAGACGCAATAAAAAATGCTCACTTGAAGCGTGACTTAAGAGAAGCCGTTAGCGAAGGTAATGTAGCTAAGGTTAAGCAGCTAACTTTAGGCGATGCACTAGCAGAAGCTAATCAAGAAGAATCTACAAATGATTCTACTGGCAATAATAAAAATTGGAAAAACATTAAATTTAAAAATAAGGAATAAATTTTTTGCACAAGACGTAAAAAATAGACAATATTGTAATACTATTATCTTGATGATATTAGATAGTATATATGTTTTGACGCTTCCAAGTCAGACAAAAAATCATTATGAAATTTATTGAGCTAGTTTTACAAAATTTTGGACCTTATGCGGGTAAGCAAGTTATTAACCTTGATACTCAAGTTGATGAACACTCGCGTCCTATCCTGCTAGTAGGAGGGATGAATGGAGGTGGTAAAACGACTTTTATGGATGCTCTTCGTCTAGCATTATATGGTCATCGTGCGTATTGTTCTACTCGTGGCAATTTAAATTACAGTGACTTTTTACTTCAATGTATTAATAACAATACAAAAGCAGATGATACACGAGTAGAGCTAGTCTTTGAAAATATTGAAAACGATAAACCAATCAGGTATCGTGTAGTTCGTACTTGGAACAGAAGTTTAAAAGATGGAAAAGATTCTTTGGGAGTATTTAACACCAAAGATGATACTTGGAGGTTAGAGGAGCTAATTAATACTTGGGATGATTACATAGAAAATCTATTACCTCTGGGTATTTCTAACTTATTTTTATTTGATGGCGAACAAGTAAAAGAGTTGGCTGAACAAGAAACACCTCCTCCTGCTGTTGCAGATGCTATTCGTGCCTTATTAGGATTAGAATTAGCAGAAAAATTAGCAATTGATATAGAAATATTAGTTAATCGTAAGCGCAAAGAAATAGCTGATACCAAAGAATTAGCAAATTTAGAGGATATAGAAGAAAAAATACTTTTATTACAAGAAGATTATAATCAAAATAAAAATTTAGAAAATTCTTTTTTAACATCTTTAGAGAAAGCAGAGAAAGATGTAAAAGACGCATTAGATAAATTCGTCTCAGAGGGAGGAAAAATTGCAGCGGAACGTAGTCAATTAGAAAAACTTCGTAACCAAAAAATAGCAGAAGTAGAAGATGCGCGTAAAGGTATGTGCGATATGGCTGATACTGCTTTACCACTAGCCTTAGTAGAAAACTTACTTAGTACAGCGCAACTGCAAGGGCAAAAAGAATTTAGTATTGAGCAAGCACAAATTGCCAGCAATATTCTAGTAGAGCGTGATAAAAGGTTATTAGATTTAATTTCTAATTTAGATATATCAAAAAAAGAATCTCAAAAAATAAAAGCATTTTTAGATGAGGATATTTCTACTTTAAATGCCAACTTAATTCAACCTGAAGAGTCTTGGTTATTAGCTGACGCAGAAAGTTTAAGCAAGTTAAGTAATATTCTTTACTACTTACAAAACTCAAAAAACCTTGCTAAACAACAATTAAAGATACTTCAAGTTAAAGAAGATGAAATCGTAACTTTAGAGCGTCAAGTACAAACAGCAGCCTCGCCAGAAGAGTATAATAAATTGCAAGATGCACTAAAAACAGCACAAGCTAAAGCAGCACAAATCAAGAATAAATACGAAGAAGTGAAACGTCGTGTAACAGAATTAGAAGAAGAAATTGATATAGCAAAAAAAGAGTTAAAAGAATTTACAACTCAAACAATTGACCGAAAAAACGTTGAGCATATAATAACTGCATCTTCCAGAGTTCAAGAAACTCTCAAGCAATTTCGCGAAAAACTAACCCGTAAAAAGCTGAATAAACTAGAACTTGAGGTAACAGATTGTTTTCGTTATCTTTTACATAAATCTGATTTAGTACATCGTATCGCTATTGAAACCGTAAGCTTTAGCCTTTCATTATATGACTCACAAGGCAAATCTGTTCCCAAACATCGTTTATCAGCAGGGGAAAAGCAGCTTTTAGCCATTGCTTTCTTATGGGGACTTGCGCGCGTTTCTGGGCGCCGCTTACCAGTTGCCATTGACACACCATTAGGGCGCCTTGACTCATCGCACCGAGGCAACTTGGTAGAAAAATACTTCCCAGCAGCAAGTCACCAGGTAATATTACTCTCTACTGATACAGAAATAGGTAAAGCCGAAGTTGAAAAACTCCGAGAAAACGAAGCTATCGCGCGCGAGTATCTACTTAAATATGACTCCGCAAAACGCCAGACATCGGTAGTTGATGGATATTTTTGGTAACAAGTAAGTCGGCGCCAAATCGTAGATGCCCAAATTTAGCGTTAGGATGATATCAACGAGAGAGGTTTTGTTGTTATGAGTAAGAGGACTCAACTGCTCGAAGCAATTGCAGCCCTGCCGGAAGAGCTAGTTGATCAGGCGTTGAGCTATGTGCATATGTTGCTTTCATCCGATTCAAATTACACCGGGAGTTTGCGGGGGGCAGGCACGAATTCGCTTGGACGCGGATTCCAGTATGGACTTTGGTGGCATATCACCAACAGGGCGCCTCGGACGAGGAATTAATGGCAAACTATCCTGGGTTGACTGCAACTGATCTGAGTGCGGCTTGGGATTATTACAAGCAAAATAGTGAACAGGTAGAGCGAGAGATCGGTTACACCTAGTTTTGTTGTGCAGGAGTATGTCAGAGGTTAACTGTAATTTATAGCTTCACAGTTTCTGTTGAGTTTTGAGACTTAATTAAGCAATGTTAAATTGTTTTGATGTGGCTAAATATCTCCTGGCTCAAGCTTCTGAGGATGCTGGAGACTTAATTTCAAACCTGATGTTACAGAAATTGGTCTATTATGCTCAGGGGTTTTATTTGGCACTCTATGATACGCCGCTTTTTCCCGAACCAATAGAAGCTTGGATAAATGGTCCGGTTGTTCCTATGTTGTTTGAATATTACAAAAAGTTTGGAGCAGGTGCCATTGATTACCCAAATGATGTAGATTTTTCTATATATGACGATGAAACAATGAGTTTTTTAGATGAGGTTTATTCAGAATTTGGACAGTTCTCTGCTTGGAAGTTACGTAATATGACGCAGGAAGAATACCCTTGGAAACTAGCGGCTCAAACTCATACTGAAATTTCTCATAAATCAATGAAGGAATATTTTAAAACTCAGTTAGCAAGTGAGGATGTATCGTGATGTATACTCAGTAATCAAACTACTAGCTTCGTTTGAAATCGTTACGCATACTACCTTCTAACTCGCGTTGGTGCGTGACGCCACTAAATCACTAGCTTCGTTTGAAATTGTTAATAGCGTCACGCACCCTACTATGGAACCACCACTTGAACGTATTAAAATATCGCAAACGGCAAAAGAGCAATTAATTAAGCTCAAGCGCATTACGAAAATAGACCAATGGAATATATTATGCCGTTGGGCATTATGCCGTTCGCTAGCAGAACCAACTCCTCCCTCCCCAGTACCTATAAAATTAGATAGTAATGTTGAAATGAATTGGCGCGTATTTGGAGGCGAGATTTCCGATATGCTGTTAATCGCCCTTAAACAGCGCTGTTATAACGATGGTTTTGGTACAACAAAAGAAGTTTTAGCAGAACAGCTAACATTACACCTACACCGTGGCATTGGTTATTTGGCTGGCGACCAAAAAATTAAGAAAATTGAAGATTTAATTGAATTAACAGTAAATTAGTTATGTTAGAAGACCCAGAAAAATCAGGGGAACTTTGGAGTGATTATGTGTGGGCTGATACAGAGTCAGAAGCCATGCGAAAGTGTGAAATTAAAGCGGAGCAAGCTACTATAGAAGGTAAAACACTTGTAAGGTTGATTGGTCAACCCAAGAGAGTAGGTAAAGGGAAACGCTACGAATGTATTTTTGAAAGTGAGGTTTATGATGCTTGAACTTCCAGTTATCCCCAAAGTTGGCGAGGTTTTCTTAGCGGTCGAATTAAGTGCTATAGAAAACATGACTGTGGCTGAAACTCTAAACTTGTTAGAGAATATGGGTTACAACCCAACCCTACGTTATCGGCAATCGAAAGATGGAAGTATTTCCGTTTATGCTTTACTCAAGCACGAGCATGTAAACCCTGATATATTACAATCAGATTACCTTGGGGAAGAACTTGATGCATTAGCAGAAGTAATTCAACCACCAGATGCGATTGTCTCACCTCGCGGAATTAGTAGCGTTAAAGTACCAACATTGATGATAAGTGTTTAATTTTTCACAAAATTAACATGAACTGTGGACTGTATGAAATTTTGGATAAAATTAAAGCACAACCAGGAATGTATCTAGGGAAAGGGTTGTAGGTTGCGTTGAGGTATAGGGAGTATTTATGTTGGGTTCCTTTAGCCTCCACCCAACCTACTATAAGGTGTTAGAGTTCAGGAGTTTCTTCTTCCTCACTTTCTACATTTTCAGGAATGGGTCTACCTGACCAATCTATTGGTTCGAGTAAATTTGCTCTAAAATCCTCAATGGTATCACGATACTTCTGCTTCAAATCTCTAATTCTGGTATCAATCCTTAGTCCCAAAGCGTGACTTATCATATCGGCAATTAATTTTCTTGACTCCTTACCAGCATCCGCGCGTTGTTTAATCGGGTTCCAGATCACATTTACCCAAGGCGCCTGATCTATATCCACGGGTATATGAGTCATAATAGCATCAATTGCATCTTCCATAGATTTACCTTGAACTCCTACTAATCTCAACACATCAGCTAGAATGTACTGACCAATAGGACGAGCAAAAACATTTCCTCCAGAAATTGATTTACCATTATTATCAAAAACAACTGCACCATTAGCATCCGCGCGCTTACGTATATCTCCAGCTTTTTTCCAACCCCTAAGAACATCATCAAAACCTGGACATTTATGCAACCAATACATCCAAATATTTTCTAGATACTTATAAAAATCATCTAAATCTTCATCAGATGGTCGAAACTGTTTAAATCTGGCATTAATCTCTAACCCACCATTATAAGCTCTAAGCAATACTTCATTAGTATCATAAAATGTTGTTAAAGTCGCTATATAAGGCTCATGTTTTTTAGTTGGGGATATTTGTTTAGAACCTAAGTTACCCAAAACTAATATTTTTAATGTGTCATTCTCTTTGATTAAACGACGGGAAACAATTGCCACTGCATCATCTTCATCAATGGCAATATTCATTCCTGAGCTAGTAGGTTTAGCTCGACGGTTTAGAGTCGAAAATAACCTTCGAGTTCTCTCAAGACCTTCTTTTGTATTCTCATGCTTTAAAATAATAACAGTAATTTCTTCTTTTCCTAGCTCAGGATTTTGTCTTAATGCTTCTTGAATTGACTTTAATCGGTGTTGACCATCCAAAGCATAATATATTTGGCTACCATCAAATCGCAATAAACCAAATCCATAACTAGAACGGTTTGCCTTATCATCTATTAAATGATGCTCATCAACTTTTACGTGTGAAAACTCCGGTTCTCCCCCATATACTGCTACTACCAAGGCACCGTAAAATCTTTGTGGTGCATTTAAAAGGTAAGGAACCATTTCCTTTTGCACACGGTCTTGAATTTCTCTTTGAATTAATTCATCTAAATGTTGATTCGCGTGAATTTCTTCTGCTAATCTACATTCACGTGAAACTTTACCCAACTTCATAACGGTGACATAGTAATCCCAGTCACCCATTTTTGCTTTTAATGCTGGTACATAATCTGCCATGATAGTGCTTCCCTAATGAAATGATTTATCAAATTATTTATAAACTGTTTAGATTTCCAAGTTTTGGCGCCATTGCCAAACTGAGCGAGGTTATCATTTTCATGAAAACTCGCTATTTATTCTTCAACGCAACAACAACTTAATGTAATCACGGTTGAATTACTCCCTTCACACTCAAAGAATACCGAGATGAACGAACCGCTGCATGACGCAAAGTACGCAAAGTAAGAATAATTTATAGGTAATCTTCTACCAGGAAGGGAGTAACTTATTTAAGTGGATGGAAAATCTGGGCTATATTATTGAAAAAAATCTCAACTTTAACTTTTATAACAAACCCCAGAATAAATTGTCTGTAAATTTGCATTGCTTTACAGTAATTTTACATATTATGGTGCTTTTATGTGTTTTGTGAAGAGAGATGTATCTAAATATAATTACCTCGTCGCTGCGTGGCGCTACAAGTCTTATCGTTACGTCCAAATTCTTTCAAGGCGCCACACACCCTATGCTTTTTATTTGCCGTTTGCGTAAATCCTAATACTAAATTATTACTATAATCTACTCAAATCTAACTCTGTTATAAATGTCAGCAAGCGTTATTTGAAAAGGTATCGATTTTAGAGATAAAGTTTCATTTAAATCATCATATTCTGTAAACATCCAGCTTTTGCCGTCAGTTTTATGATATTGCTCAACATGTATAGTATATTGGTTTATTAAAATATATTCTTTAAAACTAGGGATGGTACGATAAGCAACAAACTTTTCGTCTTTATCATAGCTTCTTGTAGATTCTGATAATACCTCAGCAATCATTAAAGGATTAGTTATTGTATCCCGGCGCCCTTCTAGTAATTGAAGCTCACCTTCTACTACCATTACATCAGGATAAGTATTAATGCGTTTTTTGGGAATCCACAGTTTTTGGTCTGCAACAAAAGTTTCATATGGCTGTTTTAATGCTGAATTCAATGCACCGCTAAAGTTTAAAGCTATTCTATTGTGATTTGGCGTGCCACCTGTCATAAGAAGAATTTCACCATCAATGTACTCATGACGGTCTTGAGAATTAACTTCTAATTCTAAATATTCGTCAAGAGTATAATATTCTTTTTTATCAGCTTGTGCAATCATGTGGTTATTGTATTTAGTATTTGTAGTAGTAGGTGCGGCAAAAGCCACCTTACGTTTATTATAATTTTTTGTAATAATCGTGCGTGTAGAGACGCGATTTATCGCGTCTCTACATTGTCAAATATAATACCAGAATCACGTTCATGCGTCTTAATTATCAAGAAAGTTGAAGTTTTGCTCGAAATGACTGCAAAAAATATATATAGATAGTAGTCACCCCTTTACGCTTCTTCCTATGACTGGGAGCTATATTGAAATTGAACGTCACCGTGCTGCGATACAGCGTGTTGATATATCACGTCCTGTGAAACTTGCCCTTGAGTGGAATATTCTTACTCCCAGCAACAGTTTTTTTGACTACGGTTGTGGTCACGGTGGTGATGTTCAACGCACTACTAAGTTAGGGTATCAAAGTACTGGTTGGGATCCTTATTACTTCCCTAATGAAACAATTGTTGCTGCGGATGTTGTCAATATTGGTTATGTTTTAAATGTTATTGAAGATACTACTGAACGCGCGGAAGCTCTTTCTAAAGCTTGGAGTCTTACGCAGAAAGTACTCGTTGTATCAGCACAAGTATTAGTTAATGCTCCAAGTCATCATCAAATATCTTACGGGGATGGTATAGTTACCCGTTTAAATACGTTTCAGAAGTATTACGAGCAAGAAGAACTTAAAAAATATATAGATGATACATTAAATGTTGATGCTGTTCCCGTGGCATTAGGTGTTTATTTTGTCTTTCGCTCAGAAGAAGAAAAACAACATTTTAAAGCTATTAGATTCTTCTCACGTACTTCTACACCGCGCGTTCGCATTCCTACTAAGCGCTTTGAAGATTACCAAGAAATACTGCAACCGCTGATGGAGTTTTATACTCAACGTGGTAGATTACCTGTAAAAGGAGAATTAACAAATCAAGAACAGTTATTAATCGAGTTTAGTAACTTTAAGCGCGCGTTTGCCGTCATCCTCCAAGCAACTGATGAGGCTGAATGGGATGCTATCGCTTATCGTCGTTCGCTCGATATTCAAGTATACCTGGCATTAATGCAACTCGAAGGTAATCGTTCCCTTTACAAGCTACCACTAGAAATGCGCCAAGATATTAAAGCCTTTTTTGGTGACTACGAAGATGCTTGTGATGTCGCTGACCGAAAATTATTTAGCTTGGGACAACCAGGAGTTGTGAAAACTGCGTGTGATAAAAGTAAAGTTGGTAAACGTACCCGCAGCGCGCTTTATGTTCACGCTTCCGCACTCCAAGAACTCGACCCTTTATTACGAATATACGAAGGATGTGCAACCCGCTTTATTGGGCGTGTCGATGATGCCACTTTAATAAAGTTTTACATCGATGAACCGCGAATATCCTACCTATACTATCCAGATTTCGACACAGACCCACATCCAGCTTTAAAAGCAAGTATTAATATTGACCTAAAAACACTTAGAGTTACTCACTACGATTATTCAGATAGAGCAAACCCACCTGTTCTACACCGTAAAGAAACATTTGTTGTATCTACTTATCCTGATTATGATAAATTCGCCAAGCTAACTCAGCAAGAAGTAGAGTTTGGGTTGCTCAAAAATAAAAACGAAATTGGCACGCGCGATGGTTGGTTAAACTGCCTAGCTGAACATAATGTGGAAATTAAAGAGCATCAAGTATTACCTGGCAACGGATAGAGCGGATGTAACGGATAAGCTATTTGTTATAAACAAAAACTTGTTATCTAAAATCAACTATCCGTTACATCCTAGAGTCATCCGTTGCTAACTGACCGTTCGTATGTTTGTGAAATTTCTGATACTCTTTGTGACCATTGTTGCGCTTGGGAAGACGCCTGGGTTCGCGTCTCTAAATTGTCTGTTGAATCAGACCAAATTTTTTCCTTATCAAACAGCCAACATGTTAGAACACGTCCTAAATCAACTAGTTCTGCTGCTTGGTCAATATCATCCTTTTTGACCATATCTGGTACAGTCCACTCGATAAAATACCTGCTTTCTTTAGCAAGATTTAATATTGCTTGTTGTTGCGATGCGTCAGTAAACAAGGTTTGGATGGAAGCTAAGTTGGCGCCTAACTGTTGCAAGCGGGTAGATATATCATTACTTGTAAAGTTTTGTTGCTGTAAAGTGAAGTTCGTCATACGCCACCTAAAAATTCTATAATAATCTGGCTAATTCTTTCTCTTATTCTAGGGTCAAGTACTTCCATTGAGCGATTTTGGCGAGGACGAAGGTTAACCATTGACTCGTAGCTAATTTTTTTGTCTATAATGCCAAAGCTGGCGCCCCAGATATTTTCTTGCTTGCTACCATCTTTTAACAATACTTGTTCACAATCATAATGCATATCTCCCCCCCCAGCTAATACTCGCCGTTCAATATCAACTGCTGTTTTAATATAAAATCTATGCTCTTCAAGCATTTGCTCGATTTGTTCAGTGGTGGCAGAATTACGTAGCAACAGAATCAATTGACTTCCCCTGTTTTAGTCGAAAATTATATGCAATATACACGTTGTTTGTTGTGTTACGGCACTATCAAATTATCTGGTAAGGTCATCAATTAGAAAAGATGTTTGGTAATACGTGATACCTATTTAATATAAAAAATTTTTACATTAGACCTGCACAGGCGCCTGCTTATAAGCTATTTTACAAAATGTTAATAGGTTGCCAACTGAACGTTCATACTTTTGTCGAGACGCGATTTAATCGCATCTCTACTGAGATATGTGTGTAAAACGAAAGGTCTTAACCTGGAACAATATTTTTGTATTATCCATTATTGCTTTACATTGTGTATGGTGTTTGCGTGAAATTACTTAATATGTATGGCAATATATTGTGGATTCTTTATAAATAACCGGGTACGGCGCCTATAGGTATGAAATAAGTTGGTTATCTAATAAAACTATTCTCGATAAAGGATGTTGAAGTAGTGAATGATATAAAAGCATTAACAAAAGTTTTTGGCAGTCGCAAGATGACTTCGCTGCTAATTCTCGGTTTCGCGTCGGGGTTGCCGTTATTTTTAACAAGTCGTACTCTGCAGTTTTGGATGCAAGACGCGAAAATTGATATTGGGGTAATTACACTATTTGGCTTGGTGAGTTTGCCCTATTCATTAAAATTCTTATGGTCGCCTTTACTAGATAGATTTAATCTCCCATTTCTAGACGCGCGACGTGGATGGCTGTTGATAACTCAGGTTGGGTTAGTTTTGGCAATTGTGGCGTTAGCATTCCAGCAACCTGCCCAAAATATCCAAGTTTTACAGTTTTTGGGAATAAATTGCTTAATTATCGCTTTTTTGAGCGCTACACAGGATATTGCTGGTGATAGCTACCGTACAGATGTTTTAAACAAACTCGAATTAGAAGCTGGAGCATCGCTCTGGGTTTTAGGATATCGTTTGGCATTGTTTATCACACTTTCCCTCGCACCAGTACTTGCCGATTTTATTCCTTGGAATGCAGTGTATCTTTTGATAGCGGCAATTATGGGTGTGGGGATAATAGCAACGTTAATTGCTCCACCGATACGACGACGTGAGCAGCAAAATCATTCTTCGCTATCAATTAAAGATTTAGCTATCGTCGTTGTGATTATTGGTTTAATCGTCGGATTATTATCTTGGGTGATGGGCGACCCTTGTTTGGATGCAGCGAAAAAATGTACGCCTTTTGAAGCACGTTTATTTCAGTTTTATTGGATACTAGCAGGTTTGTTAATTGGCTGGATTGCCTTGGCGGTTTTTTCACCTAAACCTCCAGTATCTCAACATGCAGAAGAAAAGGCGCCGCAATCTCTCCAAGATGCCCTAGTTTTACCGTTCCAAGAATTTTTTCACCGTTATGGATTAACTCAAGCGAGTTTAATATTAATATTTATTTTGTTATATAAGCTGGGTGACTCTCTAGTGGGAATTACGGGTAACTTATTTTTACGCGAAATTAATTTTACTAAAGCTGAACTTGGCGCCATTCAAGGGGGAATGGGATTCATTGCTACCACTGTTGGTGTTCTTGTTGGTGGTGTTATCCTTTCAAAAATTGGTATCAATAGAGCGCTGTGGATATTTGGAATACTGCAATTACTTAGTAACCTTGGCTATTATGCTTTATCACTTGTTGGCAGAAAGGACTTTACGCTTTTAATATTGGCGATTAACATTGAAAATTTCTGTGCTGGACTCGTTACTGTGGTGACTGTGGCGTATCTGATGAGCCTGTGTAATCACAACTTTACAACTACACAGTTCGCCTTGTTCTCTAGCTTGATGGCAATTAGCCGCGATATTCTCTCCGCACCTGCAGGACAATTAGCTAAGGCAACAGGTTGGTCTACATTTTTTCTGCTTACACTAGTTGCAGCATTGCCAGGATTGCTTCTACTACCTGTTATTGCCCCTTGGGAACACAAGCCAGTTTCAACAATGCCCAGACCCGGACTAGATGAATAAATATAAGGAAATTTAATCTATGGGGCAAAGAGTTATCGTTGTTATCTCCACAACCATCCTTTTTTTAACAGGTCTTTTACTTGGTTACGTCCTTTCGCAACTTGTTCTCGGACGTTTGGCACTTAACCTTGTTACTTTCCTAGGAACATTTAGCCTGATTGTGATATTTGCTACGCTCTACTACGTGCTATTTTGGGAGTTTCGCAGGCAGCAAACAGCACAACCAGCTATTAGCCGACCATTAAATCGCGAGTATAGCGCTGATGAATTTGCACCCCCCATTGCTCAACTCAGAAACCAACTTGTTAATTTATTAGGAGGAGACAGCGAAGGCGCCGAGCGTCTTGTTGCTCAAGCACGTAAAACTTATCCTAAGATGCCCGAACATTGGTATTGGGAAAGAGTTATTGCTGATGTGGAACGGGATAGACGGTAAAGTTTTTCTTGTAGGATAGGCATCTTGCTTGTCCTTGGTTCTGTCAATTGGACGGCTGGGGACAGCCGTTCCACAAGATGGGCTGTATTAGCGCTAAAATATATCAAGCACTGTTAATAATTCTTTAACCTTTGCTTTCAGTAGATTAGTTTTTATAAATTGAATTATGAGCATTATTCGTCAATACATCGCCCCTCTAATTGCCATTATCATTTTCTTCATTGCTTTGGCAGCTACCAGCGCACGTATCTTTTTACCATCTGATATGTTGGCGCCTGCTCCTGTTGATGGTGTGGGATTTAATACTGATAAGCTAGATGCTCAAAACGGTACGTTAGTTTCGATAAAGGCGCCCTTATTAATCGGTTCTAAATAGATATATATCTAAGTAAATCCCGTAAAAGTTGGTATACATGAAGGAAACTTTACCAAAGGTTATTTTTTTTCAGTGAAATTTTGTGTCAAATTGTACTTGGTGAGTTCCCGTAAACAACTTTGAATTCTTTTTTGATTCCATCGTATAAAATTCGTCGAGGCTCAACTCAAGATAGAGCATTACTGGTAAAGTTCATGCAAAGGACTTATCAAGATATTTTTCCAAGCCAAGATTTTTCGCATTTGTCAAGGACTGTTGAGCAATATCTATCTAGTGATACACCTTTGTGGTGGGTAGATTTTACAGAAACTGAAACTTCTAGACAAGAGAATTCTCCTGTAGCTTGTCTTTGGATGGGAAACGCTATCGACCAAATTACAGGTCAGCGTCATGCTAACTTATTTTTACTATATGTCGCCCCTGAACATCGGAAGAGAGGTGTAGGCAGGGCATTAATGGAATATGCACAAACATGGGCAAGAGCGCGCGGAGACAAGCAAATTGGTTTACAAGTTTTTGCTTCAAACGTACCTGCCCTTAACTTATATAACCAACTTGGTTTTCAAACACAATCTTTGTGGATGATAAAACCATTAAACGGAGAGTAGGGGCGGGTTTAGCTATATCCTGGTAAATAATCGGAAATTGAGGTGAACTCGCCCCTACTCCAAATTAAAATCAGAAGGGTGTGGAAGATGACCATTGGTAATGGTACTTTTTATTTATGTATGATGAAGATGACCTCAGCCTACTTGACCCTGAAACCGAGCTAGAAAGTCCTCTCGACAGTATTGAACCGCTGACTGACGAATCAGAGGTGCCATTACCTGACCCGGATGAGATGCTCGCGCTTCTTGATAGTCCTGTGCCACAGCAAAGAATGCTAGCGGCACGTGCTTTTAGTGACATAGAAGATGCACGCGCGACTTCTCCGTTGATTCGTTTACTAACAGATACTTGTCCCTTGGTAAGGGTAAGTGCAGCTTATGGAATTGGACGTAACCCCAGTTCAGAAGCAGTAGAACCACTGATATATCAGTTAACTCGTGACTGGAACGGCTACGTGCGTAAAGGCGTAGTTTGGGCGTTGGGAAACTGTCGCGACCGTAGAAGTTTGGCCCCCTTAGCTAATGCCCTTAAAACAGATATTTCGGCTGTACGACTGTGGGCAGCTAGCGCACTCGCCCAAATGGCAAGTGTTGGTTACGACGCTGTTGTTGGCGCCATGCCTCCGTTAGTTGCGGCTTTAGTTCAAGACCCTGTTGGAGCAGTTCGCAGTAATTGTGCTTGGTCTATTGGACAATTATGTCGTGAACTACCTTCTAATGTAGTTTACGCCACCGCTATTGATGCCTTAATCCAAACCTTTGCCGAAGACACCGACTTAGGAGTGCGCGAAGACGCAAAAGCCGCTATTTTAGGCGTTGGAGACACGCGCGGGCTTCAAATGATTGAAACGTTGGAACAAGAAGGATGGTTTTAATTTAGTGCTGAGTGGAAAGTGCTGAGTGCTGAGTAGAGTTAGGAGTTAGGAGGCGCGGAGTTAGGAGGCGCGGAGTTATAAATAAAAACTTAGCACTCAGCACTCGGCACTAATTTTGTTTTTTTGTTGCTTTTTATGAATGAGGGTTTTGGTTTTGAGCTTAATAAAAATGCTAGTCAATAATTATGTTAACTCAACTCCAACGTGAGTATGAAATTTGGATTCCTCTCTTCTCTGTGCCCTAGAAGTCTCTGTGGTAAATAAAATTATATTGTCACTGCACATCTGAGACAGATGTGCTACATCCTAAAGGGGGGATATAATTTACTTTAAACTTGTGCGTTCACCATAACGTAACAACTTTTCAATTGCTCCTAAACGATTTTCCCAGACGCGAACTTGGTAGAAATTTTCTGCTGACTGCTGACGCATCCACCCTTTAAATTGTGACTGGAAACGCGCGAGTGATGATTTTGCTGTTGTTAAGCGTGAGGCACTTGGTGTTTCTGCAAGCTGGTTTAAGGCTGTTTCTAACACGTTTGCTTGTTCTTTGAAAGCTGATAGTCCTGTTGGTGTTAATTTTAATTGATTGTTTTGCTCAGTCCATTTCCACTCTGCTTTTAGTGCGGTATAACGTGCTGCTGCTGTTTTAAATGGTTGACGATGGGGTATTGGTTCTCTATTAGCGCCGTTTGAATTACCTTGAGTATTATTAAATACTTGCTGCAAGTCACCTGTTAAGTTTTCCGCTGCAAATAATGCATAACCAACTGCAGGTAAATCTCTAATTGCTTGGATCTGATCGAATGCTCCAGGTGTTGGCAAGTTGAGCAAGCGTATACCTGGTACTAATAATGCGGCGCCAAGTTGTCCAAATTGTGTTGAAGTTATCCACGGTTGTGCTAGTCGCTCGAAGCGTGTTGTGTCAAGCGCGTAAGTCATTGGCACTATTAAATCTATATCTCCTCGTCTTGCCCAAACTTCCCAGTTCTGCTGAATTTTTTGAATTCGTTCTTGTTCTGGTAAGGGAAACACGGCTACTGATATAGTTAAACCAGATTTCTTTTGCCGCAGTCTTTGCGACACTTGGGCTACAAAACTATTTACTTGTTCGGTGCGGAATGCTGTCCATTTCTGCCATAAATCTGTTTGACTTGGTGAAATTGTCGCCGGGTCTACACCGTACATTTTGCTAAATTGAAGACGCGCGGCTGCTCCATAGCCATATAGTCTTCCGGCGCTGGGGTCTTGGAATGGGTAGCGAATATAATCTAGCTGTAAGCCGTCTACGTCATAATTTGTAACTATTTCTTCGTATAATCTAAGTAAATATTCCCGCACTTGGGGATTTGCTGGGTCGAAAAATGGTTTACCTTGACCTATAGGAACCATTTGACCTCTATGGTCGTATCCTGCCCACGAAGGATTTGCTGCTAGTACTGGGCCAGGATAGTTTTTATCTATACCTAGCAATTCATTATGTCGCTGATTTCCAGCCGCAAATACCCATACCCAAGCGTGTAATTCCATACCGCGCGCTTTTGCAAGTTTCACGGCAGATGCAAGAGGATCCCAACCGCGAATTAATGGGTTTTGCTGCGGCGCCACTTTACTGGGATAAATTGGATAGCTGGCGTTGAGTGTTTCAAAAAATACTGTATTTATTCCTGCTTGCGCGAGCCGATCAAAAATAACTGCAAGTCCTGCCTCACTTCCGGCTCGAACGATTGTACCTCGGTCGAGCCACATTGCCCGAATTTCTGGTTGCGCCATCCGTTGATCAACAGGAAACTGTTTCCACAACGAACCGCGCGTTGCTAACCAGGCAGAACGTGCTTGAGCGTATTGTTTCCTGGCAACAAGTTGAGGTATGCTGTCTGCGACTTGACGTGCTTGATAAGTACTGAAGGTTGGCGCCCCTGGTCGAACTGATGCAAATTGCGCTTGAGTGGCTTTAACTGCTTGTGGTCTACCAGAAACTGTAGATGCTGATAGTTGAGAGCTTTCAACTCGTCCAATGAGATTTTGCAATTCTTGGCGAAGCGCTGCTGCTTCAGAGGCACTAATTGGCTGACTCGAATTTGGCACAACATCTAAGCGCACCCTTTGTTCAAGTTGGTCAATTGCTTCGTCGCTTCTAGGTATATTTCTAGGAAACCCATTAGATGAGTTTGTAGCTGTTGTCGTTCTTGGTGAGTTAAATATCGATGGGTCAACTTTTATTGCTCCAAATTGCTGCGTATTTGAAGTTGGAGGATTTGAAATTGGGGGATTTATTGATATAGAGGGAGATTTAGGAAGCGCTGCTATTGATGTCGTACAATTTTTGGCACCACCTGAAACAGTTCTTGCGGCGCCAGGTGGTAACTGCATGTGACGGTTGATAGCAGCACGTAACCATCCAGAATCTAATTCACTAGCAGCTACCGTATCAACACCCCATCGCCAACCAAAAAAGGTTGAACGGTCGGTTGCTAAAACTGCCGTCGAGTTGTCTTTTGTATCCCATATCGCTGCTGGTTGTGCAATAGATTCATCGGAAACAACAACTCCCCCACGCGCTTGTCCAAAAACTCCAGCTTTTGCCCAATCTTGGGTAACTTTGACTTTTGATGGCTGAATTTTTTGAACTCCGTTAAGACTAAACCCCCAGTAACCACCTAGTAAAGCACGCATTAACTGCCGTACTCCTGGTGCTGATGTAGTTGCTACAGGTCCACTGGCAATTAGGCGCCCGCCTTTACTCATCCACTCTTCTAAAGCAATAGCTTGCCCAGGACTTAATGTTTCAACGTTGGGTAAAAATAAAACTCTACGTTCTCCCCAGTCAGCAGCAGTTCTAATTGAGCTTAGAGAAACAACACAATAATTAACTCCTGCTGCTTGTAAACGGCTAGTTATACCCGACCACTGGTTCGCGTTCTCTTGACTATAAATAATAGTTAAATTTGTATCTGAGGCTGCTGTTGCCGGAATACTCAATAAATTAAAAATAATAAATTGTAAATTAAAGAAAAATAAGCCAAATTTTGTGAGATTGCTTACTTTAGTTGACTTAATTATTTGTCCCTTAACTTGTTTAGCCTGTTCTATCACGCCCTAATCCTCGGTTGATTCTTTATGATTAAAATAGCCGCTTGCCATTAAATTATTAAATTGGCAGGCGGCAAAAATTTGGCTACTCATAAGATGAGAGCAGACGCTAATAATTAAAGGTAGCTTATCACTAATATCCTAATTAATACAGGTGCTTATTAACTCATTCACCCCAGTTACCGGAAAAATTTTGGTATTGAGTTTATGAGCAACTTCCTCGACGCTGATATCGTCCAAGAATACTAATTCACCATGTTTAAGCATGACGCTTGGTAATAAAATTCCATCCCCCAAATCTATACATTGTAGTTTAGATAACAAATCGTAACCAGTTAGTAATCCAGTCACGCTTATATTTTGTCCCCAGTATTGACTTGACAAAGCTTGCATATTCACCTGCAAACCGTCTACCGAATTCAACTGCTGTAAAATCGGTTGAAATGCTTTTTCTACCGCATTGCCCACAACCCAAGTAAATTTCCTTGGTTTGACTTTTGCTGGCAATAATTTTTTAGCAGTGGTTGCAAATTCTTTTAAAAATAAACGAATTGAACCAACACCGTTATCAATTTGGGGATAATCTTCGTACTCAACTTCACATGGTAACTCCTCACCAGCAATTAAGAACCATTCATCAGCTAACCAAACAACGGTAGAACCCAACTTTTCGCGAAACTCCTTTTGGAGACTTTTAACTTGTGAAATCACCTCACTAGCTTTTTCGGGTGTAACTGGTATAAGCTCGTCTACAGTCGGACGAAATCGTGTTAATCCTACAGGTACCACCGCTATCGATGCTACCGCAGGCACATCACTTGTATAAAATGACGCTAAATCACGAATTGTTTGTTCCAAATGCTTGCCATCATTTATACCAGGACATACAACTACTTGGGCGTGAATTTGTAGGCGCCGTTCTTGGAACCACTTAATTTGGTCTAATATTTCACCAGCGCGCGGGTTTTTGAGAAGTTTGATTCTAACATCTGGTTCCGTCGCGTGTACGGATACGAATAAAGGCGAAAGTCGCATTGCTTCGATGCGCTGCCATTCGCGAGCAGTTAAGTTGGTCAGGGTTAAGTACGAACCATAAAGAAAGCTAAGACGGTAATCATCGTCTTTGTAATATAAAGACTGACGCTTACCTGGTGGTTGCTGGTCGATAAAACAAAACGGGCATTTGTTATTGCACTGAATGAGATTATCGAATAGTGCGCTTTCAAACTCTAACCCTAAATCTTCGTCGTAATCTTTCTCAATCTCAAACGAGTGAGTTTTACCATTGGCATCTAATACTTCTAGTTCGAGTATCTCATCAGCACACAAAAATCTGTAATCAATCAAATCGCGCGGAGGAGTACCATTAATGCTGACAATTGCGTCTCCTGCTTCAAAGCCAATTTCAGCAGCTATCGAATCGGATAATACTTTTGTTATACGAGCAGGTTTAATAGCGGACATAGATAATAAGTTAGGAGGTAGGGTGCGTGACGCTACCAACAATTCTTGAACTAAGCAAGTGATCTGGTAGCGTCACGCACCAATACGAGGAGCTTATAATACTCCTACCATATTAAAAATCATATCTGGTTGCTGACGATGCAACACAGGGAAAACCGAAACTCTTAACTTTTAATCCGCAAGGTGCGTGACACCTAAATATTCTTAAATGCTTTTGTAGCAATGGTGCCTAAAATAGCTGCACCAAAGGCAAGACGATACCAAACGAACACCCAGTACGAGGAGCTTATAATACTCCTACCATATTAAAAATCATATCTAGTAAGGTGCGTGACGCCATTAGATCACTAGATCACGTTTAAGAATTGTTGATAGCGTCACGCACCCTACTCCTAACTTTTATTCCAAAGCTTTAAATGCTCCTGTAGCTATGGCGCCTAAAATAGCTGCACCGAAAGCGAGACGATACCAAACGAACACCCAATTGCTGTTGCGCTGTAAAAACTTGAGCAGCCAAGCAATCGATAAATAAGAGAAGATGAAAGTCGAGATAATACCTACAATCATCGGTAGAATCATGTTTGATACGGTAAGAACGTCTTTAGTTTGAACTAATGTAGCTATAGCAAGAGTCGGAAATCCTAGTAAAAATGAGAATCTAGCAGCAGTCTGACGTTCCAAACCTAAAAACAAAGCAGTTGTTAGCGTTGAACCTGAACGGGAAGCTCCGGGCAATAAGGCTATCATCTGCCCTAAACCAACGAGAATTCCATCTTTGACTTCTAATTCTTCAAACCCACGCTTACGCGAACCTATTTTCTCCGCTAACCCTAACAGCGTTGCCATGATTATTGACATGCAAGCAATCATTAGTGGACTTTCTAATTCAACTTTTAATATTTTCAGCATTAACCCACCTAAAAGCGCAGGCGCCGTACCAATTACAATTCCTATAAATATTTTCCATTCCTCACGCTGCCAGTCTTTACGTCTAAATGCAGCCCAGGCACCTTCCAAAATACTAGTAATATCTTTATAAAAATACCAGCCTACTGCAAAAACGCTGCCAAGTTGAATTCCATCAATTGCAGCTTTACTCCATGTAGCCTTCCATCCTAGGACATCTCGAAAGATTATTAAGTGTGCTGTACTGCTGATGGGCAAGAACTCTGTGATACCTTGCACTATACCCAGCACTATACCTTGTATTACCTCCCAAATTAAATTGGACTCACCAGCAGCAGCATTACCTGCCTGCATCAAGTGTGTAAACGCAGGCAAATAATTTACACCTGCTACAAACATTGTTCCCATTAACCAGACTCCCAAAGTGGCTGCGTAACTTTACCGAATTATCCAACTTTACGTTATCAGCGTCAGCGCTTCCGGGCGACATTTATTTAAGTGGAAAGTGCTGAGTGAGTCGTGCTGAGTAAGCAATATTGTATTTTACTCAGCACGACTCACTCTTTACTCAGCACTGATTAAAGGTATAATGTAATTTAAATGCCCTAGGGGGGGATTTATTGTTATGGTATTTTAAATAAGATAAAGTTAAGTAACAAATATTAAAATTCTAATTTTGGTTAATACAGCCTTGGTTAATACACTTTTACCTGCGCACGCAGCTTCTACCCAATCACTAGATACACTAGATATACAAGAGCAACCTAGAGTAGCAGCTACTCAGACCGCACTTCTAGATTTAAAGAATGATTTCACGAATGTAACAGCTTTTGAAAATGCGAAAAATAAGCAGCTTTATACAGCTTTGCCGCCTGTATCGTTAGTGCCTCCTGTTTCGCTTCTCATTTTTGGAGCAGCTGTGTTTTTGGTGTCGGTTCCAGTATTTATTGAGGCGCCGTTGGTCAGAGCTTTACCTTGGCTCAGTTTGGGGTTAACAGGGTTTTGGATGTGGCTAAGTTTTAGCTTGATGTCCCATCACAAGACTTATATATGGGGTGATTTACTATATGGTTTTAGCTGGAGTTGGTTAGCTGGCTCGATATACTGGGGCTGGTTACGATGGGAACCAGTATGGCATTTACCTGTAGAAGCAATTGGATTACCTTTTGCGATATGGTGCTTAAGACGTAATTGGGGAAAAGTTGGTAACTGGTTTTATTTAGGTTCACTTTTTGGTACTGTTGTCACTGATATTTATTTTTATTTAACAAACTTAATACCTTATTGGCGCCAAATTATGCATGTGGAGCCAGAAGCAGTACCGGGGATTTTACAGGCAGCACTAGTTCAGGTGCAAACACCAATTGGACAACTGTGGGCAGTAATTCTTGGAGTCGTATTGTTAACAGTAGGGCTTTTACCGTTGGCAAAACAGCAAAACCATTGGTCTGCTTTCTCTGGTGCAGTGTTGAGTACTATTTTGGTTGATATGTTGTTCTTAGCTGCTGCCATTTTTGCTTAAACATTGCTTAAACAAATTGTGTAGATTTGTATCGAGGCTGAGTGTAAAAATTTGCGCTAGATTAACCTTTTTCGTTCACTTTTTGCAAAAATTTAACCAAACCTATAAAGCATCAGAGTTTTGAGTGTTAATACGCTGTATATTAGTTTCTGATAACTGCTGTGTTGGTTTATGAGTTGTCTGTAGTCTTTAGTAATGATTCAGTTGTAATTGTTCATGACTAAGTTTGAACTATTGACTATTGACTTCTTGAAACAATAATTTTTGTTCGATGAAGAAAGGTGGAAAGTATCGTGAAACGATTCGCGCGTATATTATCAGTATTTAGCTTGTTAGTAGCTACTTTAGGATGGTTGGGAACTACTCAACCTGCTCAAGCTAGTGGATTGAATGGTTTTGGTTTTCGGTCGGTTCCCGTATTCGCAGCAGAAACTAGCGAAGCGTACCGTAACCGTGCAGATGACAGACTGGCAGAAGTTTACGGTAAAAAAATAGATTTAAATAATACCAACATTGCTTCTTTCCAGCGCTTCCCAGGACTTTACCCAACGCTTGCAAGTAAAATCGTTCAAAACGCTCCATACAGAGACGTTCAAGACGTTTTGCAATTGAAAGGACTAAGCGAGCGCCAAAAGCAAATTCTGAAAGCTAACCTCGACAACTTTGTTGTCAATGACGTTGAATCTGTATTTACCGAAGGTGACGACCGTTACAACAACGGTATTTATAGATAAAGAGTTAGGAGGCGCGGAGTTAGGAGGCGCGGAGTTAAAAGTTATGAATTATTAACTCTTAACTTCTAACTCCTACTAACTCCTGACTCTTAGTTTCTTACTCCTAACTCCGTGCCTCGCGCCTGTGCGTGACGCTACTAGATAATTAGCTTCGTTGTAAGATTTTTATAGCGTCACGCACCCTACCTCCGTGCCTCCTAACTTTTATTTATTTTTGTCAATTGAACGCTGTTAATAATGAATTCGATGTTTTAGTAGTAGGCGCCGGTGCGGCTGGACTCTATACTGCACTGTGTTTGCCTTCATATAAGCGAGTTGGCTTAATTACTAAAGAAACTATTTCATTGTCTGCAAGTGATTGGGCACAAGGTGGTATAGCTGCAGCTGTTTCGCCCTCGGATTCGCCGCAATTACATGTTGAAGATACTTTAAAGGCAGGTGCAGGATTATGTGACTTAGCCGCTGTTGAGTTTCTTGCTTCTAACGCTTCAGTTTGTATTCAGTCACTTGTAGATTTGGGTGTTGCTTTTGACCGTCATGGAGATAATTTAGCATTAACGTTGGAAGCTGCTCATTCTAGACACCGTGTTCTTCATGCTGCTGATACGACAGGACGCGAAGTTACGACGACGTTAGCGAATCAAGTTCTCAAACGCCCTAATATTCAAGTTATTCAGCAAGCGTTGGCATTAGGTTTATGGATTGAACCTGAAACGGGTTGCTGTATTGGCATTAGTTTATTTCACAATAATCAGATTACTTGGGTACGTGCTGCCGCTGTTGTGCTGGCAACGGGAGGTGGGGGTCAGGTATTCGCCCAAACAACTAACCCAGCGGTAAGCACTGGTGATGGTGTTGCTATTGCTTTCCGGGCTGGCGCCGTTTTACGTGATTTAGAATTTGTACAGTTTCATCCAACTGCTTTAACCAAAGCTGGTGCAGACCGTTTTTTGATTAGCGAAGCCGTTCGAGGTGAAGGCGCCCATTTGATAGATGATCAAAAACGACGGTTTGCTTTTGATTATCATGAAGCTGGTGAACTGGCGCCGCGCGATATAGTTAGTCGAGCAATTTATAGCCACTTACAAAAAACAGCTTCTGACCCATCGACGGCGAATGTCTGGTTAGATATGCGCCCAATTGGACGAGAAACAATCCTTCATCGCTTTCCCAATATTATTAAAGTTTGTCAGTGCTGGGGAGTAGATGTGTTTACAGAACCAATCCCTGTTGCTCCTGCTGCACATTACTGGATGGGTGGTATTGTTAGTGATTTAACTAATAGCACTAATATTAAAGGTTTATATGCTGTTGGAGAAACTGCTAGTACAGGCGTTCATGGAGCAAACCGTTTGGCGAGCAACTCACTGCTCGAATGCATTGTGTTCGGTGCCCAAATGGCGAATATTAAATTAGAAAAAGTTAAGACATATGAGGTTCAACCAAAAGCTGTACCTTTTACGTTAAATGCAGTGCAATTAGAGTCAACTCAAATTTATCTTAATGACTTACGTGAAAATATTCCGCGTTTAATGTGGCAAAGTGCTGGAATATGTCGGGAACAACATCGTTTGGAAGGCGCCATTGCAACAGTGGAAACATGGCAGCATGATTTTAACAGCTTGGCTCTAAGTCAATTTTTAATTGCTCTGCGTCCAACTGAATCTGTATTTGATATATCTAATGTTGAAAAGCTTTTACGACTTTGGGCTGAAACTCGCAATTTACTTGATGTTGCTTATTTAATTCTTAAAAGCGCAGCTTTTAGGACTGAGAGCAGAGGCGGACATTACCGTACAGACTTTCCGTCGCAAAATACTGACTGGCAAGTACATACGCTTGTGCAAAATCAAAATTGGTATAAAAGTAATAAATTATAATTAATAAGCAAAAATGCTTATCTTGTTCCACTAGCGTGTTCGCTATCTGGTCCACCGTAATTAGGTGGTTCATATTCGCTATTAGAATCTTGAGCGACCTGCGCTTTGCTCGGTGACACATCTATAATGACAACAGGTTGATTCAGTTTTGCTGCTGCATCGGCAATTTTGGGAACTAGTAGATGGGCGCCAACAAAGAATAATATTGCACTTGCTAATTTTAAACTGTTTATCATGGCTTCGGTATTATTTGCTTGTATGCTTAATCAGTACTTTTGCTTAAGTGTTTTTACGTAAAAAAATCTCTGAAAAGTGAAAAGTTTATTAACTTTCGACAAGCATTAAACAAAGATTGAACTTTTGTATTACGCAGTTAGTATCAAGGCAATTACTAAGTAGTAATCAGCTATAACTATCTGGGAAGGAAATCCTTAAGTAATAGTTAAGTGATACTACTGCAATGCCCGCCTTTACATCACCCCTAAGAGCGATATACTTTTCTAAGAAATAACAGTCGTTTGTTTAAAACCTGTCAATATTCACATTATCTTAAGATACCTAAGTATAAATACCGTGTATGCCGGATAACAATTTATGAAAAATTACCGTATCAGAAGCGGTTTTGAGTAAATTAGCAACTATGGCAACAGTGATAATAACGAATTTTTAGGCAAAATAGCTCTAAATTTGTCAATTATTGGATTTACTTATGTTTACTATCATTCCAATACAATAGTATTAATACGAGCAATAATTATAACTATAGTATTAATACTAAAGTCGTAATTTGTGGGTGGTCAAAGGAGAGGCGAAACATATATCTTATGAGAACTCATAACGATTTTTGCCCATGTGTTTGGCGCGATACATAGCGGCATCAGCTTGGTTAATTAAAGTTTTAGAGTCATGACTATTAAGTGGATAAATGCTAATCCCGATGCTGGCAGATACTTTTGCGACTTTGCCATCTAAAAGAATTGGTTCGGTGATTGTTAATAGTATTTTTTCGGCAACTTTGGCGGCGACAACTTCATTGGGTATCGCGCGTAGGATAACGGTAAATTCATCGCCACCCAGTCGTGCGACAGTATCGCTTCCACGCAGGCAATTATTGAGTCTGCTAGCAACAGTAATTAATAAACGGTCGCCCATTTCATGACCCAAAGTATCGTTGACTTTTTTAAAGCCGTCTAAGTCTATGAATAATAGCCCAATCATTAAGCTATTGTTTTTAGCCCAATAAAGTGATTCTTCGAGTTGTTCGGTAAATAGTTTGCGATTTGGTAATCCTGTAAGAGGGTCGTGGGATGCTAAGTACTGTAGGCGATCTTGTTTTGTTTTTAATTCGTGATTAGAGCGATACAACTCAGAGAAGGAGCGTTTGAGGTCTTCCTCAATCAGTTTACGTTTGGTAATATCACGAATTACTCCTACTAAATAACAGTTACCTGCAGCGTCTTTATGAAGTGAGCGTTTTGTTGCAATTGAGTAGGTGTTACCGTTCCTGTCAGTAAATTCTTCCTCGGTTTCACACGGTTGTTGAGTTTTAAAAACTAAATCGTCACTGCTGCGAAATAGGTTCGCTTGAGACTTAGGAAAGTAGTCATAATCACTTTTCTCTAGTAATATTTCTTTTGGGTAACCAAGAAATTCGCAATAAGCTTCATTTAGAACAATCCACTGATGTTTATTATTTTTTACAAAAACTGGGTCAGGAATTGTGTTGATGATTTGGTCTAAAAACTCTTTAGAGCGTTTTAACTCTTCTTGGACATAGGTGATTTGGCAAGTAACTACAAACACTGAACTCCACAAGCTAACTAATCCTGGTACAAGTGGTATCCACCAACCATCAATAAAAATTAAAAATGCACTGCCAGTTAGTACACAACAAGAAAGTAAAATTACTAAAAAGCTTGTTGTAGTAGAGTTAATTCGGTATCTCGTAACTACACCTAAATATGTACATACGAAAATCCAGAAAAATTCAACTAAGTCTGGCCATACTTTAATTAACGGTCTTGAGTACAAGGCAGCAGAAATCAGTTCGCTAATAAAGTAAGCTTGCAATTCAACTCCAGTTATTGTTTTAGCTTTGCTGGTAAGTTGATTAGAATATGGTATCTGAACATAATCTTGTAAAGAAGGTGCAGTGGAACCGATTAAGATAATACGGTCTTTAATCAATTTTTCTGGAACTTGATTTTTGAGAAGGTCGCTTAATGAAACTTTGGGGAAACCCCAATTATCATATTCACAACCTTTACAACTCGGTTTTGGGAAATTAGATATAATTTGATAGCCTCTGTTATCAGCTCCTATATACGAACCATCATTTTGTAAAAAGCGACGAAAGACTGCGTGTCCTAACTGCAAATATTTTGAATTGGTTTGTGCTGCTTTTGGTTTAATATTTTCTGCTTTTAAATACTGAAGAGCAATTTTAAGTGCAAAACTTTCGTGTTTTTTATTATATGTGTGCCAGTACAGCAAGCTTCGCCGTACTTTTGCATCACCATCAAGCAATATATTGTTAAAACCGACTTGCTTTGGATTTAAATTTATTGGTGGCAATACACGGTTATCCTGCTTTAGCGATAATTTTTCAATACCTACCAAGTTGGGTGTATTTTGATAAGCTGCTGCTAACTGCTCGTAACCAGGATTAACTTTAAAATCTCGATAAATATCTAAGCCAATTGCACGAGGTTTATATTTATTCAATTTCGTCAATGCACGTGCAATTTCACCATCTGGTATAGGCCAAGTTCCAATGTTCCTTAGTGATATTTCGTCAACAGCAACAATTGTGATAGGTTGAGAATATGTCTCAATTGGACGTAACTGGAAGAACACGTCTAACGCGCTCCATTCAAAAAGCTGAAAAAATCCCAGCGCGCGTAAAACGATAATGGAGCTTGCAACTCCAAATGACACAAACAACTCTCTTTGGTTTAAAAGAGATTCTTTATGTTTAGACCGAAATATCTGGAGAAACTTATACCCCTGCTTACTCATTCCCATATCCGAGTCGAGTTCTAAATAAAAGCCGTGAACGCAATATCATAAGAGCGCTCAAGATATAGTTATCAAAATACAGTCATTACTATAACCATTACTTAGGTGTATTTCTATTTCTAACGGTTTGTCAAGCATGATTATGTTTAAATGTAACTATTTGTGATAAAACCAAATCGCAACTATGAGATTAACCCACTTAGATACTGTAAAAAAATTAACTAGATTACAAAAAGTTATTATTTTTTATTTATCTTTATATTTATTTACAAAAATTTACAAATAAAAAATCCTCACCAATTATTGTATAGACGCAATTTGAGCGCGTCTCTACAATAATTGACGAAGGAATCGCTGTATGTAAAGTAATTATCTAAAGAATTTGAAATTACGTGGGCCTGTGTAACCAGATGCCTTAGCAAGTTGGTCTAAATTTTGGACTCCACTATAACTCTTGCCGTTGATAATCCAAGTAGGAAATCCTTTAACGCCAGCAGCTTGACAATCTTGCGGTTTACCAACAGGACTTTCTGGCGCGCATTCAGTCTTAACATTATTTTCAGTAATTACTGTGTAAGCTTCTTTACCAAAAAGTAACTTTTGTTCGTGACAGTGGGGACACCAGAAAGCAACATATTCCTTGGCGCCAACAGATGCCAAATGCTTTGCTAACTGTATTTCAGCATCGCCAGAGGTAGTAGTTATTTCCCAACCTGATTTTGGATCAGGCTCACCTGCTTTGCGCGCGTCGAAGAAAATTTGTCCAGCACCACTTGCAGTTTGTACGACTGTTACACCATTACGATTTGGATTACTTGCGTCACCAGGGCTATTAGAACTTGCGATCTGGTTATTAATGGGAGCATAAACAGCAAGAGTTCCGATCAGCGTCACCATGCCAACAATAACTGCTGTAAAAAGGATTTGACCGATGTCTTCCCACGAACGACCAATAATAGTCAATACTAATATACTAAGTGAAAATAATGCACTCGCAATACAGTAATAACAAACAGCTTTGATTTGGAATGCGAGCAGGTACATTAAGTAACCGCTAAACACGGTCATAGCAATGCTGCCAGCTAATAGTAACAGCCAGGTTAGGCTTTCAAGTTTTTTGCGTTGCTCTTTATTATTCTCTGGCTTAATTGCTAGTGGCGCCAATGCCAATCCAGTCATGCTGGCATAAGCCAAAAACCCAAAGATAGCTAGTGGCACACCTAAGACTGTTGCCCAAGGGCTAGAGAGAACACTATCACAACCAGCAGTTTTATTTACGCAGGCAACGGCGCCTCCGCTTAACTTAATAAAGCTAAGATAGCCAGTGTTCAAAGCACCAAGTCCAGCTATCGCAGCAATAATTAAGCGCGAAGTGCGATGAATCCAAGGGATAGAACGACGGCGACTCATAATTTTTTGATCAAGGGGTTAGGTTAGGAGGAGCGGGTTTACCTATACTTTGGTAAATAATCGGAAATTTAGGTCAACCCGCCTGTACAGGAGTTAGGAGTTATGAATATTACTCAGCACTCAGCCCTCAGCACTCAGCACTCAGCACTCAGCACTCCTAACCCCTATTTTAGGAATGCAATTTTATCGAAGGCGTAGATTTCTTGTCGCCTTTAGAATTATTACTAGTATTGCGAGTAGAATTACGGCTCATCCGGGCTGCTTCGACAAATGTAGCAACGCGGTTGGGATCGATAGTTTGCTCAATCCGCCCTTGACGCTTGAGCGAACTTGATACAATTACACCGTCCGCAGCTTGCATTAGTGTCGCTATATTATCTACGCTAGCACCACTACCAATAAAAACAGGTGTATCATTGGCGGCAGCGGATGCCAGTTCTAAATCTTCTAAATTGGGTGGGCTACCTGTCGCCCAGCCAGATAAAATTACAGCATCAGCTAAACCACGTTCAATTGTATCTTTTACAGCAACAGTTAAATTAGGAGAACTTAACGGACGCGCGTGTTTGACAAGCACGTCAGCAAGAATTTTGACATCGCTGCCTAACTCGCGTCGATAACGCAATAATTGATGTGCTTCTCCTTCTATTAACCCTTGGTCAGTTGCCATTACTCCTGTTAAAACATTGACGCGGATAAATTGTGCATGAACACAGCTGGCTATTGCCATAGCACTTTTGGCATCATTCCGCAATACATTCAACCCGATTGGTTGGGTAACTAAATTTTGAATTCGCTGCACTGCTACCGTTATAGCACTGACTACTGCCGGGTCAACCTGGTTTTTGGTAAATGGCGCATCGAAAAAATTTTCGACTATAATACCATCAACTCCCCCACTTGCGAGAGCAGCGGCTTCTCTTTCGGCACGGTCAATTACTGCTTTCAAGCTTCCCCCCCAACGTGGAGAGGTCGGCAGCGGCAAAAGGTGAACCACGCCAATAATAGGTGTCTGGGTTTTAAATAACTGATATAAGTCCACTCTTCAATTAAACCGCGTCGCGGAGTCTAAGATTCTTTGTCACAGCCTTTATATTCAAAAACAAGCGATACTACTAAAGGGAAAGGGTTTCCCTTTGCCATTACAAAACTTTACGTGTAATATTATTACTATATTTTCTCAGATTCATGTTATAAGGTTCGGTTTTCTGCCTCCTCCTTAAGGAATAATTTGACGTGAAACATTTCATAAGATATGTTAAGATAAAAGTGGCTACAAGAGGAGACTGCCACTCATCAAATGCACTCCGACTAGTACTATATGGTAAAGTCTACACAATCGGTACACTTTCCTGTAGAATGGCGACGTGATGAATAAAGTGAGGTGACAAGCAGCCCACAGCTTAAATAGCTTTTTATGGAAGCAGTAAGCTAACACCGCCGCATGGCAGCATCAATTGCGCGCTTGCGATACGACAACCGTGGTTGCGACTTCTTTTGGATACGCCACAGATTGGTAATAAAGGACTTAAGTGCGTATAACTAGACTTAAGTGCGTATACCTAATCATCCAGAGGGCAAACTTCTTTACGGGTGAATTCACAACGCGCGCTAATTACTACAGTAATGTACAATACTAACAGTTAAAAATCTTGTAGAATTGTTGCATAGTGTTAAATTTACCCAAAAAATAAATTCTGTTTTTTCTCTGGACACTTCTGACAGCACTATAAGCAAGCATGTCCTGACTCTCCCAAATGTAGAATCAGATTCATCATACCGTGAGAGTAAAATACTGCTTGACTGTTTGATAATTAACAAACACGACAAAACCTGAAAATGTTATTATTAAAATATGGGTGAAAAGCCAACGATTGCCATTTCTCATCTAGGCTGCGAGAAAAATAGAATAGACACTGAGCATATGCTAGGGCTGCTTGTAGAAGCAGGTTACGGTGTAGATAGTAACGAAGAATTAGCAGATTACGTTATTGTTAATACATGTAGTTTTATTGAAGCGGCGCGCGCTGAATCGGTTCGAACTCTAGTCGAACTAGCAGAAGCGAACAAGAAAATCGTCATCACCGGCTGTATGGCGCAGCATTTCCAAGAGCAATTATTGGAAGAACTGCCCGAAGCGGTTGCAGTAGTTGGAACGGGCGATTATCACAAAATCGTAGATGTAATTGAGCGCGCATCAAGTGGCGAGCGAGTTAAAGAAGTTAGTGTAGAGCCAACTTATATAGCGGATGAGTTGACACCACGATACCGAACAACAACAGAAGGTGTAGCCTATCTGCGGGTTGCTGAGGGATGCGATTATAGGTGTGCATTTTGTATAATTCCCCATCTAAGAGGAAACCAACGTTCACGTACTATAGAATCGATTGTTGCTGAAGCCAAGCAGTTGGCATCTGAAGGAGTGCGAGAAATTATTTTAATTTCTCAAATTACAACTAACTACGGGATGGATATATATGGCAAACCGAAGTTAGCTGAATTATTGCGCGCGTTAGGTAAAGTTGATGTACCGTGGATTCGGATGCATTATGCATATCCGACGGGATTAACACCTGATGTAATAGCGGCAATTCAAGAAACGCCAAATGTTTTGCCTTATTTAGATCTGCCTTTACAGCACTCACACCCTGATGTTCTGCGCGCAATGAATCGTCCTTGGCAGGGGCGAGTAAATGATGCGATAATATCGCGCATAAAAGAAGCATTGCCGTCTTCAGTGCTACGGACAACGTTTATTGTTGGATTTCCAGGAGAAACAGAGGCGCATTTTGAGCATTTGTTGCAATTTGTTCAGCGTCATGAATTTGACCATGTTGGGGTATTTACATTTTCAGCGGAGGATGGTACATCAGCACAAAATTTACCTTTACAGGTACCTCAAGAAATAATGGATGCAAGACGAGATGCTTTAATGGCACTCCAGCAACCGATTTCTCAGAAGAAAAATCAACAGCAAGTTAATCAAGTTGTTGATGTCCTGATCGAACAGGAAAATCCTGAATCTGGCGAATTAATCGGTCGAAGTTCTCGTTTCGCTCCAGAAGTCGATGGGCTTGTATATGTAAGTGGACAAGCTCAGTTAGGAAGCATCGTGCCAGTAAAAATTTTGAGCGCGGATGCATATGACCTTCATGGTCAAGTCGTTAAACAGCTCGTTGTTAGCACTTAAGTACTAATAACTAGTCATGGCTAGTAGATGATTTTATGATTACAACAATTACCCATTTTCTATTAGCCATTTATTATTACCCATTACCAAATAGGAAGTTTTAGGAGAATTAATGAATCCTTCTTTTCAAGAATTAGGTCTGTCAGAAGAACGTGTACAACAATTAGAAACACTTGGTTTCACAGAACCTACAAATATTCAGGCACAAGCGATTCCGCATTTGCTTTCTGGACGTGACGTTGTTGGTCAATCGCAAACAGGTACTGGTAAGACAGCTGCATTTTCTTTACCAATATTAGAGAGATTAGATGTTAACCATCGTGCCGTACAAGCTTTAGTTTTGGCGCCGACTCGTGAGTTAGCGATTCAAGTTCACGATGCAGTTTCGACTTTTATTGGTAATACCGGACTGCGTGTAGCTGCTATTTATGGTGGTCAGTCGATTGAACGTCAAATTATGCAGTTGCGACGTGGTGTTCATATTGTTGTTGGGACACCTGGACGAGTGATCGACTTGTTAGAGCGTGGTTGCCTCAAGCTTGATTATGTTCGCTGGTTTGTATTAGATGAAGCTGATGAAATGTTAAGCATGGGCTTTATCGATGATGTTGAAAAAATTCTCTCGCAAGCTCCTAACGAACGTCAAACGGCATTATTCTCAGCGACAATGCCCCCTTCGATTCGCCAGCTTGTTAACAATTTTTTGAATGACCCTGTTACTGTTACAGTACAGCAACCAAAAGCGGCGCCGAACAAAATCAATCAAGTTGCGTATGTAGTACCTCGCAACTGGAGCAAAGCGAAAGCATTGCAGCCTATTTTGGAAATGGAAGACCCAGAGTCAGCGTTGATTTTTGTACGTACTCGTCGTACTGCTGCTGAACTTACTAACCAACTTCAATCTGCAGGCCATAGTGTTGATGAGTACCACGGTGACTTATCGCAACAAGCCAGAGAACGTTTACTAGGAAGATTCCGTAATCGTCAAGTACGCTGGGTAGTAGCAACTGACATTGCAGCACGCGGTCTTGATGTTGACCAGTTATCGCACGTAATTAACTTTGACTTACCCGATAGCGTAGAAACTTATGTACACCGAATTGGTCGTACAGGTCGTGCGGGTAAAGAAGGTACTGCGATTACATTAGTACAACCATTTGAGCGTCGCAAGCAGCAGTTATTTGAGCGGCACGTTCGTCAAGCTTGGCAAGTACTCCCAATTCCAACACGCGCGCAAATTGAAGCACGCCATATTCAAAAGTTACAGGAACAAGTGCGCGAAGCACTAACTGGCGAAAGATTGGCTTCCTTCTTACCAATTGTCCGCGAGTTGAGCGAAGAGTATGATGCTCACGCAATAGCAGCAGCAGCATTACAATTAGCTTACGACCAAACCCGTCCAGCTTGGTTACAAACCGAAGTTGACATGCCTGAAGAAGAAATGTTATCTTCAGCACCCAAGCCAAAACTTCGTTCCGGTGGTGGTTCATCCCGTCGTGAATATTCGGGTGAACGTCGCGGTGGTCGTTCGTGGGACAATGGCGAAGGTGGACGTGAAGGTGGACGTGGGGGTTCCGTAAAACCCAAACTTAAAGGTGGTTCTTCCCCTCGTCGCGAGTCATCTACAACAGGCGCCAAGAAACTTGGTTCTGTAGGCACTGCTCAAGAATCAGCAACATAGCTGTAAAATAAAGGCGCCCGTTACCCGTGGGTATTTTCAAAGCGGGGCAGCAAGTAAAAGCCATTTGAAATTTCGCACCCCGCAATATCACTTGCTACCACGTTTTTACACCCGCGCTTAAGAAGTGGCGCCTCTTAAATCAATAAAATTAAATTCCCGACGTGTAGAAGTTGCCGGGAATTTTGGCATGTTTGTAGCATAGGTGTCTTGCCTGTGCAGTAATATTGTTTTATTTACCACAGAGACACAGAGAGCGCAGAGGGAAGAGGAAGAAAGATTTGAGATCAAAATTTAATATTTATCCAAAGTTGAGATTCAGCAAAGCGACCTAAATATTCAACATTGTTGGTAGCTATCACTATATAACGGCCGCGAGATTCTTCTCTTAACATTTGCCAATAGTCACAAATAATCATATCATCAAGGCTTTTATTATCACCAGTAGGCGTACCTTGACTGCGCGCGGATGCCCAAAGTTCAGCAGCTTGTATCAGTACTTCTGAAGTTACAGGTAAAAAATTAATCATGTCTTGCAATTCATCTGAACTGCTAATATTATCCGAATGAGGATTTTTGCGGGCTTCTAAAACCATGCTTCTTCTTACTTCATAATCGCATAGCTGAGAAGAGCAAACGTCAACCCCCTTAGCTAATAAACCGTAAACCCACTGTTCACAAATACTGGCTTCATCAGATTTAATAGGGGTTGCGAGTACTCCTAGCACACCTGAGTCTATAAAAACAATCATGATTCTGAGTATAATTTTTGTCCGGCAGGGCGTTCAGCATCTACTGTTTGCTTGAAGCTTTCAAAAAATTCTTGTCTTTGCTGCGCTTCTTCGTCAGACATATTTTTATTACGTTCCATGTATTTTTCCAATGCTACCATTCTAGGCACGTTTCGTCTTAGCTGTTCCTCCATGCTCCAAGCTGGTTTCTCGTTCGGGTAGGATGTATTACCTAAATTTAAAAATTTTCTGATAATGTCAGCGTCTTCGTGATTTACACGAATAGGGGTGGGGTATCCTTCTAAAATTAAGTCGGAACTGTCGTCTTTTGTGTTTTCCGCTGGAATGAGAGCAATAAAGCGCGCGAGATTTAAGATTTTGCCACTAGGTAGTTCTACTGTTGTATTCATACACAAATTTTTAAAATTCGATGTAAACGTAAGTTTATACATTGTAACGTGCGATAAGCAGCACATTAGATGATATTGGTGTTGGGTTCCACAAAGCCTCCACTCAACCTACATATATAATTTCGGCAATTTTGAAAGAGTCAAAAGTTTTATATATGTTTGTAGCAATACATTTTTAGTTTTATTTGTTTTTGTAGGTATACTTAAAAGCATTTTTTTATAGAAAAATCACTATAATTAAGCATTAGAAAGGGTTAATTAATAAGCTAAAAAATCAAATTAATTTTATTTAATAGTAGCCTTCTTTGTGTATCTACCTATATTTTAATGCAAAAGTACTACTAAAACTCATTAATGCAAGTAGTGTCAATAATCAATACTGAGATTATAAGCAAATTTTGTTACAATCCTGAAAACGATTTCACACGCTGAAGATATATTCTATAAGCGTAAACAATTGAGCTAATTAAGTATTATTACTAATCTCATTGTAAAAAAATACCTATTATACTGAAAAAAAATCATTAACGCGCGCCCTTTGTCTGGGTTCATCTAACTTTCATCGCATTACTACTAAGTTTAATTCACGTTCGGTGCAAAAAAATATTGTACTGAGCGAGCGTGAAGCGAATCCTCTTGTCTTTCTCAAAGATAGCAATTTTTGGGAATGGCTAAGAAGTTTTGCTAAATTTCTGCTGCTTTATAAATCAAAAACTAAGTAAATTATATCAATAAAAAATGCAGGATATAGCACTTTCTCAACAATCTTCTGGACAGTTAACAACTGAAATTCAAGGTACGACTGGAATTTGGTATAGCACTTGGTACGCTAACGAAGGAAACTACAATTGGCTTTCTGGTTCTAGTATCGGTTCTAGCTCACAAATGCTTGCTGATGTAAACGGTGATGGATTAGACGATGCAATTGCATATTCTAAAGAGAGAGGTGAATGGAATGTTGCTTTGTCCAATGGCAAAACATTTAATCCTTACACTAAATGGATAACAGGTCATGGTATTGGTTCCAGTTCACAGATGATTGCCGATGTGAATGGTGATGGTAAGGCTGATGCGATTGTCTATTTTGGACAAACAGGTCAATGGTATGCTGCTTTGTCTAACGGTAATGGATTCAATGGTTACAACATGTGGAGAGACGGTCACGGTATTGGCTCTAATTCACAGATGGCTACTGATGTGAATGGTGATGGTAAAGCTGATGCGATTGTCTACTTTGGACAAACAGGTCAATGGTATGCTGCTTTGTCTAACGGTAATGGATTTAATGGTTACAACATGTGGAGAGATGGTCATGGTATTGGCTCTGATTCACAGATTGTTGCTGATGTAAATGGTGATGGTAAAGCTGACGCAGTTGTCTACTTTGGAAAAACAGGTGACTGGTATACGGCTTTGTCTAACGGTAATGGATTCGATGGTTACAACCAATGGGTGGCAGGTTACGGTGTTAACTCCACTCGTCAGATGATTGGCGATGTGAATGGAGACGGTAAAGCTGATGCAGTCGCTTATTACGGTCAGCAAGGTAAAGGTGAATGGTATGTCGCTCAATCTAGTGGGGATAGGTTTACCAACTCATATCTATGGAAGACGGAACATGGACAACCCTCTAAATTCAACAACAATATAGGTTCTAGCTGGCAAGGTTTAGGAAGAATTTATAGTAATAAATCTAGTTTTGCTCCTGTAGTTTACTTTTCTGATGGGGAAGAGTGGAAAGCACTACCAGCAGATAAATATAGTAAGCCTAATATTTTAAATACATGGGAAGCATGGAATATTAAATATCGTCCTTTAACTTTAGGTTCATACAGAGCATATGATAGCAACGAAACTGCAGTAATTGACGAACATTTAGACCTGATCTCAAAAGCTAAAATTGATTTTATATTATTTGATTTGACTAATAATATAGACGTTGATGAGGAATATATTAAACAACGTGCGAAATCAGTAGTTGAAAGAATTTCAGTTTGGAATTCTAACCCAAACAATCGCAAAATTAAGTATGCTGTTGCGGTTGGCGGTATGCAATTTAACAATGACCCGAATACTTTGGAGCAAGAAGCAAATACGATTTGGAGTCAATTTGTATCTAATAGCGACCCAAATAATTATTTTAATTTGAATGGAAAACCTTTACTAGTTAGTTATTCAAGTAGTTTCCAAAAAAGTAATTGGCAGAATGCTAATATTAATAAATCAGCTACTAATCTTTTCAATCTTGAATGGGCACAAGGGAGGGTTACAGATACAGGAGATAATAGCCAAATTACTCCCCAGAGCGCTAATACTTCCCAGACTAGTAGCAACTCATATTTTGGTTGGGGATATCCTCAAGGCTCATTAACAAGTAAAGATGTTATGGTTGTAATGCCTGGTTGGAACAATCTTTTAGGGGAATATGTTTCTCGAACTTATAACGGTCAAGAAGGAGATTTTTATGAATCTAAAGGATGGGCACGAGTTTTAGAGGCAAAACCCAACATTACTGTTATTAACTCTTTTAACGAATATTTGGAAGGCACTGCTGTGGCGCCAGCAGACACAAGCTTATTACCAGCTAGTGAACAATGGAGTTCTTCAAATTTATATTGGGATATGACTAAATCATACAATAGTAAATATAAAGCTAGCACTTAATAACTACGTAGGTTGGGTTGCGCTGCGCGGAATCTAACCTACTGTTTTCCCTAGCTTCCCAATTAAACCGTGGTAAGTGCCTAATAAACAAGCCCAAACTTTAATGAGTTTTTCATCGGCATCAAATAAAATAATTTTTGCAATGGTATATAATAAATATTTAATGCGATATCCTACGCTCACTAAACGATAAAACCCTTGAGCATATCGAGTTTCTATATAAGTGTGATTACGGCAAATATAATAATGCCGAAGCGAAGAGTATATATATATAATTTTTTTGTTTTTTAAAAAAGTTACTTCTTGTGGGTGCCCAAAGTTGTGATACATTATAGCTTTCAAAACAATTAAATTATGAAATCCATGTTGTTTCAACCTCCATCCGTAGTCAATATCAATACCATCAATAAATAAATCACTACGAGGTAAATCTATCTGCTTTGCTACAGTTAAGTTGATTAATGAACCAGATGTAATAGGAGCATCACATTCATAATTTGATTGATTATTTAATTCATATTTTAAAATCTCAGGTTTGCAAGAACTAAAATAACTGCCGTTAAAAATTACACCTTCAGCAATACAGTTTGTTCTTGTATCAACTACAGTTGGTGCAATAATTCCAATTTGATAATTATCTGTAATCAAATCGAAGTAAGTATCTAACAATATTTCTAAACAATTCACACTAGGTACACTATCTTGGTCAAAGACCCAGATAAAATCATAATTCCAATCTAATGCTTTTATAATTGCCCAGGATAATCCATAACCAATACCAAGATTTTCTGGGCAATGCAATATCAAAACGTCAGGATGTTGGTGTTCTATTACTCGTTCAGAGGAATTATCTAAGATTAAAATTTTGTCAACTGGAAATGATTGAGATTTTATTGCTTGAATACATTGAGTTGCAGATACAGCATCTTCATAAACGGTTATGTAAGCTGCTACTTTCTTTTTCTTCACGACTTGCTTGTAAACTATTATTAAGTTTGTTCATGATTAAATTATGAAAACGCTTTCCTTGAACACTCCAATCAGATAGTTGTGCGATATGTTGTAGCGACTTTCGTTTTAGTAACTTTACTAAATCACGGTTATGATATAAATCTAACAAGCCATCACACATAGACTTGGGGTCTGGTTTAACAAGGTAGCTATTTTCTAAATGAATCAAATCGTATGCAGTGTTTTCTACTTCTAAATCCATTAAAACACTACCGCAAGCCATAACTTCACGCGCGACCAAGGATAAATTTGTTGAGGAAGGAGCTATACATACGTCACAAACAGAATATAATTCAGCTAAATCTTCGACTGATAGCATCCCAGCATTATAAGATTTGAATGGCAATGGGGGTATGTCATTCCATCCATAACATATCAAAACAATATTTTCTGCTTGCTCGGCGAATAGATATAGTGCCATCACAACTAATTCAAAGCATCTACGTGGAGTTACATTTCGACCATAAAAAGCAACTTTAAAAGCGTTTTCGTTTTCAGAAACCAAACTACGTACTAATTTGCTTTTAATTTTAGTTCTTGGATAATAAATATTTTTATCGACTACTATGTCATAATAATCGGTATTAACTTCATAATTTGTACGTAAAAAGTAAGATAGCCATTTTCCAAGCGTTATATGATAATAACCAAATTTGTAAGTGTTTTGAGCTAGAAAAGAATAACTACCTGATGAGTAAAACAGTGGTTCATAATCTTGGACAAAATACACTTTTAAATCTGCTGGCATCGTTAACCCTGCATAAGCAGTTATCCATGATGTACAAACTACAATGTTTGTTTTTGGATAGGTTATGTTTGGACTGTATATTTTAACTTCAGCTTTAATAGTCGCAAAATACTCACGTATTTGTTGACGTATTTGCTCTGGAGTTAGTAATTTCTCATAATCTCCTACAATATAAACAGTACATTTACAATTAACTGATTCAAGAAATTTGACAAAGCGGAATAAATTTTGGTGTCCTCCAGAACCTCTTGAGAAGAATGGTACTAACCAAGCAAATTCTAATACCTTTGGAATTGATGAAATCTTACTGGCGCCAGCATTATATTTATTTATATCGTTGGTATATTTTATACTTCCAAGGATGATTTCATCAAATTCTGAAACTTTACCATATATAGCTTCTTCAACCTGAACTTTTACATCTTTTTCTTTTGTCACCAAAAACAAAGCTATTTTATAGAATATTTTTGAGATTGTTGCTCTTAATCCCACTTCCTTAACTTTAGTCGAAACCCTGGTTATTATTTTTGTAATCATGGTATTGGTGGATGCCATTAATTTAAACTTCTTGCTTACGTGCTTGCTCAGATAAAAACTTACGACTTACATATGAAGGAATGTTATTATAGTTTGCTCCATAATATTGACCTACGACTATACCTAAATTGTTGAGTGTTCGCTGTAAAATCCAATATGCTCTTGACCAGTAAGAAAGCTCCTTCATTTGGAGTAGTTGTCGAGCATCACCATAAGACAAACCTGCAAAAATTTTCATATAGCTACGTATTGAAAGTTTTTCAACAACGCCTATCTTCTTGTAAGCTTTATATTCATCAAACTGCCTTTTCATCCATTGTAAAGGTGTGTAAGTATGAGAATGATACACTAATGCATCAGGTTCATAACATTTGACATAACCATTTTCAATAATGTCTTTAGCCCACCATTGGTCTTCAGACATTTCAACACGCTGAAACGGTATTTTCTCCCAGACGCTTCTCCTAATACAAGAGTTATTATTAGAAAAGAATATATATACACCCTGCTTTTCTTGATAACCTTCATCTTTTTGCCAACATGTACGATGCAGTGAAAAAGAATCAAAATGTCGTTTTAGATTAAGCGCTACAATAGGGTCACAATCTTTTCTTGGTAAGTGTTGACCAAATACACCTGCAATTTCTTCTCGCTCACGCATAGGCGCCACAATATTTTGAAGCCATTGATTATTTGCTGGTGTTGCATCTTGAGTTAGAAAAGCAATGAAATCTCCTTGCGAGTTTGCAATACCAAAATTTCGAGTGGCGCCGTGATTAAATTCTGAGGGGTGAATTTCTATTAATTTTACATCATATTTCTTGATAATTTCTAATGAATTATCTTTTGAACCAGAATCTATCACAATCACTTCATAATCAAAGTCTGTCTGCTGCGATAAAGTTGCTTGAAGAACTTCATCTAGAAACTCTTCCCCATTTTTAGTTGGAATTATAACTGAAACTAGTATAGACATAATTTAATATAATTTTAATTTATTTCAATAGTAATGATTTCAAATTTCGCCAAGCTTTTTGAAGCTTCCAGAATTTACTATTCTCCATTTCAACAATTTTTTCTTTTACTTGCTGTAATTGCAACTGCTGATGCTGACACTCAGATTGCAATTTATCTAGTTGCATTTGAGTCTGCTGTAACTGCAAACTAGTTTTTTCTTGTTCTGCTTGGGTGTGCTGTAACTGCAAACTAGTTTTCTCTAGTTCTACTTGGGTGTGCTGTAACTGCAAACTAGTTTTCTCTAGTTCTGCTTGGCTTTGCTGTAAATGTAAACTGTTTTTTTCTAGTTCTGCTTGGTTTTGCTGTAACTGCAAACTGTTTTTTTCTAATTCTGCTTGGTTTTGCTGTAACTGATATTTAGTATCCTGCAATTCCTTTTCAACAGATGTACGTCCGTTTACTGGCGCCAACAACTCATTACGTGGAAAACCAAAAACTCGTTCTAACTCAGGATACTGTTGAATCAAGCCAACAAATTTTTTTGAAAAATGCTTGGCAAGAGGCAATATATATTCAACAGTAATATTTACCATTGATTCAGGATGAACTCTATAAGCGCTTAAAGTCTCTTGAACAAACTTACATAAATATCCACCCTGTGCAAGTTTTAGCCAGAGGTCATAGTCTTCCCAACCGCACCATCCTACTGCCATCAGTTCGGTAGAGTAGCCACCTAATGACGTAACTATATCTTTTTTGAACATAGCCATAGCATCTATGTATGGGCCCTGAATTAGTTCGCGCACATCCCATTCTTGCCCGGAGATGACTCCAAGACTTTGTTTGGTTTGATTGTCGAATTTATTAATCATACCGTAAACAGATGCATAATTAGATGAATTTATTTGCTCAAATAAAACAGATAAGCAATTTGGGTATATCCAATTGTCTGCGTCCAATATAAATATGTAAGGAGAACGCGCGATGTGTAAGCCAACATTACGAGCATCTGCTAAACCAGTGTTATAAAGTTTCTTAACTAAACAGATCGGATAATTATTTTTTTTTGTATATTCAAATACTACGTGTACTGAATTATCTGTAGAGCAATCATCTACAACTATAATTTCAAATCCTCCTGGTATATTATCAGTTTTAGAAGCGCATATACTTTCTAAGCATTCGTGTATATATTGTGCGTAATTATACAAGCTAATAATTATTGAAATATCGCTATTCAAACAAGACTCATAAGCAGGATTTGTTAGAGTAGTCCACGGGTCTTTACCCAAGTGACCACACATTTTTGCAATTTCTAATCTTGTCAGCTTTAAGTTTTTATTGTTACTAAATTCTAAATCCGTACTCATAAAATATATTGAGTTTAACTAAACATGTTATAATCATGCGAATATTCAGTATAAAATGTATTTAGTCGATTTTTCCCGTAAATATTTTTTTTACTTTCATCCATTGAGTTCGTAACTTCCAAAATTTACTTGACTCCATTGCTGCAATTCGTATCTGAGCTTCCCAACGCTGTGTTTGAGAGTTTTCTAACTCGCTTTTCACTTGCTGTAGCTGTAGCTGTAAATGTTCTAGACTTTCCTTGCTTTGATTAAATCTGTTTTGTAAATTATTAAGAATAGTTTCACGCCGAAGGATATGACTGTCTCTCTCACCAATTAAGTCATAATAATTAAAGCCGCGCGGATGGGGCATTTCCCAAAGCGAGACATTATTTACATACCATGATAAAGTGCTTGACGAACGAGCATTCAAAGTTTCTTGATGTTTTAAGACTAGACCTCTACGTGTTAAATGTGAAAACCAGTAACTTTCTTGACGCTCATTCACATGACCAGTACCTTGTTGTCCTGGGGTGGCGCCGCTAAATAGCAAGTAACGACTCATATGATTAACAATATTATCAAAAACAATATCCTCAAACTCTCTAGGAATATGCTCAACAACTTCAAGGCACATTACTAAATCATACACCTCGTTTAAATTAAATGGCTGACTGATGTCTTGAACTATTTGGTATCCAGGAGCTTTAAAAAAATTGCTCAAATTTTCTCCTTCAACACCCCAAGCATCAATGCCGTTATCTCTCAGATATTTAATAAAATAGCCTAACCCACAACCTAAGTCTAAACTTTTTTTAGGCTGTATCAGTTCAATAATATATTTTATTAAGCCTTCATCGAATGCAACACAATCTGGTAAATGAGTTTCATACATATCTGGTGTCCATGCACCACTTAAATCATTTGTTATCATATTTTTACAGCAGTTGCTAAATATGTAAGGCAAAGTCGTCGAGTTGGAAAAGTTTTATCCAAAAATATAGCTAGTTTATTTAAGTAAGGAATTATAAAATTGTAAATATTACCATTCCATGACAGCCATGCTTGATAATACTCGTCAATCACTAGTTGAAATACCGAAGCAAACAAACCCTCTAGAGGTTTAATACTTATATCTGTATATCCTGACGTTTCAAGTAAATGATTTATACCATATTCGGTGTAACGAAAAAAATCGTAAGGTTCTTCATGTAAACCCCAAACCATAGGTACAGTCATAATTAGCAAACCTTTTGGCTTTAAAACTCGATAAGATTCTTTGAGCATTAAAGTAGGAGACTCAAGGTGTTCTAACACTTGCGTCGAAATCACAACATCGAATGAGTTATCTTCAACAGGTAAAGAACAACAATCAGCACATATATCTATAGTATCTTTTTGCTGCCTGTCTAAACACAAGTACTCGTCTATATAAGGTTTGAATAGTCCTTCATAACCGCGCGACTCACCGCTACCTATATCTAAAACACGACCGTTCGTTTTTGGAGCTAATTGAGTTAATGCTGTGATAATACTTGAGCGTGCAATATAATGAGCTTCACGAGGGTGAGGATTAAGAAAATAGTCATATTGCGTCATATTTTATTCCTCACGCCAATTTTGCTTGATGAAGTACGCAGACGAAAAGTCAGGAATTGAGCGGATTCGATGGTTTAATTTATGTTCAGCAAGAAATTCATGAATTGCTAAAGCGCAACCATCCCATGCATAATAATCATCGATAATAATTACCCCTTTATCACTAACAATAGGGTATAAATTTTCAATGCAAACCTTAGTTGATGTGTACCAATCTCCATCAAGTCTAAGAACTGCTATTTTTAGATTAGGGTTGTCTTTTACAAAATAAGGGATAGTATCTTCAAACCATCCTTGATAAAATTTAACATTATCATTTAAAATTCCTAATTGTTGAAAGTTTTGCTGGACTAATTCGAGTGAAGCTGTACAATTATCGTAGTAAATAGGCCCATTTACATCAGATTGCCATTGGTTTGCCATTGGTCCATCAATAGATTGTACAGGTGGCAATCCTTGATAACTATCAAACATATGGAGTAAACGTTGGGTTGAATGTAATAATAATTGGGTAAGTTGCATAGCAGCAGAACATCCACCCTGCCATACACCACATTCTACAAAATCACCGTCAATATTATTATCAATAACATACTTTACCGCGCGGATCAAAAACCGAATTCCTGAGTCTGGAACCATACTGTAAGGACGCACTTTTTTCAGTATTTCCTCAATTTGATGTTCAAATGAACTATCACAATAGTTTTGTTCGTAAAATTGCATATTTATTTTTTTGATTTAGTTACAAAATAACTTTACTGCCAGTAATAGCATGTCTTTTAATGTCTATGGAACCAGGAATACTTGTGACACCCCAGTTCTTATTTCTGCCTGCTACATTAACGACGAAAGCATCTTGAATAATGTCTAGGGAATCATAATCGTTTTCGCTTCGCTGAGTTCCAAGTCCCATAAAAGCAATATATTCTCCTGCTTGGACTGCTAATTTTACAACAAAGGTAAATTCTAGTTTTTCTCCTTTCGCAACACTTGGTAATGGGCCTGGTGAGTCATACCATGTGTGTTTACCGCATAATAATTTTCCAAATTTATCTCGAATGCCAAAACCCGCTGTAACGTTATAGCAATTACTATTAAATTGAACGGTTAAGACAACTTTGATTTCATCTCCTACTAAAAATACTTTCTGAGGTTGGTCATTTATATTAGTCGCAATTACTTTGGTTATGACTGCCTGTCCATTAGTCACGCGCGATGCTTGAGATAAATCGATTAAACCTGGCTCATGTTCTGGTTCTAGGGGTTCTATAAATGAGGAAGGAATCTCAATTTGATCTAACTTTTCATATTCAGTTCGACATAAACTGTAAAACTTACTAGTAATTACATTTGGTACATCTTTACAAAGTATCTGCCCATAATCCAATAAAATACCTTCACTGCACAAACTTTGTACGGCGCCTAAATCATGAGACACAAATAGAATAGTTACGCCATTGCGTTGCATCTCTTCTATTTTCCTAAAACATTTTGCCTGAAAAAATATATCACCAACAGCTAGGGCTTCATCTACAATCAATATTTCTGGGTCTACATTAACTGCAACCGCAAACGCTAATCTTACGAACATTCCGCTCGAATATGTCTTAACTGGTTGCTCTATAAAATCTCCAATATCAGCAAAGCTGGCAATCTCATCAAATTTATCTTCGATTTCTTTTTGGTTTAACCCCAACAGACGCCCATTAAAAAACACATTTTGTCGTCCTGTGAATTCTGGGTTAAAACCGCTACCTAACTCTAGTAGCGCTGAAACTCTACCTTTAACAGACACTTCTCCTGTTGTTGGTGTTAAAGTTCCGGCAATAATTTGCAGCATAGTGCTTTTACCAGAACCATTACGCCCAACAATTCCAAACGTCTCGCCTTTGGGGATATCTAAATTTATATCTCGCAGTGCCCAAAACTCGCTAGCTCTACTTTTTGATGGCAGTAACAGTTCCTTAAGTCTATCGACAGGACGACCATACCGTTTGAAGCACTTGGATACACCGCGTAGGGAAACGGCAATTTCTGTTGTCGTTGTTACGGTAGATTCTTGAAGCTCTAACACCATGATAATTTCACTTACATCTTACAGTTACTTTACCTTATTACGGCTAGTAAAATTGCCTACTTTTTAAAGAATTCGTAAACCGTGGAAAGTTCCAACTAAACAAGCCCATATTTTAACTATTTTGTACTTTGTATCAAATAATACAATTTTTGCGATAGTATAGATTAAGTATTTGATACGGTGTCTTAAACTAATGAAGCGATACCATCCTTGAGAGTATTTAATATCTAAGTATGTGTGATTGCGACAAATATAGTAATGACGTAGCGCAGAGTATTTATGTATATATAGTTTTTTGGATAAGAAGTTGACAGTTAAAGGATTACCAAAATTATGCTGCATTATGGCTTTAGTAATAATTAGGTTAGAATACCCTTTTTGCTTAAACCGCAGTCCATAGTCAAGGTCTATTCCATCGATAAATAAGTCAGCGCGCGGAGGAGAAATGGTTTTGGCTTTGTCTATAGAAATTAATGACCCAGAGGTAATAGGTGAGTCACATTCATAAAAATTAACTTGATTGGTATGTTTGCATCCAATAAAACGGTACTTAGTAAATACGGCACCTTCTATAACTGTATTAGTTTTTATATCAATTGCAGTAGGGGCAATAATTGCAATTTTATATTGTGTTGATAATCTTTGATATGCTTCTAAAAGTATCTCTAGACAATCTGATGCTGGTACGCTGTCTTGGTCGAAAGCCCATAAAAAATCATAATCTTGAGCTTGGGCGAAACTTAGTGCTATATTCAAGCCGGCGCCGATGCCTATATTTTCTGGATGATGTTCTATGATGATATTATTATAGTCTGAAAGTAAAACAGGCTCTATCTGAGAATTATCGATAATAAATATTTTATTAATAGGAAAAGATTGATTTTTAAGAGCTTCAACGCAATTTTTTACAGCCTTATTATCTTCATAAGCTGTAATATAAGCTAATATTTTTATTTGTTCCACGTTTCGTTTAAAAAATAATTTATATAAATGTAGAGACGCGATATATCGCGTCTTTCATAAATGTTGGTTTAGACGCGATATATCGCGTCTCTACATTTTGTTTTTTACGAATGATTTAAAATTGCGATAGATTCGTAGATTGTTTCTAGTTCATATACCTGTTCTTCGATTTTTCGTATGTGTTGAGTATTTGATGTCAGTTGCTGCTGGTATTTGTGTGGCGCCTGCTCAATTCGTTTTAAAATCTGAACTAACTCACTCATATCGTCAGGGGAAAATAAGTCTCCTGTTATACCAGGACAAATATCTTCTGCAAGTCCACCTTTATTAGAAGCAACTACCCATACTCCCGCAGCCGAAGCTTCGCGCGTGATTAAACCAAAGCTTTCAGACCACAATGACGGCGCCACTAAAACATCGATTTGGCTATAAAAATCAGCCATTCTTTCGGGCGCCAGCTTTGGTATAAATTGAACAGGAGTGCTGCCCCAGGTTTCATATCTAGGCACTGAGTCCATAAATAAGTCAATCACCGTCAGGTCTGTATTGTGGAGATTCGCTGCTGTGATAGCTTCTTTCAGAAAGTAATATCCTTTATGGATACAAATTCCACCAGCGAAACCTAGGCGAATTCGTTTTGATGAAGTTCGCGGCAGAACTGGTAGTGGTTTAATGCCATTGCGATTTACTCTAATTTGAGTGAAACCGTTAAGACTGTATAAAGAAGCTTGAAACTCGGAAACCGCAAGGATAATGGCACGATTAAGCTGTTTTGCTAAATAACGGCGCCGAGCTAGCGATTTATTTAAATCATCAGCGTAACGTGCGACTACTAGAGGGTCATTTTGGTGAAAATCTCTTTCGACTCCATCACGGTCAAGCATAAATTGATGGTCGCATATCCACCACGCATCATGAACGGTAACGATAGAACTTATATTTAAATCAGCAGCAGCTTCAAGAACTGATGCTGTTAGTCGCTGTATACAGTGAAAATGTATTAGGTCAGGTTGCGTGATTTTGAGGTATTGAGAAAAGATTTCATACACCCTTTGGTCTTGATAGCGCCAGTCGATATCAGGATAGGGAGGTAAACTTAAACGAGTAACATGAACTGAGTCTTGAACGTATTCGCATAATTCATAACCGCTAGGGTTATGTAAGTCGTAGGTAAAAACGGAAATTTCGTAACGGTCATCAAATTTTTCTTTCAGGGTGTCAATTATATTTTTGACTACACCCGTCGCTCCACCTAGCGCTTGAGGTGGATACAAAACATTAACAAATAGTAATTTTGTTTTGGTTTTCCGTACCGCGCGGTTTTGTGATACTGCTTCCTCAATACTCTTCTCAAGAATATTTTGGAAATTTTCTGCCATTACAGTGGGGTGATACTCGTGTAAGGCTTTTTGTTTTGCTTGAAGCGCAATATGAAGACGGTATTCAGCATCACCTACTATTTGGTTCAGTTTCTCAAACCATTCTTGTTCTGTAGAGGCAATTAAGACATCTTCACCGTCTTGTAAAATTTCCAAATACATCTTAGTGTCGCTGACAAGCGAAGGAACTCCTAAGACTGCCGCTTCTAACCATTTGATTTCACTTTTACAGTCGTTAAACAGATTGGGTTTGAGCGGTGCAATATTTATATCAGCTTGCGATAGAAACTCCCAATACACTTCTAGATTACTTAATAGTCCAATTCGGTCAATCCTGTCGGTGTAAGGTGCCAATAAATCTGGAAGCGTTAAATATCCAACGATTGTTAACCGAACGTTTGGATACTTTTCCATGATACGAGCAATTGCAGGCGCCACAATCGAAAAATCAGCATCGTGAGTTTTTGTGCCACTGCCATAAAAAATAGATATATAATCGCGCGCAATTTTAGGAGACTGTGTGTACATGAATTGCAGCAGTGTGTTGTCAATAGCGTTGCGGTGACACCAGGCAACATTACCAATTACACGTTCCATTTCTTGAGCGAGTGAAGGAGTTGAAGCGATGGCATAATCACACAGCGTCAATGCTTCGCGGTAAAGTTTAACTCCCTGCACTAAACCTTCATATTCGTCGGGTGAAACTTGTCCTACTAAGTTCTCGTATGGTTCAGGGTATGCATCACCATTGAATATTAAATCATCAATATCAAAAAATACAATTTTATTAAGTGATTTTGCGTATTTAATCGTTTCTACTACTTCTTTAAACGCTGGTACTCGGTAGAATATGGCAATATGACAAAAATGTAACTGGGCTTGTGCTTGTTTGTAATGGCGCCAAGATACCCAACTAACTTTATATTTTAATGCTTGTAATTGCTCAAGCTTTTGTTGTACGCGGTAGCGAAAACACTGTGGTAATGTTTCTTCGACTATTAGTAATACTGTAGGTTTTTCGGGGATGTAGCGAGGTAAGTTGATACGGTGGAAGTTTGTATCTGAAGTTGATATAGATAAAGTATGTGTAAAATGCTTCTTAGGTAATATTGCTTGTAATTTTTGTTTAATTGTTTTAATTTTATTCCTTGACTCTATAAATTGAAGGCGGAGTTTCCAAAACTTACTCGTCTGCATCCAGGATACTATTCCCTGTGATTGTGCTAGTTCGGCTTGTGTCGTTTGTAACTGCGCTTTTATATGTTCTAATTCTAACTGGGTTGTGCGTAATTGAGCCTGTGTTTGTTTTGTCTCAAATTCACTAACCATTGGCACTTGTTCCTGTAATTTTGATGTTGTTTGATCAAAAAAATAATATGTAAATATGAAGTTGTTTCTGTTTGACTATTTATTCATAAAAAATTATTTAGATCAGGATACTCAATGTTTGAAATTCTAATTTTGACGATTGTATAAAATTTAACTGTATAAAATGTTAATCATTTAAACTATCAATTATCTTTAATAACTGTCGAGCGCGATGTAAATATGAGTGATTATCTGTAACAAATTGTTGTACGGCTAAAGCGGCGCCATTTCTAATTGTTGGATTTTGCTTTGCCTGGATGATGGTGTCCACAACTTCCTGAGCGTTTATACATTGAAAGATATAGTCTTTGATATCTGGGTAAAATTCGGAAATGCTAATATCATTTGATACAATTATTTGCGCTGTTCCTGCTAGGGCTGTTTCATAAAATCTGTTAGTTGGAGAACTTTGAGGTTTAATATTGCCGTCACCTGAAAAGTCTCGAAATAGTGTTAGTGCAAATAATGACTGGTTTTGTAGCTTCGCTAAGTCAGTGGGCGCCAGTCGAAAGTCACGTTCAAATTTGTTAATATTTATACCTGATAATGTGTCTGGTGGTAGATGAGGGTTTGTTGGTAGTATGAATCTACTTGTAAGGTGATGCTGTTTAAGTAGGGTTATTAATTCTTTGAGGAATTGAGTTCGGTTAGGCCAAGCTGTACCGATGAAGATCAAATCGTATATTAGAGACGATTCTTTGATGACGGGATGGTAAAACCAATTTGAAGATGCTGCGAGAGGAAGGTGATAACAATGTGGATGGTTGTATAGATATTGACTGGCTTTGTCTGATGTAAATACAATATCAAAGTAATTCGCGATTGATTGATTACGATTTATTTCAAATGGGTCTTCTGTTGTCCATAATACCCATTTTGTGTTATGAGATTTGAAATGTTTGATTGTTGATGATATTTCTTCTCCTCCAAAGCATATGATGAGTTCTGGTTGGAAGTTTTTGAGGAATAGCTGGAGTGTGTGAGGTTGCGATATTTGTACTTGTAGTGGTATTTCTCTAAATGCTTGCCACAAGGAGTGGATGAGATGGAAGTTGTTGTTGGTTGTTTTGGAGTTGTGGATTAATATACGATTTATCATGTTTTGATGTAAACCACAAAGGGCACAAAGGGCACAAAGGTAAGAGGTTAAAGGTTGTTGAAGACTTCTTGGACTAGTGTTTGTAGTCTATGTCTGTATAAATGTTCGCTATGTACTCTTTGTTTGGCTTTGTTGGTAATGTTATGGCGTAGTTGGGAGTTGTTTATGTATTTTTCTGCTAGATAGGCAAATTCTTGTTTGCTGCTGAAGCTGATTATTTCTTGTTGGGTAAAGTATTCGTATAGTTCCGGTCGGTCGAAGAAGACTAGTTGAAATATTCCCAGTGCTGCGACTTCAAATGTTCTAGGCGCCGGAGTCGATGGTACTATTTCATATATTTTGTTTTCGATGTCGAAGCTACGTGATAAGTTTAAGACTATTTTGCTGTTTCTATATATAGATAATAATTCGTCGTAATCAACTTGATGACGTATAAAAAAGTTTTCGGCTATCTGGGTTGACCAGTTTGAACCAATAATTAATGTCGAGTAGTTTTTGAGGATATCTTGCAATCCTTCGATGATATCAATACGGTTGGGAAACCCTACACCACAAAATACAAAATCCCATTCGGGTTGATTTGTTGGTTTTGATGTATTATTAGCTGATGCTGCAAGGGGCAAGTGATAAGCGTTTTGAGAATGATAATAATTACATGAGTTCTTGTCGTTGCTAAATACAAAATCAACTAGTTTGGGTAACAAGTAATTACAGTCAAACTCATAAGGATCTTCTGTAACCCAAGCTGCAATGCGTGTACCTAAGTAAGCGCGTGCTTGTGCAATTAGGTTATATATATCAAAATTGGGTTTGTAGAATGACCCGAATAAAATTATTAGTTCTGGTTGTTTTGTTTTGGTAGCTTCCTGTAGGTAAGATTCGCTTTGATAAAATTGAATCGTAAAATCACAATGTATTGCTTCTGACATCAGCATTTCACGGATGTGGCAATTACTATCCAAGTGTTCTGGAAGCATCCAAATGAAATGAACAATAGGATGAATATGGCTCATGTTGTTACCGTTGCCAAGTATATTTTATAGAGCGTTTAATTGTAGAAAGTAATCCTGAGCGCTTGTAGTATTGCCATGCTTTGTATAAAAGATGTGAGTTTTCAGGAGTTGGAACAACAGGTAGTTGGGCTTCGTTTGATTGTTGGATTTCTGATAGTTGGATTTCTGATGGTTGTATTTCTAGATAAGCTCTGACATGATGTTCGATTTGGACGCGCGATATTAGTTCTACAGTATTGAGATTGGTGGGTTTTTGCAGTAAACTCTCGTAGAGTGATAAGTATTGATTGATATTAGATTCTAATAAGGGATATCTAACTCGATTAACTCCTTGCAGTAAATTCTGGAAGTCTCGCGCGCTCATTTTAAGAAAACTGTCTAATACTGTGATCAGTGAACCACAATCTTTAAGATTGTAAAGAAATCCGTTTCGACCATGAGCTATTCGCTCTCGAAATGCTCCTATATCAGGTGCCACTGGTATTAAGCCACATGACCACACCTCAGAAAGAGCTAGTACAAAAGTTTCAGGCCAAGTCGAGGCAAATAATGCGACGTGACAATGCTGTAGCAGCTTTGGTAAATCTTGAGGAGTATATTGACCATATAATTTAAGTGATTTCAGATTTTTATTTGCCATTTCAGACAAAATATTTGAGTAAGGTTCACGGACATCCCCGTAAATATGAAATTCAATATTTTGCTGTATAGACTGATAATAATCAATTACTTGGATAATTAATTGTGCCCCCTTGTTAGTATCAAAGTTACCAACACAAGCAACTTTTAATGGTAGTACATATTCATTTAATCTCTCTAGTATATTTTCTTTACTAAAGTCAGAGTTTAGAGGGGCGCCTATACCCAATCCCATTATAATGCTAGTTTTATTCTGTAAATGACGATAAGCTATATTGATTCTTTGGTATTGGTCTTGACACAAGTAATGAACGGCATCGACATGATAAAGCACTTGTGATATAAAGTTTCTTCGCGCATATTGCGTACCTGCTTGAGAATTAAAGTGTTGTTTTAAACATAAATCACAAGTTTGAATAGTAATATTTGGGTACCCACAAAAACTATTGTCTTTCTTTAAAAAGTTAAACTGCCGACAAATTAAGTAATAGTCAAAAAAAGAAACTACAGTTTTTGCTCCAGCTTTTAGAGCTATTAAAGGCAAATTGAGTGGAAATCTAAGTAAATGAAAGAAATGAACAATATCTATTTTGTATTGTATAATTAAAGATTCAAATAAACTGGATAATTCTTGATGCGAGTAGCAATCAGCACTAACAGGATAAGTAAGATTTACTTGTATTACAGTTTTGTCTTTAATATTTAAAAGTAAATAATTATTACATTCGCTTGCAATTTTTACATCGGGAAATAAAACATACACTAGATGTTTATTTATTTGAGTTAAAGCTTGAGTGATAGCTAAAACGTGGATTTCCGTACCACCATACGGAGCATGGTCAATCCAATTATGTATAACAAATAATAAGTTCATTATCAACAGTTTTGCAGGCTATTTATTAGTTTTGCAATCATATTTATCTACCATTTACACAAAAACTTAAAGCAAACAGTACAATTGGCAGCGGATGACTCTAGGATGTAACGGATAGGTTATTTTAAATAACTAGATTATCTTTTTAATCAGTAACTCATTCGTTACATCCGTTGTATCCGTTGCCAAAAATCTTTTACCTTTAACCATTGTTCTCTAACTAGCCAAAACTTACTGGTTTGCATTGCCACAATCATATACTCAAGCTCTTGTACATTTGACTCTTTTTGCTGAATTTGAGATTGCAAAGTCTCTATTTTTACCTGATATTTGGCTTGTTCTAATTGTGTTTCAATTTGAGCTTGTTGAAATTCTTGTAGTTTCAAATTTGTGAGCGTTAATTCAGATTGTGTATGTTTTAACTGTGATTCTAGATATGTTGCTTGTTCTACTAATTGAGAGTATTGCTCTTTTAAATAAGTATATTCAGCTTTCAATGCAATATATTTATCTTCAATTGCACTAGGGAACGCTTGGATTACAAATTGCAAAGTATCAGCTTCGTCATCCTGTTCAATTTGGGTAATTACTTCTTGGTGAAAATCATCACGGTTAAACGAGGGTACAAGGTGAACATCTGTAAAGATATCTAGCTTAGTACGGTCTATCGCTTTAATTGAATATCCTGTAGTTTCAAATAAATCTTCTATAGTTTTTTTTGTAAAAAATCTTAAATGAGTATTATCTAATATACCAAACTGTGTATATTCAAATTTACCTTGCAGTAAAGCTAAACGAATTGCTCCATGAGCGATATTTGGAATAGAAGCGACTATATAACCATCTGGCTCTAAAATATTTTTGGTATCTTCCAAAACCTTCCAAGGGTTACGAAGATGCTCTAAAACATCTCCAAAAATAGCTACATCAAACTTTTGGTTTGGAAATATTTCTGTAACGCTAGTAAAATCTAAATCAGCGACTATAACTTCTTGACAATACCGTTCAGCTTCTTGAGCAGCTTCTTGATTATAATCTACTCCTGTAACAACGCAACCGTTAAGCTTGAGTAACTGAGCTAAATAACCTGTTGCACAACCAAAATCAACTACACGCTTATTTTTACCAACGAAATGTAGTGTTTTTTTCAAACTACTATTATCTTCGAGGGATTCTTCGGTTAATCCATCAAAGGATGGGTAATCTTTAATTAAATCTTTAGATTTTTCCATAATTTTAGAATAACTCTTTTCTTTTCTTCCTTTGTGCCCTTTGTGTTCTTCGTGGTTCGTTAAATCAATATATTGTTTTAATTTAATGTTGGGTTCCGCAAAGCCTCCACCCAACCTACGTTTTCAAGAGTTACATTTATGGGGTGGTCAACTAAAGCGTAGATTTGTTTCCCGGTTTTTGGTGGTAATATTTGAAACACCATTGCATTATCAATCCAATCAAATGTTAAAGCTTCGTTATTTTCGGCGCCAGCAACAGTCAAGCTATAAGAAGCGGGTCGAAGTGGCAACTTAAAATTAAACTTGATAACGACTCGTTGCCTAAATTCTAGCTGCTGAATTTTGACATTTTCTTCAAAAGTATTAGTACCAATAATTTCATTACCGTTTTTATCACAAATATAAAACCCTAAAATACAACTTTTTAACTTTTCATACGCTTGTATCTCGACAACTAACGTTACTTCTTCGTTAAAACTAAAAACAGGAGTATCACCAGCATCTTCACCCAAATGATTGAGCATTTTTACTTTTTCAATTCTGGCTTTCCCGCTTCCTCTACGCGCGATATTTTCGTTATGATTATCTTTATCGTTTATTAGTTCTTGTTTTAATGGTGGTAAACCCAGTTCTAAGTCAGTTAAAAGTTTTAAATATGTAATTGTGACATCGTTCGGCGCCCCAGTAGTATATATTTCTCCATCGTGAATCATTACTGCCCAATTACATAACGTTTTAATTGCTGCTGCATCATGGGATACAAATAGTGTAGTAACACCAGAGTCCATAAGCGCGCGCATTCGTCGCATACAGCGGTGTTGAAAAACAATATCACCTACAGCAAGCGCTTCATCGACAATAAGTACTTCTGGGTCAACATTAACTGCGACTGCAAACGCTAAACGGACAAACATTCCGCTAGAGTAAGTTTTAACAGGTTGGTCAATAAAATCACCAATATCAGCAAATGCAGCAATGTCATCAAACTTCGAGTCAATTTCGTTTTGACTTAACCCCAGCAACCTACCGTTAAAAAAGACGTTTTGTCTTCCAGTAAATTCTGGGTTAAAACCACTCCCTAATTCCAACAGTGCTGAGACGCGACCTTTAACTATTACTTCTCCAAAAGTAGGTGTCAGAGTTCCAGCGATAATTTGCAGCATTGTGCTTTTACCCGAACCGTTACGTCCAATAATTCCTACCGTCTGACCTTTGGGAATATCCAAGTTGATATCGCGCAAAGCCAAAAATTCGTTTCCTTTACACGAGTACGGCAATAATAATTCTTGAAGTCTATCTATCGGACGCGCGTAACGCTTGTAGCGCTTTGATACAGAATGAAGTGAAATTGCTATTTCCTCACCCATAACTCAACACCTTGATGACTATATAACTTTTCTTTGATTAAAAATGTAAAAACAAAAGGACATTGCTGTCCTTCTGTTTTCCTTTTTCCTTTTTCGTAAAAATTACAGCACATCCGCAAAGGCAGGACGCAGGCGCCGATAAACCCAAAAACCAAGACAAAATAATACCAGTGAGATAGTCGTCGCAACTCCCCACTCTGCCCAATGTTGAACTTCGCCGTTCAAAACTATGTCGCGGTAAAATTCAACAATTGCGGTCATTGGATTTAACCAAAATATCCAATTTCGCAGTCCTTCAGGAATTTTGTCAGCGGGGTAAATAATTGGTGTAGCGTACATCCAAATGTTTAAAATCACACCTAATGTTTGTGGAATGTCTCGTAAAAATACCGTCAAACCAGCTGCCAAATAACCCATTCCTGCTGTTAAAAGCAACTGTGATAACCATACTAAAGGTAACAGCGCTAAAGTCGTATGTAGCGTATGCGATGTCAAAGCAACGAAAACGATTAGCACCATTAAACCAAAAGAGCTTTCGATGAAAGAAGACAAAATAGGGACTAAAGGTAGTAAAGATAGAGGAAATACCACTTTTTTGACTAAATTTGGCTGTCCGACTACCGAGGTTGCCGACTGCATCAAACCACCTGAAAATGCAATCCAAGGCAATAACCCAGCAAATAACCACAAACCGAAAGTAAAGTTATTATCTGGCAAAGCCTTAAGAGTCAACCTAACTTTAAGTACATACGAAAATACATAAGTATAAATGAATAACTGTGATAGCTGATTTAACAGAGGCCAAAGATTACCCAGCACAGAACCCTTATAGCGTGCTTCCAAGTCACGTCTTACGAGCGTTCGCAGTAAATCATATTTTGCCAGAAACTTTTCGTTAACAGGCAGCAAACGCTTCAACTTTTTTAACTTACGGCTTATAGCTTGCACTTCCATAATAATCTCCTATCCTCACACACGCTTTATCTGTCGAATGAATTCGAGTTTTACTTTCAAGTTCCTATATTGTTACAGATTCGGATAAACTGAGTCTTGGTTAAGTGCATAGTTTATATAGTTGGCATGGAAATTGGACAAAGAGTTAAAGTGTATCGCTTACGCGACCGCGTTAGTGCTGCAACTGCTAAAAAATTGGGACAAACTGGCATAGTCCAAGGTTATAAAATGACCGATTCTAGCAGTGTCGGTGTTGTAGTGCTGTTTGATGACAATTATTCTACGTGGTTCTTTGAGGATGAAATCAAACCTGTGTAGAGAGTGCTGAGTGTAGAGACGCGATTAATCGCGTCTGTACGAGTGCTGAGTGCTAATTACTTGAAAGTGCGCTTTGCTTCCTCCACGGTTTACAACTTGGGGGGAAGTGACTGCCGCATCAAGAGTGCTAAGTTATGAGTGCTGCCCTTAAATTAACGACTATAGGAATTATTTAAATGACGCTAATATTAACATTTTTAGGTAAAAGCAGTACCGCACGGACTAAAATTGCAATTGCTGCTGCAATGAAGCACGCGCGCGAGGGTAAACGAGTACTGTTAGCAGGTGGTACTGAACCAGCAATACAAACTTTGTTGGGAACAACCCTATCCAATGAACCTCAAGAAGTTGCACCTAACTTACAAGCAGTACAACTGCAAGCAAGTACGCTACTTGAAAGCAGTTGGGAAGAAGTCAAAAAACTCGAAGCGCAGTATCTAAGAACACCAATTTTAAAAGAAGTGTACGGTCAAGAGCTTGCTGTATTACCAGGAATGGATGCAGCTTTGGCATTGAACGCAATTCGTCTATTTGATGAAAGCGGTAAATATGACACAATTGTTTACGATGGCACTGGTGACTCTACAACTTTACGATTACTCGGTTTACCTGAATCATTAAGTTGGTACGTGCGACGATTTAAACAGTTATTTGTAAACTCTGATTTAGGCAAAGCTATTTCTGACTCACCTTTGGTTCAACCTCTAATTGGTACCTTTTTTAATATCAACTGGACATCTGATAATTTTTCTGGGCCGACCAATATGGCAAATAATTTACTCGATAAGGGTAAAGCTGCACTTGCCGACCCCAGGCGAATAGCTGCTTTTGTGGTAACAAACGATGACCCGGTTGAAGTCGCAGTTGCTCGTTATTTATGGGGTAGCGCACAATTAGTAGGATTAACTATAGGTGGTGTTATAAATACAGGCACCGCTTCAAATTCAACTTTAAACGAATTTGACCCTTTACCGATCACCAGCGTCCCTGATGGAACTGTTGGTCAATGGGAAGCAATGGTAGACGCTTTACCCGACTTCGTAGCGCAAGCAACACAGGCGCCCAAACCAGTTGAAATTGATACAAATACTCGTCAGGTACGTTTGTTCTTACCAGGATTTGACAAAAAGCAAGTTAAACTAACTCAATACGGGCCTGAAGTAACCGTAGAAGCAGGAGACCAACGCCGGAATATAGTTTTACCTCCTTCATTGAGTGGAAAACCAGTAGCTGGCGCCAAGTTTCAGAATGGTTATTTGATAATCTCATTTTAATGAAGTTATGAGTGCTGAGTGCTGAGTGCTAAGTGCTGAGTGCTGAGTGCTGAGTGCTGAGTGCTGAGTGCTGGTTTGAAATCCTTACTCATAACTCATAACTCATAACTCATAACTCCGTTCCTATTTATTACAGCTTATGTCAGAAACACCCATTACTCCATCTACTGAAGAAGTCACAACGGTTGACCGTAGTGCAAAAGCCAGACAATTACTGGGGATGAAAGGCGCCGCATCTGGTGAAAGCTCGATATGGAAAATTCGCCTGCAATTGATGAAGCCGATTACGTGGATACCCTTAATTTGGGGTGTTGTATGTGGCGCCGCTTCAAGTGGCGAATATACATGGACGCTGGAAAATGTTCTTAAGTCATTGACTTGTATGTTGCTGTCGGGACCACTGATGGCAGGATATTGTCAAATACTTAATGATTACTATGATCGAGAAATTGACGCGATAAACGAACCTTACCGTCCTATACCAAGTGGCGCCATTTCTATACCCCAAGTAATTACTCAAATTTGGGTATTGTTAATAGCGGGTTTAGTTTTAGCGTTTGCTCTCGATAAATGGGCTGGTAATAGTTATCCCACTATCACAACTATTGCTGTTATTGGCGCCATTATTTCATATATCTACTCGGCGCCACCTTTAAAGTTAAAACAGAATGGTTGGCTTGGTAGTTATGCACTCGGCGCCAGTTACATTACTTTTCCTTGGTGTACCGGTCATGCATTATTTGGCTCATTACACTGGCAAATCATAGTTCTGACTATGTTTTACAGTTTGGCAGGTTTAGGAATCGCCATTGTTAATGACTTTAAGAGTGTGGAAGGAGACTCAAAACTCGGACTGAAATCACTCCCTGTTATGTTCGGTGTCCAAACTGCCGCTTGGATTTGTGTATTGATGATTGATATATTTCAAGCTGGGATTGCTGTTTACCTCATTTCTATACACCAACAACTGTATGCAGCGATTTTGTTACTGCTCGTCATTCCTCAAATTACATTCCAAGATATGTACTTTTTGCGTGACCCGTTAAATAACGATGTTAAATACCAAGCATCAGCGCAACCGTTCCTCGTTTTAGGAATGCTTGTCACTGGTATAGCATTAGGTCACGCTGGAATTTAATAGATAAATTGTGTTGAGGCGCTTAATCTAGGCGCCTTTATTTAATTACTAGTAGCATAGGCCTTCTTCGCCTGTGCAGTAATGTAGTAATGTATTTTTTTACCACAGAGGCACAGAGAACACAGAGAGGGATTGTTTGAACCAATAGGTGAATACACTAATGTAGCTTACTACTTCGTTATGTAGTACTGTATATATATATTACAATAAAGATAAGGGAAGGGATGACCAAATCTGTCTCCATGCCTAAAATAATCGTATTTACAATTTTCTGGGTTGGGCAAATTATCTCACTTGTTGGTTCTGGAATTACTGGATTTGCTCTCGGTATATCGATTTATGAAAAAACAGGTTCAACTACTCAGTTGGCACTAATTTCGCTGTTTTCTACGTTGCCTGGGATTGTACTATCACCGATTATCGGTGTTCTAATAGACCGCTGGCAACCACGTTTGACAATGATATTTAGTAGCTGTGTGGCTGCAGCAATAACGCTATGTTTAGCATTGCTATTTTTGGCAAACAAGCTTAATATTTGGTACATCTATTTTGGTGTATATATTATTTCTATTTGCAGCGCCTTTCAGAATATAGCTAATACTGTGGCAATTACGTTAATTGTTCCAAAACAGCACCTTGGTCGCGCGAGTGGTATGCTACAAATCGGAGAAGCTTCATCAAGGCTTTTTTCTCCTGCGCTTGCTGGTGTACTTGTTTTAAACTTCAAAATTCAAGGTGTTCTTCTAATTGATTTTATTACTTACCTATTTGCAACTGCAACGCTTTTAATAGTTCAGTTCCCTAAAACCAAAATTATTACTGAAAGTACTGAGAGTAACGATAATAATAAAGATAACAAGAACTCTATATTGTTTCGTGAAGCTTTTGATGGCTGGAATTATATTGTGGCACGTCCCGGTTTGCTAGGACTGTTAATATTTTTTGCTATTGGTAATTTTGTATTGGGAATGGCTAGCATATTAATTACACCAATGCTTCTAGCGTTCACTTCAGCCGCAGTACTTGGTAATGTGCTGTCTATTGGAGGTAGTGGTATGCTTATTGGCACTATTGTAATGAGCGTATGGGGAGGTCCAAAGAACCGCATTTATGGCATGTTTTACTTTGGATTACTGCAAGGAATTTTTATAATTTTCATTGGGTTACGACCTTTAATACCGCTGATTACGTTAGCTTGCTTTAGCGTTTTTTTTACTATTCCAATTATTAATGGCTGTAGTCAGGCAATTTGGCAAACTAAAGTACCCAAAGAAATGCAAGGAAGAGTTTTTGCAACACGAAGAATGGTTTCTTGGTTGTCTTTTCCCCTTGCTTATGTTTTAGCTGGACCTTTAGCTGATTATGTTTTTGAGCCACTTCTTGCAGTAAACAGTCCCTTGGCTAGTAATGTTGGTAAAATTATTGGTGTTGGAGCAGGACGAGGTATTGGTTTATTGTTTGTAGTGCTAGGAGCGCTTACTTTTGTCGCAGTTTGTTGTAGCTACTTTTACAAAAGCTTGCGGTTTATTGAAAAAGAATTACCAGATGTAGTCTAGTAGTCTAGTAGGGTGGGCACTGCCCACCATACGTCTAGCGTGCTACATAGACATAGCCGTGATTTTAGGTTTATATAACAAGTTGCGAGTTGCCACCATTGCTGTCACTAAACGCTCCATATCTTCTACAGTATGAAGGGCATTAGCAGTAATCCGAATTCTGGGTTTAGCAACGAACCAAATTGGAGACACCCAAATACCGTGGTCTTTCATAATGTGTCTAGCAAAAACCTTTGGATTAATTTCTAATGGTAAGATTACTGGTATGACATTTGTCTCACCAATGGCATCAAAATCATGTTCAGCTAAACGCGCGCGTAAGTAACGAGTATTTTCCTGAAGTTTTTTGACTAGTTCTGGAGATTTGCGACAAATACGAATACTTTCTAACGCTGCTGCAGTAGTTGGTGGTGGTAAAGAAATTGTACCAATAGAAGTAGGAGAAACGTTTAAAAGTGGTTTTAATTCGGCAATATGGCTACTAATTGCAGCTCCTGCAGAGGCAGCAAACTTTGAAAAAGTAGTCATTATTAGGGGTGCTATACCTTTTTGGATAGCATCAGACGGCAGAATTTCAAAATGCTCGTAAATCCCTCTTCCAGTGGCGCCAATAGCTCCGCTTGCATGAGCCTCATCCATTACTAACACGCTACCAGGGTAATTTTGCAGCACTGAAAGCATATCTGGTAGAGGTGCAATATCACCGTCCATTGAAAAGACAGCATCCGAGACAACCATAATTCTGTCGTTAGGACGCGCGTGACGAGATAATTTGCTAGCTAAGTTTTCGACATCACAATGGCGGTAAGCTTTAACTCGAACTCCAGGACTATGACTAAACACTTTGCCAGAGCGAGTTTTAGCATTAACAATTGCTGAGACAATACAACCATGATTAAGAACATCAGTGAGAATCAAAGTCTCTCGATGGTTTTGAAATCCTGGAACTGGAATTGCAAAGTGACAAAAAGCATCCATAAGGGCCTGCATTGCCATCCAAGCATTCATAAATAGCTGCGTGTAGGGAAGATGCTTAAAAGCTGAAATTTCATCTTCTAACTGTCGGTGCAAATCAATGCGACCGCTTAAAACTGAACAGGAACTATTAGACGTTCCGTATTTAAGAATGGCATCAATAGCAGCTTGTTTAACCGCTTCTTCTTGCACTAAACCTAAGACATCATTGCTACAGAAGCTAAGAACTTTTATACGTGTACCAGTTGCTACTTCTTCTATTTCAACAAAATTACCCTGTTTTTGATAGCAAATATATTCGTCCGGGTCTAGTCCACTTTTATACCAACGCTGAACATAATCTTGAATAAGTTCCACTAATACACTCCTACACTATTCTCTAACTTGACAGACATTAGTTTATGGTTAGCTAGATTGTATAAATTCTTTATACTGCCGGACAATCAACCGCTGGGCAGCAATAATCGCTGGGTTAATTTCTACATAGCGTCGATGGGGGTTAGCGAGGTAATTTCGTTGTTCACTTTCAACCATCTCAATGTCTTGAGCTAGAAATTTCAACAAAAACAAGCGTTGAATTACTATTTGCATCAGTGGTTTAAGTTGAGTGAGTATCCATTTAGGAAAACGAACTTTGAAAAAGAAGAAAGCAAAAGACCGAGTTTCGACTTGCCCTACGGGTAGTCGCATCAAATATAAACTGGAAATTCCTTGGAGAGAAGTATAAAAGTGAGGATAACGATACTTAATAGAAACAGGCAAGGTTGTTACTTGGTCTGCATGTTCGCTCAACCCTAAGAACTTGGCTAGGCGCCCTTTATAAGAAACTTTATATTCAGCGCAAACTGAAGAAGGCGTCTCTTGTAGATTAATTAAGATTGGATCGAACCAGCCTTGCAACTTCTGATGCAGAAAACCATGAAAAACGTCTAGGGTGTTTTCATTGCACATCGAAAAATGCGCTTGGAAGTGTGCAGTAACAGGTACCATTAACCAGTCAGGCTCATCAAATTCTGGAATTAAAGGTAGTTCGGGTGCAACAGCGTTACCAGGAAAAATCCAGATAAGACCGTATTTTTCCTGAACTGGAAAACTACGAGCTTGAGCGTGTGGAAGTTTCTGCCCTTCTGGAAGGTAGGGAATACTGACGCATTCACCATTACCGTTGAATTCCCAACCATGATAACCACAAGCCAAGTTACAGTCTTGGACTTTCCCTTTATGTAAAGCTACACCCTTATGAGGACAAGCATCCTCTAAAGCATGAAGTCGTGCTTGGGCATCGCGATATACAGCAATTGCTAAGTGCCAAATCATCACGGGTATTATCTTACCAATTTTAAGTTGGCTTGCCCAAGCTACAGGATACCAGTAATTTGGGTTAATGCCTACTTCTCGGATATTATTTTGAATTGTCTCGCTTTTTAAGGTCGTGGCTAGTTCCATTTGCTTGTACCTATGTTAACTGTTATGTTAGGTTGGGGGCTTTATATGCCAAATTTTTCAATCTGGCGCCTGAACTTAGCTTGACAAAGAAATGAATATGTGTTTTATAGTCCTCTTTCTTAAATCGAAGGCTAGAAAAATATCCTTATAATTAGCATAAATGTGTAAATAAACGTAAGCAAAATCAACTTCTAAACTTTTTTCTCTAATTTAGACCATTTGTATTATAAGCCTTTGGGAGGATGTGTAAAAACTGCTTTTGTGAATAACCAGTCTAATCTGTTTTATAAACAAAATTTTTCTTAGCACATTTAGCAATCACCATAAAACATGGTAAAAGTAAATTATTCATAACAGCTATACACGAGTTATCAACAATAGTTTAAAGTTCCAACGCTTATATTTATTTAACGGCAAGGCTCGCTATCCAAATTTTCCGTTCGGTAAATTCAGCAGTGGTTTAGGTTTAAACCATAAAATCAAACTTATGTCAATGCATGACTTGTAAAAATTTGAAAAATTTTAAGGAGAAGCATCGATGCTGCTGCTAACGAAGCTTACCGTAGGAATTGCTTGTTTTGCTCTAGCGTTTATCATGGCAAGTTTAGTGGAATATTGGTTACATCGTTTGATGCATGTTTCACAACGAATCGGTGAACGTCATCGCGACCACCACCGTCGAAATGAAGGTCAGGGTGTGGTGTGGGAGTTTCGCGACTATGTTAAAGGCAGCTTTGTTGTTATGGTTGTAATGTTTTTCTACTCGTGGGAAGCAGGAATTGGTTGGTTCCTTGGTGGACTAGTTTATGCTGCATTTTCAGCCTACGCCCATCAATTACAGCATGAAAACCCGATTAAATGCTTTTGGATGAAGATGCCCGTTCACTATGTGCATCATAAATATGGTATGTGGCATCACAACTTTGGTTTGGCTGTAGATTGGTGGGATCATGTTTTTGGCACCTACAAACAAGTGGAATGGTTAACAGAAGAAGAATTAAAGCAATCTGAACAAGGTTATTTGGAATTGCGTTGGTGGTAAATATATCTGAAATCGCAACATTTATTATTATTTCTTGCTTCCGCACGGTTGCTTAAATATTTGTAAATATCTCTAAAATTAGAGTGTAAATCGGGGAAAATCACTTTGAACCATTTCCAAGATGCAAAAGCCCACTTTATTGCAAGTCATCAGCATCCTATCAACCAGATATTGCACCATTTAACTAATCTGCTGGCAATTGCAGCTTTTATTTTATTGTTTTACGATTGGCGCCTGACAGTTGTTGCAGTGGTGTTAACCCAAGTGTTTGCTCTGGGTGGACACGCATTCTTCGAGAAAAATGAACCTGCTTTTGTTAAATATCCTGGCATTGTCATCCTAGTCTCGATAATGTGGTCTTTCGAGAATTGGTTTGGTCTGCGCTCGGTTTGGCAATATTTTAACCAGAAAACGATTTAATTACGTAAATTAGGTAACAAAATTATGTATCAAGGTTTACTAGTAATTGATGCTGATGCTCATAAAATAGAAAACCCTTTGGTAATGCGAGATTATCTAGAGCCAGAGTATCGTGAACGCATTGGTCTTGTGATTGATGGTTTAGGAGATCAACGCGCGCGGATAGTAGATGTTAATCCTGCAACCGGGCAAAATTTTATGCGGATGTTCCCTCAACCTCAAGGACTTGGTAAAGGGGGTTTTCGGAACTTGCATCCAGATACTACTTTAGGTGCAATGTTTAATCGGGTACGAATTGAACACATGGACTCTGAAGGAATTGATGTTCAAGTGATTTATGGCACACTTAATTTAGTTTTTTCTAGCCTTTTGGATAAAGACCTAGCAATTGCCCTTTGTCGGGCTTACAACAACTATATTGCCGAAGATTGCCGAGGGTATGATAATCGCCTTAAACCGATTGGTGTGTTACCTTTACAAGATGTAGACGCGGCAGTTGCTGAGATGCACCGTTGTATTAATGAACTTGGCATGATTGGTGTAGCCGTTGCTCCTAATTTACCAATTCCACATCCCAAGGCGCCTGAAGCTTTTCCAGAAATTCGTACTTGCAAAACAATTAGCCACCCTGACTTTGCACCACTATTACAAGCTGCTGTAGACCTTGACATTGCAATTGGTATCCACGGCGGTCCAGGTTCATATATGGTAGGTGGTATTTCTGACCATACCGAAACTTTTATACTCTCCCATATTTTTGTGCAGCGCAATCAGCAGCAATTAGCATTAGCGCGAATGGTGTTTGATGGAGTATTTGAGCGCTTTCCTACGCTACGAGTCGGCTTTTTAGAAGGGGGTTGCGGTTGGTTGCCAGATTTAGCACATGCTTTTCATGAACATTGGGAAAAACGCATTCGTGACTTTGACCCCAAGCATCCTTATCGCCCTTCCTTGATGGAATTTACTAAATTAATGATTCAGGAAAGAGGTAGCCACAATAATATTAATATGATTAGTCAGGCTAAAAACCTGTTTGATTTGCTGTGGAATGCTCAACACGACCCGACTAAAATTGACGACGCTAGCTTGTATGAACACTATGACCTACGCCATCGCGACCCGTTAGAGTATTTTGAACGGGGTCAAATATTTACTTCATTTGAGTCAGATGACCCCAGTCCCGCTTATTTACATATTGGGATGGGTGAAGTCGGTAAGCGGTTGGCTTGTTTCTCTGGTGATTACGGACACTGGGATGGTGTATTGCATAACTGCGTTAAAGATGCGGCTGAAGTTGCCGATTACTCTACTGAGCATTTAGGTTTACTACTTGGTGGTAATGCTCTAGCACTTTATGGAGATCGTCTGCGTAAGTCTCTACCTGTATCAGTTCAAACATCAAATGTTTCTCTAGCCCAACATATATAATTAAAGGATTGGTGTAAAAATGCGAGTTTTACTTCTATATCCGCTTTTTCCTAAATCCTTCTGGTCTTTTGATAAAGCTTTAGAACTAATTGGACGTAAAGTATCATTCCCACCTTTAGGAATGATTACAGTCGCGGCTATTCTACCTCAAACTTGGGAGTTTCGTTTGGTAGACCGCAATGTTCGGGACGAAACTGATGCAGATTGGAATTGGGCAGATTTGGTAATTATTTCTGGGATGATTGTCCAGAAACCAGATATGCTGCACTTAATTCGTTTGGCAAAGCGGCGAGGCAAACTTGTTGTAGTGGGTGGCCCCTATGTTACATCTGTTCCTCAAGCAGTAGAAGAAGCAGGCGCCGATTTTTTAGTTGTGGACGAAGGTGAGATTACCTTACCAATGCTAGTGGAGGCATTAGAAAGAGGCGAAACATCGGGAGTGTTTAGTGCCAAAGGAGAAAAGCCTGATGTTACTCATACACCAATCCCTAGATATGACCTGCTCGATTTAAAAGCATACAGCGACATGTCCGTACAATTTTCGCGCGGTTGCCCGTTTCAGTGCGAGTTCTGCGACATTATTGTACTTTATGGACGTAAGCCACGTACTAAAACACCTACGCAACTGCTAGCTGAATTGCAGGTTCTTTATGACTTGGGCTGGCATGGTTCTATTTTTGTAGTTGATGATAATTTCATTGGCAACAAACGTAATGTCAAGCTTTTACTGCGCGAACTAGCTCCCTGGATAGCTGCTCACGGTTATCCGTTCCGTTTCTCAACAGAAGCTTCAGTAGATTTGGCGCAAGATCAAGAGCTACTAGATTTAATGGTTGCCGCCAACTTTAGTGCTGTATTTTTGGGTATTGAGACACCAGATACAGATAGCTTGGCTCTAACTCAAAAATTTCAAAATACACGTCACTCTCTTGTAGAGTCAGTGCAAATAATTAATCGAACAGGTCTACGAGTAATGGCTGGTTTCATCATTGGCTTTGATGGTGAAAAGGCAGGGGCAGGTGAGCGCATTGTCAATTTTGTTGAAGCAACTGCAATTCCTCAAGCAATGTGTAGTATGCTGCAAGCTTTGCCAAACACGGCACTCTGGCATCGACTTGAAAAAGAAGGGCGCCTATTGTCTGAGGATGTTGGTATTCACCAAGCCACGCTTACCAATTTTATCCCCACTCGTCCTTTAGAGGAACTAGCACGCGAGTATGTGAAATGTTTTTGGGAACTGTACGAACCGCAGCGCTATCTAGCAAGAGTCTGGCGCCATTTTATCGAGATGAAACCAAGTCCTCACAAAAAGAATTTTCGCATACCAGAGTTAAAGCACATCCGGGCATTGCTGATTCTTTGTTGGCGCCAAGGTGTTAAACGCAGTGTACGCTTTCAATTTTGGCGCCAGTTATTTTCTATTATTCGGCATAATCCAGGAGTGCTTGAATCGTATTTAATTAATTGTGCCCTTTTAGAACACTTCATCGATTACCGCATGATTGTTCGGGAAGAAATAGAAGCACAACTAGCTCAATATATAGCTGTGACAAATCTTAAAAATCACAAATATCAGACAACTATCGCAAGTTAGAGTTTTAATTCAATGATAACTCAAGCAGCAAAATTTGGTATTCGGTCTGTCGAAACTAAGGCAGAACTTCAAATGTTCCTGGATGTTCCAGTCAGGATATATAAAAATGATCCTCACTGGGTTCCACCAATCCAGAGCAGTATCGAAAAGCAATTTGAACCGACAAATTCTTTCTTGGAATACGGTAAATTACAACAGTTTATAGCCGTATCTCAAGAAGCAGAACCTCAAACATTAGGACGTATTGTTGCCGCAGTAAATCAGCGGTTAATAAAGCGTGAAAATCAAAATGTTGGTTTATTTGGCTTTTTTGAATGCGTTGAAGATTTTGCTATAGCTCAAGCTTTGTTAGATGCTGCCTGCAAATGGTTACGAGAACAAGGAATGAACGTAGCTAGAGGCCCTATCGACCTTTCCACCCACAATAACTGTTTCTTTTTAGTGGATGGATTTGATACTCCGCCTATAATAATGATGCCTTATAATCCGCCTTACTATCCTAAATTTATGGAGGAGGATGGCTGGCAGAAAGCTAAAGATGCCTATGCTTATAATTTACCTTTAGATAAACCTTTATCAGAAGAATTTGAAAAAGGTTATCGAATTGCTTGTAAATCTGGTGTTAACTTCCGTCCAGTCAACACCAAAAAGAACGAATTTGAGCAAGATGCGACTAGTATATATCACCTTTTTAATCGTGCCTTCGCTAATAATTGGAGTTCGACACAGCGAACCTTAGCAGAATTTATGGAAGAAGCCAAAGATCTAAGAGATTTGATAGACCCAGACATTTTTAAGATTGCCGAATACAATGGGGAAATGGTCGGCTTTTTTATGGGATTACCCGATTATAATATTCCGCTGAAACACGTGAATGGAAAACTAAACTGGTTAGGAATTATTAAGTTTCTTTGGTATCGCCGTCAAATTGATAAAGCGCGAGTAATTGCAATTTGCTCTTTACCAGAGTATCGTCAGAAAATGCTACCTTTAGCATTAATTTATTTAGGAATGCAAGGTGGGACACAAAAAAACAAACCCTATAAAAGAGCCGAACTTTCGTGGGTTTATGAAGACAATTTGCCGTCTCGTAAATTAATTGAAGCAACTGGCGCCAAAATTTATAAAACCTACCGAATTTACGAAAAAATATTATGAAAGCGTTAGTTACTGGCGCCAATGGATTTACAGGTTCTCATTTGGTACAAGCTCTACAAAACCAAGGTAACACTGTAGTGGGATTAGTACGTAAATCTAGCAATTTAGCAAGTCTCTCTAACTACAACGTGCAACTGGTTTCTGGTGATATCACTGATAGAGATGCCTTGCGAACTGCAATGACTGGTGCAGACACGGTTTTTCATACTGCTGCTTATGTAGAGATAGGAATTGTTAACGAGGCAGAAATGAAGCGGGTAAACGTAGAAGGTACGCGGGCAGTGCTAGAAGTAGCACGAGCTGTTGGTGTATCCAAAATAGTTTACTGTAGCACGATTGGTGTATTCGGGGATACAAAAGGTGAAGTTATAAATGAAACCTTTACTAGGGTACAAAAAGACTTTTCCTCTGCTTATGACCGTACCAAATACCAAGCCCAGCAAATAGTAGACGAATTTGCCAAAAGCGGTCTAAACGTCGTCAGCATTCTTCCGTCTGGAATATTTGGTTCTGATGACCCCCATTTTGGCCCAGTAATACAGCAATTTTTGAAAGGACGACTCAAAGTGTGGGCTGGTGGCGCCCGCATTACAGGTATTGTTCATGTAGACGACTTAGCGAATGCGATGATTTTAGCGGCAGAAAAAGGTAAACCAGGAGATTACTATATTATTTCTGCGGGAGAACTAACCACTAGCGAAATGTTTCAGATTCTCTCGCAAAAATCAGGCATTCCAGTTCCTCACGAGATACCAGAAGCTTTAGTTCGACTTGCAGGAAACTTACTCGAACCCATTGGACGCTTTTCAAACTGGCAACCACCCATCAGCCGAGAACGTGTTCATTACATCTATGACCGCTGTGTTCGAGTAGACGCGACCAAAGCTTACAATGAACTTAACTGGCGCCCTCGTTCAGTCCTAGAAACTTTGATTGAGTCAGCAAATCTTAAATAATAACAATCTCTCTACAGAAAGACGTAAAGGATATAGAACTAAGAGCTAATATTTATTTATACTCCAGTAAGGTGGCTATGCCACACCTACGTAAAATTTCAGAAGTAAGGTGGCTATGCCACCCTACGTAGAATTTCATAAATCAAACGAAATCCTATAATTCAAGTTCTTTTACCAAATTTTACTGTGTTGCAATTATTTTTCAATCTAATTAGCGCAATTCAACCTTTTCTCGTCCCTATTTGTTTTGTAGGCGCCTGGAGCTTAGTAACTCTTACGCTTTGGAGTTTATGGTCAGCCACACGCGCGAGTATATCGACAGCAAAGCAAATGCATCAAATTCCCTGTTCAGGTTGCCAATACTTTACTGCCGACTATCGCCTTAAATGTACCATCCATCCCTCAATAGCAAGTACCGAAGAAGCAATTAGTTGTATGGATTATCAGCCCAAGACAAATCCTATGTATTATTAACTTCGAGTAAAACCTTCATAACACCTCTTGTTTTCGCTTGTTCAAACGCAGCAAGTCCTTCATCAAGAGGAAATATTGAATGAATAAGCGGTTTCACGTCTATTTTTCCTGTCGCTAACAATTCGAGTGCAGGTGCAAACGGGCCACAACGTGAACCAATTAGAGTTATCTCATCAACAACCAAAGCTGAAGCATCCAAGCTAAGATTACCTGCATAAGTGCTTTTCAATACTAATGTCCCGCGTGGACGTAAAGCGTGACGGGCAATATCAAACCCTTCATTATTACCAGTACATTCAACTGCAATATCAAAGTTACGTGTTTGTACGTCACTAACATAGCCAACTTTAATACCTTTAGCCTCTAAATTAGCGAGTTTCTCAGCATGGCGCCCAATAGCCAATAAATCACAACCAGTAAGCGCGAGTGTTTGAGCTACCAACTGTCCTAATTTACCATCCCCTACGATTAATACCTGGTGGTTGTTCGAGATTGATATTTGCTGCTGAATTTCCAAAGCTGCTGCTACAGGTTCAGTGAACGTTGCCACATCTGTAGGAACACTATCTGGAACTACATGTAAATTTTTTACAGGTAAAGATAAATAATCAGCAAAGGCGCCGTTGCGATTAACAATACCTAAAACCGTGCGGTTTTCACAGTGAGTAGGAATTCCCTTAAGACAATAGCGACATTTTCCACAAGCTGCATTAATTTCACCAACAACCCGTTTGCCAACTAAATTATCTGGTCCACGTTCAACCACCCCGACAAATTCATGTCCTAAAACACCACTATAAGGATAATAACCGCGCGTTAGTTCAAGGTCAGTATTACATATACCCGCTTTACATACTCTCACCAAAGCTTCTCCTGAATCCGGTTTAGGAACTGGTATATCAGTACGAAGCTCAAGCAGTTGATTTTCTAACCAAAGTCCCTTCATAAGTAAAAAGTATAAAGTGCTGAGTGCTGAGTGTTGAGTGCTGAGTGCGGTGGAATGGGTCTTGTGGAATGGGCGTCCTCGCCCGTTCCTTATACCAGGGCGGGCAAGGATGCCCACTCCACAAGATATGTCATTCTACAATCAACTGAGTTTCTTCTTCTAATTAAGGTAGCAAATCGCGCGTCAAAACCGATATGCTAATTTTAAACAGGGTTAGACGATGAAGAAAAGCTTTACACTTAACTTGACACCAATATTTGTCCTATCATTAGGATTCTTACTTTATACTTTACCAGCAGGCGCCTTGCCGCAAATAGCAAAGACTTGTGATCGTTTTCCCCTTAGCAAGTGCGTCAACAGCGTTACCCAACTTATACCAGAAATTATACGAGCAAACGTAATATATCTAGGTGAAACACATGATAGCGCTCAAGACCACGAAAACCAATTAAAAATTATTCAAGAACTACATAGAAGAAATAAAAAAATTGCTATCGCAATGGAAATGTTTCAGCGTCCCTTCCAAAATGTTATCAACGAGTACCTGGCAGGCAAAATAACTGAAGAGGAACTAGTTAAGCAAACTGAGTACGAACAACGTTGGGGTTTTGATTACTCACTATACGCACCCATTGTTAGATTTGCTAAAGAGAATAAAATACCAGTTTTAGCAACAAACACCCCCGCAGAAATTACCCGTAAAGTCGCGCGTCAAGGTTTAGAAAGCTTAACACCCGAAGAACGCAAGTTGATACTGCCATTTTCAGAAATTCGTACTTCTCCTGAAGAATACCGCAAAATGGTTTTAGCAGCATTTCAAGCGCATCAAAGTGCAGGACACGGAAAGAGTAGCAGCGCAGAAAGATTTTTCCTTGCACAAGTTCTATGGGACGAGACAATCGCGGAAAGCATCGCCAATTTTATAAAAGCTAATCGCGATTATCAAGTAGTTGTTTTAGCAGGACAAGGACATGTTGTTTACGATTATGGCATTCCTAGTCGCGTAGAACGGCGCCTGCAAGGTAAACAAATTACTCAACGTTCAGTATTATTAAGTCCACCAGAAGATAGTAATTTACCTAAAAACAAACAAATAGCTGACTTTATCTGGCAAGTCAGAAATTTCTAATTTTTTCAACTTAAATATTTTAATCAGGTTATCCAAAGAATCTTAAGTATAATGAGTGGCTAGGCAATTTTTTACTAAATTCCGTAAGGTTTGTGCATGAAACCCGGTTTGCAAAAAGGACAACTTGTAAGATGGAAAGATGACCGAGGGTTCGGATTTATACAACCTGCGGATGGTAGCAAACAAGTTTTTCTGCACATTTCTGATCTTAAAGACACAAGTCGGCGCCCAATAGTAGGTGATACAATTTACTATAACGTTGTACCTGACAAAGGTGGGAAAGTTCGCGCCAGTAACGCTTTGATTCAGAATGCGAACGAAAATGCAGTATCAATAACCCCATCTGAGCGCAACAAAGCTGTATATAAAAGGTCTTTATCTAGATTTCCAATATTCAAGACAATGCTAGTATCAAGTTTACCGTTATTCGGGGCTATTCATTTTGCATTAACAACTACCATTGTGTTTCCACTCATTGTCTATGCTGTCATGAGTTTACTGACATTTGGGCTGTACGCTGATGATAAGTCTCGTGCTAAACGTGGAGTATGGAGAACGTCAGAAAATACGTTACATTTGTTTGAACTTGCTGGTGGATGGTTGGGAGGATTTATTGCCCAACAAACTCTATACCACAAAAGTAGTAAAAGTTCGTATCAAGCTGTATTCTGGACTATAGTTGTGATTCATTACATGCTTTGGTTAGGATGGCTGCTTTTTGGTAAATCTTTATTAAGATAGTTTTCATAAAACTTTGCTAGAAATATAGATATAGATAGTAGGTGGTTGTTTGAGTAAGGGTCATGATCACAGCGAAAGATAAATTTGGCTTAAAATCTAAAAACGAAGATTCAAAAGATTGGTCTTGGCCATATTGGCTTGCTGTACCATTTTATCCTTATGGCAGGCGCCGGACTGTTAAGACAGAAGTGATAAAAAATACAATCTGGACTTTTGACCAGCTTCACGGCATTCTTTACACGATTACGCCGATTCGGATGACGGTTGTAAAGTTAAAAGCGGGTGGTCTGCTTGTGTATGCACCAGTGGCGCCAACTCGTGAATGCGTCCGTATGGTTAACGAGATAGTCGCAAAGCATGGTGATGTTAAATACATTATATTGCCGACTAGTTCAGGTTTAGAGCATAAAGTATTTGTTGGGCCATTTGCACGAAGTTTCCCGGCATCACAGGTATTTGTTGCCCCTCACCAGTGGAGCTTTCCGTTTAATTTACCGCTTGGCTGGCTAGGGTTCCCTCAAAAAAGAACTCAGGAATTACCAACCGATGTAGAAATGGCGCCTTTTACTGACGACTTTGATTATACGGTGCTAGATATAAATCTTGGACGCGGTTCTTTTGTCGAAGTAGCAATGTTTCATAAGAGTTCGCGTACTTTACTTGTAACAGATTGTGCATTATCTATTCCTGAAGACCCACCAGAGATAGCTCAATTAGATCCATATCCTTTGCTGTTTCACGCGCGAGACAATGCGACTGAAGTTGTAGAAGACAACGCAGCGAACCGTCGTAAAGGATGGCAGCGTATTACATTGTTTGGAATTTACTTTCGTCCCAGTGTTTTACAAGTAGCCCCAATATGGGAGTCACTGCGCGATGCTTTCAAAGCACCAGATAAATCTAGAAAAGCATACTTTGGTTTCTTTCCGTTTCGGTGGAAAGAAAACTGGCAAGACTCTTTTAATGCCTTGCGTGCTGATGGGCGCCCATTTGTCGCACCTATTTTACAAACTTTAATTTTACCGCAGGCGCCGAAACAAGTACTCGACTGGGCAGATAAAATAGCCACTTGGAACTTCGCGCGTATAATATCCTGCCATTTCGACTCACCAATTCAAACAACACCATATGAATTTCGCAACAGTTTCGCTTTCCTCGAACAAAATTCTTCTACGAGTCAAGCATTTGGATGTGCGAATGAACCATTAGTAGAAGAAGACTTTAAATTTATTAAAGAACTCGAAGAAAATCTTGTCCAACGTGGTATAGCCACCCTACCAAAAGAAAAAGTTTAATGTTTACCAAGTATTTATCTTGTCTTTATCTTGTGAAACGGCTGTCCCCAGCCGTTGAATATACAGGGCAAGGGCTAGAGAAAGCCTATCCCAAAAGAAATACTTAAAGTCTTTTTTCAAAGTGCTTAAGAAAGACGCTGCCGAATTTCTTCTTCTGCAATACGAATATTTTCCTCTATCGGTGAACCATCTTCCTTAAATAGTCGTGGCATAGTTTTCCACTTCAAGCTAGGATGATGGAACAAAGCCCGAATAGCTTCCATATCATCTCGATGTGCTAAAACATACCTTCTTAGTTCAGGTACACTCATTTCTTCAAAATTCGATTTCATTTATAAACCTCCACGGCTGATTGGGCGGTACTATAATTTGAAGTTCTTCACCTGCTAGGATGTAAATTTCTCCTGTTCTCTCATCAAAACGGAACAGTTGGACATCCCGGTAGTAATTAGATAGCATTTGAAAAATCCGCACGCAGGTTTGTGCTTGTTCGTTAGTTGGATTTATAATTTATTCCTCAATTGTGGCACAAATACTATAAGATGTATGTAGTAGTAATTGGTATCACTTTCCACCTATTGATGATTTTAGTCTCTGTCAAATTCGTTTTGGATGCTGCTGGTGATTGAATACTTGAATCGCATGTGTTATTGCTGACCAACATTCGATTGCTTTAAGGCTTCCATCAAAACTGCACCAGCCCCAAAACTATCGTATGGAGTTGGTAAATCGTAGGTTTTGAAAGGTTCTAAGGGAGAAATATCCTCTACTACATCCAAATATAAAGCTAAAATTCGGATTAACTTAAGTTTTTCTGCCGCTGAAAGCCTTCGGATTACAGGAAGCACCTCAGCTAGTGTCATTATAATTTGCCTCAACGCCCAGAGATTTATATTTTATAGCTTACTATATTTAAGCTAAGAACTAAGTTATCCAACGATTCCCGAACGTAGTGCTACAACAGCAGCTTGAACACGGTCGTTAACCAACTCCAATAGCGGTTGGGCAGACAGCATATGCTTTAACCCAATTCGCATCATTGGGTCATCTTCAACAATTAAAATCCGTAATTTTTGCGGGTCGAGTTGCACAGGGAGTCCAAAGGCTAAAGCTATATACCTTAAATTTATATTTGCCTAATCTATACTATAAAAGCTTAATAATTATATCTACCGTAAGATATATTGCTTTAGTAGTATTTTTACTGATAAATAATTTATTAGGTACAAATAATCAATTAGTTTTTAGGTAATTAAGTCTCTTGCTGTTAATTATCATCACAACAGTCCTGATTGATTAGTGAACAATATTTATGTAGAGACGCAATTAATTGCGTCTCCACAATGTATGATTTTTACGAATGTTTTAAAATTATGATTTTAAAAGATAAGATTACTATAGTAACAGGTGCAAGTTCTGGAATTGGAAGAGCTTGTGCAGTAGCTTTAGCAAATGCAGGCGCCATAGTAGTAGCAGCAAGTCGTCGCATATCTGAGGGAGAAGAGACTATTAAACTAGTAAAAGAAGCTGGTGGAGATGGTTTATTTGTACAAACAGATGTGAGCAAAGAAGCAGACGTACAAAGATTAGTAAAAAAAACAGTTGCTCATTATGGGCGCCTAGATTTTGCTTGTAATAATGCAGGAATTGCACAATTTCCAGCGCTTCTAAAAGATCAAACCGAGGCTATTTTTGATGAGGTGATGAATATTAATGTGAAGGGAGTTTGGTTGTGTATGAAACACCAAATTCCCCACATGATAGAAAACGGAAAAGGAGCAATTGTCAACGTTTCATCAATCGCAGGATTAATAGGATGTCCTGAAATTCCTATTTATGTTGCAAGTAAACATGCTGTGGTGGGTTTAACTAAATCCTTAGCGGTAGAATATGCTTCGCAAAGAATTCGGATAAATGCAGTTTGTCCTGGTGTTATTGAAACTGATCTGATAGCGCGCGGGAGGGAAGAGAACCCACAATTTGTTGAACAATTAAGCAAAATGCATCCAATGGGACGTATTGGTACAACTGAAGAAGTAGCAAATGCTGTTGTTTGGCTATTTTCAGATCAATCATCTTTTGTTACTGGACATACATTAACTATTGATGGTGGTTATGTTGCCCAGTAAGGTGGTATCACAATAGTTCAGCTTAAAAATGGTTCAAAAGTAGGTAGTAATTGAGAACGACTTAAAACTAAAGTTGGATAGGAAATATTACTGTAATCAATACCAGGTTCAGCAGGGAAAGGTTGTGATTTTAAGGATATCCAAGTACCACCTGCTGCTTGAACGATAACCCATGCTGCTGCTATATCCCAAATTTTGGGTGTAGCTTCGATACCACCTAATACGGCGCCATGAGCAACTGTGAGGAAATTATAGCTTGCTACTCCCAGCATCCTAATTTTACAAGGAAAGTCTTTTTGAATTACTGAAGTACTGCGCGAACAAACGTTGAAGAAATGGTTGCCGCTTGGTGCATCGTTACTTGTATGTATAGGATGATTGTTGCGAAAGGCGCCTGTTGGTGTGTCTAATCCAGAATTGCCTGAGTAAAATCCATGATAGGATTCGTTTAATGTTGGCACATAAACAAAACCGAAAATAGGTGTACCTTTATATAGTAAGCCTAGCGAAATTGACCAGAGCGGAAGACCGCGCGCAAAGTTTGTAGTTCCATCTAATGGGTCAATTACCCAGCACCAATCATTATCAGGCAATACTTTATTACCTTCTTCAGTCAGAATACCGTAATCGCTAAAATTAGAAACTATAGCATCACGAATAGTTTGGTCTGCCCATTTATCAGCTTGTGTAACCAAGCTACCATCAGCTTTTTCGTCAGCTTGCACTTTTCCAAAATCTTGGATAAGTTGACTACCAACTTTTTCACAGGTTGTTTGAGCAAATTCAAGAATCGTTGTCCAGAAATCTATCATCTTTTAAAAGTTAGGAATGAGGAATAAAACGGAGAAAACTGGCAACGGATACAACGGATGTAACAGATAGAGGGATGATTATGGATTAATTTTAGGGTGCCTTGAATAAATGAATAGTTATAGATTACTTATCTTGAGGTGCCTTAAATAAACCAAGCCCTTGTTTGTAACGAATAAATAATCCGTTACATCCGTTGCATCCGTTGCAAATGTTAATCCAATTCTTGTTCTAAAATTGAAGCCATTGCGTCTTTTGCGTTGCGTTGAAATTCGCTGACGTTAACGCGCGCTAAAAACGATAGTGCTACTATCATACCAATTGCTTGGACTGCGAAGACTAAGCTGTATGGTAGTAAGGGCGTATTGAATAAATATTTGCCAAAATTTAATACTGCCCCTCCCGATACTGTTGCTAATGCCCGTGACATTGCTTGCGCTAAACCCCAGGCACCTACAAATGTTCCTGCTGTTTCGGCGGCGGTTAGGTCTAACATTAAACTCAGGGCGCCTGTTGTAGTGACACCAGAGGCAAACCCAAATAATACTAAACATAGTTGTAGCAGTTTAGGGTTAGCAGTTACTCCAGCGAAGATAAGTAGTATAAAGCAAATTGCAACGGCGATGCATCCAAGTTTTGTGGTAGTTTTTTTACCAATACGTGGTGCTATAAAAAGTCCTGTTAATCCTAAGCCAAGTAGTGTCCCGGTTCCAAAGAATGAATTTAACATGGTTGTCTCGGCAATGGTCATTTTAAATACTTCGCCTCCGTAAGGCTCCATCACCGCGTCTTGCATAAACAAGCTGATGGTCATTACGAGTAAGAAGGTAAAAAATATCCCTGTTTGGCGACTAGCTGTTAAAATTTTCAATGCATGACCTAGCGTTATTTTATCTTCTCGAACGGTAGGTGTAGAACGTTTAGAAAGACGTGAGTATTTCTTTTCAACACCAACTGTTGCAATCAAACACAGCAAAAATGCGACTGCTGGTATAATTGTAAACAAGCGATTGACTTGCGTTTGAATAACTTCAATTGGTGCGTTTAGTTGAATTTGTCTAAGTAAACCACTGCTAGTTATTGCACCAATAATAATACCTACCATCAACATCGACCAAACAATACCAACTATTTTGGAGCGGTTGTCTTCGTCGGAGATATCTACTAATAGTGCTACAAATGGTGTAGAACTAGCACTTAATGCAACTCCATATATTGCAAATATTAGCCCTAGTAGTGCCACCCATATTGTAGTTTGACTTGTCCAGGCACCTCCAGGTTGTAAACTGGCGCCCACTTGCCAAACAACTTGCACAGCTAAAAACGCTGACACCGCAAACAAAGCGGCGCCTAACCATACATAACCAGTGCGATGATGTCCTAAAAATGGCTTTGAGTCAGAAATCTGTCCAAACCATATTCTAACCGGAGCCACAAATTGATGCATTGCAATTGCCAGTGCTGCAATTAGTGCTGGAACCTTTAACTCATCAATCATGATGCGGTTAAGCACACCTAACGTCAAAACCGACATTATTCCCAAAGCCATTTGGAAAAAGCCAAGTCGAAACATCGTTAAAGTATCGACCTTTGGGAGACTGTGTGCATCGTACTGCGAACTTGATAAATTTCCGCTAGCCATTTTGCTTGTATATCCGACAAATAAAAGTTTTCTTATCTTTTTTCTAGGATAAACGCCTGCCGCACTCCTTGAAATCAGAAATAAACTTTTTATTTGTAGCATAGGCGTCTCGCCTGTGCAGTCAAGCGTCTCATCTATGTGGTAGGTGATCTAGGACAGATCACCAATATTTTGTATATATTTATACAAATTTCCTGAAAAATCAGGTTACATAAAAAAGTAGTAGATAGATGTGAGTGTTTCTATCTACTACTACTTGCAGAATTAGGAGAACTGAATGACTTAGCTGATAAAAAGGTTGAGAAATCGAATTTAGCTCAGGACGTTGATTACATAATCAATGTAGGAATTAGCTTCTACAGCAGGGTCGCCTGTCAGACCATGATTAGCTTTGATATGTTTCAGAGCTTCGATGTACCAGCTAGGAGACAATTCAAAAGTTTTGTTGATTTCAGCTAAACCAGCAACTAGATAGTCATCAATCGGGCCTGTACCACCTGCAACCAATGCATATGTAATAATCCGCAAGTAGTAACCGATGTCACGCACGCATTTTTGCTTGCCACGCGCGTCTGATGCGTAGTTTGGCCCTTGCAATTGAGTGGTGTAAGGATACTTTTGGTACACAGCGTTTGCAGCTGATTCAGCAAGACTTTGCGCTTTACTAGACAAAGTTTTCACCGCTTCGAGTGTAGCTGCTGCTTGTCGGAATCGTCCGAAAGCGATTTGAAATTCAGTGCTGCTTAAAAACCGACCTTGTGAATCTGCTGTTGCGATTGCTTCTGTTAAAGGTGTTTTAGACATGACTTGATAATCTCCCTGCAAAGTTTGTGTACTAAGGTCAAAAGTTTAAGTTGTTTAATTCAGATTTAAGCAACTGCTGATGCCGCGCGGTCAAAATAACTAGCGACTTCAGAAAGTAAAGCGCTGCAATCACCACGAGTAATCCCATTTGGGTCACCTGCAATTGCAAGTGAAGCTTCTTTAAGCTTTTGAATTCCAACAGCTACTGAAGCTCCGGGAGTTCCTAGCGCTAAATAAGTTTCCCGCAATCCGTTCAGAGCGCGGTCATCTAACACGCTGACATCACCTGCAAATATGGCGTAAGTCACATAACGCAGAATAATTTCTAAATCTCGTAAGCAAGCGGCTGCACGACGACTTGTATAAGCATTACCACCAGGAGCAATTAGTTGAGGCTGCTCTTCAAACAAAGAACGTGCGGCATTCGCAACAATCGCGCTCGCATTGCTTGAAATACGATTGACGATATCTACACGCTTGTTTCCTTCTTTGACAAGATTTAGTAGAGCATCTAACTGCCCATTATTCAGGTACTCTCCACGTGTATCTGCTTGAGCTACAACCTTGGTAAATGCGTCTAACACCATTGTTCTAATCTCCTTGTTGTAAACTTTTGGTCAATTTCTACTAAATACGGTAACACTACCGAGCTACCGTATTTTATGAAAGCTAGTATGCCATGAGGAGTGTACAAACACAACAAACTTTTTTATTAACTTTTATTAAGAAACCACGTTTATTGCTGCTCTCCCAAGCGATTAAGCTAATTTGGGCGTATATAAACCTGGTTTCGGCTCCAAGTGCATGAAAGTGTTTGGGCTTTATCCACTTGCGTTTTAAAGCAACTCGTGACAAAGTAAATATAATTAAAGTACTTAAAGTCTATCGATTAACAGTATTTTAATCAGTACAAAGGCATTGTATTTGGTCAGGGGCGAACCGAGGCAGTGTGATGTAAGTTTCAATTACAGGTTATTATTGGCGCCCATTATCTTCCTCGTATCATCATTACATTCAAGGAGAATCATCAATGGTTAGCCAGCACAGAACTATCGAATTGTCTTTGGCAGAACAAGCTGGATGGTTGAATGAAGGTGTATCTGGGTGCAGTGTAGCTTCGTCGCTAGATATGCTGTATTCTTCAGGACGATTAGCGCATGGTGTACCAGAAAGTCTTGGTGGGTCAGGTGGAACATTACTAAGCGCAGTCGAAGAAATTGCTACCGTTTCGGAACAATGTTTAACAAGCGGATTTGTATTTTGGTGCCAACGGACATTCATTGAATACTTAATATCAAGTTCCAATCGCTGGTTACATTTGCAAATACTACCTAAAATCTTACGGGCACAATGCTCTGGTGCCATAGTAATTGAAGATGTTCTTTCTGCGGCGCCAGTACACGCATCGTTAGAAGCAGATACAGTAACTCTGGAAGGTTTCCTACCGTGGGTGTCTAACCTGCAACCAAAAAACTTTTTTGTAGTAGTGACAGCAAAAACCGATGATGGAAAAACATTGATTGTCGCTGTTCCATCCAAAGCAAAAGGAATACAACGGGGAGATGATTTACAGCTATTAGGGTTACAAGCATCATGGACAAGCACACTGCATCTAAATAAAGTGCGTTTGCCTCGTCAATGGATAATCAGTGAAAATGCAGATTTATTCTTGTCACAAATTCGTCCGAAATTAACACTCATGCAATGTGCATTATCACTTGGAATAACGCGACGGTCACTACAAGAGACTTTACAAAGTACAGATGGAGACAATGAAGAAGCATTAATCAATCGTCTCAGGTATAACTTTTTTACTCTAACTCAGCTAGAAGCTCAAATCTGGAAACTAGGCAGTTTACAAAACCTCGACTCATCAAAACGCGAGGTACTAGAACTTCGGGTAGCTCTAACGAGATCAGCATTAGACTCGGTTTGGTTAGAGTTAGAAGCGAAAGGTACAAATGCTTACTTAAAACCTAGCGGAACTGCTAGACGACTGCGAGAAGTAGCATTTTTACCCGTGATGGCGCCAACTCTTTTACAGGTTGAGCAAGAACTCCAAAAAACAGGCAATATTATTTCTGGGTTAGGCGCCAGCGTATTTAAGTAAATTTAAGATTTTTGCCTTCGTGAGTTTATTACTAGAAATGCTTGCACTCAACGAAGGTATAAAATGTCAGGCAGACTTCCATAATAACGATTATCTACATTCACTAGCTAAATGCTATTAATTATACCAATTTCTGATTTAAGTGGACTTGGTGATAAACTGCCGCGTCCAGTTACACTACTCCCTTCACGCTCAAAAAATACCGAATGAACCGCAAAGGACGCAAAGTATGCTAAAGAAGAAAAATTTATAGGTAATCTTCTAGTAGGAAGGGAGTAAACTCACCCAATGGTTTATCACCAGAATTTCTAGGATAAATTTGAGCAACAAGTCTTGTAGCAACAACTATCTAAAAATATTGCATTACGGGCTGTAATCGAAATATTCCCAGAATCGCCCAGATAATTCAGCGCTGGGATGGTATATAATGTTTGTGTTAGAACTAAACAAAGTTTCACTGTTCAACTAAAAATTTGATGTTGTTCGTTATAATTATGATAATAATTTAATCTACTTATTAATTAAGGTATAAAAGATGAATGTAATTGGTGTAGATGAAGCGCAAAAGCGTCTTGATGCTGTTATTAAAAATAGTGTAGAATCGCATACGCCAGTAATTATTACTGCAAATGAAAGTCAAGTCGTACTTATTGCCCTTGAGGATTGGAACGCTATTCAAGAAACATTATATTTACTTCAAATCCCTGGTATGCGAGAAGATATTCTTGAAGGAATGCGTACTCCTATTGAAGAATGTGCGACAAAAGAGGAACTTGATTGGTAATGTGGGAGTTACGTTTCACGAAACGAGCGCAGAAAGACGCAAAAAATTTAGCTGCGTCAGGGCTAAAGTCTAAAGCAGAAGCACTTCTTGCTGTAATAGAGCAGAATCCTTATCAAAATCCTCCTTCATACGAAAAGTTGAAGGGAGATTTACAGGGTAAATCTACAGAAGCATCAATTAGTTTTTTGAATGGAAAGTCGTATCTTACAAGCACCCAGGCAAGCAGAGTACCAAAGACTCCATTAATCAAAGCCGTAACTAGAGATGTAGTGAAAGTCACGTCATATGCAAACAGTGCCATTGGACTAGTAGCAATTCTCCAAAAGTCAGCCGGAGATTCACTGCTAGATTTTAAAAACATAGCAATTATCGGCACTATGAGCATAACGGTCAAGTATAAAACACTTATCCGCCAAGCCCAAGAATTACCAATTAATACGTTAAGGAATTGTTTCCAAGCAGGTGTATCAGCTTGCAAGCGCTTTTTAGAAGATAAAATAGGCATAGCAATTGTGGATTTTGCTCCGCACATGAATACATTAATAAAGGTAGGCTTTCCACTGATGACTTAAATCTGGGGACGGGCAAGGATGCCCATCCCACAAGATGGAGAATTTAATTTCTCGAATTCTGCTAGATGTCTTTTTATTTAATCTACGGTGAATCTATAGACTTATAACATTCTATATTTATGTCATAGATTACACACTTTCTACTTGAACTTCAATAGTTAAAATACACAATATTGATAGATTATAAGTACTTTTGTAGATTAGGCGACATTTGCAACGGACGCAACAGATGTAACGGATGATTTTCATCCGTGATAGTAGCTCAACCATAATAAAATTATCGTCGGTAGAGACGTTACATGTAACGTCTCTACTGGGACGGGTTATCAACCGAACATAATAAATATTACATCTGTTGCCCAAATACTGGGCGTAACTTGGCGCCGATAAAACTTCCGATTAAAGCAAAAATAATCCAAATCCAACCGTGTAAACTAGTAGAAGCTATACCACCGAAAAAGGCGTTAACATTACAACCAAAGGCATTCAGGGCGCCATAACCCATTAATAGTCCACCTAAAAGTGTTGATGCGATGATATTGGGAGTTATTTGAGTTTTGGGAATTAGTCTACCTGCAAGTGCTGCTGCTAAAAATGCTCCTAAAACAATACCGATGTTCATTACTGAAGTGATATCAGCAAAAACGCTTTGTGATAAAGCTGTCTGCTGTGCTTTTCCAGCCCAAAATGGAGTATCTGATGGGTTCCAGCCAAAGATAGTGGCTATTTTCGCACTCCACAGAGCAAAACCCCAAGTAATTCGCCAGGGTTGACCAGAAATTATTAAAGTTAAGAAATTTAATATTGCTAGAGCAATGGCGCCTTTAAGAAGTGAAGCAGGTATTTCTATTCGCTTATGTACTTTTGTACTCCATACCCAAAGCAAACCAGCGAGTATCACAAATACTCCTAGCTGTAAGAAAACGGCGCCTGTCCAACCCAAGCTTTGTCCAAGTACAACTGGGGGAATAGATGGTAAATTAGCCCAGAGGTGACGATTCAAACTTGCCCAAAATGAACCAATACAAAAGGCTATCACGGTGAAAATCATCGACAGACTACCGCTACCAACAGTATAAAGTGTGCCACAACCACAACCGGAAGCTATCTGCATTCCAATACCAAATAATAAAGCACCAATCGCACCCTGAACTCCTACAGGTGCTATAGACCCTTTAACTTCTTGACCGAAAGCTGTACCAGAAGCTAGTACAGGAGCAAACAAAACTGTAGCAACTGCCAGCATTAACAACTGAGCATAAATTCCACCTACATCTCGTTTAAATAAAAACTTGCGGTAAGCGGAAGTAAAGCCAAAACTCGAATAATATAAAGTTATTCCTAATAATCCACCAATTAAAAATAATACGCTTTGGCGCCAACCATAGCGACTTAAAGCAATCGTTCCAATAGTAAATAATGCTAGAGCAATAAAAACAATCGGTTTTTGCGCGCGTTTCTGTGGTGGTTCCTGTGAGTACTGTGATACCTCCAAATGCGTCGATGAAACATTGTGATTAATATTACTACTCATAATTAATAATACTTATAAAAATTGACTTTTCATGCATGGGTTAAAAACCTCTCCCCCAACCCCTCTCCTTGTAGGAGAGGGGGGCAAATATACTTATATACTTAAATATACTCCCCCTTCCCTATGAGGGAAGGGGGTTGGGGGGTTAGGTTAAGTATCCTTATTACCACCACTATTTTTCTGTGGAGGTGGTTCGGCTTTTGTGCAGCTTATCAAAGTTTGATTTGCTCCCTCTGTTAGTTGTGTATTTTGGTAAACAAAACTAACAATTAATACTACTAGCGTTAAAATTCCCAACTTCATCTAGATGTTCCTCCATTAACTCAACATTATTGACTATTAACTTACCTGTCCGGCGCCAGTTGCTATAGGCAAATTCGGGTAAGAACTGTATTCAGTCCAAGAACCTTCGTATATTCTGACTTTTGGATATCCAAGTAAGTGTTTCAAGACAATATATTGCAGTGTAGCTTCTCTTCCTGTGCTGCAACTGACGATAATATCGCTAGATGGGCTAATTTTCTTCTCTGCCAGAATTTGTTTGATTTCCTCTAATGACTTCAACTTGTGAGGATTATCAGCTTGTGTGAACGTTACCCAAGGAATATTCACTGCACCTGGAATATGTCCATTGCGAATAAAAACATCCTCTTCTCCCCGGAAGAGTTTCTCTGGTCTAGGGTCAATAATTGATACCCCTGGTTTACCAATTACTTTTTTGACTTCATCAAGGTTTACCCGAACCGAAGGATTATCTCTGACTACAAATTTACCTGGTTTGTACTTAGGAAACTCTCTAGTTACAGGTTCTGTCGCTTTATAGTCTTTGTACCCTCCATCTAGTACTGCAATATCGCGCAGTCCAGAACGTTCTAGTAAGTAAGCAACCATTGTGGCGCCTAAAATATCTCTACCATCCGAGTAGACCAAAACACGACTGTTGTTGTTAACTCCAGAATTAGCGAAAATTTCTCCCAACTTTTGATTATTCCAGTACTGTACTGGTAATCCTTCTCTGGGTCCGCGAAAAGCGCTATCAGCGATATTGACTGAATTTGGAAGGTGTCCAGAAATATAGTCTAATGGCACATTTCGCACGTCTAAGATTCGTAAATTCGAGTTAGATGAATTTTGAGCAACCCAAGCTGGGGAAACAAACTTAATGTTAGCTTTCTGACCGACTGAAAACGCTGGAAAGCTTAGAAACGGAATGATTACGAGGGAAGCTATAACAACTGTTATCGCAAAGAACTTTAGCTTACGAAGCTTTGTCTGGAATAACTTTAACTTAGATATCATGATGAAAGCTCCAACCGAAGATAATAAGAATGAAATCAATCGCTCACTTTGTTGTGTCAGCTATGAAAGACACATGTATCTAGCAAGGAGAAGCTGAATCTGTAATTATACGGTAAATCAGTCGGAATACAGTGCTAATAACTAGCATTCCATATAAAGTTGCTAAGTATTACGATTTATGTATTGGAATTTCTTATTTCATCTATCAATTTTGTCAATATTGTTGTGATTTGGTAGGGTAGGCAGTGATTTGGTAGGGTGGGCAGTGCCCACCGTACAGTAAAAAAACCTCCTTCACTAATCAGAAATGAAGAGGGCGCCAACAGAAGACGAGAAAACTTTATTTTTGTGGTAATAAATTATCTGTCACAATAATTTGGCGTTTATGACGTATAAGTTTGCCTTCTGCCTCTAATTGCATTAACGAGCGTGTAATTGTGACTCTGACCACAAAACTACTATACATCGGTAAGTTTGTGGTAGATTTAATGAATAATACAGGGTTCTTCCAAAAAAAGAGCATATTGGTAGCAAATTCTACAAATTACCGACCGATTTGTAGGTGAATATGAGAATATAAGTAGGTTGTAAGCAGTTAATTTTTACAAAGGAGTCCACGGGTAATGGGGATTACAGTCGAAGGTGTAAACAAACAGTTTGGGAGTTTTGTTGCTCTTGATGATATTAATTTGGAAGTCAAGACTGGTTCGCTAGTTGCTTTGTTGGGTCCTTCTGGTTCGGGAAAGTCAACGTTGCTGCGTGTAATTGCAGGATTGGAACCCCCTAACTCAGGTCGAATTTATATTGCAGGTCAAGATGCAACTAATCAGACCGTACAACAGCGTAATATCGGTTTTATGTTCCAGCACTATGCTTTGTTTAAGCATTTGACAGTGAGGGAAAACATCGCGTTCGGACTAGATATTCGTAAAATCAGCAAACAGAAAGCTACTAAACGAGCTGATGAGTTGTTGGAACTAGTACAGCTATCAGGGTTAGGAAACCGCTATCCTTCACAACTGTCTGGAGGTCAAAGACAACGGGTAGCGTTAGCGCGCGCGATGGCAGTGCAACCAAAAGTGTTATTACTTGATGAACCTTTTGGTGCGTTGGATGCAAAAGTGCGGAAAGACCTGCGAAACTGGTTGCGTAATTTGATTGAGCAAGTTCAAATTACAACAGTGTTTGTTACCCACGACCAAGAAGAAGCAATGGAAGTTTCGGATGAAATTGTCGTAATGAACAAAGGTAGAATTGAGCAATCTGGCTCACCTGCTCATGTTTATGATAACCCAGCAACTCCTTTTGTAATGGGTTTTATCGGTCCTGTGAATGTTCTACCCAAAAATTCGCAATTACTTAGAAAGTTTGGATTTGAGAATGGGGCGCAAGATGTATTTGTCCGACCTCATGATGTCGTGATAGAAACACATAAAATTGAAGGCAGCGTACCTGCTAAAATTAGTCGCTTAATTCATCTAGGTTGGGAAATTATTGCAGAATTAACATTTGAAGATGGACATACTGTAACAGCCACAATTTCGCGCGAACAGTATGATAAGCTGAATTTAGAAGCGCATCAAAGGGTATTTGTTACGCCTAAAGACGCAAAAGCGTTTCCACTTCAGTATTCTGCTTAATTTAACACCACACGCTTTACGTAGTCCACGACCGGGTTACATTTATTAGGAGTATTCCTGTTTCTAAACTATCGATACTTTTACAGGGATGCTCCTATTTTTTATTACATAATTTCTAATTTTAGATTACTAACCTAACCCCCCTACCCCCTTCCCTTGTAGGGAAGGGGGAGAAGATTTACCCCCCTCTCCGCAGCGCTCCTAGGGGCTGTCACTCTCTGTTCTCTCAATTTTGAAAGGGCGGCTCATTGGTACTTAAGGTAGATACAGCTTACAGCACTATTATATGCGACTTCATATTAAATTGGTATTAGGGTTATCGTATGTTTGCATCGTTCTTCCTCTAGCTCTTTGTTGAATATTTAAATCAACTAGCTATCTATATCAATTATTTTTTAACAAAACTTAATATTGAACAAAACGTTTTTTCAATGTTTGTTTGAATTTTTTCAACTAGTGGTAATTAGCAATTTGTGCGTATTTAGAACTTGTTTTTTAACGATTTTTAGTTAATGCCTCATGAACGCAAGGCGCCTGTGGATAGGTTTGATATTATGTCTGGTGGTACACCCATAATTTTTATATTTTATAGTAGCTTATTGGATGATTGTCAAGCTATACTTGAAGGGGGGAATATTTATGACATCTACAGAGTTGAAAAACACAGCACTGAGCGAGCAAGAAGTGCAAAAGTTATGGGAAGCGTTCAAAGTATTTGATACGGACACTAGCGGTTTGATCTCTGCCTTTGAACTCGGTCAGGTAATGCGTTCATTAGGGCAAAGTCCAAATGAAACAGAACTGTATGATCTGATTAAGGAAGTAGATATTGACTTATCCGGCAGTATTGATTTTGAAGAGTTTAAAGCGCTATTGATAGCCCAAAAAGGAGACCGCAAAAGTCGTCTTATGCTGGCATTTAGCGTTTTTGATGAAGATGGTAGCGGGCTAATTACAGCCCAAGAATTGCGTGGCGTGATGAGTCAATTTGGGCTTACAGACGAAGAACTCCATGAGATAGTGCAAGAAGTTGATGCCTCGGGCGATGCTTCAATTGACTTTGAGGAGTTTTGCAAGTTGGTACCAGAGGAATCAGAGATTAAAACAGGCTATAGAGATTCGCCAAAGAAGCCTCCGCGCAAGCCCAAGACAATTGTAATTTCAACAAGCACTGTCAATACTACAACAGTAACAACTCCTGAAACAGCACCTAACGAAATAGATACGGAAGTGGCGCGGTTAAAAGAACTACTAGCTCAACACCCACAGAAAGAGGTAAAGCTCGGTACATCTCGCCTACAAATGCACATTGGTCTGTTTCGTTTAATTCAAGGCGCCGCTTACCGTAGCTTCCGCGAAAGTTTCTCTGCTAACCACGAAACCCATCTGCGGGTGAGAAACTTACCTTATAAAATCACTGACTTCGTGCAGTTTGTCAGGACGGCTATAGCCCTTTACAAGGGTTTAGATATAGTGCCTTCTTCTTGCCACCCCTTGCTAAATGCAGTAGTAAAATCCATCACAGACGAGTATACCCGACTAGAGTCACGGATAAAAAATTGGCAAACACTTGACAAAACGCCCCAAATGCTGTTAGAAGAAAAAGCCATGCTTGAGGCGCGCAAAAAGTCTGCGACTGTCAAAGAAAAGTTTGCGGCGGGCGTTGAGTTTGCAATCACAATGAAGAAGAAGCGTCTGGGGTTGCGCGACATCGCCGAGGGCGTTCTTGCTATTAACGAACTTAATCGCCTTAGACAGATGGATATAAATGCAGAAATGGATGCACCACCTGATGCAGCAGCAGGAGACCCTTCATTGTACCTCAAAAACTGGAACCGCGTTATCCTAAAAGACGCTTCCGAGGAAATAGATGGTGCAATGATGCCAGTAGCGTATTGGTATGAGGACTTTATGCCAAAACTATTGGCGGCGTTTAGCGTCAACACTGCCGAAGATATCGATAGTAATACAGTACCAGACGAAGCAGCTTTAAACAATTGGTACGAGTCTACCCAGACGCAGGGAGAGTTTAAGCGCTATGGAGGAGATGTTGCGGAGTATTTTCCTAAATGTACCCCGAAACAAAAACTGATGCTCAAGCAAGCATGGCGCCTGACACACCACTATTTAAATGGAGTACAGAAACGGCGCGAACGTCATGAGTTTGATCGAGAGTCGGGCGACCTCTCGCAGTATGTTGCATTTATCGACGTATATTTAAACAGAACCGATGTCAAAGATGCCCAGATGCGGATTAGTTTCCCATACTATATTGGACCTGCAGTGTGGCGCTTCTTCCATACTACCGCCGAAATCATATGTACTAAGACACCAGAAGAACAAAAAGCCCTAATAGCATGTTTCCAAGACTTTTTCAAACTGTTTGCTAGTATGTATCCCTGTCCTTACTGCCGCCATCACCTCAACGCCTACGTCGTGCAAAACAAAGAAGTGGATATATACCCTATAGAATATCTTTTACTTGGACGTGACCCGCGTCTTACTGAGTTCGAGGTATCAATGGATGCTAAACTATCCACTGTAGTGGATGGTCCTTCCCTGCGCTTGTTCTTGTGGAAACTGCACAATACAGTCTCCTCATCCATCGCGCGCTCGGAAGACTGGTATCAAAAGGATAAAAAAGCCTTTTACACGACCCGCTATTGGCCTAGCTTTGATTCTGAACTTGCCCGCTCTAAAGCGCTCAATCATATTAGCATTGCCGTTGACCGCATCTACCGTCTCTATAGTCTGCTTAAACCAGCATCACGACTGGCGGGAGTTAGAGCAACATTGCAAAAGCTATTGGAGAAAAATGATACGCAGGGTATCCAAGAAGCTTGCCATCTAGCACAAGATTATATTCATGAATTGGAAGAAGCTGTTATTCACGGTAACTTCTTGCAAGATACATACTACTTTAACGATAGCCTTGTAGACCAAGCTCCTTATTTTACTCCTTCTGAAGAGCAGTTTGCCCGCAGTGGTATATTTGTGGAGTTTTAATATGTATGGTGGTGTACGGTGGCTTGAGCCACCTTACTATTAACAAAGCCTGCTTAAATTTACATCAGTAGCAGCATTTCACAATCACTGCAATCGCCCAATTTAAATTCCATGTGCCATTGCCAAACAGTCCCAGTGATGCAATCGTAGCTCCGGTTAGTAATCCATTCAGACCAAAAATGCCATTTTGAATATCATCCTGATTGAACTTAAAAATATTAGCAAAGTGTTTCCGTAAGAGAATTGCCGTTAACGTTGCGCTTGCGGTTCCAAGCAAACTCATTGTCCCCAGCCAAGAAGACTAAATGAACATAGCAATTAAAAATAATAGACCACTCATAGGATTGTTGACAAAAATGACCTGCCCAATCCCGCGTAGAACAGCATTAATAAAATTTAGTAAAGGTTGATGCATCAAGCGTTGATTTAGTGCCTGCATCGTGCCTAATGGCAATAAGCTTGTTGAACGCTGTAATTTTGGTTCCTCTCTTGATAAAACATGAGAGATTAACTCAAGTAGAGGAGACGGCTCATTATTCATACAGACATTTTCGTTCATTAGAAAGCACTTATGCTAGATCATCATAATCCGAAAAGTATAAAGCCCAAATCCACTTCTGGGTTAGTTTACAAGTAATCACGCTCCTATTTATACCGGTTTGATATGAAGTTGCTGACTTATTTGACCCCACCTCCAAAGAGTCCCCGTATACGGGGCTACCGTGTACACACAACTTTTTGGCATCGGGGGCAGGGGAGTTTTGGATGCTTTTGGAGGCTAGAAACGGAAGAAGTGGGGAAATTGAGGAAATATTCTTCCAGATATTTGCATCAAATAAGAGACAATCTTGCTCCATATTGCTTCTTATTCCTCCTCCCCGCCCTGCATCCAAAGCACCCCAAGCACCCCAAGCAAGCTTTTCAAGACTTGTGTATACACCGTAGGTATACGGGGAGGGGAGTAAGAATTTTGATGAAAACGCCATCGACGCCGTTCCTAGTCCCTTTGATAGTTACTTAGTACTACGAGGAATTAAAACTCTAGGAGTGCGAATGCGTGAACACGAAACTAATGCTTTGTATCTAGCTAATTATTTACAAGACCATCCTCAAATCGAACGCATTTACTATCCAGGTTTATCAAGTCACCAATAGCATCAACTTGCAAAAACTCAAATGTCCGGTTTTGGTGGGATGATTAGCTTAGAACTAAAAGGCCGTTTTGAAGTAGCTGAAAAATTTGTCTCCCGCATCAAACTATTCTTACTCGCAGAAAGTTTAGGTGGCGTAGAATCTTTAGTATGTTATCCCGTTAAAATGACTCATGGCGCCATTCCAGAAGCTGAACGTTTGAAACGAGGAATTAAAGATAATTTGGTACGTTTATCTGTCGGTATTGAACATAAACTCGATTTACAAGCAGATTTAGAAAACGCCTTAATTTAGTGCTGAGTAGAAAGTGCTGAGTGCTGAGTAAAGTTTGGAGTGAATAATTTATAACTCAGCACTCAGAACTCAGCACTCAGAACTCTTTACACGATTCTTCCATTAGTGTGAGATGAAATAATTGTAACTAGATAGCCATCTGGCCCAGTGATAATAAACCAACTATGGACTTGATCTTTTTCTATTGGAGAAGGAAACAGACCATTACTAATACAAAAGTTCCTAGTAACCATAATATTATCTACCATCAAATCGAATGGCGCCTTTGTGCCAGCAGTCATAATGTATCTTTTTACTTCCTTTAATATCAAGTGAGTACCACCTCTTAGTTCTAAGATGGCGATATCTTCTGATTGGTGAATATACCGCAAACCTAACTTGATGAAAAAATCGGTAGCTGTTGAAACATTGCTTACTAATAGTTGAACATGACCTATTGCTACTGTGGGACGGTTATCTAGCTTCGTAGGTGTAATAGCTTCTTGTAGCTGCATAATTTATTCTATCTAAAGTATGAGGAGTAAGATGAGATAAGGGGAATCACGTCCTGCATTTACAAAGGACAGTAGACGCAGGACGTGAGGTCAGAAGGGAGACTGTTAGAAATTGCAGTGAGAAGACCGAGGTTAGGCTGTTTGTAAATCACTTTTTAGCTTGTATTCATCTTATAATACGATAACAAGGTAGGAAAACCGTACTTTTATGTGTTTTTAAGTTTAAAGTTGGCAATCTTAAGCACTTGATTCAATAGTGCTAAATTCTGATTTTAAAACTCTACTCACTCAAATTTTGGGCTTAAATCAAGCTGGAGTAGTTTTTCAAGTTTTGGCGTTATCAGATTCATACTTAAAATAGCTATGTAATAATTTTTAAATAGCTAAATTTCTCTAGGATTACTGTAGATTTATTAGGAATGAGCATTTGTTCTTGTGGAACAGGCAAGGATGCCCACCCCACAAGAAAGCTTTGAATATGCTGTAATTGCATATATCTAAAAAACGATAGATAAGCTGTAGTTTATTACTTGTGTTTAACGCTAAGTTGTGCGATGCTAAAATAATCAACAGTAAGTCTATCGATTTAATGTACTTAAATACTACTAAGGAGTGATAAAAATGACTGTAGCGAATCAGAGCGTAGCACCATCGTTGGTAATTAATATCGATACACAAAGCACGAAAGTATTGCCACAATGGAAATTGCAGGCAACAGCGTTGGTGCATCAAATATGGTGGCGCGTTCATGCTTATAGCGTAGTTTTTAAAGTTATGCTGTTAACTTTGGGAAGTTTGGTGTTTTTGTATGTTCATTGGATGAGTCGCAATGTATTATTTGTTGTAAGTAATCAGGATGTAAGTAAGCAGTGAGCGAAGTGAGTAAACAGAATTATCTACAGGTAGTTTCTTATCTGGCGCCTAATTGGTTTGATTTTTACCAAGCAGTTGTAGCTTATCTAAGTCGGGTATTGGGTATTGAAACTCAACTTCATCAAGGTGAGTATGACCCTTTAGAAGACCCTTTGTTATTGCAAGACCAACTCGACTTAGCATTTATTTGTGGTTTACCTTTAATTCGACGTTGGCAACTGGCGCCAAAATTACAACCGTTGGTGGCGCCAGTAATGATTTCTGCGCGCTATCAACAGCGTCCAATTTACTACTCAGATGTGATTGTTAATGCTAATAGTGACTTGGTTAAATTTGAGGATTTGGCTGGTAAAACCTTTTGCTATAATGACCTTGGCTCGAACAGTGGCTATAATTTACTGCGGTATAAATTAATTCAAAGCGGATATTCACAAAGTTTTTTTGGTGAAACAATACAGTCAGGTTCACACCAGAATTCAATACGCTGGGTAGTTGATGGTATTGCTGACTGTGCTGCTATAGATAGTGTGGTATTAGAACAAGAACGGAATAATTTTCCGGAGTTATCACAGCAATTGCGTGTAGTGGAGGCACTCGGACCATCTCCGGCGCCTCCTTTAGCTTATTCATGGCATTTAGATAAATCTTTGGTTGAGCAAATACGGTTAGCACTACTTCATCCAGATACACAATTACAAGCAGCAATGGATAAATATCGAGTTAAGTCTTTTGCAACAGTTGAATTAGAAGATTACTTTGGACTTGCGCGGATGTATCATTATTAAGACGCGATTAATCGCGTCTCTACCGGAACGTACACGGTGCATTGCCGAGCGGTAAACTTGCTCAAACAATGCTCGTTGAGCATGACTACCACCAATTTCATGCAAACGTAGCAACACTGGTTTAAGGTTAATAAACGCATTTAAATATTCACCGTTCGCATAAGCAACTAATCCTCTAGCTGCTGGTATCGCCACTTCTAACCACTGGCGCCTCTGGTTCGGTGATAATGAGAGAGCATGTTCGTGCATCGATAAGCGCATTTCGTTTGCCCAGTCTGTATATCCTGCTCTTGTTAAGGCATAGACATAATGCAAGTCTTGAAAAGGTAATGCGTGTTCGTGAAGACGAGGCAAAAGATAAACAGCTAAAGACTGCCAGTATTGACTTACATCTACTCCACGTAACTCTAATCGTAATAATAGTGATATCGCTCCTACTTGGTCTTTTGGCGAATCTTTACGCGCGCGTCCCCAAACATGAGTGTCGTATAACTGCAAAACATGAAGGTAATCACCACGCTCGATATAATATAGTGCGATATGCCACCAATTATGGGTGTATAGCATTGAGTTACAACTAACCCAAGTATCAGCTAGACTTTCCATCCAAGCAATTCCTTCATCTATTCTGCCTTGGGTTTCCATCACATGAGCAACAGCATGATGTGCCCAAGGGTCATGACGATTATAAGATGTCGCCATTCTACCCATCGCTTCTGCTTGGTCAAGCTGATGGCATTGTTCTAGACCAAACGCTAACATACCATACAAGAAATGATTGTCTTCATTCTGAGGTAAGACTTTTTGAGCTATGTTCAATAATCTTTGTTTATCACCCAAGTAGAAGTAGTGATACTGTCCCTGCTGAACTGACACCAAGTCGCGCGGGTATTTGTCGGTAATTGTTTCATGTAATGCAATCGCCACATCAATCTTTTTGGTTGCCCAAGCTGAAATTGCCTGTATATAAAGCTTTTCTCGCTCTGTTACGTTGCCTGAATACTTGATAGCTGTTCGCAAATGAGGAACAGCTTGTTTTTTAGCTTGCTGATTCTCCTGAGAAAGAAAATAAGCAGCAGCGTAAGCATGAAGCATCGCGCAAGTTGGGTCAAAGACAAGTCCTTGTTTGACTACATTCAGAGCTTCTTTACCATAACTAAGAGCTTGATTAGTAAAGCTGCTAATTGCATCAACAGCTTCGTGTGAATTTGTTGAAACTTCAAGCCCTTGAGCGTCTTTTAACATTCCTACTCCCTAATAACTTACACCTAAAGTACGGTAAGTCGGTCAAATAACAGTACTTTATTTTGAGTATCTCATACACAATGCGAAAATTGCAAGTGCGACTTAGGTGCGAGCGGTGTAAATAAATCGGCGCCACCGAAAACGCAGTAGGTCGAAGCGAATTTGATACTTATACTTGAATGTGAAGTTTGTTTGTATAATTCATAACTAATAACCAAAATTGATTAAATTGACAAAGAAAAACATTTGATTTTATAAAATAGACCTTATATCGTATAATCAGCCAGTCAGTGTAAGGTTGAGTTTCTCTCAGTTGTATCTGGGGGTAGCAGAAATAAATTACCTTGGAACTGTAGGTATAAATTTATATACATTCGCTTATGGAGCTATCGAGCAAGTCAGAGTATGCGCTTCTAGCCTTGTTTGAATTGGCTAGCTGCTACGATAGCGGCGAGTCTTTGCAAATTCAACAGATTGCGGATGCTCAAGATATACCCAAACGATATTTAGAGCAGTTATTGGCTAGCTTGAGACGTGGAGGACTGATTAAAAGTACGCGCGGAGTTCGGGGTGGTTATGTTTTGGCAAAAGACCCGCGACACATGACAGTTTTAGATGCACTTAAATGTATCGAAGGAATAGATATAGCTTCGTCGGAAGATACTAATTCTAGCCGTGCTACTGCATCTGGTGTAATTAAGCACGTGTGGAAGGAAGGACAGCAAGCACTTTACTCGGTCTTGGAGGACTATACACTGCAAGACCTTTGTGACTTGCAGGAGAAAAGTTCCCCTGCTACGTTGATGTATTATATTTGATATATAACATCCCCTATTGGATATAAGTTGAATTGTCAATAAGCATAAATTTGAAGTTACGTCTATTACAAATTGTTAAGTATAGATGTAATAGCTATTGCATTGTAGCTTGATAAACATTATGATACTTATAATCTACGGTATATCAGTAGAGTTGTAGCATTTAAAAAAGCTACTAAAAGTATTATTTACGGGGCTACTATGGGTAAGTCAAAAGTTTTTATACCTTTTGCACAAGTAATTAATACGGTCAGTGCGACTATACAGGAAGCATATTACCGTATCAAAAATTTAGACATAATCTCATTATCAAAATCAACGGTGAGAAACTGGAGTTTGAGGTGCCCCCTAGATAACTACTTAAGATTAGCAAGTCTATTTGCGATTGGTATATCCTTAAGTATCGCATTAGCTGCTTGTGGAAGTAGTTCAGCTTCTTCAGCGGATGTCAAATTGAGACTCGTTTCGTTCTCAGTGACTCAAGCTGCTCACGACCAAATTATTCCTAAATTCGTTGATAAGTGGAAGAAAGAGCATAATCAGAATGTCACTTTTGAGACTAGCTACGGTGGAAGTGGCGCCCAAGCTGCTGCTGTGATTGATGGGTCGAAAGAAGCGGATATTGTTCACTTAGCACTTCCTTTGGATGTGAATAAGATTCAGCAGGCAGGTTTGATTAAACAAGGTTGGGAAACAAGGGCGCCGAGAAATGGGATTGTCACAAGGTCAGTAGCAGCAATAGTGACTCGTGAGGGAAATCCTAAAGGTATCAACTCTTGGGAAGACTTAGCAAAAGACGGTATAAAGCTAATAGCAGCAAATCCAAAAACTTCTGGGATTGCAATATGGGAGTTTTTAGGATTGTGGGGTTCTGTAACTCAAGCAGGTGGTGACGAAGCAAAAGCACTCGATTTTGTTACAAGAGTTTATAAGAACACTTCTGGTTTGACGAAAGATGCTCGTGAAGCAAGTGATTTATTCTTCCTTCATGGAGAGGGAGACGTATTAATTAACTACGAGAATGAGGTAACTTTAGCTGGACAGAATAATCAGAAGCTACCGTTTACAATACCTCAATTCAACATATCAATTGACAACCCAGTCGTTGTAGTTGATAAAAACGTCGAAAAGCACCGTACAAAAGAAGTCGCACAAGCATTTATAGATTACTTGTATTCAGAGGAAGCGCAGCGTGAATTCGCCAAACTCGGTTATCGTTCTGTCAACCCTCTAATTAGCCAAGAAGTAACTTCGCAGTTTCCCAAAGTCGAAACTCTATTCACTGCTCAAGATTTAGGTGGATGGGACAATATCCAGAATAATTTCTTCAAAGAAGGAGCAACTTTTGATCAGATTCAAGCAAAAAGTAAAGCTTAAAGCTTTTCTCTACATTCCTTCTTTTCTTCCTTTGTGTCCTTTGTGTCCTTTGTGGTTCATTAAATAAAAATCTTGCTTCACAAATAAATTTGGAATGCGATAAAAGCTTATGACGCGACTCAATCAATTAAAGAAAAACTTCTTCATCACATCGCTGATATTACTAAGTCAAAATTTGATAGCTTGTAGCAGCAATCAAAATCAGTCGCAGGTCAGCATCGATGGCGCCGCCGTAGGATTTCCCATCTCTTTAGCTGTAGCAGAAGAATACCATAAAGAAAATAAAGATGCTGTAGTCAGCGTTGCATCGAGTGGAACAGGTGGAGGTATCAGCAAATTTTGTGCGGGAGAAATTGATATTGTCGGCGCCTCGCGTACTATAAAAGACGAGGAAATAAAAAAATGTAAATCAAAAGGGATTGAGTTTGTCGAGTTACCAATTGCGTTAGACGGAATTGCCGTAATTGCCAATCGCGAAAATGACTTTGCCAAATGCTTGACTATCGAAGAACTAAGTACAATTTGGAAAGCTAAATCAGATGGAAAAATCTTAACTTGGAATCAAGTCAATCCCAAATTCCCAAATGGAATGATAAAGTTGTATGCTCCGGCTTCAGACACAGGAACATTTGACTATTTTACTCAAGCTATTACAGGTAAAGCTAAAAATAGCCGCACAGATTATACTCCTAGTCACAACCAAAATACTCTTGTCCAGGGAGTCGCAGGAGATAAATATTCTCTAGGCTATGTAGGTATTTCTTACTACATCCAAAATCAAAACAGATTAAATTTAGTTGGAGTAGAAAGTCCAAAAGGTAAATGTGAAAAGCCTGTTCCAGTCGATAACGTAGTGAAGAACGTCTACACACCGTTATCGCGTCCACTGTTCATTTACGTCAGTAAAAAATCGTTAGATTCAAAACCATCAGTAAAAGAATTTGTAAGTTTCTATCTAGATAACTCTTGGAAATGGGTAGATAGCGTTGGTTATGTAGCGCTACCTGATGAAGCTTATACCAAAACAAAACAAAAGTTTTTAACGGGTGAAACAGGTACAAAATTCAAAAAAGCAAAACCAGGTGAACCAATTACTAACTTCATATAAAAAGTTTCAAGCACATGTCATTCTGAGTGCAAAGCGGAGCTTTTCCCGAAGGGTAGCGAAGAATCTTACAAATATTACTAAACTATTAGATGCTTCACTGCGGGACTCATGACATATTTATAAACGAAGTAAAATCCAAAATTGTATTATGCAAGGCACTTACCAAGACGATTTCAATCAAGTATCGAGAGAGTCACTTGAAAAAAACGCATCTGATGATATCCAAGAAAAAGTTATAGCGGCAGCTTTATTTTGCTGTGCTTTAATTTCTGTATTTACTACATTCGGAATTGTATTTATTATCTTCCAGGTAACGTTTGAGTTTTTCCAAGAAGTAAGTTTTGCCCAATTCTTTTTAGACACAAAATGGACACCTCTATTTGCTGAACGACATTTTGGTGTATGGCCATTAATTTGTGGTACTTTTTTAACTACTGTAGTAGCAATGGCAGTGGCAATTCCTCTTGGTTTATCTTCTGCTATTTACTTAAGCGAATACGCTCCGCCAAAAATTGCAACAATTTTACGCCCAGCGATAGAACTGCTGGCAGGAATACCTACAGTTGTTTATGGTTATTTTGCGCTGTTATTCGTGACACCAGTCCTAAGAAATTTTCTGCCCTTAGAAATTTTTAATGCTTTAAGTGCGGGTATAATGATGGGAATTATGATTACTCCAACTGTGGGTTCAATCAGCTTAGATTCTATTAAAGCAGTTCCTCGTTCTTTACGCGAAGGCGCCTATGCTTTAGGTATTACAAAACTGGAATCGATTTTTAAAGTTGTTTTACCAGCTGCACTTTCAGGGATAACCGCTTCAATTATTCTGGGAATTTCGCGCGCGGTTGGTGAAACAATGACTGTTTTAATTGCTGCCGGACAACAGCCAAGATTAACAGTTAACTTAATGGAATCAGTAGGAACCATGACAGCTTACATGGCGCAAATTTCTGGTGGAGACAGTCCGCGCGGAAGTTTGAACTTCAAAACTTTATACGCAGTCGGCGCCGTTTTGTTTATCCTAACCTTGATTCTGAATATTGTTAGTTACTGGATTTCTCGCAGATTCAAAGAAAAATACGATTAATTTTAGATTTTAGATTTTGGATTACTCAGCACTCAACACTCAGCACTATGACCACTACATACAAACGGGATAATTCTAACAGTTCAGAAGCAGAGTTTACCGACAATATCGAAAAAAGAGAAATTATAGGCAAAGTATTTGAATATCTTTTTTTATTAGGTTTACTCATTGGCTTATTTGTCCTAGCTTTGTTAGTCTTTGATATATCAAGAGACGGTTTAGCTAGATTTCTCACACCAGGATTTCTAACCGAAACACCTTCACGTTTTCCCGAAGAAGGTGGTATACGTCCAGCAATTATAGGCAGTCTCCTTTTAGGAGTCATTGTAATTTTAACTGCTGTACCCATTGGTGTAGGGGCAGCTCTATATCTCGAAGAATATGCGCCAAAAACTTGGTGGACATTGCTGATTGAGATTAATATTGGTAATCTTGCTGGAATACCTTCTATAGTTTATGGGTTACTTGGTTTAGGTGTTTTTAATTACCTTTTAAGATTTGGACCAAGCTTAATTTCTGGCGCCTTAACTCTTTCTTTAGAGTCCTTACCAGTAATTATTGTTACAGCCAGAGAAGCGATACGTTCAGTTCCAGATTCGCTAAGAAATGCTTCTTACGGATTAGGTGTAACCAAATGGCAAACTATTCGCAGTCACGTTTTACCTTATGCAGTTCCAGGTATTCTCACAGGGGTAATTATTTCAGTATCTCGTGCAATAGGTGACGCAGCTTGTTTACTTGTAGTTGGCGCCGTAAGTTTTCTCACCTTTGACCCAGGTTTATTTCAAAGATTTATGGCTTTACCTATCCAGATATTCAGCTATATTACTCGTCCCGAACCAGGTTTTGGTAATGCCGCTGCTGCCACTATCATCACCTTAATTCTTTTAATCTTAGCTTTGAACGCAATTGCAATTTACATTCGTCAACGCTTCACATTAGATTAAGTAATCAATAATAGGAGATAAAAAAATGACTAACACCAACGGTAGAAGCACACAAGTTAACACGGCTCTTAGCCAATATGATACTCGCGTATTTAATCTTGAAGCGGTTAAAGTTTTCTATAATGGTTTTCTAGCACTTCAAGATGTTTACATGGAAATTCCTGACAAACAAATTATTGCTTTTATTGGACCATCAGGTTGTGGAAAAAGTACTCTGCTACGCTGCTTCAACCGAATGAATGATTTAATTCCAGGCGCCAAAGTCGAAGGTAAACTCAACTACCGTAGCCGTAATATCTACGACCCTAACATTAACTCGGTCAAATTACGGCGCCAAGTTGGAATGGTATTTCAAAGACCCAATCCTTTCCCCAAGTCTATATACGAAAATATTACTTTTGGTCCCCGTTCAAACGGTTATAAAGGTAATCTTGATGAACTTGTAGAAACCTCTTTAAAACGCGCGGCAATTTGGAATGAGGTTAAGGACAAATTAAAATCAAAAGGTACAGCATTATCTGGTGGACAACAGCAAAGGTTATGTATCGCGCGTGCTATTGCCATGAAACCAGATGTACTATTAATGGATGAACCTTGCTCTGCTCTTGACCCAATTTCTACCCGTCAAGTTGAAGAACTTTGCTTAGAACTTAAAGAGCAATACACCATTATTATAGTGACACATAACATGCAGCAAGCTTCCAGAGTAGCAGACCAGACAGCGTTCTTTAACACCGAAACGGATAAAAACGGTAAACGCTACGGTAGACTAGTTGAATTTAGTCCTACTAAACTAATTTTTGAGGCGCCGAAAACTCCAGAAGCTGCTGAATATATTAGTGGTCGTTTTGGTTAAACAGATTTAATTCTACTAAATCATATCTGGTTGATTGTCCATTCTGGTAGAGACGTTACATGTAACGTCTCTACTTGTTTGTATCGTGGTAATCAAAGAATTATCGTTTGAATATCATATTCTTTATAAATCATCATTATTTGTATCGCTTTAATCAAAGAATCATTGCCTGAATATTATAAAATACTGTATGTTTATCGGATTTTAGATGTATGTACGTAATCAGTTGAATTTTGTGTGACATTCATTACTAAAACGGGAGTTAAAATGCTTAAGGCTATTGTTTTGGCTTGGCTATTGCTGTTTATTGGCGACTTCCTCTCAACATTTTTATACCATATACCTGAGCATGTTTTCGGTAGCTTGCATTTGAAAACGCACCACTCAGGAAAAAAAGACTTCCGTCATTACGCTGTTTTAGCGTTAAATTTCGATGTTCTTTTAGATGGAGTTTTAGGCGCCATACCCTATGTTTTAACAGCAGCAGTTTTATGGCAATTTTCTCCTATTGGTGTTATTTGCGGATTAATTTTAGGTCAGTTACACGTATGGTGGAGACATACAACCGCTCTCAGTTGGCAAACTTCGCAATGGGTAGTTATAGTATGTAAGTTCTTATTTATCACCACCCCTGAAAGACACTGGTTGCATCATGAAAAAACCACCATTGGTTACGGGGATATTTTTACCTTCTTTGAAAAACCTGCAAAAGCTTGGCTGTTTTGGCTACGTTTACTAAGAATTCGTTTTCGCTTATTACAACAAGTTTAATAATTGATCCCCCCAACAAGAACGCTCTGGAGGAGGGCTAAAAAACTCTTGTTCCCCCCTTCCACGCGCTCTGCTAAAGGGGATCAAAAAACTTGCTTTCAGCATATAATATAGTGTAAAATTACGTAACTGTATCGGCTTACCGTAGATTAAAGTCTAAAATAAGCATATTAGGAATTACGTATGTCATCTGACTACCGCTTTGAAACGCTGCAAATTCATGCTGGACAGGCGCCTGCCCCAGGAACGAACGCGCGCGCTGTACCAATATATCAAACAAGTTCTTATACATTCGACAGTACAGAACACGGCGCCAATTTATTTGCACTGCAAGAGTTCGGCAATATTTACACGCGCATCATGAACCCAACAACCGATGTGTTTGAAAAGCGGGTAGCAGCGTTGGAGGGGGGAGTTGCAGCACTAGCAACAGCAAGCGGACAAGCAGCACAGTTTCTAGCGATTAGTAATTTGGCTGAAGCGGGTGACAATATAGTTTCCACAAGTTTTTTGTATGGTGGTACTTATAACCAGTTCAAAGTTTCATTTCCTCGGTTAGGAATTAACGTAAAATTTGTAGAGGGAGATAATCCAGAAGATTTTCGTAAGGCAATAGATGAACGTACTAAGGCGTTGTATGTCGAAACTATTGGAAACCCTCAGTTTAATATCCCTGATTTTGCTACGCTTGCTCATATTGCTCATGAGAACGGTATACCTCTAATTGTTGATAATACTTTTGGCTGCTGTGGATATTTGGCTCGTCCTATAGAACATGGCGCCGATATAGTAGTGCAGTCTGCTACAAAATGGATTGGCGGTCATGGCACATCTATCGGAGGAGTGATTGTTGACTCTGGTAAGTTTGATTGGGGTAATGGTAAATTCTCTGTGTTTACTGAACCGGCGCCTGGATATCAGGGTATGAATTTTTATGAAGTATTTGGGCCACAAAGTCCGTTCGGTAATATTGCCTTTATTATTCGGGCAAGAGTTGAGGGACTGCGGGATATGGGGCCTTGTTTGAGTCCTTTTAATGCTTTTTTACTATTACAAGGATTGGAAACTTTATCTTTACGGGTTGAGCGTCATACAAAAAACGCTTTAGAATTAGCGCAGTGGCTATCTCAACATCCACATGTTGAGTGGGTTAATTATCCGGGACTACCTAACCATCCTTACCATGAACGTGCGAAGAAGTATTTAAAAAATGGTTTTGGGTGCGTGTTAAACTTTGGTGTTAAAGGTGGGTTGGAAGCTGGCAAAGCTTTTATTAATAATGTCAAGCTAGCAAGTCATTTGGCAAATGTAGGTGATGCAAAGACTTTAGTAATTCATCCAGCTTCAACGACGCATCAACAGTTAAGTGATGTTGAACAAGTTTCTGCCGGAGTTACACCTGACTTGGTGAGGGTTTCTGTAGGGTTGGAACATATTGATGATATTAAAGAGGATTTTAAGCAGGCGTTTCGGTAAAATATGAATTATCAAGAATTTATTTCTCCTCAAACCGAATTTTTCAAGTTGCCTCAACCTTTTAGTTTAGAGTGTGGCGAAGTTTTGTTGGGGGTTGAGGTTGCTTATCGGACTTGGGGAAAATTAAATTCGTCAGGTGATAATGCTGTATTGATATGTCATGCTCTTACTGGTGGGGTTGATGCTTCCGACTGGTGGGAACCTTTATTTGGTGCCAATAAAGCTTTTGACCCAGAGGTAGATTTTATTGTTTGCAGCAATGTTTTGGGAAGTTGTTATGGTACTACTGGTTCTGTTAGCATTAACCCTCAAACAAACAGAGCATACGGCGCCAGTTTTCCTCAAATTACCATCCGCGATATGGTAAATTTACAAGCACATTTAATACAAGCTCTCTCGATTCAACGTATTAAGTTAGTGATTGGTGGTTCTTTAGGAGGAATGCAAGTACTAGAATGGGCATTATTATATCCGAATTTGGTTGAAGCAATGGCGCCTATTGCGGTTTCCGGTCGTCATTCTGCTTGGTGTATTGGTTTAAGCGAAGCACAGCGACAAGCAATTTACGCTGACCCTAACTGGCTAGAAGGAAATTATACTCAAGATAAACAACCATCACAAGGTTTAGCTGTAGCTAGGATGATGGCAATGAGTACTTACCGTTCATGGGGTAGCTTTGAACATCGCTTTGAACGAAAACAAGATTTAAACGAATTTGCAATAAGTAGTTATTTGCAACATCAAGGGCAAAAGTTTATCCAAAGATTTGACGCGAATACTTACATTACTCTTACCCGCGCGATGGATAGTCACGATATAGCTAGAGGTCGTGGTAGTTTTACTGATGTATTGGGTAATGTCAAGAAATCAACATTAGTAATAGCAATTGACTCAGATATTCTTTATCCACCACACGAACAACAGCAACTAGCAGCATTAATACCAAATGCTAAGTTTGCTTGGCTGAATTCACTTCACGGTCACGATGCATTTTTAATTAATATGGCAGAACTTAATGACTTAGTAATAAATTTTCGGCATAAATTGGGGTTCTTTCGTTCTTAGCGTGCTAATTTTATAATCAAAATCGATAACTTTCCTTTAAAATCAAGGCTTACAGGTGCTTATAGCCTCAATTTTAGCCAGGATAAAAAATTTTAGTAAATAATGGCTGTAGTACAAGCCCTATAAGAGTTTTAAGCTTATTTTCTAGCTTCTTTAGCACGCTAAGTACGCAAGAGCCAACATCTCCTTGCTCGGTTCCGTTCCTCCACCCAACCTACATATATACAGAAAACCCGGTTTCTTTGAAGAAGTCGGGTTTTTGATATTTTATATTTAGTGAGGCTTACTCAATCATCATTCCTGGAGGTAGTATTGCGTCTTCAAAATCTGCTCCTCTCAGGTTTGCTCCTTGGATATTGGCGCCGACTAAATTAACCTTTTCCATGTCGGCGTTTTGGAGATTTGCACCTGCTAAGTTTGTTCCTTGGAGGTTAGCTTTTTCTAAGTCTGCATCAATCAGGTTAGCATTTTCTAAATTTGCTCCTGCGATGTTTGTTTTACCTAAATCTACTCCTTGCAAGTTTGCACCTGCTAGGTTTGTTCCTTGTAAGTTTGCTCTTTCTAAATCTGCTCCGATTAAATTGGCGCCTTTCAAGTTCGCTTGTTGTAGGTTTGCATCTTTTAATACTGCTCCTGTCAGATTACATCCTACACATTCTTTAGTTTGTAGTAAGCGTGTAACATTGGTTTGGACAGATTCTATTGGCGCTGCTACAGTAGGTGCAACTGGAACTTCTACTGGAGTTGTTACAGGTACTTCTACTGAAGTTACAGGAGCTTCTACTGGAGCAGGAGGTCCAACAAGTGTTTTAGTTACAGCCATCGCACTAGGCTGATTAAATAGAGAAACTCCTGCAACAAACACTATAAATGCTGTTGTTAAAATCCAGTTTTTTAATTTTTTTGAAATAGACGTTTTCATTTCTTTCTCCTAATGATAAGTAACTAAACTAAACACATTTATTTGAGTCACAATTTAAATGTAGACTTTATTTCTGATAATAACAAACATTATTTTTTTTCAAATCCATAAATAGAAACTATCTTTAACAATAGTAATTTTAAACTACTAATAGTTCAAAATCAAAAAACGTTCTGCTATATTACCAAGAAAGGAGAACGTTTTTATTAATTATAATATTTTTGTACTGAGTTTATGATCCAAAACCAGGAAAAAGGCGATAGCTTTCACTTTTTATTAAGATTGAACATCCCAACCATATCAATACTAATGGGAAGACTTTACGACCATAGCGAGCTAGAAGTGGCGCCATCAAAGGATTATTAGTCATGCGATAAGAAAGAAAACACCAAACTCCAATTGTTAGGTAGCAAACTGCAAGGATTACACCCAAACTGTTAATAGTGCTAGTAGCGAACAAAGGTACATAGATTCCGATATTGTTTCCTCCATTGGCAATGGTTACAGCAGAAACTCGGTAGGTCTGACGATCGCGCAGAGTTGCCCACAGCGATTTGTTTGGGCGCCGAGGTTTGTCAAGAGTCATATCAAGTGATACATCTTGAATTACTTCGTCCGAATCCCGACTCATTAGGTTAGTGATACCAATGATGATTGGAAGGAAACCAAGCAATCCAATCCACATTTCTGGAACAATTAAACCACCGAAGAAACCAGGTAGACTAGCAGAAACTAATGCAGTAAACCCAATAAATTCACCGACAACAACATGCTTAGGACGGAAATGGCGATTAACTTTACCAAAAAATGCCGTCAAGTATACGTTGTCGTCAAAAGTAGTTGCAAACGCAGTAGAAGCCCCAACAAGTACTGTACTAAATAGCCAATCCATAATTGTCACTCACAATAATTTAATAGTTTTCTCCAGTTTTTCTTGCTTCTTGAAGCGATGCAAGTTTTTGGTTTGATTTTAAATTTTACTCAGCATTCGCTAAGGGTTGTTATTAATATTTATTAATTATGTATCCAGTGAAATTTATTCATAATATTTATTCCTTTCTATTAATAATTGTAAAAGTTAAGTTTCTGTGAACTCAGTTAATATTTTGGGCATCAGTTGTTTTGTATCTGATGACTTAAATATTACTGCTTTCATTCTTATAACTGCAAATATTATTTTTTTTTAAAACGATAAATAAAAGTGATTAAGAGCTACAAACAATAATTCCAACTTGCTTTATCAGTCGGGAGTTGGAGTTTATGGGGCGCCTTACAATATTGCGATATGTGTGTTGGGTTCCGTTCCTCCACCCAACCTACACAATACTCCTAACTCATCAAGTGTACTATTTGCATAAATTAGAACATAAATACTAAAATTCTCACCACCATTCGCAATAGTCGATATTATGAAGTTTAGATTAATTTAAGGGAGACTCCAAACTGTAGGTTGGGTGGAGCCACAGAGTACACCAACGCGCTCGGCAAGACAATTTGTTGGGTTCCGTTTCTCCACTCAACCTACGCTCTAACGTTCAATTACTTGTATTTATCGATTTAAAAATATATTATGTTTGATTTTTTGATTTATAGAAGGTAATTTTGTACTTAAAATGGTAAGTATAAATATGGATAAAAATTTAAACCTGCGATAGAAGTCAAAAAGAATCAACATACGCTACACAAATGTGATGACATAAAAGTCAAGGAGGAAACCATGAAATTATTCAGCTATCTTTTACTCGTTTTAGTTATTATCCTAAATCTTCTCTTTGCTGAACCATCATTTGCTGATGCTCCCAAAATTACCAAAACTCCTGAGTACAAAGAGTTATCAAGAAAACTCGACACTCTCCAAGACCAACTCGAAGCTGCAAAATCTGGAGAATCATTATTAGGGAATTTTACAGTTGAAGACCTTCAAAAGCGAGTTGACGAATTGTCTTTTCAAAAATATGCCTTAGAAAAAGGAGTCAACTGGGGTCAATGTCGTAACGAAACAGGAGAAACAATTGCTGTTTATGGTCCGAAACCTGAAAAATCCAAATCTGAGTATGATAATGCACTATACTTTTTAGGCTCAGGTGAATCTACAGGAATGGGATGGGATTGTCAAGGTATATTTGTACCAAATGGCACTAAAATCGCAAGTTTAAATACTGATGGTGCTGTAGTAATCAAAAATTTGAAAGGTACTCAATTAATAGCTAGAACTAACCCTGACAAAGATGGAATTGAATTGAATATCAATCCTGATAAAGTTTTTAAATCGGGAGATATTAACTGGTACATACCCAACGTGTCCTCGAAAAGTATTTCTACTAGAGTTACCGACGTTCCTAATGGCAGTTTAGAATCTGATTAAAACATAAATTGCATATAATATAGAGACGTGATTAATCACGTCTCTACGGTCTTAACCAGTTATGCATTCAAAACTTGGTCGATTATTTCTCTAAACCGAGGGATAGCTTCTTGTACAAAGCTATTTAATTGTTCGGTTGGTATTGAAAACGAACCATTAGACATGGTTGAACTTAAACAAAAAATACCAACAACCAAAGCTAGCAATCTTCCAAAACAGCCAGGATTAATTTCAATAAACAAAAGTTTTGCTTGCCCAATAATCGCGATTGCCAAGCAGACTATACCAGATATCAACAACAAGTTATTCACAGCTTTATTCAAACATTCAAACAATTGATTAACTCCATAATAGCGAATCATGAAAGTAGAAAACAAAAATCTTCCAGAAATCGAAAATCAAAAGTTTAACTTTGATAATGGTATAAAATTTATCACGAAGTTATTAACTAATAACTGGCGCCCGTTATTACTGCTAGCAATAGGAGTTTATATTCCTTTACAAATCTTTGAACTCATGGCTACTAAGCTATGGCAATATGAAGCTGGTTTTCCCTTCGATGTACCAATTTTGATGGCAATTCATCAAACAGTAAATTCACAGCTTGACATTTTTGCCGTCACCTTAGCTAAAATTGGTTCTCCAAAGACTTTAGTGCCAGTTTTGCTTGTACTAAATCTAGTATTAGTTTTTAGCAAGAGATGGCGCCTGTCTGCTTATGTATTAACAGCAGGTTTAGGAAGTGCAACAATTAATCATGCCGCGAAAGTGTTCTTTCATCGCGTGCGTCCTCACCTTTGGGAGTCAACATACCACAAAACGAGTTTTGCATTTCCTAGCGGTCATGCAATGGCAAGTTTTACATTTGCAGCAATTTTAATCGTCTTAGCTTGGCATACTCGTTGGCGTTTACTCGCTTTTATATTTGGCGCCGCTTTTGTACCAGGAGTTGCTTGGACACGATTATATTTAGCAGTTCATTTTCCTAGCGATATCCTAGCAGGATGGTTAGTTGCACTTGCTTGGGTTGTAGGTGTTTACGCAATAATTCGACCGCACAAAAATCAGACGAATTTAACAAGTGAAGAGGTTCAAGTCTAATCGTAAGGTGGGCACTGCCCACCTACCCATTAAACAGTAAAATAAAAAGTGGCGCCAAAACCAACACTACCTTCAGCCCAAATTTTACCTTCATGACGGTTGATGATCCGTTGTACTGTTGCTAAACCTATACCAGTACCTTCAAATTCAGCTTCTGAATGCAGTCTCTGAAAGGGAACAAATAATTTGTCCTGGTACTTCATGTTAAATCCGGCGCCATTATCGCGGACAAAGTAAATTGGTGATTTACATGCGCTGCCGTCTTGATTTTCAACAATGCCAAACTCAATACGCGCGTATTCAGTATTTTTAGTATATTTCCACGCATTGCCAATTAATGAGCTAGCAGTAAAGCTTGGTGTACATCTCCTACATATGCATTTTGCTTTTTGCCATTGATATACCAAGGACGGGTAGAGACATCAAAACCTTCTAAAATTCCACCAGTCGCAACAGCCACTTTACCTTCTGGATTCGCTAGACCAATCCAAGCATAATCATTATAGGTATTTTGCAATTTTTCTATAAACGCTCGCTTGGCATTAAGAGAATCAGGTTTATACAAAGTTTCTAGACTAGCAGCAATTTGAATATCGCGATAACGCTCAAACATTCCTCGGTCGAGCTTATCTGCCATCTGGTAAGATAAATGGGCAAAGAATTTTCCAGTCGAAGCCTCTAATTGCTTACTCGCTGTATAGCCAACAAGTAAACTAAATAAAATTGAAAGTATTAAGGCTACACTACCAATTGCCAGACCCAGACGTAACCTAAAATTTCTGCGTGGGTCAACGCCAGCAAAAACGCGGCGCCAATTAATATTCATGAAGTAACCTAAAATCTGTGCGCTTTTATATATTATGTCGCTTTTACACTAGCAGTGGTAGGCTCGAAAAGTAAAGAAATGTATCTGGCAACGGATGTAACGGATGTAGCGGATGAGGTGTTTGTATGAACGAGACTTTTTTGGCGGCGCCTCTAATAACGAATAAACTATCTGTAGATTTACTTGTAAATTGCGAGAATCAGTATTTAATTCCAAATCCGAAGCATCCTGACTATCCAGTATTTCGTATTTAAAAGATATATCTAACAGCAAATTTAAGTCTACAGAACCAACGGAATGTAAAGAAGATCCCAACCTGCAAACTCTAAACCTAACGCAGCAGTCACATTTATAATTTTGTGGTGTAAGGATTCTGGCAATTCCCACTCAATATACTCAGCATCCTCATAAAAATGCCGATAGTCTACCTCTGGACATTTTATTAACTCCGCATGAACTTGATTTCCTACTACATGCGCGCGCACATCCGCACCTGCAATATATCTTTGCAAATGTACTGGCCCTTGATGGGGGTGAAAATTGACAAACTCAAGAGGTTGTACCAATCTAGTATCTGCGCGAATACCCGATGTAGTCTTAACAATTGTTAATCCTGCGTTTGCGAACTCAGTTAGAACTTCTGGGTTAGAACTAGTAATACTTTCAGCAACTTGGAAACCATTTGATTGTAGATGAAATTCATGAAGCGGTTTTGAGAAATTATTGGCGCCAGCACCAGGACGATTAATAACTATACCAGGAATATGTTCCAGCCAGGAGCTAAGTGCAGCTAGGAGACTTTTCCATCGCATAGCATCGTGTAAATCTGATTGTACGGTTGAAAGGTCAATCAAACGGCAATAATAAGAGCAGCACGGATTTAATTCGTACTTTTGACCCGAATAACTTATCCAACTTAAATTATCATCTGGTAATGCTAGGCACCAATCTCCATTTTGCACAACTTCGCGTAAATTAATGACTTGTAAAGAGGCGCTACGAGATTGAGTATGGTTAACAAAATGACAAAAAGTGCGGTCTGAATCAAGACCAATTGCGTAAATCATGAGAAAATTGTCTCCAAAAGTGCGGGAGCAAAATCTGACCAAACAAACTGTATTTCTTCCAGTGATGGATAAGGGTTTATACGAGCAACGTTGGCATTTTCTAGGCTGCTATCGATACTCCAAGTTATGGCGCCAAACACTTAATCTAAGTTTCTTAACAGCGAAATAGTTTTTTCCTCTAACTGCAAATGTTCGAGTCCTACATTAGTACAACGCCATGCTTTATCTTCTAAAACAATGACAATTTCATATTCGAGGTTACTATCTACCCAAGTTGCGCGAAATGGTCCAACACCTTCAGGAATTTCTGGATATGCAGCAGTGTTATAGCTAATTAAATCTTGGAGATACCATTGTTTATTAAGTAACACTTGTGATGATGATGTAACTTGCGAAGAAAAAATTTCTAAATTAGTATCTAAATCACTCCACATAAAACTTGTAGCATCACGTACCGACTCTCAATTGTGACAATATCTTAAGTTCCGTTGCCAACCTACTCCATGTCAGAAATTTTACTAACCTAACCTATTTACTCAGAAAGATGTAACAATATAAGTAGAAATGTTAAAAATTATAAAAATTAGAGCATAGATGGCAAGGTAGATGTATGGGTAAATCAAAACCTCGCGTGGTTGTAATCGGCGCCGGAATTGGTGGACTGACCGCTGGTGCATTATTAGCGCATCGTGGGTACAGCGTTTTAATTCTCGACCAAGCACTTGTACCGGGGGGTTGCGCTTCGACTTTTAAGCGCAAAGGATTTACCTTTGATGTCGGTGCCACTCAAGTTGCTGGGTTAGAACCTGGAGGTATTCACCATAGGATTTTTTCTGAGTTAGGAATTGATATGCCTGAAGCTACCCACTGTGACCCAGCATGTGCGGTATTTCTACCTGGAGAAAATACGCCTATAAATGTTTGGCGTGACCCCGAAAAATGGAAGGAAGAGCGTAATAAGCAATTTCCTGGTAGCGAACCTTTTTGGGGATTATTAGCTGAGTTATTTAAAGCAAGTTGGGCATTTCAAGCGCGCGACCCTGTACTGCCACCACGCAATGTTTGGGATTTGTGGCAGTTGACTCAAGCTGTACGCCCAAGTACTTTTATTACTGTACCCTACACTTTATTTACCGTTGGTGATGCACTGCGCGCGTATGGTTTAGGTAATGACAAACGGTTACAGACATTTTTAGATTTGCAACTCAAATTGTACTCTCAAGTTAGTGCAGAAGAAACTGCGTTACTTTATGCTGCAACTGCATTGTCTGTATCACAGGCGCCACAAGGTTTATTTCATCTCAAAGGCAGTATGCAAGTTCTCAGCGACTGTTTAGTTACAGCTTTGGAACGTGACGGTGGAAAATTGCTGATGCGGCATACTGTTGAAAATATAATTGTAAAGAAAGGTAAAGCGGTTAGCATTATAGTTAAAAATCAGAAAACTGGTGAAATATGGGAAGAACCCGCAGACCATATTGTTGCTAACGTCACTGTGCAAAATTTAGTGCAATTATTAGGGGATAAGGCGCCACAGAGTTATAGAAAGCGAGTATCCAAACTACCCTCACCATCAGGCGCTTTTGTAGTTTATCTTGGTGTTGATGCAAGCGCTATTCCTCCTGAATGTCCACCCCACCTACAGTTTTTGTATAATCAGAATGGCCCAGTTGGGGAGAATAACTCGCTGTTTGTTTCTGTAAGTCGTGAGGGAGATGGACGGGCGCCTCTTGGAAAAGCAACAATAATAGCTTCGTCTTTTGTCGATGTTGAACGGTGGTGGAGTGAAGATTATGAAGCGTTAAAACAAAAGTTTACTTCGGAAGCGATATCGCATCTCAATAAATATTTCTATTTAAAACCCGAAACTCTTATCCACGTTGAAGCAGCGACTCCCCGCACTTTTTACCGTTACACTGGACGTGATAAAGGTATAGTAGGAGGGATCGGTCAAAGAATACCAACTTTCGGACCCTTCGGCTTTGCTAATCGTACACCTATAGCTGGTTTGTGGCTGGTTGGTGACTCAACGCATCCAGGTGAAGGAACTGCGGGTGTTAGCTATTCTGCGTTAACAGTCGTAAGGCAAATTGAGCAAAAGTTAGTCGGAGCGGGTTAACCAAAATTCCTGTTATTTACTAGGATATAAATAAACCCGCCCGTACAGTCGGAGCGGGTTAACCAAAATTCCTGTTATTTACTAGGATATAAATAAACCCGCCCGTACAGGATTGAGAGGTTGGAGTTGTTAATCGGAGGTTTTACAGGGTGAAAGGCTATATGAAAAGGTAATTTTAGGATTGCTTTATGGTGTATACGACGGTAAGTTACGAAACGTTTCAGCGTCAAAAGTATCCAAAGTTTGGGCATGATAATCCTCACCCAATGAATTTTGAGTTTTGGCTATATATGGTCGAAACTGGTTATTCTGCTTGGGAAGCGCGCGAAGAGTTTGGCTGTACAAATAAATTACGCGAAGGTCCAATTTGGTGCTTTCAAAGACATGGGATGTCAAGTACAGTACTACCTGATGGTCGTGTTGTATATATCGGTGGTGAGCATGAAGAGTATTTTGACCCCGATTACTGTATTTATAATGACGTAGTTGTAAAACATCCAAATGGAGAAATTAACATTTACGGCTATCCAATGAATTTTTTTCAGCCTTTACATTACCATTCAGCAACACTTGTTGATAACAATATATACATAATTGGACGTTTAGGGTATCAACAAGACCGAGTTCTTGGCGAAACGCGCGTGTTTTTACTCGATTGTGATACCTTTGAAATAAAAAAAATAAATACCAAGGGTGAGAATCCTGGTTGGATTTATGAACATAGTTGCGAGTATATTCAGGAAAAAAACTGTTTAAGAATCGAAAAAGGTAAGATTATTACTTTCGATACAGATACAGAAAATGTGGAAAATGATAAAAATGTTTATGAAGAGAATCAAGAAGTATTTTTATTAAACTTAACTAATAAGCAATGGTTCGCCGTTAAAAAATAGATATTAGACACAAAACTTATGGCAATCTCAAAAACAGAAGCAAAGAAATTACTCGAACGTCTTATCTTTGATACCGACCGTCCGCAGGACTGGATAGAAGATATCTGGAGTCTAAGTCCGACTTTGGGAGAAGATGCAGCAAAGCTTGTTGAAGTGTTTGAAGCTTTAATTGAATGTTGTCCACAGGAAAAATTAGAAAATTTAGTCAATTTTTATTGCCGAGAGGCTATGGAATCGTAAAAGGGCATAGCGAATGCCATGCCCTTTAGTTTGTAAAAAATATGAAAAGAAGGATTTTATAACCCAGTTGTAGTGGTGTTATCTTGCGATTGTTCGGTTTGCTGCGGTTCGGGTTGCTGCGGTTCGGGTTGCTGTTGTGGCGGTTCTGGGTTGAGATATTCACGCCAGGTACGAATTTGCTCGCGCGCAGAACTGTAGGCAGCTGTTCCACGTGGAATTAATCGTGCTGTTTCTATCGCGCGTCCAAGGTCAGATTCGCTCTGGGTACGGGCTATATCTAATAATTGCTGACTCCACTGGTCAATAGCTGGGTTAACGTCGTTACGTAATAAGCTGCTATCGGGGACTCTGTTTGCCAAGCGAATTGCTTGAGCTAACGCTTCCGGTGTTCCTTGTACAGCGACTTCCCTAGCTTGTCTCCAGTTTTGACGAGCATTAACTTGTCCCTGCCAATCATTTATAGCTGCAAGAGCTTCATTCGATAATGCCCTATTACCAGTAATTTGCCGAGCCGTTTGAATTGCCGCAGATAAATCGCCAATAGAAGCTAGTTCACGCGCACGGTCTAGGTAAGGCTGGTCTTGAGCGCGCTGTATTATTGCTGTCCATTCAGAAATTCGTTTACGGGCTTCAGGATACAATGCTCGTCCACGACGAATTTGACTTGCTTCAGTTATTGCTGCTTGTAGTGAGCCTGCATCTTGCACCAGCGCTAACTGTTCGGCACGGTCTAAAAATGGACGGTCTTGAATCGTTTGAATTTGCCCTACCCAACGATTTATTTCTTTACGAGCTTCTCTAGCGCGCGGATTATTCACAGGTACTAATTGTGCTTCTGTAATAGCCGCTGTTAAATCTGATACTGTTCCCTGAGTTGCAAGCGTCCGCGCTTTATCCAAACGTGCGACATCTTGTATTTCCAGTTGCCAGCGAGCAATTAACTCTTGTGCCTTTTGATATACTGGACGTGTCGGATTGATTTGCTGCGCTTGGGCAATTGCTGCTTCTAAACCGGATGTAGTACCAATCCAGGCATTACGCTGTGCTTCAGCAATGGCAATAAAGTCTTCGGTTTCTGCTTGGAGATTAGCAGTTGTTGGTATTTGTTGAGCAATCGAAATCGCCTTATCAGCATCACGATTATTAAGCTGTTTCTGAGCGATATCGAGCATTTGGCGCCCAAATAACGGAATTGCTTCCTGCGCTTTTTGGTACATGTAGCTGTCGGCAGTAACTGACTCAGCTAACTTGATCGCTTTTGTTAAATTGTCAATGCTACCATTTTTCGCTAAATCCTCAGCTTTAGCTAACTTCTCGCCATCTTCACGAGATTTGGTAATCAGGGTATTTAACTGCTGATACTTGGTTGTTTGCCAAAACTTATTGTTTACACGCAGTAAGCGAGAAGCATCCATGAACGCTTGCTGCCAACGCACGTTCCGCATTCCTTCTTCAGCTTGTTTATAAATTTCTTCGCCTTTCGACCAAATCGAACGCCATTTCTCGATTTTGTCATTAACGATTTTATACGCTGCCATATCGTCTGGAATACGGTTCGCAGTTGCAATGGCTTCATCTAGCTTCCCTGCTTGAAAGCTAGCGTCTGCTAAACGCAAAATATCGCGCGACCAATCTTCAATGAAACGGTCTACTTCTCCACGTAAAGGATGGTTAGATGGCAATTGCTTAACAAGGGCAATAGCTTGCAGCAAATCGTCCACAGTGTCCTTAGAAGCAGCAACTTGGGCGCAGTGCAATCGAACTGATGCACTCGCAAGCGGCCAAAAAATTGACGGACAGTTGGGCGCAGCAGGCAGTTTAAACAGTATAGCCATAGCCATAAAAGCTATAGTACCCGGCACAAAAGCCAACAAACCAGTCCACAGCACCCAACTTTTTGTCCAACGCGGCAATTTCCACTCTTTTGTGAGTGCAGTTTCACTTTCGTGCGACTGACTAGATGGCGTCATTGCTTTAAATTTGTCCGTTTGTTGCTGTTTCACAGTCTTTGACGTTGAATTTGTACCTGGGACAGACGCTTTTTTGTCAGACGGTTGCCTTTGTCGGGATAATTGGGTCATGTTTTCTGACTCGTTTCCTGTGGTACGCGACCAACTTTCTGGAATATCCCGTTCTGTCGTCATTGCTCACACCATAAGTAATTTTACAGCGCTTCGTTTGATCACGAAACTTGCGTTGTTGCCATAGTAACTTTCTCATAAAGAAAAAGCTAGCTTCTGCACTATCATACCTCCACAGATATCATGAAGCCATATTTTTTACAGTTTCTTTTTATACCTTTATCAAGATTTAGGAAGCAGATGATTCGGCTTGCAAATTATTGATTACCTGCGCCAAGTCGTCGCTAGATGCCTGGTATACTGTGCCGCAAAACTCACACGTAACCTCGGCGCCATCATCTTTAAGAATCATGTCTTCCAGTTCCGTTTCACCTAATAACTTTAAGGCACCTAGCACCCGTTCAAACGAGCAACCGCAGTGGAAGCGAAGCATTTGGGTTTCAGGAAAAATATTTAGTCCCATATCTCCCAGCAAGTCTTGGAAGATTTCGGGCAAAGTTTTACCTGCCTGTAGCAACGGCGTAAACTCTTTAAGCGCCATCATTCGCGACTCTAAAGTTTCTACTAGTGCCTCATCGCGCGCTGCTTTCGGTAAAACCTGTACAAGCAATCCTCCTGATGCTGTAACTCCACTCGACTCTACAAACACACCTACCATTAATCCGGAAGGAGTTTGCTCGGAAGTCACTAAATAATGAGCTACATCTTCGCCTATTTCACCAGATACTAATTCAACAGTACTAGAGTAAGGATATCCGAATCCAATATCGCGCACAACATAAAGAAAACCTTTACCGATGGCGCCACCTACATCGAGTTTTCCTCTCTCATTAGGAGGCAATTCAACAAAAGGGTTATTTACATACCCGCGCACCGTACCATCTAAACCAGCATCAACTAACAGACCACCCAAAGGTCCATCACCTCTAATTCTCAAATTTACGCGCGACCCTGGTCGTTTCATACTCGAAGCCATTAACAACCCCGCAGTCATCGACCGACCCAATGCTGCCGTCGCTTCTGGAGATAATTTGTGCCTTCTACGCGCTTCATCCGTCAAACGTGTTGTAATCGCACCAACTGCCCTAATTCCGCCATCTGCTGCTGTCGCGCGGATTAATTGGTCTGCCATGAAAAACCCTTACATTTCTTAATACACACTGTAAACTATTGTAAAGTCTTGTTGGTTAACAGCAGGTACGGTTTACTCTCAGATTCCCGACTTCTTAAAGAAGTCGGGAATCTTAAGGGTATAATTATTCGTTATTACCACAGAGACGCAGAGTACACAGAGAAAAGTATAAAACGAATGTGTGACTACCAGTACCAAGTTGGTGGCAGTTTAGGAAGCGATGCTCCTAGTTATGTGGTGCGACAAGCTGATGAAGATATTTACAATGCTTTAATAGCTGGAGAGTTTTGCTATGTTTTAAACTCGCGTCAAACGGGCAAGTCTTCAATTTTGGTACGCACGAAGCATCGCTTACAGCAACAAGGTTTTCAATGTGCGTTTTTGGATATGACGCGCGTGGGAAGTAAAAATATAACTCCTCAGCAATGGTACTACGGAATTATTACAGAACTTTGGCGAGGGTTGAATCTAATAGGAAAAGTCAATTTAAAATCTTGGTTTGACAAGCAAGAAAAAATATCTTATGTTCAGCAGCTTAGTATTTTTATTGAAGATGTAGTTCTCACGGAATTTCAAACAGAAAAAATTCTTATATTTATTGATGAGATAGATAGTATTCTTAGCTTAAACTTTGATTTAACTGACTTTTTTGCTTTAATTCGCTTTTGCTATAATCATAGAGCTACAAATTCTAAATATAATCGTATCAACTTTGCAATTTTTGGAGTTGCAACTCCACCAGATTTAATCATCGATAAAAAGCGTACACCATTTAATATTGGTACAGCGATAGAATTACAAGGTTTTCAATTGTCAGAAGTGGCGCCTTTAGTCAAGGGTTTAGAAGGAAAAATTGCCAATCCTCAAAAAGCTATTAAGGAAATTTTAGCATGGACGGGTGGGCAACCTTTTCTTACACAGAAATTATGCCAAATGCTGGAAAATGGTAATCAGGAAGTTGATGCAGTTGTACATAAGCAGATTATTCAAAACTGGGAATCTCAAGATGAGCCGGAACATTTGCGGACTATACATGATCGAATTGAGTATAATCAGCAACGTATGAGTAGAATGCTAGAATTATACAAGCAAACATTGCAAAATAAAAAAGTAAAAGCTGATGATAGCCGTGAACAGGTAGAATTAATTTTATCAGGTTTAGTAGTTAAAAATCAAGGATTTTTAAAGGTTAAAAACAGAATTTATCAAAACGTATTTAATCTTGAATGGGTCAGTAAAAAGTTAGATAGTCTCCGTCCTTATTCTCAAACTTTTAACGCTTGGCTTGCTTCAAATCAACAAGATATATCGCGACTTTTGCGCGGACAAGCTTTGGTTGATGCTCAACTCTGGGCACATGGTAAAAGTTTGAGCAATTTGGATTATCAGTATTTAACAGCGAGTATAGAATTTGACCGTCAGCAAGAATCGCTTATTTTACAAGCACAGCGCGGTCAAGAAATCGAAAAAAGATTTGCAATTGAGAAAAAATTTGCTTTTTTACAAAGATTATTATTAATAGCTGTTAGCTTTGCACTTATTGTTTCTACAAGTTTAGGTGTAACAACTTGGTTGCAGTATCGTCAAGCTGTAAATAACGAAATCAAAGCACTTGCGACATCTGCTGATGCGTTGTTTGCCTCAAATAAACAGTTAGATGCGCTAGTAGGGGCAATTAAAGCTAAACGTAAGTTACAGGAACAAGGACAGGTAATTCAAGGGTTAGATTTGGAGGTAAACTCAGTTTTAGAACGTACTGTTTTTGGAGCAGTAGAGCATAATCGTTTGACGGGACACCATTCTGGAGTTCTTGGAGTTGATATTAGTCCTGATGGTCAAACTATAGCTACATCTAGTCCTGATAGAACTATAAAACTTTGGAAACGCGACGGAACGTTGTTAAAAACTTTAACAGGTAATAAAGCGGCAGTATTCAAGGTAAAATTTAGTCCAGATGGTAAAATTATTGGTTCAATATGTATCGATGGTGCCATTAAATTATGGAAACTAGATGGCACTTTGTTAAAAAAAATTAAGGGACATGAAGGTGCAGTTTGGGACGTTGCTTTTAATGCAAACGGGAATATGATTGTTTCTGGTGGTGCAGATGGCAGCATTAAAGTATGGAAATTAGATAACAATATATATAGTAAAAATCCAGTATATCCTAGTTTAACGATTAAAGGTCATAATGCTGGAGTTTGGGGTGTTGCCTTTAGTCCAGATGATAGCATAATTGCCTCAGCAAGTGATGACAGCACTATCAAGCTTTTCCAAACCGATGGCACTCATCTAAAAACATTCACAGGTCATAAAAGTTCTGTTTGGGATATTGCTTTTAGTCGAGATGGACGTACTATTATTTCCAGCAGTGAAGACAAAACAATCAAACTTTGGCAGCTAGATGGTACAGTCAGGAAAACTATTACAGGACACGGCGCCGGAGTCATGGCGATATATATTAGTAAAGATGGTAAAATAATTGCCTCGGCGAGCGCTGACAAAACAGTTAAACTTTGGACACGAGAAGGGAATTTACTCGATACTCTCAAAAAGCATGATGCCGGAGTTTGGGATGTCGCGATGAGTGATGATAATAAATTAATCGCCTCAGCTTCTCTAGATAGTACGGTAAAGCTTTGGCAACCACAATCGAAATTTTTAAAAACATTTAATATTCATGATGGTACGGTTTGGGGAGTTGCCTATAGTCCAGATGGTAAAACGATTGCCTCGGCAAGTGGAGATAAGACTGTTAAATTATGGAAGCAAGACAATAATATCACCACCCTCAAAGCTAGTAATGCCGCAATTATTGGTATAGCTTTCAGTCCTGATGGAAATACCCTTGCTTCTGCTGATGCAGATAAAACCATTAATCTTTGGCAGCTTCAGAATATAGACACAAATAGTACTTCTATTCCTGCATTAACTTTAACTGGACACAATTCCGAAGTTAGGAGTATATCATTTAGTCCTGATGGTGAGATGTTAGCATCCGGAAGCGGAGATAAAACTGTCAAGTTATGGAAGCGCAATGGTACTTTGTTAAAAACCCTTAAGGGTCATAATGCTAGAATTATGACGGTTGTATTTAGCCCAAACGGTAATCTTATTGCTTCAAGTAGTGCGGATGGTACCGTCAAAATTTGGAAACCTGATGGTTCTTTACTCTCTACTTTAACAGGTCATACAGCTGCTGTCTGGGGAGTTGATTTTTCTCCCGATGGAAATACTATTGCTTCTGCTAGTGTTGATGGTTCTATCAAACTGTGGAGAACAGATGGTTCATTAATCAAAAATATTACAATTAATCAGCCAGCATATTCTCGTATCGATTTTAGCCCCAATGGTCAGTTGTTAGCTGTAGGAACTTGGCAAAACACCGTTCAGCTTTGGAAACTCGATGGAACTTTGGTACAAACCCTTACAGGTGGACATGACTCTACTGTTTGGTCAGTTGCTTTTAGTCCAGATGGTAATCATCTTGTTTCTGGTAGTGATGACCAAAGGGTAATTGTATGGGATATTAAGCAGATTTTAAATTTAAACTTTTTAGACCGCGCGTGTGATTGGGTCGGTGATTATCTTAGAACTAACGCAGAAGTTAAACAAGAGGACAGGCGCCTTTGCGATGGTATTGATAAAAGAGCATTTTAACGGTAGGGTGGGCAGTGCCCACCTTACTAAAAGTAATACTACTAAATGTACGGTGGGCAATGCCCACCTAGCCCTGTCAAGGTGAGTCATAAATCCTAGTATTATGGCGATAAAACTGTACCTTCTCTCTGCGTTCTCTGTGTCTAATAAAGGTGAAATATGTATTTTTTTACCACAGAGACGCAGAGTCCACAGAGAGGCAGACAAATTTCTCCCTCAATATTTTATCCACCTTGACAGGGTTAGCAATGCCCACCCTACTTTTGATTCCAAAATGAATAATTATTATTATCAAACTGGTGGCAGTTTAGCAAGTGATGCACCCAGCTATGTAGTACGTCAAGCAGATCAAGAAATTTACGAGACTTTGAAAGCTGGGGAATTTTGTTATGTCCTCAACTGTCGTCAGATGGGTAAATCTTCGGTGATGGTACGCACTCGGTATCGGTTGCAACAAGAAGGGTTTAAGTGCGTTTTTCTGGATATGACGCGCGTTGGCAGTAACGATATAACCTTAGAACAGTGGTATTACGGTATAATCGCAGAGCTATGGCGAGGCTTAAATCTTTTTGACAAAGTTAATTTAAAGACGTGGCTCAAAGAGCAGGAAAATATATCTGCTGTTCAAAAATTGAGTAATTTTATTGAAGATGTAATTTTAACAAAACTATCTACAGAAAATATAATTATATTTCTAGACGAAATTGATAGTATTCTTGGTTTAAATTTTCAAGTTTCTGATTTTTTTGCTTTAGTCCGTTTTTGCTATAATCAAAGAAGCGTTAACTCTGAATATAAACGTCTAACTTTTGCCATTTTTGGAGTTGCCACACCCTCAGATTTAATTACCGATAAAAAGCGTACACCTTTTAACATTGGCGCTGCAATAGAACTGCACGGGTTTTATTATCATGAAACTGCACCTTTAGTCAAGGGATTAATAGGCATTGCTGAACCCGAAGAAGCTATGAAGGAAATTCTAGCTTGGACAGGTGGACAACCGTTTCTGACGCAAAAGTTATGTCAAATCATAAGGCACGAGCAGGGCGCCTCAATAAAAGATATTATATATAAATGTATGATTACGAATTGGGAATCGCAAGATGAACCCGAACATTTGCGGACGATACGTGATAGGATTAAGTACAATCCGCATGTTGGTAGAATACTAGGAATTTATCAACAAATATTAGAACAAGAAGCAAGATTAAAAGTAGACGATAGTCGCGAGCAAATAGAATTAATATTATCAGGTTTAGTTGTCAAAGAACAGGCTTTTTTGAAAGTTAGGTGCAAAATTTATCAAGAAGTATTTAATCTTGAATGGGTCAGACAACAATTAAGTAATCTTCGTCCTTACTCTCAAACTTTTGATGCTTGGCTTGCTACAAATCAAAAAGATACATCACGGCTTTTACGTGGACAAGCTTTAATAGATGCTCAACTTTGGGCACAAGGTAAAAGTTTAAGCGATTTAGATTATCACTTTTTGGCAGCAAGTATGGAATTTGACCGTCAACAAGCGGAAGTAGTTTTACAAGCACAGCGCACTAAAGAATTTGAGGCACGACTTGTTGAGGAACAAAAAAGGCAAGCAAGTGAGAGACGGGTTGCTAAATTACAAAAAATATTACTTGTAGCTGTAAGCGGCGCCTTTGTAGTGTCAAGTGCTTTAGGTGTAACAACTTGGCTGCAATATCGTCAATCAGTGCAAAATGAAATAAAAGCACTTGCAATTTCTGCTAATGCGATTTTTGCATCAAATCAAGAATTAGATGCGCTGGTAGCTGCAATTAAAGCAAAGCGAAAAATACTACAGAATAATTATATAGATTCCGAAATTAAAAACGAAGTAGAATCTGTTTTAGAACGAACTGTTTACGGTGCCAACGAATATAATAAGTTAATAGGACATAGGAGTGGAGTTGCAACGGTAGCAATTAGTCCTGATAATCGAATTATTGCTACAGGTAGTGGTGATAAAACTATAAAGCTGTGGAAGTCAGATGGCACCAATTTTAAAACCATTAAAGCTCACGATTCTTCAGTTTGGAAAATTAGATTTAGTCCGAATGGTAAAATTATTGCAAGTGCAAGTTTTGATGGTACTATAAAACTATGGAATGTAAATGGAACTTTAATAAAAACATTTACAGCGCATCAAGGCGCCATTTGGGGTATTGCGTTTAGTCCTGATGGTACTCTGCTTGCATCCGTAGGTTCTGACAGATTAATTAAGCTTTGGAATTTAGATAATAGCTGCCAAAATATAAAGTGCAATATTGCTACTTTGAAAGGTCATAATGCTGTAGTTTCAAGTATTGCCTTTAGTCCTGATGGTAGTATAATTGCAACTACAAGCTTTGATAGAACAATCAAACTTTGGAAGAGAGATAAAACGGGGTATAGTGTTTTTAAAACTATTAAAGGTCATTCATCTTCAATTGCTTCGGTTGCTTTTAGCCCTGACGGTAAAATGATTGCTTCTGCCAGTGAGGATAAAACCGTAAAATTATGGCGCTTAGATGGAACTAGTATTGGTACTCTTAAAGGACATGAAGCTGGGGTATTATCAGTATCTTTTAGCCATGATGGTCAAATGATTGTTTCTGGTGGTTCAGACAAGACTATTAAACTTTGGAGGCCAAATGGCATTTTAATCAAGACTTTGAAAAAGCATAACGGCAAGATATTAGATGTCGCAATTAATACAAATAATGATGTATTAGCCTCAGCTTCTATAGATGGTTCAGTAAAACTATGGAGAATTAATCCAGGCTTATTAACAACTTTCTATAGTCCAAATGGTACAGTTTTAGTTCCTGCTTTTAGTCCAGATGGTAATGTTATTGCTTTTGCAGATGCACAGCAATCGATTAGCTTATATAAGAAAGATAACATATTGTTAAAAAGTATTAAGAGTCAAGGCGCCTCAATTGCAGCAATTGCATATAGTCCGGATGGAAACAATATAGCTGTAGGAACTGAGGATGGGAGTATAAAACTTTGGCAACCGACAATAAATAAACCCTTACCCACTTTAAAAGGTTTTAAGGCACATGATGCGTTAATACTAACAATCGCATTTAGTTCTGACGGTCAAGTTATAGCATCAGGAAGCGATGACAACAATGTTAAACTCTGGAAGCTTGATGGTAGTTCGCTCGCTGTGCTGAAAGGACATCGTTCGAGAGTTACAACAGTCAAATTTAGCCCTGATGGTAATTTGGTTGCCTCGGCTTCTTCAGATGGTACAATTATACTTTGGAAGCGAGACGACGCACGGACGTATAGTATCTATAAAATTCTTAAAGGTCATAATGCTCCTATATGGGGACTCAGTTTCTCTCCAAAAGAAAATATAATTGCCTCATCTAGCTTAGACAAAACCATTAAATTTTGGAAGATGGATGGCACTATCGTCAAAACTATCAAAGATAATAGTACCTTCAGCAGAATAGAATTTAGTCCTGATGGTAGAATAATAGCGGCAGGAACTTGGCAAAACACTATCAAGCTATGGAACCGAGATGGAAATTTACTGAAAACTCTGACTGGACATGAATCAACGGTTTGGACAGTTGGTTTTAGTTCTGACGGAAACTATTTAATTTCATCAAGTGATGACCAGAAGGCAATTTTATGGAATATTAAGCGCATATTAAATTTAAACTTTTTAGGGCGCGCGTGTAGCTGGGCAGGTGATTATATAAGAACAAACGCGGAAGTAAAACAAGAAGACAGGCGCCTGTGCGATGGTCTTTAATCAAAAATTGCACATTGTTACCAAAAAGGTGTAGCATTTGTCCAAAATGATTTTAAAACAATTAGTTTTTAATATAAATAATATAAACAATGATTTTAGAAATACCTTGGGAACCAGTACCATTGAATTCGCCTTTTTATATTAGACATAATCATGTTGAAGAATTGATTTATGAAGAAATTGCCAAAGGCGGAAGTCTTATTCGTATTAAATCACCGCAAAAAACGGGAAAAACCTCTTTAGTACTTCGCTTGCTAGCTTATGCTCAATCAATTAGCTATTTGACTGTTAATTTAGACTTTCAATTAGCTGAGGAGAGTGTTTTTACTTCTTTAGATAAGCTTTTACTATGGTTTGGCGCCAATGTTACCCAGCAGTTACATATTCCTGTAATGATAAATGAGTACTACAATGAGTATGTAGGTGCTAAAGTCAATTGTACTGTTTATTTTCAAGAGTATTTATTAAAGAAAGTAAATACTCCAATAGTGTTAGTTTTGAATGAACTCAACCGTTTGTTTGAATATCCGCATGTTGCTCAAGATTTTTTAGCCATGCTGCGATCTTGGTATGAAGAAGCAAAGCATAATGATGGATTTAAACAACTTCGCTATGTATTGGTATACTCAACAGAGATTTATATTAATTTGAATATTAATCAATCTCCTTTTAATGTGGGATTACCTGTAAGCTTACCAGAATTTACAGTTGAGCAGATACAGCATTTAGCGCAAGTGCATAATTTGAACTGGGAAGGAAAGCAAGGAAAAAGTAATGCATTTGAACTACATGCTTCGGTTGGGGGACATCCTTACTTAGTGCGACTTGCACTTTATGATTTAGCGATACATCCTTTTCAAACTTTGAGTAATCTTTTAGAAACGGCGCCAACGCTTAAAGGTATTTACAGTACTTACCTACGAGGACTTTTAGCTGTAGTAATAAAAAATCCTGAACTAGCAGCAGCGCTTCAACAGTTAATTAATAATCGTGGTAGTGCTAAATTAAATCATATTGTCGCACATAAATTAGAAAGTCTAGGTTTAGTAAAATTGAATGAGTTAGAATGTAGTTTTTCCTGTAACTTGTACAGAAAATATTTTTCGTCTCAAAATTTAGAAGAATTGAATGTTTGGCAGTTTATGAAGAACTTGCAGCAGAACAATCAGTACTTAGGGCAGTTATCCAATTCAGATTATATTACAACACTTGGCAATCAACGCTATTTTGAAACTAGTTTAAATCAAGTTTGGTCAATGGTAGCCGAAGAAGAGGCGCCGATATCGATAATCTTATTAGATGTTGACCATCTTAAGATTTATAATAAACATTTTGGCTGGGAAGCTGGAAATGAATCGCTGCGAAAAATTGCCAATGTAATTGATGATGTTACAGCTTACTTTTGTACGGTTGGTACATTTTCAATTAGAAGCGCGCGTTTAGGAAGTGGCGAATTTGGTATACTTCTTCCAAGTAGAAGTGACAAGACAGCTTTTGAAATTGCAGAAACTATTCGCAATCAAGTTTTTAGTTTAAATATTTTGCATGACGACACGGTTATATTTGGTCTTGCTGCTTCAGTCATGACTATAAGTTCAGGCATTGCTTGTAGTTTTATCAACGCTAACCTCTCACCTAGTATGCTAATGCAAGCAACACGTGAAGCACTTTATCAATCAAAAAGAAATGGACGCAACACTACTTCAGTTAGCAGTACATTAAACTGTGGATTTTTATGTTAGCACATTCTTATTTTACACCTGATGGGCCAGTACCTCTTAATTCAAAGTTCTATATCCAGCGACCTATAGAACAAATCATTTATCAACAAATTTGTAAAGAAGGAAGTTTAATCCGTATTAAGGCGCCAAAGCTTATGGGTAAAACTTCACTAGTGTTTCGGTTAATCGAGCAAGTAAATAAAATTGGTTATCATACAGTATATATAGATTTACAGCTTGCTGATCTAAATATATTTAATTCATCAGATAAATTTTTGCACTGGTTTTGTGCAGTTGTTGGTCAGCAATTACATGTACCAGCAAATTTTGATACATATTGGAATGAGGAGATTGGTAGTAAAGTTAACTGTACTATTTATTTTCAAGATTACTTATTGCGTCAAACCAATAGTCCTGTTGTCTTAATATTCAATGAAATAAATCAAATTTTTGATTATCCTGATCTAGCTCAAAATTTTTTAGCATTATTGCGTTCTTGGTATGAAGAGGCAAAACATAGTGATGCTTTTAAAAAACTAAGATTGATTTTAGTACATTCTACAGAAGCGTATATTACTTTAAATACGTATCAATCTCCCTTCAACGTTGGACTTACAGTCAAATTACTTGAATTCACTTTAAAAGAAATTCAAGAACTTGCCGCGCGCTATGGTCTAAACTGGAATGATGAACAAGCAAATTATGCTAGTGACTTAAAAGCATTAGTTGGGGGACACCCCTATTTAGTACAGCTTGCGCTTTTATATTTAGTCAAACATCCTTCAAATAATCTGCAATATATACTAGAAGAAGCTTCCATACTTGACGGAATTTATAGTCATCATTTACAAAGATTACTTACTACACTTAAAAACTATCCAGAATTAGCCGTAGCATTTCAAAAACTAATTATACACGGTAATACTGTACAAATGGATAACAAACTAGCATATAAGTTAGAGAGTATAGGTTTAGTCAAAATAGAAGGTAATCACTGTCAAATTTATTGTGAGTTGTACCGAAAATTCTTTGCTACACAAAACTTTGATGAGTTTTTTCCTAAACAATATGAACAACATCTAAATAATACACATACCATCGATGAAATTACACAAATTTATAACAAACGCTATTTTGATGCTTTCTTAGATTATTGGTGGCGCAAATCTACTGTAAACAATAGTCCACTATCATTAATTATGTTTGATATTGATAATTTTAGAATTTATAATGCAGTACAAGGTCAAGAAGCAGGAAATAAATGCCTGTGGCAAGTAGCTGATCTTATTCGTAATCGTATATACTATAGTCAAGAAAACATATTAGTCGCGCGTTATCAAGATGACACATTTGCATTAATTATGCCCGATACACCAGCGTGTAAAGCTTTTGAAATAGCAGAAAGTGTTCGTGAAAAAATTAAAACCTTAGCAATCAAACATGTTATTACTACAAATGGTATGCTGCAATTTCCTATTGTCACTGTCAGTATAGGAGTTGCCAGTATAATTCCAGATATAGAACTATCTTCTACTATTTTGACCCGCGCGGCGATTGATGCATTAAACGAGTCTAAAAAATCTAAAGGTGATTGCACTTTCGTTAGCAGTAATTTTAGATGTGGATTCTCGTAGGGTGGGCAGTGCCCACCATTCGCTATTGGTGGGCAGTGCCCACCCTACTAATTATTTTTTAATGGAAGTAAAATTAATTTAAGTATATTCAAATCGTAGCTGTGCTGAGGTAAACCGAGCTTGATTTGTTTTGGGTATTTTGGATAAGAGTAAGATTTGAAGATTCTATCCCAAAATGAAAAAAAACTTGCGTAGTTAGATTGACTTTCTTTAAATATTTGTGAATGGTGTAATCGATGAAAGTTTGGAGTTACGATAATATAACTCAGATACTTATCAACTTTTTTATGTATTGCCCAATTGCTGTGATGAAAAACTAATTCGATAACGAGTGTAAGTTCATATATTAATATATGCACTGGCTGAATGCCAAATAACCATATTAAAAAGAGTTTTGGGACATTAGACGAAATTACTTCAACTGTATGAAAGCGGTACGCAGTTGATGTGTTCATTGACATCTCTGTGTGATGGACTTTGTGAAATCTCCACGCAAACGCAAAGCTGTGCATCATCCTGTGCCATACATATAAATATAAATCAAGCAATAAAAACGATATACATATAGACAACCAAGGCAATTTAACCCAATGTAAAAACCCTAACCAAATTTTTTGGCGCCATATCCAATCTAAAACTACAGCTATTGTCAAGCTATTTACTATAACATTGATAACACCTAAGAGAACATTTGGGTAAGTTCTTTGGTTAAAGGTAGACTTGAAATCAAAAAAAGGAAAGATATTCTCTAGAAATCCAAATAACAAAACACTACTAACAATACTCAGCGATTCCCAATCCATTTTTCAGCACCAACTCCTATCATGGTATCAACAAGTTAATTTTGCTACCAGTTTTCCAAGCCTCCTTTCTCTGTTATAACTTCTATTTCGATTATGTAGTTGCATATTGTATCCGAAAAATATATCCTCTGAATCAAAGGCTTTTATATTATCTTTGCTTTTTATATGGCAGCATCAGTAGTATCGACATCGATGTGGAGTCCGCTCAAACAGCAGGTATTCCGCGCGCTTTGGATAGCTTCAGCAATATCAAGCGTCGGAACTTGGATGCACGATGTTGGCGCCGCATGGTTAATGACGACTTTAGCGCCAAATTCCCCTATACTCGTTGCGTTATTACAAGCTGCATCTAGCTTGCCGTTTTTCTTACTTGCTTTACCTGCTGGCGCCATCGCGGATGTTGTTGACCGTCGTCAGGTACTGCTATGGACACAATCATGGATGCTGTTAGTTGCTGCCCTGTTAGGTGTACTAACAATAATAGGGGTCGTGGCGCCAACAAATCCGGCTTCACCGTGGATATTACTAGGTTTAACGTTTGCAATGAGCATCGGTAGTTCGATGAACATGCCAGTGTGGCAAGCAGTGACACCCGAACTAGTAACCAAAGAAGAACTTCCGCAAGCGGTGACATTGAGTGGAATTGTCGTTAACCTTTCGCGCTCGATTGGTCCAGCATTAGCAGGTATAATTATTGCTTCGGCGGGAACAGGTGTAGTATTTTTACTGAACGCAGCATCATTTCTTAGTGTAATTTGGGTAATTTATACTTGGAAGCGAGTACATCAGCAAAGCGCATTACCTACAGAGCGTGTAGTAGGCGCCATCCAAGCAGGTGTTCGCTATGTCCGCAATGCACCAGTATTTCAATCTGTAATATTTCGCACAATCGGCTATATTTTCTTTGCAAGCGCTTTATTTGCATTATTACCATTAATTGGGCGTAAAGAGTTAAATCTTGATGCTTTGGGTTATGGAACTATTTTAGGTTTTTGGGGAATCGGAGGATTAGCAGGAGCATTTATTCTACCTAAACTGCGGCAGAAGTTTTCAATCGATAAAATAGTTGCTGGCTGTTCGGCAGTAATGGGTTTGATGATGGTGATAATAGCTCAAGGGCGTAATTTCTATTTAGTCTGCGCGGTAATGTTACTCGTAGGAATTTCTTCGTTAGGAGTAATGGTAAGTTTGAACGTAGCTGCCCAAAGTGCGGTTCCCAACTGGGTAAAAGCGCGCGCTCTCTCAGTACAGCTATTAGTATTTCAAGGCGGTATGAGTTTAGGGAGTTTACTGTGGGGTACCGTAGCTCAACATACTAGTTTATCAACATCTTTAACAGCAGCAGCTATTGGTTTATTAGTTACTATCTTTATTACCGCACGTTTCCGGCTCAAATGTTCAGAACTACTAGATTTACGAGCATCGCTACATTGGGATCAACCGACACATGCTTTTGAACCTTGTCCAAACGATGGTCCAGTTTTAGTAACACTTGAATATTATATCGACCCCAACAAAGCTGAAGAATTTACCTTAGCAATGCAAGCACTCGCGCAAATTCGGCGCCGCGACGGTGCTATTCAATGGGGATTATATCAAGATGTGTCCGACCCAAGTCGATTTATCGAAACAGCGCTCGTTGAATCTTGGGCAGAACATCGGCGCCAATTTGAACGAGTGACAGTCAGTGACAAGGTAATCGAAGACAGAGTACTTGCGTATCATATTGGTAACGAGGCGCCGAAAGTTTCAGAAATGGTCTACTCAAAAGATGGTAGGCGCCCTTGTTAAAAAACTTCCAAAAAAATTAATTCTCAATCTTGTAGGGTGGGCATCTTGTCCGCCTTTATTATATTTTTATAATTTCATAATCTAGTTCTTTATATTATCTTTATTTGTTCGTCAGCAAATTTCCTAAAACATAAAGATTAAGTAAAGTTTATTGAGATATTCAAAATACTATCTAACATGTTTATAGCTCACTTGGTTGAGTCCAAACTAGTTGACATAGCACTCCTATACGAATTTGTAAAAAATTGTATCCGCGTATAGACGCGATTTAACCCTTGTCTCTACAACGCGCGATTAGAGCGCTTACGCGCACTATATCCTTCGGGAAAACTTAGTTTACGTTTACCTGAACACGAATGGCTTAGGACTGCTATATATTTTAAACTTATTCTTATTCTTACAAGCTTTTAGGAAAATCCTCTACTTATTCACGTACTTCAAAATTGTATATCAGGGCATAAGTATGAAACAACAATTAAATACTTGTATTGTGGCTCGGCAAATCGTGGAAGCTACTTTACTAAATCATCCATTGATTGACGACTGTGTGGTATTGGTTCGCAAAGAAGATCCCAGGCAAGAGCTAGTTGCTTATGTAGTTTCCGCTGGTTTATCAAGAGAGCAGCTAGAATCCTACTTGCTTGGACTGCTGCCTACTGATATAGTGCCAGTTGTCTATATATCGGTATCTACTCTGCCGTTGAATGATTTAGGGCAAGTAGACGAACAAGCTTTAATTGATCTCGAAGCAATCGATTCTGACTTGATACAGCGATGGGAACAAAGTCTAGAATCTGTACCAGAAGTCGAGCATGTAGCGGTAATAGTTGAAGAGTATAAAGAGAAAATCCCCCCGTTACATTTATCAGATTTGCTAGGAGATCAAAGCAGGGGTGCGATTGAAAGTATACATCGAGAGAAATCTGGAAAATTGCCTGTAGTTTCATCCGATGCGGTTGCAGTGCAGCAAGAATCTATCAGTAACGGTGCAGTTTTGCAGCTGGAAGCTGGCGATCCCACTACTTTATCATCAGCTTTGTTGCGGACAGCACTTGAGATATCAGACAAGGAAATTATCTATCTGAAAGCTGACGGTTCTGAGATTGTGCAGTCTTATGAAGCTTTATTGAACGAAGCGCAGCGAATCAAAGCAGGATTATGCCAATTAGGACTGAAGCCTCAAGATAAAGTTATTTTCCAAATAAACCGGAATTCGGACTTTATCCCTGCGTTTTGGGGTTGCATTTTGGGAGGTTTTGTGCCTGTACCGATATCGACTCCCACAACCTACGAAGTTAACAGTGCTGTGCAAAAAAAGTTGCATGATGCTTGGCAGATGTTGGATAAACCGCTCATCCTGACGACAACGGAATTGTCTCTAGGATTGCGTTCTTTATCCGACCTTTTGAGTTTGGAATTTAAAATTGAAACTGTCGAGCGCTCGCGGTTGTGCGAACCGGATAAAAACTGTCACGTTAGTCAACCAGATGATTTGGCAGTATTCATTTTAACTTCTGGCAGCACAGGCGTACCTAAAGGGGTGATGCTGACGCATCAAAATATAATAAGTAGTGTAATTGGCACGTCTAAGGTGAGCGATCTTACTAGCCTTGATATCTCGTTGAACTGGCTACCATTGGATCATCCAGGCCCCCTTATTCGATGTGTAATTAGGTGTGTATTTTTAGGGTGTCAGCAGATTCATGCTGATACAGGTATAGTTTTGCAAGATATCCTCAAATGGCTCGATTTGTGCGATCGCTTTCAAGTTACGACGACTTGGGCGCCTAATTTTGCTTTTGCCTTACTGTGTGAGCGCGCGACGGATATCGAGAACGGGCATTGGGACTTATCCAAAATCAGGTCTATTTTAAATACGGCTGAACCTATCGTTCAAGAGACAGCACAAAAAGTGCTAAAACTGCTTTCACCCCACGGAATAGCGACCGAGGCGATGCATTCTTCTTGGGGTATGGCTGAAACATCATCTGGCGTTACTTTTTCCGACCAATATTTGTTGCAAGACCGGGACATACCCGAGTCTAGATCATTTACAGAATTAGGCTTTCCTATTCCTGGAATTTCTCTTCGCATCGTCAACGATAATAATCAAGTCGTCAACGAACAAACGATTGGCTATTTACAAGTAAAAGGCTCTACAGTAACCAAAGGTTATTATCAAAATCCTGAACTGAACCGAGAAGTGTTCACAGATGATGGATGGTTTAATACTGGGGATTTGGGATTTCTGCATAACGGGTGTCTAACCATTACAGGACGGACAAAAAATATCATCATCATTAATGGTGTTAATTACTATTCTCATGAAATTGAACAGGTAGTGGAAGCGGTTGAAGGAGTGTCGCGGTCTTATACAGCAGCTTGTGCAACTCGGCGACCAGGTAGCAATACAGATGAATTAATCGTCTTTTTCCATACTGCGATTTATGAGGATGACCGCTTAGTTGGTGTGCTAAAAGATATTCGCAAAAACCTGGTCAGCAAACTAGGAATAAAAGCTAACTATTTGGTAAAGGTTGAGAAAGAGGCAATACCTAAAACCTCAATCGGTAAGATTCAGCACGCGCAACTAAAAAAAAGCTTTGAAGCTGGCGAGTTTGATGCTATTGTCAAGCAAATTGATATTTTACTTAGCAATAACAATACTCTTCCAGACTGGTTTTACCGCCAAATATGGCGACCCAAAGAAGCGGCGCCTTTGAATACTAAACCGACGACGGGACTAACTTTGGTATTCTTGGATTCGTTAGGCTTAGGTGAACTTTTGTGTGCCAAGCTTGACAAACTCAAGGTGCCTTATATTGGTGTTGAGGCAGGGTCAGACTTTGCAAAACTTGCAGATAATCGCTGTCGCATCGCTCCTCAAAACCTCGATCACTATCGCCAACTGCTTTCTTCTGTCTCAAAAGAATTGCTGCCAATTACACAAATCTTGCACTTATGGACTTATGACAAGTATGCAGGAGAAATTTCTGGACTAGAAGCGTTAGAGGAGACACAAGCGCGCGGAGTTTATAGTCTGCTTTTCTTAGTTCAGGCATTGGATCGCTTTCAAGGCTCTAATACACCAGTTCGGTTACAAGTGATTGCAAGCTTTAGCCAAGCTACCTCAACAGAAGAAAAAATAGCTTGCGAGCGCTCACCCATACTAGGAGTTGTCAAAACAATTCCCCAAGAATTGACGTGGTTGGATTGTCGTCATCTTGACTTACCCGTGCAAGAAAACGAAGTCAATGGCGCCTACATTCTGCGCGAACTCCAAGTGATTCAAAAAGAGCAAGAAGTCGCTTATCGCAACGGGCAACGTCTGGTTTCTCGCATCAAAAAAGTGGACTTTACCAAACAAGAAAAGCGAGACATACCTTTCGTTGAAGGCGGAATGTATCTCGTGACTGGTGGACTTGGAGGTATTGGCTCAGAAATAGTCAAGTATATCCTAAAGCATTATAAGGCTAAGTTGTTATTGGTAGGTAGAACTCCTCTGCCCTCTAGAAATACGTGGAATGATTTGCAAGCAGGGGATACTGTAAAAGAGCGCATTGAAACTTATCTATCCTTGGAGCAACTTCCGGGGGCGATCACCTATGAAGCTGTTGATATTTGTAATTTGACCCAGTTGCAACAAGTGGTCGAGCGGGTTTGCAACAGTTGGCAATGCGAGCTTAATGGAATAATCCATCTAGCAGGAACTATTGAGACGCGCTTATTACTAGAGGAAACGGCGGAGAGCTTTGCTGCAACGCTTCGTCCAAAAGTGGCGGGTACACTAATATTGCATAAACTGATCGAAAACCAAAAGAATAGTGTTTTTATCAGCTTTTCTTCAGTGAACGGTTATTTCGGACGCATGACAGCAGGCGCCTATGCAGCTGCTAACCGATTCTTAGATTCTTTTTCCCAATACCAGCGAAACTTAGGTTCGTTGCACTATTGCTTTGCTTGGAGTATGTGGGATGAGACGGGATTAAGTCGCAACTACCAGATGAAAGACTTAAACCGCAAGAGAGGTTACTCGATTATCTCCAAAGAACAAGGACTACATTCGTTTTTAGCGGGTTTGCATAGAGAACCGGGATACCTGCTGGTAGGTTTGGATGGAAGCAAACAATATATCCAAAGCTACCGGGAGATGGAGGTGCATTCCCAAGAGAAGTTATGCGCTTATTTCACGGCAAAAAACGCAGTACCTGAAGAGCGGTTGCAATTAGAGGTGCGCGACCGCTTTGGCATGACAATCAAAAGTGAATTCCGCCAACTCGAAGAAATGCCGCTTTCCCCAACAGGTGAAATTGACCGCAAGCAGCTAGCAAAGAAACTTGTAACTAGTACTGAGTATCTGGCGCCTAGAAATGAAATCGAAGAAAAACTGATCAATATTTGGCAACAAGTATTAAATGTGCCGCAAGTAGGTATCCAAGACAACTTTTTTGAGTTGGGAGGAACCTCGCTATTAGCCGTGCGTTTATTCTCAAATATTAACCAGACATTTGGCCAAAAACTTCCTTTATCTTCTCTGTTTTCATCAGGGACTGTAGAAGCTCTTGCTCAAACTATATCAGATACAGAATTAGATGTGAAGAATCGAATTTCATCAATATTAACTAATAGTAAATCAAATTGGTCATCTTTGGTAGAAATTCAACCATTAGGTTCCAAACAACCTTTATTCTGTGTCCATCCCCTTGGTGGAGAAGCTTTATGTTATCGTGACTTGGCACTTCGTCTAGGATTAGAGCAACCAGTTTATGGGTTACAACCAATTGGGCTAGATGGAAAAGAGCATCCATTAACTCGCATTGAAGACATGGCATCACACTATATTCAGGAAATTAAGACAATTCAGCCGAATGGTCCTTATTTTCTACTTGGGTGTTCTTTTGGAGGTTTTGTTGTCTACGAGATGGCTCAACAACTCCACAGCCAAGGTGAGAAAGTGGGTCTTCTAGGGCTTATTGATACCGTTCGCCCAGGTTATAATAAGCGACCACCACTTTTAATCCGAGTTTTTCTGCACTTAAATTATATTTCCCAAAAAGGACCTGCGTATCTTTGGCAAAAGATTATCGGTTGGAGTAAGCAGGGCAAGTATGAAATTGAACAAAAATATAAGCGTTACTTAAATGCCATGCAGCATGTATTAGATATTACGCCGCATTTAGCGGCTGATGACGAACACTTAAAAGTCATAGACGCTAACGTGCTGGCTTTGGATAAATATATCTGTCAAGCTTATCCAGATGAGATGATTCTTTTGCGAACTTCAGATGAACATCGCTCTGATGCTATAGCGGAAGAATATGATCCTCAATTTGGCTGGGGCGAGCTAGTTGACAATTTGAATATACATTCTATACCGGGTTCTCACTTAGAGATGATGAGCGAACCTCATGTACAAGTAGTAGCAGAACAACTAAAGGTTTACTTAAAGTAGAAAGTGCTGAGTGCTGAGTGCTGAGTAACGATTTAATACTCAGCACTCAGCACTCGTTACTCAGCACTATTTATGGGGTAATTCGATATCTATCGCGCGGGTAAAGCGATGCTTGTCGGACGTTTGGTAATTGCAGTATTCGAGAAGTTAAACGTTCTAAACCTATTGCTAGTCCTCCATGTGGTGGCATTCCTAATTCAAACATTTGTAAGTGATTTTCAAACAAGGCAGGATTTAGATTACGATTTGTTAAGGCTTGCTCTAAATCTCCGCGTTTGTGCAATCGTTGTCCACCTGTGGTAATTTCTAGACCCTCAAATAATAAGTCAAAGCTTTGTGAGGCGCCTTCATAACCGCGCGGATGCGTATAGAAAGGTCGTGCAGTTAAAGGAAAACCAATAACAAATAGCGCTGGTACTCCTGTTTCAGCTTCCGCTAATTGACAAAGCTGACGTTCTGCTTCGGGGTCAAGGTCATCAATAAGGTCGTTACGACCAAAGTGATGATTAAGTCGTTCCAAACATTCTGTAAATTCCCATGTTGGTACATTGAGCATTGAAGGAAGTAATTTTGTTCTGTACCGTTTGAGTTGGTCTGCGAAGTTTTGGTTCAACTGCTCAAAAATAAACGTTAATAACTGTCGTTCTAACTCAATTATTTCTTCAGCACTGTTGAGAAATCCCATTTCCAAGTCTAAAGAGTAATATTCTGTTAAGTGCCTACTACTAGCGTGAGGTTCCGCGCGATAAACAAAACCTGTTTCAAATACTCTCTCTAAACCTGAGACTCCATACTCTTTATAAAACTGTGGACTTTGGGCAAGATATGCCGCGCGTTCAAAATATTTGATTTCAAACAAATTTGTTCCACCCTCAGTCCCACTAGATACTATCTTAGATGTAACTATTTCGGTGAAATATCTGGCGCCTAAGAATTGCCGGAAGTATTGTAATATAGCTGCTTGGATACGAAAAATATCACCTATCTCACTGTGACGCAGCGACAAAGGACGATAAGCCAAAATAGTTTCGATACCAATATTAGAAATATCTGAACTGGAATTAAAAGGTAGTACTGATACATCATTGAGAACATTAATCTCAATAACTTCTACCTCAAAACCAAGTTGAGCGCGTTTATCTGGCTTGATTTTACCTCTTACTTCCACAGGTTCATCGAGTTTAAGCTTTAATTCTCGTACCAACTCGGAAGCGGCAACGCATTGCACCTCCCCGCTACAGTCTTTAACAACAATAAATGTTGTGCGCGCGAGTTCTCGTAAATGCAGTATCCATCCACAAATAACAACTTCTTCAGATGATGCTTCCAAAGAAGCAATAAATCTTTTTGAGCAAAGTACCATAACAAAAAACCCCTGATGGGTTAAGTTTTACTTGCTGGAACCGTATTAACGGCGGTACCATCCAGCTTCCACATCCTGTGTGCTGTTAACTTCAAGCCAGCGCACTATGAACATGACACTTTTTATTGCAGTATCGTTGCACATACGTTTTACCCTACTAATCGCCAATGCTAATCACCTTGATTAACATTTCCTTTTCGAGTAAACCTCTCTGAGGGGTCTTTCCTCTTCCATGAGTTACATTGATACTACATGATAATTTCAAATCTTGCAACAAAAGTTTTGATGGCGCGCTCTTTACCTGCGGTACACTACCCCACGGGAAAACTACGTTTACGTGAACAACCTCAATTTAAAATGGAAGCGAATTTATTCTAAGTAAAAGCATGTATACTGCGCTAATTATAATTTTACAGCCACTACCCACAATAGTAGATACAAAGATTATTCCAACTGTAGAACAATCAAATTATCTTTACTCAAGCTCCGTAGTAATTAATACAAAGCAAATTGCCGAAGTTACGGTGAAACACTTTCAATAGCAAAAAAACGGAATACTCCCCTTCTCCAAGCCCAAAAATCTGGGGCATATTTTGCCAATCGTGTTAATGCATAATCAGGTAAAATAAATAAAATTGGATGCGGCACGCTAACTGTATAAGCATCGCGTACAAAGTTCAAATCTTGTAAGACTGGGGGATATTCATCATATCTTCCAATCGAATTTTCTAATCCAATAATCAGCAAAACTAATTTTTTGTCTTTTTCAATTTTAAGATTCGCCAATTTTGCTACAATTACATCTAATAAATAGCAAACTTCTAAGTTTGATACATCCAAAATAATAAATTGTATTTCTTGATTTTTGATATGGGAAATGATGATATCAATTAAACGTTCTCTGTCTTGAGTAAAATTAATTTCAACAAATCCAATTGTCAGCTTATCATCAGCAAAATCTATAAATGTAAGCAGTTCGGCTATAACTTGTTGATTTGCGTTTAAAAATACTTGTGTATTAAGATTATTTGCACCCTCAGATGATAAATTATAATCTGTGCCGATGATATATTCTTTCATATTTATTACCTACTCTATAAATTTGCAATTTTTCATGCATCCTCCAACACCAGCTGTTATGAAAGCGCTACAAGTTTCTCCTTGAAAGCGTTAATTTGCTGCACTACAGGATTAATATAGTTCCATCTATTTTTACCATTATACTCAAAAACTGAAAGATTAAACATCATTAAACGTCCAATTTCATCTTTAGTAACATCTTTACTTAAACAGACCTGTGCCAATGCTGGATAGTGTTCGGCAGGAATAATTCTTTCAAAGTTAAATTGAGCTTGCTTGATTACGTAATCTACATCTTCAGCATTAACCTTTGTTCGACCACGTGTGGCGGCAATTAGAAAAGCACTTGCAGTTAATTCCATAAGTTGACGTACATGACCACCACTTGCTTTTGCTAATTCAATCACTAGGTTGCGTGAATCAAAGATAGCATTAATATCTACTCGCTTTTCGATCAAACCCACAATAGCTTCCAACGCACCACTATCGTAGCCTAAATTACATTGTTGGGCTTGAAACTCATATATATTAACCATAGGTACAATTTTTGGTGCATCAAATGTATTGCCTACATTTTGTTCAGCATAAACAACAGAAATTGGAGCAGTAAATATAATCGTACAGTGTAAGCTTTGTAGTTGTGTGGCGTAATCAAAAAATAAATGCTTGCCTATATTAGGTGGGACTCTATCTAAATTGTCAAAAATAATTAAAAAGCCTTTTTGGTATTGAGGATATTTAGCTCGAAGTTTTATAAATGCATCTCCTAACAGTAGATTAATATCACTCTGTAATCGACCAATATCTTTTTGTAAGCTTTGACGAATTATTTGCTTACGCTTATCTGACCCTTTAATCTGTGCTTGGAGCTTTGCCAGTAATTTAGAAATCAAAGGGATTTGCAAACCCGCTTCAACGCTTGTATCTAGGCTAACAGATGCTTCAACAGTAGTTTCGTTCTCTTGTGTGATTTCCAGAAACCAAGCTTCAAAATTGTGTAAAAGTTTTTTATCAAATTCTGCTCTCAATTTATATAAATCATCAGCTACTTTTTTGATAATCACTAAATATAGATCTGTATATTCTGCATCAAGAATATCAATTTCTCTATCAGCTTCAATATATATAACTCGATATTCATGTTCCCAATGGTTTTGAATGCGTCGCAGTTCGGTGCTTTTTCCACAACCTCGATGACCAGTAAATAAAATACTGCAAAATTCAGCAGGTTCTAAAAAATCTAATCGCGTATTGATACCTTGTACAGCTTCGGTGTTTCGCACTCCTGATAAATCAACATAATAACGTTGGCTATCTGTACCAACCAAAGGGGCAACATCGCAAGCGCGAAAAGCAGCTTTTAGGGTATTTGCACGGTTATTTGGTAAAGTCGTCATCGCTTTAAGTTAATATTTATACAATTAATTCATTTGTATAAATTTATTGTAAGGTAACAAGGGAAAATTTTTCATTATAATTTAGTAAAGACGCGCGAGATATTTACATTATCAACTCAATCCAATTACATTTCTTAAAATCGGCATTTTTAATTGTAAACGTTCAGTAGGCGCCATCAAAGAAGAGCGTTCAACAAGTTGGCGCCTTGAAATGATGTTACACCTGTAGTACGAATTTCTTTGACTACTTGTTGTAAACACAACATTGTTAGTGCAGTTACACTCAGGGTGATAACGAGCAAAATAGTTCCGATAAGAATATTTTGAGTACTTAAATATGTAAACGCTAAACTACTCAGTAAAAAAGCAAACCCATAATTTGCAATACAACCTGCAACTGTAACTGCAACTCGTACAAACCCGGTTCTAAATTTAAAGCACACAAATGCCATAACCAACGACGCTATAACTGCCGATATTACAGCAATTTGTGGATTATTATTTTGTGTACTCCCACCGTAATAAAACCCAAGTAATGCTCCTGAACTGGCGCCGGATATTACTGTAACAAAACGTTGTAAAATCGAATTTGATTTAATAATACTCCTTAAACTTGTGGAGAGTCCAGAGATAGCCAAGCTGATAAATAAAGAAACACTGTATGACCATGCAGGCTCTTCAGGTGTGCGTCCAAGTACACCAAAAGACATTTGACTAACTGCTGGAAAAGTAATAATTGTCACCACAAATGCCGTTATTACCAAACTAATCAAAACTCTAGGCACTTGACCAATTTTAGCTTGTGTGAAATTTGCATTATCTAACTGCGCGTAACTAAAATCACAACCGCGAATATCTGCACCGCTAAAGTTGGCGCCATTTAAATCAAGTCCTTTAAATGATCGATTTTGCAAATTTTGATTTGAAAAGTTAAGGTGGGAAGAATCCATATTTGATTTTTTAATAAAACCAGCGATGCAGTATCGAGTAAAAATTAGTAAGCAAAATATTGCCTTGATAGTAGGAACGATTATACTCGGTTTTCCATTAATGCTATATGGCTGGTTACATTTTTCACGTCCACCTCGTACAGCAGAACAACGCGAACTATTCCAAGGGATTATTTATCAGCGTCGAAGCGTGCGTTCACCACGTCCTGTGTTAATACATATCATCACCATCGACCTAACGGCGCCTGGAGTCAAACCATTTACAACTCCCGGTATAACAAAACCAACGACAGATGAAGCAGAAACTCAAGCTAAAACTGTGCCTGAATTTGTCAACGAGTTTAAATTACAGTTAGCTATCAATGGTAGTTACTTTCATCCTTTCCGTGAAGTTACACCTTGGGATTATTACCCGCGTACTAACGATAGAGTAAATGTATTAGGACAACTCATATCAAATAGTAATATCTATTCGCCTGTAGAATCTAAATGGAACGTGCTGTGTTTTGGGGCAAACAACCAAGCTCAAATTCCGGGTGGTGAAGAATGTCCTTACGGTACAGTTTATGGAATAGCAGGTGCCGAAATTTTGGTACTACGCGGTAAAATTCAAAACAAAAGTGACTCAGATACAGATAAAGCATACCCGCGCGTTGCCGCAGCAATTGATAAAGAAGGCAAAAAGCTGTGGCTAGTTTTAGCAGATGGCAAGCAACCTTTATATAGTGAAGGACTTACCATAACTGAATTAACCAAGTTTATTACAGAATTAGGCGCCCATACAGCACTTAACCTTGATGGAGGAGGTTCAACAACACTTGCTGTTGCTACACAAGCTGGCGCCAAACTTCTTAACGCACCGAGTCATACAAAACTGCCAATGGTTGCTCGTCCAGTCGCTAACCACCTTGGATTTTATGCCAACCCCGTAAAAAATATTGAAGTACCGTAGGGTGCGTGACAGCATCAACAAGCCGCACTACATACGAAACATTAAACTGCTGTCACGCACCATCCCATTTATTTTAACGAAAGCGCCAATCCTCCAATGAATTATTACACAAACGAACAAACGCGCGTTCAACGTTCAGCACTAAGCATCTGTGACAATTCAGCGTGCATCAAAGCAATATTAGGGTCGCGTTGAATAGCATGGAAGTAACGCTGCTCCAAAGGTGTACCCTCATTATTAGGTTGAAGCAACGTCCGCGCTTGTTCCAGTAACTCCGTCGGTTGTTCAATAGCTACAGGTTGTTTTGAGAACAACACTTCGTCCATTCGGACGATTAGCTGCGAAATCCCATGTAGCCAATTGAACCACTCGTGGTTTATAACTAGTCCTAGAAACTCATTACTCGACTGGATATGACCGTATATTTGCTCATATAAGGTACGTTCCGAATCAAGAAGTGCTTTGTGCAGACGCAGCAGCAAGCGACGTACTTCCCGCAAGCGTTGAATTGCAAAATCGAGGGTTTGATTACTTGAAGACATCGAATCTGAATGATTTAAACACTATAAATGATTCTGTCACATCTTGACTGTAGTATAATTGTATTTAGTATAATGAATATCTAAATCCCCAACATGAGTAAGGTTGATGTTAAGTTTTCCTCTTATGCGAGCCATACAGTCAAGTCTAGGTAAAAATCTTTGGAACCTCAGCAAAGAAGAAAGTATTCGCGTCTTAGTACAAGATATTGGCGGAACGATAGTTGTTGCATTTAGCACAGATAGTTCAAGAGTCGCAAGCATTGCTATTAAAGAATTACACTTAATATACTTAAAAAAAATAATGTTAATATATATACCTAATCAGGAATTATTTACTAAAAGTTAAATTTGGCGCGCGAGTAGCAATGTTGCAAGTAAAAAGCTTTGTAGCGCTTCACTCCGATTTATATGGCAATAATTTGAGGAACCTGTGAGGACAGTTAATTATGTACACAGAAATTAAAGTATAAATTGATACATAAAATTCAAATTTCACTTTGGTTTAAAAAAATCATCCTCACAAAATCCTCAACTTATTTTCATATAACGAAGAATATAAGGGAATTAAAACCCGTGGGTAAATACCATAAATTGGGGGTATTTATATGTTAAGAGCAGCAGATATCATGACACATGATGTTGCCACAGTACGCAGTTCAGCAACAGTAAGTGAAGCTGTAAAATTGATGAAAGCGCGTGATTGGAGAGCGTTAATCGTAGAACGCCGTCATCCTCAAGATGCATATGGAATTATCACCAATTCGGATATTATTAGTAAGGTAGTAGCCTATGGTAAAAACCCTTCTAAAGTACGGGTTTATGAAATTATGACAAAGCCATGTATTACTGTCAATCCTGACTTAGGGGTAGAATATGTAGCTCGTTTATTTGCAGATAATCATTTGTTGCAAGCGCCTGTTATTCAGGGAGAATTAATCGGCATAGTGTCGGCTTCTGATATTATTTGTAAAAGCGAGTTTGTAGAGCTACCTCGGACAGTTGTACTGGAACAAGAGCTACAAGAAGCAATTAAAAAATCTCGTGAAATTTGTGCAAAGACTTCTCCACGCTCAGAGCAATGTGCTGTGGCTTGGGATGTGGTTGATGAGCTTCAAGCCGAAATTGCCTATCAAGAAGCAAAACAAATTCAGAAAACAGCGTTTGAAGAATTTTGTGAGGAGTTTCCAGAAGTCTACAGAGGAAGGCAGTTCGATAATTGGTGTTGTGGTTGATAGTGTTCAAAACATGTAGAAATAATCTTGGCATTCTGAAACCTAGTAATATTTTGATTAAACTCTGAGGAATAATATTATGTCTAACATGTTTGATAAAATTTTGGTTGCAGTTGATAGTCATACTTGCCAGCCAGTTGTCAATAAAGCTTTATCACTAGTACAGTTGACTAATGCGAATTTAATGTTGGTCAACGTAATATCACCATTCGATGAACAACATCCTTATCCAATATATGTTTATCCTAATACGGCTGTTCCAACTTTGTATGGACAAGTTGTGAAGGAGTACATTCAGGAATCGGAAAAACTTAAACAAGATAAAATTAAGCTTTTAACGGAACTTTGCCAGCAAGCAATAGACTTGGGTATAAATGCAGAATTTAAAATTTTATTTGGCGACCCAAGCCGAGTTATTTGCGAAATAGCTCAAACTTGGAATGCTGATTTAATTATTATCGGTCGTCGCGGTCGAACTGGATTAAGTGAGTTATTTTTGGGCAGTGTTAGTAATTATGTTTTGCATCATGCTCCTTGCTCTGTTCTAACAGTACAACAATCAATTAAAGCCAATAGTCAAGAAACGCAAAAAGTACAAATTTCCTCTATTTAATGTTACTAGATAATGACAAGTTAATGGTAGAAAAGGTTTGGGTTTCTATCATTTCCAAAACGTCATATAAACAGGCAAATTAATACATATTAGAAGGTATGAGAAGGAGGGTAAACTATGCCAGTTCAAACTCAATTAGTAAATGTGGTTAGTACTACTGATATGCCAGTTTTAGAACTAGGTAATCGTGGAAATGCTGTAACATTTTTGCAATTGTTACTTGTTGCTTATGGATTTTTGACTCGCGATTTTATTAGTGATGAATTTAACGGCAGAACAGAGCTATCAGTCAAAAATTTTCAAACTGTTTATCGTTTATATGTAGATGGTATTGTTGGAAAACAAACATGGCAAAAGCTAGCAGAGGTCGCAGCCCAACCCCATGATTAAATTAGAAGATAAAATCCTTACTTGTCGCAACATTTGATCAGGTTATGATGAAAGCTAATATTAATCAGAGCCAAGGTATAATTTTCCTAATAAGCATTATTGTTTGGCTTGTGTTTATTGTCGCCGAGAGCCTGAATGGTACTGTTCGTAATCTGTTGCTTTTACCATAGTTGGGCAACTTTTGGGCACATCAAATTTCTTCAAGCTGAACAATTACCTCAAGTGTTAGCTATTACTGATAAACTGAGGCAGGTTCAGCTTGAATGCGATCAGAGATACCTCAATTCCGTTCCTCTTTTGTAAAGCAACATAAACTCAAGTTAAGAAAAATTGCGATTAATTCATAATGTTTATATTCCTCACAACATCCTCATATTAAAAAAGTATTGTGAAACTATACGAATTAGGAAGTACTTTAAAAAACTTATAATTTGTATGGTTGTGATAATTGCAATTTTTACTATGAATAATTGTCTTTGCTGTTCTGATATATTACTAAAACACATTCGCAAAAATGAAATTTACTGGTTTTGCCGTAGTTGCTGGCAAAGTATGCCTGTAAGGAATGAAGCAAAATACTTCACATTAAAAGTTAAACTTGGAGTTTAGACTAGTCTTGATTTCCGTTCCAACTTTTGAAACAACAAAATCTTAATAAACACTCTTTAGATTGTCTTTGACATTTTTGTAAATTAACAAGACTTTTATTTGCAGCATTCAAATTCCCGACACATAAGACCGCGCGTCGGGAATCTAGTTTTTTAATTGACAACTTCATCAACTGTTCGTCTTGGCGTTGGCTTCACTTCCATACCGAATCCCAAACGCAGTACAATTTGTGGATAGCCTTTATCACTGAGAAGCTTGCTTAATTGGCTTCTTAATTCTGGTACTTGAATTGGTTGATTCAGGAAAGACGCAAATAGCTTAATTACTTGTGTCCTTAATAACACCCGTTGTAATGCTTGTCCAACGCCTAACCAATCAGCAGGTTTATCAAATTTAGTGCTTAATATTACAATTGCTGGTGAGCTTTGTAGAAGTTTGCGGCTACGTTCTGCGACTGACTGACCCATATCAAGAGTTCGCAAGACAAGAGCAAATAAGGGCGTAGCAAATTCCCAGTGTTCATCTATACCATGAGTATAAATTGGTAGACCATCATGACTTTTACTAGTACTAGGACGTACCCAAGTAGCTAGTTCGTTGCGAAAATTTGGGTCTGCCATCTGCAAGTGGTCGCCTTGTGCTATTAATTCCGCAATATTCGCGCGCGCGATGTCACCTTTAATAACTTGTAAAATGGCGCCTTCAGAGATAGCATCTTTTTGCAACGACTTAAGTAGGCTTTCTGGAACATCCCAATCTTGATAATCGTGTCTATTTGTATGTCTTTTTTGAATGGCTTGGAAAAGTAACTTTTCGTCTGTAGCTTCTTTAATGGGGTCGCCCAATTCAATAGTAGCTAGCAAATCTGGATTTGTAGAGTCAGGAAAAATCTTTATTTTACCTGCATAGCTAAAGTGATGCAAGGCAATACGCAAGTTAAACAGTGCTGCACCGCAACTGATAATTAATTCTCGACCATCAGGGTCTGCAATGGGTAAACTACGACTGCGGTCAGCATAAAGGTATACTACATTTGAATCAATTTTGAACCGCCACGGCTGAGTATTGTGGCTGGAAGGCGCCAAGATTGCGTAGTTTAGGACAAACTTGAGTTTCTCCTCTGGTGTTCCAGTGGTAGGAAATTGACTGTCTTGGACATTCCAAATATCGGTTTTCAGAAACATTTGTTCTTGCCTCCATTATTAATTTCTATAATATTAAGCAGAGTTGGTTTGTACTTATTACATTTCTTTAATGTTGGCTTTAATGGGTAAAGCTAGCATCAGGAAAGTATAAAGCACCTCACAATTCTGTTTATACGCAAATCATTTGAGGAACTTGTGAGGATTGCCACGGGCAACTTTAATTAAGCATGTCTATTAATTAATATGGGGCAGGTATCTTGCCCGTAAAAACTATTAATGATTATGCGCTTCAAATTCTTGCTTATACGAATTTTTACGGATAACGGGATGACTGTTAAATTACCTGCGTAACTGTTTGGAGGGCGCGATTTGGTCTAAGGCTGACAAATTGTATCATTTTGCAATATACGTGACGAATAAAAATGCGGTATTTTAATGCATTATCAATAAAAATAATCCTTGGAGCAGAATATAATATGTCATTAAATTGGCAGATACATAAAAATAAATCATTTTTGTTAGGCGCCGTCGCAGTCTTAATGGCTAGCGGTACTGTTGTAACGTGTCCAGCACATGCAGAAACAGTCATGCAAAAAGTTAAACGCACTCTCGTATTAACAGCTGGTACCAGTAAAGACGCAATTCCCTTTGCTTATGTTGATAGTAAAGGGCAATCCGTGGGTTACTCGATAGACATGCTGGTAATGATTAAGGAACAATTGGAAAAACAGCTTGGTAAGAAAATTCAACTCAAATTAGTTCAACTTTCACCGCGACAGCGAATTCCCCAAATACAAGCGCGCAAAGTCGATATCGTATGCGATGCAAGTAGCTTTACTTGGGAACGTGACAAGCTAGTTGATTTTTCGGTAAGTTATGCTGTAACAGGTACTCAATTACTAGTTAAGAAAGATAGTACATTAGGTACACCCGAATCATTATTAGGCAAACGGGTTGGAGTGTTGCCGCAAACCACAAACGAACAGGTAATTCGTAAAGTGCAACCCAAAGCATTGCTTGTAAATTTCAAAAACCGCGATGAAGCTTACATTGCACTGCAACAAGGGAAAATAGACGCTTTTGCATCGGATGGTATTCTGTCTGAAGGGTGGCTACAATTGCAGAAAAATCGTGATGCTTTTAAGATAGTACCCGACCGTCCCTTCTCGCGCGAAGGTGTTGCGTGTATGGTGCCAGAGAATAATTCGAGATTTTTAAACACTGTAAACTATGCACTAATTAAATTTATGCAAGGAGTAGTGAACGGTAATCCTCGTAATGTAGCAATTTTTGACCGTTCATTTGGCGCTAAAGGTACTATTTTTATCAATCAAGACTTGCGTGATTTAGCAATAGAGACAATGCAGTTAGTTATAGATTCATATCAAGAAATTCCAAGCAACGACTTGTAAGAAGGTGGGAGGGTGAGAGACTGAGAAATAGATATTCCCACACTCCCACGCTCTTTATCCCTATAACATGCTTTCTTCTAGAACCGTTCATGGAAAGTAAGTTTGATTACATCAAGCTGTTGCGAGCGCGTTAATTTAACTTGGATGCAACGACAGCGGGACTGAAGTCGGGGATATTGTTTTTACACAGTTGTATTGTCAGAATTTTTAGTTAGTTCCAATCGCGTTTTAAGTACAGAATCTGGATTGAGGCTTATCGAATCAATGCCTTCATTCACTAAAAATCGCGCGAATTCCGGATAATCGCTAGGCGCCTGTCCACAAATACCAATTTTACGTCCGTGTTGTTTAACGGTGTGTATCGCTTTGGCAATCATTTGTTTAACAGCTTCGTTGCGTTCGTCAAATAAATGCGCTACTAACTCAGAATCTCTATCGAGTCCTAAAGTTAATTGTGTTAAATCATTAGAACCTATCGAGAAACCATCAAATATCTCGCTAAATTCCCCAGCCAGTATTACATTACTTGGTAACTCGCACATCACGTAGACTTGCAAATCGTTTTCCCCTCGCACCAGTCCATGAACAGCCATTTCTGCAAGTACACGGCGCCCTTCGTCTGGGGTTCGGCAAAATGGTATCATTAAAATAACGTTCGTTAAGCCCATTTCGTCACGTACTTTCTTCATAGCTTGACATTCTAGTGCAAATCCTTCACGATAACGTTCGTCATAGTAACGCGATGCACCACGCCAGCCAATCATCGGGTTTTCTTCTTTAGGTTCAAATTGCTTTCCTCCCAAAAGATTAGCATACTCATTACTCTTAAAATCGCTTAAACGAACGATTACAGGTTTGGGATAAAATGCCGCAGCAATTGTACCAATACCATTAGCTAATTTCTCGATAAAAAATTGCGTTTTATCTTCATATTGAGAAGTTAATGCAGCAATTTTATCTACAGCAAGTTCATTATCTAATTTATCAAAATGCACTAATGCTAAAGGGTGTACTTTAATTTGATTTGCAATAATAAACTCCATTCGCGCTAACCCTACACCATCGTTTGGGATTCCACTTAACCCAAATGCTTCTTCTGGATTCCCAACATTCATCATAATTTTTGTTGGAGTTGGGGGAAGTTTTTCTAAAGCGATTTCTTCGACTTGATAAGGTATTAAACCCTCATAAACTCTACCCGTTTCACCAGAGGCACAACTTACGGTTATTTCTTGTCCAGATTTAATTACTTTTGTCGCATTACCACAACCAACTATTGCTGGAATTCCCATTTCTCGTGCGATAATTGCGGCATGACATACTCTACCACCTGTATTTGTGACAATCGCACTTGCGCGCTTCATAATTGGTTCCCAATCTGGGTCAGTACGATTTGTTACTAATACTTCTCCCTCTTGGAATTGATTAATTTGACGTATGTCTAAAATGGTTCGTGCTTTACCTTGTCCTATCATCTCACCAACAGCACGACCAGTTACTAGTTCATTCCCTTTTTCTAATAACTTATAAGTACGTAAAACATTCTGTACTTTTTGAGACTGTACGGTTTCTGGACGTGCTTGGACAATAAATAATTCCTGGGTAATTCCATCTTTTGCCCACTCGATATCCATTGGAGTGTAAGCACCGCGAACTTTTGAGTAATGTTCTTCAATTAAACAAGCCCAATGTGCTAGTTGGAGAATTTCATCATTAGTCAAAGCAAACGCCGCTCGGTCACATTGTGATACGGGTATATTTTTAGTCAGCTTAGAACCACTTAAATCATAAACCATCTTGATTTCTTTGGTTCCTAATTGCTTCTTAATTATTGGGCGATATCCTTGTTTAAGTGTGGGTTTGAAGACTAAATACTCGTCGGGGTTAACGGCGCCTTGAACAACGTTTTCACCCAACCCGTAAGCCGCTGTAATTAATGCTGCATCTTTGAAACCCGTCTCAGTATCGATAGAGAACATTACACCCGATGCTGCTAGGTCTGAACGCACCATTTTTTGCACACCTACCGAAAGTGCAACGTCAAAATGGTTAAAGCCCTTGATTTGGCGATAAGAAATTGCACGATTGGTAAATATTGATGCAAAGCACTTATGACATGATTCGAGTACTGCTTTCAACCCGTGGACATTAAGATAAGTTTCTTGCTGCCCTGCAAAACTCGCATCGGGTAAATCTTCCGCAGTGGCACTCGAACGAACTGCGACATCAATATCCGAGCCATATTTCTGGCATAATTGTTGATATGCTTCAGTTATCGCATTTTCTAATTCTTTTGGAAATGGAGTAGAGAGCATTAACGCACGTGCTTGTTTACCCCTTTGACGCAAATTATCAATATCTTCAACATCTAAATCGGCAAATATTTCTCGTAATTTTTTTTCTAAACCAGCATTTTCGATAAAGTAGCGATAAGCATAAGCAGTAGTTGCAAAACCAGTAGGAACTTTCACACCTTTCTTTGCTAACTGCTGAATCATCTCTCCCAACGATGCGTTTTTACCTCCAACAATAGAGATATCTGCAATACTAACTCTTTCAAACGGTAGAACCAGTGCTTGTAGAGGATTTTGGTTTACTGTTTGTAGTTTCACTGTTGTTGATACCATGAGAAAATATCCTTTTAAAGTGATGGAAGCTGGAAACTTAAAAAAGCTACGTTTGTTGAGAATGCTCTGTGTAAATTGGAACAAAGGTAATAAATTTTACGATAGTAAGGTGGGCACTGCCCACCCTACAATTTATTGAGCAACGTAATCAGTTGTGCTTCTATCTAATTCTTCACTTGCACGTTCTTGCATTGTATCTTGTAAATGTTTTTCATGCAAACGTTCTTCAGTCATTGCTTTGCGTGCTTTTTCTTGCACTGTCAAATCAACTTTAACAACATTACGTTGAGATGTTTGAGCTTTTGGCAAAGTCAAAGTTACTATCCCATCTTTTACCTCTGCTTTTACTTCTTCATGTTTGACATTTACTGGCAACGGAATAATGCGTTGAAATTGTCCATAACTAAATTCGGAGCGATAAAATCCTTTACTTTCGCTGGTTTTTTCTTCTTGATATTCACCTGCGACAGCAACAGCATTTTCGGTGACTTGAATATCTAAATCTTTAGCATCTATTCCCGGTACTTGTACTTTAAGGATAATTTCTTGATCTAATTCTTTAACTTCAATAGCCGGACTCCAATTTAGACCTTCAAGTTTAGGGAAGACTTTATGCATTTGTTCTGGATGCATAATATCGTCAAACAAGCGATTCATATGTTGACGTAAAGCATTTATCTCTTTTAATGGTTCCCAGTGTACTAAAGACATATTTATATTCCTCAAATACGCTTCTAGTTTTTGATATAGAGCCTTGTCTAGACTCTACTACCAAGTTAAGAAAAAAATTTGAGGAAGTTGTGAGGATGGATTGATTTTAAACTTTTGTAATAGCAAAGCAATACTCAGATGCTAGCATTCGGCTTAAATAAAAAACGCTGCCAAGGCAGCGCTTTTATAAGTATTTGACTTATCGTTCAGGAATGGGTTGGACTGGAAAACGGAAAATCGCCCAGATTGCCCGCAACACAAAAATGAACATGGCAAGGGCGCCAACTGCGAAGATAATGTCCCCCGGAATTCGCAGCCAAACAGTCCAGTGCATCCAGCTAGAACTCATTACAGTTTCACCGCGCGCATACCAGGTGCCGTAATTGATCGACTGAGTAAGCTGGTAGAAGCCATTGGGGATAGGACCCAACAGTAACATCACTACTAACCCTAGGTTAATAAACCAAAACGAGAATTTAAGTAATTTCTCATTCCACACCTGTTCTGGAGTAAACTCCCGCAGGGCAAACAGCATTAATGCTAGAGCCAGCGAACCATATACGCCGAATAAGGCGCCATGAGCATGAATTGCCGTTGTGTTCAATCCTTGAGAGTAGTAAAGAATACTAGGTGGATTGATCAAGAAGCCAAACACACCTGCTCCTACTAAATTCCAAATACACGTAGCAATGAAGAACCGCAGAGGCCACCGATAAAACCCTTCTGCTTCACGTGAAAGCTTTAGCGTTTGCAATACCTCAAATCCCACCAGCGTTAATGGGATCACTTCCAATGCCGAAAAAACAGAGCCAAGAGCTGCAATAAATACGGGTGTTCCTGAAAAGTACAGGTGGTGCAAGGTTCCAACCACACCACTGCCCAAATACAGAATAGTTGTTAGGTAAGTTGCCCGCAGAGCAGAAGACTTTTTCAAAAAGCCCAATTCACTACATAGATAGGCAATTACTACCGTTGCAAACACTTCAAAGAAGCCTTCTACCCAAAGGTGTACCACCCACCAGCGCCAATATTCCGCAATACTCACTGGAGTTCGGTTGGTATAAAGCAGACCCACCGAGTAAAACAGTGGAATCGTGATTGCACTGTAAAGGAAGAAGTGGCTTAATCCAGTTGGATTTTTCTCTTGCTGCAATGCGGGCTTAAACGCGCGGTACATCAAGAACAACCAAAATATCATTGCCCCAATTAAAAGTATCTGCCAAACACGCCCCAATTCAATGTATTCATAGCCCTGATGTCCCCAGAAGAAACTATCTTCGACACTGAGAATACCTTGTACAGCTGCCCACGAGCCGGCAAGGGAACCAATCACAACAACGGTTAATACACCCAATAATACTAGATTGCCAACGGCTTGTCCTTTCGGTTCTGTGGCGCCAAACCTGGGTGCAAAATACAATCCCGCAGCCAGCCAGCAGGTGGCAATCCAGAAAATTGCCAGTTGAACGTGCCAAGTGCGCGATGCCGCATAGGGTAAAAATTGGGCTAGCGGGATGCCATAAAAGCTATCACCTTCCACAGCATAGTGGGCAGTAATCATTCCCATTAGCATTTGCACCATAAATAACGTCATTGCAACACCAAAAAACAGGGATGTAGTTTTCTGGCTAGCTGTTGGAATGCGAACTACTGGACGAAATGGTACAGTCTGGATATCATCAGGTGTTTCTTGTGACAGATACAGTAGTAGAAAGGCGCCAATTCCACCTATGAGCAGTACAACGGAGATGATCGACCAGAGAATAAACTGCCTTGGTTGTTCATTGCCAATCAAATCATCATGGGGCCAGTTAGCGGTGTAAGAGAAATTGGCATTGGGACGGTTGGCAGCAGCTGCCCAGGAAGTCCAGGCAAAAAACGCCGTCACATTATGAATTTGGGTCGGGTCTTTAAACCATCCGTGGGGGATCGAGTGAATCACAGACCCATAGGTCAATAGATGTTCATAATCACTAAAGACCTGCTTTAATCCCTGTGCCTGGGCATTGGTTAGCAATACCTCATGAGTATTAGGATCATATCTATTGGTCTTGAATTGCTCACTCACTCTAGCTTCTAAAGCTGCGCGCTCAGGAAGAGCCAATGCTTCCAAATCACTCTGCTTCAAGGTTGGCTCTCCGTTGTACAAAATCCCAGCAGTGGCGAGTCCCCAGCGATGCAAAACATCGGCTGTCCAATCCGGGGCAAGGTAGCTGCCATGTCCCCAAATACTACCAATATGTTGTCCACCGCGTGCCAGGTAAGTTGTCTGACCTTCTTGAATTTCTGCCTTTGTTAAAATAATTTCCTGTTGTGGCGCCCGCATGACATCAGGAATGGGAGGTGCGTTTTTCCAAATAGCAGCACCAGCAGCTAGTAACGCTGTAAAGGCAACAATACAGATTAATATTAACCAAGCTGGTAGCCCTAAAGCGAGTCGCCGATGCGGTATTACAGTATCGGAACTAGTTATCGTAGAATCTGTCATTTACTGAGCCTCCAGAATGACAAAATACTTGCCACATCTTTTATGATAAGCAGATGTTAATAGAAAAAATATCGTAAGTCCGATATTGTCACAATTTTAATGAAAAACTCTCTGGAGTGGTATGAGCAATTAAATGCGAAGTCAATTCAATACCTTCGCCAAAATACAGAGGGCTTCTGTAGTAAAGTTATCTTTACCACAACTACGATTGGCACTATAGAAAGCCTATACCTAATATATTAGCACTGTTAGAATCCTTGCAACGATAAACGACAAGAACAACCTTGAAACGTTGGAGCCGAATCATATCAGCGGTTGATGTTATGTATATTGCAGTAAATTTTTACTATGAATTGTAAATTTTGTCAACCACTAATCATGCCTTCATTAGAAAATAAGTTAAAATGATAGGTAGAAAAAATAAACGTCTCCTTAATAAAAGCAAGGTAGTGGAGGCAATGGAAAACAAAAAGATGTAAATATTTGTATCGAAAGTTTTCAAATGTTTTTCTTAAGCGCTTCACACTGCTTTCTAAGGAAAGAAGGTGAGTATGAATAATAAAAATTTACGAAAAACACCAATTGCAGTTGTACAAACTTTTCTTGCTACAGCCACATTAATGACAGCCTTTATTAGCCCTGCCTTTGCTGCACCAAAAGTTGAAATTGTTGGCGCTGGTTATGGTGGCAATGGTTGTCCTGGAGGCTCTGCGAATGTTACCGTTAGCCCTGATGGTCAAGAGCTAACTATTCTATTTGATAAATTTATAGCCCTTGCAAATAACTCCAGAGAAAGCCGCAAAAGCTGTAATTTGACCATTCCGATCAAAGTACCTCAAGGCTTTCAAATTTCCCTCTACGATGCTGATTATCGAGGCTATGTTGCGCCTAAAACCACTGGGCAACTAAGAGCAGAATATTTCTTCGCTGGTGGACGCGGGCCTGTTGTTTCGCGCAAATTTAATGGTGAAACCCAGTACAACGTTCGAGATAGTTTAGCAACCGTTGCTGATGTCTGGTCGCGCTGTGGTGACAGTTTGAACATGCGGGTGAATGCCGCAATGTCAGCTAGTGGTCAAGGTATGGCTACTGTAGATTCCTTCGACCTTGCACACAGAGGTTTGATTTATCATATCAAATATCGTACCTGCCCTGGCAATTAGTAAAATTTAGATGATTTAAGAGGTGTTAACAGAAACGTAAACTGGTACTGGGATCAGTTAATGGAATTGACCGTTGAGCGAGCTACAGTTCGTCGCACCTTTTTGGAAGTGTTGCATCTGCTCAAACCCTCGATTGCATTGTTTCAACCCTCGATTCTGGCTCAAGTCTTGTTGCATACCTTGATAAAGCGTTGGCAGCAATTTGTATTGCATCAACAGCCAATTATCTCCAACCGGAATTTAGTATGAACTGTGTTGGTTCAGTTGTGGCGCCTCATAACACTCTGCGCTTGGGCAAACATAGACTTATACAATAAACCAACTCACTGGCACAGCTAAAGCTGTTGAGTTTATTCAGCGATAAGTACCTCGTTAAACTCCTATGTGCTTTGCAACCCGCATAGCAGACGTAACGGCGCCTTCATGTAATCCATCTCCCAAGTATGCTCCCACATGGTAAGTATTATTGTCACCATTAGTCATGACTACTTCATCTCTATATCTGAAAGAATCGACAGTATATAGTGGTGTATGATGGTCGAAAATATGGATGATTTTATTTGGTGCAATAATACTATGTAAGTTAAAAGCCAAGTTATATTTTTGGTCTGATGCTACCCCACAAAGCTGGTTGAGGTAGGCATTATACCCCCATCCACTTTCTGTTTCAAAGAAATCAAATTCCGAAAATGTATTAATACCGTGTCGGTGGTACATAGATGTATCTGTATGCAATATAGTTTGTGCTTCATTTTTCTTCCATTGAGAAAATCGTTTTATTTCGTTATCTGTTGAGTCTGATAATAATTTCAATACTTGGTCGGGTGGTGTCGCAAACACAACCTTATCAAAGGTATATGTTTCTCCATCAACTAGTTCGATTTTAACAATACCCGATTTTCTGGAAACATCAGCAACTTCAACATTTAGCAAGATATCGCCATTGAATTTATCTAATATTTTTTCAATGTATGAATACACTCCCCCTTTAATTCTTACCCATCCTGTATATATGTAATTTCTCAGAGCAGGAATTGCTAATTCTGCAGGGAAATTGTCTATGAGTTCAAACGGCATCGAATAACTATACATTGTTAGCAATTTTATCCAATTATTCCGAATGCATGGAGATTTTAAGTAATAAGACATTGGCTTGTCGTATAAATCTGGAATTTGGGCAAGGTGTGTTTTTAACCATAAACCAGTAGAGCGAGCATAAATGGTATCGAGTCTCAGAAATTCGATTAGTCTCTGGAATCCAGTATAATTTTTACGGATTGCAGAACCAGAAAGAAAGTGTCTTCCATCTTTGAGAAATAATGACGAGCCAATATCAACTGCTTCTAGCTCTACCTCTAGTTCTTTCATCAAGTTGAGGAAGTTATAAAACTTTAAAGGAAATTCAATTACACCACCTTCTAAAAATAAGTTATTTGGAGATTGATGAAATTTAACATTTTTATTGATTGTCCGAATATGCCCACCCAAAATAGGTTGTCTTTCAAACACTGTTACATCATGTCCATTTTTATTGAGTAAGTATGCTGTCACCATACCACTGGCGCCACCACCAATAATTGCAATTTTCATGATTAATATCCTTTTGATTATGGTAAAAACCAATCATTCGATAATCTTTGGTACAACATCGCCCCAGTCCAAAACGTAGGAGCAAATCCTGGGAAACCAGATGAGGCATTACAGAAGTAGAAGTTATTTAATGATGTCTTATAAGTTAATCTGCCAATGCCCATATTTTGAGGTGTTAAATTAGAACCATAGGAATTACCTTGAGGACACCAACAAAATCGTTCATTCGTAGTAGGGCTACCTGTAATTTCAAAAACTATATACTTCCGCAAATTTGGAATGTAGTTTTTTTCAACCACATCAAGTATATGGTCTAAAATTTCTTGTTTCTTTTGACGATATGCTTTTTTGTCATTATCTTTGAGTTGTTTAAAATAATTATAGTTAGCAACAGTTAAAAACTCGATAATTTGACAATCTTCTGGACAGTCGCGTTCGTGTTCGGTTAACAGTGTGGGTGTAGTGATAGCAAAACTAGGATTAGAAAAGTCATGTTTTTCATACATTTGATAAAATGCTTCGTTCAAGTCGCGATGTCCACAATAAAATGTGTTCCAATTGCCAAAACCATAGTTTCGTAAATCGATACCTTTAACAACGCAATAAGCCATGAAATTAGAAGGAGAATATTCATAATTTAATTGTTTTTGCACTGCCAAAGAAAATTTACTCATTCCAATCATGTGAGCAGCTTTTTTGGGGTCAATATTACAAATAGTTGTTTCGGCAATAAATTTATGGTTTTGATGGGTCATTTTATTAATTGCATTTACTCCTATCACTGTTTTATTATCCACTAAAAAATCTGTAACTTCATAATTGAGAAAAACTTTGCCTTCATTATCTTCAATAATTTTTACTAAAGAGTTAATTACATGTTCAAAATGTTTTGTTGGATAAAAGGCGCCTTGTTGATATCCATTAAACAAAACCACCCAAGCATAAAACGAGAGTTGGTCTGGTGGTAATAAAAAATCAACCCATTGCAATGCTAGTAATGTTTGTGCTTCTTGAGGTAATTTGAATTTATCGAAAGCATCTTGAAGTGTACTATTTAAATACTTCAAAGCACATAAGGCTACATCAAGATTTTTAACCAGTTTTATAAAATTAATTGGAAAGGTTAAGCTACGTAATCCTTCTCTGACTTTTTGTATTTCTAAAATAAATCTTCTAATGTTATCTGTATCGCTAGGAAAAAGAAGAGTAAGCCTGTTTATTAACTCGCTATTATCTGAAGGTATATCTAGCGAGTAACCCGGCATTCTCATATGGTCAAATCCATTTTTATTATACTCTTCAAAAGTTACTTCTTTATCAAGATTCAACCTTTTTAAAATTCGATTTACAGTTTGTCCTTCACCACAATCCCAAACATAATGCAACTGTGCATTAAACTTATATTTATTTGCCAACTTAAATGTGTGTCCAAAGCCACCTGGATACTCATGTGTTTCCAGAACTAGAACCTTTTTACCAGATTTTGCCATTAGTGCAGCAAATACTAATGCTGATAAACCACTACCTGCTATTAAATAATCTATGTTCATAAAACTCCATTAATTCTTCGCTTAATAAACGAAGACATATTTATATTTTTCAAACACACTTCTGGTTTTTGATAGTAGAGTCTAAACAAGGCTCTACTATTAAGTTAAAAAAAGAATTTGAGGAAGTTGTGAAGATGACTTGATAAATGTTTAACTTTTGTATAGAAATCTAAGTCATTAACTATTGAAAATTATAAACTTAGAGTAAATCTATCCAAAGTAGTATTTTATAGCATTAGTCTTAACTTAAGTCTATAATAAAACATATAGAGTTATCAGTGTTTTAATAGAACCTACTTCATATCTGATTTGGAAGTAGGTTACTTTTAGCTTTTAAGCAAGCTTGGGTTTTTGTATATCAAATCATTAATTGATTATCAGTTAACAGTTATCTTAGCTGCTCGTCAGACTAAGAAAGCTAAATATGAAAGCGCCATTAGTATATAACCAATCGGCGCCTGTCATCTAAAAGAAAAGCTTTTTTTGCTTATTTTAAATTAGATTGTAAAAAACTATTACTGATGGCTACCACTCAACTCGGCGACTAGGCGAAAAGCCCAGATGCTTAGTGCAACCGCAATTACCAGTGCTAACCATGATCCCCAAAACGGAACAGTAATCGCTCCAACATTAACCGACCAATGATTAACTAACCGGATAAGATGTAATACTGCCATGAAAGCAAAGATGGCTGCTGAAATCAGGATATACACTTTTCCATTCATTTCCAAACCTCCTTTGTCTTAAACTAGGAACTCCAGTACCCAAAAAAGACTCACACCTTTATTTTGAACCCTATCTAAGAAAACTGCTTGTAAAGATTACTTTTTGCAACAAATATTAATCACTTAAAATTATTGCTTGCTACACATTCAAGCAAATTACTCCTTTTAGCATTATGTCAATCCGTAATTAGTATTAATTATTTACACGTACTCAGCGTTTGGAAAATATCGGTACTTTAGCAAGTGGAATAGCTCATGACCTCAATAATATTTTAACACCAATCTTATCAGTGTCTCAACTTTTACCTTTAACGCTTCCACATATCAACAAGCGCAATCAGGATATGCTAAATATTTTGGAAACGAGTACAAAAAGGGGTAGAGATTTAGTTAAGCAAATTCTCAGCTTCGCGCGCGGTAATGATGATGGAGAACGTTTAATTGTTCAAGTGAGACATTTACTGTTAGACGTTGAACAAATCACCCTAAGTACATTCCCTAAATCAATCGAATTCAAGAGAAATTTTGCTGATAACTTATGGAGTGTAAGCGCCGACGCAACGCAACTACATCAAGTGTTTATGAATTTAGCGATAAACGCGCGTGATGCAATGCCTTCAGGAGGTACTTTAACCGTTACAGCCTCTAATCAGGTCATTGATACTAACTATACAAAAATGAATACTGAGGCGCAAGAAGGCAACTACATTGTAGTAACCTTCTTCGATACAGGGACTGGTATTCCTGAAAATATTATCGATAAAATATTTGACCCATTTTTTACCACTAAAGAACCGGAAAAAGGAACTGGTTTAGGTTTACCCACCGTTCTTAATATTGTCAGAAGTCATGGTGGTTTTATTGAAGTTAGTAGTAATGATAAGGGTTCAGTTTTTCGAGTATTTTTACCAGCAAATATGCAACCCGATACAGTTGTCGAAGAAGATACAAGTATAGTCTATGGACATGGAGAATTAGTTTTATTTGTCGATGATGAAACAGCTATATCTGAAGTTTGCAATAATACATTAGAAACACATAATTATCAAGTTTTAATTGCGAATAATGGTATTGAAGCTATAGCAGTTTATGTTCAGAATAAGCTTACAATTAAAACCGTGATAATCGATTTAATGATGCCAACATTAGACGGATTAACAACCATTAGAATATTACAGAAAATAACGCCAGATGTCAAAATTATTGCCCTAAGTGGTTCAAATGACAATGAGGAAAAAATCAAAGCTATTGAATACAGTGTAAAATATTTTTTGGCAAAACCTTTCACTGCTAATGTATTTTTAAAAACATTACACCAATTACTTAATAGTAATTAGCTTTTTACACGTTGGTTTTGAGAAGATATTGGAGATATTCGGATTTAACTATGAATAACTCCATTAGGCATAATTGCCCCTGCCATCTTTGCTCCATTTAAGCTTACTCCATTTAAATCAACATTTCGCAAGTCAGCTCCCATTAAATTTACCTCTATTAGCTTTACCCAACCCAGCTTTGCAAACTGCAAATTTGCTTCACTTAAATTTGCGGCTTCCAAGCAAGATAAATGTAGGTTAACTTTTGTTAAATTTGCTTTACTCAGATTTGTTTGACTCAAATTTACTCCAATTAAGTTAGCTGAACTTAAATTTGCTTCTGTTAAATTTGCTTTCATTAACTTAACTTCATCTAGATTTGCGTCACTGAGGTCTGCTTTACTTAGGTTCGCTTCACTTAAGTTAGAGGCAGCAAGATTAGCTCCATGAAAATTAGTTTCTATTAATTTTGCTCCGCTTAAATTTACTCCAACTAGGTATGCATTACTCAAATCTTTTCCAGATAAATCTATTCCTTGAAAATCTTTTTTACCCTGAATACGTTGCTTCAACAATTCTTGAACTTCCATAGCAACCTGCTTTTTTGTAAATTAATCTGACATTTCTGATTCAAAAGGATTTGGATTTAATTATTAAAAGTAACTGCTATGGCTTCTGTCAACCTCTATCTAAAGAGATAAATATAAATAAAATTAGACTAATAATCATGTATTGTATGATAGAGTTATGAATTCATCAACTTTACAAATCGATACAAATGCTCTTGTGATAACTAAGTTCTACTCATCTAAAAAAAACAAGTAATCAACAACTTTATTTTCACTGCTAATACCTTGTCAAAAAGATTACATTAATTACTTAGCAATTTATTTTCATTTTTAATCATCGTCAAGGTTCCCATTCGTTCACCTCATCGATTTCAAATAATTGTCAACTTAAGTAAATCTATCTAAAGTAATATCTTCTAGCATTAGTTGTGGTTTAAAGCTATAATTAAAGACATAGAATTTGGTTTTTTCTTTAGATCAAAATTCATCAAGTTAACAGTTGTGGGTTTACTGTTAGCAGAATTTGGTGAGCGCATATGGATACTAACTTTAATTTTTACGATTTAATCAGTGCGATTACTTCTGTCACCATTAACCCAGCGCGCGTTTTAGAAGCAGAATCTGAGATTGGCACGTTAAAGATTGGTTCGCGCGCGGATATTAGCATATTAAATTTAGTAGAGGGTTGCTGGTTGCTTTTCGACTCAATAGGCAAACAATTGGTAGCTAAACAAAAACTGGCGCCTTTTAGGATTGTGCGTTTAGGAGAGTTAATTCAACAAAATTGTCGTCTTCTACGAGATTTTGAGTATCAATGCAGCGAGATTGATATTAGTAATCAACAACTTTGTATAGCTTAAGAGCAAACAAAAAATTTGTTTTACAAACTATTTTAATCAGATTTAATCAGAAACAGGATTTTCAAACACAAGCGGAAGATTGGCGCCAATCTTACCGCTTGCGTACCAATGGCATAAACTCCCAATAGTTGTTTTGTATTAGATGGGATAAATATCATGACGCGACGAAAAGTAAATCAATGGAGTAGTTTGGGACTATGGGAAAGATGGATATTCGCAACATCCATTGCAGAAATTATTGGTTTAGCAATTGTCGGAGTTGTGAGTATCATAATCAGCCATTTTGGCTATATCCAAGGAGCTTTTACCTTAGTCGGTACTTTAGAAGGCAGTATTTTAGGGTTTGCTCAATGGCTAGTTATCAGGCGCCATATTCACCATTCGACTCGCTGGATAATTGCCACAGTCATAGGTGGATTATTTGCATGGTTTACTGGGCTAACAGTTAGTAATGTAATGGCGATTGTTTATGCAGGAGTTTCCGATGCGAATAAAATTCTAACTTTTTTCAAAGGATTAGTTTTACTAGGCGCCTTCTTGGGTACAATCCTAGGTTTTTGCCAATGGCTAGTTATCAAAAATCAAATTCGCTTTTCGATGTGGTGGATAGTTGCCAATGCTGTTGCTTGGTCAGCAGGTATATTTATTGGTTATCTTGGCGCCGGAATGGTAGAAGAAGATTTTACCTTGCGAACAGCTTTGGTAACAGTTGCAACAGGTACAACTATGGGCGCCGTGATTGGGGGTATCACGGGCATTGTCCTAGTTTTCTTACTCAAATCATCAAAAAAGCAGGTTCGCTAAATGTATTATATATTTAGTGCAATTAGTAATCGTGCGTAAATAATTGGCAACGTGATCAAACTTAAAAGTTGCCAGAGCATAGTGTATTATTTTACTTTATTAATAGGGTTTTTGAGTTATCATTTGAGGCGCCACTTGTGTCTGAAATGGTTGATTTATCGTTAAAGTGTGGGGTGTGACCCCGTTTGGCACCAGCAGTATCCTTTGAGGGAAGGGGGAAAATTAAGCCTCTCCCGTTGCGGGGAGAGGTTTGGAGAGCGGTGTTTTATCTTTTCTGGAGATGTCTAATATGTATGAGAGTTGTCCAATGCTTTTAATGGTGGCGCTTTATGAGGCTAGAGAAAGCTGCGAATGTAGCATGATTGATTGCCAAAGTGTTACACGAAAGCTTGTTTCGATGGGTTACGTAGATGAAGCGAACTGGATTATTACTAGTTGCGATGATTACGTACAGTTACTTGCAATAAATTTATCCAAGTGGGAAGATGATGACTCGCGTGTATTCGGCTCAGTCTCTCTTGCACAACAACTTGCAACTGAATGCGGGTTAGAAGTAATCGTAGAATAATAAATTAGAGGTTATTAAGTTATTGGTATAAAAGTTGACTTAAAAAAATTAAAATTCATTCATATTCCTTTGGGATATCCTACCCTGTAGGAAAACATAAGCGTTCACGGATAACGGAATAACTCCGTTAAAGGATAGATGAATGTTCATGTGCGCTCGTAAATTTGAGCTTGACCGAGTGACAATGTTTATTGTTGTTGTAATTGTTCAACCTCTGCCACACTTAAACCCGTAGTTTGGCTAATCGTTTGTACATCTAAAACACCAAGCAGCGAGCGTGCGATAGAAAGTGCTTTTTATGAATGCTCCTTCTTCTCTACCCTCTACTTTACCTTCTTCTCTACCTTCTTTTCGACCCTTAGCTTCGGCATCCTGTTGCGCTTTTAAAATTGCATTTTTGCTGTCGTGAATAAACATTTCTCGTTTTTCTAGCACATCTAGCTCCTTTCTGGTTAATTTACTTTCCCTTGCAACTTCAAACGCATGATTTATTTCTGGAACTTCTTCCATAATGGGTGGAACTGACGTGAGTGTATTTGCGGCTTTGAGAAAATACAACCACAACAAAATCTTAATAAACACTCTTTAGATAGTCTTTGATTTTTTTGTAAATTCAACATAATAGTTAAAGGACAAATTACACCCGACAACACGCTCTCACAATCTGAAGCTTCTCGACTCAATCAAAATCAGACGATTAACGGCGCCCTAGGTGACAAAATTGAGGGTGGTGCAAAACGTGGCAGCAATCTTTTTCATAGTTTCAGCGAGTTTAATATTCAGAATGGGCAACGAGTATATTTTGTCAATCCTGCTGGAGTAGAAAATATATTGACGCGCGTAACAGGTGGAAATGCATCCCATATTTTCGGTACGTTGGGAGTGCTTGGTACATCAAATTTATTTTTGATTAATCCGAATGGAATTTTATTTGGGCAGAATGCTTCTTTAGATATGCAAGGAAGTTTTGTTGGAACAACAGCGAATGGAGTGCAGTTTGAGAATCAAGAACTTTTTAGTACCATAAACCCCCAAACACCTTCATTACTTATGGTAAATGTGCCTACAGGGTTGCAGTATGGGAGAAATCCAAGAGCAATTCAAGTACAGAAAGCGAGTTTACAGGCGCCTAATGGTCAAGCCTTAACCCTGGCAGGTGGCACTGTAAATATTCATGGTGGGCAGTTGCTGGCGCCTTCTGGGCAAGTTGATTTAGGAGGTTAAATTTTAAATTCGAGGAACTCGTGAGGAATTTTAAGTAAGTTTTAAGATTTGTAAAAAAGCTCAACTGTGGGACAGGCTACTTTGTATTATCAATATGGTAAGTATAAAACTAATTTGATGCGAAGTAAATTATGCCCTGAAACTAAAAGCCCAGGTCTGCACAAATAAAGCTTGCTTTGTGCAGGCTAATTATATACAGAAAGTATATGACTAATTTCTTGACTGTGAGCTATAAAATTTCAGTTCCCATCGCTAAATAATTAGGTAATGAAAATTTTAGTTATCGAGGATGATGTGCTTGTTTGTGAAGCGCTAACGCTCATCCTTACCGACCAAAACTATGCAGTTGAGACAGTAGCGGATGGTGAAGCCGCTAAAGATTTAGTTCAAACTTACGAGTATGATTTAATACTGCTTGATATTGTAATACCCAAAATAGATGGTATCAGCCTTTGCCGTCAAATTCGTGACTTAGGTTTACAAACCCCAATTTTGTTATTAACAGGACGCGATAGCAGTCACGATAAAGCAGTCGGTTTAAATGCAGGTGCTGATGATTATCTTGTTAAACCTTTCGATCAAGAAGAGCTAATAGCGAGGATACATGCTCTTTTACGCCGTGGTCAAATGTCTTCACAACCTGTATTAACAGCTGGAGAATTAAGACTTGACCCGACTAGTTGTGAAGTTAGCTATGGCAATGAAATCTTGGCTTTAACTCCAAAAGAATACGCGCTTTTAGAACTTTTTATGCGGAATAGCAAGCGAGTATTTAGCTGCGGAATGATTTTAGAGCATTTATGGTCTTATGAAGAAGTTCCTAGCGAAGATGCTGTTCGTACTCATATTAAAGGGTTACGGCAAAAGTTAAAAGCAGCTGGAGCATCTAGCGATATAGTTGAAACAGTTTATGGAATTGGTTATCGGTTAAAAGCATTACAACATCAAAAAACTGAGAAATCTACCTCTCATGTTGAAACAGCTTCTTCAAAGCAAAAAACGATTTCGGCAATCACTGGAGTCTGGCATAAGTATAAAGAAGTCGTCGCTCAACAAGTCAATATTTTAGTACAAGCTGCTGAGTCCTTAAAATCTAATAATTTTAAACCAGACTTACGTTCATCAGCACAAACAGTGGCGCATAGTTTCGCTGGCTCTCTAGGAACTTTCGGCTTGGAAAAAGGTTCTAAAATTGCCCGTAAGCTGGAGAAGATGCTACAACCTGAAAATGATTTAAACGCAAACGATGCGAAAAAAATTAATGAATTAATAAAAGCTTTAGTACAAGAAATCGAGCAGTTTTCACCACCAACATCACAGTTAACTGAAAATGAACAAAACCAACTTCCATTGATTTTAGTTGTTGATAATGAAGTAGTAGTAGTCGAACTTATAAATCAAGCAATAAATAAAGGTTTACAAGTTATTGGCGCCAGTGATGTTAATACAGCTCGTACTAAACTTTATAGTGAACATCCAAGTATTGTTTTGCTCGACCCTACTGTTTGTGAAAGTTGGGAGGATGTTAGTAGCTTACTGACAGACCTCAAGCAACGAAAACCACCTGTACCTGCTGTAATTTTCACAGAGAAGACAGATTTTGCTAATCGCTTACAAACCGCTCGTAAGGGTGGAAATACCTTTTTACAGAAACCGACTACAGCAACACAAGTCTTAGAAGTTGTTACACAAGTATTAGAGCGAGATGAAAATGCTGAAACTAATATTTTAGCAGTCGATGATGACCCGAAAATTCTAGAAATTTTACAAATTTTACTGGGGCATTGGGGATTAAAAGTACGTACTTTGGATAATCCCAATAAATTTTGGGAAGTATTAGAAGCAACAAAACCAGATTTACTTATCTTAGATGTAGAAATGCCAGAGATAAACGGTATTGAGCTTTGTCAAGTAGTTCGTAATGACCCTCACTGGAGTGATTTGCCTATTGTGTTTTTAACGGCTCATACTGATGCTGATATTATAAATCAAGTATTTAGTGTAGGCGCCGATGATTTTGTCAGCAAGCCAATTGTTGGCCCCGAACTCATTGCCCGCATTCTTAACCGTTTGGAACGTAATAAATTATTACGACGTGTAGCACAAAGCCAAACTTCCGTGGATCGCAATTCTTGTTCATATTGGCGCACTATATTTGATGCGGAACCAGAATGTGTAAAGGTGCTTGCAAGCGATGGGACTTTACTAGAAATGAATCCCGCAGGATTTGCAATGATTGAAGCTGAAAAAGGTGATGATATAATTGGTCATAATATTTACTCTTTAATTACCCCAGAATACCGCGATGCATTTGAAAAACTAAATCAAAAAGTATTTGCAGGCAGTTCCGGGACGTTAGAATTTGAAATCATTACTTGTAAAGGAAACCATCGATGGCTAGAAACTCACGCTGTACCTATGCAGCAACCTGATAAAAGTATAGTAGCAGTATTGATTACACGTGATATTACAAAACAGAAAAAAGCTTTATCAGAATTGAAGAAAATCGAGCAATTGTTACAACAAACTTAATCAAGTTGAACAAATCGCGCGTTGCCCGATAGTTAAGTCTTAAAATATATTACGAAATATTGCAAAATTGTACTGCCCTGTTGCTTGGCTAATTTCTGCATAATATTCACCACACCCCGACCAAATTTACTATCTAACGCTGCTGTCGGTTCGTCTGCTAATACAAGTTTTGGTTCACCAACCAATACGCGCGCGATGGCAATGCGTTGTCGATTTATATTTATATGGTGAAGTATTAACTATTGATGGCACTATTAAAGACTCGGCGGTGCTATCTAGTCAAACAATAACTATTAACGGCGCCGTCAATGCTGACTGAGCTAAACACCACATCTAGAATATTACTCATGAAAATTTTATTAGTCTCAGATGATGGATTGCAGAGTGCCACACTCACTAAAGTATTATCGGCAAATCGCTACATCCTCGACAAGGCTTTAGATGGGCAAGCTGGGTTAAACCTAGCAACGGACATAGAGTATGACTTGATTTTGTTAGATGTGCATTTGCCTTCCTTGGACGCAATGAGTCTGTGTCGAAAGTTGCGCTCAATAGGCTACTTAAAACCGATCTTGTTCATGACAGCCAATGATGACGATGAAGATGTGGTAGCTCTTTTTAATGCAGGCGCCGATGATTACATAAGTAAACCTTTTGCTCCAGAAGTACTGTTAGCCAAGATGCGAACCTTACTGCGCCGTAGCGGTGTGATAGCTGCTTCGTCGGGTGCTTTAAACCCAACGACTTTAAAGTGGGGTAAGCTTTGTTTAAGCCCAGATTCCGGTCGGGTAACAGTGGATGACCTTGTTGTTGCTCTCACCGCAACCGAATATAATCTGCTGGAATTGTTTTTGCGAAATCCTAATCGTATTTTTAGCCGCAGTGCCATTTTAGACAAGCTATGGAGTCTTTCACAGGCGCCAACTGATCGGGCTATTATTACTCATATTAAAGATTTACGAAAGAAACTGAAAGCAAGCGGGTTAGTTGAAGACTTGCTTGAAACTATTTATGGCATGGGCTATCGATTGAAGCCGGCTCCTAGCTCGAACTCAAAAGAAAATAACCAGCTTGACAAACCGCAGTCCGCGATTAACAAAATTCTAGAACGATTCCGTGATACTTTTAATGAACAAGTCACCGTATTGAAACAAGCAAAGAGCGTCCTGTTGGCAGGACAAACAAAAGAGTTGCAAGCGGCAAAGCTTGAAGCGCATAAGTTAGCAGGCTCGTTAGCGACCTTTGGGTATCCAGATGGGTCAAAGCTGGCGAGATCGCTGGAGCATTTATTAATGAAGGACTCGCCTTTTACGCTTGTTGAAATTGAGCGCTACTGTGAACTTGTCACCGCATTACAGCAAGCGTTAGCAAAAGCACCCGTGACCCAGACAGCTTTACCAATTTCTACCACCCCAGCCTATAAAGTGCTGGTAATCGATGACGATGTGGCATTGACCGAGCGATTAAAGGCAGAATCCGAAGCTTGGGGGGTACAGATAAAGGTTATATCTAATCTTACCGATGCTCGTAGTAGTCTCAAAAAGGCGCCTCCTGACCTGATTCTGCTGGATTTGAGTTTTCCTGATGCAGAGTTAGATGGATTAACGCTACTGCAAGAGATAAAAGGGCTAACGCCAAATCTGCCGATAATTATATTTACAGCTCGAGATAGTCTCACGGTAAGATTAGCAGTCTCTCGGTTAGGGGCACGACAATTTTTGCATAAACCTGCCACTACTGAGCAAATATTTCGGACGATTACTCAGGTATTATCCCCTTATAAAGCATCAAGAGCCAAAGTATTAATTGTTGATGATGATCCAGCGGCATTAACTCTATTGTCAAGTATACTGACTCCTTGGGGGTTAGAAGTTGTCACCCTCACCGAACCCCAACACTTTTGGGAGGTTTTAGTATCAACCAAGCCTAACCTAGTTTTGTTAGACTTGGAAATGCCTAATGTTAGCGGATTAGAGCTATGTCAGGTCGTGCGGCAAGATTCCCAGTGGGGCAATTTACCTATCCTTGTTGTGACGGCTCATACAGATGCTGACTCGCTTGTTGGTGCATTCGCCGCTGGCGCCGATGATTTTATCACAAAACCGATTTTGGGACCAGAACTCGTAACCCGAATCCTCAGCCGAATTGAACGAAGCCTACATCAAAGTATCTTCGCTACAAACACCAGCATTAAAGGGGAAATCCAACCATGACAACAATTGAACAACTAAACCAACAATTTGTTCAAGACGATACGGAGCGCTTAAGAATTGCCTTAAATGCAGCTCAGATGGGAATGTGGGATTGGAACCTAGTGACGGGGGAAATTAACTGGTCGTCAGAACATGAGCAGTTGTTTGGCTTACCTTCTGGCTCGTTTGATGGCAGCTATGAAACTTTTGATGCTTGCCTGCATCCCGATGATCGAGATGGCTTGAGGGTGGTGGTTGCCCACTCATTGCGCGCTCGTGTACCTTATCAGCACGAATTTCGGGTAATTTGGGCAGACGGTAGCATTCATTGGATTGAAGGACGAGGGCAAGCGTTTTATGACGAGCTTGGGGAAGCGGTACGGATGTTAGGAACGGTGATGGCCATCGATGACCGCAAGCGTTTAGAGGGTGCTTTAAAGCAGAGCGAACAACAATTTCGCGCGATTTTTGAAGCCGAACCTGAATGCGTCAAGGTGGTAACGGCTGATGGAATGCTGCAAAACATGAATCCTGCCGGACTTGCAATGATTGAAGCTGATAGTTTAGAAGCAGTGCTTGGGCAATGTGTTTGTCCCCTGGTTAGCCCAGCCTATCAGCAAGCGTTTCTAAACTTCACACAACAAGTAGCACAAGGCAAGAGCGCTATCTTAGAGTTTGAAATGATTGGCCTTAAAGGGACTCAGCGTTGGTTAGAATCCCATGCGGTGCCACTAATTGTCTCGGATCAAGCCGAGGCTTTAGTTTTAGCAGTAACACGAGACATCACAGAACGCAAGCAAGCTGAAATTGAATTGGTAAGAGCCAAACTCGAACTGGAACAACGAGTTGCAGAGCGCACCGCAGAACTTACCACCGTTAACGATCACTTGCAAGTGGCGTTGATTGAACAACAACAGGCAAAACAGGAAATTGAGGATATTTACAATAACTCTCCATGTGGTTATCACTCACTTGATGCAGATGGAAAGTTTGTTCGGATTAATAATACAGAACTCCAATGGTTAGGGTATACCCGCGCTGAAATTTTGCACCAGAAATTTGCTGATTTCCTTACTCCTGAAAGCAAACAGGTTTTTTACGAAAATTTTCCCAACTTCAAGCAGCAGGGTTGCATTAATAATTTGGAGTTTCAGATGGTTGCCAAAGACGGCTCAACCCGTTGGTTCAACCTGAATGCAACCGCTATTCAGGACGATAAAGGAAACTTTATCATGAGCCACAGTAACCTTTTTGACATCGACGAACGCAAACGTTTACAGGAGAAGTTGACTAACCGGGAAGCATGGCTAAATACTTTTTTTACCCACAGCCCCATTGGAATGGCAATTCTAGATAATCAAATGCGGGTTGTTCAAATCAATGCATCTGCTGCTACATTCAACAATCTTGCCATTGAGGAACATATTGGTAACTCAATGCTCGATCTATTTCCTGATTGGGCTTCAACACTCGAACCGATTTATCAGCAGGTTCTAGAAACGGGACAACCCTTGATCAATCTCGAAGTTAGTGGCAATGACCCCCGCAAGAAAGGCGCCTTGAGACATTTCTTAGTGTCTTATCAGCCGATTTTAACACCAAAAGGGCAAGTAAATGGCTTTGGTTATGTTGCCATTGATGTCAGTGATCGCAAACGGACTGAAGCCGCTTTAAGCCACAGTGAAGAAAAGTTTCGTCAGCTTGCCGAAAATATTCAAGATGTATTTTGGATCGCGGATATCGCCAATCAGCAAGTTCTCTATGTTAGCCCTGCCTATGAAACGCTGTGGGGACGAAGCCGTGAGTCGCTGTATCAAAATTTCGGCGAGTGGCTCAATGCGATTCATCCGGAGGATCGCCCGCGTGTGGAGCAAACTTTACGCTCGAAGGCGCCGCAGGGCTGTTATGACCACGAGTATCGTGTGATACATGCGGATGGTTCGATTCGCTGGATTCGTGATCGCGCCTTTCCCATTAAAAATGAAGCTGGAGAAATCATTCGCACGGCTGGCATCGCCGAAGATATTACTGAGCGGCAACGAGTTGAAGAAATCAAGAATGAGTTTATCAGCATTGTTAGCCATGAATTACGAACACCACTGATGGCAATTCAGATGTCGCTAGGATTACTCAAAACAGGAATTTATGCCAATAAGCCAGACAAAGCTCAACGCATGATCGAGATTGCCTCGATTGATACCAATCGCCTGGTTAACTTAGTTAACGACATTTTAGATTTAGAACGCTTAGAATCAGGGCGCACAGTTTTAGAAAAGACGGTTTGCCAAGCTTATGAGTTAATGCAGCAAGCGGTAGACGGAGTACAAGCGCTCGCAAGTGGGCAAAATATTACGCTTGTGATTGCACCAAGTCACGCAAGCGTTTGGGCAGCAGGCGATACAATTGTCCAAACCCTGACCAACTTGTTAAGCAATGCCATTAAGTTTTCACCTCCCTATTCAGTCATTCATTTAGGCGCCGAACAGCAAATAGATCACGTGTTATTCCAAGTCAGCGATACTGGGCGAGGTATTCCCGCTGACAAGTTAGAAACAATCTTTGGGCGGTTTCAACAGGTTGATGCTAGTGATGCACGCTCAAAAGGAGGAACTGGGTTAGGGTTGCCCATCTGTCGCAGTATTGTTGAAAAGCAGGGTGGTAAAATTTGGGCAGAAAGTACCTTGGGCACTGGCAGTAAATTTTTCTTCACCTTACCTGTTCCACTATAAAATAAAAATAATTTATGACAGATAGAAAAATTTTAGTCGTCGATGATGAGGAACGCCTTCGAGAATTAGTGCAGGCGTGTCTGGAAGACCTAGCAGGGTGGGAAACGCTGACGGCAGCCTGTGGAGAAGAATGTTTACAAATTTTACAGACAGAATCGGTAAATGCCATTTTGTTGGATGTGTCCATGCCTGGGATGGATGGAGTTGCTGTGCATGAGAGGCTTCAGGCGAATTTAGACACACGCTCAATTCCTGTAATTCTGCTAACAGCAAAAGTTTTGCCCAGCGACCGTGCCAAGTTTGCTCAAATGGGCGTTCTGGGCCTGATTTCCAAACCGATCCAACCCGCTACCTTGGTGGCAGAAGTGGCAGAGATTTTAGGGTGGGAAGAATAATTTAATAATTTAACGTTTGTAACGTAACTGTTATCTTTACTAAATCTCCATTTTTATAATTTAGCTTATTTGTATATCTGACAATTCATTTGTATGTTGAAAACCTCTCCCCCAACCCCTCTCCTACAAGGAGAGGGGAGTAATTATACTCAGGAATTTCCTATACCGGGAACTAATGTGTACACACAAGCCTCTCAAAGTTACTTTTCTTATCTTTCTCCTCTTCCTTTGTGACATGCAGTGACCTTTGTGGTTCCTTAAAGAGATAAACCACAAAGACACACTCGTACACAAAGGGGGAATATAAGCAGGATTAAAAGATGTGTGTACACAGTAGATACCGGAAAGGGGGTCGGGGGGTTAGGTTCTACGTTTGTTTTTCCACAAGACGTGAAAAGTCAGATTTGTATATAAGGTGCAAAAAACCTTAAACCAATTGTTAAATGTAAAAGTTATGAAAGGTTTGCTTGCAACGGCTATGACCGCTAAAACAATTTTGTTAATTAATAATGAAGCTAATCTTGGAGAAATTTTGCACCTGAGTTTGACGGACTTTGGCGGATGGCAAGTCTTTAGTACGGGTTCTTTGTCAGAAGGATTACAACGTGCCGTTCAAGATCAACCGGATGCGATCTTACTAGCACTTTCTTCACCTTATACAGATTATTTCACATTTTTGCAAAAACTGAGGGCACAGCCTGAAACTCAAAACATTCCCGTGGTCATCTTAACCACTGGTGCCAAGTGGCTTGACTCAAAAAGGCTTCAGCAGTTTCAAGCGGTCGGGGCAATTGATTATGCTGCTGATCCAAGCTTGCTTTCCAATCAGATTACAAAGTTGCTGAACCTTAAGGCGCCTTTAATTGGGGATGAGAGCTAGACACTCTAACAAATTGAAACAATTCAATTCGTCCAGAAAAATGCTTATGCAAGCTTTTTAAGTCTTGCAATTGTTACGGCATTGATACATTTCTTTAGATTTATTGTTTTTCTGAAAAATATTTCAATATAAAACGATTTACTAACAATTGGTAATCTTTACTAAGTCTTTACTTTCCCTGCATACAGTCTAATTATTGGTCATTGACAAATTAAATTCTTGTCCAAGTCTAAGTATTGTCTGTGTTATATCAACCACATTGTTTTAAGGAAGAAATTTTATGGCTACTTGCCCTTGTTGTTCGCATCGAATGATCCGCCATGTTCGCCATCGTCAGGTGTCTTGGTTTTGTCGTAGCTGTTGGCAAGATATGCCCAATATACAAGAAAAATCGGCTTCACACCTTAGTTTAGAAAGAATTTTGGCGCCGCAGAGAGTTTTAGGATTGGGCGCCAGTCGCTAAAAATTGGAATTTTACACCTTATTCATGAAAGTATTTGATCAATGCTTGTTAAAGGTTTATCTCTGCGTCAAAACCAAACCACGTTGTCTTTTAACCACAACAATGTGCTTAATTCCACACCAACAACGATACAATTTCAGGCGCCCTCTATGTTAACTAACACCAGTTTATGGCAGCTACGAGATAGAGATCGACTGCTATGCGATATTGCACTGCGAATTCGACAATCACTTGATCTTAACACGATGCTGCAAACCACCGTGGATGAAGTGCGCCAATTTTTACACACAGATCGCGTGGTGATTTTTCGTTTTCATCCCGATTGGACGGGCACTGTAGAGGTGGAATCGGTGGGTTCAGATTGGCTTTCTATTCGCTCGACCACCATTGATGAACCTTGTTTTGTCGAAGGATATATTGAACCTTTCCGACACGGGCTAGTTACTGCCAAAGCCAATGTTTATACTGCTGGGCTAACGCCGTGCCATCTGGAGTTGCTGACAAAGTTTCAAGTTAAAGCCAATCTCGTCGTTCCGATTTTGCAAGGCGAGCATCTGTGGGGATTGCTGGCTGCCCATCATTGCTCCCAACCTCGACAATGGCAGACCATCGAAATTGACCTGCTCAAGCAACTGGCAACGCACGTTAGCATTGCTATTCAACAAGCTGAACTCTATCAACAATTGCAAACTGAACTAGAAGAACGTAAAGCCGCCGAACAAACTATTCGTGAACAAGCGGCATTGCTTGATTTTTGCAAGGATGCAATCGTCGTTTACGATTTAGAGCATCGCATTGTGTTTTGGAATCAAGGGGCTGAACGACTATATGGCTGGAAGGCAACCGACGTGCGAGGCAAATATGCTGCATATTTGCTGTACAAAGTGGGAGACTGCCAATTGCAACTCGAACCAATCCAAGCAGTCCTCCTACAGCAAGGAGAGTGGGAAGGAGAATTATACCAAATCACCCAGGACGGCAAAAATATTGTGGTAGAAAGCCATTGGACTTTAATCACAGATGAAGCTCTTAATCCCAAATCTATCCTTGTCGTCAACACCGATGTTACCGAGAAAAAGCAACTCGAAGCGCAATTTCTACGTGCCCAACGGCTCGAAAGTTTAGGTACGCTTGCTAGTGGCATTGCTCATGATCTCAATAACATTCTTACCCCCATCTTAGCAACGGCTCAATTACTACCACTAAAATTTCCTGGCGCCGACCCCAAGCAACAACAGTGGTTCCAAATTCTCGAAACCAGCGCCAAACGCGGTGCGGATCTAGTCAAGCAAGTGTTATTATTTGCACGTGGCATGGAAGGTAAGCGCACAGATTTAGAAGTCAAACATCTACTGGCAGAAATCAGACAAGTAGTTAAACAAACCTTTCCCAAATCAATTGATATTTCGCTTGATCTTGAGCCAAACCTCTGGACTGTGAATGCCGATGTCACCCAATTGCATCAAGTACTAATGAATCTAACGATCAATGCTCGCTTCGGCAATGCCACAAGGGGGAACCCTCGTTCTCACTGCTCAAAATATAACGATCTATGAGCATTATACGCGCATGAATCTAGATGCAAAAGTGGGTGACTTTGTTGCAATTACGGTTGCTGATACAGGAATGGGGATTGCAAAAGAAATACTCAATCGTATTTTTGAGCCGTTTTTTACCACGAAAGAAGTAGGCAAAGGAACCGGACTAGGGTTATCCAAGGTGATTGGAATTATTAAAAGTCATGGTGGATTTGTAAACGTATACAGTGAAGTTGGTCGCGGTACTCAAATGAAAGTCTTTATTCCTGCTTTGCAACAGACAGAACCCGCACCTATCGAAGCAGCAACGCTTCCCATAGGACACGGAGAAACGATTCTCGTAGTCGATGATGAAGTACACATTCGCTCGGTGTCTAAAACAGCTTTAGAAACATACTACTACCAGGTGCTAACCGCTTGTGACGGTATTGATGCGCTCGCACTTTATGCCCAACATCAAGCCAAAATTAAAGGCGTGGTCATTGACATGATGATGCCTGGAATGGATGGTATTACTACGATTCGTGCCTTAAAGCAATTAAATCCCCACGTCAAAATCATTGCTATGAGTGGACTCAGTATGAACGAAGAGCTAGTTCGAGAAGTCGGCATTACCGATTTTTTGCTTAAGCCCTATACTATTAAAGACATGTTAGTTTTGTTGAACAAAAATGTTGATCATGTCCTTAGCTATAACGATGTTGATTGTTGACCTTCCGTGATGAATTTTTGAGCTAGCGATAAAAGCTATAATTAATCCAACATTGGAGGCGCCGTCTTTAATACCTTATCTTTAGCAAATGTAACGATTTATATATATTAATAACTAATTTCAGCAAAGGTAAAGATAATGCAAAATGTAATCAAGGTGTAATGCAAATCCTCGCGATTATGCCGCTTATGAAAATTTTGTTGATAGAGGCTGACATATCACTCAGTACGGCACTAGTAGAGTTACTTAGAGCAAATCATTACAGTATTGACTTAGCCAATGATGGCGAAACTGGGTTAGACTTAGTAATGTCGGCTGAATATGATTTAATTTTGTTGGACTGGCTCATTGCGAAAGTGGATGCTATTACCTTATGTCGGCAACTAAGATCGCAAGGCTACTGCAAACCAATCGTGCTATTAACTGCTTTTAATAGTGATACAAACATTATTGCAGGATTAGATGCTGGAGCAGATGATTACGTTATCAAACCATACAACCCAGAAGCATTGTTGGCGAAAATTCGGTCTTGGTTACGTCGAAGTGGGATAGTCGCATCATCCACATTAAGTTGGGGAAATCTCACTTTAGATCAAAACTCTAGCAAAGTAACTTGTGGGGAACAAATAATTTCCCTCACCGCGAATGAATACAAACTGCTGGAATTGTTTTTACAAAATCCCAATCGCATCTTTAGCCGGAAGTTAATATTAGATCGGCTTTGGGGTTTTGAAGATGCACCAGTTGAAAATGCAGTGACAACTCATATTAAAGATCTACGCAAGAAGTTGAAAGCAGGAGGATTGACTCAAGAATTCCTAGAAACTGTCTATGGAATGGGCTATCGCTTAAATCGTGCCCCAGACCATACTAATCATGCGGCAACGCAACAACAAGATATTCACAAAAAACCCCGCGCGAAAGATTTAGCTTCTATAAATCGGGTATTAGAACGATTCCGTAATTCGTTTAGTCAACAGGTAACGGTGCTAGAGCAAGCAAAAACTGCGCTCTTAGCAGGCAACTTACAAGCCCAAAGAAAGCAGCAAGCATTGCATGAAGCACATAAGCTAGCAGGTTCAATGGGAACGTTTGGATATCCAGAAGGTTCTAAACTGGCGCGAGAATTAGAGGATTTACTCGTCCGAGAATGCACGCTGAATGCGAATGAAATTAACCATTTTTCCCAACTGGTAACAGCATTGCAACAGGAGTTAGCAAAACCACCCGCAACGCTTACTGCTCAACCTGCTCCTTTGCAGCAAACTCATCGTGTACTAGTAATTGATGATGATACTACTTTGAGGGAGCAGTTGTTGGCTTCTGCAGGGGCTTGGGGAATGCGAATGAAAATTGCTCCCGATTTAATCACTGCTCGATCACTCCTAGCCTTGGCAACTCCTGATGCAGTTTTACTAGATTTGAGCTTTCCCGGTAACCAAGAAGATGGATTAACGCTATTACACGAACTGGTACAAAATTACCCTAATCTGCCAATTGTTGTTTTCACAGCACGAGATAGCCTTGCTGATAGATTAGCAGTATCACGCTTAGGCGCGCGGCAATTTTTACATAAACCTTCAACAATTGAGCAAATTTTTGGGACGATAACTCGTGTCCTGCCTCAAGCCAAACCATCATTAGCCAAGGTCTTAATAGTTGATGATGACCCTGTAATCCTAGCTGGATTATCGCAGTTACTTACTCCTTGGGGGTTAGAAGTAATCACCTTATCTCAACCACAACAATTTTGGGAAATATTAATCGCAACCTCACCAAATTTAGTGTTGCTAGATTTAGAAATGCCAATAGTTAATGGGTTAGAGTTGTGTCAAGTTTTGCGCCAAGATGCTCACTGGGGAGATTTGCCTATTTTGGTGGTGACAGCCCATACTGATTCTCAATCGCTTCAACAAGCCTTTGCCGCTGGAGCCGATGATTTTATCAACAAGCCAGTCCTAGGCCCGGAACTCGTGACACGGGTAATGAGCCGCATTGAAAGAACACGCGCGCGTCAAAGTCCAAAACTAAATATAGTACAAACATAGGGCTAGGGAGAGACAAGAATTATGCGATTTTATCCACAATTATTGTCTTACGGTGTTGCTATAGGCTCAACGGCAATCGCCCTAATGCTGTCACTTTCCTTAGAACCGCTTATATCTCGAACTATTGGTGCTTTTTTCTACATAGCTATCCTTGTAAGCACTTGGTATGGTGGTTTTCGTTCAGGGATAGTTACAATCGTTCTTTCGACGCTGGCAATTGATTATTTCTTCATTCCTCCTCGATATCACCTTTTTCCCTCTGAGCCACAGGATATATTGCGGCTAGCTGTTTTCCTATTAGTTGGGTTGATAATTAACCTCCTAACTAGCAATTTTCTCAAAAGTAAACAAAAGATAAAAAAACTGTGTCAACAATTAGCTCAGGAAAATGCAGAACAACTGCGGATGGCACTATCTGCGGCACAAATGGGCATATGGAACTGGAATATGGTGACAGGAGAAATCAAGTGGTCGCCAGAACATGAGCAGTTATTTGGCTTGGCTGTTGGTAGCTTTGATGGTAGATATGAAACTTTTGCAGCTTGTGTGCATCCTGAAGATAACTCTTTGGTAAACCAGGTACTACAACAAGCACTACAAACGAAGGGCGCCTACCACTGTGAGTTTCGGGTGGTTTGGGGAGATAGTAGCATTCACTGGGTTGAGGGACGGGGACACGCATTTTATAACGAAGCAGGTCAGCCTGTCCGCATGACAGGAACTATTATGGCTGTTGACGAGCGCAAGCAAGCGCAAAGAGAGCTACAACAGCAATTTCAGCAACAACGTTTAGTGATGGAAATGACACAGCGTATTCGACAACCGCTCAATTTACAGGAAATTTTACAAACTACTGTTGATGAAGTGCGGCAGTTTTTGGGGTGTGATCGCGTCACTATCTTCAAATTTTTTCCTGGCTGGGGTGGAACGACTGTCGTCGAGTCTGTTACATCTGAATGGATGCCTATATTACCACTTCAGATTTACGACCCATGCATTGGGGAAGAAAACGTCGAACCCTTTAAAAGAGGTTTAGTTACTGCTAAAGCTGATATTTATAATGCTGGTATTAGCCCCTGTCACGTTGAATTCCTGTCCAGCCTCCAAGTCAGGGCAAATTTGGTAGTTCCCATTCTCGTGAAAGATAAATTATGGGGATTACTGGCTGCTCATCACTGTGCGGCGCCTCGTGAGTGGCAATCAAGAGAAATTGATCTACTACAGCAGTTAGGAGCGCAGGTGAGCATTGCTATCCAGCAAGCAGCTTTGTTTGAACAGCTACAAACCCAACTAACAGAGCGTCAACAAGCAGAACAAACTCTAGCAAAAGAGCTACTTCGTATTCAAACACTCTTTAATACCTCATTTGATGGCATCGTGATTTTGAATTTGCAAGGAAATGTGATCGATGCCAATCTCCGATTTGCTCAAATGCTTGGTTACACGCATAAAGAAACCGCAAAGCTTAATATTATAGACTGGGATGCTCAATTTACGCCATCTGAACTTCAGCAATTAATGCATGACTATATCAACTTCAAAACTGGAGTTCTAGAAACTTACCACCGACGAAAAGATGGCTCTATATATAATGTAGAGATCAGCATTAGTATCGTGGAATGGGAGGGAGAAATTCTGCGATTCTGCGTTTGTCGAGATATTACAGAACGCAAACAGGCGCAAATTGCCCTGCAACAACTGAATGCCGAACTTGAGCAACGGGTAGTCGAGCGCACTGCACAACTGACCCAAGCAAATGATCGTCTTTTAGAAACGGTGATAGAGCAGCAACAAACCCAACTTGTTCTTTTAGAGCAGGCGCAGTTATTGGATCTAGCACACGACACGATTATCACCCGTGACATAAGTGGGGTGATATCTTTCTGGAACGAGGGAGCAGAGCATATGTATGGTTGGAAAAAAGCCGAAGCAATAGGTCAAATCTCGAATATTCTCTTACAAAGTCAATTTCCTCAACCATTAACAGAAATTGAAGCAGAACTTTTTGAAAAAGGCTATTGGGAAGGAGAAATTATTCATTTGAGCCGAGATGCTCAACCCCTGACTGTAGCCAGCCGTTGGGTTTTACAAAGAGATAATGCTGGTAAACCAATTAAGGTTCTGGAAATCAACAATGACATTACTGAGCGTAAACGTATCGAAGATGCTTTACGCCAGAGTGAAGAAAAGTTTCGCCAACTTGCAGAAAACATCCAAGCTGTATTTTGGATGACAGATATTTACAATCAGCAAGTTCTATATGTGAGTCCTGCTTACGAAAGCATCTGGCAAAGAAGTTGTGAAAGTATTTACCAAAACTTTTCCAATTGGTTAGATGCAATTCACCCTGCGGATCGCTTGAGCGTGGAAACCGCATTTATGGAACAAGTAAGAACAGGGCAATCGGATACAAAATATCGTATCATCCGCCCTGATGGTTCAATGCGTTGGATTCGGGATCGCGCGTTTCCTATCAAAAATGAACTAGGGGAAGTAGTACGGGTAGCGGGTATTGCAGAGGACATTACCGAGCAGCAAAAAATTGAGCTTCTTAAAAGTGAGTTTATTAGTATAGTTAGTCACGAACTGCGTACCCCTTTAACTGCTATTCGAGCTGCACTAGGTTTATTAAATACTGGTATCTACGATAAAAAACCAGACAAGTTTAAACGTATGATTGAAATTGCCGCCATTGACAGTGATCGCTTAGTGCGTTTAGTCAACGACATTCTCGATTTAGAACGCTTAGAATCAGGACGCGCTGTTTTAAAAAAAACCACCTGTAATGCAAATGACTTAATCAAACAAGCTGTAGAGGGAGTGCAAGTGATCGCCAAGCAGCAAAATATTACCTTTAATATTCATCCTACCGATGCTGAGGTTTGCGTGGCGCCTGATGCGATTATTCAAAACATGATCAACCTGTTAGGTAATGCAATTAAATTTTCGCCTTCTGATTCTACTATTACCCTAATTGTCGAACAGCAAACAGATCATGTACTGTTTCAAGTAACGGATCAAGGTCGAGGTATTCCCACTGATAAGTTAGAAGCAATCTTTGGTAGATTTCAGCAAGTAGATGCCTCTGATTCCCGTGCCAAAGGAGGTACTGGTTTAGGATTGGCGATTTGTCGTAGTATTATTGAGCAACACGGTGGAAAAATCTGGGCAGAAAGTACTATTGATGTTGGCAGCACATTTTTCTTCACTCTGCCAACGAACAAGGCAACCATTGAATATTAACTATTAACTATTAACTATTAACCAATGACTACCAAAAAAGTATTGATTGTCGATGATGAAGAAAGAATCCGCGAGCTGGTGCAGGCAATTTTAGAGGATTTGGCCGGATGGGACACAATAACAGCTGGATCAGGGACAGAATGTTTAACAATCGCGGCTACAGAACGCATTGATGCTATTCTGCTTGATGTGTCTATGCCTAACATGGACGGCTTTGCAGTGTATGAGCAACTTCAGGCAAATTCAGCCACCACTACAATACCCGTAATTTTACTTACAGCCAAAGTTTTGCCAACAGATCGCGCTCACTTTGCCCAAATGGGAATTAGTGGAGTAATCACTAAACCTTTTGAACCTACGACTATTTCCGACCAAATAGCTCATATTCTTGGGTGGCAAGAATAATTAACTTTTGTAAACAATTCGGATTCTTTATTAGTTCTTTACTTTTCTAATTTATCTTTTTTATTTAAAGATAAAGAGTTTCTACTATCACACGAAAGATAACTGGAGTTTGATTTAATGATTACCATAAAGGAGGTAAATATAACTAGCAAAACGATATTATTAATCGATGATGAAGTTAGTGTGCGAGAAATTGTAGGACTCTGCCTCAAAGATTTAGGTGGATGGGATGTAGTAATCGCTGATTCTTTATTAGACGGATTGCAAAAGGCAGAACTTTTTAAGTTTGATGCAGTTGTACTGGATTTATCAATACATGCTATGAATAGTTTTAGATTTATTGATAAACTGAGAAATAATCCCCAATTCCAAGCAGTTCCCGCTGTGCTGTTGAGTGCTACGCGGTGGATAGACCCGCAAATTCTTCAACGCTATCAAATTGCAGGTGTTATTCTCAAACCTTTTGATCCAGTTACACTTTCTTGTGATATTGCTGCAATCTTGGGCTGGAAATCAATGCCAATTGATGATTAATCAAGTAATAGTGATTGTCCAAAGTTGACTAATATAACCAAACTTAGAAACGCTTGTAAATATAAATTTATTAATTTTGAATTGGTATAATAGTTGGTTCGCTAAACAATTATTCATACAGCAAATTCTGTATTTTTAAAAAATAAACTGAAAAAAGTATTTTATCTTATTTTTTTTCGGAGACAAATTTAAATTTATTAAATATAATTTTTTGTATATGGTCTTCAATCACTCTTTTAGTACATCATTTCAGCCAAAGCACAAGTTTAAACTAACAAAAACAAATTTTTCCAAAAATTGTAGAAACGTGGTGGTCTGCGACCGACCGGAGACGATTGTCAAAGAAACAGTATCTACAAATAAAATATCACTAGCAGACTTAAGAGCTTTTGACCGATTACAAACTCCAATTTGGATTTATGATATTCAAAATTTGCGGATGTGGTGGGTAAATAAAGCAGTTCTACATATTTGGGATGCTCGAAGTCAGGAAGAATTACTTGGGCGCCACAAGAGCGATATTTCAGAATCTACTCGTATTTTACTACAAAAGTATCTACATCAACTTGAGCAAGGAAAAATCATCGCTCCCAACTGGACATTTTACCCAGAAGGCAAGCCTGTGTCTTTTCGTTGTTTGTGTTCTGGGGTGCAAATCGATTCGGGGCAGATGGCGATGCTGGTGGAAGGGACAGATCAAGTTATAGAGCAAATTGATAAGGATATTACAGAGCGCAAACTAGCTCAACAAGCACTACAAAAGCGGATGGAACAGGAACGGATGGTGTGTACAATTGCTCAACATATCCGTGAAACATTAGATTTAGACAAAATTTTAACTACAACTGTTGCTGAAGTTAGGCAATTTCTGCAAACCGACCGCGTCATCATCTACCGCTTTAATCCTGATTGCAGTGGTGTAGTTGTTGCTGAGTCTGTGGCATCCGGTTGGCAATCGCTCCTGAATATGGAAATTACAGACAATTATTTTGTAGAAACCCAAGGACAGTTTTATCAACAGGGTACAATAGCTACTTCCGACATCTACACCGCCAGACTTACCCCAAGTCATTTAAAATTACTCCAACAATTGCAAGTTAGAGCCAAGCTAGCTGTACCAATTTTACAAGGCAATAAGCTTTGGGGTCTGTTAATTGTTCATCATTGCAACGCAGAGCGCGAATGGCAACCTTGGGAGAGCGAACTGCTGCAACAACTTGCAACACAACTAGCGATTGCTATCCAGCAATCAGAACTTTATCAGCAATTACAGCTTGCCAACCAAAAATTAGAAAATTTAGCGATGGTAGATCAATTAACCCAAATTGCCAATCGCCGACGTTTTGATAGCAAGCTTGATTATGTATGGCGACATTTTTTACGGGAACAAGGTTGTGTCTCACTAATTTTATGCGACATCGATTATTTCAAGCGCTATAACGATACTTATGGTCATGCTGCCGGAGATGATTGTTTGCGGCTTGTTGCTAAAGCTTTTCAACAAACTGTCAAACGTTCTACTGATTTAGTCGCTCGTTATGGCGGAGAAGAATTTGCAATTATCTTACCAAATACTGATTGTGAAGGTGCCACGCAAGTTGCCCAAGAAATTCATCAAGCCATTCAAAAGTTGAGTATTCCCCACCATGCATCAGATGTAAAACCTTATGTCACGTTCAGTATAGGCATTGCCACCCTCATTCCTACATCTAATATGGTTCCATTGGATTTGATTGAAGCAGCCGACCAAGCTCTTTACCAAGCCAAAGCACAGGGACGTAATCGTTCGTTTGTTAGTAAAATTTCCATCTCAATGAAAGATTGAGCATTTTTTTACTAGTACTTTAGATTCCTTAAATTATTTTATTTCAATTTATTACAATCTTTCTGTTCTTTACCATTTCTTTATTTTCCTTCTATACATTGAATACGTTGAGTTCAAGCCAATTTACAAAATGTATTAGCAATTAAGTAAGCTGCCGTTAAAAATCAAAGTATGTAACAAAATGTCAACTAGCCTAATCCACACAAGGATAAGTTATGAAGTCTAAAAATTTAGAAAAATCTAAAGCACTAATTGTAGATAATGAAGGTAGCAATCGACTTTACCTTACTGTTGCACTTGAGCAAGAAGGTTGGGAAGTAAGCCAAGCACAAGATGGTCGAGAAGCAATAGAAAAAGTTTTGAAATGGCGACCAGATTTATTGATTTTAGATTATCAGATGCTAGAATTAACAGGAGTCGAAGTCGATCAGCTTCTTCAGTTACATGGTATTAAACCAATAGTTGTATTGATTTCCTCAGACAGCGAGTTAGAGAAAATAGCCTCTTATTTGGCTATTACTTATTATCTCTACAAGCCATTTGACATTGCGGAATTTCTGAAAATTATTAATTATGCTTACGAAACTTATTTAAATTGGTGTAGATATAGCCAAGCTGTCACCAAAATTAATTAGTATAAAATATTTGATTTTTAGTATACAGCAACATAGCTCAAACCCTTATTTTTTTCCTAACAGGCGCCAATACTACTTGGCGCACGAAGTTTTTTAGGTTGGTGTCGAGGAAGCATTTTTCGAGTTTTCCCACTCTTTGACCCAACAACGAATCGCACTTTAGCTATCCCTTGCAGTATTGCAACAGGCGCCACACGCTCGCAAAAAAAAATAAGTGTTTGTTACCTATTATTACGCCCAAATTTATTTTTGTAATGTATCTAAAAACGTAGTAGTTAGTCGTAAAACTAAAATTTATATCCCAATGTAAGATTAAGCATTTAAATTATAACTTTACATTTCTTGACTGATTTTTTTGTGTTTCAATTTATTACAACCTTAATTTCTTTATAAGTTCTTTATTTTTTTTCTATATATTGAATACGTTGAAGTTTAAGCCAACCTACAACGTCACTCCTCTAGGAAATAACGAAGGTTTGATTATAGGCGCAGCAATAATTATCAGAGATGACACATAAGGATAAGTTATGAAGTATAAAAATTTAGAAAAAATTAAAGCACTTATTGCAGATGATGAAGGTAACAATCGGCTCTGCCTTAGTTTTGTACTTGAGCAAGAAGGTTGGGAAGTAAGCCAAGCACAAGATGGTCGAGAAACAATAGAAAAGGTTTTAAAATGGCGACCAGATTTATTGATTTTGGATAACCAAATGCCAGAATTAACAGGAGTTGAAGTTTATAAGCTTCTCCAATTATATGGGATTAAACTAGCAATTGTATTGATTTCCGCAAACAGCGAGTTAGAGGAAATAGCTTCTAGTTTGGGTATTCCTTATTATCTCCAAAAACCATTTGACATTGCAGAATTTATAACAAAGACGAATTCTGCTTACGAAAATTATTTAAATCAGAAGCTGCTAGTTTATGAAGATATCTCACATAATTAAATATTTTCATATTCATATTTAAACTCATAAAAACGCGAATCTGAAGCGTTTAGTAAACGGAAACGATACTTTCTCGGTTCGACCTCAAGCTTGGACCATGCAATTCCATTAACCAGGATAAAATTGCCAAAAAACTCTGGCTGTACACTTGGATTTGGCGCCGTTCCAGATGCTTGGGATGGGTAGAACAACTGACCGTTTGTTGTAAACTGCTTTTTAAGTTTATGTTACCCGATTAACTTGTCCTATATTTCTGTTGTATAGAAAAAGCTTGAGGAACTTGTGAGGAAAATTACTTTCTGTTTTAGCCATTATTGGTTATCATTCTTAAGCCGACTATCCCCGTGTTTGTGTTTCTGCCCATTTCTTCACAACATCCTCAAAATATTTATATATAAATGACTTATTCATACGCACATCTGTTAGCTCAGATGTTCTAGATATGGAAGTTAAAGATATTAAGTTTTTTAACGAATTTACCAAGCCTTTCAAAAAGATTGCTTTACTTATCTTTACTTTTACCTTGGTAGTATTGCTGTTTGTCATTTTTTCTCCAGCAGTATCAATTAATGCAGATGCAAATAAACAAATCACCATCACTGCAAACCAAGTTATTGATGACGATTTATATTTATCTGGTGAAACATTAACTATTGATGGCACTATTAAAGGCGATGCGGTGTTATCAGGTCAAACAATAACTATTAACGGCGCCGTCAATGGTGATTTAATCGCTGCTGGGCAAACAATAACCATCAACGGCATTGTTAAAGATGATGTTCGCATTGCTGGACAAGTTATGTCTATTGGCGACAAAGCCCAGATTGCTGATGACTTAATTGCTGCTGGCGCTAGCTTGGAAAGTAAAGTCGGTAGTAAAGTTGGTGGTGATGTGAGCTTTTTCGGCGCCCAAGCACTACTTGCTGGTACAGTCAACAGAAACGTTTTGGGAGCGATGAACTCTCTGGAATTACGCGGTTCTGTTGGACAAAATATGCGAGTTGCAGCAATTGCCGACCCAAACCCATTGAAACTACCTTTTATCCCGAAACCCAAAGCAACCATCCCAGAAATCCCTGAAGGATTAACTATTTTAGATACAGCAAAAATTGGTGGTAAGCTGACCTATCAATCAACCCTAGATGCACAAATAAATCCAAAAGCACAAGTAATTGGTGGTGTAGTTCGTGAAGAGTTGCCATATAAAGGACGACATAGCGAAGAATGGAATGCATCAATCCAACCACAAACCTCAAGTAGAATCATCTTACAACAGCTGCAACGGTTAGCCGCATTACTCTTAATTGGTTGGTTGCTACTACGGTTTGTTCCTCATTGGACACAAGCTTTGACAACAACCGTGCGAGCCAGACCATTGCCGAGCTTAGGATGGGGTTTAGTTACAGTTATTAGCATTGTGCTGATTGTAATACTTATGCCAATTATCACTTTCTTATTCAGTGGATTACTTGCTTTTGTCTTACCTAACTTAGCTTTGCCCATAATGAGCATTGGTATTCTCTTTACTATTGGCATTAGCGTTGGATTTGCAATTTTTGCCACTTGCATACCGCAAATCATCATCAGTTTTTTAAGTGGACGATGGTTAATGGAACATTTACGACCAAATCAAGTAACAGGAAAGATTACGTCCCTACTTGTTGGTTTACTAGTATTTGTTGCCATATCATCAATACCCCTGTTGGGTGGTGTTTTTGAATTGATTGTTACTCTCATGGGTTTAGGCGCCATTTGGTTATGGGGCAAAGGTGGAATATGGGATATTAAACATCGTCAACCAATGTCTGTATAGCTATATAGTAATTTTGTTTAATCTTTGAAAAAATAGTGGAGCAAGGACGAATTACGGGGAAACTGATGAGTGATAAGCAAATCGATATCATTATTATTGGCGCCGGAATTGCTGGACTTAGTGCAGGATGCTATGCCCAGATGAACGGTTACCGTACCCAGATTTTTGAGATGCACAACTTACCTGGTGGCTTGTGTACTGCATGGAATCGAAAAGGGTACGTTTTTGATGGTTGTATTCATTATCTATTTGGTTCTGGAAAAAACCAGCCGTTTTACCAAATGTGGGAGGAACTTGGAGCAGTTCAAGGGCGCCAGTTTATCGATCATGATGAGTTTATGCGGATTGTGGCGCCGGATGGAAAAACTCTAATTGTTTACACCGACCCTGACCGACTCGAAAGGCATATGTTAAGCCTCTCACCTCGTGATAGTAAACTGATTAAGGAATTTTGTGCAGGGATTTGGGATTTTACAGACTTTGATATGTCCCTACTCCTGCAAAAACCTAAAGCTTTAATGGGTTTGGGCGATTGGCTACATCTTGGTACAAAAATGCTACCATTTCTCGGATTACTAAACAAATGGGGCAATATTTCGGCATCTGAGTTTGCCAAGCGTTTCCATGACCCTTTTTTACGTTATGCAGTTGCACAAATGTTCGCTTGGGAAAGCATCCCAATGATGGTGGGGATGTCGCTACTAGCTTATATGTATAATAAAAACGCTGGTTTTCCTGTGGGAGCATCACTGGAATTTGCGAAGGCGATTGAAAAGCGCTATTTAGAATTAGGTGGGAAAATTTATTACTCTTCTCAAGTTGAGCGAATTATCGTTAAAAATAACCAGGCTTACGGTGTGCGACTATACAACAATCAAGAATATTATGCTCACCGTGTGATTTCAGCTTGTGACGGACGTGGAACAATTTTTGACATGTTAGGTGGGCAATTTCTCAACCACAAGATTAAAAAATTATACGATGGTCATCTCCCCCTACATTCCCAACTTCAGGTATCACTCGGCTTAAACCGTGACCTATCCAAAGAACCTCATTGGGTTACTTATATACTTAACAAACCAATAATTATTGCTGGGGAAAAACGTTACGAAATAGGTGTGAAACACTACTGTTTTGACCATTCCCTCGCTCCTGCTGGGAAATCAGTAATGATTATCATGTTGAGTACACCTTATGATTATTGGCAACGCATTTATGGGCGCCCACTTTATGATGCCGAGCAAATACAGGAATCACAAATTCTCATTGACCAATTAGAGCAATTTTACCCTGGTATTAAAGCCGATATTGAATTTATGGATGTGGCGACACCACTGAGTTATGAACGCTACACTGGTAATTGGCAAGGCGCCAGTTGCGGTTGGTTGTTGGGAAAAGAAACAATGTCTATGATGATTGCTGGTATGGAGAAGACATTACCAGGTTTAGATAATTTTTACATGATTGGGCAATGGGTTGAACCCGGTGGCAGCGTACCAATTGTAGCAATGTCAGGACGCAATATTATACAACAAATATGTTATGAAGATGAAAAAAAATTTATAGTGCTAGAACTTTTATAAATTGATAGTGGCTTTTACTACAGAAACATCAGTAGTGGATTGAATGGTAAACCCTAGTCTTTGACAAACTCGTTGCATACCGCGATTTTCTAACAAAATTTCTGCATTTATTTCACTCAATTTTTCGTCTCTACCAACTTGTAATAAACGTTTTAACAATTCGCTTCCCAATCCTTGATGTTGGTATTCATCTGTAACAATTAAAGCAAATTCAGCCTGATTTTTACTATGTAATTTACTCAATCTACCAACAGCTAAAATTTCATTCATCCCAGTTTTAGGATTATCATAATCGGCAACTAAAGCCATCTCTCTATCATAGTCGATAAAACATAGCCTTGTTAAACGCTCATGGGCTACACGCTGACTAAGTTTAATCAGATGAAAGTATCTAAAATAAACACTTTCCTGCGATAAATTTTGATGGAATTGAATCATCAATAGTTCATCTTCGGGACGTATAGGACGTATAGTTACTTTCATGCTATTTTTCATTGTCCAGTCTGAAACATATTGTTCCGGATAAGGACGAATTGCAGGTTTTGGTAACTGGTCAATATGTATATCTAAATCATGAAGTACAATTCTCCCATCTAATGCCATCAGAGAATTATCAACACCAGGTTTTACTAAAAGCGGATTAATATCTATTTCTTTTATCCAAGGATGTTCTAGAACTAACTGACTAAAACGAACTAAAATTTGCGACAATTCATTCAATGCAATTGTCTTTCTGCCTCTAACTCCTTTTAATGCCGTATAAATTCTCGTATTTTCCATCATACGCCGTGCTAAAGTACTATTAAGCGGTGGTAAGCCTAATACTCTATCGTCCAATACCTCAACTAATTGTCCTCCTAATCCAAATAGTAAAACCGGGCCAAATTGAATATCAATACTACTGCCTAAAATTAATTCATAACTATTTTTTAAATCTACCATTGGTTGAATAGTTACCCCAGCAAAATGACTTGCTCCAATTTTATGTGTCACCAATGCTTGAATTGCTTCATATGCTTCTCTAACAGCATCCCCACAATATAAATTTAAATGTACTCCATTCACATCAGATTTATGAGTAATTGTGTAAGAATATACTTTTACCACCACTGGATAACCAATTTTATCTGCTAGAGTAACCGCTTCATCTACTGTTGTTGCTAAGTAAGTTTCTACAGATGGAATTCCATAAGCTGTAAATATTTGCTTTGCCTCAATTTCTGTTAATAAACATCTTCCTGACTGACGTACTGCTTCAATAATCTCTCTAACGCACGCGCGCTTCGGAGCAAAATCTATTCCTGGGTTAGCTGTGGGAGTTTCATACAAACTATGTAAGTTAGAACTATAGCGCCACATGTAATTAAAAATTTGGGCAGCGGTATCGGGATAGAGAAAAGTGGGAATTGCAGCTTGATTGAGAATTTCTGCCCCAACTTCGGTGTCTACGTCACCCATCCAACTTGCTAAAATCGGTTTACCAATTTTGGCGTAAGGTGCTAAAAGCTTTGCCGTCTGGGTTGGGTTGGTCATTGCTTGAGGTGTCAAAATTACCAATGTCGCGTCAGTATTTTCGTCTTGACTAACAATTTGCAAAGCCTTTTCATAACGACTGGGTTCCGCATCACCCAATAAGTCAATTGGATTGTTGTAGTTGCTATGGGCAGGTAATAATTCTTTTAAAGCATTGCGAGTTTCTACAGATAATTCCCCCAGTTCTCCCCCTCCAGAAATCAACGCATCCGTTGCCAAGACTCCTGGCCCCCCAGCGTTGGTAATAATTGTCATTCGTTTACCTTGGGGACGGGTTTGTTTTGCTAGCACCTCTGCCATATCGAATAATTCGGAAATGCGCTCAACTCTTAACACCCCACAGCGTCGCAATGCTGCATCAAATACCGCATCGCTTCCCGCTAAAGCTCCTGTGTGTGATGTTGCGGCTTTCGCTGCGGCTTCTGTACGTCCAGCTTTAATAACTATAATTGGTTTTGTCAAAGCAACTTCCCGTGCTGCCGAAACAAACGAACGCGCGTTGCCGATAGATTCCATGTAAATTAGAATACTTTCTGTATGCGGGTCATCACCAAGGTAGTATATTAAATCTCCCCAATCCACATCCAGCATGGCGCCGATGGAAATAAAAGCGCTAAATCCAACATTTTCATAGATACTCCAATCTAAAATCGCGGTACATAATGCCCCACTTTGGCTTTACCTCAAAAGATGAGTTTTTTTTAATGCAAACAAAGATAATTACGAGTTAAGGGACATGTTTAATTAAAGAGTCTTGACATAACCATCCACCCCTACCGCGAAAAAAGGCTCTAAAATTTAAGCCGTGCGTTCTACACTGCTATATTTTGAGATTAGAGAAGAAAGTTGAGGAACTTGTGAGGAGAGTTTTTGCAGGCGCCGTGAGTACCACCTTAAACATGATACGGCAAACTAGGAAAAAGTCACTTACAGGCGCCGCAGGAACTATTGATTTGTTTTATTCGGTTTTCTGGAATAAAGAGTAGTGAAAACCGAACAACTAAGATGTCGCACTAGGAGCAGCTAAAACGCGCGTGGAAAGTAATAGGTAAGGCAGAAGAAAAAAAGCAAGAAATTTTAGGTTCTCGCTCACTTTTGGTGATGCTCTGGCATTTTTTTTGGCAGAGGGCAGTAAAATTTTTCGCTCTCCTAGTAATTGCCATAACATTACTGAACCTTATTATTGAGTTTTGGATTAAATTATATATTTGAGTAACACTCCTAACTCTTAACATCTTGAAGACCGAATATATTCGGTCTTTACACTCAGCACGAGCGCACTTTACACTCAGCACTCTTAAAGCAATAGCGCTGCTCGTTCTGCTAGGTTGGAGCGTTCACCTTTACCTAGGGTGATGTGACCTGCGAGAGGTTCTTCTTTAAAGCGTTCGACTACGTAAGTTAGACCGTTACTTGCTGCATCAACATAAGGATTATCTATTTGATCTGGATCTCCTGTTAATATTATTTTTGTACCTTCCCCAGCGCGCGTTAAAATTGTTTTGACTTCGTGGGGTGTTAAGTTTTGCGCTTCATCAACAACTAAAAATTGCTTGGGTATAGTTCGACCACGGATATATGTTAATGGTTCGATTTGCAGCATACCACGCTCGATGAGTTCTTCGTGCCCTCGGCGCCAGTGTGCGGGTTTTCCAGAAGGGTCTTGTGTACCAAAGATTAAATCAAAGTTGTCATATAAGGGTTGCATCCAAGGAGTAAGTTTATCTTCGATATCTCCTGGTAAAAAGCCAATGTCCCTTCCCATTGGTACAACAGGACGAGATATAAGCAACCGTGTGTAAATACGTTCGTCGGCAACTTTTTGCAATCCTGCAGCAATAGCAAGCAGCGTTTTTCCTGTACCAGCTTTTCCTACCAGCGTTACCAAAGGTATAGAATCGTTCAATAATAAATCAAGAGCAAATTTTTGTTCGCGGTTGCGAGGTTGAATGCGAGAAACGCTACCGTTCGAGATTTTGGCAAGCGGAACAATTCTACCGTGGGTAACTATTCCCAAACCAGTGTGGGAAGGGTTTAATTTATCAACAAGAGTTACAGCTTGGTTTGGGAAGAACTCTGACTCAAGTATGACGCATCCTAGCTTAAATAATTGGTCAATATCTGATGTGTCTACTAGTACTTCTGCTGTACCAGTATAAAGTTCATCGATATCAACTTTGTCGGTTTCGTAATCTTCTGCATCTAAACCAACTGCATTAGCTTTAATACGTAAGTTCGTATCTTTACTTACCAATACTACGTGTGATGTTCCTGTTCGTTTTATTTCTAGAGCAACCGCGAGAATTGCATTGTCTCCATTACCATGTGCAAGTTCAACGGGAAGCGAGTTTAATATTTCTCGACTGCATAGCGCTACTCTCACGCTACCACTATTATTTATTGGAACTCCATCTATTAAATGACCTTGTTCGCGCAAAGCATCCAAAGCGCGCGATACTTGACGTGCGTTGCGTCCAGTCATTTCCGCTTGCTTCTTAAAGCGGTCGAGTTCTTCTATCACTGTAATAGGTAAGACTACATCATTGTCCTGAAACCGTAACATTGCGGTTGGGTCATGCAGCAGAACGTTGGTATCTAGGACAAAGGTTTTTTTCATAGCATTTATTTTACGTTGGCACCCAAACACAGATAAATTCTAAATTTCAAGTATTGAATTTGAGATTCAATATCAAATTTATCAAAATTTAAATTTAAAAATTATTTGTATTTATTTACAAGACAAATTTACACCAAAAAGTGTTACATAGTTTATACCAAAAGATATTCAATCGAAAGTAAAGCTATTTTAAAAGCTTAAAAAATATCTAGTAGGTATACCTATATTTATATATTCCATCAGATTGGCGCCTGACACCAACCGTAAAATTTCGGGTTTATTGAGAAGTACCACTATCAGTGTAAGATTAGTTATGAAGTTAGTAGAAGGTGCTGTATGCCAGACCCTGACAAAAACATTATCAAGATCGACCCTTTGACTGTTGTGGTTATTTTAGCCGTACTTATTCTGGCGCCACTTTTACTAACAGGTTTCCTCGGACAGTGAATCCTTTTGCGCTTGGAGAAACTTGCCAACCGTTCGATTAAACTCTTCAGGTTTAGTCAAAAATGCCCAGTGATTACCGGGTACTGTAACAACCTGCAAATTTTTGAGGTAAGTTTTGTACGGTTTCAGCTGCCACTCTTGACGGTTAACACCTTTTTCTGGCTGGATAAACAACGACGGTATATCAATAGGTGTTGTAAAACCAGGAGCGCGCATAACCTCCTCAAAAATACCATCGCGCCCAGCTATAGTAAATTTACTACCCCAAGTCCCATTACTATTTTGCTCAATACTGGCTTTAAAAACTTCTTGTTGTAAAGGTGTCCAATCTTTATATTGATTCATCTGTCTAGCTTTTTCTAAAGCAGCTTCGTAAGTTGGGAAAGGACCCATTCCTTGGAGAAAAGGTAATACTTTGTACAAAAGTGGGAATGTTAGCTTGAAAATGCTAGGTATTTTCCAGATAAATATCGGGTCTATCAGTATCATACTCCGCAGGCGCCGAGGATTCTGACGTGCCCAAATTGCCGCTAGTTTTCCCGACCACGAATGTGCAACTACATGAGCGGAAGACCAACCGAGTTTATCCATTAGCGCTTCGAGGTCATTTATTGCTAGCTCAAAACTGTAGTTGTCTTTTTCAGGTTTGCCGCTTTCACCATGACCCCGCATATCTGGCGCCACAATATGATAGTCATGCGCTAAATACTCACCAGTACTCAACCAAACCAGCGCATTATCTGCCATACCATGCAGTAACAGCAGTGGTTGTTGTCCTTGATTCCATTCGAGGTAAGATAGCTCGATATCCGGTTTTATACAAGTATGGCGTACAGGCATCATATGCAGAAAAATATGCGCGAAAAATATCTCTCAAAATACTACAGCTAAGTTGAAATTATCGCTATATTCAAAGAAAAGGCATTCAGGTGAATTATTAACTATGGTACTAATACCAAGAGCGACCCTTTGAAGAAATTGAAATCTTACACCGTCAAATGGATAGAATATTTGACCAGATATTTGGTGATGGTGGTAGTAGCTATAACTTACCAACACTACAAAAACCGAATATCGAATTAAGAGATACTTTCGACAGCTTGATTTTACGTGCTGAAATACCAGGTGTTGATAATAAAGATTTAGAGGTAGAAGTCGCATGAAAAGCTGTGTTAATTAGAGGTGAGATACGTTACAATAATCACTCAAATAAGCACGGTTTTTATCATACAGAACTTAAGTATGGTAAGTTTCAACGAGTTATTAACTTACCAGTAGCTGTGAAGAACGAACAGGTAAATGCTGAATTTAAAAATGGTATCTTAACTTTGATATTACCCAAAGACCAAAATACTTAATCCAAAGTTGTAAAAATTAACTTTGGCGACAATAACCGTGTACTTTTTAGCTTAATTGTACTTTATCCGGTGCCGAAGGTTTTAGATGTTTCTGTTCAACGCACGTAAAAACGCGATAAATAACCCTGTTGGCAAATAGGAAGGGGTCTTATATCATGTCCGAATGCTTACCGTTACATGTAAGGTCTGTACCGGAGCGGGCAATCAACCGGGCATGATATAAATTTATTAGACTTACCTGTTTACGTTACAAATCAGTTGGTTGTAAAGCTTTATCACCTTTTACTATATAATTAGAGTGTTTAGGGTTTTTATACTATGAGATTTTACACATTACCAGGAGTTCTGGCTGATTTGGAAAATTTTAGCTTAGAAGAATTATTGGAAGTCAAAAGAAAGGTTGATAAACTTGTTGCTTCGTCAGTGCAGCAGGCAAACGAGCAAAGTGACATGCAAGCTTTGGATGCAATGATTGGACTTGTAGAGGAATGGTTACAAGATGATTCAGGATATGATGAGTCAGTTTACCCTCATATAAAGGCGGGTTTAGTTCAAGATTAAATTTACCCAAAAAATGCAACAATTAGTTTTGCTAGATGCTAATCCATTGTCAGAAGTTATTCATCCTAAGATCAAACCAGCAGTCAAAAATTGGGTGCAATTTTTGAGGGATAATAAGATTGCTTTAAAAGCTCCTGAAATCAGTGTCTATGAGGTGAGGCGAGAGTTAATAAGGTTAGATAATAACAAAAGTATTAATCGACTTAATAGATTTATAAGTCATAGTTTAATACATATTGATTCAGAAACATTTGAGCAAGCTGCTGTATTTTGGGCTGAAGTACGGAAACAAGGAAAGCCAACATCCGATGATAAAAGCTTGGACTGCGACGCTATTCTAGCAGCACAGGCTTTGCAGCAGCTTGAATACTATGACAAGGTAACTGTTATTACGACTAATGTTAAACATATAGAACGTTTTGCTGTAAATAATGATTTAGAGATAATTGATTGGGTAACTACCTTAAACTCATTTTAAAGACGAATCTTGATGCTAATTACCATTCCATTGATAAAACTAATCTAATGGCACGTACAGGTTACACTCTACCAGTTTTTGCGGTTGCTGCGGCTAAGGCTGCTTTACTTCGTTTACAAAATATTACAGAATCTGTAATTACTCTTGATTTGCTTGATAGTACGGCAAAGATTGATATACAGCAAGTTGCTGTTTTAGATATAGATACTGCTTTGGCTATTACAAAAAGTGACCCAGGAGATAATTTAGATTTAACTAAGAATACTCCAATTTGGGCTTTAGTAAAGTTATCAGCACGACAAGAAAACGCGTTAGTTTTGGAAGCTGGTGAAGGTTTGGGGAAAAATGCAATGGGGGAAGCTGCTATTTATAGCTTTGCTCGTAAGTTATTTGAGGCTAATTTATTAGCTTTAATACCTGAAGATAAAACTGCTACTGTTAGAATTATTTTACCGGAAGGGCGCCTACTTGCACAACGCACATCAAATGAGGCTTTTGGAATATTAGAGGGTTTAGCTTTACTCGGTACTAGCGGTATTTCTAAACCGCTGAGTGCTGAAGAACACTTAGAAGAGTTTCGTACTAATTTACAAGACAAAGTTAAGAAGAATCCGGATTTAGTATTTTGTATAGGTAGTAATGGTTTCTCTGTAGCACAACGTTTATCTATACCAGAGGATAGTATCGTACAAACTGGAAACTGGATAGGCGCCTTGCTTGTGGAGGCAGGTTTGTATAAAGCTAATTCAGTATTATTATTAGGATATCAAGGTAAACTGATTAAGTTAGCTGGTGGGATTTTTAATACGTCGAGTCATCTAGCTGATGCGAAGTTAGAAATTATTGCTGCTGCGGTTGTGGAAGTGGGGGGAGATATGCAAGCAGTGAAAGCAGTGTTAGAAGCTCAGACAGCAGATGCAGCGCATAAAATTTTGATTGAATTAGGGTTAGCAGATAATGTATTTGGGTATTTAGCAGATAAAATTAGTCAGAAAGCCGAAATTTATGTCAAAAAATATGCGGATGTTTATATAACAGTAGGAGTGATTTTATTTGACCGTAAAGGAGAGATAATAACCCGTAGGGGCGGGTTAACCAACCATCCACACTGAAAACGCATAATCATCTAAACCCGCCCCCACCCATACGTTACGCAATACGTATAATTAATTTAAAATGTAGATTCATGAAACGAACCACAAAGGAGACAAAGGACACAAAGGAAGAGGGGAAAAAAGTTTCATTATTAATATTGGGTGGAACTGGTGATGCTTCAGAACTAGCCAAACAAGCTTCTAACATACCTAGTTTAGAGGTGAGAGTATCACTTGCTGGTCGTACTAGTCAACCTAGTGATGTGTCTGGAATAGTTAGGATAGGTGGTTTCGGTGGTGTTGATGGGTTGGTAACGTATTTACGCGCGGAACAAATAGACTTACTTATTGATGCTACTCACCCGTTTGCGTCACAAATATCATGGAATGCAGCAGCAGCAGTAAATATTGTTGGAATACCTAGTTTAATGCTTGTTCGTCCAGGGTGGGAAAAAGATAAGAGTGATAACTGGGTGGAAGTAGAAAATGTCGAAGCAGCAGCGAATATTCTTCCTGGTTTGGCAAAACGAGTTTTTTTGACTATTGGCAGACAACAACTGGCGCCTTTTGCCTATCTCAATAATATCTGGTTTTTAATGCGCGCGATTGACCCTCCTTCACCGGATATACCTTTACCACAGGGAAAATTATTACTTGCACGCGGTCCTTTTTCGCTGGAAGACGAGAAGAAACTTTTACTTGAGTACGAAATAGATACTGTTGTTAGTAAAAATAGCGGTGGTGGCGCCACTTATGCGAAAATTATTGCCGCGCGGGAATTAGGAATAAAGGTAGTTATGGTACAGCGTTCACCGATACCAGAAGGAGAAAAAACTACTTCGGCCGAAGGTGCGATGATGTGGTTGGTTGATAAGTTGAGTTTTTACCACAGAGACACAGAGACACAGAGTAAGAGTTAAGAGAGGTTTTGCTGTGTATTACCTAGCCTCTTAAATATTTACCTGTTTTATACTAAATTAAGTAAACTCAAAATATTTTTCGACTACTATATGGTAATGTCTATCGTTGCTGACCCTGTTCCACTCATCGCTGATGCAAATAATGTTATCCGAGTTGGTAAAACTCGCGTAACTTTGGATACACTTATTATTGCTTTTCTTGAAGGAGCAACAGCAGAGGAAATTGTAGAGCAGTATCCATCACTACTACTTTCTGACGTTTATTCAGTAATTGGTTACTACTTACGGCACAAAATAGAAGTAGATACCTATCTTTCAGAACGTCAAGCGAAAGCAGACGAAGTTCGCCAAGAGGCAGAAAAACGTTTTAACCCGATTGGAATACGTGAACGCTTATTAGCAAGACGCAACCAACAACAGTAAAACTTATTATGCTACGATTTTTGGCTGATGAGAACTTTAATAATCAAATTGTACGTGGTGTTCTGCGTCGAAATCCAGATGTTGATATAGTTCGCGTTCAAGATGTAGGCTTATCTGAGGCAGATGACCCAACTGTATTAGAGTGGGCTGCACAGCAAGGGCGAATTGTACTAACTCATGACGTAGCAACAATGACAGACTTTGCATATCAGAGAGTACTAGCTGGTTTGTCAATGCCAGGTTTATTTGAGGTTAGCCGTCGCGTTCCAGTAGGTTTAGTAATCGAGGAAATCTTACTTATTGCAGAGTGCAGTTTAGAAGACGAGTGGGAAGGGCAAGTGAGATTTTTACCTTTAAGGTAGCAATAAAAATAGGGGTGGTTCAGCTAATGTTAGATATTACATTTTACTTACATAACAAAGAAGAAGCTGAAGTTGTTGAAATCCCTGAAAATTTTGGGTAGATAGTTTGTGCGTTTGTTCTAGCTGCATCCAAAACAAAATTAAGTAAAGTCAGAACTACTGGAAAAAGCCACACACCACGTTGTCGGAGTATCATTTACAAGCCTCCAATATTAAATAAATATTAATTTTCACAAAGGCTAATCCTAACCTGTGCAAATTGATGATTAAATCGCTCCTTTGACTCTACCTATTAATTAATATCAAATGCTGAGTTCTTTTTCTATTCATAATCTTTTGCTTAACTTGTGATTTTTTTTGCTGTTGCAACAAAAATTTCCGCCAACATGAGTGATTGATTTTGGTAAATTCCAGTTTCCATAACTAATGATAGTTTTATTTGAAGAGAGTCTGCGCGTCAAAAACACACCCTGAATTGCTTGTAAAATAAGCGTTTAAGACTTTATTGACATATAATTCTAAAAAAAAATCAACAATAAAATAATATGTAAAAATTCAGACTTATTTAAATATGTCAATACCCTTGATGGTGGATATATAAACAAAAATAATTGCTATAACAAAAGCCCTGTCCCGGATTTCAAGTTTATTTAAAATAATCAGCGCACGCTAAGTACGCAAGAACCGAAAGCTTGATAGAACGACCTCTAAACCTCTGGATATTTGAGAATTATCTTGATTTAAATGCTCTGGTAGGAAGGCGTTTAATTGTTGCTTTGGGAAGCAATAATATTATATCTGTAACAGATGGTTAAATTTAAAAAGGATGATAATAGTTAGTATTATTTGTCACTAAATATTACGTAGACTGCCAAACGGAAGTTTGGCAGTCTATCTGTAATCAGGTAGGGCTACAGAGCCACATCATGTAGTTCTCGCGCTTTAGCTTCCTGGTAATTGCTCTTGTTGTGCGGGTGAAAGTTGCTGCGTCTCAATCGAGATAGGTTTGAACGGCTTGAATGTATTGATGTCCACGCAGTTGGTAGAATCCAGCTTGGTTCTGAGTTCAGCGCACCCGCTTATGAATTCAATCATCTGGAGCGCTTGTCCATCATACATTAGGTACTGGCGATTTTTCCATGTTTGCCCAGATGTATGAGAAGGTAACGGCAGCGCAAGCATATTTGACACCGGAGAATGCAACAGCAGAAATCGACAGAGTTTTAGGTGTTTGCCTTCTCAAGAAATTACCGAGTATGCTTGATAAAGCATCAAAACCAGTAATTATTGCTGACTTGGGTGTGGAGCGCTATCACTTGCAAGAAGAATTACGATCACTTCTTGACGCTACTGGATACCCTTATGCCACTATGACTATGGGGAAGGGGCTGCTTGAGGAAACGCACCCGCAATTTATCGGTATATATGACGGTGCTGTCAGGCGGTAATTCCTTTACCAAAGGGAACCTCTTTTGTTGGACAAGTGCTTTGGGGTTCGATTGGCTACTCAGTAAGGTCAGCACTCGGTTGTGCAATCGCTGCTCCACAACGACGGTCTATCCTATTAGTTGGTGATGGGTCGTTTCAAATGACGGCACAAGAATTATCAACAATGTTACGCTATGACCTCAAGCCAATTATTATTTTGATTAACAACGATGGATACACAATAGAGCGTGACATCCACGGTGAGAAAATGCCATACAACGACATCCAACCGTGGAAATATCACAAGCTGCATGAAGTTTTTGGTAACAATGGCTGGGGCGTGAAAGTAGCCACCGAGGCTGAGTTAGAATCGGCACTGCTTTCATCTGAACAAAATAGGGACAAACTTGCCTTTATTGAGATAGTGATGGACAAAATGGATAGCCCAAAGGTTATTTTAGAGATGTTGCAAAAATAGAGAATTAAAATTAAGATTTAATAACAGACCATTGTGTGACAGGCGCCATTGCTTTCCACCCCATAAATTTACCTATAGGTTCTGCTCTTTGAATAGCGATACGAGATAATTCTCCCCCAACTCGTTGATACCATTCAAATAGTTTTTGCTCTCCTTCTATTGTGACGACATTCGCAACCAGGCGCCCATTTTTAGGTAATGCTTGCCAGCAAGTTTCTAAGACTCCTTCGGATGTTACACCACCACCTATAAATATAACATTCGGTGTAGGTAAACTTTTTAAAGCATCTGGTGCTTTGCCTTGAACTATATCTATATATGGAGTGCCAAGAGTGGCTGCATTATCAGATATATATTTTAATCTTGATGTGCTTTGTTCGATAGCAATCGCGCGGCACAAAGGATGAGTTCGCATCCATTCGATAGATATCGAACCACAACCAGCACCTACATCCCATAACAATTCTCCTGGTTTTGGCGCCAGTGCAGCTAAAGTCACTGCTCTAACTTCGCGTTTAGTTAACTGTCCATCATGATGATAAGCATTATCAGGTAAACCTGCTAATCTTGATAGTCCAGTAACTCCAACATCTGCTATACACTCAACGGCAATAGTATTTAAATCAGCTAAATCTGTAAAATAGGTGCTTTGTGAAGCGATACTTGTAATAATGCGCTCGTTAACACCACCCATTCGTTCTAAAATAGTAATCTGGCTCTCACAATATCCTGATTTTGTCAATAGATTGGCGATAATTCCAGGTGTATGTTTATCAGCGCTTAGTATTAATAGTTTGGCGCCTGGGTAAAAGTATGAATTAGCTAGTTCAACTGGGCGCCCACACAAACTAAAAGTTTCGACATCAGTTAAAGACCATCCCAAACGCGCGCAACCAAGACTAAATGCAGAAGGTGCGGGAATGATGGTCATTTCCGATATATTAATATAACGTAGAAGAGTAACTCCAATACCCAAACACATCGGGTCGCCACTAGCAAGAACACAAATAGACTTTGACTGCCTTCTAATAATTTCTTCCACAGTTTGCTGTATGGGTACACCCCAAACAAGTCTCTCACGATTATCATTATTACAAAGCATTGCTAAATGGCGCCGTCCTCCAACTAGTACATCAGCTTGGTCTATAAAAGAACGCGCGATTTTTCCTAACCCCTCTAGCCCATCTTCACCAATTCCAACTACAGACAGCCATTTCATTCCATCACTCACTTTATTAGATTGAGGCACCAGGTTACAAAGGTGTCTTTTACTGCTATTTACAATACTTATGATGTACCAAACTCAGTAAACTGGCGTATATAAGGTTCATGAAATGCTAAAATAATATCCTGCTTAGGTACTCCCATTTCAACTAAACGATTTGCAATTCCTTCTTCCGTACCATCATGCTGAATCCAAATTTTGCCATTTTTGATATCAAGATGTAAAATACAACCAAAATCACGTTTATTTCCACGCCAGCCGACATAAAGTAATTGATAGTGGTCTTGTTTCTCGTCGAAAACAGTTTGTATTTCATACTCTTCAGCATTTCTTTTCTGCATTGAAGAACGCTGTTGTCGTTCAGAAAGAAGATGCTGAATATATTGCCGATATTGTTCTACAGCCATTGATTAATAACCTCCTTTTCTACATCATAAATCACCAATCGCAACTTATATCGTGCAATTGCCGATACTATAAACTTTCGTTGAAAAAAAGTTTCATAAATGGGTACGCGAACTGCTAAATATAACTGGCGTTCTGGGTCGATTTTATCTAATGCGTCTCGATAGTTTAAAAATTGCCCAAGGGCAGTATGAAATTCTGAAACATTCGATGTGCTGATAAAACTTTTTACTTCTACCGCTATTTTTCGTCCCTCTTTTTCTGCTCCTAAAAGTTCTTCTGCTGCTAAGTCAATCTCAAAATCTACATCGTCTACATTAATGTTATAACACTCAGCCGTAATTTTCCAGCCATCTTTTTCTAAGGCTGTTTTAACCACACCATGAAATCTATCTTTTGCCATACAAGTTCAACTTCATACTAAAAACCCACTTTAGCTAAGGTGGATAATATAGAACATTTATTTTAAACTTTATTGTAACTTAAGGCTTAATTTATTAGTAACAGAATACTGCAAAACATTAAGATTTGTAAATAATTATTTTTTAAGAATAAGTAAGAATTAGAGTTTAGCGAGCCAAGCATGTGATATAGTTCATATGCTTCAAGTTGGGAAACTCCGGTGAGATTCCGGGACTGTGCCGCAGCTGTGATTATAAGTCAGAATGCCAACTTGAGCAGTGTTCAATAGTCAACTCCCTGCGTTGCACAGGGAAGGAGATAGTGCAGTGTTCAACATTTCCGTTAATCAAATTGATGACCCGTTACGTTTATTAGATAATCCTCTAACTTGTCCGGGATTATTTTATGCGACACCAGCTATTGATGGAGTTATTTCTCGCATCCGTATTCCGGGAGGAATTTTAACTAGTCATCAGGTAAGGGTTATTGCTGATTATGCCAATATTTTTGGTGGTGATGGAAGTATAAATGTAACGAACCGCGCGAATTTACAGGTTCGAGGAATAAGAGGTTCAGAAGCAGCGTTAATTACTTTGCGTTCTGTAGAGTTAGCTGGAATTCCCGAAGTTGACCACATTCGCAATATCATGGCCAGTCCAACAGCGGGTATTGACTCTTCGGAGTTAATCGATACTCGTTATTTAGTTCGAGAGTTAGATGAGTATATATGTTCGCATAAAGAACTAGGAGGATTGTCACCTAAGTTTAGCGTAGCGTTTGATGGTGGTGGTAAGGTGTCGGTATGTCAGCAACCAAATGAGATTACTTTTTCTGCGGTTAAAGAAAATACATTTATATATTTTCACCTTTTAATAGGAGGGGAAGCAACCAATATCTTATTAAAGCCCGAAGAGTGTTTGTTCGTAGTTGCCGCTTTAGCGCAACTCTACCTCAATGAAATTGATATTACTGAAAAACGCAAACCTCGCTTAAAAAAGTTATTTCAAGAAAAAGGTCTTTCAAAGACTTTAGAACAAGCTCAAAAGTATTTACCCTTTCCACTTAATGTCTCCAATCACACATATCATATAAATACAAATACCAATTATCATCTCGGCGCCCATCCTCAGCGGCAAAAAGGTTACTCTTACATTGGAATAGTTTTACCATTAGGTAAGCTAAATATAAACCAATTATATAACTTAGCAAACTTAGTAGATACTTATGGTAGCGGTTCACTAAGGTTAACACCTTGGCAAAATCTAATCATCCCTGATATCAAAAGTGAATTTATACCTCAAGTTCAAGAACATATCGAAAATTTAGGATTGCATTGGTCGGCAAATCATATTTATAGTGGTTTAGTTGCCTGTACAGGGAATAAAGGTTGTGCATCTTCTGCTACCGACACTAAAACCGATGCTCTCGCTTTAGCAGAATATCTACAGCAACACATTAGCCTAGATATACCTATAAAAATTCATTTCACTGGTTGTTCTAAATCCTGTGCTTATCATGGTAAAAGTGATATCACATTGTTAGGTGCCCAAAAAATTGAGAATAATACAACTATTGAAGGGTATCAAGTTTTTGTCGGAAGTTATGAGCAACCTTTTGGTAGAGAAATATATAGTTATATCAATCAAGCTGAATTACCCGAAGTAATTTTACGGTTACTGCAAGTATATAAACTGCGTGAAGATGCGAATGAATCGTTTGGGGAATGGGTAGATAGATATCTAGTATCAGAATTACAGCACTGGTTTTATGTAGGAGGAATTGCATAATGGGAATAGATTACATCCGCGATGGTAATGAAATTTACCGTCGTTCTTTTAGTATTATTCGGTCGGAGGCTAATTTAGAAAGCTTACCTACTGATTTAGCAGCTGTAGCAGTACGTCTTATACATACTTGTGGAATGACCGATATTGTAAACGATTTAGGCGCCTCGCCTGATGCAGTGACGGCAGGACGCAATGCGCTCAAAAACGGTAAACCGATATTATGCGATGCTCAAATGATCGCTGAAGGTATTACTAAGAAACGATTACCTGCTGCAAATCAAATCATCTGCACTTTAAATAACCCAGAAGTGCCAACATTAGCGCAAAAGATGCTCAACACTCGTTCTGCGGTAGCCTTGGAACTTTGGGAGCCTTACCTTGAAGGAGCAGTAGTAGCAATTGGTAACGCTCCAACTGCGTTATTTCACTTACTCGAACTACTTGATGCAGGAGCTAGCAAACCAGCGGTAATTCTAGGTTTTCCAGTTGGATTTGTCGGTGCAGCAGAGTCTAAAGCAGCGCTGGCAGAAAACAGTCGAGGTGTGCCGTTTATTACTTTACATGGTCGGCGTGGTGGTAGTGCGATGGCAGTAGCAGCAGTAAACGCTTTGGCAAAAGAGGAGGAAATATAATGTCTACGATATCTCAACCAAAAGGGTGCCTATATGGTATTGGTATTGGCCCAGGCGACCCAGAACTATTAACAATAAAAGCTTTACGGGTATTACAAGCTTCTCCTGTAGTCGCTTATCCAATATCCGACCAAAAAAAACCACTCGCACGTTCAATTATCGCTGAGTATTTAACGGGGAATCAAATCGAAGTACCAATGCTTTTCCCCTTCAAGCTAGAAGAATCTGCTCAACCTTACTATGACAGTGCCGCAAAAAAACTAGCCGAATATTTAAGTGCAGGGCTGGATGTCGTGGTGTTATGTGAAGGCGACCCGTTTTTTTACGGTAGCTTTATGTATCTTTATACGCGCTTATCATCTCAGTTCCATGTCGAAGTAGTGCCGGGAGTTTCATCAATTATGGCAAGCGCATCAGCTTTGGGGGCACCGCTTACCTACCGGAATGATGTATTCATGGTACTATCATCCATCTTAAGCGCGGAAATACTCACAGAAAAATTAGCAGCCGCAGATGCAGCAGTAATTATTAAACTGGGCAAACATTTTAGAAAAGTATATGGCGTATTAAAAGATTTAGGTTTAGCAGAACGCGCGAAGTATATCGAACGCGCGACAACTAGTAGTCAGGTAATTATGCCTTTAGAGAAAGTTGACCCAGATAAAGTACCTTACTTTTCACTGATATTAATACCAAGTCAATGGCAACCCTAGGTAGATATGATAAATCTATATATAGCGGCGCCAACTGATTATGTTAGAGTACAACCCATTACACTGCTTACCTTCAGCAGAAGATTTACCGGACTCAGACGATACGCCTGTGGACAACGAACTACAAGATTATATTCCGCATCTACTTAAAACAATTCTTGCATGGATTTGGTTAAATCGCGACGATTGGTTTTTTGGTATCGATATGGGAATTTATTACGACCCTAAGATACCAGCTGTAGTCCCTGACGGTTTTTTGAGTATGGGTGTGCAGCGAGTCATCGATGAAGATTTACGGTTGAGTTACCTTCTTTGGGAAGAACTGGTTTTACCAATCTTAGCAATCGAAGTTGTTTCTCATAAGCGACGAGGTGAATATTCGAGTAAAAAGGAACTTTATCAACAACTAGGAATTTTATATTACGTTGTTTACAATCCTTTACGGAAGCGAAAAGCAAGGTTAGAGGTTTATCGTCTAGTAAATGGAGAATATATATTACAGCTGGGAAATCGCGTTTGGCTACCAGAAATTGGTTTAGCGATTGGTTATGAAAGAGGTACTTTTCAAGGCATTACGCGCGAGTGGTTGTACTGGTATAACCAAGATGGTGTTAGATACAAGGCGCCTGAAGAACTAGCAACCGCTGCGGAACAACGCGTGCAAAAATTAGCGGAACAGTTACGTAAATTAGGTATAAATCCTGATGACATAGAGTGATGTACAAAAATAAACATATTTATAATTAGTTATACTTATGCAAAACCTGTTGTAGAGACGCAATTAATTGTGTCTCTACGGATATTTAATGTTTTTACTCATTTAATGTTGCACATACTCTTAGGTATGAGTTATACCAGACGTGGAGTTATTAGAACTACCAATAAATCAAATATACAAATCTATTTTGCGAAATTACGCTGTCTTAGATTGTATTGATTAACGTAATAGCTAGAATTAGAGGTTTTGTTTCTTGAAATACGAAATCCGCTACAAACCCGCATTTGCATCTATTTTTATCACTCTCAACCCTGGTGACAGTATTACTGCGGAAGCGGGAGCAATGACTAGTATGGATGGTCAGGTATCCATGCAAACTCAGTTTTCTGGTGGTTTAATTTCTGGTTTATTAAAAAAATTTCTTGGTGGAGAGTCTTTGTTTGTCAACGAGTTTACAAATAAAACCTCTCAACCTTTGACGGTTGTGTTAAACCAGTCTTGCGTTGGTGATATCGAAAAATTTGATTTGGATAACGGTGAAATATGCTTGCAACCCGGCGCCTATATAGCTCATACTCCTGGTGTCAACATGGGTGTTGCTTGGGCTGGTTTTTCCAGTTTGTTTGCTGGTGAAGGATTGTTTAAGCTGAAATTAAGCGGTAAAGGACAGGTGTTTTTCGGCGCCTATGGTGGTATTACCAAAAAGCGTGTCAACGGAGAATTTATTGTTGATAGCAGTCATTTAGTAGCATATCCAGCCAATATGAAGCTACAACTTAAGCTAGCTGGGGGTTTAATTGGTTCTGTGACTTCTGGAGAAGGTTTGGTTAGTAAAGTCTCTGGACAGGGAGATATTTACTTGCAGTCTCGCAGTATTGATGGTTTAGTTCGGTTTTTAACTCCTAAAATTCGTTAATTGCCTTCGTGTTAAATTCATTGAGAGAAAATTAAGCATGGATATAAAAGTATTACAGCAGCCAGATAGTGCAATCGCGCGTGTCACAATGCAAGCTGGTGAAGAATTAGTAGCTGAAGCTGGGTGTATGATTGCGATGAGCGGCAATATTAATACCAGTACTACTTTGAGGCAAGGAAAAGGAGGAGGTATCCTCGGTGGACTCAAGCGAATGCTCGGTGGTGAATCTTTATTTTTGAGCGTTTACCGTTCTCCAGTAAATGGGGGAGAAGTTTTCCTTGCTCCAAAATTAATGGGAGATATTTTACTTTACAAAGTTAGTAATAATGAATTAGTCGTGCAAGCTAGTTCGTATCTTGCTGGTGCTTCAAGTGTAGATATTGATTTAGGATTTCAAGGTTTTAAATCAATGTTTTCAGGAGAGTCTATTTTTTGGTTAACAATAAGTGGTTATGGTGAAGTTGTACTGACTTCGTTCGGCGCCGTTTATGAAATCGATGTAGATGGCGAATACGTTGTTGATACGGGTAACATTGTTGCGTTCGAGAAAACTTTGACGTTTAGTATTAGTAAAGCAAACACATCTTGGCTCGGCGCTTTCTTTGGTGGAGAAGGTTTAGTGTGTAGATTTAAAGGTAAAGGTAAAGTATTTTGTCAAACTCATAACCCAGGCGCCTTTGGTCAGCTAGTTGGTTCACAGTTGCCAGCAATAAAAACCTCATAACAACATTACAAAATTACAACAAATTAAATATCAACATGAATAGAATAGCCTACAAAATTGAACATTCACCCGCTTACGCTTCGTTACAAGTAGATTTACAAGCGCACCAGACGATAGTCGTAGAATCTGGTGGAATGGCAGCAATGGATCCCTGGATAGAAATGAAAGCTAAAACCAGAGGGGGCTTAATGAAAAGTGTGGCTCGAATGTTTGCAGGTGAATCACTATTTTTGAGTGAATTTACAGCTAAAGACAAACCGGGTCAACTATATATTTCTCCTGGTGTACCTGGAGATGTACAGCATTACTATCTCGACGGCAGTAAAGGTTTGATGGTACAATCATCAGGATTTCTGGCATCGAGTGTAACTGTAGAAATCGATACTAAGTTTCAAGGATTTAAAGGCTTTTTCAGCGGTGAATCTTTCTTTTTGCTAAGAGCTATCGGTGAAGGAGATATTTGGTTTAGTTCCTATGGTGGTATTGTCGAAATTCCCGTGACAGGCGAATATGTAGTTGATACGGGTTATATCGTAGCATTTGAAGATACTCTAAATTACAAAGTCGAAATGATAGGCGGTTTATCATTTAAAGGATTAAAAACAGGTATTTTGGGTGGAGAAGGATTAGTTTGTAGGTTTACAGGTACAGGAAAACTGTGGGTACAGTCACGTCAACTTTATAACTTAATAAACTACTTGAATGTCTTCCGTCCTGTTCAAAGTAGTTCGAGTAGTAGTAATGATAATTAGTCATTTATTTTGACGATAAAGTTTTCTACCACAGAGGACGCACAGAGGTATTCAAATCTTTCTTTGTGCCCTTTGTGCCTTTGTGGTTCACCTCTCTTAACTAATAACATGGCGCCAACAAATCGTAACCCACCAACCAGCAACCGTCAGCTATTAATCATCCTAGGTATATTTTTATCTATCATTCTAGGTATAATTTGGCTAGTAGGGTTAATAGTTGATAATTTAGTTTGGGTAATTCCTCCAGATGTTGAAAGACAATTAGGCGCCTTAGTAGTTCCTGCATATGAAAAATTATCCCAACCTTCGCAGACGCAGGATACTCTAAATCAACTTTTAAACAAATTAGAATCAAATCTACCATCACAACAAAGTAAACGTGATTATCAAGTTTTGTATGTACCAAATGAAACAGTTAACGCTTTGGCACTACCAGGTGACCGCATTGTGATTTTTTCTGGTTTACTCAAGCAAGCAGAGTCAGAAAACGAGTTAATGATGGTTTTAGGTCATGAGTTAGGACATTTCAGCAACCGCGACCATCTACGCAGTATATTAAGACAATTAATACTACCAATTACTTTAGCTTCTATTACAGGAAATAATGATTTACTTGTATCAGTGGCTTCTGGTATAACAACCTTTAGTGATGCTAAGTATTCGCAATCACAAGAATCGCAAGCAGACAAGATAGGATTAGATTTACTATATAAAACCTACGGTCATGTAGCTGGAGCAACCGACTTTTTTAAAAGATTGAGTCAACAAAACAGTATAGACATAGAATTTTTATCAACCCATCCGGCGCCGCAACAAAGAGTCAAAGATTTACAACACTTAATTAAACAAAAACAATATATAATTAAAAATCTATCTCCATTACCAAAACAATTGAAAAGTTTGAAGTAAACATATTCTCTACAAGATGTGATATTAATAACTTTTAAGTATAGTCAAAGTATATATACTTCTATAAAGATATACATGTAATATAATAACTTTTCCGTACTCATCGGTTGTGGGAAAAAATACATAGTAAGATGACAGCATCAAACAGACATGAGATTTAAGGGCATTCCGCATCAAAATGTATATAACTTAAGCTCAAGCTACATACAAACTGTCGCTGTTGTCGTTTGATAACTGATGCTTTAATAGTAGAATTTTACTAATATTTAATTATTATGAGTCGAATAAATGGATTTGTTGGGCGCCGTAATTTTCTGCGAGTAATAGGAGCTAGTGGTGCTAGTATTGCCACTATTGCGGCAGGTAACAATATCGCAGGAGCTATATCATCAAATAGTACATCATCACCAGCTACAGCAAAAACAGATACTAATAAAACTGCGGCGCCTGCGAACAAACCAGTTAATCCTTCCGAAGCATTAAAACGATTATTGGACGGAAATAGTCAATTTGTGATGCAGAAAGCAACACATCCTCATCAATCTATGCAAGCACTTAAAGAACTTATATCAGCACAGCATCCTTTCGTGTCCGTTCTTGGATGTGCAGACTCTAGAGTTTCATCAGAAATTTTGTTTGACCAAGGACTGGGGGATATATTTGATGTAAGAATAGCTGGAAATATTGCCAGTGATGCAGCAATTGCTAGTTTGGAATACTCAACATTACACCTTGGTACACAGCTAATCCTCGTTCTAGGACATGAAAGTTGTGGTGCTGTTAAAGCAGCATTATCAGATGAAGTGTTTCCCGGTAGAATTGGTTATTTAGTTGAATCGATTAAACCTGTAGTAACAAAAGTCACATCAAAAGCTGCCACTAATACTTTAGATGATGCCGTTATTGCTAATATTCGCTACCAAGTACAAAAGCTGAAAGACAATTCAACTGTTTTAACAAAGCTGCAAAGTGAAGGTAAACTGGAAATCAAAGGCGCCCGTTACGATTTACATACAGGACAAGTTAAAATTATCACCTAAATTCATAAGTAGGGTGGGCAGTGCCCACCATACATTTTGTACATGTTGTTATGTTATTTTTTGCCGCACCCAAGCGCGAAAAGATTTAAGTAAAGCAATTTCTGGCGTTGTTTTACTTCGCTCAATAAAAATATTCATATCACTTGCAGAAACTATAGTAAAAGCAACACTAAAATCACATTCCACATATTTATTTTTTACTAATTCATAAAACTTAACTGTATTACCGTTATATCTCCAAATTTCAGGTACCTTTAATGCTGAATAGATTGAAAATTTATTGACTGAACTGCTTGTAATGTCAATCTCAATAGCTAAATCTGGAGGAGGGTCAGTTTCAAAATCAAGCGTTTCCCTTCCTCTTACGGCTAATTCATTCTGAATATAATAACAATGATCAGGCTCTATACCCTTTCTGAGGACTTCTTGTTTCAAAGTCGTTGAACCAGCGCTTCGGACTTCAATTTCTAATTCTTCCGCTAAAGCAATTATAAAATTACCAAAATTACATTTTGGGTTTTCGTGTCCAAAAAGCGGTGTCATAATTTCCAAGGTACCATCTTCATATGCAAACCGTGAACCTCTGCCACTACCTGTTTCACGCAGCAAAGCTTCAAAGGTTTCCCAGCTAATGTTATGCAGTATGGTTCGCTGTTCAGCTTGTGTTGAGGTGGCTAGCATAGTTTTTTCCGTTTTTATGCGGCAGCTAATGACTTATATTATATCCAGGTAAGCAATTCATCAAATTTTCCTTTCAAGCAAATTTTCTTGCTACAAGTAAATAGTGGGGTTCGTTTTTATGGGCAGTAGCAACAAAACTAACTGTGAACGACTTCATTCAATGCTTCATCAATTATTTCATCGCTGACTCCTCGACGCTTCAAACTTGCAATTAACGCTGTTACCGTTTCGCTCTCAAATCGCTCTAAATCTGTACGTAATCCTTGACCAATATAAGCACGAATTAACGGTTGATATCCGGAAAAGCCTAACAATGGCGCCAGTCGCTTTAGGTCTTCCACCACATCTTCGGGAATGCGAATCGTCACACTGGTCATAGGACGATTTCGATCTAATCTCTTTTTTAATGCTTCAATTTTCATACTCTGCTCTCTCCTGACGAGTGGCTTTACGTGCTGAAATAATCCGAATTATATTCTCCTCACGTTCAATGTGAACAACATATAATAAATTCCATCGAGTATCTAACCCAATTACAGCATCGCGCGCTTCGTTATTGCGACTTGCATCAACAACAATGAGAAACGGATCGAAAAATACTTCAGCAGCTTGCTGGAATGTAATCCCATCATGCTTTCCTGGATTATTACGAGCTTTCTCATCGTTCCAAACAAAGGTAATGCCATTTAGCACGAAGTACACATCCATGCTTCATAGTGTAGACAAAGCGTATTTACATTGTCAATACAGTTTTAACTTTGAACTTATGGCTATGGTTTTAAATCTTTGATGAAGTGCGTTAGGAGGTGTTGTAGTAGTGGGAATGGTAGGGACGCACTTCTGTTATCTATGAAGTTGAAATATTTGGCGTGCAAGTCAAGGCATTGAAAGATTTAAGTATTTTTGATGAGCTAACTTTACAAGAAGACTATAATTACATCAACCATGAAGGTAGGAAAACTTTAACACCTTTTGCTTATTTGAATTACCGCAGATCAATACTTAAACGCATTACACCAATTATATAGTATGAAACCTAACATTCTAATCACTGCAAACTGGTCAACTTACTTGTATAGGCACAGCTGACCCGTTTGTAATACAGTTCTCTATTCAGTTTATGTTAAGGTGGCTAGCATAATTTTGCCTTCTTTATGCGGCAGCTAATGACTTATCCTCTATCCAGGTAAGCAATTGATCAAGTTTTCCTTCTAAAGCAAATGTTCTTGCAGCAAGTAAACAGCGAAGTAAATCAATACATTGATTTGCTGGGTAATTAACTGCTTGTCCGCCAATAACTAGTTTTTCTATATCATTTGGTTTAGATGAATCAACCAACATGTAAAAGTCAAGATTATCAAAAGTGACTGTAACTACATATTTTCCTGCTCCACCACCAATGCTCATGTAGGTTTCTTCATCGGCGCCTAAAGTTACTAAAGTATGGTTGGCGCCGTCTAATTCGCGGATAGCTGCTTCTATTTGATCCCAGTTTGGTTCGTTAATCAAGTTATCCTGATTTTTATTACCTAACCATTTTTCTTTTGAGAGGTTAGACACGAAATTTTTTTCGCTCTCAGATTGTTTGCCCCATTGCTCAAAACCTAATTGCTTGCCTACATCTGAATTTCTCCAGAATGCTTGGCGTTCTGCGTAAGTCATTATTTGTTTTGTACCTACACGTACTTGCTCAGGAGTCAATGAGTGTAGGGGTTCCCCAGGTGCTTTCAATTTGTCGGCTGAAGGTTGCGGCGTTGTTTCTGGTAAATTTGAAGACATACCCATCCTCTCCCGGAGCAATTGTTGTTGCTCCCATATATTCCATTTCTATTATGTCTCTATAATAATCGACAGCTACGTCTAAGGAAACTAGAATAACGAAAATATCCTTCACCCCACCAGAACATAATCGTAAACTGACCTGCGTTGCATACCACATAAGCCACTTCCCAACAGGTTCAACTAACCGATTTGCGAGTTTGCCTGTATTTATTGGATTAGTTTCTAAATGTTCAACTTCTAAACTCTCTGGTATACCTGGGTAAGGAAATACGCTATACCTAATCAATCCCCAAATTTGCTGGTCGTACACTAATTTGATAATATTCTGTAACTCAAAGTCAGTGCGCTGCCATAACTCACGCCAAGCAAAAGTCCAATTACTTGGCATGTCATCAACTGTGGCAGGCGAGATGATAGCTTCTTGCTTCACTCCGTTTTTTGTTAAAACCTGCACTTTATAGGAGCCAATATATGTCAATTAACCAATCCTCACACTCTTAACAGAAATAATACAGCTTTTTCCTTGGTAAGAGATAAAACTACCTAATGTTTCATAACTAGTTTTACATAGCGTTTCCTATATTATTTATAAAAAATCACGCAATTGTAGAGAGGTGATTAATCGCCTCTCTACAATACACCGATTTTATGAATGATGTGCGGACTGCTATATGTGTTAACTACTAACCCAAAATACTACTGAAGAAGTCGATTGTATCTTTGAGGGCTTTAATAAAGGTGTCGATTTCTTCGTGGGTGTTATAGAAGGCTAAACTCGCGCGCGCGGTTCCGCTAGTTAAATTCAAATAACGGTGTAAGGGTTGGGTACAATGATGACCGGAACGAATTGCTACTCCTTCTTGGTCTAATAATGCTGACAAGTCGTTGGGGTGTATGTCTCCTGCTGTGAAGGATGCTAGTGCCGCGCGTCCAAAACCATTGGCGTTGGGTTTGGGACCGTATATGGTAATATCTGGAATGGCTTCGAGTTGTTCAAATAAGTATGATGTTAATTCTGCTTCATAAGCATGAATTTGATCCATACCTAGTTTCGTTAGATAGTCTACTGCGGCGCCTAATGCGATAGCTTCACCAATAGCGGGTGTACCGGCTTCAAATTTATGCGGTAATTCTGCGTAGGTAGAATGGTCTAAATATACATCGGCTATCATTTCACCACCACCTAAGAAGGGTGGCATTGCATTAAGGATTTCTTCTTTACCGTATAAAAAACCAATGCCTGTTGGGGCGCACATTTTGTGACCGGAAGCAACTAACCAGTCACAGTCTATTTGCTGTACGTCTACTGGCATGTGAGGTACACTTTGGCAAGCGTCAATTAAAACTTTGGTGCCATATTTATGAGCAAGTTTGCAAATTTCTTGGACAGGGTTAATGCATCCCAAGGTGTTTGAGACATGCACTACCGATACTAATTTAGTTTTTTCTGAAATTAATGTTTTAAAGTGTTCAAAATCAAAAGTTTCTTCTTCTGTTAGTTCCACATGCTTTAATATAGCACCCGTTTTTTGAGCAACAAAATGCCAAGGTACTAAATTGCTGTGGTGTTCCATCACTGAGAGGATTATTTCATCCCCTGCTTTTAAGTTATTCATTGCCCAGCTATACGCTACCAAATTGATAGCTTCGGAAGCGTTGCGGGTGTAAATGATTTCGTTACGAGAATTTGCGTTTACAAATGCTGCTATTTTATCGCGCGCTGCTTCGTAAGCCTCTGTTGCTTTTGCACTAAGAGTATGGGCGCCACGGTGAACGTTAGCATTGTAGCCTTCGTAGTATTGGCGCCAGTTATCGAGAACGAACAGCGGTTTTTGTGAACTAGCTGCGCTATCTAAGTAAACTAGAGGTTTGCCGTTGACTTCTTGGTGCAAAATAGGAAAGTCACGACGTACTCTATGGGCAATGGTAATGTCTTTTGCAAGAGTCATAGGTAAGAGTTAGGAGTTAGGGTGCGTGACGCTACTAAGAATTCTCAAACAAAACTAGTGATCTGGTGGCGTCACGCACCTCACACATTCAACGAGCTAATGCGCTTTAAAATTGTTTGACTTCATTTAAAAGATTATCCCGTAAGGAGGTAACAGGAATATTATTGATTATCTCAGTGGCGAAGGCATTAATTAACAAGTTACGCGAATCATTCTCGTTAATACCTCGACTTTGTAGATAAAAAATCTCATCGTCTTCTAACTGGCTAACAGTGGCGCCGTGGGCACATTTGACGTTATCGGCAGTAATTTCCAGTTGCGGTTTTGTATCAACTCGCGCTTTGCTCGATAACATCAAGTTACGATTTAACTGTGATGCATCGGTTTGCTGTGCTGGTTTGGGTACAAATACTTTTCCGTTAAAAATAGCGTGTGCTTTATCGCCGACAATATTCTTTTGTAACTGCTTGCAAACACCATTAGGATAATTTAAAGCAATAGCGCTATGCATATCCGCTAATTGTTCGCCTTTTATCATCGCTAACCCGTTCAGGGTTGTCTCGGTTTGCTCGCCAGTTTGTAAAATTTCTAAATTGTGGCGCCCTAATAAACCACCATTATTAATAGCATTACAGGTATAGCGACTATAACGCGCTTGAGTGACAGCAGTCTTACCAACGTGAAAAGCTTCTGAACTTTCCTTCTGTACTCTAGTATGACTCACACTAGCATTATCAGAAATCCAGATTTCCGTAACTGCATTGGTAAAATAACCCCTCTGTGTGCCCTCTGTGTCTCTGTGGTAAAAGTCCTCCACAAAACTCACCTGAGAACCAGTCTCCGCGACTACCAAACAACGCGGCAAAGAAATAGCACCCTCACCAGCAGTAATATATACCAAATGAATTGGTGTTTCAACGACTACATTTTTTGACACCCAAATTACTGCCGCATCTTGCATTCCCGCAGTATTTAATGCTGTAAATACTTCTAAGGCGCCTTCCGCTTGTGCTAGATACTGCTGTGTTTTAGCAGTATATTCTTCAGGAAGATTAGCTAAATTTGTAACTAATATTCCTTCTGGTAAGTTTGAGACTGCTGATAATTCAGGTGTGTATATACCGTTGATAAATACCAAACGGCTGTTTTCGGCCTCGGGTAAAATTTGGGGTTGTAGAGACGCGACATGTCGCGTCTCTACATTTTTGAAATTTATCTGTTTTAATTTGGATAAATCTGTGAAACGCCACTCTTCATCGCGGTTGGTTGGTAATGTTGAATGACGCACCCAATTTGCCGCGCGCTGTTTAATTTCTTGTAACCAATGTAGAGACGAGACATGTCGCGTCTCCACAACAATATTCAATAGCTCTGTTAAATAAGTATCTCTATCTAACAAAGTAGAGGTTAGACTGATAACGCTGGAATTGGGAATGGGGCTAGGAGAAACTTGTGTTGTCATCTTACACCCCCACAGTTTCAGCAAATTGTTCTAATACCCAGTCGTAACCACGTTCTTCTAATTCCAACGCCAAGTCTTTACCACCAGAGGTTAGAATTTTCCCGCGCGCCATTACATGTACATAGTCGGGAACTATATAATTAAGCAAGCGCTGGTAGTGAGTAATCATGATTGTGGCATTTTCAGGTTTAGCTAATTGATTTACCCCACTCGACACAATTTTGAGCGCGTCAATATCTAAACCTGAGTCAGTCTCGTCTAAAATTGCTACTACTGGTTCCAAAAGCGCCATCTGTAAAATTTCATTGCGCTTTTTCTCACCACCAGAGAATCCTTCGTTAACGCTACGGTTTAAAAAAGCTGAGTCCATTTTGACAACTTCGAGCTTTTCATAAACCAAGTCTTCAAAGTCAAAAGGTTCTAATTCTTCTAAACCCTGTGCTTTCAGCTTTGAGTTGTATGCTACCCGCAAAAAGTCTAAATTTGTAACACCAGGAATTTCTAAAGGATATTGGAAAGCAAGAAATACACCACTACGCGCGCGGTCTTCAGGTTCCATCTCTAATAGATTTTGCCCTTTGAATATTACTTCGCCACCTGTGACTTCGTATGCTGGGTGTCCTGCTAATACTTTGGATAAGGTGCTTTTTCCTGAACCGTTGGGTCCCATTATGGCGTGAATTTCGCCCGCGCGAACTTCTAAATTTACACCTTTGAGGATTGGAGTTTCATCAACGTTTGCCGTCAAGTCACGCACTGACAGCACTACTTCACTGTTTTCAATAATCATATTTTCTGCTGTTGTCTTTTGTGTAGGGTGGGCAATGCCCACCTTACTGTTACTTGTGTTGTATAGTAGGGTGGGCAATGCCCACCTTACAAGATTTGGCAAGTTAGCCGACGCTGCCTTCGAGTTTGAGGCTGAGTAATTTGTCTGCTTCGACAGCAAACTCCATTGGTAGCTGGTTAAATACGTCTTTACAGAAGCCGCTTATCATCATTGATATTGCGTCTTCGGATGAAATGCCCCGCTGTGTGAAGTAGAATAGTTGGTCTTCTCCAATCTTCGATGTCGATGCTTCGTGTTCTACTTTGGCTGTATGGTTCTGTACTTGGATATATGGAAAAGTATTCGCGTGGGCATTATCCCCTATTAACATCGAGTCGCACTGCGAGTAGTTTCTGGCGCCTGTTGCTTTGGGGTTAATTTTGACTAAACCACGGTAGCTGTTGCTTGATTTGCCTGCGGAAATACCTTTGGAGATAATTGTGCTGCGGGTGTTTTTGCCGACGTGAACCATTTTGGTTCCAGTATCAGCTTTCTGCATATTGTTGGTTAACGCTACAGAATAAAACTCCCCAACTGAGTTGTCGCCAACTAATACACAGCTTGGATATTTCCAAGTAATCGCTGAACCTGTTTCGACCTGTGTCCAAGAAATCTTAGAGTTAACGCCTTGGCACAAACCGCGCTTGGTAACGAAGTTGTAAATACCGCCTTTACCGTTGGCATCACCAGCATACCAGTTTTGCACGGTGGAATATTTAATTTCGGCGTTATCGAGAGCTACTAATTCTACAACTGCGGCGTGTAACTGGTTGCTGTCGTACATCGGCGCCGTACAACCTTCGAGGTACGATACATAGCTGCCTTCTTCGGCAACAATTAAAGTACGCTCAAATTGTCCGGTGTCACCGCTATTGATACGGAAGTAAGTACTAAGCTCCATTGGGCACTTAGTACCCTTCGGAATATACACAAATGATCCATCACTGAAAACAGCAGCATTCAATGCCGCAAAGTAGTTATCAGCAGCAGGTACAACACTACCTAAATACTTCTTGACTAATTCAGGATGTTCTTGTAGTGCCTCGGAAATGGAACAAAATATTACACCGTCTTTGGCAAGCTTCTCTTTGAAGGTAGTTGCTACAGAAACGCTATCAAATATTGCATCTACTGCGACGTTCGCCAAGCGCTTTTGTTCGGTCAAAGGAATACCCAATTTTTCAAACGTTTCCAGCAACGTTGGGTCTACCTCATCCAAACTGTCTAATTTTTTCTTCGCTTGCTTTGGCGCCGAGTAATAGATAATGTCTTGGTAATTGATGGGTGGGTAATTTAGACCAGACCAATCTGGCTCAGTCATCTTTAACCACTGGCGATACGCTCGCAGACGAAATTCCAACATGAACTCCGGTTCATTCTTCTTCTCGGAGATGAGGCGGATAATGTCTTCATTTAACCCACGCGGTATGGTGTCCGCCTCAATATCGGTGACGAAGCCATACTTGTAGGGTTGGTTGACTAGGGTTTTGACAGTAGCACTCATTGGTAGTTCTCTTGTCCTAATTAAGGCGTTCTCTTTAAGGATGTTTAACGGGCTAGCCAGATGTTTTCTAGCTGTTTTTAGGTTTTTGTTACCACGGGGTAACAGGGCTGTTAGAATAGATTTAAGAGTAAAACAACATCTATGTTGTTTAATGTATCTCTATTTTACGCTAAATTAACAACAAGAATGTTGTTAAAGTCAATTTTTTTTGAAATTATTTTGGAAATTAACTGGGACGAACATGCAAACAGCGCAGCAGTCCTCTAAGCAAGATATCCTAGAGTATCTTTTGAAACACACCCAAGCATCAGCACTCGAACTTGCCGATGCATTAGAGATTAGTGTCCAAGCGGTTCGGCGCCATTTAAAGGATTTAGAGTCAGAGGAATTGATTGTAAATTCGGCTAACTTACAAACAGGAACGGGGCGCCCGCAACATATATATAAATTAAGTCAGCAAGGACGCAATAGCCTACGAAAGGATTTTGTCGATAGCTATGGAGACTTTGCCGTATCACTGTTAGACACTGTAGCCCAAACAGTGGGACGCGAACAAGTAAGCATGATATTACGTTTACAGTGGCAGCGTAAAGCAGTTGAGTACCACCAAAAATTAGGAACGGCGCCATTAAAAGACCGGGTGGCAATGCTAGTAGAGTTACGAAAAGCCGAGGGTTACATGGCAGAGTGGCATCCGGTAGAATCATCGGATCAGCGTTTTATTATCGCAGAACATAATTGTGCCATATCGAACGTCGCAGAGTCTTTCCCCAGCGTATGCGGTCACGAATTAGAAATGTTTGCCGCTGTATTGCCTGATTGTACAGTCGAGCGTACCCATTGGATAATCAATGGTGAACACCGCTGTGGCTATTTAGTGCAGTCACGAAAGATGAAGTAAAATTAAATAAATTAAGTTTCATTACTAAATATATAGTTTATGTGAAGATTGTTGAGTAATTGGTAATCTGATTTACCGATTAACTACACTCATCAGTTTTTGGGTATTTGTTCGTAGTAGCGCAAAGAGCGCCTCATATTCAAGCACTCACCATACCCACTAAAAACAGCAATATATCAAGGACTAATCATGGAAACCCAACCACAACAACCAGGAGCGCAATTTTTAACCTTAGAAGAATCAGCAAAAGTAGATGCAGCCCTACTTTCTTCACCAGAAAAATTTTTAGCTAGACTAACAGCATCCTCGCATAAGCTATTAATACATATCGCCAACTCATACGGTATCACCGTAGAAGAACTAAGCACACAGCAAATAATCGCTTGGTTTGAAAAAGACGGTAAAATTCGTCGCGAACAAGGAATCGAAGCAGCTTATTTAAAATGGTAAAAACATATTACCCTTTCCCCTTTACCCAAATAAAAAACACCCAAGTGGGTGCTACAAGGAAGTGATTGCTGATTGTTAATAGAAATCATTACACGTAATTATTTGTGCGTGGACTGCGTGTACCAGCAGCGGCGCCTATCATTGAAGCGAGTAGTCCGAGCAGTGAACCAAACACAAACCACCATAAACCTTGACGTACAGCAGCAGCAGTTTCACGAGCTTGTTGTGCGCTAACGTTAGCTTGAGGAACATTAACACCACCTTGTTGCTGCACTTGGTTGATAACTTCTCCTGCGTTTGATGCAGCAACACCAAAAGCACCAGATACACCACTTGCTAATAACCAAGAACTAACAGCTAAAGTTGTTGCCCAAAGAATAGCACCGTTAAGTAATGCAGTGTTACGGTTCATTGGACCACAAGCGCGCGCTGTCACCCAACCACCAGTAAATAAAGAAATTAATAAACCAATAGTAGACCAAATACCAACATTACCAGCAACATCTCCAGCAATTGTTCTAGGTCTACCAGAACCTTCTACAGTACCGGCGCCAATTGCAGAAAACATTGCGCTAAGAATTAATTGAGTAGCTAATGCGACTAGCAAACCAGATATGATAGGGCCCCAACGAACGCGGTCATGGTAATCGGCAACTCGACCAACCACAGCGGGTTCCTGAATAACATCATCACCAACTCGATTTACATATGACATAGCTTTTCTCCTTACCGTTTAAGTAAATTTTTTGTCTTTTTTCTGATGATGTCTATGATTTAAATGCATATTAGCTATAAACATATCTATCACTGGAAATACTTATTTAATCTATCCTTAGTTATAAAGGTAAACTAAGTCTATTGAAATAAAAAATTAAGTGTATAGAATATCTGGAAACTTTAATATTTATTAAGTATATGTAGTATTTATAAAATCTTCATAAAACTATAGATTGTAAAGACGCGAATATTCGCGTCTCTACATTTATGATTTTTTTACAAATCAGATACGACTACCATATTTTCGATTTTAAGTTCAAATTAAATATAATAGGACTTAGGCAACAGGCACATAAAAACCGTAGGGTGCGTGACGCTTCGGAAAAAATTAGAACGTAGTGATTAGACTTGTAGCCTGATCGCACCGAATAAGCGATTGTGACAATATCGTAAGTCATGCATAATTATCATTCACATTTGTTAGCAGGTAGAGACGTGAGAATTCGCGTTGCTATATCTACCTGCCAAACAAATGCAACCCACATTAATCAAACTCTGACTGCAGTACCGCTAGCAGTTATAAGTAAAAGAACTCCAGATTGGTCAACATTAATTGTACCCGTGTCAATTTCTATACCAACAACTGCATTTGCTCCAAGGCGCCTTGCTCGTTGTTCAAGTTCATCAAGAGCTTTTTGTTGTCCTTCCTCAAATAATCTTTCATAGCTAGCAGTGCGTCCACCAATAATGTCACGTATACCTGCGAAAAAGTCGCGTAGGAAATTGCTGCCATACACCACCTGCGCGGTAACTACACCCAGGTAGGACTGAACAATCGTTCCTTGGATGACATCTGTAGTAGTTAAAATCATCGCATTCTCCAAAGGAAATATAACTAAGGCTTGCATTGATTACAGTTTTTGTTTCATCCGTATAACCCGAAACTGTATCAATAGCAACGGTTTACATAAGATTTAGGTACGGGGAACATACTGTCTCAATAGTAAATCTTTTGTAAAAGTAAAGTAATGGAGTTTCCAAAACTGAATATTTTTGTTTTAATGTACTAGCGATTACGGAAATTTAGAAAATAACATTGGCAAAAAACTTTCAGGAAATTTACTGTGTATAATCGAACATCATTTATTTTAAGTGTTCTCTTACTAGGAAGCATTGCGGCAACAGTACCAACCAAGGCAAACGCGCAGGTTGTAGCGCAAGCTCAACAGACAAATCAACAGGTCAAGCAACTTCTAGAGGACGGGCGCCGGATGGTTGATTCAGGCGACTACAATGGAGCTATTAGCGTTTATCAACAAGCTGCCAATTTAGAGCCAAAAAATGCCTCAATTCATTCGGGAATAGGTTATTTGTATGCATTGCAGGGAAATTTCCAAACTGCCCTATCCTCGTATCGTAGAGCAGTAGCACTCAACCCTAATAATGCTGACTATCAATATGCACTAGCTTACATCAGTGGTAACTTAAACGATAACCGCACAGCGAGGGACGCATATCGCAGAGCTATCCAACTTAACCGAAGTAACATTGATGCTTATTTAGGACTAGCAACAGTACTACTGCGTTTAGGAGAGACTAATAACGCAATGTGGGCAACTGAGCAAGCAATGAATATAGATAGAAACAATCCTCAAGTCTTTGAATTACGTGGTACGTTCTTAATGAAACAAGGCAAAAAAGGAGATGCTGTAACCTTGTTTAGAAGAGCGCGCGAAATATATCAAAGACAAGGAAAACAAGAAAACGTCACCCGTATTGACGCAACATTACGGCAACTCGGAGGATGATACGATTTTTCAGATTCCCTCAGATTCCCGACTTCTCACAGAAGTCGGGAATCTGAACTAAACGCTAAATTGTTTTGTATGTAATTTTGCGTAGCGTCCTTGTATATCTAGTAAGTGTTCGTGGCTTCCAGATTCGACGATTTGTCCTCTTTCTAGAACAAGTATTCTATCGCTTTTCCTGACAGTTGATAATCTGTGAGCAATAATAAAGACCGTTCTGCCTTGCATTAATCTTTCGAGTGCTTCTTGTACTAAAGCTTCGGACTCAGAGTCTAACGCGGATGTGGCTTCATCGAGAATGAGAATACGTGGGTTAAGAAGAACCGCACGCGCGATAGCGATACGTTGTCTTTGCCCCCCTGATAAATTAACACCGCGTTCGCCAACCAAAGTATAATAACCATCGGGCATTTGGCTGATAAATTGGTGAGCGTTGGCTATTTTTGCAGCATTCTCTACAGCTTGCATGTCAAAAGACTCTTGTCCAAAGGCAATATTTTCGGCAATAGTGCCAGAAAACATCGTGGTTTCTTGGGGTACTATGCCAATTTGGCGCCTTAAACTATTTAATGTGACATCACGTATATTGACACCATCGATAAATATGTCGCCATTTTGAGGGTCATAGAAACGTGGTAGTAAGTTAACAAAAGTCGTTTTACCTGAACCACTGGCGCCAACTAGTGCAATTGCTTCACCAGGATATGCCATTAAGCTTATATTATTCAAAACAGGTTCATTTGGTTTATAAGCAAAAGACACGCGACGATATTCGACTTTACCGCTAACTGTGGGGAGTACATCAGCATTGGGTTTTTCTTCAACAGCAGGTTTAATAGCAAGTAATTCAAATACTCTATCTACAGATGCTTCAGCCTCTTTGAATAAATTATAGTTGGTTGTAGTGTGACCTACAGGGTCTATTAATAAAGCGGCGCCACTTAGAAAGCTGAAAAACTTACCAGTAGTTAAATTACCTGCGGAAATTTGCCAAGCTGCAAAGAAAAGTAACAATAAGAAACTTAAAGCCTGTAAAAATCCGACAATTGGTACTTGAATTGCTTTTAAACGCTCCGTGGAATACTTCGCGCGCATAGCAACTTCTGCTTCTCTACCAAACCGTGCAATTTCGTATGCTTCAGCAGCAAAAGCTTGAACTATCCGAATACCATTAAAAACTTCAGTCAAAATCGCTGATAAATCCGAAACTTGATTTTGACTACGACGCGAGTATTTTTGTAGCCTTTCTCCAAACCAAGCAATTAATACTAACATAATTGGCACAACTACTAACGTTGCCAATGTTAGTTGCCAGCTGAGATATACCATATATATGGGAATCGCCACTAGCTGCAACGCACAGGGAATAAAATCATGTAGTAGCTTGTGAACGACTTCACCAACTCGGTCAACATCTTCAGTGACGCGGTAAGATAAATCACCAGCCTTCGCCGTCTCAAAATAACTAAGATTAAGCTTTTGTAAATGTGCGTACACTTGCTTACGTAGATTAAAAGATACGCGCAGTGCCGCTTTTGCCATGTAAATATCTTGCACCGACTGAAAAAAACCGCGTACCAGAAACACACCTCCCAAGATACAAGCAAGTTCAGCAATAGCAATTACATTACCATTCCCGAAAGGCGCCGAAAGTTTCTGCACCAGATGCATTAAACTCAGTGTTGCAAGAACATAACCCAGAATACCAATAAATCCCGTAGCGATATGGCGCCATTGGGGACGTATATACGGTAGAAGTAGCCAATAATTTGAACGGTTCGAGCTTTTCACCACACCACACACGATATTTTCTTTTTAAGACGCTAGCAGATGAAGGGTAGTTTCTGATAGGTTACAGGAAAACGAAAATCTGGCAACGGATATAACGGATGTAACGGATAGTGGATAATTGTAGGTTGGGTTGAGAAACGTTCACGTAGTGTGCCGAAGGCAAAACCCAACATAGACTATAATTTTTATAAAGAATAATGCCAAGTCTTAATTTAGACCAAACTATTAGAGCATGGTCAACCATTGCCGATAATGTCTTTGTTCCTCATAGTGAAGCAGAATATGAACGATTGGTTGAGATTTGTGATAGTTTAATTGACCACGTTGGTGAAGATGAAACTCATCCTCTAGCTTCTCTAATGGAGGTTATAGGTGTACTTATCGAAAATTATGAAGCAGAGCATGTTCCTGAATTAGAAGAAACTTTCTAATTTGATTTTAATCTTTCTAATTGGATTTTCATTTCAAGGCGCCCCAAAACTTCGCCACTATTTATAACAAATAACCCATCCGTTACATCCGTTATATCCGTTGCTAGAAACTTACCACCACTCGAAAACCACATATTCGCAAACCACCATCAGACTCATTCCAACTGCGACTAGCACTACGACATAGAACAGGACTAAAACTCCAGGAACCTCCGCGCAATACTCGACGGTTTTTGTCTCCATCCCATTCCCATACACTACCATCGGTCGGCGCCCCTACATAATTATTGTGCCAAGGATCAGCGCACCATTCCCAGACTTGACCGTGCATATCGTATAGTCCAAAGGAGTTAGCGACTTCAAAGCTACCTATGGAAGTTGTTTCTTTGCGAATTTTGGTTTTAGCTTCAAATTCAAATATTTTAGTTTCACTGTTTCCGCAGTTTGCTAAGTCGGGGGTAATAGTATCTCCAAAGTGAAACGGTGTAGTTGTTCCCGCGCGACAAGCATATTCCCATTCTGCTTCGCTTGGTAAACGATATTTACGTCCAGTTTTTTGATGCAACCGCGCGCAAAATTCCTGTGCTTCGTGCCAAGATACATTTTCGACTGGACGATTCGCGCCTTTGAATTTAGATGGATGTGGATTTAGTGATAGATTTATTTTAGGTAGATTTGATACGGCACGCCATTGCGCTTGTGTTACTGGGTATTTGCCGATGCAGATTGGTTCGATTTGAACATTATGTTGGGGACGCTCGTCAGCATCACCTTCACCATCAATTGAACCCATCATATAACTACCACCGGGTATTGATACCATTTCTAAGAAAACACCATTACCTAAATCTTCGGTAAAGAAACGCGCGCTTCCCCTTGTACGTTCAATTTCTAGACCTTGTGCATTGAGTGTAACTACATCGAAATCAAAAGTGTGAAATGGTGGGTATAAATTTGACTCTGTAGATTTAGAACGAGGAGTTGATATTGGTTGTAAGGGTTGTGTAGACTCAAGTTGAGGAACAGTCGTCATTCCAAAAAAACTTTTAAAGTTATTACTATTTAAATCTTGTAGTACTTCCACTGCAGTTTGATATCTTTCTCGCACTACATGCTTGAGTAATTTATCAAGAATGTATCCTAGCTGTTCACTGACCTGGATATTTTTAGCTTTTACATATTCTCGCCATTTCCAATGTGCATTAATTGCATCATATAGCGGGTCATTTATATTACCATATGCATCTTGATACGGTAAACATTGTGTTAAAAGACGTATACAAGTTACACCTAATGAATATAAATCACTTGCATGACAAGCAAAACCTGCCATTTGCTCGCTTGATGCATAACCTACTGTATAAATTACCGTTGCTTGTCGAGCTAAACTTGTTTGAGTGATTTGTTTGGCGCCACCAAAGTCAATTAATACTAATTTGGAATCGCTGTATCGACGTATAATATTTTCAGGTTTAATATCTCGGTGAATAACATTACGTGAATGCACAAAATCAAGTATAGGTAAAATATCGATTAATACATGACGAATTTTTACTTCAGTGTATGTAGTGTTCTGAAGCTCCTTATGTAGAGTATCTCCCTCAATAAATTCTTGCACCAAGTACAAACTGGCGCCTTGTTCAAAGTAAGCAAGTAATCTAGGTATAGAAGGATGATTTTCACCTAGTTCATACAGTCGAAACGCTTCCTCTTTGAATAACTGTGCAGCTTTTGCGCGCGCGGCAGTTCCTTGAACCTGGGGTACAAATTGCTTGACAACACAAGAACCATCAAGTCTATCAACATCTTCAGCATAATATGTCCTGCTAAAACCACCCTCACCTAACAACCTGATAACGCGAAAGCGGTTTCTCAACAAGTCACCAAAGCTGCTATGTCCGCAGGTCGTGCAAAACCGATTACCGTCTGCGTTAAATGGATTTGAGCAATTGGGATTTTGGCAGATTCGCATGGTTGTTGAGATGTTGCATCAATCCAAACTTAGCCCCAATGTAATGATTTTGTATATTGTTTAAATTTGAGGGTTTTCTAAGTACGATTGAATATTTTTTACCTATTAATTCATCCGTAATTAGAGTTTAACAATTTCGTTTACAATATCAATTTAATGTGGGCACTTTTATTGGAATTATAGGGCGAATATTATCTTAATATAATGAGTTTTGTCAAGTAATTGGCAACGGATGTAACGGATGTAACGGATGGGTGATTTGTTTGGTTGTGGATATTGCTTTGGCAACGGATGTAACGGATGAGTTATTCGTTTGGTTGTGGATATTGCTTTGGCAACGGATGTAACGGATGTAACGGATAAGTTCTTGGTTTGGTTGTGGATATTGCTTTGGCAACGGATGTAACGGATGAGTTATTCGTTTGGTTGTGGATATTGCTTTGGCAACGGATGTAACGGATGTAACGGATGAGTTATTGGTTTGGTTGTGGATATTGCTTTGGCAATGGATTGGATTCTTGGTTTGGCTGACACTAATTTTTAATTTGTTAAAATTTGTTTTTTATATTGCGATTATTTAATACTTACAATACTTTAGTACTAAGGGTTATTTATAAGCAATTGGCTCTTTTTATATTTGACATATATATACAAAACTAAGCTTAGTCAATGCTTATATCTTTGTTTTTTAAGAAAGCTTAAAGATATCATAAAAAATGGAAAAAAATATTACTAATATTCCACATCAAGATGTTACCTATGCTATTATTGGCGCCGCAATGCGTGTTCACAGTCGGATGGTTCGTGGTTTAAAGGAAATACATTATCAACGTGCGCTGACTCAAGAGATGCGTCAAGCTGGGTTAATTGCTGAAGAGGAATACCACATAGAAATTTATGATAATCAGATATGGTTAGGGAGATTATATCTTGACCATTGGGTTAACGAATGTGTAGTGGTTGAAGATAAAGCATTTTCTCATCCATTAGGAGACAGGGAAATAGCACAAACAATTGCTTATTTGGCAGCGACACAAGCCAAAGTAGGATTATTACTAAATTTTGGCAGAAAACGTTTAGAATACAAGCGAATACTTCCTCCAAAGTCTTTAGACAACTGGCAGCAAGAAATACAACCCTATTTATGGACTCCCAACCAAACTAGTCAACAACTAAAACAAGAAATAAAGTGATAGCACAAATACTCGCAACACCAAAGTGATAGCACAAATACTCCCAACACCAAAGTGATAGCACAAATACTCGCAACACCAAAGTAATAGCAGACACCGTGACGGATGAAATCTTAAAAAAAATTCATCCGTTACATCCGTTTATATCCGTTGCCAGTAATTACAGCAGCAACAATAGAAGTGCTGGACTAATGCCAGTGATCATCGCACTGACTGCAATTATTAGCCCGTCTTTTTCAATCAAGCCAAGACAGATGAGAACGATGACGAGCGCGGGCAGCATATTCCCAAAGGGAATGGGCAGAGCAATGATGAAACTAAGGAACAACAAAACCACGCCGACACCACGTTCCGCTTCAGGGCTGGTAAAAAAGGGCAAGCGGGGTTCAACAAAGTGTTCCAGCTTTTCGAGAAGAGTGATGGCGCCATTTATTACCTGCTCACAGTGTTCTCGTTTCAAGGGCTGGTCTAGCAACTGGTCGGGCAACCAGGGTTGCTGAAATCCAAGCACTAACTGACCGGAAACCAACATTAAGGGCATGGCAACAAGGGCAGAAATACCAGCAATAGGCAGCGGCAGGGCTTCAGGCAAAGCGCAGATCAGCAGGATTGGGCCAAACGCTCGATCGCCCATCTCGTTCAAAAGTTCTCGGAGGCGGACTTCATCCCCTTGATGCTGCTCCAAAAATCGTTGCAGCAGTTCAGAGATTCGCAGCCTATTGTCAGAAGTTTCAGCATGTTGAACAACGGGTACTATTGCACTCATTTTATTTAACCAATATTAAAACTGTAGCTTTGATCATAACAGTCTCAGATGTAGGGTTATTCATACCAAAGATTGACTTAAATCGTTTGAAGCTAAATATAAAACAATATAAAATATAATTTTTATTTATTAGCGAAAATAATTGAGTGGAACTTTTTTTAAATCAAAGTTAGGAAATGAAGCTTTATACCATTTCATATTAATAGCGGTACAAACGAATTTTGTAGAGACAGAATTTAATACAGTCTCTACAGGTCTGTATTTGTATCAAGCTTTTCGTGAAACGGTATTAGAAAGCCTGGTTGTGGTCTATGGAACCTTAAAGGCGCCGGATTAGCCAAATAAAACATGAAAGTAACCGTAAATTCACTTAATTTTACGTAATTACACTGCTTTTATATGCAAATCAATAGATGCTTGTTGACGCGAGAGATGATTTTGACTTTCGTGATGGTGGCTGTTATCTAAATCACACAGGAAGAAGGAAATATTTACAAGCGTTTGTCCAACGTATGTCAGAAGAGATACAAGACGACAACGGAGAAAAACAACCAAGATGGAACATACTAATGCAACAAGTCAAAGCATATAAACAATTTGTCTACAACCCCAGCCACCAATATCAGCCCTATCGAATCAGATAATTAAAAATTAGGAGTTAGAAGTTAGGAGTTATACTACAAACTGTCATTCTAAGCGAAGCGAAGAATCTAATCACATATTCGCTTCCTCTAATATCTCAACATAAACCACGGCGCCTATAAGCCAACAATAACTTAGTCAGCATTCACTACTATGTTCCTATACGTCGTCGCATATGACTTTCCCTGTGACAAACTCAGTAGCAAAGTTTTTTCCCCGCTGACGCATCGCATTGCTGAAATTTTTTCATATTGGTAGAAAAAACCGCGAATGGCATCAGTTATTATGCGAGTGACAAAATCAGCAGTATCAGCATATATTTCGCTTGCTGTAGAATAATCAAGAGCGGGTATCTACGTTTTAATGGCGCCGATAATGACTTTGTAGAGACAAGGGTTCAATCGCGTCTCTACGAAAATTAGCGAGGTCAAATGTATAACCTATGGACACCTCTAAAGTTAGAGGACGGTTTTAGTTGAAGTTGGAATAATAAGACTATAAATAAAGGCTATAGGAATTATTCGCTAAATATATGTATATCTCTGGAGAAAAACTTGGTGACTTAAATAGAAGCGTTTTAGTAGTTGATGACATCTTAGACAACTGCATGATGCTACAAACGCTTTTAGAGCTTGAAGGTTATGAAGTTAAGATTGCCGAAGATGGTTACGAAGCATTAGATATTATTGAATCTTCCCCACCAGGGCTTATTTTATTAGATATGATGATGCCCGGAATCAACGGGTTGGAAGTTGCAAAGCGCATTAGACGCAATAACAATTTACCTTTTATCCCAATCATACTGCTTACAGCTTGGGATAATTTATCTGATTGTGATGATTTTGAGAAAGATATAGACGGTTATATCAGTAAGCCTATTGATTTTGATCGGCTGTTTACTGAGGTTGAAACGCTTACACAAACTCAAAATTAACGGTATAAGTAACCTGAAAAACTTATCCCAACCGTAGGGTGGGCACTGCCCACCTTACCCCTGAAAGTGCATAAGGCGTGAATTAAGCTTCCCCTTGCAGGGAGGGTTGGGGGGGTACAACCGCAAGTTGCACTGTGAAAGTAGACCCTTCCATCGGCTTACTTTTAACAGAAATAGAGGCGCCAGATTTTTCTAGGTAATATTGAACTACACTTAAACCTAGTCCGGCGCCTCCTGGTTCTTCAATAGAGGGTGGACGGTGACTGTAGAAGCGGTTGAAAATTTTGGGAAGTTCACTTTCAGCTATACCAATACCAGTATCACGAATTTCGAGATATACATATTCTCCAGAAGAACGCGCTTTTACCCAAACTTGACCGCCTTCGGGTGTAAACGTAATACTGTTAGCAAGCAGGTTAATCATTATTTGTCTAAGTCCACCAATGACGAATGATACAGGTGGAAGCTCGGTTGGCACTGTATATGCCAGCATAATGCCTTTTTCGTTAGCAAGCGGTTGGTATGTACTTACTACAACAGGAATTATATCTGAAAGACGTACTGTTTCAAATACTGCTGATTTTAAACTTTGTTCTAATTGAACTAATTCGAGAACTCCACTAATAAGCACCGTCTGACGGTCGCATTGGTTATTAAGCATCTGCTGGTATCTTTGTCGCTGCGGTGTTTTTAATGCTGGAGAGTTAAACAGCGACAAGGCTGTTTTCATGTGCGTTACTGGTGTTCGTAATTCCTGACATATTTGAGTTAAATAATCGTCTTTGTGCTGTAGTTGAGTACATAGCTTCTGATTTTGCTGTTGTAATATCTTAATCCGTCTTTTAGCTCGATTTTGGCTGATTTCCTCTTGGCGCCGCATCTGTTTTGCGAGTAAATTACTCAGCAAAGCTGGTTCTGTCGTATTTACATTTAATGTGGTTTTTGATGGTAAAGATGCTGTTACTTGCTGGATGATATGATTTTCATATGAAGTTATTGCTACTAAAGGAGGTTTTGACTTGAGGTTGGCGCCAGCTTTTTTGAGACGACTTCTTGAAGGGCGTAGTGCCACAATTAAGCTGCAAAATTTTGGAGACACAATAATCAAGAAGTACTCACGCTGCAACTTATTCGAGTTTAGGTATATAGGTGAATGCGTAGATGGTTCTAAAAGTGTAGCTTGATTATTATCATTGTTGCTGAGATGATATGTGTAAATTGCTGCTCCTGGTAACGCGCGTTTCTGATAGCGCTCAATTTCTGAGTGCCAAATATTTCCTTTTGGTAGCTTTACCCATAACGTCGCTGGTATTTGTTGTTCAATTAGTAAATCAATTTGCGCGCGTAAAGTAGCAAGCAGCGCTTCAGGGCTAATAGCAAAGGTATTAGGAGCATCAAGGGCGCCTGTAGCCAACTTGTATATAGAAAAGTCTTGAGTCAGAGATACATTCATGGGTAAAGCAAACCAAGCAATTAATAAGTCAGTATAAAGCAATAAATAATACTGCCTTACATTGTCACCTAGATATGTCCACTTGTAACAAAATTATTTTTCAGAATTGGGGAATAGGCATGATAAAGATATCCAAGTTGAGGTTAGGTACGTAGTTGTTGCTCTAGCCCTCTAAATATTTTTAATAGCTTTTGTGCGCTGAAGCGCTACTACATACCCATTAAAATTAATGACATAGACCGCTACGCTTACGAAGGGCGTTCTTCCACCCAACCTACAGTTTTGCAAAAGATGTAACGGATATGAAATAAACCATCCGTTACATCCGTTACATCCGTTGCTAATCTTATTTAACCTTCACCCTTTCTGTAAGTGCTTCGCGCGCGTGTTCTCGGTCATCAAAGTGAATTTTTTCGGTACCGAGAATTTGGTAATCTTCGTGACCTTTACCTGCTAGTAATATTCCGTCGCCTGGTTGTGCTTGTAAAATTGCTGTCCGGATGGCTGTCGCGCGGTCGCATACTACAACTGGGTTCACAGATTCGGGAATACCTGTCAAGATATCTTGTAAGATTTTCTGAGGATCTTCAGTACGTGGATTATCTGAGGTGACAACAGCTACATCAGCTAGCTCTGCAGCGATTTTACCCATTTTTGGACGCTTGGTTCTATCTCTATCTCCACCGCAGCCAAATACGCAAATCATTTTACCTGGAATAAATGGACGTGATGCTTTTAATAAGTTTTCCAAGCTGTCTGGAGTATGGGCATAATCAACTATAACGCTAATATCTTGCACTGTCTCTATTTGCACTCGTTCCATCCGTCCAGGAACACCAGGAAAGTCAGCAATGGCGCCTGCAATTACTTGAATATCAATACCGAGGTGTAAAACTGCTCCTACGGCTGACAGTAGATTTTCGAGGTTGTATTGACCAACAAGCGGTGAACGGAATGCTACATCACCCATTGGCGTGTGCATTGTGCCGCTAACTCCGTTTGGCTCGTAGCTTAAATCACTCATCCATAAATCGGCGCCGGAGTTATTAACGCTGTAACTCCAAGCTTTGTCTTTATCTAAAACTTCAACTAAGCGTTTTCCGTAAGCGTCATCAATATTAATAATTGCCCTACCACCAAGATACTCTGGACTAAACAACAAGGCTTTTGCAGAAAAATAATCTTCCATGTCCTTGTGATAGTCTAAATGGTCTTGGGTCAAGTTACTAAATACAGCAACTTCAAACTGACATCCCAAAACTCTTCCTTGTGCTAAAGCATGGGAACTTACTTCCATTACTCCATATTCATTCCCAGCATTTACCGCTGCTGCTAATTGTTTTTGTAATTCAACAGCGAACGGTGTGGTGTGTACGGCAGTTTCGCTAAACCCTTTCCAGCGAGTGTAAAGAGTACCCATTAACGCTGTTGCTTTACCCGCGCGTTCTAAGAAATGCTCAATTAAATGACTAGTTGTGGTTTTACCATTAGTACCTGTTACTCCGACAAGTTTCATCGCGTGTCCAGGATAACCATAAAAAGCTGCAGCTAATTTAGCACAAGCTTTAGTCATGTCAGAAGCAACTATTATACAAGGTTCTTCCCCGCCTTCATTAGGGGGGGCTAGGGGGGGTATTTTTTGGGCTGCTTGTTCAGATATTACCGCAGCAATTGCTCCGGCGCCGATTGCACTTTCCCAAAATTCACCACCATCAACGCGGGTACCAGGCATACCTATAAATACATCACCCGGACTTGCGGCATGGGAGTTGGTAGTTAAACCTTGTATCTCCATATCCAGTGCTGGATGTTCGGGCAATTCGACAATATCTTTTACAGATGCTAATAGTTCGCGTAGTTTCATATAACAATCTCATTCTAACTTCGCACTATTTTGCACCATTTTTCTTTTTATACAAACACTTATAGATACTTTTTTTTTATACCAATATCTATAAGTACTTTTGCAGCATTTGCGCTAATTGTTTAACTGTAGCGCGCGGAGATGGGCGAGATATCATTCGCTCTATAGCATTACCATTGTTTTCTGTATCTTGGGCAACAAAAAGCACAGGAACTTCATATTGATATGCCTGATACCAATCATCGCGCTTTGTAATGTCGCGAAGTTCGATTTGTAGGTTGATATCGGAATTTAAATCTGGTGTTACGGCAATTTGTTCGAGTTTTTCTTGTAACCCTTCACAAAGATGACAACCAGGTTTGGTATATAAGATTAATTTCATAATGTTAAGATAGTATAAGGTATAATTAAGCTTTGTAAAGTAAGTGAGTGCCAATGCTATCTGCGTACCTACTTGTTTCTCACGGAAGTCATGACCCACGTCCAGAAATTGCAATGTCGCATCTTGCAAATTTGGTACAGTCTTGTTTGAATAAAGTTCAGCACACAACTAGCTACAGTAACGCAGGTAATGTTGCGGCGCCTCCAAGATGTGATATTGGGACAGCTTATTTAGAGTTACAACCTCAACCGCTGCACTTGCAGATAGTAGAGTTTGCTCAGAACGTTTTATCACGCTCACAGGAGCAATCACTGCACCTCAAAATTTTACCTTTGTTTCTTCTTGCGGGAACGCACGTGATGGAAGATATCCCTAGAGAAGTTGAAGCTGCACGAAAAATTCTCGGTAATAATGTAGTGATTGATTTACGACCTTATATAGGTTGTCATGATGGTTTAGGTAATTTAGTTCGCTTACAAAAAGATAGCATCCGCGCGCAGAAGTATATTTTATTGGCACATGGTAGTCGTCGCCGGGGTTTTGAACATCATACCGAAACACTAGCGGCAAATTTAGGATTAACTACAGCATACTGGGCAATACAGCCAAATTTAGAATCACGAGTCAGAGAATTTGTCAAAGCAGGTTATGGACAAATTGCGGTTATACCATACTTTATATTCGCAGGAGGCATAACCGATGCTATCGAAACCGCGATAGAAAAGCTAGAATTACAATTTCCTGGGGTGAGTTTAAAATTAGCACAGCCACTGGGAGCAAACGAAGAACTTGCCAATTTAATTTGGGATTGTTTATATTAATGAATCTCACCAAGATAAAGCAAAGCGAATTTGCGGGGAAAGTATATCTTGTTGGTGCAGGTCCTGGTGACCCTGGACTATTCACGCTCAAAGGAAAAGCGCTGCTCGAATGCGCGGATGTAGTTATTTATGATGCCTTAGTCAGTCCGGAAATTCTCGCAATGATTAATCCCCAGGCAGAGAAAATCAATGCTGGGAAGCGTAAAGGTAGACATTCATTGCTACAGGAAGAAACTACGCAGTTGATGATTGAAAAAGCGCGGTCGAATGCTATTGTAGTGCGGTTAAAAGGTGGCGACCCGTTCATTTTTGGGCGTGGTGGCGAGGAAATGGAAGAATTAATTGATGCTGGAGTTTCTGTAGAAGTTGTGCCTGGTATGACATCGGGTATCGCGGCGCCTGCCTACGCGGGTATTCCTTTGACTCATAGATTATATAGTTCCTCAGTAACGTTTGTCACAGGTCACGAAGCTGCAGGTAAATATCGTCCTGCCGTAAATTGGCAAGCGATAGCCCACGGTTCAGAGACAATAGTGATTTATATGGGCATTCACAATTTAGCTTATATAGTTGACGAATTGGTAGGGGCAGGTTTAAGTAAGCAAACTCCCATTGCTTTAGTTCGCTGGGGAACGCGCTCTAACCAAGAAGAATTAATCGGTCAACTCGAAACAATTGTTGAACAAGTTGAAAAAACCAAGTTCGAGGCGCCTGCTATTGTAGTCATTGGGGCTGTGGTTCAGATGCATTCTGTTTTAAGTCCTGAAGTTGGTACTAATGCAACTGCATGAGGTACCTTAAAGCTACTTGCTTCACTAGGTTGACCTTTTTTCAGTTTGCTGGGTGTTCAGATTCCCGACTTCTTTTCTTTAAGAAGTCGGGAATCTAAGTTTTCCAAAGCGTCTGTAAATTTATTTCAAGGTTTATGTGCAAGTGGCGCCTGTAAACTCATTTCATTTGTTTGACAAACTCCTACTTGGTTAACAAAACCAGCACAGTGAACCCTTCTTCGTCTTGAACGTTCTCCTCTGTCACGTTCAGTATTATTGTCTTGTCTATCACGTTCCGTACCATTTCTATCGCGTTCATTATCATTATTATTGTCTTGTCTATCACGTTCCGTATCGTTTCTATCGCGTTCATTAATACCGTCTCTGTTGCGTTCTGTATCTCCTGTACCGCGTTCAGTATTACTATCTCGGTTCCGTTCAGTGTCGCTCCTTGTTGGGGTTGCAAACGGTTCTTGCGTAGAAAAAGGGTCTTCCGATGGACGCCTTTGAGGTGGGTTTCGGAGATTACAGCCTGCAAGAAAACACTGAGTTACAGTTAGAAAAAAGACTATAATTCGAGTCCTCAATTGGTGGTACCTTCTGCAATCAATTTGGGTTAGATGCTTCTATTGTGAATAAAAAGATTGAGAACGGCACAAAATTTTCCAGTTTTTTTAAAGGAATTTTTATTAGTAGTTATTTGATTGATAATTGAGTGCTGAGTTTTGAGTGCTGAGTTCTGAGTTCTGAGTGCTGAGTTCTGAGTTCTGAGTGCTGAGTTTTAAATCCTAATTCCTAACTCCTAACTTCTAACTCCTAACTTCCAACTCCTAACCTTACTCAGCACGACTCACTCAGCACTTTCAACTTTAAACAAAGACTCGATGTTGAAGACTAGGCATTTGGCGCCGTACTTGTTCGAGTCGAGAGGGGTTAATTTCAGCGATGGCAACACCAGGTTTTTCGCCTGCATCAGCTAAAATGCTGCCCCACGGGTCGATAATCATCGCGTGTCCATGAGTTTGGCGCCGTGCATAGTTAATGCCAGTTTGGGCAGGGGCAATAACGTAACAAGTGTTTTCAATAGCGCGCGCTTGCAGTAAAACTTGCCAGTGGTCTTTTCCAGTAAACGCGGTAAATGCAGCAGGTACAAACAAAATATCCGCACCCTGATGCGACATGTAGCGGTAAAGTTCAGGAAAACGAACGTCGTAGCAAACTGAAAGACCGATACTACCAAGTTTCTCAGTTGAACAAACTTGGGGTAATTCATTACCAGCCATTACTGTACTAGACTCACGATATGTATTGCCGTCAGGTACATCAACATCGAAAAGGTGAACTTTACGATAACGACTTAGTTCTTGCCCACTGGAGTCAATAAGCAAAGCTGTATTGTAAACTTTGCCAGAATCGCTAGGAACAGGGAAGCCGCCGCCAAGGATAGCGATTTGATAGCGTTGTGCCATCATTTTGAGGAACTTCTCAGTCTCTTGCGCGATATAATCACTTTGGGAAAGTTTATCAGTTTCTTCACCCATAAACGCGAAATTTTCAGGCAAACCCACCAACTGGGCGCCTTGATTTACAGCTAAATCAATAAATTCCTCAGCCTGTGCCAAATTTGATTGAACATCAGGCACACTGGTCATTTGAATAGCAGCGGCTAAATAAGACTTCATAGATTCGATTAACAACAGTCAAATAACTAGGAACGCAAGTTATCAAATTACTATCATCACTCAAAAAAGCACTAATTAATGGGAAAATTAGAAATTGTGTATTGGATACTAAGTATTCGTTAGTGACACGTCTATTCCTTATTCTATATTCCCTATTCCGCATTAAGAGTGGAACGTATTGCGGTAATTTTGTTATAGAGCCTTTGATAATACTGGTAAATTTGTGGATACGTCGATTTTAATCAAAACTTTTGTTGCAGTGTTCGTGCTAGCAGATGCTGTGGGTAATATCCCTATACTTTTGGTGCTGACTAAGGGGATGGAAACTGGGGAAAGAAGTAAAGTCATTGACAAAGCTGTTATTGTCGCAATAGCTGTCTTGTTGCTGTTTGCGTTCGGTGGAAAGTTTATACTGAGTTATTTAGATGTTAGCTTTGCATCGTTACGGGTAGCAGGAGGGTTATTGCTGCTTTTGATTGCGCTACAAATGCTCCAAGGTAATTTAGATACACCAGTAGTTGAAAAAGAACGCGATGTCGCAATTACTCCCCTAGCTTTACCATTACTAGCAGGCCCAGGAACACTGACAACCGTTATGTTACTAATGTCAGAATCTCCAAGTCCTCACATCAGTGTAATTGTTGGCATTATTGCAGCAATGCTTGTTACTTGGCTAATTTTAAGACTCGCCAACAATATCGACAAATGGATAGGCGCCGAAGGTGAAGTAATTATTACACAGCTTTTAGGCTTTTTACTAGCTGCCCTAGCAGTCCAAATTGGCAGCGAAGGTATAAGAGAACTATTTTTCTAACACCGTAGGTTGGGTGTAGCGGAGCGCGTAACCCAACACAACCAACTTGCAACGGATGTAACGGATAAGTTATCGGTTACAAATTAATTAAAAAAATATTGTTGTTAAATTATACTGCGGACGGTTAAAATCTGGACTTCTGTCATGAGTCGTGAACGTAAACGGAGTTTTCCCGCTATGAGAGCATCTTCAACATTTTCGTTTGCATTAAGTTAAGTAGGCTCAAATAAATGGAACTATGTAACGAAATGTAAAACTCCCTAAGTGCTTGCGATTACTTTATTTTGCTTTGTTCCACTCGTAATGACATAGTTATAAATTTTTCCAGCCACCTACTTAAACATATTCATTAACAGGCTGTTAAATTATGCAAAAGATAATTCCAACACATCTAGTCAGCACTTACCAATTAATAAAGTGTGCTTTTCCTCAAGAAATTGATGATGAAAGCTACTTACCGCTACTATCATTACTGTATGAACATATGTCCGACCGTAGTCTAGCACAAGTGATTGCTGAATATACAGGTAAAGATTATCACATTGTTTTAAACGAAGTCTACCAAGTTGGAGCAATGGAAACATTTTCTCCTGATGCTACAAAACCTTTTAGGATAAAACTGATGGGTTGTGGATATGAAAGATGGTTGGCAGATGAATAATATAGTGTTTCCACTTCGTTGTAGTAACATATATTTTTTTAAGCACAGAGTCACGTAGAGATGCCATTAATCGCGTATGTACACAGAGGGAGGAAAGATTAGTCTTCCAAATTTTATTACATAGACCATCAGGGAAAGGTTATAGGCGCCTTTTTCATGAGAAAATTAACGTAGATCGGGTGTAGCAGCAGCAAAACCCAACACGATCTACGAACTAGCGTGCAAAAATTTAGATGCATATAATCACTCGCTCTAGACTAAGAGAATTTTGGGAAAAGCATCCCGATGCAGAAGCAAGTCTAAGATCGTGGTACGAGGCAACATTACTAGCTCACTGGTCAAACTTTGTTGAGCTACGTGAAGTTTTTCCATCAGCAGATCAAGTTAAAAAACTTACAGTCTTCAACATAAGTGGTAATAAATACCGCCTTATTGCTTTGGTAGACTATAATTATCGAAAAGTGTTTATTCGTTCTATTTTAACTCACTCAGAGTATGACAAGGAGGATTGGAAGAATGACCCTTGGTACACGTAATAACAATGCTTACATCGAATTACTAAAAACTTTTCCGCCTCGTCCAATTACTTCTCACGAAGAATTTATCGCTACTCAAAAAGTAATTGATTCTTTAATCGATAAAGAAGGTCAACTAACTTGCGATGAGCAGGATTATCTAAATATTTTAGGTACTCTAGTTTATGAATATGAAGAAAAGCACGTAGATATACCACGAATATATGGTATAGATTTGCTTAAGACTTTATTATCAGACTTAAATTTAAGCGCTAAAGACTTAATTCATATTTTTCATACAGAATCCAATGTGTCTGATGTTTTAAATGGTAAAATAGATTTAACTATTGAAGATATTGATAAACTTGCTAAATTTTTCAAGATTTCACCTATTGCTTTCCTGAAAAAGTAAATAAGTTAGTTGATTTTTAAGTATTTGCCTATTTTACTGTACCCTTTGATAATATATATCGTTATTGGAAAAATATGGAGTAAGCCATACGGTGCCTAGTGCCGCTGCTTTTAATTGCTCTGCAAATGCTTCAAGATTAATCTGGAAACACTTGCAGTAGAAAATTAAGGCGATATTGGAATTATTAAACTAGTTAGCTAAAAAATGAGATAGTTTTATGATTAACTTTTTGACTGAAAAAGTTTTTCTAAAACATCTAATTCTGCTTGTGTTTCAGCATCTACTTTTGGCAATGGTCGCTGCATGATAGAGTAAAGCGAACGTTTGCCTTTACGAAGGTCGTCTAAAAGTTTGCTCAGGTCAGCACCAGTTTGCTTGGTTTCCAACTGACTAAAAGATAAAGAGACAGCATCTCCTGCAAAGCTATCATATAAAGATGAAGAGTCTGTAAGAATGTTAACTACTAGTTTCTTATTTTTGCGGAAATCAACTAGAGGGTTACAGCTGGAGTCACCAGCGAGTCTTTTTTTCCAAATCAGGATTTTTTCTTGAATTTCCTCAGTTACCGAGATACTCATTCGCTTTAAACTGGTAGTGCTACAAGGAGTAACCTTGTGTATTAATACTCTTATTTTAAGTGAAATTTCTTATTCAGATACTCAATTGTTACAAAATTAAGACAATCACTTAATACATAAATACTTTATGGTGCGAACTATGGTACATTTTAGTTTCTCCTTTATAGTAAGCGGTAAGATGATTAGGGTGAAAAGTAAGCAAGATAATGATTTGCCAAAATTTGAGATAAATATATGATTAAAATTCTTCATTTATCTGATATTCATATGGGCAGCGGGTTCTCCCACGGACGCATTAATGCGGAAACTGGTTTGAATACGCGCTTGGAAGATTTTGTTCGCACGCTTTCAATGTGTATTGACCGCGCGATCAATGAGCCTGTTGATTTAGTAATATTTGGTGGTGATGCTTTTCCAGATGCGACTCCTCCACCTTATGTACAAGAGGCTTTTGCTTCACAGTTCCGGCGCCTAGTCGATGCTCAAATTCCAACTGTGTTATTGGTAGGGAACCATGACCAGCATTCACAAGGAATAGGTGGCGCCAGCTTATGTATTTACCGCACGTTGGGTGTGCCTGGTTTTATAGTTGGTGATTCGATAGCTACACATTTAATTAATACTCGCAGTGGTTCAGTACAAATAATTACACTACCCTGGTTAACTCGTTCGACATTAATGACACGGCAAGATACTGAGGGAATGTCATTGTCAGAAGTTAACCAATTACTTACTGACCGCTTACGTGTAGTTATTGAAGGTGAAATTCGCCGTCTTGACCCTGATATGCCTACGGTACTTTTAGCACACTTGATGGCTGATAATGCTACTCTAGGCGCCGAACGTTATTTAGCTGTTGGTAAAGGTTTTACGCTGCCTTTGTCACTATTAACGCGCGATTGTTTTGATTATGTAGCATTGGGACATGTTCATCGTCACCAAAACTTAAATAAACAAAATAATCCACCTGTTATTTACCCGGGTAGTATCGAACGAGTTGATTTTAGCGAGGAGAAGGAAGATAAAGGGTATGTAATGATTGATTTGGAGCCAGGAAACGCAGAATGGGAATTTTGCCCGTTACCTGTAAGGGTTTTTCGGACTATTGAACTTGATGTTTCTAAAGTTGAAGACCCACAAGCAGCGATAATTAAAGCTATCGCCAAACATGATAATAATGATGCGGTCGTAAGGTTAATCTATAAACTCCGTTCTGAACAGTTAGATTTAATCGAAACTGCTACATTACATCAAGCTCTAAGTTCTGCACATACTTATAGCATTCATCCTGAATTAGTTAGCCAACTTGCACGTCCGCGCGTTCCTGAGTTGAGTGCTACTCACAGTATCGACCCTATCGAAGCACTCAAAACTTACTTAAATAATCGTGAAGATTTAAAGGATATCTCTGGAAAGATGTTAGAAGCAGCCCAAAATTTACTTTTAGAAAATGAGGAAGATTGGTTAGTAAGCGAGAATGAAAACCAACTACCTGTAGCAGGTAACACACAATTAAAGTTGCTTTAACCGGGTGGCTAGATTCGCGACAACTTCTGCGAAGTCGCGAATCTTCTTGAAACTCTGTGTTACCAAGTGGGAACAATAAACTAGACCTTTGCTGCGTCGTTTATTGTAGGAATCCCCAAACATGCTAAAAATATCAAAGATTGTATCTACTGCTATAATTGCTACAACATTATTATTTGGCGTAAGTAATAACCCTAGCCCAATACAAGCACAAACTTGTGCATCTAGGTGCGGTCGGCGCCCACTTCAGTTTGTGCCTGGGCAGTTAGTTCAGATTGAGGTAGTAAATCGAACACCGCGTGTGTTACAATTACAGAAGAGTGAAGTTTCTAAGGCAATAGCTATACAGCCTGGACAAACCATAAAATTCGAGCAAGTCCGTTTAACCGATCCAAATATATCCTTACTATTTTGGGATGATACCGGACGTTCATTAAGTGCATCATTAAATAAAATAAATGCATCAACTTTACGTGTAGAGTTGCGACCAAACTGGCGCATACCCGGCGACCGCTCAGTTGATTTTCGCGATGATGGTATGATTAACCTTTTGTAAAAATAAATTATATATTGTCCACATCTTGTGGAACGGCTGTCCCCAGCCGTCCAAATAAACATAAATAAATGTAAAAATTCATGTATATTTAGCCTTTTAGTAAGCCTGACCTAATTTAATAGTTTAGTAAGAAAAATCTAGGCAAGCTCAAATCTGAATTATATTTTTAATGCTAAACACATCTATTTCCACGTCAATCAGAAATCATCGACGTTTGCCTAACCAAAGATGGCAAATTCAACCGGAAAGACCAGAATTAGCGCAAATGCTAGCTGATAGGTTTAATTTGTCACCAATTATAAGTCAACTTTTGATAAATCGTGGAATTGATTCGCTCATCTTGGCTGAAATATTTCTAGAACCAGAATCTTTAAGTTTACCTTCACCGCTAGAGGATTTTCCGGACTTGGCAGTGAGTTTAGAATTATTGGAAAATGCAATAGCGTCGCAAGCTAAAATTGCGATTTGTGGTGACTATGATGCTGATGGAATGACAAGTACTGCGCTATTATTGCGTAGCTTACGGCATTTAGGCGCCCAAGTTGATTATGCAATACCGAGCCGGATGCACGAAGGATATGGTGTAAATAAACGTATTATTGAAGAATTTCATAGTGAGGGAGTAGAACTAATACTCACCGTTGATAATGGTATCGCTGCTGTTGAACCTATTGCCAGAGCTAGAGAACTTGGTATAGACGTTATTGTTACTGACCACCATGATATTCCTCAGAAGCTACCACCAGCAAATGCAATCTTAAATCCTAAACTCATTCGCGAAGATTCTCCTTATCGTGGTGTCGCAGGTGTTGGTGTCGCTTATATCTTAGCTGTATCACTTGCCGAACAACTAGGACAAGCTAATAGTGACATTACTACACAGATGTTAGAACTTTTCACTCTAGGTACTATTGCTGATTTGGCGCCATTAACAGGTGTTAATCGTCGCTGGGTACAAAGCGGATTAAAGGTATTACCCAAATCAAACCTAGCAGGAATCCAAGCATTAATTCAAATATCAGGAGTAGAAGCACGTCCAACTAGTAATACAAATATCCTAACACCCGACTTCACCAATCCAAAGTCAAAAATCAAAAATCAAAAATCTTTAAAGCCTGAAGATATTGGTTTTCGTCTTGGTCCTCGTATTAATGCTATTGGTAGAATTGCCGACCCCCAAATAGTCATCGAATTACTAACCACAGACGATATGGGGATAGCACTCGAACGCGCGATGCAATGCGAAACAATAAATCGTCAGCGTCAGGACATGTGTAAACAAATAGAAGAAGAAGCAATTGAATATGTAGAGACGAGATACATCGCGTCTCTTACTGCCGACCGAGTATTATTAATAGTCTGCCCCAATTGGCATCACGGTGTAATTGGTATTGTCGCCTCACGTTTAGTAGAACGCTACGGAGTTCCAGTATTTATAGGCACATATGAGGATGAAGGGCATATTCGGGGATCAGCGCGCGGTATTCCAGAATTCAATGTATTTGAAGCATTAGAACACTGTCATGATTTGCTCGGTAAATATGGAGGTCATAAAGCAGCTGGTGGTTTTTCGATACCTGCGGAAAATTTAGAGCTTGTGCATTCACGTCTTAGCGAGTTTGCAAATAAATGCTTAGAGGTGCAACACCTTAAACCGCTACTCAAAATCGATACGCTAGCAAACCTGAATCAACTCAACCAAAAACTTTATCAACAACTTAATATATTAGAACCTTGCGGCATCGAAAATCCTGAGCCAGTATTTTGGACACCAAATGTCCGCATTATCGAGCAAGAAACCGTAGGTAAAGCTCATATTAAAATGACAGTAGAGCAAATCGTAGACAATCGGCGCCATACAATTAAAGCAATAGCATGGAGATGGCGTGAGTATTGTCCTCTACCAACAAACTTGGATGTAGCTTATAGACTCCGCGAAAATACCTTTAACGGTGAAACGAATATAGAGCTTGAAATAGTAGGCGCCAGAATATCTACACCAACACAACAAGCACAAATACTATTATTTAACCAGTTTAAGTCAGTATCCACAAAACCACGAACCCAATTTGAACATCAAGGTCGCAGTTACACCTGCTGTATATTTAATAATAACGGCTTTGAAGGCGCCTTAGAACTGAGAATTCAAAATCCCGAAGGTAAAATCTTAGCTGTAACACCAAACAGTACTACTGGTTTACTCGGAAGTTCACGTCAAAACGCAAAAGAGGTTGATGTATCTCAACCCCCTTACGACACCATTATTCGTGCAGCACTTCAAGCTTTAGATAACGATGATTTTTAATTCGATATTATATTCCTTACGCTGCAAGCGTAAGGCTAATAGCTAAAGTCCTCTGAAAGAGGACTTATATACAAATATTATCATCCGTTTAAGAGGATGTGAGTATTTTTACTCAGCACTCAGCACTCAGCACTTTCCACTCATTAGAGGTCGCCGTTACGGAATGCCAGAACAAAGATGACGATTGGACCAGAGAGCATGATCAGGGCTACAGATGTAAGCTGGAAAATAACTTCCCAATTGATGTTTCCCAACGCCTCAAACATTTTTTCCTCCGAACTTGTTTTAAAAAGTTAAATAGTACACTTACGAACTAGAATCTTATAATATCTGGCTGAGGCCTCTTAATTTTAATTTTCTTAACAAAACTATAAATAAAGACACAACTACTTCTGTAAACTCTATTAACGCGCTTACTATGGCAACTTGGGAATGTGTAAAGAACTGTGGCGCCTGCTGTAATCTCAACCCAGCAGACCGTCCTGATATCGATGAGTATTTGACTCCTGTTGAATTGGAGGAGTATCTCAGTATGGTTGGTGAAGGTGGTTGGTGTGTAAACTTTGACCACGAAACGCGCGAATGTCGCATTTATGATAAACGTCCACGGTTTTGTCGGGTGGAACCTGGTATTTTTGAGGAAATGTATGGTATTGAAGCAGATGATTTAAACGATTTTGCTATTGACTGTTGTCGTCAGCAAATCGAAGGAGTATACGGGGATCGCAGTTTGGAAATGCTGCGGTTCGATAAAGCTGTGGGTATTTGAGGCTTTTATATTAAAATGTCTAAAAAATTACTATTATGTAATAGTATCAATTGCTTTGAAAATACCTTCAGCAAAATTGTTAGGACTGTAGTTAGCAATGATTTCCTGACTTAATTCTCGCATTTTTATTCGCATTCCTGTATCCATTTCAGAGATACTTACTAAAGTACGAGTAATATCTAGTGTGTTTTCTGGATTAAACAGCAGACCATTTTTCCCATCTTGAACAAGTTCGCTAGCGGCGCCAACTGTACGACTGCAAATAATTGGTAATCCTGCTGCACAAGCTTCATTCACTACCAAACCCCAAGGTTCTAGGAGCGCAGGATGGACAAAAGCACCAGCTAACCCATACCAATCTCCTAAAGCTTGGTAGGGAATAAATCCAGGTAAATACACGCAATCTGTAATGCCCAGCTTATTAATTAATTGGCGAATATTACTTTCTTCTTCACCGCTACCACAGATAACCAAATCCCAAGCTTCTTCAGTCCCTATTTGTTGGCGATAATTAGCATAAGCTGTAACTAAGCGATGAACATTTTTCCGCTTTAACAGGCGTGTCAAAACTATAAAATATAGTTTAGTGGGAATTTGCGGTTGTCTTTGTCTTGCTTTTTCTGGGTTTTGCCTAGCTATTTCTGCTGTTTGGCTAAAGTGATCGTTGTCAACAGTATCGTAGCCAGAAAAAATGCGATTGCTAGGAAAGCCTAACTTGATCAGGTAGTCGCGGTGTAGTTTACCTCCCACCAGCGCAGCATCAAACTTGCTGATACGCAACCAAAATTTGAGTTTCTCTTTCCACCATTGCCGTGGTTCATCATCCCACTTTGTTTCACTCATCACAATAGTTGGGATACGGTGGCGCCTACACCAAGAAAGTGCCGCGCGGGATACAGGAAATCCCCAGCCAGGTATAACAACCGCATCAGGTTGTAAATTATTTAAAAAAGAAGGGAGTACAGCAGCAGAACGTTCTGCATATGAAGATGAGGATGTGCCATCTTTAGTTAACAGAGTTTTTAGAGGAAATGTAATTTCACGTTCTAAATCGCCCCAAGGATGTTCTAAAGTATCATCCGTAACTTGAACAGCAGTCAACTGCCAACCTTTTTGCTGACAAGCAGAATAAGCAGCGCGCAGTCGAGCTGCGTGGTAGGTACCGATATTGATAAAAATTACAACAATATGCATTGATTTAGTATTTAAGCGATACCAAGTGCGGCTAGGGTTTCACTTGCCATTCTCTGTAAGGAAAAGTAACTTTGAAAATCTTGCTGTCCATTTCTGGCTTCTTGTTTAAGCCAGGAAAGGTTATTAATGGATTTGATTAATGCTTGACCTACTGATTCAGGACTAGCATCAGCAGCAATATTTACCCATGAAGCACGTTCGCCAACATCGGATGCCCCATTAAAGTTTGTAACTACAGTCGGTATACCTCTACCTACTGCTTCTAACAGCGCTAGAGGTAAACCCTCAAAATGACTGGTCATTGCGTAAATATCTAACATTGGTAAATATACTTCTGGGTGTTCTTGCCAGCCTGTGATATGCCATGTATCATCGGGAGCGTTATTACGTAACTGTTTTTCTAAATTATTTCGTTCAGGACCATCACCTATCAGTAACAAACGACTCTGAATCCCCTGTTTTATAGTGTATAACCACGCATCTAACAATAATGAGAGATTTTTTTGGAACACGAATTGACCAGAAAATCCAATTATTGGTAAAGGCGCCACCCAACTGTTAGGAAAAGGTGGATGAGATGCAATGATTTCTGGAAATGGGCAGCCATTATTGACTACATTGGTGGGACGTGGATAACTATAGTAATTTTCAAATTCTTTTTGGCTACCTTGTGAAACGAGAATTAGGGAGTATATGTGTTTTTTATACCATTGACGCAGTAATTGACCCCTAAGTTTACCCAAGGGACGTTGATGTTTATTTGCTGCCATAGGCATATGCATTGTGCCACCCACAGGAGCTACTTGAGACATCAAAGCACCAGCTATATAATCTAGCGCATCTTCGTCATATTGCTGATTAACTAAAATTGCATCCGGGGCTATCTGTTTGCATACTTGAGCAACTTCTTGTTGTTGATTTCTATCTAACATGGATTGCACAAATCGTAAAGGTCGAGATCGCAATCCCAAAAGATTTCTCCGGTGTATGTGTGTTCCCTTGTCTCTTAGTAATTTTGCCCAATTATCCATATAACTAGCTGTAGATAGCAAAATATGAACTTCACAGCCTAGTAGGTGTAAGCCTTGAGTCAGATATATTAAGTAGCGTTCCCCACCACCTTGTCCACTAGAATTTGAGCTAATTAGAAGTAGCCGCTTATTCATTGTTTTTCACATTACAAATATAATTACACATATAATAATTTTACTAATCATTTTTTAAGCAGACTATAAGTTATATTTTACTTTAGAATAGTAACCGACTAAGCCAATAAAAATTAATTGAAATATTCCTTGTTGCAGAAATGTTCCTACGCCATGTGTGAGACATATCATTGAGGGACTAACTAATGCAATGTATAGGATTTGACTAAAAACGTTTTTCTGATAAACAGCAGAAATCCAAAGATTTTTAAAAATATATGCTATTAATACAAAAGCAAGACATCCAAAATAGCCAAATTCCATAAAAGAATCTCCGATGGCAGTAGGTGTGGAGCCAATTGGGATTGTATAGCCATAAAAATTACTAAGTGCTTCAATATATGGGGGCCATGTATTAAATTGTATAGATCTTTTAAACTCAAAACCTACGAGTTGTCCGGGAACAAATTGAAAAATAATATTATCCCACCATCCAGCACCAAATCCATACAAACCTTTACGGGCTGCTATATCAATTATTAATGCTGCATTTCTCAGCTCTAATACATCTCCTTTTTGCTGGATGGTAAATATCCGCTGCGTTTCAGATTGTATTTCTTGCCAATTGCCACTAAAAATTAAACCCCAAACATTCGCACGTAAATGACCAAATAAGGGAATGAAAATAGTTATTGCTAATAGACCACTTATTACTAGCCATCGAGGTGGCACTTTGCGATAAATTAAGAATAGTGAAAGACCTATGATAATAATAAATGTCATTGTTGGCTGCCGACGACCGTTGAGAACATCTTGTAATATTGGCCATCCAGAGAGAGCAGTACAAGTAAAATTAATAAAATTTGGACGTTTTAGGGTTTGTAAAAGAAAGATTGCAAAAGCGATATTGCCAGCTTGGACGAAAAAAATAAATATAGTAGCAGGACCTGTCCAGTTACCATTAGCAGCAAGCTGGATAGTTATACGAGAAAGTAAAAAATTAAAGAACCATGCTTCAGCCATTAAGGCTATTCCGGCTCTAAATAATTTTCTATCATCTATAATAATATTTAACTTTTTTAACCAAATTTTATTTGGTTTAAATTGATAACCTATCCAACAAGCAGAAGCACATAAACATGATATGAATATAACCCTTTCTAGAGCTTCTGTACTAACTTGGCTAGGATTTGCAATTAAGGAAAATACTTGTGGCAGCAGAAAAGAAGTAAATATGCTGCCCATGAAGAATGGATATTGGTAAATTCGGTCAATACGAATTACTCCCCAAACTAACAAACTTAGGCAAATTATAATAAATAAATTCCGATATATTTCAACCATGAAAATAATATTTATATGTCATTTTCAGTTTTGCAAATCCATTACAGTTTGTTATAATATATTTTCTGGTTTAATATTCAATCCTTCAATACCCTTTATTTAACCCATTGAAGCACTCGCAGTCAAAGTGGACAGGCTTTGACGAAAAAATTAGTCTAAATTTACTAAGATCACTCAAAACAAGCTTGTCCATCTTTGTCTATAGTAGGTGCAGGGGTTATATTTGGGGCACATTAAGGAACGGATTGAAGTGTAAATCATTTTCCTATGTCAATAAATTATTTGAACTAGCTACTAATATCAACTTTTTGACTTTTCTTAAATATTTACGTATCGTTCATTTTTTCACAACTCATTTAGGATTGCTATATATAAATAACAGCACTGACTGTCAGTATTATATACTTGATAGTATTTGTTCTAATTTTATTTCCGAATCTTGCAATAAATTTTGTAAATATATGAGAGTATTCATTTTGTTTCCATAAAAATTACTTATTTGATGTTGATTTATTTTGATTTCATATATCTTAAGTAATTGCTGCGCGATCGCTTTTGCATCTCGAATCGGAACTATGTAGCCATCAACACCATCCCTAACGACGGAACCCGAATTATAAGTAGTAATGATTGGCACACCTAAACTGAGAGCTTCATATGTCACCATTGCTGAACCTTCGCACAATGAAGGTAGCACAAATACATCTGCCCAAATATATAAATCTTTTATTTGAGAACGCGGCAATCGGCCTGTAAAGCTAGACACATCGCTATACTCAGCAATGTATTCAGCTTTAATTTCTATCGAACCAACAATTTTACAATCAAAAAGTATTTTTCCCTTGATTTGTCTAAGTGCTTCTAATAAATAGGGAATTCCTTTTCGCAAACCGACAGAGCCAACAAATAATATTTTTAATTTTTCTTGACTTTTCGAGCCGATGCTAATAATTTTATGCTGATTTTTTCCCTCTTTTTCATCTTTAACACGACCGAAAGGAATTACCGATATTTTATTAGGGTCAACTCCTCTAATAATTAGCGAATTTTTCACAAAGCTAGAGCCGCAAATAATATTATCTGCCATATCTTGCTCGTGGTGTTCGCGCTCTCGTAACTGTACATCTGCCTTGCTGACTGTAAAAGGTATTAAAGACCATCCCGACCAGCGCTTTTCTTCTTCTAACAAAAGTTCGTGTACTAGCGAGTAATCAGCGAGGGTTTGGTCTAAAATGCAGCGAATACCTCGCTCTTTAGCATATGTAAATAATTCCAAACAAGCACTATTAAAACCATAAATAGTGTTAGTCTGGCCAATTCCATATTGAATAATATGTTTAATAATCTGTTGGCAAAAGTTTTGACCTCCCTCGACAAATATTTGTGATGCTTGTTGAGGTGAAGCAGTCTTTAAAGATTGGACATATTTATAACCAAATCTGGGGAAGTGGATAACCTTGGCATTTTTTAGACCTGAATCGTATCGTTCTAAAACTCGTTTGATCGGATTGGGAAGATAGTGGTATATTTTAGGATGGCGAAACAGATGAGCGAGCGCGCTGTCCCCTGAGTAGAAATCAGTATACAATCGATCTAAAATACCCCACCGATGAAACAGTGCAGGTTCTTGGTAGTGTTTTCTAGCACCTAGTTGCGCCACTAAAACTTGAGTTTTCATGCTAAAATTTCCATGAGATAATTAAAATTTATTTAGCCCCAAATTGCACTTTTTTAAGACTTTGGTGCCTTTCATGTTAAATAATAACCTGTTTAAATTTGCCCTTGATAGCCAATTTGAATATTCCTGGAATACGGAACTTGTCTTTTCTAGATTTTCATGATAAGTTTTCACCCCTCTTTTTACTAGTAAATTGATTATTCTTATCAAAAAATCTGTTTAGTATTCTAGATATCCCTCTCACATACTTAGCAAAAAATCTAATATAGATAAAATAAATAATCGGAATGTTGCAGTATTTTTTATTCAAAAATAAAACATCTCCATTATGTTTTTTGGAAAAAACTATGCAGTAAAATCCCAGTTTCTTTAAACGATTTTTTATGAATTTAACTTCTGTTGCAATTGGAAATATAAAATCATGAAATTCAACTGTAATTTGTTTTATTCTGCATATACTTGCATCACTCAGTGATTGAAATAAATCAATTTCTGCACCTTCGATATCCATCTTAAGCAAGTCTATAGATTGGATATGCTGCTCTTGCATAAAACTTTCTAGAGAAATACCTTCTACTGTTATAGTTTCTATGACATTATCTACAGACCATTTATCAATATGATTAAATTCTGGGTTATCAGTCACGCCAAATTTTACAGGTTGATTGCTCAGAGAAATGGCGTTGTTAAATTTCTTCACCAAAGGAGTTTCTTGAATTTTTACATATAACGAAGGTAGAGCTTCTATTGCATAGCATTTACATCCAGCTAAGGTACTTATCTGATGGGAAAACTCACCTAAATGTGAACCTAAATCAACAACTATTGAATTGTGATTGATTAAATTAGCATAAAAATGATGACCTCTAAGTGAAACCAAACCTGAAAATTTAGTAAGATTTTTCATACAATTAAGTTACTTATGTTTTGTGGTAATTAATTATCTTGATTGAGGTTCAATGCAAATAATATCAAGGTTAGCCGATGAGCAAGAATTGTAATTTAATAAATCCACGTTACTAAGAGACAGATACAGACAGGTTTGTGTGTGCAAGACAGTTATGAAACATTTGCATATAGGCTGGCGCCAAGCTTTCCCAACTAAAGCGCTCCCGCACGTACTCGCGTCGTTGAATCATGGCTTCAGGCGATCGCGGTTGCTGTAAAATATCAGTTATAGCTTGGCTCATGGAACCGGGCTTAGACAAATCGGCAAATTTCCCTTGCTCAGACAGTACATACCGCATTACGGGGTAGTCATTCACAATACAGGGTAAACCGTGAATCAGTGCTTCTAGATAAACTCGTCCAAAACCCTCCTGTAATGAACCTAGTACAAATAAATCAGCAGCTTGATAATATTCTGATACTTGTTCGTAAGGTACCGATCTCGCTGTAAACCCATTTTCACCTAATTGACGACGTGCCAAATTAATGATATCTCGACTGTTTTCGTCTATGTGACCTAACATTACTAAGTATGGACGAGAGTCAGGTAAAGAAGCAATTTCGTTAATCGTATAATCCATTCGCTTGTGATCGGCGCTAATCCAGCCCACACTAAGTACTATTTGACGCTCCAAAGGTAAACCTAACTTTGTTCTGATTTGAATTCGTGCTTGCTCGTCAAACAAGGGTAGTCCACTGGGTACATTAATTCCATAAGGAACCAATGAATGTTTGGATTCCAGTTCTCCGGCGTTGAGAGCTATATCTCGGTAAAATGGCGCCACCTGATGTACGTGGTCAGTTCTAGAAAACGGTGGGCCACAGGGACCACCGTTGGAAAATAGCAATTTGTAGGGTACTCCGATTTGTTGTCTCCAGTGGTACATCTGATAACCAATATTGGAATCACTGTAAAAAATGATGTCCGGTTTACCCTTTTTGATGTGAGGTACTAAGGGTAGAAACGAAGATAATTGTTCCACAACATAACCGTTTCTGCGGATACACTTTCCCAAAAAATTGGCAATATTACTGTTACGAGGCAAATTCCACAGTCTATGTTCGTTGGAACTCTCTGATCCTGCGCCTTTGAAGAGTTCAATGTCCAATCCTTCTGTACCCTTTAACCCATTGAAACACTCGCGGGCAAAAGTCTCAATGCCGCGACTCATTATACCTACACCAGTACAAACTAAGTATACTTTTATGCGTTGCTTTTTGAACATTTTTAATGTGATTTAATTAATATTAATAATATATAGGCAAGAACGTTGATAATTAGTAATTGGTAAAAATTCCTAACTCCTAATACAATAAACTCCGTTCCTCGCTACTTCCTACTTCCGACTCCCAATTCCTTAATAAGTAACTGATTAATTTCTTCCGAAATTCTTTGCGGTTGAGCATCATCTGGAAAATATGGACGAGTTTTGTCAAGAACAGGAAGCAGAAAACCATGAACTAGGCGTTGTACCAAGCGGATATGGAGTGGTTTCAAATGGTTGGTAAAGTTGTAGGTTGGTAAATTTGTGCCTGTTTCCCAGTATTGCAGCTTTGGATCGTCATTGGATATAACAACTTTTCGCCAGTCAGCTTCCGACCAATGATGTTCTTCTGGATGCGTCCAGTTTGTCCGGTTGATTTTATCAGCCATCATGATAGATCGCAAAAGATACCGACGTTTGAGTTGAACGGGGTCACGGTGTGGGTAATGCCGAATTGGGAGTCTTTCCTTTGCTAAAAAACCAGCATTAATTGGGAAGGAACATGTAATTGGCCACTGCATAGTACTGCGGTAACGGCATAACCTGGGTTCACTGTAATAGCTAGGAATAAAGTAGCGACGGCGTTCCTTAATTGGGCGCCTCCGATCTACCAATGTTTCCTTACCTCGTTCCCATGCTTCCAATTCCGCTTGTGTTAGTTGGAAATCATAGTACTGGTGATGAACAATTGTTTCGTGTTTCCGCAGGCGCGTTTTTACAAACTCAGGGGGGGGTATGTGGTGAAACTCATCGGCATCCACTCGTAAAAACCAATCTCCATCCTGCATATATTGGCGTGCCCAGTGAAACATATAACCACGGAGGCTAGTTTCAGCAAAGTAAACAGGCTCGCTACGTATGGGAATTATGCGCTTGTCTGTTGAGGCGACATCTTGGACAATTTCCCAGGTATCATCGACACTACCCGTATCAAAGACGTATACAGCATCAACCCACGTTAAAATATGTTCAAGGCACTGTTTAATAATATCGCCCTCATCACGAACGGGAAGTAAAGCATGAAATTTCATAGGTTTATTATATTAGTCAACATGCAATAGTACATAAAAACTAAAAGTTTTCAACTTGCCAAGGCACTGTAAGAGGTTGTTTGCGTAGGTTAAGATATTTCTCCAATGCTGCTCGCGATACAGGTTTTCTACGTTGGCGATAAGACCAGATGTTACTGGGAATTGAAGTTATCCCCAGGATTATACCAGCATATCGCTGCACTTTGACAGCATAAAGTACTCTATTGAAAACCTGGAGAATACCTCTTCCCCACATAGTCAAGGGATAACGTACATATGCTAGCAAGGCAAGATTTGAAATGTTTGCAGCATTGATATCAAAGTTTTTGTGATGCTGGTGACAGGTATCATGATACACTCTCAACCAATCTGTTTGCAGTATTTTACCGTCTTGGGCATATAACTGTATGGCAATATCTATTTCTTCTGCCCCATAAGCCCATTGCAACTGCATGTAGCCGTCGGTTTTCAAAAAATCAGTTCTTTTATATGCACAACCACAGCCTTCAAAGGAAGCGACCCAACGTGTTGATTTAATATCATCTCCAACAGGTTGCTTCCGGGTATAAGTTGCTGCGGCTACTACAGATGCATCAGGATAGTTTTGGAAAATATGCAAAAGTCGAGCAAAATAATCTTGGTCAATAGGATACGAATCGTCATCAAAACTCGCTACTATTTCATGTTGAGCCGATTTAATAAGTAAATTTCTCCCACCACCAGGACCGATATTAACTTGACTCTTTAAAATCTTTATATCGCTAAAATTATTCTTAATTGCTTGCTCACTTTGTAAGTCGTTACCATCAACATGGACAATGATTTCATCCGGTAAGGGATTGCATTCCAAAATTTTTTGTATTGTTGTAACCAGCATTTCTTTACGATTGTAAGTGGGAATCACAACCGATACAGGACATCGTTTAACATTATTATTAATTAAGTAAACCACACTTCGATATTCCTTAATATAGGTATTAATTTGCTTGCAAAAATTTATTAATAAAAAGTATCACAGCGGCTGCAACACGATTATCATCAACTTCTGATAGCATTTGTTTTACAGTATATAGAGATTTAAGTATAGAATTATCATCCAATGGAAAATAAATTTCTGTTTTAGCTAGTTCAATCCCAGGTTACGTTGATAACAAAGACTCCTATTTTCTGGTGAGCGTTGATACTCAATTTCTAAAAATTCACCAGTCATAATTACACAAAAACTCGCCTATCGGACTAATCTTGCTTCATTATCTTCCCTAATGCAATTAAGGGGAATCCTAGCAAAAAACGAAATCTGGCTAGTTGAAGTTGCCAAATAAACGTTTCTAGATAAATGTACATTGCATCCTGGATTTTGCCCTCTCGGATAAAGGTTAAGCTTGCCGCACGGAATAAAGTACAAATTTTATTCCGTCGATCGGACTGTCGTTGTATGCCTCCAGGATACTGCCCATCTTTTTCTGTCTCGATAATTGACTGTATACCTGTCCGGTTATAAACCTCTGAAAAACAAATATTATTATCATGAAACCATCTAACAGCAGTAAAGGGAGACTCAATCAGTACATAACCACGAGATGTTCCTAGACGCAACCACAGGTCAAGATCCTCAAACCCACTTTCTGAAAAACCACCGACTTCTCTTATTACTTGGGTTTTAACCGCAACACTGGATGTTGTGAATAAGTACAGGGCAAATCCTGGGTAACTATAGAAATCTTTGTAATATTTAGCAGTTGGAGCAGAAGATTCTTGGTTTGATGATACATGTTCGCCAATTTGCAAGTTGATAAAACTGCCACAAATAAATGAAGGTTCCTGATACTCACGGATTAACTTTTCATAATTTGCTAAAGTCCAAAAGAACCATTCATCGTCACTATCTAAGAAGGCAATATATTTACCTTTAGCGTGTTTTATACCAAGATTACGAGCTGCTCCTGGTCCTTTATTTGCCTGTTGTAGTATCTTAATACGTCGTTGATATGGCTTTAATATCTTTATTGTATCGTCAGTCGATCCATCATCAACAACGATAATTTCGTAATCTTGAAACTCCTGTGCTAATACCGAATTGATTGTCTTCTCAATCAGTTCGGCTCGATTATAAGTAGGAATGATAACAGAAAATAAACACATTATATTCTTTCCTTCCTTAAAGTCGGAATAGGCATATACAATTTAAAATATTTTTCATGCACATAGTGTAATATTTTTTTATACGTAAAGTATTAGTTTCTTATAGCAGGCTTAATTTTGCTATTTAGGTGAAATTTATAGAGCTGTACTTTGCCAATTGCTAATCTGTTTTAAAGCCAAACTAATACCTTTTTGTTTAGCTTGATAAAAACGACTTTGTTTGTAACCGTACCGTATTCGTAAATATAGTAAATAAATATTTGATGACCTAAATTTTGACTGGGTTGGCTGTTTACCTCGTAAATAGTTCAAGATAGTTCCTGAATAATAAGTATCTCTTAAAATACGTAAAAGATAATCTTCTTTTAAACGACTTGCTGGCATTAAATGAGTCATCTTTAAGGATGTAAATTGTCCCGTACCAAAGCCCATATCACATGCAGTTAATGCTAAATCTACGTCACCACTAGAGATCAAAGAGTTTCCCTTACGATCCATACTTGCTCGCCTGGGGTCTTGATGAGCCACATCGAAATACTGAGTAGCAACAATTTTACGGATGCAAAGTCCGGCGCCACAAGGGGTAGTTTCATTTTCTGGCGATAAGTTTGACCACTTATCATGCTCAAATTCTCGAATTGCGAGAAATGGTAGTAAAGACTTTGCCCATTCTGGAGGCACTTCTTCAAATTCACCTCTAATTTGCCCACCCCAAGCTCCAATCATGGGGAAATCTTTGCTGATTTTGAGAGCAACTTCTAAATAATCATAGTCTAAAATATTATCATCATCAACAAAAACTAAGGTTTCACCTACTGCCTCTTTAATACCTCTTAACCTTGCAGGAGTTAAACCTAATTGTTCTTCGCGAATGTGGCGAGCTTGGAGATGCCAACTTAAGTCAATTTCTGAAGAAAGTAATTGTTTACTTGCATTATCAATAAGTAATAGCTCCCATTGTTCTACTGGTAAAATTTGAGATTTTAACGCTGCTATTACTTTATTAATATAATCATATCTAGGGTTATGACTACAGATAATAACACTAATTAATGGTTTAATCATGCAATTTTTTAATATTCAAAAAATCCATTTTTATGATATATTTTTAGTTGATTTTGATACAACTTTGCTTTTTCAACTAAGCTCGGACATAACTTACATAAAACATATGTACTTTTTGGATAATTTGTCGGTAAATTATTTTTGTACTTAGTTTTAATACAAGTAAAATAATCTGGAACGATGATCGGCAAAGTAAAGCTTCCCTAATCTGATTCATCGCACCATAAATGTCATTTTTTTCTGACAATTGGTGAGCAAAACCAAGGGCACAAAATGCATAATTTCTTAATGTATTTTGCGTCAGTAAATTCACACGTTCCTTTGGCAAATATTCTCGTACAATCTCAATTCCTTTACGAAAGTCTTGGATATTTTTACCAGTACGCATAGAATTTCCGCTTAACGAAGTCGATCTTTGGCGGTACAGAGCTAGTGGCTCAACTTCATACCACATGGGATAGCGGGCAGCAATACGAACCCACATTTCCCAGTCTTCACCCCAACAGGAAAAACGATGGTCAAACCCCCCAAGCTCCTCGTACACATCACGCCGCACTACAATTGATGGTGTTTGAATACGCTGCCCTTGGGCAATTAGCTCTAGCCAGTTGTTTAATATACCACTTTCATGTTTTTCTAGGTGAGAAATATAAGACCAATGCCCTTGTTCATCCATATGAATATGGCGGCAGAATGCTGCTGCAACAGATGGGTTTTCGTCAAAGCCACGTTGTAATTTGCGGTAAAAACCATCTCTAACACAGTCATCCCCATGTAGCAAATGGATCAATTTACCACGAGAGCGGTGTAAACAAGTCTCAAAATTTCTGATGTAGCCTACATTCTCTGGTTGACGATAAAAATTAACGCGATCACCTGCTAGTTCTCGAACAATAGCTTCAGGATTATCCTTCGTAGAGTGGTCATCAACCACTTCAATCTGCATTACCTCTAGTCCTGGATCTTGTGCTAAGACACTCGCCAGTGTTTCGCGCAAATAGTCTGCACAGTTGTAGGTGGGGATCATGACTGACCATAAAGGTCGCGGAGTATTTTCTGGGACGGGTGTAATTACCGAACAATAAAATTTTTGCTCGCTCATTTGGGTTTTTGATGACTATTATAACTATTTGACAGCTAATGATTTAACTAACATATCAATGCCAGAGGCAACTGACCATTTAGGTTGAAAATTTAACAGCAATGAAACCTTCGATATATCAGCTAGAGAATTTTGGATATCTCCAATTCTAGCAGTTGCAAAATTAATATTTGATTTTCGTTGTGTAAAAGAGTTTTCCAGCATATTTACAAGCTCAAGCAAGGAAGTTTCTTGACCAGTGCCAACATTACAACTCATGCATAAACCTTGAGGTAGAGGAGTTGTAAGAGCTTTTGTGAAAGCAACTGCAACATCTTTAACAAAAATAAAATCTCTTGTTTGTGTACCATCTCCATAAATTGTAATGGGTAAACCTTTTTCTACCGCTTTTGTAAATATTGAGATAACACCTGAATAAGCAGAATTAGGGTCTTGACGAGGTCCAAATACATTGAAAAGTCGCAGTGCAATAAAAGATATATCTAACTGTTGAGCAAATAAATTTGCATATTGCTCACTGACCAATTTCTGCAATCCATAAGGAGAAATTGGTGATGTCTGTTGCTCTTCTTGTATGGGTAATTGAGTTTTATTTCCATACACGGCTGCCGAGCTAGCAAATACCAACCTGGGAATTTTTAATGCTTGGCAAAGTTGCAGCACTGTCATCATTGTAGATAAATTGTTATGATGACATTGTAGTGGATTGTTCCAAGATTGGGTAACTGATGGGGTAGCTGCTAAATGAGCAATTCCATCAATTGGCATTCTAAAGTCTCTTGGTTGACAATCCAAGATATTTTTGAGCAATAATTTTAAATCAGGATGTTTAGGTAGATTGTTAAAGCTACCAGTAGAAAGGTCGTCAATAACTGTTACGCTGTGACCTTCTATTAACAGTTCCTCTGTTAAATGAGAGCCGATAAAGCCCGCTCCTCCAGTAACTATAAAATGCATAGTTATTAGGTTTCAAAATACAACCATTTTGTTAATTGTTTTGCAAACTCTTCGCCATTCCAATCTTGTACTTCTAAACGAGGTAGTTGGAAAAAGTTACTATTTGACCTCACTTTGTTAGGAACGGTGGAGCAAGCACAAGTAAATCCAACCTCGCAAGCAATAGCAGCTGTTTGGGCTGTATAATCACCATGCGGATAAGCAAAGCTGCTTACCGGGCGCCCGATGAGTTGTTCTAGACAAGTTTTACTCTGTTGAAGTTCGTACTGTTGCTTAGTGACTGACAACTTAGAGAGGAATGGATGGTTTACCGTATGGGCGCCAACTTCAACCAGTGAATCTTCTTGTAATGTATAAACTTCCGCCGGAAAAAGCGAGCGGTGTGTTGATCGCCTGAAGCTCTCTTTACCAGACCATACAAGCAGCTCTCCTAGCAATTTTTGACGCTCCGGAATCGACACAGAGTCCAGAAGTTGATATAGTTTGCGGTAAAGATGATGTCGTTCGCTTGGGTCTGTATTCTCTGGAGCATACCAAGTCCAGGTACGATTACGTTCAAAGGCTTCTTCACTGTAGTTGGCTGCTGCTTCACCTAAATCCCATTTGTATGTGTTGCCATTAATACTCAGGCTGAGGGTTTTAGGTAATGTACCTGGTTGTAGTAACAATCTGTCCAGTTCATCCCACCAAAATTCCTGTTCGTTCTCTAAGTTGGCAGTAGTGACAAACACTGTTGCTGGGATGTCGTACTTCTCAAGTAACGGTTTGGCATTATAAAGATTGTCTGCATAGCCGTCATCAAAGGTAATAGCAACCCAACGATTTACAGAATTGCCATCCTTCAAAGCTTGAGCAATTTGTTGCAGTGACACTGGTTGGTAGTGTTGTTTAAGCACTTCCAAATGTTGGGCAAAGTGATGGGGTTTTACACATAACTTAAATGGGTCTGATGGTACGGAAGCCACGCGGTGGTAAAGTAAGATAATTCCCCCTGGTGCAAATCGATTTATGATTCGTTTTGCTACGAGTTTTGCTCTACCAAGCTCACGAATTCTCATAGTTTGACCTCTGGTTTCATTACCCTGACTGTCAGCAAAACCTGATAATAGGGGTCACGATAATCCAACTCTTGCTTTTGCAGTTCCTCAGTCGCTAATCCCTGTAGAAAAGCTGTTGCTGCTAGAACATTCCCATAAGCCTCAACCTGCACGTTTTCTTTTGGGAAGCTTTCTTCAAACAGGCGCCGTGCAGATAAAGTGGTCAAGCTCCAACACCAATAATCTTTCCATTCGTCGATGGCTATCTGGCTGATACCTGGAACGGTAATGAGAGCCACTCCACCTGGCTTCAATATGCGGTAAATTGTTTTTACCGCATCTTTTATGTCATAAATTAGGTGGAGCGTTTGTGTTAGGACAAGGCAGTCAAAACTATTTGATGGAATATGTTCAGCATTGCTTAAATCTCCAACGATAGTTGCGTCCGGATTGCCTTCGACAACATGAAGCACATCGCTTTTTGTAACGCGCTGACCTCCAAACTTTTTGGTATAAAAGTTATCTCCAATTTCCAATACTTGTCCTTGAATATCAGTAGCTTGATTAGCTAAAAAGTTTTCTACATAGTAACGGTCAATAGGCAGACCTCTGTCAAAGCCAAATACTCGACTAACTGGTGTTACCCGTCGCAAATTTCCTAGCCGAACTTTTCCCACTGCTGGGTCATATTTAGAACCTAGCAATTGAGCCTTGAGCCAACCACGAATAGGGGCAGGCAATGTGTGCTTTGTGATTGACTTAACTACTGCTTTCATATATCCCTTGCAATTTTGAAATTGAAACTCAATAGTTTTTGAGAGGTAGTACAACTTTGGATGACGATAGGGTAACATTGCTTTGTTAAATGCTTGCCAAACATCTTTATCTTTAATTCTTTGCTCGCAAAAATGCTTTTCTAACCAATTCAAGAAAATTGAGTTGCCCAAATTTGGCTTGAGTGGATCGTACTTCCCCTCTACTTGTGCAACATAACAGCAACTGTCTAAGTGCTGCCGATACCGATCCCAACATCCACTTTCCACAAAAACGGTTTTGTGAAGGCAAGTTTTGTAGAAAAATGCTTGATCCTCAAACATACCTCGAAAAGATTCCTCAAATCCACCGACATCTTTAAAAAGGGAGCGTCGCATCAGAACAGAACAAGTACCAGGAGTCTCTGCTTTTCCTTGTAAGAAGAGCTTGACCATTGTTGGCGGTTTGACAATTGTATCGGGCTGTACTCCTAAAAGCCGTTGAAAGTCACGTTGAGTATCAAGAGGATTACCCGTCCAACTGTACCACATTCGAGTAGAACCATAGACCATAGCAGCTTCTGGCTGCGCTGACAAAATTGCTACCTGCTTTTCTAATTTTTGCGGTAACCAAATGTCATCTGCATCCAGTAAGGCAATATATTCTCCTTGAGCATGGCGAATGCCCAAATTGCGTGTTGCACTCATACCGCGATTTTGATGACCTTCATGTTCCACATAGCGCACTTTTTCGGGGTATCGTTGAGCATATTGTAAAGCAATGGCTGTACTTGAGTCAGTTGAACCATCGTCCGCTAGCAAAAGTTCCCAGTTATGGTAGGTTTGGGCAAAAATGCTTTCTATGGCTTCTTCAAAGAAATTCTCCTTCTTCGCGTTAAAAAAGATGATGATGCAGGAAACTAATGGTTTGCTATTTATATGTTCAAGCATGAAACCACCTCAATAGTTGCTTGGCAAACTCCTCTCCATTCCAGTTACCGACACCGAAGCGAGGTAATTGCAAACAGTCAGTCTGTTGCCACACAATGTCTTCAACCATAGAACAAGCGCAGTTAAATCCAGCAGTTCGAGCCAATTCAACAGTCTCTGTCGTGCTATCGCCAAATAGATAGGAAAAATTGATCGGTGTTAAGTTTCGCAGATCACCTAGGCGTACTTTTCCTAATGGTGGGTGATGTTTATGAGCTTGCAATTGAGTTTTTAGTCAGTCATTTATAAAAGATAGCAATGTATTTGTGCGATTAGCTTCAATTTTTTTAATCCATAAACTCTCTCTAGTATTGCTATTTTTAAATAATCCGGAAAATTTATTGCAATTGTGTAAGTTGTAGTTCGGGGAACAATTTATGCTTTAACTACATTAGCAAAATTTTTATGACGATAACGTCCTCTAGTATCAACAATCAGCAAACTATTTTTTTGAATAGAATCATAATCAAAATGGTCGTGATCTGTTACTAATAAAACACAGTCCATTTGAGATAAGCTGTCAGTAGTAATTTCAACTGACTTTAAATCAAAATAATAATCCCGTTTTTTAGGGAAAACAGGAACAAAAGGATCGGAATAGGAAACAATAGCTCCTTTTTGATGTAAAATTTCCATCAACTCAGCTGCCGGGGACTCTCGTGTGTCATCAATATTTTTTTTGTATGCTATTCCTAACACCAAAATTTTTGAATTCTTCAAAGCTTTACCCTGGTTATTGAGAGCTTCTACAAGCTTACCAATCACCCAATCAGGCATTTTAACATTAATTTCACCAGCTAGCTCAATAAAGTGAGAGTAGATTCCATATTCCTTAGCTTTCCAAGCTAGATAAAAAGGGTCAATTGGAATGCAATGACCACCAAGACCAGGACCGGGATAAAATGCAGTGAAACCAAAGGGCTTTGTAGCAGCAGCTTCAATCGCCTCCCATATATCAATCCCCATTCTATCAGTAATAATTTTTAATTCATTTACTAAACTTATATTGACGGCACGATAAATGTTCTCTAAGAGCTTGGTCATTTCTGCTACTTTTGTAGAAGAGACAGGAAAAACTTTATTGATGATAGTTTCATATAAAGATACTCCAACTTCTAAACATGACTTTGTTGAACCACCCACAACTTTGGGAATAGTTTGAGTAGAAAAGTTTTTATTTCCTGGATCTTCACGTTCTGCAGAGTAGACTAAGAAGATATCTTCACCAATATTAAATCCTTGCTTTTCTATTCTTGGTCGAATTTCTTCTTCTGTTGTACCAGGATAAGTTGTACTTTCCAGGCTTACTAGTTGTCCAGTTCTTAAATTAGGAGCTAAAGAATTAATAGTATTGATAACAAAGGACAAATCAGGTTCATGATGGTTTCCAAGAGGTGTTGGAACACACATAACCAATACATCAGCTTCACGCGCGCGCGTCAAATCCCAAGTTGCTTCAAATTTTCCTGTTTTTAGGGCTTGAAATATCGATTCTTGATTAATATGTTTTATGTAACTTTTACCCTGATTAAGTTGGTAAATTTTATTTTTGTCAATATCGAAACCAAAAACGTGAAAACCAGCTTCTACAAACCTTAGCATTAAAGGTAATCCAACATAGCCTAACCCGACAACGCCAATGACTGCTGTTTTATCCTGTATTTGCTGAATGATTTTATCTTTCATGTTTTTCCTCTAATTTAAAGACTTCAAAAGTATAAATATTTTGATGTGCAATTTAATACGATTTACACTTTCGCTTGCCATTGCACTTTCAGCCAATTACGAATAAATACAGGTAACGTTAGTCTTAATATAAACTTACCCAACTTTTTTATCTGATTTACACGGTGAAGCGTAGACGTGAGCAATCGGTATTGCAATGGACGATCGTAAGGCATCAATGCTTTTCGGAGTGCTTGCCAAATCTTAGGGTCTTCAACCTTTTGTTCAGACAAATACTTCTCCACCCAATGCAAGAAATTTGAGCGAGCAGCAAAAGCTTTCCCCGTTTTTTCCACAACCGCACAGCTTGAGTTGGGATGCTGCCGATACTTTGCTCCACATTCACTAAGTACAAAAATTGGTGATTTCAGAGCGACCTTTGCGTAAAATACTTGGTCAGTATAAATATATCGAAAATTTTCCTCGAATCCTCCCACAGCCTCCACTACCTCACGTCGGATTAGGAGACTACAGGTACAAGGTGTAATGGCTGATTGTAGCAGAAAGTAAGGTATGAACAATGCTGGTGGTTTGTACAGGGTATTAGCTTGAAGACCCAAATTGCAAATATAATCACGAGTCATATCATCAGAATTGCCTGTCCAGCTATACCACCACTGCGTCGAACCGTAAACCATAGCTGCTTCAGGTTGGGAATTTAAATGCCCGACCAAGAGGTTAAGATTGAACGGGAACCAAACATCATCACCATCTAAGAAAGCAATGTAGGCGCCTTTAGAATTGCGAATACCGAGATTGCGCGAAGCACTCGCTCCTCGATTTTGGTGTCTCTCATGCTCTAAATAGTAAATTTTTTCAGGATATTGTTTAGCATATTGCTGGGCAATTTCCGTACTACCATCACTTGAACCATCATCCACGAGCAAAAGTTCCCAGTTGTTATAGGTTTGAGCAAGTACACTCTCTATTGCTTCTTCAAAATATTTGTGAGTATTCAAAAATGGAACAATTACTGACACAAGTGGATTTGAATTTTCATCTAACTTTGATTTGCCAGAATTCTCATAAGCAATTTGAGTCATGTTTAATGAATTCCTTTTTATTCTATTCTATTCTATGGTTTAATTCATTTTTGCCATTGTACTTAAGCAAAGATAAAAAGTGTTATTTGCTGGCTAAATTTATCTCTGAAAGGCTAAATTTACATGTAACAAAACCCTTAGTTTTGGTGCCCAATTTTTCAGATGTAAGATTAACCACCTCTATCTCAAATGCAGATTCCAAATGGTCAAATATTTCATCTCCAGAACCAGTTTTGTCAAGCCATAACCCAACAATATAAGTTCCTGGCTTAAGATACAACTCATGAATTTTTACTTTTAAAGTATTATGGCCCTTTTGGAGATAAATTTCCTGACCCACTGAAAGAATGTCAGTATTCACTAACATAATTCCTTCTTGAGAAGAAATAGTAACTGAAAGGCTTCCAATAGACCGTAACGAATCTGATTTAATATCTAACAAAAATTCAAGGGGACCGTTTGAATATGGTTGATATGCAACTGCTTGATTGAGACTACTGTAATGAACAGCTAAAAAGCGAGCTTTCCCATTGCCATTCCGGCTTGCATCTGATAAATCAATCCACGTACCAGGAGCAGCTTTATAAAAATTACCATTTAAATAAAGTGGAACAATACTAGCTGTTTTTCCATAGGAAACTAATTGCCCTCGCTCAAGCATTATACAGTTAGAACATAGTCTTTGGATTGTTTCCATACTATGACTAACAAACACAATTGTTCGACCTTGGCCTTGGGATATGTCCTGCATTTTACCCAAGCATTTTTTCTGGAAATTTACATCCCCTACAGCCAGCACTTCATCCACAATTAAAATTTCCGGTTCCAAATGCGCTGCGACAGCGAATGCTAATCTTACATACATCCCTGATGAATAGCGTTTCACTGGCGTGTCCAAAAACTTTTCTACTTCTGCAAAATCAACAATTTCATCAAATTTGCGTTGAATTTCCGCCTTACTCATCCCCAGAATCGCACCATTAAGGAAAATATTCTCCCGTCCCGTCAACTCCGGATGAAACCCCGTACCAACTTCTAATAAACTAGCAACTCGTCCCTGAATCTTTATTTGCCCTCCAGTCGGCTCAGTAATTCGGCTTAAAATCTTCAGTAGCGTAGACTTACCTGCACCATTTCGCCCAATAATACCAACCCTGTCGCCTTGCTTAATTTTAAAAGAAACATCTTTCAGTGCCCAAAACTCTTCACTTGCTGGATTTAAATTTTGTTTACCATTTGGTTTCAGTAGTTTTTTACCAAACGATTTTGCCCCATCTGTAATTACATCCCGCAAAGTCTTATTACTACCATTTCCTTGTTGCTGATGGCCAAGAATGTACTTCTTACTTAAATTCTCAACTTGAATAACACTATCTGACATTTACATCACTCCTCTTCTACCTGAACAATAAATCTAAATAACATCAGCAAATTTACGTTCCATTTTGCGGAAATACCAGATGCCACTAAAAAGAAGCAAAATTACTAAAGCTAAAGATAATGCAAACCCAGGTAAATATATCTGTGACTCTCCTCCTAAAATTGCCCAGCGAAAGCCATCAATTACCCCCACCATTGGATTAAGTGAATACAACAGGCGCCACTTTTGTGAAACTATAGTACTACTGAATCCAACCGGAGAAATATACAAACCAAACTGTACTAAAAACGGCACCACAAATCGGAAATCTCGGTACTCCACATTCAAAGCAGCTAACCACAATCCGGCGCCCATCGCAGCAGCAAAAGCAATCAATGTAAACAAAGGCAGAGTCAAAATCCGCCAATCTGGTACAAAGTTATACCAAGCCATTAATGCTAACAAAATCATACCAGAGATCATAAAGTCCACAAAGCTGACAATTAGTGCGCTAGTGGGCACAATCAGACGCGGAAAGTAAACCTTAGAGATTAAGTTGGCGTTACTAATTAGGCTATTACTACACTCACTCAGCGCAGTCGAAAAAAACTGCCAAGGTAGCATACCTGCAAATACTAAAATTGGATAGGGTACTCCCTCAGAAGGCAATTTCGCCAAGTTTCCAAATACTACTGTGAACACCACCATCGTTAAAAATGGTCGAATCAGTGCCCAAGCCATGCCAATCGCTGTTTGCTTGTAACGCACTAAAATATCACGCCATGCCAGAAAATAGAATAGTTCTCGATAGCGCCAGAGGTCTTTCCAATATTGCTGTTCAGTACGTCCTGCTTCAATGACTAATTTTTGCTTGGAGGGTATTTCTTGACTGTTCATACATTCGTACTTAACTGACAAACTTGAAATCTTTGATGTTGTTACAACCAAGCAGGCGTGAATGCCTACGGGTAAATTCCCCAACAGAAGGGTTCCCTGAAGGATCAATTACCCCTGATACCTGCTGCCAAAGCTCTCGTGGCGCCTGCGAAAGTTCATAAGTGTGTTCATTCGACTTACAAACGTGATACCACTTTGTTTGCTGGCATTCAGGGCACCAGAAAGCTTCTAACCATTCTCCATCTATTGGAACCGTGGTTTGATCTGCTACCAGCATCAATGCATGGCGCCGACTCATACCTCTTTGTCGCAATTGTTCTGGACGTTCGGCAAATAGCTGATATTTGCGACTCATGCTATCAAGATAACGACCATGAACTGGACAATATATGGCTCGTCGTTTTGAACGTTTCCGATTTCGATCACACCTTCTCTGCACTTCGGCCTCCCAAACTAGTAAAAGTAATACAAAAGGAAGGTTACGTTGGAGGGACTGAGATCAAAATGACCATCAAAGCCCATCTCCGAAAGTTTATAATTAAATTGTTAATTAACTAACTGTTTTGATTGAATTTTTTAATACTAAACGTCGTTCAAAGACTATCTATTGAGTTTCAATAAATAGCATTTATTGGGTTTTAATATTTAACATTATCAACTTTTATTCTATCATATAACATTTTAGTCTTTACATAACATGCTACCTATGAAATTTTCATAAATCTAGAGTTCATCTCCATCCTTTAGAAAAACCCCACCAAACCCACTTAACTATTGCTGATGGGAGGAATGTCAACAAACGCTTATAAATCAACCTAAATAGGTAAAGCAAAACAAATTGAGTTGTGTAAATAAATGTAAATCAATTAAAATTGGCTTGCTACCACAATAACTTAAAGCCATAGACGCTTGGCAGCTACTATTCTAAACCACTCCGCGTCTATTCCCAAGGTAGCTCTAACAAGAACAACCTGACTTTTCAGCCTTTACTTAGAGGATGTTTTAAAAGTATCAGATGCGTCATCCGGAGCTACATGCAGTGAAGCATTTACTAAAACTCGAAGTTGTTAAGATTCTTGGCTAAATTAAGAATAACATTTACTTCGGCTTAGAATAACATTTTATACATCAGTAATACTTGAAAAATATCCTTAAATCCAATTCTAAATATGATTTGATTTATTGATACACCAACAAAAGTTTGATAGCTTTTTCCAACTAAGGAAAACAGTAATGAGACATACTATCTCAGAAATTAGCTTTACATAACTCAACTGAACCGTTTTTTGAAGAAACACTCTGAAAGCTCGTCTGCAAACTCTTACAGTCATACAGAAAGTAATCAGACACTTTACTGAACTCTTCACTCAACCAGAGACACGCACCAAATCAAGGGAATTAAGCAAAATAATAACTATTTTGAATCAGGCTTACCAGAAAACTATTGTTACTAAGTAAGGTCGGTGTGATTGCTCCAGGTTTTATTTCTAACCGATAGCAAACAGATTACCATATCTGAAATAAATTAAAACACTTCATCAAAACTTTATATATATTTACGTATTTACGCGATTTTGATAGGCTTTTTGTTATTTTATATATAGAGTTTTAGTCATAATATGAATTTAAAATGAAGATACATAAGAAAGCGCTTGAAGAATCAGTGCATTAATTTAGGTCGCGGGCTATCTACCTCTGGGTGTAAAGCGCAAGGAAGCTATAGGCGCCCACAATAAATCACGTAGCTGTAACCTGATATTTTTGAAACCATGTGTTACTGAACTAACGATGCAACGATTGTTTGGAAATGCTGCAATTCAACGAAGCCGTAAGAGTTTGATATCTTTACATAAGAAATACAAATGCAACAAATGTAACAAATATAATCTAGCAAGCCCTTTTGCTACTTAAAAAAGGTTGGGAAAGCTTATCCATTGATCTATTAGGTATTTAAATATAGCTATTTTCTTGTATAAAAATTTACTTATACTACTTTAGATTTATGCCATTTTACTGATAATAATAATCACATTCATTGCTCATTTTCTAAGTTAAAGCACTTGTAAATAATCCAAAAATAGTAACAACCATTACTCAGTACTTGATTGAGCAAAATTTTTAATTACATTGTTTATGATAATTGCCGATAAAAATGTGTTATTTTTGAGACTATGCTCTATCACAGTAAGTAATAAAGAAAGACAACAGTTTCCCCTTACCTTTAGTTGGAACAAATCTTAAAGCTTTTTAAGCTCTAAAAGTTAGTTCTGTGAATGCTAAAGCCAAGCAATTAAGCGTATGGTTATAAGCATTAGCTTTAACTTGACAACAAATCTTAATCAAAGGCTTAAAATTAGGTACAAGTAAGAAAAAACACAATACTCATGTTGCGTGAAGTAACAAATAACACTCGTTTACATATAGGAAATTACGGACTTGCTTAATATTTGATAATCTTGTCAGGTAGCAAGCAAGTACAGATGCAAATTCTTACATGACACTTTGTAAATGACGTTTTATTTTATACGTAAAGGTAAGAAAAGTATGAAAATTAGGTGAAATAAAAATGAAGTTCATATAAATTTTTAATGAACTATATTTGTATATACTAAACATGGTAATGTATTTAATGACTAGGTGTGAAAAACCGTAAAAATGTAAGAAATATGTAAATTTTTGGCATATTCTGGTTTACAAGAACTTCTTATTATATATTTCCAATAGGAAGCTATACATCCGGCGATTATTTATAGATTGCCCAAAATGACTCGTAATCTACAAATTTAGGCAATATCCCTATTTTCTAGCTTGGCTTAAAAAAATTCAGTAGTGTAATTCAAAGAATATCTAGGATCTAGCCAATGAGATTTAACAAATTAATTAATCTCAAGTTATTTCATTCTGTCTTTTCGCAACAAAGAAACAATGTTGACAAACCGATAAGAACTCAACAGTCGATAAAACTGTCAGTCATTACCCAGTTTTTCCCTCCAGATTATGCTGCAACGGGGCAGTTAATCGAAGAACTTGTAATGAATTTGGGGTCTTTAGGGATTGATGTTGAAGTTTTTACAAGTCAACCTGGTTATGCGTATCAGGTGAAAAGCGCTCCACCTGTAGAGCTTCGCGGTCAAGTCAGAATTCAGCGTTCTCGTACAGCCCAACTTTGGATGGGACGGATTCGTGGCAAAGCGGTGAATGGAGTTCTATATACTTTGCGTGCAGCGCTGCATTTATTTAGAGGTAAATATCGTAATAATGTGTTATTGGTAACAACCGCTCCGCCTTTTCTGCCGCTTTTGGGGTATTTTGTAAATATTCTTTTCAAAATTCCTTATGTCTGCATACTTTATGACCTTTATCCAGATATTGCTATTACTCTGGGAGTGATTCACAAGCGCCACTGGTTATCACGATTATGGCAATTTGTAAATCAGAAGATTTGGCGCTCCAGCACAGGGATAGTGGTTTTGAGTCCAGCGATGAGGCGCCAAGTATTAGCAAATTGTCCAGCCATTGCTGACAAGGTTTATGTAATTCACAGTTGGGCAGACCCTGACTGGATAGTACCAATTGCGAAGCAGGAAAACTGGTTTGCTTGGAAGCATGATTTAGTAAAAAAGTTTACAGTTCTTTACTCTGGAAATTTGGGTCGCTGTCATGATATGGACACTATCCTTGGAGCTGCTAATTCATTACAAGACGAACCAATTCAATTCGTTTTTATTGGTGGAGGAGCAAAACTCAATGAATTGATTGAGGAGGTGAATCGATTAAATTTGAAAAACTGCTTGTTTTTACCGTATCAAGATAAGCGCGTGTTGCCTTTTTCTTTGACAGCTTGTGATTTATCGCTTGTTAGTGTGGATGAACGCACTGAGAATTTAGTTACTCCTAGCAAGCTGTACTCTGCTTTAGCATCCGAAAGACCAATTGCTGCAATTTGTTCGCAGTCTTCATATTTAAGGCAAATGATTGCCGAAGCTGACTGTGGCAGTTCATTTGAAAATGGAGACAGTCATGGTCTTACTCAGTTTATTCGTTTGCTTAGTCAAGACCGTTTATTAGTTGAACGAATGGGTAAAGCTGGTCGCCAGTACTTACGCACGAACTTTACACCCAAAATCATTGCTAAACAATATCTTGAAGTTTTAAAGCAAGCTGTAATAACTCAAGAGGTAGTAAGCAGGGTTCAAACTCATGTAGAGTAAGCAGTTCTGAGTTAAACTTGTTACATAAATTAGTTCGGCAGTTACAAAAATGTTGTTAACTTACATCTTGCACCAAGAAAATTTGATTAATTTTAAGCACTCAGTACAAATATTTAAGCCCTTGATTTAGCGATAAAAGGCAATAAAAAGAATGTACCTTTATTGCGCTAATTTGTACTTAGGCTGAGTATATACGGAGAGGTGCAAGATATAAGCTTCCGACTGGCACCGCAACGCTCCAGTAAAATATAAAACATGCACATTTTTATGGAACCCTTGCTATATATAGGATTTTAGAATGTGCAAGTTAGGAGTTAATAGCATTAAGCGGCTAAGTTAGCAATATTGAATAATCAGTTATGGATTAATGGAGTTTGGGCTTCGATGGTCTTATGATCTCAGTCTCTCCAACGTAATCTCCTGTATTGTTTTGTATTAACATGGGAGGTCGAATTTGCGGAGAAAGTGTGACCAAAATAGGAAGCGCTCAAAACGACACGCCATATATAATATTATGCAGTTCATACTTGCCAAATCGAAAGTAAAAATAAATTATTTGTAGTTATTCAATTGGTGCTGATCCGCGAAGGTCAATATGGCTAAAACTTACTTAAATCACGAGCCTTGTACGAACTTGTACAAGGGTATGTTTTAACATTATTAGGTAGATCAAATGCGTATTTTAATTTTTACGCCTTATATAGGCGCCAACTATGGTGGAATTGGCAAAGCTGTGAGGGGTATAGCATCCGGATTAGGTAGTCAAGGTGTTGATGTAGATGTGGTAACTACAGATGCTAATAATTTAGAGAAAGTGGCTATACCACTCAATCGATGGATTGATGAGGACAATTACAAAATCCGTTATTTTCCTTGTTGGCATAAACATGATTTTGTGTGGAGTTGGAGTTTGATAAGTTGGCTAATTAGTCATCTTAAAAATTATGATTTAGTTCATACAAATACTGTTTTTGCTCCGATAGTATCTTTTGTTCACTACTTGTGTCGTATCAAAGGCATTCCCTATATTATGACCCCACACGGTATGCTAGAGCCTTGGGCTTTATCTTATAAAGCTGGGAAAAAACGTTTATACTATAATTTAATTGAGAAGCAGTTGTTAGAGAAAGCAAATGCAATTCATGTAATTGCAGATCGAGAAGCAAAAAATATTAGCTCTTTAGGATTGCAAAAGCTTGCCACTATAAATAATGGGGTTTATCGCCACGAATTTATAACGCTTCCGGACGCAGAAGTTTTCTACCAAAAGTTTCCAGCCACACGAAATAAGCGTATTATCTTGTTTCTGGGTAGGATTGACCCCAAAAAAGGTTTAGATTTATTAGCCCTTGCTTTTGGTCAAGTCAAAAGCAAATTTCCACAGACACATTTGGTTATTGCTGGCCCCAACAGTATTGGATATTTGAAGACAGTGCAAGATTACTTTGCCAATAACGGATGTTTAGATGCTGTTACTTTCACAGGTATGTTGACGGGTGAACTAAAATATGCTGCACTTGCAGCAGCTAATTTGTATATTGCTCCCTCTTATTCCGAAGGTTTCAGTATTTCCATTCTCGAAGGTATGGCTGCTGGAAAGCCATGTATCATTACAACTGGCTGTAATTTTCCTGAAGCTGCCCAAGCGCAAGCTGCTTGTGTAGTTGAGATCAATGCTTTGGCAATAGAGTATGCTCTCATTGAGTGCTTGAGTCATCCAGAACAAGCACAAAAAATGGGCGCCCGTGCGCGTGAGTTTATAATGCAAAACTATACTTGGGAAAGTGCCGCACAAAAACTAGTTGAAGTGTATAAAGCTGTTCTAAATCGAACTTTGCCCGATAAATACAATTTATCTCTTTCTTCGAGCAATACACATTAAAGATAATGCTGCTTGATGTGACATGGGATTTATCCCGGATAATAACTGTGCTATTCGACACCGCCAATAAGAATAACCGTAGTTTCCCTGTAACACTGCTGCCCCAACTTGGTGGTTGTGAGGATGTAACTCGACTTTAAACCCCAAGTGTTCTAATACCTGTTGATACATCTGGTCAGTAACACCATCTCCCGGTTTGTGATGTACCTCTGTAGCTATACTCCAATATTGCTCATTAGGTGTAGAATGTCCACCTCGTTTCATTAAGCGATAAAGCGGTAAACGCATTTGCCACAGTAATAAACCTAACCCCCGAAACTGATAAGCAGTTTGTTGCGGGTCGTGGTCGGTTATTAATAGTCCACCTGGACGAACTAGACGCGCGGCTTCTGCTAAAACGTTTGCCATATCATCACAGTGGTGCAGGCAAGCGTTGAGCATAACAATATCAGCAAATTCAGTTCGGAATGGTAAATGCTGTGCATCTGCTAAGATAGGTGTGTAACCAATTTCTTGAGCCATCTTTAAGGCGCCAAGCGATACATCTACACCAATTAACAAACTTGGTTCTCCACAATGTTCTTTTAAAGAAGCATAAACATTACCTGGACCACAACCAATATCAACAACTATCTTACCATCCCAACGCTTAATAACTGCTTGCCAAAGTTCTACAAACTTATCATCACGATGACAAGCATCAAAATAATTCTTTCCCCATTCTGGATGTCCGAAGTAATAACTATTTGCTTTAATCGCTGGTGTTAGAGAAATTCTGCATTTCAATATGCCTTCTTCCCATACTTCGATATTATTGTCTTTTTGCACAAATAGTTTTATATTTTCAGGTAGGTTGTCTAACATAAAATCCTGGTGATGTAATGAACTGTAAAGACTTGCTTTTGAACGAAGCGAAGTGGCACTTAATCAGGCAAATAATAATAGGTAATTACAGCAGAAAAGCGGTTTAGTTTATTATAAATCATTCTTTGTTAATATGAATATAAATTACTTAAAATCTTTAAAGTTATTAAGTAGAGATATATATAGTGAAATTATAGCTGATAAGTTAGAAGTAGCTAAAGAATGTCTTAAACAACAGTTTAATACTCCTGCTCAAATAGCTAGCTGTTATATTGATGATTTGTTGAATGAAACTGATGTTAATAACATATATAAAGCTTTTCCAAAAAAGCAAGACATGTTAATGTTAAATGACTGGCGTGAGTATAAATATGTTGGGATTCAAATAAATAAGTACAGCCCAGTCATCTCAGAAATAATTTATGCATTTCAACATCCTAAAGTAGTGAAGCTTGTTTCTGAAATAACCGGGCTTGAGCAATTATATCCTGATGAATATCTTTATGCAGGTGGCATTAGTTTGATGGATAAAGGTTGCTTCCTAAACCCGCATCTTGATAACTCTCATGACAAAGATCGTGACAAATATCGTGTTCTAAATCTCTTGTACTACGTCTCCCCTGACTGGCGCCTAGAATATGGAGGAAATTTAGAACTTTGGGACAATGGCTTAAAAAATCAATGTCGCACTATTCACAGTAAGTTTAACAGATTAGTAATAATGGTTACTAACAAAACTTCTTTACATTCGGTCAGCAAGGTTAATCATGATGGTAAACGTTGCTGTGTATCTAATTATTATTTCTCTAATCAACCCGCTGATAGTCAACAGTACTTTCATGTGACTTCTTTTCGTGGGCGCCCAGATGAAAAGCTAAGAGATGTTATTTTACAGGGAGATGCAATGTTGCGAAATGGTATTCGTAAAGTGTTTAAACATGGAATTAAAAAGCCTCATTATTATCGGAAATGAAACTTCCTTACCGCTCATCCAAAAAATACTGGCGCCTATTCATTATTTCTCTTGCTCTCACATCCGTACTACTTATTCCGATAAAAATCATCATCGCGATGCATCAAGCACCCCAACCTCAAGCTTTTCTTGTTTTAGGTGGTGAACCAAAACGCGAAGAAGCAACTGCTCAAATTGCGCGCTGGTTTCCAAATCTAAATATATGGCTGTCTTCGGTGCCTAATCCTTTGGAAACGAAAAAAATATTTCAATCTGAGGGTATTAATTTAGCTCGATTAAATATCGACCAACGTGCGGCTGATACAGTGACTAATTTTACGACTTTGGTAAATGATTTCCAACAAGCTAAAATTCAACACTTATATTTAATTACTTCTGATTATCACATGCTACGCGCTCAAGCTATTGGTACCTTTGTTTTAGGGAGCCGAGGTATTGTTTTTACTCCTGTTTCTGTTGCTTCAAATCAACCTCAAGAGTCAAAGTCTCGTATTGTTAGAGATATTCTTCGCTCAATACTCTGGATTTTTACTGGACAAACAGGAGCAAGTTATTAAATATTTTTAACTTTAATTTAACTACTTATAAATTAATATTATGCGTTTAGACCAATATACTATCGGCACTTATACACCTGGGGCGCCTTTATGGAAACAAATCTTATGGTATTTTGTTGGCTCTACTTTAGTTCAATGCCACTGGCTGCCAATATCTAATATTAAAGTTCTAGTACTTCGTTTGTTTGGAGCGCAAATTGGTCAGCAGGTTCGGATTAAACCTGGAGTCAGAATAAAGTTTCCTTGGCGCCTAACTGTTGGTAGTTGTGTTTGGATTGGTGAAGATTGCTGGATTGATAACCTTGCTCATGTGACTATAGAAAGTCATGTGTGTTTGTCTCAAGGTGTGTACTTATGTACTGGTAATCATGATTGGAATGACATAAGTTTCAAATTGTCTATAGCTCCTATTTATATTCAGGAAAGCGCCTGGATTGCCGCTAAGTCGATGATTGGTCCAGGTGTAACTATTGGTAGGGGTGCGGTATTGACTTTAGGTAGTGTCACTACCCACTCGCTAGAACCAATGACTATATATTCGGGTAATCCCGCACAACCCATTAAGCAACGAAAACATCAAACAATTACATTTAAATAGTATTTTTGCTAACAATATTGATGTATAATCATACAAAGATTTATATTTCGTATTCACTTACAAAAAAAGTCACAAATGGTAAATTATACACTTTTTTATTAACTTATATTAATGTCAATGCTGAAACAGAATGTTAAGAACATGTTTTTACTAGCATCTGGTCTAAGAAGGTTACTCAAATCTGGTTATTCGATAGTGCTTGAATCAGTACCTTTCTTGGTTGCCTGCACGGTACTTGTAAGCGTGATTAGCTTAAAAAGCCCTATGCTGCTTTTTTGTTTGCTTGCTGGCAGCTTGATTGCAACAGTTATACACCAGATTGGGCGCCAAGTCAATTTGGGACGGCGCCAAGTTATATTTTTACAGGTTGTTGCAGTTAGTACTCTGTTGGCTTGTTTTTGGTTAGACTATTTTGCAGACCCGGCTCAAGCTCAGTTCTTTAAACGCGCGGAGGATTTTTTTAGAAATAACTTAACACAAAGTAACACTAATACGACTAATACAGCTGGCACGCAGGCGGCTATAAGTTTGATTTTTAACGTGCTACGGGCGTTATATTTACTGTATATAGCAGTAGCTTTAATTGGCGTAATTAACGCAGTTCGCAGGGATGATGACTGGCAAAATGTCGCTAGAACTCCTTTGTTAGTCGTGATTGCTGTAACAATTGCCGATGTACTTACAGGTTTCGTGATTGGTAATGAGTCAAGATAAAGATAAAGATTTTCGTCCAGTCAACCGCATTCTCGGTAGTCAACCTTCGCTAGGTCCAATACCTGCCGACCAAGTGCTTCCTTGGACGATTATTGCTTTAGCTTCTTATTTTATTGTCAATGGGATTTTTGGAGGTTTATTCCAAGATGACTTTCAAAAATGGTTGTGGACAGTATTATTGACAGTATGGGGAATTGCGACTTGGTGGATACTGACAGGTGGTAAAAGTTGGCGCTTTTTGAGTAAATTTATCGGTGTTCCGACTTGGACTAGAGGATTTGCCCGTTATCAAAGCATCCTGGTAAAACATGAAGGAAAAAATCGGAAAGCAAAGCGTCGAAGGAACAGGAAGTGAAAGATTAACTCCGTTTGAGGATGCGCTCTCATTGGCTACGATGTTACGTGTCTCACTTGGTGGACGCGATATTGGCGCCTATATTTTGACGCAAGGAACTCAAAAGGATAGATTATGCTTTGTTTTTGGTTTTGAGTGTCGTGGAATTCACACGACTTTGAGAACGGAACAAATCGACCAAATAATGAGTAATATAGAAGCTGGTTTAAAGGATATCCCTGTAGAAGAGCAAATTACTTTTCACCTTGGTTCGTTTAGTTCAGATGCTCAACGGCAAGATGAATTAGCATCGCTGATTAAAAACGTACCCTCAAAAGATATTAAATATTTACTACTAGCAGAACGTGCGCGCGTCAAAGAACTGACGACTCAAGGTGTTCGCAAGCCTAAGTTTTTGCGAATTTATGTTACTTATACAATTGAAAGTAATTCGACTAATACCACTGACTGGATAGAAAGGATTTTAGCCAAAGCTGAATTATGGTGGGTTAAATTCAAGGGTGAAATAGCAGAAGTTGAAAATCAACGACTCGAAACTATCATCGCTGATGCTTTCCAAGGGTTTTGTCGTTGGGAGCAAATTTTGGCTAATAAAATGGCACTCGATGTTCAACCTTTGAACACCGAAAAACTTTGGAGTGAAATTTGGCGCCGTTTTAATGATTCTCCTCCTATTCCGATCCCGCAGTTGCTAAAATTCGATGAAAATGGACTCCATGAAGAAGCATATTCCGATTTAGCAAGTACCAAACTACTATTAGAAAACATTCATAGTACAACATTATTAATGAAGTCAGGTATACCCTGTGCAGACCGTCGTTGGATTTATGTTAAAGGTAATTATATAGGCGCCCTAACGTTTTTAGAAAAGCCAGGTAGCTGGCAGAACAAAACAGCGCAGTTAAGATATTTATGGGAATTATTAGCGCGCGAGACTGTTGTAGATACAGAAATTTTTTGTCAACTGACTGCAGCAAACCCTGCTTTGGTCAAAACAACCTTACAGCGAGTCTTAAAGCAGTCGAATATGACGGCACTAATGGCTCAAGAAAAAAGTAAAACAATTGACGTAAACGCTCAGTTAAAGCTAAGAAAATCTGTAGCAGCACAAGAACAATTATACGAAGGCGCCGTACCAATTAATGCAGGACTAGCTATTTTTGTCCATCGCTCTACAGTGGAACAATTAGACGAAGCGATAAGATATATTGAAAACTGCTTTCAACGTCCAGCAGAGGTAGTCAGAGAAACTCAATATACTTGGAAAATATGGCTACAAACTTTACCAATAGTATGGGAAAAATTATTAGCTAAACCATTTAATCGGCGCCAATTATATTTAACCAGCGAAGTACCTGGGTTAATGCCTTTAGTGCTAACCAAACCAAGTGACCGTTACGGGTTTGAGTTGATAGCAGAAGAAGGAGGGACACCGATACATTTAGATTTATTTAACGAACATAAGAATTTGGCTTTATTTGCTACAACGCGCGCAGGTAAATCTGTATTAGTATCAGGGATATTAACACAAGCATTAGCACATAATATACCCGTAGTTGCATTAGATTTTCCAAAACCAGATGGAACATCAACCTTTACAGACTATACACAGTTTATAGAGGGTGGCGCTTATTTTGACATATCCAAACAATCGAATAATTTATTTGAACAGCCAGACTTGCGGTCGTTATCACCAGAAGAACAGCGCGACCGTCAGCTAGATTATACAGCTTTCCTCGAATCTGCACTCATGACAATGGTGCTAGGCGCCGAAACAGATAATCCATTATTATCACAAACAATACGTTCACTATTAAATATCGCATTAACAGCATTCTTTGCCGACGAGGGGATAAAACAAAGATATCGAATTGCAATGGAGGGAGGGTTTGGAAGTGTAGCTTGGCAAAAAACTCCAACTTTGCAAGATTTTCTCTACTTTTGTTCACTTGAACATCTCCAGTTAGACACAATGAGTAACCGAGTTGATGACGCACTCAGTCAAATTCGTTTGCGGTTGCGGTTTTGGTTATCGAGTCGAGTTGGACAAGCGATATCAGCACCATCAAGCTTTCCCACTGATTCGCAACTTTTAGTATTTGCGTTAAGAAATCTATCAGATAGTGAAGATGCAGCAATATTATCATTGAGCGCATACTCAGCAGCATTACGTCGAGCGCTTAGTAACCCAGCATCAATATTTTTCATCGACGAGGCGCCAATCTTGTTTGAATTCGAGCAGATTGCAAACTTAGTTGGTAGAATATGTGCAAACGGTGCCAAAGCCGGAATAAGAGTCATCTTATCAGCGCAAGACCCCGACACCATTGCCAAATCAAAAGCCGCATCCAAGATATTACAAAACTTAACAACAAGATTAGTTGGACGCATTCAACCCGTTGCCATAGATAGTTTCGTAGACATATTAAAATACCCGCGCGAAATCATCTCCCGCAACGCATCAGAAAGCTTTTTTCCAAGAAAAGAAGGAGTATACAGCCAATGGTTACTTGACAACAACGGCATCTATACCTTTTGCCGTTATTATCCAGGATACGAGCAACTAGCAGTAGTAGCGAATAACCCCAACGAACAAAACGCGCGGAGCAAAATGATGAAAAAATATCCCGACAAATACGAAGCAATATCAACATTCGCACATCAATTAATTACGTCCTTACGTAAATCTCCTTAACCTCTTTCTTCGTGTCCTTTGTGTCTTTGTGGTTCAATTAAATCAACCACAAAGGACACAAAGAACACAAAGGAAGAAAAGAATTAAAACAAGGTTTACTATATGAAAAAAATCTTTATCTTTGTTACTTTTCTATCATTCCTAACAATTTTACCAGCCAAAGCGCAACTGGGACAAGTATGGACAGACTTTCAATCCTACTCAGAAGACCTACAAAACCATATTAGAAACAATATAAATTCACTACAACCCCTACAACTTCAAGGTCAAAGTGCAATAACAGGCGCCACAGGAGAACTCAACATCCCCGACCCTGTAGGCGCCTCAGAAATTCTTGGCAACGACATAAATATAAACTTATTATCCAGTAACTATGAAACAAACCCCTTAATCAACTCAACAGTTTTTGGCAACGAAATGAACCGTTTAATATTTCGCAGTTCTGCTGCTGGTACATTAGGATACAACGGACAACAGCGAACAAAAAGCAAACTTCAGAATATCGAAGCAGAATTAAAAAGTATTGACGCATTTAGCGAAGAAGTAGACGAAATCAACCAAAATATTGTCAACGACATTAAAGGCCGAATTGATGCACTTGGTGGAATTGCCAGTTCAAACCCACTTGTCAAACCCTTACTAGATGTCTTCACTCAATCCAGCTTGCTGCTACAGCAAGTTAAAATACAGCGTAACCAATCACAAATTATCGCCGAAACACTTGCACAAACAATTCAAGAAAACCAGGTTTTACAATACTCAAACCTTAACCTTGCTACTATTGCCCAGCAGATGGAAGACACAAACCGCGCGCGTCGAGTAGATACATCAACCGAAGCAGCGCGACTTTTGCGGACAACATCTCAAACTGATTTATTTGGTAGAAAGCCTGGAACCTAATATGATAGTTTTTATAGCGCAAGCTGGTGTAGATAATGTAATTAGTAGCGGCGCCACTACATCTCGGAGTATTGCCGAAGCATGGGATAAACAGTGGATAGATTTATTACAAAATAGTACAAATAGTTTTTACGGTGCTTTAACAAATTTAGGTATATTTTTTGCAGTTGGAACATTATTATTTTTTATGTTCCAATGGCTTAAAGATTTGATAGATAGTGACTATTCGCGACCAATATCAGCTTTGATATGGCCATTACTCATCGTATTACTACTTACAAACACGGGAAGTGGAAGTGCGTTATCTAACCTAACACTAGGAGTAAGGAATTTATTGAATACAGTCAACCAGCAAATTATTACAACAGCAGACGCAAATAAAATATATCAGCAAGCTTTAAATATGAGTACTGCTGAAGAAATAGCAGGGTCTTTACTACGTCCGTGTGGGTCACTTCTGGGAGAACAGCAAAGTCAATGCTTAGTCAAAGCAAGTGAAAAAGCTAGCTTACTTTGGCAAGAATATCGGAATTTATACGGAAATCAAATTTGGATAGACCGTTTGGAAACAAAGGTAACTCAGATTGCTTATAATACAGGCAGTGTATCAGAAAATGCTTTTAATGCTTTACTCGGTTCCACGATGCAAACAATTATTAAAAACTTTTTTGTTTCATTACAGTATGCATTCCAGAATTTAATCGAAGCTACGATGTTGTTAGTAGCTGCTTTAGGACCATTAGCGGTAGGTGGTTCATTGCTGCCTGTTGCTGGTAAGCCAATTTTTGCATGGTTAACGGGGTTTTTATGTTTAGGAATCTCTAAAATATCTTTTAATATTATCGCTATATTAACATCCGCAGTAATTGTCAATGGACCAGGACAAGATGCCAGTACTGACCCTGACTTGATGTGGTTTATGATTTTTCTTGGCTTATTGGCGCCTATCGTTTCTCTAGTCATAGCAGGTGCAGGAGGGTTTGCGATATTTAATGCTATTAGTTATACGGGTGCATTAGTTAGAGATAGAGTTTAGGGAGGCGTGATGGTTCGTTTACTCGAAAAGAAAAAAGCTAAAACAAGTGTTCTAACGATTTTTGCGTTTACAACTTTCGGGTTACATCTATTAGCTTTATTAATGCTGGTGTTGCAGGGGTTGAATATTCGCTCCTTGAGTTTGCAGAAACCTCCAAATTTCGTGCAGATGATAGACGGTAAAACGGTAGATATAAATTCGCAAGAAATTAAATCTAACTTAGAACCGGAACCTGAGACTATACGTCAGTTTGTAAATAAAACTATGTCGTTGATGTTTAACTGGTCTGGGAAGTTACCACCGCAGTCTATTGATGAAGCAACACAACCTAAACGAGATGTAGGTATATTGGTACCAACAGGAAAAGGAAGTCAAAAAATTAGTACTACTAGTTGGGTTGCTGGGTTTGCTTTATCTGAGGATTTCCGTAAGGGGTTTTTAGTAAAGATAGCAGAAATGACTCCACCTGAAGTTTTTTTTAATAATCCTAGTCAAGTCATTTCGTCACGGTTAGCGGTTAAAAGGATATATCCACCTAAGAAAATTGCTCCTGGTAAGTGGCAAGTTGGGATGGTGGCAGATTTGATACAAAAAAAGCAGTCAAACAACCGTAGTATCATAACTCCGTTTAACAAAGATTTTCTTGTGCGTTCTGTGGATTCTTTTGGGTATCCGCAAGCGAGTTTGAAAAGTGATCTACAAAAAGCTATTTATAATGTCCGCGCGGATAAGTTGGAGATTTATGAGATTAGGAATTTATGTTTGGTGGATGAGTATACTGGTTTGAGTCAGGATAAGTCTTGTGGGAATTTGAGGAATGACCAGACGTTTATTAAATAAACCACAAAGACACAAAGGACACAAAGAAAGAGGAAGAGGTGATGAGGTCAGAGAGTAAGAGAAGTAGTTTTTTGCCGTTGTTTACTGTAGCAACGTTTGGGTTACATTTATTTACGTTTTTGCTGTTGACGTTTCATTGGTCGATGTTACAGCAGTTACAGCAACGCTTAACCCCTCAAAGTTTAGTGCAGTTAATTGATGGACGCGCGATAAGTGTAGACCCTAAACCGGATATGGAAAGGTATCCGGAGACAATAAGACGGTTTGTGGGTGAAACGATGACTTTAATGCTCACTTGGTCGCAGCAACAACAACCACGAACGGTTTGGGAAACTAGTTCTGTTTTAGTCACTGATAATTTAAAGCCAAAATTAGAATCGATAATTAGTCCCTCAGAAACTTTGAGTCAAGGAACCGAAAATGTTTTAGTTATTCAAACTATTGGTCAACCGATTAAAATAAGTGAGGGCAGATGGAAAGTTGAAATAATCGCAAACCAACTAATTTTTACCAACTCCGATAAATTAGGCAAAACAATTCCATTCAACAAACAAATTATAGTACAAACAGTCGAGGCGCCTTTTGCCTCACTACCTAATTTACCAGTACCATTAAATCTAGCAGTATCCCGTCTCGGAGAAGCAAGACTACAAATATACAACGTCTGCGACATCAACGATAAAAAATGTTTGTAAGGTGCGTCAAAGCAGATTAATTTTTCATTTTATTGAAGATTGTGATAGTAAGGTGCGTCAAAGCAGATTAATTTTTCATTTTATTGAAGATTGTGATAGCTTTGACGCACCCTACTCTTTCCTTTGTGTCCTTTGTGCCCTTTGTGGTTAAATAAATTACTAATATAAACATTATGAACAAACTACCAAACACCCCCGATACTGAAGACTGGGAACAACGAATGGCAAAACTAGTTGGATTAGAAACAACGCATCCAACTAACAACCAACCAGAAACCAACATTATACAACCAGAACCGCAAGAAGTCCAAACCAAACAACCCCTATCCTCAAGTCCCTTTGCAAAACTAGGTTTAGTCGGCGCCGCTACTTTCGGTATAGTTTTAGTAGCAGGTGTATTTCTATCACAAATAATGAATCCCAGCAATCAAACGAAAAATAAAACTATTACCTTACAACCACAACCAACACTTCAACCATCTCCAAAACCATTAGAATCAGAAGTAGAAGATTTAAAAACAAAACTAGCATTAACCGAACAAGCACAAGCAGTCAAAGCAGCACAACAACAACTTAGGAATCCTATCCCAGTATCTCCAAAATCTACACCTCAAATAATAGTAAGAACACAACCACCCGTTACCAACCGAGTGCGGGTACCATTTTCAGATGTTCCTAGAACTAGCTATATCCCCCCCCGTATACAACCCCAACCAGAACGCATACGCATTGTTAGAGTACCAGTACCACAACCTCAACCCCCACGACCTCAACCAACTATTCAAGCAACAACAAAACCAACTATTCAACCAACACCAAAACCAACTATTCAACCAACACCACTTCAGACACCAGACTCGCTACAAGATTTAGTCAAGCTAGCTGAGTTAAACGACTACTACAAAAAAAATTCACTAGCTAGTAATACTCCAGATGTTCAACCCACACCTACTCCGACATTACCCGTGATTCCATTTACTCCCAGACCCATTATCACACCAACTCCTACACCAGCAATAGTATCCACTCCTACACCCACACCAACACCAACACCACAAACGCGAGTCGCAGTAGCAGTAGGTAGTACAGTAAAAGCAGTATTTGCCACCGCAGTATTTGGAGAAACCACCCGTTCGACTAACAGCGATAAAAACGATACCGGAAAACCTGTATTTGTAGTGCGTTTGCGAGAACCCCTCAAATCTACAGATAATAAAATAGCTTTACCCGTTAACACCGAACTATTAGCAGAAATTCGTTCAATTTCCGAACAAGGTTTACTTCAACTCAATGTTACTAAACTAGTAACCCGCAACCGTCACACTATATCAGAAAAAACTTTACCCGAAAATTCAATAATAATACGCGCGCGCGAAGGTAAACCATTAGTAGCAAACCAATATCGCAGCAAAGGAGGGTCAATAGCTGGGATGGATGCAGGATTATTCTTTCTAGGAGGTCTTGGTAAAGCTGCGGAATTAATTAACCGTAACGACACTCAATTTTCTATTACAACTAGTGGTACTACAATTAGCAATAACAATTCTAGGCGCAATATTTTAGCTGGTGTCGCCGAAGGTGGTATAAGTACTATAGTTCCTCAAATTGCCCAACGCAATCAACAAGCTATTGCACAAATGAGTCAACGCAGCAATATCTGGGTTTTACCTGCTGGTAGAGAAGTCGAAGTATATGTAAATCAAACTATGGAATTTTAATATAATAGTTTTTCACCTATAATTCTAAACAATAAGTTGAAAGAGAGATTATCTCCTAACTTGCACCTTCTCAATAAAGGTAATAAAGGTAAGGTGGGCTACGTAACAATAAGCATTATAGGTAAGGTGGGCAGTGCCCACCCTACGTAACAATAAGCATTACAATGTAAGGTTTATTGATAAAAATTTTAATTATAACTAAGTATTAAAAAATATGGGGAATTTCTCTCAGTCTTCATCTTCAAGTTCTGACCGTGACCGGAGTAAGAACTCTGAATCAACCTATAGTGAACCAGTACCTTTAGCTTGGTCTGAAGAAACTGGTAGTGATTGGAATTTTCGAGACTTTCTCGGAATTATAAGGCGCCGTTTGCTAGTTGTAGTTGGGGTAGGAACCATCGTTATGGGAATAAACGCTAACTCAATGTTGAACCAGAAGAAAGAATATGAAAGTAACTTTAGATTATTAGTAGAACCACTTAACGATGACAGTAAAGCGATTGATGTCACTAAAGATGCAAATGCAACAAGAACAACTTTAGATTATGAAAGTCAAATTCAAGTTCTCAAAAGTCCTGATTTATTAAGTGGTGTAATTCAGAAGTTACAAAAATCTTACCCAGAAATTAACTATACCACGCTAATTAACTCGCTGACTGTAGTTCGTTTAGGTGAAACAAAGATTATTGAGGTACGGTATCGAGGAGAAAATGCAGAAAAAGTTCACAATATTGCCAAGCAAATTTCTAACGATTATTTAGAATATAGCCTACAGAAACGACAAACGAAACTCCGTCAGGGAATTAGCTTTGTCGATAAACAACTTCCTGTATTACAGAAACGAGTCGATTCGATTCAGCGAGAATTACAGTTTTTTAAACAAAAAAACAATTTCGTAGACCCAGAAACTCAATCGCAGCAAATTGCAAGTCAAGTTAATACATTGTCACAGCAGCGACTTGCAGTTAATCAACAGTTAGCGCAAGCGCGCGCTAGTGCATCTGAATTAACTGCACCGAATGGTCAGCTAGCTGCATTGAACGATGCGACTGTTTACCAGCAGTTGCTTGTCCAGGTGCGTCAGTTAGAAGCACAAATAGCTGCGGAACGAGCGCGTTTTCAAGAAGATAATCCGGTAATTCGCACGCTAAGAGAAAAAAGGGATAATTTATTACCCTTACTAAATCAGGAAGCACAGCGGATTACCAATGTGAAGGTTGCACAAGCAGCTACGCAATTGCAAACGTTACAAGTGCAAAGCGAGGAGTTGAAAAAAGCAGAAAAAAGACTCGAAGAACAGCGTAAGCAATCACCTGTACTAGCACGACAGTATACCGAATTACAGCGAAACTTACAGGTTGCTACCGAAAGCTTGAATCGTTTCCTGACTACACGTGAAACTCTACAAATCCAAATAGTACAGACCGAGTTACCTTGGCAGTTAATTCAACCACCTAGTAAACCTGAGTCTCCTGCATCAGATACGAAACGTGCTTTAATTATGGGATTGCTTGGTAGTATGGCAGCAGGAGTTGGCGCCGCAGTATTATTAGACAAGCTCGACAATACGTATCACACAGTCGCATCTCTCAAAGAAGCAGTTAAGCTACCCTTGATAGGTACTATTCCATTCGAGAGACAACTCTTTAGCGAGCAAAATCGAACAAATAAACAAATTTCGGCAATTAAAACAGTAAAGTTACAACATATTGGTATCCCGGTAATTGCGCGAGTATCAGATTACGGCAATTACTCCGAAAAATTCTTAGAAGCATTACGAGTACTATATACAAACATTCAATTTCTTGGTTCCGACCGTCCAATTCGTTCAATAGTAGTAAGTTCGGCAATGTCCTCTGATGGTAAATCAACAATTGCCTTTAATCTAGCCAAAATTGCTGCAGCAATGGGTCAACGTGTACTACTTGTCGATGCAAATCTACGTCAACCTACAATTCACACCCTTTCTAACCTCAGTAATTTATGGGGACTAACTAACCTTATCTCTACCAATTCCCCAATTGAAGAAGTAATTCGACCATATCCCCAAATAAAAGAACTATCTATTATTACTTCTGGCCCAACACCCCCAGACCCCATCAAATTACTATCATCTGAGAAGATAAAGCGACTTATGGGAGAGTTTCAGAATATGTTCGACCTAGTAATATACGATACTCCGCATTTAAATGAACTCGCAGATGCAAGTTTACTGGCGCCTCATACTAACGGAATTTTGCTTGCCGTCCGAATGGATAAAACAGATACATCACAACTTAAGCGCGCGTTAGACAACCTCAAACTCTCTCGGTTAAACATTCTGGGTGTCGTTAGTAATGCTCAAAAAAGAAGTTAGATATACATAAAATTTTATATTCTAGCAAAGGGTTGCAATTTGTAAGCACTATCTGTAAAAATGAGAAGAATATGAAAAATATCTAGTAATTTACAAATGGCGCCTGTGAAACTTGACACCCCAATTAGCTATCCTTTAGCAACCCAGTTAGAGAACGACCCCAACACCCTAGCTGGCATTGCCACGATTGAAACAGTACAGGCAGTTCCAGAAAAGGCGCCATGTAAAAAAGAATCACTATGGGTAACTTTCACAACGACATTTGTAACGATATTTTTAGCTGAGATAGGCGATAAAACTCAGTTATCAACACTGTTAATGAGTGCCGAGTCCCACTCACCATTAGTAGTATTTCTAGGTTCAGCAGCAGCATTAATCACTACAAGCTTACTAGGTGTACTGTTAGGTAGTTGGATGGCAAGCAAGTTTTCACCCAAAACAGTCGAAAAATCAGCAGGAGTAATGTTAATGCTTATCTCCGTGATGTTATTCTGGGATGTTTTCATAGGTTAACCTTTACCTTTACCCCTTATAAATTATGAACTGGCATCTTTTAGGAATAAGCTTTATTACAGTCTTTTTATCAGAGTTAGGCGACAAAAGTCAGCTAGCAGCAATTGCATTATCAGGACGCTGCCAATCTCCGCGCGCTGTATTCTTCGGTACTGCCGCAGCACTACTATTAACAAGTTTACTAGGCGCCTTAGCAGGAGGTGCAGTTGCAGAAGTGTTACCAACAAGATTACTAAAAGGTATTGCAGCAGTAGGATTTGCGGTTCTTGCAGTGCGTCTACTGTTTTTTAATAATCAAGAAGCTGATGAGTCACAGGAAGAAACAGTTTAACAGTAAGGTGCGTGAAAACACTTTAATATTTCATTTCATTGATTTAGAATTGATGCTCTAAATATACAATAGTAAAGACTGTACATGTACAGTCTCTACATTATGTAATCTTTAATTTTGCTAGGTATTAAACAGACTTTTGGCGCCAACACCATCCAAATATCAAGCCAATAGCTGTCAACTTGAATGCTTCAAAACTCCAGTACAATCCGTGTAGCATATTCATGGATACTGGGAATTCAGATGCTGAGTCAAATAAATTTAGGTCTATGCCTGTAGCACACATTTGTGGAGTTAAGAAATATGTAAATGCGAGGGCTATACTTAAGAGCGTCACAGCTAAAGCAGCTACACCACCATACCAGCGTAGTTGAGTTTTTGATAAAGCGAGAATGCTAGTTAAGACTGCGGCAGCAGATAATAATTCAATGCGGTTAAAATTCCAGAAGATTGAATAACCTGCGGTAGCAAAACTATCGAGGGTCATCATCCCAGAAAAGTACATGCTAGGCATAATTACCCAGTCGAGGAGAAGACTAGCACTAAACCAGAAGCCCAGAATTAGAGTCAAAACTGTGTGCCAAACTGGGCGTTTTAATTCAACGTTAGAAATAGCATTCATGGAATAATTGCCTGTATATATATTTATAGTTTGTACCTAAAAAAGTTGTTTTGACAACAGATAGCAATTATCCTTTACAAAACGGTCAATTTTTTATAAGTATTTAAGCTTAGTTTGGTTCTGAAACCCTTTGTACATATAAGATTAGGTCTGACTAAGAATTATTAAGCTCAAACGGTTGATTAATGTTACGTATTGGGATTAAATCTCAGATTTTTAAGGCGCGATTGGTATAATATAACGTCAGTTAATTACGCTTATAAATGGCGCCTGTGTAATAAATATGTTCGGAAGGATTATTACCCGCGCGCGTGTATAGTCATTGGTAAGCCGTTTTTAGGGCGGGTGTTAAAATTGAAGAAAGGCTGCAATTCATAATCGAATGGTACTGTTAACTTAAAACGCTGTAAAATCATAGCAATATTAATCCGCATTTGCATCATAGCGAATGCATTACCGATACAAATACGAGAACCTCCAGAAAAAGGAAGATAAGCAAACTTAGGAATATTATCTTTATACTGATGAAATCTATCGGGATTAAAGCGTAATGGTTCGGGGAAGTAATCGCTACGACGATGTAGTGTCCAAGGTGCAATTAAAACTAAACTATTTTTGGGGATAGTGTACTCATTAATAACAACGTTTTCAGTTGCTTGTCTGGAAACAACTGCTGTGACAGGCAATAATCGCATTGATTCTTTTAAGACCATTTCGAGATACGGCATTTGATTTAAATCTGAGATTGTTATTGGTTTTTCTCCAACTTGATTAATTTCATCCAATAAGCGCGCTTCGACTTCTGGATGTTGAGAGATAAGATAGAATGTAAATGCGAGGGAATGTGCAGTTACTTCGTAACCCGCTGCAAATAAATTTAGTACTTCGTTTCTAACTTGCTTATCTGTTAATAAACCCGTTGTATCACTTGCCTGTGCTTTAATGAGCATTGATAGTACATCACCATAATCTTCGCCTGATCGGCGCCGCTTTACTATTATTGAACTAACATGGTTATCGATAAGAGTAAATAACCGTTTCATCTCCAAGTTACTTTTAATTGGTACCCAACTTGGTACAGGAAAAGAACTTATACGTTGGGAGAATAATTCAATAAAGCCAATAATTGCTTGACCTATTTGATTATCTCGTAAATCTTGACCGAAAAAAGCTTTAGTTGTGATACCCAAAGTTAAATCCATCATTGCTGTTGGAATATCAATAACTTCTCCAGTTCGCCACTGCGAAATCATTGCTGTTGTATAATCAGTCATAATGCTTGCATATGCATCGAAACGCTGTGCATTGAATGCAGGACTAATAATAGAACGTAAAACCTGCCATAACTCACCATCGCTAGTGAATAAATTTTCTCCAAAAATGCCTTTTGCCGTGTATTTTACAGTAAAAGGCTTTTGAAACTTCTTTGTTTGTTTAAGTAAAACTTGCTGCGCTAAATCTGGATGATTAACAAAATAGGCTGAACCGAGCAAACCTAAAGGAATGCGGAGAAAATCACCTTGCTGGGCTAAATTTTCAAGGTACCCCAGTATATCTTGACTCATCGCACTTCTGTGATTGCGATATTTGGTTATTGTTGGAATTGTAGCAGTAGGAATAGTTTGACGCATAATTATAATAGTAAAATCCAAAATTAAAAATCCTAACTCCTGTACGGGCGGGTTTATCTATATCCTGCTAATAGAGAAAACTTGGGTGAACCCGCCCCGACTAACTTTTTTTGGGTATTGTTCCTTCAACACCTTCAACGTACCAGTCCATTTCTAATTGTGCCTTATCATCGAGGTTTTTACCTTTTGAAACTCGCACGATTCCATTTTGGTCTTTGATTGGACCCTCGAAAGGATGGGCAATTCCTTGAATTATTTCATTACGCTTTTGATTAACTAAATTTTGTATATCTAAAGGAATTACTGCGTTCATCGGTGATATATCAACCATTCCTTGTGCTATACCGTACCAAGTATTCTCTGGTTTCCATGTTTTATCAATTACAGCTGTAGCTTTCTCGGTATAAAATTTACCCCATTGACTAATCGCTGACGTTAGATGTGCTTTTGGTGCAAACTTACTCATGTCGGTGTTATAGCCAAATGCGTAAATTCCCTTTTCCTCTGCGAATTGAAGTATTGCTGCTGAGTCGGTGTGCTGTGCTAATATATCAGCCCCATCCTTGACTGCATATGCAGCAGCTTCGCGTTCTTTTGTTGGGTCGTCCTGAGTTTGCGTCCATACTACCCGTACTTTGGCTTTTGGGTTTGTCAATCTTACACCAGTAGTAAATGCATTGATTCCTCGAATAACTTCTGGTATTGGATAGGCGCCAATAAAACCAATAATATTCGATTTAGTCATCTTACCAGCAATCATCCCAGTTAAATATCGCGATTCTTCAAAGCGACCTAAATAAGTCCCAACATTTGCCGCGCGTTTATATCCAGCGCAGTGTTCAAAAGCAACTTGAGGAAAATCTTGGGCTACTTTAATTGTAGGGTTCATATAGCCAAACGAAGTTGTAAAAATCAACTCATGACCATCAGTTGCTAATTGTCGAATTACTTTCTCAGCATCCACATCAACATTTACATTTTCAACAAGAGTCGTTTTTACTTTCTCCTTAAGATTTGCCTCCATTTCTCTACGTCCTAAATCATGTGCGTAAGTCCAACCCATATCACCAACTGGTTCAATATAAACAAACCCGACCTTTAAGGGTTGATTAAGAGAAACTGGTGAAGCTTGGACTGTTGGTTTAATCGCAGCAGTATTCTTTCTACCACCACAACTAGTCAATGTTATCCCAGCACCCGTTAAAGCTGTATATTTTATCAACTCGATAAACTTTCGACGTTCCATATTAACAAGCAAAAAATATAAATGTTTTTGCTTGATTGTAGCTTTTATAGTCAGCAATCACCTTTACATGCGCTCATATGCCTGCCAAGCTTGCCAGAATATATATATAGATAAAACAGCGAGCAGTGTGCGAAATGCTAAACTGACAATATGGTCGGGTAACTTTGGCAAAAAACGAGTACTAATCTGGGCGCCTATCAATCCACCGATTCCTAATATCAATCCTTCTACCCACAAAACATTACCTTTAGCTGCATGTCCAATAGTCGCAGAAATAGCGGTAATCATTATCACGCCTAAACTTGTTTGAATTGCGACTTTGATAGTTTCCCCTATTAACAAAATTTGTAGCGGCACCATAATCACACCACCACCAACGCCAAATAACCCTGCCAATACTCCTGCGGTTCCTCCTGTAAAGATTCTCGCCAGAACTGGATTGAATGTATTGCCTGGATTATTAGCTTTACGATTGGTAAGTCTTTTACGTAATTGTACTAAAAAAATATTAAGTAAAAGTAATAATCCAAACGCAAACAATAAAATATATTGAGGTATACGTGTAGCCAGTTCTACTCCCAATAGTGTAGTAATAACCGCAGGCAACCCTAAATATATAACGCGCTTAAAGCTTAAATAGCCCATGCGCCAATTTTGAATACTTCCACTTATGGCGGTAATAACAATAGAAAAACTGCTAGTAGCAACAGCTTGAAGCGGCGTATATCCTAATGCTACTTGCAAAGGTACCAAAACAGTACCGCCACCAATACCCAAAAATCCGGCGAGAATTCCAGATATAAAACCACCAGCAGCTAGTAATAATAATTTTGATGTAACCATATATTAAGCGTGGATGTTACCGTTACAATACATTTCTCGGCAAAATAGACTTAGGCAGCATCCCATGTACACCCTTTTGTGGGCTATTAACCACTTGGCTAATCCTAAAATTTACAGCCAAACTACACAAGACATAAGCATCTTCGGCTGATATACCAACAAAGCGTTCGATAAAATCAATCATATTTGAGACTGCATTTTCCAAAGCTTCATCAAGGGTATTGCCAAAACCCATCGTTATAATATCAGTTGGTGTTTCAGCGATTGGCGCCGACAAATGCAAATCTTTACGCACCTTGAGCTTAACAGTACCATTCATTGAAGTTTCAATTGCCGTGACATTGACTTCCCCATCACCTTGTGCAGAGTGACCATCACCGATAGAGAATAAGGCGCCGGGTACAAACACAGGTAAAAAGATTTTGGCGCCAGCTTGAAGTTCTCGATTATCGATATTACCACCATAATATCCGGGTGGAATCGAAGAACGGTGTTCATCAGCAGTCGCCACACCCAAAATGCCAAAAAAAGCCGTTATAGGTATTTTAATACCCGACCCCTTCGGAAACTCCGCAATATTATTATCCAAATCCAAATCAATAAACCGCAGCGCAGGCTGTGTAAACTTTTGTGGCAAGGCGCCCCATCCACTGCGAATAGCATTAAAACCAACAGGTAAACGCGGAGAAATAGAGTGTAACTCAACCTCTAAAACATCTCCAGGTTCAGCACCATTTACATAAATAGGACCAGTCAGCAAATGTGGACCACCTGCAATTTTACGGGATAGCGCCAAATTTTGACAAATATCTACAAATTCAGGAGTCAGAAACGCTGGTGGCGCCTTATCATACACATAAAACCCACTATAAGTTTCAACATCTACCGTATCTCCAGAATCAACCATAAGCGCAGGTGGCAGTAAATGCGAAAAACCACCTAAATGCACCGTTTCCTTTGTAGCCTTTAAAATATGATGAACCATTTAGACGATGAGATATTTTGTATATATTCTGACATAACAGGCGCTGTTATCAAGAAGTTCAAGTATATATCATTAGGGACTTCCAAAAATTTGATTCTCCGTCTTGTGGAATCCCATCCTTGCCCATTCCTTTCAAATGGGGGGCAGGGATGCGAATGCCACAAGAAAATTTTGTGTTTAGACTAATAATATAGTACTTGTAATGGTACAAATTGTTTTACTAAGACATAAAATAATATTCATCTAATCAGACATACAAAAAAATTATCTGAGCTTAATATTCAAATAATTAATAGTAACTTGTGTATTTTTTCTACCTCAAATATAATAATAAAAGAGAGGGTTGCCCCTCTCTATTTGTGTAGTTTAAAAGTAATTAAGGAGGTGACTAAATGTCTGACAACGGTAATGGCAATGGCCGTCGAACATTGTTTGACCCATTGTTAACACTAATACGTCTTTTTCATGATAAGTGGAAGATGAATAATGCGTTAACGGGGAATACAACAATTGTCGATGGTCAGAAAGCCAGGGAAGAGCTAGAAGACAAGCTTGACCCTACCGATGAAACAGACAACTAATCATTAATTAGTTGGATAGCCTAAGCAGCGCTTTGCTTGGGCTATCTATATATTAACATTTACAATTTGTATTATATGTCAAATATTAATAGTTGTTTTATTACGCCTGCACACATCTTCTTGGTAAAGAAACGTGAAAACTGGGAATTTGTTCATGGTGAGGTTTTTTGGAACCCTCTAAATTTACCCGACCTCTCTATAGAAGACACTTTTTCTATGTATGGCACTTCTTTAGTGAAGGTGGCTGCAAAATTACTGCAACTCAACAATGGTAAGCCCGGTTACTATTTAGCCAATATTGCAGACAAAAAATATTATTACTGCGGTGAAAACCTCGAGGATATCCGGGCAAAATTAAGAGAACTAGGGATTGGTAAGCTTGAACCACATTGATTTTTTAGTAGCATCACGTTCTCCAACAATTAAATCGCCGCCTACATAAAGAATCAAATTAGTTTTATTAGTCACCAGTTACTATAATCATAGTTAAGGCGCCTCTACAGAATGAAATATAATTTTTCCTTCAGATTGCCGAAATTCGATATTGAATTTATCAAATACAACTTCACGACCGAGTAATAGTTGAGCTGCACCTGTATCAGTTTGTAACCATGCTACGGGTGCAACAAATTGTTTATTATTAATAGTCATTTCAATATCGCGCAGAACAAACTCGACTTTTCCACCAATAGTTTCTGCTATCAGTTTAGACTCAGAATCAGCCAGAGCATATCCCAACTCTTCACCAGTTTCAAATGGAATTAAGCTAAGTTCGGCGCCGCTATCTACCAACATAACAGCATTCATTACTTTATCACGATGCTGGAGCCGTACTTCATAATTTGGCTGCCAATCATGACGCACTACTGCACGAAAGCGAATAGGTAGTATTTGAACTGAACCTGCAGAACGAGGTACAAAATAAATGACAAACTTCTGTCCTGAAGCCTCCGCTATATCTAGAGCTTCTCGCAAATTTTCACTATGGGCAATGATACCATTAGCGTTATAGGCAATGTACTGATTTTTGTAAAAATCTATTAACATCCGTCGGTTCCTATTTAACCATGCGAGTATTTCTTGAGTTTCTTCTTGCGAATGTGTTGTGTCCATAATATATAAAGTTAGGCGCGAGTTTGTTTGTTGTTATATTTATTTTAAGAGGCACCGTTATTAACAATCTCTAACCTTTGTCATTCTACTTACGACTCGCCAATTAAAGTAAAGGCAGCCCAGTACAATGGTTCGGGTTTCTCCTTCATTGTCATTAGCATTGCTTGACGTAAAGCAGAAGCTTTGTCAGGATTTTGTTGAAGAGTTTGGTAGAAGTATTTCATCAGTTTAGAAGTTTCGACATCTCGCACAGCCCACAGAGAAACTACAACACTCTCAACTCCTGCGGAAATAAAGGAACGAGACAGTCCAATCACTCCATCTCCAGAAATTCTTCCTTCTCCGGTTTGGCAAGCACTGAGGACAACGAGTTCAGCCTGAAGGCGGAGATTTATAATTTCGCTGGCACTGAGCAAACCATCATCAGAAGGCGATGGAGCAAGGGCAATAGCTCCTGGCACTCCCAATCCCTCCATAGAACCTATATTACTTTGACTCCCATACTCCAGCAATCCATGTGTTGCCAGATGCACTAGCCTTGCAGTGGGCATTTTTTTGAGGATGTTGGCTTTAGTTGCAGAGTCGCGAACTATTGCAGTGGTGTTCAACAGTTTAGCAATATTAAGAGCTTCCTGTTCTGCCTCTGGTAATTCTGGTAATTGTTGCAGTGGCTGTCCTGGCTGTAAAAATATTTTAGGCATGATGGGGTTGCCTACAATTAATGCGGATGATTGAAGATTATTGATTTGGGAATTTCCCTCTGCTTCTCTTTTCCTTCTTCTTGCTTTTAAAGTATGGGTCAACTGTAGCACCTGAATTGAGGGCGCCGTCAGGATAGTGTGCTTTTCGATCAAGTATTTGCCATCTTCGTCTTGCAAGGCTGGAAAGGAAACTAAAAACAAAGATTCTTGGGGTATAAAGATAACACGAGCATTCGGATCGGCGGGCAAGAGGTCGGCGATTGGCTCGATCAGGAATTGATGAAGTATCTGCCTGTAGTCCTGGCTTCTTGTGGATTTTGTTGGATTATTTGTATGCTTTAGCTGACGAATTGCCTGCGTCAGCGGTCCGCAGTTAGCAGTGAGGTTAAATATAAGGCAACGGGAAATTCTGACAGCATCTGTGAATGTTCCACCTTTTTGCCATAGGGGTTTGAGGTTCACACGCCGAAATGCTACTTTACCTGTGGGTTGCACTACCCAAATGAATAGTTCCTCCTCTCTGGCTCGTTGCTTACCACGGGACTTAAAGTTTCGATCTGGAACAAAAGTATACTCTACTAATGTGGCGTTTTGTTGTTGGGCGATTTGACGAATTTTCGCAATATTGGGCGATGAATTAGCTTCGGGGAGAGATGTAATAGATGATACAGATGCGTGCTTATTGTCTTCCTCATATATGCGTCTAGACAGTAATTCGGCAAATGCACGGGCACGTCCCTGTTCTGAGGCTTCTAGGGCTGCTTCCGGTTTTTTAGCGGCAATTAGGATTTCTTGCAGTAAGTTGTAGGTGTAAACTTGAGTATCAAAAATGGAAACTTTGTAAGTGTCACTGAGTCCGGGACGGAGATTATCGAGGAGTTTGACAGCCGCGCGCAGTTGTGATTCAGCTTCTTTTAGTTTACCTGCACGATACAAGGCTTGCCCTAAGTTATTCAGTGCCAATCCGGAGGCTGCTGGATCGCCAAGAGCGCGCGCGATTGCCAAAGCTTGTTTTTGATACTTAATTGCCTGTGGGTAGTTGCGAGCATCTACATAAACTATTCCTAAGCTACCAAGGGCTTCACCTTCTCGTTGGCGCTCACCTGCTGAAGAAGCAATTTCTAACGCTTGTTTATAAGCATCAATGGCTTTAGTGCGTCCCCCTAAAGACAGATAAGTAGAACCTAAATTAATCAAGGCGCCAGCTTGTGCAGAACGGTTATTAATTACTTGGGCAATCGCTAAACTTTGTTTGTGTGCTGCGATTCCATCTTGATATTTGCCCAAGTCCGTGTAAACTTTCCCCAGGTTTCCTAAAGCAATGCCTTCTCCCTCACGGTCTTTAGTTTGCTGGGCAATTTTCAAACTCTGCTGATAGGCAATTGTAGCGTTGTCATAGTCACCTAAAACTGAAAAGGTATTTCCCAAGTTGAGAAGAACTTTTCCTAAAAGCGAGCGCTCGCCAATTCCTCGCAAGATTTTTCCGGCTTGTCTATGCAACTCAATAGCTTTGCTATAATTGCCCACTGCTCTGTAAGCAATACCAAGATTTCCCAATGCTTGAGCCTCAAGCCGACGGTCTTTTATAAACTGGGCAATGGGTAAAAATGATTCTAATGTAGTAATAGCTTCTCGATATCGCTGAGAATAAATATAGGCAGCTCCTAAGCTTGCCAAAGCTGTGCCTTCTCCTTGACGCTCGTGGAGTTGCTGATAAATACGTCTTGCCTCTTGCCAAGAGAGTATAGCCGCTTGTAGTTGCCCAGCTTGGTATTGCTGATTTCCTTGTTGTATTAATTGGTCTGCTTTTGAGCGGTTACTCTGAGTTTGTACTGTCGTCGTGGTTGGCAGTGCGATCGCACTTGTAGAAAAGCTGAACGAGGAAACCAGCAAAACGGCTAGTGTTGTTAAATAGACTTTCAGCGGTCGCATGGGTTTTAAAAGTATTGTTTTTCGGAGTTACCGCATTAATGCTGAGGGGTAGATGTGTTTTGTAGCATAGGCATCTCGCCTGTGCAGTAATGTATTTTTTTACCACAGAGACACAGAGTACACAGAGAGGGGAGTAAGAGGAATAAACCACAAAGACACAAAGGGCACAAAGGAAGAATTATTAAGATGTAACCTACCAAAATTAATGACACAGACTACTATGTTGAGAACTGTCCAACTTCAATTATTTGCTTTGATTTGCATTGGTAGTTTCACCCAAAAGTTGCAGAATTTGTTTCTCATCGTCCGTCGTATTACAAGGATTGTTAGCAGCAGCACCAGGACTTAAAGCTCCCTTTTTAGAGCGATCTACTATTTTGCTATTAGTTGACCTAGCAGCAATGGCAACGTTATTCGGTAAATTGCAGGCAAAAGTATTTGTTCGTGTATTTAGTTGCAGTTTAGCTGTCTGCTGTTCAATTTGAAACAGAGGGCTGTTATTGCCACTGATACCGCTATCAAGCAACCGTGTTGGGAAGATTTGAGTAACTGGCGCCAAGGGTCGATCTATAACTGGGCTATAAATACTTGGACTGTCAAGAGCTGGCGGGAAGGGTGGATCTACAACTGGACTCGGCGGCAAGGGTATATCTACAACTGCGGTAGGAACTATATCCCTGTCACACGCACTACCGCAAGTGGGATACTCCACCACTGGCGCCTTAAAGGTAATGTTGTCGCCCGAAGGAATAAAGTATGTACCATTTGTTAGCGCATAACCATTAATCGTGGAGTCTTGAGTGACAAAGATTTGTGAAGCATTCGCAACTGTTCCCTGTTCTCTAGAGTCACCACCAATCTTTACTGTACCACCGCTTACCTGACCAGAAGCGTCGATATTGGCATCAATAAGATTTACGTTATCGCCTAGTAAATTGACATTTCCGCCTGTTCTACCAGATACATTGACTTGATTAGAAACAACCACAGTCCCAGGCGTGTTTGGAATTGTTATACCGGAACCTGTCAGCTTTACCACCTCATTTTCAACCGTAACACCCGTTGCCTCACTGATGTTGCCTCCTGTCAGCAATTGAGGCAATGACAAAGGCGTAAACGGCTGTTGATTAATTGCTGCTTTTGTTTCTATAGGTAACTCCAAACTCAGCAAACTGCCTGTGGAACTAATGCGGACTAATTTTTCTTGTGGTACGGCGCCAATGGTAATATTTCCAGAGGGTGCTGAAAGTGTACCTGTGTTGATAACAGTTCCCCCTAGCAAGGTTAAGCTCTGCCCTGATTCAACGGCTAAATCTCCAGCGTTGAAGATTGTTCCTGATTGAGTAAATACGAAGGCATTGGGAGTTCCTACTAAACTAGCGTAGTCATTTGTACCCAGTGCATTGAACCATTTATCACCCAACCCAATACCATTAGCTGTTGTTGCCGTAAACGCCGCAGGCACATTCAAGCTGGCGCCTTGACCAAACACAATTCCTGCGGGATTTATCAAATACAGGTTAGAATTACCACCAGTAACTTGAATTAGCCCGTTGATAACAGAAGCATCGCCACCAGTCACTCGACCGAAAATGTTCTGAATTGATGGGTTAGATAAGAAGTTAGCAACTTGACCTTGCTCGACTCCGAATTTCTCAAAGCTGTGAAAGAGGTTTGCTCCAGCTTGAGTGCCACCTGTGATGTTGATGGTGTTGCCACTTTGATTGACGATAGTGTTGGTATCATTGGCGCCAGGTGTTATTTGGGCTTGTGCCGAAGTTTTTAATCCGTCTATAAAAATACATGTGGCAAACAAAATTGTGATGCAAGCTTTACCTCCAACAAAATTCGCCCCGCACTTGTGGGGAGTAAGCGGGGAGAAAGCAAGATTATTCTTAATGTGGATTAATAATAAATTAGCAAAATTAATTACTTTTGCTGCCATACTTTAGTATAATTACTTAAATAGTTAGGTGTTAACTTTATCATATACTCTACACTCTATAATGCTATTTTCTCCAGCAAGAATAATTAAAAGTTACATTTTATACGTTGTATCCAGAAACTGTTGAAAAAATACTTGTACCGAGGTAACGCAGTATATGCGGGATATAAAGAATAAAGTGCCGCTCGATACTTTTTATAGTTAAAAATATTGTAGGTAAAGAGAATACGTTATACTTTGTGCGAAAAGAGTGAAAGTTATGTTGAATACAAGTGTAAATCAATACAAGGTTAACGAAAGTCTTTGCGTAACAATTACTACGGGCGCTAAAGTGATGGTTGTGCTTATAGGTTAATTTCGAGCATTGGGGGCACTATTCGCAGTCCTAAAATTTTTCATTCTCCAGCTACTTATGGTGCTAAAAATCTGCCATTGAACATTAGTTTAACAATATAGCGAAAATATGATAGATAAAACCGATGGATTTTGGCGGATTAAACGTAAAATTAAGCAGTTGCGGGCAACAGTGCAACGCCGTGCTAGCGTAATTATAATTGTGGGGCTGTTTTTGGTGACGGCAATTTTACCTAGCGCTGCCCAAATGGTTGCACAAAACTCGCAGGTTTCAGGTTTGCCCAATAGGAAAAATGCGGTATCAAAAGGCGAAGCGTTGTACGAAGCCCAACAGTTTGGTGATGCTGTTAAGATTTTGCAACAACAGAATACAATCTATGCTGCAAACGGTGATAAATTACAACAAGCGATGACGTTGAGTAATTTGTCCTTAGCTTATCAAGAATTGGGACAGTGGACAGAAGCACAAGAGGCGATTGCTCAAAGTCTGAAGTTATTACAGAATTTAAACAACTCAAAACAGCGCGCTGAAATTTTAGCTCAAACTCTGGATGTTCATGGGCGCCTACAATTAGCTAGAGGACAAGCGGAAACTGCACTTGCAAGTTGGCAACAAGCCGCTGATATATATACGCAAATAGATTATAAAGATAAATTTATTCGGAATCGCATTAACTCAGCCCAAGCTTTACAAATTTTGGGACTTTACCCTCAAGCTAAAAAGATTCTTGCTTCTGTTCAACAAAGTCTTAGAAGCTCAAAAGACTCACTGTTGAAAGCTACAGGTTTACGTAGTCTTGGTGATGTGCTACGAGTAGTTGGTGATTTAGATGAATCTCGTTTAGTTTTGAAGCAAAGTCTGGAAGTGGCTTCATCTTTGGGAGCAAATCAAGAAAAAACTGAAGCTCTACTTAGTTTAGCTAATACAGCCCGCGCGCAAGGAGATCAAGCTGCCTTAGATTTTTATCAACAGGCTGCTGCTGTATCTGTTTCCCCTAGCACGCGCGTACAGTTATTATTGAATCAATTTAGCTTTCTTGTAGAAACAAAGCAATGGAACGCTGCGGTTGGGTTGGCGCCCAACATTGAGTCAGAAATTAACAAGTTGCATAAGAGCCGAATGGCAGTTTATGCAAGAATTAACTTTGCCCAGATAAGAGCGAAAGTAAAACAAAATTATAAAAAAGACACGAACTCATGGCTAAATATTGCCCAACTTTTAGCAAAAGCCGTTGAACAGGCAGAAAGTTTAGAAGACAAGCGAGCACAATCTTATGCTAAAGGTACTCTTGGTTGGGTATACGAACAAACGGGACAATTCACAGATGCTAAGAACCTGACGGACAAAGCTTTATTTATAGCACAGAGTATTCAAGCGTCAGATATTAGTTATCAGTGGCAATGGCAGTTAGGACGTTTACTAAAAACTAAAGGAGACACAAAGCTTGCAATTCCCTACTATGAACAAGCTATTAAAACCCTTCAGTCATTACGTAGCGATTTAGTTGCCACCAATCTAGAAATTCAGTTTTCCTTCCGGGAAAATGTAGAACCTGTGTATCGTGAGTTAGTTGAATTGCTGTTACAGCCGCCCCTTGGTACTGAACTACCACAAGACAATCTTAAACAGGCTCGTTTTGTAATTGAATCTCTACAACTGGCAGAACTAGATAACTTTTTTCGGCAAGCTTGTTTAACTGCTAAGGTAGAAATTGACCGAGTTGCCGAACAAGACCAGACGGCAGCAGTCATCTATCCAATTATTTTACAAGACCGTTTAGAGGTTATTCTCAAGTTGCCTGGGCAAAACAACTTCAAGCACTACGCTACTAATATAGCCAAGCAAGAAGTCGAAAGCACCCTCGAACAATTGCGTGAAAATATCCCTCAACCCCATACACTGCGAATGGTTCAATCTTTGTCTAGGCGGGTGTATGATTGGTTAATTCGACCTGCTGAGAGAGATTTAGCTGAAAATAAAATAAAAACCTTGGTGTTTGTTTTGGATGGTGCATTGCGGAATGTGCCGATGGCATCGCTTTATGATGGCAAAGATTATCTTGTATCTAAGTATGCGATTGCTCTATCTCCCGGTTTACAGCTATTCGACCCCAAACCCTTACCCAGAAAAGAATTACAGGCGCTAACAGCCGGATTGACTCAGGCACGTTTAGGATTTCCGGCATTACCCAACGTGGAACGCGAGTTAAAAGAGATTAAGTCACAAGTAGGAACCTCTGTGCTGCTCAATCAGCAGTTTACCTCGCAAGCGCTGGAAAAACAGATGAAATCGTTGCCTTTTAAGGTAGTTCACTTAGCAACCCACGGGCAGTTTAGTTCTAATCTTGGCAAGACGTTTATTGTCGCATGGGATAAGCAGATCAAGGTGAACGAGTTGAGTAATTTTCTGTTTCTTAGAAAGTCAAATAGTAAAGAAGCAGTCGAATTACTAGTCCTGAGTGCCTGTCAAACAGCAAGTGGAGACAACCGAGCGGCTTTAGGATTAGCTGGGGTAGCTGTTCGCGCAGGCGCCCGCAGTACCCTTGCTTCATTGTGGAACGTAGATGATGAGTCTACCTCTATTTTAATGAGCCAGTTTTACCAAGAATTAGCGAAAACACCCAATATAAGCAAAGCTCTTGCCCTTCGTCACGCTCAACTAGCTTTGTTGCAAAATCCTCAATACCAGCGTCCAAGGTTCTGGGCGCCTTACGTACTTGTGGGGAATTGGTTGTAGTAATTTTGTTAATAACCTCTCCCCCAACCCCTCTCCTTTTAGGAGAGGGGAGTATGTGTACTCTCCCCCTTCCCTTGTAGGGAAGGGGGTTGGGGGGTTAGGTTTGCCACTAAATTGAAAATAGTATCAACAGTAATTTTCCGGATACTAAATAACAAATTGGTATAATTGACGAAAATAATTAAAAAGTTTATCAAGCAATTTGCTGTATGCTGTAGCTGCATGAACTACTGCTTTTTTCGATGTCTACTTTCAATGTCTACTATGATCTGCTTCGCTGTGTTGCAGACATTAGCCTTGTTTACAAATTTTGCTGGCGCCCAAATTACTCCAGACGAAACCCTACCAGTTAGTTCCAGCGTACAACTAGAGGGGAAAACTTTCAATATCACTGGGGGAATGCGAGTGGGAAACAACTTGCTCCATAGCTTTGCTGAGTTTTCTGTGCCTAATGGCGCCACCGCTTTCTTTGATGCCACTGTGTTTGATGACGCTACAAAAATACAAAACATTATTAGTCGCGTAACTGGTAAGTCGGTATCAAATATTGATGGGCTAATTAAGGCATCGGGTACAGCTAACCTATTTTTGATTAATCCGTCGGGGATTGTATTTGGATCCAATGCTTCGTTGAATATTGGCGGCTCATTTGTGGCAAGTACGGCAAGTAGCGTGAAGTTTGCTGATGGTGAAGAATATAGCGCTACTGACCCACAAGTACAACCATTACTGTCTGTAAGTGTTCCCGTTGGTTTGCAATATGGGCAAAATCCAGCCAGTATCGTTAATGAAGCTGTTAATTTACAGGTGCAACCTGGTAAAACTTTGGCTCTACTACCAGCAAGATCACAAATTTTCCCTGATAATACCCTACCTAGCAATTCCACCGTTCGGTCAGATTTACAAACGAGTGTAATTGAGGGAGGGACTCGAGTCGGAAGTAATTTGTTTCACAGCTTTGAGTCTTTTTCCCTACCCACGTTTAATAGTGCTTACTTCAACAACGCTGTTGATATCAAAAATATAATTGCTAGGGTAACAGGTTCTTCTCCTTATAATATTAATGGTTCTCTCCAGACTAACGGTACAGCAAACCTTTTTCTGATTAATCCAAACGGAATTATTTTTGGTAATTATGCCAGTTTAAATGTCGGAGGTTCATTTGTTGCCACAACTGCTAATGCGATTCAATTTGGTAATCAAGGTTTTTTCAGTGCCTCTGTTCCCAATAATCCTCTACCGTTGACAGTTGATCCTTCTGCTTTTCTCTTCAATCAAATCGCTACTTATCCGATTCAAAATTACTCAGCAGCACCAATTATAGGATTCTCTCCATCAAAGAATTATATTTCCACTGGTCTACATGTTCCAGATGGTCAGAGCTTGTTGCTCTTGGGTGGCAATATCAACATGGATGGTGGAGGACTAAATGCCTTTGGTGGTCGAGTTGAGTTAGGAGGATTGGCAGGAGCGGGGACAGTAGGGTTAAATACAGGCAACAATCTAAGTTTGATTTTTTATGATACTGTGCAACGAGCTTCGGTATCACTTACTAATGAAGCTTCGGTTTATGTAGGTGCTGCTACTGGTAGCGGCAGTATTGCAATTAATGCTCAAAACTTAAATGTTTCTAATCAAAGTAAACTTTACGCTGGAATAAACGAAGGTTTGGAACCAATTGCCACTACTGCTGGAAATATTACGCTTGATGCGACTGGAGCAATTGAAGTCAATGGCGCCTCTTATATATTTAACTATGTGGAAGATGGAGCATTAGGTAATGGCGGCAATATTACTATCAAGAGTAGAGCGCTTTCGTTAGGCAATGATTCTCAAATAGGTACCGTTACTTATGGAAACAGAAATGCAGGCAGTGTATTGGTACAAGCTTCTGACTCCGTTTCTTTAAGAGGTACGCAAACTGCTATCAAGAGCAACGTCGGTTCGCGTGGCACTGCATTGAGTATTTTATGGAACAAACCGCCTGTGGGCAACAGTGGTGACATTACTATCTTTGCCAAATCTGTGTCCTTGGATGACGGTGCCCAATTAAGTACTGTTACCTTTGGGCGGGGGAATGCTGGAAATGTACTCGTACAAGCTTCTGAATCTGTCTCTCTAAGCGACCCTGGCACTGCCATTTTTAGCAGTGTAGGTTTTCCACCTTCAACAAGGGCTGTAGGCAAAAGTGGCAATATTATAATTACTGATAAATCCCTTGCTGTAGGCAATAGTGGCAATATTGCAATTTCTGCTAAATCCCTCGGTTTAACGAATGGCGCTCAAATTATTGCTAGTAGCTTTGCTCAAGGAAATGCTGGTAGCGTCAGAGTACAGGTGGATGACTCTGTTTCCCTCATCGGCGGTCCAATGACGGTACCAACAGTTACTGACCCTCCCTTTTTTGGTAGCTCACCAACACTGAAGGAACTGAGTGGGAGGTATATTAATGGCGTTCTTAATGCTGCTAGTACTGGGATTTTTAGTACTGTAGAATCTGAAGCTTTAGGAAATGCTGGCGATATCGAGATTACTGCGCGCGCTCTTGAATTGAGCGACGGTGCCTTGATACAATCTATGACTCGCGGTCAAGGAAATGCTGGAAATATTCGAGTCGATGCTTTAGATATTGTTAATATCTTTGGGTTTTCTCAAAAAGGAGGATTTTCTAGTGGACTGCTTAGTTCTACAGAAGAAGCCAATGGGCAAGGGGGTGATATTACAGTTAATACTAATGCTTTGCGCCTATCAGATGGTGCAGTTTTTAGTGCCAGAACTTTGAGCAAAAGTCGTGGAGGTAATATTAATATTGGCGCCAACACCGTTGACCTGAGTGGTGGTGGACAACTCCTGACTAGTGCCTTCAGCAGTGGGAATGCGGGTGATATCACTGTTAATGGCAATGACAAGGTAACTATATTTGGCAGCGACCCAACATATACATCGAGGCTATCTCAATTTGGTTCAAAGATAGTCGATAATGAAAGTTCTAATAGTGGTTTGTTTGCGCGCGTTACTGGCGATCAAACAGCTAATGCAGGCAAACTAAAGGTTATTACTGGCGACCTCACTCTTAGACAGGGAACCCTCACAACAGAGACTAAATCGGGAGAAGGTGGGGATATCACTCTGAATATCAGGAACATATTACAACTTCGTAACAATAGCAATATTACAACCACTGCAGGTACTGCTGGGCAAGGTGGAAATGGAGGTAACATAGATATTAATGCTCCGTCGGGTTTTATTGTAGCCAGTAATGAAAATAATGACATCACCGCCAATGCTTTCACAGGAAGTGGTGGCAATGTCACTATCAATGCATATGGCATCTTCGGCATTGAATTTCAAAAAGAACAAACCTCAAAAAGTGATATCACTGCCAGTTCCAAATTTGGTATAAACGGCAACGTACAAATTAATACACCCAACGTTAGCCCCAAAAATGGCTTAGTCAGCTTGCCAACAGTACCAGTCGATACTAAAATAGCCTCTGGTTGTACTGCTGTTACAAGTCAGGAGCAAAGTAGCTTTGTAGTAACTGGACGTGGTGGTTTACCACTTAATCCTAGAGAAGCTTTCAACAGCAATGATACAGTTCGAGTTGATTGGGTGACTCTTAACCCAAGTAGTGACAATCGAGATGTGGAAAATATTTCCACTCATTCTACTACTACGCCTTCACAAATTGTTGAAGCTACAGGGTGGCTGATAAATACCAAAGGCGAGGTATTACTTACAGCCAACCCGCCAAATTCCACTCCGCACACTTCCAGCGTGGCGCCAACTACCTGCCAAGCTCCAGAATACTAATTCTCTTGTGGAACAGGCGTCTCGCCTGTACAGCAATATATTTTTCTTGACCACAAAGACACAGAGACACAGAGGAAAGAAAAATAAACCACGCTCGTCACAAAGAACACAAAGAAAGAACTATTAAGATATAACCTAATACTTGATTAAAATCCCCCCAACCCCCCGCGTGGAAGGGGGGCTAAGAGTTGATTTACAAACTAAACATCAAGTCAGTGTAGGTTGGGTGTAGCGGCAGCGTAACCCAACATTATTTGTTTAGAGTTGGGTTCCGCAAAGCCTTCACCCAACCTACGTTATAGGTAATTAATATTTACTTCATAAATGACCTTTAAAAGCCGCTCTTTTCCCCCCTTCCACGCGGGGGGTCAGGGGGGATCGATAATTAATTATTGTGATAGTTTACAGCAATCAACTATCGGTTCTGCGGCAATATTTTGCAAGCCTACAGACCCCAACAAACTAGCCCAGTCGCTGGTTAAGGACGCATCCTGTGGTTTTATGCGGCGTTCCTTAGCTAGAGTGGTCAACGCTTCATACCAAACACCATTATCAGCATAAAGCGCAACTTGCTGCTGTGGTGTTGCTTTGTCTAACTCACTTTGAACAATAGAGTTAAGTGGCTGAAGTTGTACGTCCCCTTCTACAGAAGTCAAAAATTCATTGTCCTGCTGGCAGTAAATGTTGAAATACCAGCGATACTGCTTACCAATTTTTAGTGGCTCTGATGTGGATGGCAGTTCAACGCCTACTACTCCTGGTGTTCCTGTTAAAGGAGTTTTGTAGATAGTCTGGTTGTTTTCATCTTCTAGCACTAACTTTGCGTAGGTAGAGCCAGACTTATAAGGAACATAAAACCAAAAGGTGGGACGTATTTGGGTCGTTAATCCTAAAACTAATTGTGTAGAATATTCAGGCGCCAAGGCTGTAAGTACCTTTTCTCTGGACTGCGTGTTCTGTGTATTTACATTCATACAACCGCGACTTCCACCTGCTTTACGCTGACTTGGGGCGCCGATATTTGGCGGTGGCGGGGGTGTCTTGAAAATCAGTGGTTTTTGAGATTGTTGCCTGAGATTGAAAGTTGGGCGTGGTGTCGAATTTGTTGGTTTAGCAAGCTGTGCTTGTACTGGCGTGCAGGTAACAAGTGCGAATGCAATCACTAAGAAAAGTCCAATATACTTAGTCATGACTCAAAATATAATATGCTGCTGTTTTTTGATTACCACTACCACACCTACTAAAAACCTGATAAAAGCTGGTAATAACTTATAAAATCATTACCGCGCTTCAGTTACGGAACCACGGTGACTGTTCCTAAATTCGTAACCTTCATTTCTTCTCGTTCAAGTGGGACTTGAGTTTCAGTAGAGTTGCCCCTGTACCAATTAAAGCAAATACCGATGGAACAAGTTGTACCCAACACCCTTGTATTAATAAGTAATAACAAACTCCGTATAAACTCAGAAGCGCCACTCCAGACACCAATCCCAACTGGGTTGACCGGAAACGCCAAGCAATTGTTCCTCCAATAAAAGCCCAACTCCAAACCCAAAAAACTGCGCTCCAAAAAGGCAAAACCCACAACAAAGGTCGCCCATCCAAAACTGCACTAAGCATCTGACTCACCATCTGAGCATGAACAATCACTCCTGGCATTTCGTTACCATAGGGAGTAAGAAAATTATTACTTGCACTGTCAGCAGTAACGCCAATCAAAATAATCCGATTCTTAACTATATCGGGGTTGACTTTACCCCTTAGCACATCTTTTAAACTGACTTGCTCGGCAACTTCTGTTGGAGAAGCAGAGGAACGGTAATTAAGTAATATTTGATACCCATTATCATCAAATTGTTGATAGGCGCCCATGTGCGAGCGCAACTGCCGAAAAACAACATTGCCCAGTTGCAATCCTTGTTGGGTGTACCTAACTTTAATGCCTAGAGACTGTAAATAATGGAATGCTAACTGAGCGCTAAGGGCGTAGGGTGTGGTACAAGGAGATGTGGAACTTGGTTCCATTGCAATTAAATGGCGCCGCACAATGCCACCTGGGTCAACTACAAAATCACCAAACCCTTGGCGTTCTTTGGGAATTTCTTTTGGCGGTGCAATACCGACTTTTCGGTTCGCTTCACTAGCTTCGCAAATGGCAAAGAAGCGATCGCTTTGCTGCAAATAAGTTGCTAATTCTGGATATTTGGCATCTACAGGAAAATCCCGATAGATATCTAGACCAATGACTCGCGGTTTATAAGACTCAAGTTTCTCCAAAAGGCGCCCCAATGCCAGATCAGATAGCGAACCCTTTCTCTGCTGTTGTTCTGGCAGTTGAAAATCGTTTTCGGTGACGGTAACTACCAAAATTCGATTATCTTTTTTTTCAGTTGGTCGTAGCCGCATTAAATGGTCGAAAGCTTGTAATTCCCATGCTTGTAACAACCCCAGTGTAAACGCCCCCATTACTAAGCTTGTTACTATAAAACTAATAATCAAAACCGTTTTGAAATGAACTTTGGGTTGGGAGTTTCTTAGGCGAATGGGTTGGCGATTACGCTTAATTTTACCTTGCAACTCTTTCCAAGTTAGCGACACCTCAGCAGAGTTCTGGCAAATTACAGGTAACCAGCTGGCGCCAGGAAACTCGCTTTCCAAACCTTGTAATTGTTCTCGTGCTTCTCGTACTGCTAAATAAAATGATTTTCCATTAGCAAATCCCCTCAAAAAGCGTTTTAAAAATTCTTGCGCTACTTTATCTGGTACAGGTTCTCGCATGACAATTATTTGGGGAATATGCAAATCATCAAGTTGCTGTGCTAGTCCCAACCCATCACAAGAATTAAAAATTGCTAGTTGTAAACCATTAGCAATAGCTTTTTTAAGCGCGTTTCTTAACTGGGTAATCGTTAAACTCTCAGTTGAGTTAATGTAGATATTACCTGTTTCTCCATCTGTACTCGAACTATGTCCTGCAAAAAAGAATATATCCCATCCCTGTTCATCCCAAAGCAGTTCATTTAATTGCTGACGCTTTGGTTCGACTATAAATACTGTTTCTACTCCTGGTAAACTAGATAATAATTTTCTATCTTCGTTAATATCAATACCTGTACTATCTCCTAAAATAGCTAGTATTCTAATGGCTTGTGTTAAACTTTTTTTTTGAAGTCCTGCTTCAAATTCAATCGGACTTAGAGCGACTTCTGCTTGAGTATAATCTCGAAAAAAACGCCAAATATGCCAAGGCAATCTTCTAAGATAAATATTTTCGGTTGAAATAATCACGCGAATTTCATCATTATAAGCCAACCGCATTCGCAGTTGACGGTCAATATTACGAAAATCTTCGGCATCTAACCAATTATCGATTTGATTTTGTAACTCTTCACATACCTGATAAAACTCCGCATCCGAAACATGAGTTACATCGGCATTATCAATGATGATATATTCATCATCGAACTGGGAATTACGCAAACCAATATTAATCGCACGAGCTTCATAAATTAAATCGTATAGCAATTGCCAACGACGGTAAAGGTCGATAATATTAGGAGCAGCAGGTAAACTTCCTTGAAATTGTCTCCAGTTGGAGTCATTCTCATCCTGTAGCTGAACACTAACATGAGGAAATCCATCCTGCAAAGTACCTTTTCCTAAGTTTAAGACAACGAGTTTACTCATGTTGAGAAGAATCAAGTGGTTGAATCGAGAAGTATTCTGTAATACTGAAATTATCAAGAGCTACTTGAATGCTAAAACCTTTTCCGCTTGGGCAAATAAATCTTTTTAGCTGAATAAAATTATCTTGACTGCGAGATTCTAATGTTTGAAGAACTGTCCCAAAGTCAGAAAGTAAACTTAATTTAATCTTTGATGGTAGAAAATCTTCTCCATTCGCTGGATGCAACTGAACGCGAATACCAACTTTCTGTTGTTCCTCTTGGCTTAAACCAAGTAACAAAGCTACACATTGATTACCAAGTTGCATTCCCAAATCAATTAACTTTACCCTTTCAGCAGCGGCGCCTGTAATATGAACTTCACGCTGTCTAAAAGCAAAAGCTATGTTTTGAGATTCGGAATTGATAACTGTATTGATAGACTCCCACCCGACTTCAAATATATTTCGCAACCAATTGCTTAAGTTTACTACTGATTTAGGGTTTTCGTTCAACTGAGCTATACGTCGCTGGTATAACTGTTGGCGCCATTGATGATTATCTATTAATGATGCCCATTTCTCAAAAGGCAAGTTATGCTGTCTTGGAGAAATCGATGGATTGCCTAAAAGTTGTAATAATACTTGAGCTTCAGTTTCAGATAAAGTAGATAATTGTGGGATTTGAGAACGCACATCAATTTCCTGAATGACCTGCATCAAAGTCAGGTTTTCTGTTAAATGCTCTACTGGCATTAAATAACTACGATTTTGGTTACTTGCTTTACATTTAAGTTGACGATGAGTAGTAAAACCACGAACGCTCATCCAACACTCCGAATCATCTATTCCCAGATTTACTTGCACCGCTAAATAATAATCACCCGCAAAGCTAGGAATATCTACCCACTCTTGAGGTACGCACAACTCTTCTAAATAGCTTGTCTCGCTAGGAATTAATACAATTCGTTTCTCACCTAGTCCAATTGTCGCACCATTAACCACTTCCCAAATATTGTGTAAACTATCGGAGTTAGGTATTTGGGGTTGAGGTGTAGATTCTTCAGAAAGCCACTCTTCAATAAAATTTAAGAAAGTATGCACAACAATGTGGTTTAGATAAGCATTATAACGTGAAAGTGTATTAGAATGACGTTGAGCTTGCTCCCAGGCTTGGTGTTTTTCCATCGCTGAAATCTGTAGCCACAATCGGTTGGGATGCGCTTTTTCTAACTCATTCAAACAATGCATAATTAAGTACCTCATTATTTCGATGGTAGTTGCCAAACTTTTAATGATTCTTCTAATACTGGTTGTAATGCTTCCAAGTATGTTTGAGACGAAATTTTTAAATTATTACAAGCCGATTTTATAATTTGTTTACACGTATTAGATAACCATACATTTAAATATTGAATGATAATACAATCTATTTCTTTGATTAAATAATGTTCTAACTGAGCTTTAGCATTATCGGTAATCAATGCTAAATCTAGTTCAGTTATTTGGAGTTGATGAGCAATATCTTTTTGATGCATCTTTTGTCCATAACACAATCGCAACGCCTCTTTTTCTAGTTGTTCGAGTTTATTAACAGCCTCAACTAAAGCAATATTAATTAAATCGGAATAAACCGGAGACTGATAACTAGTAACTAGCCATCCAGTTACATATTGAGCTACCCACTCCGATGGCTGACTTAGTTGAGATAAACTTTTTATAAGTTTCAACTCAATAGTTTTCAATCGAGCCGCAATCGCTCCCTGAGTAAGCTTAAAATTATTTGCTATCTGTGTCTGATTAAGTTCAAATCCATAATAAAGTAATAATATTTTTTGTTGGTTTAGTTTTAGAGAATACAACTGCTGCATCAATGCGGCTTCAGCTTTATTTACTAAACTTGTATCTTTAGTAGAACTACTTAAACCTACTTCAAAAACCTCTTGATATGGAGATTCAAACTCACGACCATCATCTTGCAGCGCTTCTAAAGAAAAGCTAGATGCAATTGATTTTGGGTAATTATATAGTGCTGCAATACAAACTTGTATCCACACTTTTAATTGTTCAACTGTAATGTTTCCACCAGCAGCTACTTCATGAGGGGCGCCCGAAAGCAACTTTTCAGTATTATAGTAATTAACCACCTCCATTAAGTCTGTCTCCGAAGGTTCCGGATACTTCTTACCTTTTTTTACAGCAGGGTTTTGAAGCTGGTTCATTTGATAAACTTGTTTAAAATATTTGCGTGCAAACAAAAATTTAGAAATTTCTAGTTCGCTTCTGCCATCCCGAAATAGTGCTTCTTTTAGCTCTTTATCGCTTTTATGTATAAATAACCGCCATGTTGAAAACTTACCAATAGAGGTCTTGTCTTTAACAGTATTGATGAGAATTTTAGTAATATAGGTATCTAACAAAGAGTTGACATTATTATATTGAACTAAAACATTTTTAAATTTATCGCGGTCATAAATGAGGCATCGAGCCAAAAATATCAATTCTTCCCAAGATTGAGAATTCTCGGCTTTCCAGACATTAAGCGCAGCATAGTAGCAACTTTCCTCACAGTAAACAGCCAAGTGTTCCCATGCCTTTTGCACTCGGTTGTTTGGTTCCCAGTTTTCTTGAGGTGGTAGGTCATAAACAGCCATATCTATCCAAAACTGCACCAATTCCCTGATATTATCCTTCTGGTTAGACAAAAATATAAACTTCTCATGCCTGCTTTTATATAACTCAATATTGCGTTGCAAATAAACTTCAGGTTTCCATCGAATTGCTAAATTAACATTGCTATTCCCTAAATCCATATATTGATAAAATTTTTCTAGAGTTCCCCTGTAGGGAAGTTTGAGTAAGTAGTTGAGCATACTGACCTCCGTCATGCGCGCGTATGGATATAATAAATCTACCTGTAAAATAGATAACATGACTTTTCATACTAAGGAAACTCTAGAGTTTGTGTAGTGTAAACTACATTTAGTCAGTCAGGAACACTTACGTGAAAAGCCATAGTGATTAACTTTCCCCATAAAAGTTTCATCTTACATACTTAATAGGTTTGCTACTAGTCGTTTTATTAAGATTTCATTTAAAATAATTTCTCTACCGCTACATAAAATAAATTGTTACATAGGATAGGCGTTGATGCCATCTAGAATTTTTAAACATGCTTTGGTGCCGTTGTCAACAAACGAAAATATATGTAATTACTCCCTTCACGCTCAAAAAATACCCAATGAACGAACCGCTGCATGACGCTGCATTACGCTAAGGAAGAAAAATTTATAGGTAATCTTCTAGCAGGAAGGGAGTAGCTCCGAAGGGGTAGAATCTTTCTTTTCTTTCTTTGTGCCCTTTGTGCCCTTTGTGGTTCGTTACATAGGTTTAGTATGTGTTGGGTTCCGCAAAGCCTCCGCCCAACCTACGCTCTAACTATCTCTTACATGCAACGACACAAACTTAATCACATCACTTAACCCATCCTGAACTTTCAAATTAGTAAAAACAAAAGGTTTATCACCGCGCATTTTCTTAGCATCACGTTCCATCACATTTAGATCGGCGCCAACATAAGGTGCCAAATCCGTTTTATTAATTACCAGCAAATCAGATTTAGTAATACCTGGCCCACCTTTGCGGGGAATTTTATCACCAGCGGCAACATCAATAACATAAATAGTTAAATCAACTAATTCCGGACTAAAGGTAGCAGCTAAATTATCTCCACCACTTTCCAAAAATACTAAATGTAAATTTTCAAAGCGTGTTTCTAACTGTTCGATAGCAGCTAAATTCATCGAAGCATCTTCACGAATAGCGGTGTGAGGACATCCACCAGTTTCCACACCTAGAATACGGTCTTTTGACAGTGCTTGCGAGCGAACTAAAAACTGCGCGTCTTCCTGGGTATATATATCGTTTGTTACCACAGCCAAATTATACTCGTCACGCATTGCCTTACACAGCGCATCGACTAACGCTGTTTTCCCTGAACCAACTGGCCCTGCAACCCCAACTCGAAAAGTCATATATATATAGTAAGCTAGCTTCTAAATAATCTTGTATATAATGTCTCATGCTGCATACTCGCGAGTGATACACCCCAGCTGCAACAACTCAAGTCATCATCTTCTAACTTTAGTACAGACTCAACCGCACTCGTCAATAATGGCTGTAAATTTAGTAATAGTTGCTGACCTGTAGTTTGTCCCAGAGGAATTAGTTTAACTCCAGCAGTTACTAAGTTACTTACCCAGCTATGTAAATATCCAAGTAAGGCTGCTTTAATATCTATATGCCAATATGCTGTAGCAATACCAAACGCTACCGCATAATTACATCTGGCGCCAACTTTGTCACTAATTATCTTAATATCTGGCTGAAGCTTTTCGAGTAATTGAATTAACGACCGTCCCATTTGCAAACTACTGTTGCGTAACTCTTCAGTTTCTCGCACTGCTGTTAACCACATATTCCAGCGTGCAAGTGCTTCAAAATCAAGATTTTGCAATGCTTTATATACACGTACTATCACTGCTGCTTCTAAACGAATGGCGCCATATTCTAATTCAGCAGTTAGCCAATGCGTGAGAGTATCATGGCATGTAATTACATTATGTTCTATCAGCGTTTCCAAACCTTCCGAATAACTATATGCACCGACAGGTAAAGCTGGACTAGCAAGCTGTAAAAGCCAAAGAAGATTAGTACTAGTGATGGTGTCCATAAGCACCAGTTTCGGGATGAAATGTAGAAATTTCAGCTTTTACGTGTAATCCCAAGTGTTCAAGCATTGATTGTAAAACACTATCCGGCGCCAATCGTAAATAATGAGGTGTAATTTCGACTGGTACGTGACGATTACCTAAATGATAAGCCGCGCGGAGTAAATCAAACTCATTGTGTGCGGTAACTGTAATTACAGGTTCAGGTTTTGCAATAATCCGAACAAGTGTTTCATTTTCATCAACTAAAATATCATTATTCTGTAATACAGTTCCGCGCGGTAAACGCAAAAACAAAGTCTTACCATCTTCAGTCTCAAAACGATGACGACTGCGAGTACGCTCGGATGCTGTCAGCGCTAGCGTTAGAGTTACTACCGCATCTGGGTTTGGTGGTAGGCGCCGGGTAACTGTTAACATTTTTTACAATATGCGAGGTCTAAATATGATTATTACAGATTTGCAAGAGAAAAACTGGGATAATTTTTTTGCAAACCATTTGCAGGATTGGCAGGGTGTTTGCACAAAATATTCACCTCAAGGTGAAATGTTTGAATACTTTGAAAGCTTAAGAAGTTTTCGTGGTAATCAAGAAAAAACTCAGGTAATTCAAAACAACGAGTATAAATACCCTGATGGTAGAATAGTCGAGAAAACATGGCAAATCAACAAACAGCAAGATAATTTAGCTGATGGTCTATGTCACGTAGCAATTCCAGCAATGCGGACTTTGTTTTTTGAGCAAGGCGCCGCTGTATGGTTTAAAAAGGAACTTGAAGTAGGGGTTAATTTCGCTGTTGAATTATTGTTGAAAGTAGAAAATGGTCGTAATAGTGTAACAACTCATTACGATGGTGAGGGCAATTTAATCAGAGCAACATGTATCCGGGAAGACATTAATGGTTCGCAGATTCAACATTGGACAGATGAAATGAATCTACTCCCAAAAAGAGATTTTAGTGGTAATTGGCAAGGCACTTCAATAACAATGTTACCAGATTTACAGGTTTCAGATTCTGTAAAAAGACAGTTACACTTTCCCATAGAAGGTAATAAAAATTTCTTTTTTCCTAGTGGGATTTCGGTAAGTTGTCCTAGTCGAATAGCTCTTGGTACCAAGTTTACTATCGTTGCGAATCTAGTAACAGCATTGCACTTACAACAACTTGCGGTTAACTATGATGATAATGGCGCCTTCACTGATGTGAAGTTGGAATTATTCTCGCTGTAGTCTATCTAATTGCTTTTGTGGTTCAAAGAGAAATTTTTTAACCACAAAGGACACAAAGTAGACGAAGGTAAGAGCCATTTTACAGAAACATACCCACTTAGACAGGGGTACTTCAGCAAAGCCAACGTATATAATTTTTTTGTGAATATAGAAATTGTACACGGAATTTTGTCAAGTCTGTTTAATAAAACGTTATAGAGTCTAACCGCCTATTAACGTAGATGAGTTTATCTTAGAAGCAGTAATAGTACTAATATTTTTATGCTTTCAACACAAACAAGAATTGGAATAGTCGGTGGTGGTACTACTGGGCTGTATCTGACTATATTATTGAAAAGCCGTGGTTTTGACGTTTCTCTATTTGAACGGGCGCCGAAACCAAGAGTAGATGGATGTGGTATTTTGATGATTGCTAGTGGATTGCAAGCTTTGTCACTATATGACACAGAACTTAGTAATGAAATTATTCAAGCAGGAATAAAAGTTAGTAGATACGAGTTTTGCAACCTCAAAGGTGACATAGCATTTTCCAACTCAGCAGCAGAAACAGAAGCAGCAACTGGTTTTCCTGCTGTTGTCGTGCATCGAGAAGATATCGCAAAAGCATTACTGCGACGTATAAATCTTGAAAACTTATACTTTGACCATAGTTTAGAATCTGTAGAGTCAAACAATGACAAAGTAACAGCAAAATTTCGTAACGGTCAATCTTGGGAAGGAGACTTATTAATTGGTACAGATGGATTAAATTCCAAAGTGCGGAGTTTCGTAGAACCAGAGATTCAACCATCTTATCTTGGAGACATTGTATGGCGAGGAATTATGCCGAACAACCATACTTTCTCAGAAGGAGACTTTGTAGTATATATGCGCGCGCATGGAGTTTACGCTAACGCATTTAACATCGGTCAAAACCGCTGTCACTGGGGATTTTTCATTGAACGCGAACAAGCAGAAGACGAAAAGGGACTACCCGCACCACAAAATACTCAAATACCACCAGAAGAATTCGCAAAACTCCCCGATGTCATGCGTCAAACCATTGAAATGACACCTCAAGAAAATATAGTTTGTCGCTACTCCTACGATATTAATCCAATGCAGCGAATAGTTGCAGACCGAGTAATAATATTAGGAGACGCAGCACACGCAAAAAGTCCATCCAGAGCGCAAGGAATGAGTAGCGGACTCGAAGATGCTGTAGTATTTGCAAACTACTTAACATCATCAGCTACAGTTGACGAAGCATTAGCAACATTTGAAAAAGAACGTTTGCCAATCATACACGAATTACAGCTAACTAGCCGCGAAATGAGCCAAAAAACAGGACGAACTAAAAAACTTCAAACTGTTAAATAATAAGTTATATATGGGACGGCTGGTGACAGCCATCCCACAAGATTATTACAAAATTATTCTATGTAAATTCCATTGAGAAAGGCGCCAGTCGGCGTTATCTGTCATAATAGATTTGAAATCCTTATAAGTATTACAAATCATATGAAAGCATATGAATTTCCTACTCAACTAACCGCTGAAGGCAAAATTGAACTACCAGATAATATTTTGCACTGCTTGTCACAAAATCAACAACTTAAATATTAAATTCTAGATTTCGCTTGTCATCAACGTTTTGCTGCTTATTAAACTGTTTTATTTGATAAATACTATAGTATCATTTAGTAAAGTATGAATACATTAAATAATGAAAAGTATTTGTGAAGTGTTTGTGTAGTCAATTAAGAACCAAAAGAAGGACAGGCGAGATGCCTATCCTACGGAATTGGATTTAAAATTGTTAAAAAGTTTGTACTCGACTGTGTGAAGGGTGTTGCCGCTTAAGTTTTGTTTGTCATATGAGTTAACAATTATCCCGCCCAAGCGTTCGGGAATCCTGCGACTTGGGTAATTATCTCTATCTACAGGGTAGATAAGATAGTCAAAATCAAGGTTTTGCTCTGCCCAGTCCTTTAATGCGCGAATTGTTTCAATTCCGTAACAATTGCCATGTGCGGATTTTTTTAGCCAAATTCCAAGTTCCGGTGTTTTCGTATTTACGTTGTGGATTCCAGTGCAGCCTAAAAACTCTTGTGTATCTTTTTTTTATAATTACTAGCTGTAGATTTGAGCCTTGGTTTAACCCCTTTACAGACTCATTTATGAACGATTCTGTCTCAAATACGTCGTTTGCAGGTCGAGGCATCATGTAAGTGGTTATTTCTGTCGTGAATTCTTTGAATATCTCGCTCTTATACTGCATAGCTATTGGTTTAAGCAAAAGTCTATCAGTATAAATTTCTATTTCTAAAAGGTTCATACTTATATTTATTTTTATAGTGAGTTTTGATTTTAACTTTATTTATATAGCTAATAATACTGATAAAAATTATAAACGCTTTTTACAACACGAGTATTCTCAGTATGATAGATAACAAAATCTCATACAAAAGTCATCCTATCTTTAGGATGATTTTTTGAAAATTACGCTATGATTTATCTAAAGTTTTGTTAAGATACCCCTAAGAGCAAATTTTTAACGGAATTCAATGCTCAGGGTGTGGAGGAATAAATACTACCAGTTCACTAACACGATTGAGGATAAAACGATGGACAGCTATATTTTCTTCGATAATGCCCTCCGAATTTTCGTCAATGCCTTTTTGGCTTCTGCAATACTGCTTATGGCAGCTTCTGGTATTGGTTTAGCTGTAATTGAATCGATAGAGAAGGCTAGTGACCGTTAAGTAATATCAGTAGATTCAAGAAAAGGGCATTCTCATCCCCACTTTTGATTTATTCTATCTTAACAACAGTACACATGTACATTTAATTGTGTTTGAATTGTTGCTTGCTAGTGTTCACCAGCAGAGACACTGAGAATACTAAATGTGAAAGTCTGATTTTGCAACTAGGTTTTATAAAACCTTTAGGGTGCAATAAGCAATACGATGAGCGACTAACGAACCCAGCAAGCAACGATGGGCTTTGATAAAACACTTTTCGCACTCGTTCAAAGTCAAGTTACAGAGGCATTCCGTCCAGAGTACAACTTTTGCAGTAATAACCTTGGCAGCAACTGCTTGTGACGGTTATCTACAGATGACGAAGCGCACGGGTTTGTAGTTAGCGCTATCTAAAATGAATCCTAACGGCGAAGCTTTCCCCATCAATAATACCCAAGGGTACTGCGCCCTTGCCGCAGGCAGGGTGTTGAGTAATTTTTATGAAGTGATATATAGGATATTTAATAAACTGCATTTGCTGTAGCTACCGATCTAGTGCTAGCAAACGGGTATGTTACAGAAATTGAACAAAGTTTTCCAGATGATTTATATCAAAGCCTGAATATATTAGACGAAACCGCCACAAAGATTGTAAAAGTCATGATAATTAAGAATCGGACGAGCGGAAATTTACCCATACTTAACCGAGGGTGTTAGTTTTTACTGAATATAGGGAATACTGAGATTACCAGAAAAGAGACATTGCACAAGTTACGATGCCTACCATCCATATAACAAGTGTAATGTCATCTTGAAATATTTCCAACAAAAGGATAACACTAAAATGGGTTTATTTGACAAAGTACTCGGTAATAATACGGTAAAAGAACTGATGACTCCGGCAGAAGCTTTTGCCGCTATTACTTTGTCTGCAATTGCGTCTGATGGATATCTTTCTGAAGATGAAACACGGGCAATTTCGACAGCGTTGTCTCGAATGAAGTTATACCGCAGCTACTCAAACGACGTGATGCAGCGGATGTTTGACAAGCTTTTGGGTATTTTACGTCATGAAGGAATAAACGGTTTGTTCGACACTGCGAAAGAGTCTTTACCTTATGATATGCGGGAGTCAGCATTTGCCGTTGCTACCGATTTGATTTTGGTCGATGGAGTCCTCGCTCAAGAAGAAAAAGAGTTTTTAAACGACTTGTACCTAGCTTTGAATTTAGACAGCGAAGTTGCAACTCAAATTGTTGAGGTCATGTTAATCAAAAATCGCGGCTAATGGCAACGCTGGCAACGGATTAGAACGGATGTAACAGATGATATAGATAATTTATCCGTTACATCCGTTACATCCGTTGCCAATATTTGCTTTCTTTGAAGAATTTGTTTATAAATGTTTCTTGGTAAACATTTTTAACGGAAAAATAGTAACTATGAACTTTCCAGTATACATAAGTCAAAAAATCTACCATTATCCTACGTTTAGAACACGGCGCCATACTTTGACAAATTAAAGTAAGAATGTTAACCTCTACACTTCCTATATTAAGTAAAAAAATATAGGATTTAAGGACTTTTATCCCTGCGTTATTCACTAACGCTGGAATATAAAAAAACGAACCTTTGAAATAAATCTAAGTAAGATGTCCTGTTCTGCTTCCCTCACTCAGCTAATTGAAGCTACTGGCGCCAAGCCGTCAAATGTACTGAATACAGCATTAGATAATATATGTATAGGTATACAAACAGACACTAGATTGATTCAGCCGGGTGAAGTATTTGTAGCTTTGCGCGGTGAAAAATTTGATGGACATAATTTTGTATCTATGGCAATTGAAAAAGGCGCTATAGCAGCAATTGTTGATTTTGAATATCAAAATTTAGAATTGCCTGTACTCCAAGTAAAAAATACATTAACAGCGTACCAAAATATCGCGCGTTGGTGGCGAGATAGTCTTGATATTCCAGTGATTGGGGTAACTGGTTCTGTAGGTAAAACTACTACTAAAGAGTTAATAGCTGCTGTTTTAGCTACACAAGGTAAGGTTCACAAAACACATGCGAACTTTAATAATGAAATTGGTGTACCAAAGACTTTATTGTCCGTTGGCAAGGAAGACGATTTTGCTGTAATTGAAATGGCAATGCGTGGGATGGGGCAAATTGCTGATTTAACGCATATCGCGCGTCCTACAATTGGAGTGATAACTAACGTCGGAACCGCGCATATTGAGTTACTAGGTTCAGAAGAAGCAATTGCCCAAGCCAAATGCGAGTTATTAGCCGAAATGCCTGATAACGGTGTAGCTATTCTCAACCACGATAACCCCTTGTTAATGGAAATGGCTGCAAAAGTTTGGCAGGGTGAAGTTATTACCTATGGATTATCGGGTGGTGATATCCAAGGCAAGCTTATTGATAACCATATAATCGAAGTTGCAGGAATGCGATTACCTTTACCCCTTGCAGGGCGCCATAATGCGACTAATTACTTAGCCGCTTTAGCTGTAGCGAAAGTGCTTGATATTAACTGGTCTTCATTACAATCAGGTGTAGAAGTGCATATGCCTTCTGGACGTTCGCAACAATTTACGTTACCCAACGATGTGGTAATTTTGGATGAAACCTATAATGCGGCGCCGGAAGCAATGTTAGCAGCATTGAATTTACTCGCAGAAACACCAGGTAAACGTCACATTGCTGTATTAGGCGCTATGAAAGAATTAGGCGAACGTTCACAGCAGTTGCATCAGCACGTTGGAGAGATGGTAAAAAATCTAAAATTAGATGCGCTGCTCGTATTAGTTGATGGACAAGATGCTGAGACAATAGTTAAGAGTGCAGAAGGAATTCCATCTGAATGTTTTACTTGTCATGCTGAAATGGTCGCGCGGTTAAAGTCGTATGTAAAAGCTGGTGACCGTTTACTATTCAAAGCTGCACATTCGGTAGGGTTAGAAAAAGTAGTCAACCAGTTGCGCGTCGAATGTAGCATAGGTGTCTCGCCTGTGCTGTAGTCAGGCAAGATACAGTAAGCATAAAGGCTATTTTATATACGCTAAAATACGCAGGCAAATAGTAATAGTAAGGTGGGCACTGCCCACCCTACGGAGATTACAGACAGTCACAACAATATTACGATTCTGTTATGGAATAACGGCGCCTTAGTTGCAGTAAGAGCGATAACTCACGTTCCTTGAAGTGGCAACTTATAATAAAATAATTGAACTAAGAGTGAAATCAAAAATTATGCTTAGTGACCCAGAGAAAATTGCGTTACCAAGCACAAAAGAATTACCTTGTTCAGATGATACGCCTGTGGATAACGAAGACCAGAATTTTTTGCCCAATGTTCTATTGTTTTTACTTAACTCAATTTGGGCATCTCGGATGGATTGGTTCTTCGGCGTAGATATGGGAATTTATCATACAACAGGTGTTAGTCCGAGGGTGCCTGTAGTGCCCGATGGATTTCTTAGTTTAGGAGTTCCGCGCAAAAAAGACGGAGAATCTCGCAGAAGCTATGGAGTTTGGGAAGAAAATGAAGTAGTACCGATTTTTGCGTTAGAGGTAGTATCTCACACACCAGGCAATGAATACGACCAGAAGCGTGATATCTACGCTAAACTTGGCGTGCTTTACTATATAATTTATAACCCTCTACATTGGTATCGTGACCAACATCAACCGTTTGAAGTGTATAAGCTGGTAGACAAATCATATCAATTGCAAATTGGTGAACCTTATTGGATGCCAGAAGTCGGTTTGGGTATAGGAAGATATCGAGGTATATTTGCTGGTATCTCACAAGAATTATTGTGTTGGTACTCAGAAGCAGGAAACCGTTATTTAACAGCAGATGAGAATGCGTTTTATCAGCAACAGCGCGCGGAACAGGAACGACAACGCGCGGAAAGGCTAGCAGAGTATTTGCGTTCTATTGGTATTGACCCCGATAATTTACCAAGTAACTAATTGGCGCCTGTGGTCAGGTGCGTGAAAGCAGTTAAATTTTTCTCCAATCGTGAAGATTGTAATGGCTTTCACACACCCTACTCTTGCTCTGTGTCAAGAGTGTCTCTGTGGTAAAAAATAAATATGGTGACTGCACAGGCGAGGACGCCCGTGCCACAAAAGATAAAAAAAGGGCACGGCGGTGCCGCACCCTTATTTAAGTTGAGGTTACAATTTAGCCAACGTTAGCTAATAGCAACTCAGGTTTTTCTGATTTTCTAACTCGTACTTGACCGTCGTCATCAACGTCAACTACTGCTGTGTCTCCATCAACAACTTGACCTGAAAGCATTGCCTCAGCTAAAGAGTCTTCTAACAGACGCATAATTGCTCGACGTAACGGTCTGGCGCCATAGCTTGGGTCATAACCTTCTTGTACCACGCGGTCTTTGAAGCGCTCGGTGACTTCGAGGGTAATACCTTTTTCAAGTAGGCGTACAGAAACATCTTTGAGCATAATCTCAGCGATGTCCTTAACTTCGTCTTTCTTGAGTTGGGTAAAGACAATAATGTCGTCAAGACGGTTGAGGAACTCTGGACGGAAAAATGCTTTGAGTTCTTCGTTGACCAAGTTCTTGATGCGGTTGTAGCTCGCTTCGGCTGCATCCTCGAACTGGAACCCTAAACCACCACCACCTTTTTCGATGACTTTGGAACCAATATTCGATGTCAAGATAATTAAAGTGTTCTTGAAGTCCACTTTTCTACCTTTAGCATCGGTAAGGTGTCCGTCATCGAGCAATTGCAGCAACATATTGAATACATCGGGGTGCGCTTTCTCAATTTCGTCGAATAGCACCACTGTGTATGGTTTACGGCGAATTGCTTCGGTAAGTTGTCCGCCTTCATCGTAGCCTACATAACCTGGAGGCGAACCGATGAGCTTGGAAACGGTGTGACGTTCCATGTACTCGGACATATCGAGACGAATCATCGCATCTTCGGCGCCGAAGAAATATGCTGCCAAAGATTTTGCTAACTCGGTCTTACCTACACCAGTTGGACCTGAGAAGATAAAGCTGGCAATTGGTCGATTTGGATTTTTCAAACCAACGCGCGCACGTCGAATAGCACGAGATACTGCGGTAACAGCTTGCTCTTGTCCAATTAAACGCTGGTGCAGTGTGTCTTCGAGGTGCAACAGCATTTCAGACTCAGACTCTGTAAGCTTATTGACAGGGACACCAGTCCACGAAGCGACAATTTGTGCAATGTCTTCTTCGTCAACGGTGGGGTTGCCAATAAAGCCGTTTTCTTCAGCTTTGAGTTTTTCTTCTAGCTCAAGCTCTTTGTCGCGCAGTGTTCCTGCTTTGTCAAAGTCTTGAACACGAACAGATTGTTCCTTATCTTTACTGACTAATAATAATTCGCGTTTAATTTCACGACTTGCAGCATTTTGTGAGTTCCGCAAACGCACGCGCGAACCAGCTTCGTCAATTAAGTCGATAGCTTTGTCAGGTAAGAAACGGTCGGAAATATATCTATCAGATAATGTAGCGGCAGCTTGTAGGGCTTCATCAGAGATGGTAACGCGGTGATGCTGCTCGTAAACCGAGCGCAAACCATATAATATCTCGATGGTTTCTTGTACTGAAGGTTCACCAACCATAATCGGCTGGAATCTTCGCTCTAATGCTGCATCGCGCTCGATGTGCTTACGGTACTCATCGAGGGTTGTGGCGCCTAAACACTGTAGCTCGCCACGTGCTAACGCTGGTTTGAGAATGTTGGCAGCATCCATGCCACCCTCAATTCCACCGGCGCCAACCAAAGTGTGAATTTCATCAATCACGAGGATAATATTTCCGGCGGTGCGGATTTCCTCCATGATTTTCTTAAGACGCTCTTCAAAGTCGCCACGGAAGCGTGTACCAGCAACAACTGAACCCATATCAAGGCTAACAACCTGCTTGTCCATTAAAATATCAGGAACATCTTGGTTGATAATACGCTGCGCCAAACCTTCAGCGATAGCTGTTTTACCAACACCAGGCTCACCTATTAATACAGGATTGTTTTTAGTACGACGACCGAGAATTTGAACGGTACGCTCGATTTCTTTTTCACGACCAACAACTGGGTCAAGCTTGCCTTGTTGCGCTAGCTTGGTTAAGTTCTTACCAAATTCTTCAATAGTAAGATTCTGCTGATTGCGACGCGGACCGTTACTACTAGCACCCGGAGCTACTGCTACTTCTTCACCCAAACGGCGAATTACAGCAGTGCGGACTTCTTTAAGGTCAATACCCAGATTTTGTAGTACTTTGGCTGCAACACCTTCGCCTGCGTCAGTTAAACCTAAGAGTAAATGTTCAGTGCTAATGTAATTGTTGCCTAATGTACGTGCTTCTTTAAAAGCTTGCTCAAATAAACTTTTAACTTTAGGGGTAAAAGGAATTTCTGGTGGTACGAACCCAGAACCTCGACCAATAATTTTCTCGACTTCGCGACGCGCATCTTTGAGGGTAACGCCCATGTCACTCAGCACTTTGGCGGCAACACCGTTTCCTTCTCCAATTAGCCCGAGGAGAATTTGCTCAGTGCCTACAAAATTGTGCCCCAGGCGGCGTGCTTCCTCCTGAGCTAACATGATTACCCGAATGGCTTGGGAAGTGAAGTGTTCAAACATAAGCGGGTTATTGCCTCCCTTGCTGGAACGACATCAGGTGATAATGAATCTCACCCTCAGTTTAAGTTGTTTGTACTTTCTTAAAGATAATGTATCTTTATTTTAAGCACTATGACAGTAGTGAGAGCCGTATGCTTAAAGTTGTATTAGCCCCCTACTATCAGTGCTGAGTAAAAAGTGCGCTCGTGCTGAGTATTTGTTTAGGTATATTTATTTAGTTATGAGTTATTACTTAAGACTGTGTACTCAGCACGAGCGCACGAGCGCACTTTCAACTTTTTAGTGATTATGACAAAAGACCAGCAACATCCCCAATATAATCGCGACCGCCCTGTGATTGAAAGTTTGCTTAAAAGCGAACCTTCTGATCTTAACTTAGCAGAATTAGCGCGTTTGCGGGTACGTTATAAAGGTTTTCCTGGCGCCCGCGATTGTCAAGCTCATTTAGATACAATTTTGCAAAAATGGAATTTAACAGAAGAACAGTTATTTGAACGTACCCGCCTCATACATGATGCAGGTGGTATATATAAGAGTCGCGGTAAACGTGAAGAACAAGATTGGAATTAGGCAACGGATTATGAACGGATGTAACGGATGGGTAATTTTAAATCACTATGCTCTGACTATATTTAATTTTCAACGAATAAATCATCCGTTACATGTGTTGCAAGCTTCCACTATCTACCAAAATATAAATTCCTAAGCCAATTAACACGATTGGCGCCAATATATGTCCATACTTACTAAAAATATGTGTAATTCCACGATGACGAGTTAAAAAGTACCCTAAATAACACCATACACCGATCAAAATGTAAAAAACTGCCAGAGTTATAAGCAGTTGTTGAAAATTAGTACTTGCAAATAAAGGCACATATACACTGATATTATCACCGCCGTTAGCAAAGGTAACAGCGGCAACATTGTAAATTTGAGGCGCCAGTAGGTTATTAAATATAGTATTGCCTTGATTTGTAGTTACTGGTACAGCTTGAATTTGGTCATTATCATTTTCTTTAGTTTTTACTAGTTTTAATAGTTGGTAAATACCGATAATGATTGGTAAAAATCCTAACAAACCAATTAAGGAACGTTTAATCACTAAACCACTAAAGAAACCTGGTAAACTAGCGAGAATTATTACAGTAAAGCCTAAGTATTGTCCAATAATAATATGACGCTTACGAAAGTTAGCGTTTACTTGTGCGAAAAATAACGTCAAAATGATTATATCGTCAAGATTTGTTGCGGAAAAAGCAGCACAAGCAGATGCAACTGCACCTAAAAATTGGTTCATTTTGATGCGTAATATTTATTTAATGGCTAGATAATATAATCAATTATTAGCGATTTTGTTGTACTTTATCTGTTTTCTCTCCATCTACTGTTAAATTTTTAAGTTTATAATTTTGTGGTAAATTTGCTGATTCAGTGTTTTGCTTCAAAACGCGCGTTAAGCGGTTTATAGCTTGTTTTCGCTCTTTGGCTTCTTTTGTTTCAGGAACTTGTGAAAATTCTGCAACTGGGAAAATTTGATTTTGTGTCGAAGCACTAAATGTTGCAGTTGGTGTTGATACTGGTGCAGATGGAACAGGTAGTACTTGATTTCGTTTCATCATATCAAGGGTTTGCGCGACTTGGACTTGCTGTTCTATCTGTTGAGTAGAAGAAACTAAGCTACTTAAACCATTGACAAGCTGTCGAAGATTAGTACGGAATTTTGGATCTCCTGTTAACTCATCAAGGTCAGAAGTTATTTTTTGAGTGTTTTCAAATGTTACCCTGGCTGAATCTAATGTTTGCTGAAGAACGACAGCGTTTTTAGGGTCGGTGAGAGTTTTAGTTGCATCACGTAAATTTGCTGATGCTAATGCTGCGTTTGCTGAAAGAGTTTCAAAGTTTTTAATTAGTTCACCTTGAGTTAAGCGGTTGATAGCTGGTGAAAGTCCACTAGCAGCTACACGCAGTTGGTTACTGCTTGCAGAAATGTTATTGAGGGTGGAAACTAGAGAAGAACGGTTTGAAGTGACAAGACTATCGAGGTTGCCAAGTAACCTGTTAGCTTGAGTTGCTGTAGAACGCAGTTCGGTTGCTGTAGAACCAAATTGACCAACTGTAGAGTTTAATTGATTTGCAGTATTACCAAATTTAGTGAGAGTTCTATCAGCAGTTGCACTCAGTTGTGCGGTCGAAACGCTAACTTGATTTGCCGCACGTTGTACGGAACTAGTTACACCAGAAGTCGCATTAAGTTGGTATTGCGCGGTTTTACCTAATGAGTTTAAAGTTTTACTGAGTTCAGAAACGTTAACAGCAGCTACTGCTCCTTGTTCGAGTGTACGGTTTAGATTTGTATAAAACTTTTCGTTAGTAAATCTATCTGCTAACTCATAGGTCGAACGCAACACTTGATCAACGTTAACGCCAATTTCACCCTTTAAACGCGCGTTATTACAAACAACTTGTTTATTGTCGCAATTTTTGTCTAGCGGTTTGCCAGCAATGGCGCCTTCAGGTATTCTGGACAAAGGTGTAATATCAATAAGGCTTTCGGCAATTAAACCGCTTTGATTCGCTTCAACCTTAACATCGCGCGGGATAACTAAGTCACTTTGAGAAATCTCAAGTTCAACCTCAACATTATTGGGGCCAGGTCGAATAGCAGCAATTCTACCTACCTTAACACCGCGAAAGCGAACGGGGGCGCCTTTTTGCATTCCACCAGCGTTAGTAAAATCAACAAAGATTTTATAGTTACTTTGAGTGGCATTAAAACGATTGAGCCATAGAAAAATTAGCCCAAATACACCAAGTCCAGCTAGGAATAATAATCCTACGGTACCTTCTCGGACTGTACGCAATGAACGCATCTTTATTTCCTCTCTTTTTAGTTTAGTAATGAGTGCTGAGTAATGAGTGCTGAGTAATGAGTGCTGAGTAATGAGTGCTGAGTGCTGAGTGTTGAGTGCTGAGTGCTGAGTGGGTACATAGATTTGATTTATAATTCCTAACTCCTAACTCCTAACTCCTAACTCTTCCTTACTCAGCACTCAGCACTGAATTTATCCCACAACATGAATTGGTCCAGCAATACTGCCACTCAAAAATTGTCGAATTAATGGATTGGATGTAGTGTCCATATCGCTTACATGTCCTTGCCATTGCACCCGACCTTGGTAAAGAAATACAAGTTTATCAGCTGTGCGGCGTATTGTACTATCTTGGTGGGTAACAATAGCATAAGTACTACAGACTCCTTGGGTACACTGCAATTGGCGAATCAAATCTTCGATAACGGTTGAAGCGATAGGGTCTAAGCCAGCTGTAGGTTCATCATATAACAAAACTTCAGGCCTCTCTTGAGGATTATCAGGGTTAGAAATAATCGCACGGGCAAAACTTGCACGTTTGCGCATCCCTCCCGAAAGTTCCGATGGATATTTATCTCCACTTCCTCCCAAACCAACCATCTCTAACTTCTCATGTACTATATCTTGAATTCGCTTTCTGGATAACTTAGAGTGTTGATACAACAAAAAACCAACGTTTTCCTCCACAGACAGCGAGTCAAACAATGCAGCTTGTTGAAACACCATGCTAATTCCCACTGGGTCAGCACCATCCTCGATTAAACCCTTTCTTCGCACTCCATGTACATAAATCTCTCCACTATCAGGTGCAGTTAACCCCGCAATTACCCGTAAAATAGTTGATTTACCAGTTCCTGATGGACCAATTATTCCCAGTGCTTCACCTCGATAAATTGTTAAATCGATGTTATCTAATACTTTATTATTACCGAATGCCTTGGAAACACCTTTAAGTTCTATTAATGGTTCAGTCATAATTAAATTTTAACTATTAACTACTGTACGGGCGGGTTTATCTATATGCTGGTAATATAGAAAATCTAGGTGAACCCGCCCCGACTAATTTTTAAAATGTTTAATTTTGATGTCATAGTTATTGGTAGCGGTATCGGTGGGTTAACAGCAGGTAGTTTACTCGCGCGTTACGGTAAGCGTGTAGTTGTATGTGAGAGTCATACAATTGCTGGTGGTGCTGCACATAGTTTTAGACGACATGGTTTTGAATTTGATTCTGGCCCCTCATTTTATTGTGGTCTTACAGGCGCCAATAGTCTCAATCCTGTAAAACAAGTACTAGATATTTTAGGCGAATCATTGGACGCTGTGCGATATGACCCATTAGGACACTACCACTTTCCTGAGAATAGCATTCCTATTTATAGCGATCATTCGCTTTATCTACAATCTGTATCTAAAGTTACACCCCAAGGAGCAATCGAACTTAAACATTTTATCGATAGAATGCTTCCGCTATACGAAGCTATGAAAGGAATTCCGACTATAGCTTTACGTACAGACTGGCAGATGATTCCTATCTTACTGAAAAATTATTTACCTTCACTACTGAAAATGTTACCTAATCTGCTAACTGTACAAAGTTCAGTAGGTAATGTAATGGACGCAACAGTTAAAGACCCTTGGGTGCGGCGCCTAATTGACTTAGAATGCTTCTTATTATCAGGATTAAAAGCGCATGGCACAATAGCACCCGAAGTAGCATTTATGTTGGGAGAACGTGAGCGCGCGGGTGTTGAATATCCAGTGGGTGGAAGTGGAGCAATTATTGGGGCATTAGTACGCGGTTTGGAACGTTGGGGTGGCACGCTCCGTTTAGGGTGCCACGTTGAGCAAATTTTAGTTGAGTCGGGAAAAGCTGTTGGAGTCAAGTTAAAAAATAATGAGATAATACAGGCGCCTATCGTTATATCGAACGCGACAGTTTGGGATACTTATACGAAATTATTGAGTGCAGACGACTTACCTGCATCTTATCGTCAAACAGCTTTACAAACTCCTGCCGTCGAAAGCTTCATGCATTTACATTTAGGTATAAAAGCTTCGGGTTTAGAAAACTTAACAGGACACCATGTAGTACTTCATGACTCTAAGCTTGATATAACCGTCCCAGGAAACACCTGTATGATATCAATTCCGAGTGTATGGGATGCGAGCTTGGCGCCAATTGAACATCATGTAGTTCATGCGTACACATTAGAACCATATGCAGGATGGGAAAGAAATGAAGGATACGAAGCGAAGAAAGTTGTCAAAGCACAGACATTATATAGAGCGTTAGAACGAGTCATACCCAATATACGAGAACGTATAGTCTTAGAACTTATTGGAACTCCTTTAACACACGCACATTATCTAAGAAGATATCAGGGAACATATGGTCCAGCCATCGAAGCAACAAAAGGAATGTTTTCTGGCGCCAATACACCCATCAAAGGATTATATCGTGTTGGTGACAGTACAATGCCTGGAATTGGAGTGCCTGCAGTAGCAGCTTCTGGAATATTATGCGCGAATACCCTGGTAACTCCTCAAAAAACAATGGAATTATTAACAACTTCCAAAATATAACTTTCTTCCTTTCTTTCTTCCTTCGTGTCCTTTGTGTCCTTTGTGTCCTTTGTGGTTCATTACATAAGCTTAATTTTTCATCGACACGAAGGAGTTCATTTTAATTAAGATTCAAGCTTTAGAGTTATTAAGTGTAATATCATCTTTTTTTAACTTAACCTTATTATATAAATCCTGCATTGCGATTTGAAAAACAACAGAATTTAAAGTCACGGTTTCATCTTCTTGATCATATTCACGAAAAGACCAGTTTTTCCTACCTGTTTTATGGTAATGCTCAACGTAAATCCGAGTTGGGTCAATTAATAAATACTCTTGAAAGGTCTTAATCGTGCGGTATGCTTCAAACTTAACCTCTTTGTCATATGCTTGAGTTGATTTCGATAGCACTTCTAGAATGATTTGAGCATTAGTAATAATATCAGTACGCTGATTATAGTACTCAGGTTCTCCAGCTATTACCATCACATCTGGATACGTATTAATCCGCATCTTAGGTATCCATAGTTTAACGTCATTGATATAAACTCTATAGTCTTGCTTTTTAAAAGCGAAATTGAACTCGGCACCAAAATTCACAGCAATCTGGTTATGATTAGTACTACCACCTGCCATAGGAATAATTTGCCCATCTACATATTGACTTTTACTGTCTGCCGCATCCTCTAACTCAAGATATTCCTCAAACGTATAAAATCGTTTTTGGGTAATTAACATAGTGTTGTAGCAAATGCTTACGCTTAAATTATATAAAAAATTCTGAAAACCCTGCTTATTCGTGAATTTGCGCTCTGACCAAGGTTGAAACTAGTATAAGGCGCCCGACGTTGATTTTTTTGTGCGCCAATGGCGCACAAAATTTGTAGTACAGTCTAACTAAATCTATCTAACAATTCTTCGCGCGATAACTGTGATAATTGCAGCACTAAAGGAGCAAACTCTTCTGGCGATAGTAGAATTATAGGCCTCATAATCAAGCTTAGTTCATTATCAACGGCGCCAAACCTGACTTTGAGTAGATTTTCGACAATCGCACGACGTTCTGCTTGTATTCCTTCTTGTATTCCTTCTTGCTGTCCTACAAGCTTAACTTCGGCTAATTTTTGTTCGTAAAGAGGTGATAGCTGCATAATTAATCTCCTTTCGTCTTTATCCTTTTTTATATCGTCTCGAAATTCTAAGGTCGTTTTTAAGCTTAATAGTAGCTCAATTGCTTTTTTCCGGAGCGTATTGCTTTCTGGCAGTGCTTCCAGTTCCCTAACTGCTTGCTCTCTTACTCTACCTCTTCCCATAATTCGTAACCAAAGTGTATCTGGAGTGCGAGGTAGTTGATGGATAGCAATAACTGCGCTTTTCTGGACATCACCAAGAAAGTAAACCCCTAGACCCCACTGCTCATCGATAGTTGAATTTAATCCGTTTGTAATGGCTTTCGAGACAGTTGGTGATAAAATCCATAGACGCGGCAATTCTCCTTCGCGAACACGAGTCTTGCTTCCTCGTTCGATATCCGCAAACAAGGTAAATAGTTTACCTATACAACTACGAATTTCGGAACGAGTCGCTGCGTTTCTAAATGGTTCGATTAATGCAGGTTGTAATGCTAGGCGCCCTAATATCCCTATTTGCATTATATCTTGCGGTGGTTGTTGCGAAGAAGGTAGAAAGTAAACGTCTATTTCTCTGATTTCTGCTGGTACTTTGCGACTTGTTTCAACTTTTCCCAAAGGTCGTAACAATTCGTTAAGATAATTTTTGGAAAACTCGTCGTATGGAAATTTGGTCATTAGTTTATTTATACTGCACCTGTATGCAATAATAGCTTTGGGTAATTTATGAGGTAATGGTTTTTGCGATATCTTTAAATCTCTCTAATATTTCCATTACATAAGAAATGCCAAATTTGAATTGATGTTGCACAATTAGAAAATCATAGATATTTACAACGTTTTGCCAAATGTCTTATTCTAAGACTTTAGATTTCATCGCAAGACTGATAATAACTCTTAAAATCTGATAGTATGTTGACTTATCCCAATTTAGAGCAAGCGCTAAAACATCACTTCGGTTATGACAATTTTCGCCCTGGACAGCGAGAGATTATCGAAGGCGCCTTACAAAATCGGGATTTATTGGTGATAATGCCTACAGGTGGTGGAAAATCATTATGTTTTCAGCTACCTGCTTTGATGCGAACGGGGTTAACGGTAGTAGTGTCACCGTTGATAGCGTTGATGCAAGACCAAGTGGAAGCACTGCAAAAGAATGGAATTAATGCAACATTTCTTAATAGTAGTTTAAATTCACATCAAGCACGGTTACGTGAACAAGCTATACTCAATGGTAAAGTAAGATTGCTTTATGTGGCGCCAGAACGGTTGATGAGTGAAAGGTTTTTACCGTTTTTGGATTTAGTACAGCATCAAATTGGAATTTCGAGTTTTGCTATTGATGAAGCACATTGTGTGTCAGAGTGGGGACATGATTTTCGTCCAGAATATCGGCAATTAAAATCACTACGTCAAAGATATCCAAATGTTCCTGTAGTTGCTTTAACCGCTACAGCTACCGAACGAGTACGTTCAGATATTATTGAGCAATTGGGATTAAAGAAACCAAGTATATATATTACCAGTTTTAACCGCGAAAATTTATATTATGAAGTTCGTACCAGAACCAAAAACGCTTACGCACAAATTTTAGAGATGATTCGTGAAAGTGACGGTTCGACAATTATCTACTGTCTGACTCGCAAGCAGGTAGACGAACTAACTTTTCAACTTCAACATAGCAAAATATCTGTTTTACCTTACCATGCTGGTTTATCTGATGAAGAACGCAGCAGTAACCAAACTCGTTTTATTCGTGATGATGTACGTGTGATAGTCGCGACAATTGCTTTTGGGATGGGTATCAATAAACCTGATGTGCGGTTGGTAGTTCATTATAACTTACCTCGGAACTTAGAAAGTTATTATCAAGAGTCTGGACGCGCGGGGAGAGATGGGGAGTCATCGAGGTGTACTTTATTTTTCAACGTTGGTGATATAAAGACGATTGAATGGAGTATCGCACAGAAAACTGACGAACAAGAACAAAAAATCGCGCGTCAACAGTTACGGCAAGTAATAGACTACGCTGAAACTAATATATGTCGTCGTACAGTTCAACTTGGTTACTTTGGTGAACGCTTTGCAGGGAACTGCGGTGGATGTGATAACTGTCGTAACCCTCAACCAACTCAAGACTGGACGTTGGAAGCAATGAAGTTTCTATCGTGTGTCGCGCGTTCTAAAGAGAAATTTGGCATGACGCACGTTATAGATATACTACGCGGCGCCAAAACAGAGAAGATAAAGTTGTATGAACACGATAAACTTTCGACATACGGTATCGGTAAAGATAAAACAGTAAACGAATGGAGAACGCTAGCACGTTCCTTATTACAGCAAGGTTTTCTCGAACAAACTACCGATGGTTACTCTGTTCTCAAGCTGAATGCACAGAGTTGGGAAATTATGCGGCGCCAGCGTACAGTATTTATAGTAGTACCCGCAGCCCAAAAAGTCGCTGTACAAGAAATAAGTGGTAATAATGTAGAAATAGAACTACTATTTCAGAGATTACGTTCATTGCGTAAAAAGTTAGCAGATGCTCAAGGTGTGGCGCCGTATGTTATCTTTGCTGATTCTACCTTAAAATTAATGGCACAATCACGACCGCAAACCAAAGAAGCATTTAGCAAACTTTCAGGTGTGGGCAATCATAAATTAGCAGAATACGGTAGTCAGTTCGTCAACGAAATTTGTGCATACTGTCGAGAAAATAATTTAGCATCAGAAAAACAAGAAATTACCCCTATTGCGAATAATGCAGCAACAAGCACTGAAATAATGAGCTTGCAATTACATCAAGAAGGTTTAAGTATTAATGAAATAGCCAAAAAACGTAACTTAAAACCTTCTACAGTTATGCGTCATCTTATTGATTTAATGGATAAAAATCATGATATAGACATAAATTTATTAGTACCAGTACAAAAACAGCAAGTTATCTGGAAAGTTTTAAATACGCTTGGAGATATTTCACTAACCCCAGTTAAAGAATATTTAGGTAGCGATTATAGTTTTGAAGAAATAAGATTAGTTAAAAGCAGATGGAAAAGGAAAAACAGAAAATAGAGTTTTCAGTTCGTTTAGCTCGACCTGAAGATGCTACTCAAATACATTATGTTCACGTTGACTCAGTACGTCAACTTTGTGCAGGAGACTATACAAAGGAACAAATAGAAGCTTGGGTTGGACATCTGAACCCCGAAAAGCTTCGTCAATACATGATAAATGGCGCCGAGGATGAAGTATTATATATTGCTGAGAATAAGAATAATTTAATAATAGGTTTTTCGTCTTTTGATAAAAATGGGGATATAAACGCTATTTACGTTCATCCTGAGTATATACGTAAAAGAGTTGGGAAGCAGCTACTTAACGCCGTTGAAATGGAAGCAATAGCTTACAATTATAGAAAGTTACAAATTTCAGCTTCTATAACTGCTATTCCTTTTTACAAAGCAAATAATTATAAATTCCTGAAGTACTCATCGCATACCTTGCGCTCTGGTGTGGTAATACCATGCGCTTTAATGGAGAAGACTTTGGCAACGGATTTAACGGATGTAACGGATAAGTTTTTATAAATGAATGAGGTTAATTAAATATTAAATTTTTTATATGTAAAAACCCGGTTGTGTTTAAACCGGGTTATGTATCGATTTGAACTAGCTGTGTATTTAGGGAAAAAAATATTTAAGCTAACCTTCAGTAAGGAAAGTAGGTACTTCTTCACTTGGCGCCTGTGATAATGTTTCTTGCTGTGCTTTATTAATTTGCTTGTCTCTATCAGTCAGCAATATTGACAGTAGCTTTGGCAATGCAATACAAATAGTCGCACAGAAGAGCGTTAGGAGTAAACCGTCTGTTAAATTCAAAGCCTTCTCCCTTTGTTTTAATAATGGGTCTATCTATTAAGTGTGCAGTATATTAACTAATATGTGATCAACTGAATGTTTGGAATTTCTTCTAATAATCATAAGCTGAAATTAATATAAAGTTTTGTAAATAAGATTAGAGCAAGATATTGAAAAGGGAGATGCTGACCATTGTAGGCAATCTCCCCATCAAGTTGTTCTAATGTGGAGAACATCTCTCGCAGAACTGCGGGCTGAATTTACATGATGGAGTGGTTTTCAAGGTATAGCTGGCACAAAATGGAAAACTAGTAACTTTTGGCTTATGTTTATGTTTTTCTTTTTGAAGAACAATAACGTGATTTTGTTTTCTGGATTGATTACCAAGCGCCAAAATCATTGAAACCATTCGTGGTAACACAAGGCAGGTAATTGTACTTACTAAAGTCAGTAATATGGTGTCTGTTAAATTCATGTCTGGTTTACCTCTTAATGAATCGTAGTAGGCTGTGTACCTTAAGATTTTAGGTTTTAGACCTTGGACTAAAAGCAATCCAAAGCCTAAAATTCAAAATCTAAAATAGATGTGCGCTGCGGTTGTTCAGAGGGCAAAAACCCGTGTCGTTTAATCAACGGGTTTGAAGCATCACTGTTTGCTTATATAAGCCTAACATAACATAGAGTTAACTCAATAGATGAATGAGTTCTGGTATGAATGAATAAATGCCAAACAGTTGTGTCTTTTTGAGTAGGTTATGTTTACTTTGATGCGGAATATGCTGGAAACAGTATTAGTTCAGTTTTTAGGTAGTTATAGGGTGAGTTGGTTATGGTAAAAACATATATGACGCAAATTTCTTAGAGTACTATACGAAGCGAGAGCGCGACGACTGCAAAGCATTTGCTTGATTATTCAGATGTTGAGACGCTGCCAGAAATATGGTACGAAGTAGCAAAGCGATATTCTGATGTAATGGCAGTTAATGACCCTCATGCCAAACCAAGAAGTTGTTTTAACTTACACGCAATTAAATCAAAAAATTCAGTGTTTTGCGGCTGGTTTACAGGCGTTGGGAGTGGCGCCAGGTGATAGAAGTGAACGAGCAGAGTTGTTTATTATTCAAAACAGTGGTAGCACTGGTCTAGTACTGGAGAACTTAAAAACTGCGAACTTAATGCACCAAGTTAATTCGTTGGGGGCAGTAGTGGCGCCACAAGTTGGACACATCATATTAAGTATTTTGCCGACGTGGCACAGTTACGAGCGCAGTTGCGAATATTATCTGTTGTCACAGGGATGTACGCAGATTTACACAAATTTGCGTTCAGCAAAGGCAATTGATAGCGAAGGCGTGCGAAAGATACCATTGTATTAACCTATATCGACCAAATTATGCTGGTTGGACAAGTAAAGCGCTGTTTGGGCGCCTTAATCGTTCCTCTCACTTTTTACGTATGTGGAAAAACAACGTAAAATCTAACCCTCCTGATTGGCGGGTGACGAGAGGTAAGAGTCGGGTTGGGCGCTTCAGTATCCTGCAAGGGGAGAGTTTTTCAACATAGCGTGAAAAATCAGAATCGTTCCTAATGTTGAAGCGCTTGAAAAATGGGCAGAAACGCAGAATTTAAAACTATGTATACAAAGAGACAATGTTACACTGTCAGGCAGCCAAGAAATAAATTTGGAGAGTAAAATAATCCTGGATTTATTTCCGCAAGAACTTAACCGAAAAATGCAGAATCGTCCCGGATACCGTCCGGACGACCGTATAGGAGCATTTTAGGTTAATTCTAGAGCCGTTTTCAATTGAAAACGGTTTAATGACACAAACATTGAAGGTAAGCGGCACGTTGTAATGGAACGCCCCAAGCGATACTATTAACAACATGTTCGCCCCTGCCTCCACAACAGTTAACTAACGAGTGAACGTGAAAACATTATGGATGTCTCCAAGCAACTACTATTAAAGCGTGCTGTCAACGTCAAAGCGGTTGTTACCCCGCTTTGGAAAGAAGAAGTACAGCAGCAACTTCAAGGTCAAATTATCCAAATAGACCAACAGCTACAACAACTCGATGTTCAAGGACAGCGGGCAATAGCAGAAATTCAAAAACAAGGTTTACAACCACCCGGTCCTCAAACCTTACAGCAGATAGACAATATCCAAGCGCAGGTGAATGAGAAAAAAAGTGAACTGCTAGAACAAAAGAACCAAAGCTTGCAAAATCTCCAACAAGTTCAGCTATTGGAACTTGACCAAGAAGTAAATCAATTCCAAATGGAAGGTTTCTTCCGCGTCGAACCAGGGGATAACTTAATTAGTAAGTTACAAGTCGAAGTAGTCATCCGTGATGGAGTCGTCGAAGAAATTCGCGGAGACATCTAAAAAAGTTATGAGTGCTGAGTGCGCTCGTGCTGAGTGCTGAGTAGAGTTAGAAGTTAGGAGTTAAGAGTTAGGAGTTAAGAGTTAGAAATTAATACTCAGCATTCAGTACTCTCCTCAGCACTCAGCACTTTCTACTCAGCACTCTCCTCAGCACTCTCCTCAGCACTCAGCACTTTCTACTCAGCACTTTCTTGGTTTCGTTTTCCGACCCATACTATTTGCCACATGGGAGGTGAGGTAGCGAGTATAGTGCGTCCAAAGCTGCTGAGTTCGACACGGTAGCGAACTGCATCGCGAGAGTTTTTAACTAAATCTTTTTGAGTAATTGTTACTAAAGCTTGATTGGGTTGAGGGTAAGCAACCTCGACTTTTCGAGGTTTACGCTCAATTCCATTTGTATCAAATGCTTCCATTGCTAGCGATGCTGGGTCTGTACCTTGGAGCGCGGATTTTATACTTTCTAAAGGTATCGTTTTATATTTCGCGCGTTCGGGGTTAGCTGCAATGTCAGCAGCTTCTATTGCCACAGGAGGTTGTTGCGCTTGCACGTTCTGATTTGTATAAACCAGTGTGGATGAATTAGAACTGTTAAAAATAACGCTAGCGCTGATAGTGGCAAAGATACTTAGTATCAAAATAAAAGCGATCTTTGGCTTTGCCGACATAACAAAACGTTGTGTGAGAAGGTTTAATTATCAACTTTGCATTTTAAGTCTATATACGGTGTTTCCTCCTATAATCTGATAACTTTATGTATAAATCACACTTTGGAGAGAGGGGTAAGGTAGTTGCTTACAAAATTTATAGACACAAATATCATACAGATGGTTCCTCGCACGCTTTGAAGAGCTACAATTCGATTTGGCACAATCTATAATTTATCGATTAACCTAACCACACAAGATGAGCATTTACGAAGTATTCATGCCCGCGCTTAGTTCCACCATGACCGAAGGCAAAATAGTCTCTTGGGCAAAATCACCCGGTGACAAAGTGGAAAAAGGCGAAACTGTGGTGGTCGTCGAGTCTGATAAAGCCGATATGGATGTAGAATCCTTTTACGAAGGATACCTTGCCCATATCATAGTTCAAGCTGGTGATTCGGCGCCTGTTGGAGAAGCGATTGCTTATATTGTTGAAACCGAAGCAGAAATAGCCACCGCTTCATCACAAGCAAAATCAACTTCTGAAGCTGTTGTACAACCAGTTGCTGCGATGTCGGGTGCCAGTACAACCGCAACACCAACAACAGCAAACTCTAATGGCTCAAACCATCGCTCTGGTCGAGTTGTAGCTTCACCGCGCGCAAAGAAATTAGCAAAAGAGCTAAAAGTTGAGTTAGATAAAATAACTGCTGGTAGTGGTCCGTTTGGTCGTATTGTTGCTGCTGATATAGAAGCTCTTGCTGGCAAAGTCTCAACCACTACAACTCCTGTCGTTGCTCCAGTCGTTGCTCCACCTGAAACACCAGTTAATATACCAGCACCTGTTGCAAAACCAGCACCCACTCCTACACCAGTTTCAGTAGTGCCAGGAACAACAACACCATTTAACACGTTGCAAAATGCTGTTAACCGGAGTATGGTTGCTAGCTTGGCAGTTCCTGTTTTCCGTGTTGGCTATACTATCACCACTGACGCTCTCGACAAACTCTACAAACAGCTTAAATCTAAAGGTGTAACAATGAGCGCGCTGCTAGCGAAAGCTGTAGCGGTAACACTACAAAAACATCCTTTATTAAATGCGAGTTATTCAGATCAGGGAATTGTGCATCACTCTGGCATTAATATAGCTGTTGCAGTTGCGATGGACGATGGTGGACTAATTACACCAGTACTGCAAAACGCTGATCAACTTGATATTTATTCGCTCTCACGTAACTGGAAGTCACTCGTAGACCGTGCGCGCGCGAAACAACTTCAACCAGAAGAATACAGTACTGGCACTTTTACAATTTCCAATTTAGGAATGTTTGGTGTTGATACATTCGATGCCATCTTACCACCAGGACAAGGTTCAATACTCGCAATCGGCGCCTCACGTCCTCAAGTTGTAGCAACCCCTGATGGTATGTTCGGTGTAAAACAGCAAATGCAAGTTAATATTACCTGCGACCACCGTATTATATATGGCGCCCATGCAGCTGCCTTCTTAAAAGACTTGGCATCGTGCATTGAAACCAATACACAATCGTTGACTATGTAATATTACTTAACATAGCACTAAATTTTATTTTCAAAGCTCGGTTTCTAGTGAAATCGAGCTTATTATTTTATATAGATTAAAAATTCGCTACCAAATTATCACCGACCGTCATCGCGGCGCCTTGTCATGTATATCATCACCAGGAATGGGCGCCGAATTTATTATCGAAATACCAATTCAACAAAACGATACAGTTTAATCGCGGTACACAGTTCTACCATCACCAGGTAATATTGTTAGCGACCGAGGACTGATTTTTTCTCCAACGGAAACTTCAATATCTCCATCCCAAACTTCTATTGATAAAACTTGTCCATCTGCGCTTTCATAGTCAAAATATTGACATTTTTCTGCTGTCCGTTTCATTGTTAAACCAGTACGTGTCATCCTAGCTTGACCAGAATCTATACACGTATATGTTTCTCCTGCAAAGTTTAGTTCAGGTGGTGGGTTACTTACATCAAGTTGGTTTGTTGGTTGAAGTAACGCGACTTCAACACGGTCATCTTCTTCGACAGATAACCAAGCTATTTTATCTTTGTCTTGTAATAAATATTCATACCAGTAATAGGCGCCTACTTGGTAAGTCAATCTACCTTCAACTACCCAATCTATAGCCATATGCTGGACAATATCACCAATTTCTAAGTCAAATATAGTGCGGTTTATTGGCGCCAGCGTTTTAGTAGATGTGGTTGGTTTTAAAAGTTTTAATATTTGTTGACGCTGTGTATAAATAATAGCTGCACTCACCGCGATGATTCCTAACCAAATATATAACATTCTTTAACTCCTGTACGGGCGGGTTGATCTATATCATGGTAAATAATGAAAAATTTAGGTGAACCCGCATAAAGGCGCCGACTGTACGGGCGGGTTAATCTATATCATCGTAAATAATCAAAAATTTAGGTGAACCCGCCCCTACGGTATATTCCTAATTCTTGATTCCTGCATCTGGTAGCGAACGATAACAGGACGGGTAAGACGATTAATTTCAGTGTTCCCTAGTTGAATATCTTTAGGTAACTCAAATATATGTTGTAATAGCGCTGTAGTTAGATATCGAGTTGGAACTTCAAGCTGTAGCTTTGTTGTATCTATATTATTACGTGACGCTAAAACAAAACCCCAAGGGCCAAACGAGGGTACATCGGCAACATAAGGATGTACGGTAAGTCCTGCATGGGCAATTGTCGCAGTTATGCAGCTAATGACTTTTGGTGTGAAAAATGAGCTTGATGCTTGGGTAACAAGAACACCATTTTCAGCAAGGCGCCCCATTAATCTTCTATAAAATCCATCAGAATAAAGTTTAGCTAAACTATCATGATCGGGGTCAGGGAAATCGGCAATAATGACATCGAATATATCAGGTAATTTAGGCGCCTGTACAAATGCATCAGCGTTAATGACTTGAACACGGGGGTCTTTGAGTGAGTTCGCATTAACTTGAGCTAATTGAGGGTAACGAGTAGCTAATTTGACTATTGTCGGGTCAAGTTCAATAAGAACTACACGCTTTATACCTTGCCATTTCAATACTTCCCGCACAGCCATTCCATCACCAGCGCCTAATACGAGTACTTTTTTAGGGTTTGGAACAGCGCTCATTGCTGGATGGACTAGTGCTTCGTGATAGCGGTACTCATCGACAGTAGAAAATTGTAAATCACCATCGAGAAATAAGCGCAGGTCTTTACCTTGACGTGTTAAAACAATACGTTGGTAAGTTGATTGCACTCGCTTGATGATTGGCGCATTATATAAATTATTTTCGAGCTTGTTGCCTATTGGTATGGAAACTGGCGCCGATACTAGTAGAACGATTCCTAAAATTAATCCTACGTATCCCCAACGACGCATTGATGGAAAATACTGTCCTATGGCAAACACCATTAGAGCAGGAAAGGCGCCTAACACAAACGCAGTTGGAAACATGCTTAACAAGGGGAGTAAAAGTAAGGGGAATGCTAGCGACCCCAACAAACCACCCAAATAGTCAAGTGCCAGTACTCCAGAAATAGCATCGCGCACACCATCTGCTATCTCAAGCAACCGCGCGAGAATTGGCACTTCTAACCCTGCTAATATTCCTAGTAAAATAGTGGTGAGAAATAAAGCTTGCCAAATTACAGCACTGTCTGCGACGAACAGCGCAAATAATGCCATTGGTAATAAGGCAGTTAGAGGTGCTATTGCAAGTTCGATTTTGATAAAGGTAGATAGCATTTCGCGTTGTAATGCGCGTCCCTGTTCTTTTGGCGCAATGAACCTGCTTAAGTATGAACCGATACCCATTGCTGCAAGGAATCCTCCAATGGCGATACCGTATGCGAGCGCTTGGTTACCCATTAGGTAGCTTGCTAGGTTGCCTAGTAGTAGTTCTACGGCTAGTCCTGTTCCGGATGATACTGCTGCTGCTAACAGTAATATTCGTCGTTGTGCTTTGTTTATATGTAAACTGTGTTGACTTTCTTCTTCGGCGCCCATATTTTTTTATTAATCGAACGTTTTTGAGGGGGCGGGTTTAGGGGATTTTGCGTAAGGGTTTATATTTTTGGTTAACCCGCCCCTACTTGCCGCTTCCTGGTCCACCGCCTTGGAAACCTTCGTAACTGCTACGGCTGGTTGATGTGTAAATCCATACGCCTTGGGAATTATATCTTCCTGATGGATTTGTGCCTTCGCGCGGCGAATAATTTGATTGCTGTTCTTGACGCAATACTAATGCGCTGGAGTCGGTGACGCTGGCGTAAATTGTTGAGGCTGCAATTAAGACAGTTCCGGCAGATAAAATTTTGGTAATCATAGTTTTATTAATTGTCAATTAACAGCTAATTCTTTATTGTTTTCGCGCATAAATTACATCAGTAGGTAAAAGAGTACGGGCACCATCACGAACTATTAGTTTTGTTCGGTCTACAGGTGCATCAGGATAAACATCTACGTGAAAACCGTAGGAACCACGTTCAGACATTACAAAGAATTTATCGAGTTTTACTACAGCTTTGATAAAACTGCCATCTTTGGTTTTGCGCTTAACATTAACAACGGTAGATTCACAGTATATTTGTTCGCCATAGCTGTCATTAATAACTAGCGTAACTTCAAATTGTGGAGGCGCCGTTTCGTCAGCTTCAACTTCAACCCGAACACGCACTAAACGCTTTTCACCTCCCAATATTGCACGTCCAGTAGGGTCACTGTCGTTAATTTGTTCAAATATCGCGCGCTTACCGCTTTTACGAGCAGCGTACATAGTTGCCAAAGATAACGGACAGGAAAAAATTATTCCTAACCACAAATATCCAGTATCGATAATTCCATTGCTGACAGTGACTTGAAACGATACAGGTTGATTTAAATCTTTTCCTTCTGTAGTTCCATAATCAAGCACTGCCAGCGCAATAGTCAAAGTCTCATCTTGCTTGGCACGTACATCTAACCCACCAAGAGTATCTTGTTCATCCCAATTTCCGGACTCTCCGTCTTCATACCAAGTACCAGTTTCTCTCCATGCTTCCTTAGTACCCGACGCTATCACTTTTCCAGCTTTATCTAGCAATTGAATTTCAAACGCTACCCACTCATTCGCGTTTATTCGTGCTTCAGCATCAACACGCATGGCGCCGAGTGTGTGTGGTTTTAATTCTATAGGTTTAAGCTTTGCAGGCTCATCATCTTGAACCGTCACTTTTTCATCTAACAGCGTTCGCTGCCACAAAGGTGACATAATTAACGTGACAAAAATTAATATGAATCCACTAAAGGCGCCCCAAGCCCACCGATCAATAAAACGGCTTGTACGCTTCGTTGTTATAGCCACTTGCATTGTAATTGTATAAATTAAAAAAGCGTGATAATCACTCCATATTAGCCTTAGCTTTTTAAAAATGTCGAAAAGCACACAACATGTGGTACAGGCTTCCTAGCCTGTGCAGTCATAAGTACACGTACATATATTTACCACAGAGACTCGACGGGCACAGAGAAGAAGTAAGAGAAAGTTTATACAATGGTGCCTACAACTCCCAACAAAGCCAATTAATAGAATGTCGTTACATGCCATCAACAAAAGAGCGTATGTTCCGTAAGAAGTCATTAAAAGACAAAGCGTTAAAATAAATAGCTGTATTAAGGGACATTTTCATCGCTTCAATCAGCAACGCAGTCAGCTAGAATATAGTTAATTATAAGTATATTTCCTGAATGTGAAGTAAACAGACCAAATGACTTTTACAGAATTAAAATCTCAATTACTCTCGTTAACACCAGCAGAAAAAGCTGAGGTCATTCAAATATTATCGCAAAGTTTGGCTAACACTTGGCAAGGAATTAACAAAACTCCTGGTGTTATGGGTGGTGACGCTTGTATTAGACAAACTCGTATTCCTGTATGGTTACTAGTGAGTTATCGGCGTTTAGGTTTAAGTGAAGCCAAAATTTTAGATAATTATCCAACTTTATCAGCTGTTGACTTAGCAAATGCTTGGTCTTATGCTCAGATACACGCTAACGAGATTGAAGCAGCAATTACAAAGCATAACGAAGCATAATTAATGGCACGTTTATACGCAGACGAGCAGTTTCCAAGGGAAACTGTTCTTATACTCAGGACTTTGGGGCACGATGTTCTAACAGTTCAAGAAGCAGGTAAGGCAAACCAAGGTATTCCTGATGACGAAGTTGTTGCATTTGCGGCAAGTATTCAGCGTGCTGTCGTAACACTTAATAGATATGATTTTATTAAACTGCACGCGAAGCAAGCAGACCATGCTGGCATAATTGTGTGTACTGAAAATCAAGACTTTTCCATGTTAGCGACACGAATTAATGAAGCAATTTCTTCTTTTGAATCATTAACAGGACAACTTATTCGAGTATACAAATAGTTACAATGGATAGAAGTTGATTTCTCTAACCTCCATCAGAAGCATATACAATTTCTGAAGCTACACGTTTTGGATTTTCGGCAATGGCTTTAAATAAGGTATCAACAAAATCATTGGTTAATTCGTGTTTGCCTGCATAATAAGTATTTTGTGATGTACCAATTAACAAGCAGCGACGTAATACTTGCCACAAGTCAGCTTTGAACATGTAACCACCAGAACGTCCCTGAATCATTTCTGCTTCGCGTCTGGGGATTGCTTGAGATTGTGGAGTATTTTGATTTTTATTATTTTGGTTTAGAAAAAATTTATATGTCATTTCTACCTCCGCGACTCCCGTTAGGGTTATGTAATAAAATTGACAGGACGAGAATTGCACTCGTATATCCAGACGATTAAGGGGGGATTCGTTGGAAAGCGATAACCCTAAGTCTTCGTCCCGTGAGGGCAAAATTGGCGCTTTACTGTTAAGCTACCTGCCAGTGGTTATATATACATTTAGATGTATATAAGGTGGTGGAGCAAGATTTGAACTTGCGACCTCGCGAACCTAAATCGATAACCCTCATTTATTCGTCCCGTTAGGGCAATAAGTCAAACAAGGATATTACGCGCTCTACCTACTGAGCTACCCGCCACATGATTTTTAGGTTTTTGATTACGGTTGGGGGAGACGGGCGGGTTTACTAGTCTTTGCGTTATGTTGTGGGATGTTTGTTAACCCGCCCTTACTAGTCTTTGCGTTATGTTGTGGGATGTTTGTTAACCCGCCCTTACTATGTGTTTTTGGTTGGTTCATTGTTTGTTTTCTTTGACTGTGTTGTTTTCTATGAGTCTAAAGTAAACCCTACTTCTTCCCCTAGGCTAGTTTTATATTTAAAGTGTATAAAGCTTTTGCTGTAAGGATTTAAAACCTAGGGGAAACGGTTTCCTTCAGGGATTCCCCTAACTTTTGATGTTACACGACTTGGGTTTGCTCAAAATAGTAGAAATAAAAAAAGAGACAGTTCGTGATTATTGTCCCACAAGTGTTATATAGTTTTCATGGTGTTATTTATGTAAATCAGCTACCTAAGAAATATTGCAGTTGAATTTAGATATTTGTACTTGGCCCTGCGACTAATACAGCAGATTCGCCAAATTTTGGTGGTCCAGTGCGAATTACAGGTTGTTAGAAAAGCCAAAGCCTTCTGTTGGGATGCCAAGGACATTTCGGTTGAGGGCACCATCATTATTAGTGTCATGAATTACTGCAATGGCATAGTTACCTGGTTTCAAGTTGGGAAAGGTAACTGTTTGAGGTGTTGCAGCAATTTTGGTACATTGAGCCAAGCTCGCGCGCTTGCCGTTATCTGGAAAACCTTTGCTAGTAGAAAAGACAGTTAAACAAACTTGTCCTTTCTGACTTTTGAATCCGTCAACACGAACGGTTAGTTTACCATTAAAGCTGGCGCCGACTTGGTGAGGCATTAGTACCAAATTTGTAATAGCGCTTAAAACTAGAATGACTACCTTAAACTTGGGCTTCATTATTTTCACGTGTTAGAAATCAAAATAAATTATTCATAAATTATCTATGAGAGTACTTAGAAAGTTATGTATTATTCAATACATAGTATACATTGCTTGTTTTATGAAATTACCATATAGCATAAATACTAAAAACTGGTTACAACTTTACTTTTAAATTGCGTGAAAGAGTAATATCCTCCCATACAACTGAACAATTAACCTTGATGCTCTAGGCCATTCAGGTTACTTCTAATCAATTTTTGATAAAAGCACAGTAGTTGAATAAAATATTTATTTAGACAAATCTTCTATTTGTAGGTTTGGAATTTGGGAAAAGTCTTTATGATTCCGTGTAGCTATTATTGCATTTTGAGTTAGAGCAATTGATGCTATCCGCAAATCTTTTTCGATCTTATTTTTTCCTAATTCCTTAGAGCTTTTCCTTAACAAGTCGTAACAATCCTCAGCATTTTTATCAAAATTTAAGACAGTTATTACCTTGATAAAAGTAGTAGTTTCCCAGAGCTTAGTGTAAAGTAGAGTCAGATTTTTTGCTTGGACTGGGTTATTCAATCTCCCAACCCAACCGTTAAATAGTTCTTGAACAGTCACCACTGTAATAGCTACATCTTTATAATGCTTGTCAACAGCAGCAATTATTGCTTTATTACCAGCTAAAAACAGTGATGCGTGGTCGGTATCAAGAATCCATGTCATATTTTATCCAAACCTCTCTCTGCTCTAATTTCTTCCATAATTTCCATAAAATCTGGGTCGTCCTGAAAAATTCCAGCAAATTTCATTAAAGGATTTTCTGGAGTAACTGGTTGTATTGGTGCAGGGATTTGAATTATTTCTGCCTGTGCTAGACGCTGCTTTAATAGCTTTTGAACTTTTTCTACAGCACCTTGTTTAGTCTCATCACTGATTTGGCAATCAGGGACTTCTAAGATGGTGGCTGTAGTGAAGCCATCGTCTCTACTTTCCAATAAAATATTCCAATTATCCACTTTTCTTTACCTGGCGAGTGTTAAATAAGTTTTGTATTTCTAATTATATCTATGTTTTTCGGAATTTGACTGCCGTTTTTTATTAAATAGGATACATTCGCTTTTGTATATCACTGTTAATTATATTGCAATGCACGATAGGAAAGTTGATTATAAATTATTAAAAATAAAACTAGTAGTATAGAAGCTTTTACGTATCTAGTATTATTTTACCGCTGACTATTATAGTTTTTGTAAGAATAATTGGAATTGATTTGGGTTTACTTCTATTTATTTATATTGCAAAAAGCTATTTTCTATTACACGGTCGAACAACAATCTTAATTACAGCTTTTACGGTAATACCTTGAATTATTAGTGACTATCTCACTCAGGTTGATTGGGTTAAAATTACCTTCGACCTAACCCTCGCTTTATATTTGACTCAAATAATCTTGTTACTTAAGACATTCCCAATCCTCTTCTTCAATCATAGGGCTTACTAGATCACCCAAGGTTCTACCTTTACCTGCAATTGAAGCAGGGGGAACTCGGCGCCTTACTTGTGGTGTATTATCCTCCAAAATTGTTACAATCACACGGGCAGAAGACACTTGTGGCTCATCCGTTAGCCATCTAACTTGACCGTCTTCAAAAATAGCTTCGTAACTTTTCAGCATCGTTTTCTTCCTGATTTGAATAAATTTACTTTAAATAATATACTCAACTTTTAATAGTATAATGCAATCAATACAACTGTTTCGGTCGTATGGTGGGCAGTGCCCACCTTACAGATACTTAAATTTTTAAGCGCAAACGCAGGCTACGCCAACAAAAATAATTTAGGATTCCTATAGTCGTAACTGTAATAAAAGACTTTTAGAAAACGCCACTTACCCAATATCTTGTATCTTAGAAATATCAATAAGCATTTGGTAGGTGTACGATGACGACTCTGCTACCGCATCGCTGGACTGTTGATGATTATCATCGCATTGTTGCATCTGGAGTTTTAGCAGAATACAGGTGCGAACTAATCCGAGGAAAAATAGTTGATATGGCGCCTGAAGGGCCAGGACATGCACATAGGTGTGAAACATCTGCTCGTTACTTAGAGCGATTATTTGGTAAAGGTTGGTGGGCACGTCAAGGTAAACCAATCACGCTATCAGACTCAGAGCCAGAACCTGATATTGCTATTGTGAGAGAGCGAGATTATAGCCAGCAGCATCCCAAAAGCGAAGATATCTGTTTAATTGTAGAATATGCTTTTAGCACCCAGGCTAAGGACACAGGTGTTAAACGGGATGTTTACGCCGAGCATGGTATTCCTGATTACATCGTAGCCGACCTCAAAAGCTCTAAGGTAATTGATTATTCCAATCCTGTAAATAGTGTTTACACTTCGGAACAAACTTTTTACAGTGGCTTAATCCAAATCCCCCAAATTCAAGTGGATGTTCAAAGGTTGCTTTCTTAATTGGTTACACTTACTTCAAAGATGAATACAAATGTTTTAGCTTACCTTTTAATTGCTTGTTACTTCGTTATTGAGCGTTTGTTAAGGAAAGGAGAGCAAGCTCTTAGTTTACAGCCCGGTCAATCAGACCGTGGAAGTTCACGTTTAATTTGGGCTACTGGGTTATTTAATCTTTTTATAATACTTATTGCTCCTGTTCTCAATTTCTATCGTATTGGGAACTGGGAAAATAATTACTTAAGTTGGTTTGGGCTAGCTTTGATGATAATTGGTCTTATAATCAGGTTCTGGGCTGCCAAAACACTCGGTAAGCTTTATACACGAACATTGCAAATTCTAGAAGACCATCACATGGTTAATCAAGGTCTTTATAGTATCATCCGACATCCTGGCTACTTGGGCACATTTATTATGGATATAGGAGCAGGGTTTGCTGTCAGCAATTGGTTTGTGCTTATAATCATTTTGCTGACAGGATTAACCGTGCGAGTTTATCGAGTAAAGGTAGAAGAGGAGATGCTAGAAGCTTCGCTTGGAGAACAATACAAAACATACTGCGAAACAACTTGGCGGTTGATTCCATTTATTTATTAACCTAAGTTGTAGTTACTAACTTAAGGGCGTTAGGTCATAGGGCACAACCTTCTCCTGTTGATCTCAATCATTGCGAGCAACTAACACATGAACAGGTTCTGTTGCGCTCAGGTTCCGGGGTTGATGAGGAACACCAGGAGGAGTAAAAATGAAATCCCCAGCTTCACACACTCGGCATTGCCTGAGTCCCTCCCCATAAAGGATTTCGACTCTACCATTAAGCAGATAAATTGCTGTTTCATGCTCTGGATGATACTGTGGTTCGGCAATTCCACCAGGGGGAATAATCGTTAGATACATTGCAATTCCCTTGGCACCTGTTGTAGCACAAATACCAACAAAATTGGTTAAGTGTGGTTTTGAGAGCGTTTCTGGATCAGGACAGACAATTATTAGCTCGCTTGGCTTTTGAGCAAATTGCCCATAGGAATCAGGATGATTGGATACTATTTTTTCTGTCATGATGGATTGCTGCATGTAATAGTGATTTATTTGCTTTTCCTCCTTTCTTAATAGACGTGCGAAAAAATCAACTTATGCATTCTTTTTAATCGACAGGCACCACTTCACCCACTATTAACCAGCAAGTTCCAATTCGCTACGAAAGTTGGCACAGTGCAACAGATGGGAGAAAATAGTACATCAGTTGTAGTAATAAAAGAATTTATAAAGGTTCTAGCGGATAAGCAGGAAATTTCTAGAGAAAAAGTTAAGGGCGCATGAGGTGCAATTTTCGCGCTTATAAAACTTTAGCTAACGGGCGCCTCCAATAACTCAAGAATAAAACGCTTAAATCTGGTGTTATTGCTTCGTACCCGCACAATTACACTTCAATTTTGTAATTGAGTTGATGCTCATCTCCAGGCAAGCCTCGAAAACCCCAATTGTGCTTAGGGTTTTCAAAAATCGTTATTTCTAAATCTTGTGTTGAAATTCCAAGTGGCTGTACTCGCTCAAATAATAAACGAATTAATTGCTTTTTTGCTTCGATGCTGCGACCCTCAATCATACTAATTTCAATGATGGTGTATCGCTCTGTGCGTCTTATTGGGTAAAAAAAATCTGAAGGGTCGAGGGGAAAAAATCGATGCGCGCGTTTATCGGGTGGGTATTGAAGTGCTTCCGTTACACACGAATTGACGATATCAGAAAGTGTTGGTTTGATTAGGTCTAGATGTTCTTTTAGTCCGTATATTTTAACTTGCACCATGATTGTATGTGTTTGGGAAGACGCTTATAAGAAGGTAGCACAGGCGAGACGCCTGTGCCACAAGAACAAGAACAAGAACAAGAACAAGAAGCTTTTAGCGGACTTGTTTGAGGTTATCGGCTTGATTTGTGAACATGTCGGTAATTAAATTAATGACTTTTCGTTCTTCACGGATTTTTACGTTGGCGGTTATTGACATACCTGACTGCAAGTTAACTGTTTTATCTTTGATACTGAGCTTTTGCTTGTCTAATTCAACTTTGGCGGGGAAACGATAAAATTGATGCGTTTGGTCAGGTGGTAGTGCATCGGAACCTATCCATGATATTTTACCTTTAATTTCTCCAAATTCACTGTATGGAAATGAATCGACTCGCACATCAACTTTCATCCCTTCTCTGACAAAACCAATATCTTTATTGGTAATGTAAATCTCTGCTACGTAGTTATCAGTCGGTACAATTTTTAATAGCTGCTGTGTTGGACTCGCTACAAATCCTGCATTTTTGGCTTGTAAGTCAAATATTGTCCCAGCAACAGGCGCCCGCAATTCTTGGTATTTTATATTTAACTGTGCTTGAGCTAGTTTACTGTTGGTATCAGCTAAACGTTGCTCATTGTCTAGCATAATTTTGGTAAATTGACTATCTATTTCGGCGATATTTTTCTTGTTATCGGCGATTTTATCAAGGATGTTCTTGCCAGAAACAGCTACAGTATTATCGGTTTGTTGGCGCCCTTGTTCAATTTTATATTGAAGACGCTGCTGTTCTTGTAGCAGTGTGGCAATTTCAGCGTTGCTGTTTTGGACTTTTTGCTGCTGTTGCAAATATTGGAGTTGAGCAATAGCACCTTGCTCTGCTAAAGGTTTGAGCTTATCTAAAATACTTTGTTCAATCTTTAAATTAGCTTGTGCGGCATCGATTTTAACTTGATTTTGCGCTAGCTCTTTGTTAGCTTGCTCAACTTCTAAACGTGCTGCAGCAGTGCGGGTATCAAGTTCTTTTTTAGCAACTTGTAAACGCTGTTGTTCGTCGCTTCCGAGTTGTTGCCCTTGACCTGTATTAGCTAATTGTTTTCGCAATAATTCATTTTCTGCTAGTAATGCGGTGCGACTTTTGAGTAAAAACACAACTTCGCGCGGTAATTTGTTTTGTAATGACTCAATTTGTGCAGGCGCCAATGAATCAGTTACAGTCAAACTGCGGTAAAGTTGATTTTGCTGCAATATACTCATGCGAATCTTTTGTAATGACTCAATTTCTGCCTTATTGGCGCCAGAATCAAAAATCAACAGTTTTTCACCAGCTTTAACTTGTTGCCCATCTTTAACGTAAAGTTCTTTGACAATTCCATTAAAGGGCGCCTGAATTTCTTTGATGGCTGCTTTTGGCTTTAACTGTCCAACTGCTGGCACTACTTGCTCAATTTTAGCAACACAAGCCCAAATGATTCCAAAACAAGCGATACCCATCAAAGATACCATTATCGCGCGCGACCATATTGGAGATTGACGCAATACAACCGATTTGTCAAAACTGTAATTATCGGCTTTGGGTAATGGTGATGTTTTTGTCACCATTGGCAGGTCGCGCGCGTCGCGTATTGAACCGTTATTTTTGGTTTTCATATGTGTAAATTAATTACTCTTTCTTCTCTTCCTTTGTGTCCTTTGTGCCCTTTGTGGTTTGTTATATAATTGGGGGCGGGTTTAGTAGATTTTTCGTTTTAGCTGATGATAGTTGGTTAACCCGCCCCTACCTGTTGCTGGTTGTATAAATAATAATAATTGCCTTTTTTCGCAATTAATTCTTCGTGGTTTCCATACTCTGCAACTCTCCCAGCATCCATTACGACGATGATGTCGGCATTACGGACTGTATTAAGCCTATGGGTAATAAAAAATACTGTTGTCCCTTTGAAGGCGCCTGCTAAGTTGAGGCAAACTTGGCGTTCAGTGGGATAATCAAGGGCACTAGTTGCTTCGTCCATAACTAGCAGTCTGGGTTTTTGTAGAACTGAACGCGCGATAGCTATTCGCTGTCTTTGTCCTCCCGATAATGCGGCACCTCTTTCTCCAACGCGGGTGTTATAACCGTTTGGTAAACTCATAATGAAATCATGAGCAACAGCTATCTTCGCTGCTTCAATAATTTCTTCGGTACTAGCATCGGGGTTAGTTAAAGCAATATTTTCTTGAACGGTGCCGTCGAATAATAATGTATCTTGAGGGACTACACCAATTTGGCGCCGCAGTGAATAAAGTTCAACTTTAGAAACATCGTACCCGTCAATTAATATTCTGCCAGCTTCAGGTTCGTATAAACGAATCAGTAACTTAGTTAATGTACTTTTTCCGGCGCCGCTTTGTCCGACAATACCCACAAATTTACCAGGTGGAAATTCGATACTAACGTTGTTAAGTTGCAATGCAGTACCCGGATTAAATCGAAACGAAACGTTTTCGTATCTAACTGCACCCTCAATTTCTGGCAGAGGAATATTACTTCTATCCTGTTCCGCTTCTTGAGGTGTATCGACAATATCGCTGAGACGCTCTAAAGATAATGCGACTTCTTGGAAACTTTGCCAAAGTTGTGCAAGACGTAATATTGGACTAGTTACATAACCGGAGATAATTCTAAAGGCAATTAATTCACCGAGCGTTAATTCACCCTGAAGCACTAAATAGGCGCCTACCCACAGTACCAGCAAAGCACTCAGTTTGTTGAGAAAGTTACTCGTCGAACCAGCGAGTGTAGATGTAATAACCGTTTGAAACCCTGCACCAACAAACCGCGCGTATTTTTCTTGCCAAGTAAACCGCGAATGTAACTCGATATTTTGAGCTTTCACGGTTTGAATACCTGACATCACCTCAACTAAGTACGACTGCGTTTCGGCATTACGTTCAGCTTTCGCACGCAGTTGACGACTAATTAAAGGAGATGCAACAACTGTCAACAGAATAAATATGGGAATAGTACCCAAACCCACCAAAGTTAATTGCCAGCTATAAAACAGCATGACAACTATATAAACTACTGAAAATATCGCATCTAACCCTACCGTCAGCGCAGTACCAGTTAAGAACTGACGTATATTTTCTAACTCATTAATCCGAGTCGAGAGTTCACCGACAGGTCGCTTTTCAAAGTAGCGTAGCGGCAACCGTAGCATATGGTCAATAATTTGCGACCCTAACCCCATATCAATGCGGTTGGTCGTATCAACAAATAAATATGTTCTAAGGGTAGTTAATACTGATTCAAATAAACCTACAACTAATAGAAGGGCGCCTAATATATGTAAAGTGCCGATACTATTTTGAGTAATGACCTTATCAATGATTAGCTGAACAACGAGTGGGTTAGCGAGTGCAGCTAGCTGGATAAAAAATGAAGCAACAAAAACTTCGGTCAGTACACGTTTATGCTGTGATAAGTAAGGTAAAAACCAACTCAAGCCAAAACGCTGTTGCGGTGTCTCCTTAGTAGTAGAAAGCAATAATACCCGTACTTGTGGTGGGTAGCTGCTTTCTTCAACTTCTAATTTCGCGATTAAATCGCTTGGTTTACAGCGTTTTACACCTTGCGATGGTACACCAACAACTACGTGACGCTCGTTTGCTTCATATAAAACCGCGTAACTTTCACCATACCTAATTAATGCGGGGGTAGGAACACGAGTTATAGAGGTAGCAGGTATATCTATAAGTTGAGGTTTAAGACCAATTAGTTGTGCTAAATACGCGCACACTTGGAATGATATCGTTCCTTGGCGCCGGATTTGCTCATTTAACATCCGACGTACAACATCTTTGCGAAATGGCATCTCCAAATGCTTTGACACCATTTGAAAACACGCATAAATACTGTTAAGTTCACCTCTTCCACCAAAGAAAGGATATTTTTGATTACTTGGGCTATTTACTGGTGGTGATACTTGTTCATCGGATGCATAGGGTATATCTATACTTACCTCTGTGCTTTTTGGTACAATCGACGACTCAGAATAAGTACTAATAGCTTGTGGTTGCTGGTAAAGAAATTCTAAATCCTCAGACAGCAAACCAATCAAACGTACTTGAGCCTTAATCGTATCAGGAGCATTGAGCGGTTTTAAACGGGCGCCAGTAGAATCATCATTAACCGGAGCGCCACTGCTGACAAACCAGTTTAAATTATTATCAAGCTGTTTAAGCTGAATATTTGATGAAGGGTAGAAAACACGCGCGTGCTTGTAAACTTCTTCAGTAAGTTCTTTAAGATTAATATTTCCATTAGCTTGAACTTCTGGTTGTGCTGCGAGAATATCAAACACTTCTGCTATATAACATTGATTCTGCACCACAGAAGCAAAAGCTGGATATTTCGTCAACAAACGCGAATACTCACTCAAGTTCAAAGTTAAACAAATTACTTCACTCGAAGCAATCACAGTTTCGCAATTCTCTGAGCGCAATATATTAACGGCGCCAATCACAGACCCTTTTTCAAGTAACTTAAGGGTGATAGGCATTTGTGTCCGCGAATCGTATCCCAATAATCTGGCTTTACCCTCATAGATAATCGCAACACTATTAGTTGTGCGGTCTTTACCGATAATCTTTTGTCCAATTCGATAGCGTAGCGGTTGAACTTGTTCAGCCAGACGCACGATGACATCTGTCGGCAGTTGATCAAATCCTTCAAGGGAAGCTAGAAATTCTTTAAAGGAAGTTTTAATATAAGTCATTTAGATTTCAGATTCGGAATTTAGGTTTTAGTAGATGTGCGATTATAATATCCTAAAAATTCAATAAAAAGTCCGTATAAAATTGCCTTTACAACATCTTATTAGAGTGCATTTAGGAACAACCAGTTCCGACAAAAAACTCAACTAGCAGAGACAAACACATCTTGCTTCAGTTTTGAGTGTGGGCAAATTCCTAAGTGACTAAAGACACCGCGTAATTTGCGGTATTCACTCAGCTATAATAAATAATTACTACCAATTATCTAGTTTTAGATACTGAATACTAAATAATATATTCATACTAAAGCAAATGTTATTTAGATAACAAAAGTGTCTGTGGCACCGCGTGGTATTTCTGTAAAAACGGTATGCTCCCGTGCATTTACAAATTTATTAAGATTGTTTCATGTCTAATCTCAACAAGAAGTTATTTGATTATCAAATAGTTTAAGACTAGATTAAATTTATTTAGTTATTATGAATATATTAGCTGTAATTAGACTTTTTGAGAATTGATGTAATAAAAATTAAAGATTCCAGAACCGTTTAATTTCTAAAAGGATGATTTGTCACATATTATACATAACGATCTAATTCTTAATGTTCAACTTATCAGTTCTTAACCTTGCTAAGTTAATTTGGATAACTAAATACTCAATTATAAAGTAAACATATAACTAGGAGTAATTCGGCAAAAATAGTTGAAATCCAAAAAACTGTAGGCGCGATTATAACGATATTGTTATACAACTGAATCCTTCTAAAGCATTCAAGAGCCAGAGAAGTTACCAATCGCAGCTTTGTTGTTTACTGGCAGCCTTAATTATTATATTGGCAATTATCCTCTATAAGGGCGCCGAGAGCAAACAAAGCTTAAACTAAAAAATTGGTCAACGGATTTAGAAAATTTCCGTCATATTATTGTTAACAATTTTATAGGGATGGGTAATAACGTTTTTTCAAGTTGATAAATTTATAAATATTAACCTATAGTTAATCTTGAAGATTGAGTTTATATTCATGAAATGCTATTGAAATTTTCATTCTTAAAGCGCTTTTATTTCATATTTAATTATTTAAAAAATAAATTATTATGATATTTTATTAATTTAATAGACTTGATTTTATAGTTATATCCTGATATTTCCGATGGTAGAACAGTTGAGCAAGTAATAGCAGGACAAACCGACCGAGCTTACTTTGTATACGGCGCCGCCAACTCATATAAAGTAGACCACGTTCGCTTACTAGGTAACAACACGTTCGGGTTCGAGGACTTAGTTGGTGGTGGTGACTTTGATTACAACGATGTCATTGTCAAAGCAACTTTAACTCCTGTTGCGTAAAGAGAACTTTCTGTGGAGACGCGATTAAATCGCGTCTCTACTTGTATCAATTCTCTCTTTCTGTCTTCCTTTGTGCCCTTTGTGGTTCATTCCTCTGTGTTCTCTGTGCCTCTGTGGTAAAAAAATACATAACCAACTCCGCAAAATAAATGACATGAACCACCATTGGCTCATGTCATTTATTTTGATACGTTCAATATTCTCAATAACTTCAAGAAATCGGAAATTTGACTTATGCAAGACTCAAATTGGCCTTGATAATAACATCATTAAAGTCGAAGTCACCACCACCACGTATATCCTCAAAGCCGAAGGTGTTGTCAGCCAGCAAACGGATGTGGTCAACTTTATCAGGGTTAGCGGCGCCAAATGCAAAGTAAGCTTGTTCAAGTTGTCCAGCTATTACCTGCTCAATAGTTCTACCATTGGTAAGTAAGAACGGAGCATAAATACTACCACCTGTAAGCAACTTATCATTAATAGCAGCTGTACCCTGGTTAGCTACCTCCAACCGAATATCAGTAACGCGCGCATTTATTGCAGCTTGAGCGTAACCAGCTTGTCCAGCAGCAATATCTGCTCTACCATCACCATTGATATCAATACCACCATTCTCATCAGCGACTCTATAAAAACCAACAAGGTTGTTAAATGCTGCTTCGCGGTTGACTGCAAAGTTTGCCTTCACTTGACCGCTAATTCCGCGCAAGTCGATTAGTTCTCTTTGTTGCTGACCTTGTAAAGCAGTACCCAGAGGTGTTGTTTCAGAAGTATTATCTACCTTTACAACCAAGTTGTTGAATACTGAGTTAGTTTGATCATCGCGGAAAGATAGCTGATAGCTGTTGGCGCCTAAAGTAGAACCTTGTACAGCAGTTGAGCCAAATAAAACGTTAGAATTTTGTCCAGCTAATACGCCATCGGTAGTACCATTTTGTACTAAATAAAATGATAGCCTCGAACCGTTACTTAATCCACTTAAAGTGCGAGAGAGTTGTGTGGGGTTGTAACCTTGGGGATTGTTAGCAAGTGCTGAGAACAGTACCCTAGCTCGACTCAGTGCTGCCTGTGTATAACCTGCTGCTCCTGGTGCAATGCCGTTAATGCGGTTTTGGTCGTCATCTACTGCAAATACACCAATTTCGTTTACCCTTGTGCTGTTGATGCCCGCAACAGTAACACGCAAATTAGTGTTGCCATTCAATGTCAAGCTATTATCAGCGTTGCGAGTTGTGCTGGCTCCTGTAAGATTGGTGATTCGGGGAGCATCAGGTCGGAAACCTAAGTCAGGAATATTGTAAGGTGTAGTACCATACACAGCTTTCATGTACTCAGCGAAGGCATCTTGTTCTGTACCGGCGCCAGCAAAAGTGAAGGAACCCGCAGCAATGGGAACCGCTGTATCAATCTTGCCATTACGGTTGACATCACCGTTTGTTAAATCACTAGTTTCACCCAAGAAATCTACCCGGTTAGCTAAGGTAGGATTATCTCTAATAAATTTGGGGAAAGGATAGCTATCACCACCCAAACCGTTAGTTGCAGTTGGTAATGTTGTGCCTGCTAAGAAGTTTAGCGTTACCATGCGGAAAGTGCGGTTGGGGTCGCCAATTACCTTTCCGTCTTGTACTATTACATCACGGGTGGAACCGTCAGCATTTAGGACACTAAGACTGCGAACACGTTCACCTTGCGTAGTAACATCGCCAGTAACAGTGTTAAAGGCGATTGCTGTTTTGGTAGGGTCAAAGCTAAAGTTCAAACCAGCCACTTGCGGGAATTGACCGGGTGTGGCGCCAGCACGAGTACCTGCTACACCATTTTCGAGTATTAACTTCAGTTGCTGTGCTGTGACAGTCACTAAAGTTAAAGCATTGTTGAAGCGCAGAGCATTCTCATTATCTAGTTGAGAAACATCTCCGGTTTGTTTATTTGGCGCCAAGGGGTTTGGTTGGGTTGGTAGTCTCCTAACGCTATTGGCATCCACCGCTCCAGCAGCAGCTTCAACCACACCAATATTATCCCGAATACCACCGCCATTTTTCAAAGAAATTACTACGGTCGGGTCAATTTGACGCGCTTGCCATAAGTTAGCATCAGCCGTTAAGTTTCCAAAGTTAGTTTCTCTAGTACGAACATCCTCACGAGAACCGTTGAGGAAGACGCTAGACTTACCTGTAATTAAGTTGTCCTTACCAGAAATTACATTCCGTAAACCATCGGTAATTGCTACTACTCTGGAGTCTGCTTTTTCTTTAGGATAAACATCGCTACCATAAACCCTATCAACTCCTGCCTCATCTGTAGCATAGGCACCGTTGATTTTGTCGTCAAGCTTCGTAACGTCAATAACACCATTGTTATCAAACTCGGCGACCAAACGACCAACGTATTTATAATTAGCATCGGTATTGACAACTAAAGTTGGCCTACCATCAGCAGCAGTTTTGACAACTGGATAACCTCCCTTAGAAGTATCACCTGTTCGTAATGTGTCGTTAGCATCTGAGAGAAGAGTGTGAGAACCCCCAGCAATGATGATATCAACATCCTTTAATCGAGGCGCCAACTCATCCCGTTCAATGTTCAACTGCTGCATGTGCGCTAGCAGTATAATTTTGTTGATACCTTGAGCTTTAACAGTATCTACAGTAGATTGAATTTCTGCTGCCAGTGCCGCATAGTCTATGGGGTTGGTAGGTGTAACAATAGTGCTGCCACTAGATGATATGTTCGGCAGAGTTGGTGTGGTGGCGCCAACGATACCAATTTTTTGGTCATCAGCAGTCCCAAAAAATCCATCATTACCAGGTAGAGTTATGATGGTGCTTTTAGCAAGTTTACCTTTAATTGTGCTGGCTTCAGCAGTAGTTTGATTAGTTGCTAAGTCGCTAGTTGCTAGGTTCCCAGCAGTAATTTCTGGCTGGAAGTTTAAGTTAGTGCTAAGGTAAGGAAAATTTGTACCCGGATTACCACCACCAGTACGGATAATATCGCGAACTTGCCTTACGCCCAAATCAAACTCGTGGTTGCCCAAAGCAGAAGCTTGAATACCAAGAGCGTTAAGAATACCGATGTCGCCTCGTCCAATAACTGATGTGCCTGGAGGCAAACCACCCACGTTATTCAAGCTGGCATCACTAGAAGCATTTAGGAAAGCACCTGGGATGTAGTTGTCACCAGAGGATAATGTTAAAGTGTTAGCGGTAACATTACCTGGTAGGTTAGGGTCATTTCTGAGACGGTTGAGAACTGCACTAAAACGGACAGCATCATCTAACGCTGGAATGCCTGCTTCAAAGTCAGAAGCGTGGAGAATTTGTAGTTGGAAAGAGGTATTAGTGTTAACTTCATTGATATTGTAGAGAGTTGCTGTATTGCTTAACTCATTAGCAACTGCCAACATGGGCTTCCCATTAGGACTATCAGTCGCAGGAATAAATTTCAAACCTTCGGGACTAATATCACCATCAGTGCGAATGTATTGCACAAATGTAGGAGCAGTAGGGTTGCTTAGGTCGTAAACCATCACACCACCACCCGCACGCTCTAAACCAATGAATCCGTAAGGCTTTCCGTTAATTACACCCACAGTTGCGGCTTCTGGTTCTGCTCCTTTATTATCAGAACGAGTGTCAAATAAGGTGGGGTTTCCACTATCGGCATTGAAAAGTGAAGGTGTTGCTGTCGCAAGAAACTTTTCAATTTGGTCGCCACTATCAAAAACTAATTTGCCTTGGTCATCCCAGATAGAGAACGAACGGGCGCCATAAGCATAAAGCTGATCAAAATCACCATCCCCATCAGTATCTCCAAGAGTATTGGTGACTACTAAGCGACCAAGATTTTCTGGTCTTTTGAGGGTATCACCATTGGGGAAAGCTGTAGGGTCAAGGGTAAGATTGGCAACACGTGCTTCTTCGTTGAAAATACTACCCTCTGCTCTATTAGGTACCGCAGTAGCACTTGTCGGACGGACGCGGGAATCACCTTCGTTAGCTGTAATATAATAAGTTTTGCCAGCAACCTGGAAAGATGAAATTCCATCTGGTTGATACATCCCAAAGACTGGCCAATTTTGGATATTTATTTTACCGCCGCCAGCAGCAGTACCGTTTACATCTCGGTCACTAGCATCAAAACCATTTCCAGGCAGACTATGGTCTTTATAACCTAGAGGTACAATCTTTGTAATCGTTGACGTTGCAATGTCGAGAACCGCAACAGCATTATTTTCTTGCAGAGTCACAAAGGCAGTTTTACCATCAGCGGAAACAGCTATGTATTCTGGCTCTACATCTTGAGCAACCGTAGAATTCGTACCATCGGCTAGCTTTCCAAAAAGTCTAACACCTTGAGTTCTGAGGTTAGCCGCTTGAGCATTAAATGCTGTAAAAGCAACAGTGGTAACTTTAGTATTATTTAGAGCCGCAATATCAAAAGAAACATCAATAATGCTTACAGAACCTTCTGGATCGATATTGTATTCTTCGTTTGGCTCACCCTCATTGGCAACTAGTAGCTTAGTACCATCTGGAGTAAAGGTGATCATATCAGGCAAGGCGCCTACCGTTACTTCAGAAAGCTTGACTAAAGTAGAAGCATCATAAAAAACAATCTTACCGGGACTTGTAGCAGGTGTACCAGAAACTGCCATAGCAACAACACTGTTTGCAGTCCCCGTTCCTTTTCTAATAGCTACACTCTGAACCCCTCCCCCCAAAGTAGAGAGGTCAATATCATTAGTTTTAGTTGGTTTTGTAGGGTCACTAACATCAACTACCTGAAGAACTGGTTTACCTCCAGGTTCTCCAGTGACGAACAAGCGTTTAGATTTCGGGTCAAAGTCAGAAATTTCGGCGCCGCCTAATTGAACAGTGCCAGCACGGTTAAGTTGAATTTGAGTAGCCATTATTGTCGTATGTGTAACAAAATAGTTGTTTCAGCTAGAACTAGTCAGAAAATTTATATTTAACCGCTGATGACAAAAGTATGATTTATACAATTATTTACTCAGTGCAAATAACTATATAAAACATATTATTGCTACTAACATAGGTTCAGCATACTCAAACTTATCTCGGTAATATTAAAAGCTAAATAAGAAAAGGTTAAAGGATTATATATGAGCTTGCAGTGAAGAGTACGCTCGCTACCTACCAACATTTTTATGGAATGATGTCAAAGCCGAGAATTAAAACAATTACCGTTAAATAATACAATTTTTTTCCTCCCCACAAACTACTCTGTACACACATCTTTGGACTCCCGATATGTTCCACTTTGTGTTCTTTGTGTTCTTTGTGGTTCATAAAAAAATAAACCACAAAGGTCACAAAGGGCACGAAGAAAGAAGATTTAGTTACGGGTAATCTCTTACTGAAGCAACTTTAAAAGATTTGTGTGTACATGATAGCCCCGCAGGAGGGGGAGGGGTTAGGAGGGGGTTCTCAATCTCTTTACACACCTCCGCAAATCCATAATCGCTTCCTGAATATCTACATATGGAAACCGCGCGTTCCACACTCCCTCATACGACATACGCTGTTCTACTTGTTCAAACAACTGTCCAAAGGTGTTTGGTTGCGTCAATTCCTGTACCAACCATTCAGCATTAATTCCTAAACTATCTGAAATAGGCACGACTTGATTTGAAGTTACCTGATGACCATTTAGAACAGCTTTCCATATTTTTCGGAGTTGATGACGTGCGCGTAAACGTGTGTCAATAGCTTGGAAAGACTCAACAAGAAATACTTGGTTCTGCCGTCCCATTTTTGTCCACTCATTCAATTGATTAGCCAAACCGTTATTTGTACGTCCAGTTTGTCTAGCTGAAGTTGTTACCCGCACCAATGGACTGTGGCGAAACCGCGCGTTTTCACGGACTAAAGCATTATAAAAAGCCACGTCTTCAGGAGTTCGCACAGCAGGTAAACCACCAGCCAGTGCATACATTTCTACGGTGACAGCTAAAGAAGCACCATAATGCTGATAATGCCTAGGAAAAGGGTCAAAGGGGTCAGGGTCTAGATAACTTTCTAATTCTGCAATCAAATACCGATAGCCAACCTCACGCAAAAAACAAGCTCTTGCGTAGGGGTCTAGCTTTCCACGACCATCAGAACTTGTAATTATTCTTCCCCCAACCGCGTCGGCACCCTTCGCTATTTCATGAACATTTGCAGCAATCCAAGTCTGACTGACTTGCGAATCTCCATCCGTTGACGCAATTATCCCTCGCTTACGTCCAATACTATTTAGGCGCCGATATGCCTCATCCATCAAAAGCTGACGTACTCTACCAATATAAGCTTGCTCTTTTGGAAGAGTGATTTCTACAAGATGCAATTCTAATTCTTGATGTTGTTTGGCAAAACTCCAAGCAATATCTGCGGAGTTATCGCTGCAATTATTCAAGAGTACTATGACCTCGTAGCGCTTAGGGTCTAAACGTTGTCCTTGTAGGTCAACCTGATGCAATAAAGCTTTTAGCGTATGCATCAAAGTTTGAGCTTCGTTGCGAACTGGTACAATTACACAAACCTCGCAACTTGACAACGGCGCCTTTTGAACTAATACAGGTGAAATCGTAGGTGAAACGTGGTTAGGTTTTGCCGCTGGAAAGTCAGCAACTACTTGTAAATACTTACTTTCCATAAAAACCATCGTTTTGTTTCCAGAAGAATAAACTAATTGCGTTCATTCAAATTTAGAAGTTCTTTATTTTGTTAAGTACATTTTGATAATATTGCTACATAATAGCAATCCGTCTACAGCATGATTATTTTTAATCTATCTAGCGCATGATTAGTATGATTTAAATATCTATCAAAAGATATAAATTTAAGTCATTTTTTTCTTTTATACAAATAATGCGTAGGGTGTGTAACTGCATGATAAATCCAAAAATCAAACGCAAAAACAAAATGCAGTTAGGCACCAATTATAAATCAACATTCATCAATATTAAGAAAATATTAATATGACTATAGAGTGAAGAATTCATATAACAAAAATGCAATTATTGTCAAAAGTGACACCGTATATTTTTATACCACAGCAAACAATAATGATGAAAAAATTTAAGCAGAAAGCTAAAAATCAGCTTTCTAGCCAGAATAAAGATTCGGAAGGGGATTTGAAAACCTCGAAGCGCGCGCTGGATAGAGTTAATTTAACTTTAGGTGATGTACGCGATGTTTTTGAACCTTACTTAGCGATTTTTCTAACTGCTGACCGTCAATGGAGTCCTGAACTAGTAGGTATTGCCATATCTACAACTAGCATTGCTGGGATTTTGACACAAACACCAGCAGGTGCTATAGTTGATGCGTCTCGCGACAAAAGATTACTAGTTGCAATTTCGACTTTTGCTGTTGGTGTTAGCTATTTGGTAATCATCAACTTTAAGTCTTTATTTGCAGTAGTTGCATCCCAAGCCGTTATTGGTATATCTTCTGTGATTGTAGGCCCTACAATAGCTGCTATTTCATTGGGGTTGGTAGGAAAGCAACGTCTGCAGAAGAGAGTCGGGCGGAATGAAGCATTTAACCATGCAGGTAATGCTTGTTCGGCAATTGTTGCTGGTATTTTAGGGCAATTTGTTGGACGAATATGGGTTTTTTACTTGCTAGTAATTTTATGTATTATTACAGTTTTTTCAGTTTTCCAAATACGTAATCAAGACATCGATAATGTTCAAGCGCGCGCTGATGACTCAGAAAATGGTGGTGAGCGTGCTAACATCAAAGACTTGTTCCGTAATCGCCAGCTACTCGTATTTGCTTCGTCAGTACTTATCTTTTACCTTGCTTCTGCAGCGTTATTACCATTAGTAAGTCAACAGTTAAGCGGAGGCAAACAAGATGCAAGCTCAGTTTACGTTTCTGCTGCTGTTGTTATTTCACAGTTAATTATGATTCCCGTTGCAGCTTGGGCAGGAAAAACCGCTGACAGTTGGGGGAGGAAACCGTTATTACTAGTAGCTTTTATTGCAGTTATATTGCGGGCGTTTCTATATACCTTAAGTAATAATCCTTTATTTTTGATATCAATGCAAGTTTTTGAGGGGATTGCATCAGGTATATTTACAGTACTACTTGTAATTGTAGTCGCAGACCTCACACAAGGTACTGGACGATTTAATTTTGCACAAGGCGCCATAAATACAATGGTTGGAATTGGAGCAGCGTTAAGTAATTTAGGAAGTGGGTTTTTAGTTAAAGCAGCAGGTTATAAAGTTGGTTTTACTGCTTTAGGTATAATTGCTGCAATTGGTTTATTTTGGTTTTGGTTTGCGATGCCGGAAACGAAAAAGTCATCAAGTTAAATTTTTAACTTAGGCTTCTAACTTAGGCTTTTAACTATTTTTTGCAGTGCTTCACCTAAACAATCATACTGTTCGATTGAATTGTAAATCTGTGCCGAGATTCGCACTAATAACTTGAATTCTCCCTGCCACGGAACTACTTGCACTTCAATTCCATACTTATCAAATAATTGATCGTGAAGTGATGTATAAGTATATTTCTCTAATATTTTAGGAATAGTTAAAGTCGCCATCGAACCAATCATTAATTCTGGACATGGTACTGCTATGTCCAGCAACTTACAAATTACTTGCCTTCCCTGCATCACCAAGTCATGGTTACGCTGCATTAATTCATCCCACCCACCAGCTAAAAGCGAACCCATAAATTGTATGGCTTCACCGACACACATATATGCCGTTGGGTCATCGGTACCCATCCAGTCAAATTCTAACTGAAAACGACTTTTATGTGTAAGCGTAGAGTTGGCACCGTGACTAATAGTTAAAGGACGTATAATAGGCTGTTTATCTCGCTTGACGTACAAAAACGCTGCACCTTTTGGAGCGCATAACCATTTATGGCAATTTCCTGTATAGTAAGTGGCGCCTATTTCGCTCAAGTTTAAAGGTACCATCCCCGGTGCATGAGCGCCATCTACTAGTACATCTACACCACGTGTTTGTAATTCTTGAACTAGCTGCTGAATTGGAAATATTAATCCGGTTTGACTTGTTATATGGTCTAACAATGCCAACCGCGTTTTTGGTGATACCTTTTCTACAACCGCTTCAATAATTTGTTCTGGTGACTCAATAGGAAAAGGAACATTAGCTACTACCACCTTGGCATTAACATAACTTGCAATAAAATTAAGCGCATTCCGACAAGCGTTATATTCATGGTTAGTAGTCAGTAACTCATCATCAGATGTAAACGGGAGCGAACGCAATACAGCGTTAACTCCTGTCGTAGCATTAGGTACAAATACTAAATCTTGTGATTCTACACCTACAAACGTTGCAAGCTTATTTCTAGAACCATCTAACAAGGGTTCCCATTCTCTACCAAAAAACCGTAGTGGTTCATTTTCTAACTGCGAACGTAACTTGGCCTGTACTTCTAAAACAGGTCGCGGACAGGCGCCGAATGAAGCATGATTTAGGAAATTAATATTCCGGTCGAGTAACCAGTGTCTTTGAAAGTAAGAGGCGTGAGGCTTGCAATCTATCATCTCCAAAACCCTCACCCTTACAGTTATACTTACTTTAATTAATACTCCCCAGGCAGGATTCGAACCTGCGACCAATCGGTTAACAGCCGATCGCTCTACCACTGAGCTACTGAGGAATGAGCCGCACAGTTAATAATATTAGAGGTAAAATTTAAAAATGGCAAGTGTTTTTGGAATTTTTTTTTATTTTGATTGAAAAGCTTACAGATAAAGGAATTTGGGCTATATTTAAACAAGCAGCACTTAACTATATAATTATTTAGTAGCAGTAACTCCCTAAAAATATTAGGGAGTTACACAACCGTGGTTATCGGTTAGATTCATATTGATGAGCATTTGGTCAAATAATCAAGGTAGCATTCTTAACTCAGCTAAACGCTGACGTGCTTTATCATCGATTGAATTAGCTAAAAATCTACCGTTATTCTGTTTGCGTGGGTTATACTTTTGACGCGCACGACAAACGTTAGCTTGAACTTCATGACAAAGTTGTAGAGCGGACATCCATTCGGCGCCGTAACCTTGTATCATCAACTGCTGCGCGCGGTCTGATGTAGCGACAATGACACGCGATATTAACGACTGAGCAATGTGATGACGGTAAGATGCACAACTTTTTTCTATATAAGTATCTGCGGTTTGTCCGAACTCAGTATAATGAACAGATAAAAGCTCTGTTATTACCTCTCGATTGCTACAAGTATTTTGATACTGAGCGTCAAAAACAATTTGAGTCTGGTAGCCTTGAAATGCACTGTAACTAGCCATTGATTCGACTAATTCACCGCGTGCTGCTTCAAGACCAGCAGTATCACGAGTCTTTTTTAGGCAAGACCAGGCGCCTATTATATTGTAGCCGTCCACTAATAGAACGGCTGGTGCTAGAGAACGGGACATGGTTTTTATTCACAAATTTTCTAGAGTTAACAAAATCGTTCATAACTCTTATAATAATCCAAGTCCCTATTGTAACATTATGTTACATAAAAAGTAATGAGTGCTGAGTGCTGAGTGCTGAGTGCTGAGTAGTAACTCAGAACTCAGCACTCAGCACTTTCTACTCATTTTCAATTAATCGTTGTTTAAGTCGTTGTGCTTCCCCACTATCAACAAGTACGCCTTTTTCGAGTAAAAAAGCTCCATCACAGTAGTCCAGTTCATCTAAGCGGTGTGTTACCCATAGAGCAGTGATACCGCGACTTTTAACTAAGCGATGAACACCTGATACTAATTCAAGCTGACTATCAGGGTCGAGTAATGCTGTTGGTTCATCTAATAATAGAACCTCACAATGACGTGCTAAGGCGCCTGCAATAGCAACACGCTGTTTTTGTCCGCCGCTCAATGCATAAATTGGGCGCCTAAGCAAGGGAAGTAAGTTGACGGCGTTTAATGCTTCTTCAACTCTCACTCTCACAGCTTGGGATGGTAGTTTTTCTTCTACTAGTCCAAATGCGACATCAGCACCAACTGTAGGCATAACTAGTTGGTGGTCAGGGTTTTGGAACACAAAACCAACAGGTTGCAAAGTTTTAATATCACCTGATAATGGCGCCAATAGTCCAGCGAGCAATCTTAATATAGTTGATTTACCGCTGCCATTAGTACCCAAGAGCATCCAAAACTCACCTTGAGGAACTTGCAACGAGCAAGATTTAATAACCTCTTGTCCGGAAGACCAGTTAAAGTTTAAATCTTTGACTTCAATACCTAGTTGTACCATGCTGCCATCGCTTACTCAGCAGTAACAGCGAAGAAACCAGGTGGTCTGCCAGTACCAATTGCTGAACCTTCTTTCTGAGTTACTTGCAACCCAGAAATTTCACTTGCTCGAACAGCAATCTTTTTCTCAGTTTTACCTTCACACTTCAGTTCAATAATATCTGGAGTACCCGAACGCATAGCAGTTGTAATTAGCTGGTAAACTGCCTCAGCATCTTCAGGGGACTTACGCTGTATCGAAAGAGGGAAAGCGGTATTTTTGACAGTTAAATCGATGGTGAACATTTCGGCTTTACAAAATTTAAATCTCAGCAATCATTCTAGCGTGTAGACTAACTCCTGTATGGGCGGGTTTATCTACATCCTGGTAAATAATCGAAAATTTAGTTGAACCTTCTTAGTATGGGCGGGTTTATCTACATCTTGGTAAATAATCGAAATTTAGTTGAACCCGCCCCGACTCAATACTCCTGTACGGGCGGGTTTATCTACATACTGGAAAATAATGAAAAATTTAGCTTCACCCGCCCCGCCTCAATACTCCTGTACGGGCGGGTTTATCTACATACTGGAAAATAATGAAAAATTTAGCTTCACCCGCCCCGCCTCAATACTCCTGTACGGGCGGGTTTATCTATATCCTGATAAATAATGAAAAATTGAGGTGAACCCGCCCCGCCTCAATACTCCTGTACGGGCGGGTTTATCTATATCCTGATAAATAATGAAAAATTTAGCTTCACCCGCCCCGCCTCAATACTCCTGTACGGGCGGGTTTATCTATATCCTGATAAATAATGAAAAATTGAGGTGAACCCGCCCCTAGCTTCCTTAAATATTTTTTACTTATTCTTAATATTTCTCTACAATAGCCGTAATCTATACCATGTAAGCATTTTTGCCCTAAGAAGTGCTGAGTTAGATTAAAAACCCCCTGGAAAAATAAGTAAATAGGCTCTAATATATTAGAGAAGGTAAAAAATTGTAAACTGGATTTGACACCCAGTTAATTATCTGTCTGTTACCAATACTTATTTTTCGGTGTACAGATAGGTAAAATCCCTGTAATTATAATATTCTGGAGATTCGCTAATCATGACCATTGCAGCAGGACGTGCCCCCAGAAGCCGTGGGTGGTTTGACGTACTCGACGACTGGTTAAAGCGTGACCGTTTCGTATTCGTAGGTTGGTCAGGAATTCTATTGTTTCCTTGCGCTTTCCTAGCACTCGGCGGTTGGCTAACTGGAACAACTTTTGTAACTTCGTGGTATACACACGGATTAGCATCGAGCTACTTAGAAGGTTGTAACTTTTTAACAGTAGCAGTCTCAACTCCCGCAGACGCAATGGGACATTCATTGTTATTGTTGTGGGGACCTGAAGCACAAGGTGATTTTACTCGCTGGTGCCAATTAGGTGGTTTGTGGGCATTTGTTGCATTGCACGGCGCCTTCGGATTGATTGGCTTTATGCTACGTCAGTTTGAAGTTGCACGCTTAGTAGGGATTCGTCCTTATAATGCAATTGCTTTTAGTGCGCCAATTGCTGTATTTGTCAGCGTATTCTTGATGTACCCCTTGGGTCAGTCATCTTGGTTCTTTGCTCCTAGCTTTGGAGTCGCAGCAATCTTCCGTTTCTTGCTGTTCTTACAAGGTTTCCACAACTGGACACTCAACCCCTTCCATATGATGGGAGTAGCTGGTGTACTCGGTGGTGCGCTATTATGTGCAATTCACGGTGCAACTGTGGAAAATACATTGTTTGAAGATGGTGACGGATCGAACACTTTCCGCGCTTTCAACCCAACTCAAGCAGAAGAAACTTATTCGATGGTGACTGCAAACCGTTTCTGGTCACAAATCTTTGGTATTGCTTTCTCTAACAAACGCTGGTTGCACTTCTTCATGCTATTCGTACCTGTAACAGGGTTGTGGATGAGTGCAGTTGGTATCGTTGGTCTAGCGCTTAACTTACGTGCTTACGACTTCGTATCACAAGAGTTACGTGCAGCAGAAGACCCTGAGTTTGAAACCTTCTACACCAAGAATATTCTTCTAAACGAAGGTATTCGTGCTTGGATGGCGCCTCAAGACCAACCTCACGAGAAGTTCGTATTCCCAGAAGAAGTACTACCTCGTGGTAACGCACTGTAATGTCTCTTTTGAGTAACTCAGTGTCTGTTAAATAGAAAACTCCACCTATAAGGTGGGGTTTTTTATTTTAATCGAAAACTATAGACACAAATCCATTCGCATGTGCTATATTAATTTATAGGAACAAACACCCGGAAGCTTTATGCTTCTGCCTTTTGAAACTAAGACCGTTTAGGCAACAAGGAGGTGATGCCCATGATAGAAAGTAGTATACGCATGGGTCATCAGGTTGCAGTTAGCCGGCTGAGTGCCGGGGCTGTTCTCTAGGAGTTACTCTTAGTCTGCTTATCTGACTGAGTTAGCTTAAGTGGCTAGATTATGCTTGGAGTTCCTTCCGGCAGTCTGGTTGCAACCTGAAGACCCGACTAGACCGCCCTTACTTAAGTCCCCCGATTTAAGTAAGGGCGGATAGTTTTATGTATATGTACGCACGACAAATAGAAGTAAAATGCCAACATCAGGGCAAAATGCAGACCGATAGATGCTAAGGAGGTGTTATATGGCGCCACTACTAAGCTCAAGAGAGATTGAAGAACGTTCACAAATGCTTCAGGGATGGAGTGTTGACGAGCAAACGCTACGTACAACACGTAAATTCAAAGACTTTATTCAAGCGATAGATTTTATCAATAAGCTAGTTGAACCTGCAGAGTCAGCAGGACATCATCCAGATATAGAAATTTCTTACAATACGGTAAAGATCACTTTAACTACCCACGATGCAGGTGGGTTGACACAGAAAGATTTTGAGCTAGCCCAAGTTATTTCACAAATTAGCTAAAAATTACTCTAAGTAAATTCTTCTCAGTATTTTCATTGAAGAGCAAATGAGAATTGAAGCAAATATCAAGAATATTAGCTTATCACGTGAAAGTTTAAGAACTAACTTAAGTACTTAAACTGATGCTGACAGTATAAATTTCTAAAAACAGTGAGATAAAAATCTACCGACAGTAATATATTGGTAATTAAAAATATCCTAAATTAGGTATGTGACAGTTGGCAGTGTGAACGCTAGCATCTTGTCAGAAGGCAAAAGTGTTGTTTTATAATATATAGAGTTGTAAGCAGCTTTTACACACAAGTTAATTGTGAAAAGGGTTAGCGTAATTCTATAAACTTTGCTAAAACTAAAATTGTAGATGTGGGCACTTTTGCCTGAATCTAGAAGTCAAAAATAGAAGTAGCATTAACTAAACATTAGTTGCAGCAAACAAAATGTCTACACGAGGTGTGAGGAGAACAACAGAGATGTCAAATATCTTGTGGAAATCTTTAGTGGTAAGCCCAGCAGTTCTAGGTGCGACGCTTCTAGTATCAGCGTCAGCATTTGCAGCTTCTGGTAAGACAACCCAAGTGAATGCAGTAGATTCAAAAGTAGCTTCAAATGAAGCCACATTAACAGCATCTACAGAGAACACAACAAAGACTACATCAGTCTTTACAGCAGTTACCCCCATTGACACTGCTAAAAAAACAGATTTGTTGGCACAAGCGCAACCGCAACAAACAAATGTCAACAGTATCGACGAAATCAATAAATATGGTAATGAGGGAAGAGGCAACTCCCAAGGTCAAGTAACATCGGTTTCTCAGTTTTCCGATGTACAGCCAACAGATTGGGCTTTCCAAGCATTACAATCCTTGGTAGAACGCTATGGTTGTATCGCTGGTTATCCTAACGGTACCTATCGTGGAAATCGCGCGTTAACTCGTTATGAATTCGCAGCAGGTTTAAACGCTTGTTTAGACCGCGTAAATGAGTTAATCGCAACCGCAACCGCTGACTTGGTTAGAAAAGAAGACTTAGCAACCTTACAGCGCTTACAAGAAGAATTTAGTGCAGAACTAGCAACCTTACGTGGTCGCGTTGATAACTTAGAAGCACGTACTGCGGAATTAGAGGCAAACCAATTTTCAACCACAACCAAGTTAGTGGGTGAAGCAATCTTCGCTGTAACCGATGCATTTGGCGACCGTGCAGACAGCCGTAACAACACAGTTCTGCAAAACCGCATTCGTCTTGACTTACAAACCAGTTTCACTGGTAGAGACGTATTGCACACTCGCTTGGCAGCAGGTAACGGTCAGCGTTTAAATTTAGGGGCACGCGATGGTGCAGGTAACGACTTGGGTGTTAACGGTACTTTTGAAGGTACCCAAAACGTTAACATCATTGGAACAGGCAACACGACCAACGGCGTTGCTTTAGATTGGTTAGCTTATTATGTACCTATTGGGCCTGCTCAGTTATATGTAGCAGCAACAGGTGGTATTCATAGCGACTATGCAGCTACTAACAACCCATACTTTGAAGATTATGACGGTGGTAACGGCGCCTTATCAGCATTCGCATCAGAAAACCCCATTTATCGAATAGGTGGTGGTGCTGGTGCAGCGTTGAATATTCCATTTGGTACAGGTGGCGGTATTCTCAAGCCTAGTTCGATAACTGTTGGTTACTTGGGTTCCGAACCAAATAATCCTGGTTTGGGTTCAGGTGTGTTTAATGGTAACTACGCAGCACTTGGACAGTTAAACTTCAATTTGGGTCAGCGCATTGCCTTGGCAGCAACCTACGTGCATGGTTATCATGGTGCTGGTAGTACTTTATTCGATGCAGGCGGTTTTGGTGGTACTGGCAACATAGTTAGCCCAGCTACTGGTCAATCAGTAATCGGCACAAATATTCCTCTTGTTGGTACTCGTCAAGCTAACGTCCTTGATACTCCAACTAATAGTAATTCTTACGGCGCCTCGGTTGCATTTAGACCTAGCGATAAGTTATCTATCAGTGGCTTCGTATCTTACCACGATTTAAACAGCCAAGGTTCTGGTAATGACCGCGAAGCTTGGAGTTATGGTGCTGGTATTGCGCTACCTGACTTCGGTAAGAAGGGTAACGTTCTTGGTATTTTCGCAGGCGCCGAACCTTATTCGTTTAATCGTGCAAGTCGTAATGAGAGAAATGTTCCTTATCATATCGAAGGTTTCTACAAATACCGGGTCAGCGACAACATTTCCATTACCCCCGGTGTTATCTGGTTGACCAATCCTGGTCAAACCAACGACGATAACGCTATCATCGGTACTTTAAGAACCACTTTCACATTCTAAAACTGCTAGTAATTTTGAATCATTAGTCTTTCTGTCGATAACTCGTTAGAAAGACTAATAGATGAAAAAATAGCCTAAGATTCTAAATTCCCTGCGATAACGCGGGGAATTATTTTATTTTGTATGGAAACCGAACAAACCCCACTGGAGAACCGGAGTATACTAGAAGAAATCCCTATAATAAATTTGCCGCCTGTGGAACTATCTTGTAAATCAGAATATGCAATATTGGCATTATTGGAACTGGCTTCGCAGTACCAAAACGGAGAGCCACTACAAATTCGACAAATTGCGGCACAGCAAAATATACCCGACCGCTATTTAGAACAATTATTGGCAACTCTTAGACGTGGAGGTATTCTCAGAAGTCAACGCGGTTCTAAAGGAGGCTACCTCCTAGCGCGCGAACCCTGGAAAATATCAATATACGAGGTTTTAATTTGTTTAGAAGGCTTTGATGTCCGAACCTCTGAAGAAGAAGTCAAGCCTAAAACACCAGATAGCTCAGTTATTGAAGAAGTTTGGCAAGAAGCACGTCAAGCCGCAAACGTAGTTTTAAAGAATTACACTCTTGCCGACTTGTGTGAGAAACGCGACGCGCGCAAACAGTTGGATATTATGTACTACATTTAATTAAAAGTTCTGAGTGCTGAGTGCTGAATTATGAGTTGAATTTTGAACTTTCACTTTTTAGTTCCTAACTTTGCTTTTTAACACTTAGCACTCAGCACTCAGCACTCAGCACTCAGCACTCATCACTCCTAACTATTATTATGAACATTGCACGTGATATTACAGAACTTATTGGTCGCACTCCTTTAGTGCAGTTGAACCGTATACCTCAAGCTGAAGGGTGTGTGGCGAAAATTGTCGTCAAAATGGAAAGTATGAACCCTTCCGCATCCGTGAAAGACCGGATAGGTATAAGTATGATTAATGCTGCTGAAGCAGAGGGGTTGATTTTTCCTGAAAAAACTACGCTTGTAGAACCGACATCTGGTAATACAGGAATTGCTTTGGCAATGGCTGCTGCGGCAAAGGGTTATCGGTTAATTTTGACGATGCCAGAAACAATGAGCGGCGAACGACGCGCGATGTTACGGGCATATGGTGCTGAGTTAGTATTAACACCTGGTATTGAAGGTATGGGTGGTGCCATTAGTCGCGCGCAGGAAATAGTTGATACTACGCCCCATGCGTATATGTTGCAGCAGTTTCGCAACCCAGCAAACACTAAAATACACCGTGAAACCACTGCTCTTGAAATTTGGCAGGATACGGATGGACAGGTTGACATGGTAGTTGCGGGTATAGGTACTGGAGGGACAATTACGGGTGTAGCTGAGGTAATAAAAGCAATTAAACCTAGTTTTAAAGCAATTGCAGTAGAACCTAACAACAGTCCAGTACTTTCAGGGGGACGACCTGGACCACATAAAATTCAGGGCATTGGCGCCGGTTTTATTCCGCAAGTCCTTAAGGTAAAATTAATAGATGAGGTTATTACTGTAACCGATGACCAGGCTATAGCTTATGGGCGCCGTTTAGCTCGTGAAGAAGGGTTATTATCAGGAATTTCTAGCGGCGCCGCGTTGTATGCTGCAATTGAGGTAGCAAAACGCAAAGAAAATGCTGGACGTTTGATTGTAATGATTCAACCAAGTTTCGGTGAAAGATATTTAAGCACACCTTTGTTTCAAGACTTAGAATTCAAAGTTAGTCAGTAGCGAAGATTTGTTTATTTAACTTAACTGCATCTAAACTAAATTGCTTTCTTATTGCTTTGATACCCACAGTTAATGTCTGATACAAACCACTACGACACCCTTAAAGTAAGTGAAAAAGCCAGCCAAGCGGAAATTAAACAAGCTTATCGCCGCTTGGTTAAATTGTTTCACCCAGATACTAACCCAGAAAGCACAGACTCTGAAGAAATTATTCGCATAAATGCAGCTTATGAAGTATTAGGTGACGAAAAAAACCGCCAAAGTTATGACCGTGGACTAAATCGACATTCGCGGACTCGTGATAATACATACAACCAGCGAACTACAACAGCACAACCGCAACAAGTCAAGCGTCAAACAGGAAGAGATATTGACGAATTAGTCGATCAATGGCTACAAAGAATTTATCATCCAGTAAATGATACGCTGACTTGGATTATTGATTCTCTACAAGAACAAATCGATAATTTATCCGCTGACCCCTTCGACGATGATTTATTAGAAGCATTTCAGGAATACTTAGATAGTTGTCGTGAACAAATCAAAGTCGCACAAACAACTTTCCGCACACTACCAAATCCTCCTATCTTAGCGCGAACTGCAGCACACCTTTATCATTGTCTCAATCGCATTAGCGATGGGTTGGATGAACTAAAATATTTTCCGCTCTCTTACGACGAAAATTATTTACACACAGGACAAGAAATGTTCCGCATTGCTGAACAATTGCTGTATGAAGCACAAGATTCTGTTAATATCTATAGGTAGCGGTGTGTGTCATTAGTTTTGGTAGGTTCGTAGTAGCGCCTGACTCGCGCGAAAATTTAGATGGCTAAAGCATAAAGTAGTACCATTATTCCCAAAATTAATGACATGGACTAGTAGGGAGGCTAATTGAATAGTTGTGATTGCAGTATTTCACAGTAGACGGAACCCAAAAGTATGGCAGTCAAGGGCATAGGCGACATATTATCAGCACAATCGTGAGTAGTGAAAATACAACTAACTATTGGCTTCCTTATTAGTCTATGCTGGTAGCAGTGAAACGTTAAGAAATTTTAAATTCTGCTGCCAAGGTACTCATGCAATGCATTGTTAATCGCCGCGCGCAGTTTTCGGCAAGTCACCGCTATTGGTTGCCGGAGTTGAGCGAAGTTGAAAATACTGAGAAGTTTGGTGCATGTACCAAATTTCCCGGACATGGACATAACTATGTTTTATTCGTTTCCCTGCTTGGGGAGCTTGATGAATATGGCATGGTGTTAAATTTATCTGATGTCAAACATGTAATCAAACGAGAAGTTACGGGTCAATTAGACTACTCGTTTCTCAATGATGTTTGGTCAGAGTTTCAAGAAACTTTGCCAACAACAGAAAATATCGCACGGGTAATTTGGCAAAAACTAGCACCGCATTTACCTGTAGTCCGCATACAGCTATTTGAACATCCTGAACTTTGGGCAGATTATATGGGCAACGCAATGGAAGCTTATCTCACCGTCAGCACTCACTTTAGCGCCGCACACCGTTTAGCACATCCGAGCTTGAGTGACGAAAAAAACTTCGAGATTTACGGTAAATGCGCGCGTCCTAACGGTCATGGACATAATTACCACTTAGAAGTAACCGTCAAAGGCGACATCGACAAACGTACAGGTATGTTAGTTGATTTAGGCGCCTTGCAGAAAGTAATTGACGATTATGCAGTAGAACCCTTTGATCATACCTTCTTAAACAAAGACATTGCTTACTTTAGTGAAGTAGTACCCACTGCGGAAAACATCGCACTTTATATTAGTAACGTGCTACGGGCGCCTATTCAAAATATTGGTGCCAGCCTCCACAAAATCAAACTTATCGAGAGTCCTAATAACTCCTGCGAAATTTTATGCAATAACTCTCAAACAGACACACCTTCCATAACACAAAATCAACCAGTACTAGCACAAGTATAAGCTAACAGGTGGAACAGGCGTCCCGCCTGTTCACTGCTTGAACATATAACATAGTATGATAAATAAATAAGGTTAAAAAGCAAGAGGATATTTTGGCTTTTGTAGATAAGCAAGCTAATGATAATGGAGAAACCCCTAACTATACTGGTTACATTAACGATGTGCAACTTTCAAGTTAATCAAATCAACTATTTCTCGTCAATGCCTCGATATGAGAAATGCTGATGCGGATGAAGCTTCTGATATAGCTAATGACGCTATGTACCTAGAAGCCATCCGCGAAGATTTAGTTAAAAAGTTAACTCAATCAGAAGAAGTTCGAGTGAAGCAGGTAATTGGTTAATGTAACCTATATGACTTTAGCGATGATAGTACGGTGACGAGGACTGTTAGAAGCAATGACAGGCGCCGCAAAACCTGCTTCAATTAAAGCTTGCTCAATATCCAAGCTAAAATAGTCGTCTAAATAAGGTTCTGTACTTTTGAGCAATGTAAATACATAGGGAGGCATCATTTTAAATGCTTCCGCTTTAGGATTCATATCCATTATTGCTAAATGACCACCTGGACGCACTAACCTTCGTGCTTCAGCAAAAATTTGTCGTGTAGCAAATTGAGGTAACTCGTGACAAACCAAGAATATTGAGACTAAATCAAACTCAGCATCAGGTAAACCAGTAGACTCTGCTGCTGCATGAACCCAGTTGATTTTGCTTTGCCGCTCTTGCGCGCGATAATGAGCAACAGCTAAGAAATAAGGTGATAAGTCTAAACCTGTAACTTGTGCGTTTGGATATAATTCTTGCAGAGCAAAAGTACTCATTCCAACACTACAGCCCATGTCAAGAACGGTTTGAGGTGGGTTTGATATATGCTTTTTTAGGATATTGTGATAATTTTGACGCAGTTTTGTATCACCTTGGGCGCCTTCATCTTGCCAGATTTTTGCGTGGACAGCATATGCAGCAGACTCGACTTCAAAAGCTGCCAGCCAACTCATATTACCTGTTTCGTAAGCGTGGAAGGAAGTTAGGTAATAATCTGGGTATGATAAATCAGGATTTTTGACTTCAGCTAAATCAGCCTGCCAGTCGCGCGTTTTTAGTAATTCAACTTCGTTCTTCCAGGGTACACCAAGTTCGTGCGCGCGTTTTATCATCATTTGACGCGCTTGATGTTTGGCAAAACTCGCTAAAGGTTTAATCGCTAGTACACCGTTGACCAAACGCGATGCCATATCTGGAGCATTTTTAACTGCAGCAGTCATAAAGTTCGCTTTCTTTAGAATAAGGGCGCAAATCGAGGGTAAAATCCATCTTAATCTAAAACTCTGGCAACGGATGACTCTAGGATGTAACGGATGGTTGATACGTGTAAAACAATTTTTGTTTTCAACAAATAGTTTTGTTTTTACATTCGTGAATTTGTTGCTCAAATATCCAAAATTGGTACTACTGGTTTATACAAACAGGTAGTACTTCATGCTTATTTCTCAAATGGCTAAAATTGGTACTACTGGTTTATACAAATAGGTAGTACTTCATGCTTATTTCTCAAATGGCTAAAATTGGTACTACTGGTTTACACAAACAAGTAGTACTTCATATTTATTTCTCAAACTTCCAAAATTGGTACTACTGGTTTACACAAACAAGTAGTACTTCATATTTATTTCTCAAACTTCCAAAATTGGTACTACTGGTTTACACAAACAAGTAGTACTTCATGCTTATTTCTCAAACTTCCAAAATTGGTACTACTGGTTTACACAAACAAGTAGTACTCTTATCAAAGGATGCAAAGTCCAAGCATGTAAAAAAAGTTCTTGTTTTCAACAAATAACTCATCCGTTACATCCGTTGTATCCGTTGCCAGTTATTTTCCTGATTTTGGTTTTAGTGACAGTAGCATTTCCATTTGGGTTGTTGATTCATTGTTACTATTAGCTGTGACACCTATTCCGCGAATTGAATTAAGAACGGCTACTGTGTCAGGTGATATTGGTTGTGCTGCGAGGGCGAATTTATTAATTATTGGCATGGTTTTTTCCATATCTATATATATATATCCACCGTTAGGTTTTTGTAATGACCCTGTAACGGCTTTGAATGAGTCGCTACTCTCCAAAGATGGGGCGCCTTTAAGGGCTAGCGAATCAGCGATAGGTCCACCTAATGCAATAAATGCTGTATCTTCGTCAAGCCAACCATGTGCTAATAATCCACCTTGGTTAGGAATTTGCCATTCAGTTATATCTAATTCGCCAATTTTACGCGCTTGCACATTTACGTTTTGTGTTTTGACAAGGTTGTCAATCTTTGAAAAGCTTGCTTCTGCTGTTTTACGGTCGGTTGTGTCAAATACAAAGGCACCACCGAACCCAAAACTTGCTAGTACTCCTTGGTTGGAAGGTATTGCTCCTAAACCAAACTCACCATTCATCCATCCAAAAATATCTTTGTCTAAATCAATACTTACAGATTGAAGTTGTCCGCGCGCTTGCTGAAGTGCTTGGTTCAATTCGGGATCATTTTTGGACTGCTCTGTAAGCGCTTTCCACCATCGGCTTATACCTTGTCCACTAACTAGAGCAAGCGTATTAGCAGGAAACAGAGAAACAACTTTAGAAGGGCTAGATTCGTATTTATATTTAATAAGTTGAGGATCGATATTGGCAACAGCTTTCATCCGCACGCCGTCGTTATCGATACCAACACCAGCAACCATTGATTTAACTTGCTTTAGTTGGTCTATTGTTTGGCGAGGTATTTGGGTTGCTTGAGGACTATTTTTAATCAACTGCTCAAACATACCAGCGTAATCAGGCACATAAATCTGAGCGACTACGTTTTGAACATCAACACCTTTACTCAAAATTTCGCTGGCGCCTGTCTTGCTTGCAAATGAAGGTTCACCTTTAACGGTATCAATAGCTTGCTCGATTATTCTCTTGTCTTGAGAAAATACCAAATAATTATTATTGTTTACAATAGCGCTGTATGTAGGCTTACCTTGACCTTTACTTTCGGTGATTTTTTCACCCTTATAATCAATTTCTTGGGTTTGTACATCTTTTTGTGACTTTAATCGATTTGCAAGATTTAAAGCACTAACTTTATCTTTAATCCCAACTACCATCAAAACGTTCGGTTCTGAAGTTGCTTGAGCAGTTGCCTGAGTCGGTTTAACTGGGTTTGATGGTAAAAGCGCGACCATTACACCACCAATCCAGGGCTTTAAGTCTTTCTCGTAGGAAATATTACTCGGCGCCAATGTTTGCTTATTAAAATCTTCTAACGATTTAGATATTACCTTTTGAGCTTCAGGTGTACCAAATTGTTCTAATTTAGACCAAGCTTGCGGGTCAGTTGTAATATAAGTCGCTACAAGTGCATCATCAGGGACAACTCGCGCGCTAGCTATGGCGCCAGCACTATCGCCAGATGGTCCTTTGAGAAAATACATGTAGGCAGCTATACTACCAACCGCTACTGCCGCAGCACCAATCGCTGGAACTAAAAATTTTGACTTACTTTCAGGCATTGTGATTTATCCTTATTTTCTCAAATTGCTCGATCTCGACCTAAGCGCACGAAATAAATGAATTTATTTTCCAGCTCCACTAATTTAGCGGTAACTACTGATAAAATTAGTATTCCCTCAAACCAAGAAGGGTCAAAATCTTTTCTTTAAATACTACTTCAACCTTAAAGGAGGTAAATCCGCAAATGTCGAACCAGCTACCAGCAATGGTGTGCGTGGTGTTGTGTTTTTAACAAAACGAACCGTGCTGAAAGTGGCACAAACCAGTTCTTCTGCGTTATACAGGTATGAATAGGGTATTTCTACAATTGTGGATTGGCATTATTGGCAATTAATTTGTCAATAACTAGCTAATACCAAATTTGGTAGCAGCAATTGCTGTTTTTTTAAAGAGAATTTCGTTAAATCTGGATTATTAAGGTTACTTAACGTCGATGTCGCAGTTTTATTTTGATACGGAAAAAAACCGTTATAAGTCTTTTGAGTTACCAGGAGCAAAACCACATTACACACCTGACCGTCCTGGACAGGTCGAACATATATTCCTTGATATCGACCTTGATATAACAAAACAAAGCTATCACGGTACTTGTACTATTACACTCAAACCAATTCGCGATTGTCTTGACCACCTAACTCTCGATGCTGTTAACCTCACTATCGAAGCACTAGAAGTCGATGCACAAGCGCAGAAGTTTGATTACGATGGCGAACACATTTATGTGTACCTTGACTCGCCAACACAAGCGGGTAAACTTATCAACGTTAGTATTAAATACTCATGTACTAAACCTCAACGTGGTATTTACTTTATTCAGCCTAATAAGCATTATCCCAATAAACCAATACAAGTTTGGACTCAGGGAGAAGACGAAGATTCACGGTTCTGGTTCCCGTGTTTTGATTACCCAGGACAATTATCTACGAGTGAAATTCGCGTTCGCGTACCAAAACCGTATGTCGCGATTTCTAACGGTGAGTTAATTAGTACCAATTCTGAGGAAGGTTACAAAATCTACCATTGGTCACAAAAAGAAATTCACCCCACTTATTTAGTGACATTGACAGTAGGGGATTTTGCTGAAATTCGTGACGAATGGAATGGGAAACCAGTAACTTATTACGTCGAAAAAGGACGTGAAGACTCGGCAAAGCGCAGTATGGGCAAAACTCCGCGCATGTTAGAGTTTTTGAGCGAAAAGTTTGGCATACCTTATCCTTTTCCCAAATATGCTCAAGTTTGTGTCGATGACTTCATTTTTGGAGGCATGGAAAACACCTCTACTACCGTATTAACCGATAGATGTTTACTCGACTCCGTAGCAGCACTTGATAACCGCAACACCGAAAGTTTGGTCGTTCATGAACTTGCACACCAGTGGTTTGGTGATTTAATTGTCATTAAACATTGGTCGCACGCTTGGGTTAAAGAGGGTATGGCGACATACTCTGAGACTATGTGGACTGAACATGAGTATGGCCAAAACGATGCTGCTTATTATCGCTTAAATGACGCGCGCAGTTATTTTTCTGAAGATGCTGAACGTTATCGGCGCCCAATGGTAACACACGTTTATCGTGAAGCCATTGAACTTTATGACCGTCATATCTATGAAAAAGGCGCCTGCGTCTATCACATGATACGCACAGAATTAGGCGAAGACTTATTTTGGAAAGCTATACAAACGTTCGTACAGGACAATGCTCATAAAACAGTCGAGACAATAGATTTATTGCGGGCAATAGAAAAAGCAACTGGACGCAATTTAATGTTTTTGTTCGACCAGTATGTATATCGTGGTGGACATCCTGATTACGAAGTGACTTACTCGTGGGATAGCGATGCCAAGCTCGCAAAATTAACAGTTAAGCAAACTCAAGCCGACTTATTCGATCTGCGAATTCCCATCGGATTTGGTATAAAAAATGAAGAGTTAGTAGAGACGCGATTAATCGCGTCTGTACAGAGTGAGGAGTTAGGAGTTGAGAATACCAAAAACACTCAGCACTCAGAACTCAGCACTCAACACTTAGAACTCAGCACTCAGAACTCAGCACTCAGCACTTTTACCGTGCGAATTCATGAACGCGAACAAAGCTTTTATTTTCCGCTAGCTGAAAAACCATTGTTTATAAGTTTTGATGTAGAAAATAACTTCCTCAAAACCGTTTCTTACGAATATCCGATACCTGAATTAAAAGCGCAGCTTGAATTTGACCCACATCCAATTTCACGAATATATGCAGCAGCAGCGCTTGCTAAAAAAGGTGGTCTTGAGTCACTAAAAGCACTAGGTTCCGCGTTGAAAAATGATCCATTCTGGGGTGTCCGCGCGGAGGTAGCGAAACAAATTGCCAATATTTATCTAGACCAAAATTTTGATTTTCTTATACCTGGTTTGAAAGACGATAGTCCTTATGTACGCCGTGCAGTCGTCGAAGCGCTTGGTAAAATTAAAACATACTCTAGCTATAAAGTGCTTAAATCTGTTGTCACAGAAGGGGACGCAAGTTATTACGTCAAAGCTGCTGCTTGTCGTAGTATTGGAGCAATTGCAAATGCCATAGGTGACGAAAAGCCGTCATATGAGAAAGTTATAAAAGTACTCAAATCAGTTTTAGAAGACAAACCTGGTTGGAACGAAGTCGTGAAGAGTGGCGCCATCGCAGGACTCGCCGAAATAAAAACCTCCTCTGCAGCGTTAGACCTGATACTTGAATATACTAAACTAGGCATTCCTCAACCGTTACGTTTATCAGCGATTCGAGTTTTGGGTAAAATATCTATTGGTCAAAATGCTACCAACTTAGAACGGATATTAGAGCGATTAACTGAACTTGCGCGCGATAGTTTTTTCTTAACACAAGTAGCAGTAGTTGTTGCCTTGGGACAAATGGAAACTCCCAAAGCGGTAACAATTTTACAAAATCTAGCAAATCAAACTCCTGACGGTCGAGTTCGACGATTTGCCGACGAGGAAATAATTCAAGTTCTTCAAAAAATAGGCAACGATAATGGACTACGTTCGTTGCGCGAAGAATTAGATCAACTCAAAAAGCATAATCAAGAACTGCGAAGTAGATTAGAAAGTTTGGAGGCCAAGTCAGGGAATAAAGAATAGTAGTAGGGTGGCTTAAGCCACCCTACTACTATTACTGCTGCCAAATATCCATAGTTTTGACATCGCTATTTAACAAAGATTGATCAGATTTAGGTACCGCAAAAACTATAGTGCCTACAATTACTGCAGCAAACGTAGTTTGACACACGAGTTTCATTTTGACGATACCACGATGATGTTTCTTCATAACTGGTTTCTTATGTTCGTTAATTTGTCTAACACGCTCTGTAACTACTGCTTGATGTAATTTCATCAATGCATCAGCATCTTCTTGATAATGACTATACTTAAGCAAATTCTGTAACTGTAGAATTTCTACACTACTTATATATCCAGTTGCAATGGCTTGTTCGACTATTCTTAGGATTGAGCGCATGTCTATAACCTGTGCATAAGGGGTTGTTCGCAATGTAACTATTTACTTTCTGCCTGTGTTATGCTGCACCAAATATAGAATACACCTGATTTTTTATGCTTCCCCCGCTTGGTTCACCCAACTGGGTGATTTACAAACAGGGCACTAATCGCTGCATACGATTACTATTGCTTCAATGTACTTCGCTTACTTGCAAAAAAAAAGGCGCCTAATAACTTGACGAACGATTTATCTGTTACATCCCTTACTCGTATCAGTAAATCTAATGTTTTTTTGAATTTTGACATAAACTACTAATATAAATAATAATTATAATAACAGTCTAAATGTTTTTTTAGAATTTTTACATAAATCACTAGTACATATAGCGATAGTTAACATCACCGGACTGCGTGACATTTATGTGAAAATGCTACCAATTGTCAAGCATCTAGCGACTTAATTAGGTGACAATGATGCAGCAAAAATAAATGAAAATACCTATCAAAAGTGAGAAGTTAATTTTACTTATTTAACTTTTAATTAAGCTATAATAACATTTTTTTGGTTCATACTTATACAATCATTAACTTTATAAAGAATTGCTAAAACCCTATGTTTGTAAGCGTTTTAGTGCTTTCATTTTAGTGGTTTTTATCAACTAAGTATAAAAAAAGACTTATATTTTTTAAGTATATATACTTGACAAAAGTACAGAGATAAAGTTAATGTAAAGCAATAAGGTCTGAATCGTTAAAATAGTATAAGAGTTTACTCTTTTCTTGTACAAAATGCCTTCAAATCGATGTCAAAGAGAAAAATGATACTGTTAGTATCAAGTTTTGATGAAGATTAGGTTGAAAAAGTGCAAATTAAGTGTGAAGCGATTACGATTTTAAAAGTGTGATGAAGTTTATATGTAAAAACAACAAAGCTTCTGTGTGCCAATTGTGAAGGTGAAAATCCTTCTGTGTGTTTTCACGATTATCCAAGGTTGTTATGATGCGTAAACCAGTTCTAACAATTTTCTATCAATTCAATCCTTGGAATAGCACCATCGGAGGAATCCAAACTCTAATCAGAGTTTTTATCAAGTATGCGCCCGATGACTTTGATGTGCGACTAGTGGGAACAGGAGACAGTAGGAATCAAAATATTGGTGAGTGGCAAGACGCTGTTTTTGCTAATAAACCAATAAAGTTTCTGCCGCTGTTCGCTTTAGAAAATGACAATATTCGCGGTTTGATACCGACAACGGTTAAGTATACTGCGGCGTTGTTAGGACGTAATTTTGCTTCTGATTTCATGCATTTTCACCGTCTAGAGCCAACTTTAGCGACTTGGCACTGGCAAGGTGAGAAAACGTTGTTTATCCACAATGATATTCACGCACAAATGAAAGCAGAAGGAAATAAAAAGGCTATTCTATGGCGAAGGTTTCCCCTAGCTTATTTTGCCCTTGAGAGTTTGCTGGTGCGTCAGTTTTCACAAATTCTGTCGTGTAATACTAAATCGGCACAGTTTTACAAACAGCACTATCCGAGTTTGAGTGATCGTATAGCTTATATCAAAAATTCTTTTGATGATGAAGTTTTTTATGCGCTTAGTCAGTTTGACCGCGCGACCCAGAAACGCGAGTTAGCCCGAAAGTTAGGTAAGGAGGAGCAAACTAAGTTTATTTTGTTTGCTGGTAGGTTGCATCCCCAGAAAGACCCTGTGTTACTTGTACGGGCATTATCTGTTTTGAAACAACAATTGAATAGCGATAACAACGAAATAAAAGTTCATCTGTTAATTGTTGGTGAAGGTGAGTTAACAAATGAACTGCGCTTGCACATAGATCAGTTAGGTTTGACGAATTTTGTCACAATGTTAGGAGCGCTGACACAAGTAGAATTAGCACACTTACACCGTGTTTGTGATGTATTTGCTTTGAGTAGTGCATACGAGGGTTTACCTTTGGTTGCTCTAGAAGCTCTTGCTTGCGGAACTCCAGTTGTAACAACACAGACTGGAGAAACACCATCGCTTTTAACTCATGACAGTGGAGTGGTTTGCAGCGAACGAACTCCTGAATGCATAGCACAAGCATTGCGTCAAATTTTAAGCAAAAATGATAACTATCGGGATCAAGCTTGTACGCGCGTTGCGCGTCCATATGCTGCTCGTAGTGTTGTCAATGAAGTTTATGGTGATATGCTGCGTCGTTGGAGTGAAAAAGTACCAGTTGTGCAGGAAATACCTACAAATTAGTCAATTCATGGTACTGCATAATTTATATGTTAGAAAGATAACCTAGTCATTTAACGGCATCGAATTGAATTATCAAATTAAATACAGTTAATAACTAGTCAATAACTTGGGAGGAAACAAAGACAGTAAAGTAATCGAGGTCGAAAGTACACACTTTTAGTTAGATATTTTACGAATCATTATGAGAATAGCAGTTATTGGTGCAAAGGGTCTACCGCCTTTACAGGGTGGAATTGAGCATTACTGTGCGGAACTTTATCCACGCATGGTTAATCGGGGTTGCACTGTCGATTTATTCGCGCGCGCTTCCTATACAGGGACAAAATGGGGTCAACGTTACCAATATAAAGGGGTCAACGTTATACCATTACCTGGTTTAAAAATGCGAGGAGTTGATGCTTTTGTGACTTCTGCTTTAGGTGCAGTAGCTTCTTCCACTAGTCATTACGATATAATCCACTTTCACGCGCTTGGTCCATCATTGTTTACATGTCTACCGCGCGTTGCTTCAAGTTCCAAGATTGTTGTGACTTGTCAGGGACTTGACTGGCAAAGGGCCAAATGGGGAAGTTTTTCAAGTCGTTTGATTCAAATGGGTGAGCAAGCTGCAGTAAAATTTGCTGACGGTATTATCGTTGTTTCTAACGCGCTTCAAACTTATTTCCAACGAACTTACAGTAGGCAAACTGTTTATATACCCAATGCTCCTGCATCTTACGCTGACTCGGATTCAGAATTCGATTATGGTAAAAAGTTAGGCTTGGAAAAAGGACGTTATATTCTGTTTTTGGGTCGAATTGTTCCCGAAAAACGTCCAGATTTACTAATCGAAGCATTCTCAAAACTACAACAAACAGGATGGAAGTTAGTGCTAGCAGGTGGTGTTAGTGACACCAAAGACTACACTGCTGAAATTTTAGATAAAATCTCCACAAACCCTGATATTATCTTCGCTGGTGAACTGCAAGGTGTACGTCTTGCAGAGATTGTACGAGGCGCCGGGTTATTTGCATTACCTTCTGACCTCGAAGGATTACCTTTAGCAATGCTTGAAGCAATGCGTGAAGGTATTCCTGTAGTTGCAAGTGATATTGCTCCTCACCAACAATTAGTAACAGGACGCGGAATTTTATTTGAAGCTGGGAATGTAGATTCTTGTATGCAGTCACTTGCATGGTCAATTCAAAACCCACAAGAATGTGCAAAAATGGCAAAAAACGCCCAAATTTATTTGCATAACAACTATAGCTGGGATCGAATCACTTCTGATACGATGCGACTATACACAAAGCTACTCAACTCACCTCTATCTAAAGATGCATTAGAGAGTGATAAAAGAGAAAGCGGACTAGCAGGAGTGACAGGAAAGGAATAATCAAAATAAATGACAATTAACTATAAATAGTGACCGTAAGGGTACATGTAATGGAAAAGGGCTTTTGGTCGGTATTGGCAGTAATAAAGCGGCGTGGATTACCAGCATTAATTACTTTTACTGCGGTAATTAGTGGAGCGGTTGCTTATTTAAAAGTGACTCCCCGTCTTTATGAAACTTCAGCAAGATTGATATTTGATGATAAACGAGTTAGCGTCTCTGAATTAGGACGCGACTTATCACAAACATCAGTAAGTGGTTCAGGAAATAGTGCTCTTGCAAATCAAGCAGAGTTAATTAAATCCGAACGAATTCTCAATCAAGCGTTAGCAATAGCTGAAACTTCTGAAGCTGGGCGATCAACAATTACAACCGCTGAATTAAGTCGAGGAATAAGAATCAAAACAATTCCGGCGACCAGTATTCTCGAAATCAGTTATCAATCCAAAAATCCAGAGCTTGCTGCAACTTACGTAAATGCTGTAGCGATGGCAACGATTCGTGATAACACCAAATCGATTAGTACCGAAGCTACCAAAGTTCGGCAATTTTTACAGCAGCAACTGCCGCAAGCGCGCGCTCAACTCCAAGCAGCAGAAGCAGCAGAAAATAAATATCGCCAAGCTAGTATCATTGTCAACTATGACGAACAAACCAAAAGCCTTGTCCAGAGTGTCGCATCGCTTGAAGACCAACAGCGTACCCTTGCTACCCAACTTCAAGATGCAAACTCACGCGGTGAATCATTACGTCAAATAACTCAAGCAAAAGGACTTGATAGAGCTTACGAGTCTGTTCGCAGTGGGCAAGATCAAGAACTGCAAAAACTGCGTGCTAAACTTGCCGACCAAGAAACTTTACTTATCGAAGCTCGGTTAAGATTTACCGATAGTCACCCTACTGTGGCCAAACTTCTGCAACAACGTGACGCTCTCCGCAGTCTTTATGCTCAACAACTCGCGCGCGTTGCTCCTGTCGATACCTCAAGTTCTAATAACTCTAACTTAAATAATGTAGCAGGTGACGCAATCAGTCAAGACTTAACGTCTAAACTGATTACAAACGAAATTGAAAGGGCAGCAATTACTGACAAACTTCGTGTTACCCAAAACAATATAGCCCAACTGAGAAACCGACTAACCCAACTTCCCCTCCAACAACAACCTCTTACAGCTTTAGTTCGTAAACGCGAAGAAGCTGCAGCATCACTAAAATTCTTACAAGCCAAATTTGAAGAAGCACGCATTGCTGAAGCGCAAAAAGTTAGCAACCTGCAAGTAATTCAAGTTGCTCAACCACCTACCGAAGCAAGCTCCCCCAAACCTAAAGTTGTACTTGCCCTTGCTGGCGCCTTCGGTTTACTTCTCGCTACTGGTGTAGTTATCCTTTTAGAACTAATGGATAATACTTTACGTGATGCATCCGAAGCTGAAGAATTACTCAAACTGCCTTTACTTGGTGTTTTACCACGTTTACCGGATAGGACATTAGTATTAAATCCTGCTAATCGCTTTCTAGATAACGTCGGTTTGGTCGAACCTTACCGAATGCTATTTAAATCACTCGAATTTCGCACTTCCGAATTACAGCTTTTAGTAGTAAGCAGCACGATATCAGGTGAGGGGAAATCAATCGTAGCTTCGCACCTTGCTGCTGTATCAGCAATGTTATCAAGGCGAACTTTAATTATCGACGCCGACTTACGGCGCCCAGTACAGCATACCATCTTTAACCTTCCAGCCAAACCAGGTATAACCGATATAGTCGAAGGCAGCATTAGTCTAAAAGAAGCAGTGCAACCCACCGAGATCGAAAATCTTTCAGTACTAACATGTGGTGAACTACACGTTAGACCCTCGCAAATACTCGAATCACCAGCAATGAAAAGGCTTATATCCGAGGCTGTCGCTAATTATGATTTTGTCATAATCGACACACCGCCATTAAGTGCCTGTGCGGATACAGCCACCCTTGCGAAACAAAGCGAAGGTGTGTTAATGGTAACACGTCCGAACATCACTATTAAAGAAGTACTACAACGCGCGGTATCCGAACTAAACAACAACGGTATCCCCATTGTTGGAGTAGTAGTGAACGGTATGACTACACAAACTGAACAATATTACCGCTATCCCGTAAGCGGTTATCAAATGAAACGAATAAAAGCTAGAACATAAAATCCATGTTGACTCGCGCTCGTTCCCATTTAGTAGCATTATTTGTCTCACTTTTAGGAGTGGGTATAGCTGTCATATCTGGGTTTATGGCAGGTACTAATCCGACGTTATTGGGACTTGGGTTCGCAATAGTACCAATTGTTACATTTTTCTTTGTACAGTTTGAAGTGGCTGTAATTGGGTTATTAGTACTGAGAAGTGCGCTCGATCCATTTTCAGGAATGCAACTTCCAGCTGCATTTGCTATTGGTGTTAGCGCTTTGACTCTATTGTATGTGGTAGTGCAATTAATAACTAGGAAACCAGTAATTACTGAAAAGCTATGGTGGATATTTGCCACTTGGGTTGCTTTACAGTCTTTATGGTTAGTACTAATGTTTTTGGGTGGATTAGGGTCGGATGGTTCAGAAATACAAACAAGTTTACGTGAGTGGGTAAGAATTTTTTCGTGGTTAATGGTTTACTTGCTGGTATTACAGCTTAAAGACAAAGTTCATCCAAATCAGATTGTTTCAAAATTATTTTTAGCGCTAATTTTTCCTAGTACTATTGCATTCTTGCAAATTTTTGCACCATCGCTATTGCCTCCAATATTTATTGGTGGTGGTGGAGATGAATTTGGCGCCATTGAAGCAAGTGTGTCGCGCGTAAATGGTACATTAGGCCATCCGAATACATTTGCCACGTTCTTACTATTATTTATTGGGTTAACGCTATGGAAGTTAGGTAAAGCAAAACAGCGCTTGTACTGGTTGTGCTTACTAGGACTATTAGCATTTTTCTATGTTGCAACCAAAGCTTTATTTGCTTTAGCAATGCTTGGTGTTTTCCTTTTGGTCTTTATTGCTCCAAAGTTGAGTCTCCCAAAACTTATCGGCGGCGCCTTATTATTTGCAATAGCCATTGCCTTGTTTGGCAGCACAGAATTTGGACAGCAGCGTCTAGCATCGCTCGCAAGCACACCATTATTTAACTCCAATATAGATGTATCACGAGCAATTTTGCTTTCTGCCAGTGATGGTAATAGTTTTAACTGGCGCATAGCACAGTGGACATTTTTATTACAAGCTTGGGAACAGCATCCTATATTAGGATATGGACTTGCTACATGTAAACAATTAACAGTCTTTAACGCATATGCACATAACGATTATGTTCGCGCTTTAGCAGAAGGTGGAATAGTTGGATTTGCAATATTTATACTTTTATTTATAGCGCTATTTATATATTTATTACAAATATTCCGCACAGCACAGCCAAATAGTAAACAAAGAAATTTATGTTTAGTTTTACTCGCAATGCTATCAGCCATCATGGTTGGAATGCTAACTGAAAACATTTGGAGTCATACAACATTGTATTTCTATCTATGGACATTAATTTCTCTAGCAGGATGGGAATGGGATGAAAGAAGGGGCGGGTTTACCTAAATTTTCTATCTACCAAGATATACGTGAACCCGCCCGTACAGGAGTTTTTTAGTTCAATAAGTAAGTCGTTAATACACAATGATTATGTCAAAACCAAAAGTATCAGTCGTAATTCCAGCATACAACGGAATGAAATATCTACCGGACACTCTCCAGAGTGTTTGGTGCCAAAGTTTTACTGATTTTGAAGTAATATTAGTAGATGATGGAAGCTCAGATAATATTAAACAATGGGCTTCTCAAATTAAAGATTCACGGTTTAAGTTTATTTCACAAAACAATCAAGGTTTATCAGCCGCGCGTAATACTGGTATTAATCATTCTCAAGGTGAGTATATTGCTTTTTTAGATTCGGATGATTTATGGGTGCCAACTAAATTAGAAACACATGTTTTGTGTTTAGATAGTAACCCTGAAGTTGGGTTAGTTTGTAGTTGGACTGCAATGATGAATGCTCAAGGTCAACCTACAGGTAGGTTACTTAAACCATTAGCTGATGGTAATGTATACTCACAATTACTAGTAAAGAACATTATCGATTGTCCTTCTGTAGTAGTTAGACGAACTTGTTTTGATAAAGTTGGTTTGTTTAATTCAAAAGTCCGATATGTTGAAGACTGGGAAATGTGGATTAGGATGGCCACAGTTTGTGAGTTTGCTGTTATAAAAGAACCGCTAGTTTACTACCGACAGCATCCTAATAATATGTCTAAAAACTGGCAGCAGATGCAACTAGGTTTTAACCAAGTAATTAGCGGTGCTTTCGAGTCAGCACCAAAAGAACTTCAACATCTGAAAAAGCTAAGTTACAGTCATGCTAACTTGGTGCTAGCTTGGAAAGCATTGCAAAGCACAGACAAAGATTTACAACTCGCAGCCAATTTTCGCGCTTCTGCGTTACGTTACAACCCAAAACAAATTTTATCCCATGAGTTTTGGCGCCTGAGTATTGCAATAGCATTAATGCGTTACTTCGGTCTACAAGGTTATAACCGTTTTCTAGAATTTGTTTACACATTTAGAAAACGTCTTTCTCACTCCTTACCCCTTTGATTCCCCATATTTATCGACCATGAAAATATCTATAGTCGTCGGTGGAAGATGGCACGCAATTGAACTCGCGCGTGAGTTGCATAAAAATGGTTACTTGCACCGACTTATAACCAACTACCCTAAGTATAAAACGCGCGGTTGGGGTGTACCTGATGATAAAGTCGTTAGCTTACCCCTAACATTACTACTAAATAAAGCCATTGAAAAAGTCGGTGGCGCTACCGCCGTCCGCAAATCATTACCTACCATATACGAAATGTTTGCCCGTAGTGCTGCACGCCATCTTCAAGGCAGTACATTAGTTCATGGATGGTCGAGTTGTTCACTTCCAGCAATTCAGTGGGCAAAACAAAATAACGTACCATTCCTTTTGGAACGAAGTTCCGCGCATATCAACTACCAAACAAAATTACTAGAAGCCGAATATCAAAAATTTGGGCTACCCTGTACAGAAATTCATCCAAAAATAGTTAAGACAGAATTAGCTGAATATGAATTAGCAAATCAAGTTGCAGTGCCAAGCTACTTTGCACAGCGTAGTTTTATTGAAGAAGGGTTTCCCAAAAACCGTTTAGTTCATAACCGTTTTGGCACTAACTTAGAAACCTTTTCACCCTCTGTTAAGCAAGATAATGTATTTCGTGTTGTTTTCGCAGGTTCTCTTAGCGTTCGCAAAGGAATACATTACCTTGTCAAAGGTTTTATGCAAGCTAATATTCCGAACAGCGAACTTTGTTTAATTGGAGGAGCAACACCAGAAACAGCACAATTAATAGCTTCGGGAGACGCGCGGGTTAAGTGTATTGGACATATTCCCGAACCAAAGCTAGCAGAATACTACCGTAACAGCAGCGTTTTTGTACTACCCAGCATCGAAGATGGATTTGCATATGTCATCTTACAAGCAATTGCCTGCGGTATACCATTGATTTGCACTACCAACAGTGGTGGTGAAGATGTATTACGTATCGACGGTGCATCACCAATCACAGAAAATAATATAGACGAATATCCAGCAGGTTATATTATTCCTCCTGCTAACAGCGAAGTTATAGCTTCACTGTTAACCAAACTTGCTACAAACTCAGAACTACTAGCTCAAAAACAGCGGAATGCGCTTGCATTTCAGTCTCAAGATTTGGGTTGGGAACAATACGCACAACGTGCAGTAGAAGCGTATAAAAACATGATTTATGGGAAGGTAGGGGTATGACAAAAGTCTCTGTAATTATTCCTGCTTATAATGCAATGCGGTATCTACCACAAACTCTAGATAGTGTGTTGCAGCAAACTTTTACAGATTTTGAAGTTGTAATTGTGAACGATGGCAGTTCAGATAATATTGCCGAATGGGCGCCGCAATTAAAAGATTCGCGAGTACGATTAATTACACAAGCTAACCAAGGTGTCTCAGCGGCACGAAATAAAGGCATTGCTAATAGTACAGGTGAATATATCGCGTTTTTAGATGCCGATGATTTGTGGGCGCCAGAATATTTAGAAAAACAGTTTAATTATTTAGATAAACATCCACATGTAGGTGTGGTTTACACTTGGACAAAATTAATCGATGAATTTGGAAAACCAATAAATCGTATTTTTGCATCTCATGCTGAGGGAATGATATGGAAGAAATTGTTGAATGATGATGTCATTTCTACTGGCAGTTCGGCAATGGTTCGGCGCCTATGTATAGATGATATAGGTGGTTTTGATACACAACTTGCCCATGCAGAAGATTTAGACTTTTGGCTACGAATAGCGAAAAAATATGAATTTGCTGTTATCAAAGAACCTTTAAGTAGTTATCGGCAGCACCCCGGAAGCGTTACTAAAAACCGCGATAAAATGATGCGTGGACTTCAGACTGTTTATGAAAAAGCATTCGCGACGGCGCCATTAGATATGTTGTATTTGAGGAATCAAGCTTATGCGAATTTATTTATAGGGTTTGCGTGGTTGGCAATTGACGACGGTAATATTCTAATAGCAAGTAAATACCGGAATCAAGCATTTTTACAGTATCCGTTTGTTTGTTTCAGGGAAATTTATTTAAGATTGAATTTAGCCATTTTTATGATGCGTTTATTCGGAGATAGAGGTTATGATGGAGTGCGGAGTTTTACACGTGATTTTAAACGTATAATTTTAATTTTTACAAAAAAAATAGAACAGAAACCAGGTTTATTTTGAATTTAAAATCAACTTAAATAATTCGATTTGTATGTATATATTTGTTTTAGAAGAAAAACCAACTTCACGTCGGGGTGGACAAGAGCTAGTATTGTTCGATATTTGTCGCGGTTTAGCTCAAAGAGGACACAAAGTCATACTTTTGTACTCGGATGAAGAAAACTTATTGGAAGAATATCAACAGTTTTGTTTTCAAACTATAAAAGTCAAACAATTTCGCATTTATCGACCTTCGCATATTATCAAATTCTGGACTGGAATTCTTGCAATTAAGCATCAGATTGCTAGCAATATGCCAGAATATATATCAGGAAATAGTATCGTACTTAGTAACCAGTACCAAGATACGTTTATTGGTAGAATTCTAGCTTTTCTGCTTAATATTCCGCTTGTTTGCTATCTTCATTTGCCACCACCACAATTAGTAACATGGCACCCGAAACCAAAAATAGGATTTAAAGAATTAAAACACCATATTGCAATGCTCAATCTAAGTACTCAAATACAAATAGGACTTCAAGGAGTAAAGCAATATATAGCCGTTTCCAAACAAACTAAAACCGATTGGGTACACAAAAGCTATCAAAGCGATATAATTAACGTAGTTCATAACGGTGTTAATCTAGAAACATATAAACCAACTACCAATTTTCAAGAACTTAGGAAACAATGGGGTATCAGTAGCGATTGTCGTGTAATTTCCTTTGTTGGTAGACTTGACAAAGAAAAGGGATTAGAAATTTTATTAAATGCTTTTGCTTTACTATATAACCAAATCAAATCAAAATCCAATAATGTCAATCAAATTAAGCTTTTGATTGCGGGTAAGCCTGTACTGTTAGGAGAAGAATATCAAACAAGTTTAGAAAAATTAAGTGTTAATTTAGGAATTCAAAATGATGTTACCTTCCTTGGTCATGTAACTAATACTACAAGTCTTTACCAAGTCAGCGATGTGATGGTTTTACCGAGTCTATGGTCTGAACCATTCCCACGTTCAATTATAGAATCAATGGCGTGTGGTACTCCTGTAATTGGTAGCCGTACTGGAGGAATACCCGAAAGTTTAACGGAAGAATTTCAGCGAGGGCTTTTTGAACCTGGTAATGAAACGGACTTAGCCGACACAATACGTCAAATTATAAACTGGAGACAAGAAGACCCACAATTAGGCGCCCGTTGTCGTAACCATGCAATATCAAAATTCAGCATAGACAGAATGATAAACGATGTCGAAAAAATTCTAGAAAGCCAATTAAACCCTACCCTACTGCACGCTTATTATGAAAACTAAGGAACCAGTTCAAGAACTTATTATCGAAGCGGGTCGAACCGAAGGTCAGTATTGGCGTGACTTATGGAAGTATAGAGAATTATTTTACTTTCTGGCATGGCGAGACATCTTGGTTCGCTACAAACAAACTATCATCGGTATGGCATGGGCATTACTGCGACCATTTCTGACAATGATAGTGTTTACCTTTGTATTTAGTAACTTAGCTAAACTTCCTAGTGAAGGAACGGCGCCATATCCGATCATGGTTTTCGCAGGTTTATTACCGTGGCAGTTTTTCTCTGGTGCTTTGGCAGAGTGCAGTAACAGCTTAATTAATAACGCCAATTTGCTTTCTAAAGTTTACTTTCCGAGATTAATAGTCCCAACAAGTGCAGTCATAGTAAGCTTTGTAGACTTTATGATATCGGGGATCATTCTACTCGGCTTAATGGCATATTACAACTTTATTCCCGACTGGCGTATTCTCACACTACCATTATTTATAGCTATTGCATTTGCAGCATCGATTGGCGCCGGGTTATGGTTAGCAGCATTAAACGTAGAGTATAGAGACTTTCGGATTATAGTTCCGTTTATCGTGCAATTTGGTTTATATGTATCCCCAGTCGGGTTTAGTAGTCAAGTAGTTGACGAAAAATGGCGCCTGTTATACTCAATCAACCCAATGGTAGGTGTAATTGATGGGTTTCGTTGGGCAATATTAGGAGGGGAATCTAATATATATTTACCAGGATTTGCTTTATCAACTGCATTAGTAGTCTTGTTGCTATTAAGCGGTATTTGGTACTTCCGTCGTATGGAACGTACATTTGCTGATGTTATTTAGGGACAGGTTTATAGATATCTTAAAGCTGTGTTTAATATCTCGTTAACCTGCCCGTACAATAATCTAAAATCTAAAATCCTATGTCTAAGCCTGTAATCAAAGTCGAAAATTTAAGTAAGAAATACGTTATTCAACATCAACAAGATAGTTATAAAACATTTCGCGGCGCCATTACTGATGCGGCAAAGTCTTTAACTAAAGCAATTAATCCACGTCACAAAGAAGAAGCCAAATTAGTTCGTGAGGAATTTTGGGCACTTAATGATGTCTCGTTTGAAATTCAACAGGGTGATAGAGTCGGTATTATTGGACGCAATGGCGCCGGAAAATCTACACTACTAAAAATATTAAGCCGAATTACGGAACCAACAAGCGGAAAAATCAGGATTTCCGGAAGAGTTGCTAGCTTATTAGAAGTGGGAACCGGTTTTCACCCAGAATTAACGGGTCGAGAAAATATTTTCCTTAATGGCGCCATTTTGGGGATGAGTAAGTTAGAAATTCAACGTAAATTTGATGAAATAGTTGATTTTGCAGAAATCGAAAAGTTTTTAGATACACCTGTAAAAAGATACTCATCTGGTATGTATGTACGCCTAGCATTTGCAGTAGCAGCACATTTAGAACCAGAAATATTAATTGTCGATGAAGTGCTAGCAGTTGGGGATGCCCAATTTCAAAAAAAATGTTTGGGCAAGATGGAAGAGGTAGGCAAACAAGGAAGAACGGTTTTATTCGTCAGTCATAATATGGGAACGATAACTCAACTTTGCACGACAGGTATTTATTTAGCTGCCGGTAAAGTTGTTCAATTAGGAAATATTAACTCTGTAATTGGCAAGTATTTAGCGCAAGGAAGCAGCAATAATGGAAAGATGACGCTAGTTAATAATATTGAACAAGTAAGAAAGAAGAAGAAATTATTTTTCAAACAAGTTTGTCTTGTCAATGATGAATATGTAGAATCCTCTGAACTAGATGTTCGCTACCCTTTCTATGTAAAGTTTGATTACGAAGTCACTCAACCTGTTAATAACGTTGATTTATCAATTCGGATTCATACGAGCGATGGTATTGCAGTTTTGACGTCAAATCAGTCGGATAACACATACGGAGAAAACCTAAAAACTCGCAATATCGGTTCTTATGAAGCATCAATTGAAATACCAGGAATGTTTTTAATGCCTGGTTCATATATGTTAAGCATTGCTGCCCACGAACCAATGGTAGAAATATTTGATATTCATGAACATATATTGTTGTTTACTATTACCGAAACTGGAACGAGATACGCAAAATATAATCAGTCTCGCGAAACTATAGGTATTATTATTGCTAATTTACCCTGGTCTGAATCAACTAAGGGGCTTGATAAATTAGATTTTGTGGAAACATTTTCAAAATCAACATGAGGTTATTTATGTCAACATACACATATGAAGAATCTGTTCGTTGGATGCGACAGCAACCAGAACACTCCGAATTAGTTAAACTTTGCTACCTTGATGAAGAAAATTACACTGCTGCCCAGCGTTTTGCATCGAGTGAAGAGTTCACAGAAATCACAAAACTTTTGGGATTAAATAATTCATCTAAAAAATTTAAAATACTTGACCTTGGTTGTGGTAATGGTATTGCCTCTTATGCTTTAGCATCATTAGGTCATGACGTTGTTGCTGTAGACCCTGACGATAGTGCTTCGGTTGGGCTTACAGCTACTCAAAAGTTAGGTTCTATGGTTCACAATGGTTCTATTTCGACTGTGCAAGCTTTTGCTGAGTCTCTACCGTTTTCAGACTCAACATTTGATATTGTCTATACCCGTCAAGCACTCCATCACTTCTCTGACTTATATAAAGGTCTTAATGAGTGTTCAAGAGTACTAAAGCCCAATGGTTTACTATTAGCAACTAGAGAGCATGTTATTAATAATGACATACAGCTTCAAGAATTTCTAGAAAATCATCTTTTACATCAGTTACATGCTGGTGAAAATGCTTATCCTCTAGAAATTTATACTTCAGCTTTGTACAAAGCCGGTTTTCGGAAAGTCAAAACCTTGGCGCCTTTTGCCAACGTCGTCAACCACTTTCCAACATCTAATGCTGATATAGCGGGAATGTTATACGAGTCATTGTCACGAAAAGTAGGTAGAACACCTGCTTCGTTTCTAGCCAAAGTTTCACTTTTTGAAAAAGTATATCGATATTATTTGTCTCGTAAATGTAACTTTCCTGGTAGACTTTATTCGTTTCTTTGCTCTAAATAAAAAATTGACCATGCATATTTTATACGATGGAAAAATTTATTTAATGCAGACCGCAGGAGGTATCAATCGGTATTTTGCTAACCTAATTAAAAGGGTACCACAAAACTGTTTTCCTGCTGTTACCATCTGCGAAAATCGAAATTTGCATTTTCCCAGTCACCCTAACCTAAAAACTTTTTACTTTCAACGATGCGGCTTTCGTCCACGTCGCGTTTCGTTTTGGCTAGAAAAAATGTACTTCCGAGCCATAGCTAAGTACAAAAAGTTTGATTTAATACACCCTACATACTATTCGCTGCTAACGCAAAATAATCTTGATAGCTATCGAATTCCTAAAGTCATAACAGTTCATGACATGATTCATGAAATGTTTTATCCCGATGCTATCGATATTGAGGATAAACGCAAAGCAATTATGTCAGCGGATGCGATTATTTGTGTTTCTCAAAACACTAAAAAAGATTTACTAGATCGCTATAAGTTACCGGAAGATAAAATTACTGTAACTTATCTAGCTTCCGAACTAGATGCGAGTTTATCTTATGGTTCTGAGATTGTACCTGCTCATCCTTATTTCCTGTATGTTGGGAATCATCGAATGAGCTATAAAAATTTTGATGGTTTACTTTTCGCGTTTGCAAAAGTTGCCGAAAAGAACCCTGATGTACGACTTTGCGTAATTGGTTCACCATTTAACCCAGACGAACGACAGCTTATTGCTGACTTAAAACTAGACGCGCGTATTGAGTTTTACGGTTACGTCAATGACAGTCATCTTGCCAAGCTATACCGTTGTAGTGTTGCGTTTGTTTATCCATCACTTTACGAAGGTTTTGGTATTCCACCACTCGAAGCAATGGGTTGCGGAACAGCTGTTATTGCAGCTAAGACTTCGAGTATACCTGAAGTAGTAGGTAATGGAGGTTTACTTTTTAATCCTGACATGAATCATGAGTTAGCGGATATGCTGTTATTTTTACTCGACAACCCAAGCGAACGGGAACGTATCATCGCTAGAGGATATGAGCGCGCTCAAAACTTTAGCTGGGACAAAACTGCTGCTCAAACATTCGAGGTATATCGCAATGTCGCAAAATAAAAAATCATTTACACAATTAACTACTTGCTAACTAAATATTACTCAAATTACAGACATTACTTAAATATGATTAGTATCATTACACCAGTCTATAACGGCGAAAAATATATTGAAGCTTGTATTAAAGCTGTCATCAACCAAAATTGTCCGGATGCCGAGCATATTATAGTTGACGGTGCCTCAACAGATAAAACAGTAGAAATTATTAAGCTGTATGCAGATATTTATCCTCATATTCGTTGGATTTCAGAAAAAGATAAGGGACAACCAGATGCAATGAATAAAGGAATTGCAATGGCAAAAGGCGAAATTATTTCGTTTTTAAACGTTGATGATTTTTATCAACCTAATGTACTTAATCGTGTTCTAGAAATTTTTCCAAATTTACCTGTTCCTAGCATACTTGTTGGTAATTGTAATCTCTGGGATGGAGAAGATAAACTTGTTGCTGTTCACAAACCAGTAAATTTTAGATTAAGTAGTATGCTTCAGGGATTAAATGAGAAAAATTATCCTACAAATCCTTCTGCATACTTTTATCATACCAGTTTGCATCGACAAGTAGGATTGTATAAACTTGACGAACACTATGCGATGGATTTAGATTTTCTTCTTCGGGCTGTACAAGTATCAAAAGTTAAATATATTAATGAAACTTGGGGAAACTGGATGCGAACCGAAACCACAAAATCTATGACTTTATGGCAATCTCCTGAGCGTGGATATGAAATGTTAGACCGAATTTTGAGGTATTATCGAAAAGATTTACCTTTGCTTCAAAGATGGCTTGTAGGAATTAAATACGAATTTCAAGTTATATGGAATAGGAATTTGAAATGGAAAATGAGATATTATACTGATACCTATTTGAAAAAACCTACAAACATCCTTCCTAAGCTTAATTCAAAGTTAGCTAAATTTATGACATCCTAGTAGATAAGTAATGCGTATAAATATGTTAATGAAAATCTCTCTCCACAAAACATTCACAACAAAAGTTAACAGATTTCTAAAATCAAAATTCAAAAATAATTAGAAGGAATTAAATTTATGCAAGTAATCAGCAGACTGGAATTACCTAAAACCTTAGAAACTTCTGATTTGTATGTCAAATTAAATGGCAATGCCTCGCTGAATGATTACATTGATTTTGATGCAAGCAAGATTATTTTGCATCAAGGTGATACTCTATCTTTCAATACTTACTTTAACTCTTTCTACGAGAGTTTCTACAACAAATACACAACTCTTAATCAACTTGAATATCAACTCAAACTTGTGGGTGAGTTTGAAGTTTCGGTTTATAGAGAGCAGCACGAAGTGACTAAACGAAAGCTTATCTACAATCAGAAAATCCAAAGTGACAATTTTTCAGACTATGTTGCTTTTTCGCTACCGCAACCTCTATCAGCAACTGAAGCAGGAAGAATTTATTTAGAAATTACTTGTTTATCGCAACAAGGTATTTTTACAGAAGGATTAATAGCAACGCAGCAAGTGCAACAACGCAATGTATCGCTAGCAATTATTACTTGCACCTTCAAAAAAGAAGCGTATGTGACAAAAACAGTAGATGCAATTACGAAAGACAAGTTATTACAGAATAAGAAGTTCAAAGTTTTTGTTGTTGATAACGGAAAAACGCTAAAACACAGCGATTTTGAGGATTCTAGAGTAACACTTATTCCTAACCGCAATGTTGGTGGAAGTGGTGGTTTTACTAAAGGTTTAATCGAAGCGTTGCAAGAAGGTGTTTATACACACTTCTTATTTATGGATGATGATATTGACTTAGATAGCGAAGTTATCTACAAGCTTTTCCCTTTATACGAGTATGGAAAGCAAGATTTTGCAATTTCTGGCAGTATGCTAGATTTACAGAAAAAGCATATGTTGTATGAAGCTGGAGCTTTATATAATAAACTTGCCGACGAAGAAGGAAATATTAAAGACTGTGAACTAAATATTACTTCTATCAAAAGAAACATTGATTTACGTGATGCTTCAGAACTAAACTCACTAACATCAGAAGAAGAAATTGACTACGGTGCTTTTTGGTTTTTTGCGTTTTCAGAGGAAGTTGTAAAAAATATTGGACTACCATTACCCTTCTTCATTAAAATAGATGATGTTGAGTTTGGCTTAAGAGTTAAGAAATACTTGAACAGTGCAATAGTGGCATTTCCTTCGATAGCAGTATGGCATGAACCTTTTTACGCTAAAAATACTGGGTGGGATGATTATTATAGTCAGCGTAATATGTTGATAACTAGTGCTATACACGGTTCTTTAAAATACTCAACTGCTTTAAAAAATATATCGGGAGGATTAATTTACCACTTGTTGCTATTCAACTACAACACAGCAAAAATGTATGCGAAAGCATTTGAGGATTTCTTAGCAGGTCCAAACTTCATAAAAAACACTGATTCCGAAGCGTTACATGCTCAAATCTGTAGCTCTAGCAAAAGTCATAAAAGCCAAACAATAGTAGCTAAATCAGTCAACTGTGACGAAAATTATCAAACTACTAAAGTTGGAAAAATTCAGAAATTATTAACTTTGATAACACTAAATGGACATCTACTACCAAAGTTTGCGATTCGCGATGAAAGTACATTTATTTACTATCATAAGCTCGAATCAAAACGTGATTCTATTTGCAAAGCATTTGCGAAGAAACGAATTGTTTTAAAGTATAAAGAAATGCCTGCATTGTATCATAACGAGTTAGATAGTCAAGCTGCATTTAAGATTTTATCATCTTTAATAAAATCGCTGCTAAAAAGTAGTTTGGTATGGTCAAATATTACAAAACAGTGGAAGGAATCAGCAAAAGAGTTGACATCAATATCATTTTGGGAAAATTATCTTGAACCTCGCCATTAAATCCAACTAGGAGAAAATTAAATGAGAGTAGATTGGTTGATAGTCGGAGCAGGTTTTTCTGGATGCGTTCTTGCTGAACGTATTGCATCCCAACTTGGACAGCGCGTCCTACTTATGGATAAGCGTGACCATATTGGCGGTAATGCTTACGATTACTACAACGAACATGGTATTTTAGTCCATAAATACGGACCGCACATCTTCCACACCAAATCAAAAAAAGTCTGGGACTACCTCTCACAATTTACTGAATGGCGCCCATATTTTCATCATGTCCTAGGAGTCGTCGAAGGTAAAAAAGTACCAATACCCTTCAACTTAAATTCACTCTACGCACTATTTCCACCCAAGTACGCTGAGAAACTCGAAGAAAAACTGCTAGACAGCTTTGGGTTTGGGGTTAAAGTCCCCATTCTCAAACTCAAAGAAAGCGCAAACGGTGAACTCGAATTTCTGGCAAACTACATTTACGATAACGTCTTCGTCCGTTACACCAGCAAACAATGGGATCTAAAACCCGAAGAACTCGACCGAGCAGTAACCGGACGAGTACCAGTATATATCAGTCGTGATGACCGTTACTTCCAAGACCCATACCAAGCAATGCCAAAGTATGGTTATACCGAAATGTTCCGTAAAATGTTGGCGCACCCCAATATTAAAGTACTTCTCAACGCTGACTACCGCGAAGTCATTAACGACATCAAGTTTAACCGCATGGTATATACAGGCCCAGTTGATACGTTCTTTGACTATATGTATGGTGAACTGCCATATCGAAGTTTAAGGTTTTCTTTTGAAACCCTAGACCAAGAACATTATCAAGAAGTTGGCACCGTTAATTATCCTAACGAGTACGATATCACCCGTATCACCGAGCAAAAATATCTTTCTGGACAAACATCTCCCAAAACAACTTTAGTCAAAGAGTATCCCCAAGCATACGTTCCCGGTCTTAACGACCCATATTATCCCGTTCCCCGTGAAGAAAACCGCGCGCGCTATGAACTGTATCTCAAAGAAGCGAACAAACTCAATGGTTCAGTAATATTTGCTGGACGCTTGGCAGAGTATAAATATTATGACATGGATCAAGCAGCATTACGCGCGTTGAGTTTGTTTGAGAAAGAAGTTGTACAGGGCAAAACCGAAGACGTAATTCTTGGTAATGTGCCTGTTGTTATTAGTTAACTCGCTAGATGCCTACACCATACCGTTGTTCACACAAGGTGTAGGAAATGCCACAAGGAGAATTCAGTAGAGATGAAGATAGCTTATGTAACTACCTACGATGCTATGGATGTTAGGCAGTGGTCAGGGCTAGGTTATTACATACCCTTGGCTCTGAAAAATCAATCCCTATCAGTTGAGTATATTGGCTCTTTAAAGGAAAATTATTTACTACTTTCCAAGGTAAAGGAACGTATATACCGCAGTCGTTTTTTTAAGAAAAAGTATCTGAGGGACAGAGAGCCTCTCGTTCTCAAAGACTATGCACATCAAGTTAGTAAAAGATTATCTAGTATTGATGCGGATATAGTATTTGCTCAAGGAACAATTCCTATTGCCTATCTGGAATGTAATCAACCTATAGTTTTTTGGACAGATACTACATTTGCAGGAGTGATGGATTATTATCCCGGATTCGACAATTTCTGCAAAGAAACTATTAAAAATGGTCATGCAATGGAACAATCTGCTCTTGACAGATGTACATTAGCTATTTATTCATCTGAATGGGCGGCTAAAACAGCTATTGAGTATTATAAAATTAATCCTTCAAAAGTAAAAGTTGTTGGCTTTGGGGCAAATATTGAAGTAGACAGAAACATAGATGATATAAAGACACTTTTGGAGTTAAGAACTTCAAATAAATGTAAATTGCTATTTTTCGGTGTGGACTGGTTCAGGAAGGGAGGAGACATAGCTCTTGAAGTGACTAAACAGTTGAACTCAGCAGGGATCAGTGCAGAGCTAACAGTAGTTGGATGTCAACCAGTTGTAGATGGTTCTCTTCCAAGCTATGTCAAAGCTTTAGGCTTTATAAGTAAGACTACAAAAGAGGGAAGACAACAACTTGATAGACTATTAGCTGAATCTCATTTTTTAATCTTGCCTTCTAGAGCAGAGTGTTTTGGGGTCGTCTTTTGCGAGGCTAACTCATTTGGGGTTCCTTGCATATCCAGAATTGAAGGTGGAATACCATCAGCTATTAAAGATGGATCGAACGGTAAGTTATTTTCAAAGGATGCTGATGTTTCAGAGTATTGTAAATATATTAGTGATCTTTGGTCTAATTATTCTCAATATAAAAGTTTAGCTCTTTCTGCGTTTCATGAGTATGAGTCTCGTCTCAATTGGTCAGTTATCGGAAAAACCGTTAAAGAGCTACTCATGGAGTTAATTGAGTAGACATTCTACCTTGGAAAAATTAAGCCGGAGGAAAATAACTAAGGCTTTGAGCATCCTCTACGCAAGAAATCACCAGGTAATGCCGGACACCGACTGTATCCCCGTTAAGTGGCAGGTGCCTCAAAAGCCTCCGCTTTGAATGTAACGGATGTTACCAAGAATTTATCCGTTACATCCGTTGTATCCGTTGCCCCACAAGATAGCTAATTTAATTTTTAGAAATACCTTAACCAACAACAGGCAACCCAGCTAACGCCATACCTATCTCTTGTGAACTGTATTCCAAATCAATTAACAACCCTGCTTGATAATCCATATACGCTTGCATATCAAAATGACCATGACCACATAAATTAAACAAAATAGTCTTACTCACACCTTCTTCCTTACAACGCAACGCCTCATCAATGGCGCCCTTCACAGCATGATTAGCTTCCGGAGCAGGCAAAATACCTTCCGCACGCGCAAAACTCAAACCAGCAGCAAAACAATCAAGTTGTCCGTATGCTCTTGGCTCAACCAAACCTAATTCAACAATATGGCTTAATAAAGGCGCCATCCCATGATAACGTAGTCCACCTGCATGAATTCCTGTAGGTATGAAAGTGCTACCTAGAGTATGCATTTTTACTAAAGGTGTTAAATGTGCTGTATCACCAAAATCATAAGCGTATTTACCTTTAGTTAAAGTAGGACAAGCAGCAGGTTCTATTGCAACAAATTTAATATCTTGCTGTTCACCACGAAGCTTGGCGCCCATGAACGGAAAAGCAATACCTGCGAAATTACTACCACCACCAGTACAGCCAACAATAATATCAGGATAATCACCAGCCATTTCTAACTGTGTTAATGTTTCAATACCGATAACAGTTTGATGCAAAAGTACGTGGTTTAAAACGCTGCCTAAAGCATATTTAGTTTGTGCATCTTGAACAGCTATTTCCACAGCTTCACTAATAGCAATACCCAAACTACCAGTACTATCGGGGTTTTGTTGAAGTATTTTGCGTCCTGACTCCGTTTCATTACTAGGACTAGCAATAACTCTGGCGCCATAAGATTCCATGAATGCACGACGGTAAGGCTTTTGATGGTAGCTAACCTTAACCATATAAACTTCAACTTCCAAACCAAAAAAGGCGCCAGCGACAGCAAGCGAAGAACCCCATTGTCCCGCTCCGGTTTCAGTTGTTAAACGTTTTGTACCCGCAATTTTGTTGTAATAAGCTTGAGGAATGGCAGTATTTGGTTTGTGACTACCAGCAGGACTAGTACCTTCATATTTATAATAAATTTTAGCTGGAGTATCTAAAGCTTGTTCTAAACGCCGCGCGCGATAAAGTGGAGTTGGGCGCCATTGACGATAGATAGATTGTACCTGTTCAGGTATTTCAATAAATCGCTCAGTACTAACTTCCTGCTCAATTAACTGCATTGGAAACAATGGTTCCAAATCACCAGGTGTGATTAAATTACCTGTACCAGGATGCAACACTGGTGGCATTGGCGAGGGTAAATCAGCCTGGATATTGTACCAAGAATCAGGCATTTGATTTTCTGAAAGTATATATTTTATAGTATCCATAAATGATGTAGAGACGTGAAACTTCACGTCTTTATAATGTGCGATTTTTACAAATGAATTAAAATTACCATTATTTTATATATTACAGCCTGCGAAGATTAATATATTTGTCATATTTTTTGGAAATTCTCAACTTCCTCTGCGTACTCTGCGCCTCTGTGGTAAATATATATCACCACAGAAACTCGACGGGCACAGAGAGGAGAAGGCGCCTACCAATACGAATGCACATCTGGGACAGATATGCTACAACACCTCACTCAAACTATTATTTGCATAACCAGTCAGTTCCACATAACCCTTCGCTTCAACCTTTTCCCCTTTCATCTCCCCATTAAAACCAACCGCACCTTCCCAGTACACAGTCGAAATATTCAATTCTTGATTAGCCATTAACGGTTTTCCTTCCAATGATAAATCTAACTTGGGAATATTAATTCGCCACTGAGCAGGATATTTGGCGCCATTATTCGGACTTTTCCAAGTATCTAACACGGATATTTGCCAGTCAGAAGGCGCCAATTTCTGAACTTTTCCATCAGCAGCAATAAAATTACCACTAGAAAGTGGTTCAGCTGTTCCATCTTCACGACGCAATAAATAAAGCATCAAAGCAGTATTGTTATTTAACTGTAAAGAAAACCAGTCCCACCCGATATCACCTTTACTCAAGAAACTGGTAGAAAACTCATGGTCTTTCCAACTTTTACCCGTGACCTGATAAGTTTTATCTCCAACCGTTACAGTTCCCGCAGTTTTTTGCTGCACTATCGAATAATAATAAGAAGCATTTCCAGGTTCTACACCTTTACGACTATAACCTTTATCTCCCTGCAACACAGGTGGAAGTGTCTGTTCTAATATCAAATCCAAACCAACTTTATCAGTTTGTGCTTTTAGTTGAACTTGACCAGGCGCTACTTCTGACACTGACCAATCATTTAACCATACTGCATAAGGTTCAGACTGTGCGTTGGCAATATTCGCTGCACCTCGACTAAACTGTTCTTTGGGATAAAATTTATTATCACCAATATCACTGACAGTAAAGTGAGCAAAATATACTTGATTGCTACGCCAGTGCGATGATGCAATTGTACTTTGTGGAGTTAGCGCGCGTCGAAAGAAAGTTAACTCATAGCCAAATGGGCGCCCTGTATTTGTTTCCAGATTACCAGTATAGTACCACCACTCAGTTTGATAATCATTATGCGATCCGAAATCACGGGGAAATTCTAGCTTTTGTGGCGCCAGTGCTTGTTTAAATTCACCCTGTACAGTATCAGCATCAGCTAACCATTCAACTGTAGTACCTGTAGCAGTGACTCGTTGCCCAGGATAAAGGAAAGTAATGGCGCCAATGATAACGGCAATTACTGTGATTATAGAAAATAGCTTTTTCATTTTTAGTGCTAGTTAAATATACTTATATATAATACGTAAACATTAGGTAGAGAGTAATGTGGTAAAATATTACTACTTAAAACTAACAAATTGTTATGGTGACACTGCAACTTAAACAAATTAAAGTCCTGCCAGGTCAGCGCGTGATACTAGAAGACATAAGTTGGCAAGAATTTGAGGCAATCCTTGATGAATTGGGAAAACACCGTAACAGCCGAGTTGCTTACAGCCAAGGTACATTAGAAATTATGGTTCCACTACCAGAGCATGAAAAACCCAAGGTCATCATTGGAGACTTAGTAAAAATTTTACTAAAAGGACTAGATTTGTACTGGGAATCTCTTGGGCAATTTGGCAAACTAGAAGAAAATATATTTACTAGAAATATAAAATACTATACCATTCAACAATTAGAAGAATTATTCGCGGCAGTTAATTATACTTTCCAGCAAAGTGAACTACAGCTAGAAAACTTAGTAGCAGCATAGAATAGACATGATATGAGAATGCAAAGACAAGAAAGCAAGCTTATTGATTACCGCCAAGAGAATGCATCAGATGTGTTTGTGCCTAAACCTGCTGTTTTCTCAAGCCGTTGGGACAGTATCTATCTTGAACTTCATCAACAGCCTTCCTTTGAGGTAGCTGAACATCAACATACAATGCATGTTATTGTTAATGGACTTGAGTCTTATTCACGTGAGTCCTCATCAGGAGAACGATGGTTGGATGGAAAGTTTAAAAGAGAGACACGCAGTATAGGAGACATTGCTATCATACCTGCGGGTATTTCCCATCGCTGTAATTGGAATACAGATGTCCAGTTTATAATTTTGGCAATTGAGCCTGCACTACTCAAACAAGTTGGTCAAGATTTTATTAATCCCGACCGCATTGAACTCATTCCTCATTTTATGATTGAGCAAGATGTACTAGTACAAGGTATATTCCATACTTTAAAAGAAGAATTAGAGTCTAGCAAAATTGGTACTTATTTCTGGATTGATAGTATCAAAACGACATTAGCAATTCACCTATTAAGAAATTATTGTACTACACAGCCTAAAGTTTCCAATTATACAGATGGATTATCTAAACTAAAACTACAACAGATAAGAGACTATATTAAAGAACATCTTCATCAGGATATAAAGCTAATTGAGCTTGCAGCAATTACTCAGATAAGCTTGTATCACTTTTTACGTTTATTTAAGCAAAGTATGGGTGTAACGCCTCATCAGTACATCTTACAATGCCGAATTGAGAAAGCTAAATATCTATTACAGCATAGCGAACTCAGTATTGCAGAAATTGCAGCTAGGGTGGGTTTTTGCGACCAAAGCCATTTTACTCGATATTTCAAACGTATTGTTGGTGTTACACCTAAAAAATTCTTGTTTTTGCTATCGCAATAATTTACTAAAAAGAGCGCAATTTTTTTCTAGAGTTTAGAATGATACTTTTTCTACAGTAGAATGGCACGCACGGTTTCACAGAAAAAAATGACAAACATTGAAATTAACACTACAAAAGTCAAAGTACCTAACAATGGCTTACAAATAGACGCTTACCTTGCTCAACCAGTACTACCAGGAACGTTTGGCGCCGTTATCGTTTTTCATGAAATTTTTGGAGTCAACTGCAATATTAGGGATATTACTGAACTAATTGCAAAACAAGGATACGTAGTAGTGGCGCCTGCGATGTATCAACGTATTGCTCCTGGTTTTACTGCTGATTTTAGCCAGGAAGACATAGGATTTAGTCCAGAAGCTTACAAACTTGGCTTACAATACTATCAACAAGTTAATTATCAAGAAATATTAAGCGATATTCAAGCTACGATTGCTTACCTAAAAACTTTACCCAATGTAAAAGCTGATTGCATCGGCACCATTGGTTTCTGCTTTGGTGGTCATGTGGGTTATATGGCTGCAACTTTACCTGATATCAAAGCAACAGCTTCGTTTTACGGTGGTGGAATTACCACTTCTAGTTATGGTGAAGAAACTCCAACTATTAATCGCACCAGAGAAATTGAAGGCGCCATTTATACATTCTTTGGCACAAGAGATATATTCGTTTCACAGTCAGAAAACGAACAAATTGAGGCAGAACTAAAGAAACATCAAATAAATCATCGTGTATTTCGATACGATGCAGAGCACGGGTTTTTTGCCGGACTCTTCGTAGACAAGTACCCATTCTTAAAGCAGCACCCAAGTTACAACCCCGAAGCTGCTGCTGATGCTTGGAAACATGTTATAGAACTTTTTCAAAACAACTTAAAATAATCAGATATCCATCAGATTCCCGACTTTTTAGAGAAGTTGGGAATCTTTTTGCTCACGATTAATCTCGATAATAAGGTTCATTTTCTAATAAATATTTAACATCAGAATCCATTAAATCTGATTGTCGCGGCACAGGAATACGATACATCTTAACCTGATAAGACCGTTTGCCAAGCTGAGTTCGTTTACTATAACCAAAAATAGCATCTCTTAAAAAAACTGTACCACCTTTCATTTTTATAACTATTTGATTATTGAAAACTCTTAAATCCTCATCTCCTGACCAAGTAACAGTTAGTTGGTTCTCCTGATATCTTCCTTGGACATTAGGGTCCCAGGCAGTATCTCGGTCGGGGTCAAATGTGGGTGGATGGTGAAGTGCCTTATTGCTAGGATAATTTTTTGTATCACGCTCTCTAGCTTTTTGTCTAACTCTTTTTACTCCAAAGCAAGCACCTGCAAAAACTACTAGAAATATGCCCACAACCCCTGCAAATGCTTCGGCTTTAATGCCTGCATCGTCGCCAAAAGCTGACGGGTTCCGGATGAAGGGGTTATTATCCGGAATATTTGTAAAATTGTTTCTTGGACCTCTTGCCATTACCGCGCGTCTCCTGCTTTTATTCCAGAAAAATATCTACATGCTTTAAACTTTATATCTTTACTTTAATTTAGATTCAATCAGGCGCCAATGGTGCTAACTCCTAAGACATATATAGACTGTGAACTGGGAATGTACGGCACAGAGGTCAACTGGCAACGGATTATAAACGGATGTAACGGATAGTTGATTTTAAATAACGATATTTTTGCTTGTAACGAATAGCTCATCCGTTATATCTGTTGTTTATTATCTATTCTCCAAACCTGCTTGTAGTAACGCGCGTTCAAGCAAATCATCAAGCCCTAAATTGCTTCCCCACTGTTGTAAATACTCAAAATCTAATTTCGACGCTTGTACTTTTAATACTCCTAATGTATCCCTCCACTGTCTGTCAGAAATACCCATCCCCATACGATACCATCGCAGCTTTTGTAATATAATATCTTCTGCGGAATATATATATATAGATGAATTTCCTTGATGTGATAAAGTATATAACTGTCGGCGCCTTAATTTTTCTCTTGAAAACTCATCGTTACCTAAAATAAAAAAGTCTGCTTTCTCCGTTGTTTCTAGATGTATGGCATTAAACAAAGCTTTCCGCTCAACAGCATCTCTCACTGCATCAATGCTAATATAAAACTCTCCTGTTAGCGTATCAACCAGCAATTCAATTTGGGACGCTTGAACATCGACAACCAAATCTAAATCTAACGTCGCGCGCGGTTCTCCCAGCAACGAACTTGCCACTGACCCACCCACTAAATAAGGTATACCCAGTTCTTCTAAAATTCTCCCTAACTTAACAGCAAGCCAAAGAGCATCTTCCATTATTGTCTCAATTGCCTCAATACCCACCAAATTTTCCCAATTATCCTGATTACACAATACCTCAATCCAGTTATCGCCTAGCTTTCTTCTAATAAACTCGCGTCGAATGGCTTGTGTTGTGGCGCCGGGTAAATCGTGTAATATACCTATTAAGCACAGCTTCCAGCACCCCACCGTTGATTTTTTAATTAGCTTTGTTTTTTGATGAGGTAACATTTGCTGCCAACGTTCAACTAAGATACGCTCAATCTCAAATGACGTATCTGACGCTTGTGTGATGTATCCTACTGGGATTTTAGCGGATGAAGTTTGTAGCATTTATATTAATCTCCAGACGGATGTTCTCCCGATGCGAAAAGAACACGACGCAAGCACTAGCAACTACAATACGTGTAGGCGGAAATAGGGATTAATCAGACAACCCTAATTTTCCTTACATTTTCGGCTCTCCTCTGTCCGGTTAATTAGAGCGACACCCGCAAGCGGGAAACCCTTCTGCGACCATTCTCATTAAATGGCAATTAACTAATTAGTAAGAGAGTTATCTCCCCTCTACACATGGGGACGAGACGCTTCACATATAGCGAATGCTCGACTCATCCTCTTACAAGGACAAGCTTTTTGAAATTGTAACGTTGGTAGAATTTCATACCAATATTTCTTGCAGCGTTTAAACCTGAATGAACACAATAACCAGACCGACTTACGGCTAATTTACCCGGATGAGAACCTTCTTGTTCCATACTTAAATCCCAGTTATTAGGACTCTGGAAGGCAAATTGCGCGCGTATCTCGCTATCAGTCCTATACATTTGTTCGCTCTTAATGGCGCAATATCTCGATGTATCCTTGGGACTAACTCGTGTTGCAAGAATATTGAACGAAGTTCTCGCAATATGAGAAGTAAATTGATAAACCTTACTCTTCAACCAATAAGCCCGTTTTTGATTTGAACGCCTGGAATATTTACCTCTTTGTGGGCGTAAATTAACCAAATATTCAAATACAATTACTTTGCAATCATGTTGATGAGCAAAATTTGCTATTTCTCTTGAAATACGATATCCCTCAGAATTCTCTCTACGAGATATTCTTTCAAATCTGGTACGTGCAAAACCTTTACCAACAACACCTGTTTTCTTCATTTTTACTGCAATCCTGCCTAGTTCCGACTTCCTGCGTCTGACGTGGGAATTATGTCCTTTTACGAAGTGTCGAGCTACTTCTCTTACTTCCCCGTTTACGTCCGGTTCTAATACAGATAGCACACAAATTGAATCACCATCTAAATCAATATCTACCGCGCATACTCGTTTATCTTGTTGCGCTTTTACTCCTCCCGTTGCAATATGATATCTTTCATAAATCCAATTTATCCAACAAGTTCCATCTTGTTTAAATACAATAGTAGGGCATCCTTTTATCCAAACAGAATTTCCGTTAGCATCTTTCTCGTTATAATCATACGAGAAATAACTAAATTTAACCCATCCCCATCCATTCCCAACTCGGACTTTAAGTAGTAAATCATACCCGCTATCATCTTTATACATACTATATTTATAGTATGTTGGGGAATCGTTTACTTCTGTGGGCAATTTTGGCGCTTTATGCGGTTTGAACTCTTTACCCTTTTTCTCGGCTTTGGCTTTACGCTTTGCCTCTGACTCTACCCACTTCTGATAGTTGGTAGACCATGCGCGATAATGTCCAACCGCAGTTGCTAATACATCCCATCTTAAATCACGTGGCATATCCGCATACATAAAAGGATATTTTGCATTGTTACCAAGCGTTAACTCATCATAAAATTTACGCATTTGATCACGGTTTAAATTAATTCCAAGAGGATGTTGATTTACTACTTGGATGTAGAATGGAATTGATTCACGATATACACGCAACGTATCCTCAATAAATGTACCTTGCCGAATTAATTTATTCTTTTGAGTTTTGGTTTCAATGCGTTGTCCTTTAACCTTTGCCAATGCCACGTTTATCACCCCCTGATTCTTTTATTTTACTATGTCTAATATACCATATTTTAGGTATGATAAAAAACTCTATAACACCTTTATCTACTAACCGTGATAGAGTTATAGAGTTTTAAAATGAATACTATATTTCTCGTTTGCTTCTTTTGGAGTTAAGTACATAATTACTTAACGATGTCCAATATATAACTACACTGTCTAACTTATCCCATTAATTATCAATTAGGAATTACGTCGCTGCTCATTACTAACTCTATCTTCAGACACAGGCAGGGGGGAGAATATTTAAATCTTGCATGACTTGAGCGAGTAATTGCTGTCTTAACTGAGCTAATTGAGCTAAATGTTCAATACGTTTTGCATCTAAATTTTCAATTTGATCAGTAAGTTGAATTAGCTTCTCCTGTTCTGCATCAGTCAGTGTGATTGAACGTCGTTTTTCAATCAGCTCATTAAACTGCTGTTGCATCTCATCAGGAATGGATTGGTTAATTTTCAATATTAATTCCGACTCTGATGATGAAAGCGATTTGCTGTAACGTTGCGCGCGAAGTTTCAACACCTGTATTACAAATATCTCAAAATCAGGTTGAGGCATTTGTTCAACGGCTTGTAAAAGTTGCTTTGTGTCCACTTGCGCTTCGACTTTGTACACAGGCATACCAATTAAGTAGTGTTGATTTGATCAGTCTTAAGCTTTAGTCTAACGTATTTTATAATTATACTGCTTGTGAACTTGGAACAGGAAAAATAGCGATAGAATCTCCCGCAGCATTAAAAACTTCCAATATATAGCCATCTTTATCACTGCCAGGATGGGTTAAATAGTCGATTAGCTGTTGAGCAATATATTTTTACTCATCCCAACGGGTCAGATACTGCTATGCGGCAAGGCATTCGCCAATGGTATGAGATGTACTTACAACAAGGGCGTAAAACATAGGTTTCGGATTTTACTTGTTGATGAAACCGTAATCAAGATTATTAAAGCTTCATAACCATTACTATTAAACCAAGACCTGAGTTAAAATAGGATGTTAAAGTGCAACGTCCGATATTATCCAGCTTTAACAGGCGCCTATGCGCGAGCATGAAGTAAAACTCGTATGGCAAGAGATAGATTTCATTATATAGTTAGAACAGCTTTAGAAAAAGAAGGTTGGAATATTACCGCTGACCCTTATGAAATTAATGTAGATGATGTAGATTTTGAGATTTATTTAGCAGCAGAGCAACTTTTAGGAGCAGAGCGAGACGGACAAAAAATAGCGGTGGAAATTAAAAGTTTTATTAGTACGTCGAATGTTTCAGAATTTCATACTGCCCTTGGGCAATTTTTAAACTATCGGGATGCATTAGATAAAATCGACCCAGAACGACAATTGTATTTAGCAGTTCGCGTACCGATTTATGAAACTTTTTTTCAACGAAAGTTTATTGTATCAATAGTTCAGAGATATCAATTAAGATTGGTAATTTACGATGTAGAACAGGAGGTTATTCATCAATGGTTGTAGAACAATATCGGCAATATATTCAACATATCCTTTCCGAACGACAACAACGTTCTTCAAGGCAAAAAAGAAATGCCGAAGAGTATGAGGTGCAAACAATTTTTGACGAAAAGCAAGACCACTATCAATTACTTTATGTTGGTTGGCGTGGAAATAAACGTGATTTTGGTTGTGTTCTACATCTTGATATAAAAAATGGTAAAATCTGGATTCAGCATGATGGTACGGAAGAAGGAATTGCCAATTGTTTAGTCGAAATGGGAGTGCCTAAGCAGGATATTCTTTTGGCATTTCATGAACCTTATATACGGCAGTTTACTGAGTTTGGCACATCATAAACATATTATGGTGATAGCTGTAAAACTGATACTACATAAACCGGGTATAGTTAGAAATTAATCAGCTTGCCAGTATAACTTTGAGCTATACTCCCGGTTTCTTAAATTATTCTGCGTAAATGACGAGACTATGTTGCCTGCTGCGATACATTACTAAGCATCGTCCATAACTGTTCTTATAGTCTAATGTTTAATTATGCAACAAGCTTCTGCTTTGAAGCTTGTTTATCTGCTCTGATATCTAAAAAATAGTCTCCAACTAAGTCACCTTTTTTAAGCCTATTTACTTCTTCATCCCAAGAAAACCCTTTATACTCTATACCCCAGTCCATAATAGTACGCTTTGCTTGAAAATTTTCATGTAATTTTTGCGCTAAATTCACGTACTGATTTTTTGTATCGTCACCACCTCTCTCAAAAGCTCTCTCCATCATTGAGATTTTAATAGCTTGTATAAGATTTGTGTCAGGCAAGCTTTTATACGCAACCGTAATCATGAATTCTGGCATTGAGTAAGCTATGGCGCCAAAAGTTTGCCATTGCGCTAAAGTCGCTAATGCTTCATCCGCATCTGTAATATATTCAGGTTCAGGTGAAGCATTTGAGGTTTCATTTAGCATCAGTATTGAGTCTTCATCTAAAGTTCCACCCATTTGCTCAAGAATCAAATGAGTGTCGTAAATAGCTTTCTCTCCAGAAATACCATCCGGTAAAAGTACGAATATCTGGTATTGTTCACTCATAATTTTTTATTATAATTCAATACGGGGTTCTAATTCTTTATCTTGTAACCATTGTATAAGCTTTGAAGCTACAGGAGGATTAGTAAAGTGAAAAACAACTTTCTTTGTTCTTGTTGGTAGTTCATTCCCTTCAAAGTCAAAATACTGCCACTTAGGGTTAGCGCGTCGGTCACGATATCGTTTAGTTTCAATCATCTGTCTTAAGTCATCATCCTCAAGTTTTTTATGATTTGAATAATCCCCCCCTTTTACTTGAATAATTTCGTTTTCAGTTTCAATATCAATTTCAGTCAGTTCTCCAACTTGTTTCCCTGTCCGAGGAATTGGTTTACCTAGCGCTTCTATTGTCTCTCCTCTTTGAATAGCATCCAAGGCAACTCTTGCTTCTTGAATTAAAGATTTACATTTATTTGAATCCGCCATGATAAAAAACGAGCAACAGTATCATATAGCTAAAGAGTGGTTACAAAAATTTGAACGTTCGGTGGCAGAAATTGACGGTAATGAGGATTTGAAAGCAGACGCGACTTGATGGCAGCTATATAGGGACGCATACCAAAGTCAAGTTGACGAGTTTAGAGAAGAAATTGAGGAATACAAAAGAATTACAAATCATGATAGTCAAACGCCAATCTTGTTGAAGATTGATCATATTAACCATCTATCACAAATTTTAATTAAAGCACGGATGTCAGCTAAACTCACTCAACAATAACTTGCGTGTTTATCTGGTTTAACTCTTGAGCAAATTAAACTTTATGAAGACAAAGATTATCAAGGTGCAAGTTTTCGTTCCGGTGCTAGCTGTGTTCTTTATGCTGAACTTACAGCAGATTGCGTGTTCATGCAATACATGTAGAGACTAACATGTTAGTCTCTACGGGGTTTTGGGTATTATGCGTGTACTTCATCTACCCGAAATCTGCTGTATATAATAGATGTTATGTTCGACGAAATTATACAATGAATGCGGGAGAAAATTACATCGTTACAGTATGTAATGACGCTTCATGCAGAAGAAGAAATGAACGACGATAATCTCACAATTTATGACATTGAAGAAACTATTCTTACTGGTAAAATACTAGAACGCCAAAAAGATAAAGTTACTACTGAATCAAAATACCGTATTCGAGGTATAACAGAAGATATGATAGAAGTCGAAGTTGTTGCCAAACTTAGTTTAACAGGAAAGTTAGTTATCATTACTGTATATCGGGTTTAAAATCAGGAAAGGTAAAATGAAGTGTGATATTTGCTCAAGCGAAGGTATACATATCCGGAGGGTGACGAGGACTTATGGTCAAGGTGAAGACTTGCTGGTTATAGAGAATATACCTATTATTAGTTGTCCTCACTGTGGTGAAAGTTACCTAACAGCCTCAACGTTGCATGAGATTGAAAGAATTAAACGAAATCGGAAAAGTTTAGCTATTGCACGTTTTGTGGAAGTTGCTAATTTTGGTTAAGAGAATCGACCTATTGCTATTGCTGTAATGGCTGGTAAATATTAGGTTTGGTAATTGCGTAACCCAACCTATTGATTATTGTTTTCATTGAAATTTCTATATTGCATTTTAATGGAATTAAGTTATTAGCATCGGGATTTTAATCCCATGCGGGTGTGAGCGAAGTGATTAAATGTTGGGTTACGCGCTCCGCTTCACCCAACCTACGTCATTGTAAATCAATTATTCCTGACGTATTGACTCAGCAATAACTGTGCTACCCAGGCGCCAAGCGGGATAAATTCCGGCTAAAATAGCGGCAACTACAGCTACGGCAAATGCTTGGACAAAGTAACCTGGTTGGAGTTGCATTTGGAGTGTCCAGCCAAACGAACGGACGTTAATTACATAAATTAATATCCAAGCTAGGACATATCCTAATGGCATTGCTAGTAATCCTGCAATTGCTCCCATTAGTCCGGTTTGGATAAATGTCATTACCCATAGCTGTAAGGGTGTCATACCATTCGCGCGTAAAATTCCGGTTTCGCGCGTGCGTTCGAGTTGTAAGCTCATTAATGCACTCAGTACTCCAATAAATGCCACAACTATGGCTAAAAGTCGCAATGCGTCGGTGATGGCAAAGGTGCGGTCAAATATTTCTAAAGAACCGTTGCGTAATGTTTTATTCGACTGAACGAGTAAACCTTGTTTGGGTTGAAAATGCTTTTTGATAGCTTGTGCTATTTCTTCAACTGGTTCTCCTGGTTTTAAGAATAAACCAATTGAGGCAATATCTTTATCTTGCCACAGGTCTACATATATATCGTTGTCGAGTAAGATTGTGCCTCGGTCGTTTGAGTAGTCGTAAAATACTGCTACTATGGGAAAACTTCGCCAACCTACAGGAGTTTCAATTGTTATTTGTTCGGGTGGGGTGGTTAGGTTGACTCTATTTAATAATGCTTCCGAGACAATAACACCTTTGCCAGCATCTAAATTTTTCCACGGGTCAATACCTTTATCACGTACCCAGCTATATGGGCGCCTACCATGAGAAACATCACCATCAGCCGAGATTAATTTTACTTGACGGTTGAATTCCTTGACTGTAGTTTCTGTTTCATTATAGGTAACAAAATCATCCCAACCTCGCCAGGTTTTCATTTCTGAAACAACTTCAGGTGATATTTTACCCAAGACGCGGTTTGCTGTGGTGCTGGGAGGGGTAACGTAAATATCTGCTTGTAATGTTTGGTCAAGCCATTCTACAACCGTTCCCCGAAACGAACCAATCATTATCGACACCCCGACAATTACTGAGACAGCAACCATTAAGGCAGCAATTGCTACTGATGTACGACTTAGAGAACGAACGATATCGCGCGTTGCTAATTTACCGACGATACCAAAAAGTAAATTTCCTACCGACGTTAAAGACTCCATCAAAAACGCAGTCACAGGTGGTGTCAGAAATGCAGCAGCAAGTAATATTGAAAATAACCCTGCAAAACCAAGAATCAATCCACCATTACCAATACGCAACAGTCCGGCGCCCAGTATAGTAAATACAGCCCAAGCTAAAACTAACCAAGGTAGTAAACTGCGGACTTTGCTTTCCAAACTCGAACGCTGCAAAGTTGTTTGGGGTGAAGTTCGCATTGCCTCAATAGCAGGAATAGCGGAAGCAAACAGTGAGGCAAAAACACCTATTAGTAAACCTTTTACCAAGCTAAACGTCGAAATACTAACGTTTTGAACATTGACGACAAAGTAAAAGTCATTAATACTCTGAGTAATTAATCCAACTATTGCGCGTCCGAGAATAATTCCTAAACCTAGTCCCAGTAAGGAACCAACTACACTTAATACAGCAGATTCACTGATAATTAGCGTAAATAATTGACCTGGTGTTACACCCAAGCACCGTAAAACTCCAAACAATGGGCGCCGTTGAATTACACTAAAAGTAACGGTGTTATATATTAAAAACATCCCCACAACCAAAGCAAGCAAACTCAACGCTGTTAAATTGAGTTCAAATGCAGCAGTCATTTGTTGAACTGCATTTTTCTGCGCTTCGGCAGTATCAAGTTTTACACCTATCGGTAAGATTTTTTCAACATCAGATTGCTGCGCCTGATTATCTAAAATTAAGTCAATATGGCTAAGATGACCAACTGTACCTAAAATTTCTTGGGCAGTAGCAATATCTGTAAATAGAATACTACTTAATGCACTGCGGGTAAGATTATTCGCAGGGTTAATCAAACCAACAACGCGAACGTTGATATCGCGTCCTGCTAAATCTAAAGTTACACTATCCCCAGCAGATACTTGATACTGCGTTGCTAGTTCTTGAGGAAGAATAACGGTGTTAGGTTGAGTCAGAAAAGCAGTGGCGCCTTCGGTATTTTTAGGACTATTATCATTAAAGTAGTTACGAAACGGTGGTTCTGCGAATAAGTCCACCCCTACCAAGCGTAAAGGTTGAGAACCAAGCTGTTTAGAATTTACATAACCTTCAACGATAGGCGCCGCTTTCACACTACCAATATTTCGCCGAAGCTGACTATACAAGCTTTCATCGATACCATTCGGTGAAACTGCGACTATTCTATGTGTCGTATGTCCAATAATTGCATCAGTAGATAGGGAAAAAGCCCGCTGTGCCGAACCGTTCGCCAAATCAATTGATACTATCATCGCCACACCCAACGCCACACCCAAGATAAATAACAGGTATTGAAAAGCGTTTTTACGGATACGGCGCCAAGTTAGCAGCAATAAAGGCTGATTAGATATTACCTCGCTCACGCCGCCACCTCTCTAGTTATTACCTCTTGCAGGCGCCCATCTTGCATTCGTAACACTCTATTTGCTAAACTCGCAATTTCTGGGTTATGTGTTGCCATAATCAGAGTTTTATTGGCACCACGTGTAAGCTCCAACAATAAATTTAAAACTTTTTCCCCTGTCTCTTCATCTAAATTCCCTGTCGGTTCGTCAGCAAGTAACAACATTGGTTGATGCAGTAAAGCGCGCGCTATCGCGACTCGTTGCTGCTGTCCCCCTGAAAGTTTGTCAGGGAAAGTATTAGACCTGTCTGCTAACCCAACTTTTTCTAGTAAACTTAAAGCCTGTTTTTCTAACTCTTTCCCTTTTTTCCCTGCTAACTCTTGGGGTAACGTGATATTCTCCAGTACCGTTAAAGTGGGAATTAAATTAAAAAACTGGAATATAAACCCAATATTATCGCGACGGAATAAGGTACACGCGCGCTCTGTGAGTTCGGTAATAGCGGTGTTTTTAATCAATACCGTCCCCGCTGTCGGCTTTTCGATACCGCTAATAAGATTTAATAGCGTACTTTTACCGCTCCCGCTTTGACCCAGAAGAACTATAAATTCTCCCTCGCTGAACTCTATATTCAGGTCGTGAATAACCGTGCGAGTACTGGCGCCTTCCTCAAACTCCTTACGGAGATTTTTTATTTGTATTAAAGGACTCAAGTTAGATTCCCCTTACTGCTGTGACAAAACTTTACAATCTAGCCTAGCTCATAATCAGTGCTGAGTGGAAAGTGCGCTCGTGCTGAGTAGTAACCCCTAACTCTACTCAGCACGAGCGCACGAGCGCACTCATAACTCTTATACTTTGGGGAATTTTAATAATAAATGTTGTACCTGCTCCGACTTTAGAAACGCACTCTAATGTACCTTTGTGTTTTTCGGTAATAATTTTATAACTGAGAGGTAGTCCCATACCTGTACCTTTACCGACAGGTTTAGTTGTAAAAAATAAGTTAAATAGTTTTTTCTGTATGTCTTGGGATATGCCATTACCATTATCTGTTATATTAATTGATATTAAATTATCTTTGGTAATACTAGTAGAAATAATAATTTTTGGTTGTGCAACTTGTGCTTCGTCTAATGCATCAATAGCATTTAATAAAAGATTCATAAAAACTTGATTCAGTTGCCCAGCATAACACTTTACTAAAGGTAAATTAGAATATTTTTTGATAACTTGAGTCTTAGCGCGTTTGCTTTGTTGTTTAAGACGGTGTTCTAATAACTGTAGTGTACTATCAAGTCCTGTATGTATATCTATTTTTTTATATTCAGCTTCGTCCATGTGCGCGAAAGTACGTAGGGAAGAAACTATTTTGATAATTCGTTCGGCGCCGACTTGCATAGAGCTAATCAACATTGGTAAATCCGCTATGATAAAATCAAGTTCAATAGCTTCCATTTTATCTTGAACGGGCTTAAAGGGCTTTGGATAATATTGTTGATAAAGTCTGATTAAATCTAATAAATTGTTTGTATATTCTTGAGTAAAGTCTAAATTACCATATATAAAACTTGTCGGATTATTGATTTCGTGGGCAATGCCTGCAGCCAATTGTCCTAACGATAACATTTTCTCAGTTTGAATAAGTTTCGTTTGAGTTGACGCAATTTGATTTAAAGCTGTTTCTAACTCAATTGCTTTATCCTGAAGTTTAGATTGTGTTTTTTTTAATTCTGTAATTTCAGTAACAGTTCCAACTAACCGATAAATTTTACCTGTACTGTCTTTAATTGGGTTAAGTGTTGTCAAACCCCAAATATCTTCATTATTAACAGTAATATATTCTTCATAAGCAATTGCAGTACCAGCAGCAATACAATCTAAGTAATGCTGACGCATTGTTGCTGCAATGTCTGAACCAAATAAATCAATAATATTCTTACCAATAGCTTCGTTAGTAAATCCACACATTCTGGCGCCGATTGCGTTTATACCAGCAAGCGTAAATTCATTATTATCTAAAACATCAATCACAAATATCGAATTATTATAGCCATCGTAAATACAGCGAAGAAATTGTTCTTTCTCTTGCAACCGCATCTCTGCTTCCTTACGAGGTGTAATATCTACAGTCGTCCCCACTAAACGATAAATTCGACCCATACAGTCTCTAATGGGGTTCAACGTCGTAAACCACCACTTTGGTTCATCAGCAAACACTAAACACTCTTCGTAAGTTATTGGTTCACCACCTTCAACGCATTGCATATAGCGCTTTTTTATTTGAGAATTCGGCGCCTTACCTATTATATGTGTACTACTAATACCTGTCGCGCGCTCACAAGCAGGACTCCATCCAACATAGCGAAATGAGTCATCTTCCAAAACATCGACAACAAATATCGAATGTTCCGAACCTTCGTAAACACTGCGAAAGAATTCCAACTGTGTACGCTCATCCGGTTGCAACGGCTTTGATATTGTAGGTAAACGGTTTATTTCGTACATGAGGTAAGTAATAGTGACTGCAATTAAAAAACGATTGTCCTGCTATTACTATTCCCATCAAAATCAAAATAATCGCTCTTTATTTATAATAAACGTAGGGTGCGTAACTGTACGAACAAACACCGACTCAAACTCTATATTTAAGTACAGTTACGCAGCACAAACTGTACGAACAAACACCGACTCAAACTCTATATTTAAGTACAGTTACGCAGCATCAACTGTACGAGCAAACACCGACTCAAACTCTATATTTAAGTACAGTTACGCAGCATCAACAGCGTAATTACCTAACAAATGGTTGATTTGCCAAATTTTCCAGACCAACCGACTTAAGTAAACCATTCCAATCTGCCATTAACGTTGTATCTTTTGGTTTATCAAGACGAAGCTCTGCTAATGTCGTTAAAGCATCGTGCCAAATACTATTTTCGGCATAAAGTGCGACTTTTTGCTGTGGAGTGGCACCAGAAAGACTAGAGACAAGTTTAGAATTTGGGTTAACTCGTTGTACCCATCCTTCTACATACTCTAGTTGCGCTGGTAATTGTTGATTGCAATCCACTTTTACCTTCAAAAACCAATTATATGTTTTACCTACTTGCAACTGTTTAACGCTTGATGGCAATTTGATATTAATAATTCCCGGCGCCGATGGAGGTGTAACAAAATTACGGTATATAGTTTGACTTGGCTTACTTGTCTCATCTTTAACAACAAACTCCATTGTTTTAATCGATGCTTTTTGATAGGGAACAAAAAACCAAAAAGTTGGAAGTTTAGCAGTTGTTAAACCCCAAACCTTAGTAATTGGACTTGCTTGAACTGTAGTTTCTTCGTATACAGGTACTAACGCTGTCATCGGTTGGTCGCTACTGCAACCGCGACTTGCTGCACCAGAGCGTGTACCTGCGGCGCCTCGATCTGGTGGAGCTGGAGGTGGGGTAAATTTGATTGGGGTGTTCCTAGCTGCAACAGGTGCCAACCAATATACTGGACTAAAAATGCTGCTAAAAGCTATTAAACTAAACAGGGCAGTTAACTGTAGTTTTTTCAAATTGTTTTTCATACACACACCTTTTTTATAATCAAAGAGTGGGGATATTTTAGCTGTTTTGTTGATTTAGTAATGATTTTGAAAAAATTAATACACCAATAGCACTACTTGCCAAACCTAGAACCGTAGGAACAAGCGGAACCCAATAACTAAACAAAACTAATAGAACAAAACAACTTGCATACAAAAATATTATACAACTTCCAACGCCTAATAAGAAATAAGTTGGTTTTCGCTGAAAGTAAACAAGAACGCACCCAATTGTAGACCAGAACCAAATCCAAATTGTTTCACTTCCAATAGACCAAGTTGATAGTAAAGGTCGTCCATCTAAGGCAGCACTAATCAATTGGCTAACCATTTGTGCTTGCAGTATAACCCCTGGTATTTCTTGAGAATGAGTTTCACTATCTTTATAAGGAGTTAACCAATAGTCAGGAAAAGTTTCTGCAGTTGTACCAATAATAACTATACGGTCTTTAACTGCTGCTGCATTTAATTTACCAGCAAGTACTGAGTTTAAAGTAATTCGTGGGGCAATATCTTCAAGTGTTGGAGACGCGCGGTAATTGAGCAATATTTGGTGTCCTAAAGCATTAATTCCTTGATATCCTCCTGCGTGTGCTTCTAGAGGATTAATTTTCAGCTTTCCAAGTTGCCACGCACCATCAGTAGTAAATTCGAGTTTGACTCCTTTGCTGTATAAATAACGCAGTGCTAGCTGTACACTCAAAGAATAAGAGGATAAGCAAGGTGACGAAGGAGGAGGAGTTAAGGCCAAATAATGGCGCCGCACTATATTATCTGTATCGTTGAGAGTATTGCTAAACCCTAAACGGTCTAAGGGTACTTCTTTAGGTGGAGCAACACCTGTTTTTGCTTTTTGGGAGTCGTTGACTTGACAAACAGCTATTATCTTTTCACTTTCTCGTAGTCGTTTTGCTAACTGAGGATAATTTTTACTAACAGAATAATCCCTATATACATCTATACCTATTGCTTGCGGTTGCAATAACAACACTTTTTCTAAAACTTCGCTCAGTGCTTTATCAGACCAAGAACCGCGTTGTTCTTCTTGACGTTGTGATTGCACATCTTCTTCAGTAGCAGTTATAACTAATATGCGAGAATCTGGTTTTTCAGTGGGACGTGAGCGTAATAATAAGTCAAACGCTCCTAATTCCAAAGGTTGTAAAACTCCCAAATATCTTACTCCTATAACCAATCCAGTTGTAGCCAAGCTGATAAACAGCATCAAAGACAAACCAACTAGGTTTTTGACACGTTTTACAGGTTTTTCTAATATAGGAATATCAGACGTTTTAATGAGAGAATGCCAAGTAAACGGTATATCAGCAGGGTTTTGACAAATAATAGGCAACCAACTAGCGCAAGGAAACTTATTTTCAAGACCTTGTAACCGTTCTCGTGCTTCACGCACAGCTAAATATAGTAACTCACCCCTTATCATCGCTTCCAAGAAATACTTTAAAAATTCTTGCGCTACTTTGTCAGGAACAGGTTCACGCATAACTATGATTTGGGGAATTTGTAAATCAGCAAACTCGCGCGCTAGTCCCAAACCGTCACATGAATTGAAAATAGCCAGTTGTAAACCTCTTTCTACAGCCTTTTTAAGAGCATACTTTAATTGACTAATTGTCAAACTCTCAGTTTGATTAATGAAAATCTTCCCAGTATCACCACTTTCTTGACTCGAACTGTGTCCGGCAAAGAACAAAATTTGCCAGTTTTGCTCCCATAATTGATTTGTCAAGTCCTTGCATTCTGGTTCAACTAAAAATGTAGTATCTGTCAGAGGTAACTCTTCAAGGATTTTACGGTCTGTCTTTGTATCAATTCCCTCGCTATTGCCTAATATTGCCAGGACTTTTACCGAATAAGATTCTGGTAAACTGCGGCTAACCTGTTCATAACCAGGCGTACTTAATGCTACTTCCGCTTTGGGATAACGTTCCAGTAAATCCCATAAATGCCAAGGTAGTTTTTTTAGCCATAAATCTTGAGTCTGTAGCAGTACACGAATATTATCTTCGGGTAAGAGTTTCTCCAACCATTTTTCGCGAATACGGCGAAACGACTCAGAAGCAAGCCAGGAATTAAAGCGCGCGTTTAGTTCTTGGGCAGCTTTTTGACAATCTTCGATAGTCGGTGTTTGAATAGTTTGCTTAGGTATGCCAATCGGACGACCGGGTAAATTTAGACTGCGGTAAATTGATTGCCACTGATGGTAGTAACGTTTGATATCGGGTTCAGGTGGTAACTCTCCAGTAATTTCTACAACCGGACGGACATTCTCGTCACCTATTTGCAGAGTTACATGAAAACCCTGCTCAAAATTTCCCTCTCCCAATTTTAAAATAACTAGCTTACCCACAGCCTTGTACTCCTAAATCTGAAGACGTGATATATCCCTGCGGGAAAACCTCCGGTTTACACGTCTCTACATTCTTAATTAATAACTCATAACTCATAACTCATAACTTTCTAACGTACATATTTTAAACTTTCGGATTTTTAGACGCGGGCTAGGTGGACTGAAGCCCACCATACAAATGTACACAGCACAAAGTTAATTAAAAGCCTTTCCCACACCTAACAAATTTTGAGCAAGTACTCCTCTCAAATCCACAAGCTCATACAGTGCCTCATCAAGATGCTTATCGCTAATTGCGATTTCATTACTTTCCTCTGCGGCAAATAGTGCAGCTTTCCGCACTAACTCCCTCAGTTCATTGAATAAATGACTCTAAATTATCTAAGGAAAAACTCAACCCATTACCATACAGTTCAAATAATTTTCGTTTGTTTGAAAGATGCTCCAAAGTCATGAGTTGATAGAGGTGTATTATCTGTCATAAGTTTTAAAGTCGTTTGCTGTTATAATAATGTGGGTGGAAATTTATCAGTGATACACCAAACTTCTACATAATTCCGTAAAAAGAATTAAACGAATATCAGCTTACAAAACTAGAATACAAAGCGCTGACTGCTTAAGTACGCCATCAGTGTAATTTTGTTAAAAATATTACGAGCGTGCGGTTAATATTTCCTAGGTATTATGTAAAATACATCTGCAATTACCACATTACCAAAACCTTCGATAATTAATTGCAACAATTTTAATTTTATTTTGGTAATTGAGTAAGCGTTTTAGTAGCTTATTGAAAGTGCAAATTACATTCGTAAAAATTTAGCTCAGGAGGTTTTTAAAATGATAAATGATTTTTTAGCGCGATGGACACCTGAAGAATTGACGTGTTTGTTTCGTTTACACGGACATTTGAAAACAGGCAATATCCTCAAAATAGAGGTGACAAAAACTTTTGAAACACCGCCATCAAATTTGGCAAACCTAACACTCACATATTCACCAGATGTATCTTGCTCAGAAGTTGTAAAACACCTTTTACTTAAGGCGCCTAAACCACACAAGTTAATGCGCGGAAAAAGGGAAATAGATTTTTATACCAAAGTTGCGCCACTAATACCGAATGTGCCCGTTGTTCCTTGTTTTGCTACTAGTTATGAAGAGAAGACGGGGATTTCTTACTTATTTTTAGCAGATGTTTCTGCAACACACGCGACCAGGGAAAGAGAGATACTTTCTCCATCGCAGTTGGAGTCAATGATTGATGCATTAGCTCAACTCCATGCAACATTGTGGGATTATCCTAACTTACTTTCTTTGGCGGGCGAAAGTCCAAGAGAATGCTTGGGTTATGAAAATGGAGATAATGAAGAAGATTATGCAGGACTGGTAGCGCAACTAGGAGAACAACTAACTGCTGATGAACGAAAAATTTTTGAAATATTTTTAACAGATGCACCAAAGTTACTACTAGAACGAGCCGAAAGCGGACAGCATCTTACACTTTGCCACCCAGAAAATCATCACGGCAATTTTTTGCTACCGTATCAGGATGAAGCATGTACGTATATTATCGACTGGCATCAGTACCGTTATTGGTGGGGGGCAAGAGATATTGTTAGTTTAGTAAACCGATGTCTATTACAAGAACAATTGCATTTAACAGAAAGCTTATTATTACTTTATTACGAGCGATTGCTTAAATACGGAGTGACAAATTATGCTTGGAGTGATTGCCTTTCAGACTACCGTTTGGGAATTATTGATTATTTAACCCTGCCTTTGCAGTATCAAGAAGCATACAAAAAGTACCCTGAGTTTTTTATGCGGATGTACCGAGGAATTATGCACGAGTTTCACAAGTGGGAATGTGCGTCCATTCTTTTTTAAAACCCTACGTTTACGGCAAGTTCTTTACCTTTCACGACCATACACAGTTTCGTATTCCTCAAAAGCCCGAAATAATCGCCCTGAAATACACAAACAAGGAAGATATTGTAGAAGGGCTTTCCCATCTTTCTGCTAATTTCAAGAATGCACTCGAATTCAAGCTTGAATATGAAGAATATATAAGACACCAAATTTAAAGACACCCAAAATTGTCTTGTGGGGTGGGTGTCAACGCAAACGTCCTAGATAATGAACGGGCAAGGATGCCCATTCCACTTTTATTCCATTCCACAAGAGATGGTTAATGACACAAATTACGAGAACCAAATGAGCCTTTGCGTGAACCAGGCGCCAGCGCGACCAATATCACATCACCATTTTTATCTTTAAGCCAGCCTTGTGCTTCTATAACAGGAGGGTGGGAGGGTGAGAGGGTGGGGGCTTGGGAGAGGGTGGAAGTGTTTAATGTTATCCACCTACCAGTTGGCACTTCTGCTTGTAGCGGTTCGGTTGGACTTGGCGCCATTCCACCACGTCCAGTCACGGTGAAAGAATTACCGCGCGCGCGAACTCCTGGGTTACAACTTGATGCTATTTGTCGTGATGCATCTGTTAAACCAGATGGTAATTCGACTAAACCGCGACTTGGGTCTACGTCTGGTGTGTTAATAGTTACTATTCCACTCAGAAATGGGTTGGTTTGAGAGACTGCTGTAATGTCATTTGTTAATAATTGCCCTGGATTTAAATCACCTGGACGTAATCTTTCTAACTGCTGTCTACTAAGTGGTTTGGCGCCGAATATGGCTGTGGCATCTATCTTCACACTTCCGCCGGAACCATTGAAAGCATTCGCTGTAATGTCGGTGTTTTCGTTGGGATAGGCAATAATAAATTTTGTATTGATATCAATATTGCCACCGTTACCACCAGCTTGATCGGTTCCCGCAGTCGTTGATATCCGACTTTGGCGCCGTAGTGATAGTACATCTTGTATATCTAAGTCAATATTGCCACCATCACCTAACGTAGTTTCACCTCGAATAAACCCTCGGTCAAGGGAAAGCGAGTTTGCTGTTACATTAATATTACCTGCACTACTCGCGGCATTATTTGAATTATTGCTAAAATTGGGTTTAGCAGAAACAGAGATACTGGCATTGCGTAAAACCATTTCTCCGTTGACTTTAAAATTGAGATTTCCACCTCTACCAGTACCTTTATCTTCGCTTTCAACACCAGCGTTTTCTATCAGTAAAGAATTCGCTGTTAAAAATAGCGTACCTGCGTTGCCCTCTCCTTCCGTGCTAATTCCAATTCCACCTCGGTTACGAAATACTGCTGTATCTGTATTCAGAATAATTGTACCACCATTACCTCGACCGCGCGTGACGCTGCCTAAACCGCTATTTACTCCAGGTACATCATTCTCAAAAAGAACTGATTTGGCTGTAATATTTATGGCGCCAGCATTTCCGGTAAATCTTCTATCAAAAAAGGTACTAGTTGTAATATTGGCATTGTTTCGTAATTCAAGTGAGTTTGTTTTAAGGTTTATTAACCCTGCTTGTCCTCTACTTGCTGTTTCACTTGTAATACCTGAATCTTTAGTCATTAAAACACGGTCTGCTGTAATGTTAATTTCTCCGGCATTACCAGTATTATCTACTATTCGCAGTTGTCCATTAGCCTCAACTACACCAGTATCTGTATTTATTCCCACTTGGTTCGACATAAATAGTGAGTCTGTGTTGATGTCAATAGTGCCTGCATTTCCTGACCCTAATGTATAACTTTTAATAGCTCCGCGATTCTCAAGACTTAATTCTCTTGTGCTGATAGTTACATTACCTGCTTGCCCTGCACCTTCGGTATTACTTCCAATTCCTGCATCTTTAAGTAGCCTAATCGTATCACTTGTAATCACAACATCACCTGCTTTTCCATCACTAGTAGTTAAACTTTCAATACCTGCACTACTTAAAGTTAAATTTGGTGTATTAATAACTAGTGATGCTGCGTTACCAGACCCTTCCGTTTTACTCTTAAAGCCGGCGCCGTTCAAATTAATTATTGCTGCCTCTAGCTGCATCGGCGCCGCGTTCAAAGTGGTATTATCGCTGTTAAGACCTGAATCAATAATAGAAATTGTATCTCCAGCCTTTGCCTTTAATTCTCCACCTCTAGCTTGAAAACCACTATCTTTTATAGAGATATTGCGTCCAGCTTGGAGAATTATGCTTAACGCCCCATTATTAATACCGGAATTATTAAAAGAAATTGTATCTCCAGCCGTTGCTTTAAATTCTCCACCCCTCGTTTGAAAACCACCTTTATTTATAGAGATATTGCGTCCAGCTTGTAGAATTACACTTAAGGCGCCATTTGTTGATTCAATTCCAAAACCTTCTCCCCCCAAGGTAATATCATTTGCTGCCTGTAAAGTCAAAGTTACCGAACTTGCAGTTGATTTTTTAATTCCAAAACCGCCAGTTATTGTTGAAATATTACCCTCTTGATTTCCTGTATTGCCTGTACTAATAGTCACACTAGTACCAGCTTCAAGCTGCGTTTGAATATCAAAAATATCAACAACCGCATTATCACCCGTAGCTGTAAAGATATTAGGATTACCACCGCTAAAACTACCATTTGCATAACTTTGATATGCTAATAAGATATTACGAGGGTCAAGCAACCAAGTTCCACCTATACCATTCACTGCACTAGCATTGACTGTAATACCAGTAACATCAAGAAAATTTGCGCTTGAGGTTTCAATAAAACCTCCATTCCCAAACTGCGCTCCACCCTTTGCTTCTAAAGTTCCATAAGCGCGCGTAGACTCGTTACTCCATACAATAATTTGTCCACCATTACCTGCGGTTATGGCATTCGCTTGAATTGTTGCCTTTGGACTAATATAAGTTGCATGATTCTTGAAACTCCCAACACCTTTATAGTCCCCACCCAAAAATACTTTACCACCACTGCGATCACCAGATGCATTAATGAAGGCGCCTGGATATAAGCCAACTTGATGACCTAATATGTTTACAATTCCACCCTTTTGACTTGATACATCGATATTACCTGTTGTAATAGTCGTTCCAGCTTGGTTAGGTATTGCAAGTCCTGATAATTCAACTTCACCGTTTGTATTTGTAGGAAGATTAGCAAGTAACGGTGATAGTGAGACTTTATTTATTTCTCCTTCCTGTAGCTGCAACTCAGTAACATTACCAGTTTCTAAGCTGATATCTGCTGCATTGGAAACAGAGACTAAAGCTATTTCTCCACCTGGTGCTTTCAGGCGCCCAGTATTGATGACTGCACTACCTAATAAAGTTAAATTTTGTCCTGGGCTAACCGTTAAATTACCAGTATTTACAACTGCGTTTGTATTTGTGTCTAATTGTAATCCTATAGGAGTACTAATCGTTAATAATGGTTGTTGATTTGGCGCCGCGCTAAATAAAGTACCATCGGCAAACTTTATACTATTTGCAGTAGTACTAATAAAAGAACCGCCAATATTCAAACTAGCATTTTGCCCAAAAAGGATTCCCGCTGGGTTTAAAATAAATAAATTAGCTGAACCGTTAGCTTTAATGATGCCATCTATGTTAGAGGGCAATCCACCTGTGACTCTACTAATGATGTTTCTAATCCCAATATCATTATTGAAAAATGCCGTATTTCCTGTTATACCGGGAGTAAGCGTAGAAAATGAAAAATCTTTAAAGCTATGAAATAAATTACTTTCTCTCTGCGTTCCACCTTCTATTATCTTAACATTTCCCTGAGTTGATACTCTTGAATTTACAGGAAGCGTTGCATCTGGAGTAATATCTGCAAGCACAGGGCAGGTAAATGCTAATATGATCACACTACCTAAACTGTGTAAACCAAGTTTATAAATCTTTACAGATTGATTGTTCATTTTTATTTAAATCCTTTTTATAATCTACATTTGTTTGAAATATAAATTATGATTGGATATAATTTAAATTAGTAGTATAATACCACAAACCCTAAAGATATAGAATTTACACGAACGATGAAAACGAAAAATTAAGCGTCGTTCGTGGCGCCCATGATATTGTGTTTGTCCCGTAACACTTACCGTGCAGATATAGGCGCTGAAGCGCTACTACGAACCTACCAAAACTTGTGACACGGAATACTAGTAGGTTGGCAAGCAAAAGTACGTAAATAGGTTAAAATTGATTATCAATACCAATTTAAAAACCTTTATATATAACCTTTTCATGCAACCTAGGCAGAGCATTATTGAAATATTTTCTACCTTTGCGCTATTCGATACAGATAGGTTTAGTGCTTGGGCAACCGATGCCAAACTGCGTCGCAGTATAAAAAATTGCTTAGAACATTCCCCGCAAGCGGAAACAGACAAAGTTTGGGCACTTTACTGGCATAAAATTTGGCAAGCTGAATCAAATCCTCTTGCAGCAGCACATATTTCAGCCTACTTACAGGAAGTGTGCTACTGGACGGCAAAAAAAATGACGCTCAACTTTAAAAGTCAATGTAGCATAGCAGATTGCTTTCAAATCGCTATCGCGCGCGTTCCCAAAATTCTGAAAAACTTCAACTCAGAACTTGGTTCTAATTTAAAAAGTTATGCCGAATTAGCTTTTGAAGGTTTTATCAAAGACTCGCTACGGTTGCATCACGAAGCTGATATTTGTAGCGACTGGGCATTACTACACAAAATTAGCCGCAAACGCTTGATAGGCGCCTTGTCGAATGCAGGCTATAACAGTCAAATGATTTCGAGCTATATTTTAGCTTGGGAATGTTTTAAGGAACTGTACACAAGCGTTGGTAAGAGAACTCGCGTCTTGAATAAACCTGATACTTCAACTTGGCTTCGCATAGCTGACTTATATAATGTGCAGCAGTCAAGTCAGTTGATGTGTACTTCTAAGGCAACCCCAGAAAGTGTAGAAAAGTGGATATCGTCTTGCCATGCTGCTGCACGTAACTATCTGTTTCCAAAAATGGTTTCTGCTGATGCACCGCTTGTTGGGCAAGAAACTGGTAATTTGCTCGATATATTACCGACTTCGGAAGACACATCGCTGCTGATGCAAATTATTACCCAAGAAGAACAAACAAATAGGCAAAAGCGACAAGTCGAACTAACTCAAGTTTTAACTAATGCGATAGCATCACTCGATACACAGTCACAGCAACTACTGCAAGTTTACTACTCACAACAGCTAACGCAGCAGCAAATTGCCGAAAAGTTTGAGATAAAGCAGTACACTGTTTCTCGTCGTTTGACGAGCATCAAGCGCGCGTTGTTATTAGCTTTAACTAACTGGAGTACAAATAACATGCATATTAAGTCTACACCTGACGTACTAGATGCGGTAAGCAAAAGCTTGGAGGAATGGCTCAAAAATCATTACAGCCATACTAATTACCTAGCAGATAATTAAAATGGAGTCAACAAAATTATGTTTAGTGCGTCTTCCCCGTCCTTACTTGATAACGAACACATTCTCGAAATACCTCCTACTTCTACTGCACCAGAACAAGGGTTCTCAACGGCAGGCGCCTGTCAACGCGCTCTAATTAACCAACTGTGTTTGGATGCGTTTTTATGCATGTTGCGTGAAGAATTTTCTGTGACTTCTAAGATTTATCCTAATCACGCAGCACTAGCTAGTATTTGGGAATTTGTCAACGGTACTGCGATTAGTTTTGGTAGCGTGCGTTTAATATTAATACCAACTTTAGCAATGGATGGAGATGAATTGCGCGTATCGCAAGAGTGGATAGATATTCCTGAATGGGTTGGTGACTATTATTTAGCAGTACAAGTCAACCCAGATGAAGGTTGGATAAGAGTTTATGGCTACACAAACCACCAAAAAATCAAAACCCTTGGTGTTTATAATCCTAGTGACCGTACTTATAGCGTTGAATCAGAAGACTTAATTCAAGATTTAAATGTTTTGTGGTTGACTACTCAATATTATCCCGAAGTTACGCGCGCTGAAGTCACAGCACTACAACCATTACCTCAAACTCAAGCTGAAAATTTATTACAGCGGTTAGGTTCCAACATTAAATTTCCACGTTTAGAAATTCCATTTCAGCTTTGGGGAGCGTTGCTAGCACATGGTGGTTGGCGCCAGCGTTTGTATGAATTACGGCAAGGTTTAACACAACAAACATCTGTTATACAATGGCTGACTGATGGAGTCTCGAATTTTGCTACCCAGCTTGGTTGGTCAACGCGCGAATTTTTAGCGGCGCCTTCTAGTATGCGAAGTAGAGAAGCATCTACAGTTGGGTTATCAAGACAACTATTAGTATCTAATAGTATATACGAACTGCGTGTTTTCTCTAAAGGCAATGCAGAAGAACTAGTTTGGCGGTTTGAATTACGAAGTTCTAACCCAGATAATTTAATACCTAGTGGTTTTAAGCTAAGACTACTAACCGAAGATTTACAAACCTTTACAAATAACGAAGATACTGCGACGGCGCCTGTCGAACAATTGTATGTTGAAGTAATGCTTGAATCTGGAGAAGGCATAGTTTGGGAAGTTGAACCAACACCCGAAGATTACGAGCGCGAAATTCTACGATTTTAATTGTGAAAATTTAATATATTTTTTTAATAAATCAGTATATATACTCGTTGTATATTAAAAAAAGTAGCTTTGGTACGTAGAACCTAACCCCCCAACCCCCTTAAGAGCAAGGGAAGGGGGAGTAAATTAGCTCCCCTCTCCTACAAGGCTGCCGTGTACACATATCTTTAATAATCCCTTCTTTTCCCCCCTTTGTGCCCTTTGTGTTCAAAGTGGTTTATCTCTTTAAAGAACCACAAAGGCACAAAGAACACAAAGAAAGAGAAGAAAGAGAAGAAAAAGAGACTTATGTGTACACGGTAGCCTACAAGGAGAGGGGTTGGGGGAGAGGTTTTTAAAACACGAGTGAAAAGTCAGATACTTTCCCCTCTTTCTTTGTGTGCTTTGAGGTTGATTATTTAATAATAAATTTTACGAATAAATTAGAACGAATATATAAGGCTATAAAAAAATGAATAAAAAACGATTTTTACTAAATTTATCTAAATTATTCAATATCAAGCATTCAATCTTGAGATTGATTACGATTGCTATATTCACTACTATATTATGTGTTCAATTATTTCCAGCTTTTGCTAATACTCAGCCCTCAACACAACACACAGGTGAATTATTATATGACAGTGGACGCTATGCAGAAGCCGCACAAATATTGCAGCAAGCTGTTAACTCATATAAAAAGCAAGGAAAAACACTCGAACAAGCTGTAGCTTTAAGTAATCTCTCACTTACATATCAGCAGTTAGGTAACTGGAAAGAAGCTCAAAACATAATTACTCAAAGCTTAAATTTACAAGGATATCAACAAGCATCACGGAACACTATCCAAAATCTTCCAGTTCTTGCCCAAACTTTAGATATTCAAGGACGCTTGCAATTAACAACAGGGCGCCCAGAACAAGCGCTTTCAACCTGGAAAGAAATGGAGGAAATCTACACAAAAATAGGAGATAAAAATAGTATAGCTCTAGCGCGTCTCAATCAAGCTCAAGCTTTACGAAGCCAAGGCTTCAACCGTCGTGCGGTCGAAATGCTCGAACAAATAAATCAAACATTAGAATCTCAACCAGACTCACTAGATAAAGTGATAGCATTACTTTCGCTTGGTAACACACTACAAAGCATTGGAAAACTCAAAGAATCTGACCGCATTTTACAAAAAAGTTTAGAAACATCCCAGCGACTAAAGTCTCCCGTTTATATAGCTGCAACTCTGCTAAGTTTGGGTAATAACGCTCGCGCGCAGCAAAAAATGCCAGAAGCCATATCATTCTACCAAAAAACACATATAATATCTTCCTCACCTCTTACCAAAGTTCAATCTCAAATAAATCAATTTAGTTTACTAGTCCAAACACAAAAATCAAACGAAGCTCAATCTTTAATACCAGCTATTCAAACTCAACTTAAATTACTCCCCTCCTCGCGCGCATCAATTTACGCAAAAATTAACTTCGCTAACTCCCTCCCACCCTCCCTTTCATCCTCTCTCCTCGCAACTGCCATACAACAATCTCGCAGCATCGGTGACACACGCACGGAAGCTTATGCACTAGGAAAATTAGGGAGTTTATATGAGAAAGCACAGCAATTTAAGCAAGCGCGCGAGCTTACCGAAAAAGCATTAATTTTAGCCAAAGAAACAAATACAGCAGAAATAGCTTATTTGTGGCAGTGGCAATTAGGCAGAATATTAAAATCACAAGGTGACATCAAAGCAGCAACTACCGCATATGATGCAGCAGTAGAAAGTTTGGAACAACTGCGAACTGACCTAGTAGCAGTAAATCAAGACGTACAATTTAACTTTCGAGATAACATAGAACCAGTATACCGCGAGTCAGTTGCTTTATTGCTTTCGGCAGAAGAAACCTCGGAAAAAGCACTTGAGAAAGCCAGAGCGCGTATCGAAGCACTACAGTTAGCAGAACTAGATAACTTTTTCCGTGAAGCTTGTTTACAAGGACAGAGGGTACTACTTGATAAAGTTGTAGACGAAGAAAACCCCACAACTGCTGTTATTTACCCAATTATCCTCCCCGAACAACTTCAAATAATTGTCAAAATTCCTCAACAACCATTACGCCATTATACAATTAAGAAATCACAACCAGAAGTAGAAAATATTCTCCAACAAATTCGAGAGTATATTTTAGAACCTGACCGAACAGAGGATGTACAAACACTTTCTCAGGAAGTATATAGCTGGTTAATTAAACCAATTGAATCTGACCTAGCAAAAAGCAAAATTAACACCCTCGTATTTGTGCTGGATGGCGCCTTAAGAAATCTGCCAATGGCTGCCTTATATGACGGTCAAAAATACTTAATAGAAAAATACGCTATTGCTTTAAGTTTAGGATTACAGCTTTTTCAACCTAAACCTGTCACCCAAACAAAACTTAACGTATTAGCAGCTGGACTAGTGCAACCACCACTCAACTATAAAAAGCAATTCCCACCCTTACCAGAAATTAAGTCCGAGTTTAATTCAATTTCCCAAGCAGGTGTTTCTAATACCCAATTACTAGACCAAAACTTCAACAGCAAAAACCTAGAAACCAAAGTAAATACCTCTGGGTACAACGTACTGCATCTAGCAACCCACGGTCAGTTTAGCTCGCGCGCAGAGAATACCTTTATACTTGCTGCAGATGGTCCAATCAACGTCACACAGTTTGATAGCTTATTACGTCGTCGCGATGAAACCCGTCCGGAAGCATTAGAAATGCTAGTATTAAGCGCATGTCAGACCGCTACTGGAGACAACCGTGCGACTTTAGGATTAGCAGGAGCATCACTCAAAGCAGGCGCCCGGAGTACAGTAGCATCATTATGGCACGTTAACGACAAATCCACAGCTATCTTAATTGGCGAATTTTATCGACAATTAGCCAAAACCAAAGTAACAAAAGCCGAAGCACTAAGAAAAGCTCAAATCACACTTTTAAACAAATATCCCAATTACACCCGTCCTAGTTTTTGGGCGCCTTACATATTAATAGGTAACTGGCTTTAATTATAATTTGTATTAATTGTTGGCATAAAATCCTATAACTCTTGTGGAACGGCTGTCCCCAGCCGTAATTAATATCAAGAACAAAGTTTACTAGTCCAAACTTGACTTCCTCCTCCTCTCGCACATTTATTTTGTTCCCCTACCCATGTAACCTGCCATCTATTTTGAACACGTCGCATCTCAACTCTTCGTCGTATAGCAGCAACAGAATCATCTGCTAAACCTTCCTTAGTCATCACAACTACTGCTGTATCGCGCGTTGGATACTTAACATCAACGTTTTCTGATTTTCTTCCTTCAGCTTCTTCAGCATCAGCAAATAATTTGACAGCCACCTGATTAGGATTCGAGTTAGATATTTGATTATTAGCAACAAAGTTTTTCACATTCACAACTCGATAACCTGAACGAGCAGAACCTTGGGCAAAAGACTGGGCAGTTGCGACAGAAACAAGAGTAGTAGCCAACGCTGCCAATACAACCGATTGTTTTAACATAATATCTCTAGTATTTCTTGTGTAATGTACTAAACTACATTTCCTGTAATAGATTTTTCGGACACGTCAACATTATATTCACGCTTATTAAATTTATCGCATGAACAAAGGAAAAATGTTATAGCATCTCAATCCGGTGAGCATTAAAGAAGATTTCAATACAAACTAACTTTGTTACTTATACAGAGAATAAAGGGTAATCAGCAAGGACTGCCACCGCAATACAATGAAGGAAAAGAGGGAGATTGAAAAATGATAAAAAATATCAGTTTTTGAGTTATCGGCTTGCATTGGCAGAGACTCAGCCAGAACGAGTATTATATTTAGCAGTACCAGTAGATACATACAAAACCTTCTTTCAATTTGAGTTTACACAAATGGCGATAAAACAATATCAGCTATTGCTAATCACATATGACCCAACAAATGAGGAGATTGTACAGTGGATAAGGTAGAAAAATATAGAGAGTATGTTAAAGCATTATTAACTCGTTACGTTAATGATGATTTATCAGATACGGACGTAGAAGTACAACTGATTTTAGATACGGAACGAGATCATTATCAGTGGATGAACGTCGGTTGGCAAGGTTTTAACCGCATTTATCGGTGTGTAATGCATTTTGATATTAAAAATGAGAAAATATGGCTTCAGCAGAATTTAACCGAGCAAAACCCAGCAGAAGAATTAGTTGAAATGGGAGTTCCTAGAGAGGATATCGTACTGGGGCTACAACCCCCCTATAAAAGGCAGTATACTGATTATGGTGTCGCTTAAAGTGACAGTTTGCTGCTGTTATTGCCCACTCAAGATGAGCGATGAAACGCAACTTCTTCACCTAAGAAGTAGAACGCAGAACCAATGAACGTAATATTTAATACAATAAATACGTATACATACCAATAGATACATACAAAACCTTCTTTCAACTAGAACTTAAAGGTTTACTGCACAGGCGCGCTCCTGCCTGTGCGACATCAGTGAAATCAGTGGCATCCGTCGTATCCGTGCTAAACTTTGACGAATACGTGTGTTAGACCTTCGACTTGTTTATTCATTAAGCCATCAACTGTGGCAATGAATTCATGCTCTAAGTATGGTTTTGTCAAGTAAGCTGTGGCGCCTAAAGCTTCGGCGAGTTTACGATGTTTCTCGGCGCTACGTGATGTCAAAATAATGACTGGCTTTTCAGATAAACTAGTATTTTGACGGACATTTGATAGTAGTTCAAAGCCGTTCATACGTGGCATTTCTAAGTCTGAAACAACTAAGTGAATTTCAGGATGATGTTGCAGTTGTTCTACTGCTTCAATACCGTTCTGAGCTTGTATGACTTGATAACCAGCTTTCTGTAAGGTTAATGATAATGTTTGCCGTAGACTAATTGCATCATCGACGACTAATACAACTTTTTGGTTCTTGTTATTTGTTGGTTTTGCTTGAGGTAAAATTTTGGCGCCACCAGAAAAGTTAGAATCATTACTTGAAGCTGTAAGCATTGGTGCATTGAATGTAGCACCCATTGGCAAGGCTTTTTTCTTGACTCCGGAAGATGCCGACAGTGACATTACATCTAAGGATGCTTGCATTTCGCTTGTTTCTATGAGTAATGAACCATCGATTACTAATACAAGATTACCATTAGCAAGACTCGAACAGCCATAGACAAATTTTGGAGGCACAATTGTTGAATTCAAAGGACGAATTACAAGCTCTTGCTCACCAATAATTTGGTCAACTTCTAAAGCCAATATGTCTTGATTTCGTCGCAGCACTAATACTGGGTTTGCTACTTCCTCACGCTCTTGAACTATGGTACTGTGGTTAAAGTTGGCGCCGCTTCTAAATGAACCACTATAGTGCAAGTAATCAGATAAATTACGTAAGCTAACCATGCGTCCGGAATTGCCAGCATTCCAATGTAGAACTTTTCTGCCTTCAAATTCTTTGATTTGGTCAGAGGATGGCAACAAGATTTTTTCGATACTATCTAACAGTAAGGCATACACCGCACCTCCTGCTTGGACAATCATCAACTGGTCGGTAGTCATAGAGAATGGTAATTTGAGTACGAACGTTGTTCCTTGGTTAGGGAGAGAATAAACTGATATCGAACCATTAAGAGCTTGTAATTGGGTTTGAACTATATCTAATCCAATACCACGTCCAGAAATCTCGCTGACTTGACCAGCGGTTGAAAACCCTGGAGAAAATAATAGTTCTAAAAGCTCCTCCTCGGTAGGATGATAGGAATCGGAAATTAAGCCAAGGTCAATACCTTTTTTGCGAATTTTCTCAAAGTTTAAACCTTGCCCGTCGTCCTTGACTTCAATGACTGTTTGGCTACCTTGGTGATATGCTCGAATGGAAATTACACCACTCTCAGACTTACCTTGTTTTTGCCTTACTTCTTTTGTCTCAATACCGTGGTCAAATGCGTTACGCACTAAATGTAACAAGGGGTCGTAGAGTTTTTCCGAAATCGCTTTATCTACTAGTACTTGAGTCCCGAATAATTTGACTTCAGCTTTTTTACCGTAAACGTTTGCCAAGTTTCCAACTAATTGTGGGAAACGATTTAGTATGTTCGCCAGTGGCGCCATTCGTGCTTCTACGATGTTATCAATGATATTAAGCGTTAAATTTTGATTTTTATCGTGAACTTGCGTTGATTGTCGTAGAATTAAATCGAGTGATTCGGCTATTTCTTGTAACTGCAATGTCTCTTCTTGTGCCGAGTGCAGCGTCATATAGAATTCGTTGTAGTCATCCATTTCCAGCGAGTCAAAATCTATCGATGCTACCTTTTTTGTCGCTTGGTCTTTATGTGACTGCATCTGAAGCGGTAAATCGCGCAACTCACTTATGGTTGCTTGATGTCTTTGAATATGTTGAGATAACTGCTCAATAATTTGTTGTAGTTGTTCATCTTGCAAGGTTCGGCGTTTTTGATAAATCAACAGTTCTCCTGCAAGATAGTTAAGACGTTGCAATCCATCAACATCGACTCTTACAAACGAACGCTGGCGATGATTATTAGAATTGCTCGCTGTTTGAGATTTTTGCAGTATACTTTGTTCTGGCTGTGCATTAACTGCGCTGGCAACATTTACAACTGTATCACCTATATCAGCCTCTTCTGCTACTTTAGCAATTATTGGTTCATTAGGTTGCAATTTAGTATCAGCAGGCTGGGCAATGCTAGGAACGTATTCTTCTTGATAAAAGCTAGCATTTTGGATAGCGGTTTCAGCTATATTAGTACTAAAAGTGTGAGTTATTTCTTCACCCCATATAGCCTCAATGCCGTTTTGAGTGGGTTCGCTTGGCGCCGTCGATACTTCTTTAATTTCAAGTAATGTTTGTAATTTAGGGCTGTTACTCCAATTCTTCTCGGCGGTGGTGACAGGAGGATAATTTTTATAATCTTGTGCTAATTGATTAATTAGATTTTGCAAAAACTCCACAATAGGAGAACTAGTATCTACATCAGCGTATTTATATTTGGCAACACTGAGTAAAACATTGAGAATTATACCTTGGCGATATATTGACAAACTCGGTGTATCGTCTTCATCGTGTAAATACAACCAAAACTCGCTCAACCAATTTTCTACATAATCAGCAATGTTTTTTACTCCTCTTTTGGGAATGATCAGCGATAAGCTCAGTTCTTTTTCAGGTATATTTAGCTCATGATTAAACCAACCTAAAATGAAACGAATTATTTTTAAATATAGTTTGGCGGTAGCTGCTTTTAAAGGTTCGTCCTGAGTATTATTTGGTTGAGTGAGAAAATTATAGAGTTTTTCTACTTCGCTTCTCAGAGAATATGATTCTTTAGCAGAAGATGTAATCCGGCTTGTTTCTTCTATTTTTGGTTGTAAAGATATATCTTCTTGATTTTCTACAATGATATTATTGTCATATGCATTTTCTGATAGATGCTCAGGAAAATTATTAGATAAATCAATAGAATACATCTCTTCCTCCGTTGCATAAGATACAACTTGGGATAGTGAAAGCAACGTTTCAGAAGGTTCACCTCCACGCACACGGTCACCTGCAAGTACATCAACGCGCGCTTTTTGTAGACTCTCTGAACTAGCTTTAGCGACTTCAAGTGCAGCATCAGGATTCGCATCGAGTGCAGCTACCATTGCTTGGGCAATTGCAGCAAAGCCAGGTAAGTTTAAAGATTCTGCCAACCCTAAAAATACTTCAGCTTGAGAGCGTAAAAACTCTGCCAGTTCGTCATTTTCTGGGGGCACGTGTAATATTTCAGCAATACTATCAATACGCTGCGATACACCCGTCTCAAATATTGATAAAACAATATCAAACCCCAACTCTTCTGAAGTTGGAATATAAACATCGGCGCCAAACGCATCACCAAGTTTTTCTTGCAACTGAGCAAACACTGATGCCGCGCGCTGAAGAATATCATCATTATCAACAGTAGTTTTAGTAATTTCAGCAGTTACAGGCAACTGCAAACACTCATATGCCTGGAATAGCAATGTTTGTAGCTGTGCATCAATTAGCACATCAGGACTATAAAGCGCTTTAAAAATATCTTCGAGTGAGTGAGCAACCTTATTAATAACATCGAGTCCAACGTTAGCGGCGCCACCCTTAAGTGTATGAGTCGCGCGCATCAAGTTATGAACTTTAGCAGTGCTGTAATTATCAGCCAAACTAAAAAGTTCTTCCTCAATTGTTTGTAGTAACTCAGGAGCTTCGGTTAAAAAGTAAATATAACCCTGCTCTCTTATCGAGGCATCTGTAATCATAATAAAAGTTATAAATTATAAGTTAGGGTAATACCTGTTTTATTTCTCTGTAACCTCTGTGTCTCTACAGCTACTATGTACACACATTATTCAATAAAGCTGTGTATTCCCCCTTTGTGTCCTTTGTGTTCTTTGTGGTTCATTAAAGAAATAAACCACAAAGGCACGAAGGACACAAAGAAAGAAGAGTAATTTATGCTAAATCTTGTATTCAAGCAACTTTAAAAGACTTGTGTGTACACGGTAGGAGAAACAGTGAGGGATTAGTTGACTTTGAATTTGCTAGCGCTGGACAATAATTCTTGCGCCATTTCGGAGAGTTGATTGAAGACTGTGGTGATATTGTAGGCTTCTGCTGAGGTCTTATTCGCAATTTTTGCTACGTCTTTCATCGAAGCTGTTACTGATACAGATTGCAACATTTGTCCTTGTGTAGCATCGGTAATCTGTTGTAATAACTTACTAATTTCAGCAGTTGCTACTACAATCGCATTCAAGCTCAACCGAGTGTCGTTAACAAGGTTTGTACCTTCAACTACCTGCTGAATACCTGTTTCCATTGCTACGGCAACTTCACCTGTTTCTTCTTGAATTTCTTGAACGAGTTTCTCAATTTCAATTGTTGCTGCTGCTGACTGACGCGAGAGCGAACGTACTTCATCTGCAACTACTGCAAATCCTTTACCGTATTCTCCCGCGCGGGTTGCTTCGATTGCTGCATTGAGCGCAAGTACGTTGGTTTGAGTCGCAAAGTTACTAATCAAGTTCACAACCTTAGAGATTTTCTGCGAAGATTCTGAGAGACGCTTAATCTTTTTACTTGTTTGAGAAACTGTCTCACGGATACCTTGAATTGCTTCTACCGTTAAGTTCATCGCTTCATCGCCAGATTCTACAGTTCGGTTAGCTTGTTGTACTGCTAATTGTACTAATTCAGCATTACCTACAACTGCCTGAGTCGAATCTACCATTTGCTGAATTTCGCCCAAAGCTTCGTTTAGTTCTTTTGATTGCTGTTGTGCTAGGTTTGTTAGTCCTGATAGCGATGCACTACTCTGGCTTGAAGTTGATGCTACTTGTTGCGCGGCTGCTTGTACTTGAACGACGATTTGACGCAATGCTTGCAAGGTATTATTATATGCATCTGCGATTGTGCCTAGCTCATCTTCAGTAATTGGCGCCCGTACTGTCAAGTCACCATTTAGTGCTGGACGAACAGCAGAAAGAAGTTGCATGGCGCCTTTCTGTAAGTACTCTTTTGCTTCTTTTTCGCGTTCTACAGCTTCAGCAACTCGCGTTGATTGTGCTTGTAGTTGATGTAAATACTCTGTTTGTTGCAGCGCAATTCCTAACTGGTCGCCAATACGTGACAGCAAGCTAACTTCAGATTCTGTCCATTCACGTACACCAGAGTTTTCATATGCTGCCAACATTCCCCAAAGCTTGGAACCTTGAAAAATCGGCACAATTGCATAAGCTTTAGCTTGATATTCGTCCAATACTTCGGTGTAACAAGACGAGAAACCAGCATTATGAACATCGGGTCGAACATATACTCGACGGTTACGTAGTTCGCCACCTTCTGTAGCTTGCAAATAAGTGTCTACATGAGCTTCACTGGTAGCAAACAAACTACGCATACCATAACAACCACTGATGCTTTCCTGGAGCCGAGGAATTTTATTTTGCTTTTCTAAAAGCGATACCCAACCATTATTAACTGATTCCGCAACAAATAAACCACTCCAGTCAGGGTTAAAACGATACACTGCCACACGGTCGGTGTTAAGAAGCGTACGTACTTCTTTCGTAGCTATATTGAAGATGGACTGCATATCCATCGCTTGACGAATTTTGTCAATAAGGGTCGCTGCATCCCGGTCACGTTTCGCTGCTTTTTCAATCTCTTTATTCTTCTGTTGCAATTGGTGCAAATACTCAACTTGTTGCAGTGCTACACCTAATTGGTCGCTAACACGTAACAGCAAGTTAACTTCTGTTTCTTCCCACTCTCGTACACCAGTATTTTGATATGCAGCTAGCAATCCCCAGAGAGCATCTCCCTGGAAAATCGGTACAATTACATACGCGCGGGCTTGATACTGTTCTAATATCTGAATATGGCAGTCAGCATGACCCATTGCGTACATGTCCGACGCAACAAAATACTCACGGTTACGATATCGTCCACCTTGAGTTTCTTGCAAATAGGTATCTGCCCAAACTTGTCCACCTGATGGTCCAACTAAACGCACCCAATTACTGCCTACTGACTCAGCTACAAACTCACCACTCCAATCTGGTTTAAACTGAAAAACAACAACTCGGTCAGCATTAAGCAGTGAACGCACTTCTTTAGTTGTTGTGCTGAAGATAAAGTCAACATCAAGCGACTGACGAATTTTGTCAATAACTGCAGTAACAGAAGAGTCTAATTCGGCTAATTTTGCTGCTTTTTGTGATTGTTGCTGTAATTTTTCAAATGTTTCTGCTTGTTGCATTGCCGCTCCTAAAAGTGCAGCAACTTGCTCCATCATCGTAACTTCAAATGCTTCCCATTTACGAGGCGCCGAGTGTTGGTAGCTTGCTAAAAACGCCCAAAGCTTATTTTCTCTGAAAATAGGAACCGTAAGATAAGCTTTTGCCTCAAATTGTTCTAACAGTTCCATATAACAGGGTGGAAAACCTGCTTCTTTAACATCATTGATAACAAAACTTGTTTTTTGCTTGTAGCGACCACCTTGATTATCTTGCAGGTAAGTATCTTTATTTTTATAGACATCAGCAAGATTACGGATTGAATCGCAATGACCGTTTTCTTTTAACAGTGCTTGGTTAATTTCTTCTTTATTTTTAAAAGGAATCCAACCTTTAGAAACTGATTCGGCAATAAATTCACCGCTCCAGTCAGGGTTAAAACGATACACAACTGTACGGTCTGCCTCTAGCAAGCGACGAACTTCTGCAACTGTTGTTTGAAGAATGCTGTCAAATAGTGAGGTATCAGTAACTGTTGAAGTAAGAGCTTCACCAATCTTACGAGTTAAAGCAATTAGACTTTGCTGACGTTCAGCAGTGCGTGCTAGTTGTCTGGACTGTTCTTGGGTTTGTTGTAGTGTCTCGACTTGTACTACCGCAACACCTAAATTAGTTGCAAACTGATTTAATAATTTAACTTCCCACTCTTGCCACTCACGAGTTCTAGAGTTTTGATAAGCTGCTAACAAACCCCATAGCTTGTTTCCTGAGAATACGGGAACAGTAGCGTATGCTTTGATTTCAAATTGTTCGAGAATCTCAACGTGGCAAGGTGAGTGACCCATTTTATAGATATCGTTAGCTATCAAATTCTCATGACGTCTGTAACGTCCACCTTGAGTTTCTTGTAAGTGAGTGTCTTCCCAAACAGTTTTAATATCATTACCAACCAAACGCATCCAACCACCAGCGACTGATTCCGCGACAAACTCACCACTCCAGTCGGGTTTAAAGCGATAAACAGCCACTCTATCGCATTGAAGCATTTGCCGAATTTCTTGAGTAGCTGTTTGAAAAATTCGGTCGAGACTCGACGCGCGCTGAATCTTATCAATCACTTTGACGAAGGACTGATGCTCTCCTTCTTGACGCTGAAGTTGTTTTTGATACTCAAAACTTACTAATTTGCTTTTAAACTCGGCACAAAGCTGTGAAAGTAAAGTAATTTCAGATTCTTGCCAAGCGCGCGAGGTTGCACAACTATGAGCTACCAGCAAACCCCAAACATTTCCTTCAAGAACAACAGGTAAACTCAAACTCGATTTAATTTGGAATTTATTGAGCAACTGCATCTGATAAGCGCTCAACTCAACTAAATTATCTTCAACTTGAACAACTACAGGTTCTAAATATTCTTTACTTGTTTCCAAACCAAACAAAACAGATGGTAAAGTTTCATCACGGGCAGGTGTCCATTTATTGCTTCTAGATTCAGCAATAACAACTCCAGATTCTGAGTTAGTAAAGCGATAAACAAGAACACGGTCAATTTCAAGTTTTTCCCGGATTGCTTGTACAAGGGTTGTATTTAGAGTATTAATATCCCCAGCTTGATGCATTGCTGACGCTATGCGCGCGAACATCTGGCGCCATACCTTAAACTGTTGCTCAGGACTGTCAGTATTAGAACTATTATTTAAACTTGCTAATTGGGCTAAATCTTGACTTGAGGTCGTTGGTGTCATACTCGTTACATTATTTTTTTCAATTTCTTCAGAATGATGTCCGTTTGCTTGTTCTTGATACACGTTTGTCATAATAAAAAGGCCTTAAAAACTATTAATTACGAATTGCTGGTAAGGTGGGCATTGCCCACCCTACTGTACGGGCGGGTTCAGCTAAATTTTCCGTTATTTACCAGGATATAAATAAACTAACTAACTTGTACGGGCGGGTTCAGCTAAATTTTCCGTTATTTACCAGGATATAAGTAAACCCGCCCCTCCTTTAATTATGAATACTCCACATTGGAGAATCAATAATAGATTTCGCATCTAAGCTAATAATCATTTTCTCATTTAAATCGATAAAATATCCTTCTAAAAAAGAAGCTATTTCATGTGAAAATAAATCAAGATTAGCTGGTTTTAATGAATCTCTATCAAACGATTCTATATCCATTAATTGACGAACCAACAAACCCAAATACTTATCTTCTTTTCTGACTACAACAGCCATCATCTTAGAGGTAATATTATGGTTTTTAGCTAATGATTCATAACCAAGCATATTTTCTATATCTATAAGCCATAACATTTCGCCACGCCAATTATAGATTCCAGCAACACAGCTAGGCATTTGTGGTACACCACATATCTCTAAGGGGGACACCTGTAATACTTCTGTAATGTTAGATAAAGAAATTACAGCCGTATCTTTATCACCCAAATGAAAAGTTAAGAATTTTTGATCTTGTTCAGCTTCTAACACCACTAATCCTTCAACATATATATTTACTTTACTTACTGTACGTACTATGATTGCTGCGTTTTATGTGTTTATTTATAGTAAAGACGCGCGTATATATTTACCATGCAGATAAAATCTACGGTTTACGCGCCTTCACATCAACTATGCTATGACACAAAAACTAATTTATAAAGCAAAAATCAAACTATGTGACTTCAGAATTTTAGTTAAGTATCTTCTAGATATATCGTGTTGATTATAGCGTTATCTCGCTACTTAATTAGTTGCTTTATTGCTCCTTCTAGTTCTTCTTGGTCTATTGGTTTAGAAATATAAGCGTCGGCGCCTAACATCGTTCCCCACATCTTATCAACATCGGTATTTTTTGTTGAACAGAAAATAACAGGAATTCCGCTAGTTGTCGGATTATTCTTTAGCTCTCTACAAATTTCGTAACCGCTTTTACCAGGTAGTATAACATCAAGAAAAATCAAATCGGGTCTGCTACTACTCAATCTTTCTTGCGCTTCTTCGCTACTCTTGGCACTAATTACAGAAAAGCCTGCCTGTTGCAAGTAACGGCTAATAATTTCCATATCGGTTAAGCCATCTTCAACAACTAAAACAGTACTCATTGGCAATCACCTGTAGTTTTCAAAAAAAGAAACAAAAACTTTATTACTGTACCCAGCCTAGCTTTGTGTAAAATAAACACAGCTAAATATTAATGCAGGAATTTATACAAGCGCGTAGAAGGATAATCATCAAGATAAGTATAAAAATTATCTTGTAATGTGATTTTGTAATCAGAACTTATTAATTCGCACCCCCTTTAAAAATGTCTACCTTTGCAGTTGCCTTTATCTCATTGTGATGCATCACTTCATAAATCGGCTCAGTAAAACCACTTATAAACAGCCGACCAAAAGCGCGCGCATGACTTAATATGTATTAGGTCTGGTTTACTTTTGTGCTGTTGAGGCAGCTTGTAATACGCCGTTAGTAGAAGCTGCAGCATGTACATATTTACGTACAACAGCCATAACTTTATCTGCTGCCACTGGTTTGCTAATAAAGTCGGTTGAACCAACGACCTTTGCGCGTACCCTATCCAAAAGACCATCGCTACCAGTTAGAATGATTATAGGTGTGTGAGCAAATATAGAGACTCTACGCAGTTGCGCGCAAATCTCGTAACCACTAGCTACAGGCATAACCAAGTCTAAGAAAACGAGGTCAGGTTTATGCTCAATTAAAATTGGTAAAGCTTGTAAAGGGTCTTGAATTTTAACAAACCTAAATCCACTTGGAACCAGAATTTGTTCGAGCATCTGACATACTTGAGGACTATCGTCTACACAGGCAATCAACGGACTAGAAGATGCTGGTTTTGTCACCGTTGAGTGAGGCTTTGCTTCACTAATTTTGAGCGGTAAGTCAGGTACCTCAATCAACTCAACAATTCCTTTAAGTATGTAAGGAAGTAATGAGCGAGTTACAGGCATTATAGTCTGTTTCATTTTGAACGCTAAATCCCGGAGGGTATATTTACCGTTCATCAACGTTACAAAATTCTTGTAAACTGCTGGGCTGACAGAAGATTCTAATTGCTCAGGTCTTCGTAAAATCGGCGCTGAGTCTGGGTAAAAATTAGCCAAACCTGCATCCGACCAAGTTTTCCACGAGTCCTGCATGAACTTTAATGACATGTCTGCACTCGTGAAACTCATTGGCGTTTCCAAGATAACATCTTGGTTGCGGTCGCTAGAGATAGGTGTGAAGTTAGCTTGTTGTGCAAGGTCAAACAACAATTCCGCGATTGTACTCTCGACAATTGAGTTGATTTGTTCGCGTTTGATTTTTTGCTTTTCGTGCAAAACTTCAAGAAGGCGATAATCCCAATAGTCTATTTGTGTATCTTCCGCGCGTAATTGTATTTTATCGACATCAACCTCCGGACAGTACTGTGCCATATGTCGGCGCCAGCGTCGAAATGGATGTGTTCCTCCTGTCGCCCAGACTATTCGTCCTAGGCGATAGTAGAAAGTCCATCGATGTCCTTTCCCGGTCTTGATATCTAACTTGCCGCTGTACTGCAATAAAGTACAAGTTTTAAATTCATCAAGTAAGTTACTTGACACCATCATTTCTGGATGGATCATCTTTTATTTCCTTCCAATTCAATCAGTCAACCCTTCCAAAACTAACAAATATCTATCTTGTGACAGATGCTTTTTGATTTAGGCACACCCGTTGATCATATCTTATGGTAATATTTTGTAATGTGAATCAAATCCGTGTAAATCCTGATTTTAATCTTGAAGATATCTTCATGAATTCAAACACTAGGGACGATACACATAATATTTTTAGAAATAGCTTTACGGTCAGTATCAACAACTTTAATTTCACTAATCGTGCGAATAAGAACAGATTTACCTGCTCCTACTGGCTCAGTTACAACCAAACGCATTATTTCCATAGCAATGAGGTAGATGAGTAAACGACAAAAAATCATGAGAAATTGTAGGTTGGGTTCCGGCTTTGCGTAACCCAACGTAGGTAATAAAAGTTGTTGGGTGCTGTTGCTTTTTCTCCCAGCGCTTCTTCCATGCCACTTATTGCCGCTTTCAAGCAATAAATATTAAAGAATTCTCCCAATTCTTGGCGTTGCATAATCTTTTGATGGTGGTTTTACCCCGAAATGTGTAATTCTGATTATGCTTGCACAAGGATGTAACGCCAACAGAATTTCTACGTATATTAATATACTATGATTTCTGTTTTACCAAATAAAGTACGTATATTTTCTATATACGTACTTTATGTATTTTCGTAATTATTGTTTACTTATAATCTTGTAAACTAAAATTCGATTAGTTACCCAAATAATACCCGACGGTATGATCAGGGCAAAATTAGGTGTAACCACTGGTACCCAACCACCAAAACTAATAAAAATTCCACATACAATGTTTAAAAAAGCACATACTACTATGAGCATAATACTTAGATAAAATCTACCTTTGACTCGCCAAATAATTACACTTCCCGTTAATGCCCACACCAATACCCATAGAAACTTTCCCCATTCTGGTAACCACCATAACATTGGGCGATTATTCTCTACTGTACTAAGAAGTTGGCTTACTACATGCGCGTGGATATATATTGAGCGCATTTCTCCATAAGGTGTGTAATGTAGGTCTTTGACGCTAGGAGCAGTAACACCAATTAAGATCACACGGTCTTTTACCCACACGGCATCAAAGTTTTCTGGGTTAGCATTAAGAACATCGCGTATAGCTACTTGTTGTGCAATAAGATTTGGATTGTGTGTATTACGGTAGTTGATGAGAAGTTGGTTGCCTTTGTCATCAATATTTTGATAATTGCCGCTATTGGAAAGCAAGCGTTGTAAAGTTTTTTTGTTAATCTGCCAAGTATCTTTTACAACATTGACAGGAATTCTATTTTTTTGGAAGTAGCGGTATGCAAGTTGGAAAGCAAGCGAATATTTTGTTGTGCAGAGAGAAGCTTGACTGATTGGATTATCGCTGCGTGACAATAAATAGCGTCTAGTAACTTGGGTATTGAAAAATAAATCATCGGGGTATAAATCGACGAATCCAATTTGGTTAATATTGCTTTGTGGTGGAGGTGCGATTACATTTTCTCTATTATTATTAAATGTACATACAGAAATCAAATTAGGGTTATCATGTAAGGCTTTTACAAAGTTTTGATGTCCTATAGAGTCATTTTTTGGAGTTGGGGTATCGCGGACAATATTTAAGCCAATGGCAGCAGGCTGATATTGCTTGAGTTTATTTACTAATTGTGCAATTGTATAATCAGGCAGAGGATACCCGTAAGTACGAATATCTTTTTCATCTGCACCAACAATTAACAAACGTTGATCTGGTGGTTCAAGCGGACGCTTTTGCATAATTATATCGTATGCTAGGAATTCCCAAGCTTGAAATATTCCAGTAGCGCGCGCTGCCATTAAAATGCTCGTCACTATTAAACTTAGAGCTAAAGTGCGTTTGAAATTGAGTTTAAAGTAAAATTGGCGCCGTTGATTGATTTGAGTTAAAGGTTGAAATAGTGTTTCAGTTTTACCTTGCAATGAATCCCAAGTTGGGGATATTTCCGCTGGGTTTTGGCAAATTACAGGTAGCCAACTGGCACAGGGAAAATCACTCTCTAATGCTTGCAGCTTTTCGCGCGCGTGACGTACAGAAAGATAAAATGATTCAGAAGAAGCAAAGTTATTTAAAAAGTGTTTGAGAAATTCCTGCGCGACTCTATCAGGTACTGGCTCGCGCATCACAATAACTTGAGGTATATTTAAATCCTGAAGTTGCTGTACTAAACCTAACCCGTCACATGAATTAAAGATTGCTATTTTTAATCCATTCTCTACAGCTTTTTTTAAAGCATTTTTTAATTGTGATATTGAAAGTGAAACTTTTGAACTTACACATATTTCTCTAGCGTCAGCTTGAGTTACACTATGTCCAGCAAAAAATAAAATATCCCACCCCTGTTTATCCCACAGATGTTCATCTAATTGTTGGCGAGTTGGCTGGGTTAAAAAAACGGTCTTTGCGGATGGTAACTGTGTAAGTATTTTTCTGTCACTTTCTATATCTATATTTTTACTTTCTCCTAAAACTGCTAATATTCTGACTTGATTAGAGCGAGTATTAATTTTTTGGCTTGGTTCAAACTCGATATTACTTAACCCTAACTCCGCGCGCGGGTAATTTTGATAAAAGTGCCAACTGTGCCAAGGTAATTTACGTATAGTATCATCTTCAGTTTGAATTAAAAATCTTATTTTATCACTGGTATTAAGCTGGATGTGTAATTGCTGCTCTATCTTACGAAAACCATCAGATTTTAGCCAAATATTAATTTGCTTTTCTAAGTTATGAGATATATTAGAGAAATCTACATCCGATACATTGGTAACATCAGTATCATCAATTTTTATATTGTCATTATTAAGTGAATGCCTAAAACTAACATTTATTACGCGCGCTTCATAAATTAATTGATATAGCAATTGCCAACGTTGAGTCAATTCAAAAATTTCAGGAGCGGGTGGTAAACTTCCTTGAACTAAAGAGCGTTGAAAATCTCCTTCTTTTTGAATTTGTATTGTCACAAAGGGAAACCCTAAGTGTAAGTTACCTTTGCCCAAGTTTAAGATAACGAACTTATCCATGATTTGTAGTTACTGGTTCAATTACAAAATCTTCAATCATGCTAAAGCTATCAATAGCAACGCGAACACGAAACGCTGTTCCTTGAGGACAGGTAAACCTTTTTAGTTGAATAAAATTATCTTGCATACGCGCGCTAAATTCTTGTAAAGTAACTCCATCTTTAGTAAGAAGCGCTAATTTGACGTTTGGGGGAAGATATGTTTCTCCATTGACAGCATGTAACTGTACACGAATAGCAAGCTCATCAGCTTCTGGCATAACTCCAACAAGTAACGCTACTGATTTATTACCTAGTTGCATTTCTAAATCAATCAGTTTAACCCCTGTTACTGAAAAACCATGAATAGCATATTCACGCTGTCGAAAGTTAAAAGCAAATCTCGATTCAGAACTCAAAATATTATCTAAAGATTGCCAACCTGCATCAAATATATTATTTAACCATTGATTAAGATTATTCGTATTAGTAATATTAGCAGAAGCTAAGTTGTTAACTCGAAGTGTATATAATTGTTTACGTAATCTATCATTCGTTAATAAAGCACCCCATTTAGTGAACGGAACATCAACACATAAACGCGGAGAGATAATTGCTTTATTACTAAACAATTGAAGTAAATTGTTAGCCTCATCAGATGTTAAGGGTAATAATTCAGGAATTACCGCGCGCATTTGCATTTCCCAAGTTACATCCATAACCGTCAGACTTTGAATAAGTTCATCAACAGCTAAATTATAAGTACGCTCTCTATCATCAAAGCTAGCAAACTGCTTGATTTGCCGATGCGTTGCAAATCCTTCCACTTTCATTATAGACTCCGAAGCAACTACTTCTAAATCAATAGTTACAGCTAAATAATAATCTCCTACAAAACTAGGAATATCTATCCACTCTTGAGGAACACACAAACAATCAAAATCACTTATTTCACAAGGAATAATTATAATTCGGCGTCTACCTAAATCAATAGCACAACCATTCATAAACTCTAAAATTTCAAACAAGTCATCTTCACTTGGAAAAATTGAAGGTTTTATTTGTGCATCAACAAAATCATTTAACCAATTTATAAAAGTATACAAACAAACGCGATTAACATACGCATTATATTGCGCGATGCGATTTGAATGGCATTGCGCTTTTTCGCTAGCCTGGTGTTGTATTGTATTAGAAATTTGTAAAGACAATTGATTTTGAAGTATTCTTTCTCTAATTAACTTTTCTAAATTATCAGAGTTCCACATTCAGCATACCTCTCACAATTAGATACAAATCCGAAATTTAATCCCCCCGTTGGGGGGATTTTTTAAAGCTATGCTCTAATTAGATACTTTTTCAACATCCTCTTAGACAATATCATAAAATGATTAAACATAAGTAATATAAAATTTCATCAATTACTTACAGCCAGTAATTGGTTAGTACAAGGCGCCAAAACGTGTTTATGATTCTTTTTATACTGCTTAGTCAACCAAACACTCAAGAACTTCCTAATCAGAATATCAAGCTCTTTGAGTAAAATAACCTCTAACTCGCATTGCGCTTGATAAATTAAACTATCAACTGCCTCAGAACTAATACCTAACCGCACGGCAATCATACTAACATCTAACCTTTGGGCGTAATAAAGCCGGAGTAAATCTTGAAATTCTACTTTTAATCGTTTTACCCCAGCAACCAACACTGTATGTATCAAATCTAAATTATCAGGAGTTTCATAATTACAACATAACCAATTAGCTATATACTCCTTCACCCACTGCGGAGGTTGTTTAATTTTACCAATAGCTTGAATTAACCTACGTTCAATAGTTTGAAGGCGCCGCGCAATTGCCCCTTGTGTCACGCCAAATTTTGCAGCAATTTGGTTTTGGTTCCATCCCAAACTATAGTACATATAAATTATTTCTTGCTGCTCAGAATTAAACTTAAGTAACTCGTCTTGCAGCACAATGTCAGTGTGTCTCCACAAACTACTCGCATAGCTTGTTATCCCATGTACATCATCATATAAACCTCTGCTTGACTCAATATCTTGTCCTAGTGCGTACATTGTTTCTAGCGACACACTTGGTGTAATAGACTTTGGATAATTCTGTAATGCCAAAACACATATTTCCATCCACCGCTGCACTTCATTCCCACTTACCTCCGCACCCACAGCAACTTGATGCGGCGCCATAGAAAGCAGCTTTTGAGAATTGTAAACCTGTGCAGTTTCCTCAAAATCAGTAATATCAGGGTCAACCCAGCGTTTCTGAGTTCGAGTCGTTGAGTTTTGAATTTTGTTAACTTGATAAACCTGCTTAAAATACTTCCGTGCAAACAAAAATCTAGAAATCTCCGGTTCTAACCTGCCATACCGAACTAGTGCCTCGCGAAGTTCCTTATCGCTCTTCTTACATAACAGGCGCCACTTAGAAAACTTAGCAACAGTAGCCTCATCCTTAATAGTTTTCCGCAAAACTTCCGTCATGTAAACATCGAGCGGCGAATCACTTGGGTTATACTTCGTCAAAATCGCCTGAAACCGCGCAGTATCGTAAACCAGACACCGAGCCAAAAAAATATACTCCTCCCAGCATCTATATTTATCCTCCTTCCAAACCAGCGTAGCCGCGCGGTAACAACTTTCCTCACAATACAATTTCAAATGCTCCCATGCCTTAGACACACGACTTTCAGGTTCCCAAGCTTGCCTTGGCGAAAAACTATTCAATGCTATATCCAACCAAAACTCAACTAGACCTCTTTGGGAACCTCGACTTAGTAATAAAGCAAAGTCCTCATGCTGTGTACTATATAAATCGAAATTGCGTTGTAGATGTGGTTCAGCCTGCCAGCGTATTACTTTATGATTCAATGTACTGTCAATAGTCATGTACATAAAGAAACGATGGATAAGGCGCCTTTGGTACGGTAGTGCTGGTATTAGATTAAACATTCTCGTCTAATTGGGTGGCGTTACTAACGGTATTATTTACAGGTTTGTACTTACTAGAACGTATAAATAATACAGTTATAGCGCTGTATCCCGAATCATTGCCACATTTAAGCAAATCAACAAGTAAACCGTAGAATATAAGATATGGCGCCGACTTATGCTTTCATTGGGATACTCCCGCGTAATATAGCAGTCCTATACGATTTGTAAAAAATGCGTAGATGTAGAGACGCTCCTTATCGCGTCTCTACAATTTGGCATTTAGCGCAAGCGCTCACTCCGTGAACACGAATGATTTAGGAGAAAACACAGTAATTGCAAGCACAAGAACCCGGTATTTGTAGACCAATTTTGCCACCAACATCACCACATAATGTATAGTCGAAAGACTGGTATTATCAGGAGGATAGTTTAGGGAAACCTTCACGCTACGTTATTACGAAGGGGTAAGGAGGATAAAACCTCACATCTAATTTCCAAGAATTACTATGGTATTTCTCTGGCTCATAAGGTAATGTACCTAGACTTATCCATCATTACAAACCACAATTTTTAGCATGGGTGAAAAATTCTTCCCATCCACCCCAAAAACCTGAAGATGTTTCACTCCTAAACTTACCACTAGGAAGATGTCCTTTCGGCGCGTTAGATTTGTAAGTAAGTTCTGACCAACTTAACCATCTATCTTTGCCCCAACCGACATGATGAGCAAAAGCATAAAACCTTTTATTAATCATATCTACCCCTTCTGTAGCTTCCCAAAATCGTTGCTGAATACTAAACCCAAAATGTTCCTCGCTAAATAAAAGCCAAAGATTATCAATTATCAGAAGATCCTCTGCGGGAATTCTAAATATTTCCGAGGAGTTTAAATGAGTTTTATGTTCCACTCCAGCGGCTCTGCAAATAGCTCTTGCGGTTTCATCATCAGCCTCTCTCCATTTTTGAGTTGCTAATAGAGAGCGTAGTTTAGCATATTCTTTAACTTCCTTAGCTCTAAGAGCCATATCTTGACTAGCAGTTTTATTGCCTTGGATTGCATATAATTCTGCTGCTTTGCTAAAGTTTTTTGCTACTTGTCGATAATCTGCCACTTCATCTCGGTCATCTTCAACAATGCAAAGAGCAATACCTAAATTTTCATAAGCAAGAGCTGATTCTGGGTCAAGATTAATTGCTTCAGTAAAATCCTCTAAACTTCTGCATATATTATTGAGTCTTAGGAAAGCTGTACCTCGATTAATAAAAGTATCAGACTGTTTTGGTTCAATATTTAATGAACGGGTATAGTCTTCAATCGCAGCTTGATAATCTTTTAATGCTTCGTAAATATCACCCCTTGTCCGATAAGCATCATAATTATCTTGTTGCAGGCTTAATGTTTTATTACAATCATCAATTCCTCTTTGGTAATCTTTTAGTGAATAACGGATACTAGCTCTAATCGCATATAATTCAGATTCATCGGACTTGAGTCTAATAGCTTCATTGATATTTTCCAAAGCTCTTTGGTAATCTTCTGTATCGTGAAATAATACAGCTAGAGATTTATAACCATCTTCATGATATGGGTTTAGCTTTAATACGTGATTTAAATCAGTAATAGCAGCTTGAATATGTCCAGATGAATGATAGCACAATCCTCGTAAATAATATGATTCAACACTGTCAGGCTTTAAACTTATTGCTTGATTGTAGTCTATAAGTGCGTCTTCATATTTTTTTATTAAAGCGTTAATGCTTCCCGATGTTCTATATTCATTAGCAACATTATCAATCAGACTTACACGAAAAGATTGAACTTCTCTAAATTCTACATCCTGAACAGTGAAAACTTCTAAAGATTTTTCAAGTGAGTTAAGTGCCTCTTTATAGCTTCCTAGTTGCTTCAACGCCTTAGCTTTTTGCCAACAAATTTTTGCTGATAATTTCCAAAGCTTGGTCATAAATTTTTATTGCCTCTTCATATTGATTATTTTCATAGAAACTGATGCCTTGGTGAAGCATATTTTCTATACGCATTTCTAGTTTTTGCAACTCTTTTAATGCTAACTCACGCTGATTTAAAATTTCTGGTGCATTTGGCTTGATAATTAATGCTTGATTATAACAATCTATCGCTGCTTGATAAAATTGCAATTTGCACAAAACATTACCTTTGCAACATAGAGATGGATAATGATTTTTATTGATCTGCAATGTTTTGTCATAGGCAGCAATTGCTTCTTGATACCTATTTAAAGCAGCTAGGGCATTACCACTTTTATACCAAGGTGTATCTAAGTCTGGTCGCAATGTTGTGGCTTGCTCATAAATTGTAATTGCAGCTTGAAAATCTTTAGCTGTGTATAATTTATCTCCTTGCGATAACAAAGCTTCCACTGATTGCTTTAACTGCTCTAGTAATGAATTAAGCTTGATATTAACTTGAGCATCCTTACAGTTAATTTTTAATGCCTGTTGATAACAGTCTGCGCCAGCGCGGGTTTGTTTTTGAGCAGATAATAAATCTCCTTTACTTACCCAAGCTAAATCAAGATTTGAATTAATCTTTAAAGCTCTATTGTAAGCTATGATAGCTTCATTATAACGTTTTAAGCGGGCAAGAACTAATCCTTTTTTATGCCAAGCAAAATAATTATTATTATCGCGTTTTATAGCTTGATTGCAGGAAATTAATGCACAATCTAAATTACCTGATGCAGATTGTTTTTCAGCATATTTGAGCCATTGGGAACTTTGCCAAAACGATAACCTATATAGATCGACAATTTTTAGCCAGAATATTTTTGCTAACCGCTTAATTTGCTTCCATATCTTTTGGTTTTGATTACCAGAATCACGCATCATGAGAAATACCTACTAATAATTTCACACATTTCATATTTTTTTATTATCTAATTAATAATTTGCAAATCCAGTAAATAATTTTGTACCAGACAAAACGAGCAGGCTTAATAACACCATTTAAAAATATTAATTGAAGTCCATCGCCAATATTTTTACCAAAAATGTAAAAAAACATCAGAATCACATATATCATTGCAAAGCCTGCGTATGTGGGAATTAGTGAAATATATTTAGCTATTTTACGGGCTTTAATTTCTTTCGCAGGTAAATTATCTACATCAATATAATCTATGCTTTTGATGTAAAACATCTTGTTTAAAGACATACTCTTTTTTACTTGTAACTATTTTTTGCTATTATTTTTATATTTAGTAGAGACGTTTCAACAAATTGTCTCTACTACAAGAGAGTTAAATATAGAATTTCATATAGGCTTTCATATCACCCTCATACACTGTTTTTCCATCAACAACAATTTCACCCTTACAAGGAAGATCGAAATTAATAGGAGCTTCACCATCAGCATTTGTATAAGCATCTTTCAAACCTCCCCCCCAAGGTCTACATATATAAACCTTCAAACCTTTAACTGGTTTTCCATTTCTATTTTCAATCACTTGTACTGTAATCATGGTATTTTCTATTTTTAATATTGGACAGTGAAACTTAGATTAGTGGAAAGAAACTACTATGAGAGTGTTAAACCAAAAACTAAATTTCAGTATGATGCACTATTTTCAAACACTGAGGTCTATAGCATATAAAAATTGTGCTATTTACTGAATATTTAGTAGAGACGTTTCAACAAATTGTCTCTACTACAAGAGGGTTAAATATAAAATTTCATATAGGCTTTCATATCACCCTCATACACTTTTTTCCCATCAACAACAATTTTACCATTACAAGGAAGATCAAAATCAATGGGAGCTTCACCATCAGCATTTGTATAAGCATCTCTTACACCTCCCGTCCAACCAGCTTTAGATATATAAACATTCAATCCTTTAACTGGTTTTCCATTTCTATTTTCAATCAGTTGTACTGTAATCATGGTATTTCCTATGTTTAATATTGGATAGGGAAACTGAGATTAGTAGCAATAAACTACTATTAAAATGTTAAACCAAAAACTGAATTTCAGAACGATGCACTATTCTCAAAGGCTGAGGTGTATAGCATGTAAAAATTGTGCTATTTACTGAATATTAAGTTTTGCTAGTTGTTAAAACAATTTTTAATTATCAATTATATCTTTGCCATGAGTAAATACACTTAAATGATTTTATTTTCGCTCAATAGCAATCTATGATGATTGCCAGAGTGAGATAAACGCTAATTTTTGGAGATTAATATATTCAACCTTCATATTCCAACTAAACAGTTCCCAATTAGTTATTTAGAAGGCGCCACAAACCGCGAAAGCTTTGATGTGACGTACCTATCTATACAAAGCACTTTATTTTTTAGCTCAGAGACTTTGCGAATATGTGAAGTCTCTGGGAGGCTAATTGGCATAGCTTTACACAGCGTTGGTATAAAAAAGCTCTAGTTTATCTACATTTTGAATATGCACAATAAACTTATTAAATAACTAAAATATCAATTCACACATTTAGGATACTTCCATTTACACAAGCAATTACTAGTTTTACGCATTTACCCCTTTAATATGTACGATAAACACTTAAATATTTTGCTTATGGCTGTGGCAGAAGCATCACCTGACAGTCTAGAAAAGAGAAAAGCTTTACATCGATTGCTAGTTAGTCTTCAAAAACTACCTGGTATTGCTAAATGCTCTCACCCAGATTATCCTACGGCTCTTAGTAATACCTGGCAGTGGGTTTACAGAAATATTGAGGATTTCGATGTCAGTAAATCATCTGTTCAAGGTATTACACTTGAAAAAGCTCTACTAAATTGGATAAATGGTTATCTCCGCCGAAGGATTCAAGATTTATATCTAAATAAAGATATAAATTGTCTCAGCTTAGATGCTACCAGAAAAGATGATTATGGTAATGTGTTTGGCAACGATCTAGAGTCAAAATTAGCCGCATCTACTCTTAGTGGCTTGGATGCACTAATTGAACAAGAAATACAACTCTATAACTATGAAGTAACAAATAAAATTAAGTTATATATAAAGAATGACCCTGACAATATTTTACAGAATAGTCATATTAAAGGAAATCCCAAGTGTAATTGTAAATATTTAAGTGAAAGATTGCTACTAAAAGAAACACCAGATAGTTTAAAAGCAATATCCCAAGAATTAAATACTCCTTACCAGACTGTTGTAACCCGATGGTCGCGTAGTTGTCTACCTTTATTAAGAAAAACTTTTAAAGAAATGGGTTATAAATGTAATGACAATTAATTAAATACTATATTTGACACCTTGCACCATTCGCAACAAGCCAAAATAAACCGTTTTATAAAATGACAGCCTGCCTATGATTTATGTAAGCAGGCTTTTTACTATACAAATATAAAAATGTATCTGCTTAATTTGCGTTCATTAAATATTTACATTCAAAGGGCAAATTCTAATGCAAAAATCGTCAAATAATTGATTTGGCATAGTTTTTATTTTTTCCGAGCGAAATTAAAATAATTCATCTTAACTTTAAATATTTCCATTATTGCCGACTGATATATCAATAAGAGAAGGAAATTCTCAAATCAAATAAAAAACAAAATGTGTTAGCAGATAAGAATTTAAACCATGAACTTTAAAAAGATTTCTTCCGCACTAGTTGCAGCTGCTTTAATTGCTTCTGGTAGTATCGCTATCAACGCAATTAGTTTATTCACTCCTTTAACTCAAACTGCTCAAGCATCAACTTATTGTAAAGATAGGTCTTTCACAGCAAGAGCCTTATTCCAAGTTAATGTTCGGGCTGACCGTTCAACATCATCTAGGATAGTAAGAGTTTTAAACCCCGGTACTTATACGTTTAATACATGGGAAGAAGGGCAAACCATTAATGACCATTGGACAGGTCAACCAGATAACAAATGGTTTAGACTTGCTGATGGTAGTGGTTGGGTCGCAAGTGCAGTAATTGCTGGTTATCCTCCAGAAGGATGTCTACCCCAAAATATGACACGAGAGCGATTTTTTAATTGGGCACTTGGTCAGCGAGGAATTGCAAGATTAGATAGAAATGATTTACGAGGACAATGTGTCACACTAGCTGTTAGGTATCTTCAAGAGGTTTATTTTACAGGAAGCGAGAAAACCAGACCTAGAGCTTATGGACATGGTAAGGACGTAGCTTGGGGAGTTGCGAACCAGCATCCTAATTTCTTTGAGGGATATACCAGAAATGGACTTCCCAGAAGAGGAGCTATCATTTCGTTCCCTGGTCCCAATCGTCAGTGGGGACATGTGGGTATTGTAATGGAAGCTCGTGTTTTCAATGGAGTTCGCCAAATCCGGATGCTTGAGTCTAATTGGGATAGTAGAGCCGAAAACAGCACAGTCAGAATTGGTGGCTGGGTTAATATTGATGGTTGGAATGCTTATGGTGGAACAAACGGCTGGACTAATCCTCGCTAAGTAATTATTAATTAACTCGCTCCACTTATTAAGACACATGCGATCGCCGAATAAAAGGCGGTCGCCAAAAAACCTTCATTAATAAAACTGTTTCTTTTACATTCCTCCATTTCAACATTTGTATAAGGAGTTATAAAATGCGCTTTGCAGCATTAATTAAGACAGTTACGCTAACTTATTGCATTACCTCTATTTCTGGATACTCAAATATTGCCCTTGCAGAAAAAAATTTGTCTCCACAAAATAATGTTCCACTTTGCTACTATAAAAGTTCTGATGGGAGAGTTATTGACTTAAGCTCAAAATGCGGTTTCATAAGTCCAGAAATTTGTCATTCTTCACTAGGTAGTCCAGAGCGTGATGTGATTCTATCAAAATTCTGCCAACAGAACCCAAAGTGCTTGCTTAATAACAGTTGTGGAAGTATTCCAGCGCCATTAAAGCCTGTAGATGCAGAAACTCCCGCTGGTTAGGTTTATAGAGAATTACATATTATTGAAGGAAATTAATTATGTCAGTATCAATCATAGAAAGGCTCAAGCAAAAAGAAATTAATATCGAATCCGCGCTCTCTACATTAATCGATGTACAATCAGGAACTATTAATCTGGAATTACTAGATGCAGATGTTACTTCACGTTTTAAAAGCAAAATTAAAGACCGCTCTAATATTCCTCCAATTGTACCTCTTTTACTTTGGCAAAATTGTTACTACTTAGGGTGCCCGGTCAAAATTACTAAAGAAGCTTATTTACAGCTATGTCAACGTCTTGGCACTAATATTAAAATTATTACTATCAGTGAAAAAAGTTACAGCGATTGGTATAGATTACAAAATCTAGATAGTAATCGGATTAATGGCGATAATACTATAAATCCTCTGACAGGAGAAGTCGAACAAGAAAACATTACTGAAATTGCTGAACTTTATCTTTCGCGTACTGATGACCAAATTGAGCGCATAAAAACTATTATTTCATCAGCCTTACGCAATCGTGCTAGCGATATTCACCTCGAACCAACATCCGAAGGCTTACGAGTTCGCTATCGTATTGATGGTATACTCCGCCATGTCACTACCTTACCACCAGATGTCAGTCGTAAAGTCATTGTCTCGCTGAAAGTCATGTGTGGCATGGATATTGGAGATAGCAGGCGCCCGCAAGATGGTAGAATTGGAGAGAAATATGCAACTCAACAGCAGCAAGAACAAGGCTTAGACTTACGTGTAAGTACTTTACCTTGTGTAAGCGATAAAAAAGGTGAACCCGCAGAAAAAGCTGTATTACGATTATTAAGACAGCGAAACTCTTTTCAAACTATTGATGATTTAGGATTTACTACCCGTACTCGTCCGATTTACGAAAGCTGGTTACACCAACCTCAAGGGATGATTATTTTAACAGGTCCAACTGGTTCAGGTAAAACCAGCACTTTATATACGAGTTTACTAGCAATTGCCACTGACTCTGTAAATATCGTTACGGTAGAAGACCCAGTTGAATATGTTCTTCCTGGTATTACCCAAACTCAAGTTTGTGATGCAGCAGGAATGACTTTTGCTGCTGGTTTGCGCGCGATTTTGCGGCAAGACCCAGACGTAATAATGCTGGGGGAAATTCGAGACTCGGAAACAGCAGAAACAGCAGTACGTGCAGCACTTACAGGGCACTTAGTACTAACAACGCTGCATACTAATGATGCTGTCGGCGCCATTCCTCGTCTTAAAGATATTGGTCCTGACCCTGGTTTAGTTAGCGATGCATTACTGGGTGTAGTAGCACAACGCTTAGTGCGTCGAGTATGTCCTCACTGTGCAGAACCTTATACACCCACTGAATCTGATTTGAAGGTGCTAGGTATAAATTGGGATGAAGCACACCTGGAGCAATGGAAAAAAGGTAAAGGTTGCCCAAAATGCTTTAACTCTGGATACTTAGGACGAGAAGCGGTAATTGAGCTACTTAATGTTGATGAGACGGTACGCCAAATTATTTACGAAGGCACGATGACGCAATTGCATAATCATCTTAACGAAAATCGCTTTGAATCTTTCCGTATTGCCGCAATTAACAAAGTTATCACAGGTTTAACAACTATCGAAGAAGTTCGCCGAGTGTTACCACAGAGCGCATTGTATAAAAAGGCGGCAGTTGGGCAACGTATGGGACAAGTAGCATTTTTGAACGCTTCTTAATCTTATGTTGTGAGACGTTACATGTAACGTCTCTAGATTGTTTCGCATTTTACTTACTAAAAAATTACTTGTGTTTCTTTATTGCTGCTTTCAGGCGAGCATTCGGTGCAGATCGAGAACATGTTAAGATGTTTATCACTAGTAAAATTGTAGAAAGTTATTGCTTCATGAAGTTGGGTGAAGCAGGCAACCAAATAATTTAAAGGTTCTCGTTTTTATAGCACAATTTATTTCAGTACCAACACACTCAAGCTTCGATGCAGGTTCTGCGACATCGAAGCTAAAGCTTGCTTACCTCCACCCAACCTACGGCTATATGTTCTAGAATATTACTCAAGCTTTTGTACAATTGTTGACAATGGCAAGAAAAGCTCTAAGGGTAAGTCTTTTAAGTTAACGAAACCATAACGTTCATAATAATTTCTAGCAAATTCGTCTTTAGCATCAACAAACAGACCAATTCCTCCTGCATTTTCTGCGACTAACTTAGCACGCTTCATCGCTTCAATCATTAAAATTTCCCCTATCCTTTGCCGTTGATAAGCTTGATCTACTGCTAGTCTCGCTAATTTTACACCTGGGACTTTAGATGGGTATTTCTTACTAAATTGCAATGGGAGTTTTAGAGCGCGAATTTCACATAATGTCAATGTCAAAAAACCAATAATTACTGTGGGTTGCTCTGTCTCAATAAGAACAAAAGTCCGAGAAATTCCTTTTTGAATGTGTTGCCTTGCAGTCTGCTTGATAAATTTGTTCAGGGCTTCACTGCCGCAATCAAAGCTATCACGGTCATGGTGCTTGTCTAACAGTTCAATGACTCTCACTAAAAAATTCCTTATGCCTTTTTATTGCTGCTTTTAGTCGATCATTTGGTTCAGGAGGATTCTCAATCAAACTAAACACCTTGTCAGCATCCTCCTCAGACAAAACGATAACGCGCTCCAAATCCATTACTTTTTTTGCTTCTTTCAACGCTGCCTGAACTATAAACTGATTTAAGGTAGCACCAGACAATTCTGCTGCTCTTTGTATAGTCTCTTGAACGCTGACAGGAATTCTTGCTGTCACTCGAACCGTATTTTCGTGACTGTTAAGCATAAGTAATTAAATGTAATATTAATAATATTCTAACTCAATGGTGCCAAAATGGCGCCATAACGAAGATAATCTTCGTTTTTTTGGACAATTTGAACTGAAGCATCGTTGTTCGGCGCCTGCGAAACTCATTTCACCAAAGGTTGGCACATATTAGCATTAGTGCTAGATTTTACTATAGCTGTTTGAGTATTTTCTGTGTCGCTAGGTTACGATTCGTACCCAATGCTGTTCGGTTAAGGATTTATTTTGGAAAATCGCGCGTGTGGAGACGCGACATGTCGCGTCTCTACAATGGTCGTTTGTGCTTAACCGAGAAGTAAGTATTGAATTTGTGCCAAACATCATCGCATTAGTTGATTTATTTAGGTAATGCGATTTGCGAATATTTGTAATTGCATAGAAAGTCAAAAATAAAACATGAAAAAAACTTGGATGTCAGTTAGGTTTACCTGTCTTGCTGTTTTTATGCTGTTTGCACAATTTATTACACCACCGAATTTACAGGCAGCTCCCCCACCGAAACCACCTTCAACTGGTACACCTAAAGGTAATTCAAGCCCTGGAACAACTCGTCCGGAAGTGACTTGTAAGCAAACCAGTAAGCCATTAACAGCGCTCAACGCTAATAATGGAAATGATTATACAGTGTCAGAAAATCCTAGTTTTTGGTTTTACGTACCGTACACCCAAGATGATGTAAAGCGCGTGGAATTTTTACTACTTGATGGGCAGGAAACTACTACAATTTACCGTACAGAAATTAAGTTGGCTGCAAAACCGGGACTTATAAAAGTGAGCTTGCCTGCAAATTCCCAAAACTCGCTTAAACCAAATCAAAATTATCGCTGGTACTTGATGCTGAGTTGTCGTGCGAGTCGTAGCGATGAACCAGATGTAGTTGTAGACGGTTGGATACAACGTAAAATATTTGATAGCAATCCCCAAGTCAACAAGTCACAAAAATTCATTTTTTACACTAAAAATAATATTTGGTATGATGCAATAAATGATTTAGCCCAGCAACGTTTTCAGAACCCAAATAATACTGATATTCAAAATGCTTGGAAAAACTTACTCAAGCTTTTAGGAAAAGATTGGGTAGCACAAGAACAATTTGTTGATGCTGCTATAATGCCGATTAGGGAATAATATATAGGGATAGTTTGAAATACACTCCGGGTGGGCATTGCCTACTGTACAGATACCCGCGAATTTTTCAAAAATTAAACCTGATTCATATATATAGCGTCCACTGTCTGGAAATAAATTTTTCCTCTGGGTCATCTGCATAGCTTATTTCTGACTCCAAGATAATTTCTTTAAGGCTACTAACCATAATATTTTCCTTATTGTGTATCACATTCGTTGTTATTACTTGATGATAGCGTTGGTGTTGGGTTCAGAGGCGCCTCCACCCAACCTACAATCTGGGACAGGCAATGATGCCCATCCCACAAGTTTTATAGCCAGTTGCCTACTAGTATGTACGGCGCCCAAAAGTATGGGTTTTGGTATTCTGGTTGTGTCATTAGTGCTTTTTGCGCGCGATGTAGTGCTTCTGCTTTGGTAACTCCGCCTTTTTTGAATTCTGTATAGAATTGCACCATTAATTGAGATGTTGAGTTATCGTTGACTTGCCATAATGTTGAGAGGGTGCTGTCGGCGCCTGCTCGAACTGCAAATCCAGCAAGTCCTAATATTGCTCGGTGGTCGCCTTCGGCTGTTTTACAAGCACTCAGTACAAGTAATTTAATTGTGTTTGAGTTAACTTGATTTCGTAGTAAGTTATTAAAGTCTCTGGCTTTAATTAGTTGTTTGTAAGCAAGTAAGTAGGTATCTTCTGGGTCGGAGCTAAAGTTGCCGTGGGTGGCTATGTGAACAATAGAAAATGTTTCTGATTGAATTTGCTTCGATAGGTTTTGTTGAGTGAATTGCTCGTTTATTAGTAATTTACTGGGTAATAGTTTTGCAATTTGATACAGTTCGTCGATATTCAGTGGATTAAAATTACGTGTAGCTTGGTCTATATTTTCTTGTTTTTCGCTGATTCCACCTGCTAAAATTTTAAGTTGTCTAAGGGGTTGGGAGTGTAAGTCAAATAGTTGTGAATTTGGAAGTAGGGCAAGTGCATAATCTTTCTGAATTAAATATTCGTTTTTGCTTGCGTCGTATAATACTCCCATTGGGATATTACGTAATTCTCCATCAAGTGCAAAAGCTAGAGTTTTGATATCCTGATTTTCTTTAATATACGGTTCAAGGGGTTTGATTAACCAGTTATAGACTTTTTGCGATTTTTCTCGTACTGCACTAACATTGCGGGTAAATATAGCTGTTCGGAGTTGTCGCGCTGTTTCTTGAACTTCCGCACGTTTTATTTGGTTGACGTGACGCTCTAAACGTTTACCTGGTAATTTATAGATGACTTCTAATCTGTCTTCGAGGATGATGGGATAAATAAATGCTGCATTGGCGCCAATATTTTTATCTTTATTTTGATTAACAGGTTGTAACTGCAAAAAATCGCAGCGTAAAAAATTCTGAAGTTCGGCAAGTTGCAGTGCGTCAATATTTTCTATTGCTTGTGCGATAGTATCTTGATTACTTGTACGTAAAAGTAAATCGACTAATCCACGGTATACAGATTCAACGTTATCACGATAAGAAAATTGTACATCTGAGTTGATAGCTAGTAAATCGCTACGTACAGTCTTGAGAGTTTCTACCGCAGTTTTGTAAAATGCCACTGCTTCATTCTCTTTTCCCTGCGCTGCTAAAATTCTCCCCATTTGCCATTCCCACTGGTAAGCAATATCTGGCGCCGTAATAGGTTGAGCAAGGAGTAATGCTTGTTTTGTAAAGTTTTGACTTGTAATCAGGTAGTCTTTATTTGATTTTTGTGCTAAATATTCATAGAACCCTCCACGATTACCAAGTGCATAAGATAATGCGCGTTCATCTTGGAGTTGCTTTGCATCTTGAATTGCAGCACTTAATAAATTATCAATTTCTTGCACAACAGAACTATCTGCACCATTTTTAGATATACAAGCAAGATTTTTGGCACCGTTAATCTTTATATATACTGACTGACGACCATTTAGTAAGTCAGAAAATTTGATTTCGTGCCATAATGCTTGTGCTGCTGATGTTTCTCCAGTTTCCATTAACAAACTTAAATAATTAATTTGTACTTGAACTCGCGTTGATGGGGATAATGGTGCAGCAAGTAGCTGTTTGTATTGAAAAGTAGCATCCTGATATGACTTTAATGCATTATCGGGAATTGATTGCTGATTGCACTGCCAAGGAATTTTATCATAGCTGCGTGTATTTGCGCGCTCACGCTCTAAATTTCCCTTTGCCCAAAGGGTATTAGCTAAACTTAACATGAGCGCATTTTTTACTTCTGTTTTTCCTGACAATTCAGCTATTTCCAAACCTTTCTGTAATACAGTTTGCGATTGTTTCAACTCACCTATAGCGCGCAGAACGTTACCCAAACTCAAATATCCTTTAGCTGTAATAGCAGAATCAGGTATTACCATCAACCTTTTTTGAATATGTTCGAGGTGCCCATATGCTTGTTGATATAATCCTAATGCTTGTAAGACTTGTGCTTGGTTGATAATATTACCGATGCTTCCTGCTTCATCTCCTAAAACTGCATAAATTTCTGCTGCTTGTTGCAAACTTTTTAATGCAGCTTCTGGTTGTGAGCTAACGTACAAAAGACGACTTTGAATATCTAATGATTGTGCATAAATTTTAGATTGAGAATTTTCTATCAGTTTTAAACTACCTACAATTTGTTTTTGTGCTGCATCCCAGTTACCAAGCTGCTGATATGCCAAAGACAAATTACTCAGAATAATTGATTGAGTATTTTTCTGTTTACGATTTGTAGCTGATTTTAATGCTCGCTGTAATAACTCAACAGCTTCAGAGTAGCGTCCTGAATTATATGCTCTTTGCCCTTGCTGCACCAATTCTACTTCGGATGTAGGCGTTTGAGCTAGTACATGAGGTATCTGAAACAAAAATAGCCCTAATATCAAACCTAAAATTAACTTAAATTTTATTCTGCGAATAAACATAATATATTTTTTTGCCATAAAAGTAAAGCATAAATCTAAAGACGCGATATATCGCGTCTCTACAATAATTTAAAATAAACTATCCGTTACATCCGTTCATCATCCGTTGCCAATTTTGACCAGCATAATTATTTATAATTGGTAACCAAACACTATTTCGAGTATTTATAGAGTCAGAATTCAAATCAATCCATTCAGCTATAAACATTTCAACATTTTGCGGTTCTTCCGGACGTGGTGGTGTTCCAGAACGTCCCTTATTGACAAATCGTACTCGTTCCGAATTAGCAGGTCTTACTTGACAACCTTCACTAATTTCCACACTACGAGGAACGCTTGGTAAATTATCTAATCCTTGAGTTGGTTCTATGTCTAGTGTCTTAATTTCAATAACACCATTAAATTGAGGATTTATTTGAGAGAATGCTGTAATATCGCTTTTAAAAGTTTGCTGTTGACGAGGTTCTAATCCAAAGATTTGTTGAGCATCTATTTCAACGATACCACCCCTGCCTAAAAATGCATTCGCAATAATGTCACTGTTTTCATTAGGAGGAGCAATGATAAAACCTTTTGCTGCATTAATTCTTATGTTGCCTCCATTCCCAGGCGCCTGTCCGGTTCCTGCAGTTGTAGATATTAAACTGTTTTGACGCATTAATAATAAGTTCTGTGCTTGTAGTGATATATTGCCACCGTTTGTAGATTTTGTTTCTGCTGTAATTCCTGCTTGATTTTGCAAACGGATATTATTAGCTAGAACTTGAATATTACCCGCGACTCCAGACCCTTGACTACTTACTGTAATTGAAGAATTATCTTTTATAACTAAATCTGGTGTTGTAACAAATATATTACCGCCATTACCTGTAGCTTTCGCATCTGTACTTGCTAGGAGTCCACTTGCGGCGCCTTGATTTGTGATAATATCTACACCAAGTTTAAGAATTCCTAACGCACGTTCATTAAATGCGGGGTCACTACCCGAAAGAGTAATTTGATTTGAGAGGTTTAGTTTAATATCTCCAGCATTGCCTTGATTGCGTGTAGCCGTAACTATTTGTCCTCCAGTGGCTATTTCTAAATTTGCAGCATTAACATTAACGCTACCTCCGTTATAGGCATTTTCTGTTATAACATTAATAACTGCTCCATCTTGTATTTTTATATTACCAGCATTAACTGTAATTACTCCGCCTTTACCAATTGATGCTGGTTCGGTGTTGCTATAAAGTCCAGTTGAATATCCATGAACACCATAACCATCTAAAATTACTGTATCTGCTGCATTAATTAAAATATCTCCTCCCGAACCTTGACCGCGAGTCGTAACATGAACGACTGCTCCCCTTTTCAAAGTTAGAGAATTTGTGGTGATTGTGATACCTTTACTATTGCCTTGCCCTCTTCTTCTAACGTTGCTGTATGCACCACTCGATGCAGAGAATCCAAATCCTGGTGTATCGTTATATTTACCTTCACCATCAAAGATAATATCACGCGCGTTAATATTTACATTCCCAGCATTTCCCTTTGCATCAGTACTAGTTGTAATTAGCCCACCATTAGTGGCTTTGAGCGTTGTTGCTACGATATTTATATTACCGGAATTTCCTACTGAACCAGGCTCGGCTCGACTGTATGCACCGCTAGAAAATATAAAACTTTGGACTTTTCTCAAATCTGGAGCATCTCCATCAAATATAACCGTATCGCTGCGAATATTAATATTACCCGCATCTCCTTTCCCGTAGGTGCTAGCTTCTATTTGGGCGCCGTTAGTGACTGTCAACGATTTTGCTGTAATGTTGAGATTACCTGCTCTCCCAGTACCATTGATTTCCACACGATTAAAGGCGCCGCTATTGTAACCAGTATCCGACATTCCATCAAACACAATTCGATCAGCAACATTAATATTCACATTCCCTACATCTCCTTGCCCGTAGGTTGCTGCGAATACTGAGCCACCTTGATTTACAGTCAGCGAATCTGCTTTAAGATTAATGTCACCACCCTTTCCCTTTGCATCACTCAAAACTGAATTAGCAATAAAACTGTCACCACCAGTTATAGTTACTTCCCCTGTTGCATCAACATCAATATTTCCACCTATACTATTAACAGTACCCAACCCTGATGCAATTCCTGCCCTAAGCTTACTATCTCCAAGAATATTCAAGTTCCTAGCATTAACAGCAATATCTCCACCTCTCAAACTGCGGACATTTACTCCAGAGTTTCTTAATAGTGAAAGATCACTTCTTTCCACATTGGCAGGGTATCTCAAGCTACCATCCTCTAACGTTACCGTTCCAGCTTTGAGCAATCCTCCTAACTCAACTTTACCTGCTGGCGCCAGTATTAAAGAGTTATCTAAATTGACATTACCACCCACTAATGCGAGGGTTTTACCTGGCTGCATTTCCAAACGCGCATTTTGCAAGCTGATAGCTCCTGGCATATCATCAAACTGTAAACCAATAGGAAGTTTGATTGTCAGTAGTGCTTGCGGGTTCGTAGCGCTGTATTTTATATCATCAGCAAAATTAATACTGCTTGCTGTGCTAGCTAGAAACGAACCATTAATATCTAACTTGGAATTGGCACCAAAAATAATACCATTGGGATTAATCAAAAAAAGATTAGCTTTTCCTTGTACACCCAAAGTTCCCATAATCTTAGATGTGTTTGTTCCTGTTACCCTACTAATAATGTTCTCTATTCCAGTTGGGTTGTTAAAGTAGGCACCACGTCCTTCATGAACATTAAACTCCTGAAAGCTATGGAAAAGATTAATACCACGAATGGCGCCACCATTTATTTGGTCTACGTCTGGTTTTATTGGCATTATTTGCGAAGTTTCGGCGCCAAGTGTGTTATCTGGGATAATTGAGGGAGGTATTTGAGCTATGGCGCCGTTGCCAAGGAAAGTAAGCGAGCTACCTAATGTTAAATTAATTATTATTTTCAATTTCAAGTACCTCATAGTCGCCAGCATCAAGTTATAGTATGTATAAACTGTCATTAGTTGTGTCAAGCCTAAAGCAGAGTAGAATCTAGATTTCTGCTGTATACTTTAAATGCTTTGTGTAGTGAAGCATGACAATTTTACGTAAATTTTAGATTTATAAGATGTTTTCAAAGTAATATTTATTACACAATCCGAAATTTGATCCCCCCTAACCCCCTTAATAAGGCTACCGTGTACACACATCTTTAATAACCCCTTCTTTTCCCCCCTTTGTGACCTTTGTGTTCTTTGTGGTTTATCCCTTTAAAGAACCACAAAGGCACAAAGAACACAAAGAAAGAGAAAAAAGAGAAAAAAGAGAAGAAAGAGAGACTTATGTGTACACGGTAGCTTAATAAGGGGGGGACAAGAGGGATTCTTAGCCCCTTTAATAAGGCGGGTTGGGGGATTTTTTTAATGCTATGGTCTAATTCGATACTTTTCAAACGTCCTCTTAGACGCTTAATGTATCCGTAAGCTTAAGATGATAAAACAATAAACGTAATAATTTATTTATAATATGCCTTATAATAAATTTACCCTAAAAACTCTTATTAGTGAATTTAACTTAACCTTAGTAGAAAATGTCCGATTATTTCCTAATGTACAACCAGCAAGTCCAAGTGATTTATTACTCGCATTGTTAGAAGATAATGTACCTTTAGCAACAGCTATTGACACAGAAAAAGCACGCGGAGAATTAATCATTTTTCCAATACTATTAGAAATAAAACGTCAAGTTAATTCTCAAATATCGGTTTTTTCTGGAAAGGAATTTTCAGTTGAACCAGAGCGTGGTTTAAATGGCAATCCTGACTTTTTAATTAGTAAAAGCAGTCAACAATTTTTTATTGCTGCTCCAGTAATGACTCTAGTCGAAGCAAAAAACCAGGACATTAACAGTGGTTTAGGGCAATGCGGCGCCGAAATGGTTGCAGCACAAATATACAACGCTACAAATAATCAACCTATAAACATTATTTACGGCTGTGTGACTACTGGCAGCTTATGGAGGTTTACGCGATTGGAAAATCAAACTTTATACATAGATAAAGTCGAAATTTCGCTCGAACCAATAGAAAGATTGCTTGGTATTTTATTAGAGATTGTACAGAGCAGTTAGATGAATATTCAACAGATAAGAAATACATTCTTTATTCTTTCTTTGTGTCCTTTGTGTCCTTTGTGGTTAATTTCTCCTCCCTCTGTGCCCTAATAGTCTCTGTGGTAAAATCAAAAGCTTGACAGGACAGGCGAGATATAAAGGACAGGCTCCAAGCCTATCCTACGGGGATAATTTATTTTTAGCTTTGAAAATTGTCGATTGCTGCTCTAAGATTACCTTGATGTTTTGATAATAATTCTTCTCCGGCTTGTTTATCTAAACCTGTTGAGTGCATTAATAGTGCTAATTTTACCCATTTTCCGCTATTTTCCAGGAGTGAGTTTGCTGCGTCACGTCCTAAACCTGTTAAGTCTTGAAGTATTCGCAGCGCGCGGTCGCGTAGTTTGTTGTTTGTAACTGCAACGTCTACCATGCGGTTGCCGTAAACTTTACCCAAACGAACCATTGTACCTGTAGACAGGATATTTAAGGCTAGTTTTGTTACTGTACCTGCTTTTAGACGAGTTGAACCGGCTAATATTTCGGGGCCAGTCAATAAGCGAATATCTACGTCTACGTCAGCTTTGACTTGCTCTGCTGGTACACACGCGATAAATATTGTAGTGGCGCCGTGCGTTTTTGCTGCTTTTATAGCACCGTGAACATACGGAGTTGTTCCACCTGCTGTTATACCAACAACTGCGTCGTTCTTACCTACATTACGTTCGACCATTGCAGTTTCCCCATCTTCTGCACGGTCTTCTAAATCTTCGGAACTACGAACTAATGCACCTGCACCACCTGCTATTATTCCTTGAACTAATTCTGGGGGTGTGCAAAAAGTTGGTGGACACTCAGCTGCATCTAATACTCCTAACCTTCCGGAAGTTCCCGCACCAATATAAAACAGGCGCCCACCTAAGCGTAAACCTGCTGCGATACGGTCAATTGCTTCTGCTAGTTCATGCTTGGCTGCTGCAACCGCGTCAATAGCCTTTTGGTCTTCTGCATTAAACAATTCTACCAAGGAAAGCGAACTAAGCTGGTCTAAGTTTAAACTATTGGGATTTACTTGCTCTGTCAAGAGATGCCCGCGTTCCTGTAAATTTGTCATGTATTTATTCTTAGTAATTTAGTATTGAGTATTGCAAATAGAGAGTGCGAGCGCGAATAATACACGCTCCTACACTCTCATTCAGATCAATCCTTCAAGTCGGCGCCGAATGCTGTCTAGTTCGCTATCAGGAATATCCCCCATATCAGATTTCTGTTGATTGGGAGCATCGGTATTATTACTTACTTTTTCAGCATTGGGGTTCCAGTCGGTTTCTTCCACATTCAGTTCAGGGGGAATTGCTAAAGCTCCATTTGAAGGAACTATTTCCCAGTCGTAATCTGCCGAAGAGCAGAATTCTTCAATTTCTTGGGAATCCATTGGCTCTACCGAGGGTACGGGAAAATCCTGAGCCTCAAGCAGCATCGCAAAACGCTCGGCATCGTCGCTTGACTCGAACATCAGCACCTTGTTACGGTCGTTGACTCGAATAGTGTGGATACCTTCGTCGTCTGTCCGAGCATTAAAAAGTAACACGAAGACACGCATTTTCTGTAGTTACCAGTCCTTTCTAAATTCACCTCATTAATATTAAAGTTTTAAGAGGCTAAACGTGCCTATGTCTAGAAAACAATTACCATTTTTTTTATAATTTTCCCGACAATCATGTTTTATGACGCATACTGAATGTATATTCAAGTCAAAAAAGCAATCCTGTACAGGTACTTAAGGTTCGCAAGCATTACAGCGTAATCTTACACTACCCAACCAGAGACTGAACTTTATGCTAGCCTGTAAGTCTTAATAAATATTTATCTAATTTTACACAGAAGTAATGCATGTTCTCCCAAAATCTCAAATAGGTTTGTATTCTGGTAAATGGCATTACTACCCTAGCCCATTAGTCTAACTGGCTTTTGAGTCTGTTTTTGTTGATGGAGTTTGTGTTCGGCAGTCAAAAGGCGATTAAATTGTAGAATCATATGACTAATCCCAATCGCGATATTAAATGTAAGCCAGTAGAAACTGAAAAGTTTTGGTTAAAGTTATTAAGCCGTTGCGGTATCGCTGCTGGTGTATCGCTGGTTGGACTCGCAGCGTTCGGTTCGTGGCGGTTGTGGAAATTTGTCAAAGAAGATTTAACGCCTTTAGCTTCACAAAGTATAACTACTACACTTAACCGTCCCGTTAGGTTAGGCGCCGTTCAAGGTTTTTCATTATCGGCAGTCAAATTTGGTGCTTCGTCAATTCCTGCTACACCCAATGACTCTGACAACGCGACTGTTGAATCTGTCGATGTTACTTTTGACCTGCTGCAACTGCTTTTAACACGGCGCCTTAAACTCGATGTAACGCTTGTCAACCTTAGTCTTTACGTTCAGCAAGATACACAAGGACGTTGGATAACTACAAAAATTCAGCCCGCTAATAAAAATGCTCCTTTTAAAACTGACCTTGATAAAATACGGTTTCGTAACGCTAATTTAGTATTGGCAGCATCACATACAAAAAAGCAACTTTCATTACAAGACCTCAACGGTGTTGCTCAGTTGTTGGAAAATAATCAACTGGTTAAGTATGAAGTAGCTGGTAAACCAGTTAATGGCGGTAATGTTTTTGTTCGTGGCGAAACACGTCCAAGAACTGTAGAACATAAATTAAATTTACAAGCCGAAAATTTACTCGCAGCTGATGTTACAACTTTAGTTAGAATACCGATAGATTTACAGTCAGGACGAGTTACAAAAGCCGACTTAGACATTGAAGCACGACCAAAACAGCAAACTTTATTATATGGCAATGCTACTGTAGACGGAGTAAAAACCCAAGTAGCACGCTTGCCACGACCTTTTACTAATGCGCGCGGGTCACTCAGTTTCGATAAAACCGTAGTTAAGTTAGAAAATGTCACAACTTCTTATGGTAAGGTTCCACTATTGACAAATGGAACTATTGACAGAACTACTGGTTTTAATTTAGCCGCGCGCGTAAACGCTGTCAGTGCTGCCAATGTTCAAGAAACGCTAAAATTAAAACTGCCTGTTCCTGTTATAGCTTCCTTGAATGCAGATTTACTCGTAACTGGAGGAATTGATAGTCCTGTACTTTCGGGTAAAGGTAGTACAATTCAAACTGCCAAAATAGATAAAGTTGATTTTAATAACGTTGCCGCTTCTTTTGAATTTTTACCGCGTTTACAGCAAATTACTTTTAAAGACATTCAAGGTACAGGAACTCTCGGTGGTATTTTTACGGGTACAGGTGTAGTCAAAATTGGACAAAACCCTGATGTTAATTTTAACGTTACTGCTAAAAATGTGCCTGGAGATGCAATTGCGAATATATATAATATCAATCCGAACTTTCAAATTGGAACTGTTGCTGCTACTGCACAACTAAGCGGGGCGCCAGGAAATGTTAAAACTTTAGTACAATGGCAGTCTCCCAATGGTACTTATCCGGGTACTGGAGAAACTACAGTTTATTCTGACCGCTCCGTTACATTTCGTAATGTTAATTTGAATGTAGCGGGTGGTAAAGTTCAAGCTACAGGAAGTTGGGCGAATGAACAGTGGCAAGTAACTGCTGATACTTCGGGTATACCGATTGAACGCTTTGTAAATAAGGAACAATTAGAAAACGTTAATATTGAAGGTGTAAAGTTTAACGGTCGTCTGTTAAGTTCAGGAACAACAGCACCGTTTAAAATAGCCAATGTCCAATCAGAGAATGCTGGTATTGAACTAGGTGGTGGACGAGTTGCAATTAAAAACGTTAAGTTTAATGATCAAAACTTTGCTGCTCAGTTTGTTGCCAATAACGTTAGATTATCGCGCGTTCTCAAACAATCGCCGCCTGTCTTACAAAATCCTTTAGCTGGCACGTTTCAAATTGCTGGCAACCGCGATAATATTACCCTAAAAACGATTCAAGGTACAGGTAATGCGATTTTGAACGTTGGTGGCGGTACAGTTGGTGTTAATAATATACAGCTTCAAGACGGCGCCTACCAAGCGCGACTGCAAATCAATGATTCTAACGTTCAAGAGTTAGCGCAAGTCCCAAGTATAGTTCAAGGTCGGGTTACAGGTAATTTTCAAGTAGCTGGTACCGTTGACTCGTTCCAACTTCCAGCTATACAAGCAAGAGGAACCGCGCGTTTAAATGTAGACAATGGTTCTTTTAATGCGTCAAATATCTTACTCAATAACGGTCTTTACCAAGCACAAGTTGAAGCTAACAATGTAAATTTACGGCGTTATGCAAAAATACCACCGCAAGTTCAATCTGGTTTAAATGGTTTATTTAACGTTACAGGTACAGTTGACTCTTTCAAACCAGAAAATATTCAACTTAGCGGCACAGGAAAATTAAAATACGCAGGTGGTGATGTAACTGCATCAAATATTCGAGTTGATAAAGGTCGCTATCAAGCTGTGGTAAATGCGTCTGGTGTAGAACTCAAGCGTATTAACCCACAACTAGAGGGACTACTTGTTGGTAATTTACAAGTTGCTGGTACAGTTAATGATATTAGTCTTGCTAATTTAGCAGCAGTTGGTAAAGTCGGACTTTCTCAAGGAGTAGCAGGTATTGCACAACCCCTTGCAGCAGATATTGGTTGGAATGGTACAAGGTTAACTGTTGAGCGCGCGACTTCGCGTGATGTTACCGCAACTGGATATATTACAGTTAATGCAAAAAATACAAATCCAGAAATTACCGATTTAAATTTAGATGTAGTAGCTAAAAATTATAATCTCCAAAATTTACCAGCAAAGCTACCAAATGCAATAGCTTTGGCAGGAAAAGGTGATTTCACTGGTAAAATTACTGGGCGCCTGCCCGTACCAAACCTAAATGGGCAAGTAGCATTACGTGATTTGAATGTAAATAAATTTGCGTTTGATGCGTTAACAGGTAGCTTGGAAAGCGAACGCGGAAGCGGTTTGAAATTAGATGTCGTTGGCACACAAGACCGCATTGCATTAAATTTAGATGCTAATAACCGTCCGAAAGATTTCAATATACGTTGGAAGCAAGCAACAGCAACCGGAACTAGGCAGGGTGATGATTTATCTGTAAAAGTTAATAATTTTCCACTTTTGGCTTTAAATATTACGCCACCAACAAATGGATTAATTGGTAGGGGCAGTGTTGCTGGCACATTAACTGGTGATTTTCTCGTTAACCCAAACACTTTGACAGGAAATGGAAATATTGCTGTTGCAAATCCTCAACTCGGAACGATTAAAGGTAATAGTTTAAATGCAAAGTTTGCTTATAATAACGGCGCCTTAACGCTTGAAAATAGTAGCTTTATCAAAAATAACAGTATTTATAGCTTTGTTGGTACTTTTATACCAACTTCTTCTATTCCAAAAATTCAAGGTAAACTAGCTGTTGAAAAAGGTAACATCCAAGATATTTTAACTACATTGCAAATCTTTGAACTGCAAGACTTTCAACGCGGTTTGAAAGAACCACAGTATGCAGGTGCTGCTGCTCTCAATGGTACAAGTGCTGTTAGTGTACCAGACCAACCAGTGTTAACTAAAATACAGCGTTTCTCTGAAATTCAAGCTTTACTCGAACAGCAGCAATCTGATAGACGCCAATCTTCACCTTTGCCAGAATTAGCAGATTTAGCAGGAACTTTCAATGGAGAAGTCACATTTGATACTGCTTCTAATAATGGACTGCAAGCAGATTTTACAATCAACGGTAAAGACTTTGCTTGGGGGCGCCCGAACGACCCAAACCGCTATTTTAATGCCCAGCAAATTATTGCTCAAGGTAGCTTTGATGATGGGATATTAAGACTGCAACCGCTAAGGATTGAGTCACAAAATCGTCTTTTAGCTTTTATTGGTACTATTGGGGGTAAAGAGCAATCAGGACAATTACAGGTAACTAATTTTCCGGTACAAATTCTAAGCAACTTTGTGAAATTGCCTGTAGGGTTAACAGGAAATCTTAGCGGACAAGCAGCAATTGCTGGTAATATTTCTAATCCCCTTTTCAAAGGAGATTTTGCAGTTAGCAAAGGTACTCTGAATGCTAAGGGTGTTCAATCTGCTTCGGCAAGTTTTAGCTATAATAATGGGCGTTTAAATTTTAACAGTGAGGTAAATGTTGGTAATTCTGACCCTGTAATTATTGCAGGTGGTATTCCTTATCAATTTCCAACAGCAATTGAGCCACCAGAAAGCGATAAAATTGACCTTGATGTCAAAGTGAAAAATAAAGGATTAGCAGTAATAAACTTATTAACCAACCAAGTTAAATATGAAAATGGACAAGGAGAAGTTGATTTAAAGGTACAGGGTACTCGTGACCAGCTAATTCTAAATGGAATTGCAAACCTCAATAAAGCCGTATTTAGCGCACAAACAATACCTGGTAATATTACTGATGTAACGGGTCAAATAAAGTTTGATTTCGACCGCATCATTGTTAATAATTTACAAGGAACATTTAGCCGAGGTAGTGTTAAAGCATTTGGTGAAATTCCAATATCAAACAAAGAACTGCAAATCAATAATCCTTTAACACTTACCCTCGACCGTATCGCGTTAAATCTAAAAAGTTTGTATCAAGGTAACGTGAGTGGAGGTTTACAGTTAACTGGTTCTGCCCTCAACCCATTAATTGGTGGTAATATTGAGCTTAAAAACGGTAAAGTATTACTTGCTGAGTCAACAAATTTAAATCCACAGAAGAACGATACTTTAGATGAATTAACAACGCTTCTCAAGTCTGAGACAGCTGATCAACCAGAACCAGACAAAACGATTACACGGTTTAATAATTTAGAAATCAAGCTGAGTGACAACGTTAGAATTACGCGCGCTCCAATTCTTGATTTTATTGCAACTGGTGACCTTAACGTTACAGGTTCATTTGCTGACCCAATACCAGAAGGAGTAATTAAGCTAAAAGATGGTGGTGTTAATTTATTTACTACTCGCTTTAATTTAGTACGTGGTTATGAACACACAGCGACTTTTAAAAAAAATCAACCGCGCGACCCCGAATTAGATATTCAATTATTTGCAAAAGTACTCGATGTAGTTCAAAGTAGTGATTTCACTCGTAACATTACTGGACTAGCTGCATTAGAAAGTGTTCGTGTTGAAGCTAAAATTCAAGGACTTGCAAGTCAGCTCAACGAAAATCTCGAACTCACAAGTTCACCCACGCGCGGTCAAACCGAACTTGTTGCATTGCTTGGAGGTGGGTTTGTGGAAACTCAAGGTCGAGGTAGTGATAGTACATTAGGATTAATAAATATTGCAGGTTCTGCCGTATTTAACAACTTTCAAAGTGCGTTCAACCAAATTGGTACCGCATTCGGTTTAAGTGAATTTCGTTTATTCCCGACTATTATCTCTCAAGACCCAGAAGCTGGTAAAAACTACACAAGTTTGGAGCTTGCTGCAGAAGCAGGTGTAGATATTTCGCCAAAAGTATCAGCATCAGCGCTCAAAATATTGACTACTAACGACCCAATTCAATGGGGCTTAAACTATCGTATCAATAATGAAATCCGCTTCCGCACGTCTACAAACTTATTCAACGATAACCGCGCGGTATTAGAATTTGAACGTAGGTTCTAGTAATTTTCAAACATCTTTTTAGCTGTGCTGTGTATAAACGATTTATTAAAGCTGGAATTATTTCAACACCTGCCTCAACATCGTCTCGACTGGGTGTGTGAACGCGCGTCGCTTTTAGAACTCTCTCCAGGCGAAATTTTAGTTAGCGAAGGAGAAGTAGGACGGGGGTTTTGTATATTGTCTAGGGGTGTTATGGGCATAACTCGCCGTAGCGAAGGAGTTGAAATGCCTATAGGGCAACATGAAGCGCCACAGTTTTTTGGAGAAGTGCAGGTGCTTACTGATGAAGTAGTACCTGTAACACTGCGCGCTTTAAGTCCGTGTCGGTTACATTTACTCTCACCAGAAGATTTTCTAGAATTACTCCATGAGTGTCGTGAGTTTGAGCGTATTGTCTTCCGAGTTGTACAACGGCGCCTCGAAGGGTTAACATCATTTATTCGTCAGCGCGAAAAAATGGCAGCACTCGGTACATTATCTGCGGGGTTAGCTCACGAACTCAACAACCCAGCAGCAGCAGTAGTGCGTACATTACAAAGTGTTCCTCCTGCCATAATTGAACTACAGCGCATGAATATGGTAGCTGGACAAAACCAAATCGACGAAGAACATACTCAAGAATGGCTCAAAGTGCGTGATGATGGTTATGATGCAATTCTTAACTCGCGCGTTGATATTACTACCATAGCTCAACGCGAAGACGAACTTCTCGAATGGCTCGAAGACTACGGAGTAAGAGAACCTTGGAAACTTGCCGAACCCCTAGCAATGGGTGGAGTTGAGATTAGTACGCTTGATAGATTAATCAAAAGATGGCGCCAGCACCCTACCGAACTTCGAGATATGGGTATACGTTGGTTAGCGCTATCATTCGATGTTATATCTATGATTAATAGCGGACTCAAAGGCGCCGAACGTATTTCTGAACTAGTGCAAGTCATGAAATCTTACTCCCATCTAGACCAGGGCGCCGTGCAACTAGTTGATGTACACGAAGGACTAGAAGATACTTTACGACTATTTGCCCATAAACTTAAACATGGCATCCAAATTAGTCGTAATTACAATTGTAAAGTTCCGAAAATTACCGCTTACGGTAGTGAACTCAATCAAGTTTGGACAAATTTAATCGATAACGCTATTGATGCAATTATTGATACAGGTGTAATAGAAATTACTACTAATTGTACTGATGAAAAAATTAAGATTCAAATAACAGACTCAGGTTCAGGAATTCCACAGGAAATTCAATCACGTATCTTTGAGCCATTTTTTACCACAAAATCTATAGGTAAAGGCTCAGGCTTGGGATTAGAAATGATAAGACGTATAATAGAAAACCGTCATCGTGGTAGCATTACGTTTACCTCAAAACCTGGTAAAACAACTTTCACCGTTTGTTTACCTATATCTACATCTACAACATGATCAAATCCTTCTAATAGTTCATGTCATAAGTTTTGATAGGTTCGTAGTTAGGCTTTAGCCCCCTAAATTAATATTTTTGACGCTCCGGAATCGCTACTACGTACCCATCAAAATTAATGACATGAACTACTAGGTATTGCAAGGCGAATTTGGCAGTGTTATTGTAAAAGTAGCTCCGTGTCCTTCTCCTGGGCTTTGTGCATGAACCGTACCGCCATGCAACTCAACAATTTGACGTACAATAGCAAGTCCTAGCCCTAATCCGCCAAACTCGCGAGTAGTAGCGCTATCAGCTTGACGAAAGTAATCAAATACATACGGCAAGAAATCAGCACTAATTCCGGTTCCGGTATCGTGAACTTGAAGTTGTACATGACCATCTAATTGTTTCAACTCAATGTTGATTTGCCCACCAGATGGCGTGAACTTTACAGCATTAGATATAACATTCCAAACTACTTGAGTTAAACGATCTGCATCTCCAACAATAGTAATATTAGTTTCTAATACAGTAAAAATTTGAATTGATTTCGCTTGGGCAGCAAAATTGACTGTGTCAATTGCGTTAGTAATTATTTCTACTAGATCAACAGAAGCAATTTTCAAACTAAATTTGCCTCGTATCAACCGTGAAATATCAAGTAAATCTTCAATTAAACGAGTTAATAATTGGGCATTACGTTCAATTGTTTCTAAAGCAAAAGCCGTTTTAGCCGGATTTAAAGAACGCGAGCGCAATAAATTAGCCCATCCTAAAATCGGATTAAGTGGTGTACGAAGTTCATGGGAAAGAATTGTAAGAAATTGATCTTTTATTTGATTTGCGGCTTCAGCAGTAAGGCGAGCTTCCTGCTCGTGTGCTAAAATCTGGGAACGGTGTTCTTCAGCTCGTTGCCGTTCCACTTCTGTAGCAATTCGCAGCGCGAAAACTGTCAGCAGCGATTTTGCAAGTTTTACATTTGTTAAAGCTTTGCAATTCATCACTCCTAATAATCCAATTGGCTTTCCTGTCAAGTCATAGAAAGGAATCGCAATATAACTCTCTATATTAAGCGGCGCCAGTAACGGAGCATTGGGAAACAAAGCTTGCACACCTCGTTCATAACAGCAAATTTTGCGTTGCTGAATTACCTGATGGCATGGAGTATCGTGCAGCGAATAACTGAAATTATCTAGAATTTGACCGTGGGAACAAACGGAAATAACTTCAATTTCCTCTTGCTCACCAGCTACTAAACCAATGTAAGTATAATCTACATCTAAGACTTCAGTAAAATGCCGCACAAGGGCATGAAAGAATGCTTCGCCTGTAGCAGCCGAAACGCCCTGTGTTACCTTGAGCAAAACTGCATCAATCTGAGCAATTTGGTTTGCATAGAGACGTAGCTCTAGTTGCGTCATCACTTGACGACTAAGAATTTGTAAACTATTTAGCTGTTGCGGAGTTAGTTGACGCGGAACATAATCAAGAACACATAGTGTCCCTAAAGAATAACCATCCGTTGTTATGAGTGGGACTCCAGCATAAAAACGAACACTAGGTTTAGAGACAACGACTGGATTTGTGGCATACTGAGAATCAGCCAACGTATCTGGAATTATTAAGGTACCTTTGTTTACCACAATTGGACAAAAACCAGCTTCAAGTGGAGCTTCGATTATATCGATACCGAATCTTGACGCAAAATACTGTCGGTCTGCATTCACAAAAGTAATAAGTGCCACAGGGGTTTCGCAAATCTGGGCAGCAAGCTGAGTTAACTCGTCAAATGCAGTTTCAGGTAGAGCATCAAGAACGTTGTACTGATGCAAAGCGTTATTACGACCAACTTCATCAGTCGTAGACATAGAAGGCAAAGTTTTGTCAGGTAAAGCTTGGGTCATTAGAAATTAACTCAGCAAATTAGTTTGGCTTTTATTTCACTCCTGAGCTTGCTAACCTCCTGTTACACAAGCACTAAAGCTTATGAGCGAGGTATTCTTCCTACTTTACTATATTTTTCAGCACCATATAGTACATACCATGTTTAATTATTTACCAGGCACTGACAGCAAAATCTTCCTTAAGAGAGGGTTAATTTGGTTATTAATATATTAATGATTACTGAATTATGAATCTATAATTATGAAAAACGCACAACCAATTGGTATAGTCATATTAGCAGCAGGCGCCTCTACTCGTATGGGTACACCTAAGCAGTTATTACACTTTCGAGGACGTAGCTTTTTACGTCATACTACAGAAATTGCTTTAGCTTCAGTTTGCGAACCTATTGTAGTTGTACTGGGAGCAAACGCCTTACAAATTCGCAATGAAGTAGCAACGCTGAGTGTTACTATTGTAGAAAATCATCACTGGCGCCAAGGAATGGGAAGTTCAATTCAAGCTGGGATAAAAACTCTCGAAAGTTTGCATAATACGGATGCTGTTGTACTTTTACTTTGTGACCAACCATTTATTTCTGTTGATATTATAAATCAACTTGTAGAAACTTTTTATACTACTGGGAAGCCGATAATAGCTAGTGAGTACAAACAAACTTTAGGAGTGCCCGCGCTTTTTAGCCGTGAGATTTTACCAGAACTAATTAATTTAAATACAGCATCCGGAGCAAAACAAGTTATTCAAAAATATAAGAATTTAGTAGATAAAGTTTCTTTTGAACTAGGCGCCATTGATATTGACACACCAGAAGAATATGAGCAATTAAATATCTAAAGTCTTATTTGTAATGAGATTAATAACATTAACCAGTTCGTCAGGTTCAATAGGCTTTGATATACTGGCTTGAAAACCCGCTTGTATGACTTTTTCATTTGACTCGTGACTATAACCACTAATCGCTACTGATTTTAAAGGTGTACTCCAGTTTAAACCAAGTGTTTTAGCTTCTTTAAGCAACATATAACCATCTTTATCAGGCATTACTAAGTCGCTAATCAAAATATCTGGTTGGTTTGTCTGTAAAATTTCTAACGCTTGTGTTGCAGAATTAACTGCGGTAACAATGGCGCCTTCATTTTCTAAAAGCATTACTAATAGATCTAAACTATCTGGCTCATCGTCAACTATCAAAACTTTTAATCCTGCGAGTGAAAAATTCTTTAATGAACTAAAATCTTTGTTGGCACTTTCAATTTTTGTATTTTCTTCATTTATGATTCGATTTAGTAATGGAAGCTGAACTGTAAAAGTTGCTCCCTGGTTTACACCTTGACTTTCTGCTTGAATACTACCACCATGCATTTCAATTAACTGCTTAACTATTGCCAACCCTAACCCAGCACCTTGATGCGTGCGCGTCCGAGAACCATCTTCTTGACGAAATTGTTCAAATACATAAGGAAGAAATTTTGAACTAATGCCAAGACCTGTGTCACTAATAGTTATTTGGACAATATTCTTCTCACTTTTATCTACATCAAGATGTACTTTTATATATCCAGAAGCAGGAGTAAACTTGATTGCATTAGAAAGTAAATTCCAAATCACTTGGTACAATCTGCCCTGATCGCCTAAAACTTCTATAGTTGAATCATCAGATATATACTCTAAACTAATCGATTTTGCCTCAATTGGTAAACGCGCGCTTTCAATGGCGTCTTCTACCACAGATTTTAAATCAACAACACCACGTTCAAGCTGCATTTGTCCAGATTTTAAACGTGAAATATCTAAAATCTGTTCAACTACGTTTTGCTGTCGCTTTAAGTTACGTTCGATAATTTCTAAACGCTGGTTTCGAGTTTGTTCATCAAACGGATACTTACGTAATAACTGCGTCCATCCCAAAATTGCATTTAATGGTGTACGTAGCTCATGGGAAGCTATCGATAAAAACTCATCTTGTACACGATATGCTTGTACTAATTCATCTGTATATCTTTGCTGTGCAACTTCACGTTCTTTTCTGTCAGTAATATCTAAAATGATTCCACTAGCTCTAATGGCTTGACTTGAATCATTGTAAAAAAAATGTCCTTTGCTAGCTATCCAATGAATAGTATTATCTGACCATAAAACACGAAACTCCTGATAAAAGTCAGTGTTATTTTCTAAGGCAAATTCTAAAGCTTGACTGATTAAATCTCTGTCCGATGGATGAATGCAACTAATAAACTTTTCGTAAGTTCCATCAAAACTACCAGGCGCCAAGCCAAATAGTCGTTCGTGATTATCGTTCCAAGTAATAATATTAGTTATTAAATCCCAGTCCCAAATACCTAAATCCGCTGCTCCTTGTGCAACTCTAAACCTTTCTTGGTGTTCATACAGTAACTTTTGATTAGCTGCATACTCTTCTCTGATTTTTTTTTGTTCTAAACATTTTTCAATTGCAATCACAAGACGACGATAGTGCTGTCTTTTCAAAACATAATCATCTAAACCTGCCTTCATTGCTTCTACAGCAACTTCCTCGTTACCGCTATCTGTAAACATAATTACAGGACAATTAGGATATTTGTCCTTTATTTTTCTAACTACTGTTAGTCCATCAATCCAAAGTAGCTGGTTATCAGTTACTGCCAAATCGAAATACCCTATAACAAGTGCCTGTTCCAAATCATTTTCGTTTGTAATTTCGTCAACTGTTAAGTCTTGATTAGCAAACTTTTGCTTTAGTTCGCGAGCGGCGAGAAAGCGGTCATTGGGATTATCATCGATCAGGAGAATACGTAGTACCATTTTGGATTTTTGATTTTGCTTCGTATCTGAATGGATTTTGGGAAGTTACAACTCAAATATAAATATATTGATTATTATAATCTCAAACTGCAGGTGGTCAGATTTCCGACTTCTTAAAGAAGTCGGGAATCTTAAATTTTATCCAAAACTTGCTACCTTGTCCTAATTGAGATTCAACACCGCATTCCCCTCTCATCCTCTCAACTCCTTTACGAACCATAGCCAAGCCGATACCAGTTCCTGGGTAAGATTCAATACCGTGTAAACGTTCAAATACAGCAAAAATTTTTTCGTGGTATTGTGGCTTAATTCCAATACCATTGTCTTCTACCCATAGTATGAAAGAATCTTGATTAGTTTCTGCACGAATTATAACTTTTGGTTTAACGTTAGGGGTAACAAATTTAATTGCGTTAGAAAGTAGATTAGTAAAGATTTGTACGCATGTATTATAATGTCCTAAAACGTTAGGCAAAGTATCAATTACATGTACTTCTGCTTGCTTGTGTCGCAGTTCCTCTTCCATTTGCGCTAAAACTTGAGAAACTATAGTGTTAAGATTAACAGCTTCTAATTGTAACTGTGTACGGCTAAGTTTACTATATTCTAAAAGGTTTTCAATTAAAATGTTTGTTAGTTCAGCAGCGCTGACAATACGAGTCAGATAATTTTGTGCTTTTGTATCTAGAGACGAAATATAATCTTCTAATAAAGCTTCGGCAAAACCTTGAATGCTTCGTAACGGCGCCCGTAAATCGTGAGATACTGAGTCTGCGAACATTTTCAACTGCTCAATAACATCTTGTAAATCAGCGGTACGCTCAATGACTCGCACTTCTAATTTTTCGTTAAGTTTCTGTAAAGCTGTTTCTGCTTCTTTACGTTGAGTTATGTCTTCAATAAGTCCTTCAATAAAAGGTTCGTCTTCTGTAGTAATTAAAGTTTGAGATAATTGAATCCATTTAATTCCACCGTCTTGATGTAAAGCAATTTCGGTTATAAATGATTGCTGTTCAACGGGGTTTTCGTGTTGCCAAAAAAGCTGCCGTAAATCAAGCATTTGCGCTTGTAAAATTGTTTCTATATTCAATAAACGTAAAAATGCGTTGTTGCCTTCAAGTATGCGACCTTCGACAGTACAACGGAACACACCCACGTTTAATTTATTCAGAAGTGACTGTAAACGATTTTCCAGACGTGAAACCTGATGTTCTGCTTTCGCGCGCGCTAAAGTAGAACGCACAGCAAGTGCTAAACGTAGATAATGCTTTTGAGACTTAATAATATAGTCATCAAGCCCGCTTTTCATTGCTTCCACAGCGACTTCTTCGTTTCCTGTGCTAGTAAACATGATGACTGGGCAATTAGGATAATGCGACTTAATGCTCAATAGTACGCGCAATCCATTATTCCAACAAAGTTGGTAATCAGTGATAACCAAATCAAAGTTATTTATAGCTAAAGCATGTTCTAGCTGTAATTCGTCTCCAATCTCGGTTACTTGCAGGTCAGAAGAAAATTCTCGCTCTAATTCTCGACGTACAAGTAAGCGGTCATCAGGATTATCGTCAATAATAAGGATATGAGGCATTTAAAGATTTTGGATTTTACTTTGTATATGAATGGATTTTAGATTGTAGTAGGGTGGGCACTGCCCACAGAAGCGAGCGCTAAACTGAAGACTAACAGTACTATATATCAGCACTCAGCACGAGCGCACTCAGCACTCAACACTCAACACTCAACACTCAACACTCAGCACTTCAGGAGGTTCGTTATCTACTAGCCAGTATAAACTTAAAGTTTCTACGACTCTTTTTAATGCTTTAAGACCGCTGGGTTTGACTAAGTATGAGTTGGCGCCTAACTCGTAAGCTAAGTTTACATCAGCGGGTTCGCGCGAGGAAGTAAAAATAACTACGGGTAATAGACTAAGGTTAGGGTGCTGTCGAAGCCAAGCTAGAATTTCGTGTCCTGAACGGCAAGGTAATTTTAAGTCAAGTAAAATCAATTTGGGTATGGGAAAGCGTTGACGGTCTGCGTATTCTCCGGTACCGCTGAGGTATGCAATTGCACTATCTCCGTCATCAATGATTTGCAGCGAAACGTTTATGTTTGCCTTTTGAAACGCGCGTCGGGTTAAATAAATTTCGTTTGGGTCATCTTCTACCAGTAAAATGGTATGTACCGTACTCATACTTACCTGCTAGCATCTTTTAATTCAATCCAGAAACTACTGCCTTGTCCCGGAAGAGACTCAAGACCAACACGACCTCCCATCCTTTCGACACCTTTACGAACAATAGCCAACCCAATACCCGTACCTGGATACCGCTCAATTCCATGCAGACGTTCAAAAACGCTAAAGATACGCTTATGATGTTCAGCCTTAATTCCAATACCATTATCCTTTACCCATAACCTTACCCATCCTGGTGTTTTGATTTCTGACCATATTAGTACCTGTGGTTGTTCATCAACCCTTACAAATTTAATCGCATTAGTTAATAAATTGGCAATAACTTGTGCAATGGTATTGCGATGCGCTAAAACTGCTCTAAGGGGCGCCGAAATTGTCACTTGAGCGTTTTTTGCTTTCAAATCAGCATCTAGCTGAGTCATTACCTCAAACATTACGTTATTTAAGTTAACTGGTTGCAAGTATAAATCTGTACGGCTAAGGCGACTGTATGATAGCAAATCTTGAATCAGATTTTCTAAACGCTGGGCAGAGTTAATAATGCGAGCAATATATTCATTTCCCACTTCGTCAAGTAGCTTACCATAATCTTCCGCCAATGCTTCCGCAAAACCCTGCATTGCCCGTAATGGCGCCCGCAAATCATGGGATACTGTGTAAGCAAATGCCTCTAGTTCGTTATTAGCGGCTTGTAACTGAGATGTTCGCTCCATTACTTGCTGCTCTAAAGTTTCAGTCAAATGACGAATTTGTTCATGTGCAAGTTTTTGCTCGGTAATGTCTTCTGTAATACCAACATAATAACTAAGCGCTCCGTTTTCATCGCGTATAGGGAAACCTCTATCCCATACCCAACGCTCTTGACCATCAGGACGTATAATTCTGTATTCTATATTAGTTAGTTGCCCGCTTTCCTGTTGCTCTAACTTGACTAAAACTCGCTCATAGTCTTCTGGATGCACCGCATCAAGCCAAGAAAGTGGCTGACTAATAAGACTATCACAAGAACGATGCCAAATTTTTTCGTAAGCCTTATTTGCATAAAAATGCTGGCTAGAATCTGGACTAGCAATCCAAATAATCGCATCAAGATTGTCTGCAAATAAACGAAACCGCTTTTCACTTTCGTTTAAAGCAGTTTTGATAAACTGTTTTGATATCTCAAGCTCTAACTCCAAGCGTGTCTGCTCAATCAGTTTATGAACCGCGAAACGCAAACCAACCGCATCAATTTTTTCTTTTATTAAATAATCATAACTTTCTTCATCGTCAGCCATTGCTTCATCTTGCTGAGATGTCAAAATTACTACTGGCAATTTATTAGTATTATTATTAAATTCTGCCTGTAGTTGGTCAATAAACGCCCGCGCGTTCATATCGGGCAACATAAAATCGAGTAAAACCACATCAGGTTTTGCTTGCTTACATAGCTCCAATCCAAGATTCGCTGACTCTGCCTGCAAAATTCTATAGATATATTGCTTATCTTGCAGCAGGTAACGACGATAAGTTTCCCGGTCTTCATAATTGTCGTCCACAATCAGAACCGTCTTTTGATTCTGTATCATTGCTACCTGTGTAATCTATCTATAACATTGGTGGTATATCCAAGGTGATAGTGTTCTGTTTTGAAACAGTATCGCTTGGTTTATATCAGTAACTCTTTATTCAAAGATAGTAACAAGTCTCAACAAATCTTAAATCTTACTAATTGAAGGTAGATAGCTTGTTTTAAATACTCCCTTATTCGTAAACCCGCTTGATTATACATATAAAATCAACCTTTAGATAGATGATTGACTTTATCTTGTGTTGTGTTGTGTTATCTTGTGGAGCGGGCGTCCTCGCCCGCTTTATAATTAAAATTAGTAACTACGCTCATACCCTTATATGGTCTGTTGGTCGGGAAACACTACACGTATTCGCTTAATTTCCGTACCATCTAGTAATCTTCCTTCCATTATCCATTGATACAACTCGTAAATTTCCCAACCCTGTATATGCTCGTCACTCTCAACGCAGCAGGTAAACTCGACCAAAAGTTCTTGCTGTAAAAAACCTACTAAACTTAGCCCTCGGAGGGGGAGGTGACTTGGAAGTTGCCTCTACTGGTATCCAGGCATGGTATTAAACTGGATATTGTGAATATCTCAAATCGATATTAAATTTTATATACAAAATCAAAACTAATTCTTTTGAAAAAATATTGCTTATCTTATTTGAGATACTCTACAATCTGTAGTCACTTTACTATGATAACTTTTACCATATAGGCATGTTAAGTAACTTGAGATATCAAAGATATTGTTTTTGATTAGTAAAGATGCTAAGATTGATTCGTCTAGCTTTAATCGAAGTAACGACATTAAAACAACTTGCTATATAGCTATTTAGGCATGTTTGAACGAAAGAACAAATCTTTTAAACTCGACTCTCGAGTGCTAGACGCTTTAGAGTCACTAGCACAAAAGCGCAATGCCTCTGTAAATAGATACCTTGAAAACTTGCTATTTAGCCATGCAAAACTAGAAGGGGAGATTCCAATCGATGCTATGCCTATAGGCGAAAATCGTGGCGGCAAACGCAGGAATGCTGGACGTAAGGTGACTACTTCAAAGGTAGAGAACTAATGCTTCAAGACCCAGATAACCCCTACGAAGAATGGCAAGAGATTATAAAGGCGCCATATTAACAAAAGCACAATCAGAGTGTGAACTTATTGCTAGTCAAATTGCGCTAACAGAAGTTATTAATGTTACCCAAACAACAAAAACCCTAAGTAAAAACGGTACATACAAGTTTATTTGTTGGTTTAGAACCGAGGTAGTAAATTATGACAGCAACACTGAAATCGACAATTGAGGGAATCAAAACATTACGTGCCGTTCCAGAACGAGGAAAACGGTTTTTATCAGTGAACTTAGCCTTAGTAGATGTTAGCGAGTTAATGGATATTGCATTCATAATTAGGATTTAAGCCTGAATTAGTACAAATGCCATACCTTACACACACAGAAATTCATGCATTGCTATGGCACGGGGCAATTACAGATACTCCTCCAGATTTAGAGGCAAAGTTTGATGAACTGGCATAACGAATAAATGCTAGTGCTATTCGTTATGCCACAGGTGGATGGGTAACACCGATGCCACAAGCATAAAGCCCATCGAACCTCAGTTTTAAAACTTATCCTTTGATAGGTCTTTTTCTCACCCAAACAATTTAACATATCATTTCGGACTACGTAGAGACCGAATTAAATACTGTCTCTACATTTAAATTTTTTATTAATAATTTACTTAAGCCCTATTTTATTGAATAATCTCTACATCTTCGCTTTTGGAGTTTAGGTAAATAACCTTGGCGCCAATATCCAAGAGTGGACGTTTTTCTTGTTCTGCGTTTCAGGCGCCGTGGCGTCGTCACAAGCGCGCATCTTGTAACCTCCGCTTGTATTGGATTTAGTTTCTGTTAGTATTATTTTTGAGTTTATATTTGATATATATTGGGAATAATTATTATTAGATTAGTGAATAATATATAAATATTGTACTGTTTTTGTAATACTTGTAGTGGGTATTATAATTAACCACGTTTAGAATTAGGGTATTTATAATTGGGTGCCTCAGAGGAAAGGTATTTTCGCCAAAACTGGATGCTCCCCTCGAAAAAGAGTTATCAATAATTTTTGATAACGTAGTAGCGCCAAAAAAATGCAAAGCAATAGCAAGAGAAATACTGAAACTTGACTAAAAAAAGAACGGCACCTGTACATTAAATCAGGCGCCGTTCTTTTTATTCCCTGTTACCTGTGATTTCGTTACCGAAAATCATGCCTGTTTCTGCGTCGTAAAGTTGTTTTACTCGTGCGTTTTTCAGCTTAATATTTTGTGGCTCTTTATTATTTCCTCGTCTGTTAGCAATTTCAAGTTCGGGAACTTCAATATCAACCATAAAAAATTGGCGTTTAGGGTGTACTTCCATATTTTGTATTATAGAACCACCTTCTTCACCTGTTTTTTTAAGATATTCTTCGTAAGAAACTAATTTTATTTGCCTGATTTTCGCTTCGCGTTGTAATAGCCTCAGTTCTTGAAGCTTCTTGCGAGTTGCTTGAAAATCAGATGGCTTCTTATCTGAATTATCTGGATAAACGTAATTTGTTGGATTAGGGTTTCCGTTTGGTTCGTATTCTACAATGCCGTTTACTCTTTGCACTGCTTTTGGTTGTGCTATAGCAATAGAGCTAAAAGCTAAACCAGCTATTGTTACTGCGGAAGAAATTAGTGTTTTCTTATTCATGTTACCTCGTTTTGTTCAGGTGGCTATTCTATCCAGTAAACGTAATTGTATCTGGGGATGTTCCGCTAACATATGGAGAGTAAGTAGAGTTCCACGTAGGTCTATTTGGCGCATTGTCTTCATCGGTCATGCTAGGAATACGCGCCCAACCATTAGTATTTCCTGACTTAAACCACATATTTTTTGCTGTGGTTTTTCTGTTATTAGTGGTTGATCTTCCAGTGGTTGCTATTTCTCCAAACGTTGATTTAGATAAAATTTCCCTCTAAACTTACGATCTATGGATAGAGGAATTGCTCTTACCTCTGTTAACTCTGTGACGGGCGTGGTAAAATAATTGACTGCACTGCACAGGCGAGACACCTGTGCTACAATTGGCAGATTTTCGTTTCAAATAACTATCTGTGGGTAGGAGAATTTTCTGTAGCTTTGTGGTTAAATCGAGCAACAGTAGTGATCTTGAAATATTCCTATGCTCGGCACAGACATTTTAGACCAATATGCTACAGGTAAAAGAGATTTTACCGCTGTCGATTTGAGTGAGGCTGAACTCGAAGGCGCCAACCTAGCTGGTATAATATTAGACAATGCTACATTAGACGGTGCCAATTTGAATGGAGCAAACTTAGTAAGCGCAAGTTTGCAAAATGCTGATTTGAATGGAGCAAACTTAACGAATGCTAATTTAACAGGCGCCAATTTAACAGGGGCAATATTAGAAGGGGCAATATTAGAAGGGGCAATTCTAGACAGCGCCAACCTTAGCCAGTCGGAACTTACAGTGGCTAAGATGATAGAGGCAGATTTAACCGAAGCAAATTTAACCGAAGCAAATTTGAGTGCAGCTAACCTCGACAAAGCTGATTTAACTGGAGTTGACGGGCGAGGCGCTGATTTGAGTAGTGCTAATTTGGCAAGCGCTGATTTAAATCAGGCAAATCTGAATGGAGCTAATTTAGAAGGCGCCAATTTAGAAGGAACGATTTTGGATACCACTAGTGTTGATTAATACTTATTAAAATATATAATCCATGAACATGCGAGTTACCGTTGGTCCACCAACTTTAACAATCAACCACGGCAGTACTTTTATGGTTACTGACCTAGGTGGGCAGATTAATTCAGAGAAATTTTTGGGTATTTTTACCGACGATACTCGCTTTCTAAGTTACTATGCTTTCTACGCTGATGGTACACCTTGGATTCTTTTGAGGTCTACAACACCAAGATATTATGCAGCGCAAGTTTATCTGACCAATCCAGAATTGACAACTGAAGATGGAGTTATTCCGAAAGGCGCCTTATCGTTAACTGTGGGCAGAACAGTAGAAGGAGGTATTCACGAAGATATAGACGTAACAAATTATAGTAATAAGCGAGTCCAGTTTAGTTTAGAAATTGCTTTACGTTCAGATTTTGCCGATATATTAGAAGTGCAGCAGGGTAAATTTGTACGTCGGGGTTGTATTGAAACAAGATGGGACGAACAGCGTAACGAGTTGCATACTACTTATAAAAACAAGGATTTTTATCGCAGCTTAATCTATCAGCCGCTTAACTACACATCTCCTCCTCATTGTGCCAACGGTCGAGTTACATTTGAAGTTGTGTTGGAACCGGGAGAAAGTTGGCATACCTGTGGTAATTTTATTCTAGTTTTAGATAAATTAACGCGCGAACCTTTAAATGTATGTTATGACTCTGCTGTAAATACAGAAGTTAACTCCAAATTAGAACATTTGAATAAGCAGTGGGTTGAGTCTGTCACCGACATAACGACAGTAAACGAAGAAGTTTACCGAATATACAAACAATCTGTAAGAGACTTAGCGGCACTGCGACTTTATGATTATGATTTAGGTGATGATATTTGGCTACCCGCTGCTGGTGTTCCCAAGTTTGTAACTGTTTTTGGACGTGACAGTTTAATCGCTAGCTTACAGACTACAACTATTCACCCTGGCTTTGCGCGCGGTGCCTTAAAAAAGCTATCACAATTACAAGCGACGACATGGGACGATTGGCGTGATGCCGAACCGGGTAAAATTCTACATGAAATACGTCATGGTGAATTAGCGCATTTCCAAAAGATACCTCATACACCTTATTACGGAACGGCAGATGCTACTGTTCTATATTTAATAGTCCTGCATGAAACGTGGAAATGGTTGGGGGATGATTCGTTACTGTTAGAGTATAGAGATACAGCATTACGCTGTTTAGAATGGATTGATAATTATGGTGATTTAGATGGTGATGGTTTTCAAGAGTATAAAACTCGTTCGAGTCACGGTATAGAGAACCAAGGTTGGAAAGATTCGGGAGATGCAATTGTTTACCCCGATGGTAGTTTAGTTGAGGCGCCAAAAGCCTTGTGTGAACTTCAAGGTTATGTATATGATGCTTGGTTGCGAATGGCTGAAGTATTCGATGCTTTGGATGAACGCTCGTTTGCTAACTCACTACGCACCAAAGCATCCCAACTCCAAGCACGCTTTGAAAAACACTTTTGGTGCGATGACATAGGTTATTATGCGTTTGGGCTTGATAAAGATAAAAAGCCAGTCAAAACTATTGCCTCAAATCCAGGTCACTGTTTATGGAGTGGTATTGTAAGTAAAGAACGCGCTCGAAGTGTAGTTGAAAAAATGATGGCGCCAGATATGTTTACAGGTTGGGGAATTAGAACATTATCAGCAGAGAATCCAGCATTTAATCCATTTTCCTATCATCTTGGCTCAATTTGGCCACATGACAATGGTATTATTGCACTAGGTTTAAAAAGATACGGTTTTACTGAAGAAGTAGCTCGTGTCGCACGCTCTGTTTTTGAAGCTGCCAGTTATTTTGCTTCTTACCGTCTTCCGGAAGTTTACGCAGGTATTGAAGAAAAACCAGGCGCCTTTCCAGTTCCGTATATTGAAGCAAATGTACCGCAAGCATGGGCAGCAGGTTCAGTATTTCAACTATTACAAGCAATACTTGGTCTTACAGCTGATGCACCGAACAACCAACTTCACGTCAACCCGTGTTTACCGAATTGGTTGCCTGAAATTACACTGAGACGCTTAGAAATTGGTAAAAGCAAAGTTGACTTGAAATTCTGGCGCCAAGACGAATGTACTCATTGGGATGCTTCGGTTGTATCAGGCAACATTCAAGTAACGTAACAATGCATGTGTAAATTCAAAAATACTAAGTTTATAAGCAGTGGGTGACGAAAACATGTAAATCAATGTTCCCAACAATTATTCAAAATACAAGAATCATTCCAAAGACAGAGAAAAACGAAGTAAGAGTGTCCTAGCTAGAGATAGATGTAGTTCAATGGTGATAAAAGCTATTCAATATATATAACGAAAGGTAACTTCTTTATCGAGTCGCTATATAATCTTTAGAGACTCGATAAACAATTATCTAACAAAAAAAAAATAGGTTGATTAAGGAATGATGTAATCTTTTAATATCAATGTTTTAAGAAAAAGTGATTAAGAACAACTAATATAGAAGAAGCTGCGGTTGATTTGCGCTCCGCTTATCCTTTTTCCTCACTACTTTGTTCTTAGTTTATTTAAGTTTATTAGCTTACTTTACTCACACACTGCATTTTCAAAAATCCATTTTGCATACTACGAAGGCACAAGCCATCAATATCATACTCATAGCAGTACATAGGAACTGCTTGCCTAAGTATAAAAGTAGTAGCTCGTTGAAAAAAGCGCAAGCTATCAGTTTAGCCATTTCACAGGAGTGAATTTTAATGTTTAATTCTTTTCATCGGTTATTAGCAAGTACTGTATTAGTAGCTTGTGGAGCCACACTTGGTGCAGTTAGTCCACTCTTTATTTCCACCTCAGCTCAAGCCCAGCAAGTACGTGGTAACGCATCTGATTTAATAATCCCGTCCCAAAAACTATCTCAAACACCGACTGACACACCAACTCAAACACCAACTGACACACCAACTCAAATACAGACCCCAACACAGACTCCAACACAGACTCCAACACAGGGATCAGTTAACTTTCCAGATGTGAGTCAAGATTACTGGGCACGTCCTTTCATCCAAGCGCTTGCAGAAAGAAACATAATTGCAGGTTTCCCCGATGGTACTTACAAACCCCAACAACCTGTAACGCGCGCCGAATTTGCAGCAATCATTCAAAAAGCTTTCAATCAAAACCGGGTACGACAACTACCGACAGGTGGATTTAGAGATATACGTTCTAACTTCTGGGCAGCACCAGCAATTGCAACAGCTTATGAAACAGGATTTTTATCTGGTTATCCCGATAATACTTTCCGACCAAATCAACAAATCACTAAAGTACAGGCAGTCGTTTCGTTAGCGAGTGGTTTAGGATTGACTGGTAGTGACACAGCAACTTTGGCGAACTTGTACAGCGATGCAAACGCTATTCCTACTTATGCAGTATCTCAAGTTGCTGGAGCAACACAAGCCAGCGTCGTTGTCAATTATCCAGATATTAGAGTATTCAATCCAGAAGTACCGCTAACGCGCGCGGAAGCTGCTGCACATGTGTACCAAGCGTTAGTAAGACAAGGAAGATTGCAACCAATTGCAAGTAACCTGGCTGCGGCTCAGTATATTGTAGGTTTTGCCCAAACTGGTACAACTCCTCCAACTGGTACTACAGGTAGTGACATTGTTACTACAGCATCAGCAAGTAACTCTTTTACAGTTTTAGCTTCGTTATTAAAAACAGCAGGTTTAGCAGAAAGCTTGCAACAGGGTGGACCATTCACAGTATTTGCTCCTACGGACGAAGCATTTGCACGACTACCAAAAGAAACTCTAGACCGCTTACAACAGCCAGAAAACCGGGAGACTTTAATCAGAATATTAACTTATCACGTTGTCCCCGGACAGTTAACAGCTAGTCAATTAAAAACTGGTGACATAAATACTGCTGAGGGTAAACCAGTTAATGTCAAAGTTAATACATCTGAAAATCGAGTTACAGTTAATAACGCTCAAGTAACTCAGGCAGATATTTCAGCTAGTAACGGTGTCATCCACGCTATCAACAGAGTATTAGTACCATCTGACGTAAGCTTAAATTTAGGTTCAGGAAACCAAGCAGGTGTTGACCCAGGTCGCGCAACTCGTGGTGGTAGAAGTTATATTGGCGCCGCAGGTAACATTGGTATAACTGGTGGTGGTGGCTCATCACTTGGTGAAGGTAATTTCGCGGTCATCAGTAAAATAGGCTTAACAAATAACTTCTCAGTCCGTCCAAGCGCCGTATTTGGAGATAACACAACAGTATTAGTACCCTTGACATTTGACTTGGCACCACGTGCGGCAAACCCCACAGGAGACAGAGTATTCGCAATATCTCCTTATATCGGTGCAGGTGTTGCAATTGAAACCGATGACGATGCCGAAGTTGGACTACTATTAACTGGTGGTCTAGACATCCCATTAGCATCAAGGTTTACACTAAACGGCGCCGTCAATGCAGCATTCCTAGACGAAACCGACGTTGGCGTACAAGTAGGTGTAGGTTTCAACTTCTAATAGTGCAGGTGGTCAGATTCCCGACTTCAAGAAGTCGGGAATCTGAAACACAGCAGTCTCATATATTAATACTATTAGGAATATGCGAAGGCAGTAAATAAGGATACTCAACACCGCAATCGCTCTTACGCTGTATATTACGCACTCCTATTTTCTCTTCAATCGCTAATAAGTTGCTTTGAAACTCTGCCAAAACTTGTCGGTCGCGCGGCGAAGCAAATTTAATCATATCCGAACTTCCAAATTGCCCATAATATATCCCGCTCAATGCATAACTTAACTCCATCTGTCCTAATTCTTCAGTAGCTTTTGGTAAAAATTCTTCCAAAGGCACTGGAGTATCAGGTGTGCTATACAAAGCAAATGGGGCATTAGGTACGTAATTAACGTAATCATATTGGCTGAAATTTACTGCGGCATGTTGAGGACCGCAGGTAAATATAATAGTGGTGGCAATATCAACCAACTGCTGCAAAGTAGTAATTTTACTTAAACCAGGGACGCGAGGATGCGACGGTAACTTAGCTTTTAAACCTGTTTGTTCCACCCATTCCTTTGGCATCCAGTAAGGCGCCTGAGCAAAATCTGAATTTGGTCGTGTATCTAATGGCGCCCCTAATTCTGCTGCCCAAGCTTGTAAATATAAGTCGTTTTCAACAGAAGAGTCATCACGATAATAGTGCTGCAAATACTGACTAGTATATTTAGCGACAGCATCCCAAATTAATAAGGCATCATCGCGATAAGGATAATCTTGTAAAAATTCTGTCTCAATTCCTCGCCGTTTAATATCATTTGGCAAAGCATAATCAGCAAACGGACGTTCGCGATACGCTCTATTCATCATATCTATTGCACTAGATGGAGTTGGTGCCATTAACTTATCAATAGCCGCACCCTCACTTAGTAAAATCTCATTACCTCGTGAATTAATAGCCAGCAAAAATGTAAAGTGTGGTTTTAGTAATTTTGAGAGTGGATGATTTCCTGGTAACTGTCTGGAAGTTGTAATAGAAAAAGCTTCCATCGCTAAATGAGTGTAGCAAAGGTGTGCAATTAGTTCGTGATGAGTCACATCGGCAGTTTGCACATAGAGTTTCGCGCGCGTCCAATCATCAGCAGCACCAGGAGTAACTACTCGACCTTTTTCCACTTCTATTAATATTGGCGCCAATCCCTTCTCAGTTTGGTAAAATACTGCAACCGGACTACCAACATATCGACCTGGATGTAAATCAGTTACTTTCAGATTTTGCAGTATCGGATAATCTACGACAAATAACTTCGACGCATTTGCCGCTTCAACTAAATCGATTACACTGCCATCTGATAAGTTATAATTTTGACTACCCCAAGCTTGTAAAACAGACAAATCATCTGCTTTGTTGGCACCAAAACGTCTTATAACTGTAGGATTTTGTGCTGCTAATCGCTGACGTGCGAACTCAGTATCGCTGAGTCCAGAATCACGTTCATGTATAAAATACACCGCAGGACGCAATTGTTGATAAAAGTCATTCATTACAACGCGCGCGTTTTCTTCTAATGATTTATAGAAAAGCGAACGCAGTAATTCTCTTGATGTCGAAGAGAAATCATTACTTGTACCTATAGCTTTTACAGCGTCGCGAAACGACTTGATAGTTTGTACAACAATTTTCCGCTTACGAATATAATCAGTACTAAATTGCTCGTTAGGCGGTAACTTCGTATTAAACCATCCCGACTGAAAAATATCCCATGCCAACAGCGTCGTTAGCTGCACCCAATTCTCATCAACCTTTTTAATGGCACTTTCTATCTGTTCTAGCAATAAAGTCCAAGGTTGTGATAATTGTCCCTTGTTTAATAAATCTTGACGCAGTGCAGTAAGTATATATTCCACTACCCCATCTTCACCAGGGTAAGGGAATAAACGTGCAGGTCCTTGCTGTTCTAAATTTTTAGGGTCATAGCGATAGTGACCTTGCTGCTCGGTAAGCGATGTATTGTCTTGCATAATGAGCTTCTTATTTTTAATAAATTTAAAAGTCTAGTAGGGTTTGCTACCCTGAATCAATAACTATTAAATACAATCCACTTTATTTCAATTACGGAATCTTGTCACTTTTGACTTGCACCATAACTATAACTAGACTAAACTAAGTCTGTAAACTAAGTTTGTATTAAATTGTGGAAACAGTAAACATCCACCAAGCAAAAACAAATCTTTCGCGTCTTTTGTCGCACGTTGAGCTGGGAGAAGAAATAATTATTTCAAATCGAGGCGTTCCAGTTGCTAAATTAGTGCCGTATCGGTCTTCATCAAATCGACTGAGTACTTTAGGGCAAGACAAAGGACTTTTTGTAGTACCAGAAGATTTCGACGCTCCTTTGCCTGAAGATATCTTAGCAGCGTTTGAGGGTGAAGACTAAGTGAAGCTATTGCTAGATACGCAATGTTGCTTGTGGTGGTTTGCTGAACCAAACCGTTTAAGTGAGGAGGTAATCACGCAGATTGCTTCGGAAGCTAATGAATTATGGTTTTCCGTCGCTAGCGTTTGGGAAATAGGCATAAAAGTTTCTATTGGAAAATTACCACTGCCAGAACCACTCGACAGTTATATTTCCAGTCGGATGACCCAGTTGGGAGTTCAATTGCTCGATATTAAAGTAAAAACTCTCCTGAATGTTAGGAGAGAGCAAAAGAAACAGTTTAAAGATATGAATTTATCTGTTTATCCGTTACATCCGTTACATCCGTTGCCAATATTACTTAAAGTTTGGCGGTAAAATCACCTTATCAACGACGTGAACAATACCATTACTTGCAGGGATATCAGCTTGCACAACTTTGGCGCCATTAACTGTAATTCCGCTAGCACCTGTATTAACAGCTACTTTAACAGATTGACCTTCTAAAGTTTTGACGTTTCCAGATTTTAGCTGACTTGATGTAACTCTTCCAGGTACAACGTGATAACCAAGAAGCTTAACTAATTTTTGCTTGTTTTCTGGCTTTAACAAGTTATCTATAGTACCTGTTGGTAAAGCATTAAAAGCTGCATCTGTAGGTGCAAATACTGTGTAAGGTCCGGTTCCACTCAAATTTTGCTCTAAACCTGCCGCTTGAACTGCTTTCGTTAAAATCGTAAACTGCCCTTGGCTTGTTGCTGCTTGAGCTAACTGTCCTAAATTTTGACTTTCGGTTGCGGCGCCTGTTGTAGTAGGTGAAGCAGTCGTAGTAACCGTTACAGTTGGTGTAGGGGTGACAGTGGGTATTTCTGCGACAGGTGAGGTATTTGGATTTGTAGTTTCCGTAGTCGTAGTGGTACTACTAGTAGTAGTATTGTCTGACGTTGGTTGGGAGCAAGCAGATAGAGCTACAGCGCTACCCAACACCACTGCGCCTAAAAATGTTTTTCTTAAAAATCCTAAGTTAACAGTCATAGTATCGATAAAATTCATCTATGTGTTTACAAAAGTTAACGAATATATTTAAAAAATTTGTCTGTCCAATGGCATAAATAAGGCATAAACAACATTCACTTGTTGACATTAATCATGCAACTAACATCTCTACATACAGCAATTCTCGTTACCGACTTAGAAAAAGCCGAGCATTTCTATAGTGAAGTATTAGGTATGTCAAAAATAGACCGTCAAATGAAGTTCCCTGGTACGTGGTATCAAGTTGGAGATTACCAGCTTCATCTGATTGTGGCACCTGAAGTTTGGCAACCCAAACACGAAAAATGGGGACGCAACCCCCATATAGCTTTTTCAGTTTCCGACTTAGATGCCGCTAAAGAGCGGCTATTAAATTATAACTTCCCGATCCAACCTAGCGCGTCCGGGCGCCCAGCAATTTTTACCAAAGACCCAGATGGAAATGTAATTGAGTTAGGTCAAGCATAGTACAATCATTAATATGAATATACTATGACTGTTTTTGCTTATTCTTACACCGACCCGCTTTTAGATGTGACTCCCGAACCAAATAGTTGGGGGTGGGAAGTTGACCAAGTTTATGAGGACTTGGGGAAACGCGAACAACTGCAAAAATTACTCGCTGACTGTCAAGAAAACCCTCCAAAATATCTTCTAATTCGCACTTTGGAAGAATTGGGTGATAATTTGGAGCAGGTCAGCAAGCGTATAACCGAATTAAAAGCTTTAGGAATTATTTTAGTAGCAGTAGAACAAACTTATAATTCTTCAGACAATACACTTAATCAGCATATAGAACTAATAAATTTAATACAGCAAATTCAATATCAGCAACGCAGTCGCCGTATTCGTCAAGGTCATGCCCGCAATCGTCTTGATGCGGCGCCTCCTCCAGGTAAAGTTCCATACGGTTATCGTCGAGGTAAAGGTAAATACATAATTGACCGAACAACAGCGCTTGTCGTCAAAGACTTTTTCGAGAACTTTTTGCTTTACGGTTCACTGCGGAATGCTGTGAGGTACATAGCCAAAAAGTACAACAAAAAAATTTCCGTCACCACAGGAAAGCGCTGGTTAACAAACCAGGTATATCGAGGCAACACAGAATATCAAAACGGTAAAATCATAACTAATACACATGCTCCGATTATCACAAAAGAAGAAGCAGCACAAATAGATAGATTATTACGTCGGAACAAGAGCTTTTGTACACGCTCTGCTTCGGCGCCTCGTTCCTTAGCAGGTTTAGTAAGTTGCAGCGAATGTAAATCGCATATGACAATTACGCGCGTGACTATACGCAAACAAACAAAAGAATATTTATATCTACGTCCAATCAACTGTCCCAAAGAGCAAAAATGTAAATCAATTCCCTACCAAGAAGTTTTAGACAAAACCATTACCGCTGTATGTCGAGACTTACCAAAAGCAGTTGAAGGACTAAACTTTCCGCAACTTGACACAGTAAAAAACCATTTAGGACAAGAAATAGCGCGCGCGTCACAAATCTTAGAAAAAATTCCCGAATTAATTGAAACAGGTGTTCTAGATGAAGAAACAGCCAAACTCAGAACTTACAAGCTCCGCATCGAAATTTCAGCACTACAAGCAAAACTAGCAACACTTCCCCCTGTCAACCTACGTTCAGTAGCACAAGCAGTCTCAATTCCTCAATTTTGGCTCGACCTTTCTGAATCGGAACGAAGATTTTACCTGCGGGAATTTATTAGAGAAATTGAAATCGCGCGTCAAGATAACTCCTGGGAGCTACAAATAGTATTTATATTCTAGCTTGTAGCTCCCGGCATCTATTTATTTTTACCACAGAGTTACAGAGAACACAGAGGAGAAAGTAAAAGCTTTATCTTCCATTATTAGCATCATTAGCTGTTTCAATAGCGATAGCAAGTTTTGTATCTAGTAAATTTGCATCAATACTATCAGCAAGCGGAACATAAGCATCGATTAAGCTTTTAGGAATATCATTAACTAAGCTTGATAAAGTTGTAATTTCAGGATTATAGAAAATTTCATGGTAAAGTTCTTTAATAGTCATCCCTTTTGGTAAACTCCAATTATCCTTAATCCAGCTTTCAACTTTATTTCTCCAAATTTTTTGCTGTTCAATAGCAACTGGTGGTATAGGTGTTACCAAAAACTGTAAATATGGTTTACCTTGATATTCTCGCTGTTTGCGAACAGTTTGCAAAACCCAACGCAATCCTTGTAAACTCTGCTCTGTTGGTGAAAAACAAACTATAGCAGTATCAGCCAAATATAAAAGTGCTATTGCTCCAACATCAGTAAATCCAGAACGTGCATCAATTAATATTACATCTGGTTCTAATTGAATTTTTATATCCTCAATTAATTGCTTAATAATATTTTTTTCACGTTTGTATAAAGAGCGTATATCGAGGTCAGCTAATTGATGAATATAATTTTCATTATATTGTCCTGCTGAAACTAAAAACAGTTCACCGCGACTTTGTAAATTTACTTTTGCTATACAATCATTAATATTTGGAATATCTTCTTCAGGTGTCAAACTTCGTTGATACAAGTAATCTAAAACACCTTCAAACTCTCTACTAGTATTTTGGATATCATTTTGAAGCATAACTGAAATACCAGGCGCCTCTAAATCAAAATCAATTACAACTACCCGGCGATTTCTAGATGCTAAAATGCCTGCTACTATACCATTAGCAGTAGAACAACCTACACCTCCTTTAAACGAGTAAAACGTAGCGACTAAAGGTTTTTTATGAATATTTTCAAAGCCTTCCACAGGTGTATCTGGTTCAGGCGCCATTAAAATATCTGACCAAAGAGGTAATTGAATATACTGAGGAGGCGTAACTGTAGCTTCTTGGGGAGTTAAAAGTTCATATCCGGAAATTGGATATTGACCCAAATTTAGGTTTGGTTGGAGATTATTAAGTAAAGCATCTATTTTTTCTTCACGTTCAACTAATGTTTTGCCTTCAAAGCTTGTTGTGATTATCCTAATTTTTAACCACCCAAGCGATGTACGCTTAACACTTACTTTTACTTGCTTATCATCACGAATAAGATATTTACTTAAAAACTCTTGAATAACTTCAGGTGTCAAAGCATTTAATTCTATCATGATATTTCACCTTGTTTATCTAAAAAAAAGCTATGTAATAGTTGTACTGCTTTAATAAATTTATCGCTAGTTTCTTCATCGCCGACTTTATCAGAATAGCGCAACTCATCGTTACGCCATATAAAGGTTACTAAGTTCCATGCTTCTTTATATTTACCAGTACGGTCTAATTGTATAGCACGTTGTATTACGGGCAAAGCTTCCAGTAACGTTACTAAATTATGTAAACTAGAACCTTGTAGCCCTTTCTGAAAAACACTGGTATCCTTAAAATTATTTTTCCTCTCTTCATAACATATTAAGGATTTCAGAGAACATTCAACTGCATACCCTCCTAAATAAATGGAACCTGTCCAACGCTTCTGACTGTTTAGTATTTGGGCATCTTCAAATCTACGACGTGATGCACCTAGTTGAGAACGTTTATCGAATGTATCCATCAAGCCTACTGCTTGTTATTTTTTATATGTAACTTGTTTTACTTGCGTAACCTAACTTTACTTATTATTAAATTTTATCTAAAATATTAGCTCGTGCCTACTCGTCTCTTTCTCCAAACCAGCCCTCAATCAAATTGTTCCAGATACTCCTGTTTTACTAATCTGGAAAAGGAAAAAAGGAGAGTAAATGTGCTTTTGACGACACACATTCATCACTGTAATTTCATCTTTATCAATGAAATATTCGCCACTATTGGGTTCAACAGCCATGTACCAGTTGTAATGAGTTTGAATATATTGTGGCTGAACGCGGTCAAAAATCGGTTTACAGCGCTTATAAAACGCTTCTCGTTCAGCTTCCCGTTTTGCCTTTCGTTCTTCTGTCCACTGAATTTCAGGGAATATTCTTCCCCTGCGCGCGGTGCGTGTAGGCTTTGTTTCGGTCATTGTTTTTCTTTGATGAGTAGCAGTAATTTCAATTTCTACTTATTATACTTTTGCTAGTACTTAACTGTGAAGAATTTTTATAATAATTTATGCAGTATATTTTATGTATTTAAACTCCCAGCAATTTTCATAATGAATATATTTATACATCTGCTTATTAGCAGCCTTACCACTCAGCAATGCTTTTATCAATCACTTCACCATTCGGTAAAGTTACCTCTTGTAGGGTGTTGCCCATAAAATCTGATAATTTAATTCCTTTAGCATCTGTAAAATTACAGCACATCAAGTGATTTTCTATAATATCTAAATAACTTAAACCAGCATTGCTAAAATCTACATCTTGAAAATATGACATGTGAAACGATAGCATTCCAAAATATGCTTCTTTAAAGCTTACCCTAGAAAAAGCTCCTTCTTGCATATCCAACATGTAAAATGTAGCTTTTTCAAAATTACATTCTTCAAAATAAGAAAAATCTAAATTACTTTGAATGATTTTGGCGCCACTAGCTTGAATTCTATTCCATTTGCATTCCCCTAAATCAGCTTGTTTAAAGCTAGCTCCACTTAAGTCAACATCAGTCATTTCAGAAAAGTGAAAATCAGATTGAGTAAATTTAGCATTTTTTAAATTCACTCGTTCAAACTTAATTGCACGTAAATTAGAGCGAGTTAGATTTATTCCTTCAAGACATACATAGGTTAAGTGGACATCAGCCAAATTAACATTAGTAAAATCTCGCTCTCCTTCTTTATATTTCTTAATTAATTCCTCTCCATTCATATGTACGCTTTTGAGCTTATACGTACTCCATAGTTTCCTTAACTCATTACCCTTTTTTTACTCTTGATTATTCTGATTCATCCTCAAAGTCTACTGTTACTAAGCACTAGTTGCACCAAAGTAATTGTGTTCATCGTCATTTTTTGGCACATCCGTTACATCCGTTACATCCGTTACATCCGTTATATCCGTTGCTAATCTTGTCTCCACTCTGTGCCTCTACGTCTCTGTGGTAAAAATGTTTACCCTTAATATTAATTAAATGAACCGCTATAATAATTTTTGCGTTTTTTCCTGAATTATTTCTTGCACTTTTGCTACATCTTCTAAAGATTTTGGAAAAGGATGGGGTGTTTGGTTGGTTGAATCAGCTTTCAAGCGGTCAACTAACTTACAAAAAGCTTCTTGATCATCTCTATGAGACATTACATAGGCTCGTAACTCAGCCTTGCTCATGCTATCGAAGTTTGGTTTCATCATAAAAATATCCACGAACCATTACGATATACTTCTATTTGTAACTCTTCACCAGCAAATATGTAAATATTGCCAGTCCGTGTATCTAAACGTAACACTTCAACTGAATGATAAAAATCAGTTAAGGATTGAATAAGGATAATGCAGATAAGTCCCTGTTCAGAAGTTGGAAGAATATGTACTCGCTTGTTTTAAAAATTAACTAGTTCAATTATACGGTAATATTGGAGTCATGTTACAAAATTTTATAATATTGTGGAACAGCCTGGGAAGGCTGTTCTACAAGAGGTTATGCTGGGTAAATTCTTAGCCTGCGGTTTGGTTCTTCACCGAAACTATTGGATTTTAAGCGGTAATGCTCGACTAATTCGTGTTGCATTTTGCGTACTTGGGCGGAGCGTGGTAATAATTCTACTGGTTGTCCTTTAGGTATTACTATTTGCTCTACTGCAAGTCTTGCTTCTTCCAAAGCATCCATCTCATCGTCGGTGCCGTTGTGGAGGAATAGCTGCAACTCGTTTTCGTCACCAAATTCTGGGTCATCGATGTTGAGCATTCTCCGCAACCCGCGCGTAATTTGCGGGATGGTACTCGATTTAATCATGTGCAGTGGCAAGTGTCTTGACTTCGCCAATTGCCTCAATTTGGCATGGTTTTTGACGTGTGACCGTAATGCTAATATTGAATCAGCACTATCTATGTCTTTTGTCAAGACGACGGGCAAGTTTAATACTTTAATAACTTGTTCGAGTTGATGCCGACTCACTCCATATGGATAAACATGCAACGGCAAGTCTTCGCCATTGGGTCCTGCGACCCGTGAGTTTTCATCAAATTCTAAGTCTAGGGTGTCAAAACTTGCTTCTTGTGAAAGCAAACGATCAAATTCGCTTTTTCCTGGTGAACCGTTTGGCTCACTAGGTACTGCTTGCAGAGGCGCCATTCTACCCGATGAGCGCCAACCATTTGGTTGCTGTCGAGGTGATGCAAAGTTTTCGTCGAGAGTCGTGACGTTTCCACCTCGACCGTTGATTGCTGTTAGCTGACGGGTAATAGAAAGTTTACCATTCTCATCGACGGTTCGCGTTTGTGGAGAAGGTTGGCGCCCGCGTAGCAGCAAATCAACTGTATCGGCTACACTTTCGTGAACAACCCAGCGCTTACGTTCGTGCATTTCAACGGCAATATCGAACGTTGGCAACGCTTTTCGTTCCAAAACAGTTTTTTGACTGCCTCTTCGTCGTGCCTCATCGTCTCCCAACGTCACAGCTTGAATACCACCAACTAAATCCGATAAAGTGGGGTTTTTAATCAAGTTCTCAATTTGATTCCCATGCGCTGTACCAACTAACTGCACGCCTCGTTCCGCAATTGTCCGCGCTGCCACGGCTTCAAGCTCTGTACCTATTTCATCAATAACAATAACTTCCGGCATGTGGTTTTCCACAGCCTCAATCATCACTTGATGCTGCTCGTTTGGATGGGCGACCTGCATCCTGCGAGCTTTCCCAATTGCTGGATGCGGAACATCCCCATCTCCAGCAATTTCATTAGAAGTATCAATTATCACTACACGCTTGTTAAGCTCATCTGCCAAGATGCGGGCAATTTCGCGCAACGCAGTTGTTTTACCTACACCTGGGCGACCTAGCATGAGAATCGATTTACCAGTTTCCACTAAATCGCGAATCATGCCTATCGTTCCGAAAATTGCCCGACCAACACGACAGGTCAAACCAATTATTTTACCGGAACGGTTACGGATGGCGCTAATTCGGTGCAAGGTTAGCTCAATTCCTGCACGATTATCTCCACCAAAGTTTCCCACTCTAGATACGCAATCGTCAATTTGTGCTTGAGTTATGGGCGCCTCGCTTAGATACTCGGCTTTATCAGGAAAGCGAGCTTCTGGTCGGCGACCTAAATCCAAAACCACTTCTACCAAACTATCTCGTTGCGGATGATTCTCTAGAATTTCTCGCAGGTCTTGGGGCAGTATATCTAATAACTTTTGGAGCTCGTCAAAGATCGTCATGCTTTTTATGTGACGTTTTCAGAGATTGTTGGACATAAACGTAAGCGCGCTCTTTATATAGACGATAACAAGGTAATTCAATGAACGCACTTGTTACAAACCCTATTAACTGGAATAACACTATTAAGTGTTCTAGTACAAGGTGCGCGCGATACTTTGCTGTGATTTGAGCTGGGAAACGAGAGAATGGGCAAGTTTTACTGCTTGCCAAAGCAATTCCGGCTCGTCCTCTAGACGAACGCATTTAACATCGTATTGATTCACCTCCTTTGCTTCTAATTGTTCAAGAATTGGTAACAGCAATGCACGCGCATAACTGCCGTATGCAATACCAGAGATATAAGAGTTATGAGTGCTTAGAGAGTGCTGAGTGCTAAGTGCTGAGTTCTGAGTGCTGAGTGATGAGTAATGAGTATTACTCTCAGCACTAAGCACTTTACACTCATCACTACTCTCAGCACTCAGCACTTTACACTCATCACTACTCTCAGCACTCAGCACTTTACACTCAGCACTATTTCTTAGCATTCCCATTGCCTCTAACTTAGCAACAGTGTAGCTATTTGTGCCTCCTGCTAACTGCACATATCCTGGTAAATTCGCTTTCAACACTTTTTGCCCTAGCTTTATTGCCGCAATAGTGGCGCCCGAACCAATATCACCACTCATTGGACGACCATCTGTTTGCCAAATTAAACATTTAACAGTCGGAGCTATTAATTCATATAGGGCATATAAATAGTCAATTAAATCTTCGCCATCAGGACAACTGACTGCAACTAACTTCAACTGCGGTACGTGCGGTTCGATTGCTTGCCACAATCGTTCAAATTCCGCAAACCGTCCCACTTTTGTATGTATTTCTACAGCATCTACTCCCTTTGACAATACCAATGGTGCTATCGCTCCTGGCGTTGATACATACGAACTTGTATAAATTATATCATAGGGACAGATAGGGACACAACGTCCGCAGCCATAACATTTTTGGGATACTACACCTGAAAAATTGTTTGAATGCTCATTAAAAACAATTGCTTGAGCGGGACATACTTTTTCACAGGGTCTTGGGCAAGTCGAAGGACATTCGCGCGCATCAAATTCGGCTTTGCGAAAGTGTGGGTCTTCTCCGTCGTTTAAACTTACCATCAATAAAGGCATCTTGACTCCGCAGTTGAAACCACGCCTTCGAGATTCAACTGCCAAACTCGAGGCAATATTGAGCGCTTCTTGTGCTGCTGAAATTACAGCAGGGTCTGCCGCCACATCGATACAGTCGGCGCCTGCTAGTGCATAAGCAAGGGTTAAACTTCTCACCGCAGGCAAATGTTGGAAACTGGCTCCGCAGATCAGCTTGAACCAGTGACCTAAATCAAGAGAACGTTTTGGGTTAAACAAATCAGTCACATTTCTATTATGCTATTTGTGACAAAAAATTGTAGCCCGATTCTCTAAAAAAGTTTTCAATTCAAAACAAAGGTGATGGTAGTGCTAATTTCAAACTCCGTGAAGTTATAATAAAATCGTCATTCTGGTTGTCTAACTGGAATTTCGATGACAAATTTAGCTCCTTGCCCTGGTGATGAATCGCATCTTAAATTTCCATGATGCTTTTGAACTACAATCTGGTAGCTAATTGATAATCCTAATCCAGTACCTTTACCTACAGGTTTTGTAGTAAAAAAAGGGTCGAATAATCGCGCGCACGTAGATTGTTCAATTCCAGGCCCGTTATCAGCAATACTAATTTTGACGGTATTTTCACTTATGAGTTGCGTTTGAATCAAAATTTGCGGAACGTCAATATGGTTCGCGAAAATTGGAAGCTGGGAAGCTAAGGTTTGTGTAGTATCAATATCTTGACTTCTTGATATTACAGCATCTTGCTGCAATATGCTCTTTCTCCCAAGGCGCCATGCTCCATTTCCAATCTCTAAAGCATCGATAGCGTTATTCAAAATATGCATGAAAACTTGATTGAGTTCGCTAGCGTAACACATCACTTGCGGCAAAGTTGCAAAATCTTTAACAACCGTAATCATTGGGCGTGCTACAGTCTCTTTTAGCCGATGCTCTAACATAACTAAAGTACTCTCGATGCCTTCATGAATATCTACTGACTTCATTGTCGCCTCGTCCAACCGGGAAAAATTCTGTAAAGCTAGTACTATAGACCTAATACGCTCTGTGCCTCGATACATGGCGCCCATCAAACTTTGTAAGTCGTGAATTATAAAATTTAGGTCAATATCTTTAATTGTAGCTTGAAGTTTAGGCGTTGGGTTTGGATATTCTTGTTGATATAATTTTACTATATTAAGCAAATCTAAAATATATTCGTTCGCATATTGTAAATTTCCATAAATAAAACTAACAGGGTTATTAATTTCGTGAGCAACTCCTGCAACAAGTTGTCCCAAAGCAAACATTTTTTCATTCTGTATTTGTTGAACTTGATTGCGATTTAATTCATCAAAAGCATTTTGCAGTAATAAATTTTTTTCTTGCAGTTTATTTTGCAATGAACGTAAATTAATTTGATTTTCAATTCGTAATACTACTTCGGCTCCGTGAAAAGGTTTAGTAATATAATCAACTCCACCGACATCGAAAGCTTTAACTTTATCCAAAACATCATCAAGCGCGCTGATGAAAATTACTGGAACCTCACTTGTATTATCTTCTGATTTAAGTTGTTTACATACTTCATACCCATCCATACCTGGCATGTTGATATCAAGCAAAATGACATCAGGTAAAAGCATTTGACATGCTGTTAACGCCATTTTACCGTTCAGAGCTTTACGAACCTCATACCCTTGTGCTGTTAGCATTGCTGATAACAGTCGCAAGTTGTCAGGTGTATCATCGACAACAAGTATATTTGCTTTATAATTATGATTCCGCTCTAAAAGCATTTTTTAATAGAACCTGTTCTGTATTATCTTACAATAATGTTACAAAATATATATACCGCCAGACTTGTTTGTATAATTTTAGATAACTTTTTATAAGTATAATAATTACTAGTAGCTATGTACCTAAATATACTAGTTGTATTGATGCTAGCAATGACTTACTTAAAAGCGACAAGACAACCTTGTAAATATATACTTTGATTTCTTAATTGATTCATAAATACACAACAGAAATCGGTTTATAGCGCTTGGGTGTAGCTTGCACCTGCAATTGTTTGCGTTCTTATTGAGTTATGCATCATTTTGTAACAAGTCTAACTAAAGTATATTAGATAATATACGCTTATAAATTAAATCATTATAATTTTTACATAAGCTTTTAATTTGGTTAACATATATTTTGTTAGATGTCACTACCATTGTGGATTTGCAGTAATAAAATCTAGAACAAGTTCTTGTTTTAAGGGTTTAGAGAATAAAAACCCTTGAGCAAGGTCGCAATTTAGACTACGTAGTTGAGCTAATTGCTCCTGAGTTTCAACACCTTCAGCGATTGTCAGCATTCCCATCGAGTGAGAAATACCAATCATGGCAGGTACTAATCCCATATTTTCTTGATTCTCTTGCATTCTCTTGACAAAAGATTTGTCTATTTTAAGTCCATTCAATGGGAAACTATGAAGATAGCTTAGAGAAGAATAACCTGTGCCAAAATCGTCTATTACGAGCTTAAAGTTTCTTTGTTTTAACTGTTGTAAAATACATCTAACGATATCATTATTTTCCATAATCACGCTTTCTGTGATTTCTAATTCAACACTGGTAGGATTAACTTGAGTTTCAAATATAATTTTATCAATGACAGAGGCTAAATCATGGTAAGAAAATAATCGTGCGGATAAATTGATGTTAATTGTAATATTTTCTGAAAAAGCTGAATGCTGTTGCCATGCTTTTAGTTGCTGACAAGCTGTTTTGAATACCCAAATATTCAGTTGGTAAATTAACCCAATTTCTTCTGCTGTTGGTATAAATTCATTTGGTGGAATTAATCCTCTTGTTGGATGCTGCCAACGAACAAGAGCTTCAAAACCAGCGATTTTGCCTGTGGCAAGTGAAATAATTGGCTGATAGTAAATTAAAAACTCTTCACGTTCAACAGCTCGACGTAAGTCATTTTCTAGCTCTAAAATTTGGATAGCTTTAAAATGCATGTCCGGGTCAAATACGTGATATTGCGCGCGTCCTAAAGATTTTGCACGATACATTGCGGTGTCTGCATCACGCAGTAAATATTCGGCTTTTTCGTAGTTACTATTACCCCAACTAATACCTATACTAGCATTCATGAAAACTTCGTATCGTGATAATTTAAATGCTAACGAGAGCTTTTTTAAAACGCTTTCAGCCACATCAATAGCCATATTTAGACCAGTGATGTTTTCTAATAAAATGGCAAATTCATCACCGCCAAATCTTGCTAGAGTATCGAAAGGACTTAATAGCCCCTGAATTCGACGCGCGATAGCAACAAGTAACTCATCTCCAACAAAATGACCAAGCGAATCGTTAACCACTTTGAAACGGTCACAATCTAAAAATAAAACGGCAAATTGGTAGTTAGCATCAATTTTTGCAATCTTTAGCGCTCTTTCAAGCTGGCGGATGAATAAAACGCGGTTTGGCAAACCAGTTAGGGAATCATGCAATGCAATATCAAGAAGTTTACCCTGTAGTTCACGCCGAGAATTGATCTCGAGTTGCAGTTGTTGCATAGCTTCCTCTAACTCTTGAGTACGCTTCAATACACGTTGCTCTAACTCAGTATTTAGCTTTAAAATCTCTAAACGAGCTTCACGCAAAGCAATTTGATTTTGCACTCTTACCAAAACTTCTTCAAATTCAAACGGTTTTGTGATATAATCTACCCCACCGACACGAAAAGCTTTCACCTTGTCAAAAACATCATCAAGTGCGCTAATGAAAATCACTGGGATGTCGGTAGTTTGATGCCAGTTTTTCAAACGATGGCAAACTTCATAGCCATCGATTTCTGGCATCATAATATCGAGCAAAATTAAGTCAGGTAAAATGGTTTGGCACGCAGTTAAAGCCATTTGCCAGTTTAGAGCTTTGCGAACATTATATCCTTCCCTAATTAAAATTGCCGATAAAACTCTTAGATTATCGGCAGTATCGTCGATAATCAATATATCTTTTTTCTGAGAAATCAAACTGACATCGTTCATTCTGCATTCGCTGTTTAGAAATTCTGTAATGAAACAAATCGTTTAAGTTTGGCTAAACCCCAGTACATTTGAACACGTCAAGTATTTTCGCGTCAATGATGTTATATAGCTACCTTCCAACTGGAGAGGCACTGCGACGTTACGCTCCAAATCAACTTGCTTGATACACATTTATACCTGATTTCTGTATAGAAGTACAAAGTTTCAAACTTTGTTATAGCATCTTGATTATTGATTAAGTGTGATTCAATCGGGTCAAACAACAGTATACAGCGGAGTTTGAAAATCTTTTGATTACTTTTCCTATTACGTATAAAGTCACATTATTTACCATATTATTATCCGTACACAAAAAATTATGTATACTTTGAATGAGGTACGTAGTAGCGCTTCAGCGCCAAAAGTATTTATGTTTACAGAGTATAGAGCCACAACTACGTACTCAATAATGATAATTAATGTAAACCGTTTAAAATTCAGCATTTTCCGAGGCTCACAGCAGTAAGTAGCTAAGATTACAATCTAAGAATGTTTTGATACACAGCAATTAAGCTGACATGGACAATGAAATCTGCTGATAGCTTTAAGAACGTTCAGCAATCTGAGCAAGAAGGTTTGGTGTACCGAATCATCGACCAAATCAGGCGAACTAAAGAACTACAAGAGATATTAAATGCAGTAGTTGTGGAGGTTAGTAACTTTTTACAAACTGACCGGGTTATAGTTTATAGGTTTGATAGAGAGGAAAGTGGTGAGGTAGTAGCTGAATCTATAGAACAGCAAAGATTGCCGTCTTTGTTGGGATTGCATTTTCCAGCTTCAGATATTATTGAATATTTAAAAGCAATGGGCGTGCAGTCTGAGCTAGTCTTGCCAATTACCGAGAAGACAACTGAGCCTGATCAAGTCAATTTGTGGGGATTGTTAGTATCGCACCACAGCCAGCCAAGGACAATTTTAAAACGCGAATTACGTGTATTGCAGCAAGTCGTAGACCAAATATCGATTGCAATTATTCAAAGCAATTTGGTTTTACAAGCACGTATAGAGCAGAGACAAAAGAGCATAATTAATCAAGTAATAACTCAATTACATTCGCTACCAACAATTCAGCTTCAAGCAGCGCTTGAGACAACAACTACAGCGCTTTCGGGTTGTGGAGGTAGAATGTATATTTACGCAACGGGTGAGTTATATACTTACGGAGAGCAGCCTAAGTTACCTGAGTCATTGCAAAACACAGTTATCGAAGAGCATCCATTCTGGCAGCATTGGATGGAAGAATTTAGAAAAGATAGCGTCTGGACAATCACTGATATTTATAATGACCCAGAACTAAAATTCCTAACAAATGCATTTGAACACACTAATGTATCAAAAGCAGTATCCTGAGCATAACAATATAATAGACTCTAAAATCAAAGACATTGATTTAAATTTTGTCGCTGCTGATTTACCTAAAATTATGTCCTCGATGCAGATAGGGGCTGAACGGATTGGTTCAATAGTATTATCTTTACGCAATTTTTCACGTCTTGACGAAGCGGACATGAAACCTGTTGACTTACACGAAGGCATCGATAATACTTTACTGATATTACAACATCGCTTTAAATCTAGCATCGATTTTCCGGGCATTAAAGTTATTAAACATTATGGTAATTTGCCACGTGTTGAATGCTACGCTGGACAGATTAACCAAGTATTTATGAATATCCTTTGCAACGCTGTCGATGCGCTTATTGAAAAGTATAAACATAAAAATATAAATTACGACACACCTAAAATAGTTGTGTCAACAGTATACAAAGGAAAAACGGTAATTATTCGTATTGCCGACAATGGTACTGGAATTTCCGAAGATTTGCGAACGCGGATTTTTGACCCATTTTTCACCACCAAAGAAGTAGGGAAGGGTACTGGACTCGGATTAGCTATTAGCGATCAAATCGTAGTTGAAAAACACGGTGGTATGATAAAATGCACCTCGAAGCCAAATAAATATACTGAATTTATAATTGAAATTCCAGTTAAACAAGTTTAGAATGCAGTAGTATGAAATATTGGCATGAAACGATTGCAGTCTCACAACGAATAATAATTGAACTGCTGCGTCGAAAACGTAGCTTAATTTTTTGGTGTATTTTTCCTGTCTCAGTATTAATTATTAATGGTTTGATTATAGCTGAACGCGCGAAGCTTTCATCTCAAGTAGCTTTTGAAAACGCCGCACCCTCAACCCTAGTCGGAGCAGCATTATTTTTTAGCTGTTTAGGTGGTAGTGTTGCTACTGTTGTCGCAGAACGAGAGCAGCGTACTTTAAAACGTTTGTTCATTTCTCCTTTAAGTGGCGCATCTTATTTTATGGGTATTTTTTTTGCTCACAGCTTTATTGGTCTTGGACAAACGCTACTTGTATATGGAGTCGCAGCATTTTGGGGCGCCAGTTTTAAAGGATCGATTATTTTGGGAGCGATTATTATTATCGCTAGTATTATCGCCTATGTAGGTTTAGGATTTATTTTAGGCACACAGCTAGCACGCCGTACCGAAGACGTAAACGCCTTAGTTGCAGCTTTTGGAGTACCTCTACTAATTTTAGGAGGCTCTTTTTTACCTACCTCATTGTTTCCAAAAAGTCTTCTTGATATCGCGCGGTTCAATCCCATCTATCATATGAATGAAGCGCTGTTAAAAGTATCCGCGAATGGTGGTGATGTTGCCGATATAGAACCGCATTTATTATTTTTACTGTGGTTCGCTCTCATTATGATTGTATGCGGATGGTTATCATATAGACGGATGTTACTAGTTGAAAGAAGACTTTAACCAGACTCCACCCAACATCAATATATTTTTTTTTACCACAGAGACACAGAGTACACAGAGAACAGATTGGCAACGGATTATAAACGGATGTAACGGATAAATGATCTTAAATAACTAGTAGTCCGTGTCATTAATTCTGGGGTGTAGGCGCCAATAGTAAGGTGGGCACTGCCCACCATACAACGCCCCAAAACTTTTGACACAGACCACTAGTAGTCCGTGTCATTAATTTTGGGGCGTTGGTTTGCAACGGATTTTAACGGTGTCACTCCTGAATTATTTGTTAAAAACAAGGTCTGGTTATTTAAAATTACCTATCCGTTACATCCGTTCCAACATCCGTTGCCAATCTTCCTACTTCCCAAAACTTATGACATAGACCACTAGTCATTTTTGGTACTACTGGTTAACTCAACCAGTAGTACTGCTAACTTGATTCATCGTAAAAAGGCGCCCATCGAAGTACTACTTGTTCACTTCAAATAAGTATTTTTAATCAAGATATTACTTAAAACCCACTAAATTGGTACTACTGGTTGAGTTAACCAGTAGTACTGCTAAATTGATTCACCGTAAAAAGGCGCCCACCACATACGAATTCAAAGGATAAATTACTGGTTACAAACAAAACTTGTTACATAAAATAAACTATCCGTTACATCCTAGAGTCATCCGTTGCGCTCCCTACCCACCAATAAAATTTTGCTTTGCCCAAAGAGCCGCTTGAGTCCGGTCACGCAATTGTAAGCGAGCTAAAATCTGACTGACATAGTTTTTTACCGTCCCTTCAGTCAGAAAAAGTTTTTGGGCAATTTCACGATTATTGTTACCCTTACCAATGAGGGTTAGTATTTCTAATTCCCGCTCGCTGAATTGTTGATGATAGCTTAGTTTAGCAGGAGATGGGGGAGGATTAAGTTGAGCAAAGACTTTGGGTGCGATAGTTGGACCAAGTTGACTATAACCTTGATATAAAGTACGAATTGCGTCTGCTAGCTGTGACGATGGAGTACTTTTGAGTAAATAACCAAGGGCGCCTGCTTGTAAAGACTTCCAAATATACTCATCTTCATCAAAAGTCGTCAGTACAAGTATTCTAATCCAAGGAAAGCGTTGGTGTATTTCATAGGTAGCTACCACACCATCACAAACAGGCATTCGTACATCCATAAGGATAACATCTGGCTGGAGTTGTTCGGCTAGTGCAATAGCTTCTCGTCCGTGATTAGCTTGACCAATAATTTCTAAATCTTCTTCTAACGACAGTAGAGACGCTAAACCTTGTCTAAATAAAGATTGGTCATCTGCAAGTAAAAGTCGAATCATTTTTTATTTTGGAATTATTAGTTGAATTTTGGTGCCTTGACCTAAATTAGTTTCAATATTAAGTTTACCTCCTAACATTTGTACTCTTTCTTGCATTCCTCTTAAACCAAAGCCAGAATAAGGAAGTTCTATATTAAAACCTCGACCGTTATCTATAATTTCTATAATGGTAGTTTCATTATTATAAAAACCAGATAATTTAACGTAACTGGCTTGAGCATGTTTTTGAATATTTGTAAATCCTTCTTGTACTATACAATATAGTTGATGGCTAGTTTGTAAAGGCAATTGTGGTAGGTTCAGGTCTACATGAATTATTAATTTTTGGTTTTGTTTGACTTGCTCGACTAATGTATTTAAGGCTTCGTTAAGATTAAAATCTGATTGACGCATTGTTTGTACAGAACGACGGACATCTTGTAAACATTGGCTAGCCAAAAGCTTGGCTGTATCTAAAGCTTGAAGTGCTTGCTCTGAGTTACGCTGACGCATTTTTTGAGCTAGTTCGAGTTGCACATCAAGTGTAGTAAGCGTATGTCCTAATGAGTCATGAATATCGCGCGCAATGCGTGTACGTTCCAAATTTGCAGCTAAAATTTCGACTTCTTTAGCTAGCGTTTCTGCTTTCTGACGGCTTTTTTGTTCGGCAATAATCACAAAAGCAAATAATATCACAAATATGCTTGTTGCTATGTAACCAGCAGTATTATTAATTAAATTAAGAACAATAATATTATTTGTATCATATAATCTTGCTATGCGTTCGGGTATATGTAATCGTTCAAACTCTAATCTTTGTGGTAGATTTAAACCTATTGCAATATTCCATAAAAATCCTGTGGATATTGTAATAATAATCACATCTTTCCGTCTGAGCATAAAGCAACTTTTTGCAAGAATTAAATATATCAACACATCCCAACCAAAACCCATTAAATTAATAGCAATTATTAAGATTAGTTCTAAATATATATAAACGATTCTTTGCCAAGTTGGACGACTCACAGGAAGTACAAAACTTAATAAAGCACAAATGCTTAAACATGTAGATATCACAAAAAAGTTGAAGGGTTGCGCGCTATAATTAGTTCGATTAAAATTCAGTAAATAAATAGCAAAATGCGATAAGAGAAGTGTCCACTCTATATAACGGAAAGTACGAATTACAGAATTAGAATTAGCGGTAGATATATTCATGATTAGTGTAAGCGCCCAAAGTACCATCAATACTGACAGAACAAAACTTAATAATTATATTGCTTTATTCAGCTGAATTTAAAACATTACTAAAGTCATAAATATACATGACTTGAGTCAATTCACTTATAGCGTGACTTTAGTTACTCTACTGTTAATACTAATGTTTCAGGAGTGAAGATATGAAGTATAACAGTTTAAGCGTCAGTATTGCAGTCGCTATTTTGAGCGTTGTACATTCGGCGCCAAGTGCTATCGCACAAGAAAGTACCCGAAATCCGACTATTGAAGTTGATAAAAGCGTATTAATCGCTGAAATTGTCGTTAGGGGTGTAGAAGGAAAATTGCAAGAACAAATATATAAGACGTTAAAAACTCAACCAGGTAAGGCGACAACCCGCGCGCAAATTCAAGCTGATATTGATGCTATTTTTGCTATAGGGTACTTTGCTAACGTCAAGGTTATCTCGGAGGATACACCATTAGGAGTGCGAATTACCTTCCAGGTACAATCCAATCCTGTACTGCGTGCTGTTCAGTTATCAGGACAAGTAATACCTGCCGAAGTTGTAAATAACATCTTTAAAGATAACTATGGTAATATTTTAAACTTCCGCCAACTTCAAGAAGGCATTAAGAAGTTAAACAAATGGTATCAAGACAACGGTTATGTTTTAGCGCAAGTGGTAGACAGGCCGCGTGTGGAAAGTAATGGTACAGTGACTTTGCAGGTTGCAGAAGGAGTTATCGAGGATATTCAAGTTCAGTTTGTCGATGAAAATGGCGAAGCTCAAGATGCTGAGGGTAAACCTATTTCAGGTCGGACACAAAAGTATATTATTACTCGTGAGATGCAGTTGAAGCCAGGGCAAATACTCAACCGTAATCTTATACAGAAGGATTTACAGCGAGTCTTTAATTTGGGCATTTTTAAGGATTTGAAGGTATCTTTGAATGCAGCCCAAGACCCAGGCAAAGTTATTGTTGTTGTAAATGTTACTGAAGGTAAAACTTTTTCTGTAATGCCTGGTGGTGGATATAGTTCCGCAAGTGGATTCTTTGCTTCGGGTGACTTTCAAGCACAAAACTGGGCAGGAAGAAATCAGAAACTCGGCGCCAGCATACAAGCAAATCAGCGAGGTTTATTATTTGATGCTAATTTTACTGACCCTTGGATTGCAGGTGACCCCTATCGAACATCTTACACAGTGAATGGCTTTAGGCGCGAAACAGTCTCCCGAATTTTTGATGGTGGAGATAAAGAAGTAAACTTACCAAATGGCGACCGCGCGAGAGTATATCGAACTGGTTCTGGTATCACGTTTACTCGCCCTCTCAGTAAAAAACCGTTAGAAAAATCAGAGTGGGTAGCGTCTCTTGGTCTACAGTATCAACGGGTTTCGATACGTGATGCGGATGGTAAATTAAGTCCTAAAGATGAATTGGGTAATAATCTTAGCTTTAGCGGCAATGGTGAAGATGATTTATTAACTTTACCGTTGGCTGTGGTACGCGACCGTCGTAACCATCCCTTGACACCAACAACTGGTTCTTTATTACGGTTTAGCAGTGAACAATCAATTCCGGTTGGGGAAGGAAATATTCTTGCTAATAGGCTAAGAGCGAACTATAGCTTTTATGTACCCGCGCGCTTAACCCGTTTGACTCAAGGTTGCCGCAAAACAAATTCCACTGCTAACGAATGTCCCCAAGCGTTAGCTTTTAACTTTCAAGCAGGAACTGTTATGGGTGACTTGCCCCCTTATGAAGCTTTTTCGCTTGGAGGCACTAATTCTGTTCGCGGATATGATGAGGGTAATTTGGGAACTGCTCGCAGTTTTATTCAAGCAACTGCTGAATACCGTTTCCCAGTTATATCTTTTGTCAATGGCGCCTTATTTTTTGATGCAGCTACTGATTTTGGTACTAGTAATAGCATCATAGGAAACCCAGGAGGAGTGCGAGGTAAACCTGGTAGTGGTTTCGGTTATGGTGTTGGTGTCCGCATTCAATCGCCATTAGGACCTATTCGCCTTGATTACGGTGTTAATAATGAGGGAGATAACCGTATTCAGTTTGGTATAGGAGAGAAATTTTAGGGTATTTACGGTTCGTTATTCTTACCCCTAAATATATCATCTATCGTAAAAGCCGTAAACAATAATTCGTATTTTTGGTGCCGACAATAATGCTTTATATTCAGTGTGGTAATCATGAAAATTTTAGGTGTAAGTAACCGTATTCTGACTATGGAAGGTGCCTTTACTATAATAATTAAAGCAAGTGAAATAAATTAAACCTAAAACAAATATGATGTTAAAACGTTATAACCCTTGGCAAGAATTAAACGCACTCCAACGCCAAATGAATTCCTTATTTGAAAGCTATCAACCAACAGCAAAAGCTCCAGCAGTTGAACTTCAAGAAACCGACGAAGCACTACTCCTAAAGCTTGAACTTCCCGGAGTTGAAGCCAAAGACGTAGAGATTCAAGTTGCCGAAAAAGCAGTCTCCATCAGTGCCGAACGCAAAAGCGAAACTAAAACAGAAGCCGACGGCAAAGTAAGAAGCGAATTTTACTACGGTAAATTTCAACGAGTAATACCTCTTCCAGCTAGAATTCAAAACACTGAAGTAAAAGCAGACTTCAAAGACGGTATCTTGAACTTAACCTTACCAAAAGCCGAAGCTGAAAAGAACAAAGTCGTCAAAGTTAACCTTGAACAATCTGTAGCATAAAGAATATCTCACACACTTATCATATGACATAACTTCAAACCTGGTTGATGTTTATCAACCAGGCTTTTCTTCCTTTGTGTCTTTCTGGTTCATCTCTCTTATCTCTGTGTTCTTTGCGTCTCTGTGGTAAAAAAGAATCACCTACACTTTACATTTAGAACAACAGCAACCTTCTAATGTTCTGTTATAGTATTACTTTTAGAGGATGTAAAAAAATATCAAAACCTTGGAAAATCCCCCCTTACCCCCCGCGTGGAAGGCTGCCGTGTACACACATCTTTAATAACCCCTTCTTTTCCCCCCTTCGTGCCCTTTGTGTTCAAAGTGGTTTATCTCTTTAAAAAACCACGCTCGTCACAAAGAACACAAAGAAAGAGAAGAAAGAGAAGAAAAAGAGACTTATGTGTACACGGTAGGCGTGGAAGGGGGGAAAACAAGAGGGTCTTAGCCCACTTATTAACGGGAAAAAGCAACTCTTAGTCCCTCTCCCGCACGGGGGGTTGGGAAGATTAAACCCAGACTTAAACCAGACTATGCTTAAAATCAAAAATTTAAACAAATCATACGGCGCCAGAAAAGTCTTGCATGATTTGAATTTAAATATAGATACAGGTCAAATTTATGGATTACTAGGCGCCAATGGTGCAGGTAAAACCACAACTATAAATATTATTTGTAATCTTATCCAAGCTGACAGCGGTTATATTTCTATTCATAATCAACCTATTACTGATGATACAAAAGCATTAATAGGTATTGCTCCCCAAGAAAATTTACTATATAAAACTTTGTCATGTGAGGAAAACCTGACATTTTTTGCCAAAATATACGGTTTACGTTCAAGAACATGTCGTGAGCAAGTACTCAAAACACTTGCGGATGTAAAACTATTTGACCGTGCGAAAAGTCCGGTTGAAACTCTAAGCGGAGGAATGCAACGGCGCCTAAATATGGCAGTTGCTTTAGTACATCAACCGAAACTAGTAATTTTAGATGAACCAACCACAGGGTTAGATATCGAAGCACGTTACGAAATTTGGGAGCTTATCAAACAACTCAAGAATCAAGGTATCACGGTTTTACTAACTACGCATTTACTTGATGAAGCTGAAAGATTATGTGATAAAATCGGCATTCTCAAAAATGGTCAAATTTTAGCAGAAGGTAATTTAACACAATTACGTCAGTATATACCCGCAGATGAAGTTGTAACGATAAAAACTCAAAGTGAAGAAAAAGCAATTGCATTGGCGCAAGAATATGGTTTTACACCTCGACGTTACGGTGGCGATTTAGCATTTTGGATACCCGAAGTAATAGAGCTAAAAGAAATAATCGCACGGTTCGAGGGTGTTGATATTGATTCTATTTCTCGTCAACCTGTGCGGTTAGAGCATATTTATCTCGAAGTGACGCAGCAAGATGTAAAATCCAATCAACATTAGAAACTGCATTTAATAAAAAATCGGTTTCTAACACCCAAAAGAGAGGAACGAACATGAGCTGGACTAAAGTTCTTGCCCAAAACGAACTACCAAACGATGCACGAAAGGTAGTGAAAGTCGAAAAGCGCGCGATTTTACTACTAAACCACAACAATGAAATTTATGCCCTTGAAAATTCTTGCCCCCACTTGGGACTGCCACTTAAAAAGGGCAAAGTTACCGATGGGGCAATTGTGTGTCCTTTTCACCGCAGTGCGTTTGATTTAAAAACAGGGAACCCAACATTATGGACTCCCTTTCCACCCGGTATTGGCAAACTCATGGGGATGATGTCCACCCAAAAAGGTGTTGCAGTATTTCCTACTCGCATCGAGGAAGGAAGTATTTGGGTGGAAATTTAGTACAAGATGGGGAGGAATCCCCATTTAAGACTATAATGCATAACTTCCAAAATAAAACTGTATAAGATATTAGAACTCAAAAATTTCAACCGTATATATTGACACTTCACTTTTTATAGATAATCTTTATTCTATCTTCATAAAATCTTTATTGTATTTTCAGGAAAAATCTATAAGGCGGATGAAGAGAATAATCAGAGATTTTGATTAAATAAGATACAATCCGGAGCAAAAACGTGAAAAGCAGTCAAAATAGCGCAAATTCGCACCCAACCAAATCTGACAAAAAACGCCAATCATCTTACGTAGATATCGGTACACCTAAAGTGCCACTTAAAAAGCACTCCTCAAAGGAAAGCCAAGAATCACTGAGTGATTGGGCACATGCAACCTAATTAAATAAAGCGTTCAGTAATCTCCAGTAGTTGGGGAACAATCGATTTCAAGGCGCCGTCCAATGTCATATGAGTGGGACTCCAAGTTTTAGGCAGTGTTTACTCAACCTATACTTCTCTTTTATGATTACCAACTATTCGACCCCTCACGTATCAAGTGCGTGGGGGGTTACTTATATGATTGGCTACATAAAGGAGGATGTATATGGATAGATTATGGGATTGTGTTAAAGCGACTACGGAACGCGCCCTGTCGTGTGGCGCCTTGCTATCCATACCGACAGATTACGAGTTTGTCGAGCAAGATGGTGTGGTATTTATGGTACGAATATTATCGAATCTTGTACGAAAGGATAAAGCGAACAAGGAGCATAAAAGTACTAGTAAAGACTTTGATCCTTTCCTTCCTTACGAACAAGATTTATGGGTTGCGGATATTTCAGACACCCACGTTTGTATTTTGAACAAATTCAATGTTGTTGATCACCACTTGCTGATTATCACCCGCGCGTTTGAAGAGCAAGAATCTTTGTTAACCGAGCGAGACTTTGCGGCAATGTGGTCTTGTATGACTGATTTCGATGGGTTAGCGTTTTATAATGGCGGTCAAGTTGCAGGCGCCAGTCAAAAGCATAAACATTTACAGTTAGTCCCCTTACCACTTGCGCCGACTGGTGTCAAGTTACCAATTGAACCCTTACTTTCATCAGCTTCATTTAAAGGTTCTTTAGGTACCATACCCGGACTTCCATTCGTACACGCTTTCACACATCTAAATCCTGATTGGGTAAAGTCCCCTATTGAGGCTGGTAATGCGACTTTAAAACAATACCGTGAATTACTCAAGGCAGTAGGGTTAGAAGATAGCACAAATAATCAACAAACAGGCGCGTATAATTTACTAGCTACGCGAGAGTGGATGCTCGTTATACCGCGACAACACGAATGTTTCGAGTCAATATCAGTAAATTCACTAGGTTTTGCGGGTGCTTTACTTGTACGCACAAGAGCGCAACTCCAACGTCTCAAAGATTATGGTCCGATGAATATCCTTAAAAGCGTTGCCATACCCATGTAGGGAGCGGTGGAGGAACGGAACCCAACATAAAACTTGAGCATGTGTTAGGGGGAGCAAGGGGCGAACCCAACCTACAGTTCAAAAACTTTTGCATTGGCGCCCAAGATTAGAGTAAAGTTAAAAAGTGTAACAAAGTATCACTTTTACCTTAAGCTTTGAAACAAGCTTTTAACACTCAGCGTTGAAATTATTATAAAAAGTCCATGCAAAAAAGTTTTTGGCGGCGCTTAGGGGCGTTTGTAGGGTTATTATTCTTAGCTGGTTCTATTTGGGTAACGCATCCTCTCGATGCTTTAGCTTATGACAACCCAGAACTATTACCAAAAACATCAACCCCAGTTGTAGACTTAGCCAAAACTCTAACTGATGTACAAGAAGAGAATTTGGTCAAAGAACTTAACAGTTTTCAAGATGAGACAGGGTGGAAGTTACGAGTATTAACTCAGTTTGACCGTACTCCTGGTCGTGCGGTTATCAATTTTTGGGGTCTAGATGATAAAAGCATTTTGCTTGTATCGGATGCTCGTGGGGGTAATATTCTCAGCTTTAGCGTTGGCGATGCTGTGTACGAATTATTACCAAGAACATTCTGGATTGAACTGCAAACCAGGTTTGGAAATTTGTACTACGTGCGTGAAAATGGTGAAGACAAAGCGATTATTGATACTTTAAGTACTGTAGAATCTTGTTTGCGTAAGGGTGGTTGTGGTGTTGTGCCAGGATTACCGCGCGAACAGTGGATTTTGACTTTGATTACATCAGTAATTGGAGGCGTGATTTGTGGTTTTGCAGCACAACCGCGTCGTGAAGGTCAAGTGTTTGCATGGCAGTGGGCATTAATTTTCTCACCTTTGTGGGGAATTCTATTTCTTGCCTTTGGTATTGGACCTGTCGTCACTCGTACAACTGAATGGTTGCCTTTAGTTCGCAATATCGCTGGTTTCTTAATGGGCGCCATAGTCGCGTTTCTTTCGCCAGCTTTTGGGCGCCCGTCATCAAACGCAGAATCGTAGGGTGTGTTACGCCATAAACAATTCTTAAACGAAGCGCAAATTCTGGTGGCGTAACGCACCAGTATCCGGCAATTTTTGGGTGCCATTTATCTTAAAGATGGTGCGTGACGCTACGGTTGCAACTAGCTTCGTTTTATATTGTTTATAGCGTCACGCACCCTACTGTTGCAACTAGCTTCGTTTTATATTGCTTATAGCGTCACGCACCCTACTGTTGTAAGCTGAGAACTATTGTGTGTTGCAGAACTGCGATGGAATGGCATATAACTGACGCTCAAAGCTTGGCAATAATTGATAGTGAAATTGGCGACCATGTTTTTTCGCCTGCAGAATATGAAATCGTTAAGCGTGTTATCTATGCCACGTGCGATTTTGAATATAAATCATTACTGAGTTTTTCAGAGCGCGCTTTACAATCAGCAGCTGCAGCTTTAGCCGCGCGAACAACTATAGTTGTCGATGTGCCGATGGTGCAAATAGGTATAGCACATGATATTCAGAATACTTTTGCTAATCCAGTATTTTGCAGTTTTGAGGTCGTAAATCATCGTCAAGACAAAAAAACTCGTGTGGCATCGGGAACTGAGGTATTAGCAAAAAGATACCCGGAAGGAATTTTTATTGTTGGTCAAGCTCAAACAGCACTTTCCACACTGGTGGAATTGATTGAAGCAGAAGAAATAAAACCAGCTTTAATAATTGCAACTCCTCCAGGATTTATAAATATTGATACGGCAAAAGAGCGCTTACGTGAATCGCTTGTGCCAAATATAATGATTGAAGGTCGCAAGGGAAATGCCGTGGTTGCTGCAGCTATTGTTGATGGTTTGGTAGATTTAGCTTGGCAAGCTTACGGGAAAGAAGGAAAAATTGGCAACGGATGATAAACGGATGTAACGGATAGATAATTTCAAATAACTAGGCTTTGTTTTATACCAACAACTCATCCGCGTTAATATCTGTTGCTAATAATCTTCTTCTGTACTCCAATCATCGTTTCTTCTGCGTCTTGTATCCTCTTGCGGACGACGACGGCGCCTTGGTCTGTCATAATCATCATCATCATCGCGTAAGCGGTTTCCAACTTCTGTAAAAAAGTCTCTTCGTAAATAAGGATAATCGCTGATCCAAATATTACGATTAGGAACATATATATCAGTAATTTCTTCGATGCGGCTGAGGTCAGCACGATTTGAGAACACAAGCATTTCAGCGATTTGACCACGTGTTACAGCTTTATACGCAACTTGTAATGGTGCTTGATACTCAGCAGTAAATCCGGTTTCATCACCTACTTCTAGGTTAATTCGCTTTTCACGGTTTTCGACGATTACTAATTCACCTTTATTATTTACTGTTTCTTGCTTACCTATTAATTCTTCAGTTATCCATAAGTCTAATATTCGACCGCGAAAAAAGCCGCAATATTTATAACGTCGGCATTTACCATTTCGCAAGCTAGCTTGAAACACTGGACTCCACAACCAGTAAAATGCACTTATCAGTCCGAGTACAAATACAATTGGACCAAAATTAAGTCCTAAAACAAACCTTAAAAGTAAAACTACAGCTGCGGCAACTACTGAAATTAATAATCTTTGTAAAAGTTTTGAAAAATTACCCCAGTAGTACTTGTACTGTGGCCCAGTTCCTATCAAAGGAATCAATTGTTCAAATTTTTCGCGCGTTAATGGAACAAGCATAATTAATTTAGTTAGGAGTTAATAGAAGTAAGGTGGGCAGTGCCCACCCTACTAACTTATTAAAGTATCTTTTCTAATCCATATACTAACGACTTTAACTGTTGAACCTTGCGGATTGCTAGTAAAACCCCTGGCATATAAGAAGCTCGGTCAGAAGTATCGTGACGCAGTGTATAAATTTGCCCTGCTGCACCAAATATAACTTCTTGGTGTGCAATTAATCCAGGCAAGCGAATACTGTGAATTCGTATACCTTCACCAGCATCACTTCCGCGCGCTCCTTTGAGCTTTTCTTCTTCTTTGACAGTAGCAGGGTTAAAAGATTTACCCATTTCTGCGAGCATTTGGGCAGTTTGAATAGCTGTACCGCTCGGTGCATCAGCTTTTTGGTTGTGGTGTAGTTCAATAATTTCCACATGGTCGAAGTATTGTGATGCTGTAACAGCGGCTTGCTGCAACAGTACCATTCCAATCGAGAAGTTAGGAATAATTAAACAACCTGTACTAGCTTTTTCTGCAAAGTCTGCTAAATCTTGTAACTGTTGAGGACTTAAACCAGTAGTACCAACCACCGGACGAATACCATACGCTATGGCACTGCGAACATTATCATACACTCCGTCTGGATGAGTAAAATCTACTATTACTCCAGGAAGCATTTGTCGCTCTCCTGCCACATACCCTAACATTGGTTCTAATTGGTTGGTAATTGGCACTTCCAATGGCTCACTTAAACCAGCCAATTCTCCGACATCTTTATTTTGATGTTCTGGGCTAGTATCAATGGCGCCCATTATTGTCATGTCTGATGCTTGGGATACGGCTAAAACTACCTCACGTCCCATTTTACCTGCAGCACCATTGATAATTACCGGAATTTTATTTTGATTCGCCATAGTAAAACAAATATTCTGCCACTGTAATATTTAACCCAACACACGAATTTTAAGGGAATTTGAGGCGCCACACGAAAAGTAACGTCTATAAATGTTGGGAACTTGGCAGACTTGAATCGAGTCAGTCGCTTAAACTTGTTAATCTCTACATTACCCAAATCAGGGGCAGTAACCAAATTCATCAATACTTAGTCAGTAATAACCATGACAATCGTCACATCTTTGTATAAAATGCACTGAGCAACAACAAAAAGATGTGAAATCATTAATGCCGTCTCTGTAGTTCAGATTAAATTGAGTCAATGAATAAGAAATTTGTCCTTACATTACTTTCCAGCCCTGCATTGTTTGCCTCGATGGCATCAATGATGATGATCACTCCTGCACAAGCAGGTCAAGTTATCCATACTGGCTCGCTTGATTGTATTCGTTCGCCACATTCTTCACAACATAAGTTTGTTTGTGAGCGGCGCCACAAAGTGAGTACTGCACCCGGACAAGCTTTAGCTATAGCCCAAAAACAACCAGAACTTGTAGCACAGGCGCCGAACCAGATAACCGAGCTTGCATTTACCGACGAAGAAAGCGACACAGCCATTAAACTTTTCGGATGCGACTGTCCCGCTTGTCTCAATTCTCTGCGCCAACTGCGTAGTATGACAGAAATGGCAGTTTAAGTAGTGCGCTCGTAGAAAGTGCTGAGTCCTGAGTAGAGTACAAGTTTTTGACTCAGCACTCAGCACTCAGCACTCATCACTCATTAAATTCTTCCAAGGTTGTGTAAACCTAAAATTACACCGATGCCCAGAATATGACCAAAGCTAGTTGTGGCTAAAATTGCAGGCAAGCCAAAACCACCGAAGAAGTTAGACGCGGGCACGGCAGGTTCAGCGTTAGCATACTTAATAGTTGATTTTCCTAATGCAATAGCCAAGATGTTGCAAACGACCATTATCGCTCCAACGGCAGGAGTCCATTGCAAAGGCGCCGTTGCGTATGTAATAGCTAGTAATGTTGATGTTAACAAGCGATTAGCTCCTTGATTTATTAGATGTTTTATTTGGTTGAAAAATATCGCTTGCAGAAATTTCTATCAAAAAACGTTTGCCAAGTGCTAACTTTCGTATCACTAGTTCATATTTTGTTGCAATATTTCATTATATTTTTGTAATAATTCTTTATTTTTCTTTACATTTGCTAAATTGATGAAGTTTTGGCTGTGAGGTAGCGCGCGCATCCTTAAAGATAATAAAGTGTAAAAAAGAGCATTTTGCACGAAGCCCTACTATGAAACGTAGATGGAAGTCTTTGTTCCTTTCTTTAAACTGGGTGTTTCTCTCCGTAGGGACATCTATTTTTATTATCGTCACACAACCAAACGTTTCACCTGCACAGCAACCTGCTGCGTCTAATTCAATTGAAACGGTAAAACCTGCTACATCGGATACAGATACACTTTTAGAACAAGTTATTTCACATTCCAAAGATAATAAACCAGAAGAATCAACAAAACCTGTATCAAATTCAGAAGAGAGTAATAAGAAACCTGAATTAAAGAAACCTGAAGAAGAGGAAAAACCAACACCTGAAGAAATCGCACGTCGGCAAAAGTTGATGGAGGGGGATAAGCTTTATTTAGCTGGAAATACTGCTGAAGCAGAGAAGGTTTATCGTGAGGTCAAAGAACCATTCAAGCAAGCAGCTGATAACAGTAACGAGCAGCGTCAACCTCCTATTATTGATGCAGCACAGCTAACACCTGCGGGTAGAGTATACTGGCGTGAAGCTGAAGCAGGAATCATCGCTAATTTACAAACTCGCATTTTGGTACCTTTGGATTTATTAGTACAGCAGGTGCCTCAGTTTATACCGGGTCATATTAGATATGCTGAATACCTAAAAAAATACGGTGATGAGAAAAAAGCATTACAGGTATTAGAGCGGGCAGCAACGCTTTATCCAAATCAACCAGATTTAGTCAGAGCGCGTGTTGCAGCGTTAGCGGATGCGAAAAAGTGGATGGAAGCATCCTTAGCTGCACGGCAATACGCAATTCTCAATCCTAACGACCCGTTAACGCCAGAATTTACAAAGTTGGCTTCGGATAATTTGAAGCGTTATAAATCTCATGTTCGGGGTGAAATTCGCGGGAATGCGATTGCCAATATTATTACAGGTGCCCTAGGTTACGCTGTTACAGGTAGTTTGCTTGGACCTTTTTCGGCGCTTGACTCAGCGGTGATGCTGTTGCAAGGTGAAGAATCAATAGGTAATAGTGTAGCCAAACAAGCGAAAAAACAACTTGATTTGGTCAAGGATGAAACCGTTAATACATACGTTAACGATATTGGACAAAAACTCGCATTAGTTGCCGGACGCAATGAATTTAAATATGAGTTTTTCGTAATTCCCGAACCTGACTTAAACGCATTCGCTTTACCTGGTGGCAAAATCTTTATTAATGCAGGCGCCATTGAGAAGGCAAAATCCGAAGCTGAATTAGCAGGATTAATTGGTCATGAATTATCCCATGTTGTTCTATCCCACGGTTTTCAGCTAGTCACTCAAGGTAATTTAGTTTCAAATATTACCCAGTATTTACCGTTAGGGGGAACCGTTGGACAATTGTTTGGACTATCCTACAGCCGTGATATGGAGCGTCAAGCAGATGTTTTGGGCACACGCTTACTTGTAACAACTGGATATGCGGCAGATGGGTTAAGAAACCTGATGGTAACACTCAAAGAACAAATGAAAAATAGAAACGCACCACCAACTTGGGCATCATCACACCCAGGTGGTAGTGAACGGGTGGGTTATTTGGAAGATTTGATCACGCGCAATGGTTACAATCGCTATGCTTATGAAGGAGTTGGCAAGCATGAAGAAATTCGAGCAAAAGTTAAAACTATATTAAAAGAGGTTCAGGAGTGTCGCGAAGACAAAAAGAAATGCCCTGATCAAAAGAAAAATGAAACAGAGCGTAACAAAAAGCCTGAACAAATGCAAAACTAAGCGCCAGCAACCACAGTCTCAGCCAAACGACTCCAAAAAATAATCGTCCTGTAGTCATAAAGTTTTAATGACACTTAACAAAAACATGTGGAAATCAACGCCATTGACAGACACATCAATGCAAGAGGGCAAGTTATAATTTTCTAGCGGATGAGTATTGTAAATATTTATGACTACCCCTCTTTTACAGGCTTTTTTTGTAGGTAGAGCGGTCGCTGAAATTCTTAGCGAGCGTCTTGAAACTACGGTAACTGATGCGATGAGCGAACTTGGTAAGTTAGATGCTGAGTTACGCGAGCAAATGCGCTCATTTACAGACGAAGTAATGGTTCGCGCTTCTAGCGCATCTGAAGCGGCAGGTGCAGGTTTTGCTTCTCCAAGCACTACTGCACAATCAGCATCAGTTGATACACAAGCTACGATTGATGATTTACGCGCTGAAATTGCGACTTTGCGGACTGAATTGCAACGCCATCGCGTTAGTGGTTGAAGACGTAAGGTGGCTTCGGCCACCATACAATAAATTTAAAGTTTACTTTCCAAGCGAAAATAAAAGTGTATTTTCTTCCGAGTTCAGTTAATCCCAGCGGTATTTGAAGCATATGGAAAAAGGATATTCGGACAAGGCATACCGTTGGAATCGCGAAAACTACTCTAGCAGGCGCCGCTTTATCGATATTTGGGGTTTTGTACTGCTATTGATGTATCGGCTTTGGCTATATAACAAGTCTTGGAGTTATCCAGGGGGAGTTAGTGACGCAAAGCAAGCAGCACGGCGCCGGACTTTGGCAGTTTGGATTCGCAACACATTACTCGATTTAGGCCCGACTTTTATTAAAGTTGGACAATTGTTTTCGACGCGCGCGGATTTATTTCCGGCCGAGTATGTCGAAGAACTATCGAAGTTACAAGACCGTGTTCCAGCTTTTAGCTACGATCAGGTTGAGTCTACTATCGAGAAAGAACTAGGTAAAAAAATTCCTGAACTTTTCCATAGTTTTGAACCCGTTCCTCTAGCCGCAGCTTCTTTGGGACAAGTTCATAAAGCGGTTTTACACTCTGGTGAAGCCGTTGTTGTTAAAGTTCAACGTCCTGGACTTAAAAAGCTATTTGAAATCGATTTAAGAATTCTTAAAGGTATCACGCGCTATTTTCAAAGTCATCCCAAATGGGGAAAAGGACGCGACTGGATAGGAATTTATGAAGAGTGTTGTAGAATTCTTTGGGAAGAAATAGATTATTTGAGCGAAGGTCGCAATGCCGACGCTTTTCGCCGCAATTTCCGCGCTTATGAGTGGGTGAAAGTCCCTCGCGTTTACTGGCGTTACGCTTCTTCACGTGTACTCACACTCGAATATGCTCCCGGTATCAAAATAAGTCAATATGAAGCTTTAGAAGCGGCAGGTTTAGACAGAAAAGTACTTGCTCGCCAAGGCGCCGAAGCGTATCTACACCAGTTGCTCGACGACGGGTTTTTCCATGCTGACCCACACCCTGGTAACATTGCCGTTAGCCCTGAAGGCGCCTTGATTTTTTATGACTTTGGAATGATGGGACGCATCAAGTCTAACGTTCGTGAGGGCTTGATGGAGACTTTATTCGGCATTGCTTCCAAGGATGGTGATAGAGTTGTGCAGTCACTGATTGATTTAGGCGCTATTGCACCAACTGAGGACATGGGACCAGTAAGACGTTCGGTGCAGTACATGCTTGATCACTTTATGGATAAGCCGTTTGAAAACCAATCGGTTGCATCCATTAGTGACGACTTGTACGAAATCGCTTATAATCAGCCATTTAGATTTCCTGCAACTTTTACCTTCGTCATGCGCGCGTTTTCGACGCTTGAAGGTGTTGGTAAAGGACTTGACCCAGAGTTCAGCTTTATGGAAGTCGCTAAACCCTATGCAATGCAGCTTATGACTAACACGAATGGTGAGGGCAATAGTTTGCTTAACGAACTAGGCCGTCAAGCAGTCCAAGTCAGTACTACAGCTTTGGGACTACCGCGTCGTCTCGAAGATACTCTCGAAAAACTTGAACGCGGTGATGTTAGAATGCGTGTCCGCGCGATAGAAACCGAGCGCTTGCTAAGAAGACAAAGTAATATCCAATTAACCACCACTTACGCGGTGATTATCGGTACTTTCACTCTTTCAGCCTCGATTTTATTAGTTAAAAATTATATATGGGCAGCTGCGTTTGTTGCTTTAGTCGCAGTGAGCGTATCATGGCTGTTAATTAGGCTTATTTTACGCCTTGACCGTTATGACCGTATGTATTAAATGATTGTTTCCGATGCCTAAAAAAAAATATGAAAATAAACTATATCGGAGCTAGTGACCCCGGACTTATTCGATTTTCTAATCAGGATGCTTATTATACTGACCCAGAAGGACGATTTTTTGTAGTTGCTGATGGGATGGGTGGTCATGCGGGTGGTGAAGAAGCCAGTCGTATCGCTACGCAAGAAATTCAAGCTCATTTAGTCGCAAATTGGGATTCACCAATTCCCTCAGAACAATTGCTTGAAGCGGCACTTCTTCAAGCAAACGAAGCTATTATACGCGACCAACAAAGCCATCCTGAACGTGCTGATATGGGTACAACTGCGGTAGTTATACTATTGCGTGACCCCGACTCTCCCTTGTGCGCGCACGTCGGCGACTCTAGATTATATCGTTGGCGCTCTTCGCAACTCGAACAAATTACAGAAGACCACACCTGGGTCGCGCGCGCTCTTAAAGTTGGTGACATTTCCCCCGACGAAGCACGTATTCACCCCTTCCGTCACGTGCTATCACGCTGCTTAGGACGTGAAGATTTACAAGGTATCGAGGTTCAACCTCTCGACTTAAAACCAGGAGACCGTTTACTGCTGTGTAGTGATGGTTTAACTGAAGAACTAGTTGATGAAAAAATTGCTAGTTACCTCCAAGAATCCTCACTGCTTGATAAAGCAGCTTTCGCGCTCATCGAAGCGGCGAAAGAACAAGGTGGACACGATAATATTACCGTCGTACTTGTGGCGCTTGATTAATATTGGCAACGGATACAACGGATGTAACGGATAACGTACAGACGTTACATGTTACGTCTCTACCTGTTACCAACAAATATCCGTTACATCCGTTTAACATCCGTTGCCAATTTGTTCATTTTAAGCATTTTTCATCTTTACAATTTGATACAAAATACATTACCCTCCAAAAATAATATTGGAGGGTAAATTATAGCTTTGTATCAATTGACATCTTGTCACTTTTGCTGTATATCGAATAAAATCAACTTTAATACTCTTCGCCTCCTTCCTACATAGGAGGTGTAAGTCGTAAAGCACCGTTTTCCGTCAACTCCTTAACTTTTGACGCTTGTGTAGCACATTTACCGAAATTTACCTGGGTAAACTTGGTGTATATATTTAGCTCAAAACTTTAAGAAGGTAAACTGGACAACTAACTCGCTTATATAGCACAAAATTACACCCAAAGTAGTGGGCATTTTGTCAAACAACTGTTATCTTTCGTAATACAGAGGTATGAAATTAGATTTTTATTTGCGAAAATCTAATTTCAGGCGCCAAAGTAAGTTGTCTTAATCTATCTAAATTTTTTACGTCCTTTCGTCATTTTCTCTATCGGAGTATTATTATGAACAACCCAATCGAACTTTCACTCGAACAGCAATTTAGCATTCACTCTTTTGCTAGCCAAGTACAAGGCATGAGCCACGACCAAGCGAAAGACTTTTTAATCAAGCTTTATGAGCAAATGGTTGTTAGAGAAGCAACATATAAAGAACTTCTCAAGCACCAGTGGGGTTTAGATGGTACTGGTTTGGCTTAAGCAAAGGTGATTGAAGTTTACTGTCGCAGGAGGCGACCTCCTTCTCTTGCTTAGTTCCAGAATGGAAAAAAGCTGGGGATGCCGGGGCGTCAACTTGAGACTCCAGGTAGTTATATTGAAGCTTTAACTTATCAAGCTCCTGACTGTAGCACTACTATAAGTGTTACTAGTTTAGTGCCTTTACTTTAATATTTATATTTCCTTTAGGCTTTTTTTACAACCATAATTTATTTAATATTATTATTTCTTAACATTTATATAGAAAATCGTTACATTACAGCTAATATATACATATTATAATTTATATAAATAAAACTTATATTAAATCAAATAGGAAAAATACATATAAATTTTCACAAGCTATCAAGCTGAAAGGTCGAAAGGAGAATCTGTATTGATCGAGGAAAGCTTGGCAAGAATTTGAGGTTTAATTTTTTCATATTCGGTTTTGAGATAGGTTTTACTAATTTGGGGATTAGCTGACGAAGGTAGGGTATGGCTGAGTAATAGCCATTCCTTTAAGCGACGACATTGGGAAGAAGCAATAGTTGATATTAAGGTATGACTGGGATGGGTTGGTTGCTCGCGCGCGAAAAAGAGTAAGCGGTAGTAGCCTTTTTCACTAAGTAACCGCACTGTTTCTTGACCTAAATTGCTTTTGAGGTCGAGGTAGTAACTCAGCCATTTGGCGCCAAACCTACGGTTATAGATAACTGTTACCCAAAGTAGCATTGGATGGGGAGAAGGAATAAAAAGAAACTGGTTGTAACGGGTACAAACTGAACGCTTTTGGATTTCTATTATTGGTAGCATCATCCATAACGCTGGAATAACTTCATCGTTAACACGAATGGGTTGAGAGAAAACAATATCAGCGACTGGTTTGTTACTAGGCCACTTTTGAAGTTTTACAATCTCCTCTGGCAGAGCATTAGGTGGGTTTGAAGATTTATCTAACCCAGGAGCAACAACTGTAGGAGTATCAGAAGTATGGGGTAATGTATTGGTAGTAGATGTAGTTGTTTTGCCACTTCCAGATGTAATATCGATTGCCGCTAACGTTTGTATAATATCGCTAATGTTTTGCGGACGGTCACTGGGTTTTTTGGCAAGACAAGCCATTACCAAGTCTTCTACAGGTTTAGGAATGTCAAAATTAGTATCAATTTCTGCAAACGAACGCGGTTCTTGGAAATGATGCGCTTTATACCAGGCGCCAAATGAATGAGTAGGGGCAGTTAAAGGTAACTTACTGGTAAGCATTTCAAACATCATCACACCCAAACTATAGATATCGGAGCGGTTGTCTAATTCTTTACCTTCCATTTGTTCGGGGGAAGAATAAGCCAAAGTTCCCAAATAGTAATTTGTTTGCTGAGTATTTGACTGAAGTAGTTTAGCAATGCCAAAGTCAAGGATTTTAACTAACTCACCAAACGTAGGGTCAACAATGACTAGCATATTACTGGGCTTAATGTCACGATGAATAATCGGATAAATCTTGCCATCAATAGGAATACCGTCGTGCGCGCACTGCAACCCCAAACTAATCTGACGTGCCATACTCAAAAACCGCAATAATGACATTTCTTGTTTGCGGATGATATACGACAAGCTTTTACCCTGTAAATATTCCATTACGTAAAACGGAGTATTATGCTCATCTACGCCATAGTCCATAACTCGAACAATTTGAATACTTTTTTGTCCCAAAAGCGCACAGGTTTTAGCTTCACGCTCAAAGCGTTCTTGCAACCGCATTTTTTTATTAGTTTGAATAGACATCGAGAGAAACTTTACCGCAACAGGCACATCTCCCAACAAAGTATCCTTGGCACGATATACTCGTCCCATTGCTCCGGTTCCTATTAACTCCTGAAGCTGGTACCGTTTGTTAAGTTTGCGACCGAGGTTGGGGTCTGACATAGTAAGCATTGACTCCAATCTTTTTAAAATAAGCGAATTTTAGATTTTAGATAATAGATTTTGGATTGTAGAGACTAAACACGTTTAGTCTCTACTCAAGGAAATTTCCTGCTAATTTTAGTATTCCCAAATTTCTGGCAATAAACACCAAACTTCAATTAAACAAATGCAACGTCAATAATTTTATTTAAGTATAATTATATACTATATAAATTAGTTATTATTTCTGAACTAACGATTCTATGGCATGGGCTAAAGTATCGGGTTCAACTGGTTTGGCGAGATGAACGTGAAAACCAGTATCAAGAACCTTTTGACGGTCGTATTCTCCAGCAAAAGCTGTCAGTGCAATGGCTGGAACTAGTCCGCCATTTTCAGGCGCCCATTTTCTGACCTGTCGTAATAATTCATACCCATCCATTAAGGGCATTCCAATGTCGCTAACTAAAATGTGTGGTTTTGAGTTTGCCAGTACTTGCAGTGCTTCAAGCGCCGATGCCACGCTAGTCACTTCGGCGCCGTATAATTCCAAAGCAAAGGCAATAAAGTCTCGTGAGTCTTGGTCATCATCAACAGCCAAAACTCGAATACCAGAGAGTGTAGAGACGCGATTAATCGCGTCTGTACTAGTGCTTAATGCTGAGTGCTGAGTGCTGATAGGGTTATTCTCAGCACTCAGCACTTTCGACTCAGCACTATTCAAGAGGGGTAGTTTAACAGTAAAAGTAGCTCCCTGATCTAAACCGGAACTATATGCTTTGACTGTTCCACCATGTAGTTCGACTAAATTGCGAACAATTGCTAACCCTAATCCCAGTCCACCAAATTTTCTTGTTGTTGTACTGTCTTCTTGACGAAAATAATCAAATATATGTGGTAAAAAGTCTGGACTAATACCAATACCATTATCACTAACAGTAATTTTGACAAAAGGAACTTCTAGTAATAAGCGTATTTCTACTTGCCCACCACTAGGTGTAAACTTGATGGCATTCGATAAAAGATTCCAGAATATCTGCTGCAAGCGCGCGACATCCCCCGTGATTAGCACTTCAGTGCTATTACCTGTACTAATCTGACTCAAAATCTGAATGCTTTTAGCTTCTGCAGCTAAACGCACAGTATCAATAGCTGCCGAAATTACAGAGATTAAATTTACACGAGTCGGGTTAAGTGTAAGTTTGCCGCGAAGAATTCGAGAAACATCGAGTAAATCTTCGATTAAGTCAACTTGTAATTTGGCATTGCGCTCAATAGTGTCTAATGCTTCGGATACCTTTTGAGGCTTTAACTTACCGCTTTTTAATAGCTTAACCCAACCAATAATAGGGTTGAGTGGAGTACGTAGCTCATGGGAAAGAACAGCAAGAAACTCATCTTTAATGCGGTTAGCATTTTCTGCTTGTTCGCGCGCTGCTTGTTCGCTTAATAATAAACGTTCCCGCTCAATTTCCGATTGCTTGCGGTCATGGATATCATTAGCAACACCAATCCACTTAACTATTTGTCCGGAATCATCTCGTAAAGGTAACCCGCGCGCTGCAAACCAGCGATACATTCCATCCGACCCGCGACGACAGCGTATTTCTGCTTCGTAGTTATCACCATTACCTGTTGCTTGGTACCAAATTGTTGAAACTTTGTTTCGGTCTTCTGGATGAATGGCGCCAACCCATTGATAGCCGATAGTTTGCTCGAACGACAAACCAGTATAATCGAGCCAATATTGATTACAGTAAGTTATTTTGCCATCGTTTTGAGACATCCAAACGACCTGGGGAGCAACTTCTGTCAAAATTCGGTAACGTTCCTCACTCTCACGTAAAGCTTGCTCAACCCGTTTCGTATCATCAATATCAGTACAAGAGCCAAACCATCGAATAATTTTCCCGTCTTTGTCCCGCAAGGCAAATGCTTTACCAAGAAACCAACGGTACTGTCCATCGAGCGCGCGTTTAAAACGATATTCAATATTGTAGTCTTTACCTGTACGCAACGATTCGTTCCAAATATCTAAACACCTTTGTCGGTCATCTGGATGTAACAAATGACTCCATCCCCAACCTTGGGTCTGCTCTAAAGTCATTCCTGTATATTCAAACCAGCGCTTGTTAAAGTAATCGTGGTAGCCATCGGGTAAAGTAGTCCAAAATAATTGTGGCATTGCATCTGCCAAAGTCCGGAAGTACAATTCACTTTGCTGTAAAGCTTGCTGCGAATGCTTTCTCGACGTGATGTCTCGAATCAACCACCGTAAACCTGCAAATCCAGTTTTATTATGGTGTATGCTGGCTACTGTTACCTCAGCGCAAAACGGCACCCCTTTTTCTGGCTGAATTTGAAGTTCTTTTGTTTGTATTTGTAATTGGGGTAGCGCGCGTGACTGGTTGAATTGCAAGTAAAAATTTTGATATTCTTCGTGTGGAATAAAGGTTGTTAGATATTTACCGACTATATTTTCCTGTTTTGAACCAAGAAGTAGAGCTACAGACTGGTTTGCTTCCTGAATTTTTCCGTTAGTGTCTGTAACGATATACCCATCTGGAGCGAAGTTGAATAAATCTACATAGCGTTGTCGTTCGTTTTCTAATAACAAATTTTGATGTTGCATTTCTTCTTTTGCAACGTTAAGTTCTTCTAAAGCAACTTGTAATTCACTATGAACTTTCGATAGCTGTGTATTATCTTTCTCTAATTGCGAGTATGTCTTAGATATTATTAGTTCTGACGAGGTATTACTATCACTATCTGGTACAAAATTATTTTTAGCTTGCGTTTTTTCTAAAATATAGAAATTTGATACCACAGCGTAAGGTTTAGTGGCGCCTAAGAAGAACAAGGGTTGAAAGTTAAATTCTAGCCAAACTTTATTATCATCATTCGGTCTACGAAACCCAATTATTACCTTTTGATAAGAATTACATGTTTGAAATGCTATGATGGCTGGGTAAGTATTGTGTGTGTAAGGCGCCCCTCTTGCGTCTGTGATTTGGTCAAATAGATCAAATAGATTTTTGCCTATCATTTCGTTTGGACTATATCCGAAACACTCGATGCCATTACATCCGCCTAGGCTGCCATCAACGAGATGAAGTAACATTCCGTCTTCTTTGATGGAATCACCTTTTTGCGTTTGCTGCATATTGGTATGTAGATTAAAAGACGCTTCCTCTTGTTGCATTTTTAATACTTAAACAACCAGTTAGGTCTTTATATCGATTTAGTTTAATGATTATAAACTTTAAGATTACGTTATTACAATCATGTACAACTTCTACCCAAAGAGTTATTTCTTAAGCATTACTTAATATTAGGACTGATTTTGTTGACGTTCGAGTTTTGCCTCCATTGTACTAGAGAGAAAATGACCAACGAGAATACCGCCAGTCATATGATAAGAATCGTTATCAATACGGTGTAGGGTTTCAAAACCACTACGACGTTGACGGTCACTAAGTACCCAGTACCGTTGCACAATTGTTTCTGGTCCGATCCAACCTTCTCCTTCGATTTGTCCAAACTGGTTATGTTGCAGTAAAAAGGAGTAGTGACGCTCACCATCATCCAGACGACCTTTATACTGTAAAGCAATTTCCGCGCGTTCGCTGCCTGGAAATATGAGTTTAGTTGCCATAGTAAACCAATTATCTCGGTTCCAAGCAACTAAAGTCATACCTTTGACGGCAACTGGCATTGTGTCACGTTCCAACCAGCTACCTTGTAAAGTCCAGCGTCCAGCTTCGAGTAAAAAAGAGTGTCTCACTTGTAAATACCTTGTATGTTTCTTTACAGTGCTGAGTAGAAAGTGCGCTCGTGCTGAGTAGAGACTCCATTAATGGAATCTGTACGAGGCGCGGAGTTAAGAGTTGTTCACTTAGCACTCAGCACTCAGCACTCAGCACTTAGCACTCAGCACTCAGCACTCAATAACTTCTCCTAATAGTACTTCTTGTTTTGCACCAGTTGCACAGGGTAAGTTACCAGAACTGCCATGAAGGCGCCAGTATGCTAAAACTGCAAAAGCGATAGCTTCTTTAAAATCGGCGTTTAATCCAAATTCGTCTGTGGTTGTAACTGGAATTGATTCTAAAAGTGCTTGCAACCTGTGTTTAAGATAAAGATTACGACTACCACCGCCGCATAAAAGTACTCGTTTTGGCATTTCTGGGAGAAAATGACGGTAATTATAAACGATTGAAGCTGCCGTCAATTCGGTGAGTGTGGCTAAAAAATCAGCATGATTTAATTTATACTGTTCAGCCTCGTGAAAACACTGTTTTATATAATCAAACCCAAATAACTCACGTCCAGTTGATTTGGGTGGTGGCGCCTGGAAATATTCATGTTTGAGCCATTTATCAACTAGAGGTTGGCAAATGGTACCACTAGCCGCCCAATCGCCATTTTCATCATAATTTTTAGTACCATCGCTTAATTGATTTACAGCTAAGTCAAGTAAACTATTTCCAGGTCCAGTATCCCAACCGCGAATTTGAGATAACCAATCACCACTTCGAGCCGGGATATAAGTAACATTACCAATACCGCCAATATTTTGAATACATCTTGCTTCATTGGGGTGAGCAAGCAATGCAGCATCAACACGCGGTACAAGCGGCGCCCCTTGACCACCCGCAGCAATATCAGCGGCACGAAAATTACTCACGGTTGTGATACCCGTTAAGTCGGCAATTAAGGCGCCGCGACCAAGCTGTAAACTATAACCAAGATTTGTTTCACAGACTTCTCCAGCTTCTATTGGTGGGCGATGGTATACAGTTTGTCCATGCGAACCAATAAGTGTGGCATCTTCGTGTATGGTTTGAATATTTACAGCAGCTTGAGCAAAAGCGATTGCAATGGCATCATCTAACTGTGCAAGTTCAGGCATCGAAATAGCCTCACCCGCGCATACACTTAAAATGCGTTCTCTAAGTGCAGGTTGATAGGGGTAAGTAGCTTTTTCAATTAACTCGACTTTTATATCTAAATCTTCACCGGAAATATCTACTAAGGCAACATCAATACCATCGACTGACGTGCCACTCATTAAACCAATTACGCGCGTCATTTTTGTTGGGGCGGGTTTACAGATATGCTAATCATAAACGAAAATTCTTTGTTAACCCGCCCTTACTATATGGGCGGGTTTACAGATATGCTAATCATAAACGAAAATTCTTTGTTAACCCGCCCTTACTATATGGGCGGGTTTACAGATATGCTAATCATAAACGAAAATTCTTTGTTAACCCGCCCTTACTATATGGGCGGGTTTACAGATATGCTAATCATAAACGAAAATTCTTTGTTAACCCGCCCTTACTATATGGGCGGGTTTACAGATATGCTAATCATAAACGAAAATTTTTTGTTAACCCGCCCTTACTATAGCAAGGGAGATAGCAGCAGGGAGAATTCGGTGTTCTTCAATTTGAATTCGCTTATGAAGCGTGTCGGTTGTATCATTTGGTAAGATAGGTACTGCTGCTTGCATTAAAATTGGTCCATTATCAACTTCCAACCGTACTATATGTACTGTACAGCCAGCTATCTTTACGCCACTAGCTAAAGCTTGTTCAATAGCATGGGCACCTTTAAAGCTGGGTAATAAACTGGGATGAATATTTATAATCTTGTCAGTGTATGCATCAATTAGCACTTGGGTGACAATTCGCATCCAACCAGCCATTACAACCCACTCTACATTGTATTTTTGCAAAGTCCGTGCAATTTCTGCATCCAAATCTGAGCGACTTTTATAGTCACGATGATCTAATAGTACTGCTGGAATATCCCAATTTGCCGCGCGTACTGCTGCATATGCATTCTTGTTATTATAAATCAAAACCTGAATTTGGGCGTTGAGTTGCCCATTTTTTATTGCCTGGGCAACTGCTTCAAAGTTACTGCCGCTACCTGAAGCTAATATTCCCAGCTTGGTGGGGGCGCCTCCTGAACAGTTAACGTGTGAGGTACAGGTAATACTGGGAGAAATAAGGCTATTAGTATTAACATCAAGCGTCATAGCTGAGTTATTCACGTTGCTTTAGTTAACAGGATTTTACATTGCTTATCCTAATTTTGTTCTTTATTTTCTTCACTTGGTGGGGGTTTTTGCGCGGGTGTACTTGGTATTTCTCGTGTTGCTTTTCGTGGTGCTTCGGGTTTATGGAGCAAAACATTGCTCAAACGCTGTAAAGAACGTTTTCTTTTAGGTATAACTTTTCTTGGTTCATCAGAACTATTCGACTCATTACGACGAGAAAGGGATGCTGTTTCGACTTTTTGGTTTTCTAACTCCTGACTATCATTTTGATTTCGTGAACGCTCCGGGCGCCTCGTCACGTTGTGTAGCTGTTTGACAATTAGAGTTTTGTGCTTCGTTGCGCTGTTTTTGTTCTTGTTGTTTTAGTTCTTTTTGCCTCTTTTTCTTTTCCGCTGTTGTAATTCTTGATGACGCTGCGAACCATCAATGACAAAATTTGCACTAACACGCACACCTTGACTCACACGAGCAGAAGGTTTTAATTTAAACTTTCTGGCTTGTTCTAGCAAAGCTTCATCCAGTTCTTGGCTGCCACTGGAGCGATTTAGTCTAGCATTAGTCACTTTTCCATTTTCGTCAACATCAATGCTGACCTCTGGACTTCCTTCAATTTTTCGGCGCCTAGACCTTTCTGGATACTCGATAATACATTCTTGACAATCTGCTGGATCTAATTTTGAGCCATATTCAGGATTTGGTGGTTTTGGTGCTGTGGCAACTGTAGTTTTTTCGGGTGGTTTGTTATTGATGTTGTCATTTGTATTTGTACCATTACCCGAACCATTTCCTAAACCGTTACCTGAACCATTTCCAGCACCATTACCCGAACCGTTACCTGAACCATTTCCAATACCAATTCCTAAACCTCTACCACTTTCTTTACTATTACCGATGCCAGAGGTATTCAAATTGTTATTTCCTGTTCCAGCGTTATTGTTATTACTGCCCTCACGTGAATTGGAATTTATGGGCTTATCATTGTTATTCGCTTGACTGACATTACCGCGCGTTTGTGATAACAAATCAGTTAACCTTTTGTTATTAAATCGAACAGGTACGTTTGAATTTGCTTGCGTTGATGTAGTTGTTGGTTGAGTACTGTTTAAAGGGTTAACTTGTTGTGGCTGTGGTGTTACCTTCGCTTCTGATGTAACTTGTGGTTGTGGTATTGGTGTAGCTTCTGGTGTAATTTGTAGTTGTGGTGTTACCGAAGCGGATGGTGTCGGTTGTGAGTTTACCGAACGAACAACACTGGGTTCTGGTAATTTAGCTAGTTCTGTTTTTTCAACCTGTGACTTTTCAATTTGTGGCTTCTCTGCTACTGTCAGCTTTGGTGCAACTTTTGTAACGTTTTGTGAAGCCACGCTTTCACTCTGCTTGATTTTTTTAGGTAGTATGGGTTGGATATCAGCGTCATTACTAGAGGGCGCAGCAATGCAGGTGCTGGATTAAAGTTAGGTTGAACGGCAGAAGTGTTGGCTTGAGTATTCGTACCTAGCAGTCCGCCACCACCGCCTCCTGAAGACTGCGATGATGGTAATTGCTTTTCTGGTTGTTTGGCTATTTCAGTAGGAGGCTCAACAATTTCCACTTCTATCGGTTCGCTTTCAATCTCAGGTACTTTACTCACTAAAAAATTACCAATACCTAAAATTAGCACTATAATATGCAATGCCGACGAAATTACCAAGCTATAGATAATAAAATTATTTGATTTTTTTGCTTCTTTTTCTCGCCACTCGACAGCAATACTCGAAAAGCTGATCATGTTCTTACCTAAATATACTTAACCATTTACGGTATAGTATCACTATTCTAGAAATATAGTTTGTAATATTTCTTATTTTTTAAATGTTTTCTCAAAGAATTTTTAATATGACAGAGCGTCATACTTATGACACAATCTTTGACGCATTGTCATATTTGTAAATACGACATAATGTCATACTTTAAAATCAATGTTTTACGTGATGTCATATTACATATTGTTATCTAAATTACTCATTTTTGAGCAAAAGCTTGACATTATTTTTGAATCTCGCTAATGTTTGTTACCAGTATTGAATATTGATAATTCTGGTTATAGCTTGCTTTAAATGCGCGCGTTAATGCGCTGTTTGTTAATAAGCAGTATATTTACATACTGTAGATGCAATTAATGCATAGTTGACTAGATAGTTATAGATTGTTTTAATAACAGCAGTAAAAAATAATGGAAATTCAAAAACTGTTTTTAGCAGGCGGTGTGGTCATGTTCCCACTGCTATTATTTAGTATGGTATCCATTGCGTTAGTAGTCGAACGTATATGGTTTTGGACGAAAATTAGCCGCCGTCAAAATATAGTAATTAATCAGGTGTTAAAGCTTTACCGTCACAATAATGTTGTCGGTGCCTTAGATAAGTTACAGCAGAATTTAGATTTACCAATGGCGCGTATTTTTCTGTCAGCACTTTCGTTAGAAAACCCGACACCAGAACAATTTCGTTTGGCGTTAGAAGGTGAAGCGCAAGCAGAAATTCCGCTTCTCAAAAGATTTAACACCATCTTTGAAACAATTATTGGTCTAAGTCCCTTGCTAGGTTTACTAGGTACAGTATTAGGTTTGATTGCTTCGTTCGCATCGCTGAATATTGGGGATGTGGGAGGTACAAAAACAGCTTCTGTAACAGCAGGTATTAGTGAAGCGCTAGTTTCGACAGCATCAGGTCTTGTAGTTGCTATCTTCACGCTGTTATTTGCGAATACATTGTATTTGCACTGCTGACGTTTTTTGTCATGTCCACGCTATTTTTGACTCGTTCCGAAGGATTACCAGTCAATTTACCTTCAGCGACAACAGCAAAAACCGAGCGTCCTGCAAGAGTAACAGTAACGATAGACAAAGCAGGAAACTTATTAGTCAACAGAGAACCAGTTCAAATACAAACACTCAAAGACGCAGTTCGTAAAAAACAGCAACCAAATCAGAGCTTAACCGTTGTTTTGAATATTGATGAAGCAGTAACTCACGGTCAAGTTGTTGCAGTCATGGATAAAGTGCGTCAAATACCCGGTGCAAAGTTAGCTATTGCTACTAAAAAACCTTAGTTCGTTCGTTCGTAGTAGCGATTCATCGCTAATCAATACACCACGGAGTAAAGACGCGATATATCTCGTCTCTACATAAGTTATCGGTTACACGAACATAATTACCTTTAGGAGAATAAGGTGAAGAATTTGTACATCTACCCAGTTGCGTTATTAAGTCTATTAATAGCGCTACCCGCACTTGCTACTGACACTAATCAGCAAGATGCAGTTCAAACTCCTGAAAAAACAAACCTTCTTAATCTCAATGAAATCAAGCTGCCATTAAAAGAAGCCAAGTTCCTAACTCAGCAACCTACAAATAATCAAGTCCAAGCAGAACCAAAGCCAGAACAACCAGCATCAACAGACGATTCGGATATTAACCTAGAAGCAATCGGAGAAAAAGATACATTACCGCAATCTACACCAACTTACATCATTGAAAAAGAAGAAATCCAGAAGCAAGGCGCCACAAGTGTTGCGGATATCTTAAAACGAATGCCAGGATTCGTAATTAATAACGTTGGACACGGCGCCGATATTCATACAGGCACATACTATCGCGGCGCAAATATCAATCAGACTGTAATTTTGATTAACGGTAGACCAATTAATACCAACATCAATACATACCACGGCAGCACTGATTTAAATAGTATTCCAGTAGAAGCAATTGACCGAGTAGAACTATATAGCGGTACAGCGACATCTTTATATGGTTCTTCCGGTTTCGGGGGGGTCGTCAATATCATTACAAAGCAAGGCAGTACTACCCCAAGATTTAATGCTTCTACGGAATTTGGTTCGTTGAATTTAAACAACCAACAAGCTAGTTATAGTGGTGGTAGCCAGAACGTTAGATATAACCTTAGTTTTGAACGTTTCTTTATAGACAACCGCTACAAAGTACCCGTAGGCGCCGCAAACCGTGACGCAAGCGGTAATTTATTTAACGCGGATACTGCTACAAGCACTTATTTTGGTAGCCTTGCTGTAGATTTAGATAAGAAAAATACTGTTAATTTAGACGTAAAAGTATTAAGTAGTCGTCGAGGTCTTGTATATTTTGGTTTTCCATTACAGCGAGATAGATTAGACCATGATGGATTAGATATTGGTTTATCGTGGAAATCACAGTTAGCCAAAGGTTCAAATCTGACTACTACATTTGGATATAACCGAGATTACTTTAATACCTATGGGCCGACTGGGACGTTTTACCGCACGGGAACTTTAGACACGCAACAGTTTACAGGTAGAGTTGAACACGATTGGCAAGTGACATCAAACAATCAACTTCGCTGGGGTTTAGATGTAAGAAATACCGATTTAAACAGCCTTGCCGACAGTACGCTACCAAGTAGAATAGCATTAAATGAAACTGAAAATAGAAGTATATTAAATACAGCACTATTTGCCGTTAATACTTTTAATATCAGTAGTAATTTTCTCATTGACTTAGGTTTGCGGCAAAGCTTTGATTCCAAGTTTGGAAGTTATTTTAATCCGAGTGCAGGATTACGATATGCTATAGCACCAAATATAGCTTTGCGTGGTAGCTTGGCTTATGGACAGCGTAACCCAGGTTTAGACCAGCTATACACGTATGATACCGTACATGGTTGGTTGCCTAATCCCAACTTAGAGCCAGAAACAGGTACATCTTGGACAGCGGGAGTCGATGTTAATTTTACTAAAGATATAATTGGGCAATTTACTTATTTCGGCAGCAGTATCGATAATTCTCTTAGTGTTATTCAAGGACAATGGGAAAATATTGGCTTAGTCGATACTAACGGTTTTGAAGTTGCCCTAAGAATGGCAGTCGCGCGTAATTGGTCAACTTTTGTAAACTATACTTATACAGATGCTCAAGTCAAAACAGGTGCAGATAGAGGTTTACAGTTAGGCTTAATTCCCTATTCTTTGCTTCAAGCTGGTGTTGGGTATGAAAAAAATGGCTGGCAAGCTAATTTGTATGCCACTTATAACAGCGGCGCGCGTCGGGCATTATTTACCAATCCTGGGGATAGGAATACAGATTTTGTACCTTCTTACTTCAACTTAGACTTTAGCACTCGTATACCTGTTACTCAAAACCTAGGTTTGACATTATATCTAGAAAACTTACTTGGTGAACAATATGAACGAGTAAATCGAATTTACAGTCCAGGTTTGACATTCCGTATTGGGTTAACTTCTAGCATATAAGTGCCACTATCTTATAGCACAAGTACAAGTTTATTATGAGCAAGTGCAAATTTATTTTAGGGTGGGGATTATTGCCTGCCCTTTCGATATAATTGATTAAGAATAAAGAGAAAATATCATCTGGAGGTTAAAATTAGCCCTGAAGGATATGTACCCTCTGAAGAAATAGGTGCTGAACTTATAAACCATACAGCCGAAAATGGCAAAATCATTGCTTGTGTTCAAAAAGGCTCAGTCAAATTAGCTATTGACAAAGTGAATATTTACTGTATGGGTAAAGTACCTGTGTATCCCCAAGAAGAGTTACAACAGCTACAAAGATTCAAACAAAGTAACCGTAAACAATTTGATGCAGACCAGCAAAATGAACAAAGGTTAGTGTTTATACGGGATAAGCTAAAGCATAATTGGGAACGCTCTCAAGAGATGTTTGAAACAATCAAACAACTTGGTTGGGAAGATTCTGTTGAAGTTGTTGATAAAATAATTGCCCACTTACTAACTGTTGGTGAAGGTATAACCGTTGAAAGTAGAGTTCGACATTCAAGCTTATTGGAAGCAACTCTGGGATATTTGAAAGTGCAAAGCACATGGAAATTTCTTCCAGATGGAACAAAATATTTATCAACTATTAACTTTATTCCAATTCAAAAATGAGGATAAGCAATGAATAGCGAAAATTTAGATTTTATGACTGATGACGATATCGATTATAGCAATTTGTCGGAAGATGTACTCAAACAACTTGCTTTGGACGATGAGTTATTTATTGCAACTTCTGCTCTCGTTGAATTGAGGCTACGCAAGAGTGTTGTAGCAGCTATGGTTGCTTATAAAATACTTTCTAAATCTAAAGGAGATAAATATTTACAGGCTACTGCACTATCTGTTCTTTTTGACACAAGCCGAGAGCAAGCGATTAATTTTATGCTTCAAGAGGTGCCGTCTTCCGAACCATATATTCTGAATAGTATAATGGAATTAATGATAGAGAATAAAGCTGATTTTCAATCAGTTCCAGCTTCACTGCTTGCAAATATTGTTAATAAGCGTCTTCAAGAACTAGAGGGTTCAACAAAACTCCCTACGTTAGAAGTAAGGAATAGCTTTTTAGAGATGTACCGACATATACAAAATATTCAGACAAGCACTGTATAAGCCAACATATAGATAAGAAGGGAACCCTGGAAGGACAGGCAGAGATGCCCATCCCACAAAAATTTTTGTGAAATAAAATTTTTGTTAACAATATTTAGTTAAAAATTTTATTATTTTATTAAACTTGAATTAGCAGGACAGGATATTGTATTTGTACTCAAAGATAATGTCGGCATTGCTAGCTGCTTTGTTGTTGATTTATTTGTTTGACAAATACCACTAACTGTGATTGATTCGCCGTTAGATTTTGTAACAAAAACGGCACCTGTATAGTTTGGTAAATCAGGTTTTTTAGGAGTAGCAGTCACAAATACACGCGCTTGGCTACCTGTCGGTTGCTGTATCTGGTAACTATATTCAGCGTCATCAGGTGAAGTGCCCAGTTCTAAATCTTTCAAATTTGTGCTAAATTTAGATTTTTCTAGAAAATACGCCTGTTGCGCGCGGTTAATTGCAGTTACATAGGTTTGGGCTGTTGGTGCTTCCCTTGTAGTTGAACCTGAATCTGATATTAACTCTACACCTTCAGGTAATGCTATTGAATCTGAAATTTTTGCAAAGATTGTACCGTTTTTAAATTGAGGAGGTCTTGGTGTACCTGGGTTAGTACCTTCTAACTGCATCCGAATTTTACCATCAGCAGTATATTCAAAAATCGTTAGCACAGGTTTATTCGTTCTTGGGAGAAAAACATCAAGATGCATCGGTTTAGGCGCCGAGTTTACCTTATATTTTAATTCCGTCGCACTACGTGGAGCATTCGGAACAGGTGATGAAACAATAAAAAGTTTATTATCAGGGGCAAAAATAAAAGTTAGAGATAAACCATCCTGGTTCATTTCCCATGCTCCTAAAAGCTTTTGGCTCTCAGTCGCGGCGCCAGGGGTTGGTGTAGTTTGCGCGTATGATGGAATTACGAAATTTGGAGCAATCACGCTTGTGCTGCATAATGTCAGCACTAAAGCAACAGAAGATAATTGATGCATGTACTTTAATACCTAAAATTGTTTGCGGAAAGTATTTAAATGAGTCAAATTGCTTACTTTATATGGAAACACCTACAAACCGTTCTATCATAACCTCACCCAAGACAAAAGCGCATATTTTAGACAATGATGTAGTAGCTGCATGGATTTTTCTGGCGCCTGCCTTGATATTGCTAGGGTTGTTTATAATCTATCCCATAGTATATTTATTCTTTCTAAGCTTCACCGCAGGCAGCTTTACATCGCGCGGTACTTACTGGGTGGGTTTAAGAAATTACTTACGTTTAGCACTCAACCCTGATTTTTGGCAAGTTATAGGTAACACGCTTTACTTCACTATCGCGACCGTCATCCCAAGCTTAGTTATTCCACTAGGACTTGCAGCACTACTCAACCGCAGTATGGCACTACGCGGAGTTTTACGAACAACTTATTTTTTACCCTCAATAGTCTCACTAGTTGCCGCAGGTCTAGGTTTTCGCTGGCTATTTCAAACCGATGGACCAGTAAATGGCTTTTTGAGTAATTTCGGTGTGGCGCCAATACCCTGGTTAGGAGATACCTTTTGGGCAATGCCAGTATTAATCCTTTTAAGTATATGGAAACAACTTGGCTTCAATATGGTAGTTTTCTTAGCTGGACTACAAACAATTCCACCCAGTCGTTACGAAGCTGCCGAACTAGATGGCGCCAACGCTTGGCAACAATTTTGGCACGTTACACTACCTGGCTTACGACCAACATTAATATTTGTCATTATCACCACAGTCATTTTTACCCTACGAAGCTTTGAACAAGTATATGTAATGACAGGTGGTGGGCCCCTTAACTCCACCAACCTACTCGTTTTTTACATCTACCAAGAAGCATTCGCTCAATTTGACTTCGGTTACGCAGCAGCAGCAGCAACCGTATTACTAGCAATCACCTTAATACTAGTGTATTTACAACTAAAAACCTGGACAGAAGAATAAAAAACTCTTGTGGAAATTCTCTTGTGGAGCGGGCGTCCTCGCCCGCCCTCTTCCTCTTATATATATTGGACAGGCAAGGATGCCCATCCCACAAAAATATAGACTAGCCCAACATCTTTAATAATTAACCAAAAAAATCGAATAATGATTCGACAAGCAAAACTAGAAGACGCAAGAGCATTACAAACTCTACTCAAACAGCTAGGATACTGCCCAGACCTAATTCAACTTGAACAAGCCTTAATTAAAAACAACGGCGCCGATTCTACTATTTATGTATATGAGTTGAAGGAAGAAATAATTGGGTTTGTCTCAATTATTCAATTTTTTTACTTTCCAACAATGGAAAACATAATGCGTATTACAGCAATATGCGTTTCAGACCAGTATAGAAATCTTGGTATTGGAGGCGAGCTACTTAGTTTTGTTGAGAATTTAGCACGCTTTTATGGGGTTTTATCGCTAGAGGTTACTTGTTCGATGCATCGCGAGCAAGCACATTTATTTTATGATAAAAATGGATATTCTAAGCACTCCTATAAATTTATTAAGCATTTATTAGATGAAATTCAAAAATAATCGTTTACTTCTACTCGTCATCTTCCTGTTAGTTTTAGCTAGCAGCAGTATACTTATTTATTTATTGACATTTGCAACAGCTATAAATCAAGAAAAAGACACAGCAGAAATTATCAAAACAGCTATTTTGATGGAGTTAACCCGTAGCAATACTTCTGTAGTTGATTCTAATCAACAAAGATTACTAGTTAGGTCGTTCCCTAGCTTGACAACGTATTTAGAGCAACATGGTTGGACGTGGGCAGACCAAATGGGAGCAATGGTTTTATATAACAAAGAAAAGCGGTGCCTAAATGCAAAGTGTCAAATGTACTCGCGCAATTACATGATTTGCAATTTAAACCAAGTTCCATAAACACTTTTGTATAGCAGTCCGCGCATCATTCCAGCCTTAGAAAGATTATTAGTAATATAGTATTATCTACACAACTTCTAGGAGACTATGGGTATGACTCCTGCATCAAAAAGCAAATCGGCAGCTATTATCCGCACAGAAGGCGGACTTATAATTGCGGGGACACGCATCACTCTTTACGATGTAATGGATTACGTAACTGCTCACTACCCGCCTGAATATATCCGCAATATGCTTAATTTAACATCAGAGCAAGTCAATGCGGCTTTGTCATACATTGAGGCAAATCGTGCGGAGGTTGAAGCTGAATATCAATCTGTTTTACAAGAAGCAGAAGAAATTCGACAGTACTGGGAAGAGCGTAATCGTGAACGGATAGCGCAAATTAAAGCACTTCCTCCAAAACCCGGACAAGAAGCAATTCGAGAAAAACTTCAAGCGTGGAAAACAAAGCTTGGAATAACCGAATGAATTTTTTAATTGACCATAATCTTGAGGGACAAGCGGTTCAGCTTCTTGGAACTTTGGCGAGCCAAGGCTGGCTTGAAATATTTTCAATACGTTTCGTAATATTTAATGAAGTTAATTTAGCTGATGATAGCAGTGACCGTATCGTGTGGAGGTTCGCACAGAATAACCAAATGATTTTATTAACTGCGAATCGCCGCATGAAAGGAGTTGATAATTTAGAGCAAACGATACGCGAAGAAAATACCACAACTTCATTACCAGTGTTAACGATTAGTAGTTTAAATCGGTTTAGCGACCGTGAATATCGAGGACAGTGCGCTGTTCGTTTAATTGAGATTCTGCTTGAGATTGAAAACTATAGAGGTGTTGGTCGAATGTTTATTCCTTAGACAGAACATGGGTATTGATGACTTGTAAGTTATCGGATATATTATACATAATAATTAAAGGCACGAAGGACGTTCATAGTTATGACAATAGCGGCGCCTACTACCCTAGAAGAATTTCTCAAACTACCAGAAACAAAACCTGCATCAGAGTTCATCGAAGGTCGCATTTACCAGAAACCTATGCCCCAAGGTAAACATTCACGTTTACAATTGAAGTTTTGTAACACAGTTAATCAAATTGCCGAGGCGCCGAAAATCGCTCTAGCATTTCCAGAATTGCGCTGTACATTTGGAAATCGTTCTATAGTGCCCGATGCTAGCGTATTTATTTGGGAACGAATTCCATTTGATGCAGATGGTGAAGTACCTAATATATTTAATATTTTTCCTGACTGGACAGTAGAAGTTCTTTCTCCTGAGCAACGAACTACTAAAGTAATTAGCAATATTTTACATTGTCTTAAATATGGTTGTCAGTTAGGGTGGTTAATAGACCCAGATGAAAGATTAATTTTGGGCTTTATTCCGGGACAAGAACCTGTAGAGTATACAGGTAGTGATTCTTTACCCGTACCACAATTCTTAAATCTTAATCTAACGGTTGATCAGGTATTCGGTTGGTTAAAAGTTTAAAGGTGTTTTAGCTAGAATTTTAGAGGGACACGCACTAGGCATAAAATAAGCCAATATGTAATAATAAAAAGGCTATTCGAGCAATGAGACTAAGAGATATTTCAAGCTGTAAGTAACTGCAACCAATGCGTATGAACCGTTTTTTACTTCCTGTAATAATTGAAAAAGATGAGGAAGGCTACTTTGCTTCGTGTCCAACATTACAAGGTTGTTACACACAAGGCGATTCCTACGAAGAGGCTTTAGAAAATATTCGAGATGCAATTCTCCTTCACATTGAAGACAGAATAGCAAGTGGCGAAGAAATCCCGAGTTTCTCAAACATGAGCTTGACAACGGTGGAGGTGCAAGTTTGAGTTCTCGCTTGCCCAGAGTTTCAGCTACCGAAGTTATTAAGGTTTTGGAAGGGATAGGTTTTACTCTATCTCGACAGAGCGGAAGTCATAAAATTTATAAAAATGAAGAAGGTAGAAGAGTAACTGTATCCTATCATGGTGCTACGATACTTAAACTGAAAACACTCAAGAGTATTCTTAACGATGCGGGCTTGACCGTTGAAGAATTTATCGAATTGCTAAGAAGTACTTAAAACAAAAGTAGCTAATATGATGTTAACAAGAGATTTTAAACAAACGGTTAATGCATGAGTTAAACGAGATTCCATATTTGGAATAGCCTTGCTTTTAGAAGCTGTTTCCCTCTTCCTTTATGGTGAACCAGAAACCGCAAAACTTATATTAAAAAACTTTATAAATGCAATTTTTATATGATTGGTGGCGCCTTTCAACATAGTGACTATCCCCCTTAAATTTTAAATTTTAGCCTAAGATGCATTATCAGTAGTTCGTAGGTTGGGTTGCATCGCAGCGTAACCCAACACATTTACATCAAGGTTGAGCAAATGTGTATTAAGTTTGAGAACAAAGAGAAGCAGTGGTTGTATGCAAATTGTATAATTTATTAATTTAAGTTGATGAGGTGTAAGTTTGAGTTGTCCGGTTGGGATTAATAAGTAAGTCAGCTATTATCGTGGGCACCTTGCCGCAATCTACTTGATGACTACTTCACTCAATCCTCTTACATTATCCTCCGTTCCATTATCTGAACGAAAGCATCTCCCAGAATGTGCAGCTATCTATTTTGCAATTGATATAAACAATAGAATTCTTTATGTTGGGAAAGCCAAAAATTTAGCGGCTAGATGGAGAAATCATCACCGTACTCATCAACTAGAAGAAATTGATCAGAAGTTTCCGGTTAGATTAGCTTGGCAACCTTGGAATCAAGAGGACTTACGTGAAGCGGAAAAAATATTAATTCAAAGGTACCAGCCTTTGCTGAATAATACACAAATAGAATCATCTGCTGTTACTCCATCGGAAGTTGTATTAAGAAAATTTCTAAAAACTTTTTCGCGGCGCCTGATAATTATTGGGGTTGAGCCTAAAACTCCAGATAAATGCGAAGCTGTTCATCTTCAATATGATTGGCAAAATTGGACATCTACAGGAACAGCAGCAAAAATTAAACAATATATTAAGCAAAATCAGTATAATACTAGTTTGAAATTTAAACGTCATAGATACAGCATATTTAATGAGTTTGCTTACGAAGTTTTCCGTCCAGGCAGTCGCGCACATAGAACTACAGCACGGCAGCATCGCTCATACAACAATCATTGGGAATTTGCATGTAATGGTGTTATTTTCCATATTACGCCAACTGACTTCTACGATGAGTACAAAGATAAATCTAATATGACAAAGTTAGCTGGAATAAATTTTCGTGTTATCACCGAGGAAGTATTTGCTGAAGCAAAGAAGGAAAATAGTTACGACTTTTCTAAACTATCTTACTTTAAAAGTGACCCAGTTCCACTACTTTGGAGTAATCTGTAAATTAACCTGGGCTTTTCGCATTGACTTATTTAAAGTGGTCGCTGTGTTGGTACACCTACAGCGCGCGGATATTTTCCAGGTGTTTGTGAGACTTTTCGTAAATAAATGCAGTTACGAATACTGTTTGTTAATGGTGTGGTAAATTCTTCAATGTTTTCTATTACACCACCAAGTTCTTCTACTGCATTTTCTAAAGCATGGTTTTCTTCTGGCGCCCAAGTTCCGCGATAAATTATAGCTAAACCATTTTGTTTGAGCAAAGGCAAAGCATACTCAGCGCAAACTGTTGCTGTAGCAACCGCCCGAATTAAAGCGACATTATACTTTTCACGATAATTTCGTTGTTGACCAATTTCTTCTGCCCTACCTGTAATAGTTTTAATATTATTTAAATTTAATTCGGCTGATGTTTTTTCAAGAAAAGTAATCTTTTTCTGAGTTGAATCAAGTAAATCAACAGTACAATTGGCTACTGTTATTGCAGTAGGAATACCAGGAAATCCGGCGCCTGTACCTATGTCAATTACAGCTAACTTTTTATTTGCTCCTAAAAATTGTTTGATTCCCCTTAAAGAATCCCATAAATGTTTTTCCCAAAATTCTTGTGGGTCAGTAATACGGGTAAGGTTGAGTTGTTTGTTGCCAATAAGAATTAACTCATACAACTGTTGAAACAAAGATTGTTGTTGAGCGTCTGGTTGCCAACCAAGGGTTTGCTGCCAGATATCACTCATTTCTGGCAATTTAGGCGAAGTTAAGTCATCCACAAGCTAAAAATAAACGAGAAGTAGCGCACTTCTAACACATAAGTGCTTTCTTAGGGTGCGATCAGGTTAATGTTACCATCTAAAACAAGTCCTGGCTGTAAACAAAGGCAATGACGTACTACTTACCCACGGATGCTACTCAACTTGCTTTAGTTTTTCTTTCAAAATAGCTTCTACCTCACTTTCTGGGTTGGCAAGCTTAGAAGGAGAAGGTTGGAGGTTTGCTTTCCTTACGGCGACTCATTAAAACCTCTAATGCTGCCCGAAAAGCTTCTTGGTCATTTCTATGTTCGGACAAATACCGCTTTAATGAGCGCAAAAGTCATTTGAGACAGATTTGGCATCATACGACAAACTCCCAATTCCCATTTTCTTCTATTATGAGCGCAATTTCATCACCTGTCCCGGCTTTAATGTAAATCGTTTTCAATTTCTGGTCGTAACGGAACACTTGCATCGGTTGAAATAAATTAGATAATAACTGACATCAGAATATGGCAGTATCTGATTGATCTCGTGTAGGCAAATTCTAACTCCTGAAAATAATGGCAAACAAAGTTTTGGTAGGTCAAGCATCCCTTGCACAACAGCAGGACTTGATGCATAGTAACATATAAGTTACTAAAAGATATAAATATGAAAGTCCAAAAGTATGTCAGGGAAGATGGTACAAACCCTTATAGCCTGGATGCCATTGCCGCTGTATTCATTGATAGTCGCTCCCGTCTCGTTTGGAGTTGGGCAACATCTCAAGCGTTAAGTGGTTTGATGGAATTGGCGAATACAAAATTGATTGGGAACCAAGGTATCGAATTTACTTTGTTCAAGACGGAAAGGAACTGATAATTTTATTTGGTGGTAGGACAAAGAAAAGTCAGCAATCTGATATTGAACAAGCGTTCATAATTGTATCAGGAGTACAAAAAGCGCGCAGAAAAAAGTTAGCGAAGAACAAGAAAAAGAAACTAAGGAAAAAAATAAAAAGGATAGGTAGCGAATATGACATTAACAAGAGATTCCATAGAAACAGTCAATGCACGACTTCAAAGAGATTCCGCATTTGCAACAGCATTACTAAATGAAGCGATTTTATTGTTTTTAAATGGTGAACCAGAAACCGCAAGACTTATATTAAGAGAGCTTGTAAATGCGACTGTAGGTTTTGAAGAGCTTGCTAATCAAACATCTAAACCCAGCAAAAGCCTTCATAGAATGCTATCGGCATTCATGTAATCCCACTATGGATAACTTAACTAGCATTATCAATGTTCTTCGTAAAAATCTTAATGTAGACATTAAAGTTAACACCGTTTCCTGTGCCTAATAATTTTGGTATGATTTGATTGTATATAACCTAAGCAAGCCTTTACCACTTGTTTACATCACTGCGTAATCACTCATTGCTCGCATATAAGGAGGATAAAAACCCAACACAATATCTTGCTTTGGCACACCCAACTCAACTAAATCAGCCGCAATATCATGCTCTGTTGAATTTTTGAAAATCCATATTTTTTCATTTCGGATATCTAGATGTATTGTACAATGATGTACCCATCGCTGATGATGCCAACCAAGATGCACAATTTGATAGTGGTTGCGCTGCGTATCGAAAACAGTTTCAACTTCAAATTCACCATAGGCAGGTTTAATTTCAGCATAACTTATTAATAGTTCCTGTACTATTTGCTGATAGTGTGTTAGTTTATCCATTGGACAATCTCCTGATTCTCGATATTGTAAACAATGAGTTTTATTGCATTTTCTTGTAACATTTCGGCTGGAAAATCAAGTTAAAAAAAAGTGTTATAAGTTAAATCAGGCACTGCTAAATAAAGAATGCGTTCTGCCTCTTCACGACGTAGTGCTGCGCGATAGTTAATAAACTGCCCCAGTGCCATATGAAACTGTGAAATTGCTGACCCCTCAGCCAAAAAACTTTTGACTTCAACTGCAATTTTTTCAGTCCCTCGGTCTGCTGTTAATAACCGTTCTGCCCCTAAATCAATCTCCATATCAACACCACCTACCTTGATTCCGAATCAGTTATGAGTAACATTCCACCCATCTTTGATTAAAGCATTTTTAACAACTTCATGAAAACGATCTTTTGCCACAAAGACTAATCACCAATAAGTTTCCGATTCTAAGCTACCACATTACTTTTACGATACCCCGTTAATCTCAAATTTTAACGGTTAATTAACGGTGTGTGGCAGTATTATCAAGCGAATTGGCGGCAGGAGTCGAGTGTTAAAGCGTAACCGCTCAATTTTTTGAAGGGTGGCTGCTTGACATTCAACACAATCGGCTGTTCTTTTAATAGTCAAAGTCAGTGGTCGAACGGCAGAGAATATTTTTAGTATTTTGAGACAGGTTAGGCATCATAAAACAAACCCCAAACATCCATCTTTATTTATAGTAGGCGCCTTTTGCTAGCTAACTGCATCTACATCTGTAGATAATTCGGCAATAACTTGTTGCAAAGAAATATTTTTACTGCGCTCTGATTTATTAGTCTTAGGCTGTGTTGAAATTTCGTTATCAATATCTTCGAGTGATAAAACGGGTAAGTCAAATGCCTCTCTAAACCATTGCACAAGTTGCATTAGTTCTTGAACAGAAGCACCCACTACAGCTACTGGTGCTTTACTGTAGTTAATAATTTTTTTATCTCTATTATAGAAGACTTCTCGAATAGAGTAACGTCCTTGGTTGTCACGGACTACGCGATACGTCCAACTCATGATTATTATCCTTCCTGTCCACGAAATAAAACTATATTATTTGGCTTTTCTCCAATCCTTTCAATACTAACAATTTCTACCTGTTCGTCTACATTATAAAAAACTCGAAAAATTCCAATCCGCAGTTCCCAATCAGCAAGATCTGATGGTTCCCGTCGAAATCTGTTTTTAGTTTCTATTGTTGGCTCATAGGGAAGTTGAGTTTGTATAGCATCAATAATAACATTTTGCTCAAACTTTCTGAAATAACGTAAATCAGTAACTGCTTCTGGTGTAAATTCAATTTCGTACATCGCGTGCGAAGTGATAAAACTTTGGTGCGTGATGCCAGATAAATTATATAGTACCTTGATGAATTGTTGTAGGCATCACACACCTTACAACGTTTTTACAGTTAGGACGTGGGGTGGTGTGGAGTCTGGTGGATATATTAAGTCTACTTGGACTTGGCGCCTTGTGTTTGCTGGCATTGTTAGTTTAACTAATGGTTCTATAATTTGTCCGGTTCGGTGCCATAGGTGTATGTAGCGAGTTAGTTGTTTGCCTTGGTCGTCGGTATATTTGACTCGGACTGTTCCTCGGAAATATGGAAAGTCTAAGGATGGTTTGCGGAAGCGCAGGTTATTTTGAGATAGTTTGTCTTGTTTTAATGGTGTTTCTAAGGTGATGCCTACTGTTTGTGTTTGAGCGGTGTTGTTGTGTAAGGGTAAGTTTAGTTTATATTCAATGCCATAATTACCATGTGCTTCGTATGCTGTGTCGGGGTAGCGCGCGAGCATTTTTGCTGTTTGGTTTTGTTCGGTACCTAAGCGACCACCTCTCAATGTGACTAAACCGTAAGAAATTGCTTTTCCTTGTTGGGGAATTTTTAGGGTTGTGGAGTTTTTATCTGTTAGTGTTGCTTGCCATTGTGAACCTTGGGATACTCCTGCTACACGTCCATATATTAAATTTCCACCTGTTGCGTCGGGAGGTGTAGGGATTTTATCGCGCGGCCCTGCGAAGTCTCCGGTGTTTAGTAAATTTTGCCATTCTGTAAGATTAGGCGCCCGTTCGCTGCCATCATTATTTTTACGAGCAAACATTGCCATGCTAGCGGCGTATATTTTGCCACTGCTTTGTATCCGCATAAAGCTAGAACGACCGTTTACTGGTTTTTCTAATCCACGCACGGGTATAGAACCATTCATTAACATTCGGTATGAACGTGGTGGTATTACTAGTTTTGCTGGAAAGTCTTTTTGACGAACTCCTCGTAATACATCCGCAACTGCTCTAGCACCTGGGCCTGAATAAGTTTTGCCATCGTTGTTTTCAATATACGGAGGTAATGTTACAAACGGCGCCTCTACCATTAAATAACTTGCTGCTTGTAAAACATCCACAGTTACTGGTTTATTGCTAGGGTTATGCAGCATTACCCCGATGTACAACGTTTGTAAATCTTTGGGAGTGTGTGTATAGTGATGAGCGAATAAATCAAAGCGTCCTTGAAATGGAAAGTTAAGATGTGCTGCTGGGGTTTTTTTACCAGTATTAGGAAATGTAGAGAGTAAAATTCCTTCTTTTTTTATCCATTCGGGACTGTTACTGTTGAAAACCGGTATTGTATCAAGTTTGCCGGGTAGCGCGCGGACTTCTCCTATTTGTAAAACTTCTTGTGGTGCTGGTTTTGCTGGTGTTTGGGCAATTTTTGTTGTGGTAGCGCGCGCGGTTTGATTAGATAAAGATGTTTTTGCAAGACATCCAAAGCTAGAAACTATGGGAAGTAAAGATAAGGTTATTAATAGTGATTTAAATAGCTTTAGGTTTAATAGGCGATTCGACATGAGTAGTTATTATTAAGGAAGGGCTAGGTGTAAAAGATGACTAATTAAACCTACAAGTTCCTTGGGGTTAAATTTACCCTCCCTCTGTGTTCTCTGCGCCTCTGTGGTGAAAAGTATAAAACTGTTTTGTTGGGTTAGGCTGCCGCTTCACCCAACCTACGTTTTACAAGTAATTTAAGAATTGTTCAGGTACTAGCCTTAATTCCCCTGATTGACAGCGGTCAATGTCTACCCAAACGGCGGTTTTTTTCCGTTCGCCTTCGGTAAAGTCTTTCTTTTCAAATTCATAGTATTTGGGGTCTACGAAGTCGCATTCGTATAGCTGTATAATTTCGTGACCTGGTTTGCCGTTAAAGGTAAATATGTTTTCTAAACATCCCAAGTAGCGAATATTTTTTAGTTCGGCTTGAATTTCTTCTTGAAATTCGCGTTTGACTGCTTCTAAGCTGGTTTCACCAAAGTCTACACCTCCTCCCATTGCTCTGTAGAATGTACTCTGTTTTACTGGGTCGTAGCCTTCGGATAGTAATACTTTGGCGCCGTTGCGGATTAAACCGAGAGCGATGAGTCTGATTTCACCTTCTTTATACATTGTTTTTAGATAATACCAAAATATAAGTTAGTTATCGTACATGAAAGAGGGGCGGCTTTCGCTATCTTCGACTGGCCAATCTGGATTTTCTCCACCGATGTATAGTTCTTCGATAATTACGTATTCTTCACTAATTTGGGCAAGGGCGTTGATAAGAATATCTAGTGCAATAGCATCACTAGTACCTAAATCAAACCAACAGCGTCCCCATTGGCCTTCGTACTCAAATTCACCCATGTTGTGCATGAGTGCTTTCAAGCTTTTATCGTAGCCTTCTTGGTCATAGGTCATATAGCTAAGTTCTAAACCAGTTTCCTGTGCTTGAAGATTCTCAGCATTGAACCCACCCAACTTACCTAAATAAAACCAAGAACTAAAAGCCTCTTCAACGAATTCTTTCTCACGTTTTGATGGTACGGTACTAAATTTAAACCAAATCCAAACATCAAAAGGGTTAAACTCACGGAACTGTACGAGCATAAGAAGGGGGAAAGAAGAGAATCATACTTAATATACTTCCTTCCTTGCCTCCCTTATGCTTATTTCCCTAAATTCGCGATACTACTATCCGCGTTACGTCGTTCGCGTTCAATTTGCTTGACTAACCCGTAAGGGAGTTGAGATTTCCTTGTTAATGCTTTATCAAATAGGCTTACAGCTTCGCGCATCATCTGGGGGTTTTTGTCTTTGTTGGCTTTCGCACGTAATATCTGTGCCTTTAAATACTGTACTTCTGGATTATCTGGTGTAGATTTTAATGCCCTGTCAGCATATTGAAGCCCTTTATCGTACTGCTTCAAGTCACGGTATGCAATGGCAATGCCTCTATCTGCAAGATATTGGGGAGCTGCATTTTTTTCTAGACGCTGGATAGCTTGGGATGGGTCGGCAAATGGTAAGTTGACGGCCAACATCAAGTCCATGTAACCCTTTAATAAATTTAGCTCTGGGTCTTGGGGAGATATAGCTTCTGCTTTATCTAAAAGTTCATAGACTTGCCGCAGTCTACTTAAAGCCGCAGGCGCCCCATTGACAGTTCCTTGGCGAGTCAGAATAACTGCTCCTCCCAAAAACTGTCCAACTGCTGCGTATAAATTTCCACGCAATGCATCAGTAGGAATTAACTTTTGAGCTGCTGCCAAGGTTTTCTGGCTGTAAGTATCAAGACTGGCTATATCGTTATTTGTATATGCTAATGAGGCTTTCATTGCATAAGCTAGCGGTTCATTTGGCTCGGACGCTATTGCTTTTTGCAAAAAACGGTCTGCTGCTTGATAATCTCCCTGCAAAAAAATAGCTTTGAATGCGGCTTCTGTATTGTTGCCTATGTTACGTGGTTGAGTCGTTCGGAATGGATCAAAAGCATAGGCGCCGCTAAAGCTAGTCAGTGTAACAAATACTGCTAACCCTGCACCTGCTAGTTTTGTTAGATTAAAAGTGTGGGTTGATTGTGGATAACAAAACCGTTTGCCCATAAACTTCCTCAGTGATAATACTATTGTAGCTGTTTTATGTGTTACTTATAATCGCAATAACAATTCCCTACTGCCAGCGAGCGGGACTGCTATATTCTCCTACGCTAGCTGACAATGGGGATTTTTGAAGGTTCCCGCGATGAAAGTATCTATTATTTAACGTGCTTTGCCACAATAGAGGTGTAATTAGTCATTACTGTGGTTCGTAACCCATCCAAACTATAAAAATTTTCCATGAATAAGGGAATCTTTCGGAACTTTATAGTTGTTCGCAGTGTAGTTAATAAGTAAGTTGCTGACTTTTTCTGGTAATCTTAACAAATGCTCTATCTCAGAAACCTAACCTATCATCCCACGGCTTGCCCAGACCCAATTCTCAAATCTGTCAACCTAGACTTAGAATCCCAAAAGCTCGGTCTAATTATTGGACCAAGCGGTTCTGGTAAAAGTACAATGCTCGAAATTTTATCAGGACTAGCCGAACCAACCGGAGGCTCTATGTTTTGGCGTGAACAAGAACTAGTCCCCGAACAGATGCAGCAACTAGCTGGATTAGTGTTTCAGTTCCCAGAGCGTCACTTTTGTGGTGGGACAATTTTAGAGGAATTACGGTTAGGACATCCAGAAATAGGCACAGAAAAAGTCAAAGAAACACTCAGCGAAGTTGGACTAGAGCATTTATCATTATCGACCAAACCACATGCTCTTAGTGGAGGTCAGCAAAGACGTTTAGCCCTAGCTGTGCAATTAATTCGCCAGCCACACATATTATTGTTAGACGAACCGACTGCTGGTTTAGATTGGTCAATGCGGCGCCAGTTAGTAAACTTACTTGCCAAATTAAAACAGCATTGGACATTATTAGTAGTTACACACGACGCTGGGGACATGCTCGAGATAGCAGACTTTTGCTGGAGTATTAGCCACGGTGAATTAAAATCTATTGACCCCATAGCGCTCGAAGCAAAAAATAAACAACCTTTACCAGCAGCGTAGGGTGCGTGAAGGCTACCAACAATTTAAAAACGAAGCTAGCATTATAGTAGCCTTCACGCACCTTACACGCACCTTACATATCTTCAATTTGCCAAATACACAACACAAACTCACCGTGGTCAGGCGCCCAAGCGAGCCATTCATGGTTAGAAATTTGACATAGCAACAAAGCTTCGTCATAGCTGTATGTACCAGGAAACTCTTTCAACCCTACCCAAGTGTAGGGTTTCAAATTCTGTCTTTGGGTTAGTACAACATCGTTATATTTATACAAATCTAGTTTCATAACCTTTCGTTAACCTGACTTAACAGGCTAATACTAATTATATTTCTGTAACCTATAATACAAAATAAGTAATATTATTGAAAATAAACTGTTTTATAACTTTACGTTGTATTGCTCCTTTGTCCCTAACCCCTTAGCCTTCCCCAGTGGTACACGTCTAGCGTGTACACACAAGTTTCTAAAACTTACTTCTCTTCTCTTTCTTTGTGTACTTTGTGACCTTTGTGGTTCATTAAAAAAGGAAAAACCACAAAGACACAAAGGGCACAAAGGGAATACAATTCCAAATTATAGAGATGTGTGTACACGGTAGGTGGTACACGTAGGGGGTACACTGGCAAATAGATAATATTCTTTAATTAAATTAAGATATGTCAAGGATTTCTATGCCTTCAGTGCGTGAACAACAACATCCACTTATTCGTCAATTGGCTGATAGTATCGAAGCTGTTTGGCATTCTTCACTCGATTTATCGCCGTATACTTTACCAGCAGAGCTAGGATACGTCGAAGGTAAACTAGAGGGTGAGAAGTTGGTGATCGAAAATCGCTGTTATCAAACACCTCAGTTTCGGAAAATTCATCTGGAACTAGCGCGCGTGGGGAACATGCTTGACATTTTGCATTGTGTAATGTTTCCTCGTCCTGAGTATAATTTACCAATGTTCGGTTGTGACTTAGTTGGTGGTAGAGGACAAATAAGCGCTGCAATTGTAGATTTATCACCAGTAAATTCACACAAGTTACCGTTAGAGTATACGGATGCTCTATCAGCACTTGAACCTCCAAAGTTTTCAAACCCGCGCGAGTTACCGGAATGGGGCGATATATTTTCTGAGTTTTGCACCTTTGTACGTCCTGCTACACATGAAGAAGAGGAAATGTTTGTATCCCTTGTTCGAGACTTTTTGAATATACACGCTTCAAATGCCATCAACTCATCCCCTGTCTCACCACAACAGGCAACAGAAATTCTAGCTGGACAGCGTAATTATTGTATTAAGCAGCAGCAAAACGATAAAACCCGTCGAGTCTTGGAAAAAGCTTTTGGTTCTGCTTGGACCGACCATTATATGAATACTGTTTTATTTGATTTGCCGAATTAAAACATTGTCGGTACAAACGTTACATGTAGAGACTAACCATGTAACGTCTCTACAGTATTAATTACAATATTAATTTTTTATTTGTGTTACGTTTACAACATTTTGATTGTATAAATTTTTATTAGAGTAGAGACGTTACATGTAAAGTCTCTATTCATTAATTAAAACGGCGATATATTTTACATTAAAACCAATATTTATCCAATCTTTAAATAAAACGAACAAAATAAATCTAAATCTTGATAATAGATATATAATGACTACAACAGTTCGCTTCATAAACGCAACTGATATATAAGTAATCGTCATCTGCCTCTGTGATTGTTTTGGTATCAGCATGAGACAATCTCTATTTAATTTATTTAAAGAGTGCAAATAAAAACACTTCGCGCTCTAATAGTTTGTGCTGAATACTAATTAAGTATCAGATTATTAAAGGCAATTTTATTTCTCGAATAAGGTTAGTAATGAGCATATTCTATATTGAGAAATGATTAAAATTATAAATAAATCATTATAAAGGTAAATTATGTCTATGCTGTTTTGTCTGTTTATGTACAGCTAATTATTAACATTTAAATGAAAATAAATATTGAAATTTTAACGTAATTGAAGGAGTCGTTACTATTGTTAAATCTAAATTATACCAGCTTTGATCACTGACAGTATTAATTACTTCATAAATAGGTATTCAGCAAATAATTACATAAGAAAGTAACAATATATATAAATAACATCAAAACCTCAGAAACGCTCAATATTAACTACCAATTACTAATCAACGAATCATGTCAAGATGGACAGAAGAGTCAGGGACAGAAAGACCTAGAGAACGACGGGAGTATACATGGGGTCTGGCTGTGATTGTACCTTTACTTCTTACAGCAGGGGTATTAACAGTCGCAAAATGGCAGCAACTTCAAAGTCTCAATAACCCGGCGCCTATCAATAGACCAGTTGCCAACAGCGTTAATGCTCTAGGGCGCTTGGAACCGCGTGGTGAAGTGATAAGAGTATCTGCTCCCAGTTCTGGAATACAAACCTCAACTCGAGTTGAGCAAATTTTAGTCAGGGAGGGAGAAAGAGTCAAAAAAGACCAAGTAATTGCTGTTTTAGATAACTTCAAGACTAACCAAGCTGCACTTGAAGAAGCAAAAGCGAAGTTACTTGAAACTCGTGCCAATTTGGGAAGCGTAAAATCAGCTTCACCTAGAGAACTGCAAGCACAAAATGCGGTAATCGCACGTCTACAAGCTCAGTTACGAGGAGAAAGCGAAGCTCAACAAGCTGCTGTTAACCGTTTAACTGCACAGTTGCAGGGAGAACGTATAGCTTCTCAAGCAACAGTAGACAGAATAGCAGCAGAACTGCGTGGGCAAACTGATAGTTTAACTGCGACTGTCGCGCGTACTGAAGCTGAACAGCGTAATGCTCAAGTTGATTTTGAACGGTATGAAAGTTTATTCCGTGAAGGCGCCATATCCGCACAAGAACGTGACAGAAGAAGGTTAAGCGCACAAACAAGTTCTTCACAAGTTACAGAAAGTCAAGCACAGCGTCGTCAAGCAATTGCGACATTACAGCAGCAACTTGCAGAAGCGCGCGCAAATCAGGTAAAGACAGTTGCAACATTACAGCAGCAAATTACTGAAGCAAGAGTAAATCGTAATAAGACTATTGCTACCTTGCAAAAGCAAATCGAAGAAGAAAAATCTAGATTTGACAGACTCCGTGATACTGGTCCTAGTAACGTCCAAATTGCTCAAGCACAAGTTAGTAGTGCGATTGCAAATCAGCGCAAAGCCGAAACGGAACTTGGGCAGAGCTATATTAAGGCGCCTATTACTGGGGAAATCCTCAAAATTCATACCAAACCCGGAGAAGTTATGACCGCAAACGGGATAGCAGAAATTGGTCGTACCGATGAAATGTTAGTTGTTGCTGAAATTCCAGAAGACAATATTGGTAAAGTTCGACTCGGACAAAAAGCAACAATTAGTAGTGATAATGGCGCCTTTAATGGGCAACTACAAGGTACTGTCACTGAAATTGGTCGAAAAGTTGGTAAAAGAGATGTTCTTAACACCGACCCAGCAGCAGATGTTGACGCTAGAGTTGTTGAAGTCAAAATTTCCTTACCCCGTGAAGATAGCGAACGAGTTTCTGGTTTAACGTTTGCTAAAGTTCTTGTTGAAATTGGAATTTAAAGTAGGGTGCGTGACGCTACCAAAAATTATTAAACGAAGTTAATGATATAGTGGCGTCACGCACAGGCGCGAGTTATGAGTTAGGAATTAAGAATTTCAATTATAAAATTGCAAATTGCATATTAAAACTTGCCTACATTCATAATTCTCCGCCTAACTTACAACTCATAACTCCGCTCCTCCGCTCTAAGTAAGGTGCGTGACGCTACTAGATCGCTTGCTTAGTTTCAAAATTTTTGATAGCGTCACGCACCCTACCGGAGCTGCTCCTAACTCCTAATTCCTAACTTAAATTAAATGTTGCGTAAAATTCCTTTGGCTTGGTTACAACTTACTCGTGAACGCACTCGGCTTTTGGTGGCGTTAGCAGGCATTGCGTTTGCTGATATTTTAATATTTATGCAGCTTGGCTTTCAAGATTCTTTGTATTATAGTAATGTTCGCTTTCATGCTAGCTTAGAGGGAGATATTGTATTAATTAGTAATCAATCGAGTTCTTTAATCTCGATGAAAAATTTTTCGCAACGTCGTTTATATCAGGCTTTAAATTTTAAAGAAGTTGAATCGGTTCATCCCATTTATTTAGATTTTACTAGTTTTAGAAACCCGATAACTGGTTTTCCTCGTAATATTTTTGTCATGGGTATTAACCCGCAATCTAATATATTAAATATTCCTGGAGTTTCAGAAAATCTTAGTAAGCTTAATTTGCCTGATGTTATTTTATATGACCGCGCGTCACGCTCAGAATTCGGACCTATTGCTCAAAAATTTGAGAGCGGTGAGACTGTTACAGCTGAAGTTAGACAACGACGCATTCGAGTTGTTGGGTTATTTATGTTAGGCGCCTCTTTTGGTGCTGATGGAAATATTATTACTAGTGATATTAATTTCTTAAGACTTTTTAACAATCATCAACAAGGTTTAATCGAAGTTGGGTTAATTAAATTAAAATCCGGCGCCGATGCTAATGCTTTTGCTCAAAAGCTCAGACAATATCTAACTCAAGAAGTTAATGTAATGACAAAGCAGCAATATATTGACTTTGAGCGTAATTATTGGGCAAGCAATACAGCTATTGGCTTTATCTTTACACTCGGTGCCATCATGGGCTTTATAGTAGGAATCGTTATCGTTTATCAGATTCTTTATACTGAAGTGAATGACCATTTATCTGAGTACGCAACACTGAAAGCAATTGGTTATACCCATAAATATTTACTTCGTGTAATTCTGCAAGAATCTTTACTTTTAGCCGTTTTGGGGTATTTTCCCGGACTATTCATCACTCTATTTTTATATCAAAAAGCACGGGAAGCTACTTTACTACCTGTTTTTATGACTTTTAGTAGAGCAGTTATAGTATTAGTCTTAACAATTTTTATGTGTTATATTTCCGGTGTCATCGCTGTTAGAAAATTAAATGCGGCTGACCCTGCTGATATTTTTTAACTAGCTTTTAATTATTGAGATTGTTATAAATAATGCAAAACCAACGCAAATAAAGAGTCAAAATCTAACTATTGACTACGCGCTTCAGTTGTCACGATTTCTAAATTTTATTTATGACCCGACAAGAACCAGTAATTTCCATAAAACATCTTAACCATTATTACGGCAGAGGCGCCTTAAAAAAACAAATATTATTCGATATTAATTTCGATGTTTATCCTGGGGAGATTGTCATTATGACTGGACCCAGTGGTTCTGGTAAAACTACTTTACTAAGTTTAATTGGTGGCTTGCGCTCTGTTCAGGAAGGAAGCTTACAATTATTAAGTCAAGAATTATACCGAGCTAGTCAAAAAAAGCTGGTGAATATTCGGCGTAACATTGGCTTTATTTTTCAAGCGCATAATTTACTTGGGTTTTTAACGGCTCGGCAAAATGTGCAGATGGCTGTGGAATTAAATGATAATATTTCTCAGCTTGAAGCAATACGAATGTCAGAAGGCATGTTAAAAGCAGTTGGTCTAGGGCCACGAATGAACTACTATCCTGATAATCTATCTGGAGGACAAAAACAGCGAATAGCGATTGCGCGCGCTTTGGTGAATAATCCAGCGCTGGTGCTAGCAGACGAACCAACAGCAGCATTAGACAGACAATCAGGACGCGACGTTGTGGAATTAATGCAGCGACTAGCAAGAGAAAAAGGAACTTCTATTATGTTAGTTACGCACGACAACCGGATTTTAGATATTGCTGACCGGATTATTAACATGGAAGATGGTGTTTTAGAAAGTGATTCTAAAAATGTATTTTTGAGTTATGAATCAGGACTAAAAACTCACAATCCATAATTATTTTGGATTTTCCTACGCTACGGGAAAACTCCGTTTACGGACATGAATGGATTTTAGATTTTGCTACCCTACGGGAAAACTCCGTTTATGCACATGAATAGATTTTGGATTCAAACTCCTGATATTACTCAGCACTCAGCACTCAGCACTCAGCACTCAGCACTCAACACTCAGCACTCAGCACTCAGCACTTATTACTCATTACTGGGATTGGTAGATGCACTTTCTTTGATATTTATCTTGTTCTTGGTTGTGGTTTAGGTGATTTTCTTCCTTGTGTAGTTTCTTGTGTAGGAATTTGTGCGCCGTTAGAGCGACTAGTACGGAAAGTCACATTTACACCTTCGTTTGATTGTTCAAGAACGAGCAAGGGTGTAGGTTTGGCTTTTTGATCCCAGTGCATAAACGCAATTCGACCTTGAATTGTTGGCTGCCAAGTATCGTGGTCTTCCGCAGGGCTAAGATAAGTTTCAATACAGTCAATAATTTGACTAATTGTGGCAGAAGTCGCCTGCGTTGGTAGCTTCATCAACCTGATTTGGATACGGAACAGTACCCGCTTAATAATATTGGGAGCGGCGCCTGTTTCATGCTCAACATCAAAAATCTCATCGACCTGGCGCCCATTACTATTGGCAATGCCAACAACCCCAGTGTTGGTTTGAGATGGGCGTAATGCTTGTGTAATTTTATCTTTTACCTTGATTTTAACTTGGTTAACAATTGCAAAATGGAATACCTCTTCAGCCATCCGCATACGCAAATAATCGAGGTTAAACTCGCGCGAGTTGATTAAGTCGGGATTGGTTTCCATTTTGCGAATCGTTTCGAGAGCTAACTTTAACTTTTTCTCAAATTCGCCAGATCGGAACTTTTCAAACTTGATTTTTTTGTTAAGTTTATCGCTTTGCAGCTTGGTATATATGGCCAAAGCGACTAGTAGTACCATAACGAATACGGATGTAGGCATCCATATCGATGATGCTTGTAAGTCTTCTGAAGGTTGGTTTGCAAGACTAGTCTGAGTTGCTTGCGTTACCTGAGTTGATTTTTTCGGTTTTGACCCTGTTTGAGCTATAAAAACTGATATTGACATAGCAGATACGCATAAACTTTACCTCTCTTGTTTAGGATGCCCAAATTCAGAGTATGATTTTTGCGTATAAATATTGAATCTATTATATTTTTAAAGTCATGCCAAATTCCTTGAATTTGAGTCAAATTCGTCTCATTGCTACGGATATGGATGGGACTTTAACTCTATCTAATAAATTTACAGCCTTGCTTTTACAAACGTTTGAGGATTTAAAAGCAAATGGCATAAAAGTACTAATAGTAACAGGACGTAGCGCAGGTTGGGTAAGCTCAATAGCGCATTATCTTCCGATAGTGGGCGCCATCGCTGAAAATGGCGGATTATTTTACTCTTATAGTAATGACCCCATGTATTTAACGTCTATTCCCGATATAATTACCCATCGCCAGCAATTAGCCGCTATTTTTGACTACTTGAAGCGACAATTCCCTAAAATTCAAGAATCAACTGATAATCGTTTTCGTATAACTGACTGGACTTTTGATGTTGCAGGACTAAGTTTAGATGAAATCAAAACGTTAGCAGATTTGAGTCAAGAGAGAGGGTGGGGTTTTACCTATAGTAACGTACAGTGCCATATAAAACCCCAAGGACAAGATAAAGCTGTTGGATTATTAAAAGTTTTGCAAGAACATTTTCCCGAAGTTAGTAGAGAGCAAGTGGTAACAGTTGGTGATAGTCCCAACGATGAGAGTTTATTCGACGCGCGCTATTTCCCCTTTTCTGTAGGAGTAGCAAATGTGTCACACTATCTCGATACGTTACAGCATAAACCGACTTACATTACTTTGGGCGCCGAAGCTGAGGGATTTTGCGAACTAACGAGAATGATATTGGCAGCGGATGTAACGGATGTAACGGATAGTTGCTCATAAATCATCCGTTACATCCGTTGTTATCCATTGCCAGTTTCTGTATCGTCTTTATTATTTACGTTTGGTATAACTAAAACTTTATCAACGCGGTTTCCGTCCATATCCATTACCTCGAATCGCATATTTTGCCATTCAAAATGGTCAGCAGCACTAGGTATGCGTCCAAGATGGGTGATAATAAAACCTCCCAAAGTTTGGTAACTACCTCGGTCTTGAGAACGTAATTCCTCAATATCTAATAATTCCATAAATTCATCAACATCTAACATTCCATCTAGTAACCATGAACCATCATCACGTCGTATAACTTGGGGGTCATCTTCCCCATCTACAGAGGGAACGTCACCAACAAGTTCGATTAAAATATCGTTGAGTGTCACTAGTCCCTGAATTACACCGTATTCGTCAACAACCAATGCCATATGCGTCACCGTTTGTTTGAACATTTCTAAAACTTTCAAACCACGGGTGCTTTCTGGCACAAATACAGGTTGACGTAAGCCAACAGTTAGATCCATTTCCTGACCAGTAAAACTCCTTGCCAAAAGGTCTGTAACAGGGAGAATACCAAGAACGTTATCAAGTCCACCTTGGCATACTGGGTATCTAGAATAGCCACTGTCAATGATTTTCTGACGATTTTCTTCTACAGAGTCTTCTAATTCTAACCAGACTATATCTGGACGAGGAGTCATTAAAGCACTTACCGGACGGTCTCCTAGACGAAACACCCTTTCTACCATGTCTTGTTCAGCTTCTTCAAACGTTCCTTCCTCGGTTCCTTGTTCGATTAAAACGCGAATTTCTTCTTCTGTTACTTGTGGTTCCGTTGATGGTCGAATTCCCAATAGGCGCAGCACCGCATCAGTAGAAGCACTGAGAAGGTAGACGATTGGTGTAGTCAATCTCGATAGCATTTGCATCGGAATTGCCATTATCGAAGCAATTGATTCTGGGTGGTTTAATGCCAACCGCTTCGGTACAAGTTCGCCTAAAATCAATGTAATATACGTAATGATCACAATAGCTAATAGTTTCGCTAACTGATCCCTGTATGTTGGCAACACTGCTAGCGAGTTCAGGATAGGCAAAATTCGCTTCGATATTGCTTCTTCAGCATAGGCGCCTGTAAGAATAGTTAGTAACGTGATACCGATTTGAACGGTTCCGAGAAATTGGTTCGGTGAAGAAGCTAAACTCAATGCAACGCGCGCTTTGGCATCACCCCGTTCGGCAAGCTGGTGCAAGCGAACTTTACGCGCGGAAACAATCGCCAACTCAGACATGACAAACAAACCGTTGGCGAGGACTAATAGAAAAATTATTAGAATTTCGACTGTTGGAGACATTATGACAATTGCCGAAGATAACGGCAGACTCTGCTTAAGTTTAAATTTGAAGTATCCAGTATTCAAGGTTATTTTATAAAACACCTGGTTTAAAATTCCCGACTTCATAAAGAAGTTGGGGATTTGGTCACCCGCACTCTACTCAACACTCTTCTAAAATAGTTTGAAGTAGGCACTACATAATGATTGTGTCTTAAAATGAGTTGCACGCCAAAGTTTAACAAATATGACATTTTCCTCCATCGTGCGCGTGTTGGGACGCTCACCTCTCACATCTGAACTTATTACTAAGTTAAATCGACAACAAGATTTATATCTAAGCGGTATCCCTCGTCTACCCAAAGGTTTAGTTACTTCGGCTTTAGCAAAAACCGAAGGGCAGAATTTGTGCGTAGTGTGTGCGACTTTGGAAGAAGCTGGACGCTGGACAGCACAACTCGAAGCGATGGGTTGGAAAAATGTGCTTTTTTACCCAACTTCTGAAGCGTCACCATATGAACCATTTGACCCCGAAACGGAAATGACCTGGGGACAAATGCAAGTTTTAGCTGATTTAGTAAAAGATAAAGGGGAACTATCAAACCCAGACAATGGGTTAAAAAATCAAATTGCGATTGTCGCCACTGTTGGAGCGCTACAACCGCATTTACCACCTCGTGAAGCATTTCATCCCTTCTGTTTAACTATAAAACCGGGAAGCGAAATAGATTTGGATGAGTTTGGCGAGCAAGTTACCAAATTAGGTTACGAGCGGGTTTCTTTAGTAGAGACAGAAGGACAATGGAGTCGCAGGGGTGATATTGTTGACGTGTTTCCAGTATCATCAGAATTGCCAGTGCGCTTAGAGTGGTTCGGCGATGAAATTGAGCAAATTCGCGAATTTGACCCCGCTACACAGCGTTCTGCCCTCGATAAAGTTCAGGAACTAGTTTTAACTCCAACAAATTTTAGTGTTATTATTACCGAAACTCTTAATAATAGTGCTGAGTATAAAGTGCTGAGTGCTGAGTATTTTGCCAACTCAGCACTTAGCACTCAGCACTCATCACTTATTGAAGGAAGTCGCAGATTTTTGGGTTTGGCCTATAACAAGCCAGCATCTTTATTAGATTACCTACCAGAGAATACCTTTATAACTATCGACGAACCCGAACAGTGTTATGCACATAGTGACCGCTGGGTAGAAAACGCCGAAGAACAATGGCAGCAACTGGGAACAGAAAAAAATGATGACGAAGACGAATCACTTTCCTCTTCCCACTCAGCACTTAACACTCAGCACTTTCCACTCCCCAAAGTACATCGTGAATTTGGCGAGTGTTTGCTTGCTGCTTCGGCGTTCAAACTAATTTACTTATCAGAACTAGCTGAAACTATCATTACTGAGCAAGGAAATCAATCTGGACTAAACCTTGCTAGTCGTCCTGTTCCTGTAACTCCGCACCAATTTTCTAAAATAGCAGAGACTATAAGACAAGAGCGTGACCGCAATTTCTCAGTGTGGGTTATTTCGGCACAACCGAGCCGTTCCGTATCTTTATTACAAGAGCATGATTGTCCAGCGCAGTTTATTCCTAACCCGAATGATTTTCAAGCTATAGAAAAACTACAAACAAATCACACGCCAGTTGCACTTAAATATTCTGGACTTGCCGAACTTGAAGGGTTTGTGCTGCCAACGTACCGAATGGTCATTATTACCGACCGCGAGTTTTACGGGCAGCACTCGCTTGCAACTCCTAGCTATGTTCGTAAACGGCGCCAAGCTACTTCTAAACAAGTTGATTTAAACAAGTTACGTCCAGGTGATTATATAGTGCATCGTAATCATGGTGTAGGTAAGTTTCAGAAGCTAGAAAGCTTAACGGTTAATGAGGAAACGCGCGATTATTTAGTTATACAGTACGCAGATGGTTTGTTACGTGTTGCCGCTGACCAAGTAGGCGCCCTTTCAAGATTCCGTGCCACAACGAATAAGGCGCCTGAACTCAATAAAATGACAGGTAAGGCGTGGGAGAATACTAAAAACAAAGTTCGCAAAGCAATTAAAAAGCTAGCGGTAGATTTGTTAAAGTTGTATGCTGCTCGGTCACAGCAACAAGGATTTTCTTTTCCACCAGATATGCCTTGGCAAGAGGAAATGGAAGATTCTTTCCCTTATCAACCAACTCCCGACCAGCTTAAAGCTACCCAAGATGTCAAACGAGATATGGAAAGTGACCGACCGATGGATAGGTTGGTATGTGGAGATGTAGGTTTTGGTAAAACTGAAGTTGCGATCCGCGCGATTTTTAAAGCAGTCACCGCAGGTAAGCAAGTCGCACTTTTGGCGCCTACTACTATCTTGACGCAGCAACACTACCATACTCTCAAAGAACGCTTTTCACCCTATCCTATTAATGTAGGCTTACTCAATCGTTTTCGCAGTGCCACCGAACGTCGCGAAATTATCAAGCGTCTGGCAACAGGTGAACTTGATATTGTAGTTGGAACACACCAGCTTTTGAGTAAAGAAATTAGCGTTAAAGATTTAGGGCTTTTAGTCGTAGACGAAGAACAACGCTTTGGGGTAAACCAAAAAGAGAAAATCAAAAGTCTAAAAACTCAAGTTGACGTATTAACGCTGTCAGCAACCCCTATTCCCCGAACGTTATATATGTCACTTTCGGGAATTCGGGAAATGAGTTTGATTACCACTCCACCACCTTCTCGGCGCCCGATTAAAACCCATTTAGCACCACGTACCCCTGAATCAGTGCGGGCTGCTATACGTCAGGAACTTGACAGAGGTGGACAAATATTCTACGTAGTTCCACGAGTAGAAGGAATTGAAGAAACAGCCTCAATTCTGCGCGAAATGGTAGGAGGCGCCAGAATAGCTATAGCTCACGGGCAAATGGACGAAAGCGACTTAGAATCAACGATGCTAACTTTTAGCAACGGTGAAGCTGATATTCTCGTTTGTACAACTATTATTGAATCGGGTTTAGATATTCCGCGCGTTAATACTATTTTGATCGAAGATGCCCATCGTTTTGGTTTAGCACAGCTTTACCAATTACGTGGACGGGTCGGACGGGCGGGTATTCAAGCGCACGCATGGCTATTTTACCCTCAGCAGCGCGCACTGTCAGATGCAGCACGGCAAAGACTACGCGCTATCCAAGAATTTACACAATTAGGTTCTGGCTATCAACTGGCAATGCGTGACATGGAAATTCGTGGTGTGGGTAATTTATTGGGTGCCGAACAATCAGGACAAATGGACGTAATAGGCTTCGATTTATACATGGAAATGCTTGAAGAAGCCATTCGTGAAATACGTGGTCAAGAAATACCCAAAGTTGACGACACACAAATTGACCTTAGTCTTACTGCGTTTATTCCTGCTGACTATATAACCGACCTCGACCAAAAGATGAGCGCATACCGTTTTGTAGCAGCAGCAAAATCAAAATACGAACTCACACAAATAGCTGCCGAATGGAACGACCGTTATGGTACTATTCCCAAACCAGCAAATGACCTACTGCGGGTAATGGAGCTTAAACAACTAGCCAAAAATCTTGGGTTTAGTCGCATTAAACCCGAAAACAAACAGCACGTTGTTCTCGAAACCCCAATGGAAGAACCTGCATGGAACCTGTTAGCAGCAAACTTAGCTGATAATCTAAAAACTCGGTTTGTTTATTCCCCAGGTAAAGTTACTGTTCGCGGTTTAGCAGCTATGAAAGCTGACCAACAACTACAAACTCTAATAGACGCTTTTGACAAAATGCAAGGCGCCGTTCCCGAAGCAGCTATTGTATAACTTGTAGCACAGGCGTCTCGCCTGTGCAGTCATTATAAACCTAGGCTCATGTCATGCCCAGATAGAAGCATCTCCAAGACTTTCACGTAATTTAAAAGTAAAGTTTTAAACCTTTTTAACTATAAATATGAAGGATTACTTTTACCACAGAGGCACAGAGCGCACAGAGAAGAGAGCAACAGAGCTTTGAAATTATCGTTACTTATGACAGATAAAAAAAATTAATTGCTAGCGCTTACGCAAGTGGCATATAAAAACCGTAACGTGTATGGCGCCACGAAAAAACTGATTGTACCTGGCAGTAATTAAACATTGTCTGGTTCTACATAAAGTTGGATAGCTTCACGAATATTTTCTAAAGCTTCTTCTTCAGTTTCACCTGCTGATATACAACCTGGTAGCTCCGGACACCAAACAGCCCAGTCACCTGTTTCTTGGTCTTGTTCTAAAATCACACGCCATTTCATCTGGATAAACCTTTTTAACTTATTATATTTTATTTCTTTATTTTATAAAATTGATTAAAGAATAATTTAGCTATGGGTATATAAAAATTAGGATACAGAAAACATAAATTTAACGCTATAGTAGAGCCAGTTAAAAAATAAACAATAAAAACTCATGAAAATCAAAGCAATCATTCATCCAGCAGAAGAAGACGGTTTTTGGGCAGAAGTTCCAGCACTTCCTGGCTGTATCACTGAGGGTGACACAATGGAAGAAATATTAACAAATTTAAAAGATGCAATTGAAGGATGGTTAGAAGTTGCCAATAGTGCTTACTCAGTAAAGTCAAATACTCAAATCGTTGAGATTGCCGTATGAAACTCTTTCTGGTAAAGAGTTGTATAAAATAGTTAAACAGCGAGGGCTGGATTTTACAGAGGTTTAATATTAATAAAAGAGGATTAAACCCGATGAATATATATAATTATGAGAAACTTGAGTGTATATCCCCAGCACAGATAGAAAACTATTTAAATGAACATGGATGGCGTAAAAAAATAGTAGTTGAAGAAGTATCTGTATGGATTTATAAAAGACAAGATAGAATATTTGGGCTGTTTTTGCCTCTGAATATAAATTTTGTTGATTATAGAAACCGAGTTGTTGAGATTTTAGATATTCTTCAAAAGGCAGAAAAACGTTCGCAAGAAGAGATATTAAAATTTATTGAAATACAGTCAAACATAGTGTCGCCTTAGACATAATTATATGATTTGTAAAAAATGCCGTCAGGTAGAGACGCGATTAATCGCGTCTCTACAATATTCGATTTTACAAAGAATTTAGAATTACTATATAAATTTTTAAATAATTGGTGGTTGGTAGCTAAAAATCCAATTTTGAAATTCTTCGCTGTTCATTTGTAGCTGTTGCAGTACAAGAGAAGGAGATTTTTCTTCTTCAGTTTTATAGTAATCCATTTCACCTTCAGCGCTGCGGTTTTGGATGATTGTTGTGCTTTCAATACGGCGCCGCTCATAATTAGTCAAAGCTTCAGATATATTTTTATAGTGAGAAAAACACCATGCAAGTTCACAAACATCTTCAAAGGTGCTATTTGTTCCTTGTGCTAAAGCTGGCGCCATTGCGTGTGCAGCATCACCTAGTAAAGTAACTCTACCTTGGTGCCAAGTTTCTAAAGGTAGCCTGTCACAAATAGGTGCTTCTAATATTCGCTCGGCAGGTGTCATTTCTACAAGGTGTCGCAACGGTTTTCCCCAGTTAGCTATTTTATTTAAAACCTGAGATTTAGCTTCCGTTGCATTTGGGGAAAGACAAAAATCTGGTGATAACTGCCGATACAGCCAAGAAATATGACCGTCACCAACATTTAGGAGATACATAAACTCTCTATTACTTTTAACAAATCCCAATTCACTCCTGTTTAGTAACTCTTGGTCGCATTTGATAACCGCACGCCAAGACATATCACCTAAGTAGCGAGGTTTATCATCCCTGAAAAGAGTTTCTCTAACAGCAGAGTTTATACCATCCGCTCCAATCAACAAATCGGCACGTACTGTTTTGCCGCCATCAAAATATATATCTATACCATCATTATCTTGTGTAAAGCCGATACAACGATGATTAAGATGAATCTTATTATCTGGAACTTTTGATGCCAGAATTTGCTGTAAATGCCACCACCAAACAGTTATTAGAGGTAGACCGTATTTCTCTGTATATCTACTACCTTTAGTTGTACGTATTGTTTCCCCTTGATTGTTTTTTAAAACAGTTTGGCTAACTTCACAAGCAGAGTTTTTAATCAAGGATACGATTCCTGGTTCAATTGCATCAAGGCATCTTAAACCATTTGGCAGCAAACCAAAACCTGCACCGACTGGACGAAAATCTCTAGCTTTATCGTAAACTTGCACGTCATAACCAAGTTTTTGCAGCGCAATAGCACAAGCTAAACCACCAAGACCAGCACCAATAATCGCAATTTTGTTTATTTGAATTACTTCTTGCGTATTTGTATATGTACTCATATATATGTTGATTTGTTTCAATCAACAATCGCATTTACATCATTTTAGCAGGCGCCGGAAACCTTAAACTCATAACGTTCACAACAGACACAGCAAATCATTAATTCTTCCATCCGTTACATCCGTTACCAAATCTCTATCTGCAAAGGGAAGACTATAAAACACATCCACCACAAGAAACAGTTTCTCTGAACACATTTATAAATTCACTTTATATTGTTTAAGTGAACCCTTTTATAAAGAAGACAAATAGCTATATTGACTTGTAGTTATTTATTTTTCCTTAGACCTAGTATTAGCTAATCTAAATCCGATACGAAAAGTAACGGGCGATACATTTTATCTAAAAATTAATCACATAGAATCAAACTTTTGAGGGAGCCTGATTCGCTGGATATATCCGCAGTATGGGACATACGGCTCTTTTAGTGGTGTAAATACTACCGTAAGATATTGTTGGTTTTCTAACAGCATGGTTAAACTTGAGATATAGCAAAGCTATAGGATATATCAGTAATAAATAATTAAACCAATGACATTTATTAAGTTTTTTTGTTATTTTGTATTGAGCAGGACAGTTAGAGCCACTAAGCTCAGATTAAATTACTGTTAATTCACAAGTTGGAAACGAATTCTATATATTTAGTTTGATGTGTGTCGGCACCTATATTGCTAGTTCACAAAACTAATATTGAGAATCACGGTAAGTGAAAATGCGTGGATTGAAAACCGCAAACCCAGACCAGGAGAAAGCTAGCTACTATGATTACAACTAACCAGAGCCACATTATTGTTCCTGCCTTTGTCGAAGGTGTTACTGAAGCAAAGCAAGCAATTAAAAAAGAATTATTCGCGACAAAAAAAATTAATTTGTTGCAACCACTACGTGACAAGCTTGATTCATTAGAAATAGAAAACCGCAAATTAGCAAAACTAATAGCTAAATTAATTCCCGCACAATGTCCATTTGAACGTGACATTACACTTTTTGGTCGTAAGATAGCTCACATTCCTCCAATGTGCAAGCTAAATCCTTTGTACGACCAGTTTGTTGGCTTACGTTTCCGTGCTTTGTGCTATCTAGTAGACAAGTGTGGAGAGGATATCCAATCATACTGCTAAAGTCTAACTCTTGACTTCGTAGGGTGCTGTTAGAGTGATAGAGATACCCAACAGCAATCGTCACGAGATAAAAATGTTGCTACATTTAAGTACATGGCAAGAAGTTGAAGCTTATTTACAGCAGTCGCAAGGCATTATCTTGCCTATAGGTTCTACCGAACAACATGGACCGACAGGATTAATTGGTACCGATGCAATATGTGCTGAAGCCGTATCTAAGGGTGTTGGTGAAGCAACTCATGCAATAGTGGCGCCGACAATTAATGTTGGCATGGCATTACATCACACTGCTTTTCCAGGTACAATTAGCCTGCGTCCAAGTACAATCATTCAAGTGATACGTGACTACGTAACTTGCTTGGCGAAAGTTGGTTTTCGTAAGTTTTATTTTATTAATGGGCATGGTGGCAACATCGCCACACTTAAAGCGGCATTTTCAGAGACTTATGTCTATTTGGAAGAATTACAGATACCTGATGCTAGTTTGGTGCAATGCCAAGTGGCTAACTGGTTTATGTGTCGCTCAGTTTTGAAATTAGCGCACGAATTATACGGGGATGAAGAAGGTTCCCATGCAACTCCTAGTGAAGTTGCACTCACACAATATATCTACCCAGAAGCAATAAAGGTGGCGCCGTTATCTGAAGAAGTAGGTTCAGGGCATAAAATTTATGGTGCCACAGACTTTCGGCGCCGTTACCCAGATGGACGCATGGGTTCCAACCCTGCTTTAGCGACCCCAGAACATGGACAGCAGTTTTACGAAGCTGCTGTCAAAGAACTTAGTAACAGCTATTTAGAATTTATTAATAGTTAAAAGTTGTAGGGTGGGCAGTGCCCACCTTACTTATTAGTGCCATTGCAATAAGAACCGAGCCAGAAGTTTATGAAGAAGGTTGATGAGGAAATGGAAGATGAACTTCGGGCAGAATATGACTTAAAAAGTCTAAGAGTTCGGAAATTTGGTACTGGACGAAAAAATTTTGGTGATATGACCGTTCGTTTGGAACCTGATGTCGCAGAAATGTTTCCAAATGCCGATGCTCCTAACTTCTGTACGGGCGGGTTTACCAATATTTCTCGTTATTTACCAAGATATAGGTGAACCTAACTCAATTACGGGCGGGTTTACCAATATTTCTCGTTATTTACCAAGATATAGGTGAACCTAACTCAATTACGGGCGGGTTTACCAATATTTCTCGTTATTTACCAAGATATAGGTGAACCTAACTCAATTACGGGCGGGTTTACCAATATTTCTCGTTATTTACCAAGATATAGGTGAACCTAACTCAATTACGGGCGGGTTTACCAATATTTCTCGTTATTTACCAAGATATAGGTGAACCCGCCCCTACATTAACTTCTTGCAATTCCTTCATTACGTGCCGCGCGCTGGACTGCTGCTGCAACGGCGCCTGCTACACGTTCGTCAAACACAGATGGTACTATGTGTTCTTTACTCAGGTCTTTGGGGTTGACTAAAGAAGCGATAGCGTTTGCTGCTTCCAGATACATTGATGTTGTAATTGATTTAGCACGACAATCTAAGGCGCCTCGAAATACTCCTGGGAATGCTAAGACGTTATTGATTTGGTTAGGATAGTCACTGCGTCCTGTTGCCATTACTGCTACATCTGAACTAACTAATTCAGGCTGAATTTCAGGGATGGGGTTTGCCATTGCAAAAACAATTGAGTCTTTTGCCATCGAACGTACCATTTCTTTTGTTAAAACACCGGGTGCGCTGACTCCGATAAATACATCCGCACCTTGAATGGCACCTGCAAGCGTTCCTTGTGCTTTAACAGCAAACTCGCGCTTTTCTTCGTTTAAGTCGGTGCGACTTGTTGAAAGGATTCCTTTAGAGTCACACATTAATATAGTTTCGGCGCCTGCCTCTTTGAGTAAACGCGCAATTGCTACACCTGCGGCGCCTGCTCCATTTATGACGATGCGGATTTTTTCCATCGGCTTTTGCACTAATTTTAAAGCATTAAATAGCGCTGCTAGGGTGACAATCGCTGTACCGTGCTGGTCATCGTGAAAAACAGGGATATCTAATTCTGAGCGTAATCTTTGCTCAATCTCGAAACAACGGGGAGCAGCAATATCTTCTAAATTTACACCTCCAAAAACTGGAGCTAAATTTTTAACTGTACGGACAATTTCATCGGTATCTTGTGTTGCCAAACAAATAGGGAAAGCATCAATACCAGCAAATTCTTTAAATAGCATTGCTTTACCTTCCATCACAGGTAAAGATGCTTCTGCCCCCAAATTACCTAATCCTAATACTGCACTTCCATCAGTAACAATTGCAACAGTATTTCGTTTAATAGTAAAGTTGTAAACATCATCAGGATTTTCAGCTATTGCACGGCAAACTCTTCCAACTCCAGGAGTATAAGCCATTGCTAAATCGGATACACTTTTAAGCTGAATTCGGCTGGTAATGCTAATTTTGCCACCACGATGCAAATTAAACGTGCGGTCATACACATCAATGACTTTGATTTCGGGCAAAGCTTTTACCGCTTGCACTATTGTTTCTGCATGTTCAGTGGAAGCTGCATCAACAGTAATATCACGAGTCGTTACGCTGCGCGTTTGCTGAATTAAATCAATTTGCCCAAAATTACCACCGCTTGTAGCAATAGCTTTTGTAACGGTAGCAAGCATTCCCACGCGGTTGGGAATCTCTAGCCGAATTGTTAAACTAAAACTCGAATTAGGTGTGAGGTCTGCCATGCTCTCTGTTAGATTTTAATATTTAATATTAAGCTGGTAAGGGGAGCATTTTCTATCAATTCTCCACAAACATATTCATATTTACACTTTCTTACTCCGAATAGTACTTATAAGGGCTGTCAATAGTTATGGAAAACTTTCACTCGATAAAAATCTATGTAACAATCGGTTGAAGAGAGTCGGGTTGAGGGCTGCGAGCAAAAAACGTTATATGATGCAAGGGTTCAATGCTGCAAACAAAGCTCCGAGGACGCTATAAAATTATTCGGGATTTGGGAAAAGGAGGATTTAGTGAGACATATCTGGCAAACGATATGGATCTACCCGGAAACCCTCACTGTGTCGTTAAGCTACTCAAGCCTATATTTACCGATCCTGAATCTTTAGAAATTGCCGCGCGTTTATTTGAACGTGAAGCGCAAGTGCTATATAAAGTGGGTACCCACGACCAAATCCCACGACTTTTGGCGCATTTTGAGGAAAATCAACAATTTTACCTAGTTCAGGAGTATATTCCAGGAACTCTCCTCAGCAAAGAGCTTACAAAAGGGCAAAAATGGAGCGATGAGCAGGCTATTAATTTTTTAAAAGATTTGTTACAAATATTAGAATTTGTTCACGCAGAGCAAGTTATTCATCGCGATGTCAAACCAGCAAATTTAATTCGACGCGCGTCTGATAACAAAATTACTTTAATTGACTTTGGTGCTGTAAAAAAAATTACGGCGGTTATGGAAACAAGTCAAGGTATTACAGTAATTGGCACCCCTGGTTATACACCTGTCGAACAACGTGATGGTAATCCCAAGTTTAGTAGCGATATTTACGCTGTGGGAATGACTTGTATTCAAGGACTAACGGGTATTAACCCTGATACACTGCAAAAAAAACCCGAAGTTGCCTGGAATAAGCAAGATGTTAACCCTCAATTAGCAGCAATTATAGATAAAATGGTATGTCGCGACTATCGGCGCCGATATCAGTCAGTTCCAGAAGTGTTACAAGCATTGTCAAAGCTTGAACAACCCACACTAATAGAAACACTATGGAAGACAAAGAAAAAAGTAGCGTCAGTATCTGTAATTGGAATATTAATTATTGCAGTAGCTACAATACCACTAACGCATCAAATAATACCTGATTTTATCAGTATATCGCAGTTATTTCCGATTAATTTTTCTGTTTATGAAAATTCAGATTATGCAATCAAAATTAAATATCCCCAAAATTGGGTAAAAAACGAAGTTGAAGATAAAACTACAGGTGAACTAGCTAGATTTTCACCATATGATAGAAACAATTCTGACGTTGGCGCCGAGATAATATTAGAAATACAGCCTTTGAAACGACCGCTGGTATTATCAGAATACACAAATTTAAAAGTAAACGAAATAATTCAGTTTTTCCCTGAAGCAAAAATACATGAATCACACACAGTGAAGTTACCAAATATACCAACGCTAGTTCATGAAGTAGTTTATTCAGGTAAAGATAATAAATTAGGTATTAAGAGAAAAGCTGTCTGGACAGTAAAAGATAAGACAGCGTATATAATTACTTATTCTGCTCAGGAAAGCGAATACGATAAATATTTGAATACTGCAACTAAGATGATTAATTCGTTGGAATTATTGTAGATTGTTAATATATAATCCCCCCACGTGAAAGAGGGATTAACGCGCACGGTTGCGCCAAACTGCATGGTTTCGTGCAGCTAAAAAGGTGTTGATGGGAATAGCAAACCTTAAGATTTCCAAACGCTTGCCTTGTTTTTCAATTTCTCTAGCGATACCGTTTATACCTATTAAATTTCCTTGTTCGTCTAATACTGCACCTCCACTCATTCCAGGTATCGCGCGATTATCGTAAACTAAAGCATAACCGTTTTCAGCAGTTTGCAAACGACTGCGGATATTACCTTGAGTAAATTGGTAATTACGTTCTTCTGTAATTCCTGGTATCGAAGCAGCCCATCCAGCTACATAAACAGGCATTCCTTCATATGCTTTATCAGAATCTGCTACGGTAGCAACATTATAATTTTTGACGCTGTTAAATTCTAATATAGCTAAATCAAACCCTGATAATTCTCTTACATGTTTTACTGAGTAACGGGCGCCGTCGTATGTTTGAATTTCATAATTACCATCACTCTTCACTACATGCTGATTTGTCAGGACGTAATAAGTATTTCCTTTGCGTTCTATAACCACTCCAGAACCTGCGCCATCTCCGGCAACAAGAACTGTAAACCCTTTTGCGATAGTATTAATTTGTAACGGTGTTAACCCGAAAGCTATTTGCGGTTGAGTTACCACAACTGTAGCACCGAACAGCAATACTGAGATATCTATAAATTTCATATATACCCTCGATTTTTGAAATCGGGAATCCTATCTATGGTAATAACGACTTGAGATAGTTTTCCAGTGGTATTCCCCAGCTATACTGCTGCATTTGTTTTTGGACAACAACTGCTGGTTCGGTTCCATCTTCATATACATAAGGGTTGCCCCAAAGGGGTTCAGCGTGCATACCATTAATGGCAATAACCTCACCTGCGCGATTTAATACAGGCCCACCACTCATGCCTTTTTGAATATCATTAGTGTAAGCAATTTGATAGCCACCTTCTAATGCTTTGTTTAGAACGAAGGAAACTCGACCACTTTTGACTACAAATCCTTTGTCTGTGTTTGCTTGTGTATCTCCTGGAAACCCTGCTGCATATACTTCGTTGCCGATATTAAGCTTTGATGTCGAACCAAGTGATGCTATTGGGTAATTTTGGTCAGTGCTTTGAAATTGCAATAACGCTAAATCAGCTTTTTGTAGAGATGTTGAATGTGGAGATACTACATTTAACTTCTCTACTGGTGTTGCTGAATATAATAAACCTTTGTGGGTTTGAATTTGATAAGGTGGTTTACCTGCACGAAGTACGTGAGCATTTGTTACCACAGTATAAACTTGTCCCTGCTTTTTAATTAATATTCCCGACCCTAAAAAATCACCTGCCAGGATTTTAACTGTAATTGACGAGGCAATTCGTTGGAGTTGTGGTTGGGATTTTGTAGATGGTTGAATAGCAACCATTGAATGCGGTACTCTTAGTGCCGGTAGCAATGATAAACCGCTAAAACTGGCAGTAATGATAATAAAATTTTGGCGCCAATTCATCGATTGCTGGATTTACTCTTGATTCGTGACACTTCCAACTTGGTCAGATTGACGAGTATCATCAATTATCTTCTGGATATCGAAGTAATCGACGTCATCGATAGTAGAAAATTCAAGGTTTTCATTACCTTCATTGAGTAGTATAGCGCCATCACTGCTACTGCCAGCACGGTTATCAAGTAGTTTTTGCATAACTAGACGTGGGTTAGTACCAGATTTTAGCGTTACTAACACCCCGCTTGGTAAACAAGGACCTCCCTTATAAGGAGCAACACATAGTACAGGTTGCCCATTAAAGTTGCCCGCGCGTAAAAAATTGAGCGTACCATTACTGAAAAATCTTTGGAAACGCGCGGATATATCCTCACAACGTCGCACAGGAGTCCAAGGAGCAGGAAAAGCTGATGAAACCCAACGAATCATTGGTTTATTACCCCGTGGTGTACGAACTAACGTCGCTGGTACACCTCTACTCACACCGCAATAGAATTTATTAATTTGGGCATTGCTAGGTTCGCTTATTGCAGTCGTAGCAGTAAGCGCAAGTGCAGCTACACTCAAGATTTGAAAAAACGCACTCCTCTTCATAATATCTCAAGCCATTTATAAAGTACAACTTCTTAGAATTACTAGTTGCCTCAAAAGAGGCACTTTTTCTGAGAAGAATCGCGGGCACCTAATTTTTTGCGTCTAAAAGCCTAAGCTTTACAAAACAGTCAATTCATTTTAAGTTTATCGGATTCTCCACAAATTACAATACGATTGTCAAATTAAAATATGCAAAACTTCCAACAGGCGCCCTTTAATAAATTCTCCTTAACGTACACAGCATCAGCAAATAACTCTTCTAGAGATAAAAATAATACCAGTATTTTTTATATACAATTTGTGTTTTATTTTTAACAGCAAAAATCCCATGAGAACATATCAGCCTCAAGACAAAGACGCAATAATAAAAATGATTGATTCAATCTATCGTGAATATGGTGACACAATTTACTTAGAAGACGCAGACAGTGATTTACTAGATATAGAAAGTAATTATTTGCAAGATGGAGAATTTTGGGTAGAAGAAGGTGATACAGGGCAGATAATTGCTTGCATCGCTGTAAAACGCTCTCTGAATAGTTCAAAAGAACTGGCAGCATCATTAAAACGATTTTATGTATTGCCAGAATATCGCGGTTCGGGAATCGCGCAGCAAATGCACAACACTGTCATCGAATGGTGTAAAGAAAATTACATTAATCAAATATATCTTTGGTCAGACACAAGATTTACACGCGCGCATTCTTTTTATAGTAAACATGGTTATGAAAAAAAAGGTATTCGTGACATGAACGATGGTGCCATGCCATATCAAGAGTATTATTTTGTAAAGAAAATAATTATTTACAAATGATTTAAGACTGCTATATTAGTTATTTTTGCTGATATTTTACAATCAACTCTAACGCTTGTTGATATGCTACCGTGCGGTTTTGCTGTTTATATAATTCAGCGGCTTTTTGTAAGTCAGAAATTGCCCCTGTTTTATCTCCCGATAGATACTTAGTACGACCACGGTTGTAGTAAGCATCGCTGTCGTTAGGATTGATTTTGAGAGCAAAATTGTAATCAGTTATTGCTCCTTGTTTGTCTCCCAATTCCGCGCGGACAATACCTCGATTGTAGTAAGCTAATGCATCGTTAGGCTTAATTTTTATAGCTTGGCTATAATCAGATATTGCTCCTTGTTTATCTCCTAATTCAGAACGAATAAGACCTCGGTTAATATAAGCATCGGTATAATTAGGGTCAATTTTGATGGTTTGGGTATAATCAGCTATTGCTCCTTGATTATCTTTTAAGTCGGTGCGGACAAGACCTCGGTTGTAGTAAGCTAAAGCATCGTTAGGGTTAATTTTTATAGCTTGAGTGTAATCAGATATCGCCCCTTGATTGTCTCCTAACACATTACGGACAAGACCCCGGTTAATATAAGCATTGCCATAGTTGGGGTCAAGCTTGATGGATTGGGTATAATCAGATATTGCTCCTTGGTTATCTTTTAGTGCTACGCGAGCAATGCCTCGGTTATAGTAAGCTAAGGCAAACTTCGGATCAAGTTTTATAGCTTGATCGTAATTAGCTATTGCCCCTTGTTCGTCTCCTAAGTCATAGTAGATAAGACCCCGGTTGTTATAGGCTAAGGGATCGTTGGGCTTAATTTTGATAGCTTGATTATAATCGGATATTGCTCCTTGCTTGTCTTCTAAATCGCTACGAACAAGACCTCGAGCAATATAAGCATTGGCATGGTCAGGATTAATTTTAATAGTTTGGGTGTAATCAGATATTGCCGCTTGATTATCTTTTAAGTCGCTGCGAATAAGACCTCGGTTGTAGTAGGCTGAAGCATAGTTTGGATCAATTTTAATAGCTTGCGTATAATCTGCTATTGCTCCTTGCTTATCTTTTAGTTGTTCGCGCGCAATACCTCGGTTATAAAAGGCATCGGCATAGTCAGGATTTATCTTGGTAGCTTGAGTGTAATCAGATATTGCTCCTTGATTATCTCCCAAGTCATAGCGAGCATAACCTCGGTTATAGTAGGCTAAAAAATAGTTTGCATCAATTTTGATAGCAAAGCTATAATCATTTATTGCCCCTTGTTTATCTCCTAAGTTATCGCGCGCAAGACCTCGATTGTTGTAGGCATCAGTGTATTTAGGATTAAGACGAATCGCTTCTGTATAGTCGGCGATAGCACCTTTATAATCTTGATCAAGGTACTTTCCATAACCTTTAAAAAATAAGTCATCCGCATTTGTTTTAGCAGCAACCACTTCTGGAGGACGCACACCCAGGTCATCGCCTAAAGCTGGCATCAAACGCAACGCTGAATAGATAGTCGTGCCTAAACCTGTGATTATCTTACCCTGATTTTTATCACTAATTTTTTGTTCATCAACTCTTCCGTGAATACCTACAAGTTCTCCTTGCTCGTTGAGAACTGCCCCCCCACTCATTCCTTGTACTGTTTGAATGCCGCTATAGATTATGTTATAACCATCACGTTGCTCGGAACCTTTAGTACTAACAGCACTTACTTGCCCTTTGTTGAAAAAATATTCGGGGTTGGTAATTACTGCAGTTCGAGCCGGAAAACCTGTTATATATATTGTTGTGCTAGCTGTGGTTTGATCTGAATTGCCAATTTTAGCCGTTTTATACGTGTTGTTACTACTAAATTCTACTGTTGCCAAATCTAGCTTTGGTAACTGTTTGATATTATTACTGTTTATCGAATAACTTTGTTTATCTGGCAGTATTACTTGTAAATTCGTTTTACTTTGGACTACGTGATAAGCAGTAATGACTGTGTAAGTGTTACCCGCACGCTTAATGATAACTCCTGAACCAGCATTACTATTATTTTTGCTGTCAACAATTTGCACGGTAATTTGTTTACCAACTTGTTCAACTTCTTGTGTAGAAAGCGCGCGTACAACTTGGGATTGAATCAAGACAACAGAGGCGCCGACTAATACAGATGAAAGTGCGTAATGGTATTTCATATTTAGAATATCAAGTAATCAAGTACTTAAGCATCCAACCAATAGCTATTATTGCTGATATTTTATAATCAACTCTAATGCTTGTTGATATGCTTGTGTATTGCCTTTCTGTCGAAATAGTTCAGATGCTTTTTGTAAGTCAGAAATTGCCCCTGATTTATCTCCTAATAGATACTTAACGCGACCACGGTTATAGTAGACATTAGGATAGTTTGGGTCGATTTTAAGGGCAGAGTTAAAATCATTAAGTGCTGCCTGTTTGTCTCCCAAATTTAAACTAATAAGACCTCGGTTGTAATAGGCGTTAGTGTAATTTGAATCAACTTTTATAGCTTGGGTATAATCAGCTATTGCCCCTTGTTTATCTCCTAAGTCATCGCGAATAATAGCTCGGTTGTAATAAGCTGAAGCATCTTTAGAATTTATTTGGATAGCAGAAGTGTAATCAGATATTGCTCCTTTTTTATCTCCTAAATCAGAGCGGGCAATACCTCGGTTGTAATAAGCATCACCATTCTTAGGATTAATTTTTATAGCAGAAGTGTAATCAGATATTGCCCCTTGATTGTCTCCTGATTGACTACGCATAAGACCCCGGTTAACATAAGCGTTGGCATAGTTGGGGTTAAGCTTAATAGATTGATTGAAATCTGATATTGCCCCTTGATCGTCTTTTACTTTGGCACGAGCGATACCTCGGTTATAATAAGCTAAGGCAAACTTCGGATCAAGTTTTATAGCTTGGTTATAATTAGTTATTGCCCCTTGTTCGTCTCCTAAGTCATAGTAGACAAGACCCCGGTTGTTATAAGCTAAGGCATAGTTAGGCTTAATTTTGATAGCTTGATTATAATCAGATATTGCTCCTTGCTTGTCTGCTAATTCACTATGGGCGTTACCTCGGTTGATATAAGCATCAGCATCATTAGGATTAATCGCGATAGCTTGGGTATAATCAGATATTGCTCCTTGATTATCTTTTAGTTGTTTACGCGCAAGACCTCGATTATAATAAGCATCGCCATAGTTAGGATTTATCTTGATTGCTTGAGTGTAATCAGATATTGCCCCTTGATTATCTCCTAATTCACTACGGATAAGACCCCGATTGTTGTAAGCATCGCCATAATTAGGATTTATTTTAATAGCTTGAGTGTAATCAGATATTGCTCCTTGTTTATCTCCTAACCCATAGCGAGAATAACCTCGGTTATAGTAGGCTAAAAAATAGTTTGCATCAATTTTAATAGCAGAGTTATAATCGTTTATTGCCCCTTGTTTGTCTCCCAAGTAGTCGCGCGCAAGACCTCGATTATTATAGGCATTGGTGTATTTAGGATTAAGGCGAATAGCTTGTGTATAGTCTACAATCGCACCTTTATAATCTTTACCAATGTACTTATCATAACCTTTAAAATAGAAGTCATCCGCATTTGTTGCAGTAGCAATAACATCTGGAGGACGCACACCCAGGCCATCGCCTAAAGCTGGCATCAAACGCAACGCTGAATAGATAGTCGTGCCTAAACCTGTGATTATCTTACCCTGATTTTTATCACTAATTGTTTGTTCATCAACTCTTCCATGAATAGCTACAAGTTCTCCTTGCTCGTTGAGAACTGCCCCCCCACTCATTCCTTGTACTGTTTGAATGCCGCCATAGATTATGTTATAACCATCACGTTGTTCGGAACCTTTAGTACTAACAGCACTTACTTGTCCTTTGTTGAAAAAATATTCGGGGTTGGTAATTACTGCGGTTCGAGCCGGAAAACCTGTTATATATATTGTTGTGCTAGCTGTGGTTTGATCTGAATTGCCGATTTTAGCTGTTTTGTACGTGTTGTTACTACTAAATTCAACAGTCGCCAAGTCCAGCTTTGGTAACTGTTTAATATTATTACTGTTTATCGAGTAACTTTGTTTATCTGGCAGTATGACTTGCAGATTCGTTTTACTTTGGACTACGTGATAGGCAGTGATAACGGTGTAAGTGTTACCCGCACGCTTAATGATAACTCCTGAACCTGCATTACTATTATTTTTGCTGTCAACAATTTGCACGGTAATTTGTTTACCAATTTGTTCAACTTCTTGTGTAGAAAGCGCACGTACAAGCGGTTGAATCAAGATAACAGAGGCGCCGACTAATATAGATGAAAGTGCGTAATGGTATTTCATTTGCTCACATTACTCCTAAATATTCACTGGTCTATGAATAGTTAATATGAAGGATTTAATCAAAGTAGAGAAGTACAAGCGTACAATAGGTGTCTCACCTGTCCTATAATGTAGAAAGGACAGGCTTGGTGCCGCTCATAGCAAGTAGTAAGGAAACTAATTGCTATCGTTCAGGTTTTACTTTACCTATATATGTAGCAAAATCGACATATACCTGAGAGTTATCACCACTCTGGTTGATTATCCTTCCTGCTTCCAGACCACTGGGGTCTAAAAGCCTTTCCACTACGAGTTTTGAATTGCTGCCGCGCGGAAGCGTGAATAGCACATTATTATCTGTACAAGTGTCATAAGTATTCGCAGTCGCACAAACTACTGGGTACCCATTAACCGTTCCATTTGTAATAGTCTTGAGAGTACCATTGTCTGAGCTACGCTGAAATCGTTGTGAAACCTGCTTGCAACGCTCAAACGCCGTCAGTTTTGGAGACAAACTTTTTTCCCAGCTAATTATCGGCTTCTTACCCCCATCCTGAGTGCGTACATACGTTTTAGGTAAGCCTTTGTTCTTTGCACAAAAAAACGTAGGGCTACTAGCGTGACTAGGCTGATTGATAGTTACAGAGACAGTAGATATACTCAGTAAGGCAATCGTAGAGACTTTCGCAATCTTAGTTAACATAGCATTGAGCAATTCCTGAATCAGATGTGCTTAACCGACCACATACTTCTGTATACTGACGTTTTCGGTATACGAAAAGCTACAACTAAATATTTGCACGATTTTAGGAATATGCTTAGATATATCAATAAATCTATAAATATTGAATATATTGAACAAATTAAGGGTGTTGAATATATTGAACAAATTGAAAATATTGAAGATACTGAAGAAAAAAAGTATAAAGTTCATTTAGATCAGTCAGAAACAATTTAGCATTTTGTATTTTTTGATACAACATTTTTTGTAAAAGTAGGGTATATCGATGCACAATCAAAAGCTAGGAGGACGCTACCAGATAATTAAACCACTGATGCCACCAGGTGGTTTTGGTGTAACTTTTATAGCTTGTGATACTCAAAGGGTTGGAAATCCTCAGTGTGTTGTTAAAAAGTTACAACCACGTTCTAATGACCCACATAGTTTACGAATTGCACAGCGTCTGTTCGCGCAAGAAGCTGAAATGCTAGGAAAACTAGGTGAACATCACCAAATACCCCAGTTACTTGCAAATTTTGAGGAAGATCAAGATTTTTATATAGTTCAAGAGTATATCGATGGTCATGACTTGAGTCAAGAAATTCCACCGACAGGAAATAAGTTACCAGAAGCTCTTGTAATTCAACTTTTAAAAGAAATATTAGAAGTTTTAAAATTTGTACATCAAAATAATGTTATTCACCGCGATATAAAACCTTCTAATATCCGAAGACGAAAATCGGACGATAAGATAGTATTGATTGATTTTGGCGCCGTTAAGCAAATTAGTAGTATGGAGGTAAATGCAGAGGGAGAAACAAGATTTACAGTTCCAATTGGTACTTATGGTTATATGCCAAGCGAACAAGCAGTCGGAAACCCCAAGTTAAGTAGTGATATTTATGCAGTTGGAATTATTGGCATTCAAGCTTTAACAGGAATATACCCAGACCCTCATGGTAGAATGCCAACAGATTCAGAAGGGGAAATTCTTTGGCGCGATAAAGCAGAAGTAAGTCCTAAATTTGCAGAAATTTTAGCAAAAATGGTACGTTACGACCATCGTCAGCGCTATTCAAATGCAACAGAAGTATTAGATGCAATCAAGCAACTTTTAAAAGATAAAGAAAATCGTGTAAAAAAATCACAACTTATTCGGAATATAGTATTAGGGTTGATAGGATTAGCAGTAACTGCCATAATTTTATATAAGATATTGCCGAATCAACGTACTGTCCAATTGATTTATTCTTACGATAATGCTGAAAAAGGAATCAAAATAAACTATCCTCAAGATTGGCGGAGGCAAGATTTACAAAATGGAATTACTGGTGAATGGGTATCATTTCTTTCAACTCCGCAAAGCCCAAAAGATAATTTTGAGGATAAACTAACTATTAGCATTAAACCTTTTAAAGGTACCCTTGATGACTATAAAACACTTATTGAAGGCAATATACAAAGTACAAATAATAAAAGTGTCAGCCAAGTTACTTTAGCAAATAGACGTGCCTATCAACTAATTTATAACATCGAAGACAGAGATAACAATTTGAAAAATCTCAAAGTTTTCACTCTTCAAAGTGGCAATGCTTATGTTATTACTTACACCGCAAAAAATGGAGACTACGATAAGTTTTTGCCTGCGGCTGAAGCAATGATTAATTCATTTGAAATTAAATAAATAATTACAACGATAATTGTTCTACATTTTTAATATGAGAAATAAACTAATCTCATTATTGTTATAAAAATTTTGATTAGCTTGGCTTTGTTGCAACTGTGCTTACTTAAATAAGTTTTTCAACCAAACAACAGCCAAAATTCCTAACAGTAGCCAAACCAGTACAATTATGCTTGCAGCTATCCAATTAGTGGGTTTCCTTTGAGACTGCATTGCTTCTGCTTTCTCTCGACATTCAGCTAGAATATTTGGGGGAATTATTTTTAGAACAAACCAAATTCCCAACGGTACTATAATTAGGTCGTCAAGATAACCTAAAATTGGAACAAAATCTGGAATTAAGTCGATAGGGCTAAAAGCGTAGGCTACAATTATTACAGACAAAAGCCTTGCATACCACGGAGTTCTTGAGTCTTTGCTTGCTAGATAAACAGCATAGATTTCTCTTTTAAGTTTTTTAGCTAGTTGCTTCAATGAATACATTGATTAATGTCGGCGCCTAAAGTTGCTTACTATCAATGTCTCATAAACAGGCGCCTACAAGTTAAATAAAAATCAAGCCGCTTCTAACTCAGCTAAACTTAATACAACTTTACGTAGTCTGTCACTAAAGTATACAACCCTGCGTTACAGGCACCAGTTCTGTTTGTAGTTGCTCCCACAAACTAATTCCTTCTTCTTCAAAAGCTTCTTATTCGCTTCTAAACTAGGAACACCTGGAGAGTCAGGAGGGTCTTGCCAATTTAAGGTAGCATTATAAGCCTCTGCTCATTTATATAAGCGTTCAAACCAACCTCTGTAACAGTATTAGGCTTTGGTATATGTGGCAAAAACGTTGGATAGAAAATTAGTAATTTCAGCCATGATTGGATGTTGTTGTAATTGGCTTAACTCCACAGCATTCATATTCTCAAATATTGTTTGGATGTATTGCGACTTATCACCTAAAAATCTTGACAAAAATCGCTTTGGATGACAGCAAGCAAACTCCCACTCCAAATCAGTAAAATGTTGTCCAATTATTTTTTCAATCAAATCACGATTTTGTAATAAAACAACTTCTATTTCTGGCACAGCCATGACAATTTTGTATGGGACACCTGGAGAAGATTGACGCATTAAAAAATTTATATCATTAAATTTCTCTACGACTATATCTTTATCATCTGCGCGCGTGTCTACTATTAAAACGACAGGTATTCTATCAGCTAAAAGAATTGTAGTCGCCATTGAATGAGCATCATACTGACCCAAACCAGCATACAATTTTGTACTTTCAAGCAATTCATCAGATAATATTTTTTTGATAATATCCATATCTGACTGAGATTCTGTAATAATGCAAGCCTGAATCATGGTAATCTCCCATTAATGTTGTAATTTGGAACACCTTGTTCAACACAAATTCGATATTTTTTAAGAAGCGCTCGTCGCATAAATTGATTTCGCAAACAATAATATATTTCTCCCTGTGCCCACAAAAGGATTGTTTGAGGAGCTATATATTTGGCTAAAGTGGCAGCAGCATCTGTAAAACCATTACGACTAAAGACGCAACCAATAGCTGCTGCTGGTCTGCGTAGCAATTGATTTCTAAGTTTTGCAATTGGTTCAACATTTATTTTTGCACTTGTGTCTTTACATTCTACAAGACAGTTCAGACCATCAGAATAAATAGCACCGTCAATTTGCTCAAGTTCCTCCTCCTCATCTATACGAACACTATATGGGTAGAGGACTTCGGCGCCTTCAAGTTCAAATGCTCTTATTATTAAATATTCTAGAGCTTTTCCTGCATCCCAATCAGGAGTATTTCCTGCCTCTATCTGAGACAAAAGTCTAATTAAATCGTCCAAATTATAAGTTTTTATCCTGGCTTCGTATTCAGCACCCGTGGGCATGTAATTATTAAATCCTGTAACGAATTATATCAGTACAAACTAAATATAACTTGTTAAAGCTTTCATTTGTACTAGTGTCACTGAATATTAATAAAAACTTTGATTTATCTTTAAATTATTAATATCTGCTTGTTTATTCTTGACCATTTACTCAGGTTATAAGCAAGAATGTTATTGCTGCAAGGCTTTTAACTCGCCTAAATTCGTAACAATTTGATATAGTTTGTAACTAAAGTATACAACCTCATAATTAGGCGCCAATTCTGTTTGCAGTTGCTTCCATAAACTAATTCCTTCTTGTTCAAAAGCAGAAGAAGCTTCTAAACTAGGAAAATTGGATGCAACTGGGTCATCTTGATTTAATTTCGCATCGTAAGTATCTGCCCATTTTTCTAAACGTTCAACAGTCGCATTACTTAATGGCAAGCTACTTGGGTCTATATCACCAGCTTGAGTCGAATTTGTCCACCAGAGTGGATAGCATCCATAATCTGCCATTAACTTGATTGTTTTTGCCATAGTCATGCTTGAGTGCAATTTATACTACGCATGAAACTAACTACACCTAAAGACTTCGTGAGGGTGTATGTAAAACTTCTAGTTCACTTTTATGTGTTACAACTTTGCCCAATGTATCACTAAAATAAACGACTTCGTAATTAGGTGCCAGTTCTTTTTGTAGTTGTTTCCAGAGTTGAATTGCCTCTTTATCAAAATCTGCTTCTACTTCTGGACTTGAGAACCCAGGTGAGTTTGCGGGGTCATCCCAGTTCAATGTTGTGTTGTAAACTGCTGCCCATTTATATAATCTGTTTATAGTTTCTTGACTTAAAGGCAGTTGTGCTGGGTCAATGTTACCAACTTGGTCTCCTGATGCCCACCATAAAGGGTAACATCCATAGTCTGCCATTAGTTTAATTTTAGTTGCCATAGCTGTTTTAATTGATTTTATGTTAAAGAAGTAGGGTTTGCTCCGACTATATAACCATTATCACTTACGCTAACAGCAATGTACTGCCTTCGCCCATTAAATATAACTTCATATACATAGCGGGGTTGAACCATTCCTTGATACCCCATAAAAGTCCCTGTTGTAACAGCAGCCATTAAGTAAGCGGGTATTTCGTCTTCAGAAATTCCCCGTCTCGCAAAATCTTCTTTATGTTGTTCTAATATATGTGCTAGTCCACTACCCCTTCTACCTGTTTTCCCTTCTTCTAAAAATACAATTTTTCCGTTTGGAAGTCTTGCAATACAAATAATTTTTTCAGGTGTATGTTTAATACCAAGTTCAGTAAGTTCAGCAATTAAGGCTTGTTTATTTACTTCATCATCCGGCTGTTGAGTCACAACTCAGTTTTCCTCTTCAATTGAATTATTCTCATCTACTTCTTTTGCCTTTGTTAATTTAGCTAAAGAGACTTTAACCTTTTGTCGCTCCTGCTCTAACTTGGCTGAATCTTCTGGCTGCTTCCATTGGCTTCTGGGTGTTAACTCGTAAACATCTGTTCTGCCTTGACGTTTTTTTCTTTGTACCATTCCTTGTTCTTGAAGATTTTTCAAAGCGTACTGAGCCTTTCTAACACTCATTTTACAAATCTTTGCCATTGTTTCCAGGCTAGAGAAACACTGCCCTCTTCGAGCGATATGAGCGTACAGCCGGAATTCATAAGGATTGAGACCGTATAAATCGAGATCGGCATGGACAAAAATCATTCGGTTGGACGGTTTTGTTTCTGCGTCCATAAATTTTTCGTTTTGCTTGTGTTTTTCAGCATTCACGCGACTAACCTTAGTATATAGTGCATATAAAGTATATACATTTTTAAGCTGTAATGTATATGCTTTAGTATAGGGATTTACTTCGTATGCATGTAAAACAGAGGTTGACGTATAACTTGCCACACCTCTATAATCAAAAAAAGAAAGCTGACTGTTCTAGCAGTCAGCTTTCTATACTTGAGAAGCACCGACTGTTCTAGCAGTCAGCCTTCTTATATTTCTTCATCTTGTTTTTGATTCCCAATTTTGCCCTTGGGAGGGGTATTACTCATGTATTCTAGTACGAAATCATTATTATCTGCAAGACAACAGATCAAACTGGTTCAGGAGCAACAAAAGCTGCTAGGTGTAGCAATGCAAGCGGCTGGAACTCCTATCGGTTTAGAAGTTGTAAAAGGACTTGTGAAAGGAACGAAGAAAGCTGCGCTATCTCCAAGACAGCAGATAAAACTGATTCAAGAGAAACAGAAGCTATTAGCTATAGCTATGCAGGCCGCTGGCAGTCCTATTGGTTCACAAGCTGTAGCAGAACTCATGCTAGTTGAAAGTGTTGAAAATTCGTTAATTGATCTACCGTCCCCCACCCTATCTGAAACTCTTGAGGAAGTTAAAGCTGCTGGAGTCCAATTAACCCCCGGACTAGTGAGTAAGATAAAGAGTTCCTCTCACCAAAGTGTGCGGAATGCTATTGCCATATTTAAAACTTACCCTAAAGCCACAGTTAAAAATTCAGCAGGGCTATTTTACACAATTCTTGTAAATGAGAATCTTCAAGCAAGTTAAGGGTGAGTTACTAACAGTCTGTAACTACTCCGTTCTTGGTCTAAGGGCTGATTTACAAAGTAAACATTAAGTTTGTGTAGGTTGGCAACGCTTGACCGAAACCCAAGATATTGTTTGCTGATGTTGGGTTCCCGCGTCGCGTTACCCAACCTACAAATCTTTTTCCCAATATTCTCTCTGTAGAGACGCGATAAATCGCGTCTCTACTGTGTCTCTGTGGTAAAAAATATCGGTTGGTTTGCGTCTCGCCTTTTGGACTGCACATCACCAGACAGATGTGCTACGCGCCTACTGCTTCTTTCGCTGCGTATAGAACTTCCGCGTTAATGTTTCCAATACCGCGTTCGCGCGCAAACTTCTCAGTATTACGCTTCACTTTACCGCGTACAAAACCGGGTATTTTGTTGAGTTCTGCTAAACCGTCTTTTGTCCAGTTTAAATCAGATTCGGCGGACATACCTTTGGTGATAACTTCCTTAGTGTCGTGTCCACCAAATATTTCTAACAGGTGGTCTTCCATTCCTAAAGTAAAGGAGTTATACACTAAGTCGGCTATTTGGTTTGTTCCTTCGTATCCCATGAATGGTTTGTAACCTATTGGGAAGTTTTGAATATGGATAGGCGCCGCTATTACACCGCAGGGAATATCTAAACGTTTACCAACGTGACGTTCCATTTGTGTACCGAAAATAGCTGAAGGTTCAACGCGCGCTATCGCATCTCCAATGGCGCCGTGGTCTTCGGTTATTATCACTTCATCGCAGTATTCAGATACTTGTTCGCGGAACCAGTCTGCATCATACTTACAGTAAGTACCTGCCCAAACAACGTGGATACCCATTTCGCGCGCTAAAACTTTAGTCATTGCTGCTGCATGGGTAGAGTCACCAAATACAACTGCTTTTTTACCAGTTAAGTTTTGACAGTCGATGGAACGCGAGAACCAGGCAGCTTGCGATACATACAGCGTTTGATTATTAATAAACTCTTCGTAATCAACTTCGGCGCCACGAGCATTGATCACCTGTTGTATTTTACGAATACAACGCGCTGTTTCGACTACACCCATCGGCGTAATATCTACATATGGCATTCCAAATTGTGTTTCGAGATATCTTGCTGTTTCTAAACCGAGTTCGCGGTATGGACATAAGTTGAACCATGCACGCGGTAAATTCTTTAATTCGTGAACCGAGGCGCCTTCGGGTATAACAGCATTAACTTCAATACCAAGGTCAGCCATTAACCGCTTTAACTCGGTGCAGTCGTGCTGGTTGTGGAACCCTAAAGTGGAAATACCAATGATATTAACTGAGGGTTTTTCGGTTTTATGCTCTGCTAAATCACCTTTTTTACGCCCTTTCTCGATGTAAAACTGAACTATTTGCTGCAATGTTCGGTCTGCTGCTTGTAACTCGTTGACGCGGTAGTGGTTAACATCGGCTAGCATGACATCACCTTTTGCATCCAACTGCGCGCGTTCTACAAAGTTTTGTAAATCTTCTTGCAAAATGCTCGAAGTGCAGGTAGGAGTCAAAATGATTAAGTCTGGGTGTTCTTCTTTGTCTTTACGGGTAATATTATCTACTACCTTTTCTTGCGAACCGCGCGCTAATACGTGACGGTCTACAACACTCGCTGTGACTGGGGTAAAATTTCGCTCTCTCTCTAACATCGAGCGCATAACGTTAAAATAATCATCCCCTAAAGGAGCGTGCATTATCGCATGAACGTTTTTAAAAGAACTGGCTATTCGTAGCGTGCCAATGTGAGCGGGGCCTGCGTACATCCAATAAGCTAACTTCATATATATATGTTCTCCCTTAGTCTTCGTTTAAAGTGCAGCGAAAAGAATGTCATAAAATTTGACTGCTCTTGATTGTCGCAAAACTTATGGCGCCTTTATGCCGTAGAGAAATGAAAGTTATTATTTGAAGCTGTCCGAAATGCTTTTATCCGTATGTGTAGCTATTTTTAGAATTCAACCACGCTATAAATACGTATATAAATTATGTCTCTCAATTCTAAGTTCGCCATTGCGACACTGTGTTTAGTTCTTGGTTCAAGCGTTTCAGGGTTTATAGCCAACGCGGCATTACCTCAACCAAAACAACCTGTCGCTACAACCCAAGGAAGCAATGTAACAAATAAGACCATTATTCCAGGTAAACAGGTAGGCGCCATTACTAGAAAAACTAAGCGTGCGGATTTGGTAAAGTTGTTTGGCGCCTCTAAGCTAAAGGATGAGACAACTAGATTTTTCGGTGGGGAGGCAGAGTTTCCCGGAACGGTAGTAAATTTAGGTAAAGATAGAGGTTTGACTGTTCTTTGGAAAGATAAAACTCGCAGGGAAGTAAGAGGTGTAATGGTTTATGACCCACAATGGAAGACTCCTGAAGGTATTGGAGTCGGAACTACTGTGAGTCAGTTGCAGCAAAAGATAGGTAATTTTAAAATGAGTGGCTTGGGTTGGGATTATGGTGGTATACCTGAACTAGTAGGAACTAAAATAGCTAGTTATAAGGGTGAACTTGTTTTGCGGATGAGCGCAGACAGTAAACTTTCTCAAAAGTATGAGAAAGAGTCTCTAGCAATTTCTGGTGATGGTGTTACGTTGTCTTCGAGTAATCCTAGTTTGAAGCGTTTAGGCGTTAATGTTAGGCAAATGATTGTGTTCTTCTTTTAATTTTGTTTGGGGGGGACAGGCAGGGATGCCTGTTCCACAAGAGTCACAAGAGTTATTGTGGGCGATAGGCGAAGCGCAGGCTTTGTATCAAAATAATTAATGAGGCAACTGCCATTGAGGCGCCCCAAACCCAGTATGGTAAAAGTAATTGCTGTTGAATTTGACCGGTGTCAGAAATTCCTAGAGGTCCGGCACTGTAGCTAAATAAATAATCTAATTGGTGATAAGTACTTACACACGCTTGGACTCCAAGAAATTGAACCGCAAATCCTTGTACCCAACGAGTTGCTTTTAGTCCAAGTGCAAGAATTGTAATACCTAGCAGCGGAATTAATACAAATCCAAAGGGTGAACGAACCCATATTAAAGTTGATATTAACAGGCTAATTCCTAAAATTTTTAAACTTAGGGATGCTGTTTTGAAACTTCTGGAGGCGATAATTAAAGCGGCGCCTGCAATTGGTGGTCCCATTGGTCCTGCGGCAGCAACTAGTGCGCGCCGTATAGGATCCCAGGATGAGGGAAAAGCAAATACCGCAAACCCGGAACCGTTGGAGAAAATTTGTAGCTGGTTAAAATTTCCTCCGAGTAGCGCTGCTGTTAAACCATGCGCCATTTCGTGAAACCAAGTTGCCAAAATTGTAAACGGATAAAGAATATAGTCACCACCAGGAATTTGCCATAGTACAGCAGTTGCAATAGCTGCTGCTACTAACCATTTAAGCCCCATACGGTCAATAACCGCTGGGGCTTCTTTGGCAAGCATTGGCTCAGAAGATTTCCACTGTTCGCTCATACTACATCCACCTACTAGACCATCCCAAAATTACGATTTACGCGCTTCGATACATATAATTATCTACTTGACTCTATCGTAACTGGACGCTCACCGATTTGTGGGATGTTCAATAACGAATCTGGAGTTGCGGGCCAGAACGAGCGAGACGAAAAATAATTCCATCACTGACTCCGGATTGCAAAATTTTCTCGCCATTTATATATGTTCCATTTGCTCCCAGACTCACAATTTCCCAACCGGGAGTTACACGTCGGACTTCTACGTGATGACGAGAAACCACGGCACTATAAATAACAACGTGATTATCGCTTGCGCGTCCGATACGGATTATCGGTTCGTCAAAGAAGGTCCAACTCTGGGGTGGAAGAGTTTCTTGTGGGTGTATGAGGGTAAGTGTAATCACGCGCCGAAGCTGTATTAAATTTCTACTGTTTGAAACAGAAATGTTACCAAATCACCCTTGCCTAGACCGATGCGGTCGCCCGGTCTTAAGCGATGCCTGTTGCCGGGTAGCAATGGTAAATTGTTGATGTAAGTGCCGTTTGAACTACCTACATCTTCAATATAGTATGCGTCAGCTTCGACGCGAATGTCGGCGTGAATCCGCGAGACGATTTCCGAGTTTGAAAAACCCGATACATCGATATCTGGCGGGATACGGTCATTCGGTTTACCAATATGAATTACCGGAATATTTTGCGGTAGTTCTATTGTTTGTTCCGACTGCACGTGAACAAGCCGTGAAGTTATTTGCTGTAGCTGGGTTCTATGAGTTGATGGTGCAGGCGCCGCCGATACAGGTTCTGGTTGTGTAACAGGTTCGATTTCTGCAACAGTTTCAGGAATTACCACTACTGGCTCTGGTTCTGGTTCTGGTTCTGGTGCTAGTGGTTCTGGTACTACAGTTGGCTCTGGCGCAATAATTGGTGGCGAAGTTGCAATTGGGGGAGCCGCAATGGTAGGTGCAGTCTGTGGAAGAGGTTCTGGATCTGGAACTAAAAGAGGAGCAGGAGGTGCCGTAACCACAATTGGTTGTGGCATTACTGTTTCAGATGGAACTTCTTGTGGTACTTCTTGTGGAGATTGAGATGCAACTGTAGGTGCTGCTACCACAGGCGCCTGAGAACCAACAACAGCAGCACGCAAATTAAAGCCACACTGACCGCAGAACGATGCATCTGCCTGCACAGTAGCCCCACAGCTTGGACAGCTAACAGTAGCTGGTAATGGGGTGTAGCAAGCTTCACACTGAACGGCACCGTCCGGGTTGGGGTGATTGCAGTTAGGGCAGACGATCATGGAGATAAGCCTTTGTTCTAGGTCATCGTAAGGATACTGTAAAAAGCAGAGAGTAAACTCTAACTTTTAATTATTTACTTTGGCGCAAATACTCTTTGCAAGGGCAGAGCGCACAAATAAACAAGCGTGCGGGAAGATTTGTACAAAATACAAAGTACAAGATATCAGAATTTGTTAAAATTTTAATACTTATACGTTTGTACCTTTAACTGTTATACGGACGAAGCTATAACTCGTCACCCGCTGCCGCATCTAATAGCCACCAAAGTTCTGCTTGCGGTTTAATCAAGCGAGATGGGTAAGTATAATCATCGCTCGCAGGTGCAAACACTTGCGCTAAAGATGGTTTTTTATTAGCACCAGCCACTACAAACATAACGCACCGAGCCGCGTTAATAAATGGGTATGTGAAAGTTATGCGCTGACTATCTCCTTTATTACCAACGGTAACAAGCTTATCAGTGACTTTTAAAGCTTCGGTATGAGGAAACAGCGAAGCCGTATGAGCATCATCACCCATACCAAGTAATATCACATCCAATGCAGGGAATTCACCCGGTTTTACCTTAAAGAATTCTTGGAGTTCTTTTTCATGTTTGGCTGCTGATATTGTTGGGTTTTCGTCAAGTGTTGGCATTGCATGAATATTTTGTGGGGGAATATTAACGCGGTTCAACCATGCTTGACGTGCCATCAGTTCATTGCTATCTGGATGGTCAGGTGGAACGTATCGTTCATCACCCCAAAAAACGTGTATTTTCTCCCAAGGTAGATTTTGAGCCGCAATCGCCTCATATAATGGTTTAGGTGTACTACCACCCGATAAGGCAATTGTAAACTGACCGCGCGTTTCGATAGCTTCAGAGAGCTTTGACAAAACTATTTGAAGCGAACGCTCAACTAGTGCAGCCAAATCAGGCAAAACTTCTACTTTCCGATTCATGTTATCACCACGTTGCTGACTTCTCAGCAATAGAATAGCGAAAATATTCGCTATTCTCCGTTATCGCTTATATTTAATTAATGGAATAATGGAAAGTATTTATTCCTATTCGATTGCGTTTCGCTGTGCTGTTAATAGCTGTTGGATACCCTTTTCGGCAAAATCTATTAATTGATTTAACTGATGACGGCTAAAACTTCCTTCTTCAGCGGTTCCCTGAACTTCGATAATTCCAAGATTTTGATTCATCACAACGTTGAAATCTACTGTTGCTGCCACATCTTCAACGTAATTCAAATCTAAAAAAGGTTCGCCTTCTAACAATCCTACCGATACAGCTGCGACTTGTCCTACCAACGGAGAGCGCTCTAACACACCAAGATGCTGTAATTTATTCAAGGCGCCAGCAACAGCTACAAAACCACCAGTTATCGCCGTTGTTCGCGTTCCCGCATCAGCTTGCAGTACATCCGCATCAACAGTTATCGTTCGTTCACCTAATGCTTCAAAATCAATTACCGCGCGTAGTGAACGACCAATCAATCTTTGAATCTCTTGTGTGCGCCCCGATAGCTTTAAAAACTCACGTTCATGTCGCTGTTGCGTAGCTGATGGCAGCATTCGATACTCGGCAGTCAGCCAGCCTTTACCAGTTCCTTCGAGAAATTTGGGAACACCATTACTTATACTCGCAGTGCATAAAACTTTAGTTTCGCCGCAAGACGCAAGTACAGAACCAGCCGCGTAGCGAGTAAAGTTTTGCTGAAAGCTGACTGTTCGGAGTTCATAGGGTTGCCGACCATCGGGACGCTGCCACATATACAAATTGCCTTAAATTTCTAATAAAAGAGAATACATTCGTTTATGCAGTATTGTGAAATTAATTTAATTGATTTTATCTAATTCTCAGACAATAAGTGAAATTATATCGGAAAGGACTTTATTTGGTGGCTGGTCGCCATTAATCGTTATTAAGCGGCGCCTTCGGTCGTAGTACTCCAAAATTGGAATTGTTTGGTCGTAAAACAATTCGACGCGACGCTGAACAATCTCGGGGTGGTCGTCGGGTAAAGAACGTCCAAGAGAACGACTGACCATGACAGCTTCAGAAACTTGTAAGTATACAGCAGTCTGTAGCGGATGTCCTAGTTCGTCGAGTAAAAAATCAAGTTCAAGAGCTTGGGAGACAGTACGAGGATAACCTTCTAATATCCAACCACTTTCAATAGTTAAGTTTTTAAGACGTACACGAACAAACTCAATCATCAACTCATTACTGATGATTCCACCTCTTAGATAAGGCATTGCAAGGGAACCTAACTGTGATGAGCTAGACTTCGTTTCGTGTAAAACTTCACTTGTGGAAATTAGAGAAATATCAAAGTGCATACAAAGGCTTTGGGCTTGCGTACTCTTTCCTGAACCTGAACCTCCCAAAATCACTAATCTCACGACAAAAACTCCTGATGTAGTCAAAAATAAAACTATGTAAATTTGTTGTGCCCAAACAAATCGCAAATGTAACATAGATAAAATGCTGTCACCACTTCGATTTTTGAATCAATTCCTGTATCCTGAATGCTGGTTCTCATTTTTACGACATCTTGTACAGGGTTAAGTGTAAATAGAAATTTTAATTCCTCTTGACTTAAAGGCAAATCAAATGATTGACTAGGAAGGCCACTTAAGTACATACACTCGATAAAAAAATCCTGGCTATATTAGGTAAATGTTTCCAAAAACATCCGCAAATACTCTTGATTCAGTTGTGTATTTTTAAACAGATAATTATGGTTGTTCAGTTAGAAACCTCAAGCGCAAATCAGACTCTAAGATTACCATACGCAGTTGAGGGTTTAATACAAGTTTTTACTACATCGCATCGTAACTTTTTTACTACAGTGATGGCAGAAGCACTGAGACTTGCAGGTCAAGGAACCCCAGTACTAGTAGTGCAATTTCTCAAAGGTGGTATTAACCAAGGATATGAAAATCCAATTAAGCTGGGGCAAAAATTAGATTGGATTCGCTGTGATTTACCACGATGTATTGATACACCCCATCTTGAGGACAGCGAAACCGAATCATTACAGAAGTTGTGGCAACATACACAGAAAGTAGTATCTTCTCTTAAGTATTCTCTCGTTGTATTAGATGAGTTAAGCTTGGCAATTAATCTTGGCTTAATACCCGAAACGGATGTTTTAACGTTTTTGGCTAGGCGCCCACCCAACATAGATATTATTCTCACAGGTCCCGAAATGCCGAAATCAATTTTGGATATCGCAGACCAAATTACAGAAATTCGCTGTAGTCACAGACCGTAGTTAGCAACTGTAAGGTGTGGCGAAGCCGACCAATCTTGGCATCAAGGTATTCTAGAAAATTCTTTCTCCCATAATCAAACCGTGATTAAAAACGATATTTGGATTCAAAAAATGGCTCAACAGGGCATGATATCTCCCTTTGAACCAAGCTTAATACGTCATCTCAAAAACGATGACCCATCGCAGCTACGTCACGTTATCAGTTACGGACTATCTTCTTACGGTTACGATATTCGCCTGTCTCCTGTGGAGTTTCGTATTTTCCGTCATATACCCGGAACTGTAATTGATCCCAAAAACTTTAACCCGCAAAATTTAGAATCTACTCAACTTCATACAGATGAAACAGGTAGTTATTTTATATTGCCCGCTCACTCATACGGTTTAGGCGTAGCCCTAGAAAAATTACAAGTTCCAGATAACATTACAGTAATTTGTATCGGTAAATCTACGTATGCAAGGTGTGGAATAATTGCAAATTTAACACCCGCAGAAGCCGCTTGGCGTGGTCATCTAACTTTAGAATTTTCCAATTCTTCAAGCGCTGATTGCCGTATCTACGCAGGAGAAGGCGTAGTACAGCTATTATTCCTAGAGGGAGAACCTTGTGCGATTAGCTACGACACCAGACAAGGTAAATATCAAGACCAAGCCGAAAAAGTAACCTTAGCAAAAGTTTAATTTTTAAAGTTAGGAGTGCTGAGTAGGGAGTGCGCTCGTGCGCTCGTGCGCTCGTGCTGAGTGAGAAGTTAAAACTCAGCACGAGCGCACTTTTAACTCATAACTATTTTTAAGGTGCCAGTCTGCCTTTGCCCAGTCGAGTTGACTTATACCATGCTGCAATTGCAGGCACCCATTCTTCAAGGTGAGGAAACATCATTTCACACAACTTCTGAATTTCTAACTGTGCGTCTTTTTTGTATCGCAAGTCGAGAAAATGTAGAAGCGAGCGTAAATTAAAACTAACTACAAAGTGCTGCCGATAATCAAACGGTACTTTGCCACGCGCGTGTTCCTCAGACATTCCAGATTCAAAATCAGCTTTATATCGCTTTGCCGCATCTTTACACCACTGCAAATCCGCTTCTCTTTGTTCAGGCGAATAGTAATATTTTTTACCTTGACGGTCGCTGTAATACCCAACTGGACGAAGATAAAAAACATCCTCAGCTTCTTTCTTTCCTTCAATGACATCAATAAATTGATTACCTGTATAGCGAAATGAATTGTGAACGACCATACTGTTGGCAACAAAGTTATGCCACGTGCCCTCGACTTCCAAGTCATAAGTCATTTGTTTGCCTAAATACTCAACACTTTTTATCTTGACAGGGTGAGCTTTTATAGTTGGACATTTTAATATAGATATTTGTGCAATTTCTTGTAAAGATAAACCGTTTGAAATTTGAAATTCTAACCAGTTTTTATCTTTGTAAAAATCATTATCAAGTGTTGTTACTCCATTACACATTACATAACACTGCTCAGTCATGCGAATAACATGACCATCGCTATTAGTAACTAATCCAACGGAGTCCCCCATAGTTTTCCATCCTTCGGATGTAAATAAACGATGATTTAAAGTGCAGTCTAAGGTTTTACCATCCGTAAGCGTAACTCGGTAAACAGGCTGAAGCCCACTACACATAACATCTTTTACGTGTCCGGCTTCAAAAAACCCTGTTTCTTCATTTAAAACGCGCAAGCGCATATTACGAATGCGCTGTTTACAGTCGCGTCTATATTTACCAGGTTGCTCCCCATTTCTACCTCTAATACTTCTATCGCGTATAGCTAGCTCTCCATTTGTCCAGAGTTCATATAGTTCTCCTATTGTTTTCCTTAATTTTCGATTTGTTTGGTTGTTGCAATTGACAAAAGTAATTTCTGTATTTGCTGCCAAACACTGAACATCAAATGATACACCTACTCTATGAGTACGTGCTTGCTGCATAACACTGTGGGGAAAATAGCCACAGTTAAATACTATCTGTGGATGCTCCATTGGCCCAAAATGTCCTCTGTCACCAGCTAGCAAGCGTTTGATTATCAACTCTCCACATGCTTGTTCGTTAGGAAAGCTATCACGCTCATCGTACACAAACGCTTCTGTGTAATCTTGGTGCATTGCAGCGTAAATGACTTGTTGGGGATTTGGGGTTTTAGCTAAAACCTCTACGCGGAATCGATCCATGAGCGGACACTACAGTAAGTTTCTACAACTAGGAACTGTGTCATAAGTTTTGGTGAGTTCGTAGTTGGGCTTTAGCCCTCTAAATTAAGATTTTTGACGCGATGAATCGCTACTACGAACCTACCAAAATTAATGACACGGACTACTAGGGGCTGTGTAGCCTAGAGAGTCATCATATAATGCGATGCTTCAGCAAAAACATTAAAAAATTTCTTAACACTCTTTACAAAAATTAATAAAGTGTTTACAATTGTTCACAAAGACGGCAATAGATATTTAAAGAAGGAAAATTTTATGACTTACAAAGGTGCTATCATAGATGATCAGGGTAAGATGAACAATTTTGCACTTGAACCAAAAGTGTATGTTGATGAACAAGGTGATCGTACTGGTTTCACTCCTTACGCTGAATTACTGAACGGTCGTTTAGCGATGATTGGTTTCATTTCGCTCATTGCGTTAGAAGTATTTACCGGACACGGTGTTTTTGGATTTTTACAAAGCCTTTAATTAGAAAATCTTTTAATAAAGTAAAGTTGGTCATTATAGCTTTGTGCGGCAATATAATTAAACCCGCTCCTACATGTTGATGTGTTGGGGCGGGTTTATGATTATTTTAGGTACTATACCAAAAGGTTATATTATGGCTTTGACAGCATCTACGATGGTAACACTCGGTACACAGGCGCCTGAATTTTCATTACCAGATGTAGTGTCGGGAAAAACTATTTCGTTATCTAATTATAAAAGTCAGCCGCTGTTGGTAATGTTTATATGTCAACACTGCCCATTTGTAAAGCACATCAAAGGCGAGTTAGCTCTGTTAGGGAAAGATTATTCAAATACTGATTTAGGTATTGTGGCAATTAGTGCTAATGATGCGGAAAGATACCCTGATGATGCACCTGAATCTTTAAAGGCAATGGCAGTAGAATTAAATATACAATATCCGGTTTGTTACGATGAAAGCCAAGAAGTGGCAAAGGCTTACACAGCAGCATGTACACCGGATTTCTTTTTATTTGACGCGGAACATAAATTAATTTACCGTGGACAATTGGATGATAGTCGTCCAAGTAATAATGAACCAGTGACAGGAAGAGATTTGCGTGCGGCAATAAATTCAGTTTTAGCAGGCAAAGAAATTATCGGGGATCAAAAGCCGAGTATAGGATGCAACATAAAATGGAAACCAGGTAATGAGCCAAATTACTTTGGGTAAGAAGAATTAGGAAATAGTTAGTAGTGTACACATTTAACTTAAATAATTCCTCACTCACAATAAAACTACTAACCATTACCTTAATTGGTTATCGATTAGTAGAAGTGTAGTTAAACATCTTCTACTAATGCTTAATCTCCAAATTTAAAATGTAACTTCCTAACTGAACTTTCCCCGACCATAATTCATACTCAACTCGTAAATGTTCGGGTAATGGGTGTCCGTTAAGAATCAGACTACGAGTGTAATTACGCAGACGAATTGGCTCATGAGGTTGAAATGATTCGCTGGGTAGCCAATATCTACTTACACCATACACACCCTGTTCCCAGAAGTGGCGGTAACTTAGTTGTGCATTTCCTTGCATTGTCATAGTAACGCGATAAGGCGATATTTCCAGCCATATAATTCGAGGGCTACCAGGGGTAGGTATATTACAACTTGGATAGATATCCTCGCGCGTTCGACTAACAGCTTCACTATTTTTTTGGTGCGGCGCGGTCAAGAGTAAATGGAATCTATCGCTGTCTTTTTGATACAATGTTGCCGCAGTTTCAACGACAGACCATAGGGGCAGGTCTGTGGAGATAAGCGACAGGCATACGGGCTTGCGTTGGTGTGTCAGCATGGGAGCGATACCGGCAGTTAAGTTCTAATTAAGAAAAAAAAGCAAAACACGGACTATGACGGTAAATTTCTGATTAAACAAGCATCCTGATAAATTGGGTAATGCAAAACAACCGTAAAACTAAAACGAAAATAAATTCAAACCAGATAGAGCAGCAAGGGAGAAGAAAGCGGTAGGATTAAGTTCGCAGTCACACGCCAGTTTATCCTAATGTCGCCTTCTGTTATAACCGTAGAAACAAAAGAAGACGTTTCGCTTTCTTTAGTTATTAACCAGACAAGTTCTGGCATCTCCTTACAGGGTCGCATACTCGTACCAGGTGATAAGTCTATATCTCATCGTGCCTTAATGTTGGGTGCTTTGGCACAAGGAGAAACGAAAATTCAAGGTTTACTCCTAGGAGAAGACCCTCGCAGCACAGCGAGTTGCTTTGGGGCAATGGGCGCTTCTATTTCGCCACTTAACACAGAGTTGGTAACAGTAACGGGTATTGGGATAGGTAACTTGCTAGAACCCGTTGATATTCTAAATGCGGGTAACTCAGGTACAACGTTACGGTTGATGCTGGGAATTTTAGCTTCGCATCCAGGTAGATTTTTTACTGTTACCGGCGATAACTCACTGCGTTCGCGTCCAATGTCGCGCGTTGTTAAACCATTGCAGCAAATGGGTGCCCAAATTTGGGGAAGAAAGGAGAATTCGCTTGCTCCCCTCGCTGTACAAGGACACAAACTCAAACCAACTCACTATCATTCACCTATTGCCAGCGCGCAAGTTAAATCTTGCATTTTGTTGGCTGGGTTAATGACAGATGGCAAAACAACCGTTACTGAACCCGCAATATCGCGTGACCACAGCGAACGGATGTTGCGCGCGTTTGGCGCCGACTTAGAAGTTGACCCTGATTCTAAAAGTGTAACCGTCACAGGCGGAAAATCACTACATGGTCAACACGTAATTGTACCAGGTGATATTAGTTCAGCGGCTTTTTGGCTAGTAGCTGGGGCTATTGTTCCTAATTCCGAGCTAGTAATTGAAAACGTCGGTGTTAATCCCACTCGTACAGGAGTATTAGAAGCATTAGAAATGATGGGCGCCGATATTGAGCTACAAAACCAACGCGAAGTAGCTGGGGAACCAGTAGCCGATTTGCGCGTGCGTACTAGTAAATTAAAAAGTTGTACCATAGCAGGAGATATTATCCCACGTTTAATTGACGAAATTCCAATTTTAGCAGTAGCAGCCGTATTTGCCGAAGGTACGACAGTAATAAAAGATGCCGAAGAACTGCGAGTCAAAGAAAGCGACCGTATAGCTGTAATGGTACAGCAACTAATTAAAATGGGCGCCAAAGTGACAGAACTTCCTGATGGTATGGAAATTACAGGTGGAACTCCATTGGTAGGGTCAGATGTAGATAGTCATACAGACCATCGCATCGCCATGAGTTTAGCAATAGCTGCTCTCAATGCTAAAGGAACTACTACAGTAAATCGCGCGGAAGCTGCCAGCATTTCCTACCCGGACTTTACTAGCACACTCCAAAAAATCATTGTTAGCTAGTTTTGGCAACGGATTATGAACGGATGTAACGGATAATTAATTTATTGTTACAAAATCTTTCATCATTCAACATGGCCATTCAACCGTGGGGTGTGTTACTGCTTGAACTAATTAAACTAAGAAGAATAAAGAAAATAGCAGTAACGCACCATCAAAAACCTATATATAATATTTAATAATAAAAATAATCACATATTTTATAAAAAATTATGCAAGTCCGGCGCCTAAAAATGGAATCGTTTCGTGGTATCGGCGATTTGACACTTGAATTTAGTAATACAAGTCCTACTGTGCTGATTGGAATTAATGGTGTTGGCAAATCAAGCATTCTAGAATGTATTGCCATTCTTTTGTCACAGTTGATAGGCAGAATTACACCAATTAATAACGATTTATCTTATAACAATACGGCAATAAATATACTAGGAAAACAAATTAATATTGCAGGTACTATTTATGGAAATATTAATTTATATAGTAGTAATGGTAGTCGATTGAATTTGTTACAGAATGCGAACAGGATACGTAACTTAGACGACCAAGATATTACTACTGACCGTAACGAAACGAGTAATATGATTACAGTTTGTCTTGATTCGTCTTTAACAACTTGGTCTTTAACAAAAGTACGTGATAATCGTATCAATTCCAATAGTATCGAGGAGCAATTAGTTTCGATTACGGAAAAAATCAATAATCGTTGGCAAGAAAATTTTAACACAACTTTGCCATTGGCGGTTTACTACAGAGTTAATCGTGCAGTTATTGATATCTCATTAGATACAGATACAGAAGAATTTACGCGACAAACAGATGCTTACGAACAAGCTTTAAATGGTGTACAGATAAATTTTAATAATTTCTTTCAGTGGTTTAAGAAGTTAGAAGATTTAGAGAATGAAATCAGGCAAGATGAACCATCACACCGTAATCGTCAACTGCAAGCAGTAAGAGAAGCTGTAAGTTCATTAATTCCCGATTTTTCAAATTTACGGGTGCGACGTTCTCCACTAAGAATGACGGTTACTAAACAAGGACAAGAGTTTACGATAAATCAACTTTCCGATGGAGAGAAATGCCTTCTAGCGATGGTAGGTGATTTAGCAAGACGTTTAGCAATTGCAAACCCAAGTTTACAAAACCCCTTGCAAGGCGAGGGTGTTGTTTTAATCGATGAAATCGAACTACACTTACATCCTAAATGGCAACGAGAAATTATTCCAGCTTTAACTAGGACTTTTCCTAACTGTCAATTCATTGTTACAACTCATTCACCTCAAGTAGTTAGTCATGTTGAAGCTGAAGGCATTTTTATTCTAGAAAAAACTGATAATGGCGTTATTGTTAAACGTCCAGACAGTTCCTTTGGCAGAGACAGCAACCGTATTTTAGAAGACTTGATGGGTGTACCTGCGCGTCCACAAGCAATCAAAGATGATTTACATGAATTATTTCAACTTATTGAAGAGGGAAATTTGGAAGGTGCCAAGCAATTGAGGCGCCAAATTGCTGATAAGATTGGTGATGACGAGCCAGAATTAGCTAAGGCAAGTACATCAATTCGACGAAAAGAGATTTTAAAACGGTGAAGTATATCAAGAAAAATATCGAACCAGAAAGCTTTACCGCTTGGAAGCAGTTAGAAAATGAAGATTGGCAACCTTCTTGGGATAACTTTGGAAAACCAGAAAAAACAGAAGTTCATAATTCACTATTAAGAGAACAAGGTTTTATATGCTGCTACTGCGGTAGACGTATTTCAATAGATGCTAGCCATATCGAGCATTTCAAGCCAAGGAAACACTATCCTAATTTGGCTCTGGAATATACTAACTTCCTTGCGTCTTGCCAACGAGAAACAAAACCAAAAGAGCCTATACACTGTGGCAAGAAAAAAGATGAGTGGTATGATGAAAAACTAACGGTTTCTCCTTTAATTTAAAACTGCGTTGAGTTTTTTAAATATACTGAAGATGGGCAAATTTTAGCAACAGATACTCCTGGTAAAAAAGCTGCGGCTGAAGCGACTATTGATAAGTTGTACTTAAATATAGATAAGTTGAAAAGTTTACGTAGTCGAGCAATAGAAGGTGCTTTAGAAGGTTTTGAAGACCTTTCTGATCAGGAAACAGAAATATTGCTTCAAGGCTTTGAACAAACTAATGCTAATGGTGAATACGAAGAGTATTGCAGCGCAATTGTGTATATTATTAAACAATTTACTCAGTTTTGATCCTCCTAACCCCCCGTGTGGAAGGGGTCTAAAAGCAAGAAGTTTAAAATAAGTACCCGTGATTTTTGCCCCACTCTAATCAAGCTTCTGCCATTTGTTTAACTTTTCCCCTTTGTTCTGGCTTTATCGGGTTTTGAATAAATTAAATTAACGTCAGTTCGACGGTGATAAAAAGCCTTAAAGCCATACAGCATAGAAACATGAGCATTTAGTGAATTAATCAATGACTAAGATTTATTGAGAGTCTGCTAAAAAGTACCAAAAAAACGCGCCCGTCCAAAAAATAACGTAAAAAATCAGGGTTTCGGCTAGCTAAAAAAACCTGCTGAAGCTATAGATAAGCAAACTTGTTACAGCTTTCCTTAGAAACACCTAGTTGGGTTTTATGCAAGAGCTAACTTTTATGAAATATTTAGAGCAGATAGCGCCGGATATACTTCAAGCAAGGTTTGCGCTTGTATATAGGTATGGGTTTATGTATAACTATTATGCGTAGGAGTGAAAGTTGAAGTATTTGCTTATCTCTCTTCTTACTTCTTTCTTTGCGAACGAGCGCGGTTCGCTCTCTATGCATCTCTGTGTTCTCTGTGCCTCTGTGGTAAAAATAATAACCTTCACCGCCCAGGCGAGACGCCTATGCTACAACTTCGAGAAACCCGGTTTCTTTAGAAGCGGTAATTGCGGTTTTTTACCCATAAGGTTAGTGGGATAGCGTTACCTTGGGTATCAACTTTTGCTTCTACTACGAATGGTTGTGTTTGTCCTGGTTTAACTTTTTGTGCTTCCAAGATGTCTTTGTTAATTTTGTCTCGTTGGTCTTCAGGTAGGTAGTAAGTTTCTAGGTTGTAGTTGACTGAATTGTATTGAGAAGTGCCTTTGATGACTACTTGGTTCGGCGCCAGTGATGCGGGTTGTTCTAGGCTAACACGTATAGGTTTCCAGGGTGAAGGCGCCGTTTGTTGTGATGATTTTTGCTCTTGTAATGTTACGTAAACAGTTGTATTTTCTGCAATTGGAGCATATTGTTTGTCTCTACCGGGTGATTTTTTAACTACTTCGTCCCAACCTGGGAGTTTCTTTAAATTGTCTTGACGAGAAATATCGTAACTTAGGGTTTGTGAATAACCGCGTAATAAGTCGTAGGGGTCTACTGGTACAGTTTGTAATACGACCGTTTTACCTGTTATATGGGTGTATACTGCTTGTGCTGGGATGGAGAGGATAAAGGCTGTTTGGATAAGAAGCGGTATTGCAAATCGCCAAGTTTTCATAATGTCCCTCTGTGTACTCTATGTTTCTGTGGTAAATAGTTGCGGGTGGTTAGATTCCCGACTTCTTAGAGAAGTCGGGAATCTGGCATAACCCTAGTCTGTGTTTTGGCTGCGAAGTGTAGTGTTGCCTGTACGACGTTCAAACCAAATGCCGGCGCCAATTACTGCGACTCCACATAAAATAAATACAAATGATTTAAATAGTAATTGGGTGTCGTACTCTAACATACGGCTAATAATTTGCAGTGTTAGTAATATAATTCCACCCCAGTAGGCGCCTCTTTTTCCTAATTCAAGTGCTTCCTTGATTAGACAGCAAGCTAATACTGCTAAAAGTAGATTGAAACTAAAGATAGAAATTGCAGGAGCTATGACGCGGAAGTGATGTAAAACAATAACAGCGCTACTTAAAACAATAAAGCAGCCAACAAAAATGTTAGTAGCTTCAATTCGAGTGTTTTGTCTAGGACGTAATAAATTGCACCACTGCCATATTGCGATGAGAGTAAAAATAATTACATCGATTACAGGAAACCAAGGTTGTATAGGGTTTGAGATATTTTGAGTATAATTTTGATAACTGGACTCCCACTGCCAACGGAAGGAGTAAATATAGAAATTGATACCGAAAAATACAAAAGTTAAGGTGCGCGCGATTGGTTGAAATCGCTGTAAGTTTGAATTTAAGAATGAAAATGGTGAATCGCTGTAACTCCACAATAATGCAGGTGGTAAGGCAAGTACAGTTAATCCAGCCCAAAACGGTGTATTTAAGTTGAGTGTATCAATATAACGTAGATTGGATTGTAAGTTCGTAACAATAGCGATTGCACTTAATCGAAAAATCCATTGTGAACGACATAGATAAGCCAAGGGTACAAATACCACGGCTAAAATCAGGGGCATATGTCGTATTATTACATGTCCCCAGCTTTGATATTTCTCCCAGTAATAAACTTCAGAAAGTCCTGTCCAATAACCAATTTGTAATAGTATTAACGCAAGTACCGCAAGCGTTGTGATATGTAAGCTACACGCCATGATTACAACGGCTAAACCCCAAGCTAAATAAAGCTGATATGCTGAACCACCAATGTGGAACATTTGCGCTAATAATCCTATATTGGCGCCTATCAGCAAGTTACCTAAAAGTATTAAACCCGTTCCAAATGTCCGCTTGCGACGCTGTTGTCTTCTTGCTGAAATAGAACTGGGTAAGGGTTGGCGCCATAAGTAGAAACCAGCAATATTGGTAGCTAAAAATAAACTTAGTAATAGTACTAATCTAACTTCGCGCGATAAAGCTTGCCAATTAGCAGCTACAAACGTAATTACACCTAAAGCCAATAAGATGGCGCCTAAACCAATTAGTATAAAAACAAAACGGTCGCGTCCAAGAGCTTCAAGGTTATTAAATTGATACCTTTCGGCAAGCTGTTCGTATAAATCCCTATCAATCAACCCTTCATCCTGCCACTGTTGTGCCTCAGTACGCAACTTACGGGCAAAATTATCAAATAGCATAACTCACTCCAATCCCATCTAGCAATGCGATGGCTCATATTTTCAGTATGAACCCTGCAAGATTTATAACGGAGTTAAAGTGTGACAGTTTGAACTGTTGGATTAATTTGCTGCAGTTTGCGCTTCTTGGTAAATTATTTCTTGGAATTGAATGACGTCTTTTTGTGGGTCAGATAAACTAACCTTCACAAGTAACTCTTCTCCCAAGTTTACTGGACGCTTGAAGAACATTGGCAACTGTAAGCCTAAATCCTCGATTAAAATTAGCGCTAAATTGCTATCTTCGCGCAACCACATTAATACAGTAACTTCCCAGACCTCATCAGGGTTACGACGTAAGTACTCAAGTGCCCAGTAGCGGTTAGTTTGCCGCTCTACCATTGTTACTTCTTGAGTAATTGTAGTTACCATTATCATCACTTCTCTGAGTTGGTCTGCGGTGAAAGGCAATACTTCCCCACGTAAATGCGCTTTTAATTGGAAGTGAGTAAGTAAATCACTATAACGGCGAATTGGAGAAGTTGCTTGTGTATAAGTATCTAAACCCAAACCCGCGTGACGAACTGGGGTAATGCTCATTTCACTTTTTGGCATACACCGACGCATTGCACACGCGCGCACAAACCCAGCAGGCAATAAAATTAATTCTTCTTCTGGTGGTAATTCTGGCTGAGGCTGACCACGGAAAGGTAAAGGTATGTTATTTTCTTTGCCATATCGCGCTGCTACTTCCCCTGCGACAATCATCATTTCAGCAACAAGGCGCCGTGAGGGAGAATCGTCTAATAAATCGATGCTAACCTCATCGCCTTTTACTTTAATCATCGCTTCGGGCATATTAATACTAATTGCCCCTTGAGCGTAACGCCATGTTTTGCGTTTTTCTGCCGAATCTGCTATGTCTTTAATTTCCGGTTCTGCTTGAACACCTAATTGCAACATTTCGTCAACATCTTCGTAGGTGAGACGATATGTAGGTTTAATCAAACTAGCATGAATACTGTAATCTGCTACTGCTCCTGCTTCATCTAATATAATACCAAAGCTTAAAGCACAACATTCCTTACCTTGAACCAAGCTCATTGGTCCGGTTGCTAATATTTCGGGGAACATTGGCACCATCCCCGTAGGTAAATATACGGTGCTTCCTCGTTTTCGAGCTTCTAAATCTAACTCGTCTTCGGGCATCAGCCAGCGTGTTGGGTCAGCAATGTGAACCCACACACGTCCGCGTCCGTCTGGTAATCGTTCCCAACTCAAACCGTCATCAATTTCGGTGGTACTCTCATCATCAATGGTATACACCTTAAGATGGGTTAAATTCAGACGGTCGGTGTCTTTGTCTGGTGGGATAAAATCCAAACGCTGCTGCGCCACTTCTATTACCTTGGTAGGGAACTGTATTGGAATTGACGAACGACGCAAAAATAGGTTTTCATGGGGACTCCATATACCTAAATCGATCAGAAGTTGAAAAGCGGCTTGGGGTGTAGCAGGGCGCCCCAACAAGTTCATTGTTTCTAAGACTGGCGCACTAGGAGGATAAGCGCGTGCGACTGTTTCATAAGTTACACCTGCTTTAGTAGTGTCAGCAAGTAGAGCTGCGTACTTTTCTAGGGCTTCGATACGATGGCGGTCATGTCGCTGCCACTCAACAGCTTCACCAGAGAGTGCTTTTTCAACTCGGTCTAAAAATTCTTGCTGTCCTCTTACTTTGAGAGCTTCTACTTCTAATTGATGCTTACGCTCTGCTACCTGTGTGGCAGTTCGAGGTTCATATGCATCTCCTTTCTGCTTAAAATAAGTCTTGTCGTCCGATAACAACCAATAAGCAGCATAACATTGAGAAGGTAAAGATTCTGAGAACAGCAATTGCGCCATTTGCTTCGGGGTAACAACTTCGCCATCAAGGGCGAGCAGTTCCCAAGCAACCTCAAGACTTGATGGGTCTAAGTAGGCGTTAACTTCTTCTAAAAACTTTGGTATTTGTGACGACTGGTAGGTTTCCCCAGTCACCGTATAAGTTATTTGCCGAGGGGCAAGGCTGTGGGGTTGACCTCGTTCGTCATTTACAAAAACACGGGTTTTACCGTCTGGTCGGTCAACCACTCCCAGACGCCGCTCTGCTCCAACCCGAAATTCAACTAGTGTCCCCTTCTCCACAAGCCTTATAAATTTTAGATTTTAGATTTGTCTTCGACAATGAATAGATTTTAGATTAGATTTTTGGATTATATAACCTGTACGTAATACCAAAATTCCATTCAGATTTTCCTAGATTTTAGACTCTAGAACAGAGTTATTTATAAATTATACTGCTCACATCCCAGTCCTAAAATCTCATATTTTTTACTTTCCAGGTATAAAATATGCCTGATATGCCTGAATCCTAAGCGCGCGATTAGAGATTTTGGAATTGTTTCAGATTTTTGAATTGTCTAAAAGAATCCAAAATCCATCCATTGTCGGAGACAAATCCAAAATCCAAAATCCTTTTAGCCTTCTGCGTTAATGAACGGCAACAAAGCCATAATCCGCGCGCGCTTGATAGATAAAGTCAAATCACGCTGCTGTTTTGCAGTAAGTCCAGTGATCCGACGTGGAAGAATTTTACCGCGTTCAGTAACGAACTTACGTAGCAAATCAACATCCTTATAATCGATTGGTTCTCCGGGTTTAATCGGTGAAAGACGACGACGATAGTAACTCATTGGGTTCTTTATGTCCTCTACTTAATCTCTTTGTGAGTGGTGTGCTTGTTACAGTGCGTACAGAACTTGCTCAGTTCTAGACGGTTGGTTGTATTGCGACGATTTTTAGTCGTAGTATAACGCGATACACCAGGTGAACGTTTGTCGGGATTTGACCTACATTCAGTACATTCGAGTGTCACTATGATACGGACACCTTTGCTCTTAGCCATAAATGTTCAAACCAACGGTAAAGCTTGAAGAGAATTTAACACAAACTCCTATAATCGCACATTGCGCCGCGCTTTTTCAACTAATCGCTTTAATTTTAGGTCAAGCGAATAGCCGCGACGCGACGAGACAACCATAGTACTAGCATAGCGGTCATGCAGTGCCTGTTGCCATTGAGTATCGGAAAAAGCCGTACCGCAATCAATAGCCAGAGGAATTACTAGCAGTATAGCAGTCGGGTTCCGAATAATATTACCCAAAGCAATCGACACTAAAAGGGCGCCCAAGCCAATAATAGCTTCGCGTTTAAATAAAGATAGTAACTCAGGAATAATCGGTTTTCCCAATTCGAGTACCTTTAAGTCAAAGCAAAAGCGCCCTAAACTTTGACCTTTATTGTTGTAAACTACAACGACCCGTAAAATCAACCAAGCTAGGACAAAAACCAATATTTGAACAACTTGAATACCTGGGTCTGAGTTGCCAAAAGGCGAACTAACGAGCCATGCACCAAGGAAATCAATCCCTAAAGCCATCGCACGACGAGCATAACCAGCTTTAGGAAAATATGGTTCATCTGGTGGTTTGGGGGAATATTTTGCAATAGTCATAATTAAAATAGGTAAAAATAGTCAAATAGCATAGTTCTTTTCTTTATTATCCACTTTGTTACAAGTCAAAGTTATATAGTACAAAATATCTATTTAGTCAGGTGGGCTTTGGCCTACCCTACTTAACACACAAACAGAAAGTAATCTAATAAAATTCTTTAATTTAATTAATCGCCATGCTGCAAGTTAATGAAGCCGAAGCAATTATATACAGCTTATTACAACCCCTCGATAGTCAATTAGATACAGAAACTGTTGACTTACTTGGAGCAGCTGGACGCATTCTAGCAAAACCCATTACCAGTCATCTTGACTTTCCACACTGGGATAATTCAGCGATGGACGGTTACGCAGTACGCTACGAAGATGTAAAAAACTGTAATCCTGAAAATCCTGCTGTATTATCTATTATCGAAGAAATACCTGCTGGCTACCAACCAGAGCGAACATTAGCACCAGGAGAAACTGCGCGTATTTTTACAGGCGCCGTGGTTCCAGCAGGCGCCGATACAATAGTCATGCAGGAAGTAACACAGTGTGAAGAAAACCGAGTTTCCATTATCAAGGCGCCCAAGTTAGGTGAATTCATTAGGAAAAAAGCATCATATTATCAAGCAGGTAATGAATTATTACCCGCAGGAATAGTTATAAACGCACCAGAAATAGCAGTTTTAGCTGCTGCACAATGCCAGAAACTATGTGTTTACCGCAAAGTTAAAGTAGCAATATTATCAACAGGTGATGAATTAGTAACAGTAGATAAAACTCTACAACCAGGGCAAATAGTTGATTCAAATAACTATGCATTAATCGCTTTAGTACAACAACTAGGCGCCGAAGCAATATCGTATGGAATTGTCCCCGATAAAGAAGAAGTATTAAAAGAAACAATTGAAAAAGCAATTAAAGGCGCCGATATAGTAATTTCATCAGGTGGAGTATCAGTAGGGGAATACGACTACGTAGAAAAAATTCTCGAATCACTAGGTGGAAAACTTCACATTCGCAGCGTTGCTATGAAACCAGGTAAACCCCTAACGGTCGCAGCATTCCCTAACTCTAAACTGTATTATGGTTTACCAGGAAACCCCGCATCAGCATTAGTAACATTTTGGCGATTTGTACAGCCAGCAATAAAAAAACTATCTGGACTAAAAGACGGTTGGCAACCCGCATTCATAAAAGCAAAAGCATCTAACGAACTACGTTCTGATGGCAAACGCGAGACTTATATTTGGGGAAAACTAAAACTAAAAGATGGAGAATACGAATTTGAAATTGCAGGAGGAAATCAAGTATCAGGAAACTTAATTAACTTAGCGCAAACCAACGCTTTAGCAATTCTACCAGAAGGAACAAAACAAATTTCCCAAGGACAAGCAGTAAAAGTGTTTGTAGCATAGGGTATATTGTTTCTGCTATCATATATATTTCTTATTAAGATAAGGCGCGCAAACCTATGGCTCAACAAGTGCAATACGTTACAAACCCAGCAGGAGAAAGGGTAGGTGTATTGTTAGATTTAGAAACTTATCAAAACCTAACAAACTTATTGCCGAATAATGAAGAAATTTTAACTGGTATGAGTATTGAAGAGCTACAAGCATTAGCAGAAAGTGAGCTATCGCTAAAAGCACAAAACAAATTAAATGATTTGCTCGTGCGAAACAAAGAAAACCTGCTATCTCTTGAAGAAACTGCGACTTTGGACAATTTACTCATACAAATTGACCAACTAAACATTATCAAGACTAGAGCCAGATATACCTTACATAAACTTCAAAATCAAATATAAGTATCGTGAGCGCATACATTCCAGTTAATTTACAAAAAGAAGTTAGAGCTAAATTTGCCGACTGTTGCGCTTACTGCTTAACTGCGGAATTTTTAATAGCTATAACATTTGAATTTGAACACATCAGACCTCGTTCTGCTGGTGGGGAAACAAATTTTGACAATATTTGTTTGGCTTGTCCTTCTTGTAATCGCTATAAAGCTTCGCGTCAGACAGGTCTTGATACAGAACAAGGGCAAGAAGTCGCTTTATTTCATCCGCAACAACAATTATGGGAAGAACATTTTACTTGGAATGAAGATTGCACAGAAATTATAGGGATTACAGAGATTGGTCGAGCAACAATTTCTATATTAAAAATGAATCGTCCACAATTAAAACGTATACGTAAAATGTGGGTAGAAATGGGAGAACATCCTCCAAATATTTAAGTATTTCTTAAAATTGGCGTAGTTTTGTCAATTTGTCACTTTTTTTAAGCATCGCATTTTTAGCGATACATGATTATAATGCAAGCAAGCACTTACATTAATTTGCATGGAGAATTTGGGTTCAAAGGCAGCACAAACTAGGGCACGGTTGATCAAAGCGGCAACGGAAGTCTTTGCTTCTTGTGGTTTGGCAGGAGCTACAACCCGCGAAATTGCCCGCGTGGCTGAGGTAAATGAGGTAACTTTGTTTCGTTATTTCCCAAGCAAAGAGCAACTACTAGCTGCTGTTATCCAGCAAGTTATAGCTTTGCAGGCAGAAGCTTTAGCTCATCAGGATGAGTGGACTCAGGACTTGCACATTGACCTCAAACATTATGCAAAGCTTTACAACCAGATGTTGGAAGAGCATGAAGCCCTAATTCGGATGTTTATTGGTGAAGCGAAGCGACATCCTGATGCTGCTCGTCAAATACTACATGATGCTTGTCAATCGCTAAACGAACAACTGGTTCGATACTTAAGGAAGGGTCAAGAGAACGGTACAGTGTGCCTAGAACTTGAGCTTAAACCTGTAGTAGATATGTTTACGGGTATGCTGCTTTCTGGTATGTTGCGTCGTACTGCTACCCCAAGCACGCTGAGTTATAGTAGCGAATGCTACATCGACAATTGTGTCAAGTTATTTGTGCGCGGTATTAGTACTTTACTAGTAGAACCGATAGATACAAATACGGCTAATTTATCTTCAATACAATAAAGGTGCCTTGCGTAATTTGCAGTTTATATGACTGTGTTATTACTTATTGCCACAGCTATATAAATTACAAATAAAAAGAAAAAAGATAAGAGAACAAAGATGTCTCATTCTGAGTTACCTGATTCCGTTACAACAGAACAGCCTGCTGTTACTGATGCCAGTTCACAACAAGAGTCAGAATTGCTTCCTGTTCAAGAGCAATCTAAAAAGCGTCAAAAACAACGCTGGTCTTGGATATTATTTATTATTTTTTTAATTGGTGGGGGTTTGAGTTGGCGTTGGTGGCAAACTAGCCGTGCGAGTAATGCACCCCCAACTTCTGGGGCAGCAGCTGGTAAACCGATGGCAACAAGTGTCAAGCTAGCAGATGTAGAGACTGGAACTGTTCAGGAAAGTTCGGTATTTATTGGCACCTTGGAGGCGCCTCGTTCTGTAACAATTAAGCCACAGATTGAGGGGCGAGTTAATGAGATTCTTTCTAGAGAAGGCGGGCGGGTTCAACAAGGGCAAACAATCATTAGTCTCCAAAGTGATGATGTCCAAGCCCTGCTATTACAACGAAAAGCAGCGTTAGATCAAGCTAGTGCAAATCTTGCCGAACTCAAAGCTGGTACTCGTCCTGAACAAATTGCCCAAGCCAAAGCTACATTAGTTCAAGCCCAAGCACGGCTTACAGATGCCCAAGCCGGAGCGCAACCACAAGAAATTGCTCAAGCACAAGCGCAAATTGAGTCAGCAAAATCCGATCTGGACTTAGCAAAATCGCGAGCCAAGCGATATGAACAATTAAGACAAGAGGGTGCAGTTTCGCAAGACCAGTTAGAAGGATATCTCAAGGAACAGCGCAGCGATGAAGCAGCCCTTGTTGTAGCGCAGAAACGCTTAGAGCAACTCCGTAAGGGTAGAGGCTCTGATATTAGTGCTTTATCTGCTGCTGTGGAGCAACAAAAACAAAACTTAAGGCAACAGGAAAATGGCCCCCGCATAGAAGAAATTGCTTCTTCGCGCGCGCAAGTTGCTCAGGCAGCTGCACAACTTCGGGCAGCACAAGTCCAACTGCAATATACAAAAGTGGTAGCTCCTTTCACTGGCGTTGTTGGTAATATCCCAGTAAAAGTAGGAGAGTATGTAAGCAAAGGAGATCAACTCACTACACTGACCAAAAACGACTCTTTTGACTTAAATTTATTCATTCCGTTAAACCGAGCCAAACAGTTGCGCTTAGGGTTACCAGTACAGTTGTTGGACGGTAAAGGCAAATCTATCGCAATGGGTAGAGTAAGTTTTATTTCTCCAAATGCCACTGCTGATTCGCAAACTGTTTTAGCAAAAGCTACTTTCGCTAATTCTAATGGTCAACTTCTCAACCGCCAGTCAGTACAAGCCAAAGTTATCTGGGATCAACGCCCTGGAATTTTAATTCCAGTTACGGCAGTATCTCGCCTGGGTGGGAAGACTTTTGTTTTTGTGGCTCAAGATGCTTCACCATCTAAACCCGGAATGCCTTCACTAACGGCTCAACAAAAGCCAGTAGAGTTAGGAGCTATTCAAGGAAATAGCTATCAAGTTCTCCAAGGATTGAGCAGGAGTGAAAAAATCATTGTTACTGGACTTCTAAATTTAACTAACGGCGCCCCTATTATGCAGGCGCCTGAAGAAACTGGTAATCAAACAGATAATAAAAAGCCCCAATCTTAACCCTACTTTATGTTTGTCAATACGTTTATTAAACGTCCAGTTCTGACAACAGTCTGTACATTTATTATTTTGTTGTTGGGAAGTATTTGTATTCCAATTCTGCCTATTTCTCAACTACCAGACCTTGCTCCGGTTCAAATAAATGTTACTTCTAACAATACTGGTGCGGATGCTCAAACAACCGAAAACACAGTCACTAACATTATTGAACGACAAATTAATGGCGTTAAAGATGTATCTTATATATCTTCCAACACGGGTAATGATGGTTCGAGTAATATAACAGTCTCCTTCCCAACTGGTGTTAATGGAGATATTGCCCAAGTCAACGTTCAAAATAAACAAGCCCTTGCTACGCCTCAATTGCCAGATGCTATTCAGCGAACAGGTGTGACTGTTGAAACAGCATCGAGCAGCCTTCTTCTTGTCTATGGTTTTTACTCAGATAACGCTCAATATGACAATATTTTCATCAGTAACTATATTGATCTTTATGTTCTCGATCTAATTAAACGGGTTCCTGGTGTAGGAAGTGTCAGGATTTTTGGGGAGCGCAAATACGCGATGCGTCTCTGGCTCGACCCGAATAAACTAGCTCAAAGTCAACTGACTGCCCAAGATGTGACAACTGCCCTGCAAGAACAAAATATTCAAGTGGGTGCAGGCGCCCTTGGTAAAGAACCAGCACCAGATAATCAAAGCTTTGAATTTGCTTTGCGGGCAACTAGTCGGCTCAAAGATGTATCAGAATTTGAAAATTTGGTGCTGAAAGTCGGTACTGGGGGCACTTTGGTTAAGCTCGCAGATGTTGGTAGAGTTGAACTAGGGGCAGAAAACTATCTATCTGATGCCAAATTCACTTTACAAGGAGGTAATCCTAAATCAGCAGTAGGTTTAGGAGTATATCAACTTCCAGGTAGTAATGCCTTGCAAGTTGCCCATGCTGTGGAAACACAAATAGAAGAGTTAGCAAAAAGTTTTCCACCTGGACTCAGAGCAGAAGTATCATTTGACACAACTCCATTTGTGGAAATTTCTTTAGAAGAGGTGCTGCATACCTTAGCCGAGGCTATTGTCTTGGTGGTCTTAGTTATTTTTGTGTTTTTGCAAGACTGGCGCACTACAATCATTCCTACTATTGCAATTCCCGTTTCCTTAATTGGAACATGCGCGGCTCTTTTAGTTTTAGGATTTCAGATTAATACGTTAACTTTGTTTGGATTTGTTCTAGCAATCGGTATAGTTGTAGATGATGCGATTATTGTAGTGGAAGCAGTTGCAGTCAAGCTAGACCAGGGTATGAAGCCCTTTGACGCAGCCGTTGAGGCAATGAAAGAGTTGACAGGCGCCATTATTGCCACCTCACTTGTTCTGATGGCAGTGTTTATTCCCGTGGCATTTATTCCAGGTACTACGGGTATTGTTTACAAACAATTTGCATTAACTATTGCTTGCTCAATCGCCATCTCAACCTTCAATGCTTTAACCTTCTCTCCGAGTATGGCTGCTATCCTCATGCGTCCATCTGCAACTGCATGGGGTCCTTTTGGCTGGTTCTTTGGGCTATTCAATCGGGGATTTGCCTGGTTCACACGCCGATATGTTGGATTTGTTAGCTTCCTTACCCATGTTAAACCGATTGTAATTGGCGTATTTATAGTCGGTTTATTAGCAACTGGCTTTATGTATAAATTAGTACCTACTGGATTTATTCCAGAGGAAGATCAGGGTTACTTTTTTGTTATTGCCCAAGCACCAGACGGGGTTTCTTTGAAGTACACAGAATCGATCATGGAGCGTGTTGCTAAGGAAACCTCAGCAATTCCAGAAACTAGAGCTACTTTTTTGATTAGTGGCTTTGGTTTTGATGGAGGTGCTTCTAATGTGGGACTTGGGTTTGTTAGTCTCAAATCTTGGAAAGAAAGAACTAAAGAGTCTCAGTCTGTTTACGGAATACTTAAGAACCTGAACAAAAAGCTTTCTGCAATTACAGAAGCGAGAGTACTTGCTGTAAATGCTCCTCCGGTTCGAGGTTTGAGTACTACAGGTGGTTTTGAGTTTCTCGTACAAGACCGAACCGGGACGGCGCCTATTGAAACTTTGGTAGAAAATGCTCAAAAGGTGATTGCAGCGGCAAACAAAAAACCAGTTTTACAAAGAGTATTTACTCAGTTCACTGCAAATACTCCTCAATTTGATATTCAGGTAAACCGTAACCAAGCAAAAGCTCTAAATGTAGATGTCAACCAAATCTTTGGAGCTTTACAAACTTATTTAGGGTCACAATATGTAAATAACTTTGTTCAAGGGCAGCGACAGTACCGGGTATATGTCCAAGCAGATGGGATATTCCGCTCTAACCCTGATGATATTGGTAAGCTTTATGTTCGCTCTAGAAGTGGAACAATGATTCCTTTGAGCAATTTGGTTGAAGTTACGCCCTTTGTTGGACCAAAAACCATTTCTCATTACAACTTGTACAGGTCGATTAAGATTCAAGGTAGCCCTGCTCCTGGCGCCAGTTCTGGGCAAGCAATTCAAGCAATGGAGCAAGTAGCAAAAGAGGTTTTACCCCAAGGCTTTGGTTACGAATGGACGGGGACTTATCTCCAAGAAAAATCATCTGGAGGAGCTACTGGTTTGATTTTTGCTTTAGCAATCGTGATTGTTTTTCTAGTATTATCGGCTCAGTACGAAAGCTACGTTGACCCAATTATCATTTTGCTCACGGTTCCCCTGGCTATCTTAGGAGCAATGACAGCAATTTGGCTACGCTCGAATATTTTTATGACAGATAGCCTGTTTCCAAAAGTAGTGGATGATATTTATTGCCAAGTAGGTTTGGTAACTTTAATTGGTTTAGCTGCGAAGAATGCGATTTTAGTTGTGGAATTTGCCAATCAGCTACATGAACAAGGTATGAGTTACACGCGCGCGGCAGTAAAAGCAGGGGAAGAACGTTTGCGTCCGATTTTAATGACTTCCTTTGCCGCGTTGTTGGGATTTTTACCTTTGGTTTTGTCTGAGGGCGCCGGAGCAAGTAGTCGTTGGTCTTTAGGAACAGCACTTTTTGGGGGACTGCTACTAGCTACATTCTTGAGTCTGTTTTTAGTGCCAATTCTTTACATCTTGGTAAAAACTCTGGCTCAGTCTGTATTTAAAACATTGCACAAAAAGATGGGTTAATTTGCAACGGATGAGTTATTGGTAATTGGTGGCGTAGGGTGGGTGACGCTACGAAAAAACTTCAACGTAGTTATAAAACTTGTAGCGTCACCCACCAACTCCTAATTATGACAGTACCGTAAGTCCTAATTATATTATTATCGACCTATAGCATTTTTAATCAATTTAAAAAAATATCTTGATGTAACTAACCACAAAGGACACAAAGGGCACAAAGGAAGAGAAGAAAGAAGTAATATGAGTAGAATTTATTCTTCCTGTTCCTGAAAAATTTCTAATTTGGTCTGATAATTAATGTATTCTTCATGATATTCTCGCTGCTCTAATAGCACATCTACTCCCTCAATATTAATATTAAAAATAATATCTCTCGCTTCTTTCATCCCTTTTTTATTCATTGTGATAGTTTTTCTAGTTGTTGAAATTTCTAACAATTTTTCTGCCTCTAAACGCTTAATTATCTCAAAATCAAATCCGTTCAAAAAATTAATTCCGATGAAATTTTCTTTACAACATTTATTTTTGATGTTTCCAAGGTAAGGATTATATTCATCATAACCGGAAAGGTATATAATCATTAAATATAAAGGTTTTAGAACTTGATAATTTTCCATAAAGCGCCTTGATTGTTCTTGCCTTCTTTCATATTCATCGACAAGGTTACAGGCTTGACTATAGCAATCATTTGAAGCTTTTGTAAAACTGGTAGTCAGTTTTAATTCTGATTTGTTTGTGCATTGTGCAATAAATTTATTTCCATACTTGTCTGATTCTGGAAGCTCAAAAACAGTAATTTTCCATTCCTGTCTAGTTTTACTATAAAGTTCTTTCTTGTTTTCTAATATTCTTTCTCTCTCTGCTTGCTCTCTTGCTTTTTCTTCTGCTAATTTTCGTTCTTTTTCTTCTTGCTTTTTAGCCAGTTTTATTACATAAGCATCATCAGGAATATTTAGCTTGTTGTTGACAAAACGCCAGAATTCATCGTGTTTGGCATGTATACCTTTAACTGTCAAACTACTAATCAATTCTTGACCACAAAGTTGAATAGCATTTTTTTTCAAAGCTGCTAAGTTCGTAAATGCTTCAAAATTTTTCTTATCCATTGCAATTGAGAATGAACAGTTGTCATTTAAAAAATTTTATCAATGCTTGATAATATAGTAAATGCTTTGACCTGACTATTATCAGCTCGCTGTTTATCGAGTAACTCACAAAGAGCGCGCGTCTTGTTCTGGGAGCATTTGCAGTTCTGTCAAAGCCATAACTTGCAAAGTCAGAAAGTGCGGATATTGGTTCTAAAGTAGCTATCTCGGAGCTAACAGGAGGAATTGAGTATAGTATTGTATCAACCAATACGCTAGCCAGCCACATCACGGTTCGCTAACCGTGCGAACAGTTCTGCTCGTTGGAAAACCTCATCGGGCAAAGTAATGGTGATTTGAGTACTCATAGCACTAATAAATATTTTCTTATATTATTACCTGCAATTCTAAATTTAAAATTCAATAAGTAAGGCTAACGGCGAACCAACAATGCTATAAATGACACAACCTTTAACGGGTTTTATTTTTTACCTAGGAAATACCATAATCTGAAACCCAAGGATTAAGTTTAAACTCAGGTTTTTCATAACAAGATAATTTTAATAACTGAAAGCGCAAATTATGGCTTATTAGTCATAGCTGGTAGATTATACAACATTCATTTAGTTATGCCTACTAAGTTGAGATAAAATAGTCATGTTCGTTATAATAATTAAGCTATGTGTTTTTGCAGTTAAACAATGTTAATTAGTAATCAAAATTTTTACGTAATCAAAGAAGCTATCTTAACATCGGAGCAAGGAAACTTAACATTGGGAGAAGCAGCTAAGGCAAAAGTTTACCGAGTCTTCACCAACGATGCAGGTCAAATTCTGTTAGACCCTATAGATATAGAGCAGATTCCTCTTGAACAGCGATGGTTGTGGCAAAATCCGGAAGCCTTGGGAATGGTACTACGAGGTATTGAGCAAGCCGCGAGGGGAGAAGTTCATGATTTAGGTTCATTTGCTCAATACGCTGATTTGGAGATTGATGATTAATGGAATTTCGTCTGCAATATTCAACTGAAGCCAGGGATGCATTAAAAAATTTAGAGCAAACTGACCCGAAAAAGTACCGGAAAGTCGCCAAAACATTAGCTTTGATGGAAATCAACCTCCACCATCCCGGTTTACAAACTCATAAATTTGATGACTTATCGGGTCCCAACGACGAGGAAGTTTTTGAAGCATACGTGGAAAACAAAACACCTGCTGCTTTTAGAGTGTTTTGGTACTACGGTCCCGGTCAAGGAGTTATAACAGTATTATCTATTACTCCTCATCCTTAGTATTTATCTTTATTTACCCCATATTATAAACAGGTTAGAACTTTTGAACCTGAATGTCATATTCTTGACTGTCAAAGACTGGTTAACCAATAATCCGGATATTGTTTTTGCTATCATATATATTATATTATTGTTAAGGATAACGCGCGCTTTCCTTATGTCTCAACAAGTGCAATACGTTACAAACCCAGCAGGAGAACGAGTAGGTGTATTGTTAGATTTAGAAACCTATCAAAACCTAATAAACTTATTGCCAAATAATGAAGAAATTTTAACTGGTATGAGTGTTGAAGAGCTACAAGCATCCTTCAGAAAGTGAGCTATCTCTGAAAGCACAAAACAAATTAAATGATTTGCTCGTGCGGAACAAGGAAAACGAGCTATCTTTGGAAGAAACTGCTAGTTTAGACAATTTACTTGTACAGATTGACCAACTTAATATTATCAAAACTAGAGCTAGGTATACTTTACATAAACTTCAAAATAAAATAAAAGCATCGTGAGCACGTATATTCCAGTTGATTTACGCTCAAGAAGTTCGAGCTAAGTTCTGCGACTGTTGCGCTTATTGCCGAACTACAGAATTCTTAATAGCTACAACATTTGAATTTGAACACATCAGACCTCGTTCTGCTGATGGGGAAACAAATTTTAACAATATAAGCTATTGCTTGTCCTTCTTGTAATCGTTATAAAGCTTCACGTCAAACAGGTCTTGATACAAAACAAGGGCAAGAAGTCGCTTTATTTCATCCGCAACAACAATTATGGGAGGAACACTTTGCTTGGAATGAAGATTGCACAGAAATTGTAGGGATTACTGAGATTGATCGAGCAACAATCTCCGTATTAAAAATGAACCGTCCACAATTGATACGTATACGTAAAATGTGGGTGGAAATGGGAGAACATCCTCCAAATATCTAAAGGTTCGTTATACCTTTGAAGATGTGCTAGATGCCCAATTCGTCCAGTCTTGAGGCTTTAGAAAAGTTTCATACAACTCAGCTTCTGGTGTGTTGGGTTTTGGCTGGTAGCCATATTCCCACCGAACCACTGGCGGCAAAGACATCAAAATTGATTCAGTACGCCCATTAGTTTGCAGCCCAAACAATGTTCCCCGATCATGAACTAAGTTAAATTCTACATAACGTCCACGTCTATAGGTTTGAAAGTTCCGTTCATGTTCGCCATAAACTGTTGACTGGCGCCGCTCTACAATTGGTATGTAAGCAGGTAAAAATGCTTCGCTACACGATCGCGAAAAAGCAAATACTTCATTCCAAGTTCGTTGTACTGGCAGAGATAGCTGATTACTGTAAAGTGCAGAGGCGCCTTCTAAGTTAGAACCACGGTATAGAGGCCCTTGACCATCTTGATAGTCGAAGAAAATTCCACCGATACCGCGCGTCTCTTGCCGATGCGCTAAATAAAAATACTCATCACACCATTGCTTGAAAACCGGATAATAAGCTGGATGGTGAGCATCGCAAGCTTGCTTAAGTACTGTGTGAAAATGAATAGCATCCTCTACGAAGGGATAATAAGGCGTTAAATCTGCCCCACCCCCAAACCACCAGACGTTTCCTGCTTCAAAATATCGATAGTTAAGATGAACAGTTGGAACAAATGGGTTACTCGGATGCAGCACTAATGAAGTACCTGTAACGTAAAAACCTTGCCCAGCAGCTTCTGGATGTTGTGCCAAAATTGAGGGGGGTAGTTCAGAACCCCAAATTTCAGAAAAACCAACTCCACCTTGCTCAAAAACCGATCCATCTCGAATAATCCTCGAACGTCCGCCGCCCCCTTCTTGGCGTTCCCACTCATCTTGCTGAAATTTACTAGTCCCATCGACAGATTCTAACGTTTGACAAATTTTATCTTGTAGCTGTCGCATCATCTGGCTGACTCTCTGCTTTGAATCAGATGGTGGTGAGGAGATATCAGCATTTGAACGTGGATCAGTCGTCATAGCCTTATAAGGGATGAGTTTAGACTTTAAAATTTTAAACTAGATTCGGTATGGTTTAAGCAACCTTAGCGATTTACTAACTTTTGGCGATTTTGGCGGTTGAGAAACAGTTTGCTGGAATGTTGCCTCAATGAGAAATAAAACTGACAGCTTTTAACTTCAATTCACCTAATTCTCAGCAAAAACTCAGCAAAGGGGTGGATATTGATAAACAAGAGAGAAACGCAGTTTATCCAATACCTAAAATTCATAGTTTACTTCTAATTCATTAAATTCTAATCCACAGGAACCAAAAATCATGAAACTCAAAAATATTGTTGCTACTGCTGCTTTAACTAGTTTAATTACTGTTAGTGGCGCCTCAGTAAATACGTTTACACAATCACATGGTACTCAAGCAGTTGCTATGCAAGTGATGTCCAAACAAAACAATAAAGATGCAACAGGTTTAACAACTTCTCAAAAAATAGATACTCTAACTAAACATAAAGGTCAATTTGGTAGCGGTGACGAACTACGTCGATACTTCTTCGGTGATTTAGAACCAATTTCTGTTCAACCTGGTGGCGCCGGAATGGTTGTAAACCTTTATAACAAAGCCAACAACACTACCTTTGCTTATTGTGCAACATATGATGTCGTAGTCGCAATTAAACAGGGACGAATCACCGCTTTTAATCCAAGTGAAGTCAAGTAATCCCATTTACATTTAGATTCCCGACTTCTTAAATAAATCGGGAATCTTTTACATTCCTTTAAATCCAACTTCACTTTCAATTTTTCGTAATGTTTCAGTAGAATTTACTTTTTGCATTTTAGCATCAAGCGATTGCTGACGCTGATTACCAATGTGGCTGATAACTACACCAACTAAAATCACGGCGCCACCGATATATTGCGCTAAAGTTGGTGCTTCCCACAAAATAAAATAAGCTGCGATAACACCAACAATAGGAGTAAACGAGCTAACTAATGAGACTTGTGATACGCTCGAAGCTCTTAATCCAGCAACCCAAAATGATTGACCTACTACTACAATTACCGGACCATAAACCAACATCCACTTCCATAGAAAAGGAGAAAGTACATCCATAAAGTGATGTTTACCGTAAAAGATTAAGGCAATAAAGAAAAATATCACTGTCCCCAAAGCTGTACGAAAAATGCTATAAATTCCTAGAGGAATTTGAGAAAGCTTTGCCTTACCAACAATTGTTGATATTGCCAACGCAACAGCAGCGATTGCCGTCAAAATTTCTCCTGTTCCAAAGTTAAAATAATTTTTCATTTCTCCCATACCTTGGATAGTTGATGGTAAAGAAATAGTTAAAATTACCCCAATAAATGAAACAAGCGCGCCAATTATTTCCCAAGAATTTACTCGTTCTCGCAATAACCATATAGACAAGGCTAGAATTAAAGGTGGTTCTAACCGTCCAACTAAAACAACACTGTTGACATTAGTTATTGCAAGTGCTTGAAAAATTAAACCAGGAGCAACAGCACTACCAAGAATTGCTACAACAGTCAAACTCAGCCATTGATTTCTGGAAAACTGCTGTAATCTACTTTTTTTAAAAGAGCGTCCATATATAATTATCAGCACTCCAAGCGCGCACAAATTACCCACAAATAAAACGTTGCAAAACGATATGGGATTACGACCATCGACAAAACGTTGGGCGCCGATTTCTGTAAGTTTACGGGTAACTGAATTAGCTGCACCAAATATTAGAACAGCGAACCATAAGTAAAGTTGCCCTGGAATGCTAGGTCTGAGTAAGTGGCGCCACATTTTATTAAACCCTGGTAGAAGCTTGTTAAAGCTTATTTTAATTCAGGAGCTACCTGAATCATACAAGGCTTTGTATTGCATTGCAGTTCGTAAAGCTTATTAATATATTTATCCTGCCAATCTGATACAATTTCCAGGTAGAAAAGTTGTTAAACAAGACTTTGAACCTCGTTCTGCGATTATTGTAAATCAATAAAAAATGGAAGGTAAAAACGCACCTACTGGTTCATTATATAATCCAATAGTCATCAAATTTACTGGTGCTACCACGCGCAAACCTTTTTCCAAACACCATTGAAATAGCTCGCGGTTACGCATTGGCAAAATAAATCCTGGCCCTACGAAACTAGTCGCGGCGCCAATAAGTGCTTTTAAATCTTCGTTGCTTTTGCCAACGGCATGTCCAAAGTATCCAACTACGCTTGCATATCCTGTAATATTACCGTCATGAACAACTACAGTTGCCGTGAGTTGTTGTATCGCTTCCAGAAGTTCTTGTTCGCGAGTACAACCGTGAACCTGAAAACAAAGTTGGTTACACGCATCAATATCATCTTGGGTGCAAGAGCGAACCTGATATCCTGGAATTTTTAAGTTGAGTGCATCACCTTGTATGACTACAAGCGGTTCGCGTACATTGAATCCGAGCTTAGTATAAAGAGCTAAAGAGCGATTATGATAACCTGCTTGTAGAAGTCGAACACTTATAAAGCCCTTTAGTTTGGCATACTCTAAAACATTTTCCATCAGGCGCCGACCAACCGAGTCATTCTGCATGTTGGGAGCAACAGTAATAGGTCCGACGGCAGCAATTTCCCCATGCATCCATAGAAAATTGCTACCAACGATTTCTCCGTTATTTTCCGCAATTACTGAATAAACATTCTGATTACTGAGTATATGCGGAAACCAGTTTATTGTTTCCTCTGGAGAAGTAAAATCTGGCGGGAAATTATGTTGATTAGAGATAGTAGTAAAAGCCTCATAGCAAATTAAAGCACAGGGATGAGCGTCTTCAGGTTTACCTGGTCGCAATGTTAGATTTTTTTTCTCCATCTATATACTCCTTAACTACTTGATAGCCACAACCATTGAATCGGCGCCAACTCTGTAAATAAGCCAAGTTCAACAGCAGTTAATAAAGTTTTAGAACCCCAAAAGCCAAATCCTAATTCTAAAATTTTCTCAGGAGTTGGTTGCTTGTCATGCTGTAACATTTTTCTTACTGTGATTTAAGTTGTGCATACAACATAAAGCATGTATTAATTAAAATAAAATAATACACAAAAATTCTTAACAACTTAGTACTTTTAAGTAATGACAGCAACACTTACATCAAATAGCTGGCATGGCAAACTAGATTTGGTATATGAACATCATCAAGGTGCAACGAAATTAATTCATGCCCATCATCAAGCACCGTTAAAAGTACAACGTCCCTTCTACCCGGAAGGTGAAAGGGTTTGTCATAGCGTAATTTTACATACTGCTGGCGGTGTTGTTGGAGGTGATAAATTATCTAGTAATTTCCAGCTTCAACCAGAATCACAAGTATTAATTACTACAGCAGCAGCAGGTAAGATTTATCGCAGTAATGGGCGCCTAGCTACGCAAAATATAGATATTAAAGTTGATAAAGGTGCCACTTTAGAATGGCTACCGCAAGAAAATATTGTTTTTGATGGCGCCATATATCGTCAAGATATACGTATAAATTTGGCTGAGAATGCGAACTTTATAGGCTGGGAAATTACGCGGTTTGGACGCAGCGCGCGGGGTGAAAAGTTTTTGCAAGGCAATTGGCGCAATAATACGGAAATTTGGCAGCAAGGCAAACCTTTATGGATAGATAGACAAAGTTTACCAGGTAGTAAAGAAATATTTCATAGTCCCCATGCGTTAAATGGACAACCCGTTGTAGGTACTTTTATATATATAGGTCAAGCTGTATCACCAGAATTCATCGAAAAAACCCGTAATTTAATAGAGACGCGACATGTCTCGTCTCTACATTCGTTTGGGGTTAGTCGGTTAGAACATGGATTTTTGTGTAGATATCGTGGTAGTTCTACCAGTGAGGTGAGAAACTGGTTTACGGCAGTATGGCAGTTATTACGGCAATCATTATTAGGACGTTCCGACTGCATACCGCGTGTTTGGCAAATATAAAGGGGTAGTAAATGCAGTTAACGCCGCAGGAAAAAGATAAATTACTAATTTTTACTGCTGCTTTATTAGCAGAAAGACGTAAAGACCGAGGGTTGAAGTTGAATTATCCCGAAGCAGTTGCTTTTATTACTGCTGCCATATTAGAAGGCGCCAGAGATGGACGTACAGTCGCCGAGTTAATGAGTTATGGTACAACCTTATTAAAGCGTGACGACGTAATGGAAGGAGTTCCAGAAATGGTGCATGAAGTGCAAGTAGAAGCAACATTTCCAGACGGTACCAAACTAGTAACCGTACATAATCCAATTCAATAGAGGCAGGTTTACAGGTACGCTAATGATAAACGAAAAATATTTGTAAACCCGCCTTTACAGGAATTTATGATACCAGGGGAAATAATCACACCATCCAGCGATATCGAATTAAACGCAGGACGCGAAACAATAAGATTACAAGTTGCTAATACAGGAGATAGACCAATTCAAGTAGGTTCGCATTTTCATTTTTTTGAAGTCAACACAGCATTACATTTCGATAGGGAACAAGCGCGCGGAATGCGTTTAGATATTCCTGCAGGTACAGCAGTACGATTTGAACCAGGAGACGAAAAAGAAATTACGTTAGTACCATTAACCGGAAGCCGCCAAGTATACGGTTTTAATGGATTAATTAATGGCGCCCTGTAGGGGCAGGTTAACCAACAATCATTACCACCAAGGAAAATCCACTAAACCTGCCCCGATAATGACGGTTCGGGATGCCCATTCCACAAGAGGGATGACCATCCCACAAGAAATGTCAAGCAATTTATAAATTATAAAAGTTTATCAAACCCCAATTTAAAATGAGCGAAAATCAAAACCCACACCCATTAATCCGCGCGGAAGCAATAAAACAGTTACAACAACACAGCTTTTCCCACCCTTGGAACGCAAACTCCGAGATTAAAGGCGCCTTTCTAGGTCAAGCAGTAGGACTACAAAGAATAGGAATAAACCTAGTACACATACCACCTGGCAAAGAATCCTTTATATACCACTCGCATCAATTAGAAGAAGAATTTATATATATACTTTCAGGACGGGGAATAGCAGAAATTGATAACGAAGAATTTGAAGTAGGCGCCGGTGACTTCATGGGTTTCCCTACACCCTCAGTCGCACACCATCTTCGTAACCCATTCGACGAAAACCTAGTTTATATAGTTGGTGGAGAACGGCGCCAAGTAGATATAGCTGATTTTCCCCGCTTGCAAAAACGAATGTTCCGCAACGGTGCCGAAGTACAAATAGCAGATTGGGAAAATCTCAAACCAATGCAATAGTATTCATGCTGCAAAAGGCTAAAAACTCGACTCCTGTCATGCACAAGGTAGAAGCATCTGGTACGAAGCAATTTTATAGCGCAACTTGTTCTCAAGTCGCAAGTTGTCAAAATGCTTTTTTAATGATAACGGCTACTGCGTAAGATTGGCTTTTTATTTAACATTATAATTTGTCATGCACGTAACCCAACCTACAAAACTAACAATCTGCTCTAAGCTTTGTTCATGTAACGATACCTTTTAACATATCTCTCATTAATATTTGTCTCTATAAATTACATGCTGTTGCAAGATTATAAATTTATACAAAGTATTCGTCTCACTTGGCTCAAATTACAGAAATCATAAATATTTAAACCTGTACAATTAACTCTTTAAGCCTCTCCTCGTGGCGGGGAGAGGTTTGGAGAGGGGTTCCATATCCAGGAGTGCTTGCATGAGTTACAGAATGTCGCGCCGCGCGTATGCGGAAACTTTTGGCCCTACAGTTGGCGATAAAGTCCGTCTTGCTGATACCGAATTATTTATCGAGGTTGAACGTGATTTTACTATATATGGCGATGAAGTAAAGTTTGGTGGTGGTAAAGTTATTCGTGATGGCATGGGTCAGGCGCCTATCTCGAACCAAGACGGCGCCGTTGATGTTGTAATTACCAATGCTTTAATTCTTGACTGGTGGGGTATTGTTAAAGCTGATATTGGGATTAAAGACGGGAAGATATATAAGATAGGTAAAGCTGGAAATCCCTATATTCAAGACAGTGTAGATATTATTATTGGGCCGGGAACCGAAGCGATAGCGGCTGAGGGAATGATTCTCACCGCTGGTGGTATTGATACTCACATCCATTTTATTTGTCCGCAGCAGATAGAAGTTGCTATAGCATCAGGTATTACGACGATGATAGGTGGTGGGACGGGTCCAGCTACAGGTACAAATGCTACTACTTGTACGCCAGGTCCTTGGAATATTTACCGGATGCTGCAAGCTGCTGATGCGTTTCCGATGAATTTGGGATTTTTAGGAAAGGGCAATACTAGTCAACCTCAAGGACTTGTTGAACAAATTGAAGCGGGTGCTATGGGGTTGAAGTTACACGAAGATTGGGGAACTACACCTGCTGCTATCGATACTTGTTTAAGCATTGCTGATGATTATGATGTGCAGGTGGCAATACATACTGATACTCTCAACGAAGCTGGTTTTGTTGAAGATACTATTGCCGCTTTTAAGAACCGTGTTATCCATACTTATCATACTGAAGGCGCCGGAGGAGGACATGCACCCGACATTATTAAGGTGTGTGGTGAAGCGAATGTTCTGCCATCTTCTACTAACCCAACTCGTCCCTATACTGTAAATACTCTTGATGAACACCTCGATATGTTAATGGTGTGTCACCATCTTGATGCGGATATTCCCGAAGATGTAGCGTTTGCTGAGTCGCGTATTCGTCGCGAAACTATTGCTGCTGAGGATATTTTGCATGATTTAGGCGCCTTTAGTATGATTTCCTCTGACTCGCAGGCAATGGGACGAGTGGGTGAGGTGATTATACGCACTTGGCAGACGGGACATAAGATGAAAGTGCAGCGTGGTGGCAACGGATTAGCAACGGATGTAACGGATAATGATAATTTTAGGGCGAAGCGGTATGTGGCGAAGTATACTATTAATCCGGCAATTACGCATGGTATTGCTCAGTATGTAGGTTCTGTGGAAGAAGGTAAAATTGCTGATTTGTGTTTGTGGCGTCCTGCTTTTTTCGGTGTAAAGCCAGAAATGGTAATTAAAGGGGGAATGATTGCTTGGTCACAGATGGGTGATGCAAATGCGAGTATTCCTACACCTCAACCTGTGCATATGCGTCCGATGTTTGGCAGTTTTGGTGGCGCCCTAGGTGCAACTTCGTTAACTTTTGTTTCTCAAGAAGCTTTAAAACGGGATATACCTAACCAATTAAAATTAAAAAAACAAGTTGTTGCTGTTTCAGGTATTCGTAATTTAACCAAGCGAGATATGAAATTGAATGATGCCATGCCGCATATCGAAGTTGACCCAGAAACTTATGAAGTGCGCGCGGATGGTGAGTTACTAACATGTGAGCCTGCAACGATTTTACCTATGGCACAACGATATTTCTTGTTTTAGGCGTCAAATCCCCCCTAGCCCCCCTTATCAAGGCTACCGTGTACACACAAGTTTCTAAAAGTTACTTTTCTTCTCAATATTTTCTTTCTTTGTGTTCTTTGTGCCTTTGTGGTTCCTTGAAAAAATAAACCACAAAGAACACAAAGGACACAAAGGGGGGAATATAAGCAGGATTAAAAGATGTGTGTACACAGTAGCTTATCAAGGGGGGTTGGGGGGATCAACTCCCTCTGCTTCTAAATACTCAAAGTTAGAATATTCAATATAGGAGCAAAAAATTTTTATCTTATTTTATGCACGTAGTTTTATCTAATGATATTCTACAAGTATTAACAAATCGTAGAAATAAAAATAAATATATTAAGAATAGTTACGTAATTATGGGAAAAATGATAAAATACAAATACTGTATTATGAAAAATCGGCTATGATACCTATTCCAAAAAAAATTGTCACTGATGAGGCAATGCGTCCAGTAGCAGTATTGATTGATTATCAGGACTGGCAAAGGATAGAGCAAATACTAAATGCTTATCAATCAGATGAACAAACAAGTGTTGATTTAAATAGGTATGCAGGCTCCATTAACCTTTCTCAAGAGCCTTTAGAATATCAGCATCAAAGTAGAGATGAATGGAGTTAAACAAGACTTAATCTTATTGGATACAAATATAGCGCTTTATTTTCTGGGCGGTAGACTTGTGCATCCTTTACAGCCAGCAAAATATTTGATTTCAGTTATTACAGAAATGGAATTATTATCTTATCCTAATCTGAGTTCTTATGAATAAGCAAGAATTCTTGGTTTTTTATAAAATCTTACAGTCGTTAATATTGATAACAATATTAAAAGCTTAACCATTATACTTCGTAGACAATACAGGCTTAAGCTCCCTGATGCAATCATTGTTGCAACAGCACAATCCTTAAATGCAATTTTATATACAAATGATATTAGACTAACGACTTTAACAGAAGTTAACATTCAGTCTATGGTAATTAAATAGTTAACGTTTAAAAATCGAGTTTTGGCAGTATATTCGCTTCCTCTCCTCTAAGGAGAGGGGTTGGGAATTAATTTCCTTCTGCTTCTAAATACTCGAAATTGGGATATTCAAAAATAGGAGCATGAAATTCTTTTGTATTCAACCCATCTTTAAGTTGACCAGTTAAAGCAGCCATCATAACATTATTATGATGTATCGTATATGCTAATTCCTTGACATCGCGTTCTTTCCAATAGCCGCTATCATCAGAAACTTTATGCACAATTCCTAATTTCTGCGCTTCGTCAAGCATTCTCACAAGCATCAAATGACACTTCAAAAAATTCTTAATACCTCCGTACTCAGGATTGCTTGCGTATTGAGTCTTACAAAAACCGTGCCATATCCAATCCGAAACTTGATTTGCTTCTGTAATTTCAGTATGTGTTGCTAACCCAAATGCTGCTGTTTCGGCGCCTTCTCCTGGTAGCGTATCAAAAGCAATCATATATTTAGAGCTTATTGCCTCAAACCCATCGTCAGCCATTTTAACTGGCTTCATCGCACGAATTTTAAGAAAAATATTTGGGTCATAAATATCATCTCCATCAAATTTACAGTCTTTACCTTCAAGTTCAACAAGTTGATCAATCGTCGCAAAAGGTAGTTTTGATGCCAATTTACGTAAAGCAACTATTTTGGAACGTGCTTGCTCAACAGTTGCTGATTTTAATTCAAATTGATAGCTAATTACTAAACCCATTTTTTTATTTGATGCACGTATTTTTTACAATTATAGCATTCCTATATAAACTGTAAAACTTGTATCTTCGTAGAGGTCGTATTTAATTCTGTTTCTACAACGAATGGTTTTACAAATGATTTAGAATTGCTATATATTCTCTAATTATGAAAAAAACAGCAAATACTAATATAAGTGTATTCAGAATAGTTACAAAAAACATTGTAATATTTTTGACTCTAAAAGCCAACTTGAATGTTTATGTGTCTTTATAATAAGTTTATTTTGAAGAAAGAATATACTTATTACTTTTTATGTTGTAATGTCCTTTAGCTTTTAACACAACATGAATAAACTTGATTATGAGGCGCCGTAAAAACATGAACCTGTTTTTAGGTTTATGGCAAGGTACTCGTGAAAACAGAACAGGTTATTGGTTGCGCTGGTGGGATGAAAATGGTGAACTATTGCTGTGGGGTTTAGAGTTGACAGCTAGAGAACGTCAGCGTGCAGAGGAAGAACGACAACGCGCGGAAAGACTAGCACAACAACTAAGGGCAGCAGGTATTGAACCTGAATTGTAATAGTTGATTTATAAATTAAATATTAAGCGTGTGTAGGTTGGCTTCGCTACGCGGAAGGCAACATCACCAATAATTGGATTGCGCTTTGCTACACCCAACAAATAGGAATATAAATAAAGTGGTCAAGTAGATTCAACGACATAGACGGAACCTTTAGCTGTAAAGTTTATTCCAAACTCGGCTTCAGCAAATGCGGGTTGTGATTCTTTTTGTAAAGCTTTAAATGCCTGCGTAATTGGACGGCAACCCAGTATAATCAAGTCTCGAACGGTGTCAAAACTCCGGTCTACTTTTTCTATAGCTACATCGCGGGCGTGCTGCTACACGTCCTACTGATATTTCTGGTACCTGACATCTTGCACCACGAGCTTATTGAGAATGAAAGAGCTTGTAATGCTTATTTTTGCGTAGGGTGGGCACTGCCCACCTTACCCTTGTTGAGAAGGTGCAAGATGTGAGGTACTTCTACTGCTACTAGGATAGTTTCGCCGTTGCCTGTGTCGAGTTCGATGATTTTACGTGCCATGATTTTATTGATAAGTAATTATGTTGAATAAGCTAGGCGCCAAATAGTATATACAATAACTTGATAATTGCAACAGGCGTTAAGAATCATTCTTAGGCATGAGGCAAAATTTATGAACTATATCAAAATAGAGATATAAATAAAACTTATCTCTATCTTTTGGCTGTAAACTTAATAATTTCTTAATATATGACATATTCTGCTGCTCATCCAGACAAAATCCTTATTGTTGATGATTCGCCTGATAATGTATTTTTGATTGGAACCATTTTGGAAGAAGACGGTTATATCGTTAGTACGGCAGAAAATGGCTCTACTGCGCTGGCAAAAATTGAGGAATCTAGTTTTGATTTGGTGTTACTTGATTTAATGATGCCTGGAATGGATGGATACGAGGTTACACGCCGTATCCGTGCTAATAAGGAATTGCGATTTATGCCGATTCTGTTAATTACGGCTCATGATTCACCGAATGTGGCGCAGGGGCTTGATTTGGGTGCCGATGATTTTATTCGTAAGCCTGTAACTGTTGATGAACTTCTCGCGCGCGTGCGTTCTTTGTTACGTCTAAAACACAGTATTGATGAACGTGATGAAATCGCGCGGCAAAGAGAAGATTTTGTATCACGTCTCACCCATGATTTACGGACACCGTTGGTTGCTGCTGAACGAATGCTCGAATTATTATTGCAGGGTGCGGTAGGTGAACTATCGCCACAAATGAATGAAATAATTACTATCATGGGACGCAGCAATACTAATTTGCTGGAGATGGTAAATACTTTACTCGAAGTTTATCGGTTTGAAGCAGGACGTAAAGCGCTGGCTTTTTTTCCAGTAGATATAAATAAGTTACTTCAAGAAATAGTCGGTGAGTTGGCGCCTATCGCACAACCGAAAGGGCTAACTATAAATTTTGAGTCAGAATTAAATCAAATTACTGTGATGGGAGATCGCTTGGAACTTCATCGGCTTTTTACCAACTTAGTGGGTAATGCAATTAAGTTTACCGATAAAGGTGGAGTCACTATTCGTCTTACAAAGGCAAATGATACAGATGAAAGCATTATGGTGGAAATAGCCGATACAGGCATGGGTATTCCAACCGAAGAACAAGCAACTTTATTTGAAAGGTTCAAGCAAGGTAGTCACAAGCGTTCGGGTAGCGGTTTAGGGTTATATCTTTCTCGTCGTATTGTCGAAGCACATCAAGGTACTATTCAAGTTAGTTCTCTTGTTGGTAAGGGAAGCGTATTTACTATTTGTTTACCGATGAAACAGTAATTAGTGCTGAGTAATGAGTGCTGAGTACTGAGTATTATAAGAACGGATGCTCAAACAAAGGTTGGTTGAAAAAAATTATTAGGTTGATATTTCATGAATGATTACACAACACAGCAGCAACAGCTTATCCTGCATATGAAAAATAATATGCGGCAAGCTCAAGCGCAAATGAGCATTTTTGAAATGAAAAATGATTATGAAAATGATGATGCTATTAGTTTAACTTCGGTCACGTTGATTTCAGAAGCAATTACAAATATAATTTTAGAAAAAATTATCAAGCCGTTACAATTATTAGAGCCTTGTCATTATTATTATGCAAGTGATATGTTGCACATTACTATAAAAAATGTGCGAAAAATGCATAAACCCCCACGTTTTAGTGAAGATGATGCACAAAAAGTAAATAATTTATTCAAAGAAATCATACCTAGTTTCACATCGTTTAAATTTAAATTTGAAGGTTTAGTACTTTTCCCCACAAGTCTCTCGTTAATTGGGTATTGTAACGAAACGCTAAGAGAATTAGTTCAAGCTTTAGATGATGGACTTAAAGAAATTGGTTTAATTGACGACAAAAAATATATTTCTGATACAGTATTTTTTGGCAATATGACGCTATGTAGATTTACACAGGCGCCAAGCTTATTGTTTCAAGATAAAGTTCGAGAGTTAGAAGATATCTATATAGGGGAAATGAATGTTTCTGAGATTAATATAGTAACATGTAACGTTGTTTGTCACCCTAAAAGTCGCAAAATTATTGGCGCCTATAAGTTACATAGTAATACTACGTAGGCTGGCTGAAGCCACCTTACAAATTAGTTACTTTAGTGGAATTTTGATTACAAAAGTAGCACCGTTCCCTGGTGAGGAAATGCACTCTAAACTACCACCATGTTTTTCAGTCACAATTTGATAGCTGATAGATAATCCCAAACCCGTTCCTTTACCTTCTGGCTTAGTAGTAAAGAAAGCGTTAAATAATTTATGTCTTACTTCCTCGCTCATACCCATACCGTTGTCACCGATACTAATAGTTACCCAGTCATTTTCTAAAGTGGTACGAATGGTAATGATATTATTTATTTCTTGGTAGCTTTTACCTTGATTAAACTCTTCAAAAGCATCAATAGCGTTAGCTGTCAAGTTCATAAATACTTGATTTAATTGCCCTGGAAAGCACTCAACCATAGGCAAATCGCCATATTCTTTGATAATTTGAATTGCAGGACGTTCTGGACTTGCTTTGAGTCGGTGGGACAAAATCATTAGAGTCGCATCAATACCTTCGTGAATATTTGCCGTGCGCTTATCATCACCATCATTGCGAGAGAAATTACGTAACGACTGCATAATTTCTTTAATGCGAGTTGTACCTACTTTCATCGAAGAAATCATTTTGGGCAAATCTTCAAGTAAATATTCTAAATCAATGTTTTCAATTTCCTTTTCAATTTCTGCTGGTGTTTCCGGTAAATGTTTTTGGTATAAATTTAACAAATTAATCAAATCTTCTACATACTGCTTGACATGAGTTAGATTACCATTAATAAAACTAACAGGGTTATTGACTTCGTGGGCAACACCTGCTACTAATTGTCCTAAAGAAGAGATTTTTTCGGTATGTACGAGTTGAGTTTGGGTTTGTTGCAGTTTGTATAATGCTTGCTCTAAATCTGATGTTTTTTGCTGCAAGATTTTTTCTGCTTTTTTACGTTCGCTAATATCTCTAGTAATAACTAATCCATGCGCCTTACCGTTGTACACGCAACTAGTAGCTTTAACGTCAACATCAAATAAAGTTCCGTTTTTATTAATCACAACAGCTTCGCAGGAAAATTGTTGACTTGCTTCCATTGCTTCGATAAATTTTCCAAATAAAGGTAGCGAGTCTGGATGAATATAATCTTGAGGTTGCAGGTTGACAAATTCTTCAAATGTATAACCGTACATTTGATAATTGATTGGGTTTATCGCCACAAATTTATATGTTGCAAAATCAAATATTGATAATCCATCATTGGCACTTTCAAAAATTGAACGGTATTGTTCTTCTTGTTGTTTTAATTTAATTTGAGCTTGTTGTAATGAGCGTACCTGTGAGTTTTGTTGAGCATAAAGACGCGCGTTTGTAATTGCAATTGCTGCTTGTGATGAAAGAACTTTTAGTAATTCTAACCTTGCAGTGGTAAATGCACCAGTCACCAAATTATTTTCCAGATAAAAAAGACCGATAAACTCACCTTGATAAAATATCGGAGAGCATAATATTGATTTTGGCTGCTGACGCTGAATATATAAATCATTTTGGTATTTTTTTTCTTTACTAGCATTATTTATAACCAGTGGTTGCCGAGTTCGTGCTACGTAATTAATCAGAGATATAGGTATATTTTTACTTGTTTCTACAGGAGTAGATTCTAGGATAATTTCTAGAGATTCTTGATTAAAATCAATTGCTTCAATATATAGTTTTCCTGACTTATCGAGAATTAAACACCCCTTTTGGGCGCCAGCATTTTCTAAGATAATATTGAGTATAGTTTGAGGTAATTTATCTAAGCTATTTTCGCTTTGAATAGCTTCAGATGCTTTAATAACCGTTACAAAATCTAAAAATTCACTGCTGGTTGAAGTGCTACTAGTCGTTTGAGTCGTACTTAAGGAACTAATTACAGAATTAAATTTAGTTTCTGAACTGCTATTAATTAAATTATAATAACGCTTTTCTAAGTCTTTAACTTTGGCTGTTGCTCCCCATTGAGTGTAATAATAGTAAGCTTCTGTCATGTAAAGTTTGGCTATTTTTTTCTTATCTAGAGATAGATAAAATTTAGCTGCGAGTTCGTTGGCAAGAGCAGCTTCTTGAATATAATCATTTTCTAAGGCGCCTTGAATTGCAAGGTCATAGTAATTCATTGCTTCTGACACTTGCCCCATGACTCGATATTTTTCTGCTTCAACTAAATAAAACTTGTGCTGGTAATTCATAGGAGCATGGTGTGTCCAGTACTGCATTTTAGCTTGGTTGGCACTCACTTGCTCCATGTGCTGCTGTTTTTGGCGCTCATTATATAATGCTAACCGTGTCAGCGAGTCATAAAAGTGGAAGTAGGGTAGTTCTGGCAAACTAGAAACGGCAACTAGATGCAAGGCAGCTTGAGTAGCGTTTTCCAAAGCTTCTGCGTGCTGCTCAAATAGATAATTTAGAATCAGCTTGTGCAAATGCAACGCATAAAGTCCATACCCATCTTTGTATTTTTGGTAGTTGGCAAGAGACTGTACCTCGTCATAAACATCACCCGTGAGTTGGCAAGGATAAATCGAATGCCCCATCAGGTTGAGAACGACTTGGTGTATCATCTCGGTATGGCTTAACTGAACTTCTTGCCGAGACGAGCGAATTCTTTGTATATGGGATGCAATTTGAGATTCAAGATCGGAAAGTGTTTGCCCAGTCCAATAAGCGAAACGACAGTAAAGGGAATCATTCCAAGCAATAAATTCTAAATCTCCATTTTCCAAACCAGCTTGCGTTCCAGCTTGAAATAATGGAAGGCTTTTGTGTAGGTGAGATTTCCAATGTTTTGAATAGCTTGTCACACTGAGTAAAACCCTAGCAGCAACCGTTCTATCTTGAAGCTTGTCTAGTAGCTGAAGTGCTAAATCACCAAATTGATAACCTGACTCGATGTCACCACCACTACAAAGTAAGCTAGCAAATAGACCATAACTAAATGCAGATAGAACTCCATTACTAGATTCGATAGATAACTTTACCTGTGCCAAAATATTAAGGGCAAACAAAGGAGGGCAAACACAGTAGGTTGCTGACACAATTGAATTCAGAATTTGCAAAATGGCAAGTGACTGCTGGTTTCTCATAGGCGCCAAATCTAGCAGCGAAGAGATTCCAGTTTGGGGAATTAATGATAATACTTCTGCTAATGCTTGCCCTATATTCGTTTCGCTAGGGGAGTTGGGAAACGTTAAGCCGAGTTTTGCCAAAATTTCTAAACCTGCCGCAACTGCTTCGGGTAATTGTTTCTGAGCCAAGTGTGCCAAAATTTTACTTTCGTAAACTTTAACAACATCCAATATTGTTTGAGCGTGTTGTTGCACGACTTCAACTTGTTGTGACATTTGCCCAAATTCGCCACATAGATAAGCGGCTTCTACGGCAGCTTCGTACAGTGCTAAAGTAATTGTGTAGTGGGTTTCCCAACTGTCTTGAGGTAGAAGTGATAAGCCTGTATTGATGTATTTGAATGTAGATTTGTATGCAGCTGAGGCTTTTGCGCGTTTTCCAGCAGCTAAATTCAGCTTGGCTAACTCAACTTTCTCAGTGGTTTGTTCAATTAAATCTATTCCAATATTTAAATGGTTCACCACATCGAAAATTTGGGCTTCTAATGCTTCGGGTGATAGAGTTTGTAGAAACAGGCGCCCAATTTGATAATGGGTAATTTGTTTTTGGCTATCGGGAATCAAAGCATATGCAGCTTGTTGTACCCTATCATGCGAAAAGCGATATTTATAGTCATCCCCCACAGGTACAATTAAACCAGCTTGTAATGCTGCCCATAAATCACGCGCGGTATCTTCCCAAGACTTTTGATTAACTACAGCTAAAGTATTTAAATTAAATTGATTACCAATACAGGCAGATAATTGTAAAATTATTTGTGTAGATAAAGGTAATTTATTAATTTTGCCTACCATCAATTCCACAACATTATCAGTAATTTCTTGCTGTTTTATTTTTTCTAAATCCCATCGCCACGTTCCACCCATTTCAAACCACAGCAATTTTTCTTCATGTAAAGATTTTATTAACTGTGTCACAAAAAATGGATTGCCTTGAGTTTTTTCAAATAATAATCTTGCTAAATCTATAACTGTATCTACAGAACTATGGAGTGTTTCTGCGACTAACTGCGTAACATTTTCTAAGTTCAATGGTTTCAGATTTATTTCTGTAATTTTTACCCCAGCTTTACGCATTGCTTCCACTGTTTGTATAAATGGATGGGTAGAACTTACTTCATTATCTCGATACGCAACAATGAGCAGGCAATAAACAGAATTAGTATCAGCACAAAAAGATTGTAGCGACTGTAGCGAAGCTGTATCTGCCCATTGCATATCATCAATAAATGAAACTTGCGGGTGTTCTCGACTTAGCAAAGCTTGAACAAACTGATTAAAAGTACGAGTTAAACGATTAGCAGCTTCCATTGCACCCAATTGAGGTACGGGTGGTTGTTTACCGATAATTAATTCTAGTTCGGGAATTGCATCAATAATGATTTGGGCATTATTTCCTAAAGCATCCAAAAAAACTTCTTTCCAGTATTGTAAACGTTCTTGGCTTTCTGTTAGTAACTGGCGAATTAATCCACCGTATGCTTGTAAAGATGCTGATAAGGGTACATGACGCTGAAATTGGTCGAACTTTCCTAAAGAAAAATAACCTTTTTTTCGAGTTAAATTTGGCAGCACTTCATTAACTAATGCCGTTTTTCCAATACCTGAGTAGCCACCTACTAAAACTAATTCAAAACTACCTTGACTAACCCGTTCAAATATCTGAATTAATTGCTCAACTTGCTTTTCTCGTCCATATAGTTTTTGAGGAATTAATAATTGGGAGGTTTGATCTAATTCTCCCGGTGTAAATAACTGAATTTCTGCTGTTGTTTTAAAATCGGACAAGCACCGTTGCAAGTCAGCTAAAAGTCCTGTTGCACTTTGATATCTATCTTCAGCATTTTTTGCAATCAACTTATTAATAATTTTGATGATAGTTTGCGGAACTTCTGGGTTTAATTTATCAATAGGAGTAGGTTGTACAGCGAGGTGACAATGGACTATTTCTAATTGGTCATTACTTACAAAAGGCAATTTACCCGTCAGCAACTCATAAAAAGTTATCCCCAGCGAATAAAAATCACTGCGAAAGTCTATAATGCGATTCATACGTCCCGTTTGTTCTGGGGACATATACGCTAAAGTTCCTTCTAGTTGGTTTGGATTGATTAAACGTGTTGTTTCATTACTAAGACGAGTTGCAATACTGAAATCGGTTAATTTGACTTGCCTACTTTCAGGATTAATGATAATATTCGCGGGTTTAATATCTTTATGAATAATTTGATTATTATGTAGCGAAATCAAACTTTTTGCTAGCTGTACAGCAATAGTGAGGAATTCTAACAGCGATAATTTTTCTTTAACTAAAAGTTCTTTGAGGGAAATACCGCCAAAATCTTCCGCAACTAATACAAATCTATTTTGATACTTTTCTAAATAGTTAACTTTAACAACACCCTCTAAATCCAGATTTTCGGTAACTTGATATTCGTGCTTGAGGCGAGTAATCTGTTCTAAGCTAGGATATTCTGCTTTTAATGCTTTAAGGATAACTTTTTTCCCTGTTGGGGAAGTTCCTCGGTAGATAATAGTATTTATGCCTTCATAAACTACCTCGGTAATCTCATAGCCTGTTATTGTAATTAACGGCATAATTTCACTTCTTGCCTATACAGTAAGTCTATATTTAGATTTCCCGTATTTTTAGTGAAACTAAACTTAGTATCTATTAAATAAATTTATATTAAAGCTGAAAATGTAATGTTTTTGTAAATGAAGGTGATTAGGTGTGACGGCTGAGGACAGCCGTTCCACAAGATAAGCTTTCCACAAGATAAGCTTTCCACAAGATAAGCTTTCCACAAGATAAGCCATCCATAAGATAATCTACAAGTATGTTTAATAACTATAACGTTCTTCGGCAAACGGTTCGCCACGTTGATGATAACCGTTACGTTCCCAAAAACCTAGGTCTTCTTTTTCGAGAAATTCTAAACCATTTATCCACTTAGCACTTTTCCAAGCATAAAGGTGAGGTACAACTAACCTCATTGGACCACCATGTTCTGCTGGTAACGGTTCACCAAATAGTTTGAAGGCGAAGAAATTTTCTTCACGTACAAAATCTTCCATTGAGATGTTGGTTGTGTAACCACCATAACAATGTTCCATTATATGCTTGGCTTTTGGATCGACTTCAATGAGCTTCATAAAGTCAGTAACTTTAATACCAGTCCATTTCACGTCTAATTTTGACCAACGGGTAACACAATGAAAATCTGCAGTAAATTCACTTTGGGGTAACTCCATGAAGTCATCCCAAGTTAAAGTGAGTGGCGCCGCAGCACCCCATATACGAAATTCCCAAGTATTAATATCTACAGTAGGAGTGGCGCCATAGGTTAATACAGGAAAGCCATTAGTTAAATATTGACCAGGTGGTACTCGGTCGTTAGCTTCAGTCGGTTTTTGAAAAAATTTCCCTGGCATCGCGAATACTAGTTAAGAGTTAAGAGTTAAGAGTTAATAGTTAGAAGTTAGGAGTTAGGAGTTAAACTCAGCACTCAGCACTCAGCACTCATAACTCATAACTTATATTACTCTTCGTCTTCGCTTTCTTCTTCATCTGTTGGATAGACGAAGGTAGAACGTCCGCTCAATATTGATTTACCGAGGGAAATTGCTTTTTGTGCTTGGACTTCGGCTTTGCGTCTCCAGGTTGCACGTCGTGAGTCACGCTTAGATTTTGAGGTTTTCTTCTTTGGTACAGCCATGTGTTAGGATACCGCAATTTTTGACAACCTTTTTATTTTATGCCATTTACAGAAATTGGGAATAAACCAATTAACTTTGTATCTTGTTCATTAGTTCGGATTTCTTGGACTAGCTGGTACTGGTGCTGGCGCTGGTTGTTGTGATTGTTGTGGTTGTTGTTGTGCTTGGTCAAATAGCAGTAAGTTACGCGCGGTTTTGAAATATGTTGCCCAGACTTTGGGGTCGGGACGGTTACGCCATTGTTGACGACTAACTCGTAATTCTAGTATTGGTGCAATTGCGCCATAGTTTTGCCCAGAAATTATAACTGATACTTCTGTAATTAAAATATCTTGGTCAAAAGTTCGTTGTGCTGCTGCGCGCGCTGCTGCTTCTGCTCTAGTTAGCATGTTTTGGTAAGTTTCTTCGGACAAGCGGTCGATAACAATATCGCCTGTCGCAGTATAAGCATGTACTTTAAGTGGGGCTATTCCCTCCGTAGCAACCCATATAGGCACGGTTGTACCTAACATTAATATGGCTTTAACTATCCGGATTTTTGCTCGCGACCTAGGCAAAGAGAGATTAAATAACTTTAAAATATTCTCTGCTTGTAGTGTATTTATGCTTAAAAATTTATGAACACGGTTTTTCATCTGAATTTCGCTCCTCCTTTAACTCAAGCTTGAGATTTTAATAAAAAACAAGTAATAAATTTAACCTTAATTCTTTTGGGTCGAAATAATCACTTAGACTATTAGACATAGGTTAGCCTTGTTTTCTAATTATGCAAACCGCAATTATTCGATAATGTAAACTAAGTGCAAGATGTGAGTGATGGCAAATAACTGGGCGATAGCCATCGGTATCAATCAATATCAGTTTCTTCAACCTCTAGCTTGTGCTGAAGCTGATGCCAAAGCAGTAAGGGCTTTTTTGATTGAGGATGGTGCTTTCAAACAGCAGCAATGCTTGTTGATGAGTGATACTTCGCCGCCTATTGGTGACCGACCGACTACTCCGACTAAGGAGAATATTCTATTACTACTTGAGGATTTAATCGCCGCTTGTTGGCGCCCACAAGACCGTGTGTGGTTTTTTTTCAGTGGATATGGAGTTAACCACAACGGTAGAGATTATTTAATGCCTATCGATGGAACGCCTGAACGCATCGAAGAGACTGGCATTGAAGTCGCAGCACTAATGCAAAGTTTACAGGTATCAGGCGTTAATTTATTAATGTTGCTTGATATTAACCGCGCGTTTGGAACATTGAACGAGATATATGTTGGGCAAGAAATCATTGACCTCGCGCAGGAATTACAACTGCCTTTGATTTTGTCGTGCCAACCCGAACAATTTTCCTATGAAAGCAACGAACTCGGTCACGGTTTCTTTTCAGCAGCACTTTTAGAAGCTTTACGTTCAGGAAATGGCAATACGTTAGGCGAGTTAGAAGCCTATTTAAGCATTCGGACACCAGAACTTTGTCAGCATTTCTGGCGCCCGACACAAAACCCTGTCACAGTTATTACTTCGAGCAAGCAGGTTATTTTGGGAAACTTTGAATTAGAAAACGACGATGCACCAGCGATAGTAGTGTCTGAAGAAATCTTCGCTTCGGCACTATCAGCTCCTATGTTGGAAAGCGCTACAAACAAAAACAACCCACATCTAGCACAGCCACCATCAAATTATTATTCGCAGCTTCACAATGTTCAAAATGTTCAAAATGTTCAAAATGGTGAGAACGTTAAAAATCAGGTTGTCACAACGTCAGAAAGTGAATTTGCAAGAGAATATATAAATTCTAGTGTTCAGTCAACAATTCCAGAACCTAGCATTAAGCGGAGCTTACCCGCTTCGCTTCCTCCAGCTAGACCAGGAGTAGTGGAAGAAAAAGCTAGTAGCATTGAAACTCCACATGACCATCAAGAACTTGAGCAAGCTCCGGGTGCAAGTGTTCCTTTTTGGCTACAAGTATTATTGTGGGGTGGTAGCATGACGTTGCTGCTAGGGATGATAGTACTTTTATTATTCCGCAATCAATCTGGCGTGGTTGAGCAAAATAACTCGACATCAGCCAACGTGACGACCGATGACACCTCACTCGTTAGAACTGCTCCAGATAACTCGGTAGCTAGAACACCAGGTGTATCCGAGGCGCCCGTTACACAACCAACTATACAACCGACTCCACCACCCATTACTCCCACACAAGCAACTACGACTGCGACACCTGAGACTACGCCAAAACCCCAAGCAGTAACACCAGTAGCTATAACGAACCCACAAATTCGTAAACAAGCACTCGCCGAGTTAGATAGATTATCGCTTACTCCTACACAAGCGACTGATTTGAAAATTGCTATTGCAACCGCGCGTAAAATTAAACCCTCGGATCAGCAATATCCCCAAGCGCAGGCTAATATTCAAGTTTGGAATAGTATGATATTTGACTTAGCACAAGAACGTGCTAAAAAACGTCAGTACTCCTCGGCTGTTGCTGCTGCTCAATTAATCGGTGAAAATGAAGCGTTATACCCGAAAGCAGATTCAGCAGTTACACAGTGGCGCCAGCAAGCAAAACAATATGTAAGTAACAAAACTGTTGTTGAAGCAGCTACAGCTTTAGTTAAACCAGGACAAGCATCAAGCTATAACCGTGCTATAGAAGTTGCCAAAAAAGTACCAAAAGGCGAACCAGGTTTTGATATAGCGCAAAAGTCTATCGATAAATGGAGCAAGGAAATTTTAAACTTAGCCAAAAAGCGCGCGGCTAAAGGTGACAAACAAGCCGCAGTTAGTACAGCTACTCTAGTTCCCCAAGGAACACCCGCTTACAGCGCAGCATACAGAGCCATTCAACAGTGGAAAAAATAAATATAAATGTAGAGACGTTACATGTAACGTCTCTACAAGGTTTGTTTAACAGTATTGCGAAACGTCTTCGCCACATTTATCAGCAAGGTAACACAGTGCCCGAAAGCGTAAACCAACTACCTCGTCATATAAAGGATTAAGCTTACACATTGGCGGAATGTGGAACAAGGTTTTGCCAAATAAACTTACGTCGCGCTCAAATGGGCATTGAGATGGAATAAACTTACAAAGACGGTGGGCGATTTTGCGGTCGCTAACTTCAATGCTGTCTACCCACTTCCGCACAGGCTTCAAACAATCAAAACCTGGCTTTTTAGGAAGATGGTTCTGATCAATAAAATTTTTGTCTTCGGGTTGCGCGTGGTTGAGAGATACCCAGCTTGCAAAAAAAATCTTTGGTGCGGTATTTTTGAATACCTTCATGGTTCGCTCCTCTGTGATATTGAGGCTATTGAACTGAAAAGAAACAGTTAATATCAAAAGCTAATTATCTCTCCCGGAAGAAATTGGCTTTACGCCTTGATGCAATCTGATGGACTGCAACACAATCTAGGTTTTTCGTTGCGCTGCACAGTCTTCTAAGTGTTAATGCGATCGCTACTTAAATCAGAGTTCACTTATTATCTACGTCCAGTTAACCGCAATTTCCTTATAATCGGAAGTGCGAAGCTACTATCTTGTTGATAACTTGACACATTTAAAATTTTAATAAAGTCATCTGCCTTTTGACAGATATTTGCCTCAATTTATTCAACTTTTTTTAGAGACATATGCTTTATTGTCATAGATAAAAATCTATAGATTGTATTTCGTTATGAGTGATTTATCGAAACAACCACTCGTTAACATCAGAAGCCGACTGTCGTACATTAGTTCCCCAAGATTTGAATTTAGTTGAGCTAGGTAAATTCTATAGGGGTTTTTAGTTTAAGAAAGTGAGCTTGGATACTAGTTTCAGGGTTGCTAGAGTTAAAAATACTACATGTAAATCTTCCGAGTTTTTACTAAACAGTTGTTTACGGTTTGGGGCGCCGCCATAAGTTCTAACGCTGGGGTTAGTTAATTGTCAAGTCAAATAGGCAAAATAAAATTCCCAACAAATTATGTGAAGTTGGAGTTTTGCTTTTGAGAAAGTAAGCTTGAATACTAGTTTCAGCGTTTATAAATTCAAAAATACTACACCGTATAATTGTGAGTTTCTACCAAATAATTGTTTATAGTGTATCGGGGCTAACTTATCTGGGGCTGTTAATTGGCTTTGCAATCGGTTTACCATTGGCACAGACAGCATTAATTGCCGCTAGCTTACTGCCTAGGACACGGCGCCTCAAACTAGTAGTCTGTGTCAAAAGTTTTGGGGCGTTGTATGGTGGGCAGTGCCCACCCTAGTATTGGTGCCTACACCCCAGAATTAATGACATAAAGCACTAGTGCTTCATGTCAAAAGTTTTGTTAGGTTGGATAAACGAACCACAAAGGCACAAAGGACACAAAGGAAGAATTTTTAAGAAGTACACCTACTAAAACTTATGACATGAACCACTAGTAGTCCATGTCATTAATTTTGGTAGGTGATTTTTTACCACAGAGACTTCTAGGGCACAGAGAAATTTTGAAATTCCCTCTTCCCTCTGCGCCCTTGAGTGTCTCTGTGGTAAATTAATAAATTCCAGTGCTGAACCAAGAGTGTGAAAACACTCTCAGCACGAGCGCACTTTTCACTCAGCACTCTAAGAAGCAACTTGTGCAGCGGTTCTAGTACGGCGCCTCCTACCATCAGCTGTAACAGTTGTCGTTGTTGTTACAGTTTCTGCGGCAACATTCACAGGTGGTTCATCAGGAATTTGCATCAATAATGTTACAGTTGGTTGACAATGCAACTCTTTACGCAACGAACGCGCTAAATCACGTTCAATCAAACCTTGTAAACCACCCCAGTCTACATCAATTTTTCCTTCATAAGTTTGAGCAAATTCGCCCCAACGTACACTCAGAATTTCTTCAATTCGCTGCTGCACCCAATTAAGTAGCAAAGGTTTTTCAATATTTGTCACCACCCCGCGCAGGTGAATTTCGGGTCTTGCCAATAATTTACCATTCCAATCAATCGCAGCTGCAACTGTAACAAGACCTTCTTCTGCCATTTTTTGCCGTTCTTGCAAAACTCTGGCGCTAACCATGCCTGAACCGGAAGTGTCAACCAATTCTAGACCAGCAGGCACTTTACTACCTACACGAATTGATTCTTGTGTTAACTCGATAACATCCCCGTTATCAATGATCACCATATTTTCTTTCGGAACACCCATGCTTTGCGCCGTTTGCGAGTGCTTGATTAGCATTCGGTGTTCACCGTGAACAGGGACAAAGAATTTAGGTCGAGTTAGTGCCAACATTAATTTCTGGTCTTCTTGACAACCATGTCCAGAAACGTGAATTCCTTTCTCGCGTCCATAAACAACGTTGGCGCCTTGCATCATCAACTTATCGATAGTGTTGACTACAGCTATTGTATTACCAGGAATTGGGTTGGCTGAAAATACTACAGTATCGCCTTCCCTGATTTTAATATGAGGGTGTTCTTTATTCGCAATCCGCGTCATTGCTGACATTGGCTCACCTTGAGAGCCTGTGGTTAAAATTAATACTTTTTCGTCTGGTAAATTACGAATTGTATTAAGCGGCTGTAGTAAATTATCTGGACACTTGATATAACCAAGGTTACGCGCGTGAGCAATTAAGTTGAGCATCGAACGTCCAACAACGCTAACAACGCGACCGTGCTTCTGCGCTAACTCCAAAATCATGTTGATACGGTGAACGCTCGAAGCAAAAGTGGTTATAAATAACCTTCCTTCTGTTTGACTAAAAACTCGGTCTAGGTTTGGATATACCGAACGTTCAGATGGAGTAAAACCTGGTACTTCTGAATTAGTAGAATCACTGAGAAGGCAAAGTACACCTTTCTCACCATGTTCGGCTAATCGCTGTATGTCAAAGCGTTCGCCGTCAACGGGTGTGTGGTCAAACTTAAAGTCGCCTGTGTGAATAATTACACCAATGGGGGTGTGAATAGCAACAGTAAAACTATCAGCGATAGAATGAGTATTGCGAATATATTCAACTAAGAAATTCTTGCCAATCCGTACAACGTCGCGCGGCATAACGGAACGTAATTCGGTGCGGTCGCGTACTCCTGCTTCTTCCAATTTACCCTCAAGCATCGCTAACGCGAGACGCGGGCCATACATAACAGGAATTTCAAACTGTTTGAGGTGGAATGCTATTCCGCCAATGTGGTCTTCATGTCCATGTGTGACAATCATTCCCTTGATTTTATGCCTATTTTCACGGACATACGTCATGTCAGGGAGGACGATATTTACACCGTGCATTCCATCAGTAGGGAATGCTAAACCTGCATCGAGAAGAATTATTTCGTCGTCGTACTCAAAAACACAGGTATTTTTACCAATCTCATGCAAACCGCCCAACGGAATAATTTTGAGGGCGGCTGAATTTTCGTTTCTAGCCATTTTCTCCTTAGATTTTAACGAGTGTTAATTGTTAGTTTGTTAACTGCAAAATTTGATACACGTCCCAAAACTGTAACCAAATATTTATAAGTCAGTCTGATAGAAGGTTTGCTTGATCTGATATATGAGAGGCTCTATCAATCGCTTAAATAAAATTAGTTTTTACTTCAATCAGTCATATTAACGAACTATATACATTCATTGGTAACACGAGATTATCACCTGTCACCTGGTGAGATTTACGCAAAATATATATATATGTATCTTCTACTACTTTAACTCGTAACAGTAGAAAAAGCCCCTGCTTAGATCAAATCTAGGTCTTTTAAAACAACCTTTAATTGTTGAATTACTTCAGGTGAAGCATCACCAATTGGTAGACGACACGAACCGACCGAATAGCCAGATAACCTAAGAGCAGCTTTGATAGGTATTGGATTGGTTGTAACAAATAATGCTTTGAATAAGGGGAAAAGCTTTAGGTGAATAGACGTAGCTTTTTGTACTTGCCCCGAATTGTAAGCTTGAATCATTTGCTGCAATTGCACTCCGACTAAGTGAGAAGCGACGCTGACTACACCTTTAGCCCCGATGGATAATAAGGGTAAGGTTAACGAATCATCACCAGAGTAAATTTCAAACTCAGATGGTGTCAAACGGCGTATTTCGCTAGCTTGGTCTAGATTTCCGCTTGCTTCTTTAATACCAATTATATTATTTACTTCGGCTAATCGAGCCACAGTTTCGGGTTGCAGGTTTTGACCCGTGCGACCTGGAACGTTGTATAACAACACTGGTAACTCTGGTTCGGCAAGAGCTATTGCGCGAAAGTGTTGATAAAGTCCCGCTTGCGGTGGTTTATTGTAATAAGGAACTACTTGTAAACAACCATGTACTCCTATTTTAGCGGCTTTTTGCGTTGCTGCGATAGCTTCTTCTGTAGAATTTGAACCACAACCTGCCATTACTTTGGCTTTACCACTTACTGCTTCTAGGACGGAGCTAAATAATTTATACTCTTCGTCCCATGAAAGCGTTGGTGATTCACCCGTTGTACCACAAACTACTAGCGTATCGCTACCTGTAGAGGCAAGGTGTGCTGCAAAACTTGCCGCCAAATTGTAATCTAGACTACCGTCGTCTTTAAACGGCGTAATCATCGCGGTTAGAACTCTTCCAAAATCTATCACCCTTTTTGACTCCTCTTCAAATCCGCGCGTCATATAAACCATTGATGACAAAAATTTATGTTAGTGCGAGTGCTAACTTCGGCTTAACTATATTTTTTTCTACCAATAATTCCGCGATTTGAACTGCATTTAACGCTGCACCCTTACGAATTTGATCTCCACACAACCATAACTCCAATCCAGCAGGGTGCGAAATATCTTGACGGATTCTACCTACTAATACTTCATCACGACCTGTTGCATCTATAGGCATTGGAAAATAATTCGCGCTCCAGTCGTCTACTAATTTTACACCTGGCGCCGTAGATAAAATTTCTCGCGCTTCGTTTTTATCAAAAGGTTCATCAAACTCCAAATTAATGGCTTCTGAGTGCGCGCGTAGCACAGGAACTCGAACGCAGGTTGCAGTGACTCGAATGGATTGAGTACCGAAAATTTTTCGAGTTTCATTAACCATTTTCATTTCTTCTTCGCAGTAACCCATCTCATTTAATGGGGTATTGTGAGGAAATAAATTAAACGCTAATGGATAAGGAAATATTTCTGCAACTGGCTGCTTCCCCTCTAAAATTGCACTCGTCTGCGCTTGTACCTCTGCCATTGCCTTTGCTCCTGCACCACTGGCAGATTGGTACGTTGCTGCAATAATTCTCTTTATCTTTTTTACTTTATGCAGCGGATAAACCGCTACAGCCATTAAAATTGTCGTGCAGTTAGGGTTTGCAATAATACCCTTATGTTCAGATGCAGCATCTGGATTGACTTCTGGCACTACCAAAGGAACTTCTGGGTTCATCCGGAAAGCACTGGAATTATCTATCACCACTGCACCAGCTTCCACTGCTTTTGGTGCAATTGCCTTAGATGTTGAGCCACCTGCACTTGCTAAGACTATATCTATACCATTAAAAGAATTATCATCAACAGCTTCAACCGTTAAATTTTCCCCTTTAAACCGCAAAGACTGCCCAGCACTACGCGCTGATGCCAATAGTTTTAAGTCAGCAAGAGGAAAATTACGGCTATCAAGTAATTCTAACAACTCCTGACCTACAGCTCCAGTTGCTCCCAAAATAGCTACACGATAGGGTCTAGACAAACTTGCTTCCTCCTTTTAAATAGTAATTATGCACAATTTTTAAGAATAGTTAAGATTTAATTCATCAACAAAACTAGGCTTTATATAAAATACACAGCGCAAATACTAGAAAATCAATAATCTCTTTTATTAATCTTTTTTAATTACTACTTTAACCCCCTAATACACCATCTACTTTTTATACTCTCTGCACATGCCAGTATTCTTAATAATAACCTCATCTTACAACTTAAAGTATCACAAATTAATTAACAATTTATATCAGTATTTAAATTACATATTATACGATACATTTCTTTTTTCTGTTGAACAGAGAAAATTACTTTATGATATTTATAAGCTGAGTCAGCAATCATAACACACGAAAAAGGAATTCAAGCAATAATCTACTATTTAAGTAATATTACTGCATAAATCGATTATATGATGCATTAGTTTACTAATCTATACGTACTTGAGTTAGAAGCTCGTGCATTCGACTAATGTACTATGGAAGCAGGAGTAAAATAGTACGTTGAAAACCAGAATATCATAACTAGACGACATCGACGCGGTAAGGAAAGCACAGTATCGCTGATTAAACGCATAAATTTATTTGTCTAAAAGTGCCAGATTATTAAGACTCGCTGTAAACTTAATTTTTGCAAACAGCATATTCATTTACAGTATGTTTGTGTTATGAGTCATGGAGCGAAGCGATCATGAACGCTCCTGACTTTAGGAGAATGCCGAGTCGGATACTATTACAAGCCGGCGCCCCGAAGTGCAGCACGTGTTGAAAATCGCGTTGGTTGCGCTTCTGTGCTGTGTGCTGGAGTAAAAATACCATTATTAGAATCGAGAGAAAGCATGAAAGTTAGCCAGGAGAAACTTCCTAAAAGCCAAATTGGACTGTCGATAGAAATCGCGCCAGAAGCCACTAAGCAAACCTACGAGCAAGTAGTACAAAACCTCTCCCGTACCGTTAACATTCCTGGGTTTCGTAAAGGCAAAGTACCGCGTTCAATCTTACTACAGCGCTTGGGCACAACTCGCGTTAAAGCCGCTGCAGTAGAAGAACTTATCCAAGATGGAATCAAAAAAGCCTTAGAACAAGAAAAAATCCCAGCTATCGGTCAGCCACAACTGCGCTCAACATTTGAAGATTTGATTAGTACTTACGAGCCAGGTCAGTCTCTGACATTTTCGGCAGCTGTTGACGTTGAACCAGAAATCAAACTGGGCAGTTATACAGGGCTAGAAGTCAAAGCCGAAGAAATACAATACGATGCGACACGTGTTGATACTGTATTAAATGACGAACGTCAAAAAATGGGGACATTGATTCCTGTAGAAGGGCGCCCGGCACAGATTGGAGATACAGCAGTTGTAGACTTTAAAGGAGTTGTGCCAAAAGAAGAAGGTTCCGAAGGGGAAGACGAACCAATTCCTGGAGGAGAAGCAGAGGATTTTCAAGTCGAGTTGCAAGAAGACCGCTTTATACCAGGATTTGTTAACGGCATTGTCGGTATGAACCCAGGTGAAACTAAGGAAATTTCCGCACAGTTCCCCGATCCTTACGCTAATGAAGAGTTGGCAGGAAAACCAGCTCGCTTTACAGTAACGCTCAAGGAAATAAAAGAAAAAGAACTTCCTGAATTGAACGACGAGTTCGCCAAAGAAATCAGTGATTTTGAGACGTTAGCAGAACTACGTGCTTCGCTCGAAGAACGCTACCAAAAAGAAGCTAGCGATAAAACAAAGTCGAACCAGCAAGAAGCATTAATCCAAGAATTAATCAAGCACGTTGAAATCGATTTGCCTGAAACCATGATTCAACAAGAAGTTGAGGCAATGCTGACGCAAACAGCCATGCGTTTGCAGCAACAGGGTATGGACATTCGTAAGCTGTTTACACCAGAGATTATGCCTCAATTACGCGAAAACTCTCGCGGTGAGGCAACCGTGCGAATTACACGTTCTTTGTCACTGCGTGAGATTGGTAAGCGCGAATCTCTTAAAGTCGAGAGCGAAGAAATAAACGCGCGCGTCAAGGAATTAATGGAGGAGTACGCAGACCAAGACATTGACGAGGACAGAATACGTTCGTATGTCGAGAACGACATGTTAACTCAAAAAATTCTCGATTGGCTGGTTGAACATTCTACTGTCGAACTGGTGCCCGAAGGTTCATTAAAAGTAGAAGAGCCAGAAGCATCACAAGAACTAGAAGAAATTATAGATTCTTCACAATCCGAAGAATCTTCAGAAACAACTGCTGCCGAGCTTGGCTCTGAAGCAGGGGAATAAGGACTGTAGGAGTGTGGGAATGTGTATATTTCACCCTCTCACGCTCCTTTCCCACCAATTCTCTCTAAAGTCGAATAAAATTGGAAATATTATAAAAATAATCGGAAAATAATCGGAACGGATATTACTACTGCGAAGTGATTAGTGTGTTAAGACGTTAGAAAAATATATGAGGCATAATGGTAAATACATATCTTAAAGACTAATGGAAGTTCGCACTCTTTAAAGCGCGCGGTGAATAACTGGCGTTTTGAGTGATGCATTTGCATAAGTTATTGTTCCAAAAAATGAAGCATTTGTACTGTTATGTTTGTATCGCAATCGGAAAATTACCCTATTCGTAGTTTGGGTGGATTAGAAATAAATTCCTCTCTTGGTAGTCCTAGTAACATCGTCCCGATGGTGGTAGAGCAGTCTGGGGTAGGAGAAAGAGCTTTTGACATCTACTCACGTTTATTGCGTGAGCGCATTGTATTTTTGGGAACGCCTGTAGATGATACAGTCGCAAACTCAATAATTGCTCAACTTCTTTTCCTTGATGCTGAAGACTCAGAGAAAGATATCCAACTTTATATCAATTCTCCTGGCGGATCGGTTACAGCAGGAATGGCAATTTATGATACAATCCAGCAAATTCGCCCCGATGTTGTTACCATATGTTTTGGATTAGCCGCGAGTATGGGAGCATTTTTGCTAACAGCAGGCGCCGCTGGTAAACGCATGTCTCTACCTGATTCTCGGATAATGATTCACCAACCTTTAGGTGGCGCACAAGGGCAAGCTGTTGATATCGAGATACAAGCCAAAGAAATTCTTTATCATAAAGCAAAGTTGAATCAGTTGTTGGCACACCACACTGGTCAACCGCTCGAAAGAATCGAGGCCGACACAGAACGTGACTTTTTCATGTCAGCTGTTGAGGCACAAAATTATGGGTTGATTGATCAGGTCATCTCAAGGCAAAATCTTCCTTCTAAGGCGTGAAAAAGTTACTGTTGTGTAAATAATGAGGCTGGTATGTCTAAGTACGACTCCCATTTAAAATGTTCGTTTTGTGGCAAGTCTCAAGAGCAGGTGCGTAAGCTAATCGCTGGGCCGGGAGTCTACATCTGCGACGAGTGCGTAGACTTGTGCAATGAAATACTAGATGAGGAGTTGCTCGACACAAACGGTGCTGCGGCTTCCCAACCTGCACGTCCAGCAGAACAGCCACAAAAACGTCGCACTCGTTCCAGCAGTCTCTCGTTTAATCAAATTCCCAAACCACGAGAGATAAAGAAGTATCTTGACGAACACGTTATTGGTCAAGATGAAGCCAAAAAAGTACTATCAGTTGCAGTCTATAACCACTATAAACGGTTGTCGATTCTCCAATCGAAAGGAACTGGTAAAGCTGCGACTGATGACGTGGTTGAGTTACAAAAATCTAATATTTTATTAATTGGTCCTACAGGTTGCGGAAAAACGTTACTAGCTCAGACGCTTGCAAAAATTCTCGATGTACCTTTCGCTGTAGCTGATGCGACTACCTTAACCGAAGCTGGTTATGTAGGTGAAGACGTAGAAAACATTTTGCTGCGACTTTTACAGGTAGCAGACCTTGATGTTGAAGAAGCGCAGCGCGGTATTATTTACATCGACGAAATCGATAAAATTGCTCGTAAGAGTGAAAATCCATCGATTACGCGCGATGTTTCTGGTGAAGGTGTACAGCAAGCGTTATTAAAGATGCTTGAAGGCACTGTTGCCAATGTACCTCCACAAGGTGGACGGAAGCATCCTTATCAAGATTGTATCCAAATTGATACAAGTAACATCTTGTTTGTTTGTGGCGGCGCCTTCGTTGGTTTAGAGAAAGTTGTAGAACAGAGAATTGGGAAAAAGTCAATAGGCTTTGTACAACCAGGCGAAGGGCAATCGAAAGAAAAGCGTATCGCCGATACATTACATCATTTGGAACCAGACGATTTAGTAAAATTTGGGATGATACCCGAATTTATTGGACGGGTGCCAATGGTAGCAGTAGTTGACCCACTCGACGAAGAAGCTTTAATGGCAATTTTGACACAGCCACGAAGTGCCCTAGTCAAGCAATATCAAAAACTACTCAAAATGGACAACGTGCAGCTTGAGTTTAAATCTGAAGCATTGCGAGCTATCGCGCAGGAAGCATATCGTCGAAAAACAGGTGCCCGCGCGTTACGTGGTATTATTGAGGAATTAATGCTTGATGTGATGTACGAATTACCTTCACGTAAAGACGTAGGTCGTTGTACAGTAACACGAGAAATGGTGGAAAAACGCTCTACTGCCGAACTTATAATCCACCCATCTTCACTACCAAAACCCGAATCAGCGTAATAAAGGTTAAGAGTTAGGAGTTAAGAGTTAGGAGGCGCGGAGTACAGACTGAATTAATTTGGTCTGTACAAGTTAAGAAGAGTTATTAAGTTAGAAATTTAATTTGATTCGATTTGAAGAATAATAAATAAAGTATTTATTATTATTATCGATTCCTAACTCCTGTACGGGCGGGTTCATTAAAATTTCCGATTATTTACCAGAGTATAGATAAACCCGCCCCTGCTAACTCATAACTCCTAACTCCTAACTCTTAACATGTCCTACATTAATATACGTGGCATTGAACACTACTATGAATGGATAAAACAACCATCAGAGACGCAAAAACCTGTGATGGTATTTATTCATGGTTGGGCAGGTTCCGCTCGTTATTGGCAAACTACAGCGCAAGCTTTGTCAGAAAATTTTGATTGTTTACTTTATGATATGCGTGGGTTTGGACGTTCCAAGGGCAAACCCAGCACTTTAGAAGCTAGTGAAGCTATAGCTGAGTCGCAATCAATACAAGAGGAAGCCGAAGCAATTCAAGAACTAAATTACGAACTTGAAGAGTATGCTTACGATTTAGCAGCTTTATTAGATAAACTGCAACTTCAGAAAGTTTACATTAATGCTCACTCGATGGGCGCCTCTATAGCTACATTATTTCTCAACCGCTACCCGCAACAAGTCTCAAAAGCAATTTTGACATGTAGCGGTGTATTCGAGTACGACGAAAAAGCCTTTGCTGCATTTCATAAATTTGGAGGCTACGTAGTTAAATTTAGACCCAGATGGTTAGGGAAAATACCGTTTGTTGACAGAATGTTTATGGCGCGCTTTTTACACCGTTCGATTCCTGCATCCGAACGTCAAGCGTTTTTAGAAGATTTTTTAGTAGCAGATTACGAAGCCGCATTGGGGACAATTTTTACTTCTGTAAGTAAATACCAAGCCGAAGTAATGCCAGGAGAATTTGAAAAATTAACCGTGCCAACACTTCTAATTTCAGGGGAATATGACCAGATTATTCCTGCTAATTTGGGACGTAAAGCAGCAGCATTAACCGATAAAGTTCAGCTTGTAGTCATGAAAGATACAGCGCACTTTCCCATGTTAGAAGACGCAGAGACTTATTTGAAGGTGGTGCAAGAATTTTTGAGTTAATGATATTGTTAGTAGTTATTACTAACTACTAACTTTTATCCTAAACCCAATTCACGTCGCAGTAAGCTAATTGATTTTTCACCAATATAATTATCGGTACGAACAACTTTAGGCGGACGAATAATATCATCTACAACTACTTGTATAGACGCTTGTACTGCTGTAGAACTTGCTTCATCGCTACAGAAAATTAAGTGCGCGCGTTTTACTATTGCGTGCAGTTTGTATGTGTCTTTTGGTTGGGAGGTCATCACTAAAAGTTCATCACCTCGAATACCGTGGATAATTACCTCGGTCGCGCGCAAAATTCCCGAACTGACGCTAACAATACCAATACAGCTATCTGTAGGCAAGCTTCTAACAATGTTAAGTTCCTTGGCGTAGTCATGAATATCAAGTGGAATAACACGTACAGATTTAGGAGCAGCTATAGATTCAACATCAGCAATAAAATAACGACTAGTAACAACTGTCGCACTCGAAGTTTGTTCAAGTACTGATGCTAATTCTTCAGTTGCTACAAGCTGTACAGGAATCTTCAACGCTTGCTCTAATTCACCTGCCATTAATTCACCAGCACCAATATCCTGTCTAGGTACTGCGACTAATACTCTAGCACTACAACGTAATCTCCAATCAATTTCAGCTAAAAATATCTCGCGCGCTTGAGAAAGTGTACAACCTTGGGTAAGTAAATCATCGAGCGCTTGTTGAACAACTTTGTATGCTTGCGGGTACTGTTCAAGAATTGGAGACCGTAATCTGCTTCCTCCTTCGTGTCCTTGAGCGCGCACGTAAATTCCTGAACCAGCAAGACTTTCTACAAATCCGTCTTCTTCAAGCTGGCGGTATACTTTGCTAATTGTATTACGGTGTAAACCAGTTTGCATAGCAAGAGCGCGCGTGCTTGGCAACTTGTAGCCAGGTGGATACTGCCTAGATGCAATCGCAAATCGAATTTGATTAAACAGTTGATTTGACGCAGGAATTTCGCTATCGGGTTGAATGCGGAATTGAATCATTACCATATGCTCCACCGAAACTGGTAGCCTTATGCGACCAGATACATGTACTACTTGTCAAATAATTGATTTATACATTGAATGGTCTTGATAAAAATGAACAATGCATAAAGTGCCTTAAAAAGGTAACTTAATTGGAGATAACCCGCTTATTACTAGCATAAAGATGCATGTAATAAGCACACGCTACTAGTAAAAACTATTATGACAGAGAGCGCAATCGATACCTCAACCATTAAAGTATCGCAAGCTACACTAATCGATGGTGTTGCCCCTTCTTTTGAACTACCGTTGTATGCGTACTTAGCATATCCAAGTACACCTGGTGTCTACCCAGGTATAGTAGTACTGCAAGAAATTTTTGGTGTCAACGCGCACATTCGTTCTTGTACGGAAAGAATTGCGCGCGAAGGTTATGTTGCAATTGCACCAGCATTATTTGAACGTGTTGCACCCGGATATGAATCTGGCTACACAAGCTCTGATGTAGAAATTGGTCGTCATTATGCTTGGGGACAAACTAAAGCAAACGAACTCTTGAGTGATATTCAAGCCGCGATCAACTACCTAAAAACCCTACCTAATGTTAAAAAGGAAGGCTTTGGCTGTATCGGATTTTGCTTTGGTGGGCACGTAGCATACCTGGCGGCAACTTTACCAGACATCAAGGCTACTGCTTCATTTTACGGTGCAAGAATTACTACGACCACACCCGGAGGAGGTGGCGCGACTCTTGAGCGTACGACGGAGATAAAAGGTACATTATATGCGTTTTTTGGCATGGAAGATGCGAGTATTCCAGCTGACCAAGTTGATCAAATAGAAGCTTCGTTAGAAAAATATAGAATACCATCACGTGTCTTTCGCTACGATGGAGCTGACCACGGATTTTTTTGCGACCATCGCAAAAGCTATAATCCATTAGCTGCAAACGATGCTTGGGAAAAAGTCAAACAACTGTTTGCACAACAACTAAGTTAATGGGTATTGGGCATTGCCCTGTTTCAATTGTCTGTTCCCATTAGCTAGATATTTATTTTGTATAAAGTCATGAATTCTGAAACCAAATCTCAAAAAGCTGATTCATCATTTACGATGGATGATTTCGCCAAGGCTCTTGAAACACACGACTACCAGTTCCAAAAAGGACAATTGGTTAATGGTAAAGTGTTTCAAATCGACCATGATGGCGCCTACGTTGATATTGGCGGTAAAGCCAGTGCGTTTTTACCTCGCGATGAAGCTTCTTTGAGAACTGTTACTGATTTGTCAGAGGTACTGCCACTAGATGAAAAATTAGATTTCGTTATTATTCGCGAACAAGATGCAGAGGGACAAGTCACAATTTCTCGGCGCCAGTTAGAAATTCGCCACATTTGGGAACGACTTGTGGTCATGAAAGAAAATAACCAAAGTGTGGAAGCGCGAGTCGTTGGTGTCAATAAAGGTGGTGTCAACATCGATGTTTTAGGTGTGCGCGGGTTTATACCGCGTTCACACTTACTTGAACGTGATAATTTAGAGGCACTCAAAGGGAAAACTCTGACTGTAGGTTTTTTAGAAGTAGAAGAAGCTAATAAACGCTTGATACTATCACAACGCTTAGTAACTCGCTCTGCCAGCTTCAGCACGCTTTCAATAAATCAACTCGTTGAAGGTAAAATAACTGGTATAAAACCCTTCGGTGTATTTGTAGAGCTAGACGGGGTTGGTGCCTTACTTCATATCAAGCAAGTGACTCAAAAGTTTATCGACAACCTCGAAAAAGTCTTTCAAATTGGTCAGCCTATTAAAGCTGTAATCATCGATATTGACGAATCTAAAGGTCGTGTTGCGCTTTCTACAAGAGTTTTAGAGACTTACCCCGGCGAAATTCTCGAACACATGGAAGAAGTTATGGCTACTGCCGAAGCGCGCGCCCAAAAAGTTAAAAACAAAGGTATCGAGTAGATATTTAAAAGACATCTCCAGTCATAATGTAGAAACCGAGTTAAATTCGGTTTCTACAGAGGTTTCAGAAGACGCACTTCGGAATTTCTGGAGATATCTAAAAATCGAAGGATAGGCATTCACTATACAAACAAGATAGCCAACCTACCCCGGAAGCACAGCCGGAATACAACGTAGTATCTTACACTTTAAGCGTTCCTCTGCTATCGAGGGTGGCAAAATACACCCCTAGCAGTTTTTCTTAGTTTAACTTACCATTTTTTAAATAGCTTGCCATAGAGGAATATTTCACATTCGTATAAATTATATTTATTGAATCAATAAATATAATCACTAAATAATTATTGATTGGTGAAAAGTTCGCAACGGATGTAACGGATAGCTTATCCTTTGCAAACAAGAACATCATTTACGGCGCCTTGTATCAGAACAAATTAACTATTGGTTACATCAGTTTATAATGTGACCTACTAAAACTATTTAAATAAATATAAAATCGGAGAGGGTGAGATTCGAACTCACGGATACTTTCGCATCACTCGATTTCAAGTCGAGCGCAATCGACCACTCTGCCACCTCTCCAATAAAGCTGTCAGCCAATAAGCCGTCAGCTATCAGTGAAATTCACTGAACAAGAATATATTCTACCACAAGTTTAAACAGGTTGCACTACTTGATTGGTTTGTTCATACAAAATTTCAAGCGAGGCGATACTGAAGTCTTCGCCAACCCATACGGATGAGGCTTGAGTCACCACACCATTATCCATATGAACTATTGAGAAATTTCGCTGTTTTCCAGTATTTGTATCGATAATTCGGGGTACAGCAGCCGCGTTTAGGTAAATTATTCCTTCTGGGCTTTTAAAGACGCGCTTACGAATAACCCTCTTAGTATGTCGCAACGCATGGTGCATGTGTCCGAAGGTTACTAAGGGTATCTTTTTATCGGTCGTAATTGCTTGAGATATTACGGACGCAAAATCTGGGTCGCCAAAATCACCGCCAATTGGGTGCCAGTCTTTGCCACATGGGTCTTCTGCTCTATCTCCTAAACCTGATGGGCCGTTATGACCTAGAAAAATAATTGTTTCATAAGCTGCGTTTTTGACAGACTCCAAAATTCGGGCTGCTGATTCCTCTAAAGTTGTTACGTTATAACGCTGCTTGCAGATATCAGCGAACTTCATATCTGGACCACCCCAACTAAATGGGCGCCCACCAACTACAGTTAAATTAAATTCATCAAAATCGAGTTTAGAGTAACCAACATGGGTATCACCTAATAAATCGAGTTGTTCCTGCACCCAATCTTCTTTTGTGCGGTCATAAGGGCACTTCTTGCGTCCCCATTCGGTAGCAGAATACCAGGCATCGTGGTTGCCCATGATTACTGCTTTGGGGATGTCAAGAGATGCAACCAAGCGGACTACATCCACTGACTCGTTACCAAAATCCCCAACAAATAGTACTAAGTCCACTCCCAGCGTATGAAGCGCTATTTGATCTTCCTCTTCCCACTGGTCGTGGACATCTCCAACTACAGCAATTTTTATCATCTTCGAGTTTATGTCTTGCCTTATGTTTCCAGCATAGGCAACATAAGGGAATTTTGACACAATCTTAAGGAAGGTGGATTACCCGATGTTGATTTTGGTAAAAAGTACTATAATTATTAAAGAACAAATACCTATCTTGCCACCACTAATAAATCTTATAATTTCCTGAGTTTACACAGGAAGGAGAGATTTTTTGTGCCAAAGCAAGAATTTAGACTTTTTAGAAAAATAGGTAACACCATACTGTGTTTACAACTGTACGAAGCGTATCTGAAAAGACCCAACCGGGTGCATTACCGTTAGATTTATTTGCAGCCATTGAGAGCTTGAAGAAATCCCTCAATGCTGTGGTTTTAGCGCATTATTATCAAGAACCTGATATTCAGGATGTAGCTGATTATATTGGGGACTCGCTGCAATTAGCCAGAGCAGCTGCACAAACTGATGCTTCAGTCATAGTCTTTGCTGGTGTTCATTTTATGGCGGAGACTGCAAAAATTCTTAATCCTGATAAATTAGTACTATTACCGGATTTAGATGCTGGGTGTTCGCTAGCTGATACTTGTCCACCATCCGAATTTGCCGCATTTAAACGCGCGCATCCAGGGCATTTAGTAATTTCTTATATAAATTGCTCTGCTGAAATTAAGGCAATGAGCGATATCATTTGTACTAGTTCCAATGCTGTTAAGATAGTTCAGCAAATACCAGCTTCGCAGCCGATAATATTTGCTCCTGACCGTAACTTAGGGCGGTATGTGATGCAGCAAACAGGACGTGATATGGTATTGTGGCAGGGAAGTTGTATTGTACACGAAACATTTTCAGAGAAGAAAATTGTACAGTTAAAAATTGCACATCCACAAAGTGAGACAATAGCTCACCCCGAATGTGAGGAACCAGTACTGCGTCACGCTAACTATATTGGTTCAACTGCTGCGTTACTTAAATATTGTCAAGAAAGCTCTTCACAAGAATTTATTGTTGCCACCGAACCAGGAATTATCCATCAAATGCAAAAAGTGGCGCCGCATAAAACTTTCATTCCGGCGCCACCTGAGAATAATTGTAATTGCAACGAGTGTCCGTTTATGCGGTTGAATACACTGGAAAAATTGTATTTGGCTATGAAGCTGAAGGCACCGGAGATTACTATGGATGAGGAGATACGCCTTTTAGCGTGGCGCCCAATTCAACGAATGTTAGAAATGAGTGCTTAGATAAGTTAGGTTAATAAAGTTTGTAGAGACGCGAGTTGATTTGTCACGTCTCTACAAAATCATTATTCAATTACAAGTATTATTACTTAAAAAATAGTGTTTATAAGTTGAGTTATAAAATATATCTTAAATTTAGATATCTAAGTGCAAGAATAAATAACAAATGTATATATAAACACATTTGTAAACTAAACTAAATCTAATCATCTGAAATTTTTGTTGTAAGTTGAGTGATGATAAAGCTATATTTTGGACTTTGTTAAATTTTATTAAAATTAACTAGTTATTCTTTTCTGCTTCCTTCTGCGCTGCCTCACTGTATTGACGGTATAACTTTGTTCTAATTAGCGCTTCCTGATAGCGACTATGGCTTTGCGGAACTTTGCTCATTAAATCAGACGCGCGCTGCCAACTTGCGGCAACTTCCAGCCATTGAGTTGAATTGCGAGCTTTTTTTCCACTTGCTGTTGTTTGATTTGCAATTCTAACTGCATCAGCAAACGGGTCTTCAATAGAAGCTAAGTTATTTTGGTTGGGGGTACTTTGAGATTTCCCTTCATCAAGATTGTTGGAATTTTGTGGTTCTACAGACTTGGTTATGGGTGTTGGTGTATTTGAATTAGATTTTAGAATCGGCACTTTTAGATGATTACCGAATAAATTATAAATGGCTAGACTAGCCACTCCAAAACACAAACATAAACTCACACCTAGAAAAAACCATCCCCAAGCTGAATTTTTAGATTTTTTCTTATTGTAAATAACTATTGCACCCGGCGCCTGAGCTTTGGGGAAACTAATCTTTGGTTCTGTCTTTCGTTCCTGGAAGTCTTTAACAAATTGCTGCAAAGCGTTCGGTTTTTCTAAAGTTATTTCCTCTGACCAGAGTAATTGATTGTCTGGGTCGCGGCTAATTTCTTCGAGCCAAAGTAATTGCTGCTCGCGGACAATACGGCTATTAACGTTTATTTTATAAATATTTCTTGGAGCAATTTGTTCGATAATTTGACGAATTGTATTGACCAGGCTTGATTTTTCAAGTCTATCTTCGCTACGTGCTTCACAAAGTAATTGCAGCACTCCATTTGAGAACATAGCCCTGGTTCTGACACCTGAAGATGCCAATCTTTGATTCAATACTTGAATTATCGCAGCAACACTTCCTTGCTGCGCTTGCCAGAGAATATCGTTGATCCTATCTACCATCATTGGCTTGTACTTATAGCTCTTAACCCTGGATTGTCAATAAATTGACATATATTACCTAGGTTAGTGTTTTGTATGACAATAACCTGTTCCTTGATTGTATGAGCAAAAACATGATGTTGACAAATTTTACATAAATTATCTTGTACAACCAACAAGCTTTTTCTTCATTAACCTCTTATTTGCTGTATTTTATCAGTTTATAGCGGTGTTTTAGATGTAAAATCATAACCTTTATTTTGTAACAATTATGTAAATATACTTATGTTATGGTTATTTGACAGCAAACGTTTATCTAACTATGCTGCCTGCAAAACTGGCAAACCTTCAAACGGCGCCTAATTGATAATTTTTTATTATAAAACAGCATTAATAGGTTCTATCAAATTAGGCATGTAAACGATAGGTCAACATTATGGTTAGCATAATCTATTAAAGATGCTTAAAAATAATAAATATACGATGGCGCCTTACTGCTGCAAACATTTTTTGCTTCGTTGTTTAGCTTATTCATGCAGTGACGTACCTGGAAATGAATTATGTAAAGGCGCCAAAAACAAAAGCCCCCTCAATAAACCAGAGGAGGCTTTTGTATTAAATATTGCCCTGGCACTGAGCAATTGTTGCAGGAGACAACTCTCCAACTATCGTAGCCGCTGCGGCGTTTCACAACTGAGTTCGGGATGGTATCAGAGTGGTTCCACCGCGCAATTAGCACCAGGAAAAACTTTTTAAAACCCTGAAGACTGCACAGTGACGCATTTGAATTGATAAGGGTCAAGCCCTCGGTCTGTTAGTACTTCTCGACTTCGCATGTTACCACACTTCCATCTAAAGCCTATTAACACGTGTTCTACGTGTGACCTTACTCACTTATAGTGATGAGAACACTCATCTTGAGGTGGGCTTCCCACTTAGATGCTTTCAGCGGTTATCCGCTCCGAACATGGCTACCCAGCGTTTACTTCTGGCGAAATAACTGGCACACCAGCGGTTCGTCCTTCCCGGTCCTCTCGTACTAAGGAAGGCTCCTCTCAATGTTCTTACGCCTGCACCGGATATGGACCGAACTGTCTCACGACGTTCTGAACCCAGCTCACGTACCGCTTTAATGGGCGAACAGCCCAACCCTTGGGACGTACTTCCGCCCCAGGTTGCGATGAGCCGACATCGAGGTGCCAAACCTCCCCGTCGATGTGGACTCTTGGGGGAGATCAGCCTGTTATCCCTAGAGTAACTTTTATCCGTTGAGCGACGGCCATTCCACTCTGCGCCGTCGGATCACTAAGGCCTACTTTCGTACCTGTTCCACTTGTTGGTGTCACAGTTAAGCTCTCTTATTGCCTTTACACTCGACGCACGATTTCCAACCGTGCTGAGAGAACCATTGCGCGCCTCCGTTACCTTTTGGGAGGCGACCGCCCCAGTCAAACTGCCCACCTGAAAATGTTCCAATTCCGGATTACGGACATTGGTTAGAATTCTAGCTTCGCCAGAGTGGTATCTCACCGTTAGCTCCATACTCCCCACAAGGAGTATCTCTACGCTTCCCACCTATCCTGCGCAAGCCAAGCCCGAACACAATTCCAGGCTACAGTAAAGCTTCATAGGGTCTTTCTGTCCAGGTGCAGGCAGTCCGTATCTTCACAGACAATCCTATTTCGCCGAGTCTCTCTCCGAGACACCGTCCAGATCGTTACGCCTTTCGTGCGGGTCGGAACTTACCCGACAAGGAATTTCGCTACCTTAGGACCGTTATAGTTACGGCCGCCGTTCACCGGGGCTTCGGTCGTCAGCTTTAAAGTTTCCCCCTGACCAACTTCCTTAACCTTCCGGCACTGGGCAGGCGTCAGCCCCTATACTTCCGATTACTCGTTTGCAGAGACCTGTGTTTTTGGTAAACAGTCGCCTGGACCTATTCACTGCGACCCATAGAATCTATGGGCACCCCTTCTTCCGAAGTTACGGGGCTATTTTGCCGAGTTCCTTAGAGAGAGTTATCTCGCGCCCCTTGGTATTCTCTACCTCCCCACCTGTGTCGGTTTCGAGTACGGGTGCTATCACTTCAACACATTACCTGCTTTTCTTGACACCGATGACAACTAAACGGAGAACGTATTCCCCTCCCAATCCAATTAGGGCATAGTCGCTTCTCAATGCGTCCCAAATAATGCTCCGCGATAACAGTTGAGGATTATTAACCTCATGTCCATCGACTACGACTTTCGTCCTCGCCTTAGGTCCCGACTTACCCAGAGTGGACGAACCTGCCTCTGGAACCCTTGGGGTTTCGGGGTATTGGATTCTCACCAATATTTGCGCTACTCAAGCCGACATTCTCACTTCTATCCAATCCACATCTGCTTGCCGCTAATGCTTCGTATCAAATAGAACGCTCCCCTACCGATTATTACTAATCCCACAGCTTCGGTACAATGTTTAGTCCCGTTCATTTTCGGCGCACAAGCGCTTGACCAGTGAGCTATTACGCACTCATTATAGGGTGGCTGCTTCTAGGCAAACCTCCTGGTTGTCTTTGCACTTGCACCTCCTTTCCCACTTAACATTGATTTGGGGACCTTAGCTGGTGGTCTGGGCTGTTTCCCTCTTGACGATGAAGCTTATCCCCCACCGTCTTACTAGTGATAATTCACTCTGGTATTCTGAGTTTGTCTCGATTTGGTACCGCTCTCGCAGCCCGCACCGAAACAGTGCTTTACCCCCAAAGCTTAATATTCACCGCTGCGCCTAAACACATTTCGGGGAGAACCAGCTAGCTCCTGGCTCGATTGGCATTTCACCCCTAACCACACCTCATCCGCCAATTTTTCAACATTGGTCGGTTCGGACCTTCACTTGGTGTTACCCAAGCTTCATCCTGGGCATGGTTAGATCGCCAGGGTTCGGGTCTATACATACTGACAAACGCCCTTTTCAGACTCGCTTTCGCTTTGGCTTCGTAAATACTACTTAACCTGCCAGCACATATAACTCGCCGGCTCATTCTTCAACAGGCACGCGGTCATTCGTTTAATCGAACTCCCACTGCTTGTAAGCTGACGGTTTCATGTTCTATTTCACTCCCCTCAACGGGGTTCTTTTCACCTTTCCCTCGCGGTACTTGTTCGCTATCGCTCACGCAGACGTATTTAGCCTTACCACGTGGTCGTGGCTGATTCACATGGAATTTCACGTGCTCCATGCTACTCGGGATTCAGCTACTATCTACACAAGTTTCGACTACAAGACTTCAACTTTCTTTGGTGCATCTTTTAAATGCTTCGTCTACTCTATAGATTCGATATTGCTGTCCCACTACCCCAAATCGTAAACAATTTGGTTTAGGCTCTTCCCCCTTCGCTCACCACTACTGAGGGAATCTCGTTTGATTTCTTTTCCTCCAGCTACTAAGATGTTTCAATTCGCTGGGTTGGCTCTGACTTGTCTATGTGTTCAACAAGTAGTATATAGGGTTGCCCCATTCGGAAACCTCCGGCTCTTAGTTTGCTTCCAACTCCCCGGAGTATATCGTCGGTAACCACGTCCTTCATCGCCGCTGCGTGCCTAGGTATCCACCGTCAGCCCTTATTCGCTTGACCAAATCATTCAATTCAAAGGATTATCTGTAAGTCAACGAGTGATTTCGTTATTACTTTAGTAATTACTAAAGTAATTGTTACTATTCCACTTGCTGCCTACAATTTGCGTCACTATGCAGTTTTCAAGGTTCTTTAACTGGATATTTATCCAGCAGGCTCAGTTAGATTACTAACTTCAGTTGCTGAACTTTCCAATACAAATATACTAACATGCTTTTTCAAAAATGTTAATTCTAGTTTTTCAAATGTGGAGGTTAGCGGACTCGAACCGCTGACATCCTGCTTGCAAAGCAGGCGCTCTACCAACTGAGCTAAACCCCCAAATGACAATGTGGGCCATCCTGGACTTGAACCAGGGACCTCACCCTTATCAGGGGTGCGCTCTAACCACCTGAGCTAATAGCCCATAATCGAACCATAAATATAGTTTGATAGCCACATCGCATTAACAACCGACCTAGGAATGACACAATTTTAGATTTTTTTCAATCGATTTGAGATTAATTCTCACAATCGATTTTCAAAAATTCACAATCTAAAATGGGTAGGTCTCCCTAAAAAGGAGGTGATCCAGCCACACCTTCCGGTACGGCTACCTTGTTACGACTTCACCCCAGTCACCAGCCCTACCTTCGGAGTCTCCCCCAGCGAACTGTTAGGATAACTACTTCGGGCGTGACCAGCTTCCATGGTGTGACGGGCGGTGTGTACAAGGCCCGGGAACGAATTCACTGCAGTATGCTGACCTGCAATTACTAGCGATTCCGACTTCATGAAGGCGAGTTGCAGCCTTCAATCTGAACTGAGCGACGATTTCTGAGATTTGCATGTTATTGCTAACTAGCTGCCCTTTGTTCGTCGCATTGTAGTACGTGTGTAGCCCAGGACGTAAGGGGCATGCTGACTTGACGTCATCCCCACCTTCCTCCGGTTTGTCACCGGCAGTCTCTCTAGAGTGCCCAACTTAATGATGGCAACTAAAAACGAGGGTTGCGCTCGTTGCGGGACTTAACCCAACATCTCACGACACGAGCTGACGACAGCCATGCACCACCTGTGTTCGCGCTCCCGAAGGCACCCCCTGCTTTCACAAGGGTTCGCGACATGTCAAGTCCTGGTAAGGTTCTTCGCGTTGCATCGAATTAAACCACATACTCCACCGCTTGTGCGGGCCCCCGTCAATTCCTTTGAGTTTCACACTTGCGTGCGTACTCCCCAGGCGGGATACTTAACGCGTTAGCTACGACAATGCCCGGGTCGATACGGGCAACGCCTAGTATCCATCGTTTACGGCTAGGACTACTGGGGTATCTAATCCCATTCGCTCCCCTAGCTTTCGTCCCTCAGTGTCAGTATTGTCCTAGCAGAGCGCTTTCGCCACCGGTGTTCTTCCCAATCTCTACGCATTTCACCGCTACACTGGGAATTCCCTCTACCCCTAACATACTCTAGCCTTATAGTTTCCACTGCCGTAATTAGGTTAAGCCTAACGCTTTAACAGCAGACTTATAAAGCCACCTGCGGACGCTTTACGCCCAATCATTCCGGATAACGCTTGCATCCTCCGTATTACCGCGGCTGCTGGCACGGAGTTAGCCGATGCTTATTCCTCAAGTACCGTCATAATCTTCCTTGAGAAAAGAGGTTTACGACCCAAAAGCCTTCGTCCCTCACGCGGTATTGCTCCGTCAGGCTTTCGCCCATTGCGGAAAATTCCCCACTGCTGCCTCCCGTAGGAGTCTGGACCGTGTCTCAGTTCCAGTGTGGCTGATCGTCCTCTCAGACCAGCTACAGATCGATGCCTAGGTAGTCTCTTACACCACCTACTAGCTAATCTGACGCGAGCTCATTTTCAGGCAATTAATCTTTCACCCCAAAAGGCATATCCGGTATTAGCAGTCATTTCTAACTGTTGTCCCCGACCTGAAGACAGATTCTCACGCGTTACTCACCCGTCCGCCACTATACCCGAAGGTACCGTTCGACTTGCATGTGTTAAGCATACCGCCAGCGTTCATCCTGAGCCAGGATCAAACTCTCCGTTTTGAAGTTCATATGAAGAACAAGTGATGAATCACTTGATTACGACACACTCGTTTGTTTAGCTCTTAACGACTGATTTTAACCTCAGCCAAGGTTTATTTCTTTACATTGCTAACGCAAATGTGTATACTGGCTATCAAACTATATAATTTTCAAGGTTCTAGCACCTTTGAACCGCGCTCTCTCGCGCTTGCTCATCAGCGACTTATTTAATATAGCGAGCGTAAATAATATTGTCAACACTTTTTTCAAAAAAAATTTGATTATTTTTTGCAGCGTCTAAATGCCTTGCTGTGTCTACTTTGAGCAACAATAGGTTAATGCCGGAACACACACGAGGAGCAAGAAGAATGAATTTTCAAGCTGTGATTTTACAGTTACACAAGTTTTGGGGTGAACGTGGTTGTCTGATTGCCCAGCCATATGACATGGAAAAAGGCGCCGGTACCAAAAACCCACACACATTCTTACGAGCATTGGGTCCAGAACCTTGGTCAGTTGCATATGTTGAACCGTGTCGGCGCCCAACAGATGGACGATATGGAGAAAACCCAAATCGCTTCCAATACTATTATCAGTATCAAGTTCTAATAAAACCCTCACCAGACAACATCCAAGAAATATACCTAGACTCCCTACGGGGACTAGGTATTCGACCCGAAGATCACGATATACGATTCGTCGAAGATAACTGGGAAGATGCAACAGTAGGCGCCTGGGGTACTGGTTGGGAAGTTTGGCTGGATGGAATGGAAATAACCCAATTTACATATTTCCAGCAATGCGGAGGAATAGACTGTCGTCCGGTATCCATTGAAATAACTTATGGACTAGAACGGTTAGCTATGTACCTTCAAGGTGTCGAAGCAATAACCAAAATTTACTGGACTGACAACATTACATATGGAGATGTTCACCTCCAAGGCGAAATCGAACAGTGCGTATATAACTTTGAAGCATCAAATCCCGAAATGCTGCTAACACTATTTAATATGTATGAACAAGAAGCTATTGGGCTAATCGAGCGGGGATTAGTTCTACCTAGCTTTGATTATGTAATCAAATGCTCACACACCTTTAACTTACTCGATGCAAGAGGTGTCATTTCAGTCACAGAAAGAACTAGATACATTACTAGAATTCGTAACTTAGCCCGTAAGGTAGCGCAATTGTACGTAGAACAGCGAGAGCGGTTAGGTTATCCCTTACTCAAAAACACATCTGAGCTAATACACCAAAAGCAACTGTAGTAACCTAAAATTTATTCTTGATAGCTGTGTAAAGTTTTATTACAGAGATTAAAACAAAAGAATGGGCACTAAATTAGCTGAAATTTTAGAACCGATTGCAGCATGGTTCCGCAGTTTAAATGTTCCGGAACCAATTGTGCATTGGGGACACCCTGCTATGATGGGCATCGTTATATTTGTACTGGGTAGCTATGTTGTGTACGCAGGTTGGCTTTTAAGAATAGCATCAGATAAAGATGTAGCAATCAAAAATCGTGCAGACCACCGCAAGCTGGCGCCTTTAATGTTTATTTTTATGGCACTAGGTTACACAGGTGGGTTATTGTCTTTGGTTATGCAGAAGCAACCAATCATGGAAAGTCCACATTTTTGGACTGGTTCTAGCGTACTGATGCTACTAGCGATAAACGGCGCCATTTCATTAAATGGTTTTGGTGGAAACAATCAAGGCTTACGAAACTTACACGCTTATTTAGGTAGCACAGCCTTTTTAGTCTTGATTATACATGCCATACTTGGGTTTAAATTAGGTATTAGCATCTAATTTAAAACATATATGTTGGGGTGGTGCGTTTGTTTGTACTCTTTGTACAACGTGCGCCATCCACAAAATAAGTTAGTGAATTATACTTAAATTTTTTATACTTTTATTAAAAGATTCACATGGTTCAAGTGAGTAGTGTAATTATATGTCTTGCTTATATTCTAGGGTTGTTATTCACTACAGTTCCAGGAAGTGGTTTCTGGATATTAGGTAGCGGTGTAATCGCTGCAATGATATTTAGGAAAAGACGTATTCCACATAAAATACCCCAAACTAAACAGAAAGGACAAATTCAATCAAAAAGCTTACCCTCCAACCAACAACTGCTACCACATCCAAGAGTCTGGTTAATAGCTGGTGTAATTGGTTTGCTAGCAAGTTTTTACCTTCAGTCTCGTATTCCCGTACCAGGCGCCAACGATATTAGCAAATACGTTCCGGCAGGAAATAATAGCAATCAAGAACAACTTTTTATTGTACGTGGCAATGTTACTAGTACACCTCGACTTACTCGCGCTTCTAAAGGGCAGTTTTGGATGGAAGCAAAACAGTTTGATGAGGTAAAAAATGAAGACAACAAAGTTGCTGGAAGTAAAGGAGTATCTGGGAAATTATATGTAACTGTACCGTTACTACAAGCAACAGGATTATACCCAGGAACAGAAGTTGCTGTTACAGGAGTTTTGTATAAACCTAAAACCGCATTAAACCCAGGAGCTTTTGACTTTCAAGAGTATTTAAATTTACAAGGAGCATTTGCTGGTCTAAGCGGGCGCCAAACAAATGTCCTAAATGAAGATAATAAAGATAAAAAATGGGAATGGTGGAAACTACGTCAAACAATTGTACGCACGCAGGTTGCTGCTAATGGTGTTCCTAGTGGTCCACTACTAAGCGCAATAGTTGTAGGTAGTAAAGCTGTAGACATACCGTATGATGTGCGTGACTTATTTATTAAAGTTGGTTTATCACATGTACTATCAGCATCTGGGTTTCAAACTTCTCTAATTTTAGCTGTAATTTTAAGTTTGACCCAACAAGCAAAACGCGGAACTAGATTTATTTTAGGAACTATTGGATTAATTGTATTTGTATGTCTTACAGGCTTTGATCCTCCGGTAGTCAGAGCCACAATAATGGGGTTTGCCGCGTTAATTGCTTTGCTGCTAAAACGTACAGTTAAGCAATTAAGTCTACTGCTGCTTACAGCAACATTAATGCTAATATTTCATCCTTTATGGATTTGGGATTTAGGTTTTGAACTTAGCTTTCTATCAACACTAGGCTTAATTATTAGTGTACCAGCGATAACTAAACGCCTTGGCTGGTTACCATTAACAATAGCTACTTTAATTGCAGTTCCTGCTTCAGCTATGATTTGGACGCTGCCATTACAATTATATTTATTCGGAACTATTCCTATATATTCTTTACTATTAAATATAATTACAGCACCATTAATTTCAGTAATTAGTCTTGGTGGTTTTTTGAGCGCACTGCTTTCCCTTGTTTTACCTTCTGTAGGTAGTACAGTGGCTGGATTACTGTATCATCCAATAAATTTATTACTAAATATAGCACAATTTTTTGGAAACATACAATTTAGCTCGTTTGCACTTGGTACCATTAGCTTACTGCAATTAATAAGCATTTATATACTAATAATATCGGTATGGTTAGTTCGTTGGTGGCAGCAACGTTGGTGGTTTGCTTTTGGTATTGCTACAGCATTAGTATTCATTCCTGCTTGGCATTATACAAACACATTGTTTCAAGTCACAATGCTTGCAGCAAATGGAGAACCTGTTATCGTTATTCAAGATCAAGGCAAAATAACGGTAATCAATGCCGGAGATGAAGGAACAGGACGTTTTACAATATTACCGTTCCTACAACAGCAAGGTGTAAATCAAATTGACTGGGCAGTTGCATCAGATTTTCAAGATGACGGTAACAATGGTTGGTTAGAAATTTTGCTGCGTTTACCTGTAAAAACATTTTATGATTACTCAGCAACACCAGATAATACTCTTGTTAGTTCAGCAGTTCAAAAGAAATTGCAAAACACTCAAGGCGCCTATCAAGCACTAGGAGTTGGGCAAAGTATAAACATTGGCACTGTAGCTTTACAGTTACTCAACGACCAGTTACCTATACTACAAATGCAAATTCAAGATAAAAACTGGTTATTAGTTGGCAATCTTAAACCCACAGAACTGAAAAACTTAATTAAAGGTGGTACTTTACCACGTTCCCAAGTTCTCTGGTGTCCGCCGCAAATTTTAACTGAGCTAGTCAACACGCTGCAACCAGAAGTAGCAATTACAACAAACGCTGATATAGACCCAAAAATTCTATCAGAAATCAGTCAAACCAAAACTCAGCTTTTGTTCACTGGACGTGACGGTGCAATTCAATGGAAACCGAATGGACAGTTTGAAACTTTTATACAAACAACGGAAAATAAGACTTCAGCATTATAATCGCCTTATTGTGGAGGCAAAGCAATACACTAGACGAAAAGTTTGCATTTAGCTAATTTGTGATATGCTTATTATTGTCTAAAAATGAATAAAAATTCTGGAGAGGTGTCCGAGTGGTTGATGGTGACGCACTCGAAATGCGTTTTGGCAGCAATGTCAACGGGGGTTCAAATCCCCCTCTCTCCGATTTAGCTTACCTTAAATAACAGTACTATCATCGCGCCGACTTGTGGGAAGTTGCTTATGTCGGTCGGTTTCAGAGCTTGAAAAAGTAAATAATGACATTAGGATAAAATATACCTATATGTAGTGAATTATTGGGCTAAACTGTACTTCATTGCGTGAGGAGGTGCGATTATGCTTAATCGATGGTTCGGAAAATTACTTTCAGTTACGTTTATAAGTGTATGTCTGTGTGTTGGTATCGGTATCGGCAGTTCAATTCGCATGGGTAAAATACAGGCATCGGATAAACCGCCAAAACCATCAGATTCTCTACCAATACTGCCTCCTGTAACTGAGGAGCAAATTTTTCCTGATTCAATTACGATTCAAGCTGTCGGAGATATTATTCCTGGTACTAATTACCCTAATAACAGATTACCGCGCAATCGCAATCAGTTAATACCTCTATCGGTACGCAAGTACTTAACTAATGCTGATATATTGTTTGGTAACTTTGAAAGCTCTCTCACCAATTATCGTTATAGCGCCAAAGATATTACCAGAGGGCAAACATTCGCTTTTAGGTCACCACCAGGATACGCCAAGTTATTTGCTGATGTAGGGTTTAACGTATTTAATGTTGCGAATAACCATGCATTAGATTTTGGAGTAGTAGGTTTTCGTGACACGGTTAAAAACTTAAAAGCAGTAGGTATTAATACTTTAGGTCACAAAAATCAAATACTGTCGCTTAATAGTAATAATATCAAGGTGGCAATGGTTGGATTTGCACCATATGATCATTACAACTCGATTCATGATATACCAACTGCTGCACAGCTAGTTAAATCAGCACAAAAGCAAGCTGATATTGTGATAGTCTCAATGCACGCTGGCGCCGAAGGAACTAATGCACTGCGTACTAAAAATAATAATGAGTATTTCTACGGTGAAAATCGCGGAAATTCAGTTAAATTTGCCCGAACAATGATTGATGCAGGCGCCGATATGGTTTTAGGACATGGGCCACATGTACCACGCGCGATGGAAATCTATAAAGGTAAATTGATAGCGTACTCGTTAGGGAACTTTCTAGGTTATCGAACTTTATCTACAACTGCTGAAACTGGTTACTCAATGATTTTAGAAGCAAAATTAAATCAAGCAGGAGAGTTGATAGAAGGTAAAATCATTCCGGTTCACATGGACAAACAAGGAATTCCTCATATTGACCAAAATTTCCGCACGGTTAGATTAGTACGCGATTTGATTAAAAAAGATTTTCCTAAAACCTCAATGAAAATTAATCTAAAAGGCGAAATTATTGCGGTTAAATAAAAATAGTACCTACAGTTAGCTTAGTATTTATATAAATGCTAATATTTTCTGTAGGTAAAATATTCACTTTAAGTTTTCCTTTACACGTTAACTTGCATTAACAATGAAAGTAACCGAACAAGATAGTACATCTATTCGTTTTGTCATTGAACAGCAATTACAAGCGTTTCAACAAGACAATGCCGAAGAAGCGTTTACTTTCGCGAGTCCAGAAATTAAAGCGCAATTTCAAACACCTGAGAATTTTTTCAAAATGGTCAAAATAGGATATCAGGCTGTTTACCGTCCACGTTCAGTGCTGTTTGAGAATATCACTACAATTCAAGGAAATATAACACAACTGGTATTACTTCTTGATCCAGATGGAGTACCAGTTAGGGCACTTTATTTAATGGAAAAGCAACCAGAGGGTGTTTGGAAAATAAACGGTTGCTTCTTAGTGCCAGTTGAAGCAGAAATTATTTAACTACTTAATAAATTGTAGCACAGGTGTATTGCTGTGCAGTAATACAAGTAATTGTTCACGAAACCAGTAGTACCAAGTGGCGCCATCTAAGCAATTATTCAACCAATAAGTACTACCTGTTCACGAAACCAGTAGTACCAAATGGCGCCGTTTACTCCCTTCCCACTCAAAGAATACTAATTTGGAATGAACCACAAAGGACACAAAGGGCACAAAGGAGGAGGGAAGATAGGTAATCTTATGCCGGGAAGGGAGTAACCGATATTACCAATGAGTGCTACCTGTTCACAAAACCAGTAGTACTAGATGGCACCTATTTTAAAAATTCCGTCAAAATTCTCTCTGTGTCCTAATAGTCTCTGTGGTAAAAAATATTTATTTGTACTGACTAATGCACAGGCGGGATGCCTATGCTACGATTACGAATTTATGTGAAGTAGTGGTTGTTTATCGAGGATTTGGTTTAACTTGCCGCTACGATAACCTTCTAAATCTAGAGTGACGTAGATAAAACCGAGTTCTTGGAAAGCAGAAACGACTGATTGTAAATCGGTTTTTGATACAAAATCTTTGATTTGTTCGGGTGGTAGCTCTATCCGCGCGGTATCACCTTCAGAACGAACGCGCAAGTTTGAAAAGCCTTGTTTACGTAGATATATTTCTGCTCTGCCTACTCGTTGTAATTTAGCAACAGTAATTTCTTCTCCGTAAGGAAATCTTGAACTTAAGCAAGGTTGTGCTGGTTTATCCCACCACGGTAAACCAAGTTGTTGTGAAAGCTGACGAACTTCAAGTTTACTGGCGCCGACTTCAGCTAAGGGAGAAAAGGCGCCTCGTTCTTTAGCAGCTTGAATACCTGGACGATAATCATGTAAGTCGTCGGCGTTTACTCCATCTACAACATAAGGATAGCCAAGTTGATTTGCTAATGGTCTAAGAGTATCGTGAAGTGTACTTTTACAAAAATAACAACGGTTAACTGGATTTGCGGTGTAGTTGGGGTTTTCCATCTCGTGTGTTTGTATTACTTGATGTTGAATCCCAATTGTCGCAGCTTGAACTTTCGCATCTTCTAACTCTTCGGGAAGCAAGGATGGTGAAACAGCTGTGACAGCTAAAGCACGTCCACCCAAGACATCATATGCTATTTTTGCGACTAAAGTACTATCAACACCACCAGAATAAGCTATTAAAGCTTGCTCCATATGAGCAAACAAAGCTTTAAGTTTATCAAGTTTTTCGTTTAAGTTTTCGTTTAACATCATAACTGCCAGTTCTCAGTTCCCAATCAATATTATGCTAACTATATTTAGATATGAGTGATGCAAGCAGTGGTAAATCAATTGGCTTACAAATATAATCATCAAACCCTGCTGCAATGCAAGTCTCACGGTCGCCTTTCATTGCCATCGCAGTTTGAGCTATTATTATAATATCTTTATACTGTCCGTTGCCGCGTAATTGCTTAATTAGATTAAATCCGTCGCAGTCAGGTAAATATATATCTAGAAGAATTATTGATGGACAGTGTTGCTGTAAAATTTCCCATAGCTGAGTACTATTTTTAACCCAATCTACCTTATGACCTAATTTGCCTAAGTAGATTTGCATCATTTTGGCGTTGGGCACATCATCCTCTACTATTAGAATACAAGCGGCATTAGAAGATGAAATTATTTCCGGAATCGGGCAGTTTGGATATTCTACTTCTATAATTTGATTTTTAATATTTTTTGTTTCAGCATCTTTAATATCTATGGATTGCTTCATTGGTAATACAACCACGAAACGCGAACCTTCATTTATCTTAGATTCAACTTCTACATAACCATTATGAAGTTCTGCTAACTTGCGCGTTACTGCTAATCCTAAACCTGTACCTTCATCACGACCAACTAAAGTATTAGCTATCTGTGAAAAAGGTTGAAACAATTCTCCTTGATATTCTTCAGGTATACCTGTACCTGTATCCCAAACTACAAAATGTACATAATCATTAATTTTTCTGACTTGTAAACCAACTGAACCTGATTTTGTAAATTTTAAAGCGTTAAAAAGTAAATTTAACAGCATTTGCTTGAGTCGCAATGAATCAGCAATTATTGTTGTAACATCAGGGTCTAAGTCTAAAACCATCTTCAAACCTTTATTTGCAGCTTTTTCTTTTATCAATGCAAAAACGGTTCGACTAATAGCAGGTATATCTACAGTTTCCCACTGCACCTCCATTTGATTTGCTTCAATTTTTGATAAATCTAAAATATCGTTAATTAAAGCTAACAAATGCTTACCGCTAGACTGGATTATACTTAAGTATTCTTTGTGACGTTCGCGACTAGGGTCAAATCCTTGAGCTAGTAATAAATGAGTAAAACCCAGAATTGAACTCAATGGAGTCCTAATTTCGTGACTGGTGCTGGCAAGAAACTGATTTTTAAGTTGATTGGTGCGCTGAAGCTCTTGATTATAATTCTTTAAATCTTGATAATCTTGTTCTAATGATTGCAACTGCCGCACTTGTGTTAATGCAGCAGCACATCGCTCAACAGCCGATTTTAGCAGTTGCTCCTTACATGCTTTGCGATTAATAGTTTCTTTTATTCCATAAGCAATTGGGTCAGGAATAATTATTAGCCATCCTGCTGGTGCATTGTCTTGGTTAGCAGTGATTGGAAACGCTCGTTGCTTTGTTGAGAGTGATTTTAACTCTAATGTACTAATGACTTGCTCTAGCTTCAGATATTTAACTTGTGCGTTCTCACTCCCAGGCGCCATTGAGACATAGCAAAGCTTTGCAGCAGCTTCATCTGTTTGAGCTAGTGCAATACCAACCTGACTCGATTTCAAAGCCAACCCTAGTTGGTCAACCACAGTTTTAAAAATTTTAGACTCTAGATACTGGAGATTGTTACTGAAATCGGTTAAACATTCGTTAAGCTGAGATTGCAACTCATTTAAGCTGCTTTCAAGCCATAATTGGTCACGCAAATGCTCAATTTCGGTCAAAAGTGTCGATGTTGCATCAACTTGTGAGTTATGTTCTGGTATGCCTGAATACTGCTGCATTTTCAAATCGACCACTGAACAAATTTAACTATGCACAAAAGTGCTGGTAAGTTCCCATGTATATTAGCGTACATTTATCTCTATATTTATAAGCTAAAACCCAAAGTGTCAAATATAACTTAAGTTTTGATATCCGTTATCAAATATTACTCACTGCAAAACCGTAATAACAACTAGACAAGATTAACTCATGAATGAGCAATTTGCCCAATTTATTACAACCAAATTACCCAATTTCCTGAATAAACCACAAATGGGATTGCTGGTACGTAGTAGCGCGGAGAGCGCACGAAATTTTAGAGGGCTAAAGCCCTACTACGTACCTAACTCGTATAGGCGCCTATATAACTTCTTTGTTAAATACTGGTTAAGTGTGTAAATATCTGGCTAGCAATGATTTTGGCTACACTAAGTACAATTGCTATAGTTATGTATTAAAACTTACTATGTTCGATTAAGGACTATGTAAAAAAGGGCAGAGGGAGTACATGAGTGTGAAAGTGTGGGAGTGTGGGAGAAAGAAATTGAATTTTTCATTTTCTCACCCTCTCACCCTGTCACTTTCTTACTCACCCTCTACCCTTATCGACTACTCAAGAATATGGAAGTAGAACGCAGCTACTATCAAATTGCCAGCAAGAAGAAAGAGTGCCCAAGCTGTGCGATAGGTATAGGGAGGTTTAGCTCCAGTATTAGCAACGTCTTTTCCAACTGTAGGTGCCATATTATGAACTCCTTATTTTAAGAACTTCTTTAGAAATACCAAAGAGCTGTCCCCATTGCATATTTTTGTTAAAAATATTTTTGTTAGCACCAACTATTTATTCTCCTGCGTGATACGAACTGCGGACTAAAGGACCTGAACGGACGTGGCTAAACCCCATAGAACGTGCGATTTCCCCAAGTTCATCAAATTCTTCAGGAGTCCAATACTTTTGTACTGGCAAATGTTCTAGTGAAGGACGCATGTACTGTCCTAATGTAATACGGTCACACTTGTATGAACGTAAGTCGATCATTGTCTCGATTATTTCGTCGCGCGTTTCGCCATGTCCTAACATTAAACCGGACTTAGTTGGAATCGTTGAGTCAACATCTTTAACGATTTGTAGCACTCTTAACGAACGGTCGTATTTGGCGCCACGTCTAACTCTAGGGGTTAATCGTCGTACTGTTTCGATATTATGGTTGAAGCAGGCAGGTAAGCAGTGAGCAATCGCTTCAATACGAGACTCTTCTCCGTAAAAATCCGGGGTTAAAACTTCAATTAGAGTATCAGGGTTCAACTCTCTTACTTTCGCTATCGTCTGGACAAAATGTCCGGCGCCTTGGTCGGGTAAATCATCGCGCGCAACCGAAGTCAACACTACATAGCGTAATCCCAAAAGCTTGACAGCTTCGGCAACCTTAGTTGGCTCTTCGATATCTATGGGCATCGGCGCATGTCCTTTATCAACCTGACAAAACGCACAAGACCTTGTACAGGTTGGTCCCATCAATAAAAAGGTGGCGGTTTTTTGAGCATAGCACTCTCCACGATTTGGACATCGCCCCTCCTCGCAAATTGTATGTATTTGCCGCTGCTTGATGATTTGCTGTACCGTTGACAGTTCGCTGGCTCTGCCAATTGGACGGCGTAGCCATTGAGGAAGTGCTAAAATTTCTGATTTAAATTCCGTATTTGAAGACATATGTCACCTATATATAAGTCAAAAGAAATACTAAGTAATTACGTACACGCAAGATTCACATTACCATCATATTTCCCAGAATCTACTATCCCCCAATTCACATAAATATTGGATATAGTGAGATGATTCATTCTTTGCTAATTGGCATCATGCCATCTAAAACTAAAGTATCTGTTAGAGAAATCAGTCGTGGCAAGTAACAAAATCCTAGTTATCGATGACACTACAGTAGTCAGGGTAAAAGTACGAGAAATGTTACCTCCTTCAGGCAACTTTCAAGTGTTTGAAGCAAAAGACGGTATTGAGGGGCTAAAGCTTATCCAACAGGAAAAGTTTAGCTTAATCATGCTGGACTTTCTCTTGCCCAAAATGAGCGGATGGGAGGTATTTCAACAAATTCAAGCTCAACCAGATTTGAGAAAAATCCCCTTGGTCATCATGTCGGGGCGAAAAGAGGAAGTAACGGAGAAAATCTCAGAACCTTTTGAGTATTTTGAATTTCTCAATAAACCTTTCGACCAGAAACAGTTGATTAATGCCATTAAAGCAGCAATGGCGAAGTCGAAACAACCCCGTCAAGACCAAACTCAGGTCATTGCACCTGCTACAAAAAATGGAGCAACTCCTACAAACGGTGCTGCAACGGTCGCAACGGTCGCAAATGGAGCTGAAGTTCAGGCATTAAACGACAAAATCGCTAAAATGCAAGTAGAAATAGACAGCTTGAAGAAACAGCTAGCTCAAGTAGTGACATTTATTAAACAAAAAATTAAATAACTTGTTGTACTGCGTTGCTCGCGCTTATAACATCTAAGCCTGTAATTACCAGGCTTTTTATTTTAAATATTTGTGTTCGTAGTAAAAGCTTTACTTTTGCCCCGCGCGGCTTTTACTAAAGCTTTTGCTACAAACTTCATGAATTTGACCGAGGAAGTACTGTTTTTAATTATACAAAAAATAGATGTTTTATATAAATTTGTTAATAACTATCAGAAGGTGGGAATACTACTTATAGAGAATAAAATTTAAGTAAAATATATATGACTGTAACATTAAATACTATTATTCTTCCCGGCTACCGTATTCTTGAAGAAGTATATTTAGGTTCAAGAACAGTTGTTTACAAAGGTATAAGAGAAAAAGACCAACTACCTGTAATCATCAAGCTAATGCGGAATGAGTACCCAACTTTTAATGAAGTTGCTCAATTCCGTAATCAATACACCATCACAAAAAATCTCAACCTTCCAGGAGTAATTAAGACCTATAGCTTAGAGAATTATCGTAATGGCTATGCTTTGGTTATAGAAGATTTTGGAGGTGTTTCGCTTCAAGATATTAGAAAATTGCTCAATCAACAAGAATCAAGCGGCAATTTGGGTAGTTTAAAATCTAAGCAGAATAATCATACATATCTTAGTAGTTTATTAGAGTTCAACAATAAATTTGATTTCATTAGTTGTTTTTTACATATTGCCATTGCAGTTACTGCTGCGCTTGATGGTATACATCGCAACCGCATTATTCATAAAGACATTAAGCCTGCTAATATTCTTATAAACCCTACGACTTTTGAAGTAAAAATAATTGATTTCAGCATAGCTTCACTTTTACCTAAAGAAGTTAAGCAGCTTACAAATCCTGACCTTTTAGAAGGAACACTCGCTTACCTTTCTCCCGAACAAACGGGACGCATGAACCGTGCGCTTGATTATCGTACAGATTTTTATTCTTTGGGTATAACTTTTTACGAACTCCTCACAGGAACATTACCCTTCACAACTAATGACCCGATCGAGTTGATTTATTGTCATCTTGCAAAGATTGCAAAACCGATACAGAGTATTAACTCAAATATTCCGGATATTATTTGTGAAATAGTCCATAAATTAATGGCAAAAAATGCCGAAGCGCGTTATCAAAGTGCTTTAGGTTTAAAACACGATTTAGAACTTTGCCTGCTTTTTTGGCAGCAAGGACAGATTGCACCTTTTGAATTAGCACAGAAGGATATCTCAGACCGTTTTTTAATTCCTGAAAAACTATATGGTCGCGAAACATATATAGAGACTTTGCTCGCTGCTTTTGAACGCATTTCAATCCCCCCTCAGTCCCCCCTTAATAAGGGGGGAAGTAATGGGGTTGAGATGGTTTTAGTTACAGGTTTTTCCGGTGTTGGTAAAACTGCTGTAGTTAATGAAGTTCATAAACCAATTGTCAAAAATCGTGGTTATTTTATTAACGGTAAATTTGACCAGTTTCAAAGAGATATACCCTTTGCAGCATTAGTACAAGCTTTTCGCAATTTGATTGGACAGCTACTTAGTGAAAGTGAGACTAAAATTGAGTATTGGAAAACAAAAATTTTAGCTGCATTAGGAGAACAAGGTCAAGTAATTATAGATATTATTCCAGAATTAGAAATTATTACTGGTAAACAGCCTCAAGTTCAAGAGCTTTCTTTTAGTGCTGCCCAAAATCGATTTAACTTATTATTTCAAAACTTTGTTTATATTTTTGCGGTGCCAGAGCATCCGCTAGTTATCTTTATCGATGATTTACAATGGGCTGATGCAGCTTCTTTAAAGCTGATTCAATTATTAATGACTGGCGCCAATATATCGAGTAACCGTTCTACGGCAGTTTTACCAGAAGATAGTAGAGGTAGTACAGCAAAACAAGATATAGCGAAAAGTTTACTATTAATTGGCGCCTATCGAGATAACGAAGTTGATGAATCACATCCTCTCGATATTACAATCAAAGAAATTCAAAAAACCGGAACAATCGTAAATTATATTACATTAGAACCTTTAGCTCAAAAGCAACTAAACTCTCTCATTGCCGATACTCTCCATCATCAAGAGGTGGATACTACTGTTCTTACTCAAATGGTGTTTGCCAAAACTAAGGGCAACCCATTTTTTGTGAATCAATTTCTTAAGTATTTATACAACGAGAAAGCAATTCAATTTAACAGTGAGACAGTCAGGTGGGAGTATGAGCTTGACAAAGTTCAAGCGCTATCGTTTACTGATGATGTTGTAGAATTTATGGCAAAAGAATTAGAAAAATTGCCATTACCAACTCAAAACTTATTAAAATACGCTGCTTGCATAAGTAACGAATTTGATTTAAAAACTCTAGCTATTATTAACCAAGAGTCATTAGAAGATGTAACAGCCAAGCTATGGGATGCTCTATTGGAAGGATTAATTATATCGAATCAAGAATGTCATAAATTTGTACATGACCGCGTACAGCAAGCAGCATACTCGTTAATTTCTGAAGACGAAAAACAGTCAACTCATTTAAAAATAGGAAATCTACTTTTACAAAATACTCCAATTTTTCAAAGAGAAGAGAAAATATTTGAGCTAGTCAAACACTTTAATGTTGCTATTGATTTAATTACAGACCAAGCGACGCGCTTCGGACTAGCAGAAATGAATTTAATTGCTGGACGTAGGGCTATGACATCAACAGCATACTCAGCAGCATTTAATTATTTAACTACAGGAATTGATTTACTAGCAGAAAAGACTTGGGAAAAATATGAGTTGACTTTAGCTTTATATGAAACCGCAGCGGAAGCAGCTTATCTTAGCGGAGAGTTTGAGCGCGCGGAACAGTTTATTGAGACAGTATTATTACATGCAAAAACATTACTAGAAAAAATTAAAGTTTATGAAGTTAAAATACAAGCTTATGGCGCACAGAATAATGCATTAAAAGCTGTAAAGACAGGATTGATTGTTTTAAAAGAATTAGGAGTAGACCTGGCTGAAAATCCTACCCAGTTGGATGTCCAACTAGCGATAACAGAAACATCATCACGTTTGTTAGGAAAGAAAATTGAAGACTTAATCCATCTACCAGAAATGAGGGAAGCTTTACCACTGGCAGCAATGACTATTTTGTCTAGTATCACTGCTCTTGCCTACCAAATTAGTCTTAAAATATTCACGCTAATTATTATTAAACAAATTAATATATGTCTTGAATGGGGTAATTGTCAAACATCACCTTTTAGTTACGTTACATATGGATTAATTCTGTCTGGAGTATTTGAAGATATTGAATCTGGCTATCAATTTGGTAAGCTAGGAGAAAGTTTATTATTTAAATTTCATACAAAACATATATTTGCAAAAGTAATTGCTGTATTTAATCAACTTATTAAGCATTGGAAGGAACATAGTAAAAACACTTTAAATTTTCTATTACAAGCTTACTCTATTGGGTTAGAAGCAGGGGATTTAGAATTTGCAGCTTATGGACTTTATGCTTACTCTTATACAGCTTACTTCACAGGTCAAGAACTAAAATTACTAGAAACCGAAGTAGCAAAATACAGTAATATTATCCGACAAATTAAGCAGGAAAGAATATTTTACTGGAATGAGATATATAGGCAAACTATCTTGAACTTATTGGGTAGTAACGATAATAAAGTATTTCACTTAGTTGGTGAAGCATATCAAGAAGATAAAATGTTAACGCTTCATCAAGAGAGCAATGATGGGGTTGCACTTTTTTTTAGTTATTTTTGTAAACTTCAACTTTGTTATCTATTTGGAGAATACTATGAAGCAATTGAAAATGCTTCAAATGCAGAGAAATTTATATATGCTGGGACAGGTATGTCAGTTACACCTCAGTTTTATTTTTATGACTCATTAGCAAGACTTGCAGCTTATGAAAATTTCAACGAATCTCAACAAGAAGAAATTCAAAATAAAGTCTATGTAAATCAGTCAAAAATGGAGAAATGGGCTAATCATGCTCCAATGAATTATTCACATAAACTTTATTTAATACAAGCAGAGTGCCATAGAATTAATAATCGATATTTAGAAGCTATAAATTTTTATGAACACGCTATTTCTCTTGCTCAAGAGCATGGATATATAAATGACGAAGCTTTAGCTAATGAACTGGCTAGTAAATTCTATATAGCATGGGGTAAAAAGAAAATAGCTCAAGTCTATATGACCGATGCTTACTATTGCTATATTCGATGGGGAGCAAAAGCAAAAGTTGATGATTTGCTAAAACGATATCCGCAATTACTAGCTCATATTATTGAAAAAGAAACTTTTAGCCCTCCTTCAATCCGAGATAGCAACAGTTTAGCTCAAATATCGCTATCTACTAACAACCAACAAACCATAATTAGCTCTTACACTAGCATTTCTAAATATTTGGATATAGCTACTATTATTAAAGCATCACAAGCATTGTCACAAAAAATTGAGTTTTCTGAACTTTTAAGTACCTTGATACAAATTGTAATGGAAAATGCTGGGGCTTCTAAATGTGCTTTAATTTTGGTTGAAGGAGAGGATTCAGGTTTAGTTGTTAGCGCTACTGGCGCCAGTTCAGTATCAACGAGTGTTTCTTGTCAATTCCCATCCATGCACCTTGACGATAGTGAAGATGTTCCAATTAGTTTAATCAATTATGTCAAACGTACTAAAGAAATCTTTGTATTTGATGATGCTAGGGATGTTGCGTCTTTAACTGGAGATAGTTATATTATTCGCACACAGCCTAAAAGCTTATTGTGTACACCAATTACTAACCAAGGTAAATTACTTGGTATTTTATATCTTGAAAATAATGTCACGGTAGGAACGTTTACACGTGAGCGTATTCAAATTCTTAATCTTCTTACCACACAAGCTGCTATTTCGCTTGAAAATGCGAGACTATATAAAAACTTAGCAGAAGCAAATCAAAGCTTGGAGAACTACAATCACACACTTGAGGAAAAAGTTGAAGCAAGAACTCAGGAACTTAACAGCAAAAACCAGCATTTGGAACAAGCTTTATATGATTTACGTTCGACTCAAACTCAACTCATCCAAAGTGAAAAGATGTCGAGTTTAGGGCAAATGGTGGCAGGAATTGCTCACGAAATAAATAATCCTATTAACTTTATTCATGGCAACATTGCCCATGCGAGTAATTACGTTTGTGATTTGATCAATTTAATTGCTTTATATCAGCAGGAATATTCTCCTACATTACAAATTCAAGAAAAACATGAAGAAATTGACATAGATTTTTTAGCCAAGGACTTGTCCAAAATATTAGATTCGATGAAAATTGGCAGTTCTCGTATCCGTGATATAGTCCTTAGCTTGCGTAATTTCTCTCGTCTCGATGAGGCTGAAATGAAACATGCTGATATTCATGAAGGAATAGACAATACTTTAATGATACTACAGCACCAGCTTAAGACAAAAAGTTATCGACCAGAAATTGAAGTAATTAAAGAGTATGGAGTAGTACCTAAAATCAACTGTTACCCTGGTCAACTTAATCAAGTGTTTATGAATATCTTGAGCAATGGAATTGATGCGCTTGATGAATTAGCTTACAATATTCAGTATTCAAATTACAAACCTCAAATCCGTATTTGTACAGAATTAATCGATGTTAATTGGGTTCAATTTAGGATTATAGACAATGGATGTGGTATAAGCCAAGAGGTTATTAAAAAAATTTTCGACCCATTTTTTAGCACAAAAACTGTCGGGAATGGAACAGGTTTAGGCTTATCGATTAGCTATGAAATTATTGTTAACAAACATAAGGGTAAATTAACTTGTAATTCCAAGTTAGGACAAGGGACGGAGTTTGTAATTGAAATACCTACATAAAAAACTGTTCCAATTGCAGCCTAAAAGCTCATTATTTCATAGGGTGGACACCGCCAGCCCTTGATGGTGCGAACTAGAGTACTATTAATTCAATGCCTGAAACCCCCATTAAGAGCGTTACCGTCAAATTCAGTTTTTTAGTTAACCACCCAATTTAATTACTTCGCATATCAAAAATGCTCAATATGATGTCTAAAAAATTGTTCATTTATTTGAAGGATATGCCGCAAGTCTTGTTGTTAGGAGCTTGATTGAACATGTATTTTAGGTAAAGATTTTGGTACTTATGTTCGCGCCATCAAGGGCTGGGTGGACACCGCCCACCTTACCAGCTTCAATTATATACATTGATAAAGCATTTGTGGGGATAATACTTTTAATCCTAAAATCAGCAGCATTTAGTAAAATTTCCCATTCTTCTTTGTCACGTATTCGACCAGCAGTTTCTAATAGCATTATCATATCAAGACTTTTACCAAATGTTTGCTCATTGAGCGCGCCTATCATCGGTTCAATAATTAAAACTTTGCCATTTGGCGCCATCACATTATAGCAATTTTGGAGTATAGTAATACAGTCTTCATTTGACCAATCCATAAGTACGGATGAAATAATGTATAAATCTCCACCGACAGGTACAGATGTTAGGAAATTCCCACCTGCAAGAAGACAACGGTCTGCTATTTCATAGTAATTAGTAGCTTTTTCCACTTCTTTAACTACATGATTTTGGTCGAAAAGAATACCCTTTAGTGTCGGGTAGGTTTTCAAAATCAAGGTCAACAAATCACCCATACCTCCTCCTACATCTACAACTAATTTGGCACTGCAGAAGTCATAGTTATTTATAACAGCAGCTGGTAAAGATGATGACCAGGATTTCATTGCCTTATTGAAGGTTAAACCAAATTCTGGTTTTTCCGCAAATACACCATAAGCATTTTTGCCGTATATGTTTTCGTAAGAACTTTTTCCTGTTTTAATAACGTCATTCATGGCTTGAACTAATCCCCAACGCCAAGGCTCTGCATTAAAAAGAATCCAGTCGCGAGGAGAATCAGGAGCATCTGTTCGCAGTGTAGAACTAAGCGATGTCAGGGAAAAAAAGCCTTGATTATCTTCTAAAAAGATACCAAAACCTGATAGAAAACGCATTATTCTATATAAATAATGTGTATTAGTTCCTGTTATTTCCGCAAGTTCTTCCGCATTTTTTGAACCTGATGTTAAAAAATCAGCAATATTCAACTTAGTAATAACGTAAATAGCTTTTGACAAAATAGGTCCCAAGCTCGCCTGCAACATTATTGACTGAGGCGACATATTCATATACTGTTCTAAAAATGTCATAGTTGTTTGGTTAATTTAATTAACGACTTTCGTGCTTAGATTTCCGACTTATTTAAAAGCCGGGACGTTATAGTTAAACGCACGTGCAAGCAATACCTACTTGCGCTAATATTGCTTTACATAACGGACTATTGGTATCCAAGAAACCATCAATAGCAGTAAAGTGATTTTTACCAGATTGCGCCAAGTATTCACCTTGTAACCCCTTACTTTTCCAAGCATTAAGAAAATCTTGCGATTGACGATGAAACTCTGAAGATTCCTCTTCACCATAGGTAACAATTAGCGACCCTGCCGTTTCTGGAATATGCCGTATAGGGCTATTACGAAGAACTTCACCCCAAGTAAGTTGAATTTTGGGTTGCAACCAAGTGTAGGGAAACGGCATCAAATCAAATAAGCCACTAATCGTACAGCCACCTTTAATAATATTATTTGGTAGCCCATAATCACTTTCCCAATCTGTAATCATAGACATTGCAGTAAGATGACCACCTGCTGAGTGCCCAGATACATATATACGGTTAGGGTTTCCTCCAAAATTTTCTGCGTTGCGATATACCCAAGCAATTGCAGCACGAGTTTGGCGCACAATCTCGTCAATAGTCACTTTTGGACACAAAGCGTAGTTGATAACTACAGTTGTGATTCCTGCTGACATCATAGATGAAGCAACAAAGCTAAATTCTTTACTGCTAGCCATCATCCAGTAACCACCATGAATAAATACCATGATAGGAGCGCACGGTTGTGATGCAGGAAAAATGTCTAGATGCTCAACCAAGGTAGGGCCAAAAGGAATATTAAGCTGACACGATAGCTCCTCACGGCATTTAGTACTATTGTTCGTGTAGCAATTCATGTATGCGGGTATATCAATGCCTAATTCCCCTGGATTATACTCAGCATCTAGTTGAGCTTGGGTTTCAAAATTACGATATAGCATTTTGTGACTGCAATTGTTGGCGAACAGTTTTATAAACAGAAGGATCTGCTGGCATCATCAAATTTACTAACGGTATTGATGATTTATGCTGAGTTTCAAGACCCATATCTTGCATTAATTCATCAATGTAATGGAAAGTAAATGGTGTTACGCAGGCACCGTTTAGAAAAGCATAGGGTCTATCTTTCTGTCTCCATTCCAACTCAGTTTTGACATCTTCAAGCATTTGTTCTAAGGAAGGTAAAGAGATATTTCCTCTAACGTACTCTAATAACCAATGGGCGCCAATTTCTGAAGATAACTGCGCGCATCCACTGTAGTTATAACCAACAAAACCCATTTGGGGAACTTTAGGGTGGATGAGATGACGATAAAGATGTATAAGACCTTTTTCATCAAATACATGGCGACGGTATTTATCTTCCAAAAAAGGAATATCTTGTTTAAACCCGGTGCCAAAAATAACAACATCAGCTTCTAAGCTTTGACCGTTACCAAGTTCTAAACCTCCTGAGAAAAATTTATTAATTGTTGCCTTAATCGGACGGATTTTTCTCTGCTTTACGTATTTGAAAAAATCTAAAGGCACCAAACCGATGCTACACCCCACTAGCTTATTCATCGGTTGGTCAGGTAATAACCCACATGCATCAATGGGAAACTGTAAACGCAGAAGCGTTTCGTTTATCCTCCAAAAAGCCCATACTAACGGTTTACCAATTGTGTGGAGAAATTTTTCCCACCCAGTAAGTTTGTAGTAGGGCATCCATGATTCTGCAAACCGCGTCAAAAGAACGTATTTGACGTTAATCAAACCCAAGAAAAACTTGGGAATTTTCCATAATGCTTGACGAAAAACAAGCGTACATTCCTTTGCCCTACTAGCTGCAAAAGCAGCAATATCGGTTGCTGATTTACCAAAACCTACGACAACCACCCGTTTATCGGCAATTAATGAGCCATCATTAAAGTCATTGGAATGTAGTACCTTACCTCCAGATGAAATAAATTTATCTATATCTGGAAAAGTTGGTATATTCGAGATGCCAAAGGCGCCATTGCAAACTATAACAAAATCAAACTCGTACCTTTCTTCAATAGCTACTTGTTGGCTCTTGTCCTTACATCTGACTTGAACAACCCATCCAGCTTCGTTTTTAACCTCGCGCTCAACCTTAATGACTTCCGCACCAAATTTAATTCTCTCCATAACGCCGAAATGCTTGGCGTAAGACTCTAAGTAAGCACAAATTTGCTCACCCGAAGGCCACTCTGGGTATGAACTTGGCATGGGGTAGTCGGAGAAAGCGTATGTATCACGGGGGTTTTGAATAGAAAGTCCTGGATAAGACCTTGATTTTTCCCAAACACCCCCAAGAGCTTGCTGTTTCTCAAAAACTGTTACTTCATATCCTTCTTCAAGAAAGACCTTAGCTGATACTAACCCGCTAACCCCGGCGCCAATTACACAAACTTGCTTTATTGTCATTTTGTTTTCTCCATTGTCACTTTCATTCACATTTCTGAAATTGTGGGTAAACAAGCTTGAATTCTTAGATGATTTTTCAAAAATGCATGTAATGGCTTGATATGCACATCTTCTAACCATTCAGACGCTAAATCTTCTATAACGTGGTGTTCTGCAATTAATGTATTTCTACAAAAGTGCCGAATAACTGGATGGATGAAAGCGCTGTGATGGGCATTGTCAGCATCATCTTTGTGAATACGTTCAATTGCAAAAGGGTCTGCTATTTTCTCTACTTCATATCCAAACTCTAACGAGATAGTGTAATAGTTATCACACTTACTAAACTCACTATCATCTATATAATCTTTTGGAAGCTCTTGATAATAACGCACGGTACTGGCTTTCTCCAAAATCACAATTAAATCACAAAGAAAACCAGTTTGTTGCCATAAACCTGAACTTTTATTAACTCGTTTGATGATTGCCTCTGTTAAGCTATCAGGATTTGCAGTGATGTACTCGAAGGGTAGCTGTTGATTAAAATGTTTATGTTCTAAAATTTTGTGCAAAGCTTGGATATTGTAGCGAAAACCATGAATAAAACCGGATTGTTTTTTTTTGAAATCCCGCATATGCATAAGCACCCCAGCGAAATACAAATTTTTAATGTTAGTTGATTCCCATTCGCTGGTTTGAGATGGGAAACGGTTATCAATAGCTAGCTCCGGTTTAATAGATTCATCAAAAATCGAATCATCAAAGCTAAATCCAGCACATAGAATTACACGATCGTAAAGTATTTTCTCTTCTTCTCCGTTGGCATGAGTGTAGTTAAATGTAACTAATAATTTACTACCAAACTCCTCTATTGTAGTGATCGTTGCATCTAATAACCCATTCTGAGATTTTAGCTGGTAAGTATCCAAAAAGTTATTATTAACTGCTCGTAAATTTCCTACATATTTAGTTTTCCATGCCATTGTAATAGGGTTTCGACTTGCAATATGAATTACTGCTGCTGTTCCAATTAAACTATCCGCAGTTTCAAATCCAGAATTGCCTTTACCAATAATTAATACCCTTTGATTTACAAAGTGACTCGGGTCAACAGATATATCAGTATATCTTTCTGCTAATTCAATTCCAGTAATTGGAGGAATATACAACTTGGTAAAGCCTGTGGCAATAATCAAATACTTTGCTAAATAAACACTGCCATTGCTATCAATAATCATAAATTTTTCATTATCTTTAGCAATCCTGACAGCTTCGCAGTTAAATTTTATTTTGATGCTAAAATAGTTAGCAAAATCATTCAAATATTGAACTAGAGCATCTGTATGAGGAAAATACTCTTTACTATAATTTTTGAAGAGCATTTCTTCATTATCACTTAATAAAGAGTTCCAATCCCATCTTAGGTTAATTTCAGCATCATCATACCCTGTATACACTTTATTAATTGAAATTAACTTTTTGTGTCTAGGAAAGTTTTTGAAAAATGTCCCAGGAGAATCACCTGATTCTAATATTATGTAATTACGGTTAGCTTTTTCCAAAAAGTAACCCAGTTGTAGTCCAGCAGGACCAGCACCGATAATTAAGTATTCAAATTCTGTTGTTACGTTCATACTAGGAAACACCACACTCAGCTTGTTTATATGTATCGAAGACTTAAAAAGAGCAAATGTCACATCAATTCACAGATTCACCCAAGTTTTACTAACTGCTTAACTTGGTGCTTTTGTGCATAAGTCAAAAAACAATTGGTCATTTGCGTAAAAAGATTAAAGACTTTTTCGACTAATTCAAAAGCTTCTAGCTGTTCTTGTTCTGATAGTTGAATCTTCGCCAATATTTGATCAATTTCTGTTGAACCTGTTGTATGACCAGTTTCTACTGCTAGATGAAAGTCGTCAAAATATAAACAATCTTTTTGGATAATTGATTTAATCTCTTTACCAAGTTTTGCAGCAACAGAAAACATTACATTCCCAGTAGCTTCGGTCACTTCGACCACTATTAGTTTTTGAATAGGAGTTGCTTGTAAAGCAAATCGACAAAGTTGATAAGTTACCCAACGTGGTTTTTCTGCTTCTTCACCCCATAGAAATTCTAAAGAATCACTAAATTTCAATGATTTATCTAATTCTAAATTACGAATATCTCTAATAAACCATAACCAGTGATGGTCATCCTCATAAGTATGCTTGTTAATTAGTATTTGAATTGGGTCGCAAGAAGACTCTCGGAAAATATATTTATTTAAATCGCCAAAGCTCATAATAAAAGGAGCAGCGCAAGGCGCCCAAGCCAATCTTTGCCGAGGGTCTATACTTGTATCTTGCATATACTGAAATAATGGTAACTGAGAAAACTCTTGCTTCTTTGCCTCAATTAATTTCAACACTTCTTTCATAATTAAATCAAACCTTAGAATTAATATGTTTGTAGGTAGTAGACAAATTGCCACACAACCAAATCCATTTGGCTCGACATTTTTTGTATTCTTTAAACTCAAATTTTTACAAAGTAAAAACAGCGAACTCTTTAGAGCTAGATACTTTCAATGCTTTGTTTCAAAAGATTGAGTTGGTTTTGGCAATTTTCTTAGAATTCATTCTTAAATTTTTTATTTAAAAAAGCTATGAGTATTTTCGCTGAATTATTTTATTCTGCTGTTATGATTCGGTTTGCGGTCGTTAATGATACATAATTAAAACAGAACTAAATCATAGAGTTTATTAAGCATAGAAGATTGTTGTAGTGGTAAAAATAACCCCAAATTATTCATGTATTACCATTTCAAGGTTATATTACGGTTTGTAAAGTTTTAATTATTTTTTTTTACAAACTATTAAATAAGATACAAAATTTATAATTTTTTTATTAAGCGTTAAAAAATATTTGATTTTAATAAGTAACATAAATTACATTAGACATTCGTAATATTTCTGAAATGTCATGATAATATAACATTTATTTTTAGTCACTAATTGCTTCTATTACTACATTCATAGATATCATTAACTGATAATTTAATATAGCATTATAAAAATCTATGATTAAAGTAAGTGATTTTTCAATACATGTGTATAAATAGGTAAAATAAAAGTATAAATGCACTAGTATAAAATGTATCATCAAGTGAATAAGCTTATATTTGGCTGTTAATATCAGCCTAAGCCCAGATAGACATAATCATAAAGATTAAGTTATTATTGAACCCTTTGTCATTTAACAATATCTTCACTAATTTTCGTAGATACCGAATTAATATGACCTCTACCTACGGTTTGAAAGCAGGTGTCTAATAAAAAAGGCGCCCAAAATTAGGCGCCGTATAGTCAATGTATTAAAATGTATTAAATTGGCTACAAGCTATAGCTAATAAAGATAGGCGAGATGCCTGTCCTATGGGTGAATGGCACTTACTGAAGCAGTTGATGGTGCGTGAAAGCACTTTAATTTTTCGTTACACTACTTGACTGTAATAGCTTTCACGCACCCTACCCAATTTTTTATTGGCACCTCCAAATGCTTAAGTAAGCAACATTCGTTCTATGGGTTTTGTTGCTCGTAGGTTTTTACTAGACTGACTTGATTTTTGTTTATCGCCGCAGCTTGCAACATTGGAGTGTGGGTAACTGAGTTATTCGCTAAGGTAAAAATTGGGTTTGATAAAATACCAAGTAGCGAAGTTGCAATCAAAGTGGTTATTAAACCAATTTGCAAAGGTCTAAAGCCAGGTAAATTCCAGCGAATTTCTGGGTAATTTTTAACTACGTCAGACATTTCTTGAGGTTCTTTAACAACCATCATTTTGACAACGCGGATGTAGTAGTAGATGGAAATAACGCTGGTAATTAAGCCTAGTAATACTAGCCAGTAAAGTCCTGCTTGCCAACCTGCCCAAAATAAGTAGATTTTACCGAAGAAGCCAGCAAGAGGAGGAATACCACCTAAAGATAGCAATGATAGGCTCAGACCAAGAGTTAATAGTGGGTCTTTTTGGTATAAACCTGAGTAATCGGCGATTTGGTCAGTACCTGTTCGTAAGGAGAATAGAATTACGCAGGTAAAACCACATAGGTTCATAAACAGGTAAATAAGCAAGTAAAATACCATGCTGGCATAACCTGCATCAGTTCCTGCAATCAAACCAATCATCACAAACCCTGCTTGGGCAATTGATGAGTATGCTAACATCCGCTTCATACTAGTTTGAGCTAGGGCTACTACGTTACCTAGAATTAAACTTAGTACAGCAAGTGCGGTAAAGACAAATCTCCATTCTTCAGCCACAAGAGGAAAGACAGTTGTTAATAAGCGAATCGCAAGCGCAAAACCTGCTGCTTTAGAACCAACTGATAAAAAAGCAATTACTGGAGTCGGCGCCCCTTCGTATACATCAGGTGTCCACTGGTGGAAAGGTGCCGCCGAAATTTTAAAGCCAACACCTGCAATTACAAATACTAATGCAATAACTAAACCAAGCGATTGTGTTAAATTTGCACTTGCAATTCCATCAGCAATTGCACTTAATTGCGTTTTTCCACCTGATAATCCATAGAGTAAAGATACTCCATATAGAAAAACTGCAGTACTTGAGGCGCCAATGAGTAAGTACTTAAGGGCAGCTTCGTTTGAGCGAGGGTCACGTTTGGTATAGCCTGTAAGTAAGTAAGAGGAAATACTAAGCGATTCGAGCGCGATGAAAATTGTGACTAGTTCATTTGCTCCCGAAAGAAACATACCTCCTAAAGTCGCTGTCAGCAAAATACCAATGAATTCTGCTAGTGCGGTTCCGCTTTGCTCGACATAACGAATTGACATTAAAACGGTGACTGTGCTTGAGAGGGCAACAATACCGCGAAAAACAATACTTAAGTCGTCTGCATTGAAACCACCGCTAAAGCCCATAGGATTAGCGCTATCCCACTGCAAGTAAAGAGCAAATATTGATGCTAGTAAGCCAGAAATCGCTACATAGCCAATCCAACGCTCAGAGGCACGCCCCAAAGCCAAATCAATTATCAAAACTGCCATCAGGGTTATAATAACAATCCCTTCTGGTAGTATCGTTCCAGCATTTAGCTGGGCTGCAAGATTAGCAAAATCCATGACAATTATTAGGTTTTAGCTATGAATCAAGGAACCAACTGTGTTAATTCTATTGTTTTTTAGCAATTCTAGGAGTTATTTCAATGCATAGAAACCGGGTTTGTTTTCATAAACATAAAATTAAGCATATAGGTTACAACATTTTTACTTTAATGATTACATCAAAGCAAAATAGTCAACCTATATGCTACGCTTATAATTAAATTTCAGATCGCAAATACTTTACTTAGGCTCAAAAGCTTGAAGATGTCGGCTTTGCTCTCTCAACATGACGGTATAACGGTTTTATTTTAGTAGCGACGTGAATAACTGCTGTTGCCACCCTTGCTCCAGTTACTTCCACCAGAGCGACCACCTTTCTCCTCCCTTGGTCTTGCCTTATTAACTTTCATTACGCGCCCCATCCACTCTGCACCATCTAGTGCGTTTATGGCTGCGGTTTCGGCGGCATCGTTTTCCATCTCAACGAATCCAAAACCTCGCACACGACCTGTCTCCCGGTCAGTGGGTAATTGTACTCGCTTAACGCCGCCATACTCAGAAAATACTTTTTCTAAGTCGTCTTGAGTAACGTTGTAGGATAGGTTACCTACGTAGATTGACATGAAACTCTCCAGAATTGAACGAACTCGAGATGTACATCCGGAGAGCCGCTTGCAATTTGATGTAAAAACAAGAACACATCTGCCGAATTTATTTCTCCTAAGTTTATCGTAGCATAACTTTTTTTGCCTGTAATGCCACTAAACACCTGTCTATGGTTTGATTTTTCTAAAAGTATAATATTTGACTTATGAATGCTATTTATTTACTTTATGGTTAATTGATGATGATTATAAAATATGTATTTGGTAGACCACTGAAGAGTTTAAGGGAATTTGGGCGCCCGCAACCATTTGTAAGGCACCGACGCGCTCAAGTCAAACGAAGATAACGTTATATTGAACTTTATATGGATTTTTTTCTGCTACCAGTCGCCAAAAAAGCAAGATATAAGTTAATGATTGAAGTAGCTAGAATCAACATTATATGTCTTGGGTCTGGTAAACCTAGCTCAGATTAGGATAAAGGATGTACACTCAGGACGTGCAAGTGGTGATATATAGCCTTGACATCTCTGATAAATTAGTCTCAATTTAATTCTTTAACTGCGCTCATTGCTTTTTATAAAAAATCTCCATGTCAACTCTCGTCATCGTTGAATCTCCAACAAAAGCTCGTACCATTCGTAATTACCTGCCACAAGGGTTTCGGGTAGAAGCTAGTATGGGTCACGTGCGTGACTTACCACAGTCTGCTACCGAAATACCCTCCGCAGTTAAGGCGGAAAAATGGGCACAGCTTGGAGTAAATGTAGATGCCGACTTTGAACCGCTTTACGTTGTCCCCAAAGATAAAAAGAAAATTGTCACTCAGTTAAAAGATGCTCTTAAAGAAGCAAGCGAGCTGATATTGGCAACTGACGAAGACCGAGAAGGGGAAAGTATAAGTTGGCATTTATATCAATTGCTGAATCCAAAAGTTCCGACAAAACGAATGGTATTCCATGAAATTACCAAGGAAGCTATTCAAAAAGCTTTGAAGGATTGCCGTTCTATTGACGACAAGTTAGTACGCGCGCAAGAAACAAGACGGATTTTAGACCGACTTGTGGGCTATACATTATCCCCACTACTTTGGAAAAAAATCTCTTACGGACTCTCAGCAGGTCGTGTGCAGTCGGTAGCTGTGCGTTTACTAGTTAATAGAGAGCGTCAACGTCGAGCGTTTCGTACAGGCGCCTACTGGGATATCAAAGCTGAGTTATCACAAGAACAAACTCCTTTTAGTGCTGTTTTAGTAAGTTTAGCAGGTACAAAAGTTGCTACAGGTAGTGATTTTGAAAGCAGCACTGGACAAATAACAACTGGGCGCCAAGTTAAATTATTAGACCAAACTGAGGCAGAAGCTTTGCTGTCTCGGTTAACTGGTAAAGCTTGGACAGTCACAGACCTTGAAGAACGTCCCGTTACACGTAAACCAGCACCACCATTTACAACTTCAACGCTGCAACAGGAATCTAACAGGAAATTGCGTCTTTCCGCACGCGATACAATGCGAACGGCTCAAAATCTGTATGAGCAAGGTTACATAACTTACATGCGTACTGACTCAGTAAATTTGTCAAGTCAAGCAGTAAGTGCAGCGCGCGACTGCGTTGAAAAGCTTTATGGGAAAGATTATCTCAGTCCTCAGCCTCGACAGTATACGACAAAATCTAAAGGCGCCCAAGAAGCACACGAAGCGATACGTCCTGCGGGTAGTAGTTTCCGTACACCGCAAGAAACAGGTTTAACTGGTCGTGAATTTCAACTTTATGACTTAATTTGGAAGCGTACAGTTGCTTGCCAAATGGCAGACTCACGTCAAACCCAAATTACAGTTCAACTTACTGTAGAAGACGCAGGTTTTCGCGCTTCAGGTAAACGTATTGACTTTGAAGGGTATTTACGCGCTTATGTTGAAGGTTCGGATGACCCTGACGCAGCGCTTGAGAATATGGAAATTATTCTGCCCAACCTTAAAGTTAATGACCACCCAGAGTGTAACGAACTTGAAGCTGTCAAGCATGAAACTCAACCTCCTGCACGATACACCGAAGCAACACTCGTGAAAACGCTTGAAAGTGAGGGTATCGGGCGCCCTAGTACTTACGCTTCAATTATCGGCACTATTGTAGATAAAGGTTATGCTCAGTTGACAAATAACGCTTTAGTGCCTACATTTACAGCGTTTGCGGTTACAGGTTTGCTTGAGAAACACTTTCCTGATGTCGTAGACCCAAGTTTCACCTCCAAAATGGAGCAAACACTTGATGATATTGCTACAGGTGAAGCTCAATGGCTGCCATATCTCAAAGATTTTTATTTGGGAGATAAAGGACTAGAAACGCTTGTTAGAGAACAAGAAAGCCAAATTGATGCTACAACCGCTAGAACAATAGAACTAGAAAGTTTAGATGCAAAAGTTCGTATAGGCAAATATGGAGCTTATATTGAAGTTGAGAATGGGGAAGGAGTAGTAACTGCTTCTATTCCGAGAGATTTAACTCCAGCAGACCTTGACCCACAGAAAGTACAAACTCTGCTCAAACAAAAAACTGAAGGGCCTGATACTTTAGGGCGCCATCCTGAAACTGGAGAACCAATATATACGCTCATTGGTCCTTATGGGCCTTACGTTCAATTAGGTGATAAATCTGAAGAAAATCCTAAACCTAAGCAAGTATCTTTACCCAAAGGTATTACCCCAGAAACTATTACCTTAGAAACTGCTGTTGGTTTGCTGGCTTTACCTAGAACTTTAGGTACTCATCCGGATGGTGGAAAAATCCAAGCTTCTTTAGGGCGTTTTGGTCCTTACATTGTTCTTGACCAAGGTAAAGAAGGAAAAGACTATCGCTCGCTCAAAGCATCTGATAGCGTTTTGGATGTTACATTAGAACGCGCGTTAGAAATTTTATCTGAACCAAAAAAAGGACGAGCTAGCAGTACTAAATCAAAAGCTGCTTTAAAAGAACTTGGCGCCCATCCAGAAGATGAACAACCAATCAATATATATGATGGCCCTTATGGTCCCTATATCAAGCATGGTAAAACCAATGTAAGTATACCTGAAGGACATACTGTAGAAAGTTTAACTTTAGCCACTGCTGTACAATTGCTGGCAAGCAAAGCATCTACTTCTAAAACTACCCGCAAAACCAGCAAATCAAAAACCACAAGTGCAACAAAATCTACTACCAAAACTCCTAAAACAGAAAAAGCCACAAAACCAAAATCAACAGCAACTACAAAGAAAAAATAAAGATTAGGAGGGAGAATATAAATTTTCCTTCCTTATTATTTGTTCCCTATTGACTAAAAATGTAAAATACCCATCAGAAGAAAGATGCGGTTGACTGGGGGGTTAATGTGATACTCTAATAAGTAGGGAAAGTAACACCATATAATTGTCGGAAGCGGCTTGTTCCGCAATACGGTTGTATATGTAAAAAATTATACAACATATTCTGATTATGTAAAGGTGTGGCACCCGTTTATTGTTTTGCTGTTAACTTAAATTAAGGTATTATCTCAGGAGCGGTCAGTTAGATGGACTATATAGAGAAGGTACTGGAAAAGCTTAAAGAACTAGGGCGTAAGTTAATTGAAGCCCTTTTAGGACCCGATGCTGAACCGGAACCGGAACTAATTCCGATTCCAGTCAACGACCGTTCGCGTCGTCGTTAGAATAAAATTTATAACGTGACACAGCGCACTTTAAGCATTTTGGTACTACACGGGCCAAACCTAAATTTGCTGGGACAACGCGAGCCAGGTATTTATGGTGTACTAAGTCTAAACGAGATTAACCGCTTGTTAGAAAAACAAGCAGAAGACTTGGCAGTTAATATCGATGTTGTACAGTCAAATCATGAAGGTGTTTTGGTCGATAAAATTCATTCAGCTTGGGGAGAGCACCAAGGTATTTTAATTAACCCTGGAGCTTATACTCATACAAGCATTGCTTTACGTGATGCGATAGCTGGTGTGAATATCCCAACCGTTGAAGTTCACCTCAGTAACGTGTATCGTCGCGAGGAATTTCGTCATCATTCTTTTATTGCTCCAGTGGCAGTTGGGCAAATTAGTGGATTTGGCGCCCAGAGTTATATACTGGGCTTACAAGCATTGGTGTATCATTTGAGAAATTAAGTAATCGTATTTTCAGTATAGTTAGGACGATTTAAAATCCTAGCTCAATCTACACCATGCGCTATACGCTTAAAAGTCGGTTCCGAGGAACTTTTGCTGGTGCGATACTAGCTTTGAAGGTAGCTTCTGAGAATGAGTCAGAATATATAAGCCAAGCTTACATCAACACTACCTTTAGTTGTAAAAGTCTGATTGCACAAGGTAAATTTGATGTTAATTGTTTTGATTTACAAACGGGAGTAAAGCGTTCGGAGCAGCTGGTTTTGTTCAATACATTTTTTTCTGCTCTACCCGTAGCACTATTTTTTCACGAAGATTTATCAAAGCTTCGACACAATCTACTTGAAGTAGCACGCGCGCATAGTGATAATTTAGTCATCAGGGATAGTGTGCTTGCTATCGGCTATGCTATTGCTCAGTCATTAAATGAAAATTTTCAAACTTCGATTTTGAGTGAAATAATCAAGTTTATTGGTGAAACACCGACAAACGTACCTCAAAAGCTTCAAACGGTAAACGATTTAATCAATTCTCAAGTTAGTTTAGAGCAAGCATCTACAGAACTCTATAAAGTTAATACGGTGTTTAATACCGTTGCAACTGCATTTTATACCTTTCTTAAAAGTATTGAGGATTTTCGCTTATCTGTTTCGCTTAGTCTCAAAAGCAATACCTCAAATTTTAGTAATCATGATTATTTTTTAAGTGGTGCAATCACAGGCGCCTTATCAGGAGCCTATAATAGTGCTTTGGGAATTCCGATTAGCTGGCAAATGAAGTATTTACGCTCCAACTCGACGAAAAAGGCGGAAAATGACTTTTTACAGATGCTAAGATTAACGGATGAACTTTTAGCACTATGGTCGGGTGCGTATGAATTTGATAACCAAGAACCTGATAGAAGCAGAGGAAAAAGCTTGTGTAACTATTTACCATTACTCGAAGAAAACTCACACTTACGTATTTACGCAGCTCCTCGCATTATTCGATCGCGATAAATCGAAAATGAAGGTAGGCAAAGGTAAATATAAGTAAACAGAGTGTTATGTAGTTAGCGCAAAAATTCGCAACTGTTAGTAATATTTTATATAGTGTTTTATAAGAAACTTTACAATCTTAGCTATATGTAGCATTGTGATACAAGTAGTTAAGGTAGTTTTCTGTAAAAGACTATACTGTTTTGAAACTTGAAGTAGCAACTGCGGTCATTAGTTGATGAGACAAGTACCATTTTTGCAGTCCTTGACACAGCGATTGACTAGCTGTCGGCGATGGTATAAAAGACTACGCCGTAATTACTCGTTTAAAGCATTAGAAGATTTGTACATAGTTCAACCTCTTCTTTATAATGTGGCGAAGTTGGTGAGTAACAAAACAAAAGTTTATACCGCACGACTGAGAGAAATATGTAGAGGAACACCTGTAATTTTTGCTTTGGCAGTTATATTGTTGACGGCAGTAATAGGGCATAGTTGGTATAGTCAGCCGCAGGTGAAAGTTGGAAATAGTGCAGTAGTAACAATAAGGGCGCCATATACTTTAGTTATAGAGAACAAGCACGCGACTAAAACCGAGCGTGATGCAGCTGCCTCAAGCATGGCGCCAATATTAATGATTGATCGAAATGTAAATACTAGTGCGGAACAAAAACTCGAAGCAATTGTTAGACAGGGGAATGATATTCGTAACCTTGCTGGTGCTTTTCCGTATTTTGATACAATTGTTTTAACAGTACCGACTCAACGTTACCTGCGTTCTGCATTAAATAATGATTGGCAAGCGTTTAAGTATGCAATTGCGAACCCGAAAAAGCAATCGCCAGAAAAGGATATAGGTCAATTTAAATTGGATTGTCAACCTAATTGTATCGATAATCCAGAAAACTCTTTAGTTAAAAGTAATTATAATCTACCAAAGGTTTTAGTAGCAGGCGCCGATATAGAGAAATCAGATTATTCACAGTTGAATGTAAGTAGTGCTTTCGCTCAAGCATTGGCAGAAATTGATACTTACCGTTTAACAACATCTGAGCAAAGTGTGTCTAATTTGACAGAAAAAATTGCTACTGCACGTCAAAAGTACAGTCAAGCTAAAGCAAAAATTTTAGAAATAATAAATCAGTCAGATGAGATATATGAAGAAAGGTTAGTAGATTTAACCGAGGACGACTGGAAAAAAACCCAAACTCTGATTCAGCAAATTACAGGACGGATTTTAGCTCAGGGTATTCCTCAAGGTTTACCGCCAAATGTACTACAAGATGCAGTTAGATTGAATGTACAGTCATCATCAGTACCAAAAGAAGCTGAAGCATTAGCAACAAAAGTACTATTGAAAGTATTAGAACCGAATCTCAAAATAGATGAAGCGAAAACACAAGAAGTAGCTCAATTTGCCGCTTCTAGAGTCAAACCTGTGATGAAAGAAGTTAAGCAAGACTCAATCATTGTTCGTCAAGGAGAAAAAATTTCAAATTGGCATTTATTAGTTTTAGAAAGTTATGGTTTGATTGACCGTGAGGTTAACTGGTTAGCTTTGCTGATTCTAGCTACTGCAATTATTGGCGCCATTCTAGTTTTTGTAGCTGTTGATAAGCGGGTAAAATACTTAAAACGCACAAGAGACAGGATTTTAATTTTATTGTTAACTTTAAGTACTCCGCTTGTTTTGATAATGGGTACATATTATACGACTTGGAGTACAGTTTCGCTGTTATTAGGCAGCTTTTATGGAACTCGCATTAGTGTTACAGTCATCGGGTTGTTGCTAATATTACTGCCATTAAACTTTGGAGTTAGTAAAATAGCACTAGTTGCTGGAGCGACAGGAGCATTATTAGGAAGTTGCATGGCACATAAACGACGTTCACGTGAAGAGTTAGCGTTGTTAGGAATAGGAATAGCGGTGACACAAGGTTGTGTGTTTTTATTTTTGACAATTGTGTTTGAGGGTGTATCTGGTGGCAAATGGTATTTGATATTTATAAATTCGCTATTATTTGCTTGTTCTGGATTGTGTTGGAGTATAGTAGCTTTAGGATTAAGTTCTTACTTGGAACAATTATTTGATTTAGTAACTCCGATTCGTTTGGCAGAACTTGCAAATCCCAACCGTCCACTTTTAAAAAGTCTTGCAGCAAATACTCCAGGTACTTTTCAACATACTTTATTCGTTGCGAGTCTTGCGGAGACAGCAGCTTGTCGGCTTGGCTGTAATGTAGAATTAGTAAGAGCGGGTACGTTATATCATGATATTGGGAAAATGCACGACCCCAAAGCATTTATAGAAAATCAAATGGGGGGACCAAACAAGCATGATACTGAGATAAATGACCCTTGGATAAGTGCTGAAATAATTAAGAAGCATGTTAGTGAAGGTTTAGTAATCGCGCGTAAACACCGTTTACCAACAGCAATTCAAGCTTTTATTCCCGAACATCAAGGAACAATGCAAATTGCTTACTTTTATCATCAAGCACAGCAAATTGCTAAAGAGAATCCTTATATTGAAGTAAACGAAGCAGATTTTAGCTATGATGGGCCCATTCCCCAGTCGCGCGAAACAGCAATAGTAATGCTAGCAGATTCGTGCGAAGCTGCATTAAGAAGTCTTAAAGATACAACATATGAGCAAGCGTTAGCTGTTGTTAACAATATATTACGCGCGCGATGGCAAGACAATCAACTTTTAGACTCTGGACTAACGCGCGCGGAAATGACGCAAATAGCAGAGATTTTTGTAGAAGTGTGGCAGCAGTTTCATCACAAGCGTATTGCATATCCTAAATGCAAACCTTGTAATTGATATTAATACATTCCACGAATAGTCATAATATGAACAATATTCTTAGAGACGCGATTGAAAGAAAGTCTCTACATGTAAAATGTCGGAAAATGGTCGTTCTCGATTTTTTGACAAAGGTGTTGTAATATTAGAGAATGTTTTAATAATAAATTAGAGAAACAGATGGGGACAGCCGTTCCACAATAATACAAAGTGTAAGTGATGTGCTAATTATTACTTATTTATTTAAATATGAGGTGAAATTATGGATTTAATTTTAGAGAAGACTATGAGTTTAGTAAATTATGAAGATGTCGATGAAATAAGTCGTAAAATTATAGAAATTGTACAAACCATTCAAAGTTTATCACAATCAGGTAAAATTAGAACATTAGACAAAAGGTCGTTAGATTTACTGTCTAATATGTTTGAAGTGTCTAATCAAGCTATAAAAATACGAGATATAGCTAATAAAATTGAGTACATAAAAGATTGTAGAATTTACTCCAAAAAATTTAGGTTAGAGTCTTATAATGTTATACCGAAGCAACTTCTCGAAGAACTTGAAAATTTAGAGATATATAGTGATGCAATTACTCAACTAACAGCATCTCAATTTATAATACTATCAGCAATAGTATATAAATCAGATACAATGGAATATTTGAGAATATTTTACTCTGGATTATCATATGTACAACAAGTAGTTGAGAAATATTTAGATTACTTATCTGACAAAATCAAAAAATCAATAAACCACTTAGTACAGGACATATTAGCAAATTATCAAAATTCGACTGTAAAAGCGAATGTAAATGAAAGTATACCATTAGAAGAAGTAAATTTATTGAAAGATATAAAAAACATAGCTAAAGCAATAATATATGATGTTGAGCATTATATAAATAATCCACTTAAAAAATTTAAAAATTTAGATGAACTATGGGATTATTGGAGCGAAATTTATGATGAAGATGAAATGGAGGAAACCTCAGAAACATTGATTAAAGCATTAAATGAAACAAGAGAAAGACAAGGTAGACCGAAACTTTTTGATTGATGAATATAATACTAGATTCTGGACCGCTAGGATTAATTACAAATAAAAATGCTAAAAATCGTGAAATTGCCGAATGCAAAATATGGGCTAATTCACTGATAAGTAAAGATTGCAATATTTATATACCAGCAATATCATACTATGAAGTTCGTCGAGAGCTTATAAGAACGATGAAATTAGACGGTGTCAGAAGGCTTGATAATTTAAAATATGTAAAAGGTTTTGAATACATAGAAATGACGCAGGAGATAATAGTTAAAGCTAGCGAGTTATGGGCTTGGGCAAGAAATACAGGTCAACAAACTGCACATGATGACGCGGTTGATGGAGATGTCATTTTAGCAGCAACAGCAATAATTAAGGCACAACAGGAAGGTAAAACAATTATAGCTACTACAAATGTTAGACACATACAAAGATATTATACAGACACAAAAAATTGGAAAGAAAAAGATTGGACAGTGAATTTATAAAATCAGGTAGAGACGCGATTTAACCCTTGTCTCTACAATGCATACAGACGTTTATAGTGATTCGCGCGCAAAGTCAATTTGTTTGATTTGTGATTGAATTTCGATTTCTAGGTCTTTTAAACGTTTTGCTTCTGCTTTGATATCAATTTCATGATATTGTTTTTGTTTTAGCAAGTTGTCTAACTCTATTTTGCGCGCGTTTATATCTGAGTTGATACGTGTACCGATAAGGTTGGCATAATCGTTAAAGCATTGCTGAACACCTTCAAAAATTGGGCGCCATTGTTCTTCTGCAATTTGTGGTAAATGCTTGGCAAATTCTTTTCTGGTAGCTTCAATTAATGTACGACGGACATATTCAGCTTGCAGTGCGACAACTCCAATACCACCAAGAATGGCGCCTAAAACAGGTAGAGTTATTCCAGCAAATATAATTGCGGCAAATTGTAAGATTAATGAAGCAGCGACAATTGTAAATACTCGCACCCAAAAGTAGTTAAAGGAATTAATGCCTCTGTTCATACTATCGGGAATGGTGCCGAATATATCGATTACGGTATCAGCCCAAGTTTCAAACTGATTTGAACTGTATGTATGTCCCCCAAAAGCCACGTTCATCCCAATCAGGTACTAAAATTATACCATTAGCTTCAATAGCAATTGCTTCTTGATAATCTTCATTTGCGGCTTCTTTATCACTAAGCTCGTAAAAAATATTACTGCGAAAATAATGAGAAGCATACGACCTCAGTCGGTGGGTTGGTGATAATATCTCATATAAATCATACTCAATTTGCTCAAGTACATTTGTGTATTCATACTTGTAATCAATAGCTTTTGTAAAATTCTTTATTGCTTTTGCTTTGCTATTGTTTAAATACTGTAGACAAGCTAAATTGTAGTAATAAAAAGCACATGGTTTATTACTAACTAAATAGGTGAAATCTTCAATTGCTCCTTCAATATCACCTGTATATAAACGTGCGTCGCCACGTCCATAATAAGCTCTATACAATTCCGGATTAAGTTGAATAGCATGACTGCAATCTTCTATAGCAGCTTCATTGTTACCAATCATGGAACGAGCAATACCTCGCTCGGTATAAGCTTGAGAATTTTGAGGATTTATTTGAAGAGCTTGATTAAAATCTTCGATTGCTGCTTCATATTCATCTATCATGACTTTAGCAATGCCTCGATTAAAGTAAGCTATTCCGTCTTGCGGATTACATTGGATTGCTAAGGTATAATTATCAATTGCACTTTTGTAATTACCAAAATTGTAGAGAAGGGCGCCGAAAGAAGTTAATCCAGAGGAAAGTATTAAGTCAATCATTTTTTTACTTTATTCCAATGCTTGTTCTACTATAAATTGGTTACAAGTTTACTTTTAAATTGCATGAAAATCTTTAAGATGCTTCTACCTGGGCATGACAATAAAAAGTTTTTATCTTCGCGCGGCAGCAATTAAACGCTGGTTAACTGAATACTCAAATTGATAGAGAAAAGCGGCAATGATAATTTGAATGATGATGGGGACAACTCTCCAAACATTCCAACCGTCTGTAAAAAACTTAAGAAAATAATAACTCAAAGCGTTGTCTGATAAAAATAAAGCTAGGGTCGTATAGGCAATAGCTGAAGATATTAGTTTTGCTACCCAACCAAACAATCCTTGCCACCAACTCATAATTCCGGGAAAAGTACCTGGCACTGTTTCTGTTTCAGGTAGTTTGCTTTCGGGAAAAAAGTTATCTAATAGTCTATGCATCCAGTGGTGGGCAAAAGCGACTACTGCTATGGGAGATAAAAACGCCAGCAATAATAGCACGTACCAAACTTTTGGGGATATATGGCGCCAGTTAATCAGCAAGATAACATGTTCATATAACTGAGTTAGTACATATTGCCAAGCAAGCAGTAATAATATTAAACCTACCGCGTTTACCCAAGCGCGCGCTCCAGGGATTAAGCTAGGTAGTTGAGGAGATGGCGCCCTTAATGGTGAATTTGCCATAATTTTTATGAAAAGACCAAAAGATTACACAGCATAACTAGATAGTTATCTAAGCATTATATTACTGTTAATTTTAGGCGCCATCCTGATAACTACCAAAATTTACATCAAAATTTCATAAAGTTAAGAAAGTTTAAAAGCTATGACTAATCATGAACCACCCCAACACTTGCACTTGCTAGATAGCTTTGATTTAGGATGGAATGGCTTAAATCTAATTTATGAGATTGAACCCGCTGATGAAACACCAGAAATTAAGCTGGGGATGGATTTTATTTGTATTGCGCTAGATAATTTTTCTGCTAGCTTTATGATGGATGCACGCTGGCAACACCGCGCGTATGCCAAAGGTGACATTATTATTATTCCATCGACGCAGGTTTTTCCTCGGACGCAGCTTGATAGGGAAACACCGTTACTTGAGTTGTTTTTAAATCCTAATGTACTTAGACGCACGGCTATTGATTTTGATAGTTTTGAAAATATAGAATTGACGCGACAATTACAAGTAAATGACCCATTGATAGAACAGATGGGACTTGCAATGATGGCAGAAGTTAAAGTTGGTGGCGCCAGTAGTAAGCTTTATGTTGAATCAATGACTTCTGCTTTATCAGCGCATTTACTTAGGCGATATTGTTCACAGCGAAGTGTTATTAAAGAGTATACTGGCGGATTGGCTAAGTATAAGCTTCGGCAAGTGATTGAGTATATAAATACGCATTTAGAAGATAATTTAACGCTTTCTGAACTGGCAGGAGCAGCTTGCACTAGTCCTACTTATTTCGCGAGTCTGTTTAAGCAGTCGATGGGAATAACTCCACATCAGTATGTGATGCAATGTCGTATTGAGAAGGCTAAGGTATTACTTAAAGATAGTCAATTAACTTTGGTTGAGGTTTGTCAGCTAGTGGGTTTTCAGAATCAAAGTCATTTTACCAGGGTTTTTAAACAATATACTAAGCTTACTCCTAAAGTTTATAGAGATTCGTTTTAGTATGGTGGGCAATGCCCACCCTACAATAAAACCACAAAGGCACAAAGGGCACAAAGGAAGAGAAGAAAGAGTAAGTTTATAAGGATAGGACATTTTTCAGAAGAATAGGCAAGACGCAAGTTATATACATTTTTTACACTAGGTAGCTATTACAGTATGTATAGGGATTTTGGCGATGATAGGTACATATTTACAAAAATGGCGCCTTGTTGGGTTTACTGCGTTGTTTGTTGGTTTAATGATAATTTTGATTATGGTGTTGCAGGGTGTTGATGAGTCAGGTATACGAATGATGATTCGTGCGACTGGTCGAACTTCTTTGATATTATTTTTGGGTGCTTTTGTTGCTTCTTCACTTCGTAAGCTTTGGTCTAATCCTGCATCAATTTGGCTGATTAAAAATCGTCGCTATTTAGGTTTGTCTATGGCTGTATCGCATACCTATCATGCTTTTGCTTTGTTTGGTTTATGGTATGTTACAGATGGAGTGGCGCCACCAATTGACCCTTTGGGAATAATTGGTTATATACTATTAGCTGCGATGACTATAACTTCGTTTGATAAACCTGCAAAATATTTGGGTAAGCGAAATTGGCAAATTTTACATACTACTGGAATGCATTTTTTATGGTTGGGTTTGGTTGCTGAGTATGTTTTGAGATTAACTAAGTCACCTTTTGTTGCTTTGCCTTTGTTAGGTTTACTTGTTGTGGTGATGGTGTTGCGTGTTATTGCCGCGCGGACGGAGTTTAAGATTCCCGATTTCTTTAAGAAGTCGGGAATCTAACTGACAAAACTACGATTATACAGGTACGGGTGGGTAATGTTTTAGTGCTTGTTTTAAGTACTGTCCGGTATGTGATGTTTCGTTTTTTGCTACTTCTTCTGGTGTTCCTACTGCTATTAGTTCTCCTCCTTTGTCTCCTCCTTCGGGGCCTAAGTCTATTACCCAGTCGGAACAACGAATTACGTCTAGGTTATGTTCGATTAATAATACTGAGTTGCCTTTGTCTACTAGTCTTTGTAATACGTCTAATAGTTTATGTACGTCGTAAAATGATAACCCTGTTGTTGGTTCGTCGATTAAGTAAAGTGTTTTTCCTGTCGCGCGTCGAGATAGTTCTGTCGCTAGTTTGACTCGCTGCGCTTCTCCACCTGATAATGTTGTGGCTGGTTGTCCAAGTCGAATGTAACCTAAACCTACGTCAACTAGGGTTTGTAATCTCACTACTGCTTTTGGGATGTTTTGGAAAAATTCTAAACTCTCCTCGACAGTCATGTTAAGAACGTCCGAAATTGATTGATTTTTATATTTTACTTGCAAGGTTTCACGGTTGTATCTGGCGCCTTTACAAACTTCGCATTGAACGTAAACGTCGGGTAAAAAGTTCATTTCAATTACGTTTACCCCTTGTCCACTACAAGCTTCACAGCGTCCTCCTTTGACGTTAAAGGAAAATTGCCCTGCTTTGTAACCGCGCGCTTTCGCTTCGACGGTTTGACAAAATACGTCACGGATGACATCGAAAACACCTGTATAAGTTGCAGGATTTGAACGGGGTGTACGACCGATTGGTGATTGGTCGATAACTATGGCTTTATCAATTGCGGTCAATCCTTGAATGCCATCGACATATGCCGGAAATGGTACTCTTTTAGTAATATGATGTTGCAGCGCTGGATAAAGTAGTTCGTTAATTAATGTTGATTTTCCTGAACCAGAAACACCTGTTACTGAAACAAGCTTACCAAGGGGTATTTCGACGGTGATATTTTTTAAATTGTTACGGGTGGCATTTTTGATGATTAAATTTAACCCGTTGCCTTCGCGTCGCTGTCCTGGAGTTTGAATTACTTTCCGTCCTGATAAATATGCTCCTGTCAGTGAATTTTCTGCATCTAGTAATGCTTGTAAATTACCTTGTGCGACAATGTTACCTCCATGTAACCCCGCACCCGGGCCAATATCAACAACATAATCAGCTGCCCGAATTGTTTCTTCGTCGTGTTCAACAACTATTAATGTGTTACCTAAATCACGCAGTCGAGTTAATGTTCGTAATAGGCGCCCGTTATCACGCTGGTGTAAACCTATACTAGGTTCATCTAAAACATATAGTACACCCGTTAGACCTGAACCGATCTGGGTTGCTAATCTAATTCGTTGTGCTTCTCCACCAGAAAGGGTCATTGCTGGACGGTCGAGGGTGAGGTAATTTAAGCCTACGTCTAAAAGAAATTGTAGACGTGCTTTGATTTCACGTAATACTAAGTCCGCAATTTGCGCTTGACGTGGGTTTAATTTTAAATCATCAATACGTTCTTGACAGTCGTGTATTGATACACTCGTTAAATCTAAAATTCCGTATTGTCCTAAACGTACTGATAAAGCTTCGGGTTTTAAGCGTTTTCCGTGGCAAACTGGACAAGATTGGTCTACTAAATATTGCTCTAGTTTTTGCTTTATTAGTTCGGAACCACCTTCATACTGACGCTGCAAAATCGGAATTATCCCTCTAAAATGAGGTGTTTTATCTCCTTTTGTTGCTGTCTCGCCATTTAAAAGTATTTCGCGCTGTTCGTCTGAGAGCTTACACCACTGAGTTTGCAACTCAAAATTATGCGCTTCCCCTAAACTATATAATAATTCTAGATAATAAGAATTTTCTTTTTCTGACCACGGTGCTATTGCTGCGTAAATAGGCGCCTCTGGGTTAGGAATTACTAATTCAGGTGAAAATCTTCTTAATGTGCCAATTCCATGACAATTAGAGCAGGCGCCGTAAGGTGAGTTGAAAGAAAATAAACGCGGTGATAGTTCTTCCATTACTGCACCGTGTTCAGGACAAGCAAAGTTTTCAGAAAAAACTATTTCTTCGTCTTCGGTTTTTTCTCCTGTATTACCACTCGATACAGGAGTGTATAATATTGCAGCAATACCTTCTGAAAGTTTAAGACACGTAGAAAGCGAGTCTACCAAACGCTCTTGTAGTCCGTCTTTTTTGATAAGACGGTCAATAACGACTTCTATCGTGTGTGTAAAATTTTTATCTAAATCTATCGAATCAGAAAGTTCGCGAACTTCGCCATCAATACGAACGCGAACAAATCCCTGTGATGCCAAACTAGATAATAACTTTTTGTGAGTACCTTTTTTACCACGAACGACAGGGGCAAGAATTTGAAATTTAGTACGTTCGGGCAATTCCATGATTCTATCGACCATTTCATCGATAGTTTGAGGTGCGATATTTCGGTCGCAAATTGGACAATGAGGTTGTCCCGCACGTCCGAACAATAATCGCATGTAATCGTAAATCTCGGTTACAGTACCGACTGTAGAGCGAGGGTTATGGGATGTTGACTTTTGGTCAATGGAAATTGCTGGACTTAAGCCCTCAATAGCTTCAACATCGGGTTTATTTAATTGCCCTAAGAACTGACGTGCGTAAGCACTTAAAGATTCGACGTAGCGGCGCTGTCCTTCAGCAAAAATGGTATCAAATGCTAACGACGACTTACCCGAACCAGATACCCCAGTAAACACAATAAGTTTGTCTCTGGGTATTTCCAAGTCAACATCTTTCAGATTATGCTGTCTCGCACCTCGAATGCGAATAGTATTTTGACTATTCAATTGTGACTGCATGTAATTTTTCGCGTTTGCGGATGCTGCAATCTGAGTATCAGACATATAAACAGGCGATCTTCGTGTGTGAGACAGGCGAAACAGCTTTTAATAATATCACTCTTATTCACTGCCGCACCACAATCTTTGTAGGTTAATTACGCTTTATTGAAGCGATGCAGCTTTAAAAGCTAAATAGAACAAAGAATACCTATGTTCTTCCGCACATGTTCACAGGATACCACTGATACAAGTAAACAATATTCTTCGGTGACAATGATTTTCTTGTTTAAAGGCGCCGTTGTTATTTTTTTAATAATTCTTTACATATTTTAGATGATGGTTAACAGTACCTCGTAAATTTTAGATGAACCTTTTAGGAGTACGTCATACATCTGTACTACAAAGCCTCGAAGATTTGTAGGTTGGCTTCACTACGTAGAATTCAACAAAATCAGGGAAATGTTGGGTTTTGCCTTCGGCACACTACCCTGCGGGAAAACTCCGTTTACGTGAACGTTCCTCAACCCAACCTACAGATTTTCGTTTTTTTTACTTAACTGAGTTATGTGACATCATACTCAGGTTTGATTTGTGGTGATTAGAAAGGTGCAGAAGCTAGGTTCAGATAGCTTTCCTTAGCTTCTGGTTTCCTACGAATAATTGGTGATCAACTCAATTAAATCTATAAATATTCGCATTTTAGACGATTGAATTGAGAAACAATTACAGATAGAACTGTAACTGGTACAGGTTAAGCAATTGCCATACAGTATAAATTTGTCAGTAAGAGTGAAAATTTAATATCATTTGGCAGAAGCTGCTTTTTTCGCTCTTGTAGTTGTCTTAGCGACTCCAGGACGGGGCTGTTTCGCTGGAGGCTTTCTCTTGGTAGTTTTTGCTTTAACAACTGCTTCAGATGAAGGTTTTTCAACTTTTTGTTTTGGCGGTCGGCATGTTTCACAATAGAGTGGTTGTGAGGGAAAACAAATCCGCTCCGAAACTAGGTTGCATTCTTTGCAAACGAAGCGGTAAAGTTTTTGCCGAATGATACGAACGTGAGCCTTAACAAAAATTTCCTTGGTTTCCACTTTTTTTTGTTCCTTTGAAATTAGGTAACTACTATGACTGATTCACCTGAGATTCTAAGTTTGCTGTCGGCAGAACGCGACCGCTATATACTAGAGGCACTTGATTTAGAACGTCGCTTGTCTTTCATCCGACATCAGATCAATTCTCTAGAAGGTCTAATATCAGGTTACGCCCAAGAAGACCAGATGTATCATCCTTTAGGTGGGTTATCTAGTTTATCTTCTACTCAAGCATACCTTCAGGATAGTAGTCGTCAATTTAATCGACATTATGAGGCTGCTGCCTCACCGATTGTAGAAACGACTTCCTCATCAAGTACGCAAGTTGCCTCAAGTACAGCAGCGAGCAATTTAGCTGCGAGTAAGCCAAAACCAGACATCTCTGATATTCCCAAGCTTCACATATCTAGAAAAGCTAGTACAATACCTCTACTGACGCAATATCAAGATTACTCTGTTCAGAATGCAATTCTGATATTGATGCGGCATAATCCTACAACACACTTTCACGTCGATGCAATCGTCCGTGATTTGTATGGTGATGGATTGGATGAAGAGCAATTTAAAATCGCAAAAGCGACAGTAAGTAAAATGCTCTCAACGGGTACTCAAGCAAGATTATGGTACCGCGTGTTACATACGCAAGGTGTTTACACGTTAACTTATGAGAAAGGTGTTACTAGTAAACCGCCGAAGGGTAAGTAAGAGTTGATTTTTGGGGTGAGGGTGTACATGACTACATGCATTGTTAGTCTTGTCTTATTCCTTACCCCTAACCCCTGACTCTTAACCCAACCACTTTGACATTTCCCCTAATTAATTTATGACAGCACATACTTGGCAATCACCACCTCCACCAATCAATCATATTTTGGATGCACCAGCACCACCAGCGGTTTTACTTTCTCCGAATCAACAATGGTTGGTTGAGTTAGAACAGCCATTACTTTCTTCAATTGCAGAAATAGCTTCTCCGCAAGTTCCATTGGCTGGATTTTTATTAAATCCACGTACCAACGCACCCTTCCGTTATAATCAATACCACAGTATAAAAATTAAGGCTGTTTCCTCGGCAACTTTTAATGATATATCACTACCAGAAAATCCTCGAATTAGTTTTTTAAAGTGGGCGCCGGACGGTGAAAAGTTAGCATTTACAATAACTGTATCAGATGGTTTAGAGTTGTGGGTGGTTGAACTAGCAACTTTAAATACAAAGCGCTTAACTGAACCAATTTTAAATGCTGGATACGGTTCACCACACCGTTGGCTATCGAATGATACATTAATATGTAAATTTATTTCGGAAGACCGGGGTGAAGTGCCTGAAATATCGCCAATTCCAACGGCGCCAATGATCGAAGAAAATTTAGGGAGAAAAACTCCTAGCCGTACTTACACTAATTTACTGCAAAGTCCTCACGATGAAAGTTTATTTGAATATTACATATCTTCAAGTTTGAATAAAGTAACTTTAGATGGTGAAAGCACACAAATAGTTCCCGCTTGTTTAATAGATGAAGCTCGACCTTCACCAGATGGTAATTATATCTTATTAACAACTCTACACAGACCATTTTCGTATCAATTGCCAGCGTCTTACTTTCCTAAACGTATTGAGGTACTCAATACAAACGGTAAGTTAATTAGTGAAATAGCTGATTTACCCCTTGCTGATAATATGTCAATTAAATTTGATGCCGTTCGACCTGGGAGACGACGAGTTCATTGGCGCCCTGACAAACCTTCTACATTATACTGGGTTGAAGCTTTAGATGAAGGTGATCCGGCTTGCGACGTTAATTATAGGGATGCATTATTTGTAATGGATGCACCTTTCGACAGAGAACCACAAGAGCTTTGGCAATCGGAGTATAGATTTCAACATATAGCTTGGGGGCGTGAAGATGTTGCTTTAGTTTGGGAGAAATGGTTTGATAATCGTAAACAACGTATTTGGCGTATTAACCCACAGCAAAGTGAATCACCACAGTTACTTTTTGACCGTAGTTTTGAAGATAAATATAATGACCCTGGTGTTCCCCTTTCAACACACGGAAAATATGGTCGTGATGTAATTAGGTTTACAGAAGACGGGGGTGGTATATATTTAAATGGTCGGGGCGCCTCACCAAAGGGAGTATATCCATTTCTGGATAAATTTGATTTAAAAACAAAGCAAACACAACGATTATGGCAGTGTGAAGACCCTTACTTTGAATCAGTCGTTGATATTTTAGACTCAGAAGCACAAACATTAATAACCAGGCGCCAGTCTCAAACCGAGCCACCGAATTATTATCTTAAGAATGGTAACACTGAACCTATTTTATTAACAAATTATCAAGATCCAGCACCACAACTGGCAGAACTTCAAAAAGAACTTGTGCAGTATGAGCGTGCAGATGGAGTTAAACTATCAGCGACGCTATATTTACCACCTAACTACGATGTTAACCGTGATGGCGCCTTGCCTTTTGTTTTTTGGGTATATCCAGAAGAATTTAAAGACCGTGAATTTGCAGGGCAGGTAACAACGGCAACTAATACCTTTAGTCGTCCAATGCGTGACTCAGTATTATTTTTACTCACCCAAGGTTATGCAATTCTGTCTGGCCCAACTATTCCAATTGTAGGTGAAGGTGATACTGAGCCTAATGATACTTATGTAGAACAATTAATAGCAGGCGCCCAAGCTGCTGTTGATTATGTAGTTAAACGTGGTATTGCTGACCCAAATCGAATTGGTATTGGTGGTCACTCATATGGTGCTTTTACAACAGTGAATTTATTAGCACATACGAATTTGTTTAAAATTGGAATTGCTAGAAGTGGCGCCTATAATCGAACTTTGACACCTTTTGGGTTTCAAGGCGAACAAAGAAACTATTGGGAAGCGGTAGACACTTATAATAATATGTCACCGTTTACTCATTTAAACAAAGTTAAGGCGCCATTACTATTAATACATGGAGAAAAAGATAGTAATCCAGGTACATATCCTTTACAAACCGAACGACTTTATGAAGCACTTAAAGGTTTAGGTGCAACAGTGCGCTATGTAGTTTTACCTTATGAAGACCACGGTTATCGCTCGCACGAAGCCGTGGGTCATGTGCTTTGGGAAATGATAAATTGGTGCGATAAATATTTGAAGAGTTAAAAGTACTGAGTGCTGAGTTAAGAGTTATTAATAATTACTTAGCACTCTGGCACTTTCTAATCATCACTCTTGTGGACTACTAGTGGTCTGTGTCATTAATTTTGGTGGGTTGATTAGCAACGGATGTAACGGATGTAACGGATGATTTATTTGTTATAAACAAAGCTTAATTGTTTAAAATAACCTATCCGCTACATCCGTTTATCATCCGTTGCCAATCTTCCTACCTTCCCAAATCTAATGACACAGACTACTAGTCCAGCAAATTGAGAATGTATCAGGAGCAACAATTAAAGCTTGCGTATGTTTCGCATTCCTTTAGATATATAAATTAATAAGAAGCTAGCTATGCCGATACCTCCCCAATGCCAATCAACAAAAGTTGATGTTAAGGTTGTTATTATTAGTATGCTAATAAGAGCGAATTTAAGTGGTTGTGACATTATTTTTCGTTTTTAAAATAAGAATATATTATATAGCGGTTCTATTTCTTTCGTGGAAATTTATATTGTAGAGGCTGTATTAATCCGGTTTCTATGTAGATGTAATTTTTTACAAATCATTTATGACTGCTATCTAATTATTTTACAAAATGTTGCAATCTCTAATCTTTGCGTGGATTTTTGAGAGGATGATTTAAGTTGAGGCAATAGTTAGAAGAGCGCTCTTTGCGCTACTACGTGCCTAATACTTTATATTTGGTTGGAGGTTGTTATGAATGTAAAAATGATTCTGTTTTCAGGTATTTTGACTGCGTTGGCTGGTTCTGTTATTGGATTGGCAGGCGCCCGTATTGGTCAAAATGACTTCAATCAGCTAAGGTTTGAAAGTGAGTATTATCAAAATCTGCATAATAGATATGTACTGATAGGTGCAGGGGTAGGATTTGCAGTTGGAGTTGCTCAAGAGTGCGTGCGTGAACTCCAAATGCAACAAGAGGAGTGATGTTGAGTTTAAATTTCGCAGGTAATTAGTCTGTTAAAGAAATAATTGGTCATTTTTGAGCCAAAAGGAGAGTTCCACCAGCGTGAAGGGTGACATCCTTTTGGTGCATTCAGCGTGTAATCGAGTTCATCGCATTTTTGCCATTTGTTATTTAGGCGCCATCCGTTTAATAAACCCAATTTTTCAATTATGCTGTTATCTTGGGCAATAGTGGTATCAATGCTGCCGCCGACTTCTTGGTAAAGTTGAGCTTGCACGCTAAAACCAAATTTACCTTGACTGTAAGTTGTCCAAAGTCTATCAATTACTTGCAGTTGATTACATGGAAAAGCACGTACATCATTTGGTGTAATTGATTCTAAACTGGGAACACCAGTTATACTGAGAATAACTTGAATCGTCTCTTTATCAGCCTCACGAAAATTACCTGCCGCAAGTAATTCTTGTAAGCGTTGGAATCTATACACATCTGGCATAAGTAATAAAGTTGTTTCCAGACGCGCGACTTTTGCCTCAAGTTCAGCAACACGATTTTGTAATTGAATGTTGTCTTCAGTCATAATAATGCTTGCTCCTGTATTGACAATTACTAACGTTACGATAATGTATATACATTGTTTCTACTTTTGAATTACAGTAGCATTTATCAAAGTTGTTTTAAGTAAATTTATTTTTGTCATATGGTTCAAATCATTACAAAGTGGGGAAATAGTCTTGCCATTCGCATTCCACAAAATTTCACCTAAAATTTATAATGAAAGAAGTTATCTGGCATTATTAATGCCGATTACAAAGCAACAGAAAGGATATACGTTTGAAATTATGTTACCTCCTGAACTGAAAACAAAAGGAGTGATTTTGACAGACCAAATTAGATGTGTAGATTGGAAAGCTAGTGATATTAAGTTTGTTAAGTCTGTTCCAAAAGATTTAATTGAGGAAGTACAAATGAGAATTGAGCCATTGTTGTTTGATTAAATTTAAGACTTGGGTCTAGTGAGAAACCCAGTTGGTAAGGTGGGCAGTGCCCACCCTACGAAATTAACCGTGAAAGAAGAAGGAATAAATCAGCAAAATCACAGCGAGTGAAAATAAAATATGATTCATCCAATCGTCAAATGTCCAGTTGTGAAATAATCTTTTGAGCATATTGTTTACTCGCTCTGTGTAGAAATATTTAAGTTCGGCGCCGCATTATCACTTTGAGAAGCAACAACGGCAGGTTCAGGTTGTTTAACTTTCTTATCTTTCTTGGGTTTATCGTTTTTGTCAGGTGTTAAGAATTTATGCTCGATATCTTTAATTACTACGTACAAAACTGGTACTAAAAACAAACTTAATGCTGTAGATATTAAATAACCACCGAATAAAGCTGTTCCTAATGACCAGCGACTCATGGCGCCTGCACCTTTGGCTATTACTAGGGGCCAAAATCCAACTAAACCAGAAAATGCAGTCATTAAGATTGGGCGTAACCGTTCCTCTGCTGCGCGAATAGCTGATTGTGTAATACTCATACCAACTTCGTGCAATTGGTTTGCAAATTCAACGATTAAAATTGCGTTTTTAGAAGCCAAACCAATGAGCATTACTAACGCGACTTGAGCATAGATATTATTGTTAACAGTTGGATATACGCCACCTGCTTGCAAGAAATTAGCGCGCAATTCAATTGCTCCTAACGCTCCTAATATTGCTAACGGTACAGTTAACATAATAATAGTCGGGTCGATGTAGCTTTCGTACTGAGCAGCTAGGACAAGGAATACCATTACAAAAGCTAAACCAAAAATAATTGGAGCGGCGCCACCACCTGAACGTTCTTGAAATGCGGTACCTGTCCATTCATATCCAAAACCTGGTTGTAATGTTTGTGCAGCAACTTCCTCCATCGCTGCCATTGCTTGTCCGGTACTAAAACCAGGTGCGGGACTAGCTTGAACTTTGATCGCAGGGTAAATGTTGTAGTGCGTAATAATTGGTGGGTAGTTAATACGTTCAGCTTTGACGACACTAGTGAGAGGAATCATTTTGTTGTCACGAGAGCGTACATACAAACTATTTAAAGCATCAGGGTTAGAACGAAATTCTCCTTCAGCTTGAGCATAAACACGATAAAGTTGTCCTCCTAATACATATTGATTCACGTAACGGGCGCCAAGATAGGTTTGCATCGTGCTAAAAATATCGTTGATAGCAATATTTTGTGCTTTGGCTTGGTTACGGTCGATGGCAATTTGCATCATGGGAGTACTATTTGTAAATTGTGTGAATACTCCAGCTAACTCAGAACGCTTGCGAGCAGCATTTATGAATTTTTGCGAATTATCGATGAGTGTTTCTATTGGTAGCGCAGCTTTGTTTTGGATGAAGAATTCTAAACCACCTGAACTTCCCAAACCATCTACAGGAGGTGCATTCACCGCAATTAAGCGCGCTCCCGAAATTTTTGATGCAAGTTCCTTATTAATCGCACCAGTTACACCAAAAACTGATTCTCCCGCTTTTTTACGTTCTTCCCAGTGTTTTAACTTGACAAAGAAGAGAGATTTATTTGTCGCGTTTCCTTCAAACCCAAATCCTGCTAAACCATTAACGTGTTCAACTTCCGGAAATTTCCGCACGATTGTTTCGACGTTTTCAACGATATCATTGGTGTAATTCAATGATACTCCTGGAGGTGCTTCACCAATAATAAAAAAGTAACCTTGGTCTTCTTCTGGAATAAAACCTTGGGGAGTTACCATATAAATCCACGCGGAAGCAATTAACCCAGCAATAAAAACAGGAACGACAAGTAAACGAATCTTGATTAGGAAAACAACGATACTAGCGTAACCACCTTTGACCCAATCAAAGAATCGATTGAACCATCTAAATAATGCAGCAATTGGTCCATGTGCTTCTTGAACAGGACGCATTAATAAGGCGCCCATTGCAGGAGAGAATGTAAGCGCGTTGAAAGTTGAAAGTAAAATAGAAAAAGCAATAATTAACGCAAATTGTTTATAAACAATACCCGTAGTGCCTGGAAAGAACGATACAGGGATAAACACTGCCATTAATACAAGTGATGTAGCTATTACTGCCCCCGTTAATTCTCCCATAGAGTCCAAGGCAGCTTGTAAAGGTTTCATTCCTTGAGCAAGCTTTAAAGCAATTGCTTCTACTATAATAATCCCGTCATCTACGACTAGTCCTGTAGCTAAAATTACTCCAAACAAAGTTAATTGGTTGAGTGTAAACCCAAACGCAAAAGCAAACGCCATCGTACCAATTAAAGATACTGGAATAGCAATTGACGGAATAATAGTTGTTCTCCAGTCCTGTAAAAATATAAAGATAACTAGAAATACAAGCAACACAGCTTCTAACAGTGTTTTAAATGCCTCATCAAGGGAAGCAGCAACGAACTCAGTATTATCTAGTGCAACTGTAGCTTTTAATCCAGGTGGAAAATTCTTTGATAATTCTGCCATTCTTGCTTTCACTAGTGCTGCAGTATTCCAAGCATTAGTACCCGGAAGCTGGTTAACTAATAGCGCCACAGCCGGAGCATTATCGAATATATTTGTTGTACTGTAATCTTGGGCGCCGACTTCCGCGCGTCCAACATCTCGAACGCGAGTTAGCGTACCATCTTGACCAACCTTGACTACTATATCTTCAGCTTCCTGCGGTGTCGTAAACCTGCCAACCGCACGTAACGCAATTTCAAACTGCTGTGTACTTGGAGTCGGTTGTTGTCCAATTCGTCCAGCACCAACTTGAATATTTTGTTCGCTGATAGCACTAACAACATCCTGCGCTGTCACTTGACGCGCTGCTAACGCAGAGGGATTTAGCCAGATTCGCATTGCGTACTTCCGTTCACCAACAATACGCGCGCTTCCTACCCCTTCAATTCGTTTGATTTCATCAAGAACAAAACGATCTACATAGTTACTCAAAAAAACGTTGTCGTAGAGAAATTTTCCGCTCTTGTCTTTTTCTGATGAAATCGCGTAAGCAATCGTAATCGTAGGTGATTGTTTTTGAGTAATTACACCAGTTTGATTCACCTCAGTCGGAAGTTGCGACGCAGCCACGGCAACGTTATTTTGCACTAATACCTGTGCTGTGTTCCTATCTATATCTGTAGGGAAAGATACGTTAATTGACGTATCACCGTTGTTAGTCGTTTGCGACGACATATAAACAACTTTTTCCGTACCGTTGATTTGACGTTCCAATACTGTTGTCACATTTTCTTCGGCAGTCTTTGCATCAGTTCCCAAATAATTAGCTGTCACTGTTACTTGCTTGAGTGCAAGTTGAGGTAACTTATCAAGAGGAAGCAGTGGAATACAAATACCACCAACAAGAATAATTAAGATGGTGCAGACCGTCGTGAGAACAGGTCGCTTAATAAAATTTTGTGAAATACTCATGGGTTTAGAGGAGTTGAAAGTGCTGAGTGCTGAGTGCTGAGTGAGAGCTAGGAGTTATGAGTTAGGAGTTATGAGTTAGAAGTTAGGAGTTAGGAGTTATGAGTTAGGAGTTATGAATTCAATTCTTTTTTCACTACTCAGCACTCAGAACTCAGCACTCAGAACTCATTAAGGAAGCACTCATCAGTCTATTGAGAAAAAGCAGTTTCTGTTGCTGCGGGCTTGATAGGCGCCCCATTAGTCAAGCTTTGAATTCCTGATACAATCAAGTTTTCTCCAGGCTGTATGCCACTTAGGAGTTGGCGATCTTGTCCTTGTATCACACCTAGTTTGACTGGTTTTTGTCGTGCGACCAGTTGTGATTTTCCGTTTTTGGTTTCAGATTCGGCAACAAAGACAAAATCTTGGGCGCCAATAGTAGAAACTGCAACAGCAGGCACTTTAACACCTGCACCAGTACTCCAAATTATTCGCGCACGTACATATTGACCATCGCGTAGTTTCTGGTCTTTATTTGGAAAACGTGCTTTGATTAAGACTGCTTGATCCCCGGTGCTAACTTGCGGTGCGATAAAGTTAATACTACCTTTGGATATTTGTGTTCCTGAGTTTGGGTCAATTAACGTGACTGGCAGTCCCCGACGCAGTTGTCCAGATAAATTTGTAGGTACTGGAATACGTAAATCTAACTCGTCATTCTGAATAATACTCGTGACCGCATCACCGACATTAACCAAATCACCAACACGGACGGGTACATCACCAACAACACCATCTACAGGAGCAACTACACGGTTGTAACTCAAATCTTCTACTTGCACAGCAGTTTCAGCTTGCGCGCGTTTTAGTTGCGACTCATTTTGTTTCACTAATGCAACTGCACCTCTCCACTGTGACTGTGCTTGTTGAAGTGCGCTTTGTGCTGCTGCAAGCGACTGTATCGCAGCTTCACGTGCGGCAATAGCACTGTTACGTTGGGCACGACGTTCATCTAAATTTTGCTTTGCAACGGCGCCTGCTGATACTAATTCTTCTGACCGCTTGTAGTTAATGTTTGCGAGTTCAACATCGCTGTTGCGATTAATAATATCTGCTTGATAGCGTTTAATATCTGATGTACGCTGTTTAATTTCTGCTTCTGACGCACGTACTTGTGCGGTCGCATTTTCTAAAGTTCCTTTTTGCGAGTTTACCGAAGCTATAGCTGCATCTACCGAAGCTCGGTTTCTTTCTGGACGTAACTGTATTATTGGTGTCCCCTTTTTAACGAAGTTACCTTGCGCGACAGTGACTTGGACTATACGTCCACTAGTTTGCGGTCTTAATGAAACACGTTGCTTTGCTTCGAGCGTTCCTACAAACTCTGTACTATTTTCGACAGTCGAAGTTTCGACACGCTGTAACTTTACCAAAGCAGCAGGTGGGCCACTTGCTGCATTTGCTTGGGGTTTCTTGGAACAACCGCTTATTATCACCGTCGTAAGAATTACAGCACAGCACAAATAATAATTTGTTAAATACTTTGAATGTTGCATATACCCGCTTATGCTCACCAAATATATAAGGGTTTGCAGCTATAGCCTTTGACACGAATCAAATTGACTCCAAAGTGTATGTTTTTTGAAGACTATGAGTTTGATTATGTGTTCTAGGCTAACAGTTTTTTATTTAATTGAAATATTTTTCGTAATTATTTTTGCTTTGCTACAAATATTGATTAATTTATACAATTATTGCAATATTTATTTACATTACTTAATATATATTTTGTAGGTCAGCAAGCAACGGATACAACGGATGTAACGGATAAGCTATCTATAATAACCTAGTGGTCCATATAATTAATTTTGTGGTGTTGGAGGAATAAACCACATAATCCGGAGGATTTCCCGCAGGGTAGACACAAAGGACACAAAGAAAGAATTTTTAAGAAGTGAACCTCCCAAAACTTATGACATAAACCACGATGAAAGTTCATGTCATTAATTTTGGCTAGTTGTGGCACATCTGTCCCCAGATGTGTTGTGATGGCCAACTTACCAAAACTTTTGACACAGACTACTAGCTTTGTTTGTAATAAATTACCCATCCGTTACATCCTAGAGTCATCCGTTGCTTACCAACCTACGAGTCTGTTTTTAATAGCCAAAAACCACTATAAGTCATACCAGAATCATCCGGTTGGACAAGTAAAAAATGTAACCCTTTACTTTGCTGTTTACGCTGTTCGTAGTTTTGAGCGGCAATTCTAACTTCATTATCATCAAAAGTTGCAATCACCCATCTATCAACTAAACCAGCTTCAAGTATCAAACCATCCGGCGCCCCTGAAATATAATTTAAATAAGCAGGATGTGACTCTTGTAACCAGCGTGCTAACCGCATTGATTGTCTACCACCATAAATAACAACACCTGGAACAAGTTGAGTCGATGCTAAACCCAAATTAAAAGGAAGCAGATAATTTGGAAATTCAACAATAGGGATACGACGGTGACGAAATTCTTCAATATCACCAGATGGAAGCGAAGCAAATCGCCACTTATCTCCTAAAAGATTATCAGGTAAAGGAACTGGGGGTAACTTTTCTAATTCAACAGGGTAAGATTTATCTTTCAACCATTGTTTCAAAGCAATAGTGCGACGAGTTGCTTCAACCGGGATATTCAAATTACGCGCGGCAGTTTCGACTAAACTCAGAGATTGCGGACGAAACACTTGGATTTTATCAGGAAAACTAGAACCGCACGCCAACTCAAACTGTGAAGTCAGCCAATTAGAATTAGCTTGCGACTGAGGACAAGAAGCTTCGTATTTAAACTTACCACTATCATCACAAATCAACAAATCCCACAATTGTTCATGATTTTGGGGACGACGATAAAAATCAACCTGCCAAACTACCATTATTCTCTGTATCCTCTGTGTCTCGGTGGTAAAATTACAGGACTTACGATATTGTCACATTGATTTGTCGGTGCGTGACGCTACAAGTCTTATCATTACACTCAAATTTTTCAATGGCGTCACACACCCTACGTTACTCTCTGTGTACTCTGCGTCTAATAAGGTAAAACTATCTTATTGGATACTTCTCATTCAAAAACATTTCAGCACTAACCTTATCTGTAACAAAACCATCCAGTGTAGCAGCTAACAAATCATCAAGGATTTCTCGAAAAGCAGGCCCTGGTTTATAGCCTAATTTTTGTAAATCATTACCATTTAAAGGCGCCTGAACATGGCGTAAAACAGTAATATACTGCCAAATCAAACGACGAATAGACTGTTGACTTTGCACAGCAACTAAAATCAGCGTATTTAAATCATACTTTTTAAGTAAACTAACAACCTGACTTTTTTGTGTGTAATCTGTCAACTTAGCAACATTATCCAATATCTTACTGAAATTAGACAATCTTTTAATACTGTCGTCAGGCAATTGTAGATTAGTCGCGACCTGAGCGCGAAAATCTGTTGCTAAGTGAGCGATAATAGCTTCAAGACGAATCAGCCAATGAATAATAGCTTGGTCTTTATCAAAGCGTTGTAAACAGCGTTCGAGCAAACGTAGCTGACGTAATAACTCTGAATCAAGTTTTAAAGTTGGGTGAATACATTGTAACGCACTTAAATTATCTAATAATTCGAGTGCCCGTTTCCAGTAAGGCGCCTCAAGAATTAACTTCAACTCAGCTTTAAGACGAGTAGAAAGCGCAGGAGTTTTACTATTTTCGCGCGCGGTACGGTTATACACACCACTATTAATAGCGTAGCGGATATAACTTTCGGTCTGCGACTCAATTGTAAATCCTAACCGCACAGCAAACCTAACTCCCCGATAAATACGTGTTGGGTCTTCAATAAAGCTATTAGGATGCAAAACCCGCATTAAACCTGCTTCCAAATCATGTAACCCATTAAAGAAGTCAAGCAACTCACCCGCGCGTGGAGGTGTTAAACGTAATGCCATTGCATTAATTGTAAAATCTCTTCGATATAAATCTTGACGTATAGAACTTGCTTCAACTTCAGGATTTGCCGCTGGATAAGGATAAAATTCAGTTCGGGCAGTAGCGATATCAACCCATAACGAATCAAGTTCAGGGTCTTTATGCCATAATAATGCGGCAGTTTGAAAAGCACCGTGAACATCCAGACGCGCGTTTGGATATAACTTTTGTAGTGCAGTGGCAAGTTCTACACCAGCACCCGCATCTGCAGATTCGTGAAACCCATCAACTACAAGGTCAATATCTTTGAGTAATAAAGGTTCTTGTTTTATATTTTGGGCAAGCAGCAAGTCACGTACTGCACCCCCTACTACATATAAATGCCAACCACGTTTTGTAGCTTCTTGAGATGCTTTAGTAAGCAACTGCCATAACTCAGGGTTAATATAGTCTTTTAAATTAGTGCTGAGTGAGTCGTGCTGAGTTCTGAGTTTTTTGGACTCAGCACGACTCACTTTCAACTCAGCACTATTATGTAGTTCGCGTAAAATATCAGTACGAGTCACAATTCCGACTAATTGCCCATTTTCAATTACAGGTAGGCGCCCAATATCATAAGTCACCATCAACTCCTCGATTTGAGGCATAGTAGTATCAGGCGTAATAGTTCTAACATTTGTTGTCATGTAACCTTTTACGGGTGCATGACTAAAACCGTGATGTAAAGCAATATCAAGGTCACGACGCGAAATTACACCAGTTAAATTTCCTTCGGTATCAACAACCGATAGTCCAGAATGTCCATACCGTAGTAATATTCTTTGTGCTTCGGCAATAGTCGTTTCAGGACGAATACTGCGAACAGGGGAAGACATTAAGTTTCTAGCTGAGGGAGGTTTTGGTATTTGAAGTTTTAAATCTTCGATTAGCTCATTTATAATAACTTGGGAATCGGCGCCGCGTAAGTTGAGAGATGCTGCTTGAGCATGTCCTCCTCCTCCCAAAGGTTGAAATAACTCGTTCAAGTCAACAGTTTTAATTTGACTTCTACCAATTATCGTCAAACGAGTTTCGTCACCTTCTCTGACTCGAAACTCGTGTGCTAGTAGTAGTACATCAATTTCTGAGATTGAACGCAGTTGTGAGATTAAACTTGATAATCCTGGTACAAAAGCATCTGTTTTTAAAATCACCCACCCTATTGCATATCCATGTTTATTAATTACTTTTAGGTTATCTAGTGATGTTTTTAAGAGTTCCTGCAATTGTGTAGATAAACCAGGTTCGAGATATTGGTTAATATTAGGGATACTGGCGCCTTGTTGCATCAACCATCCTAAAGCAATAGCATCACGAGGTGTCGAATTTTCAAAGGTTAGCGAACCTGTATCAGCATGAATACCTAAAGCCATTACTGTGGCTTCACCAGTAGTAAGGGAAATACCAGCTTGCTGTAACTTTTCAGCAACAATCGTAGTTGTGGCACCTACAGGCTCGATATAAAAGTTTGTAGCATTTATATCACTGTCTTCTGGGTGGTGGTCGTAAATACTAATATCTACTAGATGAGGTAGTTCAAGCCATTCTGCTAATTTGCCAATACGTGAGCTAGCTTGTGCATCTACAATCACTAATGACCGAATTTCTTCTTTCCGTACAGCCCGTCGTTCAATTATTGTAAATTCATCGCGATACAATGCTAAAAAATCTTTGACAGTCGGATGGGCGCCACTTGATAGAACAATTTTACTACCTGGTAGCAAGCGCGTTAGACCAACAGCTGCTCCCAGAGCATCAAAATCCGCTGTGGTATGGCACAAAATTAAATCCATATAATGGGTAAATTAATAGTCAATACTAGAATTAGATACTTTAGAATAGAATAAAGTCAGTAAAATTTGTGTTGTAAAATATTTTATCTTTAATAGATAGCTGTCTTGGGAGAAAAGAAAATGACTTTTATATTCCAGTTTGCATTGCTTGCTTTAGTAGCTCTATCCTTTGTTATGGTTATCGGTGTTCCAGTAGCATACGCTACACCACAAAACTGGGTAGAATCGAAAAAGCTTCTTTGGATTGGTTCAGGAGCATGGTTTGCTTTAGTAATTTTAGTCGGAGTCCTCAACTTTTTTGTAGTGTAAGCTACCAAGTTCAGACTCAGCTTCCCGACTTCTTCAAAAAGTCGCAAATCTAAAACCGAGCAGAGGAGCAATGATGAAAGTTCGCTTCTCTGCTATTTTGTGGGAATGTGAGGTTTTTCGGCACCGTAATTTGATTTATTAAATAAAAAAACCCGGTTTTTGCGTTAGTTCTAGAAATAAGTATTGAATTCATATAGTAAATGAGGCAGTCATGACAGTTTTTGAGGGAACTTTTACTCAGGCCGAGACATTGCGGTTTGCGCTGGTGATAGGTCGATTTAATGATTTGGTTACAACCAAGCTACTCGAAGGATGTCAAGATTGTTTGAAGCGTCACGGTATTGATGTTAATCCTCACGGTTCACAGGTTGATTATGTTTGGGTACCAGGTAGTTTTGAAGTCCCGGTGGTAGCAAAACAGTTGGCATTGTCCCATCGTTACGACGCGGTAATTTGTTTAGGCGCCGTAATACGCGGTCAAACACCTCACTTTGATCTTGTATCATCAGAAGTCGCGAAAGGGATAGCTGCGGCTAGTTTTCAAACAGGTGTACCTGTGATATTCGGCGTTTTAACAACCGATACAATGCAGCAAGCACTAGAAAGAGCAGGAATTAAAAGTAATTTAGGCTGGGAGTACGCAATGAGCGCGCTAGAAATGGGTAGCTTAATGCGTCAACTGCACGCGGGATTACCTCAATCTAACAATAATTCCCCCTCCTTACCTGGTCGAATAGGCACAAGCATTGGTGAGTTGGCGCCATCCAACGAGTAGATGACACCCCACTAACGAGTAGGCGCCACCCTTAAGACGATACCCTTAAGACGATACCCTTAAGGGTGTCGTTATACGAGCAAAGCCTGCCTTCGCAGGCTTTCAAAAAATCTTTTTCTCCACTATTGACAGACCAGAAGCAATCTGACATACTAAATAAAGTTGAAGTTTCGCGGGTATAGCTCAGTGGTAGAGCGCAACCTTGCCAAGGTTGATGTCGCGCGTTCGAATCGCGTTACCCGCTTTTGAAGATTAGTTGCAGTAATCTAATGTTTTTAAGCCTTTCAAGATTTTTATAACTTTTTAAATGAACCCTTCTTTGGATTCATTAGAAATTTTTGGCAATTATATTTTTTTGTAAAGCTTCGGGAAATCTATAGCTAATTACTGAAATTATCTACAGCCATCCCCTTGTCCAAATTTAATCAAAAAATGATTCCTCCCGCTCAATCCCGTCCCAGGCATATCCGAATTTTGTTAATTAGTGGTTTTATGATCACTGGTTTTGTTCTGAATCATTTTATCTTCACTAAAATTATTGATGCTTTCCGTCCCAGTTTACACTCAACAAAAATTACTCCCGATGGTCGATTTAAAGCAGAAATTTGGCGTGATCCCATGCTTTCATTGATGCCGAAGGGAACGAGTAGTGATGGTACAATACCAGTAAGAGTTTATTTGTACGAGATATCAACTAATAAACCATTGAGTGCATCCAAATCTGGCATAGTAGTATATTCGGAATGGTTTTACGTTAACATAGATAATTTAGAAAACTGGAATAATGTTCACTTACCCAAAAGTAATGACCCAAATATCGAGTTGATTCACGCTGCCATCAAAGAGGATATTTCCGAAGTTAACAAGTTGCTACCAAACATTAATCCCCAATTTCGCACATCTCACAATCGTACTGCAATTCATGCAGCAGTAATTGGTAAAAATTTGCAAATTTTAGGAAAGCTACTCCAGAAACATATCGACCCAAATGTTAAAGATGTAGATGGAATTACAGCTTTAGAAATAGCAATACAAAATAACTCAATAGAAGCTGTAAAATTGCTATTAAAATATGGTGCAAATGTCAACATTTATAGAGAAATTACCAATAAGTATGACAATGGTAGCCAAGAAAAGTGGACTAGAACACCTTTGTTATATGCTTTGGAGCAAAATTATAATGCCGAGTTAGCAGGAATTTTAATCGCTAATGCAGCTAAAGTAAATGTTAGCGGACAATTTAAAATTACCCCTTTGCACCTAGCAACAAGATATGGAAATACCATCATTATCGACCGCCTGCTTGACAAAGGTGCTGATATTAACGTTAGAGATGTACTAGGAAATACACCTCTATTTGGAGCAATAAACCGAAGAAGCAATAGTTTTAATACAACCAAATTGTTAATAGATCGGGGAGCAAAGGTTAACATTGCTAACAAAGCCGGACAAACACCATTAATGTTAGCTGCAAGTTTACCGGATGAGGAAAATAGTAATTCGGAACAACGCTATACAATCCAAAAATTACGCATAGATTTAATTCAATTATTTATTGATAATGGCGCCGATGTTAATTCCAAAGACAAAGATGGAAAAACAGCGATAGATTTATCAGCTAATTTAGAGACAAGGGAATATTTAAAACAACTTAATCGGAGATAGTCTGTAATCACAGCATAATAAACAGGACTTATGCAAAAATCCTAGAAACCAGGTTTCTGCCCGTAAGTCATAATAAACACTCTACGTATTGCGGCTTTTTTTATACCTACTCCTTTATCTAAATCTTTAATGAAATACTTTGCTATTAAAATTTTATAAATGATTTAGGGTTGCTGTAGGAGATTTTAACTAATATTAGATTATAATATTTAACAAGCAAAAAACAGATGTAATTATGCAGGCTATTTTTTGGACTGAAGAAGAAGTTGCCCAAAGAGCTACACAATTTTACGAACAGGGGATTCGTAAAGAAGTTGAGCATGGTGACAATATTGGCAAGATGATTGTCATTGATGCTGAGACTGGCGAGTATGCAATTGATGAAACTGGTGTGCAATCATTATTAATGTTAAAACAGAAGAACCAAAACGCTAGATTATTTATGATGCGAATAGGTTATGATGTTGCGGTCAGCTTTGGTAGTGCTGATATGAAGCGTACAACTGAGAGCTATAATTATTTAAGAAGCGAAAAAGCAGGTGTAATCATGCAGGCTATTTTTTGGACGGAAGAAGAAGTTGCCCAAAGAGCTAAACAATTTTATGAAAATGGGATTCGCCTTCATGTTGAGCATGGCGACAACATTGGCAAGATGATTGTCATAAATGCTGAGACTGGCGAGTATGGAATTGATGAAAGCGGTGTGGAATCAATATTGGCGTTAAAGCAGAAGAACCCAAACGCTAGATTATATATGATGCGAATCGGTTATAATGCTGTATTTGGCTTTGGTGGTACTGTGGAGCGTATAGCTGAATGATTCATGGAAGATTAATTGGTGGTAAGGCGACAGTTCCAGTTATTTTTCGTTTACCAGGGCAACCAGATTTCTCATTGAATTTTGTCATTGATACTGGATTTAACGGCTATCTCACTTTGCCACCACAAGCAGTTAGAGCAATGAGTCTTCCCCCAAGTGCCAGTATACCCGGAACATTAGCAGACGGAAGCCAAGTTTCATTTTCTATACATTTGACAACAATTGTTTGGGACAATGTAGAAAAAATAGTCCCGATTTTAGCTTCTGGTAATAAGCCTTTATTGGGAACTGCAATGATGCAAGGGTATCATCTAGAGATAGATTTTGAGGACAATGGTTTAGTTTCGTTAGAAAAAATACCATCTCCGATGTCATAAAAACAGTAAAAGCTGTAGGCAAGCAACTACTCCCTTCCCACTCAAAGAATACTGATTTGGAATTAACCACAAAGGACACAAAGGGCACAAAGGAGGAAGGAAGATAGGTAATCTTATGCCGGGAAGGGAGTAGTATGTTAAAAAAAGTGTTTGCCTTCTGTACTTCATCTCAGTAGCCTCACTGCCAAGACTGTACCAAAATCTATCTTAATTTATGCTTGAACTTTCCGGCACTATAATAAAATCATGAAATACAATGCTTGATACAATTTAATGCAAGTTTTATCGTGATGAGCGGAATAGTACTCGTCCGGGAAATTCTTGTTCGTTGATTTTGGCATATACTCGTAAGCAAGATAAAACTTCTCCTGGGTTTCCTCCTATTTCTAGTCTTAGGTCATCTTTAGAATAAGCACATACGTCAGCATAAAGCCCTGAGAGTTGACGGATGCGGATGTTATGACCCTCTGATACTGCTCTCTGAACAACTTTTTTTAACAGGCGCCGCGTTTCTTGTTGCAGTTTACCCCACCATGAAAAGCGGTCGGCAGGTGGCACAAAAACCAAAGAGTGAATAGCTTCATCTAAATCAATCCAGTGGCGCAAAGCTGATAATGAGTCAGCGCTTTCCTCTGCTTTAAGCATTCGCCAAAAACTTTCTATTAGTGCGTCTGTATATTGACAACGATGTTCTGGTTTGGAATACAAATTCATAATATCGAAGCTGAAAATGTTTTTTAAGGCATGGTGTAAATCTGGTTCGATATCAATAAATTTGATACAACTAGATACTAAATTAGCCAAAAAATATATATCTTCTTGGAAATTTACTTGGTAATTATTTAAATTTAATTGGTCAATTTGCGGATGATTTTGCGCCACATTTGAAAAGCATAATCCTTGTACTGTGATGCTTCCCTTCAATCCTGGGTAAATGTTTTCGTGCTTATTAAATGGTAATGAAAGACAATTTGATGTGTCTTCTTGAGCGCCAACTTCTTTTGCAATTACTAAAGCGCGCTGGCGCCAAGATACCGCTAAATCTTCTGGAACTCTAAGTAATTTACGGTGTATCTCGTTCCATAAATCGTAGTCAGTTTGACTTTGAAGTTGGGTATCTCCTAAATATAAAGCTAACTGTTTGTCAGAGTTAAACTCATTTTGGAGGCGCCCTAATTTTAATTCACGATTTTGTATTGGGTCGGGTGCTATTTGAAGAATGTCTGCTAAATCAGAGTTATCCACAGATATAATTTCACTTGCTGGTTGTAAAAGAGTGTTAAGTTCTTGTAAGGCGGCTTGACATAAATCGGCGCCTGGGTCATTTGGATATTTTGTTAATGCTTGTTTTAAAGCTGCCTCTATTCCGTATAGACTGAATTGTAATAATCTAGACAACTCAGAGTTTTCTGTTTTCAAAAGCTTGGTAAAATTTTCCATATATTATTCCTCTTATTTCTTACTCTTTCTTTGTGTACTTTGTGTACTTTGTGGTTTAACTTATAAATTTAGTTTTTATTAATTACCACAGAGACACAGAGGTAACAGAGAATGAACCACAAAGGCACAAAGGGCACAAAGTTGAATTTTGAATGTTAGTGCAATCCGCAAAATGGGTCGCGTTCTTTATCGACTTCGCTTTTTTGTAATTCAAGCGGCGCCTGAAAAACGCATCCTTCTTGCTTGAGACATTCTTCACTATTAGATTTCCAGTAAGGAACTTCCCCTGTGTGGATTCGCAAAATACCTTTTTCGTCTAGAGTGACGCGATATTGACAAGGGTAATCTGTTGTGACTTGCGGTTTTTTTAATTCGCCAACTCGAATCCATTTTTTGGCATTAGTTTCACTGTCTTCGTGATAAATATAAAAGGTGTGCTTATCACTTCTTGGAAATGAGGGTAAGGGGTCACTAATTAAACCACTTCCTTGCTGCGGTGGGTTATCACCTTCGTAGCGAAAAATTTCTAGAGGTTTGCTGTTGTTAATGTTTTTAGTGTTGTTAGCTTGAAATACTAAGTAATAACCATTTGCTAGGTCTACGCTTGCTGACTCTAGAACGTTAACTGCAATATCCCCATTATTCAGTTCTTGATCTGGGCGCCCGACTGCAATAGTCCATCTTAGTTTACCATCAGTAAATAACGTTGGGATTTCTCGCATACCTGATGCATGGAGAACTGCACCTACGTCAATGCTTTCTATATGAGATGGAATTAAGCGATTGGCTTTACCTCGAACTAATAATAAGTTAAGCTGAAGATTCTGGTCGATTTCAAACTTAACTTTAATTCGTTCGAGAAACTCGTGTTCTGTCATTTCTAGTTTTTGCCGCAGCTTGTTACCGTCGTAGCTTCCCCAAAGTCGAAACTCGCCATTTTCAAAATCTTGACGGTGAATAATGTTACTTAATTGTATACCTTGCCACTCAGTGCGTACTTTTGCGACTGTATCGGTTAGAGAAAGTTGATATAATTCTTGCCCAGCAGTAAATATTGGTAAGCTTTGTTCTGTTTGATTTAAACGTTTAAAGTTGCAGGGCAAGTAGTAAAATAAGTTTTTAACGTCAATTTCTACCTGGTAGCCACCTTTACTTAATATTTCTTTTGATTCTTCTGGGTTAAATCTGAGTCGTTGCAGCTTTTCAGCGTAACAAGCTCCAGCAGATGTAGCAAGTTTAGTAAATTCTAAATCAAAAGTAATCCGTTCTGGATTCCAAACAAAATAATCGGACTTACTAAATTCTTGGTAGATTTCCTGTTGAACTATATTAAGGTTACAAGTTTTGCCAGACAAAATTAACCAATCAACTTTTTCTTTAGGAATATTTTGATTATTATTGGGTGTTCCTAGTCTACTTTCGATTAATCCTTTAGCAATACCAATAGCTTCTTTAACAGCCACTATTGCAGCCCGTTCAAATTGTGTACTATCTAAAGTAACGTATAAGTTACTGGGATTTTGAAGTTGTATTTTAATGCCACTTACAGCTAGCAGTGGGGAAATTTGGGATTCATCTAAAGTAAAAGTCAAAATAGAACCGTCTGTTGATGGTTGCCCTAATTTGAGTTTGGCTCTTTCTGCTTGTTCCCAAAGAAGATAAAAACTTTGCAAGCGTTGGGGAGTTTGTAACCAACCAGTAGGGATGATTTTCTCTGCGGTATCAAGAGCATCTTTATACGCAGGACTGCTTTCGGGGTTTTCTTTGTCCAAAGATTTTAATAAAGAGCCACTTTTGAATTGACCTTGTTCGAGAAAGCGTTCATCCAAGGTATTAAGTACATCTTCTAATTGTTCGCTAACTAAATTGCCCGCGACTAATTCTGTCAACAAACGGTCGGCAAGTGCAACCTTAAGCAGTCGGAACACCCGCAGCGTAATATACTCACCACCTAATTGTAAATGACCGGAAGACCCTAAAAGTTTTGGGGTAAGTTTATAATAACGTCCTCCCAGACCTCGTTCTTGTTGATTATCAGATACTGGAGTTTTATCTTCTAAGGTAAGTTCAATCAAAGCTAAATCTGTTGTACCACCACCAATATCTAATATTAAGACGTTTTGCGACCATTTATTCCCGTTACGGCGACAACGAGTTTTAAATGATTCAATACCAATAGAAAGATTACCACCAAATTCTCGCCACAAAAAGAATATTGCGACAGAAACAGCTTCATCATAAGCAATTTGCACATCGTCAATGCCTAATTGTTCGACCAGTTCTTTAACTTGCTTGCGAACAATAGGCGGCGCCACGGTAGGATAAGTTACAACAGCAGTGCGAAATTCACCATCCGAGAATTTACGTCTTCCTCGGTTGCGGTCTTTTTCCGTAAGTTCTTTTAAATGTGCCCAAGCTAGTTGCATCATTTGCTGGGCAGTTACTGCTTGCTCTGCTCCATTTAAACTCACGCTAAAATTACGTTCTTGCCCGAAGTAGCGCTTGGGTGAGTGGTGAAACCTGCTAATAATTTCTGCTCCGGCAGTTGTACTTTGGGCAATAGCTTTGTTTCTATTTTCTTTTGCCTCCTCTCCCATAATTACTTTTGCAGGAGATAAACCAATAATTTCTAATTCGCTGGAAATTTCTGTCGCTCGTCGATCAAAGTCGAGAATAACCGGGATAAGATTTTGTGACTCTAAAGTAGGTACACGGAAAACTTCATGATAAATTTCATAAAGTTTTTTGCTCACAGCACGGCGAAAGTTTTCGCTAATTCCTAAACAAAGTTCGATTTGCTTAATTGCTTCTAAAAATCGCTCGCTTTTGCTACTGCTAATTACAGAACTTAACTGACTGGGTTCGATTTCTAAGTTTTTACTAATTTCAGCAATAAATTTTTGCCATTCTAAAACATTTACATCTAGCTCATCTTGAGAGACTTCTAAACTAAGCCATTCTGACAAACGTTTGCGTAACCGAACTTCTTGTTCTTGAGGTAGAATTTCTGAAATAGGCACTTCGCGCGGGTCGAAGAGCGTAACAGTAGAATTAGAGGTGCCAAAGTCAATAGCTAACCAACCAGGAAATCTTTTGTCGCTATCGCTATTATCTTGGTTAGGCATAGTATTTACAAGTGTGGTTTGCTCTTGCGCGCTTAATTCTGGTTGGGATGCTACATCTTGATACTGTTCGTTTGTAAACCATAAATAACAAGAAGCGGCCATATATTTACGTGCAGATTTTAAAGGATTTCCCACCGAATCAGAATCAAAATACTCAACAACTACCCGTAAAGTACAATTTGCTGGTTCTACTAAAGGTTTATCAAGTTCGCAAGAGTTTTGTTTTAATTGTCCCAAAGCTGAAAGTTTAATTGGTGTCTCAGTGACAAAATCCTTATAGGCGCCTTGAATTTGTGCCGCTAATTCTTTGGGTATTCCTGTAACAGAACAGGTAATACGGCTAAGGTGAGGGATATTATCAACAGGATTAAGTTGAATCGTAGGAAGAACTAAGCTTAGATTATCGTTTTCAGTGGTATGGAGTTGGAACCGAGGTGTAAGTATTATTTCTAGAGGCATTGTAGTTAGGAGTTAGGAGTTAGGAGTTAGAAATGTAGAGACGCGATATATCGCGTCTCCATAGGGTTAGGCAATTTCTGAGAGAATTTTTAACCAGTTGGGGATAGCGGCTTCCTGTGGAGACTCTTTATCAGCTAGGTACCTTAGCAACGCTTCTTTTTTTGAGATGTTTTGTAAAGTCGGGACAATTTCACCCAAAACACCCAATAACTCTTTATTAACTCGCTGGTTGACTTCGCTAACATACTGCACAAGGTGTAAACTGGCGCCTGCTGTAATTTCGTCTCGCAGTCTTAGTACTAGCATTTGCTGGTTAGCTGGTGTACTTTTAATTTGATTTGGTTTGAGTGACCAGTAAAAAATTGTACCAGTATTATGTTTTTCGTCTGGACTTGCTAAGGGAAATATTGTTTTAGGTACGAGACGTTCGTCTATACTATCAATTTCTGCAATAATAGCTTCTAGCCATAACTTGGGGTCGCATCCAATAGTTAGCCTAAAAAATAATTCCGCTGCTTCGGCACCAAACTTTGCTTCTATATCTTGTTCTAATTCGTCTTTTTGTTCTAAGCTGAGAATTGTTTGAAGTTGCTCGCGTTGCGGAGCTATTTCATAAGATAATTGATTTAACAAATCTATAACTGCTTGACGAATACGCTCTCTTGCAAAGTCTTCTAATTCTTGAACAGTTTTTTCAAATGTAGGATAAAAGTCCTCGCTTTTGCTGGGGATGGAACTAGTCGCTTTATTTCCACGTTCAAATAATTTACCTGCTACACCTTTAGATTCTGTAACTGTAATTATGCCATTATTGGCTTTATTGAACAGCAAAGTCCATTCGTTCCAGTTGAGTACCTTAAAAATTAGCTCTTCTTTGACTGCTTCTGCAACAGATATACCCGCGCGATTTTTAAGTGGTTCTTTGCCTAAATTTCTTTGGAAATTTCTATAAACTTTATCTAAGGTTTGAATTGTTGAACGTAAATCATTTAAAGCTTGACTCTCTTTTACAGGTATCCCTTGTTCCTCAATTTTGGCTAGTTCAGCTTTGAGTTCCTGCTGTTGCTTACATAAAACTTGGTAAGCTCTATTAGTATCTTCGTACAATTGTCTTTGACCGTGAGTGGAAGCGTGAGTTTGAATTAATTCTCGTAGTCTACCAATACCACCATCAGTAGCAAAGTAACCAAGTTGCTTGCCAAGGGTACTGCGTGGGTCGGAAGTTTGTAAATTTTGGCTCAACTTTCCCCATTTATCACGCATCCGCTTGGATAAATCTAAAAATCCTGGATAATCTAAATTAGCCAAAAAATCTGGAGAAGCAACTGCTACGTTACTCGAACGCTTCGCTAGGTCTGCTATACCCATTAATTGGTCTAAAAAAATAATTCGCTCTTTATGAGTTGTAAATGCAGATGCTTGGTCAATGGTTGTTCTCAAAACATTTAATTTTTGCAAAACATCTGTTTCTAATAAAGATTGTGTTTCACTATTAATTAATCTATCAAGTTCTCTCTCGCCTCCCTCACTTTCTAAAGGTAGTTGATTAAATCGACCAATCCCCACTAATATTAAATCCTTAAGGTCTTGTCCCGGACGCTCCTGCTGCATCATTGTAAATATTTCGTTCGCGCGGTCGCTTCCGGTAGATTTGCCATTTAGCAGCAACAGCACAGTCTGTACATCTTTTAATTCTTTCAAAGACAAATATCTATCACGCACTCCTGAATTAGCGGCGCCTAAACCAGGAAAATCTAGTAAGATAAATTGGCTAAGACCTCGGTAATCAGAAATATCCCAAATATCTTTGGATATTTTGACCTGAATATCCACTCGCTTAATTAGAGGGAAAGTGTTTTGCATCAAACGTGCGGGAAGCGTCTGAGGCGCATTTGGTAAGGATATTGGAGCTTTGGGAAGTTCCTGAAAACTGAAATTTTGAATTGCCATTGGCATTTCAGGTAACTTTAACCCTTCGTGCGCTGTGTCGCCATTAATTAAGTAGCTACGACCGCACATCGCATTCCCATACGCGGTATAAGCTTGAACAAAAATAACTAACTCCCGTAACAAATAACGCAACTCTAAATTTTTACTGCCATTCCATAATTCTTCACACCAATGCAAAATATTATCTGAATTTAGCGTAGCTTGGGGCGCCTTTGTAAGTCCTACTGCCTTCGCGCGTCGATGAGCTTCCGCTAGCATAAATTGTAGGCACTCATTGACTTCATCCTCAGTCAGATAATTTACCGTATAGTCATCAACTTGTGTTGTTTGAAAGCCTGCTTGGGGAATTAAATGGATAGCAGTAACATTACCCGTAGTAGGGTTTTCACTGACTGGTAAAGAATCAGCGTATCCAATCAAACAACCCAATAGTAAAGTTTTACCACTACTGAATTCTCCCATTACACCAATTTTGACAGGTGATGTCGCAAGCTCAACAGTTCTCTGGGCAGCTTTGCGAAGTTTAACAACACATCCATCTAGACTTCCAGGAACCCAGTCTCCTTGCACATGCAGGTTTGGGGGTACTAACTCTAATTGCTTAAGCAAAAATTCACATTTTTCTTTATAATCTCTCAATTTGTCCAGTTCCATAAGAATTAGTATTTATTAGGACAGTTAACTATTACAGATATAATCAGTTACTACTATAGATGTTTCGGAGAATACAATAATTTCCCTCAAATCACTTGCAATAATTATTACTCATATTTTGTTTTTAGGTTAACAGAAACCACAAAATAGTAAGGTGGGCTTCAGCCCGCCAAACATATAGAGCTTATCAATGAGTTTACTTATGCGGTTGCTCGTTGTGTAGCGATAGCCTTGACTAATTCTTCAGGTTCAACGGGTTTTGACACATGCCTTTGAAATCCTGCTTCTAGGGCTTGTTGCTGATCGTACTGTGCGGCATAGGCAGTTAGGGCAATTGCTGGAATTAACCCTCCTTGAGACGGCGCCAATTTCCTGATTTGTCGCATTAGCATATAACCATCCATATCAGGCATCCCAATATCACTAATTAAAAAGTCTGGTTGGAAACGTGAGAGCATTATCAATGCTTCAGCGGCAGATGCTGCAACGCTGACCTTTGCTCCATAGTTTTCCAAAATAGTAAGTAACAAATTTCGCATGTCTGCTTCATCATCAACAATGAGAATTTGTAGTTGGCTGAAATCAAAAGCGTCAACGGGGGGTACATTGTCCTGACCTGTTTTCTCAGCAACAGTTGCTAATGGTAATCTAACCGTAAACGTGGCGCCTAAATCCTCACCAGGACTCTCTGCATCAATAGTTCCTCCATGCAATTCGACCAAGTGACGAACGATTGCTAACCCTAACCCTAGCCCGCCAAACTTCCTAGTTATTGTTGCATCTGCCTGCCGAAAACGCTCAAATACGTGCGGTAAAAAGTCAGGATGAATGCCTTTGCCCGTGTCGCTAACTTTGATTTCAGCCTGCGAGTCAATGTACCGCAACTCAATTTTGACCCCTCCACCTGATGGAGTGAATTTTACAGCGTTGGTAAGTAAATTCCAGATCACTTGCTGTAGCCGACCAGAATTACCCAAAACTTGACCAACATTTAAATCAAACACAGTTTCAATTTGAATTGATTTAGCTTGGGCTGCTAGTTGCACAGTTTCAATCGCAGCTTCAATGGTCGGCTCCAAATTGATAGGAGCAACATTGAGACTGAGCTTTCCTTGCAAAATGCGCGACACATCTAAAAGGTCTTCAATTAGTTGGGTTTGAAGTTTCGCGTTGCGCTCAATTGTTTCCAAAGCATAATCTGTTTTTGCTGCATCTAATTTTCCACTGCGAAGCAATTTCGACCAACCTAAAATCGGATTGAGCGGCGTTCGCAACTCATGAGACAATACCGCTAAGAATTCATCTTTGAGTCGGTTGGCTTCTTCGGCTTTTAGACGCGCGGTTTGCTCTTGAACTTGCTGCTGCATCAATTGGGATAATTCAGCTGTTCGTTGTTCAACTAAGCGTTCTAACTCATGCTGCACTTGTTGCCGTGCTGCTTCTGTTTGCTGTCGCTCGAGTTCAGTCGCAATGCGTAGGGCAAAAATTGTCAATAGAGATTCTGCAAGTTGAACATTTGTCAAAGCGTTGCCATCCATCACGCCCAGTAAACCCAGAGGTACACCTGTAGAGTCATAAAACGGAACCGCTATGTAACTTTCTACGCCCAGAGGTTCTAAAAGAGGCGCCTTCGGAAACTTTGCTTGAACTCGATGGGGATAACAGCACAATTTTCGTTTCTGGAGTACTTCCCGGCAAGGGGTATCACTGAGTAGGTATTCAAAATTATCAATAATCTGTCCCTTGGCGCAGACAGCGACTGTTCTGATTGTTTCCTGATTATTTCCTTCTACCAAACCGATATACACATAATCAACTCCCAACACTTTAGGCAAATGCTGCACCAAAGCAGAAAAAAAAGCTTCACCCATCGCAGCAGAAACACCTTGAGTAACTTCTAGCAACGCTGCATCGATTTGAGCAACTTTACGAGCAGCCAACCGCAGTTCCAACTCATCCATCACCATTGCAGCAAGATCAGTCAGCACAGCTTTTTGATCATTACTCAAAGCATCACGCGGTTTCGTATCTAACAAACAAAGAGTGCCCAAGTTGAAACCATCTTGGGTTAATAAAGGGGCGCCTGCATAGAACCGCAGACCAGGGTCACTTAGTACAAAGGGATTACAGGCTAGTCGATTATCTTGTCTAGTATCGGGAATGACTAAAACTTCATTACTTAACAGCGCAAAACTGCAAATAGTTGTGTCTCGCCGCACCTCGCGCATCTCAAAGCCATAGGCAGATTTAAACCAACCTCTCGATTCATCAACCAGAGAAACCAGGGTAATTGGCATATTAAACAAACGCGCGGCCAAGGAAGTGATACGGTCAAAAGCAACTTCCGGTGGAGTGTCAAGAATATTGTATCGTCGCAATGCCTCCAAGCGTTCTGGCTCATTTGCTGGTAAAGGGGCAGTTGTCGCAATCGGTTTAGAGGAAGTGTCAGTCATTGTGTTTAAATTACTAGGCAAATAGAGAGCTAGAAACGTAACGGGGATACTGCTTTATTTAATGATGCCGCCTAAATTAGCTTAAAACACTTAGAAGCTCTAGACCATACTGCTGACGGAAGGGTATTGCCTTTCAAATAGATTATATAGTAAAAAAGTTCTATAAATTAGAATGTTATTCCAACTATGGCGCCTTTTCACGCAAATGAAAAATTTACTATATCTAGACAGCGGATCTATTAATTCAAATCTCCAGTACTATATTTGAAAAAATATAAGCCAGGTTTTTTTGGATTATTAATTTGTCTTAATCCATACTCTAATGCCTGCCATTCCCATTCTGGAATACTAAGAAATACACGTTTTATATGTTGAGAATTGCCTGTAACACAATTGATAACTAAACCTAATTTAACAATGCGTCATACTCATCATGAGTTCCTATCCAAAACCAGTAATAATCATCTCCTTTCTTCAATATCTCGCACCCTATTTGCTGTAATATCAGCTTCGGCTTTTGCAATTAGTTTATCTAATTTACCCGATGCCAAGTCAGTTTCAATTTGTTTATCCCACATTTGTTCTAAATAATTTTCTAGCCAAGAAGCTAGCTGACGAACATCATTTTCTGGTAGTTGCTTGATAGCAGCCTCAATTTCTGGCAAAGTACCCATATAGTCGTCAATACCTTAATACTTTTCTTATTTTATCGCGTAATATCGCATTCCTATATGAGTTGTAAAAATTATATACCCGTAGAGACGCGATTGAAAGTCTCTACAACATGTGTAAACCGGAGGTTTAAGAGCAGGGATTTTACAAATGATGCGCGGACTGCTATAGAATTGACATTATTGGTCGCTTCAATTTTCAGTGAAAGACTTAACACAATATTAGATGTACGGCAATAACCCGGACAAATTGGGTTATAATCAAATTAACCCATATGTTAGAGGCGAAACATGACTGTAGTCACAGGCTCTAATGAAAAACCGGAGCGTTCAAAAACTGAACGCTCAGAAGCTCGTCTTAGTAAAGAGCAAAAAGAATTGTTTCAGCGCGCGGCTGATATTTTAGGACTAACGAAGAGCAGATTTCGTGATTAGCAGCCTTCAAACTGCAGCAAAACAAGCTATTCAAGAACACGAAATTATGATTTTGAGCCGACGTGACCAAGAAGTTTTTGTGGAAGCACTCCTTAATCCGCCTGTCAAGAGCGCGAAATTACGATCTGCTGCTCAATCATATAAACAAAAAATGGGTGCATAAGTGAGCGATTCTGATACTGTTGATAGCTTTGACTATTTTGTAGAACCCCCGTATTTTTACTGTAAAACAAACCTAAATTAACACTAGATGTATAAACAACAATCCAGCGTTGTTTGATTACAAAAAAGAGAATGATAAATTTAAAAAATCAGAATTTGATAAATTTGAATGTGAATTGACACAAGATTATTTTGGGTTTCGGTAGTTGGTAGCGATAGCAGCCCTACATGATTTGTAATAATTATATTTACGTAGAGATGTGATTGAATCGCGTCTCTACAACATGCAATTTTTACGAATGATTTAGGAATGTTATAAAACACTATCTACGCTGCATATCTAATAATCTCTACTTCGGCTCCGTTATTTACAGCGACATAAGCTCGTTCTAGTACTTGCTCGGTAATATTATCGTTTAAATAATATTCCCCACAGTTATTACAAACTTCTGCTGGCACTTTTTTGATTACAACAATAGATTCATCTCTTTCCAAAGTCACAGTTACTAAAACTGGTTTAGTTTCCCCATGCTTACATATTACACATTTCATTATTTTTACCTCCTAACTCTAAAATCATCTGACCAAACATTTAAATCTGGAACATAAGCTGTAACAACATACCCTGTGTCCGTAGATTCGTCATAAGAAAACACAAGGCACGATTTTTGTTTTGTATCTATCGCTAAGGAACGGGTATCGTAATATACTAAAGGTAATCTTTTACCCATCCAAATGGAGGAGCGAAAGGTTTCTGCAAATTCCTTTACCAAAATGCTGTCTGCTGCTTCGCTTGTGTGTGGGTGCCGGATATGCGCGAAACATTTGAACGTTAAGTGTTGGGTTAGCGTCCATTTTTTCGGCTAGCACCTGGAATAATTTTCGTGCTTTCTCTCCTTTATCTATGGCAAAGCTTGATATCAGAACGCTTTTTTCGGCTGTGCTAAATAGTTCGCGCGCGACTACGCTTGTGTCTCGACTCTGGGAACCAGCGACTTCGGCACCAGTCCAGACTAAATTAATGCGGTCTCTTATTTGTTGAGAATTACTCTTTTCTTCTGCTAGTAAACGTAAGGTGTAGGCTATATGTTTACAATCTACACCAATGCTTGCTAAATAGTTTAGTTCCTGTGCAACTTCTTGGCTTAATGTTGCTGGTACGTAATTAAGAATAGCCGATACAGAGAAGGGTGGGGAAAGCCTTCCGTTTAAGAGTGCTTTCGCCAGTTTATTTAAATTTGCACGGCTGAGTTTTAGGAAAATCATTATATTTCCTCATGGAAAAACTCTGCTCCCAACCCTTCTACAGTAGATACAACTAAAGCTCTATCTAAAAATTCGTTACGACGTTCGCACGAGGTTTCGGCAATTAGTAAGCACCCGTGACAAGCAGAACCGTGTAAAAATCTTTCTTCTTCCTCGTTATCTGCTTTGTGTTGCGCGCACACTGGGTCATTGGAACATAATTTTCCTTGTTCGAGGGCTGATTCTAAATGGTACTCAATTCTTTTTCCGACTTCTACTAACCCGCCTAATGTGCCCTCGGAACCAGCGGAGCCTGTGTATAAAAGTATTCCATAACCTGAAGAGCCTGCATAGATACGTTCGCGAATGGAACTAGCTGCATAACCGCATTCGAGAGATACTGCTGTAATTAATAAATGTGACAGGGAGTGCAGCATAATGTAAGATAGTCCGGGAAATTTGACTTTATCTAGTTCTTGGTCGATACCTTTACGCGCGCACCAAATATCAAATCCTCTAGATAATTCTCGTCCCCGCTTTTTAACTCCTTCTCGCTGTAACCAGTCATCAACGGCGCCACTCAGAAAAGCAATAAATACTCCTTCACCTCTATTTTCTACAGCAGGAACCCAGTTGGTATCTACATCTAATGCTGCACGTCGTACACTAATATCAAGTTCGCCATCGATGTCGGGCATTTCAGCTTCAAAGCGGGTAAAACCAACTTGGGCAATAACTTCTCGGAGGCGATGGACTAAAACTATACGTTCGATACGCTTAGAAAACGCAGGCTTTAAATTGGTTAAATCTCTGGCTCTGGCGTAAAAGTCGCCTTCGGGCACATCTTCCCCAACTTCGACAGGGCTAGAAAGTAATGTTTCAATTTCTACTGATTTTATGTTTCTGTACTGACTACCTTCCCCACTTTGACGGCGTTGAATTTCTTGCCAAATAACTTCATCGCTAAATCCTTCTATAGCTGAAGCAACTTTCTGTTTTTTACGTTCTTTTCTAATATCGTTAGCATCCTCGGCATATTTGAGATAATCTTCGTAAACTAAATTTACTGCATTACGCAAAGCGGCGCCGGAGTCGGGGAGGGAGATAACGCTCAAGAGTTGCGAAAAGTAAGCGTTGCTAGCAGAACGGACTAATAAACGGTTATATTCGGGTTTATCTGTTTTTTCGCGAATACAAGTTGGTTCTTTGGCAAAGGCGCCTATCCAGGGTCGATGTCCTTGGCAAGATCCTAATACTTTTGCGTTGGGAACTGTGGCATCAGCAAGGGGGCGCCGAGCAAAACATGCTTCGCAACGGACATAAATTTCTGCAAAGTCGTTACCAGAACCTCCTTCATCTAGCCATAGTTGACCCCGACATTTGTTTTGCAGGTCTTGATGGACGAAGGTATACCAATCAATATCACTGATATGCCCTTTTACGCAAGCTTGGACGAAGCGCACGGGTACGACTGGTACTTTCTTTTTTTCGGAGTTGAGATATTTACCTCCTACTAAGCTTCCCCAAGGTAATAATGGACGGGTTCGGTAAGTTTTTTTGGTTTTGGGGTTATGCCAGGTTTCTTCGACTTGGGCTAAAAACCATGTGGGGAAAGTTATGGCGTTTATTCCTGTGCGCGCGGCCTTGGGGTCTTTTTCGTCTACGGGTGGGGCGTATAGGGTGATGTCTTTGACTTTTAGTATTTCGGCTATTCTGGCTTCTAAACGTTCTTCGTAAATGCGTTTTTTATCGCCTCGCCATTGGCTTAAGCCGGATATTAGTACTGAGTGTTCGGGTAGGTCTACCATTGAGCCGGGTCCGAAGGTGGAGAGTATTTGGCTTTGGCGGACTTGTCCTGCTGGGGGGATTTTTTTGTTTTTAACCATAAGAGTTAGGAGGCGCGGAGGCGCGGAGTTATTAGATTTTGGATTTTGGATTTTGGATTTTTTTAAGGTTGGTCTTGTTGAGTGGGCGTCCCCGCCTGCTCTTTGAATATGGAACCTATAGGAGAAACGGGCAGGATGCCCATTCCACAAGAGAAGCTAATTCTCTGGTTCTACCTCATGCCCGTTAGGGTTTATTACCCATAGGTTTACTGTTGGTTCTACGTCGCGTAGGCTGCGTTGAGCTTTGAGTTTTTTTTGTACTTCTAGTGGCTCGTTTTGTAGTTCTGGGTCTAGGGGTTCATATATTAGTGGAGGCGCCTCTCCGACTTCGCGTTGATATTGCAGTCTAATTTTGTCGTTGGCGATGCGTTCCCACAGGTCGAGTAGGTCTAAAACTGTGTTTCTGACTTTTCGGCGCCGATATAAGGTTGTCGCTTCGTCTTGGTCATCGTGCATTTCTGCGCGCTTTTCAATTGCATCAACAACAAATTCTAGTTCTTGGCGATGTTGTAAAATTTCTCCTGCACCACATGGTGCCGTCATTTTAGGATGTCCCAGACGTGCTAGAGCAACAGTTATGGCTGCTATACCTCTGTCTATGGCACGGGAGGAAAAGGGAGTTACACTGGTTGCTTCAACCGCACGGTAAAAGGAGGAATGCCAAGCAAAGAAACGTTCGTAGTGAGAACGGTCTCTGGGTCGATGGATGTTAAGTAATGTTATGACTAAACCTGGTTTGTTTTCATCTCGTCCGACACGACTAGTTGCTTGGATATATTCGGCGGCTGTTTTGGGTTGACCGAGAATTACCATTAAGCCAAGACGGGTAATATCTAAACCTACAGAAATCATGTTTGTTGCTAAAACAACATCAACTTTGTCACTTTTATCAAAAGTTAATTCCATTCGCCGTTTGGTATCTGCTACAGAGCTAGTACTAACGCGCGATGTAAGTTCTTCTGGTTCATCGTCTATTTTTCGGTCTGCGAATAAACTAGTAGTTTCACCAACTCGTTTGCGTCTACTGTAGCTATTGAGACGTGAGTTAACTTCGTCTTCGACGATGCGACGACTTCCTCCTAATTCCCGTAGTGAGTTAAAGTAACCTAATAATGTCATGTATGGGTCGGCTGGGTTATTGAGATTTTTCTTGCCTCCCGCAGCTAACCAGTGCTTTTGAGCGGCGCCTAACAAAACAAGATAAGTACGTAATAATACTACCTTTAAACTGCGTCCTTGTGCAGCAATTCCCACATAAGTGCGGGCGTTTTTTTCGCTTGCGCTTACTGTTTTGGCAAAAAACGAATCGCGTCTATCTGGCCCTGGTGGGGGAAATATATCAACTTCGTTACGACCAAATAATGCTTGAATTTGCTTACTCGCGCGACGAACTGTAGCTGTAGAGGCAATTATTTTCGGTCGAGTCACTTTTTTGTTAATTTCACGACTGCATAAAGCATCAATTGCAGTTTCGTAAAGTCCTACGATTGTTCCCAAGGGGCCAGATATTAAATGTAATTCGTCTTGAATAATTAAATCTGGTGGGGGTAAATGACCTCCTAGTGTTTTACCTCGTCCGGGATAAACTGGCCCATAAAAGCCATCTTTATCGAAGCGGTCTACTTTTCCGAATAATGCACCTGTTTCACCAACCCAAGGTAAACTCGCAAATTTATCGACTGTGGCAATAATAAAGCAGGGTAAACGACGATATATTGCTTCGTCTACAGCGACAATAGGCAAATGCTTACTTTTGCTACCAGAAAAATTACAACGACGGTTACTACAACATATATGTAAATCTATTGGTTGTTCGCTGGGAATGAGTTGAAATGAGTTGCGGGTAAATTCTGTATCGCACCAAGGACATTTTTCTAAAGGTATGGGTGAGGGGTTGCGGTCGTTTTTTTGAAAATCCTTAGTGCGTTTATAAGCGCTATAATCATCTCCATCATCTTTTTTACCCATGCGGTTGGGTGTTGCTGCTTGTCCCACCCATAATCCAATTTCAAAAGGCCAAGTTCCTAATTTACCAGGATTTTGTTGCCGTTCCAATTCTAAAGCGCATATCATTGTTGCTGCTCGTCCCAGTTGGTCAAGGGTGAGAAGTCGTAGGGTATAGCGCATTAACACACTTAAACCAGCAGACTTTATATCAGGGTTATGCAGGCGCCGTAATATTAGTGTAAAAGCACTGAGTCCTAAATAAGCTTCGGTTTTACCACCCCCTGTAGGGAAAAATAGTAAATCAACTAATTCCCTGTCATCATCTTCGGGGTCAGCAACTCCAACTAAGTTCATTAAAATAAACGCTAACTGGAAAGGGCGCCATTTTGGAGATGTGACACTTTCGGGTGTAATATCAAATCCGTGGGTGGCACGTTGACGAATATATGTAGCAATTACACGGTTGCCAATTTGGAACGCTTCAAATATTTGTGGGTCTTGTAAAGCTTGTATACCTTGGTTAATGCGATTTTTGGCAAGAGTCGCGCGTTGTAACAATTCCAATGCCATATCTAACCGCTTTGGTTCTTTGGGAGCTTTGGCACGTTGCTGTTCAATCCAATCAGCATAAGCATCCACAATTGAAATTAGCATATTTTGCAAAGCTAACGGTGTGGGTGCCTTGGCAATTTCCTCCATCCCTAACTCTACATCTTTAAATTCCTCCTCAGTTGCAATCACCTTTTCCACATCAGCAGTTGGTATCCAAGCAGTATGAATATGGTTACAACTACCATCAGGGTTGGTAATAGCTATAGCAGAAACGTTATGACCAACAGCATATTCATAGTCATTTCTATATTGTAAATCGGCAACACTCTCATCCCAATCATCATTATCCCGTCCGCGTAAATTTGGACGAGGAACTAAAGGTTCTGGGGTATTAATAATTAAACTAGTTTGAAAAGTATAAGTAATATCACGTTCTTTATCGTTAGTGGGCAAACGATTATTTACCAAAAACACCGATACCGAAAAAGTCCCAGCAGGTACAAGTTCCCCAGAAGTTACGGGACGAGTAGAAATAACCAACTGTAAACCATTGCTATCGGGTATGGGAATAGTTGAATTTTGATGATAATTATTTCCTAGAGGAATAATTAACTCAACTTGATGAGGAATGCGTTTCCAGCATCCCGACATAGGTTCTTTTTCTTGCGTTTCGTTATCTAAATTTTCTTTGTAAGGAGCATAATCACCCCACGTAATGGTAGCATTGAGGTGAGTAGTATTCTCATTGACAAGTAGGCTTAAACCCATCGATGAAGGGAAACAAGCCTTTTTTGCAAACGTTTTCTCAGGTATCCCATCATCATCGGCGGCAACGCTACCAACTTCGTCTACATCTTCATTTGCAGTTTCATCTGTACGTTGCTCAACAGAGGCACCGTATGGAACAAGAAAACCTGTTAAATACCATTTTGATGGCGCCTGGTCGATGATTTCTTCTATATAGTCAATATCATCGGGGGTGGCGCCTACAAGGTCAAGTTGTAGTGCTTCGATAAGGTGTTGACGTATTTCGGCTGAGGTTTTAATCATAATGTATTTTGTAAACGGGTAAAATATGAACGTTTGTCATGCTGAGGAACGTAAACGGAGTTTTCCCGCTTTCTTAGCATCTCTAAGATTTTCACGTTCATTAAAAGATTTCATTTATCCGGGGGTTAATCGGTTCAATTAATTTGGGGGTTATCGGTTCGATGAATTTGGGGGTTATCGGTTCGATGAATTTGGGGGTTATCGGTTCGATGAATTTGGGGGTTATCGGTTCGATGAATTTGGGGGTTAATCGGTTCGATGAATTAGGGGATTAATCGGTTCGATGAATTAGGGGATTAATCGGTTCCATCGCATTAATCCGAGGGTTAAAAACCCCCGTCTAATAGCTAAAATCGTCTGAAGACGATTATTTAATTTGTTTGAGAATAATAATTAATTCTTAACCATAGTCCTCTTAAAGAGGACTTTTGCTATTAGCCGGGGATTTGAAATCCCTGGATTAGATTAGCATAGAATAATATTTTTTTATACGAGGTTTTATTATAAAAATTTTATGAGGTGATTGTGTCTGATTGCTCTAAATGAGAATTTGTTGTTCCTTGTGAGTGGTGTATTTTTTGATTTCTAACATAGTTTACTGCATCATCAACTTGTTTACTGCCTAATGAAAAAACACCATATCCTTCTTGCCAAGTGAATTTTGGGGATGTTGTGGTATTGGTGTAGTTTAAATGATGAGAACTACTACCTTTAATTGCTTTGACAAACTCGGAAACTGCCATTGTTGGTGGAATAGATACAACGATATGAATGTGGTCTTCTATGCCACCTATTGCATGAGTTATACATTTTAGGAAATCGGCTTTACCAATTATATAATTATAAAGTTCAGGTTCTCTATCGGGAGTGATGAGAGGTTGACGTTTTTTTGTTGCCCAAACGATATGATAGTAGATTCGCCAGAGTGACATAATTTTGGATTGATTAGATTTGCTTATATAATATGGTGCCCATATTTGTTGGAGAAATTAATGTGTTAGCTTAAAATTTACGATAAATTTATCTTGAACCTCAATTTGAATGCCATACATTTGAGGGTTAATCGGTTCCGTGATGGGGGTTAATCAATTCGATGAATTTGGAGGTTAATCGGTTCCATGATGGGGGTTAATCAATTCGATGAATTTCGAGGTTAATCAATTCGATGAATTTGAAGGTTAATTGGTTCCATGAATTGGGGGATTAATCGGTTCCATCGCATTAATCCGAGAGGGTTAAAAACCCCCGTCTAATAGCTAAAATCGTCTGAAGACGATTGTGTGATTCGGCTGCGAATAAAATAAACCCCTGAATTTTAGTCCTCTTAAAGAGGACTTTCGCTATTAGCCAGGGATTTAAAATCCCTGAATTTTGGGGTTTTGGTATTGTTGAATTTTTTGATTTTTGGATTTTGTAATGATTGGCTAATTAACACAGCAGGGCAGATAGCAATATGAGCCAAAAACTAACACCATCAAAAGTACCAACACCTGGAAAAATTTTAAGCCGAGAATTAGAAGCTCGTGGTTGGACGCAAAAAGATTTAGCTGAAATTATTAATAGTCCAGTTCAAACCATTAACGAAATTATTCGGGTAACCAAGCAAATTACGCCAGAAACCGCAATTGAATTATCCCAAGCTTTGGGTACTTCTGCTGAGTTTTGGACGAACCTTGAAGCAAAATATCGGCTTCATCTAGCGGAAAAAGAAAAAAAGGAGGAGGAAACCGAGCAAAATATAGCTCGTAAAAGGACGCTTGCAACATGAAAAATTAATTCCTCATAAAAATTTAAGAGTTTTACTAGTTAAAGTCAGTTCCCTTTTTTCCTAAGAATTATTTGCATGTTGTTCGACAGAGGCGCCGTATAAAACGAGAAAACCTGTTAAGTACTGTTTTGAGGGCGCCTGGTCGATGATTTCTTCTATATAGTCAACCTGTTCGGGGGTGGCGCCTACAAGGTCAAGTTGTAAAGCTTCAATAAGATATTGACGTACTTCAGCAGACGAATTAATCATAATATTTCAAACACCAACCAAAAATTACGGCATTCATAAATAATTTGTCAAAAACACAAGAATTACGAGGCACGCACCAACCAAGATTATGGCATTCATAAATTATTTATCAAAATTAGACCAATATAACGAACCGCAAAGGGCGCAGAGTTCGCAAAGGAAGAAAAGAAAGAAAAGGGATTTAAATAATTTATTTAGGGTTGCTATATATAGTAAGGTGGGCACTGCCAACCATACAAATTTATGGGTTTACTCATTTTGAGATTTTCTTTCCTAAGTTCTTTATAAATGTAGGGTAGCGATTAAGCCACCCTACAGATACGTAAATTTTTGCAATAATTAAACAGTATTTCTGTAGTTATAAATAACGTGAGCGTTTAGGCATTTTCGCTTGCGGAAAGCCATTCCTCCATCTGTTGAAGTTGCTGCCAACTAAGCATCTTGACCATCAAATCATCAAGCTGGTTAGCGTTTAACTTTTGGAGTTGGCTAACTATCTGTGGAGTCAGAACCTCATTACCAAACTTGACTCTAATTATAGTATTCGCCGACTCAATCTTGCCTTCAAGCTTGCCTTCTGACTTCGCCTTATTCATTTCAGCCTCGTACCAAGCATCGATTTCTTCCATCGTTTTCATAAAATCTTCCTCCTCTGGAGCTAAATTATTAGTAGGTATATTTTGTAGATAAACACAGTATTTAATACATGCGCTAATTATATCATTTTTCTCTCGGCGCTCCGGGGATAACTGCTTGATTGATTGAAAAGCGTTCTTTGCACTTTCTTGATTTCCCAACATTTTCAACCAAATCGTGTCAGGTTCATCAACCAACTCCGTGATAACAACAATTCCCATCCGAAGAATTTCGGTAAGCTTATATACACCTACCCCTAGTTCCGCCGCTGTTTGGGCGCCACTTGCTCTCAATAGTTTTTCACTGCAATTTACTGTCAGTATCCAGGTAAATGGGTTCTGATTTTCTATTTGTTGTTTTGCCTGTTTCGATAGTCGCTCTCGACTTGTTTCCAGTTGAGCTTTGGCATTTTCTACCAGTTCTTTTTGCTTTTGCGTCCAATACAGATTTTTTCGGGTAATTGATTTATGAATATCTGTCTCTTCTAAATATGCGCTGTAATGTTCAATAATGATAGTCGGATGTTCTTGCATTACAAGATCGAATAAACCTAAATTCTCTTGCTGCCATTCTATACTTTCTCGTCGCATAAACATCAAATCAATCTCCAGGTCTTCATCGTTACGGACTTGGATATTTTGCAGAGTATCCCCTTTCGTTTTATATAGGGATTGAATATAAAATTTGAAGAATCTATCGTGTTTGTACTGAGCCATTTAAATTTATCTATTAGATGGTTTCAATCTCGCTACCGACTTTATTAGTTAGTTGGTAAATTGCCATTATTTTTAAGTTTATCTTCTACCAGTTTCATAATATCCTGTACAGTGGATGTACTTACACCACTATCTAACCCTTCCTGAATAAGAGAAAGTAAATTTTGTTCTGCCTGTCGCTTGTCTTGGTCACGACGTATTAAATCACGAAAGTATTCGCTATCGTTCGCATAGCGTCCGCTTTGAATTTGAGCCTTAACCCATTCATCCATCACATCAGGGATAGTAATAGTTTTCCGCGTCATTGCCATTATGCTGACTCCTTCCGCTTACATATAAAGTATGTTCAAAGTATGATTATTATCATACCATATACCACAGGCGCCATGAAAAAATATCAACATATTTAGGTAGTTTCCAAACCAGGAATACTCGCATTTGCTTCTTTCTTTCGTGTTCCTCCTTTTTTAGCTGTATTTTTAGTATTCCCTTTTCCTTTACTTTTATCTGCAACCTTGCCTCCTAAAATTTCTGCTTCCGCGCGCTGTTGATTCAAATCCAGCAACCGTGCTAAAACCTCATCGTGGGTTTCTTCACTCCAACGATGGCGCCAAGGTTTTTTCTTTTGTCGTCCACTACTGTTTTCTGCGTCTTCTTCCTCTTCGTAGTCAAGGAGAAAATCGCAGTCTGTGGAAATATCCGTCCAACCATATGCATCAAGAACTGCCCTATCTATCGCTATGTGCAGTTCGCGAAGTTTAATGATTTCCGGGTCGTATTCGTCGGGGTCATGAAAACGGTTGTAAGTGTCGGTAAGCCCTTGGTTATTGCGAACCATTAATGCCGCGCGGTATTCGTAGTATTCTTTCCCTATAGCTTCTAATGTGGGGTTTGTTTCCCAGTTTTCAGGGAAGGGGAAGGTTTCAAAGCAGTCGGATGGGTTATAGCGAAGTCGGTCTTCTAAAGATGAGCTGAAGAAACGCGCAAAAACTTCGTGTATCCGAGATTGAAGAACTGTAAAAGTGGAATATGTCTGAAAGGGAAAGACGTTTAAACTATTTGCAAATACAACTTTAGGTGAATAAAAGATGAAGGACAAATGAGTTGATGCTTGGGCGTTTGTTACTAACACACGTTCGAGAGGTGCGATTGCTTTAAACAAAGCGGGTGTTGTTTCTCCAAATCGCCACCAATAACGAGCGCGAATTTCTCGATTTTGTGCTAATCTCGCGGGTTTAACTTTTTCTTCTACAATCTTCATCAAATCAGAATATTTCCTAGCCTCAGCTTCACTCATCTCACCGAAATTAATTACATACCGATGATGTGTATGAGTTGGGCTTGAATTTACTTCTTCCCCACCAATGTAAGGAAAAACTCGCTCTTGATTCTTAGGATTATGTGTAATCAAACGCTGCATTTCTGCAATAGGTGTAGCATCAGAGTTGGAATCATCAAATGTAAATCCCATACCCAGTACAATGCTACCTTGAAAACTTTTGTCAGCATTTGCTAACAATGTTGTAGGATTCTTATTTCCACCAGATTTAAATAGAAACGCTGAAATTAAATCAACTTCTCGTCCATCTAAGAGCTTTACACCTTGATAATCACCCTTAATAACATTAACAACACTCACAACAACCGCAGCTAAACCAGGCCACTTTAATCGCTTTTGAGCATTATATATAGTTCCACCATTCTCACAGATATATCTCAACCCAGTACTACGAGTGTCACCTTGAGCAATGGTATTTGTGGCAATCAAACCAAAACAACCTGATTTTCGTAAAAGACTAAATGCTCTGCGGTAAAAGTGAGCTACTAAATCAGAGTTACCATGCGATTCTGGATTTACAACTTTTAACCAATCCATATAACCATCTGCATGGGAATTTATTGCTGTATTTTTACCTGCAAATGGGGGATTTCCGACTATCGCATCGAAACCAGGATTTTCTCTGTCAAATACCTCTGGAAATTCTAACTCCCAATTAAATACTTTAACAGGTTTCTCTGCTTGCCGCAAGTCTTGACTAATTCTGGTAACTTCTAAATTATCTTTATTTTTCTGCCAATCTCTAAACTTTAACCATAAAGCATTACGCTCATCCTTCCTTACTTTATCTTTATCTCCAGCAAAGAAAGATGCAACTACTAAATCTCCTTTCAACCGTGCGTCTTGTAATAATTCCTCAGCAGCATGATAAAATTCGCGCTTTGCTTCGTAGTTTGCATCATCTAAAGTTTGAATGTTATCGCGGTTGAATTTAATCTTCTGATAATTCTCGTTAAATAAAGGTAAATTTGGGTCATCATAGGTGGTGTCGCGTTCCCAGTTAAATTTTACAAGTTGGTCGCGCGTTAAACCCACTAACGAATCACCACATTTTAATGCATGGTCTAAAAATGTAAATGGTTGCTTTTTCGCTAAAGTCACTAACCATAAAGATAATTTTGCCAAAGTGACTGCAAAGGGGTTTTTATCTACCCCATACAAACAACGCTGTGCTATTAAACGGCGCCCATAAAGCAACGGTTCTTCGTCAGCAGGTATTTCTGTTATAATACCATGTTGGTTCCAAGCTTCTACTAATTTTTCTGCTAACTGACGGCAAGCTTCGACTAAAAAGGCGCCACTACCTACAGCTAAATCACATACTTTCAAATTTAATATTTGCTCTGGTGTGGGACGTTCTCCCAATGCTGCTAAAACTGGTCTTAGGGTTTCTCTAACAATTGGTTCTGTTAATGCGCGAGGTGTATAATGAGAACCACTACGGCGCCGTTCTTCTCCTGGTTGCAAGTACAATGAACCAGGCGCCAAAATTGTTGGAGTTTGCTGGGATATCTTTCGTCCTAAAGCTGCGATTAAATCATCTGCTGTTTTTGCTTGCTTTAACTCTGTTGATGATTTACCGGAAACTTCACAACCTGCTATTTCTTTTAAATATTTTGCTCTATCATTGGCTTTAGTTTTTAATATCTCATCAACACTAACAACTACTGTCACCGAAGCTTTGGCACTTTTTGGTTTACTCCAAACACCGATAGATATAGAGGTAGCTACGTTGACCTCATATCCGGTGGCCGCTTCGTATACTGACCCGATTTGTTCGACATCCAAAGAACGGTATGATAAACGCTCTCCATCAAGAACCAATAAACGTTGTAAGACTTTATGAATTACTCCATCAGAAATGCGAGGTGGTTCAATTAGTTCCCATTCTTTATATGTAGTGCTGCGCGAGCGACCTTCTAAAAATGGATACTCATCGGGGTCAAAAAGCTGTCCATGACGAGCAGGTAAATATAAATCTGCATGACAACCACCATCATACACTAACCGAAAAAGGCTAAGTAACCATGCCCAGGCGCCGTAACGTTGTTCCATTGTATCAGGATAATTACCTGCATCTTCGCGCAATCTCTCATAAAGTCCTGTTACTGAATAATTGCGTGTATATATTGAATCCTGCGGCATTAAACCCTCATCTTCTGCATATAGCAAGAAAACTAACCGCAGTAAAACAGTAATTAGTCCACCATAAATATGTTGAGGATTTGTTTGGGGAATATCACCGAGCAAATTATTTTTAGCGGCATCATTTGCTGCTTGAAAACCTCGTAGCAATTCCCATAGTGCATCAAGTACCTGTTCTGATAATTTCGTCGAAACCTCATTTTGATACTTACGACTATTTTGTAATAGCGCTGCTAAACGACGTTCTGGTAACATCCCAAATACTCGGTCTGCTTCCAATAACATATGCATGGCGCCTAATATTAATCTTCCTGACACTTCGCACATTGCTTGGACAGGAAATGTTAGGTGTCCTGAAGATTCACCGCGCGGTGCATAAACTAAGCGTATTTCTATACCGTTAAATATTATACCGATGGGAATTTCTTTTTCTCGTAATAAGCGCTCAAATTTTTCCTGGGGGCTTGCGTGCCATGCTGTCGTTTTATTATTATGATCGTTGGATTGGTCAAAATTAGTGCTTAAATCTATTTCCTGTACTAACATCAACCAACCGTCATTATTATTAGGTACAGCATAGGTAGGTTGTAATATTTCCCCATATTCAGGAAGAGATACGGCTAATTCTGCTAATTTCTCGGAATTATCTATTAAATCTGTTATTTCCCAGCCAAGTACATTAACGGTGAAAGCGGGAAAATCAGAAATTGAGGCGCCATCTTCAGGATTAACACAAGTTAGCAATTTTTGCTGTAATTCAACAATGTTTTTATTTATAGATGCTTGTGCTGCAACTAATGCGGGAGGTGATACTACTAAACCTACTGGTTGGAGGAAACCTAACCATTCTTTATGTGCTTGGATTTCTATATTTTTTGCCATTTTTTTAACCTATAGTTATTTATAAATTATTCAATCAATTAGTCAGGGATTAATCCATTAATCAATCAATCCATCAATTAATTAATCCATCAATTAATCCATCCATCCATGCATCAATTAATCAATTAATTAATCAAATCAATTAATCCATCAATCAATTAGCCAGGGATTAAAATCCCAGTCTCAAAGCTCAAGTCGTCTGAAGACGACTAAATCTATAAAAAAATTGTATTTTTGATTAGTCCTCTTTAAGAGGACTTTCGCTATTAGCCAGGGATTTTTAATCCCTTCGATGGTGAAAGCGGGAAAATCAGAAATTGAGGCGCCGTTTTCACGATTAACACAAGCTAGCAATTTTTGCTGTAATTTAACAATGTTTTTATTTACAGATGCTTGTGCTGTGACTAATGCGGGAGGTGATACTACTAAACCTACTGGTTGCAGGAAACCTAACCATTCTTTATGTGCTTGTATTTCTATATTTTTCGCCATTTTTTATTATCCAAATTTCTGAATTTTGTATGGTGGGCACTGCCCACCTTACCCGGAGACGGGCCATAAATAAATTAAACCGACTGGCTCAACCCTTCTGGCTTTAACTTGATAGGAAGCCTCGATACGTGCGGGTTCGGAGATTATTTCCTCGTTAAGTGCTTTTAGTCGCTTTTCCCAATGGCGCCGATCTGCATCTAACTGTCGCTTTTCAAAATCTTCTGTAGGAAGAAAAGATAATTGCTTGGGTTGTTTCTCTTTATCTTCGATATCTTTCTGATGTCGGAGAATAGACTGTTGCTGCTGTTCGAGAATCTTTTTCATTTCGGCAGCTTCTTTTTCTCCTCTTTTTATTAGTTCTCTTTCTGCCCTTTCTGCTAAAGTATCCGCACGACGCTTTAAATGTGGTATTAACTCGTCGATGTTTTGCTTTGCATTACTTTTTAAAAGTTCTTTGACTGTCTCGGTAACTTTTTGCAAGCGAGGAGAACCCAAAGAATCTTCTAATAGTTTCAAAACATTATCTTTTTCACCTTCGTTAAGAGGTTGTAATTTCTTGCTTCCTCTTACTGCTGGGTCTATCCATTCGGCAGCAACCGCTATTACTTCATCGTGTAACCTTGAGGCGCCTTGTCCATATACAGATAAACGTCCCAAAGCAACAACAGAAGGCATTGGGTCATCGGTTAAACATACACAGGCGCGCGTTAATTCGTCATGCAGAAAACCCTGTGCCAAAAATCTACTCAATAATCTTTGTACTACCCGATGTTCTAAATGCAAATGAACTACATTGCCATCCAATGAACCAGGGTCACGGAATACTACCGGACGAATAGGTGCTTCCCGGCGCCAGTCCCAAGGTTTTTGTCCTTTTTTACGTGGTAGTCGCAATGTATCAAAGGTATTTGACCATGTATGGTCTGCGCGTTGGTCGAGGGGTGGAAGTGTCCATTTCGCTGTAGATTTGTCTTGACAAGCTTCGTTTGTATCTACTGGAGCTAGAGGAGTGGCGCCGAGAATTTCTAAAGATGCAGAAATTGCTTCGCGGAAATGATGGTCATCGAGTCCTAACCAATTCTGCGAGGTCTTCAGCATTTCTTGCAATTGACCAATTTGTTTGCTTAAGTCTTCTCTTTTCTGACGATTATCTTCTAATTCTTGACTAATTGTTTGAACATTAGGTAATTCTGCTTTTTCGATAGATTCGGTAATACTGCTTTCTTGATTATGCAGAATACCTCTTTCTAGTAGTCGAGATAAATTCTTTTCGACAACTGGTGAAAGTGTTCCTAATTCTTTTTGGATAGTTTTTGTTTTACTTACCAGTACGTCTAAAACTCTATCTTCTACACGTTGCGGTAAAACAAAGTAGTAACAGCGAACTTCTTTGGAGCGCTGTAATTTTCTGTCTATTCTGCCGTTTCGCTGTTCCATGCGCGAAGGGTTCCAGGGAATGTCAAAGTGATATAAATCTGCACAATTATTTTGTAAGTTTACCCCTTCGCGTGCTGCGTCTGTTGCTATCAAAATTCTGAGTGGATGACGCTCTGGGTCAGCATTAAAAGCATTTTTAATTGCTTCTCGACGTTCTTCACCAATTCCACCATGAAATACATCTATTCTTTCATGTTCTCTATCAGAAAGGGCAATGGCAGCCTGTAATTGTTGCTGTAAGTAACGTTTAGTATCTGTGTATTCAGTAAATATAATGACGCGCTTTTCTAACCATTTGGCGCCGGATTGACCTAAGTTAGGACAGAGATTTGTTTTTATCCACTCGATTAATTTTTTTACGCGCGGGTCAGGTAGGTAGCGAGATTGATTTGCTACATTGGTCATTTGTTCTAATATTTCTAATTCTTGTGGAGATAACCCTATTGATGCTTGCTTGGTTGCTGCGGTGATTTGTGCATCTTCTTCTGCTTGCACTTCTTCTTCTGGTAGTTCTGCTCGTTCGTCGTCGGCGCCAGGGGGTTGTAGTAATAAGTCATCACTGAAGTGATGATGACGACGAGGTGCGGCGTGCTTTTCGAGGGCTGTACGGTGAACTTTCAGGGTGCGGGAAAATGCTTCGATTGATGATAGTAACCGCTTTTGTAGCGAAGTAATTACTAACATCGCTGTATTTTGGGTTGATTTAGGAGCATCTTTAAGTCTTTGCTCTCGCAAACTACGATACGAATGTAGTAAACGCGATAATTTTAATTCCGGCGCCTCTTCTGGTAGATTATTAATGGCTATGGGAATGACTTTACGTTCTGGGAACTCTTCTCCAACTTCTCTTAAATCTTGCTTTAACCGTCGCACCATTACTGTGTCGAGTAATTTCTTATCTCGCACGGGTACACCTCGACAAAATCTTTGCGGGTCAAGTATTTCTAGCAAAGCAGCAAAACTATTCGAGTGTCCGTTATGGGGAGTCGCAGATAGGAATAATTTATGCTCAAATCTGGGTGCTATCTCTCTAACGGTGCGCGTTAATTGAGAATCTACAGCATATTTTGCACCACTCGCTGGCGCCGCATTATGTGCTTCATCTAAAATAAGCATTGAACTTGTAGCGAAATCTCCTAACCAATCTCGTAACGGTGCCGCATAAGTCTCATCTCTAAGCATTGCATGAGAAATAATAAATCTGGTGTGTGTCGTCCAAGGATTGATACCATAACCCCGTTCCTGGCGCCGATTAGCCACAAATTCCCGGTCAAAAATTACAAAAGTCAGTCCAAAACGACTTTCCATTTCCTCCTGCCACTGACGCACCACCGAAGGAGGACAGGAAATTACCACCCGTCGCACCTTTTGCCGCATCAGCATTTCTCTCAATATCAAACCCGCTTCAATAGTTTTACCCAAACCAACATCATCAGCAATAAACAAACCGACTCTCGGCATTAACAAAGCTTTACGTAGCGGCTCAAGTTGATAAGCTTTAACCTCAATACCCGCGCGGTAGGGAGCTTGAAACAACTTTGGATTAGTTGAAGTAACGCAGTTCCAACGCAGCGTGTGAAGATAAGCAGAAAATAAACGAGGATTGTCAAAACCTCTATTAACAATACATTCCCAAGAAGTTTCCCCAATCACCTTAGCATCAACTTCACGTTCCCAGAGAACTTCCAACTGTTCTCCCAAAGCATCATCTTCCAAACAAGAAAGATGAACTAAAGTATCCTCCTCACTAGATGGTCTTGACACAACATTTTCTACAAGATATTGCCTAGACCTAACACGCACAATTTGACCCGCATCAACTAACATCATGCACCTCTTCCCACTTAATTTACAAACACCTCCTTTTCGACAAATCACTACTCCATAGCTAGCTGAAAATGTTTCCGGAAACAAAATTTTTGCAACCGAAAATACCTGCCAAGCAATTACTTGCAGATGTGAGCCATGATTAACTTAAATCGCTTTAGAGGTAAAATTATTACCTAACCTTAATAAAACATCTTTTTAAATGTTACAAATTATACTTCAAAAGTCTAAGCTAGCTTATGCCTACGAATAGAGATACGCTATTTAGAGCATCTATCTTTAGTAAGATAAAGTATTGAATTCAACAATACAACTAGCCATTGGAGACGAGTCATACAGCCAAATATTGCGTAAGATTGGTAATCTTATCAGTCAAAATTAGCATTAGATTTCTAATCTGACTCCAGTATTAATACTTATGAAACAAATACTTGCTTGTATCAGCCGACTGGAAGCTTTCGGCTCTGAGCTAGGAAGACTTCAGATGCTCGTAAACGAGTAGCTGCCCCTTTTGTCTTGATTGAAAAAAATTCTGGTACTGTTGCTGGTTATTATACTTTATGTGCTACTAGCATTAAGATTGACGAACTACCTGCTGAAATCGTTAAAAAACTTCCGAAATATCCAGATGTTCCTGCAACGCTTCTTGGTCGTGCGCGCAGTTGATCAGAACTTTCGCAACAAGGGTTTAGGTGAAGTACTGTTAATGAACGTTCTGGAAGACTAGTACTCATCTACGCTCTATCAGGCAACCAATGCCTTTCACGCACTATCACCACCCTTAACAAACATACAACAAAGTATGACAGCTTATATGCTATCATAACTACATGGCAATTAAAATTGTAGTTGATACCAGCGTTTTAATAAGTGCGCTGATTAGCTCCACGGGTTCGAGTAGAGAACTGATTCGACGCTGCTTGAAGGGCGAATACCAACCTTTGATGGGAAACGCTTTATTTACTGAGTATGAGTCAGTTATTGAGAGGGAAGAAATTCTCGCAAAATGCCCTTTAACAAGTGCAGAAATCTCTGCTTTGGTCGCATCATTTATGAGCGTGAGTGAATGGGTTTCTATTTACTACTTATGGCGCCCTAATTTAAAAGATGAAGCTGACAACCACTTAATTGAATTGGCTGTTGCTGGAAATGCTCAAATTATTGCCACTCACAATATAAAAGATTTTAAAAATTCGGAATTGTTATTTCCTAACTTATCAATATTAAGACCTGAAGAAATTATTAGGAGTTAAAAAAATGGCGACTTTAACTATCCGTTTACCAGATGAAAAACACAATAGATTAAAAGAACTTGCCCAGGCTAAAGGGATAAGTGTTAATAAGCTAATTGAAGAATTGTCCACCTTAGCTCTAGCAGAATTTGATACCTACACAAGATTTAAAGCAATGGCTGCAACTGGCAATCCAGAAGAAGGTTTGAAAATACTAGCTAAACTTGATGCTTTGTTTTAGGTATAATTAAATTAATTATTGTGGGATGGCTGTCAAAAGCCGTCCCATTATACAAAAAACTTACTCAACAGTTACTGATTTTGCTAGGTTTCGAGGTTGATCTACGTCTAAACCTCTACGCGCGGCAATATGATAAGCGAGTAATTGCAGTGGAACTACGGTAAGGATAGGTGATAATAATTCATCGACGTTGGCAATGGGTAGTAAGTCGTTGAATATTTCTCCTGCTTCACCGTCGCTTATTGGTGTTACTCCAATTAAACGAGAGTCGCGCGCTTTGGCTTCTTGAGAGTTGGAAATTACTTTTTCGTAAACTTCACCGGGTACGGCAATGGAAACTACTGGCACCTTTGCATCTAATAATGCGATTGGTCCATGTTTCATTTCTCCAGCAGGATATCCCTCTGCATGAATATAGCTGATTTCTTTGAGTTTTAAGGCGCCTTCTAAAGCAATTGGGAAATTTATTCCGCGTCCTAGGAAAATAACATCTTGAGTATCAGCAAAATCATGTGCTAAAGTTTCGCTGAGTTGCTCTTGTTTTTCTAATGTTGCTTCGATTTCTTTAGGAATTTGACGCAACCCGTTGATTATATCTTCTATTTTTTCAACAGGTAGGGTTTGGCGCCGATATGCTAAATCTAGTGCTAAAGCATAAAATGCCATTAATTGTGCGGTAAATGTTTTTGTTGCCGCTACACCAATTTCAATTCCTGCTAATGTATTAATAATATGAGGCACCATATGTCCAAGGCTACTTTCTGGACGGTTGGTTATACCCAAAAGCCGTGCTTGATACTTCGGTTCTCGACCTTGGCGCCGTTCTCTTTCCATTGCTAAAGCAGCAAGTGTATCAGCAGTTTCACCCGACTGAGTAACGCCTATAGTTAAGGTATTGGGTGTTGGGGGTGCGGGTGCATAGCGAAATTCAGAAGCATATCCAACAGAAGTTGGAATTTGGGCAACTTGTTCGAGCAAGTATTTACCCACAAGGGCAGCGTGCCAACTTGTACCACAAGCTACAATTTGAATTTGTTCTAAATCAGCATAAAAGTCATCAGGAATACCCAATTGTATTGGAGACGCATCATTAGAATTACCAATAAAGTAAGCGTCTAAACAAGCACGCACAACTCCTGGTTGCTCATAAATTTCTTTGAGCATGAAATGCTTGAATCCTTGTTTCTCAACCATTGTCGGACTCAAGTTGAGTAAGCGAGGTTGTTTCTTCAGTCGCTTACCCGCAAAATCGTAAATTTCTACACCCAACGGTGTTAATCTTGCTATTTCTCCATTCTCAAGTGGTAATACCGCGCGGGTATGGGAAACAATAGCAGGTGTATCAGATGCACAGAAAAATTCACCCTGCCCAAATCCAATTACTAATGGCGCCTGTTGACGAACTACAATTAACTCATCAGGAAAGTCAGCACATATAACTGCTAAAGCAAAGGCGCCGCGAAGTTGACCAACAGCTTTGCATACCGCTTCAAATAAAGGTGAATATGCTTCCCCTATAGCAATTTCCTCTTGAAGGAATCTAGAAATTAAATGAGGAATAACCTCAGTATCGGTTTCCGAACGAAACTCAACACCAAAGCTTTTAAGTTCATCGCGTAACTCGCGGTAATTTTCAATAATTCCATTTTGCACTACCGCCACACGGTTAGGTGTATCCATGTGGGGGTGAGCATTATACTCTTCTGGTTTACCGTGTGTTGCCCAACGTGTATGACCTATCCCTATTTGAGCAGGGTTTTCCATCTGTTCGAGCTTCGAGCGCAAGTTGTGTAACTTACCCTTCGCGCGTACACAATTTACATCACCCTCCAAAATCGTAGCAATTCCCGCAGAATCATAACCACGATATTCGAGCTTTTCCAAACCAGAGAGCAGTATCTCCGTCGCTGCTTGAGTGCCAATATAACCAACGATTCCGCACATTGATTCACACCATGCTAAAAGGACAAATTAAACATATACCCTTAGATAGCACAACTATAGAAATTTTACAGGCAAAAATGGCACCTTGTAGCTTTAATTGTCTGTAAGTGTAGTAAATACAAGGATTTTGGCAGCGTACCAAGCATAAAAATAATTTTCAATGTTTCATTTTTAACGTAAATTTCTTTATGGGCGCTTAACATCAAACTTACGCGCGTATAATAACTACAGAGCGTCCTTTAGAAGTCGTTGCCGTTTTAGTTCCTAAGCGGTCAATAAAAGGTGGTGCATTTTTGCGTCGGTCAAAGACAAATAACCAACCATAGTCTGCTTTTATCCGCTCTAAATAACCATCTAATTGAACTAACCCTTGTGCTTCTGGGTCTTTGACTTTATCTCGCCAAGCTTTTACCTCAATTCCTAAAGTAACACTTTTATACTTCAAGCATAAATCCATGCGACCACTTCCAATTGCATATTCCCGCTCTAAGGTACCATTCCCATTTACAACACGATGTAAAAATGCCATTAATACTATATGAGGTGCTATTTCATGAAATGATGTTGTACCAAGTAAAGGTTCTCCATGCTGGCGCCAAAAATCAATAAATGCCTCCAGTAAAGCATCAACATCTAGCTCGCCTTTGGGAGTTAACCAAGTTGGTGTAATTTGTGGCAAGCTTGCCATTGGCGTTATTGTTAATACTCTTGGCAATATCTCACGGTAGATAGGATTAGCAATTTCCAATCCTCCTTGTGGGTTCATTTTGCACAAGCCCAAATCTAATACAAATTGAATATCATCATTAGGCACATTTCCTAGTTCTGTCCCTGCTAACATTGGTTCAATAATTGCCTTTATCCTCGATTCTTCAAGTCTATCTGCAAGGGAATCAAGATGGGTATCATTACGTAAAATTAGTATTTCTTTAGCTTTATTAATATGTTCTACTGTAATTGCTACTTCTGTATCTATTACCAATTCTTCAACAATTTCTTTTGCAAGAGCATTTACTAACCAAGGTTGTCCTTGGGTCAAATCAAAAGCTAGTTGAGCTGCTTCTAACGTAATAACTTGCCCAGTATCATCCGTATGCTGTTGGTATAATTGTGCAACCTCAGCAGTATTAAAATCTCTCATCGTCAGAGAACGAACTTTAATATTAAACGGACTCGCAGTATTTAATCTACCACTACTACCATCCGCAACTTTATAATCTCGCACATCCCGCATTCCAACCAATACTAAAGATGAAGGAAAATTTTGAGGACGATTAGGATAACCGTCACGCAACTGCCGCAAAACAGAAATTAATACTTCATTCTCTATAGAATCTATTTCATCAATAAATAGTATTATTGGTAGGCGACAATATTGTGCCCAAGCTTGTAAGCTAGACCTGATACGTTGTCCCGGCGCCCCATTACCCCAGTCAGGTGGTTGTAAGTCAACAGGTAAACGAACTGCAATTGTATCACGCCAAGTATCTAGAATTGCTGCTTCGGCGCCTGCTATGTCGTGTTTAAAAGCATTTCCCACTTCTACAGACACTACAACTGCTGCATAGCGTCCGTTAAGGGTTAGCTCTTTAGCTAACGCTAGCATTGCCGTTGTTTTACCAGTTTGACGTGGAGCGTGGATGACGAAATAGCTTTCTTGTTCAAAAAACCGTGATAAATTAGGCAACCTCATGGTAGGTGGTAGCATGTAGTGTTTGTCGAGTTGACAAGGACCTGCGATTTCAAACCAACGAGCCATGACTTATAAGCCTCAGCACACAACATGCTCTCCAGTGTAACGCAAACTGTTTGCTACAGTTTTTCAAACACCCTCTAAGAGGATGTTTGAAAAGTTATATTTAAATATCCAACCCCCCTATAATCCCCCCTGATAGAGCGCGAGTTCGGGGGGAAATAGTGCTTTTAGCCCCCCTTCCGCGCGCTGCCGTGTACACACATCTTTATTAATCCCTTCTTTTCCCCCCTTTGTGCCCTTTGTGTTCTTTGTGGTTTATCTCTTTAAAGAACCACGCTCGTCACAAAGAACACAAAGAAAGAGAAGAAAGAGAGATTTATGGTACACGGTAGCCTTATTAAGGGGGGTTGGGGGGATTTTCTAAGGCTATAGTTTGATTTTATACTTTTCAAACATTCTCTTAAATTTTATGAAACCTTTCTTTCCCATTTTTTTGAAACTATAGCCATCAGTTTATCTAAAATAATACCAACTATTCCTAGATAAAATATAGCTAATATAATTTCGCTGATATCAGAATTATTGTATGCGTTGACGATGAAAAAGCCTAAACCATCATCTGATAATAGCATTTCTGCCGCGACTACTGCGAGCCAGGATAATCCTAGAGAGATTCGCAGTCCTGTGAAGATGTAAGGTAATGTGGCAGGTAAGATAATTTTATACAGGTTTCTGGCAAATGACATTTCTAACATTCTTCCAACATCAATGTAATCTTGAGGAATTAGTTGAACACCTAAAGCTGTATTGATGATAACTGGCCAAATTGCAGTGATAAAAATTACAAATATTGCTGATGGGTTGGGTTTGAGAAAAATGGCTTGTGCTAGCGGCAACCATGCTAAAGGCGCCACGGGACGCAGTAATTCCATAATTGGCTCGAAAGCTTTGCGTAAAAATGGATTGAGGCTGATAATAAAACCAATTGTAACACCTACAATTGCTGCAAGCGAGTACCCAACAGCGACTCGTTGGAGACTAGCAAGAAGTAGCCAAAATAAACCTTTATTGTTATTGCCTTTATAAAAAAATGGGTTGATTATCAGTTCCCAAGTATTGCTAATAACTTTTGCTGGAGAGGGTAGTGATGTGTCGGGTTGCAAGCTCAGAAGATACCATATTAGTAAAAAAACTAAGATACCAACAGCGGTTGGAATTATTTGCTTAATTTGCTGAGATGAGTTCACTTTTAATCGATTTTGCATTTTATTTATTGTTAAGGTGTTTATAGTTTACTCAACGTGTGATGTATTATTCCCTTCACGCTTAAAGAATAACGAACCGCAAAGAACGCAAAGAACGCGAAGGAAGAGGAAGAATTTATAGGTAATCTCTACCGGTAAGGGAGTATCACTGCTTTAATTTCGTAGCACACTGTCATGTTGAACGTAGTGGAACATCTATTAAAAACTTAAAATTTATAAGATTATTCGCTAAATTACTAATGACAATTTTTTTTGACAAAATATCGATATCTTTAAGATTTTTCGCTACGCTATTAATGACAATTTGTTTTTTGGCACAATTTATGATGTTTGCCTTAATATGGGCGCCTTTAAATATATGTTTGGGTTTTCAGGGTCAAATTCTAGACCATTGAAGAATTTTTCTACTCCGCGCGATGTAGATGGTGGTATGGCACCAGCTTGACCAATAGTTTTAGCAGCTTGGCGCCATAAGTCTTCGCGGTTAACAGCATCTATTAAAGATTTTGTGTCAAAGTCAGGGGAACGATAACCCCAACGCATATCCTCAGTTAGAAACCATAAATCATGACTTTTATAAGGGTATGATGCGTTATTATTCCAATATTTAATCGCATGAGGACTATTTTCAACTAGGCGCCCGTTACCATAGTCAAACTTTCCTAACAAACGATTACCGATAATTTCTGCGGATACTCCCATCCATTGACGTTCAGCCAGAATTTTAAATAACTCTTGTTTGTTTTCTGATTGGTCGCACCAAATTTGTGCTTCCATCACAGCAGCAAGTAAACGGTTAGCAGCTTTGGGATACTTGTCCACCCAAGACGCGCGCATTACAAAGGCTTTTTCTGGATGATTATTCCATAGTTCGCCACTTGTCACCGTCGAATAACCAAGTTTTTGTTTAATCAACCGCTGATGCCAAGGGTCTACTACACAAAACCCTTCCATTGAACCACCCCGCATATTGGCAACCATTTGTGGTGGAGGTATGACAATTATTGAAGTGTCCCGTTCTGGATCTATTCCTCCGTATGCTAGCCACCACCGCATAAAAAAATCGCCTGTAACACGGCGAAATGGCACTGCAAACCGAATTGATTCACCTTTTAGTGATTTTTTTTGTAGTTCAGATTTTAAGGGTGAACTATCTAAACTCAAGTTTAAATTTTGGTATGCTTTGGCAACTGAAATTCCTTGTCCATTCACGTTTAACCGCGCCATGATATACATGGGAATTTTACGGTCATAGCTAATTTCTCCTGTTGTAATTAGGTACGCCATCGGGAATAGTAAGTGTGAACCATCTAATCCATCCGAGGCAGCACCTAACATTAATTTATCCCGCATTACTGCCCATGAAGGCTGTTTTTGCACTTTGACATCAGGCATTCCATACTTGGCAAACATGCCTTTTGCTTTTGCTATTATCAAAGGAGCGCAACTTGTTACAGCGATAAATCCGAGTACTGCTGTTGTTGTTTCTGGTGTATCGGTATAACCTGCATAGGCACCTACCGAATATTTACTTCGCAACTGGGCATACGTAGAACTTGAATTTTGAAGGCTATGAGCAAGACCTTGCGCTGCAACAGCTACACCTGAAGCTGCTAGAAACTTGCGTCTTGAAAACTTTGCCATACAAAAGCTATTTGTTTGTATATTATTGTGTAGCTGATAATATAGCAGTTCATTAAAGAATTGTAAAAAAATTGCAAAATAGTTATCTTGTGGAACGGGCATCCTTGCCCGTCCCAAATATAGGGCATCCTTGCCTGTCACATATGTAGGGTAGCAGGCGGGCGAGGACGCCCGCTCCACAAGAGAGTTTTGGGTGTTTTTTTTATTTGGAAACCCTTAACAGCTAGTGGGAGTGCAAAACGCATTTGCTGAAATTGTTGCAGCACGAATTGCTTCAATGGGGAATTTTGGTGTTCGGTCAGCGTATAATAAACCGTTAGCTTCTTGGAATGTATCCGTGAATTGTGTGTAACAAAATCCACTGAACATCTCAATACTATTGACGGCTTCGAGTAAGGCAGTGTATTTCATTTGTAGCTCGCTGATATTGAAGGAGCGCTCATATCCCCAAACTTTATCTACATCCGGGTCGTCAAGAGGGGCATAAGCTATACCACCAAACTCGGTCAGCATAATTGGTTGCCCCTGATGGGCATAGTTGTCAAGTGTAAGGATACGTCCTCCGGGACGCTTTTGATTAAGCACATCTGATAACTTAACTTCTCCCCCATAACGGCGAGTTAGGTGTTCCGGTTTGGTGTCGTAGTCATGAATGGCGAGAATATCCGTATTTGTACTTTCCCAACCATCGTTACCAATTACTGGACGAGTTGGGTCGAGTGTTTTGGTTAAGTGATACATTGCCAAAACGTAGTTTTGGTGAGCTGGCGTTTCTACGAGATTTGGTACTCCCCAAGATTCATTAAAAGGTACCCAAGCTACAATACATGGATGACTCATATCTCGCTTTATGGCTTCAGTCCACTCGCGCGTCATCCGTTCAACAGCTTTACGGGTAAAACGATAGGCACTAGGCATTTCTTCCCAAACTAGTAACCCTAAAACATCTGCCCAATATAAAAAACGCGGGTCTTCAATTTTTTGGTGTTTGCGTACTCCGTTAAAACCCATTGCTTTAATAAGTTCTACATCACGCTGCAATGCCTCATCACTAGGTGGAGTCATCAGAGTATCCGGCCAGTAACCTTGGTCGAGAACCATTCGCAAATAATAAGGGCGCCCATTAAGCATAAATCTATCACGCTGTACGTTTACCGCTCGCATTGCAGTATAAGATTTTACTTTATCTACCAATTGGTCTTGATACCAAACTTCGATAGAAGCATCAATTAACGTTGGCTTTTCCGGAGTCCATAATAATTCATTGCGGTAATCATCTATACCAGGGTCGCCAAGGGCAATTCGACGATTTATTTCTCCGCTTAACACTTCATAAGTATCGTTAGCTAATATAGTATCGCCAACGCTCAGTTTCATTTTGATTTGAATGCCTTTATCAGGGACATCACCCGCTAGTCCAGCTTCAAAACCAACTTCCCAACGCTCGCAGTCGCAATGCCAGTAGAGGCTACCTAAATAAGTAGTGCCTACACGCTCAACCCAGACCGTCTGCCAAATTCCAGTGGTTCGAGGATACCAAATACTATGGGGTTGCTGGCGCCAATCTTGTTTACCACGAGGTTTAGCGAGGTCTTGCGGATCGTCTTGTGCCCACACTGTCACCAACGTTTTACCACTGTCATTGAGGACATGGGTAATATCGAGAGAGAAATTAGTATGTCCACCTTCATGTTCAGCAATGTATTGACCGTTTACCCACACGCGCGCACGATAGTCTACGGCGCCGAAATGTAGTAATAATCTACCATCACCGGAAGGTGTATCAAATTCGCGCTCGTACCAACAGTTAGAGTGAAAACTCGTATCGCCTATCCCACTTTTGGTAGATTCAGGAGCAAAGGGTACTTCTATAGAATGAGTCCATTCTTTAACGTCACTCGGTTGAACACATTTTCCTTCGTCGTCAAAGGCAAACTTCCATATACCATTTAGGTTTTGAAATGGCGCCCGTTGTAATTGCGGACGTGGATGTGTTATTCGTTGTAAGCCATCACCATTCTCATCATTCGTCGGCGCGGATAATTCAACTCCACTATTATTAATATCTAATAACTTCATTAATACCTCTTATGTACGTGCAATACAATCAATTATTTTCTTACCTTTATAAGTTTTACTTCATACAGGTAATTTACCAAATTAATTCTATATTAACACTTACTTTGAGCAGACTAAATTTGTATTAAAAATCACACAAATTCATTCTACTTTTTATCGATAATTCATTATCATAAATGAGCAGAATCTTATTATATAATCTCCAACATCATGTAGGTATTATTTAAGTTAAATAAAAATTTTAATAAAGTTTAAAGCACTAGATAAAATCACTTGATAGTCATCTTCTGGGTAATATTACACTACTGTATTGTTTCTAAAATTACAGTCAATGCTATAAAAATACTTACGGTGCCGTAGGATAAGTGGGGAAAAGGTTAAAGGTAAGAGGTATTTTACTTTTATGCTTTACCCTTTACCTTTTACCCCTTCACCCTTTTGCTAAAGTTATTTAGTAAGCAAGACCCATACTGCGGGTGGTTTCACCGCCAAGGTAAACTCGAATGCTCAAAAAGTCGGTAGGACAAGCGGTTTCGCAGCGCTTGCAACCTACACAGTCTTCAGTCCGAGGCGACGAAGCAATTTGAGCAGCTTTACAGCCATCCCAAGGCACCATTTCTAAGACATCAGTGGGACAAGCACGAACGCACTGAGTGCAGCCAATACAGGTATCGTAGATTTTAACGGTATGAGACATTAGCCAACGGCTCCTTTCCAATAATTTTGTCTGCTTTTGAATCATTAAACAAGGGCTAGTTTACCGCAGTGCCCTGTCCATCGTAATCAAAAGGCTACATAACTTTAAATTCTGTAATGATAGAGTGTTAAGTGTTAAGTGCTGAGTGCTGAGTGCTGAGTGTTGAGTACTCAGCACTCATCACTTTTTACTATTCAACTCGTACTCGAAAACGTGTAAAACCAAAATTGTTGCCAGGTGTAAAGTCAAGCGTTCCAAAATTGACTAAAACGGCGCCTGTTGGGTTTGACTGCAAAGGACAAACGTTATTTGCTGGACCTGGAGCAACTGGACTAACATAACTAGCTCTATCACCATCTGCAATATTGGTTTGGTTAGTAATAGTGTTCGCTAGATTTAACGTGATATCGCTGCCTGAATTACTTATAAAAGTAGTTCCTTGGGGAATAGGGTCACAAAAACGTGCGCTCGTTATTGGCTGATTTCCATCTACAAGGAAATAAACTGTATACTCAACCTCATCCCCCACTCCTAATTTTAATTGTGGATTCATGCGGGTTACACCTGTTGGCACCAGTTGTGAACTAGCCCAAATACTAGCATCATCATTTGTATCGTTGGGGTCATCAATAACAGTGTTGAAGTTAACACCAGTAAGCGAAACACCATTACGAATGACGTTAGTAATGCGTTTCACACCACGGATACGAAATATTTGAGGAGGTGTTGGAGGTATTGGTACTGAACCCACTGCAACGTCTTCAGCATTACTGCTAGCTTCGTCGTATCTACTACTGGTTGTACCGTTATTAGTTGTTCTTTGTGGGTCTAGATAAGTTGCGGTTGCTCCGTTTTGGTATATACCATCAGGTACGTTTACACCAACATCAACTGTGAAAGTAATGCTTAAAGTACTTCCACCCCTGATATCAAATGTTCCAAAATCAAGATTTGTTGCACCTACGCTAGGAATAATATTAGGGTTTACATTTTGCGGCGCGTTAGTAATGGGATCACTTATGGTAATTACAGGCGCTGTGCCATCATAAATAAAACCACTAGGCAAAGGGTCTGTAATTCTAACCTGATTAGCAGTCGCGCGATCTGCTGCATTAGAAACTGTGATGGTGTAAATAGCTTTACCAGGTTTAGTTTGAATGCGCGCAGTACTAGTAGATTTTCTTACAATCAGTTGCGGGACACATTCTGCACCAGAACGGATACCCAAATTAGAATTTGTAGGAGAGATTGTACTCGCTTTACCAGTGTCACCAAATGCGGCACCATAATAAGGGTCAGTTAGGCTAACAGGGTCAGTCGCAGTACCAGGTGAACCGCCATTCACGGCATCTGGTAATATACTTGCACTTGTACTAAAAATTACACCTCCTCCACCGCCTCCACCAGGGCCATGAGGATCATTTGGTATAATAACTTTGCCACCATCACCACCTTTTGCAGTAATATTTAGTCCCTGCATGTTGTTGCTTAGTGCAGTTGCAACCACACTACCACCGGCGCCACCACCACCACCGCCATCTTGTCCAACATTAAATGCTGTTGCACCATTCGCGTTAATATCGCCAGTTCCGCTAACACTGCCCGTTCTTAATAAAACTATTCCACCACCTGGGGCGCCACTACTGGCTCTACCATCGGTGTTATTAGGAAAAAAGGGTGATTGACTGGTAGCATCGTTATTTGTACCAGCACCGCCGCCACCACCCATTACAACCCGGTTACTACTTGCAACAGAAAAGATGTCACCACCAAAACCCCCTGTATCTAATGAAAGTGGAGCGTTTCCAGAACGCCAAGGTCTTCCACCCTTTCCTCCAGAACCACCATTACCACCACCACCACCACCAGAGTTTTCTGCATTCACCAAACCTTGTCCTGGCCGCAGCGTTCCATCTGGATCACCATCCGTACTACCACCTCCAGCGTTACCAGGCGCCCCACGACCAAAACTACCGTCTGGATAACCTTCAGAACCGTTATCAGATAATGTAAAACTATTTGGTGTAAAAATATTACCAGACAATATAAAATCTGGGTTTAATGTGTATCGGGGCGTTCCGGTCGTCCCTTCTCCTTTAGAACCATTAGCGCCGTATTCGCTGTTTATACCACTAGGCGCGCTTGTACGATAGTCAGTATTTAAAGGTGCAGGTTTACTAGTATCTACAAATCTAAGTCGCAGACCACCACCACCACGAAAACCTTTACTGTTAACATCCATAGTTGCGCTATTTAAGTTCAAGTTACCAGCAACGTCATAAACTAAAACCCCTCCCGATGAGCCATTCCATCGTGCAGCAGTCAGTGTTGTATTTAAAGTTGCACTTGAATATTGTGGTACGCGAATTACTTGATATGTTCTTCTTTGATCAGAGGCGCCTGTCGTAGTATTAGTGTAAGAATATCTTAAGCCAGAATTTAAGCCTGCACCTCGAATCGAGACTGAATTACCAGAAACAGAACTAGTTGCGACAACATATTCATATGTACCAGCAGTAAAGTTAGTTGAAACATTACCAGTACTATTACCTAACCCACTTCCATAATTAGAAGTATTACTCGAATTAATATCTGCTCCTTGCATTTGTATAACTAATAGTAAATCACCTTCAGTGATTGGTGTAGTTGAACCTTCAAGGTTCATAGCACCAAGAGGTATTGATGTTGCACCTGCATTTACTGTTGAGTTAGCAAGACCTGCATAGTACGTATTGATAGTAGAAGTTGATATTACTCCTACACCATCTTTGCCCGGAACAGCACATAAAGAAGGCGCCACCTGAGCCGAAACTGGAGAAAAATTTGCATTTGTTAATAAAGCTAAAGTTTGATAGCTGATAGTTGTACATGCAAGAGTAAAATAACGAAATTTTTTTAACAAAAACTGAGAATAGTGATTTTTTTTATTTGACTTCATACTAATTTTTGATAGCATTAGAGATGGTTGATTCTTGCTGTTGAGGTGGCGCCACTTTTTGCCTGCCAAACCCACTAAACAATTCGTTGATTTTGTAAGAAATGTTTAAATAAAGACCTCCTGCGGAACGATAGCCTGTAAAATCACGGTCATCGACACTACCAAAGGCATAACCAACGCCAATTCTTAAATCGGGCGTGAGATGATATCCTCCTTCTACAGCAATGCCAAATTCGTTAAAACCTTGCGTGGGTTGACCTATCCAGCGCCCTTCTACTGCTAAATCAGTGCGATAACCTAGTTGATAGCTGGCGCGTAATTGTCCAAGATGTAAACTGCTTGTATTAGTAAAATTATTGGCAAGATAGCTAGTACTATTACGTAAAGCGTATTTACCGTAGAATTCCCAGCGCCAATTTGGTGCATAAATTGCTTCGGCTGAAAGTAAATGTTCTGTAGACCCTGCACCATTTCCAAATAGAAGTGTGTCAGGAGTGGTTGAGGGGTTTTGACGATATTCATAGGCAAGCAAACCGTTAAATTTATCGTCGTTAGGGTCACGGTATGCTAAACCAACACGAAGATTTGCAGTATCACTGAGTCCACCTAATAACTGGTTGGCGCCACCTGCTTGTTGATAGCGAACTGCGGCAGTTAAAGCAGGAGTAATTTTACCTGCTGCTGCTGCGGAGATAACCATATTATTCGCTTCTTTGCCATCACGGTATTCAAAGCGCGCATCGAAAACAAAGTTAGGGTTATCTGTATAGTCAAGACCAACGCTATAAGAATTACCAGAGAAATATCCTAAAGAAAAGGCATTTTGTCCAGTCGCGTAAGGTTGAGCATAACGAATACCTGTAGCAGTATTACCAAAGATATTATTTTGAATGCGTTCGTAACCTAGATTTAACTTGAGTCCCGGCGCCAGTCGGATGCGATGATTAAGTCCAACAGCACCTTGATCACTCATCCCATCAACACCTGTGAAAATAGAGTAACGTCCTGTAAGACTTGTATCTTCAGAGAATTTATGTTGAACGGTAGTATCAAGACTAGTAATACTATTACCTTGAAGTAAACCAGCATCGAAGAATTGATGTGCAAGTCTGACATTAACACCAGGATATAGTGCCCAATCTAAACCAAGAGTAGTTCGGTTTGGATATAGAGCATCACTTTTACCAAGGTTGGCTTCGTTCTGCGCGCGGAATGTCACTGACTCAGTTACAGGTACATTAAGTTTAGAGACTAACTGACTAGCATTGGCATTGAACTTATTATCAACACGGTCTTTACGAGAACGGTTAACATATTCCAAGCTGACATCCGCATCACCTAGTTTTTGCTGTAAACCTGCTCTTAAAGTAGTTAGCGAGTTATCGATTTTGCTACCAGGATTTGAGAGCGGTTGCGGATTGAATAAATCAAACGTTTCTGTCCTGAGTGCTGGCGCAATACCAAAATTATTTTCATAGTCGTATCCTAAATTAAAGCTTGTTGTATCAGTAAGTTTTCCTGTTAGGTTTGCACCGTAACGGGTTTGTCCTGGTGCAAAACTCCACGTTGCATTATTCGCAAAGTTCTCTGTAACCGAACGATAGAAAGCTTGTCCTTGAAGACTTGGTGTAATTTGTCCCAAAGCTTCAATTCGATAAGCAGAACCACTAACATAGCCAAACGTAGGTGAATTATGGCTTGAGCGTGCATATTCACCTAATATTTGTCCATTACCAAGAGGAATAAAAAAATCGGCACCATATAATTCAAAGTCTTGGGCGCCTTGGTCTTCCCAGAGATAACTGGCAGCGAGGAAGGGAGTAGAAAGTGCTGAGTTCTGAGTGCTGAGTGAAGAGTTTTTTCGGAAGTTGTATTGTGCCCTTGCTGCGTATAGTTTGCTGTCATTTGCTTTATCGTTTTGGTAAGTTACAACAATGCGATTAGTTAAAGTACTTCCAAATGGGTTGAGTTCGGTAGAAAGTATCCGACTGCGGAAAAGTAACGTTCCTCGGTCGTAGTCTATTTCGTAGTCGGCGCCGCGCGATAAGGCTTTACGTTTTACTACTGTACCTGGACGGTTAAGTTCTTCAGATTCAATAAATACATTTTCACTACCAGGAATTACTAAGCGACGTGATAGAAAGTAATAACCACTTGTACCGTTAGGAGATATAGTATCGCGTTGAAAACCTTTTATGTTATTGGCGAATAAACCTGTTACTTGTAAATTGCCAATGTTGTAATTACCTTTAAACCCGTGGAGTTGACGAGTTGTTGCGGTGAATAATTGTGAAGCGCGCGTAAACTCTTGAGTATTATAATCACCCCACATAAAATAGTCAGATTCGGCGCCTGCAATATTCGGACTGCGCTCAAATTTGGCATAAACACTATCTATAGATGGTGTGGTTGGGGTAACGCTTGAAGAATCACCATAAACAGGATAAGCTCTTTCACAATCTTGAACTCCTCCTGCGTAACGTACCTCACCTTTACAATCTTCATTCAGAGGACGTTTACTATTGAAGGCACCTGTAAATAACCAATCTCCTACCTTTCCAGTTGCAAACACCGATGCATCTAAATCAACATCGCTACTGCCAATCTTACTGGGGTTAAGAAAATCGCGATAACTACCCCAATAATTTGTACCACCTGCTCCAATTCTTAGATTAATAACCCCTGTGGCGAGTGAAGGACGAAGGTTTGTAATAAATTCGACATTATTATATACCTCTATATTATCAATAGCCGCACGCACCTTGACGTTTTGGGGTTCATAACCAGCTTGAAGTGTGGCGGAAAACTTACCGTCATGGGCTAATACTTGGAACCCAGGAGCGTCCGAGTCTTGGTCGGCGCCTATAAACTTACCAGCAGTTGCGCTAAGAGTAACAATAACATCTTCAGAAATAACTTCCCCTTTTTCATTGGTAACTTTACCTTCAAATTGCAATCTGGAACGAGCATCAGCAGGAATACGTGGTTCACCAACAGGAGAAATTACAAGTTTTCTTTTTTGTTCTTTAAGCGTTACTTTAACAGTATTAGATTGACCTAACTTTGTTTGTGCAACAATAATGTTCTCACCAACTTTCAAAGGGACGTTGTACCATATCTTTGTATAAAGCTTGTTTTTTTCATCTTTCTGTAAATAACTAGGAACCTCTGGACTAATAGGTTTGCCGTTGAGTGTGACTTTTACATCTAAACTGGGGTGATATTGAACTGCTAAATTAGTTGTTTTAGCTGTTGTTTCACCACTAACAGGAGTAATAATCTTGATATCTTGCTGAATGGGGGCGGGTTTAGGGGCGCCTTGCGTTTGTGTGTTGGTTGGTTGGTTGAACTGATTTGTTGATGGGACGGGTTTAGGGGTATCTTGCGTTTGTGTGTTGATTGGTTGGTTGAACTGATTTGTTGATGGGACGGGTTTAGGGGTATCTTGCGTTTGTGTGTTGATT